>NZ_UGQM01000001.1:0-2400000 GCF_900454025.1 Mycolicibacterium gilvum | reverse complement strand
GCGTGGTGCAGCGTAACGATCGGACCCGTCGCTACGAGCGTCACGCGATGCTGGGGGTTGACCCTGATGGTGTACCTGACTGGGGTGCTGGTCCCGCGGGAAGGATGCGCGCATGTCGCGCGAGTCTAATACTCTGGAGTTTCGGGAGCAGGCTGCGCGCGTGATGACCGAAACGGGCCGGCCGGTCCCTCATGCGGCCGCTTCCATCGGTGTCGGTGAGCAGTTGCTGAAGAAGCTGCGCAAGATTCGACTGGAGCCGCGTTCAGCTCCCGGTGCTTCGATTGTCAGACCCGCCGGTTCGGATCCGAGGTGGGGCCGGGTTTGCGCGGCGACCCGTACATCGACCTTGGTCTGGATCTCGGCGCGCCAGCAGGCCAGATCGTCGGCGGCCTCGAAGGACCGGCGCGTACTCGATGCCGCGCAAAACATCATCGCGCCCATATTAATCGGCCAGACCAGCGCGGTCGTAAGGAGTAAATGATCCATTGGGGTCTCCCTTCGGCGCGAGGGCCCTGCGCGCCGCCGTCCACGCGTGCGGGCCTACAGTCTACGTACACGAATAGTAGACCTGATGGAGATGCATCACCGGTGGGAGAACCGATGCCCAATCGCCTTCGTGCACATGCTGTGTGCGCCATCGACGCTGTTCTCGCGGTGGGATGTGCCCTGGACAGGATGCCGTCACGCAGGGGCGGCACGTTCGAGTTCGTTTCGCCCGTTGGCAGACTGGCCTATCCTACGATCGTCGGAGACCCGGGGCGGCGTCGGCGGCCCTGAGGTGCTGACATGAGCGGTTCCCCGGTGGATCAGCAGCGCCCTTGCGGAAAATACCCCCACGGGGTACGTCTAGAGGACGCGTAGGAACCGTCCGCGCCGAGCGTGGGCATAGGACGCAGGGAGGTCGGGGATATGTACGCCGGGTTGACCTGGACCGTGCTGATCGCTGTCGCCGGCCTCGCAAGTTTGTATGGTGCGCATCGACTTACGGCGGTGTTTGCTACGGCGTTGATCTCGCTGCCGTTCCAATCTGGATGGGCGCCCGAGGAACACGCGTTGTCGCGCTATCACGTGCGGTGGTACCTGGCCACGCTGGTGTTTTTGGCCTTCGACGTCGAAATGTTGTTCATGTATCCCTGGGCCGTGGTTGTCGTCGAGATGGGCGCCACCGCAGTCGTTGAGATGTTTCTTTTTCTGGCCGCGCTGCTTGTAGCCGTCGTTTGGGCGTGGCGAGAGGGTGCGCTGCGGTGGACCTGAATCGATGGCTGGCGACGTTCGCGGCCCGGCGGGCGCACGTATTCATCGCCGAGGTACCGGGGAATTGGGCTCTTCGCGCCGGGGTGCAGGACATGATGGCCGATCGCGGATGGTGTCAAGCCTGCTCGCCCGCCGACGCCGACGTCTTGGCGGTCTGCGGAGCAGCCGACGACGATTTCGTCGACGTCATCGATCGCATTTGGGACCAGCTGCCGGGCCCGCGGGTCCGCGTCGATATCGCAGATGTGTCGTCGGCGAGTGCCGAACTGGACCGTGCAGCCGATGTCCTGATCGACGTCGCACGGCAACGCGCCGATGCCGCTGAGCGTGAACGGTCAGCCGTGCCCTTACGAGATCACGGCGCCGGCTCCGAAAACCATCACATGCCTGCTAGCGCCGCCGGACATGGCCACCCTGGGGACGGCGGCCCGCCCGAGGCAGGCCACGATGTCGCGCACCACATGGAGCACGGCAGCGTGCCGCCGCCTGACAGGACCGTGCAGGAACATCGCGAGAAGCCAAGCGGCGCGGCCGTCGACCACGGCGCACACCAACACCACGACGGCGGCAGCCATGCATCACACGGTGAGCGGGCTGCACACGCCGGTCACGACATGGGGCACAGCGCTCACCACATGGACCACGGCGATATGGATATGGCCCCGGCCGGAATCGCGCTGGCCCAAGGGGGTGAGGACCGCGACGGCTTGGAGATGGACGAGTTGCATGTGCGGCTGGGTCCGTTCCTGGCGTACTGGCCGGCCGGGCTGGTGCTGCGTTGCGTTCTGCAGGGCGATGTCATCACCGCCGCCGAGGTTCAGACGATGGGTGCCGCGCACGAGGAGCACCAGCAGCCATCACCGGAGGGGTGGTTGCAGGCCGCCCGGCACACCGACTATCTCGTGGACCTGTTGATGCTGGCCGGTTGGCCGCGCGCCGTCGCTCGTGCACGACGGTTACGAAAAACACTGTTGGACAAGCCGATCGATGACGAGGCCGCCCGCAAACAGATTGCTTCCTTAGCCTCTCTCATACATCGCTCGCGAGTGCTGCATTGGTCGCTGCGCGATCTGGCCCCGGTCGCCGTCGACGACGTCCACACCTACGAGCTGCCGGCTGGACTGGCCGGGGATACCTACGGTCGGCTGCTCACCCGGCTCGACGTGGTGCAAAGACTGATTCACCACGAAGCTGACACACCGCAGTTGCACATGCAGTCACGCGCCGTCGAGCACATGCTGCCCGCCCTGGTCGAGGGTCTCGATCTCGCCACGGCACGCCTGGTAATCGCCGGATTAGGTATCGACACGTCCGCCGTGGAGCTGGGTCAGCATGCCTGAGGTGACAACAGTCGGCGGCGCGTGGGCGCTAGCGGCCGCTGCCCTGCTGGCGGTGCTCGCCCTGTTCGCGGCCAGCCTGGACAGCGCACTATCCGCACGACCCCACGGTGCGGGCGGCGCGGTGGCCGCCCCGCTGTTCGAGGTGGCCCGCCTGATGCGTCAGCGTCGTCGGACCCTGGTGGCCGCTGACGCGTTGCTGTGGCGCATCGGGTGTATTGGCCCGGTCGTGGTCGCTTCGCTGATGATCGTCGTTGTGCCGCTGGGGCACTGGACGCTGCTGGACCTTGATGTCGGCGTGATGTGGGTCAACGCCGTGGACGTGATGATGTGGGCGGTGGTGTGGCTGGCCGGCTGGGGTCCCAATTCGGTGTATTCACTGATCGGCGGCTACCGGTTCCTCGCTCACGCGCTGGGTTATGAACTGCCGTTGATGTTCGCTCTCGTCGCGCCCGCCATCGCCGCGGGCAGCCTGCGGGTCGGCGACGTGGCCACCGCCCAGCACGATTTGTGGTTCGTGGTCTGGATGCCGGTCGCATTCGTGGCGTATTGCCTTGGTGTCTTGGCGTTTTCGGTGTGGGGCCCGTTCGCGCCGGCACTCGGAGCTGACATCGCTGGTGGCGTGACCGCCGAGCTGTCCGGGGTTGACCGGCTGGTGTTTGTTGCGGGCCGCTACGCCGTTCTGGTGGCGGGCGCGGCGTTCGCCGTGCCGATGTTCCTCGGCGGCGGCGCCGGGCCGCTGCTGCCCGACTGGATGTGGTCGGTCGTCAAAACCGTTGCGCTGCTTAGCCTGTTGGTTTGGCTGCGCCGAGCGGTGCCCGCGCTGCGCCCCGACAAGTTCATGGAGATCGGCTGGGTCGTGCTACTACCCGCCGTGTTGGCCCAAGACCTAGTGGTGGCGGTCATCGCCATCTGGAGGAGTTGACGCACCATGATCGTCCATATCGTGTTCTGGCTGCTCGCCGTCATCGCCGTCGCTGCCGGGGCCGCGGTGTTCTGGGTCGATTCGATGGCGCGGGCCACGTATGCGCTGGCGGCCTCGTTCATCGCGGTTGGCGTAGTAGTTCTGCTGTTGCAGCAGAACTACATCGGCGTGGTCACCATCTTGATGATGGTGATGGAGATGGCGGTGATGGCGGTCTACATGGTCATGTTCATGGGCATGAACCCCGCGCTGATGCCGATGAGCATGGTTCACGACAACCGGCGCGCACTGGTCGCCGCCGCGGCCACCTTTGTGTTTTTGGCTTGCGGGATTCTGCTGATCGACTGGCCCGCCCGGCAAGGCGAGCCGGCGCGCGACGTCACGATGGCGCTCGGCGAGAATCTGATGGGACCGCACATGCTCACCATGGCGGTGATCAGCCCGGTCATGGTCGCCACGATCGTGGCCGGGGTCGTGTTGGCGGCCGCCCGTACCCGCTACGACCGTTTCGGTGATGACCTCACACACCGCCCCGGACGCGACCCGCAACCCGGAGGGGTGGGCCGGTGACCTTACAAACGGTGTTGTTGGTAGCCGCAGCGGTGTTCAGTGTCGGGCTCTACGGTGCGCTGTCCCAGCAAGTCGTGGTGATGGTAATGATGGGCCTGGAGTTGATGATCAACGCGATCATCCTTGCCGCCGCGGGGTTTTGGTGGTTCATCATGCCGGCACCGAGCGGCCAGGTGTTGCTGCTGGTGGTCATCGCCGCCATGACGGTGGAGATGGCGATGGGATTCGCCATAGCCACGGCGCTGCACCGCGAGCGTCGCGCCGACATGACCGACACTGCAGCCGACCTCTCCGGATGAGCAGCCCGTGATGTCGGCGCTGCTGTGGCTGCTGGTCGCTACGCCGGCCGCGGTGGGAGTCGTCTTGTTGATCTCCCGCCGCGACGCTCGGTGGACCGAAGTGGTCTCGTTGACCACCGCGTTCGGGTGCGTCGCGGTGTCGGTGGTGGTGGCCGTCGCGCGGCCGTCGGTGCAGGTTGCCTTCATGGCGGGTGCACCGTTTGGTCTTCGGGTCGACGCGCTGGCCGGGACAGTGCTGCCGGCGGTCACCACGGTGACGTTTTTGGTGCTGATGTTCTCTGCCGGAAACATCCGCGACGCGCGGGGCCGCTTTCACGGGTTGATGCTGGTGTTCGCCGCCGCTGCCATCCTGACGGTGACCGCCGCGACCCTGCCCGCACTGCTGTTGGGATGGGAAGTGATGGGGGCGGCGTCGTATGCGCTGATCGGGTTTTGGTGGCGCGACCAATACCGGGTATCGGATGGTTTGACCGCATTCGTGACTACGCGCACCGCCGACCTCGGGCTGTATCTGGCCGCCGGCGCCGCGCTCGCGGGCGGCGCGGGGATGGCGCTGAACAGTTTCTCCGACGCCGCCGGCGGGTGGCGCGATGTCATCGCGCTCGGGGTGCTCGTGGCCGCGCTCGGCAAAGCCGCGCAGCTGCCGTTCTCGTTTTGGCTGTCGCGGGCGATGTCGGGCCCCAGCCCGGTCAGCGCCCTGCTGCATTCAGCGGCGATGGTGGCGATGGGCGGCTATTTGTTGTTGCGGACACAACCCTTGCTGGCCGCGACCGGCTGGGCCGCGACCGCGGCGGCGTGGGTGGGCGTGCTCACCGCGGTGGTGCTCGGCGCGGTCGCGGTGGCCCAGCGCGACATCAAGCAGCTGCTCGCCGCGTCCACCGCCGCCCAGCTGGGATTCGTGGTGATGGCCGCCGGTGTGGCCGCCGTCGGCGGCGGCGCCGCGCATCTGGTTGCGCACGCCGCCACCAAGGCCGGCCTGTTCCTCGCCGCGGGAGTGTGGTTTTCGCTGCTGGGCACTCAGCGTCTGGACGACCTCGGCGGTGTGGCGCGCCGCTGGCGGGTGGTGGGGTCCTCGGCCACCATCGCGGCACTCACGCTGGCCGGGATCGCGCCGCTGTCGTTGTGGGCGACCAAGGACGCGGTGTTGACCGCAGCAGCGCAACACTCCCCCGCGTTGTACGGGCTGGGATTACTCGCCTCGGCGCTGTCGGCGGCCTATGCGGCCAAGATGCTGGTGGTGATCTGGGCCAAGCCGTCGACTGACGGCACCGGCCCCGCACAGGCCGCGCCGTCCCGCGGGGTACCGCGTCGGCTCACCGGTCTCGAGCAGGCGCCGCTTGTGGTCCTCGCCGTGGGGGCCGCGGTGTCGGGTGTGCTGGCATTGCCTCCGCTGGGCTCCATCGTCGCGCGCGCCCTCGACGGCGGCCAGCCGATCTCACATCCGGGCGTGGCCGCGCTGGTCGGTTCGGCGGCCCTTGCCCTTGTCGTGGTGGCAGCGGTGGCGCGCTGGGGTGTACCCGAGCCGCGTTGGGCCGCATCGTGGTTGGGGCTTCAGCGCGCCGCGCACCTGCTGGTTGTGGCCCCGACCATGGGTGCCGCCCGGATGGCGGCCCGTTTCGATGACAACGTCCTGGACAAGGCGGTCGACGCCACGGCGAGCGCGGTGTTACGCGCGGCGCGCCGGGCAGCCCAGACCGACACCGCTGGTGTGGACCGCGCCGTGGAAGCGGTGGCCGCGCGGGTGGGGCGGTTGGGCCAGCTGGCGCGCCGACCCCAAACGGGTCAGCTGCACCAGTACTACTTGGCCGCCGGGGTGTTGCTGGTCGCCGGCTTCGTGCTCATGGTGACGGTGAGGTGACGTCGTGCTCAGTGTGATCGTATTCTTGCCGCTGGCCGCTGCGCTGGCGCTGCTGGCCGCGCCCCGGCTCGGCGGCCGGGCCGCCAACGCGATGTGGGCCGCGGTCACCGCGATCGACGTGGCGCTGATCGTGGTGGTGTGGGCGCGCTACGACGCGCCGGGGATCAACGAGTTGGCGTTCGAGGAGCAGGTTCCCTGGATTCCCGGCGTCAACAGCAGCTACCACGTCGGCGTCGATGGCCTGTCGCTGCCGCTGGTGGTGATGACCGCGGTGATATTCCTGGCCTGCGCCGTCTATGGGCTGCGCAGCGAGGACCGGCCGCGGCTGCAGGCTGCGTTGTTTCTGTTTTTGCAGAGTGTCAGCCTCGGTTTGTTCGTGGCGGCGGATCTGATCTTGTTCTTCGTGTTCTTTGATCTGTCGATCGTGGCGATGTACTTCGTCATTGCTGGCTGGGGACACGGCGACGCGGCCCGCTCGGCGCTGAAGTTCTTCCTCTACACCTTCCTGGGATCGCTGGCGCTGCTGGTGGGTTTTATCGGCCTCTACATCGCCGCCGATCCGCACACTTTCGACATGGTGGAGCTGGCTGCCAGCACACCGTTGGCGGGCAGCCCGCTGGCGGGCGGCTTGGTGCTGGCGGCGATCCTGCTGGGGCTGGCGATCAAGACGCCCACGGTGCCGTTTCATACCTGGCTGCCGCCGGCGCACACCGACGCGCCGGCCGTCGGGTCGGCGGTGCTGGCCGGGGTGCTGCTGAAAATGGGCACCTATGGATTCGTGCGGGTGGCGATGCCGATGCTGCCGCAGGCATGGCGCGAGTGGGCGTGGCCGATCATCGCCGTCGGCGTCGTATCGGTCCTGTACGGGGCGCTGGTCGCGCTGGCCCAAAGCGACCTTAAACGCATGATCGCCTACACCTCGGTCAACCACATGGGCTACATCGTGGTGGCCGTCGGGGCTGCCGGACTCATCACCAGCGGTACCGCCGATGCCCGAGAGGTCGCGGTGGTCGGTGCGGTCACCCAGATGGTCAGCCACGGCCTCATCACCGCGGCGCTGTTCCTGCTCGCCGGGGTGTTCTACGAGCGAGCGGGCAGCTACGACATGGACTCCTACGGCGGTCTGGCCGGCCCGGCGCCCAAGCTGGCCGCGCTGTTCGCCGTCGGTGCGTTCGCCTCACTGGGACTGCCGGGCTTTTCCGGTTTCATCGCCGAATTCCAGATCTTCGCCGGCAGCATCGCAGCCGCCCCGGTCACGGCGTTGGCTCTGCCGGGCATTCTGATTACCGCCGCGCTGTTCCTGCGCGCGCTGCAGCGCGTCTTCACCGGCCCAACACGTGGGCACGCGGTCGGCTTCACCGATCTGCGGGTCCATGAGACCGCGTCGGTGTCAATACTTCTCGTGCTCAGTGTGGCCATCGGGCTAGTGCCTCGACCGTTGCTGGATCTGATCGAACCGGCTGCCGCCGCACTCGTCGCGCTCGTCGGGAGATAAACGGTGAATCCCGACGCGGCAATGCGGCCGATGCTCATGGCACCGGAGATGGTGATGTTCGGCGCCGGTCTGGTGGCGCTGATCGCGGGCTCGTTTCTGCCCCGGCGGCGGCAGTGGTGGGTTGGGGTGATGGTGGCCGCGGCGCAGGTCGGCGTCGTCGGCGTCACAGTCGTGCAGATGGCCGGGCCGGATCAAATGGCTTTCGAGGGCGCGTTTTCCGTTGACACCGCGACCGGCGTAGCTCGGATCGCTTGTGCCGCGGGATTGCTGTTGATCTGGGCGGTGGCCGGCGCAGAGATGCGGGATTCGCCGCGGGAGGCTGAAACCTATGCGCTGCTGATGTTTTCGGCCGCGGGCGTTCTCGTTCTGGCTGGTGCTGAGGACCTGTTGCTGTTGGTGGCCGGATACTTTCTGGCCAGCATCCCGCTTTACGGGCTGGTGGGTTTGGTGCGCTCGGCGGCCGCGGCTGAGGCCGCCATGAAGGCCTATCTGATGGGTGCGTTGTTCGGGATCCTGCTGATGCTGGGCGTCACGATTCTGTACGGCCTCACCGGCGCCACGAGGTACCCGCAGCTGGCCATGGCCCTGGGTGGCGTTCCGGCGGTGGCGGTCGCGGCCGGAGTGGTCGGGGTGCTGGCGGGCCTGATGTTTGAGGCCGGTGGTGTGCCGGCGCACTTTTGGGTGCCCGACGCTGCGCAGGGCGCTAGCGCCACGGCGGCGACGTTTCTCACGACCGTGCCCAAGATCGGGGCCCTGGTGGCGCTGTATCGGCTCACCACAGTGCTGCCCGACAGCCTGGCTTGGCCGGTGCTGATCGCCGTATTCGCCGTCGCCAGCATGACTTTGGGCAACCTGACCGCCTATTGGCAGCACGATCCGCGTCGGCTATTGGGCTGGTCCACGGTCAGCCAGGTCGGGTATCTTCTCGTGCCGATCACGGTGGCCGGCCGCAGCGAGTTAGCTCTGCCGTCGCTGTTGTTCTACCTGGCTGGCTATACCGTCACCAATATCGCGGCGTTCGCGGTGACCGCGGCCCTGCCGGGGCACCGGGATCTGGATTCCTACCGCGGTTTGGCGCGAAGCCGCCCGTGGCTAGCGGCTGCGTTGGTGGTGGCGCTACTTGGTCTGGTGGGCACCCCGCCCACCGCGGTGTTCATCGGCAAGGTGACCACCGCCGCCGCAGCCTGGGACGGCCAGTTCGCGTGGCTGGCCGTCGTCGTGTTCGTCAACACGCTGGTCAGCCTGTACTATTACCTGCGCTGGATCATTCCTGCCTTCGCGCGCCCCGACACGGCCGGGGATGCCGACGCACCGGCGGCCCAGCATTGGCCCGCCCGCGCCGCAGTGTTGGCCGCCGCGCTCAGCCTCCTTCTGGGCATCATCGCCGGACCGGTTTGGCAACTAGTCAGCTGAGCCCCATCGTCATCGATGCAGGTTTCGCGCTGCGAAACGACCGAACGGTGTCCGGAAGTCATTGCGAGACAAGGACACTACCGCCCATGTGACAAGCCATTACATGGTGCCGGGGCAAGAAGGACAGTCGGCCATCATGCCGCCTGCGCAGGAAGGACAGTCGGCCATCGGCATCGGCA
Source organism: Mycolicibacterium gilvum (assembly GCF_900454025.1). Classification (NCBI taxonomy): domain Bacteria; kingdom Bacillati; phylum Actinomycetota; class Actinomycetes; order Mycobacteriales; family Mycobacteriaceae; genus Mycobacterium; species Mycolicibacterium gilvum. The sequence continues at coordinate 2,390,670 of NZ_UGQM01000001.1, read as the reverse complement.
TCGGCATCGACATCTGCATGGGCATGGGCATTTGCATCGGCATCATCATGTTGCCGCTGCAGCACCACATCATCGCCGGAGTCGACCCGCCATTGGCATAGATGACCGCCATCGGATCGGCACCCGTCACATCGAAATAAACCTTGCCGGACGAAGTCTGGCCTTGGCTGATGGGTGCGCCGGAAATGGAGCTGGGACTCGCCACCTGCCACAACACCTGATAGCGCTCACCGGACGCCGACACCGCAAAGACGTTCGGAATAATTGGTGTCGCGTTGCCGCCATCCTATCTACAAATCCAAGACATAGAGCATCCTGGGACTGGCCGAACGCATCGGACCACGGGAACCTCGACCCGCCATTGGCGGGCTGACTGTCGCGTCCCTGTTCTCCTTGCCGACTCGTCGGAGCTTTCCACCGATCCGTCGTTCACGGCCAAGGTCGTCGATGTCGTTGGACTGTGCCACAATCCGCCGGAAAAAGCCGTGGTGTTCTGGGTGGATGAGCAGCGCAGCATGATTACCCCTGCAACGGCGTCACCAGCCTGTTAGCGACCTTCGACATCGCCGGCGGCACCGTGATTGGTGAACTGCACCCCAGACACTGCGCGGTCGAGTTCAAGAAATTCATGATCAGCATCGACAAGGCGGGCCCCGCCGACCTGGACGTGCATCTAGACTGCGAGAACCTCACCACCCACAGGACCAAGTGGGCTTGACCCCGTTGGTGGACACAGGGTCAGGCGGCTATTGCCGTCTGATTGAATCGACCCTCGTAGTCGACCGGACTGATTATGCCGAGGGCCGAGCGCCGAGTGGCGTCGGCACCGATTGTACACCCTCTCGATCCAGTCGCCGACGGCCAGCTTAGCTGCCGCGCGGCTGAGCCACAGATATCGGTCGTAGAACTCGACTTCCAGTGGCCCAGAATGATTCGGCTGCAGCGTTGTCCCCGCATTGACCGGCTAATCCGGGCTCATGGACTCGCGGTGTTGGGCGGAATGGTTCATCGTCGGGGTGGTTTGGTGAGCTTGCGGATTTGTTCTTCGTGGCGTTTGACTCCTGCGGCGAGTGCTTCGACGGCGGTGCGCAGGTGTGCGACTTCGGTGGCCAGGCCGGTCAGGGTGCGGGCGTCGGTTTGTCGGGTGCGGTGTTCGTCGACGATGGCGCGGAGCTGGTGGTCGCGGTAGAGCGTCGCGCGGCTGATCTGGGCGTGTTCGGCCACGGTGGTGAAGGTGATGGGTTGGCCTGAGGTGGCGAGTTCGGCGCAGACGCGCTCGACTCGGAGCAGGGCGGGTTCATTCATGCGGATGCCGATCCGGTGATGAGTGCGTCGAGTCGGGAGACGAGGTTGTGGTGGCGCTCTGCTTCGTCGATCCATCCTCGTTTTTCTGCGTCTGCTGCCAGATCTTGGGCGTCGATGCGTTGGGCGGCGAGGACGGCCAGGTGGGTGGAGTCGGTGTGAAAGCTTGGGCAGTGTTCGCAGATGTTGGCGTAGGGGCAGGATCCTTGCGCGGGTGCGCGTAGGCAGTATCCGCCGGCGAGGCGGGATTTGATGGCCGGTGTGTCCTTCCATCCGGTGCCGGTGATGTCGGTGATGGGCAGCCCGACTGCGGTTTTCGGCAGCGCTCCGATATGGCTCTTCGCCAGATCCAGGGCGCGTTCGTATTCGGTGCGTACGGTGTGGTCGAAGAGGTGGGCGTAGCGCAGGCTCATCTGGGTGGAGACGTGGCCGAGTAATGCCATGAGTGCTTGCAGGGAGACTCCGGCGTTGATCAGCGCGGTGGCGTAGGTGTGTCGCAGTTGGTGCGGTGTGATGTGTCCCAGGCTGGCGGCCTGTGCTGCCCGGTTCAATTCTTCACGTACTGCGTTCTGGGAGAGTCGTTTTCCGTGGTGGGTGAACAGGAAGTCGGCTGGGGCTCCGGTGCGGGGGTGGATCATCGGTCGGCCCGATGAGCGGGTTGTGGTGATCCGGTCCACGAGGGTGAGGACCTCGTCGTCGACGGGGATCATGCGTTCGGAGTTGAGCTTGCCGAGGGGAACTTTGAGCCAGGATCCTTGGCCGGGGATCTCGTGGATGCAGTCGAGTTCGAGGTCGAGCAGTTCACCGATGCGCAGTCCGCATGCTCGCTGCACCAGCAGTGCGTCAGCGGCCAGTCGGTAGGGTGATTTTGCCAGTGCGGCAGTGAGTTTGCGGTCGGAGTCGACGGGCAGGTATCGGGGCAGGCAGCGGGGTGGCCGTGGCAGGTCGGTGCGGAAGATCAGGCGCCGCGGTGGCGCGTCGTCCCATCCCCATTCGGTGATCTCGGCTAGGAAGTTTCCCACCGCGTGGATGCGTCTGATCCGGTCTGCGACGGTGATCGGCTCACCGGTGACGCTGTTGGTGGCTGTGGTCAGCGAGGTGATGAACGGTTCGATGTGCCTGCGGCGGTCCAGTTGGTTCAGGGAGGTCAAGCTGGGGTCGGCGGCGGCGAGGTACCGGCCGAAATGGGCCAATCGGGTGGCCAGGGAACTGACCGTTTTGGGCACGCAGGTGGCGTATTTGCGGTTCAGGTAGGCCACGAACGCCGGTCGCAGCGCGACAGGAACGTCGACCATCCGCTGCTCGAGGGTCAACGCAGTGACCGCCGGCCGTGCCTGTGTATCAAGAATGCCGAGGTGGAACAGAATCTGGCGGGCACTGTGGGTGGTGCTGCGATAGTGCTTGGCGCCGCGTCCGGTACGTTCTTGGCGAACATGGCAGGCGTGCAGCAACTCCTGCAGGTCGCTTTCCCGCAGGCCGGTCAAGGGGCGGCCGGTCTGGATCAGCAGCCGGGCGATGATCTGCGAGCCGATGGCCGAGGCGACCCGTTCGGTGAAACCCAGTTCCAGTGCTGCGCTGATGAACTGATCGAGGTCGGGTTGCAGGCAACTGTCGGTCAGCTCATGCCACAGACTCGACAGCTTGCGGTGAACGAGGTAGTCGTAGCCCGGTTGCAACCGTCGGCTGACCATCAAGAAGGTGACGAATGGGCGTGTCGAGCAGTTCGCCGCCAGCTGCTCATCGAGTGGGATGTCGGCCCATGACTGGACTCGGGGCCAGCGCCGCAGGAACGATCGGGCGGCCTGGGCGTAGGCGGTGTTGCCGCGGTCCCGGCGTTGTAGGTGCACCAGGTAGGCGGCGTAGATCTGCGCCGGTGTTTCAGGTGTGGGAGCGTAATCGTGTTCGGGCAGCATCGTATTCCGCCTTGACATGGGTGGGTGCCAGATGGATGTAGCGGGCTGTGGTGTCGATGTGGGCGTGTCCGAGCAGTGCCTGCATCACCGCTAGATCCACACCGGCCTCGGCCATCGCGGTGCCGAAGGTATGACGTAACGCATGCGGGTGACCGGCGAGCACTCCGGACTTGATCCGGTGATACCGGAAGATGGTGCGCAGTCCGGCCGCGGTCAACGGCTGACCCCGGTGGGGGCCTTTGGCGACCAGGAAAAGGCGGTTGCTGTCCGATTCGGGTCGCTCGACGAGAAGATACGTTTGGATCAGCCCTGCGACCTCCACATCGAGGGGCACGCGGCGTTCCTTGGCGCCTTTGCCCATCACCTTCACCCAGCGGGCTCCGATATCGACGTCAGTCACGTCGAGGGTGAGCAGTTCCCCGGATCTCAACCCGGACAACAACATCAGCCCGGCCAGCGCTCGGTCACGCCAGGTTCGCAGGCTCGATAACAGCTCGGCGGTCTCGCGGCGATTCAAAGCCCGCGGAAGCCGCCGCGGTTCACGCAGGCGCAGCGCCGATCGGCGTTTCGGCCTCACCAGATGTCCGAGCAGGCCGTTGCGTTCCTCGGCGCTGACCCGCCGCGCTTCGCGGCCGCTGGGGATTGGGGTACGCAGTCCGGGGTCACGCAGCTCCCGGAAGGTGAACAGCCCCGTCAACGCGGCAAGCCGGTGATTGATGGTGGTCGACGAGTAACGGTCGAGACGCGTGCCGGTCATCGACACCACGTTGGTGGGGCGTCCCGCGATCGGAGTCTGCCTGCAGTGCCGCATGAAGTCGAGCACGGTCTCGGTGGTCACTGAACTCAACTCGACGTCGACGCTGCCGAGCCACCGGCAGAATGCCAACAGGTCATAGCCGTAGGCCCGCAGCGTGCGAGGAGAGTAATTCCGGTCGGCCAGATACCTGAGGTATTCGTTGACCAACGCATACTTCCCGCAACCCGGACCGGACAACACCCAGGCGACATCGGTGCCTGCTTGCAGACGCAGCTGATGCTGAATCGTCATGAGACAAGTGCAACCCCGCCGGCCCCCACCGGTCAAGCATTTTCCTTGCTGGCGTGTCGTTTACATGCCAGTACCGTCCCCGATTAGCCGGTCAACAGGCACACGCCGGTGCGCCCGACAGATCGGGCGAGGTTGTGTTGATCGGCGAACCGGGCCAGCTGGGCCGAGGTGTACTGACAGCCGCGGTCGGCGTGAAAGACGACCTCGTCGGCCGGTTCGCCGCGCATCGCGACCGCCATCGACAGCGCAGACTCGACGAGGTCGGTGCCCATGTGATTATCAAGGGCCCAGCCGATCACCCGCCGTGAGCACCCGTCACGGACCGAACACACGTACAGCCAGCCCTCACCGGTGCGCAGATAGGTGATGTCGGAGGTCCACACCCGGTCCAGCTCGCCGGTGTCGAACCGGCCCCCCACAGGTCCTTCGGTAACGGCGCATCCAGGTCGACCACCGTGGTCGCCGGGCGAATCGGCGAGGGCAGATCCCGGCCAGGCCTTGGCGACGCAGCGAGGCCGCCACCGTCTTGCGCGACACCGTCTCACCTCGTCGCGCAGATCGGCCAGAATCCGCGGCGCCCCGTACACGCCGCCGGAGGCCTCGTGGAACGCGCCAACCTTGGCGTCCAACTCGGCCCGACGCGCGGGGCCGGCGTGGGCCCGACATCGCGGCCAGCCCGCCACTTGTAGAACCCCGACCGTGACACCTCCGCGTGAGCACCGGACGCAACGGCCCGACCCCCACTCACGTCGAGGATCTCGCCGACGGTTCGTGGCTGGCCCACCTGCGCGCGGCCAAGGACCGACACGGCGAGCCAATGCTGGCTCGCGTCATCGACTACACCGTCGACGACGGCCGCGACAACCCCGTGGCCTACCGGTTGCTCACCACGCTGACCGACCCGGACACCGCACCCGCGGTCGAGTTGGCGGCCGCGTACGCCCAGCGCTGGGAGATCGAGAGCGTCTTCGACGAACTCAAGACCCACCAGCGTGGGTCGAAGGTGGTGCTGCGGTCGAAGTCGCCCGACCTCGTCCTGCAGGAGATCTGGGGATACCTGTGCTGCCACTACGCGATTCGCTCGTTGATGAGCCAAGCCGCACACCACAGCGGACACGACCCGGACCGACTCAGCTTCACCGCCGCGTTGCGCGTCGTGCGCCAATCCGTCGCCCATCAGGGCGCTTTTTCCCCCTAACCGGCGCCGATCCGCCGACCCTCACTGGCAGGCGTTCCTCCGTCGCCTCCTCGACCGCATCAACCCGGCACGCCGCACACGGTCAGCTCCCCGCGTGATCAAACGCAAAATGCCCAAGTGGCATGTCAAAAGATCAGCGCACCAACACTGGCCACAACCCGAACACCCACCCAGCGTCACCGTCATCAGCCACTAACTGAACGGTATTGGCCCTAACTCCGCGCGGATACCTCGCGGTGGGCGCGCAGCGCCTCGATCTCACGCTCGAAGTCCTCCGCCGAGGAGAACGAGCGGTACACCGACGCGAACCGCAGATAGGCCACCTCGTCGAGATCACGTAGCGGTCCGAGAATCGCCAGCCCCACCTCGTTCGCGGGGACCTCCGGAGAACCGGTGGCCCGCACCGCGTCCTCGACCTGCTGCGCCAGCTTGTTGAGCGCGTCGTCGTCGACCTGACGGCCCTGACATGCACGGCGTACGCCCCGGATGACCTTCTCACGGCTGAAAGGCTCGGTCACCCCGCTGCGTTTGACGACCGCGAGCACGGCCGTCTCGACGGTCGTGAACCTTCGGCCGCATTCCGGGCAGGATCTGCGGCGGCGGATCGCCTGGCCCTCGTCGGTCTCGCGGGAATCGACCACTCGTGAATCGGGGTGACGGCAGAACGGACAGTGCATCACCGCTCCTTCACCACTCCGACAGATGATCGCTTCGAACGCCTTTGAGCGTACCTGTGCGACTCTCGGCCGGCCCACCGCCGGACCTGATGGCACATACCGCATCGGTCGCATCCTCAGAGTGCTTGAGTGGCAACTGGTTTGCTGATTCCTGGGTCTGCGGTCAGGCCACCGGCGCGATCAACGTCTGACCGGCGTCGACCGCCGCCGAATCGAGCTCGTTCAACTCCTGGATCCGGGCCACGACCTCGGTGACCGGGGCGTCGGGGGCGACGCGCCGCGCGACGTGCTGCAGCGACTCGCCACTCTGCACCTGGACCACCGCGAGCCGCCCCGGCATCTGCGTCTCGGCTCCCGACACCCCACCGACCTGGGCGACCAGACCGAGCCACAGCGTGATCGCCCCGGCCACCAGTGCCAGCCCGACCGTGGCCATCGGGGTGATCGGGCGTCGGCGATGCGATGCCCGCGAGACGAGAACTCCGGTCCCGCGGTACCCGATCGCCGCCCCGGCCGGGCGCTGCGGCCGCGGCCGCCGCGACGGCGCGACCGCCCGCACCCGGCCATTCCCAACCCGCAGCCGAGGGGCGCGCTCGAACTCGTTCCACGTCTGGCGGTCGTCGAGAATGGTCATCTGTCTGCCTTTCGTCCGGGGTTCGGATTCGCTCTTGTGTTCGAACAGTACTCGATCAGGTGTTCGATGAATAGAACATGTGATCGAACTGTTGCGAACGCTATCGGAGGCCACCGACAAGACGACACGCCTCGAACACATGTTTGATTATCGCGCCGGAGCGGGTTACATTCGGGCACATGAGCGACGACAGCAGTGACAGCACCGACGCCCCCGGCACCTCACGGTCGCGAGATTCTGGCCTGACCGAACGTCAGCGCACCATCCTGGACGTCATCCGGGCCTCGGTGACCACCCGCGGTTACCCCCCGAGCATCAGGGAGATCGGCGACGCGGTCGGGTTGACCTCGACGTCCTCGGTCGCCCATCAGCTGCGCACCCTGGAGCGCAAGGGCTATCTGCGCCGCGACGCCAACCGCCCGCGCGCGGTGGACGTCCGCGCGGCCGACGACCACCCGACCCCCATCGTGGCCACCGAGGTGGCCGGGTCGGACGCCCTGCCCGAGCCGACGTTCGTGCCGGTTCTCGGCCGCATCGCCGCCGGCGGTCCGATTCTCGCGGAAGAGGCCGTCGAGGACGTGTTCCCGCTGCCGCGCGAACTGGTCGGCGAGGGATCGCTGTTCCTGCTCAAGGTGGTCGGCGAGTCGATGGTCGACGCGGCCATCTGCGATGGCGACTGGGTGGTCGTCCGTCAGCAGAGCGTGGCCGACAACGGTGACATCGTCGCAGCGATGATCGACGGGGAAGCCACCGTGAAGACCTTCAAGCGGACCAAGGGACAGGTCTGGCTGATGCCCCACAACCCCGCGTTCGACCCGATCCCGGGCAACGACGCAGCCATTCTCGGCAAGGTCGTCACCGTCATCCGGAAGATCTGAGCGACGGCCGCTCAGCGGTCGCTACTCCCCTCGAACGAATCCGTTCGTCCGCGCGATCTCCTCGCTGGCGAACCAGAGTTCGACGGGCGCCTCGTGATAGTCCGCGCTGTCGGGCGTCCAGTACAGACCCGACTTCGTATCGGCCTTGACCGGATAGCCGTCGGGAATCTGGTCGGAATCCTCGAGCGGCATGTGCAGCGCGGTGCCCAGAGGCATCGGCTCATCGATGTCGATGCGGGCGTGCCTGCCCGTGTCGGTCAGTCCGTCCCGAACCGGGATCGGCACCGGAGGCACCAGGGGTTCACGGTCGGCAGCCAGATCGGCGTCCTCGTCGACGACCGCCAGATCGTCGAACTCATCCTCGGACTCGTCGAACTCGTCGTCGGCTTCGTCGAACTCATCCTCGGATTCGTCGAACTCGTCCTCGGATGCGGCAGTCTCGACGTCGACGAACGGCGAATCGCCGGCCACCTCCGACGGTGTCGGGATGCGGGTCGGAGTCGTATCGACCGCGTCGGGGTCGATCTGCGGTTCCTCGTCACCGGCGTCGGCCCCGCCTTCGGGCTGGACGGGCACGCCCCAGAAGCTCAGCGGTTGCGGTGCGAACTCCTCGTCCTGAGGTGCCTCCGGGTTCGCAGACGCCACCGAACCCAGACCCTCACGGGCATACCGGTCACCGAAGAGGGCGTCCTCGCGGCCGTCGTCGCCGTGTGGGCCGTCGTGACCGTCGGTCTCGGGATCCTGCGGGTCGTGCCCGACGGCACCCGGTGCGGTGAACATGTCGTCCTCACCGGGGCGGGCCCGGTGCCGCATGACCGCGAACGCGACCAGGCCGGCCAGCAACAGCAGAGGAACGACGGCGAGCAGCCACCACTTGTTCCACTTGCGACCGGTGTCCTCGTTGTTCTCCGCCGCCTGCGATGTCGGCGGGGTCGCCTGCGGGGCGTCGGCACCGGGCACCACCACGTCGGTCAGCTGCGAGGCGAGACCGGCGGGCTCGGTGCTGAACGTCCTCGCCGAGGTGTCCCACGAGATCACGCCACCGCTGAAGCGCTGCGACAGAGTGTTTCCGCTCTCGGTCTGATCAGCGACAGGGGCGCCGAGTTCGCCGGTGGCGCCGCCGAGCTTGTCCCAGGCCGCGACGATGGGGCCCCTGACGATGAAGGCGCCGTGGTCCGGCGTCCAGAAGATCACCGGCTTGTCCTCGGCGGCGAACGCGCTCTTTCGGCTCGCCGGGGTGAGCCCGCCGTCCTCTTCCCCGCTGATCGGGAATCCGAGATCACCCTCGGGGCCACCGACGCTCTTGTACTTCTCCAGCACCTGCCCGGTCACCACATTGGCGCCCGTGTCCGGGCTGTAGTAGATCGCGCCGTTGGCGAAGTCCTGGCCCTTGCCGTCGGCGCCGATGTCGTAGACCTCACCCTCGACGGCCCCGAGCGGGCCCAGCGGTCCGCCGGCGGCCCGGCGTGCCGCGTTGATCGCCGCGACGGGGTCGTCGGGGATCGACAGGTCTGCGAGCTGTCCCGCCAGCTCGGGCGGCACGGTGGTGAACGTCTTGGTGCGCGCGTCGTAGGTCAGCTCCCCCCCGGTGAACTTCTGCGACACGACCGACCCGTTGTACGTCTCGTCCTCCGCCGGCACGCCGAGCACCCCCGACGAACCGCCCAGCTTGTCCCAGGCCGCATTGATCGGTCCGCGCACGATGCGCGCCCCGGTCGCCGGGGTCCAGAAGATCACCGGGTTGTCGGGCGCACTGAAGGTGCTGTTGCGGCTCTCCGGCGCACGACCGGGGCCTTCGTCGATGGTCGGGAAGCCCAGATCGCCGTCGGCGGGCCCACCCGAGGCCTGGTACTTCTCCAGGATCGCACCCTGCATGAAGTGGGCGCCGGTGTCCGGCGTGAAGAACATCGTGCCCGCGGCGAAGTTCTGGGCGAAGCCCTCACCGACCGGATAGACCTCTCCCGTGCGGGGTCCCAGCGGGCCGGTGTCGCCACCGCTGGCATCCCAGGCGGCGGTGATGGCGTTGTTCGCGTCGACCTCGGGCTGCGCCATGGCGGGTGGAGCCAGCAGGAGCACCGTGGCTACCCCCAACAACCCGATCGTCAAGCGACCGACCCCACGTAGGCGCAGCATCGGCTGCCGGATCATTCGTCCTCCCCGCGGTCGGTGACAGGTTCCTGGCGTCCTTGTGCAAGTTTTCTTGCAAAAGGCTGAGAAAAGTTACCGCGTCCGTTCACTGTGCTTCAGTCGACGTCGATAACCAAGTCACCTCGCCGAATTGATTTCAAAAGAACGGCGGCTTTTTCACCCGTCCTTTCGCCGCAACGGCGTCCGTAGACTCTCGTGCGTGGCGCGCACCCGGACCAGCCTCACGCACTGGGGTGCGTTCAGCGCCACCGTCGAATCGGGCGACATCGCCTCGGTGCGGCCATGGTCCGGCGACGCCGATCCCTCCCCTGCACTGGGCAACCTCCCGGGTTCCGTCCGGCACCGCTCCCGTGTCACCGCACCCGCCGTGCGGCGCGGCTGGCTGGAGAACGGACCCGGGCCCGACACCCTCCGGGGCGCCGACGAATTCGTCGCGGTCACATGGGATGACCTGGTGGAACTACTGGGCGGCGAACTGCGCAGGGTCATCGACACCGACGGCAACGAGGCGATCTACGGAGGCTCCTACGGCTGGTCCAGCGCCGGCCGGTTCCACCACGCCCAGAGCCAGGTCCACAGATTCCTGAACTGTCTTGGCGGCTACACCTATTCGCGCCACTCCTACAGCCTCGGCGCGACGGGCGTGATCATGCCCCGCGTGGTCGGCACCCACGATGATCTGTTCACGCGGTCCACCCAGTGGCAGGTGATCGTCGAAAACACCGACACGATGGTGTGTTTCGGTGGTCTGGCGCTGAAGAACACCGCGGTCAACGACGGCGGCACGACCGCGCATCCGGCGCGCGACGCCTTGAATCGCCTGCGCGCCCGCGGCGGTCGCATCGTGTCGTTCTCACCGCTGCGCGACGACGTCGACGGCCCGTGCGACTGGCATGCCCCGGTGCCGGGCACCGATGTCGCGATCATGCTGGCGCTGGCGCATGTGCTGGCCACCGAATCGCTGGCCGACCGCGAGTTTCTCGCCAGCCACTGCACCGGCTACGACCGGTTCGAGCGTTACCTTCTCGGCGCCGACGACGGGATACCGAAATCACCGCAGTGGGCCTCGTCGCTGTGCGGATTGTCCGCCGACGATCTGACCGCATTGGCGCGGCGGATGGCCGCCGGACGCACGCTGGTGACGGTGAGCTGGTCACTGCAGCGGACCCGCCACGGCGAGCAGGCGCCGTGGATGGGGCTCACCCTGGCGGCCATGCTGGGCCAGATCGGCCTCCCCGGCGGCGGCTTCGGCCACGGCTACGGCTCGATGAACGAGGCCGGCCTCGCACCGATCCGGTGCGGACTGCCGCGACTTCCGCAGGGCGTCAATCCGGTGACGACGTTCATCCCGGTCGCGGCCGTCAGCGACATGCTGCTCCACCCCGGCGAACCGTTCGACTACAACGGCCTGCGACTGACCTACCCCGACATCCGGTTGGTCTACTGGGCCGGCGGCAACCCGTTCCACCACCATCAGAATCTGCCGCGGCTGCGGCGGGCCCTGTCGCGCCCGGACACCGTCGTGGTGCACGATCCCTACTGGACCGCGATGGCCAAGCACGCCGACATCGTGGTGCCGTCCACCACGTTCGCCGAACGCGACGATCTTTCCGGCTCACGCAACGATCCGATGCTGATGGCGATGCCCCGGCTGACCGAGACGTATGCGCAGGCACGCGACGACTACGACACCTATGCGGCGCTGGCCGGACACCTGGGGGTGCGACAGGCTTTCACCGAGGGCCGGAGCTCACGCCAGTGGTTGCGCCACATCTACGAGACATGGTCGCGCACCTTGGATTTCGACGTCCCGGCGTTCGACGGGTTCTGGGCCGCCGGGGCGCTGCGGCTGCCCACCGACGACGGGCTGACACTGCTGGCCGACTTCCGCGCCGATCCGTCGGCGCACCCTCTCGCCACACCGAGCGGCCGGATCGAGATCTTCTCCGCCGACATCGACTCGTTCGGCTACGACGACTGCCGGGGCCACCCGGCGTGGTTCGAACCCACCGAATGGCTCGGGGGTCCGCGCGCCGCGGACTATCCGCTCCACCTGGTGGCGAATCAGCCCGCCGGCAGGCTGCACGGCCAACTCGACGCGGGCGCCGCCAGCCAGGCCACGAAAGTCGCCGGGCGCGAACGGATCCGGATGCATCCTGCGGATGCCCGCGCACGGGACCTGTCCGGCGGCGACGTGGTCAGGGTGTTCAACGATCGGGGCGCGTGCCTGGCCGGCGTGGTGCTCGACGACCGGGTGCGCCCGCAGGTGGTGCAGTTGTCGACCGGGGCGTGGTTCGATCCTGCCGATCCCGCCGATCCGAATTCGATGTGCGTACACGGCAATCCGAATGTGCTGACCGACGACGTCGGAACGTCGAAGCTGGCCCACGGCTGCACCGGTGCGCACGTGCTCGTGCAGATCGAAAAGTACGCGGGCACACCGCCTCCGGTGCGCGCGCATCAGCCTCCGGTGTTCACACCGCGCTGAGACTGACCTGCCGGACGCTGCCCACGGCGCCGCGGACCACGCGAGGTGGACGACGACCCGCCGCCCTGCCCGTCACGCCCGCGGCCACCACCGCCACCGCGACGCTGGTGCTCGCCACCTGACCTACCGTGGCCGCCGGACCCGCCGTTGCGGGAACCGCGTCCGTGATCCGGCTTCTTGGCAGCGGGTTGCGCGACGGGAGCGGGGGCACGCAGCGGGGCGATCTCGCCGACGAGCGCCTGCACCTCGGAGGACTTCGCGTGCACGTCGCGGGGACGCACGGTGATGCCCGCCTTGCGCAACAGCTGCTGGGTGTCCCTGCGCTGCTCGGGCAGCACGACGGTCACGACGTCGCCGTCACTGCCGGCACGCGCGGTGCGCCCCGACCGGTGCAGGTAGGCCTTGTGTTCCATCGGCGGGTCGACGTGGACGACCAGCTCGACGTCGTCGACGTGCACGCCACGGGCGGCGATGTCCGTGGCGACCAGCACCCGGGCCTCACCACTGGAGAATGCGGCGAGGTTGCGCTCGCGGGCGGGCTGGGACAGGTTGCCGTGCAGGTCCACCGAGGGCACACCGGATTCGGTGAGCTGCTTGGCGAGCTTGCGGGCCTGATGCTTGGTGCGCATGAACAAAATCCGCCGTCCGGTGCCCGAGGCGAGCTGGTGCACCAGATCCTTCTTCTCCTGCACGCCGCCGACGTGGAACACGTGGTGGGTCATCTGCGCGGGCGCCTCGGCGGCCTCGTTGACCGAGTGCAGCACCGGGTTGTCGAGGAAGCGCTGGACGAGCTTGTCGACGCCGTTGTCCAGCGTCGCCGAGAACAGCAGGCGCTGCCCACCGCGGGGCGTCGCCGCCAGGATGCGGGTGACCCCGGGCAGGAAGCCCAGATCGGCCATGTGGTCGGCCTCGTCGAGCACGGTGACCGTGACGTTGTCGAGGCTGATCACCTTCTGCTGCATCAGATCTTCGAGACGACCGGGGCAGGCGACGACGATGTCGATCCCGCCGCGCAGTGCGGAGACCTGCCGGCCCTGCGAGACGCCGCCGTAGATGGTGGTGACCCGCAGTCCGGCGGCGGTGGCCATCGGCTCCAGGGCCGCGGTGATCTGCGTGGCCAGCTCCCGGGTCGGCGCCAGCACCAGACCCGACGGACGCGACGCCTGGCGTCGGATACCGGTCAGCGCCGCCACCAGCGGGATGGAGAAGGCGAGAGTCTTTCCGCTGCCGGTCTTTCCGCGACCCAGCACGTCACGCCCGGCGAGCGAGTCGGGCAGGGTGGCGGCCTGGATCGGGAACGGTTCGGCGATGCCGCGCTCGGCCAGCGCCTTCACCAGCGGTGCGGGCACGCCGAGATCGGCGAAAGTAGGTGCAGTCATTACGGATTTCCTGTCGTTTGGGCCTTGTCGGGCAGCGTGTGCCCGGCAGCCGCGACGGATGACCGTTGAGCGGGAGTGTGCACACAGTGGGTGGCGGTGTCGCCACGCAAGAGCAGATGGAAGTCGGCTGTCAGTGTCGACGATGTCCGAAGCGGTGACCAACTCTGGTCTCCGCAGCCGACGTCGGATCCGACTGTACCGGACCGGCGTCCCGGAACCGCATTCGGCCAGGTCAGAACGAGGCGAATTCGGACAGAGCGGCCGCGAGGGCGATCGGCACCCGGGCTTTGAGGCGCGTGCCCGCTTCGATGTGCTCGACCGCGTCGACGCGGCCCTCCGCGTGAACCCGGTTGACGAGATCGCCTCTGCTGTACGGAATCGTGACGTCGACCACAGTGTCGCGGGGCGCGATCATCTCGGCCAGCCGCGCCTGGAGGCGATCGAGACCTTCACCGGTGCGCGCGGATACGAAGACCGCCCCGGGCAGCGCCTGCCGTAGCTGCGCCAGCACCAGGCCGTCGGCGGCGTCGATCTTGTTGACCACCAACAACTCCGGTGGTGCGGTCGCATCCGTCTCGGCGACGACTTCGTTGACGACCGTGCGCACCGCGTTGATCTGGGCCAGCGGATTGGCGTCGGAACCGTCGACCACGTGCAGGAGCAGTTCGGCGTCGACGACCTCTTCGAGTGTCGACCGGAACGCCTCGACCAGCTGGGTCGGCAGATGACGGACGAATCCGACCGTGTCGGTCAGAACGAATTCCCGTCCGTCGCTGAGTTCGCCACGGCGCGTGGTGGGTTCGAGTGTGGCGAACAACGCGTTCTCGACCAGCACACCGGCGCCGGTGAGCGCGTTGAGCAAGCTGGACTTGCCGGCGTTGGTGTATCCGACGATCGCGACCGAGGGCACGTCATTGGCCAGCCGCCGGCTGCGCTGGCTGTCACGCACCTGCTTCATGTCGCGAATCTCGCGGCGCAGCTTCGACATCCGCTCGCGGATGCGACGACGGTCGGTTTCGATCTTCGTCTCACCGGGTCCGCGGGTGCCGACTCCGCCGCCGGCGCCGCCGGCGCGGCCACCGGCCTGACGGGACATGGACTCGCCCCAGCCGCGCAGCCTGGGCAGCATGTACTCCATCTGCGCCAGCGAGACCTGCGCCTTGCCTTCGCGGCTGGTGGCGTGTTGGGCGAAGATGTCGAGGATCAGCGCGGTCCGGTCGATCACCTTGACCTTGACCACTTTTTCCAGCGCGTTGAGCTGCGCCGGGCTGAGCTCGCCGTCGCAGATGACGGTGTCCGCGCCGGTCGCCACCACGATGTCACGCAGTTCGAGGGCCTTGCCCGAACCGATGTAGGTCGAGGGGTCGGGCTTGTCGCGGCGCTGGATCAGACCTTCGAGCACCTCGGAACCGGCGGTCTCGGCGAGGGCCGCGAGCTCGGCCAGGCTGGCGTCGGCGTCGGCGGCACTACCGTCGGTCCACACGCCGACGAGCACGACACGTTCGAGGCGAAGTTTGCGGTATTCGACTTCGGAGATATCGGCGAGTTCGGTGGACAGTCCGGCGACGCGGCGCAGCGCGGTGCGGTCCTCCAGTGCGAGTTCACCGACGCTGGGTGTCTCGTGGGGAAATTCGGGATACGTCATAGGCGAATCAAGATTCGCACGAATGTCACTTCTCATGCACCTCGTTTAACGCGCCGGCAGCGCCGGCGATTCCTCGGCGTCGCTCGGAGTGCGGTCAATGCTGGGCCGCCCACCACTGTTCGGCGAGCTCACCGTGCGCGAGCAGCACCGAGGGCCCGCGCAGATAACTGTCAGTGTCGGTGACGGTGACGCAGACCTCGCCGCCGGGGATGCGGACCCGCAGCGTGCCCGTGTGAGCGCCCTCGTGGTCGAGGGCCGCGACCGCGGCCGCGACGGTGCCGGTGCCGCAGGAGCGGGTCTCCCCCACGCCGCGTTCGTGGACCCGCATCGCCACCGCGCCGTCGCGCGGCGCCGTCAGGATCTCGACGTTGACGCCGTGCGGGAACTGCGTGGAGTCGAACGCCACGGGAGACGCGACGTCGAGGGAGGCCAGGCCGGCGTCGGTCAGCTCCTCGTCGACGCAGGCCAGGTGCGGGTTGCCGACGTCCACCGCCAGCCCGGAGAACCTCCGTCCGCCGACGGTGGCGGTTCCCGTCCCGCACCGGACGGCCTTGCCCATCTCGACGGTGACGTCGGCGGTGGTGTCGTCGGCCTCGTGCAGCACGACCGGCCGGGGGCCGGCCAGCGAGCCGACGACGAACTCGCTGCGGTGTTCCAATCCGCCGGCGCGCAGGTAGTGCGCGAACACCCGCACACCGTTGCCGCACATCTCGGCGATCGAGCCGTCGGCGTTGCGGTAGTCCATGAACCAGTCGTCCTCGGCGACGCCCTCGGGGAGCCGGTCGAACACGCCGGCGGCCAGCGCGGCGCCCGCGGTGGTGACCCGCAGCAGTCCGTCGGCGCCCAGCCCGCGTCGGCGGTCGCACAGCGCCGTCACCGCGCGGGCGGTGAGCGAATACTGCGCGTTCAGGTCGGGCAGCAGCACGAAGTCGTTCTGCGTCCCGTGCCCTTTGGCGAACTTCACCAGGTCAGGATATCCGTCAATCCGCCGGTCGCGGCGCTCCTGCCCGCCGTTGCCTCCAGAGGCGCAGCACCGCGTCGACGTTCCCCGGCGCCGCACCGTCGAGCCAGGTGATGCGGTGGTCGCGCCGGAACCAGGACCGCTGTCTGCGCACGTAGCGCCGGGTGCCGACGAACGTCGGTTCGCGCGCCGCCTCGCCGTCACCGCCGGCGTCGAGATCGGCGAGTACCTGCGCGTATCCCAGCGCGCGTGCCGCGGTGACGCCGTCGCGCAGGCCCCGGCCTATCAGCCCACGGACCTCCTCGACGAGTCCACGCTCGAACATCGTGTCGGTGCGCCGCCGCAAGCGTTCGTCGAGAACCGTTGTCTCCCAGTCCAGCCCGACGATGGCGGTGTTCCATCTCGGTGCGCCGATGGTGGGTGCCGACGCGGCGAACGGCCGGCCGGTCAGCTCGACGACCTCCAGCGCGCGCACGATGCGCCGTCCGTCGGTGGGCAGGATCGAGGCCGCGGCGGCGGCGTCGACGGCGGCGAGCTCACGATGCAGTGCCGCGACGCCGACCTCGGCGAGACGCGTCTCCCACCGGGCCCGCACCTGCGGGTCGGTGGCGGGAAACGACCACTCGTCGAGCAGGGACTGCACATAGAGCATCGAGCCACCCACGATCACCGGCAGCGCACCACGCGCCGCGATCGCGTCGACGTCGGCGGCCGCTGCCTGCTGGTAGCGCGCGACCGTCGCGGTCTCGGTGACCTCCAGGACGTCGAGTTGGTGGTGGGGCACCCCGCGGCGCTCGTCGACGGTGAGTTTCGCGGTGCCGATGTCCATGCCCCGGTAGAGCTGCATCGCGTCGGCGTTGACCACCTCGACCGCGATCTCGCCGCTCAGCGCCTCGGCGATCCCCAATGCGAGATCCGACTTGCCGGTCCCGGTGGGTCCGACCACGGCCAGCGGGCGCACCGCGGTCACGGCGTCCAGACGCCGGCGTAATAGCCGACGCCGTACGGGGCTCCCCGGTAGAGCTCCGCGGCGGTTCGCGGTCCGGTGCCCGCGAGGCCGGCCAGCACCTGGTAGCCCACCCGCCCGAGGACCCCGGAGGGTAGTCGCGTCAGCGCCGCACAGTCGCCGGCCGCCAGCGCGTCGTCGAGGGCGGACTGCACCGCCGGCGAGTCCTCGTCGTAGCCGCCCGGCGCCGCCGGGGTCAGCGTGTTGGCGCCGTCGGCGACGATGACGACGCCGATGTCAGCGGCGTCGGCGTCGATCTGCTCGCGCAGACGCGCACCGAATCCCAGAGCCACGGGGCCCGCGTGCTCGGCGCGGTAGGCGCGCGTCTCCACCCTTGCGTCCGGGCGGGCCTGACCGCGCAGCCACCCGCAGATCAGCGCGCACAGCGGCAGTGCCGTCGGCGCGGATGTCGTGGCCTCCGGTGACAGCGCGACGCGGATGTCGACGCCGTAGCCGCCGAACGTGCCGGCGCGGTCCGGACCGTAGACGCCGTCCTGCTCTGCCACGCCGATCGCGATCCAGCGCGCCGGCAATCCCCGCACGGCCTCGAGTGCGGCGGCGCGCAGGTCCGCGGTCTCGGCGGCCGCGCCGGAGGCCAGTTCGGGGACCATCACCGGCGCCGACGGGACGATCGCGAGGGCGCTCAGCACGGGAACCAATCAATCACACGGTCGCCGGTTCCAGGTCGGTCGCCTCCCCGCGCGCCAGCGCCGCGGTGGCGACCACCACGGTCACCGCGGCGGCGATCAGCAGGACCCAGCCGGTCTCGCCGGGTCGCATGGTCTCGCCGAGCACCACGACGCCCAGCGCGCAGCCCACCAGCGGTTCGGTGACGGTCATCGTCGGCAGGGACGCGGTCAGCGAGCCCGCGCGGAACGCGGCCTGCTGGGTGGACGTGCCGAGGATCCCGACCACCGCCCACGCGTACAGCTCCGGCGTCGAGAGCAGCTCGACGACACCCGCGAGGCTCGTGACGTCGAGGCGGTGCACCACCGTCTTGGTCAGCACGGCGAACACCCCCCACAGCGCACCCGAGACGACGCCCGTCAGCACCGCGCTCATCGCCCCCGACGACATGCGCGCCCCGACCAGGCACAGCACCAGGACGGGGCCGAGCACCGCGGCGACCTCGATCCACGTCTGCAGCGAGGCCCGGGTGGCGCCCTCGGTGGGGTTGCCGACCGTGACGATGACCGCGACCGCACCGGCCAGCAGCACCGCCCATATCCACTCCCAGCGGGTGACGCGACGGTGCGACAGGCGTGCGCTCAGCGGCAACGCGAACAGCAGAGACGAGACCAGCAGCGCCTGCACGAGCAGCACCGACCCCAGACCCAGCGCGGCGGCCTGACAGGCGAACCCCATCGCCGCGACACCGCTGCCGAGCCACCACCGGCCGTCCCGGAGCAGCTTCAGGAAGAGCTCGAGGTGGCCGACGGGTTCGTCGGTGATCTCGTGGGCCGAGCGCTGATGGATTACGTCGCCGACCGCCATGAACAACGCCGCGGCCAGAGCCAGCACCACGGCGATGTCCGCTTCACCCATCGGCTGCCTCCTGTGTCTGCGGCGTGACGCTTGTGCAGGCAGCCTAAGCATCAGCGATGGCGAAGGCGTGGGCGCAGCGCCGTCCGACCTGTTTCAATAGCTGTGGACAGCAGCTATCGGCGCCGCGCTGCGCGGCACGTGCGTGGGTGACCACGCGGAGGGCATGAGGTGACGGATATGACGATCACAGAGTCGGGCGGATCGCAGGACGCCGGCCAGCAGACCGCGGAAGCGGACAACACCGCCCCCGCCCCCGAGGCTCCACCGTCTCCGCGACCGAAGCCCTCCGCCGCCAGACCGAAACCCGGCCCCGCGCCGCGCCCGGTCCCGCGGCCGTCCACCCCCGCCGCGGCGCCCGTCGTCAACACGGTGCCCTCCAGTGATCCGCACCGGTTCGGACGCGTCGACCCTGACGGCACCGTGTGGCTGATCACCGCCTCCGGGGAGCGCACCATCGGGTCGTGGCAGGCCGGTGACGCCGAAGCCGCGTACGCCCACTTCGGGCGGCGATTCGACGATCTGCAGACCGAGGTCGTCCTGCTGGAGACCCGACTGGCCTCCGGCGCCGGCGACGCGCGCAAGATCAAGTCGGCCGCCTCGACGCTGGCCGACACGCTGCCCGAGGCCCATGTGCTCGGCGACGTCGACGCGCTCGCCGCGCGGCTCGCCGCGATCGTCGAGCAGGCTGAGGGCGCCACCCAGCAGGAGAAGGCCCGGCGCGAGGAACTGCGGGCGGCGAACACGGCCCGCAAGGAGGCCCTGGCCGCCGAGGCCGAGGACCTGGCCGCCAACGCCACCCAGTGGAAGGCCGCCGGCGACCGCATGCGCGCGATCCTCGACGAGTGGAAGACGATCACCGGGCTCGACCGCAAGGTCGACGACGCGCTGTGGAAGCGCTATTCGGCCGCGCGTGAGACCTTCAACCGGCGCCGCGGTTCCCACTTCGCCGAACTCGACCGCGAGCGCGCCGGTGCCAAGCAGGCCAAGGAAGCGTTGTGTGAGCGCGCCGAGGCGCTGTGCGACTCCACCGACTGGGGCCCCACCTCGGGTCTGTTCCGGGATCTGCTCACCGAGTGGAAGAACGCCGGGCGCGCCTCCAAGGACGTCGACGACGCGCTGTGGCAGCGCTTCAAGGCCGCGCAGGACAGGTTCTTCGCGGCCCGCAATGCGGCCACCGCCGAGCGTGACGCGGAATTCCGCGCCAACGCCGAAGCCAAGGAGGCGCTGCTGGCCGAGGCCGAGCGCATCGACGCCTCCGACGTCGACGCGGCCCGCGCGGCGCTGCGCGCGATCGGCGACAAGTGGGATGCGATCGGCAAGGTGCCCCGCGAACGCACGGCGGACCTGGAGCGCCGGATGCGCGCGGTCGAGAAGAAGATCCGGGATGCCCCCACCGGCGGGGTCGACCCTGAGGCCCAGGCCCGGGCCGACCAGTTCCGCGAGCGGGCCGAGCAGTTCGAGCGGCAGGCCGAGAAGGCGGCGGCGGCGGGCAAGACCAAGGACGCCGAGAAGGCCCGCGCGAACGCCGAGCAGTGGCGTCAGTGGGCCGACGCCGCCGCGGACTCGCTGAGCCGGAAACGCTGACCGCGCACGCTATTTCGGCGGACCGTCACCGTCATCGTCGGTGATGAAGGTCTCCAGCAGACCCTTGTTCTGACCTTCGGCGTCGGCGCGCCGGCGATCTTCCTCGGCCGCCAGTTGCAGGGCCGACCGGGTGGCCACCACGCGCGCCCAGTGGTAGCTCAGCACGATGGCGGTCAGCCACGCGATGATGAGCCCGAACCCCGGCCCCGGATACGGTTCCGGCGCCGTCTGACGCGTCCACAGCGCCAGCACCCCCAGGAACGACGCCACCGTCGAACCGGCCAGCGCGATCCACGCCAGTGCCCACCGGCGGGTCAGCAGCGCGACCATCGAGAACCCCGCGCCGAACACCACCAGCAGGATCGCGAACACCCGGTGCGGAAGGATCACGCCGTTGTCGACGGCCGCCTGCGATCCGGTCAGGACGTCGAGTCCCCGGGCGGTGCCGGTGTGCGGCAGCAGCAGGGTCACCAGCAGCACGAACACCAGGATCGCGATGACCAGCGCCCGCGGCCCGGGGTCGATCTCGCGCGCGACCCGCTTCTCGGCGGCGTCGATGTCGCGCTTGAAGTCGTCGAAACCGGGATCGGGGCTCACAGCGCACACCCCTGCGTGACGGGGGCGGGCTCGGGGGCTCCGATCCCCGGCATGCCGAGCCCCACCCCGGTCTTCGGTGTGCGGCCCTGCGCATGCGCGTCACCGGCGCGGGTGCGCCGATGCTCTGCCGGGCCGGCGTCGGCGATCAGGTGGTGCGGCGCGGCGCCGGTCACGGTGGTCACGACGATGTCGCCGGGCCTGATGTCCGCGCCGAGCGCGCCGGGAGCGAAGTGCACCAACCGTCCGTCGCGGGCGCGGCCCGACATCCTGGCGGTGGCGGCGTCCTTGCGTCCCTCACCGGTGGCGACGAGCAGTTCGACCTCGCGGCCGATCTGGGCGCGGTTCTCCTCCCAGGAGATCCGCTCCTGCAGCTCGATCAGACGCTGATAACGCTCGGAGACAACGGCTTTGGGGATCTGGCCCTCCAGTTCGGCGGCCGGCGTGCCGGGTCGTTTGGAGTACTGGAACGTGAACGCGCTGGAGAACCGGGCCGCCTCGACGACGTCGAGGGTCGCCTGGAAATCCTCCTCCGTCTCGCCGGGGAAGCCGACGATGAGGTCGGTGGTGATCGCCGCGTGCGGAATCGCGGTCCGGACACGGTCGATGATGCCGAGGTAGCGGTCGGCGCGGTAGGAGCGGCGCATCGCGCGCAGGATGCGGTCCGAGCCCGACTGCAGCGGCATGTGCAGCGTCGGGCACACGTTGGACGTCTGGGCCATCGCCTCGATGACGTCGTCGGTGAACTCGGCGGGATGCGGCGAGGTGAACCGCACCCGCTCCAGGCCGTCGATCCGTCCGCAGGCGCGCAGCAGTTTCGCGAACGCGCCGCGGTCGCGGGCCTCGGTGGGGTCGGCGAAGGACACCCCATAGGCGTTGACGTTCTGGCCCAGCAGCGTGATTTCCAGCACGCCCTGATCGACGAGGGCCTGCACCTCGGCGAGGATGTCGCCCGGCCGCCGGTCGACCTCTTTACCGCGCAGCGCCGGGACGATGCAGAACGTGCAGGTGTTGTTGCATCCGACGGAGATCGAAACCCAAGCGGCATACGCGGATTCGCGGCTGGCGGGTAGCGCCGACGGGAATTCCCGCAAGGATTCGGCTATTTCGACCTGGGCGACGCGGTTGTGCCGGGCCCGGTCGAGCAGAGTGGGCAGCGAGCCGATGTTGTGGGTGCCGAAGACCACATCGACCCAGGGCGCCTTGCGCAGCACCGCGTCGCGGTCCTTCTGTGCCAGACACCCGCCGACGGCGATCTGCATCTGCGGGTCGGCCTGTTTGCGCGGCGCGAGGTGGCTCAGATTGCCGTAGAGCTTGTTGTCCGCGTTCTCGCGCACCGCGCAGGTGTTGAACACCACGATGTCGGCGTCCACCCCGGCACCCGCTCGCTGGTAGCCGGCCTGTTCGAGCAGGCCCGAGAGCCGCTCCGAATCGTGGACGTTCATCTGGCAGCCGTAGGTGCGGACCTCGAAGGTCCGCGGGGCCGGTGTGTCGCACGACGAACGATCGGGCGAAACCCCGTCCGCCTGCTGAAGCACCGAAGAAGTCACCGTGCCATCCTACGGAGGAGGTGGGGTCGCCCCGAAATCGTGATCACGCAGTTCCGGGCGCCGACGGCGTCTGCTGGGTAAGGTCATCACGCATGGAGAGCCCCACGGAGTCCCCTGCCGTGCCGATGATCTCTATGAAATCGGTCAACAAGCACTTCGGTCCTCTTCACGTGCTCAAGGACATCGACCTGGAGGTCGGCAGAGGTCAGGTCGTGGTCGTGCTCGGCCCCTCGGGCTCCGGTAAGTCCACGTTGTGCCGCACCATCAACCGGCTGGAGACGATCGATTCGGGCACCATCGCCATCGACGGTGTCGAGCTACCCGCCGAGGGCCGCAAGCTCGCGCAGCTGCGCTCCGATGTGGGCATGGTGTTCCAGTCGTTCAACCTGTTCGCGCACAAGACAATTCTGGAGAACGTGACGCTGGCGCCGATGAAGGTGCGCAAATTCTCCAAGGACGAGTCGCGCGAGAAGGCGATGGCACTGCTCGAACGGGTGGGGGTGGCCAATCAGGCCGACAAGTACCCCGCCCAGCTCTCGGGCGGCCAGCAGCAGCGCGTCGCGATCGCCCGCTCCCTGGCGATGAACCCGAAGGTGATGCTGTTCGACGAGCCGACCAGCGCCCTGGATCCGGAGATGATCAACGAGGTACTCGCCGTCATGACGGGACTGGCGGGCGACGGTATGACGATGCTCGTGGTCACCCACGAGATGGGTTTCGCGCGACGAGCCGCCAACCGCGTCGTGTTCATGTCCGACGGCGCCGTCGTCGAGGACGCCGAACCCATCCAGTTCTTCGACAACCCCCAGACAGACCGCGCCAAAGATTTTCTCGGCAAGATCCTGCACCACTGAACCCCACCGCAGTCCCGGCGAAAGGAAACCCATGTTCCCGAAGTCCACGTCCACGCGCATCGCAGGTGCGCTCGCGCTCGCTGCGGCTCTACCGTTCGCGATGACGGCGTGCGGCGGCGGGGGTGACTCCGGAGGCGGCGGAGGCGCCGGCGGCGACACCATCGTGATCGGCACCAAGTTCGACCAGCCCGGCCTGGGGCAGAAGAACCCCGACGGCACGATGAGCGGCTTCGACGTCGATGTCGCGACCTACGTCGCCGGGGAACTCGGCTACGCCCCGGACAAGATCGAGTGGAAGGAGTCCCCGTCGGCGCAGCGCGAGACCCTGATCCAGAACGGTCAGGTCACCTTCATCGCGGCGACGTACTCGATCACCGACTCCCGCAAGGAGAAGGTCGCGTTCGCCGGGCCGTACCTGATCACCGGTCAGAGCCTGCTGGTGCGCAACGACAACAACGACATCACCGGCGCCGCGTCGCTGGAGAACAACAAGATCCTGTGCTCGGTGTCCGGATCCACGCCGGCGCAGAAGATCAAAGACGAGTACCAGGGTGTGCAGCTGCAGCAGTACGACACCTACTCCGCCTGCATCGACGCGCTGAAGAACGGTGCGGTCGACGCGGTCACCACCGACGAGGTCATTCTCGCCGGCTACGCCGCGCAGAGCCCCGGCACCTTCAAGATCGTCGGCGAACCGTTCTCCGAGGAGCGCTACGGCATCGGCCTGAAGAAGGACGACGCCGAGCTGCGGACGAAGATCAACGATGCGCTCAAGAAGATGGAGGACAGCGGCGCGTGGAAGGAAGCGTTCGACAAGAACCTCGGCCCCGCCGGGATCACCGCGCCGGCGCCTCCGCCGCTCGACAACTGATCAACAGGTAGCCACCGGAGCCACACGTGGAGGTTTTCACCGAGTATCGCGAGGAGATATTCGCCGCGTTCTGGACGACGGTCCAGCTCACGGTCCTCTCGGCGATCGGTGCGCTGGTGCTCGGCACGGTGCTGGCCGCGATGCGGCTGGCACCGGTGCCGATGCTCAACTGGATCGGCACCGCGTACGTCAATCTGGTGCGCAACACCCCGTTGACGCTGATCATCCTGTTCTGCTCGTTCGGACTGGCGCAGACCCTGGGATTGACGTTGGCCGACAGGCAGTCGCCGACGTTCATCGCCGACAGCGGCTTCCGGCTGGCAGTGCTCGGATTGACCGTCTACACCGCGTCGTTCGTCTGTGAGACGGTGCGCGCGGGGGTGAACACGATCCCGCTGGGGCAGGCCGAAGCGGCGCGCTCGCTGGGCTTGACGTTCGGCCAGAACCTGCGGATCGTGTTGCTGCCGCAGGCCTTTCGCGCGGTCGTCATTCCGCTGGGCTCGGTGCTGATCGCGCTGACGAAGAACACGACGATCGCGTCGGCGATCGGCGTGGCCGAGGCGGCGCTGCTGATGAAGGAGATGATCGAGAACACCGCGGCAGTGCTGGTGGTGGGCGGGATCTTCGCACTCGGCTTCGTGATCCTCACCCTGCCGCTGGGGCTGGTGTTCGGATGGTTGGGCAAGCGATTGGCGGTGGCGCGGTAGGTGGCCGGCTCTGTTCTCTTCGACGCCCCCGGGCCGCGCGCACGGGTCCGCAACCGGGTGATCACGGCGGTCACCGTCGTCGCGGTCCTCGCCGTCGCGTGGGTCGTCTACTCCCGGCTGGACGAGCGGGGTCAGCTCACCGCCGAGAAGTGGGAGCCGTTCCTGACCGGGGATCTGTGGCGCACCTACGTGCTGCCCGGCATCGAGGGCACGCTGACCGCCGCGGCGGTCTCGATCGTGCTCGCGTTGATCCTGGGATTCGTGCTCGGGGTGGGCAGGTTGTCGACGCACACCCCGATCCGCTGGGTGTCGTCGGTGCTGGTCGAGTTCTTCCGCGCGGTCCCGGTGCTGATCATGATGATCTTCGCGTACTTTCTGTACGCGTTCTACGACGTCTTCCCGTCCAAGTACCTGGCACTGGCCGGCGTCATCACGGGCCTGACGCTCTACAACGGTGCGGTGATCGCCGAGATCGTCCGCGCCGGGGTGCACGCACTGCCCCGCGGTCAGGCCGAGGCGTCATCGGCACTGGGCCTGACCTGGGGGCAGACGATGCGCTCGATCCTGCTCCCCCAGGCCGTCACGTCGATGCTCCCGGTGCTGATCTCACAGTTGGTGGTGGTGCTGAAGGACACCGCGCTCGGCTACCAGATCACGTTCGTCGAGATGGTGCGTCAGGGCACGGTGATCGGGTCGGCTTACGGGAACTACATTCCCGCGCTGATCGTGATCGCGGCCCTGATGATCGCGTTGAACTTCTCACTGTCGTGGTTCGCGACCTGGCTGGAGAAACGGATGCGTCGGTCGCGCAAGGGGCCGGCACCGATGGAGGCCGAGCCGCTCGAACTGCAGGGCGACCGCAGCCGCGGCGTCTGATCCCGTCATGACCGGCCTCCACGACACGTCGACCCTCCTCGCCTTCGACATCCTGCCCGAGCAGACCCTGCGCGACATGGTCGACGTGATGGTGCGGCTGATCGAGGCGTGCGGCGCCGTGGTCATCATGATCGGCGCGGTCGTGGCGATCGCGAAGTTCGTCGTGGCCCTCGGCCGGCGCGACATCAACCAGTTCTCGTCGGTGCGGCTGAGCCTGGCCCGATTCCTGGTGCTGGGTCTGGAATTCCAGCTCGCCGCCGACGTGTTGCGGACCGCGATCTCGCCGTCGTTCGAGGAGATCGGGAAGCTGGCCGCCATCGCGGCGATCCGGACCCTGCTGAACTACTTCCTCAACCGCGAGATCGCTCAGGAACAGCGCGAGGTCGACCTGCTGAGGCACCCTCGGGTGGACGATCCCCCGCCGGCGTCGTGAACCTCGTCGTCGGCGCGTCATGGTGTGCGGCCATCGCCGGGATCGTGCTCGGCACTGCCGCGCTGATCGTGTTCCGCAGCCCGCTGCCGGCGGCGCGGGTGACCCTCGAGCTGTTCACGGCGGCGGGGCTGCTGCGTCTGAGTGTCGATGCCACCTGGACCGCGATCGCCGCGACCGCCGTCGTGATCCTGCTGCGGCGCACGGTGACCCGCAGCCTGGTCGCGGACTTCAGCGCCTCACACTGGCGGACGCAGCGCAGCACCTGAGCGGCTCACACGGTGCGGCGTTCCCGCTCGTTCGCCAGTTCCGTGGTGACGACGTCGAGGGCCATCGACTGGTGGTAGCCGCGGCGTGCCAACATGCCGACGAGCCGTCGCATCACCTTGTTCTCGGCGTCTCGGTCCCCGGGGTCGCCGAGCTTCTCGCGGCGCAGTTTGTCTCGGACCAGCTGCTCGGCGCGGGTCCGTTCGGCTCCGGCGTCGATGTCGGCCAGCGCGGCGTCGATGACCTCACTGTCGACGCCCTTGTTGCGCAGCTCGGAAGCCAACGCCCGCTTGCCTTTTCCGGCGTTGATCCGCCGCGACCGTACCCACTGTTCGGCGAAGTCCTCGTCGTCGACGAGGCCGACCTGAGCCAACCGGTCGAGGACCTCGGCGCTCACGTCGTCGGGGTATCCCCGCTTGGTGAGCTGCGCCTCGAGCTCGGCACGAGTTCTCGCCCGCACGGTGAGCAGACGCAGGCACAGGGCCCGCGCCTGCTCAGCGCGCGTGGCGAACTCGTCGGTGCCCGGGGTTCCGTCGGAATCAGAAGTCGACGGGAGCGGGAAGAGCGTCATCGGCGACGTCATCGGTCAACTGGGCCCCGATACCGAGCTTCTCTTTGATCTTCTTCTCGATCTCGTTGCCGACATCGGGGTTCTGCAGCAGGAAGTTGCGCGCGTTCTCCTTGCCCTGGCCGAGCTGCTCACCGTCATAGGTGAACCAGGATCCCGACTTGCGGATGAAGCCCTGCTCGACACCCATGTCGATGAGCGAGCCTTCCCGGCTGATGCCCTTGCCGTAGAGGATGTCGAACTCGGCCTGCTTGAACGGCGGCGACACCTTGTTCTTGACGACCTTGACCCGGGTGCGGTTACCGACCGCGTCGGTGCCGTCCTTGAGGGTCTCGATACGACGCACATCCAGGCGCACCGACGAGTAGAACTTCAACGCCTTGCCGCCCGTCGTGGTCTCCGGCGAACCGAACATCACGCCGATCTTCTCGCGCAACTGATTGATGAAGATCGCGGTGGTGCCCGAATTGTTCAGCGCGCCGGTCATCTTGCGCAGCGCCTGGCTCATCAATCGGGCCTGCAGGCCGACGTGGCTGTCGCCCATCTCGCCCTCGATCTCGGCGCGCGGTACCAGCGCGGCCACCGAGTCGATGACCAGGATGTCGAGCGCGCCTGACCGGATCAGCATGTCGGCGATCTCCAGCGCCTGCTCGCCGGTGTCGGGCTGGGAGACCAGCAGTGCGTCGGTGTCGACGCCGAGCTTCTTGGCGTAGTCGGGGTCGAGCGCGTGCTCGGCGTCGATGAACGCGGCGATGCCGCCCGCGGCCTGCGCGTTGGCGACGGCGTGCAGCGCGACGGTGGTCTTACCGGAGGATTCCGGACCGTAGATCTCGATGACACGGCCGCGGGGCAGTCCGCCGATGCCGAGCGCGACGTCGAGGGCGATCGACCCGGTCGGGATGACCGCGATCGGCGGACGCACATCCTCCCCGAGCCGCATCACCGAGCCCTTGCCGAAGTTCTTGTCGATCTGCGCGAGTGCGAGCTCCAGGGCTTTCTCGCGATCAGGGGCCTGCTGAGCCATGGTGATACCTCTCCGGTAGTCGTTGTTGACCGGTTCTCGGTCGGTTGGCCCAGACGTTAGGCGAGCCCACCGACAAGTCTTCGTGCGATGTCTGCGGTCGAACTCCACCCACAGTAGACGAACAGGTGTTCGATACAAGTGGACACGCCGACGGGCTAGGTTTTCGACCATGCCGACAAGGGACGACGTCCGAATCCCCGCACACGGTGACGAGATCGCCGCCTATGTCTACCGACCACCGGCCGGCGTGGGCGCAACCGCATGCGTGGCGATGGCCCACGGATTCACCGGGACCCGCGACGACGGACTCCCCGACTACGCCGAGGCGTTCCGCGACGCGGGGTACGTCGTGGTGCTCTTCGACTACCGTCACTTCGGCGCCTCGTCCGGCCAACCCCGCCAATTGCTCGACATGGCCCGGCAGCGCGAGGACTTCCACACCGTCATCGAGTGGGCCCGTCGCCTCGACGGGGTCGACCCGAACCGCATCGTCGCCTGGGGCTCGTCGTTCAGCGGCGGCCACGTGCTCGCCGTCGCCGCGGAGGATCCGCGCCTCGCGGCGGTGATCGCCCAGGCACCGTTCACCGACGCCCTCGCCACCCTGCGGAACGCACCGCTGCGCAACATCCCGCCGATGGTCGTCGCGGCGCTGCGCGACCAGCTCGGCGCCTGGCGCAACCGTCCGCCGCGCATGCTGGCCGCCGTGGGTCCGCCCGGCGACCTCGCCGCGCTCACCTCGCCGGACGCCGAACCGGGCTTCGGAGCCATCCTCGGCCCGGAATC
Source organism: Mycolicibacterium gilvum (assembly GCF_900454025.1). Lineage (NCBI taxonomy): Bacteria > Bacillati > Actinomycetota > Actinomycetes > Mycobacteriales > Mycobacteriaceae > Mycobacterium > Mycolicibacterium gilvum. The sequence goes on along the minus strand of NZ_UGQM01000001.1, from coordinate 2,361,740 downwards.
ACTGTGGCGCAACGAGTTCGCCGCACGGCTGATGCTCAGGTTCGCGTTCGAACGCCCCGGCCGCAAGGCCGCGACACTGCAGATGCCGGTGCTGTTCTGCGTGTGCGACGACGATGTCGTCACCCCACCCGGCCCGACGATCGAGGCCGCCCGCCGGGCCCCGCGCGGCGAACTACGCCGCTACCCCTACGGCCACTTCGACATCTACCACGATCCGCAGGTCAAGGCCGATCAGCTCGAATTCCTGCACCGCGCCCTGGCCCGCGGCGGTCGCTGACTTTCCTGGACGCCACGTCCTGCGCGGTCCTATCGTGGAAGCGATCCGGCACAGGACGGACTGGCATGCACGAGATGGCGATCACCCAGAGCGTGGTGGACGCCGCGTGCGCGCACGCCGATGGACGACGGGTGCACCGCGTCCTGCTGGAGATCGGCGAACTGTGCGCGCTGGTGCCCGACTCGATGAGATTCTGTTTCGAGCTGCACGATCCGATCCTGTTGTGCCCCTGCGGGAGTGCCGATGTCGAAGTCCTGGCGGGCCGCGATCTGCGGATTCTGTCGATGGAGGTGAGTTGACGATGTGCGCGACCTGCGGGTGCGGCGAGAACGGGACGACTATCACGGTGCCGGTGCAGGGCCACGATCACCACCACAACCACCCTCACGACCAGCCCGATGACCACCATCAGCACCACCACCCGCACCCCACCGAAACCGTCACCCTCGAGCAGAAGGTGCTCGCGAAGAACGACGGAATCGCCGCGCGCAATCGCCGGTGGCTGACCGAGCGCGACATCGTCGCGTTCAACATGACCAGCTCACCGGGTTCCGGTAAGACCACGCTGTTGGAGCGGACAATCCGCGATCTTCACCCCACCCGATCCGTCGCGGTCATCGAAGGCGACCAGGAGACGCTGCTGGACGCCGAGCGCATCCAGGCGACCGGCGCACGGGTGGTGCAGGTCAACACCGGAGCGGGCTGCCACCTCGACGCCGAGATGATCCGCCGTGCCCTCGACACGCTCGCTCCGCGCCGCGCCAGCGTCCTGTTCATCGAGAATGTCGGCAATCTCGTCTGCCCGGCTCTGTTCGATCTCGGCGAAACCAGCAAGGTCGTGGTGATCTCGGCGACCGAGGGCGCCGACAAGCCGCTGAAGTATCCGCACATGTTCGCCGCGGCGGACCTGGTGCTCATCAACAAGTCCGACCTGCTGCCGTATGTCGACTTCGACATCGACGCGTGCGCGTCGGCGGCGAGGTCGGTCAACCCCGGAGTGGGCATTCTGACACTGTCGGCGAAGACCGGGGACGGAGTCGAGGAGTGGTACGACTGGATCTCACAGCGATCGATCTACGATGCGCGAGTCCCGATCGCCGGGGGGAGGCCCGCCCCGGAAGTCCGGCCGCACCAAGAGATTCGCCGCAGGTGATGAGGGTCGGGGTGACACCGTGACCGCCCGTCGGCGCGTCCACGCCGGTGTGCGTGGTGTGGTGCAGGGCGTCGGCTTCCGGCCATTCGTCTACACCCAGGCGACGCTGCTCGGACTCTCCGGTTGGGTGCGCAACGACAGCTCCGGGGCGATCATCGAGGTCGAAGGTGGCAACGACGCACTCGAGCGATTCCTCGACGTGCTGCGCCACCACCCTCCGCCGCTGGCCGTCATCGACTCCATCGACGTCCGTTACATCGCGGTCACCGGCGGCACCGGTTTCACGATCGTCGACACGTCCCGCACCGACGGCGGACGCACCCTCGCCTCGCCGGACGTCGCGATGTGCGCCGAATGCGCTGCCGAGCAGCGGGATCCGCGCAACCGGCGGTACCGGCACGCGTTCGTCAACTGCACAAACTGCGGTCCGCGGTTCACGCTCATCGCCTCGCTACCGTACGACCGGGCGTCGACGACCATGGCGGATTTCGAGATGTGCGCCGACTGCGCGCGTGAATACCACGACCCCGCCGATCGGCGCTTCCATGCCCAACCGATCTGCTGCCCCGGCTGCGGCCCCACTCTGCGTTACCGCGACCGGGCGGGGCGGGAACTCGCCGGGGAAAGCGGTCTGCGGGCAGCGCGCCGAATGCTGCGCGCCGGAAAGATCGTCGCCGTCAAGGGAATCGGCGGATACCACCTGGCCTGCGATGCCACCGGACCGCGCGCCGTCACGACGCTGCGCGCCAGAAAGCGGCGCGGTGACAAGCCGTTCGCGGTGATGGTGCCCGACCTCGACGCGGCCCGGCGCGTCGCGGAGGTCGACCCGGCCACGGCGGCGCTGCTGACCGGACCGGCGCGTCCCATCGTCCTGATGCCGCGGCGTGCCGGGGCGGCGGTGGCCGACGCTGTCGCTCCGCACAACCCCGACCTCGGTGTCGTGCTGGCATACGCGCCGCTGCACACCCTGCTGTTCGGGTTCGGCGGCGACGAACCTGCGCCGCAGACACTCGTGATGACGTCGGGAAATGTGGCCGGAGAACCGATCTGTTTCACCGACGACGACGCATGGCAACGGCTCCGGCCGTTGGCCGACGGCTGGCTCTACCACGACAGGGCCATCCTGGTGCCCTGCGACGACTCGGTGATGCGCGCCGACATGGCGATCCGGCGCTCGCGCGGCTACGCGCCCCTGCCGGTGGCGCTGCCGGTGGCGCTGGCCCCGACACTCGCGGTCGGCGCGGACATCAAGAACACGATGGCCGTCGCCGACGGCAGGTACGCCTGGGTCAGCCAGCATATCGGGGACATGGACGATGCCGCCACCCTGTCGGCCTTCGACAGCACCCGACGCCACCTCGAGCAGCTCACCCGCGTAGATCCGGAACTGCTGGTCGCCGACGCGCACCCGGCGTACCGTTCGACGGCGTGGGCACACCGCAACGCGGCGGGCCGGCCGGTCCGCACCGTCGCGCACCACCACGCGCACATCGCCGCCGTGATGGCCGAGCACGGGCTCGACGGCGATGAGCCGGTGCTCGGATTCGCTTTTGACGGAACGGGTTACGGCCCTGACGGCGCAGTGTGGGGTGGTGAGGTGCTGCTGGCCGACTACAAGGGCTACCAGCGGTTGGCCAGGCTGCGCTATGTCCCGCTGGCCGGCGGCGACGTCAGTGTGAAGCGCCCCTACCGGATGGCGCTGGCCCATCTGTGGGCCGCCGGGCTGCCGTGGGATCGCGACCTCGCGCCGGTGCGATCGTGCCCCGCCGAGGAGCTGTCGGTGCTGCGTCACCAACTCGAGACGGGGCTCGGGTGCGTGCCGACGTCGAGCATGGGGCGCCTTTTCGATGCCGTGTCGGCCCTGGCCGGGGTGCGCCAGGTCGTCGGCTACGAGGCGCAGGCGGCGATCGAGCTGGAAGGCCTGTCCCGCCACGAGAACTGCGGCGACACCCGGTACCGGTTCGGCATCGGCACCGGGAGCTCGCCGGTGGACCTCGACCCGGCCCCCGTGCTGGCTGCCGTCGTCGCCGACGCGGGCCGCGGCATTGCGCCCGGTGTGATCGGCGCCCGGTTCCACCGTGCGGTCGCGGCCCTGATCGCCGACCTCGCGTCGATGAGCCCCGGCTACCGGGTGGCGCTCTCAGGCGGGGTATTCCAGAACCGCCTGCTGCTGCAACTTGCGCAGGACATTTTGCGCGCCAACGGCTTCGATGTCCTCACCCACCGGCACGTACCGCCCAACGACGGCGGCATCGCACTGGGTCAACTCATGATCGGCAACGCCGTCTAGAAGGAGCAACGCCGATGTGTCTGGCGGTACCGGGAAGGATCCTCAGCATCCAGGAGCGCGACGGCACCACCATGTCGGTCGTCGACTTCGGCGGAAGCAGGAAAAACGTGTGCCTGCAATACCTGCCCGACGCCCAGGTGGGCCAGTACGTGGTGGTCCACGTCGGGTTCGCGATACAGCGACTCGACGAGGAATCGGCACGACGCACGCTGGCGGAATTCGCGCATCTCGGCGTCCTCGACGAGGAGTTCGCCGACGGCTTCGCCTCGGCCGCGCGGCAGGCCCGACTCGCGAACCCCGACACCGGCGCACGATCGGAGAGCATCCCGTGAAGTATCTGGACGAGTTCAGCAATCCCGAACTGGCGCATCGCCTCATCGAGCAGATCGAAGCGGTCGCCACCCGCCGCTGGTCGATCATGGAAGTGTGTGGCGGACAGACACATTCGATCATCCGGCACGGCATCGACCAGCTGCTGCCCGATACCGTCGAGATGATCCACGGACCCGGCTGCCCGGTCTGCGTCACGCCGCTGGAGATCATCGACAAGGCCCTCGATATCGCGTCGCGCCCGGAGGTGATCTTCTGCTCGTTCGGCGACATGCTGCGCGTGCCCGGCAGCGAGAAGGACCTCTTCCGGGTCAAGAGTGAGGGCGCGGACGTGCGCGTCGTCTACTCACCCCTGGACGCGCTGACGATCGCCCGGGACAACCCGGACAGACAGGTCGTGTTCTTCGGCATCGGGTTCGAGACCACCGCCCCGGCGAACGCGATGACGGTGTACCAGGCGAAGAAGCTCGGCATCGAGAACTTCTCGCTGCTGGTCTCCCATGTGCTGGTGCCGCCGGCGATCGCGGCGATCATGGAGTCCCCGACCTGCCGCGTCCAGGCGTTCCTCGCGGCAGGCCACGTGTGCACGGTGATGGGCACCGACGAATACCCGCCGCTGTGCGACAAGTACGGAACACCGATCGTCGTCACGGGTTTCGAACCGCTCGACATCCTGGAAGGCATCCGGCGCACCGTGATTCAACTGGAGGCCGGCCGGCACGAGCTGGAGAACGCCTATCCGCGCGCGGTCCAGGACACCGGCAACCCGGCGGCGAAGGCGATGCTGCTCGACGTGTTCGACGTGACCGACCGGTCCTGGCGCGGCATCGGCATGATCGCGAGCAGTGGCTGGCGGTTGTCGCCCGCCTACCGGCATTTCGACGCGGAGCACCGCTTCGCCGTCACCGACCTCCACACCGAGGAATCGGCGATCTGCCGCTCCGGCGAGGTTCTGCAGGGACTGATCAAACCGCACGAGTGCACGGCCTTCGGGACCAGCTGCACACCCCGGAACCCGCTGGGCGCCACCATGGTCTCCTCCGAGGGCGCCTGTGCGGCGTACTACCTCTACCGGCGGCTGGAGGTCACCCATGCCTGACACCGAGCCGGAGGCGAGCATCGAGACCGAGCCGGAGGCGAGCATCGAGACCGAGCCGGAGGCGAGCATCGATATGGAGTCGTGGGTGTGCCCGCTGCCCCTGCGCGACGCGCCGGCCATCGTGACGGGCCACGGCGGCGGCGGCGCGATGTCGGGTGAACTCGTCGAGCACCTGTTCCTTCCCGCATTCGGATCCGCCGCCGAGGCCGGCCTGGCGGATTCGGCGGTCGTCGAGATCGGCGGCGCCCGGCTCGCGTTCTCCACCGACTCGTTCGTCGTCAAACCGATGGTCTTCCCGGGCGGCACGATCGGCGACCTGGCGGTCAACGGCACCGTGAACGACCTCGCGATGGCAGGCGCGGTCCCCGCGGTGCTGTCCACCGCGTTCATCCTGGAGGAGGGCACCGCGCTCGACCATTTGGCCCGTGTCGCACAGGCTGTCGGCACCGCCGCGCTCGCCGCGGGCGTCAAGCTGGTCACCGGGGATACCAAGGTCGTCGACTCGGGCCACGGCGACGGCGTCTACATCAACACCACCGGCATCGGGCTCGTCGACCCGCGCGTCGACATCCGTCCGCAGCGTGCAGCGCCCGGCGACGTCGTGATCGTCAGCGGCGACCTCGGGGTGCACGGGATCGCGGTACTGAGCTGCCGCGAAGGCCTGGAGTTCGCCACCTCGGTCGCCAGCGACACCGCCCCGCTGCACGGTCTGGTGGCGGCGATGGTCGAGACCGGCGCCGACATCCATACGTTGCGCGACCCGACGCGCGGCGGTTTGGCGGCGACTCTCAACGAGATCGCCCGCGCCGCCGGGGTGGGTGTCTCGATCGCCGACACCGCGCTGCCCATTCCGCAGGAGGTGCGCGATGCGTGCAGCATGCTGGGACTCGACCCGCTCTACGTCGCCAACGAGGGCAAACTGGTCGCGTTCGTACCCGCGGCCGACGCCGATGAGGTGCTCGCCGCGATGCACGCCCATCCGCTCGGTGCGCGGTCGGCGGTCATCGGCACGTGCGTGCCCGACCATCCGGGCATGGTGGTGGCCAAGACCGCGCTCGGCGGCAACCGGGTGGTCGATCTGCCGATCGGCGAACAACTTCCGCGGATCTGCTGAATGACCGCCGTCGGCGCGGACGTGCGGTCAGGCGAGGATCACCACTGATCACGGGGCACGTCGAAGTCCGCGCACAGGGCGCGCCACACTTCCCGGGGGTCGACACCGTCTTCGATGGCCTGCGCCGGGGTGCGGCCACCGATGCTGGTGAGCACATGGTCGACGAGCATCGACGACGCCCGGGCCGCACCGAACTGTCGCTCGACGAGTTCCTGGAATTCCGTCAGCCGCACGGGCCCAATTTACGCGGGGCGCCGAGGGCGTCATGGCACACCCGTACCGGATCCGCGACGTCGGCGACACCTGCGCCGGCGCGGACCGCAGCCTCCCGGTAGGACGGTGAACCGAGCACCTCGCGGACCGCCGCGGCGAGCGATTCGGCGGACAACGGCCGGACCAGCTGCGCACTCCCTTGTCGCACAAGGCGATTGGCGATCTCCCACTGATCTCCCCCACCGGGGACCACGACCATCGGGACACCCGCCAGCAAGGATTTCGCCACCGTGCCGTGACCGCCACCGCAGATCAGCAGATCCGCCCGCGCCAGCAGTTCGTCCTGCCGCCCCAGTCCGACGACCGCCCACGGCGGCACGGCCGAGTCCGGCCCGTCCAGTTGCGACACCGCCACCCGGGCCCCGGGCGGGAGGGTGTCGCCGGGCACCAGGGTGTTCAGCGCGAGCTCGGCCATTCCGCCCGCCCCGGTGGTCGCGGTGGACGGAGCCACCACCACCAGCGGGCCGTCCCCGGCCGGCACAGCCAGCAGCTCGGTCGTCGGCTCGAAGTGCAGCGGGCCCACCACGACGGCCTCCGCGGGCCAGTCGGGCCGCGGCACCTCCAGGGCGGGCAGGGTCGCGATGAGCCGACGCACGGGACCGGGATCTTCGCCGGGCAGACCGATCTCGACGCGCGCTGCGGCGCGCTGGCGCAGTCCGGCCCGCCACGACCGCGCGGTCAGCGCGCGCAGCACGGCATCGCGTGCCCGACCGCGCAGTCCGACACCGGGCGCCAGGCCGCTGCCCACCGGTGGCAGTCCTCTGGACGGGCGGTACAGCGGGTGGGTGTTCAGCTCGACCCACGGCACCCCGAGCAGGTCGGCTGCCAGCCCGCCGCACACCGTGATCGAGTCCGACACCACCAGGTCCGGCGACAGCTCACCGATGCGGGCGCGGTTGAGCACCGCCATCCGCGCAGCCCTCCGGTGGATTTTCTCGCCGGCATCGGTGTCGTCGTCGAACGCGGTCGGGTCCAGCCCGTCCAGCTCGACCGCGTCGACACCTTCGCCGCGGGCCACGTCCAGCCATCTCGTGCCGGTGAGCAGCGTCGGAGCATCGCCGGCGGCGCGGAACCGCCGGCACAACTCGAGTGCGGGAAACGCGTGCCCGGGATCGGGGCCTGCGACCACGGCGACGCGCATGCGGGCTACCCTGCCACAGCCCCCGCGGTTAGGCTCGGGCCCTATGACCGATCAGGCAGATCCCACCGCCCTCACCGCGATGACCGACAAAGCCGACATCGTCCAGAGGTTCCTGTTCGCCCTCGAGGTCAACGACTTCGACACCTTCGAGGAACTCGCCGCCCCAGGGCTGGTCTGGCAGAACGTCGGGCTGCCGTCACTTCGGGGCCGATCGACCATCCTGAAGACGCTCCGGCGAGCCGAAGGGAAGTTCGGTTTCGCGGTGAAGTTCCACCGCATCGCCGCCGATGAGGGCGACACCGTCCTGACCGAGCGCACCGACGCGATCATCCTCGGTCCGCTGCGCCTTCAGTTCTGGGTGTGCGGCCGGTTCGACATCAACGATGCCGGCCAGATCACACTGTGGCGCGACTACTTCGACCTCTTCGACTTCCTGGTGAAGGCTCCACTGCGGGCACTGCCCGGAATCCTGGTGCCGTCGCTGCGCCCGAAGTTCTAGGCGGCGGGCTCAGGCCCCGCGCAGCCGACCCAGTTCGTCGAACGCCTGGGCCCAGCCCTTCAGGCGATCGGTGGCCATGCCGAGTTCGTCGCGATAACGCCGCGCCGACATCGGCGAGCTCGACAACGTGCCGGAGTTCGCCGCCGACACCAGTTGGGCGGCGGCACCGACCATCTCGTTGTACTGCCGGGCGCCTTGGTCGAGTTGGGCGGTGAACGCCGCGATGGTCGGTGTCAGATAGGCCCGCGACTGCGGAGAGGACTTGACCGCCTTCTCCATCGAGACCACCTCCGCGGACGTGGCGACCATGGTGGCCGCGGTCTGCTCCGCGGCGACCCGCAATTCGAGCAGTTCACCGGCGGGCAGCAACTGTCCGCGCTCCATGATGCCCAGCAGTGAGAACAGCCCGCGCTCGGAGGTCGTCAGCGCCGCCATCGGTTGCCGCGCGGCCGAGCCCCATGGCGGAAGGTGACGCGTGATGCGTTGCGGCGGAAGCGGTTCCCCGCGCAGCCACCGGTACCGCAGGAACGCCAGCGTGGCCAGGAACGCCGCACCGACCGCGATCGGCGACGGGATGAACAACGCCCACACCGGGGTGTCCCACACGGCCACCAGCGCGGTCATCGCGACCCAGAACACCGCCGACACCGTCAGGAACACCCCGAGGCGCAGTGCGCGCCGCCGCTTGCGCAGCAGCTTGGCCCGCGGATCGGCGGCCGCACTGAGCCGATCGGCCACCAGACCCGACCATTCGGCGGCGGTGTCGATCCCGCGCTGGGCCATCGAGCGCCAGGCGTCAGGGCGTCCGGTCCGGGTACTCACCACACACTCTCCATGGAAGTTACTGCGACAACGGGTTTTCCGGCGCCGGGTTGGCGGCCGGGGCCGCCGGGGTCGGGTTCGGCGCGGCCGCGGCGTTGCCCCCGGCGGGCAGCTGCTCACCGCGCATCGAGGCCCGGATCTGCTCCAGACGCGAGTGCCCGGCCATCTGGACGCTGGCCTGCTGCACTTCGAGCATCCGGCCCTGCACGGAGTTCTGCGCCAATTCGGCCGAGCCGATCGCGTTGGCGTAGCGACGTTCGATCTTGTCGCGCACCTCGTCGAGGCTCGGCGTGTTCCCGGGCGCGGCGAGCTCGCTCATCGACCGCAGCGACGAGCTGACCTGCTCCTGCATCTTGGCCTGCTCCAGCTGGGACAGCAGCTTGGTGCGCTCGGCGACCTTCTGCTGCAGCATCATCGCATTCTGTTCGACGGCCTTCTTGGCCTGACCCGCGGCCTGCAACGCCTGGTCGTGCAGACCCTTGAGGTCCTCGACGCTCTGCTCGGCGGTCACCAGCTGCGCGGCGAACGCCTCGGCGGCGTTGTTGTACTCGGTCGCCTTGTTCGTATCGCCGGCGGCCACGGCCTGGTCGGCCAGCGTCAGTGCCTGGCGGACGTTGACCTGCAGCTTCTCGATGTCGGCGAGCTGGCGGTTGAGCCGCATCTCCAGCTGACGCTGGTTGCCGATCACCTGGGCCGCCTGCTGCGTCAGTGCCTGATGCTGGCGCTGCGCCTCCTCGATGGCCTGCTGGATCTGCACCTTCGGGTCGGCATACTCGTCGACCTTGGAGCTGAACAGCGCCATCAGGTACTTCCACGCCTTGGTGAACGGATTGGCCATGAGTTCGTTCCCGCCTTACGTCTGTGTCGTCGTTACCGAGATCCGTGGCCGCGTCGCCGCAGCACCTGACCCCAACTTATCGGTTCCGCGCAGATCGCCACACCCCTGCACGGGGAACCACTCAGGCCACCGCCATGGAGACGAACTGCGGGATGACGACCTTCGTGGTGACGTCGATCTTCGGGGCAGGGGCGCGGGACTCCTCGACCGCCAGCTCCTGGCCGGCTTCGGAGAGCACCCGCGACAACGGGACGTCCAGAGCGGTGCAGATCGCGCTGAGCAGTTCGCTGGAGGCCTCTTTGCGACCCCGCTCGACCTCGGACAGATAGCCCAGGCTGACCCGCGCCGAATCGGAGACTTCCCGCAGGGTCCGGCCCTGCTCGATCCGGGCGCGACGCAGCACGTCGCCGATCACCTCACGCACCAATGCCGTCATCGCGCGTCCTCCCTTGCCTCGACTGACTAGATCAACGCCGGAAGTCGCCGAGATGGTTCCCGAAAACGCTCACCGACCCGGCGACTGGCGCCGCCAGTCCCGGACGGCCGACACGAAGTAGTCGACGCCGGTCAACACGGTCAGCACCACCGCGGCCGCCATGATCACCCACGCGCCGGTCAGCCACGCCCCTGACAGCGGCATCACGAACAGGCCGATCGCCACCGCCTGCACCAACGTTTTGAGTTTGCCGCCCCGGCTGGCCGGGATGACACCACGGCGCAGCACCACCAGCCGCAGCACCGTCACCGCGACCTCACGCACCAGGATCACGACGGTGACCCACCACGGCAGGTCGCCGAGGATCGACAGCCCGACGAGCGCGGACCCGATGAGCATCTTGTCGGCGATCGGGTCGGCCAGCGTTCCGAACTCGGTGACCATGCCGTAACTGCGCGCCAGGGCGCCGTCGAGGCGGTCGGTGATCACCGCGACCAGAAAGATCGTGAATGCGGTTAGCCGCCAGAAGGTTTCGTGACCGTCTCCGACGAACAACGCCACCAGGAACACCGGTACCAGCGCCATCCGGATGCCTGTGAGCACGTTCGCGATGTTCGCTACGCGGGCGCGTGGGACCACAGGATCGGTATGTGGTTGTCCCGGCACCGCCACAGAATACTGGTTGCACATGCCGATACCCTTCGGAGCATGAGCGCACCTGGGGACGCCTCCGACGACCGGCCTGTGGTGCGCCGTGCGCGGACATCCGACGTTCCGCACATCAAGGCCCTGGTCGACATCTATGCGGGCCGCATCCTGCTGGAGAAGAACCTCGTCACGCTCTACGAGTCGGTCCAGGAGTTCTGGGTGGCCGAGGTCGACGGCGAGGTGGTCGGCTGCGGCGCACTGCACGTGTTGTGGTCGGACCTCGGCGAGGTCCGCACGGTCGCGGTGGATCCGAAGGTGCGCGGTCGCGGTGTGGGACACGCGATCGTCGAGCGGCTGCTCACCGTGGCGGCCGACCTGCGGCTGCAGCGGATCTTCGTGCTGACCTTCGAGGTCGACTTCTTCGCCCGGCACGGATTCCAGGAGATCGAGGGCACGCCGGTCACGGCGGAGGTGTACGAGGAGATGTGCCGCTCCTACGACACCGGCGTCGCGGAGTTCCTCGACCTGTCCTACGTCAAGCCCAACATCCTGGGCAACACCAGGATGCTGTTGCTGCTGTGAGCGGGCCGGTCACCACCGCAGCAGGACCAGTTCGGCGCTGATCCCCGGACCGAGGCCGATCATCAGCCCCGTCGACCCGGGCGGCGGCCTCTCGCCGGCGACCTGCCCGAGCGTCTCCTCCAGGATGTGCAGCACCGACACCGACGACACGTTGCCGACCTCGGCCAGCGAGCGCCGGCTCAGCGCGAGCGCACTGTCGGGCAGTTTCAGGCTGTTCTGCACCGCGTCGAGCACCTTCGGACCTCCCGGGTGGCACACCCATGCGCTGATCTCCTCGACGGTGAGGTCGTGCTCGGCCAGGAACGCGGTGACGGTGCCGGCGAGGTACCTCTCGACGACGTCGGCGAGTTCGGCGGTGAGCACGATCCGGAATCCGTCGTCGCCCAGGCGCCAGCCCAGCGCGTCGGTGCTGTCGGGGTAGACCTCGCTGCGCGTGGCAAGGACCCGTGGCGCGTCCCGAGTGCCACCGCCGCCGGCCACGACCGCTGCCGCACCGTCGCCGAACAGTCCGGTGACCACCAGATCGGCGGTGGTGATCCGCGTCGTCGGCCAGCTCAGCGAGCAGATCTCGACCGCGAGCAGCGCGGCGTGGTGCTGCGGCCAGGCGAGCAGATAGTCGTGCAGCCTGGCCAGCCCTGCCGCCCCGGCGACGCAGCCGAGCCCGAAGATCGGCACCCGTCTGATGTCGGGTCGAAGGCCCAGCCGGGGAATGAGGCGGGCGTCCAGCGACGGCACCGTCACCCCCGTCACCGAGGTGACGAACAGCGCGTCGAGATCGGCCGGGTCGACGTCCGCCGCCGAGAGCGCCCTGCGCAGTGCCCGCTCACCGAGGTCGACGGCCTCGTCGACATAGCGGTCGTTGGACGCCTCGACGGTGCGCAGCGCGGCGTACCCGCTCAGCGGCAGCGCGGTGTGGCGGTGTTCGACCCCTGCGTGCGCGTGCAGACGGCCGAGTTGCGCACGCTGGTCGGCGGACAGCCCGCTCAGCTCGGCTACGGCGTCGCTGAGCTCGGCCTGCGGATACCGGTGCGCCGGGAACACCGAGCGGACCGACAGGATCGGGTTGCCGTCAGGCCTGGGCATAGCCGACCACCACGAGCAGCACGACGTCGACGGCGGCGATCCCGAACGCCGCGGCGAACGGCACCCTGCCGGTTCCGAGGGCGGCGATCACGGCGAGCAGCGCCGCGACACCGAGCCCGACCCACGCGACCGGATGGCCTCCGGACGCGAAGAGCAGTAGAACCGACGCCGACAACAGCAGGATCAGCGCCGACGCGCGCACCGCACCGGGACCCCAACGCGCCCCGACCCGCTGAGGCAACCCCGCGACACCGGTGGCCCGGTCGGCCGCCAGGTCGGGCAGCACGTTCGCGAAGTGCCCCCCGAGACCGACCAGCGCCGCCGCCGCGGTCGCATACCACTGCGGGAGCGGCTGACCGGGCAGCGCGCTCGCCGCGTACGCCGGCAACGGCCCGAACCCGAGGATGTACATCAGGCCCGACGCCGTCGTCGCCTTCGCGCCGAGGTTGTAGACCCATCCGGCGCCGACGACCACCGCGAGCAGGAGTGCGGTGGGCACGCCGAGCGCCAGGCCCAGGGACAGGGCGGTCACTAGGGCAGCGACGGCGGCGACCCACACCGCACGCACGGACACCGCGCCGGTGACGACAGGTTTGTCGCGCCGTCCCGCCGCGGCGTCGCGCCGCGCATCGGCGGCGTCGTTGGACCATCCGATCGAGAGTTGACCAGCGAGCATCGCGGTGACGGCCAGGGCGAAATCGCCGCCCCGGGAACCCGACAGCGCGGCGAGCAGCGCGACCAGGGCGGTGATGGCCACCGACGGCCCGGGGTGACCGGCGCTGATCAGCGCACGGGCGCGAACCAGCACGACGGGCGTCGTTCGCGCACAGACCGTGATCGTGGGGTCTCCCCTCGTGACGACCGCACCGCGAAACGGTAATCGCCGCGGGCAGGTCTATTGACATGGTAGTTAAATCCGGAACGGAAGGTCCGCGAAACATGAGGCTTTCTCTGCGCGGCGCCAACGCCGCCGAACGGCTCGCGCTGCGCGCGGGTGTCGTCCCGACCGCGGCCGCCGAGGCGTGGGGCGGTATGGCGTTGTCGGCGGTCATGATCACCGCGGTCCGCACCGGGCTGACCGCCCGGCTGGCCCGGCGCCCCGGCACCGCCGCCGAACTCGCGGCCGACCTGGGTCTGGACCCGGTGCCGACCCGGCTGATCCTCGATTGCCTGCGCTCGGGCGGCCACGTCAGGTGCCGCTCAGGGCGCTACCGGCTCACCCGCTCGTCACGGCGCTGGCTCGACCCCGCGTCGAAGCTGTCGGTCGCGCAGTATGTCGCGGGCACCGCCGACTACTGGAGTTGGTGGGCGAACCTCGACGAGGTGACCCGCACAGGCCGGCCCGCCGCACATCACGACGCACCACCCGGCGACCCGTACTGGCAGCGCTACATCGGCGGCCAGCTGGAGCTCGCCCGGCTCAGCGCCGGCGAGGTGGCCCGCAAGTTGCGGCTGCCCGGCAAGCCGCGGTCGCTGTTGGATCTCGGCGGCGGTCACGGCTGGTACTCCGCCCAGCTGTGCCGTCGGTACCCGACGCTCGCCGCGACGGTGCTGGACCTGCCCGGCAGCGCAGCCGTCGGGCGCCGGGTGATCGCCGACGCCGGGATGGCCGACCGGGTGACCCACCGCGACGGCGACGTGACGACCGCCGCGCTGGGTGGCGGCTATGACGCCGTGTTGTGTTTCAACCTGCTGCACCACCTGAGCGCCGAGGAGACCGTCGCGCTGTTCGGCAGGATCCACCACGCGCTGGCGCCGGGCGGGACGCTGGCCGTGATGGACGCGTTCGCCGAGCCCGGCCACGCCACGTCGGCGCAGGCCAACGTGCTGGGACTGTTCGTCTATCTCAGCTCCGGTTCCCAGGTGCACCCGCCGGCGCAGCTGCACGAATGGCTGCGTCAGGCTGGGTTCGGCGTGCCGCGACGGATCCCGATCCTGCGGATCCCGGGTCAGGCGATGTACGTGGTCGCCAAGACCTAGAAATCCGTTTCGTCGTCCTCGCCGTCGGCGCCGTCGGCGTCACTGCCGCCGCGGATCAGGGCCAGCGTCCCGGCGAGCTCGTCGGGCTTGACCAGCACCTCACGCGCCTTCGATCCCTCCGACGGGCCCACGATGCCGCGAGTCTCCATCAGGTCCATCAGCCGGCCCGCCTTGGCGAACCCGACGCGCAGCTTGCGCTGCAGCATCGACGTCGAACCGAACTGCGACGACACCACCAGCTCCACGGCCTGCAGCAGCACGTCCATGTCGTCGCCGATGTCGGGGTCGACGTCCTTGCGTTCCCCGGCCTTGACCGCGGTGACGCCCTCGACGAACTCCGGCTCGGCCTGGTCCTTGGTCGCCGTGACGACCGCGTGGATCTCCTCGTCGGTGATGAACGCGCCCTGCAGCCGGATGGGTTTGTTGGCGCCCATCGGCAGGAACAGGCCGTCGCCCATGCCGATCAGCTTCTCGGCGCCGGGCTGGTCGAGGATGACGCGGCTGTCGGTCAGCGACGACGTCGCGAATGCCAGCCGCGACGGCACGTTGGTCTTGATCAGACCCGTGACGACGTCGACCGACGGTCTCTGCGTGGCCAGGACCAGATGGATGCCCGCCGCGCGTGCCTTCTGCGTGATCCGCACGATCGCCTCTTCGACGTCACGCGGCGCGGTCATCATCAGGTCGGCGAGCTCGTCGACGATCGCCAGGATGTACGGGTACGGCTTGTAGATCCGGTTGCTGCCCAGCGGCGCCGTGATCTCACCGGACCGCACCTTGTCGTTGAACACGTCGATGTGGCGCACCCGCGAGGCCTGCATGTCCTGGTAGCGCTGCTCCATCTCCTCGACGAGCCAGGCCAGCGCCGCGGCGGCCTTCTTCGGTTCGGTGATGATCGGCGTGATCAGGTGCGGGATGCCCTCGTACGGGGTGAGTTCCACCATCTTCGGGTCGATCAGGATCATCCTGACCTCGTCGGGGGTGGCCCGGGCCAGCAGCGACACCAGCATGGAGTTGACGAAGCTGGACTTGCCCGAGCCCGTCGAGCCGGCCACCAGCAGGTGGGGCATCTTCGCGAGGTTCGCCGAGATGAAATCACCCTCGATGTCCTTGCCCAGACCGATCACCAGCGGATGGTGGTCGCGGCGGGTCGACGGCGCGGTCAGCACATCGGCCAGGCGCACCATCTCGCGATCGATGTTGGGCACCTCGATACCCACCGCCGACTTGCCCGGGATCGGCGCCAGCATGCGCACGCTCTCGGTGGCCACGGCGTAGGCGATGTTGCGCTGCAGCGCGGTGATCTTCTCGACCTTGACACCCGGCCCGAGCTCGACCTCGTAGCGGGTCACGGTCGGCCCCCGGGTGCAGCCGGTGACGGCGGCGTCGACCTTGAACTGCTGCAGCACCGAGCTGATGGCGTCGGTCATCTGCTGGTTCGCCGCGGTGAGGCGCTTCGGCGGCTCCCCGGCCACGAGCAGATCGAGCGGGGGCAGCACGTAGGGTCCCTCGACCACCCGGTCCAGCGAGAGCTTCGGCTCTTTGGGCGTCTTCTTGCGTGACGTGACGGCCGGCGCGGCGACGGGCGCGGCGACGTCGTCGTCCTCGTCGACCAGCGGGTAGTTCTCCATCGGCGTGCCGGTCGGGCCGTCGGGACGGGTCAGCGGCACCGTGGGCTGCGCGGCGGCGGGCCACTGAGCCTCGTCGTCGGGGTCGCCGATCTGCTCGTCGTAGTACCCGTCGGAGAAGTCGTCGGCGCGGTTGTCGTCGTGGTCGCCGTCGTGGTCCTCGTCGTAGTAGTCGTCGCCGTCGTAGGAATCGTGGTAGTACTCATCGTCGTCATCGCGCCAACGCGTGGTGAACATGTCGCGCACGGTCGCGGGGACCTCGCGGATGGTCGTCCCGGTCAGCAGCAGCACCCCGAACAGCACGCCGATGAACAGCAGCGGGGCCGCGATCCACGCGGTCAGCCCGTCCGACAGCGGTCCGCCGAGCGCGAAACCGAGGAATCCGCCGGCGTGCCGGCGCTCCACCGGGTCCGCCGGCGCCCCTGCCCAGAGGTGCCACAGTCCGAGTGCGGGCAGCGCGACCATCGCCGAACCCAGGATCAGCCGCGGCCTGGCCTCGGGGTCCGGCTCGGAACGCATCAGCGTGACGCCGACGACGGCGAGCAGTACCGGCACCAGCACCACCGCGGCGCCGATCAGCACCCGCACGGTGGTGTCGATCCACGCGCCGACCGGCCGGGCCGCGTCGAACCAGGAACTCGCCGCCACGATGACCGCCAGTCCCAGCAGGGCCAACGCGATGCCGTCACGTCGGTGGCCGGGTTCGAGTTCGCGGGCCCGTCCCACCGAGCGCGCGGTGCTTCCCGCCCCCTTGGCCACCATCAGCCAGCCGGCGCGCACACCTTTGCCGACGGCGGTGCCCGCCGTCGAGATGGCCGAAGAGTTGCGTCGAGCAGGCTTGCGCGGAGCCGGTTTGCGGCGGGGCGCGGCAGGGCGCGCCGACCTGCCTCCGCCCCGCGGAGCGGGCTTCGACCTGGTCTGACGTGCGGAAGAGCGTGCCGCGGTCTTACTCGCCATACCGGTAAGACTAGTCGCATCAGCCTCAGATACACCATCTGCAACACTAGTCACAGATTGGTCTCGACGCTCCTGACCCCGTCAACAGCGCCCTGACCAGCCCGGGCGACACCCTGTGACGGCCACCACGCCGCCGAAGTAGGGTGGACAACTGTCCAGTTCATGCTCACTGAGGAGTCCGTATGCCGATCGTCGTGGTCGCAACCCTGACCGCCAAGCCCGAATCCGTCGAGACGGTCCGGAACGCCTGCAAGCAGGCCATCGAAGCGGTCCACGAGGAGCCCGGCTGCCAGCTGTACTCGCTGCACGAAGCCGACAACACGTTCGTTTTCGTCGAACAGTGGGAGGACGCCGACGCGCTGCAGAAGCACTCCGCGGCGCCCGCGGTCGCGACGATGTTCGGCGCGGTCGGTGAGCACCTCGACGGCGCGCCGGACATCAAGGTGCTGCAGCCGGTGGTCGCCGGAGATCCGGCCAAGGGACAGCTGAGGGCCTGACGGCGATGGCTGAGCTCACCGGCAAGGTCGCGTTCATCACCGGCGCCGCCCGGGGCCAGGGCCGCGCGCACGCGGTCAAACTCGCCTCCGAGGGCGCCGACATCATCGCGCTCGACCTATGCGCGCAGATCGACTCGGTTCCCTACCCCTTGGCGACCCCCGACGACATGGCCGCCACGGTCAAGCTCGTCGAGGAGGCCGGCGGGCGCATCGCGACATATGAGGCCGACGTCCGCGACCGCGACGCGGTCAAGGCCGCGGTGCGCGACGGCACCGAGAAGTTCGGCGATCGGCTCGACATCGTCATCGCGAACGCGGGCATCGCGCCGATGGCCGCGGCCGACGCGTGGCAGGACGTCATCGACGTCAACCTGACCGGGGTCTACAACACCATCGACGTCGCGATGAAACCGATGGTGAAGTTCGGCAACGGCGGCGCGATCGTGCTGACCAGTTCGGTCGCCGGGCTTGTCGGCATCGGTGCGCCGCTGGGCGGTTCGGTGGGGTATGCCGCGGCCAAGCACGGCATCGTCGGGATCATGCGGGTGTACGCGAATTTCCTCGCCCAGTACAGCATTCGCGTCAACTCGGTGCATCCGGCCGGGGTCAACACCCCGATGATCGACAACGACTTCACCCGGTCCTGGCTCGACGGTATGGCTCAGCAGAGCCAGGGCGGGCCGGACATGGGCAACGCGCTGCCGGTGCAGACGCTCGAGCCCGAGGACATCGCGAACGCGGTGTACTGGCTGGTCTCCGACGCCGCCCGCTACGTCACGGGAATCACGCTGCCGGTCGACGCCGGGTTCATCAACAAACGATGACGTCTCGCGATGCCGCGGCCGAGACGGCCTTCGGGCCGATGGTGCTCGCGGCCATCGAGCACAACGAACCCCCCGACCGTCGACTGGTCGACGACGACCTCGCGGAGTCGTTCCTGCCCAACAGATTTCGCCTTCTGGTCAGATGCACCCGGGTGGCTGCCGTGCGGAGAGCCGTCATCGCGGCCGCCGACCGGTCCGGCCCGGGCCTGTGGGCGAGCATCGCCTGCCGCAAGCGCTACATCGACGAGCGGCTCTCGGACCCGCTCAATGACACCGACGCCGTCGTGGTGCTCGGGGCGGGGCTGGACACCCGGTCCTGCCGCATCGCGCGCCACAGCACGATGCCGGTGTTCGAGGTCGACCAGCAGATCAACGTCGACCGCAAGCAGGCGGTGCTGCGTCGCACGCTGGGCGAGGTGCCGTCGTCGGTGCGCCTGGTCGGTGTCGACCTCGAACGCGGCCAGGCGATGCCGGCGCTCCGAGCGCAGGGCTACGACACCCGGGCGCGCACCTTCTTCAGCCGGGCGCCACTCACCCCTTTCCCCGACGCGGTGCGCGCGACGCTGACCCAGCTCGACGGCGCTGCCGAGGGCAGCAAGTTGATCTTCAGCTACATCCGGCAGGACTTCATCGACGGCACCGACCTCTACGGCGCGCGGTCGGTGTACCGCCGGTTCCGGCAACGGCGCGCGGTGTGGAAGTCCGGCCTCGTGCCCGAGCACGTCGGCGAACTCCTGGCCGACCACGGTTGGCGGCTCGTCGAGCAGGCCGGTCCGAGCTACTACCGCGACACCTACATCCGCCCGACCGGACGTCCCCTCGCCGCCTCGCCGCTCGAATGGACGGTGTTCGCCGAACGTTGAGCGTCCTGACCAGGCACAACGGTGTGTCGGCGTAGGATCGCGGACGTCGGGGCCTACCACCGCTGCTGACACCGTGGGGTTGCCGCCGTCGCACACGTAGGGGGCGTGATGCACGACCTGGTGCAAGGGCACGAGCACTCCTTCGTCGTGACCGCTGCGCGCCTCCTCCCAACACGCGAACCGAAGCCGACGTGGCAGCCGTCCTGATCGCCGAGGACGAGCCTCGCATCTCGGCGCTTGTCCGAAAAGGGCTGTCCGCCAACGGCTTCTCTGTCACTGTGGTGCCCGACGGCCCGTCGGCCTATGCGTATGCGCACAGCGGCGCCTTCGATCTGATGGTGCTCGACACCGGACTTCCCGGTATGGACGGCCTCTCCGTGTTGCGGCGGCTGCGGGCGGAGGGCAGTGCGCTGCCGGTGATCGTGTTGACCACGCGAACCACCGGCGCGGACACCGCCGCGCTCCTCGGCGGCGCCGACGACGTGATCGCCAAACCGTTCCGCCTGGAGGATCTGGTGTCGCGCGTGCGGACGCGGCTGTCCCCCGGGCGGGCGGCCAGGACTCACACGCTGTCCTACGGGAATCTGCGGCTGGACCTTCGGACCCGCCGGGCGCACGTGGGTGACTACTCGGTCGATCTGTCCGCGCGCGAGTTCGCGCTGGCCGAGATGTTCCTCCGGCACCCTGGTCAGGTGCTGACGCGCGATCAGCTGCTTCGCCAGGTGTGGGGCAACGACTACGAACCTGGCTCGAACGTCGTCGACGTCTACGTCCGGTACCTGCGACGGAAGTTGGGCGCCCGGCGCTTCGTCACGCTTCGGGGCATGGGGTATCGCCTCGAGGCCGTGCATTAGGTCGTCGACCCTCCGTCGCCGCACCCGACAGCAAATACTTCACGATCATCACTTCCACCACACGGGGCACCCCGCGACATATGCGCCCTCTTACAAATGAAACCATGGGTACCGTAATTCGCTGTGCCGGTATTCAGTGTGCTGCATATCGAATAAAACAACGTTTACCTGCAAATTCAAATACCTGACACCCGATGCCACATTCGCTGAAAATGCAACCGGAGTAATTAACGCACAATATTATTCGTGAATCCGGAAGAGTTTGCCGGATATGTTGCCTTCGTCAATCGACCGTGCCTACTATTCACAGAGCAACGGCGCTATCAGCGTTCATTCGGCCGCCGCGCCACGGTTGACGAGGGGTGACCGTGACGGCCGGCGTGCTCGCCTCCGCCACAGCGCGGCGAGCCGGATGTTCCTCGGAGCCGCGCGTCAGATCTCGATGACGGTGGGAACGATCATCGGCTGACGGCGGTAGGTCTCGCCGACCCACTTGCCCACCGCGCGCCGCACCCCCTGCGCGATGCGCGTCGGCTCGGTGACGTTCTGCGACGCCAGGTGTTCGAGCTCCGCCTCGACCTTGCGCGCTGCGGGCTCGAGCGCTTTCGGATCCTCCGAGAAACCACGGGCGTGCAGATGCGCCGGGGCGACGGCCTTGCCGGTGCCGCGGCGCACCACGACGGTGACCGCGACGAATCCCGACGACAGGATCAGTCGCTCGCCCAGCGTCGCGTCCCCGACGTCCCCGGTCACGAGTCCGTCGACGAACATCTTGCCCACCGGCACCGAGCCGGCGACGCTCACGCGGCCCGCGACCAGATCGACACTGACGCCGTTCTCCGCGATCACGATGTTCTCGTCCGGAACTCCGGTTCTGGCTGCCAGCGCCGCGTTGGCGCGCAGCATCCGCCACGTCCCGTGGACCGGCATGACGTTGCGAGGGCGTACCCCGTTGTAGAGGAACAGCAGCTCCCCGGCATACGCGTGGCCCGAGACATGAACGCGCGCTTGCGCATTGGTGACGACGCGGGCACCGATCTTCGCCAGCGAGTCGATCACCCCGTAGACCGCCTCCTCGTTGCCGGGGATCAGCGACGACGACAGGATGATCAGATCGCCGGCGGTCAGCGTGATGCTGCGGTGCTCGCCGCGCGACATCCGCGACAGGGCGGCCATCGGCTCGCCCTGGGTGCCGGTGGTGATCAGCACGACCCGGTCGGCGGGCATCATCTCGGCGGCGGCGATGTCGAGCACATCCTCGTCGGCGACCTTCAGGTAGCCGAGTTCGCGGGCGATGCCCATGTTGCGGACCATCGACCGGCCCACGAACGACACCCGCCGGCCCAGCGCCACGGCGGCGTCGATGATCGACTGCACACGATCGACATTGGACGCGAAGCACGCGACGATCACCCGGCCGTCGGCGCCGCGCATCAGCCGGTGCAGCGCGGGACCGACCTCACTCTCCGACGGTCCGACCCCGGGGATCTCCGAGTTCGTGGAATCGCACAGGAACAGGTCGACGCCGGCGTCGCCGAGCCGCGACATCCCCGGCAGGTCGGTCGGCCTGCCGTCGGGCGGCAGCTGATCGAGCTTGATGTCGCCGGTGTGCAGCACGGTGCCCGCCCCGGTGTGGATGCCGATCGCCAGACACCCCGGGACGGAGTGGTTGACCGCGAAGTACTGGCATTCGAAGACCCCGTGGGTGCTCTTCGTCCCCTCGGTGACCTCGACGAGCTTCGGGCTCAGGCGGTGCTCGCGGCATTTCTCCGCGATGAGCGCGAGCGTGAACTTCGAACCGACGATCGGGATGTCGGCGCGCTGCTTGAGCACGAACGGGATCGCACCGATGTGGTCTTCGTGGGCGTGGGTGACGACGATCGCCTCGACGTCGTCCAGCCGGTCCTGCACATGGCGCAGGTCGGGCAGGATCAGGTCGACCCCGGGCTCGTCGTGGGTGGGGAACAGCACGCCGCAGTCCACGATGAGCAACCGGCCGAGATGCTCGAAAACCGTCATGTTGCGGCCGATTTCGCCGATGCCGCCGAGGGCGGTCACCCGGAGGCCTCCCGGAGCCAGCGGCCCCGGTGGAGTATGCGTCAGATCCACTGGTCGACCACTACCTCAGCACCGACGCAGCGCGCATGTCCGCAGCGAGCGCCTGCAGCTGCACGTCGTTCGCGGGGATCTGCGGCAGCCGCGGATCGCCCACCTCGAAACCCTGCAGACGCAGCCCGGCTTTCGACAGCGTCACTCCCCCCAGACGCGACTGCGCCGCACTGAGCGGGCCGAGCGCGACGTTGATCTTGCGGGCCGTCGCTACGTCCCCGGAAGCGAAGGCGCTCAACATGTCTCGCAGCTGACTGGCTGCCAGATGGCCCCACACGCTGATGAAACCGACCGCTCCCATGGCCAGCCACGGCAGGTTCAGCGCGTCGTCGCCCGAGTAGTAGGCCAGCCCGGTCTCGGCGATGATCTGGCCTCCGCCGTGCAGGTCGGCTTTGGCGTCCTTGATCGCGACGATGTTGGGGTGCTGCGCCAGGCGACGGATGGTGTCCCATTCGATCGACACCACCGAGCGTGGCGGGATGTCGTACAGGATGTTCGGCAGGTCGGTCGCGTCGGCCACGGCGGTGAAGTGTGCGACGAGGCCCGCCTGCGGGGGCCGCGAGTAGTACGGCGTCACGACGAGCAGGCCGTGCGCGCCTTCGGCGGCGCTGGCCTTGGCGAGGTGGATGCTGTGGGCGGTGTCGTAGGTGCCGGCGCCGGCGACGATGCGCGCCCGGTCACCGACCGCCTCCAACACCGTGCGCAGCAGCAGGATCTTCTCGTCGTCGGTCGTGGTCGGTGACTCGCCCGTGGTGCCGGAGACGACCAGACCGTCGCAGCCGGCGTCGACCAGGCGGGTGGCCAGCCGGGCCGCCGTCTCGATGTCCAGCGAGCCGTCGGGCTTGAACGGAGTCGCCATCGCGGTCAACAAGGTGCCCAACCGGGCTGGGGCGTCGAATCCGCTGGTACTCACGGGCACCAAGATTACCTCGTCGCCCCTGCGCCCCACGAATGGCTTTCGGGCTACACCTCCGTTGCCAGCGGACTGGTCGCGACCTCGGTGCCGTCGGCCAGCGTGGTGATCTCGAAGTCGGAGAACACCTGGGGCGCGACCGCCACCAGCCTGCGCAGGCACTCGATGGCCAGGCGGCGGATCTCGACGTCGGCGTGTTCGCTGGCGCGCATCGCGATGAAGTGGCGCCACGCCCGGTAGTTGCCGGTGACGACGATGCGCGTCTCGGTCGCGTTGGGCAGCACGGCGCGCGCGGCCTGCCGGGCCTGTTTGCGGCGCAACGTCGATGTGCCCTGGTCGGCGAGCTTGGCCTCCAGCCGATTCAGCAGCTCCGTGTAGGCCGCGCGGCTGGCGTCCGTCGCAGCGGTGAACAGCGCCAGCAGCTCGGGGTCGTCCTCGATGCCGGGCGGCGCCACCACCTCGGCGTCATTTTCAGGCACATAACGCTGGGACAGCTGCGAGTACGAGAAGTGACGGTGGCGGATCAGTTCGTGGGTGCACGACCGGGACAGGCCGGTGATGTAGAAGGACACCGACGCGTGCTCGAGCACCGAGAAGTGGCCCACGTCGATGATGTGTCGGACGTAGGTCGCATTGGTCGCGGTGCGCGGGTTCGGCTTCGACCAGCTCTGATAACACGCGCGACCGGCGAATTCCACCAGCGCGGCGCCCCCGTCGGCGTCGGTGCTCCACTCCACGTCCGGCGGTGCCGAGAACTCGGTCTTGGCGATCAGCTGCACCCGCAGCGGCGCGATCTCGGCCACGGGCTGAGCCTAACGTGCGGCGGACTACGCGTCGGCGAGGTCGGCGCCGTCCAGGCGGCGGTGTTCCACGCGGTCGCCACCGGCTCGCTTCGAGACGTACATCGCGGCGTCGGCGCTCTCGATGAGCTTGTCGAGAAAGTCGGGGCTCATCCCGCCGGCTGCGCTGTTCTCCCAGGCGATGCGCGCACTGCAGATACCCAGGCTCGCGGTGATGCCGAACGGTCCGGCGGCGATGCCCTCGCGGATCAGGTCCGCGGTCCGGCGTTGCAGAACCGGCAGGTCGACGTCGGCGACGACGAACTCCTCCCCGCCCAGCCGCCCCGCGCTCGCCCCCGCGTGCCGGTGCAGGATCTCGGCGACGTACACCAGCGCGGCATCGCCGACCGCGTGCCCACGTGTGTCGTTGAGGCTCTTGAATTTGTCGAGGTCGATCACCGTCACGTTGAACGCGGCGTCGACCGCATGGGTGTCGGCCAGAAGCTGGTTGACCGCACTGTAGAACGCCCGCCGGTTCAACAGGCCCGTGAGCGGATCCCTATCTGCTGCGCGCAGATCGGTGTGCAGCGAGTGCACAAGCGAATGGATGCCGAACGGCACGCCCGTGTTGAGAGCGATCACATTGATCGCGGCGGCGGCTGTCAGCGCGACGTCCCCCGTTTCGGTCACCAGCCGCGCCGCTGTGATCGTGGCGCAGATGGCGGCCACCGCGAAATTGGCCGCGACCTGTCCGACCGAGTGGAAGTAGGCGAGGAATCCGCCGATCACCGCGAACAGCGTGCATCCCATCAACCCCGAGTACGGGTTGGACAGCGCCAGGCAGCCCATCGCGATACCGCCGGAGCACAGCGCGTTGTACACCAGGGACTGCGTTCTGCTGGGCCAGCCGGACAGCCACAGCAGCGACGCCCCGGCGCCGGCTGCCCCGGAGACGATTGCGACGCCCCTCGTCAGGTCGGTGTCGGGGCCGAGCGGGCTGGCCAGCATGACCAGCGGCAGGGCCCCGAGCACCACGGTGAACGTGAACGTCGCCCACCGCCACCGCTGTTGCATGCCGCGCTCACGCAGGTAGTTGCTGAACCACTCGAACTGGTCCGTCTGCCGCCACCATTGGCGATCCGACGCAGGCATCCCGCCAGTCTGCCGCCTCTTGACGTCGGCGTCAGTTCGATGTCGGCGCGTCAGACGGAGGTGTTTCTCACAAAATCCACCACGACGCCGGCGAGCTCGGGGCCTCTGTCCTCCTGCAGGAAGTGCCCGCCCCCGGCGATGGTCACCTCGGGCTGACCGTGGGCACCCGGGATCAGCGTGCGCAGTGCCGCATCCGCACCGCGGGTGATCGGGTCGGAATCGGAGAACGCGCACAGGAAGGGCTTGTCGAAGCGGCGCAGCACCTCCCAGGCCGCCCGGTTCGCAGGCGCCGCGGGGTCGTCGGGACTGGTCGGGACGAGCGTCGGGAACTGCCGCGCGCCGGCTTTGAACGAGTCGTCGGGGAAGGGCGCGTCGTAGGCCGCGATGACGTCCGGCGCCAACGTCGACACACACCCGCCGTTGACGATGTGGCCGACGGGAAAATCCGGAGTCTCCTGACTGAACCGCTGCCAGGCCAGGAACGCGTCGCCGGGATGCTGGTCTCCGGTCGGCAGCGTGGTGTTGGCCGCGACCACGCGGGCGAACCGGTCGGGGTGCTCTCCGACCAGGCGCAGACCGATGAGTCCGCCCCAGTCCTGGCACACCAGCGTGATGTCGGCCAGCCCGAGCGCGGCGACCGCACCCCACGTCCAGTCGACGTGCGCCTGGTAGGTGTAGTCGGCACGATCGGCCGGTTTGTCGCTGCGGCCGAAGCCGACCAGGTCGATCGCGACGGCCCGCAGACCGGCGTCGACAAGGACCGGGATCATCGTGCGGTACAGATAGCTCCACGACGGCTCGCCGTGCAGCAGCAGCACCACGTCGCCGTCGGCGGGCCCCTCGTCGAGGTAGTGCATCCGCAGGCCGCCGACCTCGACGTAGTGCGGGTCGAACGGAAAGCCGGGCAGATCGGTGAAGCGCTCGTCAGGGGTGCGCAGGACGTCCATGCCTCAGCTAACCAAGGCGGCGCGCAGGTGCGCAGACAAATCGCCGCGCTCGGCCACCACCACGTCGTCGAGGCCGAGCCAGTCGGCCATCTGACGCAGAGCGGTGGCCAGCTCGGTGGCCACCCGTGGGCCGTCGCGGCCACCCTCGCAGTACGCGCCCAGGACCTGCAGTGCCCCCGCGGTCCGGTCGGCCTTCAGGTCGACGCGGCCGACGAGGTCACCGTCGAGCAGGAACGGCCAGACGTAGTAGCCGTAGCGTCGTTTCGGTTGCGGCACATAGATTTCGATCCGGTAGTGGAAGCCGCCGAACAGTCGCTCGACGCGCGGGCGGAAGAAGATGAGCGGATCGAACGGACACAACAGCGCGGTGCCCCGGTCTCGGCGCGGAACGGTCTGACCGGCCCGCAGGTACGCAGGAGCGTCCCAGCCGTCCACCTCGACGCGTTCGATCTCGCCGGCATCGAGGAGGTCTGTGATGGCCGGCCTGACCTGTCGGGCACCCAGCCGGAAGTAGTCGCGCAGGTCGGCCTCGGTGGCGACGCCCAGAGCCGTCGCGGCGCGCAGGGTGAGCTCGCGCAGCGCGTCGGCCTCGTCGACGCGGCGCGCCACCACGTCGGCGGGCAGCACGCGTTCGGTGAGGTCGTAGTGCCGGGCGAAACCGACGCGCGTCGCGGTGGTCAGCACACCCGACGACCACAGCGCCTCGGCGACCCACTTGGTGTCGCTGCGATCCCACATGGCCTTTTTGACGGATCCGCCCGTCCTTCTCGGTTCAGATTCCAGGTACGCCTCGATCTGACCGGCGGTGCACGGGCCCAGCGCCGTCACCGCCTCGACGATGTCGGCGGCGAGCTTGCCGTTCTTCTTGACGATCTCTCTGCCCCAGCGCCCGTGTTCGTACTCACGCATCCGCCAGCGCAGCAGCGGCCAGTCGTCGACGGCCATCAGCGCGGCCTCGTGCGCCCAGTACTCGACGAGCAACCGCGGTGAACGCGCCGAGTGGCTCCACGCGGCGCGGTCCAGGACGTCACGGTCGTAGGGGCCCAGCCGGCTGAACACCGGGGCGTAGTGGGCACGCACCGCGACCGACACCGAATCCAGTTGCAGGACCTGCAATCTCGCGATCAACCGCTTGAGGTGTGCGCGGGTGACCGGTCCGGAGGGCCGGGGCTCGTGAAACCCCTGGGCCGCGACCGCCACCCGCCGCGCCTGCGCAGCGGTGAGCCTCATTTCCTCACATACGAGTAGAACCGGTACCGAAGGCCCGACGCGCTGTCACGCCACTCCCCCTCGGTCCCGACCCACGCCTCGTCGAGAAGCGGTGCCAGCGCATCCTCGTCCTGCCGGTGCAGGTCGAGATCCACTTCGGTGATCTCGCAGCGGGTCGCCAGCGGCAACGCCAGGCCGTAGACCTGCGATCCGCCGATCACCCAGGCGTCGTCGAGCGGCGCGTCCTCCAGCACTGTGACGACCTCGGCCCCCTCCGCCACGTAGTCGGCCTGCCGGGTCAGCACGACGTTCCGGCGGCCCGGCAGCGGACGGAACTTCTCGGGCAGCGACTCCCAGGTCTGCCTGCCCATGATCACGGTGTGGCCCATGGTCAGCTCCTTGAAGCGGGCCATGTCCTCGGGCACATGCCACGGGATGCCTCCGTCGCGGCCGATCACCCCGGAACTCGACTGCGCCCAGATCAGGTTCAGTTCGGTCATATCGCGACGGGCGCTTTGATGGCCGGGTGCGGTTCATAGTTCTTGATGACGACGTCCTCATAGGTGTAGTCGAAGATCGAATCCCGCGGCGCGAGAACGAGTTCCGGGTAGGGACGCGGATCACGGGAGAGCTGCTCGGTGACCTGCTCGACGTGGTTGTCGTAGATGTGACAGTCCCCGCCGGTCCAGATGAACTCACCGACGCCGAGGCCGGCCTGCGCGGCCATCATGTGCGTCAGCAGCGCATAGCTGGCGATGTTGAACGGAACGCCGAGGAACAGGTCGGCGCTGCGCTGGTACAGCTGGCAGCTCAGCCTGCCGTCGGCGACGTAGAACTGGAAGAACGCGTGGCACGGCGGCAGCGCCATCTGCGGGATCTCGCCGACGTTCCACGCCGAGACGATGTTGCGTCGCGAGTCCGGGTCACGCTTGAGGAGGTCCAGCGCGGCGCTGATCTGATCGATGTGCTCCCCCGACGGCGTCGGCCAGGATCGCCACTGCACACCGTACACCGGCCCGAGATCGCCTGTCGGAGAGGCCCATTCATCCCAGATGGTGACACCGCGTTCCTGCAGCCACCGGACGTTGGAATCGCCGCGCAGGAACCACAGCAGCTCGTACACGATCGACTTGGTGTGCACCTTCTTGGTGGTGATCAGCGGAAAACCCGCGTTCAGGTCGTACCGCATCTGGTGCCCGAACAGACTGCGGGTGCCGGTTCCCGTGCGGTCGGACTTCGGGGTCCCGGTGTCGAGCACCAGGCGCAACAGATCCTCGTACGGGGTGGCGGTCGGCACGGACCTAGCTTACGTCCAGCGCCGCGGGGTAGAACGGATCCCATGCCGACGATCACCGACACCGTCACGACGACCGACGGATCCTGCCCGGTCACCCTGCACACACCCGACGGTGACGGTCCCTGGCGCGGCATCGTCATGTACCCAGACGCCGGCGGCGTCCGCCCCACCTTCCGCGCGATGGCCGACGAGCTCGCCGGCCACGGCTACGCGGTGCTGCTGCCCGACGTCTACTACCGCGAGGGCGACTGGGCGCCGTTCACGATGTCGACGGTGTTCGGCGACGCCGCCGAGCGCCGGCGTCTGTTCGGGATGATCTCGAAGGTGACCCCGGAGCGGATGGAATCCGATGCGGTCGCGTTCTTCGACTACCTGGCGGACCGCCCGGAGGT
This sequence comes from Mycolicibacterium gilvum, assembly GCF_900454025.1. Classification (NCBI taxonomy): domain Bacteria; kingdom Bacillati; phylum Actinomycetota; class Actinomycetes; order Mycobacteriales; family Mycobacteriaceae; genus Mycobacterium; species Mycolicibacterium gilvum. Next base: position 2,332,754 of record NZ_UGQM01000001.1, on the reverse strand, counting down.
CAGCGGCGAGACGTTCGGCACCACGGGCTACTGCATGGGTGGACGCACGTCGCTGGTGGTGGCCGGACGCGTGCCGCAGCGCGTCGCCGCGGCGATGTCGTTCCACGGTGGCGGACTGGTCACCGACGACGCGGAGAGCCCCCACCTGCTCGCCGACCGGATCCGTGCGGCCGTCTACGTCGGTGCGGCCCACAACGACAACTCGTTCACCCGGGCCGACGGCGAGACGCTGGACAAGGCGCTGTCGGCCGCCGGCGTCGAGCACACCGTCGACTGGTACTCCGCGCAGCATGGCTTCGCGGTGCCGGACAACGGACCCTACGACGAGTCGGCGGCGCGGCGGCACTGGGACGCGATGCAGTCGTTCTTCGCCGCTCACCTAGTCTGAGCGGCGTGTACGACCAGAGTTTCGGCGAGGCGGCGTTCGGCGAGCAGGGGCAGCGGATCGATCCGGTCCTGGCCCGCAGCTGGCTGCTGGTGAACGGTGCGCACTACGAGCGGTTCCAAGCGGCGGCCCACTCCCGGGCCGACATCGTCGTGCTCGACATCGAGGATGCCGTCGCCCCCAAGGACAAGGCCGCGGCCCGCGCCAACGTCGTCCGCTGGCTCGGCGAGGGCCACGCCGACTGGGTCCGGGTCAACGGCTTCGGCACCGAGTGGTGGGCCGGCGATCTGGAGATGTTGGCCGGCACGTCGGTCGGCGGGGTGATGCTGGCGATGGTCGAGTCGGTCGACCACGTCACCGAGACCGCCAAGCGGCTTCCGGGTGTGCCGATCGTCGCGCTGGTGGAGACGGCCCGCGGATTGGAGCGCATCACCGAGATCGCCGCGGCGAAGGGAACGTTCCGTTTGGCGTTCGGCATCGGGGACTTCCGGCGCGACACCGGATTCGGCGGCGATGCGCTGACCTTGGCCTACACGCGATCCCGGTTCACCATCGCCGCGAAGGCAGCCCATCTGCCGAGCGCGATCGACGGCCCGACGGTCGGATCCAGCGCGCTCAAACTCAGTGAGGCGACCGCGGTGTCCGCGGAGTTCGGTATGACGGGCAAGATCTGCCTGACGCCCGAGCAGTGCCTCACGGTGAACGAGGGGCTGTCCCCGTCGGCCGAGGAGATCGCCTGGGCCAAGGAGTTCTTCGTCGAGTTCGAGCGTGACGGCGGCGAGATCCGCAACGGCTCGGACCTGCCCCGCATCGCCCGCGCCAACAAGATCCTCGAGCTGGCCCGTGCGTACGGGATCGAACCGTCAGAGTTCGACGACGTCGACGAGCCCACCCATATCCCGGCCCCGTCGGACACCTACCACTACTGACGTCCGCGACGCCGGTTCGCGAGGAAGCTCGCCAGGCCCCGCAGCACGCCGCGGGCGGCGTAGATCCCGACGATCACCGTCAACACGATCATCACGACGAACATCACCAGCCAGTTGGACCGGCTGTGGTCGACGTGCCACCAGACGAGCGTGAACATGATCGCGCAGACGAACAGCACGATGTCGCGCCAGTTGCCCTCGTAGGACATGGCCAGTTCGCGCAGCTCCCGGCTCTTGTCCGCTGCCGCGACCAGCCCGTCGATGCGCATGTCGATGATCCGCTGCAGTTCGGCGCGACGCTCGACCTGCTCGGCCGGCAACCGCTCCAGCAGATCGAGGTCCTTGGCGATCGCGTCGCGGACGTCGGGCGGACGCAGGTTCCCCGCCGCCAGTCCGAGCAGGGCGCCGCCTGCGATCGGGGCACCCGCAAGGGCGAACTCGGCCATACCCGGCATGAAAGTCCTCCGTCATTCCATCAGCGTCGCGGCGACAGTCGCACCGAGATTCCAACACGCTTCCAGGTCGTTCTTGGCAGGCTTGCCCGACACGACCACCGTGTCGGCCGCCTGTTCCCACCCGAGGCCGCCGGTGATGCCCGTCAACGCGCGCTGCGCGCCCTCGGTGCCCTCGTTGCCGTGCAGGAAGACACCGAACGGTCGGCCTTTCGTGGCGTCGAGCAGTTGGTAGTAGGAGCAATCGAACGCGTGTTTCATTGCGCCGCTGACGTATCCGAGGTTCGCCGGGGTGCCGAGCAGGTAGCCGTCGGCCGCGAGCATCTCAGCCGGGGAGACCGTCAGCGCCGGTCTGCGCAGCACCTCCACGCCCTCGATCTCCGGATCGGTCGCCCCGGCCAGCACCGCCTCGAACATCTCGTGACAGTGCGGCGACGGGGTGTGATGAACGATCAGCAGCGTCTTGCTCACTGCGCGGACTCCTCCATCTGCACAGCCTTCTTCATCGTCTCGCGGGCTCGTGTGCGGTCGCCGGCGTAGTCATAGGCGCGCGCCAGGCGGTACCACCGCACCCAGTTGTCGGGATCGTTCTCCACCTCGGTGCGGACCGTGGCGAACAGTGCGTCGGCGGCGTCGCGTTCGATTCGGCCCGAGGCCCTGCGCGGCAGGTCGTCGACGTCGAGATCCATCCCGCTCTCCCGGGCCTTCCGAGCCAGACGCTGGTGCGCCAGACCGGCTTTGAGCGTCGCCACCAGAACCCACGCGCCGATCGCGGGCATGATCAGGATGGCCAGGCCCAGACCGACGGGCGCCGCCTCGCCGGACCCGATCAGGATCAGGGCCGTGCGCCCGAGCAGCACGAAGTACACGACGAGCGCGACGCACATGAAGCCGATCAGCAGTTGGATACGCAGTGCGCGCGACCCGTCACTCATGCTAGGTCGAGTAGCGACTCGATGCCGATGGTCAGCCCGGGATTCTCGCGAATCTTGCGTACCGCCAGCAGCACACCGGGAACGAACGACGTGCGATCGATGCTGTCGTGGCGGATCGTCAGCGTCTCGCCGAGCGTGCCGAACAGCACTTCCTGATGCGCAACGAGCCCGGCCAACCGGATGGAGTGGACCGGCACGCCGTCGACGTCGGCTCCGCGCGCTCCCTCCAGGCCGGTGCTGGTCGCATCGGGGTTGGGCGGCATGCCTTTCCGCGCTTCGGCGATGAGCCGCGCGGTGCGTGCGGCCGTGCCCGACGGGGCGTCGGCCTTATGTGGATGGTGCAGCTCGATGACCTCGACGGACTCGAAATGTTTGGCAGCCTGCTGGGCGAAGTGCATGGACAGCACGGCGCCGATCGCGAAGTTGGGTGCGATGAGCACGGAGACATCGGGCTTGGCCTCGAGCCACTTCCTGACCTGGTCGAGCCGCTCGTCGGTGAAGCCGGTCGTGCCGACAACGGCGTGAATGCCGTTCTCGATCAAAAACTTCAGGTTGTCCATGACGACGTCGGGGTGGGTGAAGTCGATGACGACCTCGGTGTCGGTGTCGACGAGCGCCGAGAGCGGGTCGCCCGCATCGATTCCGGTGGTGAACGTGAGGTCCTCGGCAGCCTGCACTCCGGCCACCATCGTCGCGCCCACTTTTCCCTTGGCACCCAGTACTCCGACTCGCATAGGGTCACCCTAGCGTCGACGCCGTCGCGCTCTCGTGGCACGGCTTGGCAAACCCTGAATTTTCTTCTGTCACTTGGGTTTCTCTGGTCCCAGACGGTGGCTGGGTTGTCGGTGGGTCGCACTAGTGTTCGATGTATGGATGGGGTGGCCGAGGCGGTCGGGGTGATCGGTGAGCAGCTCGCCGTGCTGGCCAAGGCCGCCGAGGACCTGTCTCACCGGGAGTTGATCGGGCTGCTGGCGGAGTTGACGACGGTGCTGCGCTCAGCCCCGGCCGTCGAGCACGCCGTGCTGGCGCGGCTGCTCGACGAGACCGAGCCGCATCATCTCGGCGAGGCGTCGTGGAAGAAGGTGTTGACCACTGCGTTGCGGATCAGCAGCGCCGAGGCGGGCCGCCGCCTGCAGCGTGCGAAGAATCTGGGGCCGCGGCGGGCGATGACCGGGGAACCGCTGGCGCCGGTGTGGGAGTCCACCGCCGCCGCCCAGGCCCAAGGGCACCTGGGCGAGGAGCATGTGGAGATCATCGCGAAGTTCCACAAGAAGCTGCCCTCCTGGGTCGATGTCGACACCCGCGCGGCCGCCGACGCCCAGCTCGCCCACACCGGTTCCGGATTGGGGCCTGAGGAGCTCGCCCAGGTAGCCGACAGGCTGTTGATGATGATCGACCAGGACGGCCCCGAACCGTCCGAGAAAGAGAAGGCCACCAGGTTCTGGGTGAAACTGGGCACGCAGCAGCGCGACGGGGGCCGCACCATCAGCGGTTACGTCGATGCCGAAACCAGCGCCTATTGGGAAGCCGTTCTGGCCAAAGAGGCCGCGCCGGGCGCCAACATGGCCGAGCAAGAGAAGGCGGGCGATACCCGCACCCAGGGGCAACGCAATCACGACGGCCTCAAAGCGGTGCTGCGGCGCACGCTGGAATCCGGACAGTTGGGCAGCCACAACGGTTTACCCGTGACCGTGATCGTGTCGACCACTCTGCAGGAGTTGGAGAAAGGCGCCGGGGTCGCGGTCACCGGCGGCGGCTCACTGCTACCGATCCCGGATCTGATCCGTCTTGCCGCCGATGCCCACCACTATCTGTATGTCTTCGACGGGCACACCGGCCAGAGCCTCTATCTCGGCCGCGCCAAACGCCTCGCCAACGCCGCGCAGCGCATTGTGCTGCACGCCCGCGATCGCGGATGCACCCGCCCGGGCTGCACCGTGCCCGGCTACTGGTGCCAGGCCCACCACGCGAGCGCGGACTGGAAAGACGACGGCCACACCGACATCGACGACCTCACCTTCGCCTGCGGACCGGAAAACCGGATGATCGAGAACACCGGCTGGACCACCCGCAAGAACAGCAGGAACCAGACCGAGTGGATCCCACCACCAGACCTGGAGACCGGCCAACACCGCGTCAACGGCTACCACCACCCCGAACGCCACCTCCTCCCACACGAGGAAGGCGAAGACTCTTCCACGAGCAGGGACTGCGACGACCCGTAGCCGGGTAACCTCAGCGAATGCGCTGGACACACGCACGTAGCTCACTGGTCGCCGTGGCCGCAGGATGCATGGCCGTGGCCGTCACGCTGTCGGTGACGCCCGCGCAGGCGGCGCCCTACGGCAGCAACGGGGTGTTCGGCGTGACGACACAGCCCCGCGACGGATGGGCGACCACCTACATCCCGCCCGGCCGTTACCGCGTCGACCAGTCGCCCAGCATGCAGCCCTACCAGAGCCCGCCGGGGCGATGGTTTCGGTGCAGCGAATTTCCCTGCACCCCAACAGCTCCGGGTAACATCATCGGCTCAGGAGCAGCATTGCGCGACGCCCCGACATTCGTCGACATCCTGCCGACCGACGTCGCCGTCGCCTTGCACAACGTCACGTTGACGCCGGCCTGACCACTACAGCGGCGACGCGCCGCGCAGGTGCTCGAAGATCAGCGACGTCTGCGTACCGGCCACGTCGGCGTCGGCGTTGAGGTTCTCCACCACGAACGCCCGGAGATCCTCGGTGTCGCGCGCGGCCACATGCAGGATGAAGTCGTCGGCGCCGGCCAGGAAGTACACGTCCATCACCTGGGGCTTGCGCCGGATCGTCTGGATGAAGTGCCGAATCTGGCTTCGGGAGTTCGCCTGCAGACTCACTGAGATCATCGCCTGCAGCGTCAGCCCGATCGCGGCCGGATCGATGTCGGCGTAGAAGCCGCGGATCACCCCCAACTCCTGGAGCCTGCGCACCCGGCCGTGGCACGTCGACGGCGCGATGCCGACGAGCTCGGACAGCGCACTGTTGGCCATCCGTGCATCGCTGTGCAGGGCGGTCAGGATCCTTCGGTCGACGTCGTCGAGGGTGACTTCCCGAACATCCTTCGGCGCCAGCCCCGCAGATGAGCGCGATGTCGTTGATTCTTTCGACATTGCCGCAGTTTAGCGAATCTTCGATGCAAATATTGCGGCTAAACCGCTGTTTCTTCACAATTTACTCAACAACACCTACAGAGGAGCGATCATGCGTGTCGGAATCCCGACCGAGATCAAGAACAACGAATTCCGGGTCGCCATCACCCCGTCCGGAGTCGCCGAACTCGTGCAGCGCGGTCACGAGGTGCTAATCCAGTCCGGCGCCGGCGACGGATCCTCGATCTCCGACGCCGACTTCAAACGGGCCGGGGCACAGATGATCACCGGCGCCGACGAGGTGTGGAGCGAAGCCGACCTTCTCCTGAAGGTCAAGGAACCCATCGAGGCCGAGTACTCGAAGATGCGTAGGGGCCAAACCCTGTTCACCTACCTGCATCTGGCCGCGTCCAAGCCCTGCACCGACGCGCTCATGGCATCCGGCACGACGTCGATCGCCTACGAAACCGTGCAACTCGCCGACGGGTCACTTCCCCTCCTGGCTCCGATGAGCGAGGTCGCCGGACGACTGTCGGCGCAGGTCGGCTCGTACCATCTGATGCGCAGCCACGGAGGCCGCGGCGTCCTGATGGGCGGCGTCCCCGGAGTCGCCCCGGCGGAGGTCGTCGTCATCGGCGGTGGTGTCGCCGGCTACAACGCCGCGCGGATCGCCAAGGGCATGGGCGCCCATGTCAACGTGTTCGACGTCAACATCAACACGCTGCGCAAGATCGACGATGAGAACAACGGCGCCATCGAGACCCGCTACTCGTCCTCGCTCGACCTCGAAGACGCCGTCAAGCACGCCGACCTCGTGATCGGCGCGGTCCTGGTCCCCGGTGCCAGAGCGCCCAAGCTCGTCTCCAATTCGACTGTCGCAGCGATGAAGCCGGGCGCTGTACTGGTCGACATCGCCATCGACCAGGGCGGCTGCTTCGAGGATTCCCGGCCCACCACGCATGACGACCCGACGTTCGCGGTGCACGACACCGTCTTCTACTGCGTGGCCAACATGCCCGGGGCGGTGCCGCGCACGTCGACGTACGCGCTGACCAACGCGACCCTGCCCTACGTTCTCAAGCTCGCCGGTCGCGGATGGCGGGATGCGTGCCGCGCGGATCCCGCTCTGGCCAAAGGGCTTTCGACGCACGAGGGCGCCCTGCTGTCCGAGCAGGTCGCCGCGGACCTCGACGTGCCCTACACCGACCCGGCCGAGCTGCTGGCCTGATCGCCGACGCGTCGTTTCACATGCCGGCGGGCGGATGCCCCAGGCAGATCAGCGCGCCGAGCGGATCCCGCAGAGCTGCCAGCGTGCCGTACGGCGTCTCCTCGCCCGGCATCAGGATCTGTGCTCCCAGGGATTCGGCCCGCGCCACGGTGCCGGCCACATCGTCGACCGTGATGTAGATCTGCCAGAACGACGGCACCTCGGCCGGGAACAGGGTGGCGGAGTCCATGATTCCCGAATACGCGCTCTCACCGATGAACAGCTGCGCGTAGCGGTCGGGACCGACGGCATTCGGGTCGCCGCCGGTGCCGATCTCCTCCGTCCGCGCCCCGATCACCTGCGGATAGAACGCCAGCGATTTCTCGTAGTCCTTGCTCTGGCATTCGAACCAGTACGGGGTGCCGTGCACCTCCCACTGCGTGAACCCGACGTGGGTGCCCGGTTGCCAGAAGCCGATCACCGCGCCGGCCGGGTCGGTCACAACCATCATCGAGCCCATGTCACCGACCGGCATCGGCGGCACCATCACCGATCCCCCGGCGGCCTCGACGGCGCGCACGGTCTCGGCGGCGTCGGCGGTGTGAAGGTAGACCGACCAGACGTTGGGAACCCCGCCCATATGAGGGAGCAGGCCCGCGACCCTGCGGCCGTTGACGGTGAAGTTCTGGTATCCGCCGAACTCGGCCTGCGGTGGCGCCTCGACGTCCCAGCCGAAGACGGCGTGGTAGAACTCCGCTGCCCGGGCGGGATCGGTGCTCATCAGGTCGAGCCAGATCGGCGCGCCTACCGGCGCGGCATAGTCACTCATCAGATTCCTCTCCAGAAATTCACCTGTCCGAGGTGTAGACAGCGCGTCCGTCCGGGATTCATCGCAGCCCGGGTCGCTCAATCGAAGATCTCGCCGTCGACGTAGAACCAGCGCCCGGCGCGCACCGCGAACCGGGACCGTTCGTGCAGAACGCCCGCCCTGTGGTGGGCACGGAACTCCACCTCGCCGGTGTCGTCGCCGGGCCCGCCGTCGACGCGGTCCACGATCTCCAGGCGCGTCCACGTGACCGTGAGATCGGTGACGTCGGCCGGGCGGGTGCGCGGATGCCAGGTCCGCCAGACGTACTCCGCATCGCCGGCCACGAAGGCGCTGTAGCGCGACCGCATCAACTGTTCGGCGGTCTCGGCGCCCCGCTGACCCGTATGCAGCGGCAGACAGCATCTGCCGTAGAGATCGCCGCTACCGCACGGGCACATGTCGTCGGAACGCATGCTCACATTGTGCCCCGCTTGACATGTGTCAAGTAGGCTCGCGGACATGGCGGCTCTCTCCGAGGTTCTTCCCGACGATGTCCCGACCACCACGGCCGACGCCCTGGCACTGTTCGACTCGCTCGCTGCGGTCGACCCTCAATTCATGATCGGCACCTGGCACGGCGCCGAGCTTCCGACCGGCCATCCGCTCGACGGCATCCTGGCCGCCAGCGGATGGTGGGGAAAGCGCTTCCGGGACAACGAAACCGTCGATCCGCTGCTCTTCCCGACCGCCGACGGAGCCGGCCTGTTCGCGCTGAACCCGGCGCCGGCGTTCGCCGGCCTGGGGCTCTTCACCAGGTTCCCGATGCTGAAGAAGCAGAACTTCACCGCAGCGGTGGCGACACTGCGGCCCGCGCTGCAGGCCCTCGGCCCCAAGGCACGATTGCGCACCACCCGCTACCGCGGCGTCGACACCGCGACGATGATCTACGACCAGCTGCCGATCAACGACGTGTTCCGCCTCGTCGACGACACGCCCGGATCGGAAGTGGTTCTCGGCGCCATGGATCTGCGCGGCTACGACGCGCCGTACTTCTTCGTGCTGCTGCGCGACGGCTCGCGCAGCTGAGTCAGAGCTCGGACAGCACCAGCGTCGCGAGCTCACCGATCAGCGGTCGCAGACTCGGCGCATCGGGATCGTCGCTCGCCGACCGGGTCATCACCGCCAGCAGCAGCCGCTGCCCCGCCGGACCGAACGCGATGCCGACGTCGTTGGTGCTGCCGTAATCGCCGCTGCCGGTCTTGTCGGCGCTCGTGTACCCCGCCGGCAGTCCGGCCCTCATGCTGGAGGTCTGATTGGCCAGCATCCAGTCGACCAATTGGCGGCGGCCGATGGGATCCAGGACATCACCGGTCAGCAGCGCCTGGTATCCGGTGGCGAGCGCCCGCGGCGTACTGGTGTCCCGGGGATCGCCGGGCACCGCGGAGTTCAGCTCGACCTCCCAGCGGTCCAGCCGCGTCCGGTCGTCGCCGATGCTGCGCGCGAACTCCGTGATCGCCGACGGTCCACCCAGCACCCGCAGCAGACCGTTGGCCGCGGCGTTGTCGCTCTGCTGCAGGGCTGCCTGACACAGCTCGGCCAGCGTCATCGCCGTCCCCACCCGCGGTTCGGTGACCGGCGAGTGCGGGCGGATGTCGGCGGCCTCGATCAGCACGGTGTCGCCGAGCCCGAGTCGACCCTGCTGCACCCGCTGCAACACCGCGCCCGCCGCGTACGTCTTGAACGTCGAGCACACCGCGAACGTGTCGGTGTCGCCGAACGCGAGGGTCGCGCCGCTGTCCAGATCGGCTGCGTACAAGCCGATTCGGGCGTCGTGGCGGGCGGCGAGCGCGGCGATGCGCTCCTCCGGCGGGGGCAGTGGCCGGGCGGGGTCTGCGAGCACGGTCTGTGTCGAACACGCCGTCAGCGCGAACAGTGACAGCCCGCCCAGCAGAACATGCCGTCGGGAAAGTTCCGTCATCGCCGACCAGGCTACCGGTCAACCCGCGATCTGTTGCAACGGCTTCGGCAGCGATCGTTTGGACCGCACCGGGCCGAGCACCGCCGCACCGAACGGACGGGTGAGCAACTGCCGGGCGACCGCGTTGACCTCGTCGATCGTGACCTCATCGATCTTGGACAGTGTGTCCGCGATGGTGCGGTGCTCACCGAAGTTCAGCTCGCTGCGGCCGATGCGGTTCATGCGCGAACCCGAATCCTCCAGGCCCAGCACCAATCCGCCACGCAACGAACCCTTGGCGATCCGGCACTCGTCGGCGGTGATGCCGTCGCGGGCCACATCGGCCAGGATGTCGGTGGTCACCCGGACCACCTCGTCGAAGCGCTCCGGCTGGCATCCCGCATAGATCGACAGCGCACCGGTGTCGGCGAAGGTGTCGACGGTCGAGTACACCGAGTACGCGAGTCCGCGGGTCTCTCGGATCTGTTGGAACAGACGGGAACTCAGGCCACCGCCGAGCGCGGTGTTGAGTACCGACAATGCCCACCGGTGCTCCCAGTGCCGGCCCGGCGTCCGCACACCGAGCGACAGGTGCGTCTGCTCGGCGTCGCGTTTGACCAGCTCGAGCGTCGGGCGCCCGGCCACCCGTCCCGCACCTTTGCGCGGCGCGACCGGGGACCGGCCGCGCACCAGGTGCCGACCGAAGTGCCGGCGCACCAGCCGGACCACCTCGTCGTGCTCGATGTTGCCCGCCACCGCGACCACCATGCGGTCGGGTGTGTAGCGCCGGACGTGGAACGAATGCAGTTGCGAGCGCGTCATTCCCGCGATCGACGCCACGCTGCCGACCACAGGGCGACCCACCGGATGGTCACCGAACATCGCCGACAGGAACACGTCGCCGAGGGTGTCCTCGGGGTCGTCGTCGCGCATCGCGATCTCTTCGAGCACGACGTCACGTTCGACCTCGACGTCGTCGGGTTCGCAGCGCCCGTTGAGCACCACGTCGGCGACCAGATCGACGGCCAGTTCCAGATCGGAATCCAGCACATGCGCGTAGTAGCAGGTGTGCTCCCGCGACGTGAACGCGTTCAGCTCACCACCGACGGCGTCGACCGCCTGGGCGATCTGCACGGCCGTGCGCGTCGGGGTCGCCTTGAACAGCAGGTGCTCCAGGAAGTGCGCGGCGCCGGCCACACTGCGGCCTTCATCGCGCGATCCGACGTTCACCCACACGCCGACCGACGCCGAGTGCACCGACGGGATGTGCTCGGTGACCACGCGAAGGCCACCGGGAAGCCGGGTGCGCCTCACCGCCGGGACGGACGCAGCGCTGCTGGTCCGTCCCTGGCGGAGCGCCCCCGAGCTAGCTGCTTGAGGTCGCGGCATCGGCGGGTGCAGGTGCCTCAGGTGTGGCCGCACCGGCTTCCTCTTCGGCGACGAGGACCAGCGAGATCTTGCCGCGGTTGTCGATGTCGGCGATCTCCACGCGGAGCTTGTCGCCGACCTTGGCGACATCCTCCACCTTGTTGATCCGCTTGCCGCGTCCCAACTTCGAGATGTGCACCAGGCCGTCGCGGCCCGGCAGTAAGGAAACGAAGGCTCCAAAATCAGTGGTTTTCACCACCGTTCCGAGGAAGCGCTCGCCGACCTTGGGCAGCTGCGGGTTGGCGATCGCGTTGATCTTGTCGATCGCGGCCTGCGCCGCTTCGCCGTTGGAGGCGCCGACGAACACGGTGCCGTCGTCCTCGATGGAGATCGACGCGCCGGTCTCCTCGGTGATCGAGTTGATCATCTTGCCCTTGGGCCCGATGACCTCGCCGATCTTGTCGACCGGAACCTTGATCGTGGTGATGCGCGGCGCGTACGGGCTCATCTCATCGGGCTCGTCGATCGCCTCGGCCATCACCTCGAGGATGGTGATCCGGGCGTCCTTGGCCTGTGCGAGCGCACCGGCCAGCACCTGCGAGGGGATGCCGTCGAGCTTGGTGTCCAACTGCAGGGCGGTGACGAAGTCCTTGGTGCCCGCGCACTTGAAGTCCATGTCGCCGAACGCGTCCTCGGCGCCGAGGATGTCGGTCAGCGTCACGAAGCGGCGTTCGACGCCACCACCCTCTACTTCCACATCGTCGGACACCAGGCCCATCGCGATACCCGCGACCGGAGCCTTCAGCGGCACACCGGCATTCAGCAGCGACAGCGTCGACGCACACACCGAACCCATCGAGGTGGAGCCGTTGGAGCTCAGCGCCTCGGAGACCTGACGGATCGCGTACGGGAACTCCTCGACGCTCGGCAGCACCGGCATCAGGGCGCGCTCTGCGAGTGCGCCGTGGCCGATCTCGCGGCGCTTCGGCGAACCGACGCGGCCCGTCTCACCGGTCGAGTACGGCGGGAAGTTGTAGTGGTGCATGTAGCGCTTGGAGGTCTCCGGTCCCAGCGAGTCGATCTGCTGGGCCATCTTGACCATGTCGAGGGTGGTGACGCCCATGATCTGGGTTTCGCCGCGCTCGAACAGCGCGCTGCCGTGTGCCCGCGGGATGACCGCGACCTCGGCCGACAGGGCGCGGATGTCCGTGACGCCGCGTCCGTCGATGCGGAAGTGGTCGGTCAGGATGCGTTGGCGCACAAGCTTCTTGGTCAGCGAGCGGTATGCCGCGCCGATCTCCTTCTCGCGACCGGCGTACTGCTCGGCGAGACGCTCGACGACCTCGGCCTTGATCTCGTTGGTGCGGTCGTCGCGTGCTTCCTTGCCCGCGATGGTCAGCGCCTCGGACAGGGCATCGGTGGCGACGGAGGCGACCGAGTAGTAGACGTCCTCGGCGTAGTCCGGGAACACCGGGTACTCGGCGGTCTCCTTGCCGGCAGCACCGGCCAGCGCGGCCTGCGCGTCGCACAGCGCGGCGATGAACGGCTTGGCGGCCTCCAGGCCCTCGGCCACGACGGCCTCGGTCGGCGCTCCCGCACCGCCGGCCACCAGCTCGATGACCTTGTCGGTGGCCTCGGCCTCGACCATCATGATCGCGACATCATCGCCGGCCTTCCGTCCCGCGACGACCATGTCGAACACGGCTCCTTCGAGCTGCTCGACGGTCGGGAACGCGACCCACTGGCCGTCGATCAGCGCGACGCGGACGCCGCCGACCGGACCGTTGAACGGGATGCCCGAGATCTGGGTCGACGCCGACGCGGCGTTGATCGCCAGCACGTCGTAGAGATCCTTGGGATCCAGGCTCAGCACGGTGACGACGACCTGGATCTCGTTGCGCAGACCCGAGATGAACGTCGGGCGCAGCGGCCGGTCGATCAGGCGGCAGGTCAGGATCGCGTCGGTGGACGGGCGTCCCTCACGACGGAAGAACGAGCCGGGGATGCGGCCCGCGGCGTACATCCGCTCCTCGACGTCGATCGTCAGCGGGAAGAAGTCGAAATGCTCCTTGGGCTGCTTGCTGGCGGTCGTGGCGCTCAGCAGCATGGTCTCGTCGTCGAGGTAGGCGACGACGGCGCCGGCGGCTTGGCGGGCCAGCCGGCCGGTCTCGAAACGGATGGTGCGGGTGCCGAAGCTCCCGTTGTCGATGGTGGCGGTGGATTCGAACACGCCCTCTTCGATTTCAACTACAGACATAGACGTCCGTACGGCCTCTCTAGATCGTCCTTCAACTGTTTCGCGTGGACACGCGCAGCGAATGCGGACTCGGAAGGTTCCGAGAAGGCCGGCCCGGATGCGTCGACGGCCGTCGATCGAAGCTGTCGGAGTCTCTCTCCGGCAGCCACTACCGAAGACCGCGCGATCAGGCGGTTCCTTGTCGTGTCACGCGGGAACGGTGCACGCGGGTCTGCGAGGACCGCACCCATGTGTGTTCGTGCCGATGGCAGTCGAACGCACCTATGTTACATCCCGGCACCTGCGAAACCCCTAATCCGGGCCCCGCAGGCACGGGTGCACCACGAAGTCCGCCCCGCGGCCAGAGGCAGCGGGGCGGATTCACGGGTCGCGCAGCGTCAGCGGCGCAGGCCCAGACGCTCGATCAGCGAGCGGTAGCGCGCGACGTCGACCTGGGCGACGTACTTCAGCAGCCGGCGGCGACGGCCGACCAGCAGCAGCAGGCCACGACGCGAGTGGTGGTCGTGCTTGTGCTGCTTGAGGTGTTCGGTGAGATCGGAGATCCGCTTGGTGAGCAACGCGACCTGAGCTTCGGGGGAACCGGTGTCGGTGTCGTGCAGGCCGTACTGGCCGAGGATCTCTTTTTTCTGTTCGGTGGTGAGCGCCACGAATACAACTCCATCAATTCGGTCCGCGAACGCGGGGCCCGTCTCTCCGGACCCCGAAAAAGGCGCGGCCACCGCGAACTGCAGCACGCGCCGGGTCGGCAGGGAGTCTAGCAGCGGGTCCCGGCTACCGAAGAATCCGCGAAAAGCGCAGCTCTACCGCATCGCTCTACTGCGCCGACAGGATGGTTCGGGCACGTTCGGTGTCCCCCTCCATCGCGGTGATGAGGTCGGCCACCGAGCCGAACTTCTCCTGGCCGCGCAGCCGGGCGACGAAGTCGACGGCAACATGCTGGCCGTAGAGGTCCGCCTCCGTATCGAGCACGAACGCCTCGACCGTGCGGGTCCGCCCGGAGAACGTCGGGTTCGTGCCGACCGAGACCGCGGCCTGATAGCGCTCGCCGGGAGTGACCGTGCCGACGACGGGCCCGTGCCCCAGGACGGTGAACCACGCGGCGTACACACCGTCGGCCGGGATCGCGGCATACATCGGCGGTGCGACGTTGGCGGTTGGGAAGCCCAGGTCGCGGCCACGACCGTCGCCGCGCACCACCACGCCCTCCACCCGGTGTGGACGGCCCAGCGCCTCCTCGGCGGCGACCATGTCGCCGGCGTCGACGCACGACCGGATGTAGGTCGACGAGAACGTCACCGTCTCGTCGCGATGGTGTTCTGCGACCAGCGAGAGCGAGTCGACCGCGAAGCCGAACCGGTCCCCCGCCTTGCGCAGCAGCTCGACGTTGCCCGCGGCCTTCTTGCCGAAGGTGAAGTTGTCGCCGACCACCACCTCGACGACGTGCAGACGTTCGACGAGCAGTTCGTGGACGTAGCGCTCGGGGGTGAGCTTCATGAAGTCGGAGGTGAACGGCATGACGAGGAAGACGTCGATGCCCATCTCCTCGACCAGTTCGGCGCGCCGGGTCAGGGTGGTCAGCTGCGCCGGGTGGCTGCCCGGGAAGACGACCTCCATCGGATGCGGGTCGAACGTCATCAGGACCGTAGGCACCCCGCGGGAACGGCCCGCCTTGACGGCACGCCCGATGAGTTCCTGGTGGCCGCGGTGCACACCGTCGAACACACCGATGGTGACCACACACCGACCCCAGTCTGTGGGGATTTCATCCTGCCCCCGCCAGCGCTGCACGCCGCTAGCCTACGACCCGCGGGGCTCTGTGACCCAGCAGCATCACCGGATCAGGTGATGATTGCCTAAACTTCATACTCGTGAGTCCTGACGGCAACCCCGCCAACCCGACCGACCTGTCGACGGTCGCCCAGGACTATCTGAAGGTCATCTGGACCGCACAGGAGTGGTCACACGAGAAGGTCAGCACGAAACTGCTGGCCGACCGCATCGGGGTGTCTGCCAGCACCGCCTCGGAGTCGATCCGCAAACTCGCCGATCAGGGCCTCGTCGACCACGAGAAGTACGGTGCGGTGACCCTGACGGACGCGGGCCGGCGGGCGGCGCTGGCGATGGTGCGCCGGCACCGGCTGATGGAGACGTTCCTGGTCAATGAGCTCGGCTACGGCTGGGACGAGGTGCACGACGAGGCCGAGATCCTGGAGCACGCGGTGTCGGACCGGATGCTCGACCGCATCGACGCCAAGCTCGGCTACCCGACCCGTGACCCGCACGGCGATCCGATCCCGGCCGCCGACGGCAAGGTCCCCACGCCTCCGGCTCGTCAGCTCTCGGCGTGTCAGGACGGCGAGGCGGGCACCGTCGCGCGCATCTCCGATGCCGATCCCGAAATGCTGCGGTACTTCGACACCGTGGGCATCAGCCTGGATTCGCGACTGCGGGTCGTCGCTCGGCGGGACTTCGCGGGGATGATCTCGGTGGCCGTAGAGAATCCGGGAAGCTCCGGAGGGTCGACGGCCGCTTCAGACGGTGAAACCACCGTCGATTTGGGAAGTCCCGCTGCAGAAGCAATCTGGGTCGTCGCTTAGGAGTCGCCGTGGCCAAGTTGGAGTTGTCCCGATCGTTGCCGATGCCCGCCGAGACCGCCTGGGCGCACGCATCGGACCTGTCGTCGCTCGGCGACTGGATGCCGATGCACCAGGGCTGGCGGTCCGACGTCCCCGAGGAGATCACCGTCGGGACGACGATCGTCGGCGTGGCCGGCGCCAAGGGCATGCGCAACCGGGTGACGTGGACGGTGAAGCAGTTCGATCCGCCCTCGGCGCTCGCCGTGCATGGTGAGGGCGTCGGCGGCACCCGTTACAAGATGACGATGACGGTGGCATCCACCGGCGACGGTTGCACGTTCACCGTGCGGATGGATCTCGGCGGCGCTCCGTTGTTCGGGCCCGTCGGCGCGGCAGCGGCGCGCGCGGTCAAGGGCGACATCGACAGAGCCATCAAGGAGTTCGAGCGGCGCTACGCCTGAGCATTCGCCGCCCGGGCGGGCCGCCGAGTGCACGATCTCTGACGGGTTCCGGCCGAATTCCCGACATAATTCGTGCGTTCGGCGACGTGTGCGGCGCCTACAGCGTCGCGGGCCGGATCACGACCACGGACCTCGTCCGGGCCCCCGCATCTTCCAATAGAGCCATCACGCGGCCGTCCGGGGCCGTCGCCGCGTAGACGCCGTCGATGCCGGCGGGGGCGAGCGACCGGCCGTGACCGGCGTCGACCACCTCGGCGTCGGTCAGCTCACGGCGCGGGAACGCGTGCAGGCACGCCTCGTCGAGCGAATAGCTGAGCTCGGCGGCGTCGGCGAGTTGCTCGAGGGTGCGGGCCTGGTCCAGGCCGAACCCGCCGACGCGGGTGCGCCGCAGAGCGGTCAGGTGACCTCCGACGCCGAGCGCCGCGCCGACGTCGCGGGCCAGCGCCCGGATGTAGGTGCCGCTGGAACAGTCCACGACGACGTCCACGTCCACGACGTCCCCGTTCCGCCGGACCGCGAGCACCTCGAAGCGGTCGATGCGCACCGGGCGCGGGGGGATCTCGACCTGCTCGCCATCTCGCACCATCTGATAGGCGCGCTTGCCGGCGATCTTGATCGCACTCACCGCCGACGGGACCTGCTCGATCGCCCCCCGCAACGGCGCGATCGCGCGCTCGATCTGCTCGTCGGTCACCTGCGCAGCCGAAATCTGGTGCAGCAGTTCGCCTTCGGCGTCCTCAGTGGAGGTCGTCTGACCCAGCCGGAGGGTCGCCGTATAGGACTTGTCGGTGGCGGTGAGCAGACCGAGGATCTTGGTGGCGCGTTCGATGCCGATCACCAGCACACCGGTCGCCATCGGGTCCAGGGTGCCGGCGTGACCGACCTTGCGGGTGCCGAACAGCCGCCGGCAGCGCCCGACGACGTCGTGGCTGGTCATGCCGCCTGGCTTGTCGACGACGACCAGGCCGGGTTCGGCGCTCACAACACGATCGCGGTCAGCGCGATGCCGTTGCGCACCGACCAGCGGCCGGCCAGCGCCGTCAGCGGCGGCCCCGATTCGGCGGCCGGATCGATCAGGATTCGGGACCGGAAAGTCCCGGCCTGCCCCGTCGAGTCGACGTCGAAGGTGATGTGGGCGTCCTCGAATCCCAGCCAGCGGTGCGTCAGCGGATACCACGCCTTGTACGTCGCCTCCTTGGCGCAGAACAGGACCCGGTCCCAGTGCACACCGCCGGGCATGCCGCCGAGCTCGTGGCGTTCCACCGGCAGGCTGATCGCGTCCAGAACCCCGGCCGGAAGCACATCGTGCGGTTCGGCGTCGATCCCGAGCGACCGGACGTCCGAGCGACGACCGATCGCCGCGCCGCGGAAGCCCTCGCAGTGAGTGAGGCTGCCGACGACGCCGTCGGGCCAGCACGGTTCGCCCTTGTCGCCCTTGAGGATCGGCACCGGCTCCATTCCGAGGTCCACCAGCGCCTGGCGCGCGCAGTAGCGCACGGTGATGAACTCGTTGCGCCGCTTGGCCACCGACTTCGCGATCAGCGGCTCCTCTTCGGGCAGCGGCGCGAGTTCTCGTGGGTCGGTGTACATCTCGGCCGCTGCGAGCGCGTCGACCTCGCCGGGCAGGACTCCGGAGAGCAGCGGCGCGGCGATCATCCGCGGTCCTTGATGCGTTGCTGCATCTTCGCCGCGTTGTCGCGCATCTCCTGGGTGATCTGGAAGTGACCGCCGAACTCGTTGAGATAGCCGGCCGGGTACTTCGGATCCGGAAGAATCTGGCGCAGCCAGCGATACGGCCTGCGGCGACGCCATTCCCGCGGATAACCGACCGACACCTCTTCGAAGCGGACCCCGTCGTACCAGGTGGTGCGCGGGATGTGGAGATGGCCGTACACCGAGCAGATCGCGTTGTAGCGGGTGTGCCAGTCGGCCGTGGCCGTGGTGCCACACCACAGCGAGAACTCGGGGTAGAACATCGCGTCGCAGGGCTCGCGCACCATCGGGAAATGGTTGACCTGGATGGTCGGCATCATCCAGTCGAGGTCCTCGAGGCGCCCACGGGTGTAGTTGACGCGGTCCCGGCACCAGGCGTCGCGCGTCGCGTAGGGCTCCGACGACAACAGGTACTCGTCGGTGCCGACGATGTTCTTCTCACGGGCGATCGCGAGGCCCTCGGCCTTCGTGCCGGCCCCCTGGGGCAGGAACGAATAGTCGTAGAGCAGGAACATCGGGACGATCGTCGCGGGGCCGCCCTCCTCGGTCCAGACGGGGTAGGGATGCTCGGGGGTGACGATGCCCATCTCGTCGCACATGGTGACCAGGTAGTCGTAGCGGGACTTGCCGTAGATCTGCATCGGGTCACGCTGGGTGGTCCACAGTTCGTGATTGCCCGGGATCCAGATCACCTTGGCGAAGCGTTTACGCAGCAGGTCCAGCGCCCAGCGGATCTCGTCGGTGCGTTCGGCGACGTCGCCGGCGACGATCAGCCAGTCGTCGGGTGAGGCGGGGTGCAGTGACTCGGTGACCGGCTTGTTGCCGGTGTGGCCGGTATGAAGGTCACTGACCGCCCACAATGTGGGGCGTCGTTCGTCAGTGCTCACAACGCGTCAGCCTACTTGTGGTCGCACGACGACCACCCGTCGGCAACTGGAACAGGTTCTAAGTTCGGTCCCGGTCGACAGACACGGCCCGTTACACTCCCCACAGCAAGAGGCGTGACGAGCCACGACATTCGGCACCCGAGGGGGTTCTCCATGGTCGCCAAGCTGCGACTGTTCTCGGCGCTGTGCGCGCTGGTCGCAGCGGTTGTCGTGGTCTGCCAGGTGAATCCTGCGGGACTCACCACGCCGGCCGGGGTGGATCTGCGGTCGACGTTCGCACCGCTGCCGGATGCGACGCCGCCTCCCTACGCAAGCACGACGATCAAGTCCCCGGTGATCGACCTCACCGACCCCGATCCGTTCAACCCGTGCCGCGACATCCCGCTCGACGCCGTCCAGCGCATCGGGCTGGCCTACACGCCGCCCACGCAGGAGGACAGCCTGCGCTGCAAGTACGACGCCGGGAACTACCAGATGGCGGTCGAGACGTTCGTGTGGCGCACCTACGAGGAGAGCCTGCCGCCGGATGCGGTCGAGCTCGACATCAACGGCCACCGCGCCGCCCAGTTCTGGATCATGAAGCCGACCGACTGGAACAACCGCTGGTGGATCACCTGCATGGTGGCGTTCCAGACCAGCTACGGCGTGATCCAGCAGTCGCTGTTCTACTCGCCCATCTACTCCGAACCGGATCCGGACTGCATGCAGACCAACCTGCAGCGCGCCCACGAGCTCAGCCCGTACTACATCTACTGAGCGTCGGGTGAGCTCTGAACTCGCTCGGCGCGCTCGGCGCGCGCTGAGCCGTGTCTTCGACCTGCCGCCGCCGGTCTGCGATTTCGTGGTGCACCGCGAGCTGCGGGTGCCGATGCGCGACCGCGTCGAGCTGGTCGCCGACCACTACGCACCGCACACCGCCTCCCCCGCGGGCACGCTGCTGGTGCGCGGACCGTACGGCCGCGGCCTGCCCTTCGCCACCATGTTCGCCTCGTTCTACGCCGCGCGCGGCTACCACGTCGTCTTCCAGAGCGTGCGTGGCACGTTCGGTTCGGGCGGTGAGTTCGACCCGTTCGTCAACGAGGTCGACGACGGCGCCGACACCGCCGCGTGGCTGCGCGACCAGCCCTGGTTCACCGGCACCTTCGCCACGATCGGCCTGTCCTACCTCGGGTTCACCCAGTGGGCGTTGCTCACCGACCCACCCCCGGAACTGGCCGCCGCGGTCATCACCGTCGGACCCGATGATGTCAGCGGGCCGCGTTGGGGCGCAGGCTCGTTCGGACTCAACGACTTTCTCGGCTGGAGCGACCTGGTGGGCCGGCAGGAGGATCCGAACAGGGTGCGCACTCTGCTGCGTCAGGCTCGCGCGCAGCGCCGGGTCACCTCGGCGTCCCTGCGCCTGCCGTTGGCGGCCGCCAGTCGGGAGCTGCTCGGCGACGGCGCACCGTGGTTCGAGTCGTGGCTCGACCATCCCGACACCGACGACCCGTTCTGGACGCGACTGCGGCTGCGCGACGGCCTGGAACGTGCGGAAGTCCCGGTGCTGCTGCTGACCGGTTGGCAGGACCTGTTCGTCGACCAGACCGTCGAGCACTACCGGATGCTCGCCGGCCGCGGCGTTCCGACCGGGCTCACGATCGGGCCGTGGACGCACGGGGACATGATGACCAAAGCCGCCCCGACGATGTTGCGGGAGAGCCTGGACTGGCTCGCGACCCACCTCAAAGGTGAACCACCGCAACGTCGTTCCCCGGTCCGCATCCACCTCAGCCGACGGGGCTGGCTGAACCTGCCCGACTGGCCACCGGCGATGCCCTCGCTGGTCCTGCATCCACAGCCGGGCGGCGGGCTGGCCCCCGGGGCCCCCGGCGCCGCGGACGCCACCTTCGTCTACAACCCGGGCGACCCGACACCGACCGTCGGAGGCCGGCTGCTCTCCCCCGTCGGCGGCTACCGCGACGACACCGCGCTGGCCCGCCGCGCCGACGTGCTGACGTTCACCGGCACCGCGCTGGCCTCGGACCTGCCCGTGGTCGGCGTGCCCGTGCTGGACATGGCGCATACGTGCGCAACTCCGCACAACGACCTGTTCGTGCGGATCAGCCAGGTCGACGCGCACGGACGATCCCGCAACGTCAGCGACGGCTATGTGGCGTCGGCGCCGGATTCGGGCACCGTGACCGTCGAGCTCGACCCCGTCGCGTGGACGTTCCCCGCCGGTTCGCGGATCCGGGTGCTGATCGCCGGGGGCTCACACCCCCGCTTCCTGCGGAACCTCGGCACCGGCGAACATGCCGGGACCGCAACGGATTTCGCCACGGCCCGGCACACCGTGCATCTCGGCGAGGACACCCGGCTCACGCTGCCCGCGGGTCCACCGCCGCCATCAGCCGACTGAGTCGCGGACCAGCCTGGCCACCCGGTCCAGCTCCGCCTCGCTGTGTACCGGCTCGCCCCACCGCGGATCCACCGGCAGCCGCACCCAACTGGAGCACCCGCGGTAGTCCGGGGTGCGCGCCAGACGCACAGGCTCGACCAGCGGGACCGTCGCGACCACCAGCGCCGTCAGGCGGTGCCGGGGCCGGAAGTCGAGCCGGTCGTACTGTACCGACTCACCCGTCCAGATATGATGCACCGCAATGGATCCCAGATTCTCGGGCCGCTCGACAGGGATCGATGCGACCACGCTCGCGCCGGCGCGCACCACGACCTCGTCCTCGGTGCTGTCCGCCGCGGCGGGCTCGAGCAGGTCACGGTGTTCGGGACGCACGCGCTCGGCGTGACTGTGCGCGACCGTCGGAAAGAGCAGGAACCGCGACCCGGACGCCTCGGCAGGGATGTCGAACCGTTTCTCCCCGATGCCGCCCTTGCGCAGCAGCACGGTCTGCCGGCCGTCGAGCAGCGCGTGGATCGCCGCACTCCATTCCTTGAGCGCGGGACGGGTCGGCGGCGCGGTCCCGCGAGATTCAACCGGTGTCGCGGTCACGCCAGGTTCAGACGCTCGCGCACCTCGGGGCGGCGCAGCGGCGGGACGGTCTTGGGCGGCTGCTTGCGCGGCGCCAGACCGGACAGCAACCGCCGGGTCGACTCCGTGACCTCGGCGACGGCCGCCTCGAACGCGTCGGTGTTGGCACCCGAGGGGCGGGTGATGCCGCTGACCTTGCGGACGTACTGACGTGCGGCGGCCTCGATCTCGTCGGCGGTGGCGGCCGGCTCCAGGCCCCTCAGCTCGGTGATGTTTCGGCACATGGACACCACGATAGGCGCGTCCGCGGGAGGCCGATACGGTGAGCGGGTGAGCACCTCCACCGACGTCCTTCTGGTCGACACCCGTGACCGTATCCAGACCCTGACCTTGAACCGGCCCGGTTCCCGCAACGCGTTGTCCGCGGCGCTGCGCAGCCGGCTGTTCGAGGCGCTGCGCCAGGCACAGGCCGACGACGAGGTGGACGTCGTGATCCTGACCGGCGCCGACCCGGTGTTCTGCGCGGGGCTGGACCTCAAGGAACTCGGCGACACCACCGAACTGCCCGACATCTCGCCGAAGTGGCCGCCGATGACCAAGCCGGTGATCGGGGCGATCAACGGTGCCGCCGTGACCGGTGGGCTGGAGATCGCGCTGTACTGCGACATCCTGATCGCCTCGGATCAGGCCAGGTTCGCCGACACCCATGCCCGTGTCGGGCTGCTGCCGACGTGGGGGCTCTCCGTGCGGCTGCCCCAGAAGGTCGGCGTCGGCATGGCCCGCCGGATGAGCATGACCGGCGACTACCTGTCGGCCGACGAAGCGTTGCGCTGCGGGCTGGTCACCCAGGTCGTCCCGCATGCCGAGCTGCAGGACACCGCCCGCCAGGTCGCGACGTCGATCGTCGGCAACAACCAGAAGGCCGTCCGCGCACTGCTGGCCTCCTACCACGACATCGACGACGCGCAGAACGGTGCGGCCCTGTGGCAGGAGGCGGCGGCGGCCCGCGAGTGGATGAAGAGCACCAGCGGTGACGACATCGCCGAAAGCAGGAGCAACGTGATCGAGCGCGGCCGCACGCAGGTGCGGCCCTAGGCCCAGCCGCACGCAGGTGCGGCCCTAGGCCCAGGCACTGGCACCGCGAGCGCGCGGGTCTGCACACCGACACGCCGCTCTCCGCGTGCAGATCTGCGCGCTCGTCGCGGTTGACAGTGCCCCCGGGGTGCACGGCAGAGTCAAGGCGTGGACGGTTCCGAACGCCCGGTCAATCATCATGGTGATCACCCCGGATTCTCCGGGCTCACCGGCCAGCTGTGTGCGGTGGCGTTCCTGCTCACGGGCCGCGAGACCGGACGGCTGGCAGCCGATCTCACCGCAGTCTCAGCGACCGACCATGTCCTCGACATCGGGTGTGGGCCGGGTAACGCGTGCCGCATCGCCGCCGCGCGTGGCGCCCGCGTCACCGGTGTCGACCCGTCCGCGGCGATGCTGAGGGTCGCGCGCATCGTCACCCGCGGCGCCTCCGTCACGTGGGTGAAGGGTGGCGCCGAGGCACTGCCGGTGCCCGACGCCGGGGCGACGGTCGCGTGGGCGCTGGCCACCGTGCACCACTGGCCGGACGTCGATGCCGGTCTGGCCGAGATCCATCGCGCGCTCGGACCGGGTGCACGGTTCCTGGCCGTCGAACGCCAGACCGAACCTGATGCGACCGGCATCAGCAGCCATGGCTGGACCGGCGCGCAAGCGGAAACGTTCGCCGCGATGTGCGAATCCGCCGGCCTGACGACCGTCAGGGTTGGGTCCGGGCGGGCGGGCAAACGGAGGGTCTGGACGGTCCACGCGACGCGCCCCTAGGGTTCCGACCGTGAACGAGGCCCGCCTCGGTCGGGCGACGGGCCTCGGGGCCAACGGCTCGCTCGATCCCGGCGAGCGCGCGCATACTGCGCGCAGAACGCGGCGCGCCGCTGTGCAGACACGCGCGCTCGCGCAGCAGACCGGACCGCACGGGACCGCAGGAGACCGGACCGCCCCCGGCCGTCACCGGGTGCCGGGCACCAGCCAGCGCCCGGACAGTGCTCGCCAGCCCACGAAGACCAGGCGCAGCACCATGAACGTCGACAACCCTGCCCAGATGCCGAGCAGACCCCAGCCGAACGCGAGCGAAAGCCAGACCAGCGGCAGGAATCCGGCCAGTGCGCTCGCGAGGGTCGCGTTGCGCATGAACGTGGCGTCGCCGGCGCCGAGCAGGACGCCGTCGATCGCGAAAACGATTCCTGCGACCGGTAATTGGGCCACCAGGAACCACCACGGCACCCCGATGCGGTCCAGCACGGACTGATCGTCGGTGAACACCGACGGGATCAGCTGCGAGCCCAGCGCGAACACGACGGCCAGCACCACGCCGGCCACGGCGGAGAAGATCGTGACGCGCCACGCCACCGCTTTGGCGTGGGTGAGCTGACCCGCCCCGAGCGCCGCCCCGACCAGTGACTGCGCCGCGATCGCCAGCGAATCCAACACGAGGGCAAGGAAACTCCACAACTGCAGCACGACCTGATGGGCGGCGACGCTGGCGGCCCCGAACCTGGCCGCCACCGCGCCAGCGGAGATGAAGCACGCCTGGAACGCCATGGTGCGCAGGATCAGGTCACGGCCCATGACAACCTGCGCACGCAGCACCGCCGGACGCACCCGCAGCGGCACCTTCTCGACGAACAGCGCACGGCAGAACAGAGCGGCCGCCAGATACTGCCCGGCGACGTTGGCCACCGCGGAACCGGGCAGTCCGAGCTCGGGACACCCGAGCCAGCCGAACACCAGAAGCGGGCACAGCACCGCGGACAGCCCGAAGCCGACCACCACATACCGCAGTGGGCGCATGGTGTCCTGCACACCGCGCATCCAGCCGTTGCCCGCGGCGGCGATCAGGATCGCCGGCACCGCGAGGCTCGCGATCCGCACCCACGGCAGGGCAGTCTCGGCGATCTCGCCGCCGGCGGCCAGCGCCGACACCAGCGGCACGGCCGTCACCTGGACGGCGGCGACGATGACCGTGCCGATGCCCACCGCCAACCACGTCGCCTGCACGCCCTCCTCGACCGCGGCGTTGCGATCGCCGGCACCGTAGAACCGGGCCGCCCTGGCCGTGGTGCCGTAGGACAGGAAGGTCAGTTGGGAGCTCAGCACCCCCATGATCAGCGCGCCGATCGCCAGCCCCGCGAGGCTCAGTGCGCCGAGCCGCCCGACGATGGCGAGGTCAAAGAGCAGATAGACGGGTTCTGCGGCGAGCACCCCCAGCGCCGGGAACGCCAGCCCGGCGATGCGCCGGCCTGTCGCCGGTGCGACCGGGTCAGCCAAGGGCGGTGCGCAGCGCCGCGACGACGTCGTCGGCCGAGCCGGTCGCGGTGAAGCCCGCGGCAAGGCGGTGTCCCCCACCGCCGAAGGTGGCCGCCACCGCGGAGACGTCCACGGACTTCGACCGCAGCGACGCCGACCAGCGCTGCGGCTCGATCTCCTTGAGCACCGCGGCGACCTCGGCCTGCGCCGTGGTGCGCACGATGTCGATGATGCTCTCGACTTCCTCGGAACGCGCGTTCGCCCACTCGTCGTGGCCGACGATCGCGTACACGAAGCCGCGACCGCCGACGGCGTCGGCGACCAGTTCCGCCGACCCCAGCACCCGCGACAGCATCGGCAGCCACGCGAACGGATGGGTGTCCATCAGGGTGCGGCTGACCGCGGCGTTGTCCACCCCGGCCTCGACGAGCCTCGCGGCGAGGCGGTGGGCACGCGCGCTGGCCCAGCGGAACGACCCGGTGTCGGTGGTCAGCCCGGCGTACAGGCAGTGCGCGACGTCCAGGCCGAGAGGCTTGTCCCATGCGTCGAGGAGTTCGGCGACCATCATCGTCGTCGAATCCGCACCGGCGTCGACGAGGTTCGCCGTGCCGAAGAGCTGGTTGGAGGCGTGATGATCGATGACCAGGACGTCGCGGTCGCCGACGGCGAGGTCACGCAGCACACCCAGCCGGTTGACGCTCGGAATGTCGACGGTCACCACCAGGTCCGCATCCCGGCGCATGGTCGCGGGGGGAACCAGCAGATGCCCGCCGGGAAGCGAACGCAGCGAATCGGGCAGCGTGTCCGGCTCGGCGAAGCTCACCTCGACCGATTTTCCGGCCTCGTCGAGAACCAGCGCCAGGGCCAGCCCGGCGCCGATCGTGTCGGCATCGGGGAACACATGGCAGACGATGCTCACGCTGCTCGCCGCGGCCAGCAGCTCCGCGGCTGCGCGGGCATCGACGTGCCCGCCCGCGGCGCGGCCGTCCGTCGTGGATTCAGCGATCGTGCGAGTTGGCGCCACCCTCGTCCTCAACGTCCGGCCCCCCGGTCGCTGGACCCTCCAGGTCCCCTTCCCCCAGTACACGGTAAGGGTCGGAGTCGCCGGCGTGCTTGGCTCCCTCGCGAACTCTTGCCAGATCCTCATCAGCGGCGCGTGCCTGGGCCAGCAGCGCCTCCATGCGATGCGCGGCGTCGGGCACCGTGTCACGGGCGAACGCCAGTGTCGGGGTGAACCGAACCCCCAGCGAGGCACCGACTTTGGTGCGCAGCACGCCTTTGGCCTTCTCCAGCCCGGCGGCGGCGCCTTCGTAGTCGGGCTCCTCGTCGAGGGACCGGCCCAGCACCGTGTAGTAGAGCGTCGCGTCGTGCAGGTCGTTGGTGACCTTCGCATCCGTGATCGTCACGCCGGCGAGACGAGGATCCTTGATCTCGTACTCGATTGCCGACGCGACGATCGTGGAGATGCGCTTTGCCAGCCGCTTCGCCCGTGCGGGATCAGGCATTCCTAGGTCCGCGCCTTTTCGACCAGCTCGTAGGTCTCGATGACATCGCCTTCTTTGATGTCGTTGTAGGTCAGCGTCAGACCGCACTCGTAGCCCTCGCGCACCTCGGTGGCGTCGTCCTTCTCACGCTTGAGCGACGACACGGTGAGGTTCTGGGCGACGACGACGTTGTCGCGCAGCAGCCGCGCCTTGGCGTTGCGGCGCATGATGCCCGACTGGACGAGGCAGCCGGCGATGTTGCCGACCTTCGACGACCGGAAGATCGCCCGGATCTCGGCGCGGCCGAGTTCCTTCTCCTCGTAGATCGGCTTGAGCATGCCCTTGAGCGCGCTCTCGATCTCGTCGATCGCCTGGTAGATGATCGAGTAGTACCGGATCTCCACGCCTTCGCGGTTGGCCAGCTCGGTGGCCTTGCCCTCGGCACGGACGTTGAAGCCGATGATGATCGCATCCGAGGCCGACGCCAGGTTGACGTTGGTCTCGGTGACGCCACCGACGCCGCGGTCGATGACGCGCAACTGCACCTCGTCGTCGACCTGGATGCCCAGCAGGGCCTCCTCCAGCGCTTCGACCGTGCCCGAGTTGTCGCCCTTGAGGATCAGGTTCAGCTGGCTGGTCTCCTTCAGCGCCGAATCCAGGTCCTCCAGGCTGATCCGCTTGCGGGTGCGGGCGGCCAGCGCGTTGCGCTTGCGCGCGCTGCGCCGGTCGGCGATCTGGCGGGCGATGCGGTCCTCGTCGACGACGAGGAAGTTGTCGCCCGCGCCGGGCACCGACGTGAAGCCGATGACCTGCACCGGACGCGACGGCAGCGCCTCTTCGACGTCCTCTCCGTGCTCGTCGACCATGCGTCGCACGCGGCCGTAGGCGTCGCCGGCGACCACCGAGTCGCCGACCCGCAGCGTGCCGCGCTGGATGAGCACGGTCGCCACCGGGCCGCGGCCACGGTCCAGGTGCGCTTCGATCGCGACACCCTGGGCTTCCATGTCCGGGTTGGCCCGCAGGTCCAGCGATGCGTCGGCGGTCAGCACGACCGCTTCCAGCAGCGCCTCGATGTTGGTGCCCGCCTTGGCGGAGATGTCGACGAACATCGTGTCGCCGCCGTACTCCTCGGGCACCAGCCCGTACTCGGTGAGCTGCCCGCGGATCTTGGCCGGGTCGGCACCTTCCTTGTCGATCTTGTTGACCGCCACCACGATCGGCACGTCGGCGGCCTGCGCGTGGTTGACGGCTTCCACCGTCTGCGGCATGACGCCGTCGTCGGCGGCGACGACCAGGATCGCGATGTCGGTCGCCTTCGCGCCGCGGGCACGCATGGCGGTGAACGCCTCGTGACCGGGGGTGTCGATGAAGGTGATGGGCCGCTCGTTGCCGTCGAGGTCGACGGTGACCTGGTAGGCGCCGATGTGCTGGGTGATGCCGCCGGCTTCACCCTCGCGCACGGTGGCGTCGCGGATCGTGTCGAGCAGTCGCGTCTTGCCGTGGTCGACGTGACCCATGACGGTGACGACCGGCGGACGGAACTCGAGATCGTCCTCGCCGCCCTCGTCCTCGCCGTAGGACAGGTCGAACGACTGCAGCAGCTCGCGGTCCTCGTCCTCCGGGGACACGACCTGCACGACGTAGTTCATCTCGCCGCCGAGCAGCTCGAGGGTCTCGTCGTTCACCGACTGCGTCGCCGTGACCATCTCACCGAGGTTGAACAGCGCCTGCACCAGCGAAGCCGGGTTGGCGTTGATCTTGTCGGCGAAGTCGCTCAGCGATGCGCCGCGGGCCAGCCGGATGGTCTCGCCGTTGCCGTGCGGAAGCCGCACGCCACCGACGACCGGGGCCTGCATGTTCTCGTATTCGGCCCTTTTCGCGCGCTTCGACTTGCGACCGCGCTTGGGCGCGCCGCCGGGACGACCGAACGCACCGGCCGCGCCACCGCGCTGACCGGGCCGTCCACCGCCGCCACCCGGGCGACCGCGGAAGCCACCGGCAGCTGCGCCACCGGCACCGCCACCACCGCCGGCGCCGCCGCCGCGGTAGTTACCGCCGCCGCCACCACCGGGACGTCCTGCGCCACCGGGCGTGGGCCGCGGGCCTGCACCGGGACGGGGGCCACCACCCGGGCGGGGACCGCCACCGGGACGCGGACCACCGACGGGACGGGGCGGCATGTTGCCGGGCGTCGCGCCGGGACGGGGACCGCCACCGGGGCGCGGACCACCGGCGCCGGGACCGGGCCGGGGGCCTCCCGGGCCTGCCGGACCCTGAGGTCGGGGCGCCGGACGCTCGACCGGCTGCTGGGAAGAGAAGGGGTTGTTGCCGACCCGCGGGGTGCGCGGCGCGGGCTTGGGGGCGCCGGGCTTGGGGCCACCGGGGCCGGGTCGCGGACCGGGAGTCGGACGGGCCGACGGCGCCTCGGGCGCGGACGGCGGAGCCGCCGACGCCGCAGGTGCGGGCGGTGCGGCCGGAGGCGCGGGGGCTGCCGGGGCCGGGGCCGCGGCGGCGGGAGCGGCCGGCGCGGGCGGCTCCTTGGGCTGCGCGGGGGCCGGCGGGCCGGGCCGCGGACCGGGACGTGCCCCGGGAGCGGACGGCTTCGCGGGCGCCCCGTTGGACGCGCCTGCCGCGGGCTTCACCGCGTCGGGCTTGTTACCGCCGAATGATTCGCGAAGACGGCGGGCAACAGGTGCCTCCACCGTCGATGACGCGGACTTGACGAATTCGCCTTGCTCGCCCAGACGGGCGAGTACTTCCTTGCTTGTGACACCGAGTTCTTTGGCCAACTCGTGCACGCGGGCCTTACCTGCCACTACATCTCCTGTCTGGGAGGCAACAGCGGTGGTAGGCGCCGTGCCTCGATTTAGCTATGACGCATGGTCATCGGGACTTCACGGTGTGCTCATGTTCTTCGCTTACCTGTTCTCTTGACCGGGCGCTTCGGGCTGCTCCTGCGGGAGGAGATGCTCTGACACCGCGGTGATGTCCGGTGAACCGGTGATCCGCAACGCTCGGCCGAACGCTCGCCGGCGGATCGCTGCCTGCAGACACCCGGGGTCGGGATGCAACCACGCACCGCGACCCGGAAGCTTTCTCGCTGCGTCAACGGTCACGGCACTGGAACGATTCCCAGATCCGTTCGCGCTGTCGACTGCGACCAGCCGGAGCAATTCGACGGCCAGCTCTCGTCTCCGGCATCCGATGCAGGTCCGCACCGGTCCCGCGAAGGGGTTGATGGTGCTTTCACGCATCCGAGCCGAGGTCTCGCGCTGGATCATCGGTCAGTCTACCGTCACCGCTGCGCAGGAGAGAAAACCGGTGCGCAAAGCTGCTCCGCGGCACCACTCAGCCGACACCGCGCCCGGCGTCGGGGCGAGAAGCGGACCGATCGTGACCGCCGGGCCCGTCTCCGCCGTTCTTGTCGGCGTCGTCACTGCGGATGTCGATGCGCCACCCGGTCAGCCGTGCCGCCAGACGCGCGTTCTGCCCTTCCTTGCCGATGGCCAGTGACAATTGGAAGTCGGGCACGATCACCCGGGCCGCGCGTGCGGCTTCGTCGATCACCGTCACCGAGACCACCTTCGCGGGCGACAGCGCGTTGGCGACGAACCGGGCGGGATCCTCGTCGTAGTCGATGATGTCGATCTTCTCCCCGGAGAGCTCGCTCATCACGTTGCGCACCCGCTGGCCCATCGGGCCGATGCAGGCGCCCTTCGCGTTGAGCCCAGGCGCCCTCGAGGTCACCGCGATCTTCGAGCGGTGTCCGGCCTCGCGCGCCACCGCGACGATCTCGACCGAGCCGTCGGCGATCTCGGGGACCTCGAGCGAGAACAGCTTGCGCACCAGGTTCGGGTGGGTGCGTGACAGCGTGATGACCGGCTCGCGGGCCCCCCGGGCCACACCCACGACGTAGCACCGCAACCGGTCGCCGTGCTCGTATCGCTCGCCGGGCACCTGCTCGGCGGCCGGGATGACGCCTTCGGATCCCTTGGTCTCACTGCCCATCCGCACGACGACCAGTCCGCGGGCGTTGGCGCGCGCGTCGCGCTGGATCACGCCGGCGACGATGTCGCCCTCGCGGGCGGAGAACTCGCCGTAGTTCTTCTCGTTCTCGGCGTCGCGCAGCCGCTGCAGGATCACCTGGCGGGCCGTGGTCGCGGCGATCCGCCCGAAGCCCTCGGGGGTGTCGTCCCACTCGTGCAGGACGTTGCCGTCCTCGTCGGTCTGGCGGGCCATCACCTTGACGACGCCGGTCTTGCGGTCGATGTCGATGTGGGCGTCGGCTTCGTGGCCCTCGGTGTGACGGTAGGCAGTCAGCAACGCCGACTTGATCGTCTCGACGACCACGTCGACGGTGATGCCCTTGTCGGCCTCGATCGCGTGCAGCGCGGCCATGTCGATGTTCATGCTCAGGTTTCCTTTCCGGAGACGCCGGCCAGTTCCAGCTCGCGTGGACTCGGCGGCGAGAACTCCACCTGGACAACAGCTTTGACGACTGCGTCGAGCGCGATGTCGCGGACGGTGAGGTTACTTCGGGCCTCCCGGACGACGAGGGCCACCGTGGCGTTCTGCACCGCGCCGATGCGGCCGGTCAACGTCGACCCGTCGGCCAGCGTCACCTCCGCGAGGCGTCCCTGCGCGCGGCGGTAGTGCTTCTCCTCGGTCAGCGGACGGTCCACTCCGGGAGAGGTGACTTCGAGCACGTAGGGCGGGGTGTCGAGGGTGTCGAGTTGCTCAGACGCCAGCCGGGACAGTTCGGCGACCGCGTCGAGGTCCAGTCCCCGGTCGCCGTCGGCGATCACGACGATGCGCGGCGGACGCGTGGCGGCGTCGATGACGACGTCCTCGATGTCGTATCCGGCACGCGCGAATTCCCCGTCGAGAAGTTCGACCACCTGTCGTTGCGACGGTAATCCCGGCCGAAAATCCGTAGACCGCTCCGCCACGGCGAGCTCCTCGTCTTGAGTTGTCCGGACCCGGTCCGCAGGGAAGACCCTTGCGAACACGACTCCCCACGATACGCCAGCGGGGCAGGGACAAATAACGAAAAGAGCGGGCTGCGGGCGAGCATGCGGTCACAGGCCCGCGAACCCGTCCGGAGCCGGGTGGCAGGATGTTGCTCGTGCCGAGCCGACCGCCGACCCTGAGCCGTCGACGCGTTCTCGTCGGCGCGGCGGCGCTGGCAGCGCTGAGCGTCACCGCCGCCGGCTGCGGCACCCCGCCGCCTCCCCCGGACCTCGACGATCTGACCACCGCGCTGGACCGGGCCCGCTCCGACGGCGACCTCGCCGCCGAGGTCGCGACCGGGGCCAGGGGGACGCTCGCCGACGCGCTGACCACCATCGCCGCCCAGCGGGCGGCGCACGCCGAGGCGCTCTCCGAGGAGATCGTGCGGCTGACCGGCCACGCCGCCCCGACACCCAGCACGGCGGCGGCCTCGACGACCACCACGTCCGCGGCCTCCGTGCCCGATCCCACCGTCGACGACGTCATCGGTGCGTTGCGCGCATCCGCCGACAGCGCCACTGCGGCGGCCGGTTCCCTCACGGGGTATCGCGCCGGGCTGCTGGCCTCGATCGCGGCGTCCTGCACGGCATCGTTCACCGTCGCGCTGGCAGGAGCGGGAAGCACACCGTGACATCACCGACACCTGCACCGACGGACGCGGCGCTGCCCACCCGTCCCGAGGACGCCGCGGCGGGAGCGCTGTTCGACGCCCTCGCCGCCGAACACGCCACCATCTACGGGTACGGAGTGGTGTCGGCGCACTCCACACCGGAGTTGAACTACCTGGTGTCGGCCGCCATCGCGGAGCATCGCGCGCGCCGCGAGGCGGCCATCGCACTGTGCGAGCAACAGGGTGTCGATCCCGCCGTCCCCGAAGCGGGCTATCAGATGCCGTTCGAGGTCGACACCCCGGCGGACGCGACGAACCTGGCCGTCCAGATGGAGGAGGACGCCGCCGAAGCCTGGCGCGCCGTCGTCGAGCAGGCCACCGATCAGGGCGTGCGCGCCTTCGGCGTCACGGCGCTGACCGAGTGCGCGGTGACCGCCGCGCGGTGGCGGGCGGTCCGCGGCGACACGACGGTCACCGCCGCCTTCCCCGGCGGGTCGGAGTAGTCCTCAGCCGGTGATCGCCGCAAGGATCTGCTCGGCGGCCGTGGTGTCCGGGCCGACGGGGATCTCCCGCTTCTCGCCGCTGAACCGGTCGCGCAGCTCGACCACGCCGTCGGCCCAGCCGCGGCCGACGACGACGATCCACGGCACGCCCAGCAACTCGGCGTCCTTGAACTTCACCCCCGGCGAGGCCGTCCTGTCGTCGAGCAGCACGTCGGCACCGGCACGGTCGAGCGCGGTGGCCAGTTCGGTGGCGCCGGCGCGGGCCTCGGCATCCTTGTTCGCGATGACGACGTGCACGGCGAAGGGCGCGACCGAACCCGGCCAGCGCAACCCGAGCTCGTCGTGGTGCTGCTCGGCGATCACCGCGACCAGCCGCGACACCCCGATGCCGTAGGAACCCATCGTCAGCCGGACCGGCTTGCCGTTCTCGCCGAGGACGTCGGCGTTGAACGCGTCGGCGTACTTGCGCCCCAGCTGGAACACGTGACCGATCTCGATCCCGCGCGCGGCGACCAGCGGCCCGGCGCCGTCGGGTGACGGGTCACCCTCGCGCACCTCGGCCGCCTCGATGGTGCCGTCCGGGGTGAAGTCGCGTCCCGCCACGAGGTCGACGACGTGCCTGCCCGTCTCGTCGGCCCCGGTGATCCATGCCGTGCCGTCGACCACCCGCGGATCGACGAGGTATCGCACACCGTTGGCCAGCAGCGCCTTCGGCCCGATGTAACCCTTCTTCAGGAACGGGTGCGCGGCGAAGTCGGCGTCGTCGGCCATCGCGTACTCGGCGGGATCCAGCGCGGCGCCGAGCCGTTTGTCGTCGACCTCGCGGTCACCGGGCACACCGATCGCGAGCAGTTCCCAGTCACCGCCCGGTTCGCGGACCTTCAGCAGCACATTCTTCAACGTGTCGGCTGCGGTGACGGCGCGCCCGGCGAAGCTGGGCAGATCCGCGGTATTGGCCCAGTCGACGAGTGTCGCGATGGTCGGGGTGTCGGGCGTGTCGTAGACGACCGCTTCCGGCAGCCCGTCGAGCGGGATGGGGTCCGGGGCGGTCGTGACGACGGCTTCGACGTTCGCGGCGTACCCGGACTGTGCGCACCGCACGAAGGTGTCCTCGCCGACCTCGCTCTCGGCCAGGAACTCCTCGGACGCGCTGCCGCCCATCGCGCCCGACACAGCCGAGACGATCACGTAGCGGACCTTGAGCCGGTCGAAGATTCGCTGGTAGGCCTCGCGGTGGGCGTGGTAGGCGTTCTTGAGTCCGTCGTCGTCGACGTCGAACGAATAGGAGTCCTTCATCAGGAACTCCCGCCCGCGCAGGATTCCGGCACGGGGCCTGGCCTCGTCGCGGTACTTGTTCTGGATCTGGTAGAGCCGCAGCGGGAAGTCCTTGTACGACGAGTACTCACCCTTGACGGTGAGGGTGAACATCTCCTCGTGCGTCGGGCCGAGCAGATAGTCGTTGTCGCGGCGGTCCTGCAGCCGGAACAGGGTGTCGCCGTACTCGGTCCAGCGGTTCGTGGTCTCGTAGGGCGCCCGCGGCAGCAGCGCGGGGAACAGGATCTCCTGGCCGCCGATCGCGTCCATCTCGGACCGCACGATGTGCTCGATCTTGCGCAGCACCTTCAGTCCGAGCGGCAGCCAGCTGTAGAGCCCGGGGCCGACGGGGCGGACGTATCCGGCGCGGATGAGCAGCTTGTGGCTGGGAACCTCGGCGTCGGCGGGATCGTCGCGCAGCGTGCGCAGGAACAGCTCGGACATGCGGGTGATCACAGCGGATCACCTTACTTGTCCACGGAGCTACAGCTCTCCGGCGTCGATCGCGTCCTTCACCTCTTGCGCGTGTGCGACCTGTTGGGCGGTGTAGCCGATGAACAGCGCGACGGCGCCGACGATGACCGCGACCGCCGCGACCCACAGCAGGCCGTAGGAGTAGCCCTGGTCCAGCGCGTGCATCTGGGCGGCGTTCATGTCCTTGACCGGACCGGTGGTCCCGCCGAGGTACAGCGTGCGCGAGGTGATGACGGCCTGGATGATCGCCAGCACGACAGGCCCGCCGAGGTTCTGCAACATCAGCGCGATGGCCGAGACCGGGCCGATCTGGTCGAAGCCGACGCCGGCGATGGCCGAGATCATCAGCGGCACCACGATCATGCCGATGCCGAGGCCGCCGATGGTGATGGGCAGCACCAGGTTCGGGAAGTACGGAATGTTGGCGTCGAGTGTCGAGCCGTAGATCATCGCGGCGAGCACGAGGACGCCGCCGCCGATCACCAGCACCCGCGGCGGGTACTTCGAGACCAGCGCGGAGGACACGCCGAGGCCGATGCCGAGCGCGATCACGAACGGGATGAAGCCGACGCCTGCGCGCAGGGCGCTGTACCCCATGATGTCCTGGACGTAGAGCCCGATGGTGACGGTCAGCGTGAACATCACGCCGCCGGCCAGGAAGACCGCGGCGAACGTGGCCACCCGGTTGCGATCCAGGAACAGCTCGAACGGCACGACCGGGTTCTCGGCGGTGCGCTCGACCCACAGGAATGCGATGAGACAGCCGACCGCGGCGATGCCGGAGCCGATCGTGACCGGCGACATCCAGCCCGCCTCGGGGCCCATCGAGAAGCCGAACACCGCGGCGGTGCAGCCCATCGTGGCGAGCAGCGCGCCGGCGGCGTCGAGCTTGAGGCGCTCGCGGTTGGTCTCGCGCAGCGTCTTGCGCGCGAGGTAGATCATGATCAGGCCGATGGGGACGTTCACCAGGAACGCCAGCCGCCACGACACCTCGGTCAGCGCACCGCCGACGACCAGACCCATCACCGAGCCGACACCGGTCATCGCGGCGAACACGGCGGTCGCGGCGTTGCGGGCGGGGCCCTTGGGGAATGTCGTGGCGATCAACGCCAGCGCCGTCGGCGACGCGATCGCCGCACCCACGCCCTGCAGCAGCCGCGCGATCACCAGCGTCGCCTCGTCCCAGGCGATTCCGCACAGGATCGACGCGATGGTGAACAGCGCGACGCCGACGATGAAGGTCCGTTTGCGTCCGATGGTGTCGCCGAGGCGGCCACCGAGAAGCATCAGACCGCCGAAGGTCAGGACGTAGGCGGTGATGACCCAGCTGCGGCCCGCGTCCGACAGACCCAGCTCGTCCTGGATCTTGGGGAGTGCGACGATCGCGATCGTGCTGTCCATCGTCGCCAGCAACTGCATGCCGCCGATCGCGATGACCGCGGCGAAGAACCGGCGCGACGGCATCCAGGCCGGGGTCCTGCCCCGGCGTCCCGCGTCACCTCCGCGGCCACCCGCCGACTCACCCGAACCGGTGACGCGAGCGGGCAGAGCACGACCCGAGGCCCGATCCGAGCCTCGTTTTCCTCTGCCTTCAGCATCACGTTGGATGGCGGCACGCTCCGCATCGTTGAGAGCCGTCATACCGGGTTACCTTACAGTAATCTTAAGAACCCTTTAAGTGCCGAAGCCCGCCACGGCGCCGATCACGACGATCGCCGGGGGCCGGATCCCGTCCGAACGGATCCTTTCCGGCACCTCCGAGAGCCCCGCCCGCAAAGTCCTCTGGGACGACGTGGTTCCGTGCTGCACGACCAGAACCGGAGTATCCGCAGGTCGGCCGCCCTTGAGAAGAACCTTGACGAAAAGCTCGATGCGCTCGACCGCCATCAGCAAAACAATGGTGCCGCTCATCGCCGCGAGCGCATCCCAATTGACTAACGATTCGGGGTGGTCCGGCGCGAGATGGCCGCTGACCACCACGAATTCATGGGTGAGACCGCGGTGGGTGACGGGAACGCCGGCCAGCGCGGGCACTGCTATGGCACTTGTCACACCGGGCACCACGGTGACCGGGATGCCGGCCTCGGCGCACGCGATCACCTCTTCGTAGCCGCGCGCGAACACGAACGGGTCTCCGCCCTTGAGCCGGACCACGAACTTGCCCGCCTTGGCGCGGTCGACCAGGACGGCGTTGATCGCGTCCTGCGCCATCGCCCGGCCGTACGGGATCTTCGACGCGTCGATCACCTCGACCTCGGGCGAGAGTTCGGCGAGCAGTTCCTGCGGGGCGAGGCGGTCGGCGACGACCACGTCGGCGTGCGCAAGCAGCCGTCGGCCCCGCACGGTGATCAACTCGGGATCGCCGGGACCGCCGCCGACCAGTGCGACGCCGCCCTTGACGACGCCGGGCGCGTCGCCGCTCTCGTCGGTGACGACGCC
Source organism: Mycolicibacterium gilvum (assembly GCF_900454025.1). Classification (NCBI taxonomy): domain Bacteria; kingdom Bacillati; phylum Actinomycetota; class Actinomycetes; order Mycobacteriales; family Mycobacteriaceae; genus Mycobacterium; species Mycolicibacterium gilvum. The sequence continues at coordinate 2,295,560 of NZ_UGQM01000001.1, read as the reverse complement.
CTGCTGCAGCGCTTCGCGGATCGCGGTGCGGATGGCCGCCGACCGGCGGTGTTCGCCACCGGCGAGCACGCCGACCTCGAGGCCCTCGTACTCGAAGGTGGCGGGGGTGACGGCGGTGCCCTCGACCGCGATGTCGGCACGCACACAGAAGATGCGGCGGCGCTCGGCACCGGCGACGATGGCCGCGTTGACGGCCGGGTCGTCGGTGGCGGCGATCACATACCAGGCGCCGTCGAGATCCTCGTCACGAAACTCCCGCAGTGTCAGGGTGATTCCGTCGATGGCCTCGACGGCCGGGGTGGCGGCCTTGGTGACGACGTGGACGTCGGCGCCGTTGGAGACCAGCAGCGGCAGTCGTCGCTGCGCGACCGTGCCCCCGCCGACCACGACGACCTTCTTGCCGGAAAGGCGCAGGCCCACCAGATAGGCGTTGTCGTACGTACTCACCCGGCGAGCTTAGCCTCGATCCACCGGTGAGCTGTCGGTGTGAAGTCGATTTCGATTGTGTGCGTTGGGCCCGGGGTGTGCCGTGAGGTGGGTGTGTGTGATGGCCCGATCTCGGTATCGGCTTGTTCCTGTGGGTCTTTCGTCTCGTGCGGGCGGTTGGGGTTGCTCTGTTAGGCCAGCAGTGGCCGGTTTCGGCCAAACAGACTGTGGAACAGGGTGTTCCACGCGGTTTCCCAGGGCCAGTTGCGTGGCAGGTGCAGGGTCAGGCGTCGGGCCGAGGAGGCGATGCGTGCCGGCACGCTGATCAGGGTGCGGCGGATGGTGCCGGTGCGGGCTTTGGCCAGCGCTGGTCCGGTCAGGGTGGCCGCGGCGCGGGTGAGGTTGAACGCCATCGCTGCGCACACCAGCCAGGCGGCGTTGGCGCCGAATCGCCCCGAGGGCAGATGGGCCAGAGCAGAGTCTTTGAGGTCGGCGTGGACCTGCTCGATGAGCGCGTGGCCGCGGTGGGTCTTGTCGGCGGTGACGGTATCGAGGTCGGTGGTGGTGAAGAAGGCATGGAAGCGCCAGGTGTCGAACAGGGTGGTCTGCCCCTCGCCGCTGGCGGGGTTGAGGTCGGGGATGCGCCGCACCACCAGCCTGCCGGGGATCTGCTCGCTGGTTTTGCGGGAGCTGAACGCGGTGAAGTCGATCTCGGCGACCTCGGCGCGCGAGATCCAGCGCTGGGTGTTCTCGTCGTAGATCGCGTCGGTGTACTGGATCGGGATCCAGGCGTCCTCGGGTATGGCGGCGATGGCGGCTTTGACTTTTGGGTCCAGGCGCACGGTGATCGACACGTCGGCACCACCGCGCAGAGCAGCCGCCACGGTTGGGTAGCCGTAGAACGCCGAGTCGGCTCGCAGCAGCGGCCGGGTGGCTGCCGCCGAAGAGCGCAGTCGTGTCACGGTGGCCAGCGTGTCGCCGACGATGCGGGCAGCTCCACGTGCTGATCCGCAGGCGCCTTTGCGTAGGCGTTGGCCGCAGATGATCGGTGCACCATGCTCAGTGGTGAGCGTGGCGATCAGCGCATTTAACCCACGGACCCCGGAGTATCCGTAACCAGATCCCTGTTTGGTGTAGCCGTGCACTTCGATGATGGTGTCATCGAGATCAACACACACCGGACCGTCAACACCGGCCAGCACCGGAGTGCGTTCGTGCAGACCGGCCAGCAACCGCGCCGCCACGGCGTCGAGTTGGCGGACATGACCGAAGCTGAATTCGCGCAGGAACGATCCCAGCGTCGACGGGGCGTACGGGCGGTCGAACACGGTGCCCATCGCGCCGTGGCGCAGCAAGGCCATGTCATCGATGCTGTCAGCACCAGCTACCATGCCCGCGACCAGCGACAAGACTTTCGCCCCGGCGTTGGCGCCCTTGTCGGTCGGCACCGTGATGTGCTCATCAGCCAGGCTGCTCAACCCGCACTGATGAGCCAGAGCGGCCATCGGGACCAGCCCGGCACACGACACCAGATTGGGGTCATCAAAGCGGGCTGACGCCACAGGACGAGTGTGAGATAGTTGCATCTACGAGATGCCCTTCGTTCTGACCGAATGTGATCCTAGACAAATCCCATTCTTTCACCGCGACAGGGCATTTCGTTTTTACAACCCGCCCCAACTCCTATTCGATCGGTGGATCAAGGCTTAGTGGTTGCCGCGGCGGCCACGAAGCGGGCGATGGCCTGCGGGTGCGCCGCGGCGTGGGTGTGCAGGTAGCCGGCGTGCACCCCGCCCAGCACTGCGCCGTCCTCGACGGCGGCCCCACCGCGGCCCCTGTACTGCCACGCCGCCTGCCTGTCGCTCGCGAATTGCACTGCGGTGCGGTGAAATTCGTGTCCGGTCACCCGCTCGCCGACGGCGTGCAGCGACGATTCGGCGACCGCGACGGCGTCCCGGTAGCCCAGGGTCAGCGAGGGCGTGAACGACGCCGACCCGGCCAGCACCCCGCACATCGGGTGGCCGTCGAGTTCGTCGACCAGATAGGTCAGGCCCGCGCACTCGGCGTGGATCGGCGCGCCGGCGGCCGCCAGCGCCCGGATCTGGCTGCGCACCGGCTCATTGGCCGACAGCTCGGTGACGAACTCCTCGGGAAAGCCGCCGGGCAGCACCAGCGCCGACGTGTGCACGGGCAGTGGGTCGCAGAGCGGATCGAACGTGACGACGTCTGCGCCCGCAGCGCACAGGATCTCGCGATGCTCGGCGTAACCGAACGTGAACGCCTTGCCCGCCGCCAGCGCGACCGTCGCCGTCGGTCCGGCGGCGAACTGCGTCGGGGTCCAGGGCGCGTCGGCGACGTCGCCGCCCGCGACCGCCGTCACCGCGGCCAGATCCACGTGGCGTGTCACCAGTTCCGTCATCGCGGCCACCGCTGCCGTCGCGTGCCTGCCGTGCTCCTCGGCGGTCACCAGTCCGAGATGGCGGGACGGGACGGCCAGTTCGTCGGCGCGCGGGATGGAGCCGAGCACCGCGACACCGGCCTGGTCGCACGCCTGGCGCAGCACCTCGTCATGCCGCGACGACCCGACGCGGTTGAGAATCACCCCGGCCAGCCGCACCGTCTGGTCGAACGTCGCGAACCCGTGCAGCAGCGCCGCGACGCTGTGGCTCTGCCCCCGGGCGTCGACGACGAGGACGACGGGGGCGCCGAGCAGTCCGGCGACGTGCGCGGTGGAGCCGCGGGCCGGGCCGGCTCCGCCGTCGCTGATGCGCCCGTCGAACAGGCCCATCACCCCTTCGACGATCGCGATGTCGGCGTCGTCGCTGCCGTGCCGGTACAGCGGGCCGATCAGGGGTTCGCCGACGAGGACGGGGTCGAGGTTGCGTCCCGGCCTCCCGGTGGCCAGCGCGTGGTAGCCGGGGTCGATGAAGTCCGGGCCGACCTTGAACGGCGCGACGCGATGCCCGGCCCGGCGCAGTGCGCCCATCAGCCCGGTCGCGACGGTGGTCTTGCCGCTGCCCGACGACGGGGCGGCGATCACCACAGCGGGCGTGCTCACGCCGCTCTCCCCCACAGCCGCGAGCGTGCGTGTCCGCGGGCGACACGCCGCGCCATTACCGAACTCTGCGCACGCTCGCACGGACCGCGGCGCACGCTCACCACTCGATCCCCTTCTGGCCCTTGCGGCCCGCGTCCATCGGATGCTTCACCTTCGTCATCTCGGTGACCAGATCCGCGGCGTCCAGCAGCGCCTGCGGGGCGTCGCGCCCGGTGATCACCACGTGCTGGTTCCCCGGCCGGCGCGCGAGTGTCTCGACGACGTCGTCGACGTCCACCCAGCCCCACTTCAGCGGATAGGTGAACTCGTCGAGCACGTAGAAGTCGTGGCGCTGCTCGGCGAGCCGCCGCGAGATCTCGGCCCAGCCGTCGGCGGCGGCCGCCGCGTGGTCGACCTCGGTGCCGGACTTACGTGTCCAGGACCATCCCGACCCCATCTTGTGCCATTCCACTGGCCCACCGACGCCGCGTTCGTCGTGCGCGCGGCCGAGTTCGGTCAGCGCGGACTCCTCCCCGACTCGCCACTTCGCACTCTTGACGAACTGGAACACCGCGATGTCGAACCCCTGGTTCCAGGCGCGCAGCGCCATCCCGAACGCCGCGGTCGACTTCCCTTTCCCCGGGCCGGTGTGCACCGCCAGCAGCGGGGCATTGCGCCGGGCCCGTGTCGTCAGGCCGTCATCGGGAACCGTCAGCGGTTGTCCCTGAGGCATCGCATCACCCTTCTACGCGGCGGTTCTCACCAGCGCGGTCAGATTCTCGGCCCGCAACTCCTCCAGCCGGACCGCCGGCGCACCCAGCTGCCGCGCCAGCTCCTGGGCGAGATCGAGCCTGATGTAGGAGGTTTCGCAGTCGACCACGACGGCGGCCGCACCCTCGGCCACCAGCCGCGAGGCCGCCGTCCGGGTCCGGCCCAGCGGGTCGGGCCCGCCGGTGGCGCGCCCGTCGGTCAGCACCACGACGAGGCTGCGGCGCGCGCGATCGCGCGCCCGTTCCCGGACCACCATGTCCCGAGCGGCCAGAAGTCCTTGTGCCAGCGGCGTTTTACCGCCGGTGTCGAAGCGGGCGAGCCGGCGACTGGCGATGTGGACCGACGTGGTCGGCGGCAGCAGCACCTGCGCGTCCTGCTGCCGGAACGTGATGACCGCGACCTTGTCCCTGCGCTGGTAGGCATCGCGCAGCAACGACAACGTCGCCCCGCTGACCGCCGACATCCGGTCGCGGGCGGCCATCGACCCCGAGGCGTCGACGACGAAGATCACCAGATTGCCCTCACGCCCTTCCCGGACGGCACGGTGCACGTCGTCGGGACCGGGACGCACTGCGCCCGAACCGGTCTGCCGGCCGGCCGCCGCGAGCAGCGTCGCGAACACGTGCATGCCGTGGCCCACGTGCGGGTCCGACGTCGCCGACACCACCGACCCGGTGCGGTTGCGGGCCCGTGAGCGCCGGCCCGGGGCGCCTTCGCCCACGCCGGGGACGACGAGCGTCCTGGTCTTGAAGGTGGGCGACGGCGGTGCGCTCTGGCGCGTCGATGAGGATGGATGTGACGACGAATTCTGTTGGGGCGGCTGCCCGTCGGCCGAGCCGTCCGCTCCGCCTCCCGGCGGGTCCGGCTCGGGCTCCGGATCCGGCGTCTGGTCGGCGGATTCGCCGGCCTGTTCCATCGCCTCGTCGAGGGTGCCGGGATCCAGCCCGGGATCGTCGAACGGATCGCGGCGGCGGCGGTGCGGCAGCGCCAGTTCCGCTGCCACCCGGATGTCGTCCTCGTCGACGGTCACCTCACCGCGCCACGCCGCGTGCGCCATCGCGGTCCGTGCGACCACCAGATCGGCGCGCATGCCGTCGACGTCGAAGGCGGCACACAGGGCGGCGATGCGCCGTAACTCGTTGTCGGGCAACACCACATCGGGTACCAGTGCCCTGGCGTCGGCGATGCGCGCGGCGAGGTCGGCGTCAGCGTCGGCGTACCGCCGGGCGAACGCCACGGGGTCGGCCTCATACGCCAGACGGGTCCGGATCACCTCGGCGCGGACGTCGACGTCGCGCGAAGCCGCCACGTCGACGGTGAGCCCGAACCGGTCGAGCAGCTGCGGACGCAGCTCTCCCTCTTCGGGATTCATCGTGCCGATCAGCACGAAGCGGGCGTCGTGGCTGTGGGAGACACCGTCGCGTTCGATGTGCACACGACCCATCGCCGCCGCGTCGAGAAGCACGTCGACGAGGTGGTCGTGCAGCAGGTTGACCTCGTCGACGTAGAGGACACCACGGTGTGCGCGCGCCAGCAGGCCGGGAGAGAATGCGTGCTCACCGTCACGCAGCACCTTCTGCAGATCCAACGAGCCGACGACGCGGTCCTCGGTGGCGCCGATCGGCAACTCGACCAACTGGCCGCCGTCGTCTCCCGCCGCCGCGAACGCCGCGGAGAGCACCTGCGCCAGGCCCCGCACCGCGGTCGACTTGGCGGTCCCCTTCTCCCCGCGGATCAGCACTCCCCCGATGTCGGGTCGCACCGCGCAGAGGACGAGCGCGAGCCGGAGACGGTCGTGCCCGATCACCGCGCTGAGCGGATAGATGGGCGGGGACGCGGTGCCGGTCATGGTTTGACCATCGGGACGTGCGGGATGCCGTCGTCGAGGAATTCCGTGCCGTCGCGCACGAACCCGTGCCTGCCGTACATCTCCTCCAGATAGGTCTGGGCGTTGATGTGGCACGGGAAATCACCGACTTCGGCCAGCGCGGCGGTCAGCAACCGGGCGGTGTGTCCGTGACCGCGGGCGGTGCGCTTGGTGCACACCCGGCCGATCCGGAACGCCTTCTGGCCGGCCGGGTGTTCCTCCATCAGCCGCAATGTCGAAATGACTTCTCCTTCAGGGTTTTCCAGCCAGAAATGCCGGGTCTCGGCGAGCAGGTCGCGACCGTCGAGCTCGGGATACGGGGTGGCCTGCTCGACGACGAACACCTCGACGCGCAACTTCAACAGCTCGTAGAGCGTCGCGGCGCTGAGGTCCTTGGCCCAGCTGCGACGCAGCGCCACCGTCATGTGCGCGCCCGGATCAAACGGTCGCCGCTGTCGGAGTGTGTTCGGTGCCCGCCGTCGACTGGCCGTCCGTGGTGGCCGGTATCGCCCCGGCGGGCTTGTCGAGCTTGAGCACCTTCGTGCCGCGCGCCCACACCTCCTCGAACAGCTTCGGCTCGTCGGACAGCGTGACGCCCAGCGACGGGACCATCTCCTTGAGCTTGGGCTCCCAGCTCGGGTAACGGTCGGCGAAGCAGCGTTTCATCACGTCGAACATCGCCGGCACCGCCGTCGACGCACCCGGGGACGCACCGAGCAGGCCCGCGATGCTGCCGTCGGCGGCCGAGAGCACCGTGGTGCCGAACTCCAGCACGCCGCCCTTGCCCTTGGCCTTGCGGATCACCTGCACGCGCTGACCGGCGATGTCGAGCTCCCAGTCGGAATCCTTTGCGCTGGGCGCGAACTCACGCAGATTCTCGACGCGGGCGGCCTCGCTGAGCAGCAGTTGCCCGATCAGGTACTTCAGCAGACCCATCTCTGTGAGCCCGACGCCGAGCATCGACACGAGATTGTCGGGCTTCACCGAGAACGGCAGGTCGGTGACCTTGCCCTGCTTGAGGAACTTCGGCGACCAGCCGGCGAACGGACCGAACAGCAGCCACGACTTGTCGTTGATCACCCGGGTGTCGAGGTGCGGCACCGACATCGGCGGCGCGCCCAGCGGCGGCAGTCCGTAGACCTTCGCCTGGTGCTTCGCAGTGAGCTCGGGATTGCCGGTGCGCAGCCATTGGCCGCCGACCGGGAAACCGCCGAAGCCCTTGGCCTCCTTGATGCCCGCCTTCTGCAGCAGCGGCAGGGCTCCGCCGCCGGCGCCGACGAACACGAACTTCGCGTTGAACGTCCGCTTGCGGCCGGTCCGGCGGTTGACGACCTTGACCGTCCACGTGCTGTCGGAATTCTGGCTGAGGTTGGTGACGTCGTGGCCGAACAGGGTGTCCATGCCCTGCTGGGCGCCGAAGCCGAGGAGCTGTCGTGACAACGCGCCGAAGTCGACGTCGGTGCCGTCCTGGGTCCAGTTCAAACCGACGGGCTCGCGCAGGTCGCGACCCTCGGCCATCAGCGGCAGGCGGCGGGCGAACTCGCCGGCGTCGTCGATGAACTCCATGGTGCCGAACAGCGGGTTGCCGACGAGCGCCTCGTAGCGCTTGCGCAGGTACTGCACGTTGTCGGCCCCGGTCACGAAGCTGACGTGCGGGATCGGGTTGAGGAAGCTGCGGACGTCGGGCAGCACGCCGTTCTCGACGGCGTAGGTCCAGAACTGGCGCGACACCTGGAACTGTTCGTTGACGTTGACCGCTTTGGCGATGTCGATGGAGCCGTCGGGCCGCGCCGGGGTGTAGTTGAGCTCACACAGCGCCGAGTGGCCGGTACCGGCGTTGTTCCACGGGTCGCTGCTCTCGGCCGCCGCGCCGTCGAGGCGCTCGACCAGCGTCATCGACCAGTTCGGTTCCAACAGCCGCAGTAGCGCGCACAGGGTGGCGCTCATGATGCCGGCGCCGACGAGCAGGACGTCGGTCTTCTCTGCTTCTGACACCTTTTCGTGAGTCCTTCGTGGTCGCTGCCCGTTGCACACGGCTTTCCGGTGTTCAGGTTATCCCGCCAGGGTCCGTCGTAACCGGGCGACCGCGCTCAGGCGGCGCTCGCCGGCGGCAACACGCCACTAGGGTGGCTGTCGTGTCCGGATGGGAGCCCGACCCGCTGCCCGGATACCGGCAGCGCACCTTTGCCCTCGGGCCCGATCCCGACGGGGAGGGCGATCTCGAGGCGACGCTGGTGCGCCGCGGCGATCCCGACACCCGCGCCCGACATGCGGTGCTGATGGTGCACGGCTTCACCGACTACTTCTTCAACACCGAGCTCGCCGATCACTTCGCTGCCCGCGGCTTCGCGTTCTATGCGCTGGACCTGCACAAATGCGGGCGCTCACACCGCGACGGTCAGACGCCGCACTTCACCACCGACCTGGCGCGCTACGACGTCGAGCTCGAACGTTCCCTCGCCGTCATCGCCGAGGAATCCGCCGCGCGGGTGCTCGTCTACGGTCACTCGGCCGGCGGTCTGGTGGTGTCGCTGTGGCTGGACCGGCTGCGGGCACGCGGCGCCACCGCGTCCGCGGGCGTGGCCGGCCTCGTCCTGAACGCACCGTGGCTCGATCTGCAGGGGCATGCGATCCTGCGCACGCCGCCGATCACGGCGGCGCTGCGGGCGATGGCGCGGACGCGCAAGCACTCGGTGGTCCGCCGGCCCAACCCCGGCGGCGGCTACGGCGCGACGCTGCACCGCGACTACGCGGGCGAGTTCGACTACAACCTGCAGTGGAAGCCGATCGGCGGATTTCCGGTCACGGTCGGCTGGATCCACGCCATCCGGCGCGGTCAGGCGGCATTGCACCGCGGTCTCGACGTCGGGGTGCCCAACCTGATCCTGCGTTCCGATCACAGCGTGCGTGAGGCGCCGGACCCGGAGCTGATCCAGCGCGGCGACGCCGTGCTCGACGTGGCGCAGATCGCGCGCTGGGCCGGATGCATCGGAAACCGGTCGACGATCGTGCCTGTCGTCGACGCCAAACACGACGTCTTCCTGTCGCTGCCCGGGCCGCGCGCCGCGGCGTACGCCGAGCTCGACCGCTGGCTCGACTCATATCTGGCCGGGTCGGCGGCGCCGTCGACACCCTCCGAGCCACCACCGTCCGACGGGAGCACACCCCATGGCTGATTTCGACCTCGCGATCATCGGCACCGGCTCGGGCAACTCGATCCTCGACGAACGCTATGTCGACAAGCGGGTGGCGATCTGCGAGCAGGGTGTGTTCGGCGGCACGTGTCTGAACGTCGGGTGCATCCCGACGAAGATGTTCGTCTATGCCGCCGGGGTGGCCGAACAGATCAGGGAGTCAGCCCGTTTCGGCGTGGACGGGCGCCTCGACGGGGTGCGCTGGCCCGACATCGTGTCGCGGGTTTTCGGCAGGATCGATCCGCTGGCCGGCGGCGGTGAGCAGTACCGCCGCTCGTCGCCGAACGTGGAGGTGTTCGCGAGCCACACCAGGTTCGCGGGACCCGATTCCGGCGACGGATACCGGCTGCACACCGACGACGGCGACGAGTTCACCGCCGAGCAGGTGGTGATCGCCGCCGGCGCGAGAGCCACTGTGCCGCAGGCGATTCTCGAGTGCGGGGTGCCCTACCACACCAGTGACACCATCATGCGGGTCTCGGATCTGCCGGAGCATCTGGTGATCGTCGGCGGCGGCTTCGTCGCCGCGGAGTTCGCGCATGTGTTCTCCGCGCTCGGTTCCCGGGTGACGATCGTGCTGCGTGGCACGACCATGCTCAGCCACTGCGACGACACCGTCTGTGAACGGTTCACCGACATCGCGGGCAAGAAGTGGGAGATCCGGAGTCGACGCAACATCGTCTCCGGCGAATCAGACGGGTCCGGTGTGTCACTGCGACTCGACGACGGCGCGACGTTGCGCGCCGACGTCCTGCTGGTCGCCACGGGCCGCGTCCCCAACGGGGACCGCCTCGATGCGCACCTCGCGGGCGTGGAGGTCACGGACGGCCTGGTGACCGTCGACGAATTCCAGCGCACCACGGCACGGAACGTGTTCGCGCTCGGCGATGTCAGTTCGCCCTATCAGCTCAAGCACGTCGCAAACCACGAGGCACGGGTCGTCAAGCACAACCTGCTTCAGGACTGGGACGACACCGAGGCGCTGATGCCTGCCAATCACGACAACGTGCCGTCGGCGGTGTTCACCGAGCCTCAGATCGCCTGCGTGGGGCTGACCGAGAACGAGGCCCGCGCGGCGGGGTACCGGATCCGGTCGAAGGTGCAGGACTACGGCGACGTCGCCTACGGGTGGGCGATGGAGGATTCGACCGGGTTCGCGAAACTGATCGTCGACGACGAGACCGGGTTGCTGCTGGGCGCACACATCATGGGTCATCAGGCGTCGTCGATCATTCAGCCGTTGATCCAGGCGATGGCGTTCGGGTTGCCCGCCCAGGACATGGCGCGCGGCCAGTACTGGATCCATCCGGCGTTGCCGGAGGTGGTGGAGAATGCGCTGCTGTCGCTGTGCGGCGAGCCGCCCTGGCCGCGGCCTCGGCGGCATTAGGCAGAAGCCGAAGCCCCGGCGGCATTAGCGCCGAAATTGCATTCCAGCAGGCCGCTTCTCGACTTCCCCTGCTGGAACGCAATTTCGGCGCAGGGTTGGGTCAGCGGAGCCCGACGGTGAAGCCCCAGGGCAATTCGAGGCGGTGTGCGGCGAGCAGCGCGGTGTCGGACAACACGTCGTCGATCGCACCGTCGGCGACGATGACGCCGCCGTCCATCACGATCGCCCGCCGGCACAGTTGCGCGGCGTAGGGCAGGTCGTGGGTGACGATCAGCATCGTCGCGTCCAGGCCCGACAGTGTCTCGGCGAGTTCGCGCCGGGCGACCGGATCGAGGTTGGCCGACGGTTCGTCGAGCACGAGCACCTCGGGCTCGCAGGCCAGCACGGTCGCCAGCGCGGCTCTGCGCCGCTGCCCACCGGACATGTGGGCGGGGCTGCGTCCGGCGAGCTCGGTCATGGACACCACCGCCAGTGCGTGCGCGACGCGGGCGTCGAGCTCGGCGCCGCGCACCCCGAAGTTGGCCGGACCGAAGGCGACGTCCTGGGCCAGCGTCGGCATGAACAACTGGTCGTCGGGATCCTGGAACACCAGCCCGACCCGTCGGCGGATGTCGCGCAGCGTGCTGCGTGACAGCACGGTCCCGCCGATCTCGACGTCGCCGGCCGAGGCGCGCAGCACGCCGTTGAGATGCAACATCAGGGTGGTCTTGCCGGCCCCGTTGGGTCCCAGCAACGCGACACGCTCGCCGTCGGCGATGTCGAGGTCGATCCCGTCGAGTGCGACGTGCCCGTCGGGGTAGCTGTACCGCAGGCCCCTGACGCGGATCGCCGGTCCGCTCACAGCGTCGCCCACGCGCTCGCGGCCACCGCGACGGCGGCGGCCGCCGGCAGCAGCGCCATCACCCACTGACGCGGCGTCGCGGCCGCGACGCTGCCCGCCCCGACCGCCAGCGCCGGGACATGGCCGTCGAACCCGCGCGACAGCATGGCCAGGTACACACGCTCACCGCGTTCGTAGGACCGCAGGAACAGCGATCCGACACCGCGGGCGGTCGCGCCGATCTGATGGAACATCCGCGGCGAGTCGCCGCGGGAGACGCGCGCCATCCGCATCCGGCGGGCTTCGGCGGCCAGCACGTCGATGTAGCGGATCATCAGCGTCAACACGGACACGATCATCGCCGGGACCCGCAGCCTGCTCAACGCGACCGGCAGTTCGCGTGACGTCGTCGTCGCGGCCACCGTCAGCGACGCCGCGACACCCAACGTGCCCTTGATCACGATGCCCCACGCCGCGTAGAGGCCCGCGATCGACAGGTGCATCCCGGCGAGGCTGACCCGCTCGCCGCCTTCGGAGAACGGAAGCAGCACCGCCAGCACGAGGAACGGCGCCTCGATGAGCATTCTCGGCAGGATCCACCGCAGCGGGATGCGCGCCGCCCGCCACACGGCCAGGATGATGAGCGCGTAGACACCGAACGGCCAGAACAGCTCTCGCGGTGTGGCGACCACGGCGAGCACGAAGGCCGCCAGGCATACGATCTTGACCTCGGCGGGCAGCCGGTGCACGGGTGAGTCGCCGTCGCGGTAGAGCGGATGGGAATGCCCGCCGCCCACCGCTACTCCCCCACTGACGATTTCGGCCGTGCGCGCGATCGGGCGATGGACCAGAACACGCCGCCGGCAACCAGCACGGTGACCAGCACGCCCACGACACCCGCCGCACCCCCAGTGCCGTCGCGGCCCTCGACGGCGTAGTCGGCCAGCGGTGAACTCGTCAGAGGATGTTCCTGCGCATGCTGGGCGATGCACTCGCCCCGGAGCTGTTCTCCGGCCGCGGTTTCGACGATCTCGCAGCCCCGCAACGTCGCCGAGTCCAGACCGTCGGGGCTGGAGCTGGCGAAGGAGGACACGACACCGGCGATCAGCAGCGTGGCGACGGCGAATGCGGCCCAGAAGAACCAGCGGCGTCCGCCCGACGGCCGGGTCATACCGGCACCGCCTGCCGCGCGGGGTGGGTTCGCAACAGATAGACCAGGTCGGGGCGCGCCCGCACGACCGCCATCACGGTCAGCGCGGTGATGACGCCCTCCCCGATACCGATCAGCACGTGGGTGCCGAACATGTAGGCCGCAACCGTTCCGAGCGAGGTCGTCGCCGCCCCTCCGAGCGCATACTGCGCGACGAATCCCATTGCCGCGCAGACGGTCCCGACCACAGCGGAGACGAAGGCGATGACCCCGACCACGGGCACGGCGAGGTCGGCCCGCCGGCGCCGCAGCACCCGGTAGAGCAGCACCGCGGTGCCGTAGCCGGCTGCGACGCCGATCACGGACATGTTGGTGATGTTGGTGCCGAGCGCGGTCACCCCGCCGTCGGCGAACAGCAACGCCTGGACGATCAGCACGATGGAGACGCACAGGGCCCCGGTGTAGGGACCGACGAGGATCGCGGCAAGGGCGCCGCCGAGCAGGTGACCGCTGACGCCGGGCAGGATCGGGAAGTTCACCATCTGCACGGCGAAGACGAACGCCGCCACCAGCCCCGCCAGCGGCACCGTGCGCTCGTCGAGTTCTTCGCGGGCCCGCCACGCGCAGATACCGAGCGCTGCGACGGCGATCGCGACGAACAACATGGAGATCGGCGCATTGATGATGCCGTCGCTCATGTGCATCGCGACGTAGTGGGCGCTCACTCGGCGAGCGTAGGCCGCCTTTCCGTCACCTGTCTAGCTGAACATATGAACAGGAGGCTCAGCCGTGCCGGGCGCCGATCCAGTGCAGCAGGTCGTGGACCACTTCGTCCTCCAGGCGGTAGGTGACCGAGCGTCCGGCACGGGTGCTGGTGACCCACCCCTGCTGGCGCAACACCCGCAACGCCTGCGAGACGGTGTTCTCCGACCGCCCCAGCGCGGCGGCGAGGTCGCTGACGCAGATGCCCGGTGCGCGGTGCAGACACAGCAGGATCTCCAGGCGGTGCGGGTCCGACACCAGGTCGAAGCGCTGCGCCCAGCCGGGGGTGTCCACCTCCGCCAACGCCGACGAGGCCCGGTCGACGAGCTGCTGATCCTCCACAGGGCAAATGTAGTACCCGGCCACCCCGCGGTGACCATCATCCGCCCGGTCAGCGTTTCGTGGCGGTGACCAGCAGATACTCCGCGTCGTAGGCGGTACCGTCGGCGCCGTCGGCCTGGTTCCAGGTGGTCAGGAAGTCCAGGAACGCCGCGTCGAGTTCCGCGAGGCGCTCGGGCCGGTCCTCGTTGAACCTGTAGGCGGCGAGGGTGGGACCGTAATTGCGCTTCCAGTACTCGCGGAAGTCCAGCGGTGAGGCGCAGTGGTCGAAGCGGACGGTCTGCCGGCGCATCGTCAGATCCCTGACACGGTCGCCGAGCAGCGCTGCGACATGATTCTCCGAGCCCCACATCGGCGGCGGGGAGGCGCCCGGGGGCGGCGGTGGTGCGTAGGGCTTCATCGTGGCGAACAGGTGGCCGATGAAACCCTCGGGTGTCCAGCTGATCAGCCCGAGGGTGCCGCCGGGACGGGTCACCCGCACGATCTCGTCCGCGGTCGCCTGATGATGGGGCGCGAACATCGCACCGACGCAGGACATCACGACGTCGAAACTGTCGTCGGGAAACGGAAGCGCCTCGGCGTCGGCCTCCACCCACTCCACCGCGACGCCGCGCTCGGCGGCGATGCGGCGCCCGGCGTCGAACAGTTCCGGCGTCAGGTCGCTCGCGGTGACGACCGCGCCGGCGGCGGCCGCGGGGATCGACGCGTTGCCCGACCCGGCGGCGACGTCGAGGACGCGGTCGCCGGACCGGACACCGCACGCACGGACCAGTTCGAGTCCGAGGGACGGGATCAGCTCGGCCGCGACGGCCGGGTAGTCACCGGACGCCCAGAGCGCGCGGTGTTTGGCCTTCAATGCCCTGTCGTCCTCGTTGTCGACGGTCGCCATGTCGTACTCCTTCGTGAACTGTGGTTTGCCTCATGAACACAGCTTCCACCAGGTCACAGGCGCGTGGGAGCGATTCGCCGCCGCAAGGATTCAGTCCAGGAAGCCGTGCAGCAGCGCCGCGGAGCCCCAGACGTGGGCGGCCATCGTCTGCGCCGCGGTGTCGGCGTCACCGGCCAGGATCGCGGACACGATCGCCTCGTGCTGTTCGTCGGAGTGGGCGATGTTGCGGGTCATCAGCGGTATGCGGTCGAGCAACTCGTTGAGCCGCATCCGGTTCTGCGCCACCAGTGGAACCAGCGACGGCACCCCGGCCGCCTCGGCGATCGCGAGGTGCAGCCGAGAATCGAGGCGACGGTAGTCGGCGGGGTCGGCGCCTCGGACATCGGCGAGTCGACTCCGCAGGGCCTCCCGCTCCACCGCGGCCAACGTGCGCACTGCTGCCATCCGCGCTGCCCCGACCTCGAGGATCTCGCGCAGGCGCACCGCGTCGTCGATGTCGTCGCGGTGCATCTCGGTTCCGTCGGCCCGCGGCGCGGGCAACGCGTCGGCGAGGAACGTCCCGCCGTAGCGCCCGCGGCGGGACACCAGATAACCGGCGTCCGCGAGCGACTTGATCGCCTCCCGCACCGTGTCACGGCTCACCCCCAGCCGCGCGGCCAGTTCCCTTTCGGGGGGCAGGGATTCGCCGGGGGTGAGCACGCCGAGCCGGATCGTCTGCAGCAGCCGCTCGACGGTGTCCTCAAAGGCGTTGAGCGGCCGCACCGGACGCAACAGCGCTTCACTGGCATCGCTGCTGTCGGCGGGGTCCGGCGCGGCCATCGCGCGCTACAGCGGCGTGACGTAGTGACCGGTGATGCCTCCGTCGACCAGGAAGCTCGATCCGGTGATGAACGACGCGTCGTCACTGGCCAGGAACGCCACTGCGGCGGCGAGTTCCTCGGGTTCGGCGAACCGACCCATCGGCACGTGCACCAGCCGCCGCGCGGCACGTTCGGGATCCTTGGCGAACAGCTCCTGCAGCAGCGGCGTGTTCACCGGCCCCGGGCACAGCGCGTTGACCCGGATTCCCTGGCGCGCGTACTGGATTCCGAGTTCCCGCGACATCGCCAGCACGCCGCCCTTGGACGCGGTGTAGGAGATCTGCGACGTCGCCGATCCGTTCACCGCCACGAAGGACGCGGTGTTGACGATGGACCCCTTCTGCGCGGGCACCATGTGGCGCAAGGCGGCCTTGCAGCAGAAGAACACCGACTTGAGGTTGATGTCCTGCACCCGGTCCCACGCATCGATGCCCGTGTTCTCGATCAGGTCGTCCTCGGGTGGGCTGATGCCGGCGTTGTTGAACGCGATGTCGACTCCGCCGTGGACCTCGAACGCGGTGTCGAACAGATTGTCCACCGCGACCTGATCGGAGACGTCGACCTGCACGAAGGTCACGTTCAGGTCGTTGGCGACCGACTTGCCGGTCTTCTCGTCGAGATCGCCGATGACGACGATGGCACCCTCGGATCGCATCCGCTTGGCCGTGGCCAGGCCGATTCCGCTTGCGCCACCGGTGATCACGGCGACCTTGTCCTTGAGGCGCTGACTCAGGTCCATCTAGTTCTCCTCTACTGCGAAAAAGACGTTCTTGGTCTCGGTGAACGACAGCGGGGCGTCCGGGCCAAGTTCGCGGCCCAGCCCCGACTGCTTGAAGCCGCCGAACGGCGTGCTGTAGCGCACCGAGGAGTGCGAATTGACCGACAGGTTGCCGGCTTCCACGGCGCGCGACACCCGCATCGCCCGGGAGATGTTGTCGGTCCAGATGGATCCGGAGAGTCCGTAGACGGTGTCGTTGGCCAGCGCGATGGCGTCGGCCTCGTCGTCGAACGGGAGCACGGTCACCACCGGGCCGAAGATCTCCTCGACCACGGTGCGGTCGTCACGCGCCGGGGTCAGCACCGTGGGAGGGAACCAGAAGCCCGGACCCTGCGGCGCGGAGCCACGGAATGCGACGGGTGCGTCGTCGGGCACATAGGACGACACCGAGTTCCAGTGCGCCTTGGACACCAACGGCCCCATCTCGGTGCCCTCGGCGCCGGGATCGCCGACCACCACACCCTTGACGGCGGGCTCCAGCAGTTCCATGAACCGGTCGAAGACGCTGCGCTGCACCAGAATCCGGCTGCGCGCACAGCAGTCCTGACCGGAGTTGTCGAACACCCCGTACGGTGCGGTCGCGGCCGCCCGTTCCAGATCGCAGTCGTCGAACACGATGTTGGCGCTCTTGCCGCCCAGCTCCAGGGTGACGCGCTTGACCTGGGTGGCCGCCTGCGCCATCACCCGGGTGCCGACCTCGGTGGATCCGGTGAACACGATCTTGCGGACGTCGGGATGGGTCACGAACCGCTCCCCGACGACGGATCCACGCCCGGGCAGCACCTGGAACAGGTCGGCGGGCAGACCGGCCTCGACGGCCAGCTCGCCGAGGCGGATCGTGGTCAGCGGGGTCC
Source organism: Mycolicibacterium gilvum (assembly GCF_900454025.1). Classification (NCBI taxonomy): domain Bacteria; kingdom Bacillati; phylum Actinomycetota; class Actinomycetes; order Mycobacteriales; family Mycobacteriaceae; genus Mycobacterium; species Mycolicibacterium gilvum. The sequence continues at coordinate 2,278,426 of NZ_UGQM01000001.1, read as the reverse complement.
ACTCCGCGGGCTTGACCAGCACCGCGTTGCCGGCGGCGAGCGCGGGTGCGAACCCCCACGAGGCGATGGTCATCGGGAAGTTCCACGGAGTGATCACGCCGACGACGCCGAGCGGCTCGTTGAACGTGACGTCCAGGCCGCCGGCGACCGGGATCTGCTTTCCCGACAACCGTTCCGGCGACGCGGAGTAGTACTGCAGCACGTCGCGGACGTGGCCGGCCTCCCACCGCGCGTTACCGATCGGATGCCCGGAGTTGGCCACCTCGAGCGCGGCGAGTTCCTCGACATGGGCATCGACCACCGCCGCGAACGCGCGCAGCGCCGCCGCCCGTTCGGCGGGTGCCTGACGGGCCCACGAACGTTGGGCGGCCTTGGCCCGGGCCACCGCGTCGTCGACGCCGGCCTCGTCGGTGTGCTCGACGGTACGCAGCACCTCCTCGGTCGCCGGGTTGATCACATCACTTGCGGTCATCGATTCACCTTCTGTGTCTTCTGTGTCGCGTAAACGCCTGCGGCCCCGACCAGTCCGGCGAACAGCCGAAGATCGTCGAGCCGTTCCTCGGGGTGCCACTGCACCGCGATCACCCAATGGTCCGGGTGGGCTGACAGATCGACCTCGACAGCCTCGATCACGCCGTCGGTATCGGAGGCGCTGACGACCAGACCGTCGCCGAGCCGGTCGATGGCCTGATGGTGATAGCACTGCGCCTCGGTGTCGGGGCCGACCAGGGCGGCCACCCGGCTGCCGGGCACGGTCGCGATCGAGGAGGTGGTGAACACCGCGTTGCCCTGCTGGTGGCGGGTGTGGCCGACGACGTCGGGAACGTGCTGGTGCAGTGTCCCGCCCAGGGCCACGTTGAGCACCTGCGCGCCGCGGCAGATCCCGAGGACGGGCATGGCGCGCCGCAGCGCCGCCCGCACCAACGCGAACTCGAACGCGTCGCGGGCGCGGCTGTCGGTGTCCGGTTCGTCGGTCCTGGGATGGCGTTGCGCGCCGTAGGTGGACGGGTCGACGTCGCGGCCTCCCGTGATGATCAGGCCGTCGATGCCGTCGAGCACCCGCTCGGCGATCGTGTCGTCGACGGGCTGGGGCGGCAGCAGCGAGGCGATGCCGCCCGCCATCCCGACACCTTCGAAGTAGATGGCCGGCAGGAAACTGGCACGGACGTCCCACACACCGGTCTGCGCCTGCTGCAGATAGGTGGTCAGACCGATCACCGGGCGGCTAGAGACGCTCAAACCCGCGCACCCTCTCCCAGTCGGTGACGGCGGCGTTGAACGCCTTGAGCTCGACCCTCGCGTTGTTGACGTAGTGATCGACGACGTCGTCGCCGAATGCGTCGCGGGCGATCTTCGAGTTCTCGAACAGTTCGACGGCCTCGCTCAGCGTGGTCGGCAGCCGGTCGGCGCCACTGGTGTAAGCGTTGCCCTCCACGGCGTCTTCGAGCTCGAGCTTGTTCTCGATGCCGTACAGACCCCCGGCGATCAGCGCCGCCACGGCGAGGTACTGGTTCACATCGCCACCGGGCGCCCTGTTCTCCATCCGCATGCCCTGGCCGTGCCCGACCACGCGCAGCGAGCAGGTGCGGTTGTCCAGACCCCACGCCACTGCCGTCGGGGCGAAGCTTCCCTCAGCGAATCGCTTGTAGGAGTTGATGTTCGGCGCGTAGAACAGCGTGAACTCCCGCAGGGTGGCCAGCTGGCCCGCGATGAAGCTCCGGAACATCGACGACATCCCCAGTTCGTCGCTGTCGTCGGCGAAGACGGCTATATCTTCTGGACTACCGTCACGCCCACGGAACGAGATGTGGATGTGGCAGCTGTTGCCCTCGCTCTCGTCGAACTTGGCCATGAACGTCAGGGATTTGCCGTGCTGGTCGGCGATCTCCTTGGCCCCGTTCTTGTAGATCGTGTGGTTGTCGCAGGTCACCAGCGCCTGCTCGTACCGGAATCCGATCTCCTGCTGCCCGAGGTTGCACTCCCCCTTGACGCCTTCGCAGTACATGCCGGCGCCGTCCATCCCGAGCCGGATGTCGCGCAGCAGCGGTTCCATCCGCGTGGACGCGTGCATCGCGTAGTCGATGTTGTAGTCGGTGGCGGGTTTGAGATTGCGGTACCCGGCGGCCCAGGCGTCACGGAATCCGGTGTCGAACACCATGAATTCGAGCTCGGTCGCGGCGACGGCGTCGAGGCCGAGCGCATCCAGGCGGTCGAGTTGGGCGCGCAGGATGCCGCGGGGCGCTTGCGTCACCGGACGACCGTCCGTCCAGGACAGGTCGGCCATCACCAGCGCCGTGGCGGGCAGCCACGGCACCCGGCGCAGGGTCGACATGTCCGGGGTCATGACCATGTCGCCATAGCCCTTCTCCCAGCTCGAGATCGCGTACCCGTCGACGGTGTTCATGTCGACGTCGACCGCGAGCAGATAGTTGCAGCATTCGGCGCCGTGCTCGGCGACGTCGTCGACGAACAATCGGCTCGAGATCCGCTTTCCGGTAAGCCTGCCCTGCATGTCGCAGAACGCGACGATGACGGTGTCGATGTCTCCGTCGGCGACCTGTTTCTCCAGGTCCTCCAGCGTCAGCATTCCGCGTGTGGTCATCAGCTCAAGCCTGCCCTTCGTACGGTCTGTCACGATCCCATGAACCCTTTTCCCTGTCCAAAGGTAGGGCAACCAACCAATAGACGACCGGTTTGTCGAAAGAATTCAGCGCACGCGTCCCTGTGACGACTGTCTCGATCTTGATTTCCGCGCGGCCGGTTTGGCCCGAGGGTGCGGGGGTAATTAACGACGGCGCTGCCGAGCTACCTCGCGTGGCACGGTTGCCCCAGGCCAGATGCAGGGCCTGCCCGTTCAGCCGCCACAGAGTAGGGTCGATCACGTGTGTGGAGCCACCGGCGAGGTAAGACTCGACGGCACAAGCCCAGATGTCCGAGCTGTCGCAGCCATGGCCGAGGTCATGGTCCCCCGCGGTCCCGACGCCGCCGGCGCCTGGTCGCAGGGCCGGGTGGCCCTGGGCCACCGGCGCCTCAAGATCATCGATCTCACCGAGGCGGGCGCCCAGCCGATGGTCGACTCCGATCTCGGTCTGACGATCGCCTGGAACGGCTGCATCTACAACTACGAGGAGTTGCGCGACGAGCTCGCCGGTCACGGCTACCGCTTCTTCTCCCACAGCGACACCGAGGTGCTGCTGAAGGGTTACCACCACTGGGGTGACCGCTTCGTCGATCACCTCAAGGGCATGTTCGCCTTCGCGATCGTGGAACGTGACAGTGGACGCGTGCTGCTGGGCCGCGACCGCCTCGGCATCAAGCCCCTCTACCTCACCCTGACCCCGGACCGGATCCGGTTCGCGTCGTCGCTGCCCGCGCTGCTCGCCGGCGGCGGTGTCGACACCCGCATCGATCCCGTCGCACTGCACCACTACATGACGTTCCATTCCGTGGTGCCCGCGCCGCACACCATCCTGCGCGGTGTCACGAAGCTTCCGCCGGCGTCGCTGATGGCGATCGAGCCGGATGGCAGGATCACGACGACCACCTACTGGGAGCCCGACTTCACCCGGCATGCCGACCGGGCCGACTGGTCCGAGAAGGACTGGGAGGAAGCGACTCTCGACTCGCTGCGGACCGCCGTGAAGCGACGCCTGGTCGCCGACGTCCCCGTCGGCTGCCTGCTCTCGGGCGGGGTCGACTCCAGCCTGATCGTCGGTCTGCTCGCCGAGGCCGGCCAGCACGGCCTGGCGACCTTCTCGATCGGCTTCGAGTCGGTCAACGGCGTCGCCGGCGACGAGTTCAAGTACTCCGACATCATCGCCCAACGCTTCGGCACCGACCATCACCAGATCCGCATCGACACCGCCCGCATGCTGCCCGCCCTCGACGGTGCGATCGGCGCGATGAGCGAGCCGATGGTCAGCCACGACTGCGTGGCGTTCTATCTGCTCAGCCAGGAGGTCGCCAAGCACGTCAAGGTCGTGCAGTCGGGTCAGGGCGCCGACGAGGTGTTCGCCGGCTACCACTGGTATCCGCCGATGGGCGAGCCGGCGGCCGCATCGCTGGAAGGCTCGGTCGCCAGCTACCGCGGGGCGTTCTTCGACCGCGACCGGGCGGGTTACGCCGACATCGTGGCGCCGGGCTACCTCACCGGCGACGACCCGAGCGAGTTGTTCGTCACCGAGCACTTCGCCCGGGCCGGTGCCGAGACCGGGGTCGACCGCGCGCTGCGTCTGGACACCACGGTGATGTTGGTCGACGACCCGGTCAAGCGCGTGGACAACATGACGATGGCGTGGGGCCTGGAGGGCCGCGTCCCGTTCCTCGACCACGAGCTCGTCGAGCTCGCCGCCACCTGCCCGCCGCAGTACAAGACTGCCCACGAGGGCAAGGGCGTCCTCAAACAGGCTGCGCGCCAGGTCATTCCGTCCGAGGTCATCGACCGGCCGAAGGGCTATTTCCCGGTCCCGGCGCTGACGCACCTGGAGGGTCCGTATCTGGAGCTGGTCCGTGACGCGCTCTACGCGCCGGTGGCCAAGGAACGCGGCCTGTTCCGGCCGGACGCGGTCGAGCGGCTGCTGGCCGATCCCAACGGCAGGCTGACGCCGTTGCGGGGCAACGAACTCTGGCAGATCGCGCTGCTGGAACTGTGGTTGCAGCGCCACGGCATCACCGGCGCCGCCGCATGACCGCCGATCCCACCGCGGACAACCCCGAAGCGATCACCCTCGCACTGCACGAGGCCGCGACCGCCGATCAGCTGGACTCGATGGCCGACGATGTCGTGCTCGAACTCGGTTGGGGCCGTCTGATCTTCGGGCAGACCTTCGCCGACCCCGAGCGGCTCGCCGAGGTGCTGCGCCAGGAGGGGCAGGGTCGTCGCGACATCTGTATCTACGCGCGCGAGCCGCACGTGCTGGTGTCCAAGGCGCCGGCCGAACTGTTCATCGACCCCAGCCACACCTACCGCCTGCGGTTCGCCGAGGTCGAGGACAGCGGCTCCACGCCCACCGGGTTCCGGGTGCGCACCCTGGCCGAGCGCGCCGACGCCGACGAGATGAACCGCGTCTACCTGCGGTGCGGGATGGTGCCCGCGCCGACGGATGTGTTGTGGGACAACCACCGTGAACAGCCGTCGGTCGACTACCTGGTCGCGGTCAGCGACGAGGACGGCACCGTGCTCGGCACGGTCACCGGGGTCGATCACGTCGCGTTGTTCTCCGACCCGGAGAACGGGTCGAGCCTGTGGACGCTCGCCGTGGATCCGACGGCCGCGCTGCCCGGCGTGGGCGCTGCCCTCACGCGCGCCCTGGCCTCGCTCTACCGCGACCGCGGACGGGCCTACATGGACCTGTCGGTGGCCCACGACAACGTCGCCGCGATCGCCCTGTACGAGAAGCTCGGATTCGCACGGGTTCCGGTGATGGCGGTCAAGCGCAAGAACGCGATCAACGAACCGCTGTTCACCCATCCCCCGGAGACGGTCGACGACCTCAACCCGTATGCGCGGATCCTGGCCGATGAGGCGATGCGCCGGGGCATCTGGGTCGAGGTCCTCGACGCCGAGGCGGGCGAGATGCGCCTCTCGCACGGCGGCCGGACCGTCGTGACCCGTGAGTCGCTGTCCGAATACACCTCGGCGGTCGCCATGGCCCGGTGCGACGACAAGCGGCTCACCCGGCGCATCGTGTCCGAGGCCGGAATCACCGTGCCCAAGGGCCGCCTCGCCACCTTCGATCAGGCCGATCACGATTTCCTCGCCGAGGTCGGCGACGTCGTGGTCAAACCCACCCGCGGAGAGCAGGGCAAAGGCATCACCGTCGGCGTGGACAGCGCCGAGGAACTCGACGCCGCGCTGGCCCGGGCCCGCGAGCAGCACCCCGAGGTGCTCATCGAACAGCGCGCCGAGGGCGACGATCTGCGACTCGTGGTCATCGACGGCAAGGTCGTCGCCGCGGCGCTGCGCATGCCCGCCGAGATCACCGGGACCGGCCGACACACCATCCGCGAACTGATCGAGACCCAGAGCCGGCGCCGGGCGGCGGCCACCGGTGGCGAGTCGCAGATCCCGATCGACGCGGTCACCGAGAACACCGTGCGCGAAGCCGGTTACACGTTCGACGACGTCCTGCCCGAGGGTGAGCGCCTGCGGGTGCGCCGCACCGCGAACCTGCACCAGGGCGGCACGATCCACGACGTCACCGCCACCGTGCATCCCGAGCTGTGCCGGGTGGCGGTCGCGGCCGCAGCCGCCATCGGCATCCCGGTCACCGGCATCGACCTGCTCGTGCCCGATGTGACCAAACCCGAGTACGCGTTCATCGAGGCCAACGAACGCCCGGGGCTGGCCAACCACGAACCACAGCCCACCGCACAGGCATTCGTGGATTTCCTGTTTCCGAACCAGCCGGGGCTGCCGCAGGCGTGGACCCCCGACGAGGTCCAGTCCTGACGCACCGTCACCAGGTGCTGGTGCGCATCACGATCTCGGCGGCCAGCTGAGCTGTCGAATCCGCGGCGTTGCGCCGGCCCAGCAGATCGACGATGCGGTACTCGCCGTATACGAAACGCTGGCTGGCTTTGGCCACCGCACGGGCGGCGCTGGTGCTCACCAGGGCTGTGGTGTTCAGTTCCACCGGCGGACAGTGCTCGTCGCGCACCGCGCCCGTCAGGTCCGCGACACGGGGATGGCCCCGGTCGATCACCACCAGGCCGATGAAGCGGTCGAGCCGGGTCGCTGCGAGGTCCCATGCGATTTCGCCGCCGTGCCGGTCCCCGACGAGCAGGGCCCACCGGACCTCCACCTCGTCGAGGATGCTGATCACCGATTTGGCGGTCAGCCGCGGATCCGCCCCGATGACAACGGTCTTCAGCGACGCCGTGTGCAACCGTTGGCAGATGCCCTCGTAGGCGGCCGGTGCCTGATGCGCCGCGCCGAGCAGCACGACGACGGATCCTTTGTCCGGTCCGGTGACCTCGACGGGCACACCGAAGCCGTCAACGGTCACCATCGGAGTGGGCATTGCGCCACGCTACAGGGCGGACGTGCGTCGGCGAGGTGCTTTGCGGGCGTCAGACCGTCCGCGCGCGCTCGGCCTGCTTGGCGGTGATGTCCAGAAAGGTCTGCGGGAGCGCACCTTTGACCGGAATAGAGGGATCGGGCGTCGGGAACGCGATGCCGAAGACGGCCATGGCGCCGACGTTCTCGAACGCGAAGTACACGCTGGTCTCCTGACCCGGCAGGTACATCGTCTGCTCATAGGCCAGCGCGTCGGCACGCGAGACGGGCACCGGCGTCGTCGTCATCGCGACGCCGGGATCGGATTCGTCGAAGAAGGTCCGGTACTCGGCGCACCGCTGCGCGGTCGCGGCGAGCCGGTCGAGATCGAGGCGCCACGACAGCACCGTGATGACCATTCGCGCCCCGTCGTAGACGACCACGTATTCGACCGCGCTGCCCGGGCCGCGCTCGGCATCGCCGGCGATATCCCGGGTGAGACCGTCGGTGCACCCTTCGGGCTCCGACAGCATCGGCGGCGGCCCGGCGGCGTCGTCGCCGTCGGCCGGATCGCGGGTGATGCGCTCGAAAACCACGCCGGACGGGAAGTCGGCCTCGGTCAGCACCGCCTTCTCCAGGCGCGCGCCGGGCCAGGTGGCCGTTCCGGTGGTGTCGTGACCACATCCGCTGAGCAGGCACGCCGCGATCGCCGCGATCGCCGCACGCCTGGTCATGGGCTCAGGCTACCGACGCCTCACAGCTGGGTCAGGATCTCCGCGCCGGATTCGGTGACCACGAGCGTGTGCTCGAACTGCGCGGTCCACTTCTTGTCCCTGGTCGCGACCGTCCAGTCGTCGTCCCAGATCTCGTAGTCCAGACTGCCCAGGTTGATCATCGGTTCGATCGTGAACGTCATCCCGGGCTCGAGAACTGTCTGCACCGACGGCTGATCGTAGTGCAGGACCACCAACCCGTTGTGGAAGGTGGTGCCGATCCCGTGCCCGGTGAAGTCGCGAACAACGTTGTAGCCGAAGCGATTCGCGTACGCTTCGATCACCCGCCCGACGACCGACAGCGCGCGTCCCGGCTTGACCGCCTTGATCGCCCGCATCGTGGCCTCGTGGGTGCGCTCGACGAGCAGGCGGTGCTCCTCGGAGACGTTGCCGGCGAGGAACGTCGCGTTGGTGTCGCCGTGGACGCCGTCGATGTAGGCCGTGACGTCGATGTTGACGATGTCGCCGTCCTCGATGACGGTGGAGTCCGGGATTCCGTGGCAGATGACCTCGTTCAGCGAGGTGCAGCACGACTTGGGGAAGCCCTTGTAGCCGAGCGTCGACGGGTAGGCGCCGTGGTCGACCATGTAGTCGTGGGCGATCCGGTCGAGCCGGTCGGTGGTCACTCCCGGTGCGACGGCCTTGCCGGCCTCGGCCAGCGCGCCGGCGGCGATGCGTCCGGCGACTCGCATCTTCTCGATGACCTCGGGGGTCTGGACCCACGGCTCGCTGCCCTCTCGGGCGGTCGGCTTACCGACGTACTCGGGGCGGTCGATCGACTTGGGCACCGCCAGCATCGGCGAGACCGTGCCGGGTCGGAGGGCGGTCCGTACAGACATGTAGTAATGCTAGCGTTCCGCCATGCAGGTCACCCCGGGCCATTTGTTCGCCCAGCTGGATTTCCGTGACGTCGAGGACACCGATGAGCGGATGGTCATCGAGCTCGACAACCGGCCGGATCTGGTGAACCGGCGCGGCGCCCTGCAGGGCGGTCTGGTCGCCACGCTCATCGACATCGCCGCAGGCAGGCTCGCCGACCGCCACGTCGGTCCGGGTCAGGACGTCACCACCGCCGACCTGACGATCCACTATCTGGCGCCCGTGCTGGAGGGTCCGGCGCGCGCTGTGGCCACCGTGGTCCGGGCCGGACGACGGGTGTCGGTGATCGCGGTGGACGTGATCGATGTCGCCCGCGATCGCCTCGCCGCGCGTGCCACCGTCAGCTTCGCGGTGCTCGACCCGCGCTAACGGACGTGCAGCGACGCGAGTGCCGTGCGCACCCGCTCGGGCAGCGAGCCGCCGTGCACCAGCCAGTCGTCCAGCGCGATCCGCACCGAGGCCATCGCCAGCGCTCCCAGTAGCCGGGGCCGGGGGTCGTCGGGCGCCGGGTCGGCCATCCGAATGCCGACCAGGTCGGCGATCGCGGCCTCGTAGCGCAGATACAGCTGTAGCGTCCACGCGCTGAACACCGGTGACGACCGCGTCATCACCGCGAGTTCGCGCACCTGGTCGCTGACCGCCTCGAAGCCGTGCCCGAGATCCTGGAACGCCGCGACCACCGCGGCGTCGGCGGCCAGCTCCGGCGGTTGGGCGGCGATGGCGTCGGCGATGGCATCGAGCCAGTGCGCCGCCATCCCCTCGACCACCGCATCCTCTTTGGCGCTGAAATAACGGAAGAAGGTCGCGCGGCCGACCTCGGCGGCCGCGGCGATGTGCTCGATCGTCGCCCCCGCCAGGCCGTGGGCGGCCACCGCCTCGGCGGCCGCGGCGGCGATGCGGGCCTTCGTCGCGCGCTGCCTGCGGACCGTCAGGCTTTCCCCCGATTTCGGACCTGAGACTGCGTCCATGATGAGACTATGTCTCACATGGATGCGGATGGCAACGTCAGGGAAGCGGCGGCGGCAAGCCTCGGGGCATGGACGTTCGTCCAGCAGATGCTCGCCGATCTGACCAAGACCGTCATCGAGGACGCGACCAGCGAGCGCGAGCTGCTGGAAGGGCTCAGCGTGCTGGCCAAGGTCACCGCGCTGTGCACCGAGATGACCGTCGAAGCCGACCCGCAGCGGCCGCGCTTCTTCGAGATGAGCACCGACACCCGCCTGCTCGGCGGTTCCAATCCCGACGGCAGGTATCTGCTGGCGATGATCCGGGGCGACCGCACCTACCGCGTGATCGGAAGCCGGGGTGACTCGGCCTATCTCGGCTTCCAGGTGCTTGCGGGCTCCGGGATGAATCCCCGCCGGATGGCCGCCTACCTCAGCGATCGCGAATTACACTGCAGCAGAGGCACGTTCAACTTCCTCCTGTCCGCACACGAGCCGGCGCCCGAGGTGCTCGGCGCAGCCCAGTGGGTGCAGATCCCCGCGGATGCGACCTCCATCGTGGTGCGCGAGTACATCGCCGACTTCGACAGCGAACTCGCCGCGATGATGACCATCGAATGCCTCGACAGCCGGCCCGCGGAACCCCTTTCGGATCCGGCTCTGGCAGAGACGTTCACGGCGATGGCGTGGACGATCGTCAAGCTCACCACGCTGCACCGCACCATCAAGCCCGAACTGCTGACCCGGCCCAACGTTCTGGTCACCGCCGAGGCCGCCGAACTCGGCAGCGCCGACACCACCCCCGACAACCTGTACATGATCGGGTCCTTCGCACTGGACTCCGACGAAACTCTGGTTCTGGAGTTCACACCGCCCGACACCCGCTACTGGAATGTCGCCCTGGAGAGCGTCTGGCACGAATGCGTCGCACCCCGCCGGCAGGGAGGCTCGGTCACCAACGCGGGAGTGCGCCCCGATTCGGCCGGCCAGGTGCGAATCGCCATCGGCGCCAGAGACTTCGGGCACGGCCATTGGCTCGATACCGGCGGCCGGCGCCGCGGGTTCGTCGTGGTGCGGTGGCTCGACAACCCGCAGGCCCCCACCGTGCGCAGCACTGTCGTGCGCGGCGCTCCGTGACCGTGAACCGATTCGCACCCGAGCAGCTCATCGTCCGGGCCTGTGAGGCGACCGGACTCGACGACTTCGGGGACGACGACACCTGGCGCGACGGCCTCGACCTGGTCTGCGACGGGTTGACCACCGATGCGCGCCTGAACGAGATCGGCGTCGAGATCGCGGCCGCCGACCTCCACCGGGCGCTGACCAGCCGGCTTCACATCGTCGGCTGGCGCACGCAGCATCCCGAGATCGCCGCCGCGCCGGTCGCGCGTCCGATCTTCATCGTCGGGCAACCACGGACCGGGACGACCATCCTGTTCGACCTGCTCGCCCAGGATCCCGCGCTGCGGCCTCCGCTGACCTGGGAGGTCGACAACCCGTTCCCGCTCCCCCGACTCGACACCTACACCAGCGACCCGCGGATCGCGCAGACGCAGGCGAGCATCGAGATGTCCGAGCAGATCGTGCCGGGCCTGCTGGGCCACCACCCGATGGGCGCGCTCGTCGGCCAGGAATGCGTGCGGATCGTCGCCGGCCAGTTCTGCTCGATGATCTACCCGACGCAATACCGGATGCCCGACTACTACCGGTGGCTGCTCTACAAGGCCGATCACGGTCCGGCCTATCGGTATCACCGTATGTTCCTGCAGCACCTGCAGTCCGGTGTCGGCGGGCCGTCCTGCCAGTGGCTGCTGAAGTCGCCGGCCCACCTGTGGCAACTCGAGGCGTTGCTCGCCGAGTATCCGGATGCGCTGATCGTGCAGACACACCGCGATCCACTGAACGTGATCGCGTCGATCAGCGCGCTGCTGCACCACCTGCGCAGGTTGGCCTCCGACGACTCGTCGATTCCCGAGTGTGCGGCACAGTCGCGCGAGCAGATCGTCGCCGGGCTCGAATACGCGGTGCGACTTCGTGATTCCGGGGTGCCGGCGGCGAACCAGATCGTCGACGTGCATTTCCGGGACTTCATGCGCGACCCGTTCGAGACGATCCGCGCACTGTACGCCCGACTGGGGCGCGAGCTCGAGCCGGTCGCCGAACAGCGGATGCGGGACTTTCTGGCCGCCCATCCCGGAGACCACGCGGGCGACCGCTATCGCTGGGCCGACACCGGTCTGGACGCCGCGGAGGTCCGCGCGCAGGTGCGCACCTACCAGGAGCGCTTCGGCGTTCCCGACGAAGTGCTCAGGTAGCGCGGAACAGCCCCGGGCGCCACGACTTTCGCGGTCCCCGGATGTCGACCGAGCCGCACACCACCTTGCCGGTGAGGATTACGTGCGGATTGCCTTCCGCCGGTGCGTCTCTGCGGTGGTCGTGGGCGCTGCCGACGTTGACCTCGACATCGTCGATGGACGCGCTCGCGCCGTCGGGCAGCCGCAGATCCAGCCCGCCGAACCTCATGTCGAGCTCGATCACGACGATCGGACCGGCGAAGCGCGCCCGGGTCAGGTCGAGGTCTACCGACCCCATTCGCCGGTGCAGCGCCAGCCGCGACGGCACCACCCACTCCCCCTGCCGTTTCAGCGAGCCCAGCACGCCGCGCAGTTCGACCCGGTCCGCGGCCGAGGTCACGATCGCGCCGGGGCCGGGCAGATCCCCGACGAGGGCGTCGAGCTCGGACCGCTGCCGCGCCTGCGACACCATCGCCGAACGTTCCTCGAACTCGCCGATGTCGATCAGCCCGAGGGCGACGGCGTTGTGCAGCCGGCGCAGGGTGCCGTTGCGGTCGGCGTCGGAGATCCTCATCTCGACGGGTTCGAGGGATCGGCCGTGGTTGATGTCGGTCATGGCGTTTCCACGGTACCCCCGGCGCGCACCGCCCTCCGGGCTACGCCTGGTAATCCGGCGGGAGTGAGTCCAGCATGCCCTTGAGCATCCGGACCGCGTACTCCGAACTGCCGCCGCCGACGATCAGCGCCGAGAACGCCATGTCGCCGCGGTAACCGGTGAACCAGGAGTGCGAACCGCCGGCGAACTCGGCCTCGCCGGTCTTGCCGCGCACGTCGCCGCTTCCGGCCAAATCCTTGGCGCTGCCGTTGGTGACCACCAGCCGCATCATCGGGCGAAGGCCTTCCACCACGTCCTGCGGGATCTGTTGCTGCGCACCGGTGACCGCGGTCTCGCGGCCCGCGATGAGTTGGGGCACCGGGGTGTGACCGGCCGCCACCGTCGCGGCCGCCAGCGCCATCCCGAACGGACTGGCGAGAACCTTGCCCTGACCGAAGCCGTCCTCGGTGCGTTCGGTCAGGTTGACGGTCGGCGGCACCGATCCGCTGACCGTGGACAGTCCGGGGATGTCGTAGTCGAGCCCGATGCCGTACTGCGACGCGGCCTCGGTCAGACCACGCGGCGGCATCCTGCTGGCGAGTTCGGCGAACGTGGTGTTGCACGAGCTTGCGAACGCCCGCGACATCGGCACCGTGCCGAGGTCGAAGCCACCGTAGTTCGGCACCGTGCGGTGCCCGATGTCCATCCGGCCGGGGCAACCGAGAAGCGTGTTGGGCGTTGCCATCTGACGCTCGATCGCGGCGCCGGCGGTGACGATCTTGAACGTCGACCCGGGTGGGTAGAGCCCCATCGTGGCCAACGGTCCCTCGCGATCGGCCGCGGCGTTCTGGGCCACGGCGAGGATCTCACCGGTGGACGGTTTGATGACGACGATCATCGCCTGCTTGCCGGTGATGTTGACGGCGTTCTGTGCCGCGGTCTGCACCGACCGGTCCAGGCTGATGCTCACCGACGGCGCCGGCGTCCCGGCCACCTCGTTCAGGACGTCGACGTCGACGCCGTTCTGGTTCACCGTGACGACACGCCACCCCGGGTCACCGTCGAGGTCCTCGGCGACGTTCCTCTTCACCTCGTTGACCACCGCGGGCGCGAAGGTCGGGTCGGTCGGCACCATCTCGGGCTGGGGCGTGATCACCACACCGGGCAGCGAGCGCAGCGCGGGCGCCACCGCATCGTGATCGGCCTGGTTCAGCGTGATCAGGCTCAGCGCACCCCTGGTCGAGCTGGCGAGCTCGGCGAGCCGCTGCGGGTCGAGGGTGTTGTCGAAACGGTGCAGATCACCGGCGACGGTGCGCGCCGTGGCCATCAGGTCGGCGCCGGCGGCCTTGGCGTCCAGGGCGAAGTGGTACCGGTATCCGGGCACCAGGACATTCGTGCCGGTGCGCTCGTGGACCGATGCCCGCGGCGGCGCTTCGGCGCGCAACGCGAACGTCTGGTTCTCCCCCAGCCTCGGGTGCAGGCCGGTGGCGCTCCACCGCACCTCCCAGCGGCCTTCGTCGCGAACCAGGTTCAGCTGGCCGTCGTAGGTCCACGTGCGGTCCTTGGGCAGGTGCCAGGTGTAGCGGTAGGTGACGCTGCCGGTGTCCTCGGCGTACTTGGAGCTCAGGATCTGGGCCTGCAGACCGGTGGCCTGCAGACCGGCCCACGCCTCGTTGAGCGCGGCGCGCGCCCCCTCGGGGTCGTCGGCGAGCTGCGCCGCCGCGCCGGTGTCCCCGGTCGCGAGCGCCTCGAAGAACTCCTCGGCGGTGGGTTCGGGTCCGTTGGGGCGCGGGGTGCAGGCGCCGAGGGTGACGACGAGCGCCGCGGCCGACGCCAGCGCCGCCGCGCGTGTGACTGATGTGAACAGTGATGCCATTGCGACTGATGTTACGAAGCTGAGACCTCAACCGTGGGGAGGCACACCGCGCTCCGGTACCCCCAATCCTCCGCCGAAATTGCATTCCGGCAGGCCCGCACTCGCAAAAGTCCTGCTGGCCCTCTTTGCCACGCTCGTTGTGAGTCAGTGGGAGTCAGTGCGAAGGGGATGAGTGTGTCGATCAGTGCAGGGTTCAGTATCGCCGAGATTCGTGAGTTCGTTGTCGAGTATCAGCGGGTGCCTCATGGGCAGAAGGGGTCGTGGCTTGCTGCTTCAGGGGTCTCTGGCGGTCAGTTCAGACGGTGGCAGGCCGCAGTGTTTAGCGGTGACCTCGACCGTGGCCTGATTCCGCGAGAAGGTAGTGAGATGACAGTTCCCCCGGCGCTGCGCAAAGCGTTGGCCAAAGTTGATGCAGCCAGGCAGGACCGCGACGAGGCCGAACTCGCTCAGCTACGAGAGCGAGTTCGCGAGCTCGAGGCAACCAACGAGGCTTTGGGAAAAGCTATCGGGCTCTTGCACACGATGAGCGCGCACGAGCCCGACGCAGCCCCGACGATCCACGATCTCGACGATTCATCGACGCCGAGAACGGACTTGTCACCGAGTTGACCGCGGCGATCGGTTCGCAACGTCAGGCGCTGGCGATGATCGATCTGTCGCGTTCGACGTGGCATTACCGGACCAACCCGCGCCCGCCGGTCAGCGACCCGCTGCCGCAGAAGCATCGGGCTTACCCATCGCGCATCGATGAGGCCGACCGGGCAGTGATCCGAGACAAGATCCTCGCCGGCTGGGAGGCGGGCAGCTCGGTGGACCATGCGTTCGCCGCCAGCTGGGACGAGGGCGTGATGTTGGCCTCGCGGCGTTCCTGGTGGCGGATCGCCGCCGCGATCGAGGACCAAAGTGCGCGCCCAGTCGCACCGACCCGCTCGACGAGCAAGACGCCCCGGCAGGCGCCGGTACTCAAAGCGACAGGACCACAACAGATCTGGAGTTGGGACATCACCGACCTGCGCAGCCCGTGGCGCGGTGTGGCGTTCAAGGCGTACTCGATCCTTGACATCTACTCCCGCAAGATCGTGGGCTGGCGCGTGGAGGAACGGGAATGCGACGACCTCGCCGTGGACATGTTCGAAGCCGCGTTCGCCGGGCACGGCCTCCCCGCGGTCGTGCACGCCGATTCCGGGCCGGCGATGCGCTCGACGGTCCTCAAAGACCTCCTGGCCGGTCTCAAGATTGGCCAAACCCATAACCGGCCCCGGGTCAGCAATGACAACCCGTTCTCCGAATCGGAGTTCCGCACGATGAAGTACCGACCGAACTATCCCGGTGTCTTCACAGATCTTGACTCCGCCCGCGCCTGGGTGAGCGCCTACGTGTCCTGGTACAACCAGCATCACCGCCACAGCGGCGTCGAACTGTTCACCCCAGACTCCGTCCACGACGGCACGTGGGCGCAGCTCTGGGACCGACGAGACACCGCCCTACAGGCCTACTACGACGCTCACCCCGAACGGTTCCGCAACCGTCCACGAACCAAAAGCCCCAGCCCCGTCGTCGGCATCAACCTCCCCACCGAAAACGACCCCGACCGACTCCAAGCAGCTTGACATCGCCCGTGGAATACAATTTCGGCGGGGGGTGGGGCGGGATCGTCAGCCCGCGGCGGGTGCCCGCACGACCAGCGGCACGGCCGGGAAGTAGGCCGCCATCTCCGAGCGCGACGCGCGCAGGGCTGCCGTGCCGAAGCCGTGCTTGCGGTGCGCGGGGTGAATCCAGATCCGGACGTCGACCTCACCGTCGGCCAGTTCGCCGAAGACCATGCCGACCTTGGTCGAGCCGACCTCGGCCACCAGCCACACCGCCTCCTCGGCGGCCATCCGTGTCACCGCCGCGCGGATCTCATCCCCGAGATCGCCTGCGGGAGCAGCGGTCCCGTCGCCGGCCGAGCGTACATCGGCGGTGCGCTCGGCGAAGACGTCCCGGTCGTGGGCAGCGGAGAACGGCCTCAGCATGAGCCGGCGCGCAGAACCCGGCGTCTGCTCGGAGGACGCGAAGGTCAGCACCTTGCTGTTGAGGTTCTCCAACTCGGCGGCGATGCGGCGCCGCGACACCTTGGTCAGCCGGTCGAACGACAACCGCAGCACGGCCTCGGAGGCCTCGGCGGACGCGTCGAGAAGGTCGGCGATCGCCTCGATCGCCGCGTCGTAGTCCTCGGAGGCGACGACCGCGTCGAGGAGCTCATGGCGTCGGTCGAGCGCCTTCATCATCGCGTCGGCGATCTCCCGACGTGTCGCGGTCGAATCGTGCTCCGTCATGTCTGGAGAGTAGGCGGCGCGGGGCTCAGTCGAGCAGGACGGTCGCGAAGGACGCGATCTCGGTGAATCCGATGCGCGCGTAGGTCGCCCTGGCCACGGTGTTGAAGCTGTTGACGTAGAGACTGGCGATGCGGCCCGCGCCCACGACGGCGGCGGCCACCGAGGCGGTGCCGGCCGTGCCAAGCCCGCAGCCCCGCCGCTCGGGATGCACCCACACCCCCTGGATCTGGCCCACCGCCGGCGACTGCGAACCCACCTCCGCCTTGTACACCACCTCGCCACGTTCGAAGCGGGCCCAGGCGCGTCCGGCGGCGATCAGCCCCGCCACCCGTCGGCGGTAGCCGCGGCCACCGTCCCCCAGACGCGGGTCGATCCCGACCTCTCCGATGAACATGTCGATGGCCGCGACGAGGTACGCGTCGAGTTCCTCCATGCGCACCGGCCGGACGGCGGGGTCCGTCGGACAGGACGGCGCGGTGTTCAGCGCCATCAGCGGTTGATGGGCGCGCACGTCGCGCGCGGGGCCCCAGACGGGTTCGAGCCTTTGCCACATCGGCAGCACGAGTTCGGCGCGACCGACCAGTGAGGAACACCGGCGGACGCTGCTCATCGCCTTGTCGGCGAACGCGTTCAGGTCGCCCGCGCCGCCGCGCAGCGGGATGAGGTTGGCGCCGGCAAAGCACAGGGACTCGTTGGCGCGTCGCCGGGTCCACAGCTCACCGCCGATGGCGGCGGGGTCGATGCCGTGTTCGGCGACGCGGCTGGCGACCATGCAGGATGCGACCGGATCGTCGTCGAGAACCTGTCGAACCGCCTGGATGTCGCGAACCACCGACACTCTTCGCTCGTCAACGAGGCGGAAAAGCGGAGGAGCCGACATCTGCGTTCTTTCTGCGACTGACCCGACAGGGCGACCCCACCCCCTGGGGTCGGGTTCAGCTTACGGTCACAACGGGCGAACCGGAGGCTTCCTCGGAACCTGGCGTGGTGTCCATGTCGGCGGCGAGCCGCATCGCCTCTTCGATCAACGTCTCGACGATGAGAGCCTCGGGCACGGTCTTGATGACCTCGCCCTTGACGAAGATCTGACCTTTGCCGTTACCGGAGGCCACCCCGAGATCCGCTTCCCGGGCCTCACCGGGTCCGTTGACCACGCACCCCATCACCGCGACCCGCAACGGCACCTCGAGGCCTTCCAGGCCCGCGGTCACCTCGTTGGCCAGGGTGTAGACGTCGACCTGCGCGCGCCCGCATGACGGGCACGACACGATCTCCAGACCGCGCGGCCGCAGGTTCAGCGACTCCAGGATCTGGTTGCCGACCTTGACCTCCTCGGCCGGCGGCGCTGACAGCGACACCCGGATGGTGTCGCCGATGCCCTTGCTCAGCAGCGCGCCGAATGCGACCGCCGACTTGATGGTGCCCTGGAACGCCGGACCCGCCTCGGTGACGCCGAGGTGCAGCGGATAGTCGCACTGCGCAGCGAGCTGTTCGTAGGCGGCGACCATGATGACCGGGTCGTTGTGCTTCACGCTGATCTTGATGTCGCCGAAGCCGTGCTCCTCGAACAGCGACGCCTCCCACATCGCCGATTCGACGAGTGCCTCCGGGGTGGCCTTGCCGTACTTCTTCAGGATCCGGGGATCCAGCGAGCCGGCGTTGACCCCGATGCGGATCGGGATGCCTGCATCTCCGGCGGCCTTCGCGACCTCCTTGACCCTGCCGTCGAACTCCTTGATGTTGCCGGGGTTGACCCGCACCGCCGCGCATCCCGCGTCGATCGCGGCGAAGATGTACTTCGGCTGGAAATGGATGTCGGCGATCACCGGGATGTTCGCCTTCTTCGCGATCGCCGGCAGCGCGTCGGCGTCCTCCTGGCGCGGGCAGGCCACCCGCACGATGTCGCAGCCCGAGGCGGTGAGCTCGGCGATCTGCTGCAGCGTCGCGTTGATGTCGTGGGTCTTGGTGGTGCACATCGACTGCACCGCGATCGGGTGGTCGCTGCCGACGCCGACGTCGCCGACCATCAGCTGGCGGGTCTTGCGGCGGGGTGCGAGAACGGGGGGCGGCGGTGCGGGCATCCCGAGCCCGACGCCGGCGGTGGAGGTCACGATTGATTCTCCTACTGGAACCTAGTGATCGTTGGAACCACGTCTTTATTGAAACAGCGTGATCGGGTTGACCACGTCTGCTGTCACGGTGAGCAAGGTGAAGCCGACCATCACGATGATCACGACATAGGTCAGGGGCATCAGCTTGAGGTAGTTGACGGGTGCGGCGGCCACTTTGCCGCGCGCCTCCCGGATCTTGTTGCGGACCTTCTCGTACAGCGCGATGGAGATGTGTCCGCCGTCGAGCGGCAGCAGCGGCACCAGGTTGATGCCGCCGAGCACGAAGTTGAGCTGCGCGAGGAAGAACCAGAACGCCACCCAGATGCCGGCCTCGACGGTCTCGCCGCCGATCCGGGATGCGCCGACGACGCTGATCGGCGTCTCGGGATCGCGCTCTCCGCCGCTGATCGAGTCGACCAGCGCCCCGATCTTGGTCGGGATCTTGACGACGGCCTTGCCCAGTTCGACGGCGAGGTCCTTGGTGAACACGAAGGTCCCCGGCACCGCGGTGAACGCGTTGTACTGGGTCGGCCCGAACTGCGCGGCCGTGACGCCGATGCTGCCGACATCGACCGGCACCGCGGGTCCGCCGTCCTCGCCGGCGACGTAGCGCTGGCTCGGGGTGACATCGACGGTGGTGGTGAACTCCCGGACCTGGCCGTTCTCGTCGCGCTGCACGGTCAGGACGGTGGGACCGCTCTCCTGTCGCACCGCCTCGACGAGAGCGTCGAACGTCGGGACCTCGGTGTCGCCCACCCTGACGATGACGTCGCCGGCCTCGATGCCGGCAGCGGCCGCCGGGCTGTTGGCGACACAGTCACCCAACTCCCCTTGTGTCACTTCGGATTTGATGCAGGACGTCTCACCGACGACGGCGGTGGTCGGGGCGGTGATGTTGGGCAGCCCCCACACGATCGCGATGCCGTAGATCAGGACCAGGCCGATGATGAAGTTCATCGCGGGCCCGGCGAAAAGCACCGCCACCCGCTTCCACGTCTTCTGCCTGTACATCGCGTACGGCCGGTCGGCGGGGTCGAGTTCCTCGACCGCCGTCATGCCCGCGATGTCACAGAAGCCGCCGAGGGGCACGGCCTTGATGCCGTACTCGGTCTCCCCCAGCTTGTTCGGGCGGCGGGTGGACCACAGCGTGGGCCCGAAGCCGACGAAGTAACGGCGCACCTTCATGCCTGTGGCGCGCGCCACCCACATGTGGCCGCATTCGTGCAGCGCGACCGACACCAGAATGGCGAGCGCAAACAGCGTCACGCCAAGCACGTACATCATCGTGGCGGCCAGTCCTAACTTCTGCTACCTGCGGATTCCCGCTCGACGGCGCTCCGCGCCCGGTCACGGGCCCAGTTCTGTGCGTCGAGTACGTCGTCCACGGTAGCTGGTTCGGCGGCCCACTGGTCGGCAGCGCGCAGCACTTCGGCGACGGTGCGCACGATCGCGGGGAACCTGATCCTGCCCGCGAGGAACGCCTCGGCCGCTTCCTCGTTTGCCGCGTTGTAGATCGCGGTCATGCATCCCCCGGTCTTGCCGGCCTCGCGGGCCAGGGCCACCGCCGGGAAGACCTCGTCGTCGAGCGGCTCGAAGTCCCAGCGCGAAGCGGTGCTGAAGTCGCAGGCCGCGGCGGCGCCGGCGACACGTGCGGGCCAGCCCAGCGCCAGCGCGATCGGCAACTTCATGTCGGGCGGGCTGGCTTGGGCCAGGGTGGATCCGTCGGTGAAGGTCACCATCGAGTGCACGATCGACTGCGGATGCACGACGACGTCGATGCGGTCGTAGTCGATGCCGAACAGCAGGTGGGTCTCGATCAGCTCCAGACCCTTGTTGACCAGCGATGCCGAGTTCAGCGTGTTCATTGGCCCCATCGACCACGTCGGGTGGGCGCCGGCCTGCTCGGGCGTGACGTCCTCGAGCCGGTCCACCGACCACCCGTGGAACGGACCCCCGGATGCGGTCAGGACGAGTGTGGCGACCTCGTCGGCGCTACCGCCGCGCAGGCACTGCGCGAGCGCGGAATGCTCGGAGTCCACCGGGACGATCTGCCCGGGTGCGGCGGCTTTCTGCACCAGGGGCCCGCCGGCGACCAGCGACTCCTTGTTGGCCAGCGCCAGGCGGGCCCCGGTGGCCAGCGCGGCGAGCGTGGGCTTGAGGCCGAGCGCTCCGACGAGTCCGTTGAGCACGACATCAGCCTCGGTGGCTTCGACCAGCCGGGTCACCGCGTCGGGTCCGGAGTAGGTGACCTCACCCAGCGCGGCGGCCGCGGCCTCGTCGGCGACGGCGATGTTGGTGACTCCGGTCTCGGCGCGTTGCCTGGCCAGCAGGTCGCGGTTGCCGCCGCCGGCAGCCAGCCCGACCACCTCGAACCGGTCGGGATTGGCGGCGATCACCTCGAGCGCCTGGGTTCCGATCGAGCCGGTGCTGCCGAGGATCAGTACGCGAAGCCGCTCATTCACCTGTCCATTGTGCCGGGCCGGCAGATGTTACGTGAATATGACACCGGCGCTCATCACCCATCCAAACCGACCGCAGCTGGGAATCACCGGTGTGCGGGCAACGGTGCCCGGCGCTCGATGGGAATGAAAAGGGATGAGGAAATGATGACAACTCGACGAAAGACAGCCGCAGTTGCGGGGATCGCCGCGGTGGCCATCTTCGGTGCCGCCTGTTCGAGCGAGGAAGCCGGAAACAACGCGTCCTCGGCGACGAGCTCGGCGACGTCGGCGATGGAGTCGGCGACCAGTGAGATGACGACATCGTCGTCGGCGCCGATGGCCGACCCGGCCGCCAACCTCATCGGCTCAGGATGTGCCGCCTACGCCGAGCAGGTCCCCGAGGGGCCGGGATCGGTGGCGGGTATGGCTGCTGATCCGGTGACCGTCGCGGCGTCGAACAACCCGATGCTGACCACGCTGACCCAGGCCCTGTCCGGTCAGCTCAATCCGAACGTCAACCTCGTCGACACCCTCGACGGCGCCGAGTTCACTGTGTTCGCC
This sequence comes from Mycolicibacterium gilvum, assembly GCF_900454025.1. NCBI lineage: Bacteria > Bacillati > Actinomycetota > Actinomycetes > Mycobacteriales > Mycobacteriaceae > Mycobacterium > Mycolicibacterium gilvum. Next base: position 2,256,637 of record NZ_UGQM01000001.1, on the reverse strand, counting down.
CCGACCGACGACGCGTTCGCCAAGATCGATCCGGCCACGCTGGAGACCCTCAAGACCGACAACGAGCTGCTGACCAGCATCCTGACCTACCACGTGGTCCCCGGCCAGGCGGCGCCCGACGCGGTCGCCGGCGAGCACACCACTGTCCAGGGTGCGCCGCTGACGGTGACCGGCGCGGGCAACGACCTGATGGTCAACGACGCCGGGCTGGTGTGCGGTGGGGTGAAGACCGCCAACGCGACCGTCTACATGATCGACACCGTCCTCATGCCCCCCGCCAACTGATCTGCTCTGCAAAGGAATTCACGAGATGACCATCATGATGAAATCATTCGCCGGGGCGGGGCTGGCCGTCACGGCCGCACTCGGGCTGTCGTTCGCCACCGCGACGACGGCGTCGGCCGCACCGGCCGGCCCGGGATGTGCCGCCTACGTGCAGCAGGTTCCCGAAGGTCCGGGTTCCGTGCAGGGTATGGCGATGGACCCGGTGGCGACCGCGGCATCGAACAACCCGCTGCTGACGACGCTCACGAAAGCCGTGTCCGGCCAACTGAATCCGAACGTCAACCTCGTCGACACCCTCAACGGCGCGGAGTTCACCGTGTTCGCCCCGACCGATGAGGCGTTCGCCAAGCTGGACCCGGCGACCGTCGAGACGCTCAAGACGGACAGCAACCTGCTGACGAACATCCTGACCTACCACGTGGTTCCGGGTCAGGCTGCGCCCGATCAGGTCGTCGGTGAGCACGTCACCGTTCAGGGAGCGACGGTGAACGTCACCGGCGCACCGGATCACCTCATGGTCAACGACGCCTCGGTGGCCTGCGGCGGAGTGCAGACCGCGAACGCGACGGTGTACCTGATCGACACCGTGCTGATGCCGCCTGCGATGTAGACGCACCCCTCACCGGTCCCCGCACCCCTCCCCCGGGGGTGCGGGGATCGTCGTGTCGGCGCCACCCAGATCTGACGCAGATCTGACCCTTTCGTCACAACGACCGGCTTCTGTTTCTCGTCCGGGGATCGCGGGCAGCATCAAGGAATGCCTGCCGTGTTGTGGTTCCGCCGCGATCTGCGGCTGGCCGACCTGCGCGCTCTGGTGGCCGCCGCGGAGGTCGACGGCGACGTGCTCGCCTGCTACGTCCTAGACCCGCGGCTGAAGGCGACGGGAGGTTCGCGCCGGCTGCAGTACCTCTACGACGCCCTGCGCGATCTGCGCGAATCGCTCGACGGTCGGCTGCTGATCACCCGCGGCGATCCGGTCTCCCGGATTCCGGTGCTGGCCGCGGCCGTCGGCGCGTCGTCGGTGCACGTCTCGGAGGACTTCACACCGTTCGGCATGCGCCGCGACGAGCAGGTCCGAGACGCGCTGGGCGACGTGGAGCTGGTGGCGACGGGCTCGCCGTATCTGGTGTCACCGGGCCGCGTCACCAAGGGTGACGGCTCGCCCTACAAGGTCTTCACACCGTTCTTCGACGCGTGGCGTCAGCACGGGTGGCGCCCGCCGGCGGAATCGGGACCCCGGTCCGCGCACTGGCTCGACCCCGCCGACGTTGCGGGCAAACCCGGAATCACCGACATCCCCGACGCCGGGGTCGAACTCGACCTGCCCGCCGGGGAGACGGCCGCCCGCCGGCAGTGGAAACAATTCGTCGACGACGGGTTGGCCGGCTACGCCGAGGACCGCAACCGTCCGGACCTCGCCGCGACCAGCCGGATGTCGGCGCATCTGAAGTTCGGCACCATCCACCCGCGCACCCTCGCGGCGGATCTCGGCCGGGGCAAGGGCGCCCAGGCGTATCTGCGTGAGCTGGCGTTCCGCGACTTCTATGCGGCGGTGGTGGCGGAGTGGCCGCGCAGCACGTGGTGGAACTGGAACTCCACCTTCGACGCGATCGAGGTCGACGACGGGCCCGACGCACAGCGAGCGTTCGAGGCGTGGAAAGCGGGGAGGACGGGCTTCCCCATCGTCGATGCCGGGATGCGTCAGCTGGCCGAGACCGGGTTCGTGCACAACCGGGTCCGCATGATCGTCGCGTCGTTCCTGGTCAAGGATCTCCACCTGCCGTGGCAGTGGGGTGCGCGCTGGTTCCTCGATCAGCTCACCGACGGCGACATGGCGAACAATCAGCACGGTTGGCAGTGGGCCGCGGGGTGCGGCACCGACGCCGCACCGTACTTCCGCGTATTCAACCCGACCACCCAGGGCAAGAAGTTCGATCCGGCCGGGGTGTATGTGAAGCGCTGGGTCGAAGAGCTCCGCGACGTTGCCAGTTCTGTCGACGTCCACAACCTGGACCGTGACCGGCCCGCCGACTATCCCGAGCCGATCGTCGACCACGCGCAGGAGCGCGCCGAGGCGCTGCGGCGCTACAACTCGCTGCGGGGCTGAGCCGAACGCCTATTTCAGTGTCTGGCCCGCGTCCACCGGCAGCGCCACACCGGTGACATACCGGCCCGCGGGCCCGCACAGGTAGACCATCGTGTCGCTGATGTGCTCGGGCTCCATCATCGGCATGGCCAGCAGGGCCTGCTGGGCCTGGCTGAACGACGGATGCTCGCCCGACCATTGCGCCAGTGCCTCGTTGAGCACCATCGGCGTCGCGACGCCGCCCGGGTGCACCGAGTTGACCCGGATGTTCTTCTCGGCCAGCGAGCGTGCGAAGTGGCGCATCACGCCGATCACGCCGTGCTTGGCGGCGGTGTAGCCCGCGGCGCCGTGGTTCATCGTGTCGAACCCGGTGCTCACGGAGGTGAATCCGGCCGCCGAGCTGGTGATGACGATCGCGCCGCCGTCGGGGTTGCGCAACAGGGCGGGCAGCGCGGCGTCGACGGTGAAGTACACGCCGTTCAGCATCACCGCGACCGCGTCGGTGAACGCGGTGATCGAACGGCCCTGGTCCCCGGCGATGGGCAGGATTCCGGCGTTGGCGAGGACGAAGTCGAGCCGACCGAACTCTTCGACCCCGGCCGCCACCACGTCTGCGAGCCGGTCGCGGTCGCGGACGTCGCACTGCTCGGCGACGACCCGCCGGCCGGTCTTCTCCACCAGCCGCGCGGTCTCGTCGAGGTCCTCGGGAGTCGACATCGGGTAGGCGACGGAGTCGAGTTGCGCGCACACGTCGACGGCGATGACGTCGGCGCCCTCCTCGGCGAAGCGCACCGCATGGGCGCGGCCCTGGCCCCGGGCGGCGCCGGTGACCAGCACGACCTTGCCGTCGAAGAGACCGTGGGGCGCATCAGCCGTCATGACCGGTCAGCCTACTGTGCGCAAAGTCAGGCTCTACGGTGACGTGTAGTAGGTCTGTGTCAGAATGGCGACGTTGCGCACCGACCATCGAAGAGCATGAGGAGCCAGCCGTGGCAAGCACCGAGGTGGAACGACACACCGGCGTCGACGTCGAAGAAGTGCCGTCCGCGCAGTGGGGCTGGTCGTCGGGCAGCGTGCGGGGATACCAGATCGGCGGCACCATCGTCGGGATCTTCTTCCTGCTGTTGACGATCGGCAACCATCAGGGTCATGTCGAGGACCTGTTCATGATCGGGTTCGCGCTGCTGACGTTCGGTCTGGTGGCACGCAGCGTGTACACCACCCGCAACCGCGACACCCGCTGACGTTCAGACCGAGCGCAGCCGGCGCGGCGATCCGTCGGCCAACCGGTACAGCGTCTCCACGGGTTCAGCAGCGCGGTCGATCCGCGCCGCCCGCAGCGCCGAGTTCTTGAACGCCTGTGCCGCCGTGCTCAATTCGTGCTGGATCGGCGCGGGCCGGCACCCCGGGTACGACGGCGGCCCCCACACGTGGACGGCGGCGCCCGCGGTGGCCAGACGCGCCGCGCTCGCGCGCAGGCGGGAGTCTCGAGTGAGCAGGTCGGCGCCGACGATCACGGTTGTCCCCGGGCCGAACCCGCTCATCGCCGCACCCGCGTCGGTCTGACCGCTCACCGCGTCCGCCGACACCCCGAGAATCGTGAGCGGACGCGTCTCGCCGGGTCCGTCGACGAGCACCCGGACATTCCACCCGGCGCGGGCCCGGTCGCAGAGGAATCCTCCCGCGCATTCGACGAGCGCGGCGATGTCGGACGTGACCGCAACGACGCGGTAGCGGTGCAGGCCTTCGCCGTCCGCGGGCTTGCCGGCCGGAATGAACCGCCGCGACGACGCCATCAGGTTCCCGAGACCGGTACCAGATCGCCACCGTCGGGCGGATACCAGAGCCCCGCGCTGATGAAGGTCTCGACGCTCGGGCCGGTCGCGTCGTGTCCGCATGTCCGCAGCGCGCCGGCCTTGAATGCGCGGGCGGCCGCACTGGCCCGGTGGCACACGGTGTCGAAGCGCGCGTCGGAGAGCAGCTCGGAGGTCACCGGCGAGGGTGTCCCCCACACTGTGACCTCGGTGCGACCGGAGTCGAGCAGGCGCAGCACCTCGGTGCGCGCGTTCTCGTCGTGAGTCAGCACGCGGGTGTCGACGGCGACTGCGGCCGTGGGTCGGCGCAGCGCGGCGGCAGCCGAGTCCAGCGCTTCGTCCCGCACGCCCAGGACGGTGAGCGCACCTGTGTCGGCGCCGGCTGCTACCAGCACCGTGACCTGCCACCCGGCCCGGACGCGGTCGCACAGCCAGCCGCCCGCGGACGCGACGACCCCGTCGACGTCGGCGGCGATCACCGTCAGGTCGTAGGAATGGACCACCTCGGCCGAGACCCGCACTCCCGATCCCGCCCTTTCGGAGGACCCGAGGCCGTCCACTTCGAACATCGTCATCGCGCCACCCTTCGGCCCATCGCGTCGTGCCTCAGACAGCGTGACACTTCGGAAACGATCTGTAAAGTGTCGATCAGATCTCAGACCATCCCGCCGGGGGCGGTGCTGACACGAAACCGTTTAGGGCTTAACAGGTTCCGGTACTCAGAGGGCGGGCGCCGGCGGCATGGCCTTCTCGACGGGTGTCAACTCCTTTGGCAGCCCAGCCGCACGACGGATTTCGACGAACGAGGCGAGCAGGGCGTCGGTGGCCTCGTGCGGATCCTTGAGTGTGCGGTCATCGGTCAGCACGGAGATCGACAGCTGGTCGACGTAGCTCCACACCGTGATGTTCATTCCACTGCCCGCGACGATCGGACCCACCGAGTAGATCTCGTCGATCACCGCGCCCTCCATGCAACCGCGCTCCCGCGGACCGGGCACATTCGAGATGGTCAGGTTCATCACCATCGCCGATTCCACGCGCCGCGCCTGCGACCGGAAGACCTGCGGGGTCGTGCCCGGCGGCAGGTAGGTCAGCCACGACGGGAGCAGGGTGGGGCCGAGCAGGTTGTGATTCTCCTTCGCGATCGCCGTCGCCGTCGCGGTCAGTTTCACCCGCTCCAACGGGTCCTCGATGTGGACCGGCAGCGACGGCGTCATATAGGTGAACTCGTTTCCCATCAGGCGGTCCGGAGAGGAGTTGAAGCTGACGGGAACCCCGGCGATCAACGGGGAGTTGGCGTGCCCGTCGTAGGTGAGCTGCAGTTGTCGCAGCGCGCCCGCGGCGGTCGCGAGCACGATGTCGTTGAGCGTGACACCGAGGTGACGTGCCGTCTCCTTGACGTCGGCGAGCGACAGCGGCGCCGTCGCGAACCGGCGCCCCGGCGTCACGACATGGTTGAAGAACGTCGGCGGCGGAGCGAAGTTCTTCGCGAGGTCGGGATTGGCGCCGCGTTCCCTGGCCTTCCTGCGCACCCGCGACACTCCCGAGGCCGTCTCGCCCACCAACTTCGGCAGCCGCCGGACCTGTCGCCAGTGGTCGCGGCCCGCGCCGGCGAGAAGATTCGCGCGGCCCATCGAGTCGGCCGGCACCGCCTCGAGCTGACCACCGACGGCGGGTTCGCGGGGCTGGATGGCCATGGCGAGCTGGTTCGCCGAGGCGACACCGTCGGCGAGTACGTGGTGAACCTTGTGGATGACCGCAATCTTGTTGTCCGCCAGACCGTCTGCGATGTACATCTCCCACAGCGGACGCGTGCGGTCCAGCGGGGTGCCCGCGATCTCGCCGATCAGTTGATCGAGTTCACGCCGCCCTCCCGGCGCGGCGACCTTCGCCCGGCGCAGGTGGTAGTCGACGTCGATCTCGGCGTTCTGGATCCACATCGGGTGATGGAGCTTCCACGGGATGTCGACGAGCTGATACCTCAGCGGAGCCAGCGCATGCAGTCGCGGCAGCGCGGCCCGCCGGAAGAACTCGAAGTCGTAGCCGCCGATGCCGGACACGTCGAGCACCCCGATCTTGAGGGTGTGCATATGGATCTCGGGCGTCTCGCTGTAGAGCATCATGGCGTCCACGCCATTGAGTCGTTTCACCGCTGCCACCCCTTGTCCTCGATCCGCGCAAGTGTCGTACCCGTTTCACCCGTATTCGCCAACCTGGGATGGCTGTCCGCCGAATTGATACTCCTTTGTTAGCAGATCTGACGCGCCCCGGCATCGGCACAACACTGCCCGGTGACAATCGGCGGTGAGTTTGCCAGCATGGTCGCCACTGCACACCGACGAGAGCCGAGGACCGATGAGCCCGACGAAAACTGTTGCCACCGGGACACTTCGATGAGCCTGGTGGCCGGCCGCGGACCCCTCAGCCGTGACCGGGCCGGTCAGCTGTTTCCTCCGGTCGCCGACGATCTGGTGTACGTCGAACCGCACCCCCGCCGTGTGCAGGCCGTCCTCGGCGGCCGCACGGTGATCGACACCGAACACGCGCTGATGGTGCATCGGCGCGGCGCACCGTTGAGCTACGCGTTCAGCGCCGGCGACATCGGAGACCTGCCGAGCACCCCCGTTCCGGAGGCACCCGGCTACGCGGTCGTGCCGTGGTCGGCGGTGGACAGCTGGTTCGAGGAAGGCAGAGAGCTGGTGCACTATCCCCCCAACCCGTATCACCGGGTGGACTGCCGCCCCACCGCCCGACGGCTGCGGGTGGACGCGGGCGAGGTGACGCTGGTCGACACCACCGACACGACGATCCTGTTCGAGACGGCGTTGCCGCCGCGGCTGTACGTGCGCCCCTCGGCGGTGCGCACCGACCTGCTGCGGCGCTCATCGACGACGAGCTACTGCAACTACAAGGGCTACGCGACGTACTGGAGCCTGGACATCGACGGCACGGTGGTCGACGACGTCGCGTGGAGCTACGCCGACCCCCCACCCGAGAGCCTGCCCATCGCCGGCATGGTCAGCTTCGACGAGACCCGGGTGGCCGTGACCGCTGAGCTGCCGGCAACCCCGGAGCGCGGATAGCGGGACGCCCGATAGGGTCGACTCCTGATGACAGGTGTCAAGTTGAGTTGGATTTCGCAGTTCCTGCAGTTCGAGCGCCGTGGCGACACCTTCGTCACCACGCCGCCCGAGGTGGCTCCGGGACTGCGATTGTTCGGCGGGCTCATCGCCGCGCAGGCGCTGGGCGCTGCGGGGGCGACCGTCGACCCGGGCAAGCATCCACAGTCACTGCACCTGTACTTCGTCCGCGGTGGTCGGTACGACGCGGATGTCGAACTGCAGGTGGAACGCACCCGCGACGGCAGATCCTTCGACACCCGCAGGGTCACCGCGGTGCAACAGGGCGCGGTGATCCTGGAGATGATCGCGTCGTTCCACACGCCCGAGCCCGGCGCCGACGAGTTCCCGCCGCATCCGCCGTCGGTCACCCTCGATGAGACGGAGAGCATGGAACCCGACGTCGAGTTCACCGATCTCTTCGAGATCCGCACCGGACCCGGCGACCCGTCCATCTTCGTGATCCCGCCGTTCTGGATCCGCAGCCGCGAACAGGTCGAGGACGATCCGCTGATCCGGGCGTGCGCCCTGACGTTCCTGTCCGATTTCGGGCCGGTACCCGCGGCCCATCCGCAGCACACCCCGCTGCGACCCGGGACGGGTCAGGCAGCCAGCCTCGACCACTCGGTGTGGTTTCACCGCCCCTTCGACCCGCACGAATGGCATCGCTACGAGGTGCACCCACTCAACGTCGGCGATTCCCGGGGGCTGGTGCACGGCTCGTTGTACGACGGCAGCGGCTCGCTGGTCGCCACCACCACCCAGGAAGCGTTGTGGCGGTTGTGATCCGAGGCGGTATCACGAGATCGGGCACCGGGACCGGCACCCTTCGGTAGGTTCTGGCGAGTGTCGACGCTGACGAACCGCCAGATTCTGTTACGACGCCGTCCCACCGGGCTGGTCGATCCCGAGGACACCGAGCTGGTGTCGGTTCCCGCGCCCGAACCAGCCGACGGCGAGGCCCTGGTCCGCACCACCTATGTCGGCATCGACGCCGCGGCCAGAACCTGGCTCGACGACCAGCCCGGCTACCTTCCGCCCGTCGGCCTCGGCGAGGTGATCCGCGCGGCCGGGATCGGCGAGGTCATCGAAAGCCGTTGCGAGGCTTACGCCGTCGGTGACATCGTCACCACGCTGACGGGTTTCCAGGAGTACACCCTGGTGCGCGACGACCTGTTCACCACCCCGGTCCCCGGCCCCGCGGACCAGGTCGATCAACTCGCCGTGATGTCGATCTACGGACCGACGGGCGCCACCGCCTATTTCGGCATGGTCGGTATCGGCCGTCCCCAACCGGGCGAGACGATCGTGGTATCGGCGGCCGCGGGCGCGACCGGTTCGGTGGCCGGCCAGATCGCCAAGATCGCCGGCGCCCGGGTGGTCGGCATCGCCGGCGGCCCGCACAAGTGCCGGGCGGTCGTCGAGGACTTCGGGTTCGACGCATGTATCGACTACCGCAACGACGACCTCCGCGCCGAGCTGAAACGGCACTGCCCCCAGGGGGTGAACGTCTACTTCGACAACGTCGGCGGCCCCATCCTCGACGCCGTGCTGGGCCGGCTCGCCCACAAGGCGCGCGTGGTGTTGTGCGGCGTGATCTCGAGCTACCTCACCGGCGAGCACCCCGGCCCGGCGAACTACGTGAACCTGCTCGCCAAGACGGCCACCATGCAGGGATTCAACGCCCTCGACGAATGGGGACGGTTCGACGAGGCGTTCGCCGCGTTGCGTCGGTGGGAGGAGCAGGGATTGCTCACTCATCGTGAGCACATCTTCGACGGCATCGAATCCTGCGTCGACGCGCTCAATGGCCTGTTCACCGGCGTCAACACCGGCAAGACCCTGGTCAGGCTCGGCATCGGTGACGACGCCTCAACCCGCTCGTTGTGACGAGTACCAGCGTGTGACGTCCTCGCCGCGCTCCCAACGTGCGAACCATTCGTCGGCGAATCCGGGCAGCGGCTCGTCGGCGGGGTCGTGGAACGGCAGCTGGCTCAGCAGCACCCGCCATCCCGCGATCAGCTTCTGCGTGCGGGGCACGCTGGCGAATGCGGGCGGGGCCGTGTGCCGGTCGCGGGAGATCTTCTGCCGCAGGGCGGTTCGCGTTCCATGCCACGGATGCATGGTCCGGGCGTCGACCGCCCGGTCGGACTCCGGGATGTGGGTGTTGACGCCCTCGGCGATCACCGCGATGACGCCGAGGAGATGCCTGACCACCGCGGGCACCTTGCGCAGGCGGTACCAGGGGTCGCCGATCACGGCGTCGTAGATCACCAATGCCGAACTGCGGTGTTCGACCTCCTCGACGAAATGCCACAGGAACAGCGACGCGACCCGTTCGTCACCGGGCCGGAACAGCGACGCCTCGTTGTCGAGCATCAGCTTGAAGCTCGGCGTGAAGGTCGCCTCGAGGTCGGCGATGTAGGCGAGTCGGTAGGCCGGCGGGGTGGATGCGGTCAGGGCGTCGAATTCCGCCATCGTCGCGTCGACAGTGTGCTGCAGACCCGGATAGTGCGCGATCAGCGCGTTGACGTGCTTGCGGTGACTGGCCGAGTGCTGGGCCTCCTGCCGCAGGAACGCCGTGGCCTCCTCGGCGACCGACGGGTCGGAGATCAATGGCCTGGCCTCCGTGACCGCGGCGACGATCATCTGCTCGAAACAGACGGCGATGATCGACGTCGCGTTCATGAAGTACGAGAAGGCGGGACTGGCCGGATTCCACTGCCACGGGACGTCGGCGGTGAAGTCGAAGCGAGGGCGACGCACGTGCAGCTCCGTCATGGCATCGACCTCCGGCTATCATTACACACTGAGACATCTGGTGTATCTTCTGTAATGATGACCTGCCGACCGCGAAGGAGTCAATCACCATGGGCCGTAAGGGGTGGGCCGGCGCGCCCCCGCGGGACGACGAGGAGGCACGCACGCGGATCGTCGAGGCCGCACTGACGTGCATCGAGCGTCACGGTCCGTCGCAGACCAGCCTCTCCGATGTCGCCGACACACTCGGCATCACGCGCAGGACGGTGTACCGCTACTTCGCGACCACCGAGGATTTGTTCACCGCGGCAGCCGAAGTCGCGCTGGGTGGGTTCGTCCGCAGGATCGAGACGATCACCGCCGATATCGACGACGTGGCCGGACAGCTGGTCGAGGTGGTGGCGTTCATCGTCGAACGGCTGCCCGAGGAGCCGCTGCTGACGCTGTTGCTGGAGAACGACCGCACCAACCAGTTCAGCCGCCGGATGCTCAGCGCCCCGGTCATCGACCGGTGCCGAGTCATCCTGCGGCACAGCCGGATCGACTGGGAGGGGCTCGGCTATGTCAGCGACGCCGACATCGACGAACTGATCGAGTTCCTGCTACGGATGATCCAGTCGATGGTGATCGCTCCCCCGGAGCCGCCGCGGGATTCGGCGGCACTGCGTAGCTACCTGCACCGCTGGGTCGGGCCCGCGCTCACCGCTGGGCGATGACCGTCTCGCCGAAACCCTCGATCGCCTCCACCGCATGGGCCAGGCTGTCGCCGGGCACGTTCACCTGAAGCCAGGTCACCCCGGCTCGCTCGAGTTCCTCGGCCCCGGCCAGGAATTCGTCGGCATTGAAGTCGTCGGTGCCCGGTGCCCCGCCGGCGTCGTTGGTGAAGGTGATGTCGACGTCGGCGGGGTCGCGACCGGCGTCCTCGAGCCGGCGCCGCAGATCGTCGATCCCCTTCGCGAGGTGCTCGGTCGTCTCCAGCGCCGCGGTGCGCGCGGTCTGCGCCAGCATCGCGGGAGCCCGGAACGGGCACCACCCCTGTGCGTACTTGGCCACCCGCGCGCGTGCCGCCGAGGTGTTGCCGCCGACCCAGATGGGCGGATGCGGGGTGGTGAGCGGCTTCGGGTGCGCGGTGATGCCCTTGGCGCTGAAATTCCTGCCGTCGTAGCTGAGGTCGTCGGTGGTCCAGATCTGCGTGATCACGTCCAGCGCCTCTTCGAAGACGGCGGCCCTCTCGTCGAATTCGACTCCGAGCGCCGCGAACTCACGCTTCAGGTAACCCACTCCCACGGCGAGGGTGAACCGCCCGTCCGAGATCAAGTCCAGCGTCGCGCCGGCCTTGGCGACCACGAACGGGTTGCGGTACGGCAGCACCACGATGTTGGGGATCAGTCGCAGCGTCGTGGTGTGCGCGGCCGCGAATCCCATCGCGACGAACGGGTCGAGCGCGTCGTGTCCGCCGGCCTCCAACCATCGCTGCGTCGGCGCCGGGTGGTCGGTGAACCCGAACCCGCCGAACCCGGCCTTCTCCGCCGCGACGGCCACCCGTGCGATGCCCGCACCGGTCACCAGCTCGGGGTTGTACGGGTGACTGTGCATCGGATGGGTGATCGCGAACTGCATCGAGCGTCCTTCTTGTCAGAACCGGCTTCTCCAGCTACGAGAATGTCGTTACCATGCGAGCGACGGAATGTACAGCGGCGGGAGTGAACATGCGCAGGCCGGAGATCGGCGTCTACCTGCCCCAGATGGGCTTCTCGTTCGATGAGGTCCTGCACCGGGCGCGGCGCTGCGAAGACCTCGGGATCGACTCCCTGTGGCTCTACGACCACCTGTACGGGCCTGGGATGCCGGACTACCCGTCGATGGAGGCCTGGACGCTGGCGACCGCTCTGCTGAGCCGTACCGAGCGGCTGCGCATCGGACACATGGTGCTGTGCAACCAGTTTCGGCATCCCGTCACACTGGCGAAAATGGTGACCACCCTGGATCAAATCTCCGGGGGACGACTCTCGCTGGGCATCGGTAGCGGGTCGATCGAGGACGAGCACCGGCGCGCCGGCCTGCCGTGGGGGACGTTCGCCGAGCGTTCCGCACAGCTGGGCGAGACGCTGCAGATCCTGCGGCAGGCGTTCACCGACGAGCGCGTCGACTTCGCCGGCCGGCACTTCACGGTGACGGACTTTCCGATCAAACCGGGTCCGGTGCAGAAGTCCGGCCCGCCGATCGTGGTGGGTGGAGTCGGCGAGAAGTACACGCTGCCGCTGGTGGCTCGCTACGCCGACGTGTGGAACGTGCCCACCTATGCCCTGGACCAGATCGAGCCGAAGATCGCGGTGCTGCGGTCGATCTGTGAGGACATCGGTCGGGACCCGGACAGCATCGTGCTCTCGATCGAGGCGGTGATGGCGGTCGCCCCCGACCAGGAATCGCTCGAATCGGTGCGGATGTTGGCCGAAAAGCGCTTCCGCGGACCGGGTTTCGGACTTCACGATACTGGGCTGATCGGGACGCCGGCCGAGATCGCAGCCAAGCTCGGCCGACTTGTGGAAATCGGTTTCGGGCAGATCGTGCTGTTCACCCACGACCGCTGCTCGGATCAGACACTGGAACTGCTTGCCTCCGAGATCATTCCGCGACTCTGACGCCGAGTATCCACACATCCGAATTGATCCCCAGGCCGTGAAAATTGTGCCCCGACCTGTCGGTGCGGAACGGTAAACTCGCACACATGTTCGATAGTTTGGTTCCCGAGCCTGGTGCCCTGGCCGGGCTCTCGGATGCCGAACTCGTCGACGCCGCGGGCGCCGCCGCGCGCGCGGAGAACGCGGTCTGTGCCCGCAAGCTGGCCGTGATGGCCGAACTGTTCACCCGCCGCGTCGATCTGGCCCCCGAAGACCGGCTGAACTGGTGGGTCGACCCCGACGCCGCCGTGGCCGCCGAAATCGCCGCCGCGGTCACCATCACCCAGGGCCTGGCCACCCACCAGACCTACCGGGCCGTCGTGCTGCGCGACCGCCTCCCCAAAGTAGGGGCCTTGTTCCTGCAAGGGCTACTCAGTGAACTGCTGGTCCGCGCCATCATCACCCGCACCGACCTGATCACCGACCCCGAACTCATCGCCGTCGTCGACGCCGACCTGGCCGCCGACATCCTGCACTGGGGGCCACAGTCGGCCAAAAAAACCGAAGCCGCCATCGACCACATCGTCGAACGCCACGACCCCGACGCCGTGCGCCAAAGCCGTCAACACGACGTGGGCCGCACGATCGAGATCGGCAACCCCGGCGATGCGCCCGGATACACCACCGTCTGGGCGCGCATGTTCGCCGGCGACGCCGCCGCCGGCCAACGCACCCTGACCGCGATGGCCTACAGCGTCTGCGACAACGACCCCCGCACCCTCGATGAGCGCCGCAACGACGCCCTCACCGCCCTCTTCCACGGCATCACCACCCTGGCCTGCCGCTGCGCCAACGACGACTGCGACGCCGCCACCAACCCCCGACCCCCACGCGAGCTCACCGTCTACGCCCTCACCGACCAGACCACCGCAGACGCCGTGAGTGAAGAACCGCGAGGCGACGCGACCGCCGAATCGGACAACGAGGACGCCCCCGAAACCGACGGCGTCGCCGCGGCTGACGCTGATTGCACCTCCGCACAACAGCCCACCCCGCCACCCACGTCCTCACCGCCGACGGCACCGAAGCCCCGCCGCTCCAAGCCCACACTCCTGCCCGGCCGTTCGGGATACCTGTTCGGGTCCGGGTTCATGCCCGCCCCACTGTTCGACGCCCTGCTCGACGACGCCCTGCTCGACGGTGCCAAGATCCGCGAGATCATCCACCCCGGCCAGGCCGGACCCGAACCCCGCTACACCCCCTCCACCGCGCTGGCCGACTTCATCCGCTGCCGCGATCTGACCTGCCGCTTCCCCGGCTGCGACACACCGGCCACCGAGGCCGACATCGACCACACCGTCGCCCACCCCGTCGGACCCACCCACGCGTCAAACCTGAAATGCCTGTGCCGTTTTCATCACTTGCTGAAAACGTTCTGGACCGGACCCGGCGGCTGGCACGACCGACAACACCCCGACGGCACCATCACCTGGACGAGCCCGACCGGCCACACCTACATCACCCACCCCGGCAGCCGCCTGCTCTTCCCCACCCTCTGCCGCCCCACCGCCACCCTCTGGACCGGCGACCCACCCCAGGTCCCGATCCGTGAACGGCGCGGCGCCATGATGCCCCGCCGCGCGAAGACCCGCGCCCAGAACCGCGCCGCCTACATCACCGCCGAACGCACCCACAACGTCGAACACCGCACCGACAGCCCCCGCGGCAACGACCCGCCTTTTTAGCGCGGTGGTGAGTAGTTCGGCTTTCCCAGCCCGAGCGCATGCTGGGCGATCATGTTGCGGAACACGTCGAGCGTCCCGCCGTAGATACCCATCGGCAACGCGAGCCGGAACAGGTACTCAGCGCTGCGGCCGGACGGCAATACCGAAGCGGGGCCGAGGATGTCCATCAAGTCGGGTGTGATGTCCCGCAGCGTCTGCGCTATCGCCACCCGGCCGAACATCTCCGGCGTGCTCAGCGCCGCTTCCAGCCGCGCGACGCTGCGGCCCAGCCGATAGGCCACCTCCCCGTCGCCCAACCGGTCGCCCACGACGGACGCGACCCGGTCCACCTCCTCGGCGAGAAGCAGCGCGTGCTCGGTCATCACGGCGATCTTCTGCAGACCGCTCGCATCACGCTCGACGGTTCCGTGTTCGGCGTTGAGCGCCTCCCTGAGCACTCCCCACCCGCCGTTGACCGGTCCGATGCGATAACGGTCGTCGACGCGGACGTCGCTGTAGAAGGTGATGTTCGTGCGATCACCGTCGACGGTGCGAATCGGTTGGATCTCGACTCCCGGCGAATCAAGGGGTACCAGGAACATCGTCAGGCTCTGATGTTTGGGCGCCTGCGGATCGGTGTTGGTGATCAGATACACGTACTGGGCGTGGTGGGCATTCGATGTGAACATCTTGGAGCCGTTGATGATCCACGTTGAACCATCCGCTTCCCGCACCGCCCGCGTCTTACACGTTGCGATGTCAGACCCGCCCTCGGGCTCGGTGTAGCCCAGACACAGGCGATACCGCCCCGCGAGCACCTGCGGGAGCACCTCGTCCTTGAGTTCATCGGAGCCGAAGTGGTCGACCGCGTTCGCGACCATCGCGGTCGTCGGCCAGTGGAACCACGGGGTGTGCGCCCGTCCGATCTCGAGCTCGAAGATCCGCCTCTGCACCGCGGTGAACCCGCCGTCGGCTTCGGCGCGCCAGTCCCGCTCCAGATACCCTGCCGAACCCAGCGCCAGGTGGACCTGCTCGTCGAAGTTGTCGCCGCTCTCCAGATCACGGCGGATGACGTCGTCGGTCACGACCGCGGCGAGGAACTCCCGCACCTCGTCCCGAAAGGCCTTGTCCGCGTCGCAGAGTTCCACTTCCGAGAAGTCCACCGCCACCCCCACGTCCGCTCCGTCACCCACACTTGGCGCCTGCCACGCAGCGTGACATTATGGCAACACTTTGTAAAGTACCCGAAAGAGGCGAGCAGCGTGGGAATCGTGACGACGACCTCGGAGACCGCGTTCACGCAGTCCCCCGAGCAGATCTACGACTTCGTGACCAACCCGGTGAACTGGACCCGGACATACCCGGGCAGCGCACACGTCGGCCGGATCCCGGAGAAGCTGCCGCTGGAGGTCGGTGACACCTGGACCGAGACCGGCCCGGACGGTTCGCGCATCTTCACCTGGCATCTGGCCATCGCGATGCGGCCGAAGCTGTGGATGTTCAACTCGGTCGGCAACCTCGGCCACGACAGCGACGGCAACGGCGGCATGCCGGGGCGGATCACCGTGCAGTACAAGTTCACTCAGCCCGGCGAGGGCATCACGCTGTTCAGCCGGACGATGACCGTCGAGGCGTACCGGGACGCTCCGCTGCCCGACGGGTTCTTCCGCACCGTGAACCCCGCCAACATCGACGCCTACCACGAAGCCGTGGCGCGCGAACTGGCGCTGGAGGATTCAGCGTAGAAAGGCCCGGCGCAGCGCGGTGCCCTGGATGTCGAACAGCTGGCGGCTGATCTCCCACTCCGGGACCAGCGAGTCGAATCCGTGGCACGTTCCGCTGAACACGTGCAGCTCCGCGGCGACCCCGGCCCACAGCAAACGCAGTGCGTAGTCGAGCGCTTCATCACGCAGCGGGTCGAGCTCCGAGCAGGTGATCAACGCCGCGGGCAGCGAGGACATCTCCTCGATCCGGGCGGGCACGGCCTCGTCCGGCAGTGATGCGTCACCGCCGTAGTGACGCCACATCCACGCCACCGCCTCGGCGTCGAATCCCGGTGTGGTGGTGAACTCGTCCTTCGACGGTGAGGGCCGGTCGTCGAGCACCGGTTGGTGCAGCATCTGGAAGACGACCGGCGGCCCGTCCCCCGCCGCGGAACGGCGGGCCAGACCCGCGGCCAGCGCAGCGCCCGCACTGCTTCCGGCGACAGCGACGGCGGTAGCGTCGATGCCCAGTTCGGCCGAGCAGCGCACGGCCCAGTCCAGGATCGCCGACACGTCGTCCTGCGCCGCCGGATACGGATGCTCGGGGGCCAGCCGGTAGTCCACGGACAGCACGGTGCAGCGTCCCCGGCGGGCCATCTCGATGCACTGCCGGTGGTCGGTGTCGAGGTTGCCGAGCACGAAAGCGCCCGAGTGGCAGTAGATCACCGCGGGCGACTGCGGCGGCCCACCGCGGTAGATCCGGACTGTGACGGTATGTCCGGCCGGCACCGGGACCTCGCGCTGTTCGACCTCGACGCCGATCAGATCCGCGGTGCGGGCCGTCTCCGCACGCCGTTGGTTCAGTGAGTCCCGCACCGCGCCCAGCACCGGAGGGGACAGATCGGTTCGGGCCGCGGCGAGGTGCCGCAACTGCGGGTCCAGACGTTCGGCGATGTCGCGGGTCACCTTTCGGCCTCCGCCTGGGCGCCGACGCTGATGGTCTCCCGGGCGCTCGGTGCTTCGAAGACGTAGTCCCCGGCCCGGAACCAGCGGGTCAGCGCCCAGAAGTCGCGGGCGCTGCGCGGCCACTGTGTGACGACCCTCCCGTTGGGAGCCCGAAAGTAGTTGCTGCACCGGGTGAGCCACACGGTCCCCTGCATCCACGAGTCGATCTTGTCCAGGTACCGCTTCATCACGTCGGACCGCACCTCGATGTACGACCTGTTTCTGCGGCGCAGGTGTTTCAGCGCGCGCACGATGTAGCGGGCCTGCGCTTCGAGGACGAAGATCACGCTGTTGGAGCCGACGTTGGTGTTGGGTCCGTACAGCATGAAGAAGTTCGGATAGCCGGGTACCGACATCCCGAGGTAGGCGAATGCGCCGTCGCGCCAGGTCTGGCTCAGCGGGATGTCGTCGGCGCCGCGCACGTCGATCTGGCCGAGGTAGTCGGCGGCGGCGTACCCCGTCGCGCACAGCACCACGTCGACGTCGAGCTCGGTGCCGTCCTCGGTGACCAGCGACCTGGACCGCAACGCGCGCGCCGGGCTGGACACCACATCGACGTGAGGTTCGGTGAGCGTCTTCAGATAGTCGGTGGCGAACACCAGGCGCTTGCAGCCCAGCGGATGGTCCGGTGTCAGCCGGGCACGCAACTCGTCGTCGGAGACCGTCGCCTCCAGCGTGCGCAGCGCGATGCTCTTGAATTCCTGGGTCTTGTCGCTGCCGTGCTCGATCACCGAGATGTTGGACTCACTGCGCAGCCACAGCCTGGTCCGGTAGATCTTCTTCGCGAACGGGACATGGGCGAACATCCACTTCTCCCGGTCCGTGTAGGGCCGGTCCGGCTTGGGCAGCACCCATGTCGGGGAACGTTGCACCGAGTACACGGCCGCGGCCTGCTTGGCGACCTCCGGAACGAGTTGCGCTGCAGTCGAACCCGTCCCCAGCACCGCGACCCTGGCCCCGCGCAGGTCGACGGAGTGGTCCCAGCGCGCCGTGTGCATGACCGTCCCGGTGAACGGCTCCTCTTCGACGAGGTCCGGCATCACCGGCTGGGTGAACATCCCCACCGCCGACACCACGACGTCGAAGCTGTGCTCCGCGCCGGTCGAGGTCCTCAGCCGCCACCGGCGCTCGCTCGGAACCCACCGGGCCGAGACGATCTCGGTGTTGCACCGCAGCTTCTCCTGCAGCCGGTACCGCTGCGCGCACCGCTCGAAGTACTCCAGGATCTCCTTCTGCCCGGACCACAGTCGTGACCAGTGCGCGTTGAGATCGAACGAGTACGAGTACAGGTGCGATTTCACATCGCACGCCAGCCCCGGGTAGGTGTTGATCCGCCACGTCCCGCCGACGCCGTCCTCCCGGTCGAAGATCGTGAAGTCGTCGAATCCCGCTCTGCGCAGGAAGATTCCGAGCGCCAGCCCACCGGGTCCGGCGCCGATGATGCCCACCGACAGTGACT
This sequence comes from Mycolicibacterium gilvum, assembly GCF_900454025.1. Lineage (NCBI taxonomy): Bacteria > Bacillati > Actinomycetota > Actinomycetes > Mycobacteriales > Mycobacteriaceae > Mycobacterium > Mycolicibacterium gilvum. The sequence continues at coordinate 2,238,061 of NZ_UGQM01000001.1, read as the reverse complement.
TGGCCATAGGGTCGTCATCCAATCTGCAGTGACTGCCCACCGTCGACGATGAGCTCGGAGCCGGTGATGAACGTGGCGTGCTCGGAGACCAGGAACGCGACGGCGTCGGCGATCTCCATCGGCTTGCCGATACGGCCCATCAATGCGTTCGCGGCCAACCTGGTCTGGGTGTTCGCGTCCAGCATCGGGGTCTCGACGGGGCCCGGGAACACCGCGTTGACCCTGATCCCCGACGGCGCGAGCTCGACCGCCGCGACCTGGGTCAGGCCGCGCAGCGCCCACTTCGACGAACCGTAGGCGGCGTGGTTGGGGAACGGACGGATCGCGCCGGTGCTGCACGTGTTGACGATCGCTGCACCCTCGGCCGCCTTCAGGTGCGGCAGTGCGGCCTGGATCCCGAGGAACGGGCCGAGTGAGTTCACCCGCCAGCTGCCCTCGAAACCGTCCGGCGTCTCATCGGCCAGCGACGCCCGGTGCAGCACTCCCGCGTTGTTGACCAGCGTGCTCAGTCCGCCGAACCTGTCGACGACCTCACCGACTGCCCGGGTCCACTGCTCGGCCGAGGTGACGTCGAGTTCGATCGCGACGGCGTGGTCGGTGTCGTGTGCGGCCACGGTGCGGGTCACGTCGTCGCCGAGCAGATCACACGCGGCCACCCGGAAGCCGTCCTGCAGCAGCCTGGTCACGATCGCCGCGCCCTGTCCGCGGGCCGCGCCGGTGACCAGAGCGATACGATCAGCGGCCATCGCCGGACTCCCCTCGCGCGTCGGACAGATGTGCGGCCGCGCCCCGGCGCAACGCCTGCGACTCCGAGGCGAGCGTGATCATGTGGAATCCGTTCTGCGCCAGCATGTTACCGGCGGAACCGGCACTGGCGTGGATGCCGCTGACCACACCGGCGGCGGCTGCGGCGCGCTGGGCGGTCAGGATGACGTCGAACACATCGCGGCGCGACCACGCGTCGGTCGGTCCGTGTCCCATCGAGATCGCCAGATCCGCTGGCCCCACGTAGATCCCCGTCAGTCCGTCGACCCGGCAGATCTCGTCCACGGCGGCGAGTCCGCGCGTCGTCTCGATCATCGCGAACACCGACGCCCGCTCCTGCAGCGCCGACGGGTCCAGCCCGAGGCTTGCGCGCAACGGACCGAAGCTGCGGACACCGCCGGGGGCGTACCGGGTGGCCGCGACCGCGGCGGCGGCGTCCGCTGCGGACTCGACCATCGCGATGATCACGCCGTCCGCGCCGGCGTCGAGCACCCTGCCGATCGGCGCGGGCGCCGCATCGGGCAGTCGCACCACCGTGGCGATCGGCACGTGCTCGAGACGGCGGAGCATCAGCGCGACGTCGGCGTCGCTGAGATAGCTGTGCTGGACGTCGATTCCGACGTAGTCGTACCCGGCGGCGGCGTATTCCTCGGGCCCGATCACGGTCGGGCCCACCACCCAGCCTCCCCACACCGGCCCTCCGGATGAGAGCGCCTGCTGCAGTCGACTCGTCATCGCGCCTCGATCGCGATCTTGACGCGCCCCGGCACGGGACGCGCCGCCAGCTCGAAGGCCTGCTGCACGTCGTCGACACCGAACGTGTGGGTCAGGTAGCGGTCGAGCAGCCCCGGGTGCGCGGCGGCGAACTCGTCGGCACACCGCAACACCCGACGACGCTCCAGCGTGACCCCGGCTTTCAGTGTCAGGTTGTTCCTGAGCATCGTGCGCATGCTGATCGGATACCAATCATCGTCGGGCACACCGAAATAGAAGACGAAGCCGCCGAACGCCGCGGCTTCCACGGCGTGGGTGAGGGTGGCCACCTGATGACCGACGGCTTCGATCACGACGTCGGGTCTGTCATCGGCGCCCAGGTGGCTGACCCAGCGGTCGCTGGTGGCGCGCACGACGGTGTCCACGCCGAACGCGGCCCCGACAGCGGAGCGGTCGACCGGGTCCACGCCGGTGACATGGGCTGCCCCTGCGGCTTTGGCGACATAGGAGAAGAGGAGCCCGATCGAACCCTGTCCGAGGATCGCGACGTGGCGTCCGGCGAGATCGGGCATCTGCTCGACGGCGTACAGGACGCAGGCGAGCGGCTGCAGTGCGACGGCGTGGGCCGGATCCAGCGAGGGATCGTAGGAGGCGAGCCCCTCCCCGTCGGCGACCACCTCCTCGGCCAGCCCGTCGAACCCTGACGCCCAGCCCACCACGCGGTCTCCCGGCGTGTGCGCGAGATGCCTGCTCGCGAGCACCTCTCCGACGACCTCGTGGATCGGGAAGCCGTCCTTCTCGGCCGCCTGTCGTCCGGTGTCGAACGCCAACCTGCCCCTGGCGCCCCGGAATCCCGGCAGGTCGCTACCGCAGATTCCGCCGGCGAGAAAGCGCAGCAGCACCTGGTTCTCGGCCAGTGACTCCGGGGAGCGTTGCGGCTGTTCGGTTCTCTCGAAGGTGTACGGCGCGACCAGCCGGTAGGACCACACGTCAGCCACCCACCCCGTGGACGTCGACGGGCAGGTTGTTCCAGCCCCACTGGAAGCTCGACGGCGGCCGCGACGCGGCGGCGGCGTCGACCCGGAACTCCGGGACCCGCTTGAGCCATTCGGTCACCATGATGGTGATCTCCAGGCGAGCCAGGTGCGCGCCCAGGCAGAAGTGCTGTCCGCGCCCGAAGGCGAGCAGGCGCGCAATCGGCCGGTTCCAGAGGAACTCGTCGGGCTGCGGGTACTCGCGCTCGTCACGGTTGGCCGACGCGAGCAGCGAGATGATCCGCTGTCCCGGACGCATCGTGGTGCCGTGCAGGGTGAACGGACGGCGCAGCGTGCGGGCGAACCACTGGGCCGGAGCGCAGTAGCGAATCATCTCCTCCCGGGCCACCGGCACGTTCGCGTCGAGATCGGAGACGACGTCGGCAAGTTGGTCCGGTCGCGACGACAGCTCCCACAGGCCGTGGGCGACGATCTTCGGGACGGTCTCCGTGCCGCCGATGAACACTCCGAGCATCTGGACGGCGGCTTCCATGTCGGACAGTGCCGAGCCGTCCGGAAGCCGGTAGGCCAGCAGGTTGTCCACGATCGGAAGGTCGCCCGGTTCGCCCGCGCGGGTCCGTTCGACCACCGGCGTCAGGTACTCCAGATAGCCCGGGCGCGCGTTGGCCACCTCGACGCCGCTACCCGGCTGCGCGAGGCTACCGGCGTTCACGGTGGCCAGCACATCGGCCGCCATCTCGGCAGGAAGCCCGACCAGTTCACAGACGACCGACGCGGCCACGATCCCGCCGTAGTCCTGAGTGAGGTCGAACCGGCCGAGCGGCAACAGTTCGTCGAGCCGTTCGTTGGCCAGCACCCGGATCCGGTCCCGCAGCTTCGCGACGTTCTTCGGCCGGAAAGGCGTTGCGGTGCACCGTCGGACGTCTTCGTAGATCGGGCTGTCGAAGTTGGCGTGGAACGGCATCGGGTGCAGCGGCGGATCGGCCACCGGGCCGTCGTTGTGCCGCGCCAGCACCGCGGCGGCGGGCAGTGTGCCCTCGGACGCGACGAACGTTCCGTCGTTGATCTCCAACACGTTCCAGATGTCGTCGAACCGTGACAGGGCGTAGGTGTCCCATGTCTCGAGGTAATGGACGGGGTGCTCGTCGCGCAGGACACGGTAGTACGGCAGCGGATCGGCCATCACGGCCGGATCGAACGGGTCGTATCTCACTGCAGCGGGGACGGTGGAAGGGCCGCCAGAATCGAGTCCTCCCAGCCGTCACGCAGCGCCGGTGCGACGCTCATCCAGGTGACGATCTCTGCCGGCGGACTGTCTTTCCATGACGGATAGTGGTTCTCGAAGCACGCCCAGTCCCCCTCGAGGGCCCAGTAGTGGATCACCTCGTTGAAGCGGAACGTCGTGATGAACGAGCCGAGCCAGCGCTTGCCGGTCGATTCCGACCACGGCACGTAGAGCCGTTCGAGTTCCCGGATGTAATCGTCCTGGCGGCCCGGCTTGGTCTGCATGACCTCCTGGATCACCAGGCCGGCCTTGAAGTCGGCCTCCTGCAACTGCGCCAGCGTCCTGTTGCTGCGTCCGGCGTACATGATCCTGCCCTCGCCGCGAACTCCGGTGTCGTGCAGATAGGTCGACCACGCCGCGGCGGCGGCCTCATGGCTTCCGCCGCGCGCCTGAGCCCGCCCGATCCGCGCGTAGTCGGCGAAAGCGTCGATCTCCCAGATGATCGTGACCTGCGGCCAGTGGCCGTTGTAGGGGGTGGTCTCCCAGATCGCGAACAGCCGGGCGCCGAGCTCGCTCATCATCGGGTGGTACACGGCACTGAACTCGGCGATGAACCGATCCCCGCGGGCCGTCCCGAGATCCATGGTCTCGTGCAGATAGAGCAGGGTGTGGCTGTGATATTTCTTCATGTTCACGACATGCTCCTGGTTGACAGCTGCACCCAGCGAGCGTGACACTTGTCCGGTGTTTTGTAAAGTCACGAAATGACGCTCACCCCACTGGCCGACGGTTTCTGCTTCGGCGAGGGACCACGCTGGTTCGAGGGTCTGGTGTGGTTCTCCGACATGCTCGGCGAAGCGGTGCACACCGTGACCCTCGACGGCGCGACGAGCACTCTCGCGTTGCCCGGTCATGCGCCGTCCGGTCTCGGTTTCCGCCCCGACGGCACGCTGCTGATCGTGTCCACCGAACTGCGGCAGGTGCTGGGCTATGACGGTGAAACCGTCGTCACCGTCGCCGACCTGTCGGCGCTGGTCCCGGCGAATCTCGGCGACATGACCGTCGACCGGCACGGCTGCGCGTACGTCGGATCACAGGCCCGCGACGGCGGGGTCATCGTGCGGGTCGATCCCGACACCGGACGCGCGACGGTGGTCGCCGAGAATCTCCAGTTCCCCAACGGCATGGCGCTCACCGCCGACGGCGCGACACTGATCGTCGCGGAGTCCACCGGGCGACGATTGACGGCCTACTCCGTCGCCGATGACGGCACCCTCTCTGACAGAAGGATTTTCGCCGACGGCCTGGACGGCCCTCCCGACGGCATCTGCCTCGACGACGAGGGCGGGGTGTGGGTGGGCATGACACTGGCCCACCAGTTCGAGCGGGTCGTCGAGACCGGCGGCCAGGCCCGGGTCACCGACCGGATCGACATGGGCGGACGCACCGCGATCGCGTGCACGCTCGGCGGTCCGGAGGGCAGGACGCTGTTTCTGGTGACCACCACCGACGCCTATCCGGAACGGCTTCGCGGCACGACATTGTCGCGTCTCGACGCCGTCACCGTCGACGTCCCGGCAGCGGGCTTCGTCGGCGAAGTGCACGTGCATTAAGAGGCACTGAGAGGGCGACATGTCAGATTCCTATTACGAGTTGGTCGACGCCGACGACGCGCGCGGGGAGAGGTTCGCGGCCACCGACCTCGTGCGCAGCACGTGGTCTGCCTCGATCCAGCACGCGGCACCGGTGTCGGCCCTCTTGGTCCGCGCGCTGGAGCACTGCGAACGGCGTGACGACACCAGGTTGAGCCGGGTGCTCGTCGACCTGCTGGGTCCGGTGCCCGCGGAAGGCGACCTCTGGGTGCGCGCCCGGATCGAACGTCCGGGCAGGCAGATCGAGTTGGTCGTGACGGAGTTGCTCGCACCCGGTCCCGACGGCGAGCCGCGGCCCGTCGCCAGGGCGAGTGGATGGAGGTTGCAGACCCTCGACACCGTCGCTGTGCTGCACGCGCCGGCAGCACCGCTGCGCCCGCTCTCGCAGGCCCGCAGCCGCGACATGAAGAAGGACTGGGACCGCAATTACGTACACAGCCTGGACTGGCGGTGGCTGACCGCGCCGATGGCCGACGGCCCCGGGGAGTCATGGATCAGGCCCGAAGTCGATCTGGTCGGCGGCGAGGCGATGACACCGCTGCAGCGGCTGTTCGCCGTCGCCGATGACGCCAACGGCATCGGCACCAGGCTCGACATCCGCAGGTGGACGTTCCTCAATACCGATCTGGCGGTGCACATCCACCGGCTGCCCGACGGCGAATGGATCGGCATCAGGGCCGAAACCAGCTACGGGCCTGATGGAATCGGCACGACCCTCGGCACACTGTTCGACCAGACCGGTGCGGTCGGGGCGATCCAGCAGTCGGTTCTGGTGCGGCCGCGCTAGCCTTCATGCAGACGCAGCGCCGCCGCGGGGCACTGCGTGACCGCCTGCTGCAACCGCTCGCGGTCGCTCTCCGGACGCACCGCGTCGAGGATGACGACAGTGCCGTCATCCTGCACCTCGAAGACGTCCTCGGCGATCGTCTCGCAGATCCCGTGTCCGGTGCACTTCGCGAGATCGACTTCCACCTTCATGCGAGTCAGCCTCTCTCTGAACGGGTTTCGCGACATTCTGCCATAAGCGTGACACTTAGCCGATTGTTTGTAAAGCTATGACCATGCCATCGCCGGCGCCGGGCTCCGCGGATCCGGACAATCCGACCCGCCAGCGCATCCTGGCTGCCACGGCGGAGGTGCTGGGCCGCAACGGAACCACCAGGCTGTCGCTGTCCGAGGTCGCCGCGCAGGCCGGCGTCTCCCGCCCCACGCTGTACCGCTATTTCGCCGACAAGCGGGAACTACTCGACGTTTTCGTCGTGTGGGAACGTCAGTACTACGAACGCGCGATCGCGAAGGCCACCGCGGAGCTGCCGGCCCACGAACGACTCGATGCCGCGCTGCGGGTCATCGTCGAATACCAGCTGTCCTATCCCGGGATGCGCATGGTCGACGTCGAACCCGATCAGGTGATCCGGCGGATGTCGCGGGTGCTTCCGCTGATGCGCGAGCGGCTGGAACGTCTGTGCACGGGACCCGACGCGGCATTGTCCGCCGCGACAGCCGTCCGTGTCGCGATCTCGCAGTACCTGGTCCGCAGCGACGATTCCGCGGACTTCCTCGCCCAGTTGCGTCACGCGGCCCGGGTCAGACATCCGGGTCGGTAAAGTGCCCCCATGGGGCGCAAGGGATGGGGCGGGGTCCCGCCCACCGATGACGCCGAAGCGCGTGACCGCATCCTGCGCGCCGCACTGGCCAGCATCGAGCGCCGGGGGCCGCGCCTGACCACGCTGACCGAGGTGGCCGCCGATCTCGGGATCACCCGACCCACCATCTATCGCCACTTCGGCTCCACCGACGAGCTGCTGGCCGCGGCGGCCGAAATCGCACTCGACCACTGGACGGCGCGGATCGGCCGGATGGCGGTCAGGCTCGAGGACGCCACCGACTTCCTCGTCGAAGCCGTCGCGTATCTGATCGAGAAGTTGCCCCACGAACCGCTGCTGGCGACGATGCTGGAAACCGACCGGACACGGGTGATGAGCCGTCAGATGGTGATGCCGGCCGCGGTGCGGCGCTCGCGCGAGATGCTCGAGAACACCCGAATCGACTGGGCATCAGCGGGTTTCGGCGGAAGCCGGATGGACGATCTGGTGGAGTTCCTGCTGCGGATGATCCAGTCCATGGTGATCGCACCGCCGGACCCGCCGCGTGATCCGGTCGCGCTGCGCGAGTACCTGCGGTTGTGGATCGGTCCTGCGATGGCAGCGGGCGCCGGCCCCGTCAGCTGACCGACACCGGTGCCTGTGCGACCGGCACCACCTCGGCGACCGGACGCTCAGGGAGGTCGTCACTGAGGAACCAGCGGAACGACATCAACCCCTCCGGGTGCCCCTTGGTCGACAGCGCGTTGGGATGAGCGAGCTGCTCGGTACTCACCACAATGGTGACCGAACCGTCGGAGTTCGGCACCGCCGATCCGGAATTGATTCCGGCCCTGCCGTATTCGACGTCGAGCGCGGCCATGTACTGATTCCACAGCGTCAGGTTCCAGAACCGGCACCTCGGGTGTGTCGAGGTGATCACCAGCGCCTCACCGGGTTCCAGCGAGAACCCACCGAGGCTGTAACACGCGTCCTGCATCGAGAAGCCGTGCGTCGCAGCGCCGGCACGGTACGGCGGAGCGAGGGTGTTCAGACTCAGCGACTGTCCGTCGGCCAGCTCCACAGGCTTGCGTTCGGCCAGGATCAGTGGGATCAGCGCATACATGTCCTGGGCGAACCGCAGCGTCGCGCGCAACGATCTCGCCACGTCGGCATCGGATTTCGCCGGCACGACCTCAAGGCCGGCGTGGTCGACGACCTCGATGTCCCACTCGACGCGGACCCCGGACTCGGGATGCTCGTGATAGTCACGGGTGATGATGCCGCGGGCATCGGGGGCGAGTTCGATGAAGGGACCGCCGTAGCCGTCGGGACGCCGCGGGCCGAGGACGCACGAGAAGCGGCCGTCCTCCCCGATCGGCATGTCGGTGTCGTAGAGCAGGCCGACGGTGCGGTTGGGCCACGCTCCGGGCTCGGGTTCGTTGTACACGGTGATCGAGTACATGACGCTGTCGTTCGGTGTACCGCTGACGCGGTAGGTGCGGCGCGGGTCGACGACCGCATACCCGTAGTAGCAGTCGGTGTTGTCTCCGCCCCAACGACGGTCGGGCCGGAAGGGAGTCAGCGTGTCGAGGAAACGCGGCGCCACCGGATCGGCGAAGAAGTGCATGTCCAGGGACAGGGCGAGCATCGTCGCGAGGTTCTGGTACCCCTCGGCGACCGCCGTCTGACCCCGCACCGCTTTCGGCCCGTCGAGGAACTGGTTGTCGAATTCGGCGAAGGCAGACAGTAATTCGCGCCATGCGGCCGCGCTCTCGGTGGAGGACATGGCAGCATGATATCGACAAATTTACAAAGCAACACTGCTTGTAAGTTCTGTAATGGTCGAGTAGCGTCCCCGCCGTGGCCGTGCACATCACCGATCTCGCCCGCCCGACGTTCACGCCGCAGGCGCAGGTGATCATCGACGGGATGGCCGCGATGGCGCCGTACTGCCCGCTGACCGCCGAGGCCCTGCACGAGCAGGCGTCCGCACAGACGGGCCTGACCGATTTCGGCGACCAGGGCTACCGGGAACGAATGTCGGTGCTGCTGCAGGCTTTCGAGGAGCTCCCCGGGCTGACGTCCTTCGGTCGGACGTATGCGTTCTCGTTGATGCTGACGTTCCTCAAAGGCCGGCTGCAGGTCGTCGACCATCTCAAACGCCATCCCGAGGTCTTCGACATCGACATCGCGGCGCCGATGATCATCGCGGGCCTGCCCCGGACCGGGACCACCCACCTGCACAGCATGCTCGCCGCCGACCCGGCGTTGCGCTCCCTCCCCTACTGGGAGGCCCAGGAGCCGCTGCCCCCGCCCGGCGAGGAGGGCACGATCGAGCCGCGCCGACAGCGCACCGGGGACGCGCTGAACATCTCCAACACCTTGATGCCGTATTTCCAGCTGATGCACGAGATGACCGTCGACCACATCCACGAGGACATCGGGTTGATGGTGCAGGACTTCTCCAGCGGGTTCTTCACCACGCTGACCCACCTGCCGCGGTGGTCGGACTACCTGCGCGACCACGACCAGACGCCGGGCTACCAGTTCCTCCGGATGATGCTGCAGGTGCTCTCCCACCAGGACGGCAGCACGCGCCGCTGGGTGCTCAAGAGCCCCCAGCATCTGGAACAGTTCGTGCCCATCATGAACGTGTTCCCGGACGCGACGTTCATCGTCACCCACCGCGATCCCGTCGACGTCTCGGTGTCGATGGCCACGATGATGACCTACACCATGCGGATGAGCGTCGACGAGGTCGACGTGCCGACAGTCGCCGGCTACTGGATCGACCGCATCGACAAGATGCTCTCGGCGTGCCTGCGCGATCACGACAAGCTGCCGGCCGAGCGCACCATCGACGTGCGCTTCGACGAGTTCATGGCCGACGATCTGGCGATGGTGCAACGGGTCTGGGACACCGCCGGATACACCCCGAGCGACGAATCCCGCGCCGCGGTCACCGAATACCTCGCCGGGCACACGAGGGGCCGGCTGGGCACGGTCGACTACCGGGCCGAGGATCTCGGTCTCGACAGGGACGAGTTGCGCAGGCGCTTCGCTCCCTACGTCGAGCGATTCGTGCGCTGAGCGAGCTCGGTGAGCACCTCCTCGGTGTGCGCCCCGAGTTCCGGTGCGCTGCAGCGTATCTGCGCCGGTGTGCCGTGAAAGTCCGCCGGTGTGGCCACCATCGGGACGGACCCGGCCTCGTCGTCGGGAACGTAGACGATCCCGCCCGCGGCGTGGAACTGCTCGTCGCCGATCACGTCCTCCATCGAGTTGATCGGCGACCAGAACAGATCGGGGTGCGCGGCGAACACCTCCGTCCACTCCGCCAGCGTTCTGCGGGCGAAGATGGCGTCGAGTTCGGCGATCAGCTCGGCGGCGTTGGCCGCCCGCGCCCGGCCCGTGGCGAAGCGTTCGTCGGTCGGCCAATCCGGCCGCTGCACAGCCGCGCACAGCGCGGGCCAGTGCCGATCCCCCTGCAGACCGACGAGCCAGAAGCGCTTGCCGTCGGCGGCGCTGTAGTTGTTCATGCACGGGTTGCCCATCACCTCACGCTGCCCGATCGCGATGGGATTGCCGGTGATCAGGAACGTGGTCAGGTCGAAGCTCACGGTGTAGGCGCCCTGCCGGTACAGCGACGTCGACACCAACTGCCCGGTTCCGGTGCGCGCCCGCGCGACCAGCGCGGCACAGATCGCGCCGGCCAGCGTCATCCCCGCCATGTGGTCGCCCATCCCGCCGCGCTGGAACGGAGGCACATCGCCGGGACGGGTGAGCAGATGGGCCAGGCCCGCCCGCGCCCAGAACGCCGCGACGTCGTAGGCCGGCCGGTCCGCGTCGGGCCCCTCGGTGCCGTAGCCGGTGATCAACCCGTAGACCAGCCGCGGGTTCGCCGCGGCCAGCGCCTCGAAATCCAGCCCGATGCGCCGGAGGCCGCCCACGCGGATGTTGGTCACGAAGACATCGGCCCCGTCGATCAGCTCGCGCGCGCTGCGTCGCCCGTCCGGTGACGCCAGGTCGAGCACGACGCTGCGCTTCCCGCGGTTGTCCATCTGGAACGGCGGGCTGACGTGATGTCGGTCCTGAGGGGGGATGCCGAGCATCCGCCCGAACGTGCGGGCCGGATCGCCGGTGGGCGGCTCGATCTTGACGACGTCGGCGCCCCAGTCCGCGAGGATGCCGCCGGCCGCGGGGCCCGCCACCCACACCCCGAGCTCGACGACCCTGACGCCCTCCAGCGGACCCGCCATACTTCGTCCTCTCCTGCCGAGAAGCGGGTCGGATCTTACAAATTCCCGCTATCTTGTAAACCTGTTGCCGCGTTTTCAAGCCTAGGAGGCTCGTGTGTCCGTCCTGTCCGAGCGGATCGCGTCCGCCGTGGGGCTCGCCTCGCATCTTGGTCGCGGCGTACGCCGAATCGGCACCGACACGCTCATCGGACGTCTGCTCCCCCTGCCCCGCACCATCGGCGACCTCGACCCCGCCGCGATGTCGTCGCTGATGGGCCGATCGGTCACCTCGGTGGCCGTACTCGACGGCGATGCCGGCACCTCGTCGCGAGCCCGACTGGCCCTGACCGGCGACGGCGTACCGGCGACCGTGTTCGTCAAGATGGCGGCCGAGACCGTCGCCACCCGGCTGATGGGTGAACTCGGCAACCTCGCCGACACCGAGACGCGGTTCTACAGCCATCTGTCGGCCGAACTGACCGGCGTGCCCCGCTGCCACGGGTCGCGCTTCGACCCCCGCACCGGGCGCTTCGTGCTGATCCTGGAGGATCTCGCCGATGCGTCGGCCGGTCCGTGCGAGTTCCCCGACACCCTCCACCCCATCGACGCCGACCGCGCCGCGCTCGTCGTCGAGCTCCTGGCCCGGCTGCACGCGACGTTCTGGGGCAGGCTGCCCGGGCGCCGGGGCGCCGGACCGTTGGGCTGGCTGTACTCCGCCTCGGAGGACAGCGCCTCGCTGCTCACCGCGCCGCTGCTGCGCACCTCCGCGCGCAGACTCGCCGAGCGCTCCGCGTTACCGGTCGCACGCGGCCGCTTCATCGACGAGAACTACCGGGCAGCCGCGGCGTTGATCGACCGCGGACCGCACACCGTCATGCACGGTGACGCCCACCCGGGCAATCTGTATTTTCGCGCCGGGCAGGCCGGGCTGCTGGACTGGCAGGCCGTCCGCCGCGGCCATCCCAGCCGTGAACTCGCCTACACGCTGACCACATCGATGACCGCCGAGAGGCGCCGGGAATCCCAACGCGAACTGCTGGAGGTGTACCGGCGTGCGCTGGCGGCCGGCGGCGGACCCGAGCTCGACCGCGACGACCTGTGGGACCGCTACCGACAGGCCGCCCTGTATCCGTACGTCGCGACGCTGATCACCGTCGGCATGGGAGGCATGCAGGTCGAGGACATCGCGATGAAGGGACTCGAACGTGCGCTGGAGGCGTTGGACGACCTTGAGACGGTCGCCCTGCTGGAGAAGAACCTGTGATCGCCTGTGTGATCAAGGACGCCCCGCGCGCCGCCCGCCCGAGGCTGCGTGGCGCTTTACGATCTACCTCGAACCCGTAAGTAAGGCCGGTACGTGAACCAACCTGCAGACGACGCCCAGACGCCCGACGACGTGTCGACGCGGCAGCGGATCCTCGCCGCGACCGCCGAAGTGCTCGGCCGCAGCGGCCAGACCAAGTTGAGCCTCTCGGAGGTTGCCCTGCAGGCCGGGGTCTCCCGCCCCACCCTGTACCGCTGGTTCGCCGACAAGCAGGCGCTGCTCGAGGCGTTCGGCGTCCACGAGCGCGAGATGTTCGAGACCGGCATCCTCAAGGCCACCGCGGGCCTGCGCGGCACCGAGCGCGTCGACGCCGCGATGCGCTTCATCGTCGAATATCAACAGTCCTATTCGGGCGTACGTCTCGTCGACATCGAACCCGAGGTCGTCATCTCCCGCCTCGCGCACATCATCCCGCTGATGCGCGCCCAGCTGGAGAAGCTGCTGCCCGGCGCGAACGGCGCCGTCAAGGCCGCCACCGCGGTCCGCGTCGCCGTCTGTCACTACATCGTGCGCGCCGACGACGACGACCAGTTCCTGGCACAGTTGCGCCATGCCGTCGGAATTAAGACCAGCTAAGCGAAAACACGTGACACTCGGCTGAAAACTTGTAAAGCTGTCATCCATGACGACAGCGGAGACAGAGACCGGGGTACTTGCGGGCGACGAGCGCATGCTCATCGACGGGGAATTGCAAAACACCGGCAGCGGAGCCACATTCGATGTGATCCATCCCGCCAGCGAGCAGGTGGCCGGCGTGGCGACCGACGGGACGGTCGACGACATGTCCCGTGCGGTCGGTGCGGCACGTCGGGCTTTCGACACCACCGACTGGTCGCGCGATCTGGACTTCCGGTACCACTGCCTGACCCAGCTGCACGAGGCGCTGGAGCGCAACAAGGAGCGGCTGCGTCGGATCCTGATCACCGAGGTCGGCTGCCCGGTCAGCGTCACGGGAAGCCAGATCGAGAGCCCGATCGAGGAAGTCAGACACTGGGCCGAGCACGGCAGGAACTTCGACTATCTGGTGGACAACGGCGTCCACGACACCCCGCTGGGTCCGGCGCGGCGCAAGATCCACTACGAGGCCGTCGGCGTCGTAGGCGCGATCACCCCGTGGAACGTGCCGTTCTACCTCAACATCGCCGAGACGGTGCCCGCGCTGATGGCCGGCAATACCGTCGTGCTCAAGCCGGCCCAGCTGACCCCGTGGTCGGGTAGCGAGTACGGCCGCATCGTCGCCGAGGAGACCGACATCCCCGCCGGGGTGTTCAACGTGGTCGTCTCCAACGCCAACGAGGTGGGCGCCGCGTTGTCGTCGGACCCGCGGGTGGACATGATCACGTTCACCGGCTCGACGGCCACCGGCCGGGCGATCCTGGCCGCCGGAGCCTCGACGGTGAAGAAGACGCTGCTCGAACTCGGCGGCAAGTCCGCGCACATCGTGCTCGACGACGCCGACTTCAACAGCGCCCTGTCGATGGCCGCGATGATGGCGTGTGTGATGTCGGGACAGAGCTGCATCCTGCCGAGTCGGATCCTGTTGCCGCGCAGCCGGTATGACGAGGGCATCGAGATCCTCAAGAACATGATGGAGAACTTCCCCGTCGGCGACCCGTGGACACCGGGCATCATGCAGGGACCCCAGATCAGCGACACCCAGCGCCAGAAGGTGCTCGGCCTGATCAAATCCGGTATCGATTCGGGCGCCCGACTGGTCACCGGCGGCGGGATCCCGGAGAACCTGCCCGTCGGCTACTACACCCAGCCCACGCTGCTCGCCGACGTCGACCCCGATTCGCAGGTGGCGCAGGAGGAGATCTTCGGGCCCGTCCTGACGGTCACGCCGTACGACACCGACGAGGACGCCGTCGCGATCGCCAACAACAGCATCTACGGCCTCTCCGGTGAAGTCAGCGGCGGCGATCTGGAGCGCGCGTTCGCCGTCGCGACGCGGATGCGGACCGGCAACGTGACCATCAACGGCAAGAGCCACTTCGGTATCGGATCCCCGTTCGGCGGCACCAAGCAGAGCGGCCTGGGCTACCGAAACGGCGAAGAGGGTTACAAGGAGTACCTGGACGCCAAGACGATCGGCATGCCCGACCAGTGAGGGAGCTTGCGAGCGAACGACAGATGATGAGCGAGCCGGGGTTCGCCGACGAACTGGAGATCCACGCGCTGCTGTACCGCTACGCCCGGGCCGTCGACACCAAGGACTGGGACCTGTATCGCTCAGTGTTCACCGAGGACGCGCACATCGACTACTCGTCGGCCGGCATCCCGCCGGGATCGCGGGACGAGATCGCCGACCTGTTCAGCGCGGCGTTCGAGGCGATTCCATGGACGATGCACTACATCACCAATATCGAGGTGCTCGAACGCGGTTCCGACACCGCGAGTGTCCGCGCGATGTTCTACAACCCGATGCAGTTACCCGGCATGGCCGAGCAGAGTTCCTGCGGCGGGTACTACCACCATGAGCTCGTGCGGACCTCGGACGGCTGGCGCAGCCGTCATCTGCGCGAGGACAACGTGTGGTTCGTGAACCGTCCGGGCGGACCGTCCTAGAGGCTCAGCCCTGCGCGGCCAATTGGCCACAGGCGGCGGCGATTTCGCGGCCGCGGGTGTCACGTACCGTGCAGGACACACCTTTGGCGCGGACCCGGCGGACGAACTCGCGCTCGACCGGTTTGGGACTCGCGTCCCACTCGCTGCCCGGCGTCGGGTTGAGCGGGATCAGGTTGACGTGCACCAGCGGTCCGAGTTTGGCGTGCAGCTTCCTGCCGAGAAGATCGGCGCGCCACGGCTGGTCGTTCACATCGCGGATCAACGCGTATTCGATCGAGACCCGGCGGCCGGTCAGGTCGGCGTAATAGCGCGCTGCGTCGAGGACTTCGTCGACCTTCCAGCGGTTGTTCACCGGCACCAGTGTGTCGCGCAGTTCGTCGTCGGGCGTGTGCAGCGACACGGCCAGCGTGACGTTGAGTTTCTCGTCGGCCAGCTTGCGGATCGCCGGTGCCAGTCCGACGGTCGACACCGTCACCGACCGCGCGGAGATACCGAAGCCATGAGGAGATGATGCGGTGATCCTTCGGACCGCCGCGACCACGCGGTTGTAGTTGGCGAGCGGCTCCCCCATGCCCATGAAGACGATGTTCGACAGCCGGCCCCCGTCGCGATCACGCAGCTCGGCGCTCGCGAAGCGGACCTGCTCCAGGATCTCGGCGGTGGACAGGTTCCGCTTCAGACCGCCCTGGCCGGTCGCGCAGAACGGGCAGGCCATCCCGCACCCGGCCTGTGACGAGATGCACACGGTGTTGCGGTCGGGATAGCGCATCAGCACCGACTCGAACGTCGTCTTGTCGACCGCACGCCACAGCACCTTGCGCGTCTCGCCGCGGTCGCATTCGATCTCGCGGGCGGTTTCCAGCAGCGCCGGGAACAGCGCGGCCGCCACCTGGTCCCGCACACCGGCGGGAAGGTCGGTCATCTGCGACGGATCGGAGATCAACCGACCGAAGTACTGGTTGGCCAGCTGTTTTCCGCGGAATGCGGGCAGTCCGAGATCGGCGACGGCTGCGGCGCGCTCGGTGTCGGCGAGGTCGGCGAAATGCCGCGGCGGCAGCGCGCGACGCGGGGCATCGAAGACCAGAGGAAGAGGATCAGGCATGACTGCGCTCCAGTATCCCCCGAGGCCGGGCGGCTAGTACTACAGCCGTAGATAGCGTTCATTGTTGTTGATGTTGTTTGCGGTAATGGTAGGTGCGGGCTCTCGTTTGATGTCGTCGCCGCCAGGTGGACCAGGCGAGGACGTCGGCAACCGCGTGTAGCGGCTGCAATACCAGGGCGATGAAGAGTCTGCGGAATTCATTGACTGTCAACGTGATCAGTGTCTGGCCGGTCTGGTCGTCGGGTTCGTCGCTGCGCCGTTGAGCGGCGGTCGTGACGACGAGGAAGGCATGGGCAAGCATGGATAGGGTGACCCAGCGGTGCCAAGAGGTCCAGGTCCGTACCTGGTGCTCGTCGAGCCCGGCCAGGCCCTTGCCGGCTTGAAACGATTCCTCGACCTTCCAGCGCCGCCCGGCGACCCGTACGTAGTCGGCCAGGGTGACCGGATTGGGGCTGTAGCAGCGGTAATAGGCCAATTCAGCGGTCTTGTCGTTGCGGCGCACCAGCAGGTGATGGTGGCCGGGCTCGGCGTCGGTGATTTCGACCAACGTCCAGGAGTACCAGCGTTGGCCCTTGGCGCCGGTTCCGGCGCTGACGCGCCGCCAGGCCCGCCGCGGCAGAGACCGGGCAAGCTCGTCTACTCGCTGGCTGCCCGTACTGGTGGTGACGGTGCGATTGGACCCGACGGCCAGCACATAGCCCAGCCCCTGGGCGGCGATCGCGGCGCGCAGGTCGGGGTCGGCGCCGTAGACCTCGTCGCCGGTGGCCCATCGCGCAGGGACTCCGGCGGCCACAGCACGAGTGATCATCCGCTCGGCCAGCGCAGGTTTGGTGGCGAACTCGACATCGGTGGGCACCCCGGCGCACTGACGGCGTTCCGAGTCGTCGATCCACGACTTCGGCAGGTATAGCTCGCGGTCCACCAGTGCGTGACTGTTGGGCCCCGCATAGGCCAAATACACAGCGACTTGGGCGTTTTCGATCCTGCCCGCGGTACCGGTGTACTGGCGCTGAGTCCCGACGGTATGAGTGCCCTTCTTCACGTCTCCAGTCTCATCGACGATCAGGATCGCCTCGTCATCGCCGAGGTGGTCGACCACGTAGGCGCGAAGATCATCACGCACTCCCTCGGCGTCCCACTTCGCCCGCGCCAGCAGATGCTGCATCCGGTCCGGGCTGCTGTGGCCGCAACGCTCGGCCAGCGTCCAACAGTTCTTACGGTCAATGTCACAGACCAACCCGAGCATCAACGCGCCGGCGTTGCGCAGCGGCTCGCACCGAGCGAACCGTGACGCGACCCGATCCAGCACCTCATCAAAGCCACTTCGCCACCGATCAACGTCTACCCTGTAAGCCGCGGCGACCGCGGCATCATCGTTAGTTCTCACAAACTCCGAACGATGCCGCGGTCACCCAATCCAGCAAGGCAAACACGCCGACGAGCAACGATCTACGGCTGTAGTACTAGGCCAACAGCGTCAGGACGATCCAGGTCGCGACCGCCGACGGCAGCGCCGCGTCGATACGGTCCATCATGCCGCCGTGGCCCGGCAGCAGGTTGCTCATGTCCTTGATGCCGAGGTCGCGTTTGAACTGCGATTCCACCAGGTCACCCAGCGTGCCCGTGATAACCAGCATCAGGCCCAGCGCCACGCCGGCCCACCACGGCTTGTCGAGCAGGAACACCACGGCGAGCACCGACGCGGTGACGCCGAAGAGCAGCGAACCGGCCAGTCCCTCCCAGGACTTCTTGGGGCTGATCGCCGGGGCCATCGTGTGCCTGCCGAACAGCACGCCCGCGACGTAGCCGCCGATGTCGGAGAACACGACGCCGAGCATCAGGCAGAACACCCGGTTGGCGCCGTCGTCGGGGTAGATCAGCAGCGCGCCGAAACTGGCGAACAGCGGCACCCAGGTCGCCAGGAACACCGTCGCACCGATGTCGCGCGTGTAGTTCTGCGGGGCGTGGTTGAGGCCGTGGCCGACGAGGCGCCAGATCATGCAGACCACCACGGTGGCCGCGAAGCCGCCCAGCGCACCGGAGGGCCCGAACGGCCACGTCAGCCACAGGGTGGCCTGGCCACCGACCAGCAGCGGCACGAACGGGATTCGGTAGCCGGCCTCGCCGAGGCGACTGCTGACCTCGTAGGTGGCCATCGCCACCGCGGCTGAGAGCAGCGCGAGCCACAGGTACGGCGCGAAGATCAGAATCGCGATCAGGCCGCCGCCGAGCAGGACGCCCACGGCGATCGCGGCGGGCAGGTTGCGTCCTGCGCGTGACGATTTCTTCGGCGGCTCGTCGACCGGCTGAGGTCCCACGGGAGTCGAGTGCTGGTCGGTCATGATCAGACCTCCAGCAGCTCGCCTTCCTTGTGCTTGACCAGATCGTCGACCTGGCTGGTGTACTGGTGGGTGCTCTTGTCCAGATCCTTCTCGGCGCGGGTGACGTCGTCCTCGCCGGCGTCGCCGTCCTTCTTGATCCGCGCGAGCTCCTCCATCGCCTTGCGGCGGATGTTGCGGATGGAGACCTTGGCGTCCTCCCCCTTGGACTTGGCCTGCTTGACCAGGTCCCGGCGCCGTTCCTCGGTGAGCTGCGGAATGGACACCCGGATGATGTTGCCGTCGTTGGTCGGGTTGACGCCGAGGTCCGAGTTGCGGATCGCGTCCTCGATGGGGCGCAGCTGGCCGGCCTCGTAGGGCTTGATCACGACCATGCGCGCCTCCGGCACGTTGATGCTCGAGAGCTGGGTGATCGGGGTCGAGGCACCGTAGTAGTCGATGTGGATCCGGTTGAACATGCCGGGGTTCGCGCGGCCGGTACGAATCGACGCCAGGTCGTCCCGTGCCACCGACACGGCCTTCTCCATCTTCTCCTCGGCATCGAAGAGGGTTTCGTCGATCACAGTCCAGTCTCCCGTCGCTGTCGCCCGCCGGTCACGTGGTGACCAGCGTTCCGATCCTCTCACCTGCGACCGCACGGGCGATATTCCCGTCGGTGAGCAGGTTGAACACCAGAATCGGCATTCCGTTGTCCATGCACAAGCTGAAGGCCGTCGCATCGGCGACCTTGAGGCCGCGGTCGATGACCTCGCGGTGGCTGATCGCGGTGAGCATCTCGGCGGCCGGGTTCAGCCGCGGGTCGTCGGTGTAGATGCCGTCGACGGCCTTGGCCATCAGGACCACCTCGGCGCCGATCTCCAGGGCGCGCTGCGCGGCAGTCGTGTCGGTCGAGAAGTACGGAAGGCCCATGCCCGCGCCGAAGATGACGACGCGGCCCTTCTCCAGATGACGGACGGCCCGCAGCGGAATGTAGGGTTCGGCGACCTGCCCCATCGTGATGGCGGTCTGCACCCTGGTGTCGATCCCTTCCTTCTGCAGGAAATCCTGCAGCGCAAGGCTGTTCATCACCGTGCCGAGCATGCCCATGTAGTCCGACCGGGTGCGTTCCATCCCCCGCTGCTGCAACTGGGCGCCGCGGAAGAAGTTCCCGCCGCCGATCACCACGGCCACCTGCGCGCCGCTGCGGACGACCTCGGCGATCTGGCGCGCCACCAGCGCGACCACATCGGGATCGAGTCCGACCTGTCCGCCGCCGAACATCTCTCCACCCAGCTTGAGCAGGACCCTGGTGTAGGCGCGCCTGCTCTCGGGGGTCTGGTCGGTCACTGGGTCCGCCATCGGGCTCCTTCCGGTCCGCGCACGAGGTATGCCATCGACGCAGTTGCCATCACGCGCAGTCGCCCCAATCCTGCCAAACTCGGCGGTCCCCGCTGGCGAATGGGTGCGGTTGCCCGGCGAACCTCGCCCCGCGAGCGCGCATTGCTCCTATGTCAAGCAGCGGTTTGTGCGTTGTTGTGGGGCTTTGTCTTGCGGGTGTTTTCGTCAGTGTGTAGGTGGCGGTAGACGATGCGGGCGAGTTGGCGTTTGAGGCATCGGAGGGCTTCTTTGGTGGCTTTGCCCTCAGCGAGGCGTTTGCGGTAGTAGCGCTGGCCGGCGCTGTCGGTGAGCCGGATCTGGGTGATCGCGATGCGGTGTAAAGCGGCGTTGAGTTGACGGTTGCCTGAGCGGCTCAACCGCACCCGGCCAGCGGTGTTACCTGACCACACTGGGATGGGTGCGGTGCCGGTGTGGCGGGCGAAGGCGGCTTCGCTACGGAACCGGCTGACGGTGGCGGTCTCGCCGAGGATCTTGGCGGCGGTCAGTTCCCCGCAGCCGGGCAGCGCCAGCAGCGTGGGGGCGACCTCGCGCACACGCTCACCGATGCGGGCAGCGACAGCGTTGATCGCCTCGCTGAGGCGCACAATGTCGGCGAGTTCGTCGCGGGCCAGCTCGGAGAGAATCCCAGTCTGGGTGTTCAGCCAGGCGGCCAAGGTGGCGCACGGTGTAGGTCGGTGCAGTGATCCGGGGTTGGGTTCGGCGGCGGGGTCGAGTTCGTGGACGCGTTGGCGGAGCCGGTTGATCGTCGAAGTGCGCTGGGCGACAAGGTCTTCCCGGCGATCAGTTAACAGCTTGAGTTCCCGGGAGACCTCGTCGTGGGCGGCCACCGGCAGGTCGGGATGACGCAACACCGCGTGCGCCACGGCCAACGCGTCGATGGGATCAGACTTGCCCCGAGTGCGGGCACACGCCCGGGATTGGGACATCAGTTTCGGGGCGACCCGCACCGCGGACTGGGCCATCCCGAGCAGGTCGATTTCCAGTCGTGCCGAGAGGTTGCGACAGTCCTCGATACCCCACAACAACTCGTCTCCGAACTGCTCGCGGGCCCAGGCCACCGCCGTGCGGTGCCCGGCGGTCGTGGCGGGCACGACCTTTTCGCCGAGCTTTCGTCCGACTTCGTCGACAGCGACGAAGGTGTGGGTGCGCTTGTGGACATCGGTACCAACGATCACCATGGACGGTGCCTTCTTTCATCGAAAAGGGATGAGGTGAAGGTCGGGCCGGCCGGCAAGACATATCTCAGTGGGGGCGGTGCCACGCTCCTATCAGGTCATTTGCCGGTCGGTCCTTCCCACCTGATGCCGGCACAACGCGCGAATGCCACAAAGGCAGTGTCTACAAGAGCCAGACACCAGGTGGAAAGACCCAACCACCGCAACAGCGGCACGTCCACCATCACACTGAGTGTCCGCACGCCGACACGCCGCGATCCGTGGCATTCAGCGCGCGCTCGTCGCCACCCACTGACACGTTTGCCCCGCGTGTCTCGTCGTCAGGCGAGACCGAAGGGCAGCCACGGAGCACGCCTGGTCGCCCTGCTCTCGACGGGCGGCGAGAGGCGCGCCTTCACCCCCGGCGAGCGCGCGCGAAGTGCACGCGCTAACCGGCGTGTTGCCGGGCAGACACGCGCGCTCGCCGAACAAGGGGCGGGAGGTCAGGACTCCAGCGCGCGTTCGGCCACGGGCAGCCCCGCGCGGGTGGCATGGCACGCCTTCGGCGGCGACGGCGGCAGGTCCAGGGCCGGGTTTCCGTCGAAGAAGCCGATCGGCTTCAGGTGGAAGCCGGTGTAGGCGCACGGCATCACCGGCCAGTCCTCGGGTCGCACCACGTGGTGGGCACCGAGGGTGTACCAGAGCACGACGTCGCTGTCCTCCAGCGGTTCGTCACCGGCCACGAACTCCGGAAGGCCCTGGGTGTCGGCCGACTGGTACATGTAGTCGCCGGCGGCGAACTTCTCGGCGGGGTCGTACCTGGTGACCCACAGGTTGTGCTGCAGGAACCGCGCCCGGTCGTAGATGTAGGACCCCTCCTGCACCATCACCGGGACGACGTCCTTGGGGACCAGCTTGTAGGCCACCGGGATTCCGAGCTCGTTGCGCCTGGACGGGTTGGCGATCTTCCAGTAGCGGCCCGTGGACCAGTTCCAGTCGCGTGCCCCGTCCGACTCGGATGCCACCAATGTGTCCCGGGTGATCCAGGCGTTGCGGTGCGGGTTGCGCGCCGGGTCGGGTTCCGGTATCGAATCCACTTCGTAGACACTGTTTCCCGGGCCGTCGACGCTCATGTCCAGCCGGAAGTTGAAGAAGTGCTGATGGTTGGGCCCGTAGATGCCGGGCGCGACCATCTTGCCCCAGCGCGGTTGTTCGCCCGGCGCCATCTCGACCGCGCCGGTGGTCAGCACACCCGAGAGCTTGACCTCGACCTCGATCGACGCGTCGTTGTAGAAGTACCAGAAGAAGCCGTACTCGTAGTTGCCGACGGTGCAGATCATCGAGATCACCAGCCGTCGCGACCTGCGCACCTCGACCTCCTCGGTGCGGAAGTCGGTGTGCTTCCAGGAGATCCCGAAGTCCTCTTCGTGCATACAGATCGCGTTGGGGATGGTGACGGCGTTGCCGGCGGAGTCGTTGACCGTGCCGTCGAAGTAGTGGATCTCGCCGAGACAGTCGCACCCCAGCGTCAGCGGGTTCGCGGAGAACCCCACGCCGACCTCGCCCATGTCGAAGACGTTCTTGTTCCAGTGCGTGGGTGCGGAGTCGCCGTAGGGCACCACCATCTCCGAGAGCGAGGCGCGGTACAGGACGGGCCGGGTCTCGCCGCGGTCGGTGTAGGTGACCTCGTGCAGCGTGATGCCCTCGCGCGGATTGAACCCGATACGCAGAGACCATTTCTGCCACTTCACGTTCCAGCCGTCGACGGTGAAGCTCGGGCCGTCTGGCTGGGTGATCTCGATCGGCTTGACGTCATCGCGGAACGCGGTGAACGCCGGCCGGTTGTTCGGGTCGAACATGAACGCTTCGCTGTAGTTGCCCGCCGTCGGAGGCAACGGCACGACGCCGTGGTCCTCGACGTCGATCACCGCCATCGCGTCGAGGTCGAACGTGACGATCAACCCCTCGACCGGTCGCGCGTACCCGTGTTCGGAGGGAGCGGCCCGCATGAATGTCAGCGGGCGGCACACCAGTGGCGAGTTGTCGTAATGGTCCTGCGCCCCGTAATAGCCTGCGGGCCAGGGGTCGATCATCGCGAGGCTGAAGTCGGTGACGCCGCGCCTGCGCATCGCCTCCTGCCATCGCGGATCCTCGCGGACCTTCTCCTCGACGCCGGTCATGTGCTCGACCAGATACGACGGGAACCGTCCCGGGATCGGCGTCCAGCTCTCGATGAGACCGGCCCTCAGATCGACGACGGCCTCGTAGATCATCTTGGCCGCCGCGTCGTACATCGTCAGGAACGCACACCGCGGGGTGTCGGGGGCGTCGGCGAACGTCAGCGACGGCGTCTTGGCGGGCTCGGCCAACTGGATCATCACGAATTTCAAGGTCGGGGTGGCGTAGTCGGAAGCCCTCACCACGGCGGCAGCCGACTCGATCTCCGCTGCGGTCAGCGGGTCGAGCGGGTAGGGGGCGAGGCCTGCGGCCGGGTCCGCACCGATGCGGGTGTCCTCCATGGTCATTTCGTCGGTTCCTCTTCCTTGTTGGTGAGATCGAAGACGGCGAGATGGGCCAGCGAATCCTCCTGGCTCACCTTGTGCGCGGAGCGGCGCCCGAAGATGTAGACGGTGAGGCCGAGGGCGAACATGCCGAGGCTGATGCTGCCGACCCAGGTCATCCACGTCGACGACGGGACATCGATCCACGGCGTCACGAACGAGTAGTAGATGCCGCCGGCGGTGGCCAGCGAACCGACGACGACGGTGGTCCAGACACCGGCCATGCCGCCCGGGATACGCCAGAACTGTTCGCTCTCATAGCGATCCGCATACTTCTTACGCGCCACGACGACCGGGATCAGGAAGAAGAACCCGGACAGCAACCAGACGGTGCTCAGGCCGCCCTGCAGGTACACGGTGACGTTGGCCATGCTGCTCTGCGAGTACAGCCCGACCAGGATCAGCGACGAGATCACGCCCTGGATCAGGATGGCGGTCACGGGATTTCGTGTGCGCGGGTTGAGGTGGGTGAAGATCCGCGGGAGATGGCGTTCCAGACCGGACACGAAGATCAGCCGGGAGTAGGCGACCTGATAGGTCATCAGGGCGACGATCACGATGAAGGCCAGCACGACGGCACCGATCTCCATCAGGCCGGGAAACCCGGCGACGTCCAGCATCCCGATCACCCCGGTCACCGGGTCGATCTGGTCACCGGGCAGCGCCATCATGGTCCCGAGCGTGGTGAGCAGGTAGATCGCCACCAGTGCGGCCGATCCCCAGAGGATCATCTTCGGACCGCTCTTGCGCACGGACAGGAACTCCGCGCCCATGTTGTACGGGGTCTCCACCCCGAGCAGGTAGAGCAGCACCGTGCCGTACAGGAACCCGGCCACCGCGAAGTTCGGGATGGTCGCCTCGGCCCAGCTGAACGGCGTCGCGGAGCCGTTCTCGACCGCGAACATCAAACCCGAGATGAAGATCGTCAGCGTCAGGACGCCGTAGACGACGAAGACGACGTTCATGATCTTCTGATTGGCGGCGAGTTTCGCCAGCGCCAGACCGATGACGGTCCACAGGATCACGAGCTGCAGAATGATGCTGGTGGTGAGTCCGAGCTCGGCGTGGAACGCGAGCAGCAGCAGCTGCAGCACCACCGCGGGCGAGGACGCCGCGTTGAGGATCACCGGCACCCAGGACAGGTATCCGCCGATGAACCCCCAGGTCTCGCCCATGGTGCGGGTGGCCCAGATGTACACGCCACCCTGGCCCGGCCACAGGTTGCCGAGTTCGACGACGGCCATGCCCGCGGGCACCAGGAAGGTGAGGATGCCGAGCACCCACATGGGGATCGCGGTCCAGCCGCCACCGGCCATCACCGACGAGCCGGTGATCCAGCAGATGATGAACACGTACGCGGCGGTGAGGCCGAACGTCGTCATGACCTTCGGCAGAATCTGTTCGGGCACCAGCTCGGTGGTCATGAGCTTGTCACGCCCGGCGGACGGCGAAGGCTCCGTTTGTGTCATTTCGTCTCTCCCACTATGGTTTTCGATCAGTTGACGATCTGTCCGTCTTTCATCCGGACGACACGGCTCGCTTCGTCGGCCACCGTGGGGTCGTGGGTGCTGGCGACCACGGTGACGCCCATGGTCGAGCACAGGTCGCGCAGCATGCGCACCACCGTCTCCCCCGTGCGGTGGTCGAGATTGGCGGTGGGCTCGTCGGCCAGGACCAGGGCCGGGTTGCTGATCAGCGAGCGCGCGATCGCGGTGCGCTGCTGCTCACCACCGGACATCCTGGTCGGTTGGTGATTGATGCGGTGTCCGAGACCCACCAGCTCCAGCAGTTCGATCGCGCGCTTGCGCAGCGCCTTTCGGTCGTACGGCTCGAACATCAACGGCAACTCGACGTTCTCCACCGCCGACAGGAACGGGATCAGGTTGTAGCTCTGGAAGATGAAGCCGATGGTGTCGTGCCGGAGCGCGGCATACTGACTCTCGGTCAGCGTCGCGGTGTCGGTGCCCGCGATGCGGACGTTGCCCTTGGTGGGACGGTCGAGGCCTCCGATGATGTTCAGCAGGGTGGACTTGCCGCTGCCGCTGGGACCCATCAGGCAGACGAATTCCCCTGGCATCACCGTCAGTTCGGCGGCCATCAGCGCCTTGACGACCTCGTCGCCGAGTTTGTGCAGTTTCCACACATCGGAGATCTCGATCACGGGCGCCGGGTCGGCGACGGGACCTGTTGGGGTGTCGGGGGTTTCGTCGACGACGGTCATGGTCAGGCTCCTGACGCGAGAGATTGGACGGGCGGGCGCGACGCGGCCTTCCAGGTCGGTACCACGCTGGTGGCCACTGCGGCGGCCACGCTCACGACGACGGCGATGCCCGAGCCCGCCGCAAGGCCGGCGGACGAGACCCCCGTGGCGACCAGACCGGCGATACCCAGCACGATGCCGGTCACGACTGCGAGCAGTACTCCGGCGAGTGCACCGAGGACAGCGGCAAGGAGCGGCTCGACCAGCAGCGCAGCCACCACCGGCACCCGGGGAACGCCGTTGGCCGCCAGCACCCCGAGCTCGCGGGTCCGGTGTGCGACTGTGCGGGTGGTCACGACAGCGACTTCGGCGACACCGACCAGCAGCACGGTGACCGCGATGAGCACCACGGCGCGGCCGATTTCGTCGGCGTAGCCGAGTGATTCCGACTGCTCCCTGATGCCCGCGGACATGCCGAAGACCAGAACGACAAGGTACGCACCGGTTGCCGTGGTGATCGCCGGCAGCACCATCTCCCGGACCCGGCGTCTCGCGGCGAGCCAGCCGTAGGCCAGAACCTTTTGCGTGCTCATCTGTCCCCCAGCAGCGAGACGGGGCGCTGTTGCAGCAGCCGGTGAACGGGGACCAGCGCTCCGACAATCGCCATGGCCGGCAGGAACATCGCCGTCAACGCCGCTCCCTGCAACCACGACGCCACCGAGGCGATGCCCGGGATCACCACGGCCACAGCGATTCCCGCGGCAGTGACGCCGACCAGGTATGCGGTCAGAAAGATGACCGCAGATTCGACGAGGAAGAAGTACAGCACCTCGTCGGCCAGGCCTATACTGGACATGATGCCGAATTCGCGGCGCCGTTCGGTCACCGCCGCCAGGAACGACGACACGGCGATGACGAAACCCAGGCCCAGTCCCATGGTCGAGATCAGTCCGAGCGTCGAACTCGTCACCTTGCCGGAGAACAGCGCCGAGTACTTCTGTTCGAAGGTCAACGGCCCCGAACCGCCGACGGTGTCGTAGATCAGGCCCGCACCGTCGCCGTCCGGGCGGACCGCCGGGTCCGGGGTGAACGGCAGACCGACCGCGGCGGCGAAGGCCGCACCGAGGTCCCGACGGTGCTCACCGCCCGGCGGCGCGTTCACCAACCACCAGCCGCGCTCGCCGACCAGCGATCTGGCGAGTGCAGTCTGCACCGTGAGCGACTGCCCCGCGGCTTCTACCGACACCTGCAGCCGCTGCCCGCCGACCGTCACGGTCCCACCGTCGACGACAGCAAGCCTTTCGGCCAACGCGTGGCCCACAGTTGCTGTCCCCGAAGCGATCTCGTCGCTGCCGCGTAACGACACGCCTTCACCGTCGATGTCGACCAGACCCGAGAGGACGCGGGTGGCGGTCCATCCGCCCGGAATCGAGATCTCGGGTGCGTCTCCGTCGGCGACCAGCGCACCGGCCTGCGCGTCGTAATGGACACCGGCAGCGGGCACCACCCACAACGCCGCGGATCCGAGCACGTCGGCGACCGATTCCTCACCCGTGGCGGCGAAACTCGCCGATATCGTCCGCACGACGGTCACACACGCGATCGCCAGCGCGATACCGAGCACGGCCAATACGAAGCGCTCCGGGCGGCGGCGAATGTTCGCCAGGGCGAACCGGATCAGGCACGTCACCGTGTTTCCTGACCCCGCCGCCGGCTGCGGCGCGCGAATTGCCGTGGGCACGTTGCCGACCCGACTGGTCTCCACGAGATGCGATGGTGCGAGGGCAAGGTTTCGTGAGCGGGAGCGCGCGGTCTCGCCCGCGTTAACACGGACGGCCACCGGTTACGTCGTGATGTCGTGCAGAAAGTTCGGCGCCCAAACGGCGTTAATTTCGAAGCAGTTAATTTAGGCTGAGGTCGTCAACCGGCAATGCACCGGACGGGGGCATCTGCGCCGCGAACCGCGCCCTGCGGCCTGACCCCCACGGGCCGCAGGGCGCTCCGCACGACTGTGTCAGGCCGCGAGCCGCGGCCACGGTTGCGCGGCTTCGAGCTCGAAGGCCAGCTCGAGCAGGCGGGTCTCGTGGCCGACGGGCGCCGCGAACATCAGACCGATCGGCAGACCCGTCGCGGATTGCGCGAGCGGCAACGAGATCGCCGGCTCGCCCGTGGCGTTCTGCAGGGGCGTGAACGCCACCCACTCGATGAGGCGGTCGATGATCTGTTCGTAGGACGCCGTCGGATCCAGGTGGCCGATCGGCGGTGTGGTCTCGGCGAGCGTCGGTGTCAGCAGCGCGTCGTAGGTGCCGTAGAGGCTTGCGGTGATCCGCCGGGTCCGGGCCAGTCGCGCGGTCGCGGCGGGCACGCGGTGGAGGTTGCGCGCGGCGTGCCTCTCCAGTCCGAGGGTGAGGTTGTCGAGTCGGGTGCGCTCGAAGCTCGCCCCGAAGGTGCGGCGTCCGCCCCGCACCAGAGCGAAGGCCAGGAACGACCAATACAGCACGAAGTCATCGATGAAGTTCTTCGGCACCGGGTTGTCGATCACGGTGATCCGGTGGCCGAGGCCCTCCAGCAGCGCCGCGGTCGCCAGTGTCGCGTCGCGCACTTCGGCGCTCGCCTCCCGGATGATCGACTGCGTGCACACCGCGATGTGCAGGCGTCGCACACCCGGACCGGTCACGTCGCCGATCGGGGGCAGCTTGGGGCCGGCGGAGATCTTCTCCATCTCGCGGTAGAACGCGGCGGTGTCGCGCACCGAGCGCGTCACCACGCCGTTGGCGACGATGCGCAGCGGCATCTGCCGCATGTCGCGGTCCAGCGGCAGCCGTCCTCGCGACGGCTTGAGCCCGACCAGCCCGTTGCACGATGCCGGGATCCTGATCGAACCACCGCCGTCGTTGGCGTGCGCGATCGGGACGACGCCTGCGGCGACGAACGCCCCCGAGCCCGAGGACGAGGCGCCGGCGGTGTGGTCGGTGTTCCAGGGGTTGCGCACGGCACCGAGTCTCGGATGTTCCGCCGCAGCACTGAATCCGAACTCCGACATCTGCGTCTTGCCCACGGGCACCAGGCCGGTGGCCAGATATGCGCGCGCGAAATCTCCGTGGGCGGCCGCCGGGGACGGCGCCCAGGCATCTGTGCCGTTCATCGTCGGCATCCCCGCCACCGCGACGTTGTCCTTGAGGAAGGACGGCACCCCGTCGAAGAAACCGCCGTAGCGGCGGTGCTGCGCGGCGCGAGCCCGGGCGCCGTCGTAGGCGGCGTGCGCGAGCCCGTTCAGGTGCGGGTCGACCTTCTCCAGACGCGCGATCGCGGCGTCGAGCAGTTCAGTCGGCGAGACCGTACCGGCGCGCAGCGCCTCGACCAGTCCGACGGCATCGGAATCTGCGAGGGCGTCGTCGCCGAACGCAGCAATACGTTCCATGGCGTGACGGTACGTCACTCGGCTGGGCGCAGGACGGCCCCCACCGTCATCGCGAGGATCTTGAAGTCCAACCACAGCGACCAGTTCTCGATGTAGTAGTTGTCCCACTCCGCGCGATCGGCGATGGAGGTCTTACCGCGCAGGCCGTGTACCTGCGCCCACCCCGTGATACCGGCCTTGACGCGGTGCCGGTCGCCGTAGCGGGCGATCTGGATGTTGAACAGGTCGACGTACTCGGGACGCTCCGGGCGCGGCCCCACCAGGCTCATCTCGCCCTTGATCACGTTGAGCAGTTGGGGTAGCTCGTCCATCGACGTCGACCGCATGATCTTGCCGATCGTCGTGCGGCGGTCCTCGCCCTCGACGCCGCCGGGGGCGGAGTCGGCACTGCGGACGAACGCCGCGTCGGACTCCTTGGGTTCGCGCATGGAACGGAACTTCAGACAGCTGAACTCGCGGCCGTCGCGCCCGATCCGCGGCTGTCCGAAGAAGATCGGCCCCGGCGAGCTGAGCCGCACCAGCAGCATCAGGGTCAGGAACAGCGGCGAGATGAGCAACAGACCGACGCTTGCCAGAACGCGGTCCGACACGTGTTTCGCGGCGAACTGCCACCCTCGCGGATTGGTGTGTGCCACAGCGATCAGCGGCAGGCCGCCGATGTGGTCGATGTGGGACCGCACGCCGATGGTGTCGAAGATGCGCGGCACGATCCACACCGACATCCCGCGCTCGTGCGCGAGGTTGACCGCCGCCGACATCGCCTCGTCCCTGGTGCGCGAGAACGCGACGATCAGGCATTCGGCCCCCGTCGCCGCGATCGCGCTGTCGAGGTCGGCCAGCTTGCCCAGATAGGGGATGCTCGCGGGCTTGTCCCGGTCGGTGCCCATCATCGGCATCTCGTCGTCGACGATGCCGACCGGCGTCATGCCGTACTCCGGGGTGACCTTGAGCCTGTCGACAACCTTGGCGGCGACTCTTCCGTTGCCGACGATGAGCGTCGGTGCGGTCAGCCGGTCGTGCCGGTAGTGGTAGTTCTTGATCGTGATCCACAGCAGCCGCCCGAGCGGGACCAGGATCGCGGCGCACATCCACAGGCGGCCGACGGACGATCCCCCGGATCCGTCGACGAACGGACTGAGAAGGAGTCCGCTGAGCAGGAGCATCGCGGCCAGTGCGGTCGACGACTCGATCGTCGGCAGCTCATCGAGAAACGTGCGCCTCAGGGAGCGTCGGTAGAGACCGCGCATCGCACACAGGCCGACGAGGGTCGGCGCGAAGAAGAACAGCATCCACGTGGGTGGCAGCTCGAGGTCGCTCGCCGTCGCCCACGTCATGCCGACGGCGACCGCCAGCGATCCCGTCGACAGATCGATCGCCGCCGCCAGGAACGGTTCCCAGCCCCTGCGTTTGTGTAGCTGGCCGCCATCGGCCGGAGCTACCTCTGAAGTCCTCCCGTTTGTGACGGCCTTTGCCGTACGGGCGGTGTCAACCGTGTTGGTCACGTTGACCAGAACAGTTTTCGCATTCCGCCATGCCGAATAGGTTAACTCGGCACGTGAAAGGACGTTGACAAATAGCACGCCTACGCACACGTAAATAAAAGTTCGAGTTAGCTATAGAATTTGCTGTATCCGTAAATATCGGCAGCCGGCAAAAGCTCCCTGCTCGCCGTTCGACATATTTTCGTGTGAGTAGCATCCTCCGAACGGATTACAGCAAACGTGCCGAACAGACAGGCCCGTTCTCTGCAATTCCGCTCTCACGCAGCGACGACATGCCCTGCTCCTGCGCAGATGACGGAACCCCCGAGACCGAAGGTCTCGGGGGTTCCCAGATGTTCTGTGTCGTCAGCGCGGGCCGGGGCCCGAACCGCGACGGGTTCGGCCTGTCAGGCCTGCCCGACCTCGAAACGGGCAAACCTCGTGACGGTCACGCCGGCCTCGTCGAGCAGAGCCTTGACCGACTTCTTGTTGTCGGACACCGACGGCTGATCCAGCAGCACGACGTCCTTGTAGAAGCCCGTCACACGCCCTTCGACGATCTTGGTCAACGCCTGCTCCGGCTTGCCCTCGGCGCGGGCCGTCTCCTCGGCGATACGCCGCTCGTTGGCGACGATGTCCTCCGGCACGTCCTCGCGGGTCAGGTACTTGGCCTTGAGCGCGGCGATCTGAAGCGCGACCGCGTGGGCCGCCGATTTGTCATCACCGGTGTACTCGACGAGCACCCCCACCGCGGGCGGCAGGTCGGCAGCCCGCTTGTGCAGGTAGGTCTCGACCTGACCGTCGAAGTACGTCGCGCGGCGCAGTTCGAGCTTCTCGCCGATCTTGGCCGACAGGTCGGCGATGGTCTGCTCGACCGTCGTGTCGCCGAGCTTGGCAGCCTTGAGCGCGTCCACGTCGGTGGCCTTCGCGGCGGCCGCAGCGGCAACGATCTGCTCTGCGACAGCCTGGAATTCGGCGTTCTTGGCGACGAAGTCCGTCTCGGAGTTCAGCTCGATGAGCGCGCCGTCCTTGGCTGCGACCAGGCCCTCGGCGGTGGCACGCTCAGCGCGTTTGCCCACGTCCTTGGCGCCCTTGATACGCAGCAACTCGACGGCCTTGTCGAAGTCACCTTCGGCCTCGACCAGCGCGTTCTTCGAATCCATCATGCCGGCGCCGGTCAGTTCCCGAAGGCGCTTGACGTCGGCAGCGGTGTAGTTAGCCATGAGAATGTTTCCTTACGCGGCGTGGTTTAGGAGGACTGTTCGGGTGCGGCGGCGGCCTCGCCCGCGGCAGCCTCGGGTGCGGCGGTGGTGGCACCGGCCAGCAATTCCTGCTCCCATTCGGCGAGCGGCTCGGCGGCCGCCCCGTCCTGGCCGGCCTCGGCCTTGTCGGCACCGGCACCCGCGCGGGCCTGCAGGCCCTCGGCGACCGCGGAGGCGATCACCTTGGTCAGCAGCGCAGCCGAACGAATGGCGTCGTCGTTGCCCGGGATCGGGTAGTCGACGACGTCCGGATCGCAGTTGGTGTCCAGGATCGCGATGATCGGGATGTTCAGCTTGCGGGCCTCGGCGACGGCGAGGTGCTCCTTGTTGGTGTCGACGACCCAGATCGCCGACGGAACCTTGGCCATGTCGCGGATGCCGCCGAGCGAGCGCTCCAGCTTGTTCTTCTCGCGGGTCAGCATCAAGATTTCCTTCTTGGTGCGACCCTCGAAGCCACCGGTCTGCTCCATCGCCTCAAGCTCCTTCATCCGCTGAAGGCGCTTGTGCACGGTCTGGAAGTTGGTGAGCATGCCGCCGAGCCAACGCTGGTTGACATACGGCATCCCGACGCGGGTCGCCTCCTGGGCGATGGATTCCTGCGCCTGCTTCTTGGTGCCGACGAACATGATCGAACCGCCGTGCGCGACGGTTTCCTTGACGAACTCGTAGGCCGAGTCGATGTAGGTCAGCGTCTGCTGCAGGTCGATGATGTAGATGCCGTTGCGGTCGGTGAAGATGAACCGCTTCATCTTGGGGTTCCAGCGACGGGTCTGATGCCCGAAGTGAGCGCCGCTGTCGAGCAGCTGCTTCATGGTTACGACAGCCATGTGGCCATACCTCTTTGTTGTCGGTTGTCGTCCGGCATCGGGTGAGCCGGACCCTGGCGACTGCTTCGATGCCGGACCCGTCTCTGTCGAGGCGGGACCGCCGGCATGCGAGGTGACGGTGCTCCTGAACTGCGGGAGTCCGTTTCGCAGACGCGCGAAGTCAGCTCGCGCAAGCGAGCTGCGGATAGGAGTTTACACGCTGGACACGGGTGCTCTGACCACCGAGCGCGACATCCACAGGATGTGCAAACGAGGCTACCGCCGGCCGCTCCCACCCCGGTGAACTGGTCGAATGCGGGTTCTTGTCCTCGTGGCGGCACTGGTCGCGCTCTGCACCGCCCCCGCACAGGCCGATGACGGCCGATTGGAGTGGCCGATGCGACCTCGTCCGCCCGTGGTGCGCGCGTTCGACGCCCCGGCGCCGAACTGGCAGCGCGGCCACCGGGGCGTCGATCTGGGCGGGGCCGAGGGGCAGGTGATCCAGGCCGCGGCGTCCGGCACGGTGGTGTTCGCCGGTGAGCTGGCCGGACGGCCCCTGATCTCGGTGGCGCATCCAGGCGGGCTGCGCACCACCTACGAGCCGGTGTCTCCGGTGGTGCGGCGGGGCCAGGTCGTCTCCACGGGGACCGCGCTCGGGCACCTGGTGGCGGGCCATCCGGGATGCGCGGCCGCAGCGTGCCTGCACTGGGGCGCGATGTGGGGTCCGTCGTCGCGGGCCGACTACGTCGACCCGACGGGACTGGTGGTCACCGTGCCCGTTCGACTCAAACCCCTGCGCTGACCCCCGCCGCCTACGCCCGGGGGTGGGCCTGGTCGTGCACGGCGCGTAACCGCGCGACGGTGACGTGCGTATAGAGCTGGGTGGTGGCGAGGCTGGAATGGCCCAGCAGTTCCTGCACGACGCGCAGGTCGGCCCCGCCTTCGAGCAGATGCGTCGCGGCGCTGTGCCGCAGACCGTGGGGACCGATGTCGGGTGCGCCGCCCACGGCGGACACCGTCTGATGGACGACGGTGCGGGCCTGCCTCGGGTCGAGTCGTTTCCCGCGCGCGCCGAGCAGCAGCGCGGGACCGGAATCCGCGGTGGCCAGCGCCGGCCGGCCTTCGTGCAGCCAGGCCGTCAGCGCCGCGTGGGCCGGTTCGCCGTACGGGACCGTCCGCTGTTTGTTGCCCTTGCCGAGCACCCTCAGCAGCCGGCGCGACGTGTCGACGTCGTCGACGTCGAGCCCGCACAGCTCGCTGACACGGATGCCGGTGGCGTAGAGCATCTCGACCACCAGACGATCGCGCACCGCGAGTGGATCCCCCTGCTGCGCACCGGATTCCGCCGCCTCCAGCGCATCGCGCGCCTGGTCCTGACGCAGGACGGACGGAAGGGTACGCCGCGCTTTCGGCACCTGGAGCCGGCTCGCGGGATCGTCACCGATCAGGCCGCGGCGCGACGCCCACGCAGTGAACGTCTTCACCGAGGAGGTGCGGCGTGCCAGCGTCGACCGGGCGGTGCCCTCCGCAGCATGGGCTGCCAGCCACGACCTCAGCATCGGTAGCGTCAGGCCGCCCAGCCCGGTGCCGGGACTGCGCTCGTCGAGAAAAACGAACAGCGACCGCAAATCGCCCAGGTAGGCGCGTCGGGTGTGCTCCGACCGGCCGCGTTCCAGCTCCAGGTACCGATCGAACTCCTCGAGCACCGTGTCCATTTCCCCACCGTTTCAGACCGCGGGGGGCGGCCTCAGGTGACGCGCCGCACTGTGTCCGGAGTGAGATCCGCCAGCGTGGGATAGCCGTCGACGGCCATGATCAGGTCGGTTTCGGCGAGCAGCGAGCGCAGCACGTGGACCAGACCGTCCGTCCCGCCGAGGGCGAGCCCGTAGGCGTAGGGCCTGCCGATGCCGACGGCGGTCGCGCCGAGCGCGAGCGCCTTGACGATGTCGGCGCCGCTGCGGACACCGGAGTCGAACAGCACCGGCAGCCCGTCGGCCGCCTCGACCACACCGGGGAGACAGTCGATGGCGGGCAGGCCGCCGTTGGCCTGGCGGCCGCCGTGTGTCGAGCAGTAGATGCCGTCGACTCCCCCGTCCCTGGCCCGACGGACATCGTCGGGGTGACAGAGGCCCTTGAGGATCAGTGGCAGGTCGGTCAGGGATCGCAGCCACGGCAGGTCGTCCCAGGACAGCGCGTTACCGAACATGCCGGCCCATTGCATGACGGTGGCCTGCATGTTCTCCTCGGGCGGTTGCGGGAGCAGGCCGCGGAACACCGGATCGCTGGTGTAGTTGGACAGGCAGCGGCCGCGTAGCTGCGGGAAGTTCGAGGTCGACAGGTCGCGCGGACGCCAGCCCGGGATCCAGGTGTCGAGGGTGACGATGATCGCCTTGTATCCGGCGGCCTCGGCGCGCTGGACGAAGCTGGCCGCGAGGTCGCGGTCGGTGGGTGTGTAGAGCTGGAAAAAGCCTGGTGTGTCGCCGAATTCGGCGGCAACGTCTTCCAGGGGGTCCTCGGTGAGGGTGGAGACGGCCATCGGGACGCCGGTGCGCGCCGCGGCGCGGGCCGCCTCCAGGTCGCCGTGGCCGCTCTGCGAGCAGATCCCGGCGACACCGACCGGCGCCATGAAGATCGGAGACGGCAGCGTGAGGCCGAACACGTCGACGGTCAGGTCGCGCTCGGTGGTGCCGACCAGCATGCGGGGCATCAGTCCCCACCGATCGAACGCGGTGCGGTTGGCCCGCTGGGTGTTCTCGTCACCGGCGCCGCCCGCGACATAGGACCAGACCGACGGCGGCATCGAAGCCTGCGCCCTGGCCTCCCAGCCCGCGAAGTCCATCGGGTAGGCCGGCATGATGCCCGACAGACCCTGCAGGTAGATCTCGAGCTGATAGTTCCCGAACGTCATGGCCTCAGCCTGCCATCGCGCGCGGTGGTTTCCGCGCTATTTCGCCTCGGCGGCGGCGAGTTCACGCTTCCACTCGCGGAACGTCTCCTCGGTGCGCCCCCGCCGCCAGTACCCCGAGATCGACGACGCCCAGGTGGCGTCGACGCCACGTTTTTTGCGGATGTAGGACCGCAGGTTGTGCATCACCGCCTGCGCCTCGCCGTGGATGAACACCTGCACCTGACCCGGCAGCCAGGGAGTCTCCTTGACCGCGTCGATCAGCGGCGCGTGGTCGCCCGCACTCTCCTCGGGCGCCAGGTCGGCGCGGCTGCCGCGGTAGATCCAGGACACCTCGACTCCGGCGGGGGCCTGGAGTTCGATCTCGTCCTCCGGTCCGGCGACTTCGAGGAACACCTTGCCGATCGCGTTGGCGGGCAGGGACTCCAGCGCAGCGCTGATCGCGGGCACCGCCGACTCGTCGCCGGCGAACAGGTGCCAGTCGGCGGCGGGATCCGGCGAATACGCGCCGCTGGGCCCCATCACGAAGAGTCGCCGACCTGGGGTCGCGGACGCCGCCCACGGACCCGCGACGCCGTGATCCCCGTGGACGACGAAATCGATGGTGATCTCCCGGCGTTCAGGGTCGGCCTTGCGCACCGTATATGTGCGTACGGTGGGCCGGTGCTGCGCCGGAAGCGCGTTGAAGCTGTCCAACGTCAGGGGCTGTTCGAGGGACGACACGTCGACGTCGTCGGCGACGAAGACCAGCTTGACGTAGGAGTCGGTGTGGTCGCCGGGTGTGAACGTGTCGAAACCGTTGCCGCCGAGCACAACTCGGATGACGTGCGGGGTCAATTGCTCGGTGCGCACGACCTCGAAGGTGTGCACGGGACGTCCTGCCACTACGAATCCTCCACTGCTCAGCTCTCCCCGACGACTATACGAGCGGCAGCTGCGCCGCAGGGGGCCAGCGTTTCGCCAGCTTCCAGCCGCCGTTCTCCTGGACGGCCAATCCACGCACGTTGAGCATGGTCAGCGGCCCGAGCACGTCGGTGGCGGGCAGACCGGCGGTGACGGCGATCTCGTCCACCGTGCTCATCCCTCGGCCGGGCAGCGCGTCGAACACGGCGAGTTCCACGTCGTCGAGATCGTCCAGCCCCGTGGTGGGCCGGTCGAGGTCGGGCGCGAACTCGCCGGAACGCCCGACGAGCTCGACGATGTCCGCGGCCCGTGTCACGAGGGTGACGCCGTCCCTCTTGAGCAGCTCGTGGCATCCGACCGAGGACGCCGAGGTGATCGGACCCGGCACCGCGCAGACCTGCCTTCCCAGCGCGTCGGCCCAGCCCGCCGTATTGGCCGCGCCGCTGCGCACCCCCGCCTCGATGACCACCGTCGCCCGGCCCAGCGCCGCCACCAACCGGTTGCGGGTAAGGAACTGCCGGCGGGTCGGGCGGGTGCCCGGTGGATACTCGCTCACCAGCAGGCCGTGTTTGCCGACGCGGTGCAGCAGTGCGGAATGCCCTGCGGGATAAGGAACGTCGAGTCCGGCCGCCAGCACCGCCACGGTGTCGCCATCGGCGGCCAGAGTGGCGCGATGCGCGGCACCGTCGATGCCGTACGCACCGCCGGACACCACCGCGAAGTCGCGTTCGACCAGCCCTGCGGCCAGGTCTGCTGCCACATACTCGCCGTACGACGTCGCCGCGCGCGTGCCGACGATGGCCGCGCTGCGTTCGGCGACGTCACACAGCAGCAACGGCCCCAGCACCCACAACACCAGCGGCGGGCGGCCGTTGGGCCGTCTCGCGTGGTCCACACCCCGGAACGCCGCGAACGCCAGGTGTGGCCATTCCTCGTCGGTGTCGGTGAGCAGTCGTCCGCCCATCCGGTCGAGCACCTCCAGATCGTCTCTCGCACAGTCGAGGTCGTATCTGGCTTCGGTGGCTCGCAGTAGTTTCGGATCGATGTCCCGGCGACGGATGCGCTCGGCCGCCGCGACCACGCCTTCGGTGGCGACGAGTTCGGACAGAAGCCGGTGCGGCGGTTCGGCGACCCGGGACACGTACGCCCATGCCCGACGAGTGGCCTCATCCATCACGTCCATCAGGCCTCCCCCAGTCCTCGGAAGCTCATCGCGGCGGTGACGTCCTCCTTGCTCGGCGACACACGGCCGGCGAGGTCGCACAACGACCACGCGACGCGGACCGTGCGATCTCTGCCGCGGATGCTGAGCCTGCCGCGGTCCACCGCGGTGCGTAGCGGCTTCATCGCCTCGGTCCCCAACCGGAATCTGCGGCGCAGCAGCGCGCCACTGACCTCGGCATTCGTGGTGAAGCCGTACGGGCGCCACCGCTCGGCGGCAGCCTCGCGGGCAGCCCAGACCCGTTCGCGGACACGGGCAGTCGACTCCCCTTCCTCGTCGGTGAACGTCCCTTCCCTGGCTGCGTGCATCTCGACGTGCAGATCCACCCGGTCGACCAGCGGGCCCGACAACTTGGTGCGGTAGCGTCGCCTCTCCGCGGCGCCGCACACGCAGTCGCGGGGATCCGGAGGCGCACACGGGCAGAGGTTGGCGGCCAGCACCAGCTGGATGCGGCACTGGTAGCGCGCCACACCGTCGCGTCGCGCCAGCCGGATCTCCCCGTCTTCCAACGGCGTTCGAAGCGCTTCCAGCGCACCGGAGTTGATCTCCGGGAACTCGTCGAGGAAGAGCACGCCGCGGTGGGCACGGCTGAGCGCGCCCGGCCTCGCCATGCCCGAACCGCCGCCGACCAGTGCGACGACGCTGGAGGTGTGGTGTGGCGCCACGAACGGTGGCCTGGTGATCAGCGGGGTGTCACCGGAGAGCAGGCCCGCCACCGAGTGGATCGCGGTCACCTCCAGCGCATCCTTGTGCGACAGCGGCGGAAGAAGGCCCGGAAGACGTTGCGCCAGCATTGTTTTGCCTACTCCGGGCGGGCCGGTCATCAACAGGTTGTGTCCGCCCGCGGCGGCCACCTCCACCGCGTACCGGGCCTGCGTCTGCCCGACCACATCGGCGAGATCGGCCGACACCTCGGGACCGCGCAGCGGGCTGTCCACCCGCGGCGCCAGATCGCCCCTGCCCTCCAGCCAGGACTGCAGCTGGCCCAGACTGCGAACGCCCCACACGTCGATGCCGTCCACCAGGCTGGCCTCGGCCAGGTTCTCGACCGGCACCACGACGGCGGGCCAACCCTGATGCACCGCAGCGAGCACCGCGGGCAGCACGCCGTGGACCGGACGCACCCTTCCGTCCAGCGCGAGTTCCCCCAGCAGCACCGACTTGTCCAGTCGCGGCCAGGTCTTCTTGGTCTGCGCCGACAACACCGCGGCCGCCAGCGCGACGTCGTACAGCGATCCGGTCTTCGGCAGCGTGGCCGGCGACAGTGCCAGTGTCAGCCGCGCCTGCGGCCAGTCGAACTTGCAGTTGGTGATCGCCGCGCGCACCCGGTCCCGCGATTCCCGCAGCGCGGCGTCGCCCAGGCCCACCAGGTGTACGCCGGGTAGGCCATTGCTGATATCTGCCTCGATCTCCACGATCTCCCCGTCGACACCGCGCACCGCGACGGAGAACGCCCGCCCCAGCGCCATCACCCCACCCCTTCGATGTGCGTGAGCTCCGGGCTGCGCCCCTGCCCGATCCGGACCGTCACGACGTCGAGGCGCACCGACTCCCAGCGTGCGTCCTGCTCGCTCAGCCACAGGCCGGCCAGCCGGCGCAGGCGACGGACCTTCACCGGCGTCACCGCCTCTGCGACACCGCCGAACCGGTCGGTGGTCCGGGTCTTGACTTCCACGAACACCACCGCCTGCACCGCATCGTCGGCGACGACGACGTCCAGTTCGCCGTAGCGGCACCGCCAGTTTCGCGCCAGCACCCGCAGCCCGAGCCCCTGCAGGTAGTCCACCGCGAGTTGTTCCCCCAACGCGCCGACCCCGGCGCGGGTGTCCGTTCTGGTCATGCCGTCACACTGCTGCGCCCGGCCGACAGGGCAGCGAATCCATCCCCAGATCCGAATTCATCCCCAGCCGGGGAACCTCCGGTTTCACCGCCGTCAAAAGGGGGGTACACCGCATCATCCAGCCGACCAGGAGGACACCAATGGCCGTCCGCACGCCAGGCGGGTCGATGCCCCGCTCGCTTCACGGAGCCGCCGACCGCGCGGCCGACAGCAACGCCCTCGAGAAGCTGGCGCGTGTCGGCTTCGCCGCCAGCGGTGTGCTGCACCTGCTGGTCGCCTACATCATCGCCAAGCTCGCATTCGTCGGCGGTGGCGCAGGGGGTGGCGGGAACGCCGACCAGTCCGGCGCGCTCGCGACCGTCGCCGGACAGACCGGCGGCGCGGTGATGCTGTGGGTCATCGCCGCCGGGCTCGTCGCCCTCGGGCTGTGGTACGTGGCGGAGGCCGTGCTGGGCTCCAAACCGAAGGAGCGCAGCAATGAGGACAAGCCCGCGTGGAAGCGCGTCAAACCCCTCGGACTCGCCATCGTCAACTTCGCGCTCGCGTTCTCCGCAGCCCGATACGCGATGGGCAGCGGCCAGTCGAACGCCCAGCAGAACGCGGGGTGGTCCGCCCAGCTCATGCAGTCGACCGGCGGCAAGGCACTGCTGATCGCGATCGGCATCGGTGTCGCCGCCGTCGGCGCCTATCACATCTACAAAGGCGCCTCGGAGAAGTTCCTCGACGAACTGCGCGGGTCCTACGGGAAGTCGGTGACGGTCATCGGCGTCACCGGCTATGCCGCCAAAGGCCTCGTCCTCGCCGGCGCGGGCCTGCTGGTCATCCTCGCGACGGTGCAGGCCGACCCGACCAAGGCCACCGGGCTCGACGCCGCGGTCAAGACGCTCGGGCAGGCGCCGTTCGGCAAGTTCCTGCTGATCGCCGCCGCGGTCGGGATCGCCGCCTTCGGCCTCTACAGCTTCGTCCGGAGCCGCTACGGCCGGATGTGACGTTCCGGCCCCGAAGTTCGGTGAGGGTATCCTCACCGGATGACCCGCCTGGCCGATCACCTGCGCACGCATGGTGACCGCATCGCGGTGATGACCGCATCCGCCCAGGTGAGCTACTCCGAGCTCGCCGACCGGGTGGACCGCTTCGCCGGCGGGCTCGGCACCCGTCGTCAGCTCGTCCTCATCGAGACCCGCAACGACCTGAGCACCCTGGTCGGCTATCTGGGCGTGCTTGCGGGTGGGCACGTGGCGATACCGGTCCCCGCCGCCGGCGACCACAGCCACATCCTCGCCACGTACCGACCCGACGTCGTCGTCGACGGGTCCGGCGTGCACGTCCGCTCAGAGGGCGCGCACGCGCTGCACGACGACCTCGCTCTGCTGCTGTCCACCTCGGGCAGTACGGGATCCCCCAAGCTCGTGCGCCTCTCGCGTGCCAACCTGATCGCCAACGCCACGTCCATCGCCGGGTACCTCGGTATCGACGAGACCGATCGCGCCGCGACCACACTCCCGATGTCGTACTGCTACGGCCTGTCGGTCGTCCACAGTCATCTGCTGGTCGGCGCGGCGCTGATCCTGACCGAGCGTTCGGTGGCCGATCCCGAGTTCTGGGAGCTGTTCGCCCGCCACCGCGGCACCAGCTTCGCGGGCGTGCCGTACACCTTCGAACTTCTCGACCGGATCGGCTTCACATCGATGGACCTCCCGCACCTGCGGTATGTCACCCAGGCCGGGGGCAAGATGTCACCGGAGCGGGTCCGTAGGTACGCCACCGCCGCCCGCGACCGCGGTTGGCAGCTGTTCGTGATGTACGGGGCCACCGAGGCCACCGCGCGGATGGCTTATCTGCCGCCGGATCTCGCGCGGGAACGGCCCACCGCGATCGGAGTCCCGATTCCGGGCGGTGAGTTCTCCATCGAGCCGGTCGAGGACTGGCCCGACACGTCCTCGGGCGAACTGGTGTACCGCGGCGCCAACGTGATGATGGGTTACGCGCACGGCCCCGGCGACCTCGTCCTCGATGCCGGCCCCGATGTGCTGCGCACCGGGGACATCGCCCGCCGCGGCGCGGACGGCCTCTACGAGGTCGTCGGTCGTCGCAGCCGCTTCGTCAAGATCTACGGCCTGCGCATCGATCTGCAGCGCCTGGAGACGTCGCTGCGGGACGCGGGAATCCCGGCGCTGTGCACCGACAGCGGCGACCGTCTGGCGGTGGTGGCCACCGCCGAGCACGAGCCCGACGAGGTGCGGCGCACTGCGGCGGGCGCCGCAGGCCTGCCGCCGGCAGTCGTCGACGTCGCCTGCGTGCCGGAGCTGCCGAAGCTCCCGTCGGGAAAGCCCGACTACCCCGCTGCACGCACGCTGGCCGCCGCCGCGAGCGCACCCGCGCCGCACGACGGCGATCTTCGCGGCATGTTCGCCGACGTGTTGCATCTCGATCGTGCCGAGGTGACCGAGGACTCGAGCTTCGTCGACCTGGGCGGCAACTCCCTGACCTACGTGATGATGTCGCTGCGGCTGGAACGCGCTCTCGGACGGCTGCCCACCGACTGGCAGCGGATGTCGCTGCGCGAACTGCGGAACCTGCCGGCGCCGAAGCCACGGCGCTGGAAATCCTGGGGCGCCACGCTGGAGACCAGCGTGTCCCTGCGAGCCGTCGCGATCCTGCTTATCGTCGGGTCGCATGTGGAGCTGTTCGAACTCTGGGGTGGCGCGCACATCCTGCTCGGTGTGGCCGGGTACAACTTCGGGCGCTTCTGCCTGACGCCGCTGCCCAGGCCGACACGGATCCGGCATCTGCGGACGACGATCGCGTGGATCGCCGTCCCGTCGGTGCTGTGGATAGCGTTCGCGTCGCTGATCACCGACGACTACCACGCGTCGAACCTGTTGCTGGCCAACAAGATTCTCGGACCACACGACAGTATGACGGCCGGGCGGCTGTGGTTCGTCGAGGTACTGGTGTGGACGCTGATCGCGCTGGCCGCGCTGTTCTGCATACCAGCGATGGACCGGCTGGAACGCCGCCTCCCGTTCACGCTCGCGATGTGTTTCCTGGGCGTCGGTCTCGCCCTGCGCTACGACGCCCTCGGGATCACGATGGGCGACGACGCGATGTTCTCGTTGCTCGCCTTCTGGTTCTTCGCCGCCGGGTGGGCGGCATCGAAGGCCACCTCCGCGTGGCAACGGGCCGCGGTGACGGCGGTGCTCGTCGTGGGACTGGTCGGCTACTTCGACGAACCGTCGCGCCACCTGATGGTGCTGACAGGTTTGGCGTTGCTGATCTGGGTGCCCGCCATCCGGTGCCCGGCCGGCGTGGCCGTGGTGGCCGGCGTCATCGCCGAGGCCTCGCTGTACATCTACCTGACCCACTATCAGGTCTATCCGCTGTTCGGCAGCCACGAACTGGTCGGTGTGGTGGCCGCGATCGTCGTCGGCGTCTCGGTGTCGGCGGCGGTGACACTGGCCCGCCAGCGACTGGGCCGACTGGGTTCAGGCGGGCGGGGCGGGCTCCCGGTCGGCGATGAGCCCCTCCTGGACCAGGGTCGCAGCGAGGACGCCGTCGCGCCGGATCAGGTTCGCGGTGACGACGCCGCGACCGCGCGCCGCCGCCGGTGAGCGACACTCCAGGAGATTCCACTCGCCGGCGCGCACCTCGTGGTGGAACCAGATCGACGAGTCGGTGGTGCCGCTGCGGTGCGTCCTTGCCCGCATCGAGTGGCCGTGCACCTGCAGTGCGGGGTCGATGAGGTACACGTCGGTGACATACACGGCGATCAGCGTGTGCAGCAGCGGATCCTCGGGCAGGTCGACGACGGTCCGCCACCACAGCCGCCGCACGAAGCCCTCACCACTGCCGTCATCGACGTAGCGCAGGTCGAGTTCGTCGAGCGGCAGCGACGGCGCGGGTCCC
Organism: Mycolicibacterium gilvum; assembly: GCF_900454025.1. Lineage (NCBI taxonomy): Bacteria > Bacillati > Actinomycetota > Actinomycetes > Mycobacteriales > Mycobacteriaceae > Mycobacterium > Mycolicibacterium gilvum. The sequence goes on along the minus strand of NZ_UGQM01000001.1, from coordinate 2,194,518 downwards.
GGCGGACCGGTCTGCGGCAGCGACTCCGGGTCCTCGGCGGGAAGCTCGCGCCTGCCGTGTTCAGGACCGGGCAGTGCCACGGCGAAGGACACGGTCGAGGTGGTCAGCAGCCGCTCACCCTGGGTCGCGTCGACACGGCGCGATGCCGCGGTGCGGCCGTCGTGGACGTTCACCACCGCGTAGTCGGTCGGGTCGCCGGCCTCACCGCCGCGCAGGAACTGCAGATGCATCGCCGTCGGCGCTTTCGACCTGTCCACGGTGCGGGCGGCCGCGGCCAGACTCTGGGCGGCCAACTGGCCGCCGTAGGCGCGCTTGCCCTGCGGCCCGCTCGCCGGACCGCGCCAGGTGGGCGGCTGCGCCTGCGTGACCTCGAGGAGTTCCAGCAGCCTGCTCATGCCACCGTGCCGGTTTCCCTGAGCTCGTCAATGCGCGCGGCATCGAGCGACAACCAGTCGCCCAGCACCGAGTCGGTGTCGTCACCGAGCGCAGGTGCGGGCACCGCCCTGGGATACACGCCGTCGATGGACACCGGCAGGCCCGCGGCGAGGTGGGTACCGACCCTGGGCTGGTCGAGTTCGGTGAACAGCGGATTGTCGGTCACGCGCGCGTCGGCGGCGGTCTCGGCGAAGGTCTGGTAGCGCTCCCACAGCACCGAGGTCTCCGACAGCGCCGCGGAGATTTCGGCGCCGGTGTGCGCGGAGAACCACTCGGCGTAGAGCCCGCCGAGCGCCTCGCGGTGCCGGTAGCGCTCGCCCTCGTCGGAGAAGTCGACGTCCAGCGATCGGGCCAGTGCGGCAACGGATTCCGTGGTGCCCGTCAATGCGTTGAGATCGCGGAAGTGGCGTCCGGTGAGCGCGACGACCATGAACGACACGCCGTCGCTGCTGGTGAAGTTCTGGCCGTAGGTCCCGTAGACGGCGTTGCCGATGCGCTGCCGCGACGTCCCGTTGATCATCGCCTCGGTCAGCAGGCTCAGGTTGCCCGCCGTGGCCAGCGCGACGTTCTCCAGCGGAATGCTGATCTGCTGTCCGTGACCGGTGGCGTCACGGTGCCGCAGAGCCGTCACCACCGACAGCGCCGTATAGATGCCGCAGGTCACGTCCCAGGCCGGGAGCACGTGGTTGACGGGGGTGCTGAGCTCGGGAGGACCGGTGACGAGCGGAAATCCGATGGCAGCGTTGACCGTGTAGTCGACGCCGGTGCCGCCGTCGTGACGGCCGGACACCTCCGCATGGATCAGGTCGGGACGGTCCGTACGCAGCGCGTCATACGAATGCCACTGTCGCCCAGCAACGTTGGTGATGAACACACCGGCGTCGGCGATCAGCCGAGCGACCAGCGCCTGTCCCTGCCCGGAACGCATGTCGACGGCCAGCGACTTCTTGCCCTTGTTCAGCCCGGCCCAGTAGATGCTGTCGCCGGACTCGGTGAGCGGCCACCGGCGGTAGTCCGCGGCGCCGCCGACCGGATCCACCCGCAGCACCTCGGCGCCGAGTTGGGCCAGCGTCATCCCCGCCAACGGCACCGCGACGAAACTGGAGATCTCGACGACCCGCACACCGGCCAGCGGTCGCGCCGGGTCGGGCGCTGGTTCAGTCATCCGCCCAAGCTAGCAAGGCACCGCGGTGCGGTGCGCACATCCCTCAGCGTGCCAGCACCGGCATCCGCGCCCACCCACGGACGCTCGACGTCCTTGCCCGCTCGGCGTTGTCGTAGTCGACTTCCCAGTCGGGCCACCTCGTGAGGACCTCTTCGAAGGCGACGCGCGCCTCCAGCCTCGCCAGTGCCGATCCCAGACAGAAATGCAGGCCCTGCCCGAAGCTCAGATGTCCACCGGTGCGGTGGATGTCGAAGGTGTCCGGGTCGGTGTAGCGGGCATCGTCGCGGTTGGCGGATCCGTTGAGCAGCAACATGAACGAGCCCTCGGGCACGGTCTGTCCGTACCATTCGACGTCGTGGGCGACATAGCGCGCCTGCACCGGTGACGGTGGTTCGAACCGCAGCGTCTCCTCCACCGCGGACGGGATCAGGGACGGATCTGCGACGAGTTCGCGGCGTTGATCGGGGTGGTTGCCGAGCAACTCCCCCATGAAGCCGATGAGCCTCGCGGTCGTCTCACCTCCGGCACCGGCGATCATCGCGGTGTAGGCCAGCACTTCATTGCGCTCCAGTCGCCGGCGTGAGCCGCCGGGTTCGTCCACCTCGGCGTTGAGCAGTTCGGTCATCAGGTCATCGGAGGGATGCGTCGAGCGCCACTCGATGTACTCCGCGAACAGAGCCAGCGACTCGGCGAAGACGGTCGCGCTGACATCCCCCGCCGCGTCCCCGACCGCGATGTTCTGGTCGGTGCGGCGGCGGATCTGTTCCTGGCCTTCCTCGGGAATGCCCAGCAGGTAGCCGATCGTGCGCATCGGCATGAACGCTCCGAGATCGCCGACGAAGTCGAATCCGTCCCCGTCACGGAGCGGATCCAGTGCGCGCGCGCAGAATCCGCGGACCAGATCCTCGACGGCCAGCATGCGGCGCGGGGTGAAGACCCGCGACAGCAGCCGCCGGTGGATGTCGTGCAAAGGCGGATCCTCGAACAGCAGGATTCCCGGCGGCACCTCGATGCCGTTGAACAGGATATCGGCGGTGGTCCCCTTCCCGGAGCGGTAGTTCTGCCAGTCCGGCAGCGCCCGCGACACGTCGGCGTACCGGCTCAGCGCGAAGAAGTTGTACTTGTCGTTGTAGTAGAGCGGGGCTTCGTCGCGCATCCGCCGCCACACCGGGTAAGGATTGTCGTCGATCGCGAAATCGTAGGGGTCGTAGTACAACTCGACGGTGTCATGTGCCGGCACGGTGTGCGCTCCTACCTCGGTTGGTTCTCGATCGGGGGCCACAACTGCTCTGTGGGCCCCTCCGTGACGTACCCGCCCAGCTTGGTCGCCAGGTGTGGCGCGAACACCGCCCCGTACATCAGGTGACCGACCACGACCACCGCGGCGATCGACAACAACGAGGAGCCGATCTTGCTCGACGACCGCCTGTCCGACCACACCTCGATCACGTTGCGCCCCTCTTCGTCGACCCGTCCGAGCAGATAGGTGAACACCATCATCTGCAGACCCATCGCGACCGCGTCGTACACCGGGTACTGGTACCTGCTGCCCTGGAAGATCGCCAGACCGTCGATCACGTAGCCGTAGACGAAGACTCCCAACCGCGGACCGAAGAAGCCGTTGAACAGCAGCGCCCAGCCGAACCCGACGAGGAATCCGACGATCAGCAGTGTCTGCGGCCGGCGCCACCCGAACCGGGCGATCACCCGCCGGCCGAGCGCGGCACCGATCACCGCGGGCAGCACGAAGTAGGCGATGTAGCCGATGGGTACCGCCGACGGCAGTCCGCCGCCCCAGGTCATGTTCATCGGCCACCAGGACGGCATCCTCGGCAGCTCAGGCGGGAACTGGGCATAGACCGCCCAGTCGTAGGGCGCCTCGATCCACGAGAACGAGATCGCCGAGATCGACACCAGCAGAAGGGGATGCAGGCGGCCACGCCGGATGCTCAGGTACACCCCGAACGCCAGGAACACGATTCCGCCGATGTAGGCGAAGGACAATCCGGCGATCAGCGCCGGCGAGAGTTCACCACCCATCAGTTCCGCGCCTCCGGATCGAAGTAGAGAACCGCCCCGACGATGAGCACGGCGATCGCGACGAGGCTGCCGATCATGATGAGAGCTCCCATGTTAATAGTGGACACTATTACAACGCTCACGGTCAAGACCCCGCTACGCTGAATGCCGGTGCCCCAGCGAAATTCACCCCAGAAGCCGCAGGCCGACGTCCGCCACGGTCGCCGGCCGCGCGGCGAGGCACGTCGACTGCTTCTCGACGCCGCACGGGAGTTGTTCGCGCGCAAGGACTACCGCGCCACCACCACCCGGGAGATCGCCGAGGCCGCAGGTGTCAGCGAGTACCTGCTGTTCCGCCATTTCGGATCCAAGGCCGGGCTGTTCCGCGAGGCACTGGTGGTGCCCTTCACCTCGTTCCTCGACCAGTTCCGGAGCACCTGGCAGTCCGTCATTCCCGAGGAGACCGACGAGGAGGAGCTGTCCCGGCAGTTCGTCGGCCGGCTCTACGACGTCCTCGTCGACCACCGGGGACTGCTGCTGACGCTGGTGGCCGCGGACGGCCTCAGCGCCGAGGACATCGAGGCCGCCGGAATCGCCGACATCCGTCGGTCGCTGCGCGTGCTGGGGCAGATCAGCGCCGAGGGCATGCGGCTGCGCGGACTGCACTCCGAGCAACCGGATCTGCCCGCGCACTCGACGGTCGCGACGATCGTGGGCATGGTGGCCATGAGGTCCACGTTCTTCGGGGAGGATCCACCGTCCCGCGAGATCATCGTCGATGAACTGGTCCAGGCGGTCCTGCACGGGTTCCTCCACCGCCCTGATCGAGAACCCCTATCCCCCAGGCCCGTTCGGCCACTTCAGCAGTGACCCCGCATCGACCCGGATCTGCTGTCCGGTGATGTAACGACTGTCGTCGCTGGCCAGGAACACCCCGAGATTGGCCATGTCCTCGGGCTCGATGTACGGAATCGGCATCGCCTGGAACAGCGAGAACAGCGGTTCGGCATCCTCGCGCGTCGGGGTCTTGCCCTCCATCTTGAGGTCGGGCCGGAACACCCCGTACATGCCCTCGTTCTGCAGCAGGTGGGTGTTGCAGTTCGTCGGATGGATCCCGTTGACCCGGATCATGCGCGGCGCGAGTTGCAGGCTCATCTCCTCGATGTACTCGATCACGATGCGCTTGCTCCAGCCGTAGCCGGCGCCTCCCGGACCCATGTCCGGGCTCGTGGTGGTGCCGCGGATCATGCCCGCGGTGGACCCGGTGACGATGACGGACGCACCGTCGGGCAGATGCGGAATCGCCACCGCGACGGTGTTCATCACGCCGACCAGATCGACGTCCGAGGCGTCGACGAAACCCATGGGGTCCGGATTCCCCATGGCCATCGGCAGGATGCCCGCGTTGGCCACCACGATGTCGATTTTGCCGAAGTCGACGACGCCGGCCTCGACTGCCTCGCGCAGTTCGTGGCGCTCACGCACATCGGCGACCCGTGCGACCACGCGTCGCCCGGTCTCCTTCACCGAGCGTTCCGTCTCGGCGAGGTCGTCGGGCGTCGCGAGCGGGTACGGGTTCGACGGGATGTCGCGGCAGATGTCGACGGCGATGATGTCGGCGCCCTCCCTGGCCATCGCGATCGCGTGCGCACGTCCCTGTCCACGGGCCGCGCCGGTGATGAACGCGACCTTGCCCTCCAGTTTCCCGGTCATCAGTGCTCCTTCTCGGTGAACGTGATGTGCAGCTCGGACAGGCCACGCATGATGAACGTCGGTTCGTAGGCGTAGCGGCGGTCGCCGGCGGGGCCGTGATGGTCTTCGGAGATCGTGATGTCCTGCATCCTGTCGAGGATCCGCTCCAGCGAGATCCGGCCCTCCGCGCGCGCGAGCGGAGCACCGGGGCACGAATGCGCGCCGCGGATGAACGCGATCTGCTCGCGCACGTTCTGCCGGTCGGGGCGAAAGCTGTTCGGGTCGGCGAACTTGCGGGCATCGCGGTTGCACGCCCCGGGCAGCACCATCACGGTCGTACCGGCGGGGACGTCGACGTCGCCGATGGTGGTCGACGTGGCGGCCATCCGGAAGTGCGATTTGACCGGGCTCTCCAGGCGCAGCGTCTCCTCCAGGAACGCCGGGATCTTGCTCCGGTCCCGGCGCAGCATGGCCTCGTAGCCCGGATTGTCGGCGATGAACCGGACGGCCGAACTGACCAGTTTGGTGGTCGTCTCGGTGCCGGCGGCGAACAGGAAGGTCGACAGGTTCATGACGTCCTCGATGTCCGGTGTCGAGCCGTCCTCGTGTTTGGCCTGCGCCAGTTCGGTCAGCACATCGTCGCGGGGTTCGCGGCGACGATCCTCGATGTAGGCGTGGAACTTGTCATTGAGCCACTGCAACGGATTGTGCGTGGTCGGCGCCTCTTTGCCGAGCTCGCCCACCGTCTCCCCGGCGAACACCGCTTTGAACTGCTCGTGGTCCTCGGCAGGGACACCGAGCAGGTCGGCGATCACCAGCAGCGAGAACGGTTTCGCGTAATCGGTGAGGAATTCGGCGCTCCCGCGGCCGATGAACGTGTCGAGCTGCCGGTCGGCCAGCCGCCACATGAAGTCCTCGTTCTCCTTGAGGCGCTTCGGTGTGATCAACCGGCTCAACAACCCCCGGGTGCGGGTGTGCAGGGGCGGATCCTGAGAGGTGATGTGCTCGGCCATCGGCACCGCCGCCCGGTGCTGCTCGATCAGATCGGTGACGTCGTCGCTCTCGCCCGGGCCGAACGGCATGCCGGAGAACGGTCCCGCCACGGAGTTGCACGAGGAGAACGCAGGGTTCTTGTAGACCGACAGCGCCTCGGTGTACCCGGTGACCGCGAGGACGTTGAACGGGGTCGCCTGGGTGACCGGACATTTCGACCGGAGATGGTCGAAGTAAGGGTAGGGATCCGGAACCAGCGCGGCGTCGGTGAAGTAGTCGACGGTCTCGAAGTCGATGCCGTCGGCGTCGGGGTGATCGGTCACGCGTCGCTCCCCACCGCATCGAACAGCACCGGCAGCGACGTGGGTGACCGGAAGACCTGGCCGCGGATGTGCGGGTCGTCCCCGTCGGGATCCAGACGCAGACCGGGCAGGCGGTCGAGCAGGAGGTTGACCGCGGTGCGCATCTCGAGCCGCGCGAGGTGCATGCCCAGGCAGACGTGCACGCCGTAGCCCCACCCCAGATTCGCCTTCTGCGCGCGGAACAGGTTGAACTCGTCCGGATCCTCCCAGCGGTCCTCCTGCCGGTTCGTCGAACCCAGCATCGGCAGCACCGAGCAGCCCGCCGGGATCGGGACGCCACCGAGCTCGGTGTCACAGGTGGTGGTGCGGGTGATCGTCAGCAACGGCGGATTCCAGCGCACGCCCTCCTCGATGGCCTGCGGGAGCAGCGAGCGGTCGGCCCGCACCGCGTCCAATTGCGCTGTGTCCGAGAGCAATGCGAACAGAAGGTTCCCCAGCGACCGGTAGGTGGTCTCCACCCCGGCGGGCAGCAGGAGCCGCAGGAACGAGAAGATCTCCTCGTCGGTGAGCTTCTCGCCGTCGATCTCGGCCTCGGCCAGCAGGCTGATCAGATCGTCCTGCGGATCGGTGCGGCGTGCCTCCAGGATGGGGGCGAAGTACTCACACAGCGCCGCCGCGGCGGCCAGTCCGCGTTCCGGGTTCAGGATCCAGCTGAGCAGTGAGATGGACCAGCGCTGGAACTGCGGGTAGTCCTGCTCGGGCAAGCCGAGCAGACCGGCGATGATCCGGCTCGGGTAGTCGAACGTGAACTGCTTCACCAGGTCTGCCTTGCCGTCGGCCTGGAATCTGTCGATCAGCTCGTTGCCGACGCGCCCGACCAGCTCATCCTGCCAGCGCGCCAACCCCTTCTGCGAGAACGCCTTCGACACCAGCGAACGCAGCCGGCCGTGCACCGGTTCGTCCATGCCGAGCATCACCCGCTCACCGAGGACGGGACCGAACGCGGCGATGACGCCGGACGACGAGAAGGTCACGTTGTCGCGCAGCATCTGCTGGGCGTCCTCGTAGCGGTAGACGATGAAGACGGGTTTGCCCTCCTCGCCCGGCATCGCCGACATGTCGATGCGCTGGATCGGCTCCTCCCTCCGGAGCCTGGCCAGTTCCGGGTACGGATCACGCACATCTCCCGACACGGCGTCGTCAAACGACCCGAAGTCCTCCAGGTCTTCGAACAGCTGGGACACGATTTCCTCCTGAGATTCCGCCTGAAGCGGCTACTGGGCCGGGTAGGCGACGGACTTGATCTCGGTGTACTGACCGAACCCCGCGAGCCCGTTCTGCCGGCCGACGCCGCTGTCCTTGTAGCCTCCGAACGGGGTGTCGGCGCCGTAACCCACCGTTCCGTTGAGACCGATGAAGCCGGCGCGGAGCCGACGGGCCACGCGCAGTGAACGTTCCAACGAACCCGACATCACATTGCCCGCAAGGCCGTACGCGCTGTCGTTGGCGATGCGGACGGCGTCGTCCTCGTCGTCGTACGGGATCACCGCGAGCACAGGCCCGAAGATCTCCTCCTGAGCGATGGTCATGGAGTTGTCGACGTCGGTGAACAGGGTGGGGTCGACCCAGAATCCCCTGTCGAAGCGCGCGGGCGCCTCCGCACTGCCGACCAGCAGGGTCGCGCCCTCCTCCACGCCCCTGCCGATGTAGCCGAGGATGCGCGCCTGCTGCCTGGCGGAGATGACCGGACCGCACAGAGTGCCGGGATCCTGCGGGTCGCCGGCAGCGATGTTCTCGTAGAGGTTCTTGAGGATCCCCACGCCTTCGTCGTACCGGGACCGCGGCAGCAGCATCCGTGTCGGTGCGGCGCAGCCCTGTCCGGCGTGCATCAGCGGTCCGATGCCGAGCATGCAGGCGAACTCGAAGTCGGCGTCCTCCAACACGATCGTGGCCGACTTGCCGCCCAGCTCGAGGAACAGCCGCTTCATCGTCGCGGCGCCCTTCTCCATGATTCGCTTGCCGACGGCGGTGGAACCGGTGAACGAGATCATGTCCACCTTCGGCGAGAGCGTGAGTTCCTCGCCGACGAAGTGATCGGATGCGGTGACGACGTTGACCACGCCGGCGGGGATGTCGGTCTGCTCGGCGATGAGCCGCCCGAGCCGGGTCGCGTTGAACGGGGTGTCGGGCGCCGGCTTGAGGACGACGGTGTTTCCGGTGGCGAGCGCCTGGCCCAGTTTGTTGAGGACCACCTCGAACGGGAAGTTCCACGGCGTGATCGCCCCGACCACCCCGACCGGTTCGTGCCACACCTTCCTGGTGGTGTTGACCCCGGTCACCGAGACGACCTGGTCGCCGAGGTCGGTCTCCCAGGGGAACGTGTCGATCAGCCGTGCCGGATACCGAAGACCGTCGGCCAGCGGCGCGTCCAGCTGCGGGCCGTGGGTGACGGCGCGGGGGGCGCCGACCTCACGGATCAACTCCTCCCGCAGCTCCTCCTTCTCGCTGTCGATCGCGTCGTGCAACTGCTCGAGACAGCGCCGGCGCAGTTGATGGTCGGTGGACCAACCGGTTTCGTCGAAGGATCGCCGGGCGGCGTCGATGGCGCGCAGCATGTCTGCCTTCGACGCGTCGGACACCTCGCCGAGGTTCTCCTCGGTGGCCGGGTTGATGTTGACGAACGAGCCGGCCTCGCCGTCGACGAGCTTGCCGTCGATCAACATCCTCGACTCGTGGGTCGCACCGTGTTGGGTATCGGTGTCAGCCTTCACTCGTACCTCCCCCGCTGCCTGCGGCACGCCGGGCCGACCACTGGACCAGGCGCTGCATCACCGGCTGCGGAATCACCTTGGCCGCCGCGACCATCGCCCGCTGGGCGGTGGTCAGCGGCCAGGCGCCGTCGCGCATGGCACCCTGGCGCGGTATCCCCAGGACCACCCGTGACATGTGGTGCATGCCCGCCGCGGGAAGAATCCTGTTGCTCAGCAACAGCATCGAAGCATCAGGGCCCACACCGTGGCGACGGAACGCAGCGGTGTCCTCCAGCGCGTTGACCAACCCGTCGGTGAATCGCTCCGGAGGCCTGGCCATTCCCATGGCGAACCGGCCGCGCGAGTCCATGGTCTGGTGGATCCGCGCATACGGGCCGGCGAGGTCACGGTTGTCGGTGGTCCCCGCGTCGGTGATGATGTCGGTGTCGTAGGTGCCCGTCACCAGGATCGTCACGCCGAGCCCGAACGGCGCGATCTCGACGGCCATCGCCTCGCCCCAGCGTTCGAGTGCGCCCTTGGCGGCTGAATACGGTGCGGTGGCGGGCTGCCCGCGCACGCCACTGGCGCTGGACACCAACACGATTCGGCCCTGGCCGGCGGCGCGCATCGACGGCAACAGCGCCTTGGTCAGCGCGACCGGACCCATCACGTGGGTGGTGAACATCCGCTCCCACAGCTCGATGTCCGTCTCCTCGACCACCCCGGCCGCGGAGATGCCGGCGTTGTGGACGACGGCGTACGGGGCGCCGACGGCCTCGTCGATCGACTTGGCCGCCGCGGCGATGGAGGCGGCGTCCATCAGGTCGAGTTGCACCCCGACCAACCGGTCGTCGTCCTCGCTCGCCCCCGTCGCCTCACGCAGGCGCGGCATGCCGCGCTCGGGTGTGCGCATGGCGGCGACGACGCCCCATCCCTCGCGGTAGAGACGCACCGCCGATGCGAAGCCGAGCCCCCGTGACGCCCCGGTGATGAGGGCGACCCGACGTTGCGCGCCCGCACGTTCAGCCATCGGCGTTCTCCGGTGCGCAGTCACCCTCGCCCGGCGGCGGCGGTGTCACCTCGGGCCTCCCGTTCGGCAGACCGCTCTGCCAGGTGGCCCACTTCCCGACCGAGAACGGCCCTTGGGCGCCTTCCTTCTCGAAATAGCCCTGTGGGTCATACACTTTCGCCTCCGGATACGGCCAGGGGCACGCGACCGCGGTGGCCAGGCCACTGGCCTTGATGGCGGCGAACCACGATCCGTAGGCGAAGTACGCGATGTTGATGATGAAGAACATCACCAGGAAGGTGCCCAGCACCGGTTTGCTCGGGAACAGCTTGGCCCGGGCCGCGAGCTTCTCGGCGACGGCCTTGCCGGTGTCGTCGCGATAGCACAGCACCGCCGCCGGCACCATCACGAAGGTGACCGCCAGCGATTCCCAGATCAGCGGGAACTGAAATGTCGTGCCCGGGAACAGCGTCCCGAACGGGATCGCCTGCGAGTAGATGTAGAGACCTGTCCGAACCAGGCTCACCTCGAGGATCGCGTCGAAGATGAAGCCGATGACCAGGGTGAGCGCCCCGAGGCTGATCAGCGGATGCCGTGACACGAACGCGGTCGGACCGTGCTTGGCCTGCAGCTTGCGCAGGCACCAGATGGCCGGGAAGAAGGGGGCGAAGTAGAACGCGACGTAGCCGAAGACGATGAACGGTTCGACCGTCGGGGACAACATGATCAGCGGCCAGTTCTCCGGCCAGTGGAGCAGCTCGGGGTTGTACACGGCGAACGGGGCCCAGTTCATGATCGGGTCCTGCCACACGATCAGCGTCGTGCACAGGAACATCAACATGACCGGGCTTCCCGGGTCCCGCCGCCAGCCCCGGACGAAGATCGCCACCAGGACCACGAGCAGGATCACGCAGCCGATCTGGTGCACCCACAGCCAACCGTCCCAGCCGAACAGGAACTCCACCGGGCGGGGTCTGCCCTCGACGTTCGGGTTGGCGACCCTCGGGTCCAGTTCGGTGCGCGAGAACGCGGTGAACAGACCGAAGAACCCCAGTAGTGCGAACGCCGAGATCCACCGGCCCCAGTTGGGCCCCTTTCGGGGGGACGCGCCGGCGTCCGGTTTCGCCTGTGGCAGCGGAGCACCCGCCTTCTGCGTGGTCATCAGGCTTCCTCGCCGAAGCGGTCGACCAGGTGGGAGTTCACGCCGTCGGCGTCGAGCGTGCGCGCCACCAGGTATCCGGCGCCCATCCACGCGCGTCGGGTCCACTTGCCGAACGACACCCGGGTCCCGGGCGCACCGGATGCGGCGGGCATCATCTTGACGCGTTCCAGCGCCTCCTTGACTCCGCGCGGACTGAGGGGGTGCGCATCGGTGAAGGCGCGCACCAGGGTTGCGGCGACATCGTGGTTGACCACCGACACGCAGTACTCCGGGCGGCTGCCGTCGTACCGGTCGGCGTAGCGGTCCAGCCAGGCCTGGCCGATCCTGTTGCCCTCGTCGTACTGGTCGACGCCGACCCAGCCCAGAAACGCGTTCCACATGATCGGGTTGACCCACGCGTTCTGGAACGCGGTAGTGGTGAACCGTGGCGGGTCCCAGTCGACGGCCTCCAGAGCGGGGTTGATGAAGACGATCCCGAAGCCGAAGCCCAGATGCACGATCGCCTCGGACTTCGCTTCGTGCAACGCCCGGACGGCCCCGTCGATGTCCTGGGCGGTCTGCGCGATCGCCTCCTCGGCAACGATGCGAATCCCTTTGCGCGCAGCGGCACTCCGCAGGTTCCGCAGGTAGCTCTCACCGATCAGGTTTTGCTCGACGAGGACGCCGATCTCCTTGAGCCCCCGCTTGGCCACCAGGTCGATCAGGAAGATCGGCTCATCGGTCATGGACCCCTGAGGGAATGCGAAAGTCCACTCACCGAGCCAGTCGTCGGTACCGGTGACGCTGATCGCGGGCACCTTGAAGCGGTCTTCGATCGCCTCGCGCAGCGGGACACAGTTGTCGGTGATGTTGGGCCCGAACACCACCAGGCAGCCTTCGTCGACCAGCTCGCCGTAGGCGTCGATGACGGCCTTGACCGAACCTTTCGGCAGACCCTCCACCTCGCGGTAGATCATCTGCACCCCGCGGTCCATCAGCCCCTGCTCGACCGCCTCGGCGAAGACGAGGTCGAAGGTCCGGGTGAACGAGGCCCGCAGCTCCTCGGGGAACCCCGGCGGGAGCGTGAAGTCCATCAGGTAACCGACTTTGATGGGTTCTGCGGTGCTTTCGTAGGACATCTGACCTCCGGGTCGGCGCCGACCGTCACGGTTCGGAAAATCCAAACCTAATATTTGTTCAGACAGTAGCGGGGGCTGCCCACAGCGTCAATCATTTGCCGCGGTCTCGCCGAGATAGACCTCGATCAGCTCGTTGAGGCCTCGGGCGACGGCGATGTCGTCGGTCAGCGGGCCGGCGACGGCGACCTGAGCGGCCACCGCGACGGGCAGACCCTCGGCGATCAGACGCGCCGCCGCGATCAGCACCCGGGTCGAGGCGACCTCACGCAGACCACCGGTCTCGAGTCGCCGGATGGCCTGCCCGAAGCGCACCAGTTCGGCCGCTGTGCGCTCGTCGACGCCGGCCTCGTGCGCGACGATCCCCACCTCCACCTCCGGGGCGGGAAAGCCGAACTCGATCGCGACCATCCGCTGGCGCGTCGAATCTTTGAGATCCTTGAGGACACTCTGGTAACCGGGGTTGTACGACACCACCAGGCCGAACCCGGGAGCGGCGTCGAGCGTGACCCCGAGGCGCTCGATCGGCAGTTGGCGCCGGTGATCCGCGAGCGGGTGCAGCACCACGGTGGTGTCCTGTCTGGCCTCGACCACCTCGTCGAGGTAGCAGATCGCCCCCTCCCGGACCGCACGCGTCAGCGGCCCGTCCACCCAGACCGTCTCGTCGCCCTTGAGGAGGTACCGGCCGACCAGATCGGCGGTCGTCAGATCGTCGTGACACGCGACGGTGATGAGCGGGCGGTCGAGGTCGTGGGCCATCGCCTCGACGAAACGCGTCTTGCCGCATCCCGTCGGACCCTTCAGGACGATCGAGAGCCCCTGCCGGTAGGCGGCTTTGAAGACGGTGTCCTCGTTACCGACCGGCGTGTAGTACGGACGCCGGCCCTCAAGCCGACCGCCGGCTCCGTTCTTGTGGGCGAACCCGGACTCGATGGCCATGAACACACCTTTCGTTACGTCGGCAGAACCGCTCTGGGACTGGACTTGTCGGTACCGTCACGAGACCCGGCGCCGGACCTCGGCCGAGCGGACCGCCGACCGGAACATCGGACCGATCACCCCGGCGAGTTGATCGGGATCCGACACGGTGGCGTGGGCGGTGCTGCCGAAGACCCGGCGCAGCGCATCCACGTCCGTGCTCGCACCGACGGTCAGGCATACGCACCCGGTGCCCCGACGGCGCGCCTCGCCCAGGGCGCGCCGGGCATCGGCCGCCCCGTAGGCCCGTTCGTAGCCGTGGTCGTAGGCGAGGCCGTCCGAGAGCACCACCAGCAACCGCCGCGAGGTGCCACCGCGCTCCTCCAGGACCGCCGATCCGTGCCGGATCGCTGCGCCGAGGCGCGAATAGGCCCCCGGCTCAAGGCTGTTCAACCGTCTGATGACACGTGCGTCGAGATGCTCGTCGAACCGCTTGACCGGGACCATGCTCACCGCGTCGCGGCCCTGCGAGTAGTACGCGTAGAGCGACACCCGGTCACCGAGGTCGTGCAGCGCCACCATCAGATGGGCGACCGCGGTGCGCTGTTGCTGGTGCACCGTGCGCCCCACCGTTCCGGGTTCGGCCGCCGATCCCGAGATGTCGAGCAGCAGCAACACCGAAAGGTCCCGCTGCCTGCGCAGGCTGTCGAGATAGACGGCCTCGTCGGGCACCGATCCGGCGCGGACCTCGACGCGTGCCTCCAGCGCCGCGTCGATGTCGATGTCGTCCCCCTGGGGCTGTCGAGGGCGGCGATGCAGACCCATGCCCAGGCGTGCGAGCGGACGGCGGACACTGATCGCGTCCTCGATCTGCTGGGTCGCGGCGGCGTGGATCTCGGGTTCGACCTCGCGCACGGTGCACCAGTCGAGCCGGTAGGTGTGGCGATCGACGTTCCACTCCGGATACTTCACGCCCTCGGTCGTGACATCGACGATCTCCTCCGACGACACAGCGGCCAGCGACGACACCGCATGCGCGCCCCGCGTCGTCGAGGTGGTCCGGTGCGTCGGCGCGTCCGCGCCGGGAGGACCGGCCCCATCCCCTCCGCTCTTGCGCGACGAGGAGAGCAACTTCTGCAGCCACCTTCCGATCACCCCACCACCGCCGACCGGGCTGGAGAACAGGTCGGGATCGTCGGTGTCGTCCCAGTTGTCCGGATCGTCGTCGTCGAACTCCGCCAGTTCCTGCCCGCCCTGGCGTCGCGGGACGTGCCCCACGTCGTCGCCGGCCTGCTTGTCGGCCAGGGCCCGCACCGCGAGCACCTTCTTGGCCTGGATCGCACCGAAACTCGCCGGCGCCTCGGCCGGCCCCTCGCGGCCACGCGCGAGGGCCAGGGATCTCTCGGCGCTGTCGCTGCGCCTGCCGATGTCCGGAACCATCGACGCCGCAAGGACACTCGGCAACAACGCGGAATTGTCCAGCAGCGCCCGGTGCCCCTCGATGGCGAGATAGCGCTTCGCCAACCGGGGATGCCGGACCAGGGCGCGGACCACCTCGGGAGTCAGGCTTCCGGCGGCGATCATCGACGCCTGCACGGCCACGGTTTCGTACTGCGTGCGCAGCGGCGCAGACGCATCGACGTACACGGTCTCGCCGTCGGTCCACGCCGGCTTACCGCCCGCCACGCTGTCCACGGCGACCGCGCGGCCGGCGAGCGCCGAGGCCAGCATGCCCAGCCCGGAACAGCGTTCACCACCGGTGTCGTCGGTCATTCGCCACTCCCTCGGCGTCCACCCCAGTGTGTTGACCAAATATCTGTTCCACCGTAGGGTCCGGCGGTAACGGAGTCAATGCGGGGAGGCGCCTTGATCGACTTCACCGGGCAGGTAGCCGTGGTGACGGGCGCCGGCCGGGGCCTGGGCCGGCTCTACGCACTCGATCTGGCCCGCCGTGGTGCGGCCGTCGTCGTCAACGACATCGGCGCCACCATGCACGGCGAGGGACACGACACCACTGTCGCCGACACCGTCGTCGACGAGATCCGCGCCCACGGCGGGCAGGCCGTCGCGTCCCACGAGTCGGTGGGCAGCCCCGAAGGCGGGCAGGCCATCATCGACACCGCGCTGACGCGCTTCGGCCGCGTCGACGTCGTCATCAGCAACGCGGGCATCTTCATCAGCATCCCTTTCGAAAGCCTCACCGCCGAGCGCTGGCGGCAGATGCTGGAGGTACATCTCGACGGCGCCTTCTACCTGAGCCGACCGGCCTACGCGGCGATGATCCGGCAGGGGTACGGACGGTTCGTGTTCGTGTCATCGTCGGCGGGCAACTTCGGACAGCCGATGGAGGCGCATTACGGCGCGGCCAAGACCGGGCTGGTGGGCCTGTCCAATGTCATCGCCATCGAAGGTGCCGCGCACGGGATACTGTCGAACACGGTTCTGCCCACCGGCTTTTCGCGCATGGTCACCGAGACCGTCGGTGACGAGAAGTTTCTGGCCGAGTCCGGCTTCCTGCGCGCCATCCGGCCCGAACTCGTCGTACCGCTGGTGACCTTCCTCGCGAGCCGCGAGTGCACGGTCACCCATCACAACTACTCGGCATGCGCCGGCCGGTACGCGCGCGTATTCACCGCGCTGGCCGACGGCTGGCTGGCGGACACAGCGAACGAGCCGACAGCCGAGGACATCGAACGCCGCTTCGGGACGGTGTCGGCCACCGAACCGTTCATCGTGCCCGATTCCATCGTCGACGAGGTCCTGCAGGTGTGTGACCGCCGCGGTATCAGCGCGATGCCGGACAATGCCGCGGTGACGTTTCCGAAAGGCCCGGGCCGGTAGCATCGGTGTTCCGGCGGTGCCGGTACTGACGAAGGAGGAGCGGACCGATGGCCGCCGACGCTGCAGGGCAGAAACCCGGACGCGGGCGTCGCTCGGGACGGAAGAGGTCCGGCAGCGCCGAACTGGCAGCGGTCCGCGACGCTGCGCCCGCCGACACGACCCGCCGGGCCGAAATCCTCAAGACGGCCAACACCGTCATCGCGGCGACCGGCCTGCGCAGTTCGCTTCAGCAGATCGCCGATGCGGCAGGCATTCTCGCCGGCAGCCTCTACCACCACTTCGACAGCAAGGAAGCCATCCTCGTCGAGCTGATCCGGCTCTACCACGACGATCTGGACCGCATCGGCGACCTGGCGCTGCGCAAACTCGACGAGCCCGACCCCGGGCCGGTGTCGGCTCAGATCACCGCGCTCGGATGCGCGATCGCGCGCTGCGCCGTCGAACACCGCGCCGCGCTGCAGATGTCGTTCTACGAAGGGCCCAGCGCCGACCCGGAGCTGCAGGCGCTGAGCGCCCGAGCACCGGAGAAGGTCCAGGCCGCGATGCTACAGGCCCTTCGCGCCGGACGGTGGAGCGGTGAAATCCGTTCCGACGTCGACCTCCCCACCCTCGCCGACCGCCTCTGCCAGTCCATGCTGCACGTCGGCCTCGACGTCATCCGCCACAAGGCACGCACCGACGATCTCGCGACGCTGAAATGCCGGATCGCGCTGAACGGGCTCGCCAGCGAGGCGCCCTCGGACGCCTCGCTGGACCGGTCGAAGGCCTTCGCCGCGGCGCAGTCCGTCATCAGCACCTGGACCGACGACGAGGACGAGACCGATCTGAAGGCGGCGCACCTGCGAGCCGTCGCCCGCGCCGAATTCGGGCGGCGCGGCTATGAGATGACGACCATCCGCGACATCGCCTCTGCGGCCGGTCTCGGAACCGGCACCGTGTACCGCATCATCGGTTCCAAGGACGAACTGTTGATGTCGATCATGCTGGAGTTCGGCCGCAAGGTCGGCGGCGCCTGGTCGGACATCGTGCGTACCGAGTCGACGACGGTGGAGAAGCTGGACGCGCTGAGCTGGCTCAACATCAACGCCCTCGATCAGTTCCCGGACGAGTTCCGCATCCAGTTGGCGTGGCTGCGCCAGTCCCCGCCCGACTCCGCGAATCCGGCGTGGTCGTTCACCACCCGGATCCGCCAGATGAAATCCCTGCTGTCCGAGGGGATCAGAGCCGGCGAGATCCACATCGACAGCCCCACCGCGGACATGCTGGCCAGATGCATCATCGGCGAGCAGTGGATCCCGGAGAACATCCTGCAGGAGGTCGGACCCCGCAACGCGCTGATCCTGGCCAGGGACACGATCCTGCGCGGCGTGGCCGTGCGCACCTGAGCCACTCCCGGATGGTGCGGCACGCGATCCTGTTCAGGCGAAAGCGTGGCGCGGCAGCGTGTTCGGCAGATCGAGCGAGCTGAGCAGACCCGGTGGTGCGGCCACCACGAACGGTATCGCGTTCACCACCCGCATCGCGGTGGCCGTCATCGCCGCCCGGCCGGCGCCGTGCCCCTGTGCGTCCCCCAGATTCATCGCGCAGTGGATGTCCGGATCTCCGGTGATGTCCACCCGATAGGTCGCGTCGAAGTCCGACGCGGGCCAGTCGGGCGCCACGTCGCGCGCCATTCTGATGATGTGTTCCACAATGATGGCTTCGCGTCCGTCGACAACACCGGCCGCTCGGGTGCACACCGCACCACAGGTGCCCGCCGGGATGGTCCCGAACGCCACCTCGATGTCGCGGTCGGTCAGCCGGCGATCCAGTGTTCCGCGGACCTCGGTCACCTCGACACGGAGCGCGTCGGCCATCAGCGCGATGGGAGCCTTCCACGCCATCTCGATGAATCCCGGTGTCTTCAAAAGAGGTTCGAAGTCCAGCGGCCGGGCGAAGCCCATACCGTCCATCATCACCTCCGCGACCGGGTAGTGGTCGTTGAGCGCCACCTCGGTCACCTTCACCTCGGAGATCGACGCGGACAACGTCGACAGCAGCAGCGCAAGCTGATCGGAGGCGAAACCCGGGAAGATCCCCGACACGTAGAAGGATGCGCCGCCCTGCGACGCCGCCGAGGCGAGTTGCTCACGCCACTGCGGCGAGTAGTAGACCGGTGGATAGACCAGTGCGGTCGAACTCGTCGACACGACGTTGATCCCCGATTCCAGCAGTCTGACGTAGTCGGGGACGGCCGCGGCATCACGGTCGGGACCGCTGGCCGCATACACCACGCAGTCGGGCTGCAGCGCGATCATCTCGTCGGCATCCCCAGAAGCCGCTATCCCCAGTGGTTCCCGGCCGCACAGGGTGCCCGCGTCACGGCCCACCTTGTCGGCCGAGTGCACCCAGACACCCACCAGCTCCATGTCCGGTCTGGTCGCCACCGCATTGACGGCGAGGGAACCGACGCCGCCGGTCGACCACACCACCATTCGGAGAGGCCGGACCGCGTGTGTCATGAGATCTCTCCTCTGTCGACGGAGCCTGGCGACGAACGTCGACGTCAATTCCGACCCACGCCGAAGGCTCCTCAATGTAACCCAACTTTTGTTCCCGTCGCGGTGTTCTGAGCCTTGACCGTCCGGACCCGCAACTGTTAGCTTGCCGGAGCAAACGTTAGGTTCACATGCCTGGCGACCTGATCCGAGGATCCCTGTGATGACGCACCGCGGAACTGCCGACACCGGTCCGGCACCCACGAGTCGTCGGTCCGGACTGACCGGCATTCCCCCACCGGTACGCGGCTGACCCAGCCGGCCCGGACATTCCGCGCCGGTGCAGACACCGACGACATCCGGGGAGGCGCAATGACCGCCGTGACTACCGAGCGCGACGTGTGAAGTCCGCAGTGATCCACCCGGTGATCGGGTTGATCTCCCTCGCCGCCGTCGCGTCACTGACCGCGGTGTCGGTCACCCTGTTCCGGGACGGCTTCGCCGAATCCGTTCCGCTGACCGTCATCTCACCGCGCGCCGGACTCGTGATGAATCCCGACGCCAAAGTCCAGTTGCACGGGGTGCAGGTGGGCAAGGTGGTCTCTATCGACTATCGCGACGACGGGACAGCGGCGCTGCACCTGGCGATCGACCCGGCCCGGCAGAACATCATCCCCGCAGACGTCACCGTCGACATCGCGTCCACCACGGTCTTCGGCGCCAAGTCAGTGCGCCTGGTCCCACCGGCGGATCCGTCCCCGTCCCCGGTGCACGCCGGCCAGATCCTCGGCGCCGATCGCGTCATGATCGAAGCCAACACGCTGTTCGAACAGCTGGTGGCGGTGCTCGACACCATCACGCCGGAGAAGCTCAACCAGACCCTCGGCGCGATCGCCACCGCGATGCGCGGCCGCGGCACCATGATCGGCCAGGGTCTCGCCGACCTCAACTCGGCTCTGGCACAGATCGATCCGTCGCTTCCGGCGCTCGAACACGACCTGTCGACGGCGCCGGCGGTGCTGAGATCCTATGCCGACGCCGCGCCCGATCTGATGTCGATCGTCGCCGCCGCCACGGAGATCGGCTCCAGCATCGTCGAGACCGAGAACGAGCTCGATGCGCTGTTGGTCAGCGCAGTCGGCCTCGGCGAGGTCGGCAGCGAAGTGCTCGCCGACAACGGACCACCACTGACGGAGGTGCTGCGACTCCTGGCACCGACGACCGAGCTTCTCCGCGACTACCATCCCGCCCTGTCCTGTGGCCTGGGCTCGCTGACCGTGATGGCCAACAATCCTCCACTCGACGTCCCCGGTGTCGAGGTGCTGGCCGGATTCTTCTGGGGCCAGGACCGCTACCGCTACCCCGCCGATCTGCCCAGGGTCGCCGCCACCGGCGGGCCGCAGTGCACCGACCTGCCGAAGATCCCCTACGGCAAGGCGCCGCCGTTCGTCGTCACCGATACCGGCGCCAACCCGTGGAAGTACGGCAACCGCGGCCCGATCGTGAACTCCGAACTGCTCAAACAGATCATGTTCGGGCCGATCGACGGACCGCCGCGCAACAGCGCCCAGATCGGCCAGCCCGGATGAGACACCAACGCGGTGCGGGCCTCAAGTTCGCACTCTTCGTCACGGTGATGGCGCTGCTCACCGGCTGCCTGTTCGCCGTCTTCGGTCAGTACCGCTCCGGTTCGACGAACGTGTATTCGGCTGTCTTCAAAGATGTCTCGAACCTGCGGGCCGGTGAATCGGTGAGGTTCGCCGGAGTGCGGATCGGCACGGTCAAAGACCTGTCGATGCAACCCGACAAGACCGTGGTCGTCACCTTCGACGCCGAACGGGGCCTGGTGCTCACCAGTGGCACCCGAGCAGTGGTGCGCTATCTGAACCTGGTCGGCGACCGGTTCCTGGAGCTCGTCGACGACGAAGGCTCCACCAGGATCCTGCCCGCGGGTGCGCGGATCCCCGTCGAGCAGACCGCGCCGGCGCTCGACCTCGACCTGCTCCTGGGCGGATTGAAGCCGGTCATCAAGGGACTTGACGCGCAGGAGGTCAACACTCTCAGCGCCGCACTGATCCAGATCGTCCAGGGGCAAGGGGGAACGCTGGAATCCCTTCTGTCCCGGACATCGTCGTTCTCGAATGCGCTCGCCGACAGGACCGAGGTGATCGACCGACTCATCGTCAACCTGCAGACCACACTGGGCACGCTGGCCGACCAGCGCGACGACTTCTCGGAGGGGCTGACCCGGCTGCACACGCTCGTCGCCGAACTGTCCGCCGAACGTCAGCCGATCGGCGCCGCGATCGATTCGCTGTCCGCAGGCACCGCATCGCTGTCCGACCTCCTCACCGACACCCGGCCACCGCTCGCCGATACGGTCGACCAGCTGCACCGGTTGGCGCCCAACCTCGGGAGCAAACTGGACCGTCTCGAAACCGCCATCTCCAAGGCGCCGGAGAACTACCGGAAGCTGGTGCGCATCGGGTCCTACGGCAGCTTCGTCAACTACTACATCTGCTCACTCGGCGTGCGCGTCACCGATCTCGCGGGCCGCACCGCGGTCTTCCCCGTGTTCCGTCAGGACAACGGAAGGTGCGCTGAGAACTGATGCTGAAGTATCGGCGGGCGAGCACGGTGCGAGCGGGGTTCATCGGTGTGGTGCTCATCGTTCTCGTGATCGCGGTGGGTCTGGCACCCGAACGAATCACGGGGTGGGCCAAGGCGATCCGCTACCAGGCCGTCTTCGCCGATCTCAGCGGTCTGTCGGTCGGCAACGACGTGACGGTGTCGGGCATGACCCTCGGGAAGGTCACGGCAGTGCAGCTGCAGGACCCGAATGCTCTGGTCACCTTCACCGTCGACGACACGACACCGCTGGGATCGCAGTCCACCGCCCACATCCGCACCGGGACCCTGCTCGGCCAGCGCGTCCTCACCGTGCAGTCCGAGGGTGACGGTTCGATGTCGGCGATGGACATCATCCCGCTGACCCGGACGTCGTCGCCGTACACCCTGACCGAGGCCCTCGGCGACCTGACCACCAACTCCACCGGCACCGACACCGCCGCGCTCAACGAGGCCCTGAACACGTTGTCGGACACCATCGACCAGATCTCCCCGCAGCTCGGTCCGACTTTCGATGGGCTGGCACGCATCTCGGAGGCACTGAACACCCGGAACACCGCGCTGCGCCGCCTGTTCGGGAGTGGACGCGATGTCACCGCCGTGCTCGCCGAGCGCAGTGAGGAAGTCTCGGCGCTGATCCTCAACGCCGACGATCTGGTCGCCATGCTGGCAGAGCGGCGACACACGATCGTCGAACTGCTCGCCCACACCTCAGCGGTGGCCCGGGGGGTGACCGGCCTCGTGCACGACAACGAACAGCAACTCGCACCGACGCTGGAGAAACTCAACACGGTGCTCGCGATGCTGGAACGCCAACGCGACAACATCGCACTGGCGCTCCCCCGCTTGGCGAAGTACCAGGTCACCCTCGGTGAGACGGTCGCCAGCGGTCCGTACTACTCGGCCTACATCCCCAACCTGGACCTGCCACCCATCCTGCAGCCGTTCCTGGACTACGCGTTCGGCTTCCGGCGCGGTGTCGACGCCGGTCAACCACCCGACGACACGGGTCCGCGTGCCGAGCTCCCGTTCCCGCGCAACGGAATCCCCGAGAGGCCACCCCGGTGACGCGGCCGACGCTGATCAGGCTGACCGCCGCCGCCCTGGGCACACTGCTCGTCGCATCGGCCGGCGTCATCGCCGCTGCGCGTCTGTTCCCCCCGACGACCCTCACCGCGATCTTCGCGAACGCGAACGCGATCTACCCCGGCGACGACGTCCGTATCGCCGGGGTCAGGGTCGGCACCATCACCGCGATCGAGGCCGACGGCACCCAGACCGTCTTCACGTTGCAGGTCGACCATGGAGTGCGCATCGCCGCGGACGTGAAAGCCGTTGTGGTGGCGCAGAACCTGGTTTCGGCACGTTTCGTCGCGCTGACACCGCGCGGCGGTTCCGGACCCGTCGCCGAATCAGGAGCGGTGATCCCGAGGGAACGCACCGCGGTCCCGGTCGAATGGGACGAGGTCAAGGAGCAGATCGACCGACTCGCCGCCGATCTCGGCCCCACCGCGGAGCTGACCACCGGTTCGGTCGGCCGATTCGTCGACAGTGCCGCCGATGCGATGGCCGGCAACGGGCAGAAGCTGCGCACCGCGATCACCCAGCTCGCGGGGATCAGCAGGGTCATCGCCGACGGCAGCGGTGACATCACCGAGATGCTCTCCCATCTGCAGACATTCGTCGCGGTGCTGCGTGACAGCAACGAACAGATCGTGCGGTTCGAGGAGCGGCTCGCCACGCTGAGCAGCGTGCTCGACGGCAGCCGCGGCGATCTGGACGCCGCGCTGATCAACCTCGCCGAGGCGGTCGGCGAGGTGCAGCGCTTCGTCGCGGGCACCCGTGACCGAACCGGCGAGCAGGTGGCGCGGCTGGCCGGGGTCACCCAGAACCTCGTCGATCACCGTGCCGATCTCGAACAGGTCCTGCACGTGGCGCCGTCGGCGATGGCAAACGCCTACAACATGATGGATCCGCGCACCGGCGGGGCCAGCGGAGTGTTCGTGCTCAACAACATGGCGGATCCGACCGCGTTCTTCTGCGGGATGCTCGGTGCGCTGGCGAACGTCACCGCACCGGAGAGCTCCAAGCTGTGCGCCCAGTATCTCGGGCCCGGCCTGGACACCGTGAACTTCAACTACCTGCCCTTCCCGGTCAATCCGCTGCTGACGCCGGTCCCGTCGGACAGCAAGCTGATCTACAGTGAACCCGATCTCCGACCGGGGGGCCCGGGCACACGCTCGGGACCCACCGCGATCGCTCCCGGCGATTCCGCCTATCAGGCACAGCAGCCCACGCTGCCTCAGATGCTTCTGCCGGCCGAAAGGCCCACGCCGTGAGACCCGTCCGCGCAGCCCGACGCGCCGTCGCGATCGCCGCGGCGGCCCTGATGACCACGACCGCGTGCAGTTTCGACGGGGTGAGCTCGCTTCCGCTGCCCGGCACGGTCGGACGCGGGGACGGCGCGACGGCCTACACCGTGGCACTCGCGAACGTCGGTACGCTGGAGACCAATTCGCCGGTGATGATCGACGACGTCGTGATCGGCAGTGTTTCCCGCATCGGGATCGTCGACCGCCACGCCGAAGTCGGCATCCGGGTGAAAGCGGGCGTCGAGATCCCGGCCAACGCGATCGCGACCGTCGGCCAGACCAGCCTGCTCGGGTCGATGCACCTCGAACTCGCCGCGCCGCTCGGAGAACCCGCGGTCGGCGTCTTGGCGCCGGGATCGTCGATCGGGCTGGACGCGTCGTCGACCCATCCGTCGACCGAGCAGACGCTGGCGGCGTTGTCGACGGTGGTCAACGGGGGCGGACTGGGCCAGATCGGCGACGTCGTCCACTCTTTCAACGACGTGTTCGCGGGTCACCAGAGCGACATCCGCGAGTTGCTGGGCCGGCTGGATCGCTTCGTCGGCATTCTCGACACCCAGACCGACGACATCATCGCGACGATCACCGAACTGGACCGGTTCTCGGCGACATTGGCCCAGCAACGTGATGTCGTCAGCCGAGCGCTGCGTGAGATACCGCCCGCCCTGGACACTCTCGTGCGTCAACGGCCCCGATTCACCGAAGCGCTCGACGCGCTGCGCCGGTTCAGCGACACCGCCGGAACGGTGATCGACGCCGTCCACACCGATCTCGTCACCAACCTGGCCAACCTGGAACCGGCGCTGCGCGCCGTCGCCGACCTCGGGCCCGACATCAGCACAGGGCTGGGTTACGCACTGACATTCCCGTTGAACCAGAACATCATCGACCGCGGTGTACGTGGCGACTACATGAACCTGTTCGTGACCGTCGATCTGACGCTGGGACGCTTCAAACGGGGACTGCTGGCCGGTACCTCGTTCGGCGACGAGAACGCACCACTGGTGCCCGCTCCCGGCGATCCCGGCTATGAGACGTTCTACTCGAAGAACCCCCTGGGCGAGGCGGTCGCGCCGCCACCCGGGGTGATGGGCCCCGACCGACTGCCCACCGGAGGTCGGTGATGCTGACCCGTCTGGTACGAATCCAGTTGACGCTCTTCGCCATAGCATCGGTGGTCGGCATCGCTGTGATGGTCCTGCAGTACATCCGGGTACCGACGCTTCTCGGCATCGGCCGGATCGAGGTCACGCTGCAACTACCCGAGGCCGGCGGCCTGTACCGGTTCGCGAACGTCACCTACCGGGGTGTGCAGATCGGCAAGGTCACCGCGCTCGACGTCGACCGCGACGGCGCCGAGGCCACGCTGTCCCTGTCGGGCACGCCCCGGGTCCCGACGGACCTGCGGGCCGAGGTGCGCAGCGTATCGGCAGTCGGCGAGCAGTACGTCGACCTGCAACCGCGCAGCCGCTCGGGCCCGTACCTGGAGAGCGGGGCGGTGATCCCGTCCTCGGCGGTGACCGTGCCCCAGCGGGTCGCCCCGATGATGCAGAATCTCAGCGACCTGATCACCGATATCCCGAAAGACAAGCTCGCACAACTACTCGACGAATCCTTCACGGCGTTCGACGGCAGTGGCTACGAGTTGCAGACGCTGGCCGAGTCGATGACGCGGATCAGCGCCGACATGGACAGGGTGGCCGGCCGCACGTCGTCGCTGATCGAGGACACCGCCCCGGTGCTCGACGGCCAGGCCGCCAGCGCCGACGCGCTGGACACCTGGGCGGCCGACCTCGCGGCGATCAGCGCGCAACTGGTCGACCGTGATACGGAGATCCGCCGAATCCTCACCACCGGAACCCCTGCAGCACAACAGGTTACCCAACTCATCGAACAGGTCAGGCCCACCCTGCCCGTACTTCTGGCGAACCTGACGTCGCTGGGTCAGGTCGGCCTCACCTACCGGGCGGGACTCGAACAACTGTTGGTCCTGTTGCCTCCGGCCTCGGCGTTCTACCAGTCCGCCGTCGGGTCGAACAACGCGACCGGGATCCCCGTCGGCGACTTCCGGATCTCCGTCGACGACCCGCCCGCCTGCACCGTGGGGTTCCTTCCGCCGTCAGCGTGGCGCTCTCCGGCGGACACCACGACCATCGACACGCCCGACGGCCTCTACTGCAAACTGCCGCAGGACTCCGCCATCGCTGTGCGCGGCGTACGCAATCTGCCGTGTATGGACGTGCCGGGCAAGCGAGCCCCGACCGTGGAGTTGTGCAGGAGCGACAGGGCCTTTCAGCCGCTCGCCGCCCGCCCGCACGCGCTGGGTCCGTACCCGTTCGACCCCAGTCTGGTCGCGCAGGGCGTACCCCCGGACGATCGCGTCACCCGGGACGAACGCCTCTTCGCCCCACCCGGCGGGACACCGCCGCCCGGATCCCCGCCACCACCGCTGGCGGTCGCCACCTACGACCCGCAGACCGGCCGGATCGCCACCGACGACGGGACGGCGGTGCAGCAGACCGATCTCGTCGCTCCCGCCCGAACCTGGAAGGACCTGATATGGCCCGCCGCGCCGTGACGCTCGCAGCCTGCGCGCTCGTGCTCGCCGGCGGAGTGGGCGATGTCGCGCCGGCTCACGCCGAGTCCGACGTCGCGCTCAACGGCGTCTTCACCGCGCGTTCCGACGGGTTGTGGGCGAAGACCAACGAGATCATGGTCTATCAGCAGGATGTCGTGGCGACCTGGACGATCACCTCGTCGTGCACCACGTTCCAGGACTGCACCGGAACGGTGGTCAGCGACCAGGGCTGGACGGCGAACCTGGTGTATCAGAGTCAACGCTGGAAAGCGGTGCACACCATCGAGAATTGGCAGCGCTGCCCGGACGGCAGCACCGCGCGCGGAGAACAGAGCTTCACCTTCTGGGCCGCCAGGCTCGACGCCGCGGACCGCCATGACCGCCTGACCGGCTGGGATCAGACGATCGGGCCCAGCGGCGCGTGCGGCGTCAACCGCTCCCTCAACATCCGGATGCCGTTCGAACTGACCAGGAAACCCTGACCGTCACTCCGGCAGGCGCAACTCGGGCTTCTCGACCTCTTCGATGTTGACGTCCTTGAACGTGATCACCCGGACCTGCTTGACGAACCGCGCCGGCCGGTACATGTCCCACACCCAGGCGTCACCGAGACGCAGTTCGAAGTAGACCTCGCCGTCGGCGTTGCGCGGGATCATCTCCACGCTGTTGGCCAGATAGAAACGCCGCTCCGTCTCCACCACGTAACTGAACTGCCCGACGATGTCCTTGTACTCGCGGTAGAGCGAGAGCTCCATCTCGGTTTCATACTTCTCGAGATCTTCGGCACTCATCGGCTCAGCTGTCCTTCACGTAGTACACGGTCCACCGGCATGTCCACCGGTACGTCCACTGCCAGTTTCCCGCATTCGAGTTCGCCACCCTGACCGGGTTCCCCGTCCACCACCAACCGTCGCACATTGATGAAGGAGAAACGATGCTGGGTCGACGGGCCGAGGTCGTTCAGTGCGGCGCTGTGCGCCCGGGTGCTGTACCCCTTGTGGTCGGCGAAGCCGTATCCCGGATGCTCCTGGTCCATGGCCACCATCAGCCGGTCTCTGCTCACCTTCGCCAACACGCTCGCCGCGGCGATGCAGGCGGCCGCCGCGTCCCCCCCGACCACCGGCAGTGACGGCATCGGCAGACCCGGCACCCGGAAGCCGTCCGACAACACGTATCCGGGGCGCACCGCGAGACCCGCCACCGCGCGCCGCATCCCCTCGATGTTGGCGACGTGCACTCCGCGGCGGTCCACCTCGACCGACGGGATGAACACCACGTGAAACGCCACCGCATAGCGTCGGATCAGCGGGAACAGGCGTTCGCGCTCGCTCTCGTTGAGCTTCTTGGAATCGTCGAGCGCGGACAGGCTCTCCAGCCGGTTCGGGCCGAGGATGCACGCCGCCACGACGAGCGGTCCCGCGCACGCGCCGCGGCCGACCTCGTCGACCCCCGCGACCGGGCCCAGGCCTGCACGGTACAGCGCCGATTCGAGCGTGCGCAGACCCGACGATTTGCGGATGACCGTTCTGGGAGGCCAAACAGCCGGCAAGTGTCAGTGCCCCTTCCACCCAACCTGTGAAGCCACCCGCTACGACTGCGGGTTCACCGAGTTCACGCCGCCCCAGCGTCCGGGCGGCCACGCAATGAACTGGGCCTTACCGATCACATTCTCCACCGGAATCGTCCCGGCCGTCGGATCGCCGGTGCACAGCAGACCCTTCTGCACGTCCGCGGGCTCGTTGGTGCAGTGGGTGCGCGAATCCGCCGAGTGGGTCCTGTTGTCCCCCATCACCCACAGCCGGCCCTCCGGCACGGTGACAGGGCCGAACTCGTTGCCCAGACACGGATACACCGCGGGATCGGCCATCATCGTCTCGGCGTTCAGGTACGGCTCGTTGAGCGGCTTGCCGTCGACGGTCAGCCCGGTGTCGACGCGGCACTGGACGGTCTGACCGCCGGTCGCGATGATCCGCTTCACCAGGTCGTTCTGGTCGGGCGGGACGAAGCCGACGACCGACAGGGTGTCCTGGATCCAGCGCACGGCCGCGTTGTCCGAGCGGATGGACTTGTAGCCGATACTCCAGTTCGGCGGGCCCTTGAACACCACGACGTCGCCGGGTTCGGGCGACCCGAAGCGATAGGACATCTTGTCCACCATGATCCGGTCGCCGACACAGCCGTTGCAGCCGTGCAGCGTGGGCTCCATCGACTCCGACGGGATCAGATACGGACGCGCGATGAACGTCAGCGTGACGTAATAGAGGACGAGCGCGATGCTGATGAGGATCGCGGCTTCTCGCAGCGCGCCGCGCTTCTTACCGGTCTTCTCTCCGTCGGGAGAATCGTCCTCCGGCACGGAATCCTCAGGGGTCCGGGTAGGCCCAGATGGCCCGGAAGGCTCAGAAGGTGACGTCACGGGATCAGACTAGCCAGCGCGACGTCAGCTCCGGCGCGACCACTCGGGTCAGCGCTTCTCTTTGATCTTGGCCTTCTTGCCACGCAGGTCGCGCAGGTAGTACAGCTTCGCGCGACGCACGTCACCACGGGTGACGATGTCGATGTGGTCGATGTTGGGCGAGTGAACCGGGAAGGTGCGCTCGACGCCGACGCCGTAGCTCTCCTTGCGCACGGTGAAGGTCTCCCGGATGCCGCCGCCCTGACGACGGATCACGACGCCCTTGAAGACCTGGATGCGCTCCTTGGAACCCTCGATGACCTTCACGTGCACATTGACGGTGTCGCCGGGGCCGAAGGCCGGGACATCGTCACGCAACGACGACTGGTCGACGAAATCCAGCGTGTTCATCGGTGACACTTCCTTGCTGTTCGCGGTCGTACGCCGACACCGTGGTGGCGCGGACAGAGACCGATGTGGGTTCGGGCGTCTTAGGCTTGTCGTGCGCCTGACACCGGAAGGCTCTTCCGGCCGTGCACAGACAACTGCTCAATTGTGCCAGACGGAGTCCATTTCCCCGAAATCGGCGGTGCTGCGATGGTGCGCGTGATGTCGGTGAGCAGCGTGTCGCGAGTGTAGCGACTACCCTGGATGCACCAGGCGGCACGTCGATGCTGCCCGCGTTTCGGGACAGCGTCGGCCCGGCCCATCACGGAGGAACAGCGATGCCACGGCCGCGGAGGCTGATCACCGCGACAGCACTGGCGAGTGCGGTCGCGACGGTTCTCGCCGGCTGCACGCCGGCCGGCCACGGCGCGCCGCCGGTGTCGGCCGGTCCGCATCTGACGGTGGTCGCGCCGCTGGGCAGGCTGGCCCCACTGCCGGAAGCTCCGCCGGACGAGCCCCCCGCGGCGTTCACCCGGCTGGCCGACCTCGAGCGCCAGGCGACGTCGAAGGCCGCTGCGGCCGGCGCCGACATCACCGCTGCGGTGCTCGACCGCAACACCGGCGAGCTGGTCACCAACGGCAACGACATGACGATGGCGATCGCCTCGGTCGTGAAGGTGTTCATCGCCGACGACCTTCTCCTGCAGGTCGCGCAGCGCCGAACCGGGTTGTCCCCGCAGGACCGCAAGTCGCTCGAGGTGATGTTGCGGTCCTCCGACGACAGCGCCGCCGAAGTCTTCTGGAATCGCGGCGGCGGTGCCGCGATCATCGACCGGGTGGTGAAGCGCTACGGGCTCACCTCGACCAGGCGGCCGACGGACGGCCGTTGGTTCAACACCATCAGCACGGCCACCGACCTGGTGCGGTATTACGACATGCTGCTGTCGGGAGCCGGAGGCCTGCCGCGTGCGCAGGCCGACGTCATCGTGTCGAACCTGGCCGCCTCGACACCCACCGCACCCGACGGCATGGTCCCCGGCGGGGTGTACCCGCAGCGCTTCGGGATTCCGGAGGGACTGTTCGCCGAACCCGTCGCGGTGAAGCAGGGCTGGATGTGCTGCATCGGCGCCGACTGGATGCACCTGTCGACCGGTGTGATCGGACGGGATCGGCGCTACGTCATGGTGATCGGCTCGATGCAGGCCGGTGGTGACGACGCGGCCCGCCGCACCATCACCGACGCGGTGAAGACGATGTTCCCCGACGGCAGGATCTGACGGGCTCAGCTCGCGTCGGGCGGGAGCAGATCCGGTCGACGTTCGCGGGTGCGCTCGAGCCCCTGCTGATGCCGCCACGCCGCGATGCGGGCATGGTCGCCGGAGAGCAGCACGTCGGGGACGTCGAGACCACGCCAACTCGCCGGTCGGGTGTAACTCGGGCCCTCGAGCAGGCCTCCGACGAACTCCGAGTGCGAATCATCCTGATGCGACGCCGGATTGCCGAGCACATCGGGCAGCAGCCGCACCACGGCTTCGACCATCACCACCGCGGCGGATTCGCCGCCGGGCAGCACATAGTCGCCGAGGGAGACCTCTTCCACCCGCATCCGCGTGGCGGCGTCCTCCACCACCCGCTGGTCGATGCCCTCGTACCGGCCGCACGCGAACACCAGATGGCGCTCGGTCGACCACCGTTGCGCGGTGGCCTGGGTGAACAGCCGACCCGCCGGCGACGGCACCACGAGAAGCGTTTCCGGCGAACAGATCTCGTCGAGGGCAGCGCCCCACACCGGTGCCTTCATCACCATCCCCGGCCCGCCGCCGTACGGCGAATCGTCGACCGACCGGTGCACGTCATGGGTCCAGTCGCGCAGATCGTGCACGGCGAGGTCGATGATGCCGGCCTCGATCGCCTTGCCCGGCAACGCCTGTCGGAGCGCGTCGAGGAACGCGGGAAAGATCGTGACAACGTCAATCCGCACGATCAGTCCAGTTCGAGCAGGCCGTCGGGCGGGTCGATCGTGATCAGCTGATCGTCGAGCGACACCGACAGAACGATCGCCGACACGAACGGCACCAGCACCTCGGTGTCGTCCGCCGTGCGCACGGCGAGCAATTCGCCTGCCGCCGTGTGCAACACCTCGGCCACTTTTCCGACCTCGCCGCCGGACACGGTGATGACCGTCAAACCCTCGAGCTGATGGTCGTAGAACTCGTCCGGGTCCTCGATCGGTGGCAGGTCGGCCGAGTCGACGAGGAAGACGGTCCCCCGCAGAGCGTCGGCGGCGTCACGGTCGGCGACACCGTCGAAGCGCACCAGCAACCGATCGCCGTGTGTGCGCACCGATTCGATGACGTATTCGCGCTCGGCGCCGCCCCTGGGGGGCCGGCCGCGCAGGACGGCTCCGCGTACGAAGCGGCCCTGCGGATCGTCGGTGCGGACCTCGACGGTCAGTTCACCGGTGACGCCGTGTGCTTTCGCGACTCGCCCGACCACGAGATCCATCAGGGGCGGTCCTTCGTCGCTACTGGTCGGTGTCCACCACGTCGACGCGGATACCGCGTCCGCCGATACCCGCGACCAACGTGCGCAGCGCGGTCGCCGTGCGACCGCCCCGCCCGATGACCTTGCCGAGATCCTCGGGATGGACGTGAACCTCGACGGTGCGGCCGCGGCGGTTGGTCACCATGTCGACGCGGACGTCGTCAGGATTGTCGACGATTCCGCGGACCAGGTGCTCCACGGCGTCGACGACGACCGAGCTCATTCGGCGGCGGGCGCTTCGGACTCGGCAGCGGCCTCGGCCGGGGCCTCAGCGGCCGGCTCGGCGGCCTTCTCGGTGGGCTGCTCGTCCTTCTTGGCGGGCGCCTTCTTCTTCTTGGGCGTGGTGGCCTCGGTCGACGGACCACCTTCGGCCTCGGCGAGCGCGGCGTTGAACAGGTCCAGCTTGCTGGGCTTGGGTTCCTTGTGCTTCAGCGTGCCCTCGGCGCCGGGCAGACCCTTGAACTTCTGCCAGTCGCCGGTGATCTTCAGCAGCTGCAGCACCGGCTCCGTGGGCTGCGCGCCGACGCCGAGCCAGTACTGCGCACGCTCGGAGTCGATCTCGATGATGCTGGGGTCTTCCTTCGGGTGGTACCGGCCGATGACCTCGATGGCGCGGCCGTCGCGGCGGTTGCGCGCATCGGCGACGGAGATGCGGTACTGGGGATTGCGGATCTTGCCGAAGCGGGCGAGCTTGATCTTGACAGCCATGTGTTGCGAGTTCTCCTGTGATTGCCACGTTGGCAATTCGAGCGACGCGGGCGGGCTGCCCGGTCCGGTTTTGCCTTACGTGTGTGACCGCCGCAGGGCCGGAGTCCTACGGCAGACAGCCGCTCATTGTGCCAGAACCCCGTCGTCGGGCGGAAATCGCCGATCAGATGCCGAGGACCGCTCTGGCGATGGTGAAGTAGATCAGCAACCCGGTGGCATCGACGAAGGTCGAGATGAACGGGTTCGAGAACACCGCCGGATCGACCCGGATCGCCCGGGCGATCAACGGCATCGCACCGCCGACCGTCGCCGCCATCGTGCACAGGCTCACCAGGGTCAACCCGATCACCGTACCGATGGAACGGTCGTACACCAGGCTCGTCACAGCGAACGCCAGGCCGCCCAGCAGCAGCCCCAGCGACAGCCCGACCCGCAGCTCGCGGAGCAGCACCCTGCCCAGATCGCGAGGTCCCACGTCGCCGAGCGCCAGGGCGCGGGTGACCGTGGTCGCCGCCTGATTTCCGGTGTTACCGCCGGTGCCGATCAGCAGCGGGACGAACAACGCCAGGGTCACCACCTCCGACAGGGTGGCCTCGAACACCTCGAGCACCTGCACCGTCAGCGTCGCGCCGATCGCGAGCACCAGCAACCAGACGACGCGGGACCGGACCAGGCTGACCACCGGAGCGGTGAGATACGGCCTGCGCAGCGGCTCGGTGCCGGCGATGCGCGCCTGGTCCTCGGATTCCGCGGTCTCGAGGATCTGCAGTGCATCGTCGACGGTGAGGATGCCGACCAGCCGCGTCTCGTTGTCGACGATCGGCAACGCCAGCACCCTCAGATCGGCGCACCGGCGCGCAGCCGTCTCCGCGTCCTCGGTCGCGCGCGCCCAGTGCGGCGGACGCATCACCTCGACGATCGTCGTTCCCGGCACGGCGGCGAGCAACCGCCGCAGGCTGACCACTCCGATGAGGACGCGTTCGTCGTCGACGACCGGCAGCATGTAGACGGTCTCGGCGTCGTCCAAGCCGGCCGAGACCCGGGTGAGCGCCTCGGCCGTCGTCATCGTGGGGCGAACCGACACGAACTCCGGGCTCATCCGGCGGCCGATCGACCGCTGCGGATAGCCGAGCACCACGGCGGTCAGCTCGCGTTCGTCGGGCGGCAGGCCGTGCATCAGACGCCCGGCCACCGTCGCCGGCAGTTCGTCGAGGAGTTCCACGCGGTCGTCAGGGTCCATATCGGCGAACAGCGCGGCCACGGCGTCGTCCTGCAACGCGCCGACGAGGTCGCCCTGCAGGCTGGGCGGGAGGATCTCGAACACCTCCAGCGCCCGGTCCTTGGGAAGGATGCGGTAGAGCACGGCCCGCTCGTGAACATCCAGGCGTTCCAGCACGTCGACGACCTGGATCGCCGACAGCGGCCGCAGGCAGTGCGGTCAGTGCCGGCAGGTCGAGGTCGTCGAGGGCCCGCAGGAGGCTCTTGAGCTGGGTTTCCGAGGGCGGGGCGGTGATATCGGCCATGTCGAGCGATAGCTCTACACGATCGAGGTGAACGACGGTGTCGCCGAACGGAAACCATCGCGGGCAGCTTTACAGTCACGGGCGCAGATGACACGCTTCACCGATGACCGACGCAGCGGTGACGGTGCTGGAGATCGAGGCGATCAAGACGCTGAAGGCACGTTACTGCCGGTACCTCGACACCAAGGACTGGGAGTCCTGGCGGACGCTGTTCAGCGACGACTTCCGCAGCGACACCTCGCGGGCCGGCGGCAAGGTCATCGTCGGCGCCGACGACTTCGTCGCGTTCACCCGGCGCAGTCTGCGCACCAACGCCACGGTGCACCAGGTGCACGCGCCGGAGATCACCCTGACGTCGGCGACCACCGCGGACGGAATCTGGGCGCTCGAAGACGTCGTGCGCCTGGCGCCCGGCCTGAACCTGCGCGGCTACGGGCACTACACCGAGTCCTACGAGAAGCTCGACGGACGCTGGCTGATCACCGAGTCCACGTTGACCCGGCTGCGCGAGGACATCTTCAACACGGCGGTCTCGGTGTACGTGTCCCCCCGCATGAAGAGGGCGATCGGCGCGCTGGCGCGCCGGGTCGCGCACTGAGCCGGGTCGTCACACCAGCTTGTCGAACGCCTTCTCCTCGACGCGCCTGCTCATCCGCCAGCCCGCCTCGGTGCGGACGAACTCGTCGACGTACCAGATCCCGACGAAGTAGATCTGGCCGGCATCGCCGCCCATCACCATCGGGTTGAAGCAGATCGCCCGGGAGGTCGCGGTGTTCCCGTCGGAGCCGAGGCGCACGTCGACGTTGCCGAGCATGTGGTAGTACGCGGGGAAGTTCGGCAGCACCTCGGCGAGCCACGCCTTCACCTCCGGGAAGCGGCCGTCGACGCCGCCGCTGACCCGGTAGTCGATGTAGGCGTCGGCGGT
The DNA here is from genome assembly GCF_900454025.1 of Mycolicibacterium gilvum. NCBI lineage: Bacteria > Bacillati > Actinomycetota > Actinomycetes > Mycobacteriales > Mycobacteriaceae > Mycobacterium > Mycolicibacterium gilvum. The sequence continues at coordinate 2,159,580 of NZ_UGQM01000001.1, read as the reverse complement.
GAACACCGAGTCGAGATCGTCGAAACGCTTGGCGTCGATCGCTGTGGAGTAATCGATGAGCAGTTGCTGGATCTCAAGCCGGTCCGAGATCTCCTCGAGGGTCATCATGGGATCCGATTGAACACGACCGGAAGGGCGGGCCGGGGCTGGATAGACTTCCCCGTCATGACAAGGCTTCTCGCGTCCCTGGGGGCGGCGCTGTGCCTGATCCTCGCGGGTTCCGGGGTCGTCTCCCCGACCGCGTCGGCGGTGCCGGTGACCGGGATCGTGCAACCCGCCGGCTCTGTTCCCGTTCCCGACGGACCCGCGCAGGCCTGGGTCCTCGCCGACATGGACACCGGTGCCGTCCTGGCCGCACGGCAGGAGAACGGGCGATTCGCCCCGGCGAGCACCATCAAGATCCTGCTCGCGATGGTCGTGCTCGACGAGCTGCCGCTGGACGCCACCGTGGTGGCGAACGAGGCCGACACCCGGGTCGAGTGCAACTGCGCCGGCGTCGCGCCCGGCACGACCTACACGACGCGCCAGCTGTTGGAAGGACTGCTGCTGGTGTCGGGCAACGACGCCGCCAACACGCTGGCCACCATGCTTGGTGGACGCCACGCCGCGGTGGCGAAGATGAATGCCAAGGCCGCGGGTCTGGGCGCCCACGGCACCCGCGCCGGCTCACCGTCGGGAATCGACGGACCCGGCATCGACATCTGGTCCACCCCGCGCGATCTGGCGGTGCTGTTCCGCGCCGCGATGGCCTACCCGGTGTTCGCCCAGATCACCGCACAGCCGACGGCCGTGTTCCCGACGAAGTCCGGCGATGTCGTGCTGGTGAACCAGGACGAGATGCTGCACCGCTACCCCGGCACGTTCGGCGGCAAGACCGGCTACACCGATCTGGCCCGCAAGACGTTCGTCGCCGGCGCCTCCCGCAACGGCAGGCATCTGGTGGTCGCCATGATGTACGGGCTGGTCACAGAGGGCGGGCCGACGTACTGGGACCAGGCGTCGGCACTGCTGGACTGGGGATTCGCGCTGGGCCCGAACGCAGGCGTCAGCCGGCTGTAGAACCCCGCGCGTGCGCCCGCTCAAACCTGGTCGGGCTGACTCGATACCGGAAGGAGACCGTGTCGAGTCCTGCCGCGACTAGCGTCGCCCCTCGTGCGAAGACGACTCACGGGGCTGGCGTTCGCCCTCGGCGCGCTGCTGACCGCCTCCGTGTCGGTCGCCGCACCGGGCGTCGCCCAGCCCGCGGCCCAACCCGCGGCGGCGCAGCCGATTCCGGACGGACCCGCCAAGGCGTGGCTTGTTGCCGACCTGGACACCGGAAGGGTGCTGGCGAGCAAGGACCCGTACGGCACCTACGCTCCGGCCAGCACCATCAAGGTGCTGCTGGCGATGACGGTGCTCGACCACCTGCGGCCCGACAGTTTCGCGCGGGCCAACGAATCCCACACGAAGATCGAATGTTCGTGTGCCGGGCTCACACCCGGTCAGGCGTACACCACCGCCCAGCTCGTCTCGGCGATCCTGATGGTGTCGGGCAACGACGCGGCCACCATGCTCGGCGACATGCTGGGCGGTCAGCGGGTCGCTGTGGCCGCGATGAACCGCAAGGCCGCACTCGTCGGTGCCCGCTCCACCAAGGCATCCTCGACGTCCGGGCTCGACGGACCCGGATGGGAGTCGGTCACCACGCCGCACGATCTCGCGGTCATCATGCGGGCGGCGCTGAAGTATCCGCTGATCGCCCAGATCATGCGATCGCCGACCGCGCCGTTCCCCGGCAAGACCCTGCACAACCAGAACGAACTGTTGAGCCGCTACCCGGGTGACCTGGGTGGCAAGACCGGGTTCACCAACCTCGCCCGCAAGACCTACGTCGGCGCCGCGCAACGCGGAAACCGCCGACTTGTCGTGGTGCAGATGTACGGCACCGGCGATCTCTACGGGCAGGCGATGCAGCTGCTGGACTACGGATTCAGCCAGCCGTAACCCCGCCGCCGAGCCTCCGGAGTCACACCTGTCGACGTTCCGCAGGCCTGCACTCGGACTTTCGCTGCACAACACGAAGAGGTGTGACGGGTGGGGCCCACTGAGGCCGCCTGTGTCTGTCCGTCTAGTAGACGACCCCGCGCAGGATCACCCTGGTCGGGTTGGCGAGCACCTCTGCACCGGTGAGGGGATCCTCGGTGAAGCACACCAGATCCGCTGACGCGCCGTGCCGCAGAGTCGGCCTCCGGAGCCATTCGCGAGCGTCCCAGCACGCCGCGCCGAGGGCCTCGGTCGGCGTCATACCGATGCCCTTGAGTGCCTCGACCTCGTCGGCGATGCGGCCATGGGCGATCATGCCGCCGGCGTCGGTTCCCGCGAAGATCGGAATGCCGGCGTCGCGCGCGGCCGCCACCCGGTCGCGGCACGATGCATAGAGGTCACGCATGTGTCTGGCGTAGGTCGGGTACTTGCCCGCGGCCTCGGCGATGCCCGGAAAGTTCTCGATGTTGATCAGGGTGGGCACCAGCGCCGTGCCGTACTCGACCATCAGACCTATCGAGTCCTCGGTCAGCCCGGTGCCGTGTTCGATGCAGTCGATGCCGGCCTTGATCAGACCGGGCAGCGCGTCCTCGCCGAACACGTGCGCCGTGACGCGAGCCCCGTTGGCGTGCGCGGCGGCGATGGCCGCCTCCAGCACCTCGTCGGACCACAGCGGCGCCAGGTCGCCGATGCCGCGGTCGATCCAGTCCCCGACCAGCTTCACCCAGCCGTCGCCGAAGCGGGCTTGCTGCACGACGTACTCGGGCAGCTGCGATTCGTCTTCGATGTCGATGGGCAGACCCGGGATGTAGCGCTTCGGCTTGGCCAGGTGCCGACCGGCCCGGATGATCCGGGGCAGGTCCGCACGATCGTCGAGGCTGCGGGTGTCGACGGGCGAGCCGGCGTCGCGCAGCAGCAGCGCGCCCACCTCGCGTTCGGTCTCAGCCTGACCGATGGCCTCGTCGAGACCGGTCGGACCACCGGGTCCCAGACCGACGTGGCAGTGCGCGTCGACCAGCCCGGGCAGCACCCAGCCGCCGTCCCCGTCGGCGCCGAACACGGTCTCCGCACCGGCCACCGGGTCGGCGCTGAGCCTGCCTCCGACGATCCACCACTCGACGGGTTCGCCGTCGGGCAGGCTGCGACCGCGCACGTGCAGCGGCGTGCCGTCCACCGTCAGTTCTTCGGGAACTTCAGCTTCGACAGGTCGATGTCGGCCAGCCCCGGCGGCAATTCGTCGAGCCCCTTGGGCATGTTCGACAGATCCGGGAACCCGGGCGGCAGCCCCGCCATCCCGGGCATGCCCGCGCCGAGCGGATTGCGGTTCTTCGGCGGAGTGGGGCCGCGGCCGCCCTTCTTCTTGCCCGCCTGCTTGTTCTTACCCTTGGCCGCCTTGCGAGTGTTCTTGCGGCCGAACGGCATACCCATCTGGCCGGCCATCTGCGACATCATCTTGCGGGCCTCGAAGAAGCGGTCGACGAGCTGGTTCACCTCGGCGACGGTGACCCCGGACCCGTTCGCGATCCGCAACCGGCGCGACGCGTTGATGATCTTCGGATCCGCGCGCTCCTGCGGTGTCATGCCCCGGATGATCGCCTGCACGCGGTCGAGCTGGCTGTCGTCGACGGCGGCCAGCGCGTCCTTCATCTGCCCGGCGCCGGGCAGCATCCCGAGCAGGTTGCCGATCGGACCCATCTTGCGGATCGCGAGCATCTGTTCGAGGAAGTCCTCGAGGGTGAGTTCTCCACTGCCGATCTTGGCCGCGGTCGCCTCCGCCTGCTCGGCGTCGAAGACCTGCTCCGCCTGCTCGATGAGGGTGAGCACGTCGCCCATGCCAAGGATCCGGCTGGCCATCCGGTCGGGGTGGAAGACGTCGAAGTCCTCCAGCTTCTCCCCCGCCGACGCGAACAGGATCGGCTGGCCGGTGACCTCGCGCACCGACAGCGCGGCACCGCCGCGGGCGTCACCGTCGAGCTTCGTCAGCACAACGCCCGTGAAGCCGACGCCCTCGCGGAACGCATCGGCGGTGGTCACGGCGTCCTGACCGATCATCGCGTCGAGGACGAACAGGATCTCGTCGGGGTTCACGGCGTCGCGGATCGCGGCGGCCTGGGCCATCAGTTCCTGGTCGATGCCGAGGCGGCCCGCGGTGTCGACGATCACCACGTCGTAGAGCTTGGATCTGGCTTCGGCGAGGCCCGCCGCCGCGACCGAGACCGGGTCACCCGCCCCAGCTGTTTCGCTCCTCGCGTGCGCGGTCATCTGCTCGATCGTCTCGCCCGCCGGGGACACCCCCGGGTGTGGGGCGAAGACGTGCACGCCGGCGCGCTCGCCGACGATCTGCAGCTGGTTCACCGCACCGGGACGCTGCAGGTCACACGCGACGAGCAACGGCGTGTGCCCCTGCGCTTTGAGCCACTTCGCGAGCTTGCCGGCCAGCGTCGTCTTACCGGAACCCTGCAGACCGGCCAGCATGATGACCGTCGGTGGGTTACGGGCGAACGCCAGCTGGCGGGTCTCGCCGCCGAGGATCGCGACGAGTTCCTCGTTGACGATCTTGACGACCTGCTGCGCGGGGTTCAGCGCGGCCGACACCTCGACGCCCTTGGCGCGGTCCTTGATGCGGGAGATGAAGGCCCGCACGACCGGCAGCGAGACATCGGCCTCGAGCAGGGCCAGTCGGATCTCGCGCGCGGTGGCATCGATGTCGGCATCGGTCAGCCGACCTTTGCCCCGCAGGCCCGAGAGGGCACCGGTCAACCGGTCGGACAGAGATTCAAACACGTGGCCAAGCCTATCGCGGGCGGTCGTCGGGGTTCCGGCAACGCTGGGCAGTCCGGCTCAGCTGGCCTCCTCGCGGACCGGTTTGGGCTGCGGCGGGGCGGGCAGCACCGCCAACAGTTCCTTCTCCAGCGACTCACGGACAGCGTCCTCGCCGGCCGGCAGCACGATCCCGAACACATCGATCACCGAGGAGCCCATCGTCGTCACCTTCGCCCACGCGATGTCCACCCCGGCGCGCTCGAAGACGCGGGTGAGCACCGCGAGCAGCCCCGTCCGGTCGGTGGCCCGGATCTCCGCGACGACGTGTCCGGAGCCTGAGGGCTCATGCCACAACACCTTCGGCGGCGCGGTCGGAGCGTTGATCGGGACGGCTGCCCTGACCTCTCCCGCCCTGCCGGTGGCGACGCTCTCGGCTTCCTTCTTCTCCAGGGCTCCCATCACGTCGAGCTCGCCGTCGATGGCCAGGATCAACTGCTGGCGCAGCAGTTCCGCCGCAGGGGGTGTCCCGAAGCGCGGCGAGACGACGAAACTGTTGATCGCCGAACCCTCGTGACCGTTGACCGACGCCGAGTGCACCCGAAGGGAATTCAGGGCCATCACCCCGGCGGCCTTCGACAGCACGCCTCGGCTGTCCGGCGCGATCATCGTCACCTGATAGATGTGCGGGGTGTCGGTGGGCGTCAGCTCGACGTGCACGCCGACCTGCCCGGCCAGCGAGATGAACCGCGGATCAACGGGATCGGGATGCGGAAGCGGCTCGCCGGCCATCACCATGCGGCAGCGGCGGACCAGCTCGCCGAGCAGCGAGGCCTTCCAGTCGCCCCACACCCCCGGCCCGGTGGCCAGTGAGTCGGCCTCGGCCAGCACGTGCAGGAGTTCCAGCACCGCCGGGTCGCCGTCGAGTGCGTCGACCACGGCGGAGATGGTCGCCGCGTCCTGCAGGTCGCGCCGCGTCGCGGTGTGGGGCAGCAGCAGATGATGCCGGACGACCTGAGCGAGGATCTTGATGTCCGACGGCCACAGGCCGAGCCTGCTGCCGATCTGATGGGCCAGTTCTGCGCCGATGACGCTGTGGTCGCCGCCGCGCCCCTTGCCGATGTCGTGCACCAGCGCACCGAGCAGCAGCAGGTCGGGACGCGACACTCTGGTGGTGAAAGCACTTGCTCGAGAGACGGTTTCGACCAGATGTCGGTCGACGGTCCAGATGTGGACAACGTCGCGCGGCGGGAGGTCGCGCACGGCACCCCATTCCGGGAACAGCCGGCCCCACAGTCCGGTGCGGTCGAGCGCCTCGATGGTGCCGACCGCCGACGGCCCCGCGGCGAGCATCACCAGGAGGTCCTTGAGCGCCTGCCTCGGCCACGGCGTGCGCAGTTCCGGCGCGGCCTCCACCAGCCGACTCAGGGTCGATCCTGCGATCGGCAGGCCTGTGGTCGCCGACGCCGCGGCCACGCGCAGGATCAGGCCGGGGTCGCGTTCGGGGCGGGCATCGCGCGCCAGGATCACCTCGCCGGCGAATTCGATGACCCCTTCGTCGAGCGGGCGCCGCACCGGCCGGCGCAGCGAGGCCAGCCCGCGCCGTGGCAATGAGTTTGCCGCAGTGCGGATTCCGGCGTCGACGTAGTAACTCACGGTGCGCGCTGCGTCGGACAGGGTGCGCGCGAGGTCGAACCGGTCGCCGATGCGCAGCGAGGCGCCGATCTCGTCGGCGTGCTGGGCCAGCAGCAGCTCGCGTCCCCGGCCGGCCACCCGGTGCAGCTCGGTGCGGACGTTGAGCAGGGCCAGGTTGGCTTCGCCCAGGGTTTCGGTCGGCGAGGCCAGTGAGCGGCTGGGATAGACGTCGGCGAGTTGGGCGATCGCCAGCGCGTTGAGCAGCTGCACGTCACGCAGCCCGCCGCGGCCGCACTTCAGATCCGGTTCGGCACGATGGGCGATCTCTCCACTGCGCTGCCAGCGCGCCCGGGCGTGCTCGACGAGTTCCTCGAAGCGGGGCGCTATTCCGGTACGCCACTGCCGTCGCGCGCCCCCGATGAGCAACGACGACAGATCCGCGTCCCCGGCGATGTGGCGGGCCTCGAGCATGGCCAGCCCGGCAGAGATGTCCTCACCGGCCACCCGAAGCGCCTCCGGCACCGTACGGACGCTGTGGTCGAGTCGAATATTGGCGTCCCACAACGGATACCAGAGCAACTCGGCAACCTCGCCGACGATCTCGGCCGGCATGTTGTCGTGCAGCAGCATCAGATCCAGGTCCGAGTACGGCAGCAGCTCACCCCGGCCCAGACCACCGGTCGCGACGATCGCGAAGCCACTGGTGGCGGTGATACCGATCTCGGTCGCCTTCGTGGTGAGCCAGAAGTCGTGCAGGTCCAGGAGCGCGTCGCGTAACGCGGCCGAGTCGAGCGGCCGGGCGCCACCTGCGAGCAGCTGCTCCGCGGCTGCGACGAGATCTGTTGCGGGACGGGACGAAACCGCCGCCGGACGCTCCCAACGGGAGGCGCCGGCGGCGGGCTTCGATGTCGAATCCTTCATGAGTTGTCCTCCCGGCACTTGACGATCCAGTACTCACGCGGCGCAAGCGCCGGGAGATGACCTCTCACTGCGCGATACGGCTCAAAGGGCATCCGCCCCACGCTCGCCGGTGCGCACCCGGACCACGGTCTCGACCGGGCTGACCCAGACCTTGCCGTCACCGATCTTGCCTGTGCGCGCGGCCTGGACGATGACGTCCACCACCTTGTCGACGGCGGCGTCGTCGACGACGACCTCGACGCGGACCTTGGGCACGAAGTCCACCGAGTACTCCGCACCGCGGTAGACCTCGGTGTGGCCCTTCTGCCGACCGTAGCCCTGCACCTCGCTGACGGTCATGCCCAGAATGCCCGTCTGCTCGAGACCGGTCTTGACATCTTCCAGCGTGAACGGCTTGACGATCGCGGTTATCAGCTTCATGTGTTAGATGATCCCTTCCGATGAAATTGTCGCCGGTCAGGCGAGCTCGTAAGCCGTTTCGGCGTGTTCGGTCTCATCGATACCAGTGTCCTCATCCTCCTTGGACACCCGCCAGCCCAGAGGCTTGACGATGAACGCGATGATGGCGGTCATGACTGCGGTGAACACTACGGCAACCAGTGCGATCACAATCTGCACGACGAGCTGCTCGAAGCCGCCGCCGTAGAACAGGCCGGTCTCAAGAGCGAGGAAACCGATGCCGATGGTGCCCCACAGCCCTGCGACGAGGTGCACGCCGACGACGTCGAGCGAATCGTCATAGCCGAACTTGTACTTCAGCGCGATCGCGAGAGCCGAGAGGACACCGGCGACGGCGCCGAGGATCAGCGAGCCGATCGCCGACAGCGATCCACACGCCGGTGTGATCGCGACCAGGCCGGCGACGATGCCCGATGCGGCACCCACGCTGGTGGCGTGACCGTCCCGGATGCGCTCGACGAGCAGCCAGCCCAGCATCGCTGCCGCGGTGGCGGCGGTGGTGTTCACCCACACCGAGCCGGCCAGCATGTCGGCGGCACCTTCGGAGCCCACGTTGAAGCCGAACCAGCCGAACCACAGCAGCGCGGCGCCCAGCATCACGAACGGAATGTTGTGCGGGCGGTACGGGGTCCGTCCGAAACCGGCCCGCTTGCCGAGCAGGATCGCCAGAACCAGTGCCGCCATGCCGGCGTTGATGTGGACCACGGTGCCACCGGCGAAGTCGATCGGCGAGACGTTGGCCGCGCCTTCCTCGTCGACGCCGAAAAGCTTTGCGGCGATGCCGTCTTCGGCACCCGAGAGCAGGCCGCCACCCCAAACCATGTGCGCCAGAGGGAAGTACACCAGCGTGACCCAGATGCCGCCGAACACCAGCCAGGTGCCGAACTTCATCCGCTCGGCCACCGCACCGCTGATCAGCGCGACGGTGATGACGGCGAAGGTGAGCTGGAAGGCCACCCAGACGATGGCGGGCACCGTGCCGAAGCCGCCGGAGACGAACGTGTCGACACCGCCGATCTCGCGGACCTCGGTCAGCTGGCTGACGCCGAAGAGCGAGAACGGATTGTCGAAGACCCCGAAGAAGTCGCTCTCACCGGTGTGTGCTGAGGCGAAGGACATCGAGTATCCCCACAGCACGTAGATGACGCTGACGACGCCCATCGAGCCGAACGACATCATCATCATGTTGAGGACGGACTTCTGGCGGGACAGACCACCGTAGAAGAACGCCAGGCCCGGTGTCATGAGCAACACCAGCGCCGCCGACGTGAGCACCCACGCCGTATCTCCGGCGCTCAGGCCCTCGGGCCCAAACGGCAGAAACGCTTCGTCTGGCAAGGCTAAAAGCACTTTGTGTGAACCTCCTTGGGATGACGGCCGATCATGATCGGCCTCCCGAAGAGACTCTTTGGCAAGCGTTTCACCTGTGATTCTGTTGTGTTTCACCCAGGTGAACGGACACGCCTAAGTCGTTACGCTCATGTTTCACCCGGCTCGACCAGCACAAATGTGCTGTCCGCCGGCCTCATCGAGGTCAGCCGAGCAGGGCGTCGACGAACGCGGCGGGCTCGAACGGGGCGAGGTCGTCGGGCCCCTCCCCGAGGCCGACGAGCTTGACCGGCACCCCGAGTTCCTGTTGCACCCGGAACACGATGCCGCCCTTGGCCGTGCCGTCCAGCTTCGTCAGGACGACGCCCGTGATGTCGACGGCCTCGGCGAACACCCGCGCCTGCGGGAGGCTGTTCTGCCCGATCGTCGCGTCGAGCACCAGCAGCACCTCGTCGACCTCGGCCCGCTTGCTCACCACGCGCTTGACCTTGCCCAGCTCGTCCATCAGCCCGGTCTTGGTGTGCAGCCGGCCCGCGGTGTCGACCACGACCACATCGGCACCCGAGGCGATCCCGGTGTCGACGGCGTCGAACGCGACCGACGCGGGGTCGGCCCCCTCGGGTCCTCGGACCACCTGCGCGCCGACCCGCGATGCCCAGGACTGGAGTTGGTCGGCGGCGGCGGCGCGGAACGTGTCCGCGGCGCCCAGGACGACCCGGCGCCCGTCGGCGACCAGGACCCGGGCGAGCTTGCCGACCGTCGTCGTCTTACCGGTGCCGTTGACCCCGACGACCAGTAGCACCGACGGCTTGTCGGCATGCGGCAGCGCCCTGATCGCACGGTCGAGGTCAGGCTGCAGCTCGGCGATCAGCACCTCGCGCAGCACCGCGCGGGCATCGGCCTCGGTGCGCACCTTGCTGCTGGCCATCTTGGCCCGCAGCGCGGTGACGACCGACTCGGTGACCACGGGCCCGAGGTCGGCGATCAGCAGGGTGTCCTCGACCTCTTCCCACGAGTCCTCGTCGAGGTCGCCGCCGCCGATGAGGCCGAGCATGCTGCGGCCCAGCGTGTTCTGAGACTTGGCGAGGCGTCCGCGCAGGCGGTCCAGGCGGCCTTCGGTCGGGGCGATCGCGTCGATGTCGGGAGCGGGCGCCTCGGTGACCTGCTCCGGCTCTGCGACGGGCTCGGGGACCTGGATTTCTGGGAGGGGCTCGGGTTCTGCGACGGGCTCCGGCGGCGCGGGAGCGGGCGCGGGCTCCACGACCGGCGGTTCGGGCAGGCGGACATCGGCGATGGGGCGTTTCGGCGCATCGCGCGGAATGGTGGCATCATCGCCGACGGCGGGTAGACCGGTGGTGTCCAGACGCCGTGGGCGTTGCGGCTCCTTCGGTGGAGCCGGCGGTTCCTTCACCGGCGCCGACTGGGTGAACGTGATACTTGACGAGGCGGTATAGCCGCCCGAGCGATCGACGGGAGTGGCAGTGTCCGGAGCCGACAGCTTGATCTGGCGGCGGCGATACCGCACCAACCCGACGACGAGCGCGACTACCAGCAGAACAGCGATGACCGCGATCGCGATCCAGAGACCCTCACTCACCGTCACATTGTCGCAGGGGGTCTGACCGGTGACGCCCGACCCCGCATCAGCGCTGCAGCACCGCAAGCGGCGCCACATCGACGTCTGCCTGACCGACCCGGTCGACTACCAGACACTGACCACCGGTTTCGAGCGCTATCAGCTTCCTTATAACGCGCTGACCCAGACCGACCTGCACAGCGTGGACCTCGGCACGGAATTCATGGGTTCCCGGTTGCGCGCACCGGTGCTGATCGGCGCGATGACCGGCGGCGCGGCGCTCTCGGGGATCATCAACCGCAACCTCGCCGAGGCCGCCCAGCAACTCGGGGTCGGCATGATGCTCGGGTCGCAGCGGGTGATGATCGACGACGCGGTGGCCGCCGAGAGCTTCGACGTCCGCGGGGTCGCCCCCGACGTTCTGGTGATCGGCAACATCGGGCTGGCGCAACTGCAGCCCTCGATGGTGCCCGCGCTGGCCGCGGCACTGGACCGCGTCGGCGCCAACGGTCTCGCCGTGCACACCAACCCGCTGCAGGAGGCGATGCAGCACAACGGCGACACGGACTTCTCGGGCTCCATGAGCCGGCTGCGCGAGGTCGTGGACTCCCTCGGGTACCCCGTGATGCTCAAGGAGGTGGGCCACGGGATCGGCGCGTCGGCGGCTGCTCAGCTCGTCGACTGTCCGGTCGCCGCCGTCGACGTGGCCGGTGCGGGCGGCACGTCCTGGGCCCGGATCGAGCAGTTCGTCCGCTACGGCGAGGTGCGCTACCCCGCCCTCGCCGAGTGGGGCATCCCGACGGCCCAGGCGCTTACGGAGGTGCGGGGAATTCTGCCCGACGTGCCGCTGGTCGCGTCCGGGGGGATCCGCACCGGTATGGACGCCGCGAAGGCGCTCGCGATGGGCGCCGAGGTGGTGGCCATCGCGCGACCGCTGCTGGCACCCGCCGTCGAATCCGTCGGCGCCGTCGTCGACTGGCTGCAGCGATTCATCGACGAGCTGTTGGTGTGCCTGCACGGCAGTGGCGCGGCGAACCTGTCGGCACTGCGCGAGCGCGGCGTCACCGAACTGCCCTGAGCGGTCTCAGGACGAGCTGGTGACCAGTTCCTGACCCCGCATCCGCTGCGAGATCACCGTCGTGATGCCGTCGCCCTGCATGGTGACGCCGTACAACGCGTCGGCGACCTCCATCGTCGGCTTCTGGTGGGTGATCACGATCAACTGCGATCGCTCACGGAGCTGCTCGAACAGGCTGATCAGCCGGCGCAGGTTCACGTCGTCGAGCGCCGCCTCGACCTCGTCCATCACGTAGAACGGTGAGGGCCGCGCACGGAAGATCGCGACCAGCATCGCCACCGCCGTCAGCGACTTCTCCCCGCCCGAGAGCAGCGAGAGCCGCTTGATCTTCTTACCGGGCGGACGGGCCTCGACCTCGATACCGGTGGTCAGCATGTCCGACGGGTTGGTCAGCAGCAGCCGTCCCTCACCACCGGGGAACAGCGTCGAGAACACCTGCGTGAACTCCCGCTCCACATCCATGTAGGCCTCGGTGAAGACCTGCAGGATGCGGGTGTCGACATCGGCGATCACGTCGAGCAGATCCTTGCGGGCGGCTTTGACGTCCTCGAGTTGGGTCGACAGGAAGTTGTAGCGCTCCTCCAGCGCCGCGAACTCTTCCAGCGCAAGAGGATTCACCCGTCCCAGCTCTTTGAGTTCCCGCTCGGCACGCTTGGCCCGCCGCTCCTGGGTGGGCCGGTCGTACGGCATCGGCGCGGGCGCGGTGACCTGCTCGCCGCGCTCCCTGGCCTGCTCGTACTCGGCCATCTCCAGCTCCGAGGGCGGCAGGGCGACGTCGGGCCCGTACTCGGCGACGAGATCGGCCACGGCCATGCCGAACTGCTCCAGGACCTGTTGCTCGAGCTGCTCGATGCGAAGTGCCGCTTGGGCTTTGGCGACTTCGTCACGGTGCAGCGCGTCGGTCAGGGCGGTGATCCGCGCGGTGAGTTCGTTGACCTCCTCGCGCGCCTTCGTCAGCGCGCCGGCACGCACCTGACGCTCCGCGGCGACCTCGTCCCTGATCCGCGAGGCGACCGACACCGCGTCGGCGAGTCGCTGCGCGACGGCCCGCCCCGACTCGGCGACCGCGGCTGCGACGGCCGCGGCATGCACGCGCGCCTCCCGGGCACGTTGCGCGCGCACCCGCGCCTCGCGCTCGGCCACCGCGGCGCGGCGCAGCGAATCCGCCCGGCCCCGAACGGCATTGGCGCGTTCCTCGGCGGTCCGCACGGACAGCCGCGCCTCCACCTCCGCGGATCGGGCCGCCTCGGCGGCGGCGGTGAACTCCGTCCGGTCGACGACCTCGGCGTCGAACATCGGCTCCTGCTGCGCGTTCTGCAGCCGCAGCTCGAGCTCGGCCAGCTCCGAGACGGTGCGGTTGCGTCCGGCCTCCATCTCGTCGCGCTGCCTGATGAGGCGCTGCCATTCGTCGTCGGCCGCTCGCGCATCCTGCCCGAGCCGGCCGAGCTGCTCGTAGATCGCCGAGATCGCCGCGTCGGATTCGTTCAGCGCGGCCAGGGCGTGCTCCGCGGCATCCTGACGCGCGGCCTGTTCTGCCAGCGCTCCGGACAGGGCCGCCGACAACTCCCCGGTCCGCCGCTCCGCGTCGACCAACTCCGAACGGGCCCTGTCGACCTCTGACTGGATCTCCAGGGTGCTCGGTTTGCGGTCCGACCCACCGCTGACCCAGCCGGCGCCCACCAGGTCGCCGTCGGCGGTCACAGCGCGCAACCTGGGTTGCGCGGCAACGAGATCCAGTGCCGCGGTCAGGTTTTCGACCACTGCGACCCCGGACAGCATCGCGGTGACGGCGCCGCGCACCCGGTCCGCGGGCTCGACGAGGTCGACCGCCCATGCGGCGCCGGCGGGCAGCTGACCCGTCACCGCCTCCTGAGCCGGCCAGTCCCCCAGCACCAGCGCGGCCCGGCCGCCGTCCGACTCCTTCAGCGCGGCCACCGCTGCGCGCGCGGCACCGAAGTCCTCGGCGGCCAGCGCGTCCGCGGCGGCGCCCAGCACCGCCGCGATGGCCGCCTCGTGGCCGGCCCGCACCTTGACCAGGTTCGCGATGGAGCCGAAAAGTCCGGCACCGCTGTGGTTCTCCTGGAGCCATGCCGCTCCGTCGCGACGGTCGAGCCCGACCGACAGCGCATCGATCCGTGCCTGCAAAGAAGCGACCTGACGTTCCGCGGCCCGCTCGGCGGCGAGCAGTTCGGCGACGCGTTCGTCGGCCAGCCGCAGTGCCGCCACGCTGCGATCGTGGTGTTCGTCGAGGCCGACCTCACCGGCGTCGAGCTCACCGACCCGGGCCTGCACCGTCTCGAACTCGGCCTGCGTCAGCTGGGCGCGGGCGGCGGCGTCGTCGATGTTCGCGGTGAGACGGGCCACGGTCTCGTCGACGGATTCGACGCGGGTGCGCATGGTGTCGACCTGGCCGGACAGCCGGGCGAGCCCCTCGCGCCGGTCGGCCTCGGCGCGGGCCGCGGCCATGTGGGCGCGCTCGGCCTCGGCGGCTGCCTGCTCGCGTTCGGCGAGCTCCTCACGGGCCGCCTCCAGACGCTCCTGGGATTCGGCGAGCTCGTCGAGCAGCTGCTGTTCCTGTTCGGCGACGGCGTCGGCCTGCGCTTCGAGCTCGTCGGGATCGGGTCCCGCCGAGAAATCCGGGTCCCCGTCGAGGTGCTGGGCACGCTCGCTGGCGATCCGGACGGTCGCGCTGACCCGTTCGGCGAGGGCGGAGAGCCGGAACCAGCGCTGTTGGGCGGCGTCGGCCCGTTCGCTGAGGTCCTCGACCGCGGTCTCGTGGGCGTCGAGCTCGGCCGCCCGCTCCTGCAGCCGCTCGGTGAGCTCGTCGTGCTCGCGGCGCAGGGTGGTCTCGGCCTGATCGGTGTCGTCGAACTCGGCCTTGCGGGCCACCAGGTCGTCGGCGGCCAGCCGCAGCCGGGCATCGCGCAGGTCGGCCTGGATGGTCTGGGCGCGCCGGGCCATCTCGGCCTGGCGGCCCAGCGGCTTGAGCTGGCGGCGCAGCTCGGTGGTCAGGTCGGTCAGCCGCGCCAGGTTGGCTGCCATCGAGTCGAGCTTGCGGACCGCCTTTTCCTTGCGCTTGCGGTGCTTGAGGACGCCGGCGGCCTCCTCGATGAACGCACGGCGGTCCTCCGGACGGGATTCGAGGATCTCCGAGAGCTTGCCCTGGCCGACGATCACGTGCATCTCCCGGCCGATGCCGGAATCGCTCAGCAGCTCCTGGACATCGGCCAAACGGCAACGGCTGCCGTTGATTTCGTACTCCCCCGCCCCGTCGCGGAACATGCGCCGGGTGATCGACACCTCGGAGTACTCGATGGGCAGCGCGTTGTCGGAGTTGTCGATCGTCAGCGTGACCTCGGCGCGGCCCAGCGGGGCCCGCGAGGAGGTGCCGGCGAAGATGACGTCCTCCATCTTGCCGCCGCGCAGCGTCTTGGCCCCCTGCTCGCCCATCACCCAGGTGAGCGCGTCGACGACATTGGACTTGCCCGAGCCGTTGGGCCCGACCACACAGGTGATCCCCGGTTCGAAGCGAAGAGTCGTCGGCGAGGCGAAGGACTTGAAGCCCTTCAGCGTCAGACTCTTCAGATGCATGTCGCGATACCCTACCGCCGGAGGCGTCAGCGCTCGGTGAAGCCCGCGATCGCGTCGGCTGGTTCGGACCAGTCGTAGATGACCTTGTCGACGTGACCCGGGGTGTCCCCGCCCTGCAGCGCGCCGAGCAGGCGGTCGCATGCCTCCCGCGGACCCTGGGCGACCACCTGGACCCGCCCGTCGGGCTTGTTGGCGGCGAAGCCCGTCAACCCCAGTTCGAGCGCCCGCGACCGCGTCCACCAGCGAAAACCGACGCCCTGCACCTGCCCGTGCACCCAGGCGGTCAACCGAACGTCACTCGCCTCCGGCATCGTCCACCTCAAAGGTCACTTCGGTACCTGCCTTCAGCGTGCGCCCGACGGTGCACACCTGGTCGATCGCGCGCTCGACCACGGTGACCAGGCGCGCCTTCTCGTCGTCAGACAAACCGGACAGGTCCACCTCGAGCTTCTCTTCGAGCAGCGGGTAGCGCTCCTGCTCGCGGTCGGCGGCACCAGACACCCTGATCTTCGCCCGGTAGTCGTCGCCCAGGCGCCGACGCAACGGCTGGTCGCTGGACAGACCGCTGCACGCGGCCAGTGCGATCTTCATCAGCTCACCGGGCGTGAAGACACCCTCGACGTCTTCCGAGCCCACCAGCACCTCGGCGCCACGCGTGCTGCGCCCGGTATAGCGACGCACCCCGGTGCGCTCCACCCACAGTTCGGTCACGCCCTATTTCTACAACCTCCGCCGAAATTGCATTCCAGCAGACGAAGATCGAGTGGAGACCTGCTGGAATGCACGTTCGGCGACGTCAGACCCGGGGGCGCGGCTGGCAGCGCGGGCAGTAGAACGACGAGCGGTTCATGAACTTGTCACGCCGCATGATCGCACCGCAACGCCGGCACGGCTCGCCCTCGCGCCCGTAGGCATCCAGCGAGCGGTCGAAGTAGCCCGATTCGCCGTTGACGTTGACATACAACGAGTCGAACGAGGTACCGCCCTGGGCGAGCGCATCGGTCATCACGTCGGTCGCCGCATCCAGCAGTTCGGCGAGTTTGGCCTTGGAGACCCCCGACGCCAGGCGCGCGCCGTTGATCTTGGCCCGCCACAGCGATTCGTCGGCGTAGATGTTGCCGATCCCCGACACCACCGTCTGGTCCAGCAACTGCCGCTTGATCTCGGAGTGCTTGCGCCGCAACACGTTCACCACCGCAGCGCGGTCGAAGAGCGGGTCGAGCGGATCGCGGGCGATGTGCGCGACGGGGGCCGGGACGTCGGAGCCGTCCACGGTCACCAGGTCTGCGAGCATCCAGCCGCCGAACGTGCGCTGGTCGACGAAGCTCAGCGCGGTGCCGTCGTCGAGCAGCACGGCGATGCGCAGGTGATTCTCGTTGCGCACCGGCCCGAGCAGCATCTGGCCGCTCATCCCGAGATGCACGACGACCGCGGAGCCGTCGCCGAGCGTCAGCCACAGGTATTTGCCCCGGCGTCCGGTGCCGGTGATCACGGAGTCCAGCAGCCGCGCCGTCAGATCGGCCGGACCGGCCTCATGCCGGCGGACGGCCCGCGGATGGTGCACGCGGACCGCTGAGATCGTCCTGCCGGTGACGTGTGCTGCCAATCCCCGGCGGACGACCTCCACCTCCGGGAGTTCAGGCATCCGGGTGCGCGCGCTGGAGTGCGTTCCAGGCGGCCGAGGCGGCCTTGAGTTCGGCCTCCTTCTTGGTGCGGCCGACGCCCGTTCCGTGCTCCCTCTCGGCGATGATCACGACCGCGGTGAATTCCTTGTCGTGGTCGGGTCCGGTCGAGGTGACGTGGTAGCTCGGCGCCCCGAGCGCCAGCGATGCGGTCAGTTCCTGAAGGCTGCTCTTCCAGTCCAGTCCCGCGCCCAGCGTCGGCGCGGTGTCCAGCAGATCGCTGAACAGACGCAGGATCACCTCGCGCGCCGCGACCGCGCCGTGCTCCAGGTAGATCGCGCCGAGCAGGGATTCGACACCGTCGGCGAGAATGCTGGACTTGTCGGCTCCGCCGGAGTTCTCCTCGCCCTTGCCCAGCAGCAGGTAGGCGCCCAGGCCGTGCTCGGAGAGGTTGCGGCCGACGTCGGCGAGCGCCTGGGTGTTGACGATGCTCGCGCGCAGCTTGGCCAGATCACCCTCGGAGCGATCTGGATGGCGGTGGTAGAGCTCTTCGGTGATGGTCAGCCCGAGCACGGAGTCACCGAGGAATTCCAGCCGTTCGTTGGTGGGCACGCCACCGTTCTCATAGGAGTAGCTGCGGTGGGTCAGCGCGATGGTGAGCAGTTCCGCGGGCAGATCGATACCGAGCGCCTTCAACAGAAGTGCGCGGTCGACCGTCACGCGTCATCCCCGTCCTTCTCGCCGAACTCGGCCAGCTTGGCCCAGCGCGGATCGATCTTCTCGTGGTGGTGCCCGGGTTCTGCGTCCTCGAGCGCGACGCCGCAGTCGGGGCACAGGCCCTGGCAGTCGGGTCCGCAGACCGGGGAGAACGGCAGCGCCAACCCGACCGCGTCGATCACCGACTGTTCCAGATCGACCGTGTCGGTACCGCGTTCGCGACCCACACGGGGCAGTTCGTCGGATTCGGTCGTCTCGTCGGTGGTGCTGTCGGGATAGGCGAACAACTCGGTGAGGTCGATGGAGACCTCACCGGTGATCGGCTTCAGACAGCGCCCGCATTCGCCCGACGTCGGAGCCGACATCGTGCCGGTCACCAGAACACCCTCCGACACCGACTCCAGTCGCAGGTCGAGCTCCAGCGGAGCGCCCTCCTCGATGGCGATGAGCTCCACGCCGATGCGGGTCGGGCTGGGCACCGTCGTCTCGACGGTGATCATCGAACCGGGACGGCGGCCGAGTCGGGTGATGTCGATCACGAGCGGCGACCGCGACGAGCGGCGCGCCGCCGCGCTTGCGTGCGTCGCCATGTCCGTATCGTACGGTCAGCTCCGCGGCGGCCTACCGGGCGGCGTAGTCGTGGGTACCGGCCGAGGTGCGCAGCTGGTGGCGTCCCCGTCCGACCGACCGCAGCGTGCCGTTGAGGAAGTCCTCGAACTCGGCCAGCTTGCTGTCGACGTAGATGTCGCATTCTCCGCGCAGGCGGTCGGCCTCGGCGTGCGCCGAGTCGATCATGCGGGTGGCTTCCGCGGTCGCGGTCGCGACGACCTCGGTCTGCGACACCAGGCGCTGTTGCTCCTTGATGCCCTCCTGGACGGCTTTCTCATAGGCGAGATTGCCGCTTTCGAGGAGCCGGTCGGCCTCGGACTTGGCCCGGCCGGTGCTGGCCTCGTACTCGCGCTTGGCCGTCGCCGCGATGCGCGCGGCCTCCTCGCGCGCCTCACCCACCATGCGTTCGCTGTGCTGACGGGCCTCGGCCACCATCCGGTCGGCCTGCGCCTTCGCGTCGGCCAGCAGACGATCGGCTTCGGTCCGGGCATGGTTGACCATCGAGTCGGCCTCGGCGTTGGCCGTGGACACGGTGGACTCGGCGTGGTCCTTGGCCTCCCGCAGCATCGCGTCACGCGCGTCGAGCACGTCCTGCGCGTCGTCGAGTTCGCCCGGGATCGCGTCCTTGATGTCGTCGATCAGTTCCAGGACGTCACCGCGCGGCACCACGCAACCGGCGGTCATGGGCACACCGCGGGCTTCTTCGACGATCGCGCCCAACTCGTCGAGAGCTTCGAACACTCGGTACACGGCACACCCTCCAGGCGTAGTTGTTAGTGACCAGTGTGCCTGGTGTTACGCCTGTGACTGGGCTTCCGTGGCCGGTGTGTCGCGCCGAAATCGCCCGAACACCGGCCCGGATGTCACTTCAGCGCGGCCCCGATGACGTCGCGGGCCCGGTCGAGCATCGACGCGAACGGCCCGACCGCGAAGTTCAGCGTGGCCGATTCGACGCCCGGGTGCGGCCGGGTCGGGGCGATCGCCTCAGCGGCCTGCACCGCGCCGGCCATGCGCTTGAGGTCGTCGGCGCCGAGTTCGCGCGAGAGCTTCGTGAACTCCTCGATCTCTTCGTGCTCGGCGTGCGCCAGGACGGTGTCCCGGAACTCGGTGAGCTCGCGGAGGAACTCATCGGAGGCGATGTCGAGGTTCTCCAGGGCGACGAGCTTCTCCTTCGACGCGTGCTCCTCGGCCAGGAGGGCCTCGGCGATGTCGTCGCCCTCGTCGACCTCCCGACGGATCCGGGGGTGCACCACCATCTCCTCGGCTGTCTCGTGCACGGCCAGCAGTTGCCGCAGTTCGGTGAACGCCTTCTCTCGCGCCTTCGGGTCGGACGCATGTATTACGTCGTCGAACATGTCACGGATCAGGTTGTGCTGATCCTTGAGGAACGCGACGACGTCATCGGTGGACTGGACGAATGTCTCGGGCACAGTGGGTACCTCCATCACGCAGGGCTGTGTGGTGTCGGCGCTGAGGGCTGAGCACCGGCGATTCCTACGTACCCCGCCCCGTGACGCTCAACCGCGCTCGGCGAGCTTGGCGGTCAGGCGGGTGTTCACCGCCGCAGGCAACAGCGCCGTGACGTCGCCGCCGAGCATGGCCACCTCTTTGGCCAGCGATGACGACACGAACGAATAGCTCGGCGCGGTGGCCACGAAGAACGTGTCGATCCCGGCGACGTGTTTGTTCATCTGAGCCATCTGGAGTTCGTACTCGAAATCGGTGCCGGTGCGCAGGCCCTTGACGATCGCGGTCAGACCCCGCTCGCGGACGAAGTCGACGATGAGACCCTGCCCGGATTCGACGCGCAGGTTCGGCAGGTGCGTGGTCGACTCCTCGATCAGCGCGATCCGCTCGTCGAGCGTGAACATCCCCGACTTGTTGGGGTTGACCATCACCGCGACGACGATCTCGTCGAACTGCGCCGCCGCGCGCTCGAACACGTCGATGTGACCGAGGGTCACCGGATCGAAGGACCCCGGGCACACCGCTCCACTCATGAGGTGTGACCGTAGCAGGGGCCGCCGCGGTCCACGGCGATCGCCGGTGCCGGATCCGCGCGCCGGCCCGCGCGGCGGCGACGGCGGTGAACGGCACGTCGATCGGGAACTCGGCTGCCGTGGAGACGATTTCGACCCTCCGGATCAGTCGGTGACCGACGCCATCTCCAGGCGGGTGTCGCCGTAGCGGCGCGCCTTCCACGCCGACCATCGGGCCGGCCAGTCGATCTCGGAGGCCGAGGCCGGACGCTCCACCACCGCAACCGTTCCCGGCGACGCCCAGCCGGCGTTGTCCAACGCGTCGACCATATCGGCGACCTGTGCTGCGTCGACCTCGTAGGGCGGGTCGGCCAGCACCAGGTCGACGGGCGTGGCCGCCCCCGCGGACAGGACGGCTGCCACGCTTCCCCGACGAACTGTCGCTCCGCGCGCACCCAACGCCGCGATGTTCTGCTCGATCACCGATGCCGCGCGGGCGTCGGACTCCACGAACAGCACCGATCGGGCGCCGCGCGAAAGCGCTTCCAGCCCAAGGGCTCCCGACCCTGCATACAGATCGAGCACGCTGATACCGCTGAAGTCGATCCGGGCGGACAGCAGGTTGAACATCGCCTCGCGCACCCGGTCTGTCGTCGGCCGCGTGCCGCGTCCGGACTTCTGCTGCGGCACGGCGATGCGGCGTCCGCCGAAGTCGCCTGCGACGATCCGGGTCAGGACGACTCCCCGGCCGCGTCGCTGCTGACCTTCGCGCCCGCGGAACCGATCACCACCAGCAGGTCTCCCCCTTCGACCTGCGCCGTCGCGCTGACCGCGACACGACCGACGGCACCCGCCTTCGGGGCCGTGATCGCTGCCTCCATCTTCATCGCCTCGATCGTCGCGATCGTCTGACCGGTCTCGACCTGGTCCCCCTCGGCCACGTTGACGGTGACGACGCCGGCGAAGGGCGCCGCGACGTGGTCGGGGTTGTTGCGGTCGGCTTTCTCGGCGGCCGGAACCTCGCTGGCGACACTGCGATCGCGAACCACGACCGGTCGCAGCTGCCCGTTGAGGATGCACATCACGGTGCGCATCCCGCGTTCGTCGGCATCCGAGATGGCTTCGAGGCCGATGAGCAGTTGGACGCCCTTCTCCAGGGTGACCCGGTGCTCGTCGCCGTGGCGCAAACCGTAGAAGAACTGGTTCGCCGAGAGGCTCGAGGTGTCACCGTACTGCTCCCGGTGTGCCTCGAATTCCTTGGTGGGCCCCGGGAACAGCAACCGGTTGAGCGTCGCCTGCCGCGTGGCACCGGCGTCGGCGAGGGCCGCGGTGTCCTCGGCGGACAACTCGGTCGCCGGTTTGGCGGGGGCACGCCCGGCGAGCGCCTTGGAGCGCAGCGGCTCCGGCCAGCCTCCCGGCGGGTCTCCCAGCTCGCCGCGCAGGAAGCCGATCACCGAATCCGGGATGTCGAAACGTTCGGGGTCGGCGGCGAACTCGTCGGCGGACACCCCCGCGCCCACGAGTGCCAGCGCCAGGTCGCCGACCACCTTCGACGACGGGGTGACCTTGACCAGCCGGCCGAGGATGCGATCGGCGGCGGCATAGCTGGCCTCGATCTGCTCGAACCGGTCGCCGAGCCCGAGCGCGATCGCCTGCTGGCGCAGATTCGACAGCTGCCCGCCCGGGATCTCGTGGTGATACACCCGTCCCGTCGGCGTGGTCGGGCCCGCGGCGGCAACATCGAAGGGCGCGTACACCTTTCGCAGCGCCTCCCAGTACGGCTCGAGGTCGCACACGGCTTCCAGGGACAGTCCGGTGTCGAACTCGGTGTGAGCGGTGGCGGCCACGATCGAACTCAGCGCGGGCTGGCTCGTGGTGCCGGCCAATGGCGACGACGCGCCGTCGACGGCACTCGCGCCGGCCTGCCACGCGGCCAGGTACGTCGCGAGCTGACCCCCGGGGGTGTCGTGGGTGTGGACGTGCACCGGCAGGTCGAACCGACTGCGCAACGCCCCGACGAGGGTGTCGGCGGCCTGCGGGCGCAACAGCCCCGCCATGTCCTTGATGCCGAGGACGTGCGCGCCCGCGTCGACGATCTGCTCGGCGAGCTTGAGGTAGTAGTCCAGCGTGTACAGGTTCTCCGCCGGGTCGGACAGGTCGCCGGTGTAGGACATCGCGACTTCGGCGACGGCCGTGCCTGTTTCCCGCACGGCGTCGATCGCCGGACGCATCGAGTCGACGTTGTTGAGCGCGTCGAAGATGCGGTAGATGTCGATCCCCGTGGCGGTCGCCTCCTGAACGAAGGCATGGGTCACCGACTCCGGGTAGGGCGTGTACCCGACGGTGTTGCGGCCGCGCAGCAGCATCTGCAGGCAGATGTTGGGCACGGCTTCGCGCAGCGCCGCCAGCCGCTCCCACGGGTCCTCCTTGAGGAACCGCAGAGCGACGTCATACGTTGCGCCACCCCAACATTCGATCGACAGCAGCTGGGGGGTCATCCGCGCGACGTACGGCGCGACCATCAGCATCCCCGAGGTCCTGATGCGCGTCGCCAGGAGCGACTGGTGCGCGTCCCGGAAGGTGGTGTCGGTGACACCCACCGCCTTGGACTCCCGAATCCAGCGGGCGAAACCCTCCGGACCGACCTCGGAGAGCAGGTGCTTGCTGCCGCGCGGGGGCATCGTGTTGAGGTCGATCTGGGGCAGCTTGTCCTGCGGATACACCGTCGACGGGCGCGGGCCGTGCGGCTGGTTCACGGTCACATCGGCCAGGTAGTTGAGGATCTTCGTTCCGCGGTCGGCGGGCGTGTGCGAGGTGAGCAGCCCCGGCCGTTCGTCGATGAACGACGTGGTGACCCTGCCCGCCCGGAAGTCCGGGTCGTCGATGACGGCCTGCAGGAACGGGATGTTCGTCGAGACTCCGCGGACGCGGAACTCGGCCAGCGCACGGTGTGCCCGCGCGGCGGCGGTGGCGAAGTCGCGGCCCCGGCAGGTGAGCTTGACCAGCATCGAATCGAAGTGGGCGCCGATCTCGCCGCCGAGCACCGCGCCCCCGTCGAGGCGGATTCCGGCGCCGCCGGGCGAGCGGTAGGCGGTGATCCGGCCGGTGTCGGGCCGGAAACCGTTGGCGGGATCCTCGGTGGTGATCCGGCACTGCATCGCCGCACCCCGGATGACGAGATCCTCCTGGCTCAGCCCCAGATCGGCGAGGGTCTGACCCGACGCGATACGGATCTGGCTGGCCACCAGATCGACGTCGGTGATCTCCTCGGTGACGGTGTGCTCGACCTGGATTCGCGGATTGCACTCGATGAAGACGTGATGACCGCGTTCGTCGAGCAGGAACTCCACGGTGCCCGCGCAGGTGTAGCCGATCTCCCGGGCATAGGCGACCGCGTCGGCGCAGATCTGCTGCCGCAGCTCCTCGGGCAGATTCGGGGCCGGCGCGAGCTCGATGACCTTCTGGTGACGGCGTTGCACGCTGCAGTCACGCTCGAACAGGTGCATCACGTTGCCGCGGGAATCGGCGAGGATCTGCACCTCGATGTGGCGCGGGTTGAGCACCGCCTGCTCCAGGTACACCGACGGATCCCCGAATGCGGACTCCGCCTCGCGGCTGGCGGCCTCCACCGCCTCGGCCAGCCCCTCGGGCTCGGCGACCCGGCGCATGCCGCGTCCGCCGCCACCGGAGACCGCCTTGACGAACAGCGGGAACTCCATGGTGCGCGCCGCCTCGACGAGCTCCTCGACCGAGGCGGACGGTTCTGAGGACGCCAGGACGGGAAGCCCGGCCGAGCGTGCCGCCGCGATCGCGCGCGCCTTGTTGCCGGTCAGTTCCAGCACATGGGCACTGGGACCGACGAAGGTGATGCCCGCCGACGCGCACGCGGCAGCCAGCTCGGGATTCTCCGAGAGGAACCCGTAGCCCGGATACACCGCATCGCAGCCGGCTTCCAGCGCCACGCGCATGATCTCGTCGACCGACAGGTACGCCCGCACCGGATGGCCGACGTCACCGATCTGATACGACTCGTCGGCTTTGAGTCTGTGCAGGGAATTGCGGTCTTCGTAGGGGTACACCGCGACGGTGGCGATCCCCATCTCGTAGGCCGCGCGAAAGGCGCGGATCGCGATCTCACCACGGTTGGCGACGAGGACCTTGGTTATCTGACCAGCCACGGTTCACCTTAACCTTGCTGATCTTTCTCACCGAGCCCGACCACGGGCTGTGATCACCGCACGTCGGGCGGCTGATATAGATCGGGTTAGTCCTTCTCAATGCCTCCGGAGGTGTCAGGAAGGGATCTGTAACCGATTCCTTTGGCGGTCCGTGTGTTGACGCACGTGGACCTCCTGACACGCCCCGGAGGTGTCTGTTGTGTCTGTGCATGTTGCTCCAGTCACGTCGTCCACGATTGTCGTTGCTGTCGATGTCGGCAAGACCTCGGCCCTGTTGTCGGTGACCGATGCGAGTCGCCATCGGTTGTTCGGGCCATCGGAGTTTGCGATGAACCGCACCGGTCTTGCGGCAGTCACCGCTGAGGCGACGGCCTCGATCCCGCTATCAGGGCAGGTCAAAGTCGGTGTGGAGGCCGCCGGTCACTATCACCGACCGGTGCTCGACCATCGCTGGCCGCCCGGGTGGGAAGTGTTGGAGCTCAATCCCGCCCAGGTCGCCGAGCAGCGTCGTGTGCAGGGGCGGCGCCGCATCAAGACCGACGTGATCGACCTGGAAGCGATCACCGATCTGGTGTTGGCCGGGTACGGGCGCTCGGTGAGCGATCGCGATGTCGTGATTGGTGAGGTGAGCGCCTGGGCGGTGCATCGGAGCCGGCGGACCGCGACGCGGACCGCAACGAAGAATCAGCTGCTCGGGCAACTGGACCGAGCGTTTCCCGGACTGACCTTGGCGCTGCCCGACGTGCTGGGAACCAAGATCGGCCGTTTGGTCGCCGCCGAGTTCACCGACCCTGCCCGTTTGGCCGGCCTGGGAGTCAGCCGGCTGATCCGTTTCGCCGCCACTCGCGACCTGCAACTGCGTCGACCGGTCGCCGAGCGTCTGGTCGCTGTGGCGCGCGATGCACTGCCGACGCGCGACGCGGTGATCGCCCGCCGAATCCTGGCCGCCGACATGGCCCTGTTGGCCGACCTGGACGCCCAGATTGATGCCGCCGAGACGGAGTTGGGGTCGCTGCTGCCGCGCAGCCCGTACGCGACATTGACTTCGGTACCGGGCTGGGGCGTGGTGCGGGTATCCAATTACGCTGCAGCCCTTGGTGACCCGCAACGATGGCCAGGGCCGCGACAAATCTACCGTGCATCGGGCCTCTCGCCGGTGCAGTACGAATCTGCCCACAAACGCCGCGATGGCGGCATCAGCCGTGAAGGCAGCGTCGCGTTGCGCCGCGCGTTGATCGACCTCGGTATCGGCCTGTGGCTCAGTGAACCGGCAGCCAAGACCTACGCCCACGAACTCAAAGACCGCGGCAAACACGGCGGCGTGGTGGCCTGCGCACTGGCCAACCGCGCCAACCGAATCGCTCACGCGCTCGTGCGTGACCACGCTGTCTACGAGCCAACCCGCTGGGCCTGAGCCACCCGCAGCGACACCACACCCCGAGAAAGGACCGACCAACAACCCTTCACAACTCCAGTCGGTAGTGCCACGCTAGGCAGACGGGACGAAGGGCCGGATCAGATGCCGTGTCGGCTATGGCGGACCCCCGCGGGTTACGCCGCATCTAGCTTGGCACCCGGCCCTTCGCCTCCGCGGCAGCCCGAACGACGCCAGATAACCACCCAACGAGGTTGCATACGTCAGCGTGGGCGCCAGGCACCCGTCAATCCACCCGCAGCACCATCGGCCGTAGAAACTTCAACACCCCAACCAAGGGTGTCGACCAACTACGCCCACCACGCCCCTTGACTCGACCTACCGCCAGCTAGATCAGGGTCGACCAGTAGTTCCAGAATCGCTCGAGGATCAGCAGCAGGACGCCGGTGAACCAGAGCGTGACCAGCGACCACCGCCAGGTGTAGATCAACCTGACCGCGGCGTTGCCGCTGCGCTGGGCCTGCACGGCGACGGAGGTCGCCACCACCAGCAGCGGAATCGTCACGGCCCACACCACCATGCAGTACGGGCACAGAGCGCCGATGCGGTACAGGCTCTGGAAGATCAGCCAGTGCACGAACACCGTGCCGAGCAGTGTCGCGACGGCCAGACCGGCCCAGTACCAGCGCGGCAGGGAGACCTTGACCAGGGCGAGAACACCGGTGACCACGACGACCGTGAACGACACGATGCCGATCAGCGGGTTCGGGAAGCCGAACAGCGACGCCTGCGGGGTGATCATCACCGACCCGCAGGACAGCACCGGGTTGATGCTGCAGGACGGGATGTAGTCCGGATCGATGAGCAGCTCGATCTTCTCGACCGTGAGGGTCAGGGCCGCGGCCAGGCCGACGACACCGGCGATGAGCACCCACAGTGCGCTACCGCGTGCAACCGCGACCCCCGTCGCCTCGTCGGCGGACGGGTCGGCGTGATCTACCGAGTCGGTCGCGGTGACGGTCATGATGCGGGAGCGGGTTGCGGGGCGGGTGCCGGCGGCGCGGCTTCCAGACCGGGCACGTCGCCGACGATCTCCTTGATCTTGGCGACCAGCGCGTCAGGGGTGCTGTACTGGTATTCCTCACCGTTGATGCGGACCGTCGGCGTCGACTTGATCTCGGTTGCCCGGGCGAGTCCGCCGACCATGTCGACGTAGGTCCCCTTGTTGATGCACTCGGGCACTCCGCCGGTCGCACCGGACTGGCGCGCGATCTCGATGAGTCGGGCGTTGTCCGGGTAGGCGGAACCGGTCTCGCCGGGCTGCTGTGCGTAGAGGGCGGCGTGGAAACGCTTGAACGCGTCGATGGACTCGTCGGCGACGCAGTAGGCGGCACCACCGGCGCGTGCCGGGTAGTTCTGGTTCTGCGGACGATCGAGGATGCCGACCATGTAGTAGTCCGCGGCGATGGCGCCCGCGTCGACCAGCTTGTTGATCGTCGGACCGAACTGCTGCTCGAACGCACCGCAGTGCGGGCACAGGAAGTCCTCGTACATGCTCACGACGGCCTTGGGCTCGTCGGTGCCTTCCTTCTTGATGACGCTCGTCGACTCCACCCGTATGCCGCGCGACTCGCCGGCGGTCGGCTTGTCGTCCGCCGAACCCACGATGTAGAGCACCAACGCGACCGCGAAGATGACGACGACGGCCGTCAGGCCGATCTGGATCAGCAGGTTGCGCTTGCGGTCGGCGGCCTTGAGGTCGTAACGCGCGTTCTTCTTGGGTTTGGAAGCCACGGAAAACAGAGTACCGGCGCGCCCGTCCTGCCTTAGCCGGCGCGGGTCAGATGGGCGCGGATCGCGGAGATGACGTCGGCCATCGCCGTCGCGCTGTCGCCGCCCAGCGGGAAGAAGTTGGCGAAGCCGTGGACGACGGTGCCGTACTCGCGGTAGTCCACGGGTGTGCCCGCCTCGCGCAGCGCCTCGGCGTAGAGCCGCCCTTCGTCACGCAGCGGGTCGAACCCTGCGGTCACCACCAGCGCCGGCGGCAGTCCGGACATGTCGTCGGTCCGCAGCGGCGACACCCGGGGATCGGTGTCGGCGACATCGGCGCCGTCGAGGAAGTGGTCCATGAACCAGTCCATGTCCCGTTTGGTCAGGAAGAACCCGTCGGAGAACAACGTCTGCGACCGGGTCTGGATGCCGACCTCGGTGGCCGGGTACAGCAGCACCTGCAGCGCGGGCAGGGGTGCCCCTTCGTCGCGGGCACGCTGCGTCAGCACCGCCGACAGATTGCCCCCGGCGCTGTCCCCTCCGACCGCGACACGTTCCGGGTCGGCGCCGAGTTCGGCGGCGTGCTCACGGGCCCACAGGTACGCCGAGTAGGCGTCCTGCGCGCCGGCGGGCGCCTTGTGCTCGGGAGCCAGCCGGTAGTCGACCGAGAGCACGTGGATCCGTCCGGCCCGGCAGATCTCGCGGCACAGGTCGTCGTGGGAGTCCAGGCTGCCGATGACGTGACCGCCGCCGTGGAAGAAGACGAGCAGGGCGGCGTCGGGTTCGTCGGTCCGGTAGTGGCGCGCGTCGAGGGGACCCTGCGCCCCCGGCACCGTGAGGTTGGTCACCGCGGCCACCGGGATGTGCTGCTTGAATGCGGCGGCGAGCACCTCGAGCTGGGCTCTCGCGACAGTCACGTCGTCGTCGGCGACGAGACCTTCGATGCCCATGAGGCGTTGCCCGGCGAGCATCAGATGCAGCGTGGTGTCCAGGGTGTTGCCGTCGAGGGTGATCGTTCGCCGGCCCAGCAGCAGCCGCTTGACCGGGTCGGGAATGCGCGGCAGAGCGCGCAACGTCACACCGGCCAGGGTGTTGGTGAGCTTCTCGACGGCACCGCCGGCGGGCCGGGTCCGCACCCGGGGCGTGGTTTCGGGGGTGTGACCCGCGGCGACATCGGTCATCGTCAGCTCCTGTTCGGTGTCCGGCCGGGACGAGTTCGCCCGGTCCACGGCGTGGCATACCCGTACCGTGTGGTTCGGCCGGTATTAGAAAGATCTAAGGGCGGCAATATAGTCTTCGCCAGCATTCCACTTCAGAAAAGAAGGTGACATGACGTCGGCGGCAGCCATCCCCACCGTCACACTCAACGACGACAACACCATGCCGGTCATCGGCCTCGGTGTGGGCGAGTTGTCGGACGCAGAGACCGAGCAGGCCGTCACGGCCGCGCTGGAGGCCGGGTACCGGCTGATCGACACCGCCGCCGCATACGGCAACGAGGCCGCCGTCGGGCGCGCCATCGCGGCCTCCGGCGTACCGCGTGACGAGCTGTTCGTCACGACCAAGCTCGCCACCGAGGACGCCGGTTTCCAGTCCTCGCAGGACGCCCTCCGGGCAAGCCTCGAGCGGCTCGGTCTGGACTACGTGGACCTTTACCTCATCCACTGGCCGGTCAGCCAGCAGGGCAAACACGTCGACAGCTGGGGCGGGCTGATGAAGTCCAAGGAGGTCGGCCTGACCCGGTCGATCGGCGTCGCCAACTTCCACGGCCACCACCTCGACGACATCATCAGCCTCTCGTTCTTCACCCCGGCCGTGAACCAGATCGAACTGCACCCGCTGCTGAACCAGGCGGAGTTGCGCGCGGTGAACGCCGAACACGGCATCGCCACCGAGGCCTACGGACCACTCGGGGTGGGAAACCTGCTGAGTCACTCCGCGGTGAACGCAATCGCCGAGGCCCACGGCAGGACACCCGCGCAGGTGCTGATCCGGTGGAGCCTGCAACTCGGGAACATCGTCATCCCGCGCTCGTCGTCACCTGAGAGGATCAGGTCGAACATCGACGTGTTCGGCTTCGAACTGTCCGAGGAGCAGATGAGCACGCTCAACGGCCTCGACGACGGCACCCGGTTCCGGCCGGATCCCGAGACATACAGCGGGAGCTGAGCGGCCGGATGAACACGCCGAAGATGCGGGCCCGGTGGGCCCGTGGAGCCCTGGTCGGGGCGTCTTCGGCGGCCATGACCCTCGGCGCACACGCCGCGGCCGGCGGCGGCGCCCTCCCTCTCGGCAGCTCGCTCGTACTCGCCCTGCTGGTGTGCGCGACGGTCGGCGCGCTCGCCGGCGCTGTTCGCAGCGATGACCGCCGCGTGCGCTGGTTGGCGACGACGAGCGCACTCGGCGGCGCACAGTTCCTCGGACACATCGCGCTGGCCCTCACCGGCCATCACCACGATGCCCTCGTTCCGACGCCCGGCCCGTCGATGATCGTGGCCCACATCGCGGCCGCAGTGCTGCTCGGCGGTGCCATCTCGGCCGCGGAGTATCTCTACGCCGTCTGCGCGTCGGTGCTGCACTGGCTGCGCCTGTTCATTCTCCAGAGCCCGCGGCCGATGCCGCGGGCTCGCCGTCGCGCCACCAGAATCGTTGTCCCCCGGCCTGTTCTGGCGACCGGGCTGGGCATGCGCGCTCCCCCGCACGCCACCGTCACTGCCTGACACCCTTCTTCTTCGCACCTGTACCGAGCCGTGGCGACTCGCCGCGGTATTCGCGTTTGCACCGTCGCGTATCCCGACGCCGACGGCATCTTCTGTCGCCGACGACTCGTTCGTCCGATCACAAGGCTTTCCTCATATGACCCTGCCCGAGGGCACCCATGACCCCACAACGTTGACAAACCAAGCACCCGAAGCGATCCCGAAGCACCGGTGGAGGGCACTGCTGGTACGGCTGCACTTCTACGCCGGCGTCCTCGTCGGCCCGTTCCTCGTCATCGCGGCCCTCACCGGCGCTTTGTACGCGATGGCACCGACGGTCGAGCGGGTCGTCTACCGCGATCTTCTGTTCGTCGAACCCGGGGACCGTGTACTACCGCTGGACGATCAGGTCGCCGCCGCCCGGAGGTCGTACCCGGCGCTGACGGTGACGGGCGTGCGTCCGCCCGCCGCCGAGAACGAGTCCGTCCGTGTGTACTTCGCCGACCCCGCGCTCGCACCCGACCTGGGTCGTGCGGTGTTCGTCGACCCGTACACCGGCCGCGTGCTCGGCGACGAGGTGACCTGGCTGGGCTACCTTCCGGTGAGCACCTGGCTCGACGGCCTGCACCGTCACCTCAACCTGGGTGAACCGGGCCGGCTCTACAGCGAGCTCGCGGCGTCGTGGCTGTGGGTGGTGGCATCGGGCGGGCTGTATCTGTGGCTTGTCAAAGCCGCCGGAGACCGCCGCCGCGGGCGTAAGCCCCGCATTCTCACCGTGGACCGCACCGCCGGCGGCCGGTCACGAAACCTGAACTGGCACGGGGCCACCGGAGTGTGGCTGCTGGGTGGGCTGCTGTTCCTCTCGGCGACCGGCATCACCTGGTCGACCTACGCGGGCGCCCATGTCAGCGACCTGCGGGCCGCCTTCGAATGGCAACGGCCACAACTGGACACGGCCACGCACGGGGACCACGGGGACCACGCACCGGCCGCCGGCCACACCGCCGGCCCGCAATCGGTCGACTTCGACGGTGTGCTCGCTGCGGCCACGACCGCCGGGGTCGACCTCCCCGTCGAGATCCTCCTTCCCGCCGAGCACGGCGCCGCCGTCACCGTGAGCGAGATCGACAAGCCCTACCGGTGGACCACCGATGCCGCCGCGGTGAACCCCGGCGACCTGACCGTGACCGGGACCGTGGACTACTGGCGCGACTACTCGCTGATCGCCAAACTCGCCGACTGGGGCATCCGCGGGCACATGTGGTTCCTGTTCGGCCTGCTCAACCAACTGCTGCTGCTGGGTATCGCCGTCGGATTACTCGCCGTGATCGTTCGCGGCTACCGAATGTGGTGGCAGCGCAGGCCGACACGCGGTTCCCGGTGGGCGGTGGGCCGCCCGCCCGCACGCGGCGGATTGCGGCGGTTACGCCCGCTGACGGTGACGGCGCTCGTCGCGGGTGCGGTGACCGTCGGATGGTTCCTGCCCCTGCTGGGTCTGACACTGGCCGCGTTCGTCCTCACCGATCTGATCCTCGGCTCGATCAAAAAGAACGCCTCGTTGAAAAAGAACGTCTCGTTGAAGAAGAACGCCTCGTTAAATGAGAACACGGAGAATTCCCATGTCCGGTAACCGTAATCGCTTCGCACTCACCGTCCTCGCGGCGGCGATCTCGCTGACCGCATGCACGTCCTCGGGATCCGGTCCGGACGCCTCGATGGCGTCGGCGGTCACCTTCGACGAGTCGTGGGCCCGCGCTGCGGACTCCGGTATGACGGCGGTGTTCGGCACATTCACCAACGGCGGAGACCGCGACGCCGTCATCATCTCCGGCGAATCGGCGGCGGCGAACCGGGTGGAACTGCATGAAGTCACCCACAACTCGGGCGGCGCGATGATGCGACCCAAGGACGGCGGCTTCAGCGTCGCTGCGGGCGGCACGAAAGACCTTCTGCCCGGCGGTGATCACCTGATGCTCATGGACCTCACGCAACCTCTGCAACCCGGTGACGATGTTGCGTTGACCGTGACGTTCGCCGACGGGTCGGTGCTGCCGATCACCGCGCAGGTCCGCGACTTCGCCGGAGGCGACGAGGAATACGCCCCCGGTGCTCACCATCATGGGTGAGCCGTCCCGTCCGCGGGGCTTCAATCGGCGGCGCCTTCTCCTCACCGGGGGCGCCGCGCTGGCGGCCACCACCACGTTGACGCGCTGCGGCAGAGCTGAATCAGCGACAGCAGCAACCGGTTTCGGATCCGATACTGAGCCGTTCCACGGGGCACATCAAGGCGGTGTGGACACACCCGCCCAGGCGCACGCGTTGTTCGTCGCGTTGGATCTCGTCGCGACCCCGGATCGTGCACCGCGCGACACGCTCGCCTCGGTCCTGCGGTTGTGGACCGCTGACGCGGCACGGTTGACCCAGGGCAGGCCGGCCCTGGCCGACACCGAGCCCGAACTCGCCGCGCGGCCGTCCCGGCTGACGGTCACCGTCGGTCTCGGGGCGGGCCTGTTCGAGCGGGCGGGACTGTCCCACCGCCGGCCCGATTCGGTGACCGAGGTGCCCGCCTTCAGCACCGACCGTCTCGAATCACGCTGGTGCGGAGGCGATCTCCTGCTGCAGATCTGTGCCGACGATCCGCTGGTCGTCGCCCACACGGCGCGGGTGTTGCTCAAGAACGTCTGGACCATGACAACCCAGCGCTGGCAGCAACGGGGATTCCGCAGTGCCCGGGGCTCGGACACCTCGGGCGCGACCATGCGCAATCTGATGGGCCAGGTCGACGGTACGGTCAACCTGCGGACGGCCACCGACGTGGACCGCCTGGTCTGGGACGACGGAGCCGGACAGCCCTGGTTCGCCGGCGGCACGGTGCTCGTGCTGAGGCGCATCCGCACCGAGCTGGACAGCTGGGACGAACTCGACCGCACCAGCAGGGAACTGACTGTCGGCCGTCGACTCGATACCGGCGCTCCCCTGACCGGTGCGCACGAGTTCGACGAGCCCGATCTGGACGCCGCGGAAAACGGTATCCCGGTCATCCCGCCCAATTCGCATGTCGCGCTGGCCCGGCACCGCCACGACGGGGAGAGGTTTCTGCGCCGGGCCTACAACTATGACGATCCGCCGACCGACGCCACCACCGACGCGGGCCTCATCTTCGCCGCCTACCAACGGGATCCGGCGCAGCAATTCGTTCCCGTCCAGCAGCGGTTGGCAGCGTCCGACGCACTCAACCCGTGGATCACCACCATCGGCTCGGCGGTGTTCGCGATCCTGCCGGGGGCCGCCGACGGCGGCTACCTGGGGCAGAGCCTGCTCGAATAGCGGGCTCTCCTCCACGTCGCGTTCACATGATGCCGGGCATGCCGGCGCCGCCCGACATCGTGGGTGAGATCGACGGGGTCGCGATCGTCGGCGCCGCGCTGATCGGCGGCGCCATGATGGGAGGCGGCGCGATGGGCGCCATCGGAGGCGCGGCGATCGGCGGTGGTGCGATCGGCGGCGGGGCGATCGGAGGCGCGGCGATCGGAGGCGCGGCGATCGGCGGTGGAGCGGCGGCGGCCGGCGGTTGGACGATCGGCGGTGGTGGCGGCAGGTACGGGCTACCCGCGCACGCCGCATCGGCAGGATTGGACATGCACGCGGGATCCAGGGGTCCCGTGGGCGCCGCGGGCGCTATCGCGTACGGACCGCCCTGACACACGCCGGCGGTGGGCATCTCGATGCAGCGCGGGTCGCCCGGCCCGGTGGGTGCACCGGGCTCGGCCCACGCGCCCGGTGTCGCTGCGGCGGCCAGTGCCGCGAACGCAAAAACCGTCACCGCCCGGCACACCACAACCATCGACATCGTCATGTCCACCACCCCATCGTGAGCATCGAAGTTGCTAAGGCCGGCACATCGGCACCGATCGTCGCACAGACACCGAGGAATGCGGACGCGATTGCCCGACACGACATTTGCTGAAGACGTCAATTAGCTGACGGGACTCAGCGTGTCGGACAGGTCTCGGCGGCCCGCGTCAACGCAGGCACAGACGGCGCGTCCACGGGCAGGCGGTAGCCGCGCAAGACCGCGATGAACTGCATCGCGTACTGGCAGTGGAACGCCGCGTTGGGCGGCATCCACAGTGCCGGCTCCTTGTCACCCTTGTCCTGGTTCACCTCGCCTTGCACGGCAACGAGATTGGCCGGGTCATTCGCGAAGCGCACCCGCATCTGGTCGGTCCAGAATCGGGCACCCTGGTCCCACGCGTAAGCCAACGGCACGATGTGCTCGATCTGGACGGCGGCCCCGGTCTGGTTTCCGCGGGTGAACGGAACGATCAGACTGGTGTACGGGTCGTGCAGGATGCCGGTGGCCACGGCCGTCGGGCACCGACTGATCGCGACGTAGGTCTTGTCCACCAGGTCGCGATCGAGGATGTCGTTGCGGGTGTCGCAGCCGTTGCGGCCGCCCGGTGCGTCGTTGTCATCGGTCCACGCGTCACCGAATGCGTCGCGCCGGTAGTCGTGACCACGGAGCCGCAGGGGCACCACCGCCACGCCGGCGAGGACGTCCTCGCCGGGCGCCACGGTCGGCACGTCGGCGTCGGCGACGAACTGCGCCGAACGCTGCGCGGAGTTCTCGACGGTCTGGTACGCGACGATCACCGCCAGGACGACGGCCACCGCCAGCCACAGAGTCTGCTTGCGGCTCAAGACATGTCCAGGTACTGGACTTTGTCGGAATCGGTGAACGGTGCCGACAGCGCCGCCATGCCGGGGTCGAGCGGATCCGACGCGTAGACCGTCTCGCACAGCTCCCTGGCGGACAGGATGATCTCGACGTGGTCGGCCAGCGACAGGAACCGCAGGGTGACCGGACGCCCGGATTGGAACAGCCCGAGTACATCCCCCTCACTGCGCTCCCGCAGGTCGAGCTCGGCGAGCTCGAAACCGTCCTGGGTGGCCGCCACCGCTGTGAGACGTTGGCCCGCTTTCGAGGACTCCGGCAGGTTGGTCGCCAAAAGACACAGGCTGGGATGCTCTCCGCGCCCGATGCGGCCTCTGAGCTGATGCAACTGGCTGATGCCGAAACGATCGGCGTCCATCACCACCATGACCGTGGCGTTGGGCACATCGACGCCCACCTCGATCACCGTGGTGCAGACCAGCACGTCGATGTCGCCGGCACGGAACGCAGCCATCACCGCGTCCTTCTCGTCTCCGGAGAGCCGGCCGTGCATGAGGCCCAACCGCACTCCGGACAGCGGCCCCCGCTGCAACCGGGCCAGCAGATCCACCACCGTGACCGGCGGAGGCCCCTGTTGATCGGACTCCGAGGTCTTCTTCGCCTTCTTGGCCTTGCCGTCTGCTTTACCGTCCGCGGTGTCGTTCTCGTCGATACGCGACGCGACGACGTAGGCCTGACGGCCCGCCGCGACCTCCTCGGCGATGCGGGTCCACGCCCTGTCGAGCCAGGCGGGCTTGTCCCGGATGAAGATCGTGTTCGTGGTGATCGGCCGACGGCCGCGCGGCAGCTCGCGCAGCGTGGAGGTCTCCAGGTCGCCGTAGATGGTCAGCGCCACGGTCCGCGGGATCGGCGTCGCGGTCATCACCAGCAGGTGCGGGGTGAGGCCGGCCGGCGCCTTGGCGCGCAGGCGATCTCGCTGCTCCACCCCGAAGCGGTGCTGTTCGTCGACCACGACCATGCCCAGGTTGTCGAATTCGACGGAGTCGGACAGCAGGGCGTGCGTGCCGATCACGATTCCGGCCACTCCGGAGGCGACCTCGCGTCGGGCGTCACGTTTCTGCGCCGCCGACATCGACCCGGTCAGCAGCGACACCCGGGTGGCCTGTTCGGCGCCACCGAGCTCACCGGCGCCGGCCAGTGCGCCGAGCATCGACCTGATCGACGAAGCATGTTGGGCGGCAAGGACTTCCGTCGGTGCCAGCAGTGCGCACTGGTAGCCGGCATCGATCATCTGCAACATCGCCAACAACGAGACGACGGTCTTGCCCGACCCGACCTCACCCTGCAGCATGCGGTTCATCGGCCGGGCGGCGCCCAGTTCCTCGGAGATCACGGCGAGGACCTCCTGCTGTCCGGCGGTGAGCTCGAAAGGCAGCTGCGCGGTCATCGCGTCCACCAGTCCGCCGCCGCGGCGCGGGGCGGGTGGGCCCGACGCGCCGAGTTCGCTGTTACGGCGTACCACCAGACCCCACTGCAGGCCTGCGGCCTCGTCGAAGGTCAGCCGCTCGATGGCGCGGGCGCGGTCTTCTGCGTTCTCGCTGAGATGCACCGCGCGCAGCGCCTCGTCCTCGCTCATCAGATCGTGTTCGCGCACAAACCAGTCCGGCAGAGTCTCGGGGACGGGGTCGAGGACGGCCAACGCCTGGCGCACGCATGCGTAGATGTCCCAGGTCTGCACCTTCGACGTCGCGGCGTAGATCGGGAAGTAGTTCTTCTCGAACTCGGCCAGCAGATCGTCTCCGGTGGCGCCACTGGTGGACGCGATCGACGTCAGCGACTTCGTGCCGACGGTCTTGCCGGAGGCCGAATCCAGCACCATGAAGGCCGGATGTGTCAGCTGCATGGTGCCCCGGAAGTAGCCGACCTCGCCGGAGAGCATCACCTTCGTGCCTTCCACGAGGGTCTTCTTCAGCCACTTCGGGTTGAAGAAGGTCGCCGTGACCTTCGGCCGGCGGTCCCGCAGGGTCACAACGAGAAACTCCCGCGACGGTTGGTTCCTGACCCTCTTCAGTTCGGCTCTGGCGATCACGTCGACGAACGTGACGTGCTCTCCCTCTTCGAGATCGAGATCCTCGCCTTCGCCGCGCACGGTCATCGCGTCGCTGTACTTGCGGGGGAAGTACCGCACGAGGTCGCCGACCGTGTGCAGCCCGAGGTGCTCTTCGAGGGGACGGGCCGCCTTGGCTCCGATCACGAAATCGAGTCTGTCGTCGAGGGTGGCCATGTCACTCGACCCCGATCAGCAGCGCGTCAGCGCGGTGGCCGGTGTGGAAGGTGACCAGTTCGGCGCCGAGATGATTGTGGTGGACGTGTTCGGCGAGCGCGGCGCCCACCTCGGATTCGACGCCGTCGCCGGTCAGGACCGTCACGAGCTCTCCACCCGCGGCCAGTAGCAGATCGATCAGACCTGTTGCCGCAGAGACGATGTCGTCGCCGACGACGACGACCTCGTCGCCGGTGATGCCGAGTCCGTCGCCGGGACGGCATGCCCCGGCCCAGGTCAGCGCGTCCTCCGCCGCGATCCGCACGGAACCGAAACGCGCTGCTGCGCCGGCCCGGGCCATCGTGTATCCGTCGTCGACGAGGCGGTGGCCGGGATCGTGCACGGCCAGTGCGGCCAGTCCCTGGACCATCGAACCCGTCGGGATCGGCACGAGGTCGATCCCCCAGTCGGCGGCGACGGCGCAACCGGCGACGATCTCCTCGGCGGCGACATACCCGTTGGGCAGCACCATGACCTGTGCGGCGCCGGTCTTCACGAGTGCGTGCAGCAGCTGCTGCGCGCTGATCTCCACGCCCGGTTCGGTGCGCAGCACAGCGGCGCCCTCACCGACGAACAGCTCCTCGGCGCCCTCGCCGTCGACGACGGCCAGCACCGCGCGCTCCCGGCCCCAGCTGCCCGCCGACGAGCGGTCGGCACCGCCGTGAAGGGAGGTGATCTGGATCCGGCTCAACGTGCCCACGGCGAGGCCCGCCTCGACGGCGGCGCCGGCGTCGTCGGCGTGGACGTGGACCGAATAGTGACCCGCCCCGGCTTCTCCGAACCCGGATGCGGCGATGGCGACGGAGTCGCCGAGCGCATCGAGGCGGGCGCGAAGCTGCTCGACGTTCTCGGCGTCGCAGTCGCTGAGCAGATACATCACCTCGAAGCCGGGTGTCGGCGACGGCGGTGCGGCCGCCCCCGCCGCGTGCTTCGGATCCGGCAGATACACCTGCCGCCGGGTCAGCTCACCGGTCAGGATCGCACTGAGCGCATCGAGCAGCACCAGCAATCCCCGGCCGCCGGCGTCGACGACCCCGGCATCGGCCAGCACGTCGAGTTGTGTCGGGGTGCGGTCCAGTGCGGCGGCGGCGGCCTGCGTGCACGCGACCACCACGGCGGCGAGGTCGGCCTGCCCGCACACGGCGTCCTCGGCCGCGGCCGCGGCGTCGTGCAGGACCGAGACGATGGTGCCGGGCACAGCCTCGCCCATCGAGGCGACGACCAGGGCGACGGCGTGGCGTAGCGCGGCAGCCAGCATCTCCCCGGTGACCTCGCTGAGCACTCCCCCACGCTCCTCGGCGGCTTCTGCCGTCACCTCGGCGAGGGCGCGCAGGATCTGCGAGAGGATGACACCCGAGTTGCCGCGCGCGCCGCGCAGCGCACCGGCGGCCAGCGCCGCGGTGATCGCGGTGACGTCGTCGGCCGCGTCCGAGTCGGCCTGAGCCCACGCCGCACGCATCGTGAACAGCATGTTCGTGCCCGTATCGGCGTCCGCGACCGGGAAGACGTTGAGCCGGTTGATCTCGTCGGTGTGGCTGATCAGCGCGGCGACCGCATCGTGCGCCCACCGCCGTAACGTGGAGGCATCGAGCCGCCGAGCCGACATTCCACCTCCACATCCGCACCGCCGTCGGCGTCAGCCTATCCAGTGACACGGACAGCATCGAAGACCGCAGGGTGGGGGCTGTGGACACCGCGATCACCGCGTTTTTGGCGATCGATGGGACGGCCGGTATTCTGATCGGGTTGTCGGGTCGGTCCGCGCCACGGTGGTGGCCGAACGGACCCAGACCCCGACCTAGACCCCTAAGTACTGATTCGAGGAGTTCTCACTATGGCTGCCGTGTGCGAGATCTGCGGGAAGGGCCCCGGCTTCGGCAAGTCGGTGTCGCACTCCCATCGCCGGACCAGCCGTCGCTGGAATCCGAACATCCAGTCGGTGCGCGCGGTATCGAGCCCGGGCGGCAACAAGCAGCGTGTGAATGTGTGCACGTCGTGCCTGAAGGCCGGCAAGGTCGCCCGCGGCTAGTCGGACGACGATCAAGCGGCGAGGTACGAGCCGCGTTGAGGAGTCCGACCGGTGCGGCTAGTCGGACGACGATGGCGCAGTCTCCTAGGGCAGGCGCCAGTCCACAGGCTCGGCGCCCCGCTGCGCCAGCAACTCGTTGGCGCGGCTGAACGGTTTCGAGCCGAAGAATCCACGCGAGGCCGACAGCGGCGACGGATGCGGTGACTCGATCACCGCGGTGTCCTCCAGCATCGGTTTCAGCGTCGACGCATCCCGCCCCCACAGCACCGCCACCATCGGCTGTCTGCGCGCGACGAGTGCGCGGATCGCGCATTCGGTGACGGCTTCCCATCCCTTCCCGCGATGCGAGGCCGGTGTTCCGGGTCGCACCGTGAGGACTCTGTTGAGCAGCATGACGCCCTGCTCGCACCACGGCGTCAGGTCCCCGTTCGACGGCGCCGGATGGCCGAGGTCTGCGCGGTACTCCTTGAAGATGTTGTCCAGGCTGCGCGGCAACGGGCGCACGTCGGGTGCCACCGAGAAACTCAGTCCCACCGCGTGGCCGGGCGTCGGGTAGGGGTCCTGTCCGACGATGAGCACCCGGACCTTCTCCAGTGGGAACGTGAATGCCCGCAGAATGTTCGGTCCGGCAGGTAGATAGCGATGGCCGGCAGCCAGTTCTGCGCGCAGGAACTCCCCCATCTGCGCCACCTGGGATTCGACCGGCGCCAGCGCGGCGGCCCATCCGTCGTCGACCAGTTCACTCAAGGGGCGTGCGTTCACGAGACGCCAACTTAGCGGGCCGCCCGGATCAGAACGACTGCCAGCCCGCGTTACCGATCCAGGGCGACCCGTCGACGGTCACGGCAGGCGCTCCGTCCGCGGCCGTCGCGGCCACCGTGCCCAGGACGCGCCAATTCGGCGGGACTGCACCGGGAAACGTGGCCACGAGCGCATGGTCCTCCCCGCCGCCGAGCACCCACTGCCTCGCATCCACACCGGTCGCCCCCGCTGCGTCGGCCACGGCTGCCACGTCGGCGGTCAGCGTGTCGAGCGTGATGTCGATGCTCACGCCGGAGGCCGACGCGATGTGAGCGAGGTCGGCCAGCAACCCATCGGAGACGTCGGTCATCGCCGTGGCCCCGGCCTGGGCTGCGATGGCCCCCTGACCGTAGGGCGGCGAGGGCACCCGGTGCTGCCGACGGAGCTCGTCGAAGCCGTCGATCCCGTTGCGCAGGAGCTCATACCCGGCCGCCGAACGTCCGAGAACGCCTGTGACGGCGACGGTGTCGCCGGGTCGGGCGCCGTCGCGGCGCACCGGCTCACGCCCGCCCAGATCACCGAGCGCGGCGACCGAGATCACCCATTGCGGCGCCGCGACGGTGTCACCTCCGACGATGCCCGCACCCAGCAGCGCGGCCTCGTGCCACATCCCGTCGGCCACCTGGACGGCCGCGGCCGTCGGGGTGTCCCCCGGCGCCCCGAACGCCGCCACGAAGGCGGTCGCCCGGGCGCCCATCGCCTCGATGTCGGCGGCGTTCTGCGCGATGGCTTTTCGTCCGATGTCGTGCGGTGTGGACCAGTCCAGCCGGAAATGCCGCCCTTCGACGAGCATGTCGGTGCACACGACGGTTCTGCCGTCGGCGGCGAACACGACTGCGGCGTCGTCGCCGGGCCCGAGCGACACCGCGGGTGGTTGCCGGCGGTCGGCCACCAGCCTGTCGATGACGGCGAACTCCCCCAACTCCGACAGCGTCGCGTCGGCGTCTTCGGCCGCCATGTCAGTTCCTTTCACCTGCGGTACGTTTGGTCCCTGCGGCGTGGAGTCTATGCAGACAGTGGGAGGGATTTCGGCGTGGTCGAGGCTTTCGTTCTGGTCCAGACCGAGGTCGGCCGCGCCGAGGTGATCGCCAAACAGCTCGCCGGTCTGACCGGGGTGCTCTCGGCGGAGTATGTCACCGGCCCCTACGACGTGGTCGTGCGTGTGGGTGCGCCGTCACTCGATGACCTGAAGTCCGGCGTGGTGCCCGCAGTGCAACAGGTGGCCGGGATCACCCGGACACTGACCTGCCCGATCGCCGACGGGGCCGCGCCCTAGAGTTGCGCGTTGTGGACAGCGAGACCGCCGACGGACCGCCGCGGGCCGTGCTGATCGCCGCTGCTGCAGTGGCGGTCGGTGCGGTCGTCGCGCTGCTGATCGTCGTCGCGGTGATGCAACGTGAGCCCGCGCAGAAGCCGGTGGCCGTCAGCGGGATACCCGCACCGCAGGCCGACAGTCCGCAGTGCCGGTCCCTGGTCGAGGCTCTCCCGGAGCAACTCGGTGATTACCGGCGTGCCCAGCTGGTGGAGCCCGCACCCCAGGGCGCCGCGGCCTGGCAGCCCGAGGCGCCCGACGGCGAGGCCCTGATCCTGCGCTGCGGCCTCGATCGGCCCGCCGAATTCGTCACCGGGGCGCCGCTGCAGGTGGTGGATGCGGTCTCGTGGTTCCGGGTGGGCGAAGCTGGGGCGGGAGATGACAGGGTGGGCGACGGTGACCGCAGCACCTGGTTCGCCGTTGATCGCCCGGTGTATGTGGCCCTGACCCTTCCGCGTGATTCGGGGCCCACCGCCATCCAGACGCTGTCGACGATCATCGCCGAGACCCTGCCGGCGCAGACCCCGCAACCGGCGCCCCTCGGATAGCGGCCGTCAGCGCAGACCGGTCCCCCGGGCCAGGGCGGTCTCGACCATCGTCGCGAGCAGCGTCGGATAGTCCACGCCGCTGGCTGCCCACATCCGCGGATACATGGAGATCGTTGTGAAGCCGGGCATGGTGTTGATCTCGTTGATCACGGGACCGTCGTCGGTGAGGAAGAAGTCCACGCGCGCGAGCCCCTGACAGTCGATCGCGGTGAACGCGCGCAGGGACAGGGCGCGGATCGCCTCGGCGACGTCGTCGTCGACCTTGGCGGGTACGTCGAGTTCGGCGCCGTCGTCGAGGTACTTGGTCTCGAAATCGTAGAAGCCGTCCTCGCGTCCCCGCACTCCCTCGACGCGGATCTCGCCGAGGGTGCTCGCCTCCAGATGCCCGTCCGGGAATTCCAGGACACCGCATTCCAGCTCGCGGCCGGGCACGGCGGCTTCGATGATCACCTTGGGGTCGTGGCGTCGGGCCAGCTCGATGGCGGCGGGCAATTCGTCCCAGGCGGTGACGCGGCTGACGCCGATCGAGGAGCCGCCGCGCGACGGCTTCACGAACACGGGCAACCCCAACCGCT
This sequence comes from Mycolicibacterium gilvum, assembly GCF_900454025.1. Lineage (NCBI taxonomy): Bacteria > Bacillati > Actinomycetota > Actinomycetes > Mycobacteriales > Mycobacteriaceae > Mycobacterium > Mycolicibacterium gilvum. Next base: position 2,116,994 of record NZ_UGQM01000001.1, on the reverse strand, counting down.
CCCGGTCCTGCAGCGACAGTGTCGAGTCGCGGGCGCGCAGCACCACATGGTCGCCGACCGGCAGACCTGCCGAGGCGAGCAGCTTCTTGGTGAACTCCTTGTCCATGCCGGCCGCGCTGGCCAGCACCCCCGCACCGACGTAGGGCACCCCGGCAAGCTCGAGGAGGCCCTGGATGGTGCCGTCCTCGCCGTACGGTCCGTGCAACACCGGGAACACCACGTCGGCGGACGCCAGGACCTCACCCGCGGCCTCACCCAGCGACACCAGCTGGCCGCGGCGCGCGGGGTCCGCGGTGAGCGTCAGCGCGGTCCCGGAATCGCCGGTGACACCGGGCAGTTTGCCGTCGGTGATGGCCAGCGTCTCGGGACGTCCTTCGGTGAGCACCCAGGACCCTTCGGGCGTGATGCCGACCGCGGTCACCTCGAATCTGTCCGGATCGAGGTTGCGCAGGATGCTGCCTGCGGAAACACACGAAATCGCGTGTTCGGAGCTACGTCCGCCGTACACGACGGCGACGCGGATGCGGGCATTCACAACCTGCAGACGTTACCGGTTCAGCGTTGTCACGCCGGTCCGAGTGCCTGCTGCAGGTCGCTGACCAGGTCGTCGGTGTCCTCGATGCCCATCGACATCCTCGCGAAGCCGGCGGCGACGGAGTCGCCCCAGCGTGCGCGGCGATCCACCGAGGTGTGGATGCCGCCGAAGCTCGTCGCCGCGACCAGTAGGGCGCTGCGGTCCACCAGGGCATGCACGGCGTCGGCGTCGGCCAGCTCGAAGGACACGATGCCTCCGAACCGGCGCATCTGCCTGGCGGCGACCTCGTGCGACGGATCGTCGGCCAGTCCGGGGAAACGCACCGACCGCACCGCGGGGTGTGACCGCAGCGTCAGCGCGACAGCGGCCGCGTTCTGACACTGCCGGTCGAACCGGAGCCCGGCACTGCCGAGGCTGCGCGTCACCAGCCAGGCCTCGAACGCGCCGAGGATCGCTCCCGCGTGCAGACGATCACGCTCCACCCGCTCCATCAGCTCGGGATGGCTGCCCGCGACATAGCCGGCCAGCACGTCGCTGTGACCGGCGAGAGCCTTGGTGGCGCTGGCCACCACGAGATCGGCGCCCAGCGACAGCGGTTGCTGGCCGAACGGGGTGGCGGTGGTGTTGTCGACGACGAGGACGGTGCCGCGCGACCGGCACGTGAGTGCCAGCCGGTGCAGGTCGACCACGTCGAGTTCGGGGTTGGACGGTGTCTCGGCGAGCACCACGTCGGCGCGCGCGGCCGCATCAACCATGTCGGCGCAGCGCGCTTCGACGACGGTCACCCCGCGGGGGGCGAGGTACTCCCGGGCGTACGCGCGGACCTGGTAGTAGCCGTCGGCGGGGACGACGAGCGTGTGCCCCGGTTGTGCGAGCACGCGCAGCACCGCGGTCAGCGCGGCCATCCCGGAGGCGAAAGACAAAGCAGCGGCGGCGCCTTCGAGTTGCGCGAGGGCCGATTCGAGCTGTCGCCAGGTCGGGTTGGATCGGCGCCCGTAGCTGTCCAGCGTGTCGTCCTCGTCGGCGGCGAGGTGGTACGCAGAGGCGAAAACCGGTGGGGCCGCTACTGCTGTGCCCGGAACATCCTGAGAGGCAACAGCTTTGACACTCCGGGTGGAGTCGCCGTGGGTCCCGGCCATCGGCTACTCCGGTTTGGTCGTTCGGCCGAGGAGCAGGGCGATCGCCTCGTCGACGGACAGTCCTTTGTGACACACCCCGTGGACCGCCTCGGTCAGGGGCATCTCGACGTCGTAGCTCGCGGCCAGCGCGAGCACCGACCGGCAGGACGTCACCCCCTCGGCCACGTGGCCGCCGGTCGCGTCGAGCGCGGCCTGCATCGTGCCTCCCTTGCCCAGCCGTTCTCCGAAAGACCGGTTTCGGGAGTGCGGCGACGTGCACGTCGCGACGAGATCCCCGATCCCGGCGAGACCGGCCAGGGTGGCCGGCTTGGCGCCCAATGCGATTCCGAGGCGCATGATCTCGGCCAGACCTCGGGTGATGATGGCGGCCGCGGTGTTCTCGCCGAGTCCGGCTCCGGCCGCCATTCCACAGGCGAGGGCGATGACGTTCTTACAGGCGCCGCCGATCTCGGCGCCGATGACATCGGCGTTGGTATAAGGGCGGAAATAGCCGGTGGCCAGTGCCCGCTGCAACGCCACCGCCCGGCCGGAGTCGGTGCACGCAACGACGGTGGCCGCCGGTTGCCCGGCCCCGATCTCACTGGCGAGATTGGGTCCGGTGACGACCGCGATGCGTCCCGGGTCCGCGCCGGTCACCTGGGCGATGACCTGGCTCATCCGCAGGAGGGTGTCGAGCTCGATGCCCTTGGCCAGGTTCACCAGGGTGGCATCGGCGCCCACGTGCGATTTCCAGGCTTCGAGGTTGGTCCGTAGGGTCTGGGACGGCACCGCAAACAGCACCGTGCAGGCGCCGGTGAGGGCGTCGGCGGCGTCGCTGGTGGCGCGGATCGACTCGGGCAGCGTCGCATCGAGGTAGTTGTCGTTACGGTGCGTGCGGTTGATCGCATCGGCGAGCTCGGGTCGACGCGCCCAGAGCGTCACACTGTTACCCGCGTCGGCCAGTACCTTCGCCAGAGCCGTGCCCCATGCCCCGGCACCCATCACCGCCGCCTCAACCACGGCTTCAGAGTAGCCGGGAATAATCGACTGGCAGGATGGCGCTCGTGAGCGGCATGAGAAACAGCGCTCCGGACGCCGACATCGGACTGGTGATCGCGGTCAAGCGGCTCACCGCCGCCAAGACACGGCTGGCTCCGGTCCTCTCGGCGACCAACCGCGAGAGTGTGGTGCTCGCGATGCTCGTCGACACGATCGGCGCCGCGATCACGGTGCCCGCGGTGCGCTCGGTGCTCGTCGTCACCCCCGACGACGGCGCCGCATCCGCGGCCCGGCGACTCGGTGCACGGGTGTTGGCCGACCCGACTCCCGCCGGTCACCGGGATCCGCTGAACAACGCGCTGTCGGCAGCCGAAACGGCGATTCGCGAAGAGTGCTCCAATATCGTTGTCCTACAAGGAGATCTACCAGCTCTCAAGAGCGTCGAACTCGCCGAGGCGCTGCACGCGGCCCGCGCCCATCCGCGCAGCTTCGTCACCGACCGGCACGGCACGGGCACCGCGGCGTTGTTCGCGTTCGGTGTGGCCCTGCAACCACGTTTCGGCGCCGGCTCCGCACAGCGTCACCGCGAGTCGGGCGCGGTCGAGTTGACCGGCGACTGGCCGGGACTGCGCTCCGACATCGACACTCCCGAGGACCTCGTCGCCGCGTGCGAACTCGGCGTGGGCCCGGCGACGTCGCAGGCAATCTCGGCGGCGTGAGGATTTCGCCCACCGTTGGCCGGCCGTAGTGGCACGGGGACCCGGGAATAGGGAATCATCAGGTACATGACCGAAGCCCAGACCCGCACCGAGCCCTCGGAGTCCTCGGAGTCCTCGGAGGCGGTGGCGCCGGCGATCACGAGCGCCGCGGATTCGGCACCGGAGGCGCCACCGGCGACGACCGCCCCGGCGATCGAGAATCCCCTCCCCGAGGACCGCTACCTCAACCGGGAGTTGAGCTGGCTGGACTTCAACGCCCGCGTCCTCGCGCTGGCCGCCGATCCGTCGCTGCCGCTGTTGGAACGCGCGAAATTCCTTGCGATCTTCGCCTCCAACCTCGACGAGTTCTACATGGTGCGGGTCGCCGGGCTCAAACGCCGCGACGAGATGGGACTGTCGGTGCGCTCGGCCGACGGGCTGTCCCCCCGTGAGCAGTTGCGCCGGATCAGCGAGCGCACCCAACAGATCGCCAGCCGCCACGCCCACGTGTTCCTGGATTCGGTCCGGCCCGCGCTCGCCGACGAGGGCATCGTGATCGTCACCTGGGCGCAACTCGACGACGCCGAACGCGCGAAACTCTCGACCTATTTTCACGAGCAGGTCTTCCCGGTGCTGACCCCACTCGCGGTCGACCCGGCCCACCCGTTCCCGTTCGTGAGCGGGCTGAGCCTCAATCTCGCGATCACCGTCAAACACCCCGACGACGGCGGCCAGCATTTCGCCCGAATCAAGGTGCCCGACAACGTCGACCGTTTCGTCGAGCTGCCCGCCCGCGGCGACTCCCCCGGCGTGGTCCGATTCCTTCCGATGGAGGAGTTGATCGCGGCGTTCCTGACCGTCCTGTTCCCCGGTCTGGAGATTGTCGAGCATCACGCGTTCCGCATCACCCGCAACGCCGACTTCGAGGTCGAGGAAGACCGCGACGAGGATCTGCTGCAGGCGTTGGAGCGCGAACTGGCCCGCCGGCGCTTCGGATCGCCCGTGCGGCTGGAGGTCTCCGACGACATGACCGAGAGCATGCTCGAGCTTCTGCTGCGCGAGCTCGACGTCGCTCCCGGTGACGTGGTCGAAGTACCGGGGCTGCTTGATCTCTCGTCGCTGTGGCAGATCTACAGCGTCGACCGGCCGGGCCTCAAGGATCCGCCGTTCGTTCCCGCCACCCCGTCGGCGTTCGGCGAGCGCGAGACGCCCAAGAGCATCTTCTCCGCCCTGCGCGACGGCGACGTGCTCGTCCACCATCCGTACGACTCGTTCTCCACGACAGTGCAGCGGTTCATCGAACAGGCCGCGGCCGACCCCAACGTGCTGGCGATCAAGCAGACGCTCTACCGCACCTCCGGCGACTCGCCGATCGTCAACGCCCTCATCGACGCCGCCCAGGCGGGCAAGCAGGTGGTGGCGCTCGTCGAGATCAAGGCGCGCTTCGACGAGCAGGCGAACATCAAATGGGCACGAGCACTCGAACAGGCCGGCGTGCACGTGGTTTACGGCCTCATCGGGTTGAAGACACATTGCAAGACATGTCTGGTGGTGCGTCGTGAGGGATCGACGATCCGCCGCTACTGCCACATCGGCACCGGGAACTACAACCCCAAGACCGCGCGCCTGTACGAGGACATCGGCCTGCTGACCGCCGCACCGGACATCGGCGCCGACCTCACCGACCTGTTCAACTCGCTGACCGGATACTCCCGTAAGGAGTCCTACCGCAATCTCCTCGTCGCGCCGTACGGTGTCCGCCGCGGGATCATCGAACGCATCGACCGTGAGATCGCCGCCACCCGTGACGGCGCCGAGGGCCGGATCAGGTTGAAGGCCAACGCTTTGGTCGACGAACAGGTCATCGACGCGCTCTACCGGGCATCCCAGGCGGGGGTCCAGGTCGAGGTGGTCGTCCGCGGCATCTGCGCGCTCCGCCCGGGCGAACCCGGTTTCTCGGACAACATCACGGTCCGCTCGATCCTCGGCAGGTTCCTGGAGCATTCCCGGATCATCCATTTCCGCGCGATCGACGAATACTGGATCGGCAGCGCCGACATGATGCACCGCAATCTGGACCGCCGCGTGGAAGTGATGGCACAGGTGAAGGATCCGCGCCTGACCACCCAGCTCAACGACATCTTCGACTCGGCCGCCGATCCACGCACCCGGTGCTGGGAACTGGGCAGCGACGGTCACTGGACGGCGCTGCCCCAGGAAGGGCACAGCGTCAGGGACCATCAGATCTCGCTGATGGAACGCCGCCGGCATCCGTGAAAGCAGTGACGAAGACCTCGATCATGGCGGCGGGCGCGGTGCTGTGGCGCCCCCAGGACGGCACCGACGCACCGGAGATCGCGATCATCCACCGTCCGCGCTACGACGACTGGTCCCTACCCAAGGGCAAGGTCGACCCGGGTGAGACCGACACCGTCGCCGCGGTCCGGGAGATCGAGGAGGAGACCGGCTTTCGGTCTCACCTCGGACGCCGGCTGCCGACCGTCACCTATCCGGTCGACGGCGCTGTCAAGAAGGTGCGGTACTGGGCGGCGCGAGCCGTCGGCGGGGAGTTCGTGCCCAACGACGAGGTCGACGAGATGAAGTGGCTGCCTGCCGACAGAGCGATCGCCGAACTCGGCTATCCCCACGACCGCAAGGTCGTCCGCCGGTTCCTGAAGCTCCCCGCCGACACCAAGACGGTCCTGATCGTGCGGCACGGCACCGCCGGTGACAAGAAGCGGTACCGCGGTGACGACCGAAAGCGCCCGCTCGACAAGCACGGACGGGCCCAGGCCGAATCTCTCGTCGGGCAACTCCTGGCCTTCGGCGCCGCCGAGCTGTTCGCGGCCGACCGCGTGCGGTGCCGCCAGACGCTCGAGCCGCTGGCCGAGGAATTGGGCGTGAGCATCGCCGGGGAACCCACGCTGACCGAAGAGGCCTACGCCGAGGACCGCAAGGCGGCGCGGGCACGGATCCTCGACATCGCCGAGACCGCCGGGACGCCGGTGATCTGCAGTCAGGGCAAGGTGATCCCCGACCTCATCGCGTGGTGGTGCGAGCGCGACGGTGTCCGCGCCGACAAGTCCCGCAACCGCAAGGGCAGTACGTGGGTGTTGTCGCTGGCCGAAGGCCGTCTGGTCGCGGCCGACCATCTCAGCAGCGCGTTGCCCCCGAAGAAGTGACACCGCAGATGAATTCAACCGGGCGGCGGGATCCCGTTCGCGCCGGTTGACGCAGCCACACACAAATACGCCGCGGAACCCCGAGGGTCCGCGGCGTATTCGTGTGAGCTTGACTACTTGCGTCCGCGCTTGGCCGGAGCCTTCTTGGCGGGCGCCTTCTTGGCCGGAGCCTTCTTGGCGGGCGCTGCCTTGGTCGCGGCCTTCTTGGCCGGAGCCTTCTTGGCAGGTGCTGCCTTCTTGGCGGCCGGAGCCTTCTTGGCCGGTGCCGCCTTCTTGGCGGCGGTCTTCTTGGCCGGTGCCGCCTTCTTGGCGGGTGCGGCCTTCTTCGCCGGAGCCTTGGTCGCAGCCTTCTTGGCAGGTGCTGCCTTCTTGGCTGCGGTCTTCTTGGCGGGCGCGGCCTTCTTGGCCGGAGCCTTCTTGGCCGCCTTGCGGGCGGTGCTCGCAGCTGCGACGCCGCGCTTGACCGCCGGGCCTTCGGCCGGAAGCTTCTGCGCGCCAGACACAACGGCCTTGAACTGAGCACCGGGACGGAACGCCGGGACGGAGGTGGGCTTGACCTTCACCGTCTCGCCAGTGCGCGGATTACGCGCCACTCGGGCTGCGCGACGACGCTGCTCGAAAACACCGAAGCCGGTGATGGTGACACTCTCACCTTTGTGCACCGCGCGGACGATGGTGTCGACGACATTCTCCACCGCCGCAGTCGCTTGCCGACGATCCGAGCCCAACTTCTCCGTGAGTACGTCGATGAGCTCTGCTTTGTTCATGCAAAACCTCCGAAATTAGTGGTCCTCCTTGGACCGACTAATGCACACGGTAAACCCAATGGCCACTGATTTCCAAGAGCCACGCGCAATTTCGGGCCAGCTCAGCGAACTTTTTTCAATCCGCTTGGCTCCCTTACCGTCCTGCGCCGTGTAGCCAAAAGGGGGTTACCGGTGCGGGATTTCGGTGTTTTCAGCCGCCGATCACGCGGGCAGAGTGCGTGGTTTCCACGACGGCCGATGAGTTTCGAAATCCTCGATTTCGTCGAGTTTGCGCAGCGTAAGGCCTATATCGTCGAGTCCCTCCAGCAGCCGCCACGCGGTGTAGTCGTCAATCGTGAACGGCACCATGACCGTTCCGGCGGTGACGGACCGATCTTGAAGATTCACAGTGATTTCCGTCCCGGGATGTTGCTCGATGACCTTCCACAACAATTCCACGTCATCCTGTGTGACTTCGGCGGCGAGCAGTCCCGCTTTTCCGGCGTTGCCCCGGAAGATATCGGCGAAACGGGACGAGATGACCACCCGGAATCCGAAGTCCATCAGCGCCCAGACCGCATGCTCGCGCGAGGATCCGGTGCCGAAATCCGGTCCGGTGACCAAGACCGAGCCCTGGTCGAACGGTGGCTGATTGAGCACGAACGACGGATCGTTGCGCCATGCGGCGAACAGACCGTCCTCGAATCCTGTGCGGGTCACCCGTTTCAGGTAGACGGCCGGGATGATCTGGTCGGTGTCGACGTTGGAGCGGCGCAGCGGCACGCCGATCCCGGTGTGGGTGCGGAAGGCTTCCATCACGAAATCTCCTGTCGTTCTCAGCGGGTGGGTTCGGCGGTCAGGTCGGCGGGCGAGGAGAGCGTGCCGCGGACCGCTGTCGCCGCGGCGACGGCCGGGGACACCAAATGCGTTCGGCCACCCTTACCTTGCCTGCCCTCGAAATTGCGGTTCGAGGTCGACGCGCACCGCTCACCGGGAGCCAGTTGGTCCGGGTTCATGCCCAGGCACATCGAGCAGCCTGCCTGACGCCACTCGGCGCCTGCGGCAGTGAAGATCTCGCCGAGACCCTCGGCTTCGGCCTGCGCGCGCACCCGCATGGACCCCGGCACCACGAGCATCCGCACGTCGTCGGCCACCGTGCGGCCGCGCAGGACGTCGGCGACCACGCGCAGATCCTCGATCCTGCCGTTGGTGCAGGAGCCGACGAAGACCGCGTCGACCGGGATCTCTCGCATCGGGGTACCCGGGCGAAGGTCCATGTAAGCCAAGGCTTTTTCGACGGCCGACCGCTCGCCCTCGTCGAAGATCATCTCGGGGTCCGGAACGGAATCCGACAGCGGCACACCCTGGCCCGGGTTGGTGCCCCAGGTGACGAACGGACTCAACGACGCGGCGTCGATGTAGACCTCGGTGTCGAACTGGGCGCCCTCGTCGGTGCGCAACAGCTTCCAGGCCTCGACCGCGGCGTCCCAGTCGGCACCCTGCGGAGCGTGCGGACGTCCCTTCAGGAACTCGAAGGTCGTCTCGTCGGGAGCGATCATGCCTGCGCGGGCGCCGGCCTCGATGCTCATGTTGCAGATCGTCATCCGGCCTTCCATCGACAGCGATTCGATGGCGCTGCCGCGGTATTCGATGACGTGCCCCTGACCGCCGCCGGTGCCGATCTTGGCGATCACCGCCAGGATGACGTCCTTGGCGCTGACCCCGGGCGGCAGCTCGCCGTCGACATTGACCGCCATCGTCTTGAAAGGTCGCAGCGGCAGGGTCTGGGTGGCGAGCACGTGCTCGACCTCCGAGGTGCCGATGCCCATCGCCAGAGCTCCGAACGCGCCGTGGGTGGAGGTGTGACTGTCGCCGCACACGACCGTGGTGCCCGGCTGGGTCAGCCCGAGCTGCGGTCCGATGATGTGGACGATGCCCTGTTCGACGTCGCCCATCGGGTGCAGCCGGATGCCGAATTCCTCACAGTTGCGGCGCAGGGTTTCGACCTGGGTGCGTGACACGGGATCGGCGATCGGCTTGTCGATGTCGACGGTCGGGACGTTGTGGTCCTCGGTGGCGATGGTCAGATCCGGCCGGCGCACCGGGCGGCCGGCCAGTCGCAGCCCGTCGAACGCCTGGGGGCTGGTGACCTCGTGGACCAGATGGAGGTCGATGTAGATCAGGTCGGGTTCGCGCGCCGCGCCCTCCCCCGATCCGGAAACGACGACATGGTCGCTCCACACCTTCTCGGCGAGCGTGCGGGGCTGATTCGCAACGGCCATCTTGACTTTCTCACATTCTGGGAAGCTAGTATCTCCTTGTGAGACAGAATAGCGGTATCGGCGTTCTGGACAAAGCGATCACCGTGTTGCACGCGGTGGCCGAGTCCCCATGTGGGCTCGCCGATCTCTGCGAGCGCACGGACCTGCCGCGCGCGACGGCCCACCGCCTCGCCGTCGGACTGGAAGTGCACCGGCTGCTCGCCAGGGACGGCGACGGACTGTGGCGGCTCGGCCCCGCACTCACCGAACTGGCCGGCCACGTGAACGATTCACTGCTGGCCGCCGGAGCCGTGGTCCTGCCGCGGTTACGCGAGCTCACCGGAGAGAGCGTGCAGCTGTACCGGCGCGAGGGCACCAGCCGGATCTGCGTCGCGGCTCTGGAACCTCCTGCCGGGCTTCGCGATACCGTGCCCGTCGGTACCCGGCTGTCGATGACCGCGGGGTCGGGCGCCAAGGTGCTGCTCGCCTATGCCGACACCCACACCCAGCAGGCTGTGCTGCCGAACGCGAAGTTCACCGACCGCACGCTCGCCGAGGTGCGCAAGCGCGGATGGGCCCAGAGTGCCGCCGAGCGCGAACCGGGTGTCGCGAGCGTGTCGGCGCCGGTGCGCGACGGCCGCGGAGCCGTCATCGCCGCCGTGTCGGTGTCGGGTCCGATCGACCGGATGGGCCGGCGCCCCGGTGCCCGCTGGGCAGCAGATCTCGTCGCCGCCGCCGATGCGCTGACCCGTCGCCTCTGATTCCCACCCGAAAGCCAGAAACGAAAAACTCCGGGCCTGCATGAGGCCCGGAGTCTGTGTTGTACCCCCGATGGGATTCGAACCCACGCTACCGCCGTGAGAGGGCGGCGTCCTAGGCCGCTAGACGACGGGGGCCAGAACTACTTTCCGGTTGGTCAGCATAGCTCAGGAGAGATTGCTGACCTAATCAGTGGCATTGGCTGGGGTACCAGGACTCGAACCTAGAATGGCGGTACCAGAAACCGCTGTGTTGCCAATTACACCATACCCCAATGCCAGCTCGTAACCGCTGGTCACAAGCTGTTTTCCGACCCGGTGCGCACCTTCTGCATCTCTGCGGGCCGGTGCGCTCGAACTCTTGGGCCGACGAGCAGACTACCAAAGATTTCCGACCGGTTTTTCACGCGTCCATGGTGACGGCCGCCGCGGCATGATCCCGGCCGGCCCGTAACCGCTCAAGGCTGCGGTCGCGGCCGAGAAGTTCCAGCGACTCGAACAGCGGAGGGCTGATCGACGAGCCCGTGACCGCGACCCGCACCGGACCGAAAGCTTTCCGCGGCTTGAGCTCAAGGCCGTCGATCAGCGCCACCTTGAGGGCATCCTCGATCTGCGCGGTGGTCCACTCCCCGACCCCTTCCAGGGCCGCCAGAGCGGCGGTGAGCACCGGAACCGCGGTGTCCTTGAGTTCCTTGCCCGCCGATTTCTCGTCGAGCGCGAACGACGACTCGTCGAGGAACTTCAGCAGATCCCACGCGTCGCCCAACACGACGATGCGTGTCTGCACCAGCGCCGCCGCCTCGGCGAACCGTGCGTCGTCGAGGCCGGTGTCGTAGCCGTGCGCGGAGAAATAGTCGGCGAGACGCCGCACGAACTCCGCTTCGTCGAGTCGGCGGATGTGTTCGGCGTTGAGTGCGTCGGCCTTCTTCTGATCGAACCGCGCGGGATTGGAGTTGACGTCGGCCACATCGAACGCCGCGACCATCTCCTGCACGCTGAAGATGTCGCGATCGTCGGCGATCGCCCAGCCCAGCAGCGCAAGGTAGTTCAACAGGCCCTCGGGGATGAATCCACGCTCCCGGTGCAGGAACAGGTTCGATTGCGGATCACGCTTCGACAGCTTCTTGTTGCCCTCGCCGAGTACTGACGGCAGGTGCGCGAACTGCGGTGTCATATCCGTCACACCGATCCGGATCAGCGCGGCGTAGAGCGCGAGCTGACGTGGCGTGGAGGGCAGCAGGTCCTCACCGCGCAGCACATGGGTGATCTTCATCAACGCGTCGTCGACGGGGTTGACCAACGTGTACAACGGATCTCCGCTGCCACGGGTCAACGCGAAGTCCGGGACCGAACCAACCGGAAACGTCGTCTCGCCGCGCACGAGGTCCACCCAGGTCATGTCGGCGTCGGGCATCCGCAGACGCACCACCGGTTGCCGTCCTTCTGCCCGGAACGCCGCCCGCTGCTCCTCGGTCAGATCGCGGTCGAAGTTGTCGTAGCCCAGTTTCGGGTTCCGGCCCGCCGCGAGGTGGCGCGCCTCGACCTCCTCGGCCGTCGAGAACGCCTCGTAGGCCTCGCCGGCGGCGAGCAGTCGCCGGATCACGTCGAGATAGAGGTCCCGGCGCTGGGACTGGCGATACGGCGCGTAGGGCCCACCGACCTCGGGCCCCTCGTCCCAGTCCATGCCGAGCCAGCGCAACGCATCCAGCAGCGCGAGATAGCTCTCCTCGCTGTCGCGCTGGGCGTCGGTGTCCTCGATGCGGAAGACGAAATCGCCGCCGGTGTGCCGCGCGTAGGCCCAGTTGAACAGCGCCGTGCGGATCAGCCCGACGTGCGGTGTGCCTGTGGGCGACGGACAGAACCTGACCCGAACCTTCACGACTTGCCTTTCCGCACAACAGGATTGCTCAGTGTTCCGATACCTTCGACGGTGATGCTGACGGTGTCGCCGTGCTCGAGCGGACCGACGCCCTCCGGCGTGCCCGTCAGGATCAGGTCGCCCGGCAGCAGGGTCATCACCGACGAGATCCATTCGATGATCGCGCCGATGTCGTGGATCATCAGCGACGTCCGGCTGTGCTGCTTGAGCTCGCCGTTGACCTCCGTACGGATCTCCAGGTCGGAGGGGTCGATGTCGGTGACGATCCACGGGCCCACGGGGCAGAAGGTGTCGTGCCCCTTGGCACGCATCCACTGGCCGTCCTTCTTCTGCTGGTCACGGGCCGACACGTCGTTGGCGATCGTGTACCCGAGGATGTTCTCGGCGGCCCGCGACGCCGGAACGTCCTTGCAGGGCCGCCCGATCACGGCCGCGAGCTCCCCCTCGAAATGCACTGGGTCGGCATCGGCGGGAAGCTGGATCGGCGTGTAGGGCCCGATGATCGCGGTGTTGGGCTTGAGGAAGATGATCGGGTCTTCGAAGGTCCCGCCGCCCATCTCCTCGATATGGGCGGCATAGTTCTTTCCCATGCACACCACCTTGCTGGCGAGGATCGGTGCGAGCAGTCGGACGTCGGCGAGTGGCCACTGCCGGCCGGTGAACGTCGGGGTACCGAACGGATGCTCCGCGATCTCGCGGGCGACCGCGGCGGCCGGGTCGTCGGGCGGGCCTTCGACGGCGACGAAGGCGACTCCATCTGGGCTGGCGATTCGACCGAGGCGCATGACGTCAGCCTAGTGCCCGGGCCGATGTCGCCGGTAACACGGCCACACGCCTGAACACGTCTCATATTTCGAGATCAATGTTCAGTATTTTGAGACGGCTGTGAAAACATGGCGCCATGGCCCCCTCGTCGATCGGCCCCACGCGGCGCTGGCTGATGCTGGCGATCGGGCTGCTGACCACGCTGTGCGCCAACGTCTTCATCAACGGGGTGGCATTCCTCATCCCGACCCTGCACGACGAGCGCGGGCTCGATCTCGCGGGCGCGGCTCTGATGTCGTCCCTGCCGAGCCTGGGCATGGTCGTGACGCTCATCGCCTGGGGATACGTGGTGGACCGCATCGGCGAGCGCGCCGTACTGACCGCGGGATCGGCCCTGACCGCTGCCGCATCGTTCGCCGCAGCCTCGATGGACACCCTGCTGACCACGGGCATCTTCCTGTTCCTCGGCGGGATGGCCGCGGCGAGCAGCAACACCGCCAGTGCACGGCTGGTCGTCGGCTGGTTCGACGCCGAACGACGCGGACTGGTGATGGGGATCCGCCAGACCGCTCAGCCGCTCGGTGTCGGGGTCGGCGCCCTGGTGATCCCGCGACTGGCCGAAAGCCACGGACTCTCAGCGGCATTGCTGTTCCCCGCCGTCGTGTGCGCGGTGTCGGCCGTGCTGTGCCTGGCCGCCGTCATCGATCCACCGAGGCCCGCACGCGCCGACGCCGCCCGGACCGACCTGGCCAACCCGTACCGCAACTCCGCGATGCTCTGGCGCATCCATCTGACGTCGGTGCTGCTCGTCATCCCGCAGGTCGTCGTGTGGACGTTCACCTTGGTCTGGATGATCTCCGAACACGGCTGGTCCCCGGAATCGGCAGGCGTGCTCGTCATGGTCGCCCAGATCATGGGCGCCGCAGGCCGTATCGGGGCCGGTCGATGGTCGGACCATTACGTCCGTCGCTCCGGAGATCTCATCGCGTCCCGGCTGCGTCCCATCCGGATCATCGCCGCGGCCGCGGCGGCGTCGATGGCACTGCTGGCGCTCACCGACCTGGTGAATTCGCCGTTGAGCATCGCGTTGATGATGGTCGCGTCGGTGATCAACGTGTCGGACAACGGATTGGCGTTCACCCTGATCGCCGAGTACGCCGGGCCGTTCTGGAGCGGCCGGGCCCTGGGCACCCAGAACACCAGCCAGTTGTTCGCCCAAGGCGTCGCCCCTCCGCTGTTCGGAGGGTTGATCGCGGTGGCCGGCTACCCGGTCGCCTTCGCCGTCTGCGCGCTGCTGCCGGTGCTGGCCATCCCTGCCGTGCCGTTGAAGGTCACGGTGGACCGCTAGGTACGGCTCGCGGCAGAACCATCAGTGCGGCAACGAGAAAGCACAGCGCCCCGAGGAACGTCCCGAAGTTGGCGAGCCACTCGTCGACGGTGACCCCGTCGCCGCGGACGAACGCCGACACCGCGGACACGCCGAACGCGACGCATCCCGCCAGGTTCACCGCAGCGGCGCGCCAGGCGCCGCTGCGGAACGCCAGAACTCCCGTCACCGGCGCGACCGAGACCATCGCGAGAACGCCACTGACCAGGAAGAAGATCGAGCCGGTCACATTGGGCACCCAGACATACCGGCGTTCCTCGGTGACCGCGTGCGCCCACACGGCAGCGCCGGTGCTCAGGTTGAACAGCACGGTGCCCCCGAATTGCACGAACGCCGAGGACCATTCGAACCGCACCCGCCGGTCCGAGAGCGCGAGTTGCATCCACGCGGCGGTGGTGAAGAACCAGGAACCCACGAAGCACAGCGAGTCTGCCACCGCGGCGCCCGCCCAGCCGGGAAAACCCGGCGCGGTCGCCAGCGCGAAGAGCGTCGAGCCGATCGCGAAGAGCCCGCACTGCCGCGTCAGCGACGCGAACCCCGTGATGGCTACAGCTTTCCGAGGATCCGATCGCCCACCTGAGTGGTCGAGAGCTTCTCGTCCCCGCGGGTGGCCAGGTGCTCGGCGACGGCCTTGTCGACCCGGACCGCCGCATCGATCTCGGCCATGTGGGCCAGCAGCAGCGACACCGACATGATCGCGGCCGTCGGGTCAGCGATGCCCTGCCCGGCGATATCGGGCGCGCTGCCGTGCACGGGTTCGAACATCGACGGGTTCGTCAGCGTCGCATCGATGTTGCCGCTGGCCGCCAGGCCGATACCACCACACACCGCCGCGGCGAGGTCGGTGATGATGTCGCCGAACAGGTTGTCGGTGACGATCACATCGAAGCGGCCCGGGTCGGTGACCATGTGAATGGTGGCGGCGTCGACGTGCTGGTAGGCGACCTCGACCTCCGGGTACTCCGCGGCGACCGCCTGCACGGTGCGCCACCACAGGGACCCGGCGTTGGTCAGCACATTGTTCTTGTGCACCAACGTCAGATGCTTGCGCCGCTGCTGGGCACGCTTGAACGCGTCCTGCACGACACGGCGCACACCGTAGGCGGTGTTGACACTGACCTCGGTCGCGATCTCGTGCGGGGTACCGACCCGGATCGCGCCGCCGTTACCGGTGTACGGACCCTCGGTGCCCTCCCGGACCACGACGAAGTCGATCTCGGGATTCCCGGCCAGCGGACTCTGCACACCCGGGTAGAGACGTCCGGGACGCAGGTTGATGTGGTGGTCGAGCTCGAAACGGATGCGCAGCAACAGGCCACGTTCCAGCACACCGCTGGGCATCGACGGATCGCCGATCGCGCCGAGCAGGATCGCGTCGTGACCCTTGAGCTCGTCGAGCACCGAGTCGGGCAGCACCTCACCTGTGCGGTGATACAGCCGGGCGCCGAGGTCGTACTCGGTCTTCTCCACCCCCGGCACGACGGCGTCGAGCACCCTGAGGGCTTCGCCGATGACTTCGGGTCCGATGCCGTCGCCGGCGATCACCGCGAGTTTCATGTCAGATCCACCACTTCCAGGGTCAGGGCGTTGACATCACGTCCGATACCGGCGAGCACATCGGCCGGAACCTCCCGGTCGACACGCAGCATGAGCGTCGCGCCCTCACCGTCGGCGTCCTGGCTGAGCTGCGCGGCGAGGATGTTGACGTTCGCACCGCCGAGCAGCGTGCCGATCTTGCCGAGCGCACCGGGCTGGTCGTGGTAGTTGATGATCACGTTCACGCCCTCGGCGCGCAGATCCAGGTTGCGGCCGTTGATCTGGACGATCTTCTCGACCAGCTGCGGACCCGTCAAAGTGCCCGAGACGTTCACGGTGGAGCCGTCGGCCGCCACCGCACGCACATCCACCACGCTGCGGTGGTTCGGGCTCTCGCTCTCGGTGTCGATGGAGGCCTCCACACCGCGTTCGGTGGCCAGCGCCGGCGCGTTGACGAACGTCACCTGGTCCTCGATGACGGCCGAGAACAGGCCGCGCAGCGCCGAGAGCCGCAACACCTCAACCTCCTCGGAGGCGAGTTCGCCGCGCACCTGAACGCAGAGGTTGGTGGGCAGCTCGGCCGACAGCGCCCCGACGAGCAGGCCCAGCTTGCGCACCAGATCGAGCCACGGAGCGACCTCTTCGCCGACGGCACCGCCACCGACGTTGACGGCGTCGGGCACGAACTCCCCGGCCAGCGCGAGCTTCACGCTGGCGGCGACGTCGGTGCCGGCGCGGTCCTGCGCCTCGACCGTCGAGGCACCGAGGTGCGGGGTGACAACGACCTGCGGGAGCTCGAACAGCGGACTGTCCGTGCACGGCTCGGTGGAGAACACGTCGAGTCCGGCGCCGCGGACGTGGCCGCTGGTGATCGCGTCGGCGAGCGCCTGCTCGTCGATCAGCCCGCCGCGGGCGGCGTTGACGATGATGACGCCGGGCTTTGTCTTGGCCAGCGCCTCCGTGCCGATCAGGCCCGCGGTCTCCTTCGTCTTGGGCAGGTGCACCGAGATGAAGTCGGCGCGCGAGAGCAGTTCGTCGAGTGTGAGCAGCTCGATGCCCAGCTGCGCGGCCCGCGCATGGGACACGTAGGGGTCGTAGGCGGTGATGTGTGCACCGAATGCGGCGAGCCGCTGGGCGACCAGCTGCCCGATGCGGCCCAGGCCGACCACGCCGACGGTCTTGCCGAAGATCTCGGTACCCGAGAACGCCGATCGCTTCCAGGTGTGCTCGCGCAGCGTCGCATCGGCGGCCGGGATCTGCCGGGCCGTCGACAGCAGCAGCGCCAGCGCGTGCTCGGCGGCGCTGTGGATGTTCGACGTCGGCGCGTTGACGACGAGCACTCCGCGGGCGGTCGCGGCGTCGACGTCGACGTTGTCGAGGCCGACGCCCGCGCGGGCGACGATCTTGAGCTTCGGGGCCGCGGCGAGCACCTCGGCGTCGACGGTGGTGGCCGACCGCACCAGCAGCGCGTCGGCGTCGGCGACGGCGGCCAGCAGCTTTTCGCGGTCCGGCCCGTCGACCCAGCGGACCTCGACCTGGTCGCCCAGGGCCTCCACCGTCGATTGGGCCAGCTTGTCGGCGATCAGTACTACAGGAAGACTCACGAGGCCTCAGCCTAATGGGCTCTAATGGCCAGGTGGAATTGACCGTCGTCGGGAGTGGGCCCAACGGGTTGGCTGCGGCCGTGATCTGCGCGCGAGCTGGGGTTTCGGTGCGTGTGGTGGAAGCACAACCCACCGCGGGGGGCGGCGCGCGCACCCTGCCCGACCCGGAGTTCTCCGGTGTTTCGCACGACATCTGCTCGGCGGTGCACCCGCTGGCACTGGCGTCACCGTTCTTCGCGGCGTTCGATCTGAGGGCTCGCGGTGTGACGCTGGAGGTCCCCGAGGTGTCCTACGGCAACCCGTTGCCGGGCCGCCGGGCGGCGATCGGCTACCTCGACATCGACCGCACCTGCGCCGAGCTCGAAGACGGCGAGCCGTGGCGGCGACTGTTGGGACCGCTGGCGGCCGACTGCGACGGGGTGGTCGGGTTGTTGCTCGGGGACAAGCGTTCGATCCCGCCCAGCATTCCCGCCGCGCTGCGGGTCGCCCCGCGCCTGCTCGCCCAGGGCACTCCCGCGTGGGGCACCCTCCTCGGAGAGGATGCCAGAGCACTGTTCACCGGCGTTGCGGCACATACGATTTCACGGATGCCGTCGCTGGTCGCGTCGGGGGCGGGACTGATGCTGTCCACGCTGGCCCATGCCGTCGGCTGGCCGATCCCGGTCGGCGGCTCACAGGCCATACCCGACGCGCTGATCGCCGACCTGCGCGCCCACGGCGGTGAACTCGTTGTCGGCGAGGAGGTTTCGACACCGCCCTCGGGTGTGGTGCTGTACAACACCGCGCCGACGGCTCTGCTGGACATCTACGGGGACCGGCTGCCGTCGCGCTACGCGCGCACGTTGCGCCGCTATCGCTACGGGCCGGGTGTCGCGAAGGTCGACTTCGTCCTGTCCGGTGAGATCCCCTGGCGCGACAAACGGTTGGCGAGCGCACCCACTCTGCACATGGGCGGCGACCGGGCGACGATGGCACTGGCCGAGAAGGACATCGCCGAGGGCCGCCACGCGCAGTGGCCAATGGTGTTGGCGTCACTGCCCCACCTCGCCGACCCGGGCCGGATCGACGCCGCGGGGCGGCGTCCGCTGTGGACGTACGCGCACGTGCCGGCCGGATCGACCGTCGACATGGCCGAGACCATCACGGGCGTGTTCGAGCGGTTCGCCCCCGGCTTCCGAGACCTCGTCGTCGGCGTCCGCAGCGTGCCCGCAGCCCGGCTCGCCGACCACAACGCCAACCTCGTCGGCGGCGACATCGGCGTCGGGGGAAACAACATGTTCAGTGCGCTGACCGGCCCGGCGCTGCGGTGGAATCCGTGGGCCACGCCGATCCCGCGGACCTATCTGTGCTCGTCGGCGACTCCTCCCGGCGGCGGCGTGCACGGCATGGCCGGCTACTACGCCGCGCGCACCGTGCTGCGTCGCGAGTTCGGGATCAGGGAGATGCCGCCGCTGGCACCGTGATTCGGGTGTCGTCGGTCACGCCTGCGTTGACCAACGACACCGAAATCACTCGGGCACGCCGCGCGGCAGCGTCCGCATCGCGGTGCGGATCGCGAGGTAGATCAACGTCGACGTCAACAGGAACACCGGCCAGCCCATCGCGATCCGGGCGACGGCGAGCAGACCCTCCTGGTCGGTGTCGTAGAGGTAGAACTGCACCGCGAACCGGGTCGCCGACACCGCAGCCATCATCAGCGTGACCAGATCGAAGGCGATTCGCACGCGGCGGGTGCGCCGCCAGGTGTCGTCGCGTCCCGTCATCCACGCCCAGACGACGCCGATCAGCGGGCGGCGTGCCAGCACCGACGCGGTGAACAGCACGGCCAGCGCCAGGTACATCCAGATGCCGGGAAGGTAGAAGTCCTTCGCCCGGCCGGTGACGAGCGCGAAACCGGCGCCCGCGGCGACACCCGCGAAACCGAACATCGCCGGCCGCGTCGACTCCCGCCGCACCAGCTGCACGGTCATCACCAGCGCGCCGGCGACCACGGCGGCGATCAGCGCAGGCATCAGACCGGCGATCGCGTTCCCCGCGGCGAACGTCGTCACCGGCAACGCGGTGTACACCAGTCCGCGGATCCCGCCGGCACGGGTGAGCAGCGCGCTGGCCGGCGTCGGGGTGCCCGTCATGAAAACCGAGCGTACCGACCCGGTGATTTCGGTGTAGTTGGTCACGCCTGCGTTGACCAACTACACCGAAATCCCAGAAAATCAGGCAGTCTCGGTGATCGGCCGGTCGACCCAGCTCATCAGGTCGCGCAGCTTCTTGCCGGTGACCTCGATCGGATGCTCGGCGTTCTGCTTGCGCAGACCCTCGAGCTCCTTGTTCCCACCCTCGACGTTGGCGACCAGACGCTTGACGAACGTGCCGTCCTGGATGTCCTTGAGGATGTCCTGCATCCGCTTCTTGGTGTCGGCGTCGATCACGCGCGGGCCGGACAGGTAGCCGCCGAACTCCGCGGTGTCGGACACCGAGTAGTTCATCCGCGCGATACCGCCCTCGTACATCAGGTCGACGATCAGCTTGAGCTCGTGCAGCACCTCGAAATAGGCGAGCTCGGGCTCGTAACCGGCCTCGACCATCACGTCGAACCCGGTCTTGACCAATTCTTCGGTGCCGCCGCACAACACGGCCTGCTCACCGAACAGATCGGTCTCGGTCTCGTCCTTGAACGTGGTCTTGATGACCCCGGCGCGGGCTCCGCCGATGGCAGCGGCGTAGGACAGCGCCAGCGCCTGGCCCTCACCCTTGGGATCCTGGTCGACGGCGATCAGGCAGGGCACGCCCTTGCCGTCGACGAACTGGCGACGCACCAGGTGGCCGGGCCCCTTGGGGGCGACCATGCCGATGGTGACGTTGGCCGGCGGCTTGATCAGCCCGAAGTGGATGTTGAGGCCGTGGCCGAAGAACAGCGCGTTGCCGTCTTCGAGGTTGGGCTCGATGTCCTTGGTGAAGATCTCGGCCTGCGCGGTGTCGGGCGCCAGCAGCATGATCACGTCGGCCCACTTGGCGACCTCGGCCGGGGTGTCGACGTCGAGACCCTGCTCGGTGACCTTGTCGCGAGACTTCGAGCCCTCCTTGAGGCCGACCTTGACCTCGACACCCGAGTCGCGCAGGCTCAGCGAGTGCGCGTGCCCCTGGCTGCCATAGCCGATGACGGCGACCTTGCGGCCCTGAATGATCGACAGGTCCGCGTCGGCGTCATAGAACATCTCAACTGCCATCTTTATGAATCTTCTTTCTGCTCATCGCTTTTCGATTGCGAGCTTTTCGGATAACTACTTGGTGCTGATACCGCGCGGGCCGCGGGACAGCGACACCACACCGGACTGGACGATCTCCCTCACCCCGTAGGGTTCGAGCACCCGCAGCAACGCCTCGATCTTCTCAGGCGTGCCGGTGGCCTCGACGGTCAGCGACTCGGTCGAGACGTCGACGACCTTGGCACGGAACAGATTGACCGCCTCGATGACCTGACCGCGGGTCGTCGCATCGGTACGGACCTTGATCAGTGCGAGCTCGCGCGAGACCGAATGCTCCTCGTCCTGCTCGACGATCTTGATCACGTTGATCAGCTTGTTGAGCTGTTTGGTGATCTGCTCCAGCGGAGATTCCTCGACATCGACCACGATGGTCATCCGCGAGAGGTCTTTGTGTTCGGTGGCGCCGACGGCCAGCGACTGGATGTTGTAGCCGCGGCGCGAGAACAGCGACGCGACCCGGGCCAGGACGCCGGGTTTGTCCTCGACGAGCACCGACAGCGTGTGCGTGGTGGCCATCAGCGTGCTCCGTTCTTCGCGCAAGCGCTCATGCCCGCTTGGATGTTCTTCGCGCAAGCGCTCATCACGCATGCCCCTCTTCGTTGTCGAACAGCGGACGGATCCCGCGTGCCGCCTGGATCTCATCATTGCTGGTGCCTGCGGCGACCATGGGCCACACCTGGGCGTCCGCGCCGACGACGAACTCCACCACCACGGGACGGTCGTTGATCGCCCGCGCCTGGGCGATCACGTCGGCCACGTCTTCCTCACGCTCGCAACGCAATCCGACGCAACCGAGCGCCTCGGCGAGCTTCACGAAGTCCGGGATGCGACGGGTGTGGGTGGCGAGATCGGTTTGGCTGTACCGCTCTTCGTAGAACAGCGTCTGCCACTGCCGCACCATGCCCAGGTTGCCGTTGTTGATCAGCGCGACCTTGATCGGCACGCCCTCGATCGCGCACGTCGCCAGTTCCTGGTTGGTCATCTGGAAGCAGCCGTCGCCGTCGATGGCCCACACCTCGGCCTCGGGACGACCCATCTTGGCGCCCATCGCCGCGGGCACCGCGAAGCCCATGGTGCCGAGCCCACCGGAGTTGAGCCACGTCTTGGGCTTCTCGTAGGAGATGAACTGCGCGGCCCACATCTGGTGCTGCCCGACGCCCGCGACGTACACCGCGTCCGGGCCGGCCATCTTGCCCAGCGTCTCGATCACGAACTCCGGAGACAGGCTGCCGTCGCTCTGCGGGCCGTAGCTCAGCGGGAACGTCGCCTGGATCCCCCGCAGCGACTCCCACCACGCGTCGAGTTCGACCGCGCCCTGACCGTCGCGTCGGAGCACCTCGATCAGATCGGCGATCACGTTCTTCACATCCCCGACGATCGGCACGTCGGCATGGCGGTTCTTGCCGATCTCGGCCGGGTCGATGTCGGCGTGAATGACCTTCGCCTCGGGCGCGAACGAGTCCAGCTTGCCCGTCACACGGTCGTCGAAGCGGGTGCCGAGCGCGATGAGCAGATCGCTGCGCTGCAGCGCCGCCACCGCGGCGACGGTGCCGTGCATACCCGGCATGCCCAGGTTCTGCGGATGGCTGTCGGGGAACGCGCCGCGGGCCATCAAGGTGGTGACGACCGGGATCCCGGTCAGCTCGGCCAGATCGAGCAGCTGCTCGGAGGCCTCGCCGCGGATGACGCCGCCGCCGACGTAGAGCACGGGCTTGCGGGATTCGGCGATCAGCTTGGCGGCTTCGCGGATCTGACGGTTGTGCGGCTTGGTGTTCGGCTTGTAGCCGGGCAGTTCGAACTGCGGCGGCCAGGCGAACGTGCACTGGCCCTGCAGCACGTCCTTCGGGATGTCGACGAGCACCGGACCGGGCCGGCCACTGGCGGCGATGTGGAACGCCTCGGCGATGACGCGGGCGATGTCGTCACCGTCACGCACCAGGAAGTTGTGCTTGGTGACCGGCATGGTGATGCCGGAGATGTCGGCTTCCTGGAAGGCGTCGGTGCCGATCAGCGCGCGTCCGACCTGGCCGGTGATGGCCACCATCGGGATCGAGTCCATGTAGGCGTCGGCCAGCGGTGTCACCAGGTTGGTCGCGCCCGGCCCCGAGGTCGCCATGCAGACGCCGACCCGGCCGGTCGCATGGGCGTAGCCGCTGGCGGCATGCCCGCCGCCCTGCTCGTGGCGGACCAGCACGTGGCGCAGCTTCTGCGAGTCGAACAGCGGGTCATAGACCGGCAGCACCGCCCCGCCGGGAATGCCGAAGATGACGTCGACCCCGAGTTCCTCGAGTGAGCGGATCACCGCCTGCGCTCCGGTGAGTTGGTGCGGGGCAACGACATTGGGTTGCGCCTGGGTCGTCGCGGAGTTGTACTTCGCGGCGGCCGCTGTCCCGTTCGTCGGGGTCTCCGACTGCTCGGGCGGTCGCTTGGTAGGTGCGCTCACGGTGTCCTCTGGTCTTTCTCGCTCGGCTGATCTTCTCAAATCGGTGTTGGGGCAACAAAAAACCCCCGTCAGCCCGGCGGCTGTACGAGGGTGCGCGTTGATGCGGTTGTGCTATGCCCGAATCAGGGCCAGCGCGGCATCAACGCGCGAGCCAATTACTACGAGCAGGGTCTGCATAGCAGACGACGGTAGCCGCCGTACCGGCCCGAGGTCAAATCCCGGCCCCGGGCGCCCGGCGCACCCACCCGGGCCGCGGTGCGATGATGGCGACATGCGTTCCTCCTCCGCGCCCGAGTCGGCCCCTGTCGTGATCAGGATCTCGCCGATGGCCCACGTCGCGGTGGGCTTCCTGACCGTCGCGCTGCTGGCCGTCGTGCTGGCCGGACCGATCTGGTTCCTCCTGTTGTTCCTGATCCCGGCGGGGGTGTCCTACGCGGTGGCGCGCTACCGCACCGTCGCCGACCGGGACACGGTCACCGCCCGGACCCTGTTCGGCAAGCAGACCGTGCGCTGGGAGGACATTCACGGATTGCGGTTCGGTCGTCAGGCCTGGGCGGTGGCGCGGCGACGCGACGGTTCCGAGCTGACCCTGCCCGGGGTGACGTTCGCGACACTGCCCGTGCTGACCGCCGCCAGCGGCGGACCGGTGCCCAACCCCTACGAATAGCGGCGAGTAGCGGGCTCAGCCCAGCGGATTGGCGCCGTTGAGCAGCACCCAGATGGCCACCCCGGCGCCGGCGCCCAGGATCAGGGCGGCGATGGAGCCGACAAACGGCCTGCGGGCCCAGCCGCGGCCGGCATCGAGCCCGTACCTGCCCGGACCGACCAGGATGATCGCGGCGACCGCGACCAGCAGCACGATCTGGTATTCGTGGCCGTCGGTCAGGAACGACGACAACCGCGCGTCGTTGTGGGCGAGCGTGGCCTCGGCGAGCGTCGCGGTGACCAGGTATCCCAGTGCCCCGGCGGCGGCGATCGGGGTGAACAGGCCGAGCACGAGCAGTACGCCCGCGGCGATCTGGCCGCCGGCGGCGACGTAGCTCAGGATGTCGGCGTTGCGGAAGCCCACGTCGGTCAGCTGGTCACGGAAGCCGCCCAGACCGGGGCCGCCCCAGAGTCCGAAGACCTTTTGCAGGCCGTGACCGATGAGCAGCGCACCGACCGCGACGCGCAGCAGCAGCAGGCCCAGGTCCTGGGTGCCGCGGCGGTCGCCGCTGTGGCGGTCCGGGTCGACGCCCACCTCGGTCGGCGCGGCCGCCGAGCCGTAGGCACCCGGCGCCAGACCGGTGCTGGGCTGCACATACGGCAGCGGCTCGGGATCGTTGAGCAGAGCGAAGGGTTGCTGCGCCTCGGCGGGCTTGGCCGAGTCGTAGCGCGGGATCGCGGTGGTCTCGAAGTCACCGCCGTAGTTCGCCGACGGAAGATCGTCCTCGGGGTCCACCAGGCTCGCCGACGCCGGTCGCCCGGCCGAGTCGTCGGGCCGCTGCCACGGGCGGGGGTCAAGGGGACTCGTCACGACAGCCAGGGTAAGTGCAGAACGATCCCGTGCCGGGAATTCACTCGGCGCGTTGAGCACGGGTTTCTCCGCAGCGCCGCAGGTCGGGACAGGTCGGCTCCGGGGAGCGCGTGGCGGGGCCGGCCAGACGATCCGTAATCTGGCTGCCATGAGCGAGCGTCGGTCGTCGGGGGCCTTTGTCGTGCTGCTGAGCGCGGCGCTGCTGGCCGGTGCCGGCTGTGCCCGCTTCGACTCGGCGCAGTCCCAGCCGTTCACCACCGAACCGCAGCTCGCGCCGGGACCCACCTCGACCCCGCCGCCGCCTCCCCCGCTGCCCGCCAAGCCGTTCCCCAAGGAGTGCCCGGCACCCGGCGTGATGCAGGGGTGCCTGGAGAGCACCAGCGGTCTGATCATGCTGCCGGACAGCCAGTCGGCGCTGGTCGCAGAACGGACGACCGGTGCGGTCAAGCAGGTGTCGGTGCGCGCCGAGCCGATCCAGAAGATGATGATCCCGGTCGACGGCAGCGGCGACGGCGGTCTGATGGACATCGTGCTGTCCCCCACCTACACGCAGGACAGGCTGATGTACGCCTACATCAGCACGCCGACCGACAACCGGGTGGTGCGCATCGCCGAGGGCGACCCGCCCAAGCCGATTCTCACCGGCATCCCCAAGGGCGCGACCGGCAACACCGGCTCCCTGATCTTCACCAGTCCGACGACGCTCGTGGTGCAGACCGGCGATGCGGGCAATCCGGCGCAGGCCGCCGATCCGGGCTCGATGGCGGGCAAGATGCTGCGCATCGAGCAGCCGACGACGGTCAACCAGGCGCCGACGACGACCGCGCTGTCGGGGTTGGGACCCGGTGGCGGCATGTGCATCGACCCGTCCGACGAGTCGCTGTACGTCACCGACCGGACGCCGACCGCCGACCGCCTGCAGCGCATCACCAAGGACTCCCAGGTGTCGACCGTGTGGACATGGCCGGACCGACCCGGGGTCGCCGGGTGCGCGGCGCTCGACGGCACGGTGCTGCTCAATCTCGTCAACACCAAGCAGACCGTCGCGGTGCGGATGGCGCCCGAAACCGGCGCGGTGACCGGCGACCCGGAGGTGGTCCGGCAGGACCAGCACGGTCACGCGTGGGCGTTGGAGGTCTCCCCGGACGGCAACGTGTGGGGCGGCACCGTCAACAAGACCTCCGGGGACGCGATGAAGCTCGACGACGTCGTCTTCCCGCTGTTCCCGCAGGGCGGCGGCTTCCCGCGCGCCAACGACGAGAAGACCTGATCGGCTAGCTGGGGCCGGAGCCGGGCAGGCGCAGCATCAGCCGCGTCCCGCCCTGCGGACTGACCTCCAGCGACGCTGTGCCCCCGTGGATCTCGGCCTGCTGGGCGACCAGCGCCAGTCCCAGTCCGGACCCCGACCGCGATGCGGTGGTGCCGCGGTGGAAGCGTGCGAACACCTCGGCACGCTCCTCTTCGGGGACGCCGGAACCGTTGTCGTCGACCGCGATCTCGACGCCGGTGTGCGAACTGACGACGCTGAGCCGGATCTGGGTGGCCCCACCGTGTTTGACCGCGTTGGCGATCGCGTTGTCGATGACGAGCCGGAGGCCGGCAGGCATGCCCAGCATCAGCACCGTCGTCGACGAGGCCAGCGTCACCTCCACGCCCGGATAGTTGTGCATCGCGTCGTGGGCGGCCCGGTCGAGGAGTTCGGCGACGTCGACGGGGACGAAGTCGTCCACCGTCGTCAGCTCGCCCTGGGCGAGACGTTCCAACGCGGTCAGCGTCGCCTCGATGCGCGACTGCGTGCGGATGACGTCGCCGAGGACCTCCTGGCGCTGCTCGGCGCCGAGGTCGAGAGTCGCGAGGACCTCCAGGTTGGTCCGCATCGCCGTCAGTGGTGTGCGCAGTTCATGGGACGCGACGGCGGCGAAGTCGCGGGCCGACTCCAGCGCGGCTCTGGTCCGCTGCTGCTCGTCGCCGATGCGCGCGAGCATGCCCTCGACGGCCTCGGAGATCTCGACGGCCTCCCAGACGCCGCGCACCTGGACCTCGTCGGGATTGGACTGCGCATTGATGGCACGCGCCTGCTGGGCCAGCAGCCGGAACGGGTTGACCATGATCAGCCCGATCACCCAACCGACCAGCATGGTGGTCAGGATCACGCCCGAACAGATCCAGAACACCCGCCAGTGCAGGGAATCGATGCGGGCCTGCGTCTCGGCCATCGGCGCGCCGAGCGCGATGGACGCGTTGCCGGTCTTGATCGTGCGGACCCGGTACTCGACACCGTCGATGGTGGCGTCGGCGTAACCGCTGTCGAGGTCGGGCAGCACGATGTCGGCGGGAATCGAGACGGTGCTGCCGGCCCACCGGGCGGTCCGGACGAGTCCACCCTCGGTGGGTTCGGGGCCGACCCCCTCCTGGGCGCTGCGCAGCAGGGTGTTGACGTCCCCGAGGCTCGACAGGGAGTCCAGGCGCCGGTCGAGCTGGTCGTACTGGTCGTTGGTGACGCCCACCCACACCCACACGCCGAGGGTGAGCACGAGGATCGTCACACCCAGCTGCGACAGGATCACGATGGAGCGCAGCGACAGCCAGCGCAGTGGGTGGTCAAGGACGCGGTAGACCAGGTCCTGAATTCGCGTCATCGCGTCGACACTAGAGGCTAACTGCAGGCGGCCATGACAAGCTCGCGCACCCGCGCGGCGTCGGCCTGCCCCTTCGTCGCCTTCATCACCGCACCGACGATCGCGCCGGCGGCAGCCACCTTGCCCCCGCGGATCTTGTCGGCGACATCGGGGTTGGCGGCCAGCGCTTCGTCGACCGCGGCCTGGATGAGCGAGTCGTCACGGACCACGACCAGTCCGCGGTCGGTCATCACCTGCTCGGGTTCACCCTCGCCGGCGAGCACACCCTCGACGACCTGGCGGGCCAGCTTGTTCGACAGCTTGCCGTCGTCGACGAGCTTGACGGCCGCGGCGACCTGCGCCGGCGTGATCGGGAGCGCGTCGAGTTCCACGCCTTTCTCGTTGGCCTTCTGCACCAGGAAGTTGCCCCACCATGCCCGCGCCGCCTCGCTGGAGGCACCGTGGGTGACGGTGGCCGCGATGAGGTCCAGCGCCCCGATGTTGACCAGGTCGCGCATCACCTCGTCGCCGATGCCCCACTCCTGCTGAATTCGCTTGCGCGACAGCCACGGAAGCTCCGGGATGGTGGCACGCAGCTGCTCGACGAGCTCGGCGCTGGGGGCCACGGGTTCGAGGTCGGGCTCGGGAAAGTACCTGTAGTCCTGCGCGGTCTCCTTGCTGCGGCCCGGCGAGGTGTAACCGTCCTCGTGGAAGTGCCGGGTCTCCTGCACGATCGAGCCGCCGGCCTTCAACACGGCTGCCTGCCTGCGCATCTCGTAACGGACCGCGACCTCGACGCTCTTGAGGGAGTTGACGTTCTTGGTCTCGGTCCGGGTGCCGAACTCGACCTGCCCGATGGGCTTGAGAGACACGTTGGAGTCGCAGCGCATCGACCCCTGATCCATGCGGACATCAGATACGTCCAACGCGCGCAACAGATCCCGCAACGCCGTCACATAGGCGCGGGCGATCTCGGGGGCTCGCGCGCCCGCTCCCTCGACCGGCCTGGTGACGATCTCGATCAGCGGCACGCCGGAGCGGTTGTAGTCGGCCAGCGACGTCGTCGCGCCGGCGATACGGCCGGTGTCGCTGCCGAGGTGGGTCAGCTTGCCGGTGTCCTCTTCCATGTGGGCGCGCTCGATCTCGATGCGCCAGGTGGTGCCGTCGTCGAGCGGCACATCGAGGTGGCCGTTGATCGCGATCGGCTCGTCGTACTGGGAGATCTGGTAGTTCTTCGGCTGATCCGGGTAGAAGTAGTTCTTCCGGGCGAACCGGCCCCACGGCGCGATCTCGCAGTTGAGCGCAAGACCGATCCGGATCGCGGACTCGACCGCGGACTGGTTGAGCACCGGCAGCGAGCCGGGCAGGCCGAGGCACACCGGGCACACCTGGGTGTTCGGCTCCCCGCCGAACCTGTTGGCGCATCCGCAGAACATCTTTGTCGCGGTCGACAGCTCGACGTGGACCTCAAGGCCGAGCACCGGTTCGTAGGCGGCGATGACCTCGTCGTAATCCAGCAGCTCATCGGTCGTGACAGACATGCCCCTGATCCTAGTGGGTCGCCTTTTGCCCGCGAGCAGACGCGAACTCGCACGGCTCGCCGGCGACACGCCCGAGTATGCGTTCCCCGCAAGCGGGTGGTGCCCCCAGCTCGCGGGAGAAGGGTCAGCCGAAGAATTCGGCGGCGTCGTCGTAGCGCGTCTGCGGGACCAGCTTGAGCTGCCGCACGGCGTCGGCCAGCGGTACCCGGCCGATCTCGGTGCCGCGGGCCGACACCATCATCCCGTACTCCCCCGCGTGCGCCGCGTCGGCGGCGTTGACGCCGAAGCGGGTCGCCAGCACGCGGTCGAATGCGGTCGGGGTGCCCCCGCGCTGCACGTGACCGAGCACGGTGACGCGGACGTCCTTCTTGATGCGCTTCTCGACCTCGATCGCCAACTGCGCCGCGACCCCGGTGAACTTCTCGTGGCCGAACTCGTCCATGCCGCCCTGCCGCAGCTGCATCGAACCCTCGGCGGGTTTGGCGCCCTCGGCGACGACGCAGATGAAGTGCGAATCACCGCGCTGGAAGCGCTGCTTGACCAGTCTGCACACCTCTTCGACATCGAAGGGCTGCTCGGGTATCAGCGTCATGTGCGCCCCGGAGGCCATGCCCGCGTTCAGCGCGATCCAGCCGGCGTGGCGGCCCATCACCTCGACGAGCATGACGCGCTGATGGGACTCGGCCGTGCTGTGCAGGCGGTCGATGGCCTCGGTCGCGATGGTCAGAGCGGTGTCGTGCCCGAAAGTCACGTCGGTGCAGTCGATGTCGTTGTCGATCGTCTTGGGCACACCCACCACCGGCACGCCCTCCTCGGAGAGCCAGTGCGCAGCGGTCAGGGTTCCCTCGCCGCCGATCGGGATCAGCACGTCGATCCCGTTGTCCTCCAGCGTCTGCTTGATCTGGTCGAGGCCGGCGCGCAACTTGTCCGGATTGGTCCGGGCGGTGCCCAGCATCGTGCCGCCCTTGGCGAGCAGCCGGTCGTTGCGGTCGTCGTTCTTGAGCTGGACGCGGCGGTCCTCCAACAGACCCCGCCAGCCGTCGAGGAAACCGACGACCGACGAGCCGTAGCGCGCGTCGCAGGTGCGGACCACCGCCCGGATCACGGCGTTCAGGCCTGGGCAGTCTCCGCCGCCGGTCAGCACTCCGATACGCATGGCTCGCGTCCTCTCTGCTCCTCGGGAGCGTTCCATCTAACCCGCTCAGAGCGCCGTCGGCAGCGGTCCCCGGGCAGCTTCGTAGGCGGCGCCGACCCGATAGAGCCTGTCGTCGGCGAGCGCGGGCGCCATGATCTGCAGCCCGACGGGCAGGTTGTCGTCGGCCGACAGCCCCGAGGGCACCGACATCCCGCAGTGCCCCGCGAGGTTCAGCGGCAGCGTGCACAGGTCGAACAGGTACATCGACAGCGGGTCGTCGACCTTCTCCCCCAGTCGGAATGCCGTCGTCGGCGTCGCCGGCGACACCAGCACGTCGACCTTTTGGTACGCCGCGTCGAGGTCGCGCGCGATCAGCGTGCGCACCTTCTGGGCCTGGTTGTAGTACGCGTCGTAATAGCCGGCCGACAGCGCGTAGGCGCCGATCATGATGCGGCGCTTCACCTCAGGGCCGAAGCCCGCGGCGCGCGTCAGCGCCATGACCTCCTCGGCACTGTGGGTGCCGTCGTCGCCCGCCCGCAGGCCATAGCGCATGCCGTCGAACTTCGCGAGATTCGACGACACCTCAGACGGCAGAATCAGGTAGTAGGCCGGCAACGAGTAGTCGAAATGCGGACAGTCCACCTCGGTCACCTCGGCGCCCAGCGCGGTCAGCTGATCGACCGCGGCGTTGAACGACGCCAGCACACCGGGCTGGTAGCCCTCACCGCTGCGCAGCTGTTTGACCACACCGATGCGCACACGGGTGAGGTCGCCACCGGCTCCGGTTCGGGCCGCGGCGACGACGTCGGGCACCGGGGCTTCGACCGACGTCGAGTCCAGCGGGTCGTGACCCGCGATGACCTGGTGCAGCAGTGCAGTGTCGAGGACGGTCCGCGCACACGGTCCGCCCTGGTCCAGCGACGACGCGCAGGCGACCAGGCCGTAGCGCGACACCGTCCCGTACGTGGGCTTCACCCCGACCGTCGCGGTCAGTGCCGCGGGCTGGCGGATCGAGCCGCCGGTGTCGGTGCCGATCGCCAGCGGCGCCTGAAAGGCGGCCAGCGCTGCGGCGCTTCCGCCGCCGGATCCCCCGGGCACCCGGTCGGTGTCCCACGGGTTGCGCGTCGGGCCGTAGGCGGAGTTCTCGGTGGAGCTGCCCATCGCGAACTCGTCCATGTTGGTCTTGCCGAGGATCGGGATACCGGCGGACCGCAGCTTCGCGGTGACGGTCGCGTCGTACGGTGACGTCCAGCCTTCGAGGATCTTCGATCCGCAGGTGGTCGGCATGTCCGTGGTGGTGAACACGTCCTTGAGCGCCAACGGGACGCCGGCCAGCGGCGACGGGAGGTGCTCGCCTGCCGCGACAGCGCGATCGACGGTCTGCGCTGCGGCCAGGGCCTGCTCCGCCCCGACGTGCAGGAATGCGTGATAGTCGCCGTCGGTGGCCGCGATCTGGTCCAGGAACGCCTGGGTCACCTCGGCCGAGGACACCTCTTTGCTCGAGATCTTGTCCGCCAGCGTCGCGGCGTCGAGCTTGATGAGCTCGCTCATTCGGGCTCCCCCAGGATCCGTGGGACGGCGAATCGACCTTCGGCGTCGTTGGGCGCTTCCGCCAGCGCCTGCTGCTGACTCAGGCTGGGCCGGACTTCGTCGGGCCTGGACCCGTTGACGACTCCACCCGCTTCCGCCCGCCGAACCAGGGGGTTGTCGGTGGCCTCGACACCGGTCACGTCGACGGCCTGGATCTGGCTGACGTGGCCGAGGATGGCGTCGAGCTGGCCGGCGAAGCTGTCCAGCTCGCCGTCGGTCAAGGCGAGTCGCGACAGGCGCGCGAGGTGCGCGACTTCGTCTCTGGAGATCTGGGACACGACCACGAAGCCTAGTCCAGCCCCCTCCGACGGCTCCGCGCCCGAGTCGCCCGTTCCTGGCAGTCCGTGACACAGTGTTGCCCGTGCCTTCGTATCTGCTGCGGGTCGAGCTGGAGGACAGGCCCGGCAGCCTCGGTTCTCTGGCCGTGGCCCTCGGCTCGGTGGGCGCCGACATCCTGTCCCTCGACGTGGTGGAACGCGCCGCCGGCTACGCGATCGACGACCTGGTGGTCGAACTGCCGCCCGGCGCGATGCCCGACATGCTCATCACGGCCGCCGAGAACCTCAACGGCGTGTACGTCGACAGCATCCGCCCGCACACCGGTCTGCTCGACGCGCACCGCGAACTCGAACTGATCGACCACGTCGCCGCCGCGGACGGGAGGCTCCAGCGGTTACAGGTGCTCGCCGACGAGGCTCCCAAGGTCCTTCGGGTCGGGTGGTGCACCGTGGTGACGCTGACCGATTCGGGTCCGCAGCGGCTGGTCGGCAGTTCGGGGGCGCCGGAGACGCAGGCGGCCGAGACGCCGTGGCTTCCGCTCGCCCGTGCCGAAGCTCTCGACGCGTCCGCGCAGTGGGTTCCGCAGGTGTGGCGCGACATGGACACCACGCTGGCCGCGGCCCCGTTGTCCGATCCGAGTACCGCGGTCGTCCTGGGCCGTCCCGGCGGACCGGCGTTCCGGCCGAGCGAGGTCGCCCGGCTCGGTTACCTGGCCGGGATCGTCACGACGATCATCGGCTAGCCTGGCTCGCCGTCCTCGGCGTCGCGCTCCGGACCTTCTGCGAGCAGTCGACGGAACCCGTCCTCGTCGAGGACGGGTACGCCCAGTTCGATCGCCTTGTCGTACTTGGATCCCGGCGCGTCGCCGGCGACGACGTACGCGGTCTTCTTCGACACCGAACCGGCCGCCTTGCCGCCGCGCGCGATGATCGCCTCCTTGGCCTCGTCCCTGCTGAAGCCGGCCAGCGATCCGGTCACGACGATCGAGAGCCCCTCCAGCGTGCGTTCGATGCTGGCGTCGCGTTCATCGGCCATCCGGACCCCGGCCTCGCGCCACTTGTCGACGATCGCGCGGTGCCAGTCGACGGTGAACCAGTCGATGACCGCCGCCGCGATCGTCGGCCCGACGCCTTCGGTGCCGGCGAGCTGTTCCTCCGACGCGGTCTCGATGGCCTCCAGGCTGCCGAACTCGGTGGCCAGCGCGCGGGCCGCGGTCGGGCCCACGTGCCGGATCGACAGTGCGACCAGCACGCGCCACAACGGTTGCGCCTTGGCCTTGCCGAGGTTGGCCAGCAGCCGCTTGCCGTTGGCCGACAGCTCACCGGCCTTGGTGGTGAACAACTCGGTGCGCAGCAGGTCGTCCGCGGTGAGCCCGAACAGGTCACCCTCATCGGCGATGACGCCGGCCTGCAGCAGCGCCGTCGCCGCCTCGTAGCCGAGCCCCTCGATGTCGAAGGCCCCCCGACCGGCGACGTGAAACACCCTCTCCCGCAACTGCGCCGGGCAACTGCGCGTGTTCGGGCAGCGGATGTCGGCGTCGCCCTCCTTGGCGGGGGCCAGCTCGCTTCCGCACTCCGGACAGTGGGTCGGGAACACGAATTCGCGCTCACTGCCGTCGCGTAGGTCCACGACGGGTCCCAGTACCTCGGGGATGACGTCGCCCGCCTTGCGGATGACGACGGTGTCGCCGATCAGCACACCTTTGCGTTTGACCTCCGACGCGTTGTGCAGCGTGGCCAGCCCGACCGTCGAACCGGCCACCTTGACCGGCTCCATGTAGGCGAAGGGCGTCACCCGTCCTGTGCGCCCGACGTTGACCCGGATGTCGAGCAGTCTGGTCTGGGCCTCTTCGGGCGGATACTTGTAGGCGACCGCCCACCGCGGTGCGCGCGAGGTCGCGCCGAGGCGGCGTTGCAGCGCCACGGCATCGACTTTGACCACCACGCCGTCGATTTCGTGTTCGACGTCGTGGCGGTGCTCACCCCAGTAGGCGATGCGCTCGGTGACCGCGTCGAGCCCGGTGACCTGGGCGGTGTGGTCGGAAACCGGCAGCCCCCACGCCTTGAGTGCGCGGTAGGCGTCGTGCAGCGTCGGGAACGGGGAGCCTCCGGAGGACTCCACATGCCCCAGTCCGTGGCAGATCATCCGCAACCGGCGGCGCGCCGTGACGGCCGGGTTCTTCTGGCGCAGAGAACCGGCGGCGCTGTTGCGCGGGTTGGCGAACGGCGGCTTGCCCTCGGCGACCAGCCCGGCGTTCAGGTCTTCGAAGTCGGCGACCCGGAAGAAGACCTCGCCACGCACCTCGAGAACGGTGGGCAACGGGAATTCATCTGTGCCGCTGAGCCTTTCAGGGATGTCCTCGATGGTGCGTGCGTTGAGCGTGACGTCCTCGCCGGTGCGTCCGTCCCCCCGTGTCGCCGCCCGCTCCAGCCGTCCGTCGCGGTAGACGAGAGCCAGCGCGACACCGTCGATCTTGAGCTCACACAGGTACTGCGCATCCGCGCCGATCTCGGTCCTGATCCGTGCGGCCCACGCGGCCAGTTCCTCGGGGTCGAACACGTTGTCCAGGCTGAGCATGCGCTCAAGATGTTCGGCGGCGGTGAAGTCGGTGGCGAACCCCGCCCCGCCGACGAGCTGGGTCGGCGAGTCGGGCGTGCGCAGCTCCGGATACTCGTCTTCGAGCGCCTGCAGCCGGCGCAGCAGCTGGTCGAATTCGGCGTCGGTGATGATCGGGGCGTCGCGGATGTAGTAGCGGAACTGATGTTCGCGGACCTCGTCGGCGAGCTCCTGCCAACTGCGGCGCAGGTCGGGGTCGAGCGCATCGTGGGCCTGCTCGGCCAGCATCGACTCGGGATCCGGGATCGCCTCGGGACTCACCCACGCAGGCTATCGAAGGGGCCCGACAACGACGCCCTCAGTTCACCGGACCGGCCCACGCCCGCTGCGTAGGCTGCATCCATGGCGCATCCGATCATGTTCCGCGACGACGACATGGGGCTGGCCGAGGTACGGGAGATCGCGCTCGGGTTCCCGGCCGCGATGGAGAAGATCTCCTGGGGCCGGCCGGTCTTCTGCGCGCCGAAGATGTTCGCCATCTACGGCGGCAGCGTCAAAGGTGCGGACAAGGGCGCTTACGTGCAGTACCCCCACTCGGTCCTGGTCAAGGTCGAGGAGAGCGAACGCAGAGCGCTCGAGCAGGACCGCCGATTCTTCTTCCCCGCCTACCTGGGCCCGTTCGGGTGGCTCGGCCTGGACCTGACCGCGGCGGCGGTGGACTGGACCGAGATCACCGAGTTGATCGACGCGTCGTACCGGATGGTGGCCGCCAAGAAATTGATCAGACAGCTCGGCGAACGCTGACCCACGGGCACCCGCCCCATGATTCGATCGGAGACATCATGACTTTCTCGAGCCCCTTCCCCGAAGTCGACATCCCCACGGCCAGCGTCTACGACTACCTCTTCTCCGGCCTGTCCGATCCGGACGACCCCGTCCTCGACCGCGTCGCGCTGATCGACGCGAAGTCGGGCAGGCAGACCACCTACCGCGAGATGGTCGCCCGGATCGACTCGTTCGCCGGGGCGCTGGCCGCCCGCGGCGTCGGAGTCGGCGACGTCGTCGGCCTGCTGGCGCCCAACAGCTCGGCCTTCGCGGTGGCATTCCACGGCATCCTGCGCGCAGGGGCGACGGCGACGACGATCAACGCGCTGTTCACCGCCAAGGACATCGCCAAGCAGCTGACCGATTCCCGGGCCCGCACTCTCATCACGGTCACACCGCTGCTGGCCCAGGCCCGGGAAGGTGCGGCGCTGGCGGGGCTGTCGGACGAGGACGTGATCGTGCTCGACGGACCCGGCCGCGACGGGTCCGGCGACGGCGCGGGACACCCGAACGCCGCCGACATCCTCGCACCGGGAACGCCTGCGCCACAGGTGAACTTCGCACCGTCGTCGCATCTGGCGGTGCTGCCCTACAGCTCGGGCACCACCGGGAACCCGAAGGGCGTGATGCTCACGCACCGCAATCTCGTCGCCAACGTCGCGCAGATCCGCCCGCTGCACGGCATGGAGCCCGACGATGTCGTGCTGGCCGTGCTGCCGTTCTTCCACATCTACGGAATGACCGTGCTGCTCAACGCCGCCCTGCATGCGCGTGCCCGGCTGGTCATCATGCCGAGCTTCGACCTCGGCGACTTCCTGGGCAACATCGCCGAACACCGGTGCACCATCGCGTTCATCGCTCCTCCGGTCGCGGTCGCGCTCGCCAAGCACCCGCTCGTCGACGACCATGATCTGTCCTCGTTGCAGGTGGTCATGTCGGGTGCGGCGCCACTGGACGCCGATCTCGGCCACGCCGTCGCAAAGCGCCTGGACTGCAAGGTCGTTCAGGGATACGGCATGAGCGAGCTCAGCCCCGTCAGTCATATCACCCCGTTCGACGGCGGCCGGCTGAACATGCACGACGACGCTCCGCTCGCGTCGGTCGGGTGGACGGTGTCCAATGCGGCCTCCAAGCTCGTCGACCCGGAGACCGGCGCCGAGATCGAGATCCCCGACGAGGGCTTGAGCAAGACCGGTGAATTGTGGTTCAAGGGCCCGAATGTGATGGCCGGATACCTCAACAACGAGGAGGCCACCAAGGAGACCATCGACGAGGACGGCTGGCTGCACACCGGCGACCTCGCCCAGATCGACGACCGGGGCCTGGTGTACATCGTCGACCGGCTCAAGGAACTGATCAAGTACAAGGGCTACCAGGTGCCTCCCGCCGAACTGGAGGCCGTGCTGCTGTCCCACCCCGACATCGCCGACGCCGCGGTGGTCGGTGTGCGCGACGAGGAAGGCGAGGAGGTCCCCAAGGCCTTCGTCGTCACGCAGGCGGACTCCGAGCTGACCGAAACCGACGTGATCGAGTTCGTCGCGGGCCAGGTCGCCCCCTACAAGAAGGTGCGCAAGGTCGAGTTCATCGACGCCATCCCGAAGTCGGCGTCCGGCAAGATCCTGCGCAAGGATCTGCGGACCGGTTAGAGCCGGGCGATCCGGTTCTTCCCACGACGCTTGGCCTGGAAGAGGGCTGGGTAGAGGGTGTTGTCGGCGCGGATCACGGTGTCGGTCAACGCCTCCGGCGCCGGAGGGCACGAAGCTGCGGTGTTCCAGGGGTGATCGAGGGTCAAAAGGCCTCAGGGTCATCGGCCAGACCGTCGGCGGCGCGCTGCGCCAACTCGATCGCCGAGCGCGCCCACGCCGTGGTCGCACCGGCCAGGCCGCACGCCGGCGTGATCCCGACCCTGTCCCGCAGGACGGCGCGCGCGAAGCCCAGCCGGTCGGTCACCGCGGCGACCGTGGCGGCGATCTGCTCTGCGGAAGGGCGCACGGCCGGCGCCGCGGTGGGGACCGCACCCAGCACGACGGTCCGGCCCGAGTCGACGAACTCGCCGACACCGTCCAGGTCCTCGGCGGACAGCGTGTCGACGTCAACGGAGACCGCATGGACAGCACTGCGCTGCAACAGTTTCCACGGGACACCCGACGCGCAGCAGTGGACGACGACGTCACCGCCGACTGTCTCCAC
Organism: Mycolicibacterium gilvum; assembly: GCF_900454025.1. NCBI lineage: Bacteria > Bacillati > Actinomycetota > Actinomycetes > Mycobacteriales > Mycobacteriaceae > Mycobacterium > Mycolicibacterium gilvum. The sequence goes on along the minus strand of NZ_UGQM01000001.1, from coordinate 2,079,567 downwards.
GCAGTCGTCGAGCAGCGCGGTGACCACCGCGTCGTCCACCGGGTGCACGGGGCTCAGACTCGTCACCCCGGTCAGCCTGCCGGCGAGTGCCGCGGGCAGGGTCGGTTCGTCGAACTGCACCACCACCGGGCTCTCCAGACGGCGTGCCAGGGCGGCGCGATGCGCAGCCACGCCTTCGGCGAGGGATGCCGTCAGGTCGCGGACCGCGCCCGGATCGGTGATCGCCCGGTGCCCGCCGGGCAACTCCAACTGCGCCGCGAGCGTGACCGGCCCCGGCGCCTGGACCTTGACCGCACGCGCACCGCCGCGCAGCCCCGCCTTCTCCCACGCCTCCTCCAGCGCGTCGAGGTCCTCCTCCAGCAGGCTCACCGCACGTCGGGTCACCGAGCTGCGACCCGACGCGATGCGGTACCCGCGAGGCACGGTGTCGATCCAGATGTCGACGAGCAGCCCGCCGGCACGTCCGATCATGTCGGCGCCGAGCCCGCGGGCGGGAAGCTCGACCAGATGCGGGAGACGGTGGAGTTCGCCGACGACGACTTCGGCGGCCTCCTTGGCCGAGGTGCCGGGCCAGGAGCCGACACCGGTCGCAGTCGCGAAAACACTCACTCGCCTCACGATATGCGACGGGCTAGGGTTCGGGTATGACGGGCCGTGCCTGGGCGCCGCTGCTGTGTGCGACGGCGATCATGGCTGTCGGGTGCACTCAGATCGTGGGCGGCGATGCGGTGCGCGCAGTACGGGCGATCGACGAGGACTCCCGGTCCCCGGTGGATGTCGACACCGTCCTGCTCGAGAGTGCTCAGATGCAGGCGGTCACGGGCGCGGGCCGGGATCTGACGGCGATACCGGGCACCGAGAGCAAGGTCCCGGTGGACGTCCCGGTGGATATGGCACTTCCCCGGATGGCGAAAGATCTTCCGCCGCAATGCGGGTGGGTGTTCGCCGAGACCCAGGTGTTCGGCTCGGAGGTCGAGGAGTTCCGCAAGACGAGCTACCAGAATCCGCCCCGGGGTGGCCTCATCTCGCAGGCGGCCGCGGGATATCGCGACGCCGCGACGGCGCAACGCGCCTTCGCCGCGATCGTCGAGCAGATCGAGGGATGCGGCACGACGGACTCGGGTGCCGCCATGGTGGGCGTGGTGACGACCACCCCGGATTCGGTGCAGACCAGACCGGGTAACTGCGGCCGCGACTACCGGGTGAAGTCCGTGGTGCTGGTCGAGGTGACGTTCTGCGCGTTTCCGGACTCGGTCCCGGAGATCGTGATGACCAACATCCTGGCCAACGTTCCCGACAGGTAGGCCGGCCGGTCAGTGCGTGGCGCGGATCGTCGCGCTGGCCAGTACTTCGTCGCCGGCGGGATCGCGGCGGTAGAGCACCAGTGTCTGCCCGGGGGCCACTCCGCGCAGCGGGGTGCGCAGCGACACCTCCAGGGTGTCGCCCCGCAGTTCGGCGACAGCGTCGGCGACGCCCCCGTGCGCCCGGACCTGGACGACGCATTCGAGCGGGCCGGTGGGCGCGACGCCGGACGTGAAGACGGGCGCGTCACCCTGCAGGCTGGTGACCTCGAGATCGGCGACATCACCGACGTGCACGGTGCCGGTCTGCGCGTCGATTCCCGTCACGTAGCGCGGACTGCCGTCCGGACCCGGCCCCGGGATCCCCAACCCCTTGCGCTGCCCGATCGTGAATCCGTGCACCCCGTCGTGTTCGGCCAGGACGGTGCCCGCCGCGTCGACGACGTTGCCGCGCCGGACACCGATCCTGGCGCCGAGGAACGCCTTGGTGTCACCCGACGGGATGAAGCAGATGTCGTGGCTGTCGGCCTTGTCGGCCACCGCGAGACCCAGGCGTGCCGCTTCCTCACGGATCTGCGCCTTCGGGGTGTCTCCGATCGGGAAGACCGCGTGACGCAGTTGATCGGCGGTCAGCACGGCGAGCACGTAGGACTGGTCCTTGTCGTGGTCGACGGCACGGCGCAGCCGGCCGTCGGCCAGCCGGGCGTAGTGTCCGGTGGCCAGCGCGTCGAACCCGAGCGCGAGCGCACGAGAGGCCAACGCGGAGAACTTGATCCGCTCGTTGCACCGGACACACGGGTTGGGCGTCTCACCGCGCGCGTAGGACTCAACGAAGTCGTCGATGACGTCCTCTTTGAAGCGGTCGGCGAAATCCCAGACATAGAACGGAATGCCGAGCACATCGGCGACGCGGCGGGCGTCGCCGGCGTCCTCCTTCGAACAACACCCGCGCGATCCGGTGCGCAACGTACCGGGCGCCGAGGACAGTGCCAGGTGCACTCCGACCACGTCATGGCCCGCGGCGACCATCCTCGCGGCCGCCACCGAGGAATCCACGCCACCGCTCATGGCGACAAGTACGCGCATCGTCAGTGCCGTCCCGAACTCGCGAGGGCGGCCTGCCGGGCACGGTCCACCGCGGCGGGAAGAACCTCGAGGACGGCCTCGATGTCAGCCTCGGTGCTGGTATGCCCGAGAGACAGGCGAAGTGATCCCCTCGCACTGGCCGGGTCGACACCCATCGCGGTCAGCACGTGCGACGGCTGCGCCACACCCGCGGTGCAGGCCGAACCGGTCGAGCATTCGATTCCCTTGGCGTCCAACAGCATCAGCAGGGAATCTCCCTCACACCCGCGAAAGGTGAAGTGCGCGTTGCCGGGTAACCGGCCCTGGCCTGGAGCGCCGTTGACATCCACATCGTCGATCGACTCCAGCACGCCTGCGACGAGACGGTCCCGCAGTTCGCGCACGCGGGCGGTCACCGGTTCCATCGTGTCCGCGGCGTCGCGCGCGGCCACGGCCATCCCGATCACACCGGCGACATCCTGTGTGCCGGAACGGACGTCGCGCTCCTGGCCGCCGCCGTGCAGCTGAGGGACGCACGCCGTATCCCGGCGCAGCAGCAGCGCGCCCACGCCGGCGGGTCCGCCGAACTTGTGGGCGGCCACACTCATCGCCGACAGTCCGCTCGCACCGAAGTCAACGGGCAGCTGACCGATCGCCTGAATCGCGTCACTGTGCATCGGGACACCGAATTCCGTTGCGATGGCGGCCAGCTCGGCGATCGGCTGAATGGTGCCGACCTCATTGTTGGCCCACATGACCGAGACCAGCGCCACGTCGGCGGTCTCGCTCAGCGCCACGCGCAGATCAGCGGGGTTGACCGCCCCGTACTCGTCGACCGGCAGCCAGGTGACCTCGGCGCCCTCGTGGTCGGCCAGCCACTGCACCGCGTCAAGGACGGCGTGGTGCTCGACGGGAGTGGTGACGATCCGCCGTCGTTGCGGTTCGGCGTCACGACGGGCCCAGTAGATGCCCTTGACGGCGAGGTTGTCGCTCTCGGTGCCGCCGGCGGTGAAAATCACCTCCGACGGGCGCGCGCCCAGCAGCTGGGCCAGGGTCTCACGGGACTCCTCCAGCCTGCGCCGGGCGGTGCGGCCCGAGCCGTGCAACGACGACGCGTTACCGACCGTCGCCAGCGCGGCCGTCATCGCCTCGATGGCGGCAGGGCGCATCGGGGTGGTGGCGGCGTGGTCGAGGTAGACCGGCCGGGGAGCGGCCGCGGACGCAGACATAGCCGTTCCAGGATAGCGGCCACGCAGCCGTGCTCCCCTATCGCGCTCACGCGACCAGCGCATGCCCTCCGCCACAGGCCGCCGCCGTCGCGCGCGGCACGGGTGCGCTGTGCCCGCGGACAGCGGACTCGCACCGGGCCGCCAGCTCCCTGCGGTCGCGCCCCGGCAGCTGCAGCGATTCGACCGAGATGTGACAGACGGTGCGACGCGCGGTGATCACCCGGGTGATCGAATCCAGCAGCGAATCGTCCCCGACGAAGGCCGGCACGGTCGACGGGCGACCGTCCCTGTGCCGGTAGCTCACCCGCAGCGGCTGAACAGGGCGGCCGGCGTCGACGGCGGCCTGGAACATCGCCGGCCGGAATCGTCCGTAACCGAGGCCACACCACGTGGTGCCCTCCGGGAAGGCGACCACCGTCTGCCCGGCTCGCAGCCGGTCGGCGATCGAGGCGACCACGGTGGGCAGCCGCCGCAGACGGGCCCGGTCGATCGGGATGACCTTCATCAAGCGCACCACCGGGCCCAGCGCCGGCCAGGTGACCAGATCGGCGCGGGCGACGAAGGACCCGGGCAGCACCGTCCCGATCGCGAACACATCGAGCCAGGACACGTGGCCGCTGACCACCAGGACGCCACGCAGATTGCGGACCGGCCCGCCCGCCACGGACATGCGGACCCCGAGGCTGCGCAGCATCAGCCGGCAGTATCCCCGCTGCAGGTGTGACCGCCCGGGCAGCGGCAGCGCAAGCAGCCACACCCCGGTGAACAGGGTCAGCGCGGCGGACACGCGGACGCCCGTGCGCAGGGCCACCACCCAGCGGCGGCCCGGCCCGTCGGCGCCGGCGTCGACGCACCCCGCGTCACATGTCGCGGCCTGCAGCCACGCGTGGCCGTGGGTGACGGTCACCGCGTCACGTCCGCCGCAGCAGCCGCAGCCGAGCGCAGTCTCGTCAGATAGCGGACGTCGGCGCGGCGCTTGTCGAGCAGGGCCGGAAAGTCTCCGACACCGAAATCCGGGTCGTGGGCCGGTTCGCCGCACACCTGCGCGCCGAGGCGCAGATAGCCGCGCAGCAGCGCCGGCACCTTCACCCGCGGCGGTGCGGCGATGTCGTCGAGGTGATGACCGTCGATGACGACGGGGCGGTACGGACGCACCGTGTATTCGGGGGGCGCGGCGTTTCGCCGCCGAACCAGGTCGCGGACGCCGCGCAGTCGACTTCCCGGCGGGGTCAGACCGTCGGGATCGGCGACCGGCACCGACACACAACCGGTCACGTAGTCGTAGCCGCTGCGGTCGAGATAGGCGAGGATCCCCGTCCACATCAACAGCACCACCGCGCCGTTGCGGTGCCCGTCGCGCACCACGGCGCGTCCCATCTCCACCAGGGACGGCCGCAGGGCATCGAGTGCGGAGATGTCGAACTCGGTCGCCGTGTACAGACCTCCGGCGGCGATGGCCCCGGGCGGAGGCAGCATGCGGTAGCACCCGACGAGCTGCCCGGTGTCGTCGTCGCGCACCAGCAGGTGGTCGCAGAACTCGTCGAACCGGTCGGCGTCCAGACCGTCGGGGGCGGCGCCGCGGTCGAGGGTGCCGCGGTTGAGGGTATAGCCCGGCTCGGAGGTGAAGACGTCGTAGCGGAGGCGTTGTGCCGCCTCGATCGACGCGGGGTCGGTGCACAGCAGCATGCTGTAGCGCGGGACCGAACCGGCCGTCACGGAGTGGTCGCTGGGGATGAGAACAGAACTGGCGTTCATGGCTGCACGGTCGCGCAGGCGTGGGGCGTGCGGGCAATCGGCGTGTGACGTGTTCGTGAGCGGTGGGTGACGGTTCGGAGCCGAGACATGCACGAGGCCCCCACCTCGGTGTGAGATGGGGGCCTCGCGACTGCGTGAGGTGCGGGTTAACCCTTGCGGGCTTTGACCGCCTCGGTCAGCTGAGGGGTGACCTTGAACAGGTCGCCGACGATACCGAGATCGGCGATCTCGAAGATCGGGGCTTCTTCGTCCTTGTTGACCGCGATGATCGTCTTGGACGTCTGCATGCCGGCCCGGTGCTGGATCGCGCCGGAGATGCCCAGGGCGATGTACAGCTGCGGGGACACGGTCTTGCCGGTCTGGCCGACCTGGAACTGGCCCGGGTAGTAGCCGGAGTCCACCGCGGCACGCGAGGCGCCGACAGCGGCGCCCAGCGAATCCGCGAGTTCCTCGACGATGCCGAAGTTGTCGGCACTGCCCACGCCACGTCCACCGGCGACGACGACGCTTGCCTCGGTCAGCTCCGGACGGTCACCCGCGACGGCGGGCTCACGGGAGGTGATCTTGGTGGCGTTCTCGGCCGGCGCGGGCACCTCGACGTTGACGACCTCGCCGGCGCCGTCGGACGGCTCGGCCTCGATCGCGCCGGGACGCACGGTGATCACCGGGGTGTCGCCGACGGCCTCGGCCTCGACGGTGTAGGCGCCGCCGAAGATCGAGTGGATGGCCTTGCCACCGTCCTGGACCTCGACGACGTCGCTCAGGATGCCCGAGCCGATGCGCGCGGCCAGACGACCGGCGATCTCCTTGCCGTCGGCGCTGGCGGCGAGGACGACACCGGCGGGCGTCGCGGACTCGGCCAGCGCGGCCAGCACGTCCACATACGGGGTGATCAGGTAGTTCTCCGCGTCGTCGGATTCGGCGACGTAGATCTTGGCGGCGCCGGCCGACTTCAGCCCGTCCACCAGTCCTTCGGAGGTGCCGGGCTTGCCGACCACCACCGCGGAGGGCTCACCCAGCTTCTTCGCTGCGGTGATCAGTTCGGCGGTGACCTTCTTCAGAGCACCTTCAGCATGCTCGACGAGCACAAGTACTTCAGCCATGGGTTCTGTTTGCCTCTGTGTCTGTCAGGAAATCTGCGGAATGGGTGTCTTAGATGATCTTTTGGGCGACCAGGTACTCGGCGACCTTCTTGCCGCCTTCGCCTTCGTCGGTGACCTTCTCGCCTGCGGTCTTCGGCGGCTTCGGGGTCGACGACAGCACCTTCGAGCCGGCGTTGGCGACACCGACCTCGTCGGCCTCGACACCGATCTCGGCCAGCGTCAGAGTGGTCACTTCCTTCTTCTTCGCGGCCATGATGCCCTTGAAGGACGGGAAGCGGGGCTCGTTGATCTTCTCGTTGACGCTGACCACCGCGGGCAGCGACGCCTCGAGGGTGAACAGGCCGTCGTCGGTCTCACGCTCGCCGGTGACCTTGCCGTTCTCGACCGACAGCTTGCGCACGTGCGTCAGCTGCGGCAGGCCGAGGTACTCGGCGATGATCGCGGGGACGGCACCGCCGGTGCCGTCGGTGGCCTCGTTGCCGGCGATGACCAGCTCGGTGCCCTCGATGGTGCCCAGCGCGCGGGCCAGGGCCCAGCCGGTCTGCACCATGTCGGAGCCGTGCAGGCCGTCGTCGAGCAGGTGCACGGCCTTGTCGGCACCCATGGACAGGGCCTTGCGGATGGCCTCCGTCGCACGCTCGGGACCGGCGGTCAGCACGGTGACGGTGCTGTCGCCGCCTTCCCTCTCCTTGATGAGCAGGGCCTCTTCGACAGCGCGCTCGTTGATCTCGTCGAGAACGGCGTCGGCGGCTTCCCGGTCCAGCGTCCAGTCACCTTCGGACAGCTTGCGCTCGGACCACGTGTCAGGGACCTGTTTGATCAGGACCACGATATTCGTCATGACTCTGGTTCGTCCTCCTCGATGAGGCCGGTGGCCGGCCTGCAATACCACGTTTGATGCAATCAACCCCATGTTACCCGCCGGTAACTTTGGGGGGCTCGCAGAAACACCATAGCTGGTCGATGTTTGCGATCTGTCGCCGCGGCGATCACATCGCGCTCGCGAAGAGTTCGCCAACGGTCCGTTACGGGTTAGCCTGCCTTTCTAATGAGCGCATCAGTGACGAACGGTGATCCCGGACTGCCCCTCACCGGCGAGCGGACGATCCCGGGTCTGGCCGAGGAGAACTACTGGTTCCGCCGCCACGAGGTGGTGTACCGGCGGCTCGTCGAGCGCTGCCGTGACCGCGACGTGCTGGAGGCCGGTTCCGGCGAGGGCTACGGCGCCGACCTGATCGCCGAGGTCGCACGCAGCGTCATCGGCCTCGACTATGACGAGAGCGCGGTCGCACACGTCCGGGCGCGTTACCCGCGCGTCGACATGCGTCACGGCAACCTCGCCGAGTTGCCGCTGGAGTCGGGCTCGGTCGACGTCGTGGTGAACTTCCAGGTGATCGAGCATCTGTGGGACCAGGGCCAGTTCGTCGCCGAGTGCGCGCGAGTGCTGCGCCCGGGCGGGGTCCTGCTGATGTCGACACCCAACCGCATCACGTTCTCCCCCGGACTGGACGCCCCGGTGAACCCGTTCCACACCCGTGAACTCGACGCCGCCGAACTCACCGAGCTGATCGAGTCCGCGGGTTTCGCGATGGAGACGATGCTCGGTGTTTTTCACGGCCCGCCGCTCGTCGAACTCGACGCCCGCCACGGCGGCTCGATCATCGAGGCGCAGATCGCCCGCGCCGTCGCGGATGCTCCCTGGCCCCCGGATCTGCTCGCCGATGTGGAGTCGGTGACGATCGACCACTTCGATCTGACCGCCGGGTCGGACACCACACCCGGCCGGCACATCGACGACAGTCTGGATCTGGTCGCGATCGCGGTGCGGCCGTGAGCCACGCAGACGTCGCGTCTGGGGACGAAAAGAATTCGGTACCAGGACTTTTCACGCTGGTTCTGCACACGCATCTGCCGTGGCTCGCGCATCACGGTCGCTGGCCGGTCGGCGAGGAATGGCTCTATCAGTCGTGGTCGGCTGCGTACCTGCCGCTGATACGCGTGCTGCGCACGCTGGCCGCCGAGAACCGCCGACACCTGATCACGCTGGGCATCACCCCGGTGGTGGCCGCCCAGTTGGACGATCCGTATTGCCTGCAGGGCATGAACCACTGGCTCGCGAACTGGCAACTGCGGGCGCTGGAGGCCTCGACGACGCGGAGCTCGGAGCCGGGCGCCCCACCCGCATCCCAGCCACAGGCCCTGCGGCAGTTCGGTGTTCGCGAATACGACGAGGCCGAACGGGAACTCGGTGAGTTCGACGCATTGTGGCGGCACGGTGCGAGCCCGTTGTTTCGCGAACTGCTCGACAACCAGACCATCGAACTGCTCGGCGGCCCGCTCGCTCACCCCTTCCAGCCACTGCTGAATCCACGTCTGCGCGAGTTCGCGCTGCGCGAGGGTCTCGCCGATGCCCACGCGCGGTTCGCCCACCGCCCGAGCGGGATCTGGGCGCCGGAATGCGCGTACGCACCGGGGATGGAAATCGGCTACGACGACGCCGGTGTCACCCACTTCATGGTCGACGGGCCGTCGTTGCGCGGAGACACCTCGCTCGGCCGACCGGTCGGCGGTTCCGATGTCGTCGCGTTCGGTCGCGACCTTCAGGTGAGCTACCGCGTGTGGTCGCCCAAATCGGGATATCCCGGACACAGCGTCTACCGCGACTTCCACACCTACGACCACGCCACCGGGCTCAAACCCGCTCGGGTGACGGGACGCAACGTGCCCTCGGACGCGAAGGCACCCTACGATCCGGCGCGCGCCGACGCCGCGGTGGACGTCCATGTCGCCGACTTCGTCGACACCGTGCGCCGGCGCCTAGTCTCCGAGAGCGAACGCATCGGCCGGCCCGCCCATGTCGTCGCCGCGTTCGACACCGAGCTGTTCGGGCACTGGTGGTACGAGGGCCCGGTTTGGCTGGAGCGGGTGCTGCGGGCGCTGCCGGCCGCCGGCGTGCGGGTCGGCACGCTGTCGGATGCGATCGCCGAGGGCTATGTCGGTGCCCCGGTCGATCTCCCGCCGAGCTCGTGGGGCTCGGGCAAGGACTGGCAGGTGTGGTCGGGCGACCAGGTGGCCGATCTGGTGCAGCTCAACAGTGAGGTCGTCGACGTGGCACTGAGCACCGTGGACAAGGCACTCGCCCACGGTGCGGCGTTGGGTTCGCCCACCCCAAGGGATTTCGTGGCCGACCAGATCCTTCGCGAGACCTTGTTGACGGTGTCGAGTGACTGGCCGTTCATGGTGAGCAAGGACTCCGCCGCGGACTATGCGCGCTACCGCGCCCATCTGCACGCCCACGCCACGCGGGAGATCTCCGACGCACTGGCGTCGGGCCGCCGCGAGCACGCGCAGCAGCTGGCCGACGGCTGGAATCGCGCCGACGGGCTGTTCGGTGCGCTCGACGCCCGGAGGCTGCCGGCGCCATGAAGATGAAGATTCTGCTGGTCTCCTGGGAGTACCCGCCGGTGGTGATCGGCGGCCTGGGCCGGCACGTGCATCACCTGGCCACCGAACTCGTCGCGGCCGGCCACGAGGTGGTGGTGCTGAGCCGGCGCCCGACCGGCACGGATCCGCAGACGCATCCGACCACCGACGAGACGCACGAGGGTGTCCGGGTGATCGCCGCGGCGGAAGATCCCCACGAGTTCGGCTTCGGCACGGACATGATGGCGTGGGTGCTGGCCATGGGGCACTCGATGATCCGTGCGGGTTTCGGCCTCGACGGCTGGCGTCCCGACATCGTGCACGCCCACGACTGGCTCGTCGCCCACCCTGCGGTCGCGCTGGCCCAATTCTTCGACGTGCCACTGGTTTCCACCATCCACGCGACCGAGGCCGGCAGGCATTCGGGGTGGGTCTCGGGATCCGTGAGCAGGCAGGTGCACGCCCTCGAGTCGTGGCTGGTGCGCGATTCCGACTCGCTGATCACGTGTTCTGCGTCCATGCGCGACGAGATCAGCGCGCTGTTCGGACCCGAGCTCGCCGAGATCTCGGTCATTCCCAACGGCATCGACACCGACGGCTGGCCGTTCGCGGCGCGGCGCGCACACTCCGGACCGGCGGAACTGCTGTACTTCGGACGTCTCGAGTACGAGAAGGGTGTGCACGACGCGATCGCGGCGTTGCCCAAGGTTCGCCGCACCCATCCCGGTACCACCCTGACGATCGCCGGTGACGGCACCCAGCTGGGCTTCCTCACCGAGCAGGCGCGGCGCCACAAGGTCCTCAAGGCGACGAAATTCGTTGGCAGGGTTGATCATTCCCAGTTGCTCACGTTGTTGCATCGCGCTGACGTCGCGGTGCTGCCCTCGCATTACGAACCGTTCGGCATCGTCGCGCTCGAGGCCGCGGCGACCGGCACCCCGCTGGTCACCTCGACCGCGGGCGGTCTCGGCGAGGCCGTCATCGACGGCGTCACGGGCATGTCGTATCCGCCGAGCGATGTGACCGCGCTGGCCGCGGCCATCAGGGCCGTCCTCGACGCGCCCGCGGCCGCGCAGGAGCGTGCGACAGCGGCGCGGGCCCGGCTCACCTCCGACTTCGCCTGGCACACCGTGGCCGCCGAGACAGCGCAGGTCTACCTCGCGGCCAAGCGCGCCGAGCGACGGCCGCAGCCGAGGCGAACGATTGTGGAGCGCCCCCTGCCGGACCGATGAGCGCTTGCGCGAAGAGCATTGGGCCCGATGAGCGCTTGCGCGAAGAGCATTGGGCCCGATGAGCGCGCTCAGTCTCTGCGCTCGCGCCATTCCCGCTCGAAAGGCAGCCGCCAGGCATTCGGGCCGATCAGTTGGTGGATGGAGTTCGGCCCCCACGTCCCGGGCTGATACATCTTCACCGGGGGCGGGTCGACGAGCAGGTCCGTCGAACGCTCCCAGAGTGATTCGATGCCCTCGGCCGTGGTGAACAGCGTGTGGTCGCCGCGCATCGCGTCCAGGATGAGCCGCTCGTAGGCTTCGAGCACATCGTTGCTCTGCTCGGTCTCCTGCGTCGAGAACTGCATCGACATCTTCTCCAGCTTCATCCCGGGTCCGGGGCGCTTGCCGTAGAACGACAGGGACACCTTCGACGCATCCGCCAGATCGAATGTCAGATGGTCGGGCCCCTGCGATCCCACACCGGATCCGGCGGGGAACATCGTGCGGGGCGCCTCCTTGAACGCGATCGAGATGATCCGCTGACCTTCGGCCATCCGCTTGCCCGTGCGCAGGTAGATCGGCACCCCCGCCCACCGCCAGTTGTCGATGCCCACTTTCAGCGCGATGAACGTCTCGGTATCGGAATCCCTTGCCACGCCGTCGAGTTCGCGATATCCACTGAACTGTCCGCGGACGACGGTGGAACAGTCGATCGGCAGCATGGAGCGGAACACCTTGTTCTTCTCCTCGCTGATCGCGCGAGGCTCCAAGGCCGTCGGCGGTTCCATGACGACGAAGGCCATCACCTGGAACAGGTGTGTGACGACCATGTCCTTGTAGGCCCCGGTGCTCTCGTAGAAGCCGGCCCGCTCGTCCAGCCCGAGCGTTTCGGGAATGTCGATCTGGATGTGGTCGATGAAATTGCGATTCCAGATCGGCTCGAACAACCCGTTGGCGAACCGGAACGCGAGGATGTTCTGCGCGGCTTCCTTGCCGAGGAAGTGGTCGATGCGAAAGATGTGCCGTTCCTTGAACGTCTCGTGCACGAATTTGTTCAGCCCGACCGCACTCTCCAGATCGGTGCCGAACGGCTTCTCCATCACCACCCGCGACCGGCGTACCAGATCCGCCTCACTCAGCATGGTGATCACGGCGCGCGCCGCGTCGGGAGGTACGGAGAGATAGTGCAGCCGCTGCACCTCGCCGGCATCGGATGAACCGTATCCGGCCAGGAGCCGGGATTCGGCCTCGGACACCGCAGCCGCGAGGGCGTCCGGACCCGCGCTCTGAGGGACGTAGGTCAGGATTTTCGCGAAGTTCTCCCACTGTTCGTCGGTGAGCTTGTGCGTGCCGTGAGCGTCGACCGCCTCCCGTGCCAGGGCACGGAACTCGTCGTCGGTCAGGTCCTCCAGCGACGTGCCGACGACCTGGATGTGCGGCGCCAGCTCGGACTGGTCCAGGTAGGCCATGCCCGGAAGCAGTTTCCGTTTGGCCAGGTCGCCGGTCGCGCCGAACAGCACGATCACGAACGGGGCCAGCGGAGGTTCGTCTCTGCGGTAGGGATGAGCGCCGCTGGCCGGATAGGAGATCGTCTGGAGCTTCCTCGAGGACACCTCGCGATGCTGTCATCCCCGCAGCGTCGCCGCAGTGCTTCCCGCACCTGCGCGGCTGCCCGCCGACTGTCGAGCTAGCGCGCGGCCTTCTTCCGTTCGATGTCCGCGAGCGCCGCCGCCAATTCCGCCCGCTCCGCCGCCGACGTCTCCCACGACAGCTTGCGGTTCTTGACCACCTTCGCCGGTGCGCCCACGGCGATCGAGTAGTCGGGGATCTCACCTCGCACCACGGCGTGCGATCCCAGAACGCAGCCCCGGCCGATCGAGGTGTTGCGCAGCACGCTGACCTTCACACCCACCCACGTGTCGGGACCGATGCGCACCGGCCCCTTCACGATCCCCTGGTCCTTGATCGGTAACTCGATGCTGTCCATCCGGTGATCGAAGTCGCAGATGTAGCACCAGTCGGCCATCAGCACCGAGTCGCCGAGTTCGATGTCGAGGTAGGTGTTGATGACGTTGTCGCGTCCGAGAACCACCTTGTCGCCGATGCGCAGCGAACCCTCATGGCAGCGAATGGTGTTCTTGTCGCCGATGTGTACCCATCGACCGATCTCCATCTGGGACAGCTCAGGGGTGGCCTGGATCTCGACATCCTTGCCGAGGAAGACCATGCCGCGGGTGATGATGTGCGGATTCGCAAGCTTGAACTTCAACAGCCGGAAGTACCGAACCAGGTACCAGGGGGTGAAGGCCCGGTTCTTGAGCACCCATTTCAACGACGCCAGGGTCAGGAACCGGGCTTGACGCGGATCCCGCAGCCGCGAGCCTCGCCAACGTTTGTGCAGCGGCGCACCCCACATCGTTGTCATGGCCGAAAAGCCTACGCGCCCATCCCGGACGCCTCCCGGGTCGGCAGGCTCGCCCGGCCCTCGGGCGGGAGGTCCACGGCCGTGCACCCGGCGCCGGTTACCCTCACGTGGGCTGACGTACAACACGACCAGAAGGGATTCCGTGCTCCGGCGAATCATCGTGGTGGCCTGGACGACGCTGGTCGCTGGCGTGCTCGCCGGCTGCGGCACCACCGACTCCTGGGTCGACTCCCGCGCCGCGACCGGCTGGTCGGCGCAGTACGCGGACGCGGCGAACTCCAGTTCGACCCCGACCCGGGGAGCCGACACGCTGCAACTGGAATGGGGACGCTCGGTCAAGGGCAGCCTCGCCGCGCAGGCGGCGCTGGGGTCGGGTAATTATCTTGCCGTCAACGCCCAGACCGAGGGCGGCTGCTCGCTGATGGTCTGGGAGGTCGACAACCGTGCCCGGCAGCGGTGGTGTACCCGCCTGGTGCAGGGCGGCGGCATCGCCAGCCCGTTGTTCGACGGATTCGACAACCTCTACATCGGGCAGCCGGGGCTGCTGCAGTCCTTCCCCACCACCCAGTGGGTCCGCTGGCGCAAACCGGTGATCGGGCTCCCGCTGACCGCACGGCTGGTGGCGCCGGGGCGCGTGCTGGCGGTCACCCACCTCGGCCAGGTGCTGGTCTTCGACGCCCATCGCGGCACCGTCACCGGCAATTCGCTGGACCTCGTCGCCGGCCTGGATCCCCGCGACTCCGAACGTGGTCTGGCCGACTGCAGGCAGGCCCGCCCGGAGTGTCCGATCGCCGCCGCACCCGCCTACTCGGAGTCCAACGGCATGGTGGTGCTGACGCTCTGGGAGCCCGGCGCCGACAAGCCGGTGCTCGTCGGCCTGCGCTACCAGCAGGGACAGACGCCGCAACTGACCCGCGAATGGACCAGCGACGCGGTCGGAGGCGGCCCACTGGCCAGTCCGGTGCTGTCGCACGACGGAGCGACGGTGTACGTCAACGGCCGCGATGAGCGGCTGTGGGCGATCAACACCGCCAACGGATCCGCGAAGTGGTCGGTTCCCCTGAGTTACCTCGCGCAGACCCCGCCGTCGGTGACACCCGATGGGCTGGTGATCGCCGGGGGCGGGCCCGGTTCCCGCCTCGTCGCGATCCGCGACACCGCCGACGACGGCGAGGAGCTCTGGACCCGTGACGACGTGGCACCGCTGACGACCAGCAGCCTTGCCGGCCTCGGCTATGCGGTCGTCCGCGACGGAGACGGCGATTCAGCGGGTCTGGCCTTGACGATCTTCACGCTCGGTGACGGCTCCACCGTCAACACCTACCCGCTGCCGAACGCGAGCGGGTGGCCGGTCGGCGTGTCGATCGGCCACGACGGCCGCGTGGTGACCGCCACCAGCGACGGCCAGGTCTACGGGTTCGCACCCGCCTGACCGCTGCCCGGTCATCCTCTAACAGGCATTTCACAGCAAGGCAACCTGCGACGGCCCCAACCCTGCCAGCATGCAGGGAAGGACCGATCTGACGGGCGACGAAGGGGATGCCGGAGATGTCGGAGTTCTTGAGCACACTCAACGGCCTCGTATGGCATGAGACGCTCGTCTACCTGTGTCTGGCCGCCGGTGTCTATTTCTCCGCCAGATCGCGCTTCGTCCAGGTGCGGCAGATCCCGGAGATGGTCCGCCTGATGATCAGAGGAGAGAAGTCGCCGTCCGGGGTGTCGAGCTTCCAGGCCCTGACCATGTCGCTGGCCGGTCGTGTCGGGACCGGCAACATCGCAGGCGTGGCAACCGCGATCGCGTTCGGTGGTCCCGGTGCGCTGTTCTGGATGTGGATGGTCGCGTTCCTCGGCGCATCGACGTCGTTCGTCGAGTGCACCCTCGGCCAGATCTACAAGGACCGCGACAAGCTCACCGGCGAGTACCGCGGCGGACCGGCGTACTACCTGAGCACCGCGCTCTCCCACACCGCGGCCGCCGGCGCCATGAAGGTCTACGGCTACGTGTTCGCCGCGGTCACGCTGCTGGCGATGGGTCTGCTCCTGCCCAGCGTGCAGTCCAACTCGATGGCGTCGGCGATGAACTCCGCCTGGGGCTTCTCGAAGTGGTGGGTCGCCGTCGGCACGGTGATCGTGCTGGCGTTCGTCATCATCGGCGGGGTCAAGCGCATCGCCACGTTCGCATCCGTCGTGGTGCCGTTCATGGCGGTCGTGTACATCGTGTTGGCCCTGATCATCGTGTTGACGAACGCAAGCGAGATCCCGGCGATCATCTCGCTGATCTTCTCCAGCGCATTCGGTTTGGACTCTGCCTTCGGCGCGATCATCGGCGCCGCGGTGATGTGGGGCGTCAAGCGCGGTATCTATTCCAACGAGGCCGGCCAGGGCACCGGTCCGCACGCAGCCGCCGCGGCCGAGGTGTCGCACCCGGCCAAACAGGGCCTGGTGCAGGCGTTCGCCGTCTACATCGACACGTTGTTCATCTGCTCGGCCACCGGCTTCCTGATCCTGTCGACCGGCGCCTACCGGGTGTTCGAGGGTGAAAGCGCCGATGGCGCCGTGCTCAGCGAGGGCGGGAACTTCCTGCCTGCCGACGCCGAGGTCGGACCCGCCTTCGCCCAGGCCGGTTTCGACACCCTCTGGAGCGGTGCGGGCTCCAGCTTCATCGCGATCTCACTCGCGTTCTTCTGCATCACGACGATCATCGCGTACTACTACATGGCCGAGACGAACCTTCGCTTCCTGCTGGGCCGGAGTGCCATCAGGCAGATGCCTCTCGTCGGCGGCACCGTCGGAACCAACATCACGATGTTGCTGCAGGCCCTGATCCTGGTGTCGGTCACACTCGGCGCTGTCTCCACGGCATCGGAGGCGTGGACGCTGGGCGACATCGGGGTCGGTCTGATGGCCTGGCTCAACATCATCGGCATCATCATTCTCCAGCAACCTGCCTACACAGCGCTGCGGGACTACGAACGGCAGAAGAAGGCCGGACTGGATCCGACCTTCGATCCGATCGCCCTCGGCATCCGGAACGCGACCTTCTGGGAGAACTACGACCCGGTCACGGGCAGGGACAAGCTGCCGACGACTACGGCGTGACCTCGGTCGGCTCCAACGCCAGCATCGACGCGATCGCCGATCGCGGGATCGTCGCCTGCAACGCGCCTCCCGCGCCCGCCATGATCTCGCCCTGACCGAAGTAGAAGATCACCGCATCGTCGGTGATGGCGAACTCGGTGTACTTGGCCGGATCGAGACCGTCTGCCGTCGTGATCGGCGCCTCGATGCCGAGCTGACGCGAGATGTCGGACCGCACGATCGGGAAGATCACGGCGAGCGGCTCGGACCCGGGCTTGAACAGGGTGTCGAACGTGATCGGCGCCTTCTTCGCGACATCCCAGTTGAACGACTTGAACCAGGTCTGCGGGTGGGCCCCGCCGACGTTCTCGTACATCTCGAACACCACGCTGCGGGTGCCGCCGTCGTCCGGTCCGGTGCGGTATCCGGTGCCGCGGCCGTCCAGCACGTACGGCAGATTCCAGGAACCCGGCATCCCTGCGACGTTGACGAAGCCGTCGCGGGTCTGGGTCAGGTACGCCGTGAGCGCCTGCTGGTCCGGGTAGTCGGCGGGGAAGCTGTAATCCAGCCGATAGGTGGGGTTTTCGACCTGAACCCGGCACATTTCGTCGGCATCGACGGTGCCGCCCAGGGCGACGCAGGCCGACGGGGTGGCCGGGGGCGCCGGCTGTGCGAGAGCGGCCGGGCCGGCCGCCAAGCTTGCCGAGACGGCTGCAACCGTCAGCGCAGCAGCGAGAAAGCGCATCGTCGAGGTCCTCATTATCCGGGGGTGCATCAGTGATTTCGGCAGTCGAGCCGATACCGTTACGCCCAGCGTACGGGAGCGATCAACGTGACGGCCGGCAGAGGAATGCCGTTGCCCGGCTTGCGGCTCCGGAACCGATCCGGGTCACCACGACCGAGATCTGCGCGGCGCCCCGGGGGCGCAGCCGCGCGCGCAAGGCATCCGGGTCGACGTCGAGGCCCCGGACGAGGATCTCGAGTGCACCCGCGTCGAGGGCCGAAAGGGCCTGCCGCAGGTGACGTTCACTGAAGGCCACCTGATCCAGCACCTCGAAGCCCCGCACCCCGTCGGGCAGCCGGTCACCGGACAGATAGGCGATGTCGGGGTCGAGTTGCCACAGCCCGTGCCTCGCGGCGTAGTGCCGCACCAGCCCTGCCCGCACCACCGCGCCGTCGGGATCGACGATCCAGCGGCCCGCGGGGGCGACCGGGCACTCCCCCGGGTCCGTGTCGGTGACCTGTTCGCCGGTGTCAAGCATGGTCGCCCGGCGTCGCACCCCGTCGGCAGCGAATCCCGACGACCACAGGCACGCCTCGCGCACACTGCCGCCCAGCGAGACCAGTTCGATCTCACCGTGGAAGCCCAGTTCCCCCACCACCGCGAAATCGATTCCCGGAGCGCACTTCACGACGTAGTCACGCTCGCGCAGCACATCGAGCAGCGTGTCCAGCGGTGGCAGGTACGCGCGCGGATCGAACCGGCGACGCGACCCGCTCCGGCGGGCCGGATCGACGAGGACGACGGCCCCCTCGGATACGGGCCGCAATGCGTCTGCCCGGCACAACGCCACACCGGGACCTCTGAGCCCGAGGTTGTGGCTCGCCATCGCCACGCGCACCGGATCGATGTCGCTGCCGAGCACCAACGCCGCCGAATTCCGTAGTGCCGCAAGCTCGGTACCCACAGAGCAGGTCGCGTCGTGCACGATTGCTCCGGCAAGCCTGCGAGCCCGGTGCGCGGCCACCGGCGCAGCCGTGGCCTGCTGCAGGGCATCGTCGGTGAACAGCCATTCGCCGGCATCGACGAATTTGACCGCGGCCTTGCGACGCAGCTTCACGGTCTCGACGAGAACCGCGGTCCGGTCTCCGAATCGCCTTCTCGCCGAAGCGATGTCCGAGATCAGCGAAGACTCGGTCAGGTCGTATCGGGCGACCTCGGACAACGCCAGCGATCCCGCATCGCTGCGGAGGTAGCCGACATCGTCGAGGCCGAAATCTACGACGGCTTGACCCCCGTGACCATCACGTTGTAGAACCAACCCTTCGGCACGATCCGACGCCAGACGTTGGCATCGACCCACGACAGGGTCGTCCAGCTGCCGAAGGCGAACTTCGCCCAGCCCCAACCCAATCGGCCCGGAGGCACCGCGGCTTCGAAGGTCCGGATCGGCCATCCCAGCATGGCCGCGGTGAACTCCTCGCTGGCGGTGTGCACCTCGACGGCTCCGGCGTTGGCCGCCATCCGCTCAAGATCCGCGGGATCGAAGGTGTGCAGATCCACCACCGCTTCCAGGGCCGCGGCGCGTGAGGACTCGTCGAGTTCGGCCTGCGGGCGGCGCCAGTCCGACAGCATCGGCAACTTCGTGACGTTCGTCGCGGCATGCCAGGTCAGCGTCGACAGCTCGCGGGCGTAGCGGTTCCCGACCGTCGTCGGCTCGCCGGCGAACACGAAGCGTCCGCCCGGCTTGAGCACGCGCACAACCTCGCGCAGCGACAGCTCCACGTCGGGGATGTGGTGCAGGACGGCGTGCCCGACCACCAGGTCGAACGTGTTGTCCTCGTACGGGATGCCCTCAGCGTCGGCCACCCTGCCGTCGACGTCCAGGCCGAGCGACTGGCCGTTACGGGTGGCGACCTTGACCATGCCCGGGGACAGATCGGTCACCGACCCACGGCGGGCCACTCCGGCCTGGATCAGGTTCAGCAGGAAGAAGCCGGTGCCGCACCCCAGCTCGAGGGCGCGGTCGTACGGCAGCTCGCGCTGCACCTCGTCGGGGACCGCGGCGTCGAAGCGGCCGCGGGCGTAGTCGACACAGCGCTGGTCGTAGGAGATCGACCACTTCTCGTCGTAGGTCTCGGCCTCCCAGTCGTGGTAGAGCACCTGGGCGAGCTTGGTGTCGTGCATCGCGGCTTCGACCTGCTCCTTGGTCGCGTGGGGCGTCGGAGCCGGGACGGCGACATCAGCGGCCGGAGCCGGAACGGCGACGTCAGGGTTGGCGCCGGATTCCTTCGTTTCCGTCATGCAGGGCAGCCTAACGTCTGGCACGGGCGGGGCGGTGCGCCCGGGCGTCCCCGTCCTAGGGTCCGGCAACGCTCCGCGGCGCTGAGAAGGCCGCTTTGGCGGCCGCCAGCACCTCGGGCGGATGTTCCCGGAATCTGCCGGCCCACGCCAACGCCGCGTCGTACACGCCGTCGGGTGTGACGAGCTCGTCGACCAGACCGAGGGTGTGGGCTTCGCGGGCGTCGACGAACCGCCCGCTGAACACCAGGTCTTTGGCTCGACTCGGGCCGACGGCCTCGGCGAGGCGTCCGGCGCCGTCGCCCGCGGGCGCCAGGCCCGCCAGGATCTCCGTCGCCCCGAACTTCGCGTTGTCACCGCTGACCCGCCAGTCGGCGGCCAGCGCCAGTGTCAGACCGGCGCCGAGCGCGTACCCGGTGATCGCGGCGACGGTCGGTTTGGGCAGCGCGGCGAGCGCTGCGACAGCCTGTGCGGCGACGGCATCCGCGGTCCCGGCCTCGTCGGTGTCGAGCGTCTTGAGTTCCGGCACGTCCGCGCCGACCGAGAACATCTCGTGGCCGCCGAACACGATCACCGCGCAGATGTCGTCACGCCCGCCGACCTCGGCCACCGCGTCGGCGATCTCCCGGTTCATCTGCCGGGTCAGCGCGTTCGTCGGCGGCCTGGACAACAGCAACGTCGCGATGCGGCGCTCCCCGTCGTCCGGCGCCACGCCTTCTCCGGAAACAGCGACGGTGACGAACTCCCTCACGCGAGTGGCGCCCCGTCGGTGTAGCCCTGCGGTGCGCGCCGGTTACGCGCCGCGTTGTACCGGTCGCCGTCGAAAAACTCGATCTCCCAGTTGCCGCCCTTGGTGGCAGCCAGCGACGGCTCGACCGCGACGATCTTGCGCTCGACGGCGAGCACCTCGGCCACGGTGCGGCCGTTCAGCGCGTCGAGCTGTGTCCAGGTCGGCGGAAGCAGGAAGCTCCGCCCTTCGGCGAAGTCGTCGAGAGCGGCCTGCGGAGTGACCCAGTCGGCCTTGTCCGTTTCGGTGTTGTCCCCGTCGGCGCGCTGGCCCTGCGGGAGCGCACCGACGAAGAAGTAGGTGTCGTAGCGCCGGGTGCGCTCCTCCTTCGGGGTGACCCAGTTCGCCCACGGGCGCAACAGGTCGGCGCGCAACATCAACTTCTCCGACCGCAGGAACTCGCCGAAGGACAGCGATTTGTTCTCCAGCGCGGCCCGCTGGTCGCGGTACACCGACGCGTCGTCGACCAGCAGGTCGGGATCGTCGGCAGCGCCGGCGAACAGGACGCCGGATTCCTCGAACGTCTCCCGCGCCGCCGCGCACACCAGCGCCTCGGCCAGTTCGGCGTCGACGCCCAGGCGTTCGGCCCACCAGTGCCGGTCCGGCCCGTGCCAGGCCACATCGGCGTTGCGGTCGCGGTCGTCGACTCCGCCGCCGGGGAACACCATCACGCCGGCGACGAAGTCCATCGCCGAATGCCGGCGCATCAGGAAGATCTTGATCCCTTCCGGAGTGTCCCGCACGAGCATCACCGTCGCCGCGGGCCGGGGCACGAGAGGATCGGGCTCGGTGGTCGTCTTCAGTTCGCTCATTGCCTTCTCCTGTGCGCTGCGCGGCTGCGGACGCGCCGCGCGAAATAGCGTCCGTCGATGACGTCCAACGCGATCGATTGCCCGAAGGCGGTGGACAGGTTCTCGGCCGTCAGCACGTCGGTGAGCAGGCCGGAGTCGACCACCGCTCCCTCGGACAGGATCAGGCAGTGGGTGAAGCCGGGCGGGATCTCCTCGACGTGGTGGGTCACCAGGACCAGCGCGGGCGCGTCGGGGTCGGCGGCCAGGTCACTCATCCGGGCGACGAGCTCCTCGCGGCCACCCAAATCGAGCCCGGCGGCGGGTTCGTCGAGCAGCAGCAGTTCGGGATCGGTCATCAGCGAGCGGGCGATCAGGACGCGTTTGCGCTCTCCCTCGGACAGGGTGCCGTACGTGCGGTCGGCAAGATGCTCGGCGCCGACGCTTTCCAGCATGTCGATGGCCTGCACGTAGTCGATGTCGTCGTACTTCTCCCGCCACCGTCCCAGCACCGCGTAGCCCGCCGACACCACGAGGTCGCGGACGGTTTCGTCGTCGGGGATGCGCTGGGAGAGCGCGGCGCTGCTCAGGCCGACGCGGGACCGCAGCTCCGACATGTCGACCCGGCCGAGCCGCTCCCCCAGCACGTACGCCGTACCCGAGGACGGGTGTTCCATCGCGGCGGCCATCCGGAGCAGCGACGTCTTGCCCGCGCCGTTCGGCCCGATCACCACCCATCTCTCGTCGAGTTCGACCGCCCAGGTCACCGGCCCGACCAGCACCCGGCCGTTGCGGCGCAGCGTGACCTCGGCGAAGTCGATGAGTAGGTCAGGATCTGCTGCTTCTACTTCCTCGACAGGCACCCGCTCATCGTAGACAGGCTCCGATGGACCAGCCCCGCGTGCCGTTGACGACGATGCGGTCGGCCGCCGCCGCCGTCGAGGTGACGAGTGCGGCATTGGCCTCGTCGACCGTGCCGACCCAGGCCCTCGCGGCGGCGGCTGTCTTGCCGAACTCGACGTGGCGGGCGATCAGCCGTTCGACGCGAAGGCTGTCATCGGCGCTCACGAACCACGTCTGGTCGAGCGTGCGACGCACCCGGCGCCACGCCGGCTGGTCCAGCAGCAGGTAGTTGCCCTCGGTGAGGACGAGTCGCGCCGAGGCCGGCACCACCAGCGCCGCTGCCAATGGCTGCTCAAGGTCTCGGTCGAACCCGGGGACGTACACGTCGGAGTCGACATCGGTTCGGATGCGGTTCAGCGCGTGGGCATAGCCCGCGGCATCGAATGTCTCCGGCGCCCCTTTTCGGTCGAGCAGTCCGAGGCGGCGGAGCTGCGCATCGGCGAGGTGGAATCCGTCCATCGGAACGTGCGCGACCCACCCGGGCCCCCGCATCTGTCGGATGCGGGCCGCCAGCAGCTCGACCAGTGTCGACTTGCCCGCACCCGGGCTGCCGGCGATCCCGAGGACGGCACGGTGCGGCCCGTCGCCCAGCGCGACCGCCTCAGCCGCCAGCGACTCCGATCCCGGCGGGTTGTCCATTCCGGTCATCTTCGACGTCGCGCTGCGACGAATCCACCCCGGCCCATCCGCTGACCGCCAGCACCCGGTCCGGAGTCCACTGCACGAACAGCTGCACGAGGGGTCCGATCCCGAACGCATACAGCACGGTGCCCACGCCGACCGTGCCACCGAGCAACCAGCCCACGGTCAGTACCGACACCTCAATTACGCTGCGCACCAAGCGAACTGATCTGCCGGTGCGCACCACCAACCCCGTCATCAGGCCGTCGCGGGGCCCGGGCCCCAGCCCGGCGCCGATGTAGAGCACCGTGCTCACGGCGTTGAGCACCACGGCAGCCACCATCATGGCGACACGGACCGGCAGCGACGTCGGCGCCGGCATCAGCCACAGAGCGACGTCGACCGCGACGGCGATGACGATCACGTTGGCGACGGTGCCGATGCCCGGCCGGTTGCGCAGCGGGATCCAGGCCACCAGCACCGCGAAGCCGACGAGCGCGGAGGCGGTGCCGATGGTCATGCCGGTCCGCAGAGCCAGCCCCTGGTGGAAGACATCCCAGGGGTCGAGGCCGAGCCCGGCACGGACCATCATCGCCATCGACAGGCCGTATCCGCACAAACCGATCAGCAGAGCTGCGCCGCGGATCGCGCCGCGACGCAGTCTCACGCGTGGTCCGGAAAGTGCATCCGGATGGCGTCCAGTTCGCTGCGCACACGGCGGGCGTCGGCGTCGCGCTCGTCGAGCATGCCGCCCAAGGACGGTGAGTAGTACAGATCGGCCAGCCGCTGGCCCAAGCGAGATATCCAGTGGGTCATGTTGGCTATCTTCTGGGCGAAGTGGCTTGCCTTTCAATAGCCAGTCTGGCGATACTGGCTTCAATGACTGAAGCACTGGCTACCAGATCGCTCGATGTGGACCTCTTGGCCCGCGAGCTCGGCAACTGGCGAACCTCCAGTCGTAGCGGGCCTGCCTATCACGGTCTGGCTGACGCGATCCGTCTGTTGATCGTCGACGGCCGATTACCGGTGGGCGCCCGCATTCCCAGCGAGCGCGCGCTCTCCGAGGCTCTGCGGGTGTCCCGCACCACGGTCACCGCCGCCTACACCCAGTTGCGCGAGGACGGGTACCTCAACGCCCGCAGAGGCGCCCGCAGCACCACCGCGCTCCCGTTGACGCCAGCGCCGGCGCTGCGGCCCGTGACCGCCTCGGCCAATCTCGCCGCCGCCACCCTCGCCGCGCCGGCCTCGGTGACCGCTCGTGCCTTCACCGAAGCCGCCGACATGGTCGCGCCGTATCTGCAGGAGATCGGGATCGAACTCACCGGGGTGCCCCCGCTCAGGGCGGCGATCGCCGAAAGATACTGTGCGCGCGGACTTCCCACGGATGTCGATGAGATCATGGTGACCACGGGCGCATTGCACGCGATCAGCCTGATCCTGGCGACCTACACCCAGCCCGACGACAGGGTCCTCGTCGAACAGCCGACCTATCACGGCGCGCTGGCCGCGATGGCCTCCCGGGGTCTGCGACCCGTGCCCGTCGCGATGGCGCCCGACGGCTGGGAACTCGACGCCGTCGAGACGGCCATCCGCCAACTGGCCCCCGAACTGGCCTACCTGATCCCGGACAATCAGAACCCCACCGGCATGACGATGCCGGTCGGCGACCGCGCCCGGCTGGCCCGGATCATCAGCGAGACGAAGACCCGGACCATCATCGACGAGACCATCACCGACATGTGGCTCGACGAACAGGTGCCACCACCGCTGGCCACCGAGGTGACATCGCGTCCGGATCTGGTGATGACCGTCGGGTCGATGTCGAAGTCCTTCTGGGGCGGCCTGCGGATCGGCTGGATCCGGGCCGAGCGGAGCACGCTCGCGACCATCGCGACGCTGCGGCCCGCGATCGACATGGGTACACCCATCGTCGAACAGCTCGCTGCCGCAAGGCTGTTGGCCGCCGATGAGGAAGTGCTTCCGGAGCGCCGGGACATTCTTCGGTCTCGTCGGGCGCTGCTTCTCAGGCTGCTCGCCGAGCACCTTCCTGAATGGCAGCCGGTCCCCGGCAAGGGCGGAATGTCGGTCTGGGTGCGGCTGCCCGCGCCCATGAGCTCGGCACTGTCGGCCGCCGCGTCGCGGATGGGGCTGGAGATCCCCCCGGGCCCGCGGTTCGGGGTGGACGGCACGCTGGAGCGGTTCATCCGGGTGCCGTACACGCTGCCCGACGCTCAACTCGTCGAGGCGATCGAGCTGCTCGCCCGCGCTTGGCGCAGCGTCACCGGGCTCACGGCACCGGAGCCGGCCACGGTCGTGGTCTGACTTCCCCGGCGATTTCGGTGTATTACGTCAATGTCAGCATGACGAACTACACCCGAATCGCGGGTCAGTCCGGTATGTCGACGCGACGGACCACGCCGTCGAGGGCATCGGCCGCCTCGATCTCACCGCGCGTGATGCCGAGGATGAACAGCACGGTGTCGAGGTAGGGGTGGTTCAGGGACGCGTCGGCGACTTCCCGGAGTGCCGGCTTGGCGTTGAACGCCACCCCGAGCCCCGCCGCCGAGAGCATGTCGATGTCGTTGGCGCCGTCGCCGACCGCCACGGTCTGCTGCATCGGCACCCCGACCTGGGCGGCGAAATCGCGCAGCGCCTTGGCTTTCGCGGCGCGGTCGATGACGGGTCCGATCACCCTTCCGGTGAGTTTGCCGTCGACGATCTCGAGGTGGTTGGCGGCCACGTAGTCCAGCATGAGGTCATCGGCGAGGGGCTGGATCACCTGGCGGAATCCACCCGAGACGACGCCGCAGTGGTAGCCGAGCCGTCGCAAGGTCCGGATCGTGGTGCGCGCACCGGGTGTCAGCTCCAACGTGGCGGCGACTTCGTCGACGACACCGGCGGGCAGGCCCGCGAGGGTCGCGACCCTGCGGTGCAGCGATTCGGCGAAGTCGAGTTCCCCGCGCATCGCAGCCTCGGTGACCTCGGCGACGGCGGCCTCGGCGCCCGCGTGCGCGGCGAGCATCTCGATGACCTCGCCCTGGATCAGGGTGGAGTCGACGTCGAACACGATGAGGCGCTTGGCCCGGCGCGCGAGGCTGTAGTCCTCGACCGCGATGTCGACGGCCTCCTCGGCGCTCAGGCGCGCCAGGACCCGCTGCAGGTCGCCGTACACGCCGTTCGGCACCGACACACGCAGTTCCAGACCCGTCACGGGATAGTCCGAGACGCCACGGATGAAGTCGATGTTCACGCCGAGTTCGGCGACTTCCCTGGCCACCACACCGAAAGCTTCGGCGGTGATGGGACGCCCGAGGACCACGATGGTGTGCGTCGAGGGCACCTGCATCACCGGCAGCCCGTTGCTGCCCTCGATGGTCACCTCGAGACCCACGCCGTGGATGGCGGCCTCGACGTCCTCCCGGAACTGCGCGCCGGCCGCGACGTCGGGTGCCGCGGCCACGAGAACCCCGAGCGTCAGCCGATTCCGGATGACGACCTGTTCGACGTTGAGAAGAGTGACGCCGTACCGGGGCAACACCTCGAACAGTGCTGAGGTGACGCCGGGCTGGTCGCGACCGGTGACGGTGATCAGGACCGAGGAGCCGGAAAGATCAACCACGGCGAGCGCTCACCCCCGAGTGTCGCGTGCGTCCACCGGTCAGGTGCGGACGTTCTCTTCGTTGCGCGTCACATCGCCGTCCTCGGGGCCGTGGGCCCGTCCGACGTGGGCTTCACGCCGCATCCGATCGATCATGTGCGGGTAGTGCAGCTCGAAGGCCGGACGCTCCGAACGGATCCGGGGCAGCTCGGTGAAGTTGTGCCGCGGCGGCGGGCAGCTGGTGGCCCACTCCAAGGAGTTGCCGTAGCCCCACGGATCGTCGACCGTGACGACCTCGCCGTAGCGCCAGCTCTTGAACACGTTCCACAGGAACGGCAGCGTGGACAGACCCAGGATGAACGCGCCGATCGTCGAGACGATGTTGAGCGTGGTGAATCCGTCGCTGGGCAGGTAGTCGGCGTAGCGGCGCGGCATGCCCTCGTCACCGAGCCAGTGCTGCACCAGGAACGTCGTGTGGAAGCCGATGAACGTCAGCCAGAAGTGCAGCTTGCCCAGGCGCTCGTCGAGCAGGCGTCCGGTCATCTTCGGGAACCAGAAGTAGATGCCCGCGTACGTGGCGAACACGATGGTGCCGAAGAGCACGTAGTGGAAGTGCGCGATGACGAAGTAGCTGTCGGTGACGTGGAAGTCCAGGGGCGGGCTGGCCAGCAGCACGCCGGACAGGCCACCCAGGAGGAACGTCAGGATGAAGCCGACGGAGAACAGCATCGGTGTTTCGAACGTCAACTGCCCCTTCCACATCGTGCCGATCCAGTTGAAGAACTTGATGCCGGTCGGGACCGCGATCAGGAACGTCATGAAGGAGAAGAAGGGCAGCAGCACCGCACCGGTGGCGTACATGTGGTGCGCCCACACGGCCACCGACAGCGCGGCGATACCGAGGGTCGCGTAGATCAGCGTGGTGTAGCCGAAGATCGGCTTGCGGCTGAACACCGGGAAGATCTCCGAGACGATGCCGAAGAACGGCAGCGCGATGATGTACACCTCGGGGTGGCCGAAGAACCAGAACAGGTGCTGCCACAGCAACACACCGCCGTTGGCCGGGTCGTAGACGTGTGCGCCGAGGTGCCGATCGGCGGCCAGGCCGAACAGCGCGGCGGTCAGGATCGGGAACGCCAGCAGCACCAGGATCGACGTCACCAGGATGTTCCAGGTGAAGATCGGCATCCGGAACATCGTCATGCCGGGTGCACGCATGCAGACCACGGTCGTGATCATGTTGACGCCACCGAGGATGGTGCCGAGGCCACCGACGGCCAGGCCCATGATCCACAGGTCGGCGCCTGCGCCGGGCGAGTGGATCGCGTCGGTCAGCGGCGAGTACGCGGTCCAGCCGAAGTCGGCGGCACCACCGGGGGTGATGAAGCCGGCGGTGGCGATCAGCGCGCCGAACAGGAACAGCCAGAACGAGAACGCGTTCAGGCGCGGGAACGCGACGTCAGGGGCGCCGATCTGCAGCGGCAGCACCAGGTTCGCGAACCCGAACACGATCGGGGTGGCGTAGAACAGCAGCATCACGGTGCCGTGCATGGTGAACAGCTGGTTGAACTGTTCGTTGGACAGGAACTGCAAGCCCGGCAGGGCGAGTTCGGTCCGCATGAACAGCGCCATCAGCCCGCCGATGAGGAAGAAGGCGAAGCACGCGACGCAGTACATGATGCCGATCAACTTGTGATCGGTCGTGGTGATCAGTTTGTAGATCAGGTTGCCTTTGGGGCCGATCCGCTCGGGAAACGGTCGCCTGGCCTCAAGTTCTCCGATTGGGGGCGCTTCGGCTACCAACTGGTCCTCCAACCTTCCATGTCGCTGACCGGTTACCCGGATCGAGCTGCCGGCAGACCGGCGGCTCGCTTATGAATCCTAACCCCCCTACGCGTCCGGGATCGGGGAGGTCCTACAAACGGTCGTATTTCCCCGCCCATCATGGCCGGTCACGCCGCGCGACGCACCCTGACCTGCCGCGACGCCGGTGAATGTTACGGTCTGCGCGTGCTGTTCACGGGAGCGCAGGCCGGCCGCCGGGTGGCCCGGTCGACCGGGCTGGCCGCGGTGGGCACCGCCGTGGTCGTGTTCGCGGCCGCCGGGTGCGGTGCCTCCGGTGGCGACGGCGCACCGGAAGGTGCGAGGAGCCCGGTCGAGACCACCGTCACCCGCATCGCCGGTGCCGGAGTGCTGGGCAACGACCGCCGACCCGATGAGTCGTGTGCACCCGAACCTGCGCGCCTCGACGACGGTCCCCCGGACCGCGAGGTGCGCAACGCGGATGCCCACGGCGTGACGCCGCCGATTCCGGAGGTGACGACGGTGCGCGCGGACCCGCAGCGCATCGTGGTCCTGTCCGGCGACCAGCTCGACGCGCTCTGCGCCTTGGGTCTTCAATCGCGCATCGTCGCCGCGGCACTGCCCGACGGCTCCGACGTCCAACCCTCCTACCTCGGTCAGCTCATCCACGATCTGCCCGGTGCCGGTACCCGGTCCGACCCCGATCTGGAGGCGATACGCGGTGCGGAACCCGATCTGATCCTCGGCTCGGTGGCGCTGACCCCCGAAGAGCATCCGGAACTGTCGGAGATCGCGCCGACGGTGTTCGAAGGCCCGGCGGGTGCCGCGTGGAAGGACAATCTGCGCACGGTCGGCGCCGCGACCGGACGGGCAGCGGCCGCCGACGCGCTCATCGAGGACTTCGACCGGGCGGCCGACCGGACGGGCACCGACAACGACGCGACACACTTCCAGGCGTCGGTCGTGCAGTTCACCGAAACGACGATGAGGGTGTTCGGCGTCGACAGTTTCGCCGGCAGTGTGCTCGCCGACGTCGGCGTGGATCGTCCCGCCACCCAGCGGTTCACCGACAAGCCCTATATCGAGGTCGGCATCACGGACGAGGATCTGGGTGACTCCCCGGATCTCTCGCTCGCCGACGGGGACCTCATCTATGTGTCCTTCGCCACGGCGCAGGCCCGCGACCGCGCTCCGAAGGTGCTGGAGAGCGACGCCTGGAGGCGACTGTCCGCGACCCGCGACGACCGGGTGTTCGCCGTCAACAATGAGGTCTGGCAGGGAGATCAGGGCCCGAACGGCATCGTCGCCGCGCGCGGAATACTCGCCGACCTCCGGTGGGTCAACTCCCCCATCAATTGAGCGGACCGGGGATTAACCGGTTCGACTGAGCGTTGAACGGAACACGAGCCGCGATGAGGCGGCCTTGTGGTGTCCCACCGTCGCCGTGGGCGCCGAGTTGTCGATAGACCATCAAGCGAAGACGAGGTAAAAGATGAGCACTGTTTCGGCCTACGCGGCCACGTCGGCCACCGAACCACTGACCAAGACCACGATCACCCGCCGCGAGGTCGGACCGCACGACGTCGCCTTCGACATCCACTTCGCGGGCATCTGTCACTCCGACGTCCATACGGTGCGCGCCGAGTGGGGGCAGCCGGCTTATCCGGTGGTTCCCGGGCACGAGATCGCGGGCATCGTCACCGAGGTCGGTCCCGAGGTGACCAGGTACAAGGTCGGCGACCGGGTGGGCGTCGGCTGCTTTGTCGATTCCTGCCGTGAGTGCGAGGAGTGCCGTGCCGGAGAACAGCAGTACTGCACCGGCGGTGGCATGGTCGGCACCTACAACGGTGTCGGACGGGACGGGGAGCCCACGCAGGGTGGGTACAGCGGCGCGATCGTCGTCGACGAGAACTATGTGCTGCGCATCCCGGACTCCATCTCTCTGGACAAGGCCGCTCCGCTGCTGTGCGCCGGCATCACCACCTACTCGCCGCTGCATCACTGGAACGCCGGGCCCGGCAAGAAGATCGCGGTGATCGGCCTCGGAGGTCTGGGACACCTCGCGGTGAAGATCGCGGTGGCCATGGGCGCGGAGGTCACCGTCCTGAGCCAGTCGCTGAAGAAGATGGAGGACGGACTCCGCCTCGGCGCGACCGACTACCGGGCGACCAGCGATCGCGACACCTTCAAGGATCTCAAGGGGACCTTCGACCTGATCATCAACACCGTGTCGGCCAACCTCGATCTGGCCGACTACCTGAAGCTTCTCAAGCTCGACGGCACGCTCGTCGAACTCGGGATGCCCGAACATCCGATGGAGGTGCCGGCCGGCGCGCTGATCTTCGGACGGCGCAGCATCGCCGGGTCTCTGATCGGTGGCATCGCCGAGACCCAGGAGATGCTCGATTTCTGCGCCGAGCACGATGTGACGCCCGAGATCGAGGTTGTCGCCCCCGACTACATCAACGAGGCCTACGAGCGGATGCTGGCCAGCGACGTGCGGTACCGCTTCGTGATCGACACCGCATCGCTGCGCTGACCGCTAATCGGCGGTGGTCGCCCCGGGATCGACCCCGGTGAGCGGCCACCCCGCCGCGGCCAGTTT
Organism: Mycolicibacterium gilvum; assembly: GCF_900454025.1. Classification (NCBI taxonomy): domain Bacteria; kingdom Bacillati; phylum Actinomycetota; class Actinomycetes; order Mycobacteriales; family Mycobacteriaceae; genus Mycobacterium; species Mycolicibacterium gilvum. The sequence continues at coordinate 2,048,850 of NZ_UGQM01000001.1, read as the reverse complement.
CGCCGCCACCCGGGCGATGTTCTCCGGTCCGGCGTCGTGCTGGGTGACGTCCTTGATGAACGCGGCGATTTCGTCAGCGTCGATGGCGCCGTCCTCGGTCGCCGCGGCTCCGGGCTCGGTCAGGTGGGCGATCACCTCTTTGATCTGGTCCTCGGTCAGCGGGGTCGCGCGCAGCAGCGCGAGCAGCGGGACACGGTCCGGGCCGGGCACGCCAGAGGGGTAGCCGGCGCGCAGCCAGTCCAGGATCGAGTGCAGCATCGACGTGACGGTCACCGACACAGTCTCCTCCCCGGCGAGGCACGGCGGCCAGCGGCGGGGGCAATGTTCTCCGCTGCGTCACCCGACGTTCACCGGCGTGCGCCCGTCAGCACCGTGATGCGGCGGTAGAGGATCGCCGGACCCAGCCAGGGTTGGTTCGTGGGAGGGGCACACGTTGCCACGGACGGCCCACTTGGGAGTCCCAGTCCTGGTCTTGAGAAGTAGTCGATTCTGCACCAAGGCCGGCCACAACATCGAAAGCGCCTTGAGCTGAAGACGTACCTGCCTGCTGTCAGCTCGTCATGCCGCGATATTCAGCACGGTACGTCTGAGATTGACTGCCCCAAGATCTCAGTTCTACAACAACTTTCACGTTCGGCTGCTTTCCCACTTCGTCTGCCATGTGCGAGCCGTCTCAGTATGGCCGATCCGGCCGACGACCACCGCACCAGCCGAGCCGGAGTTCGGTCCTCATTGCGGGGGCAGCAACATCGTCTGCCAGGTTTGCTCTCCTGGAGCGAGGTTGGACTGTTGATACCGCTTTCCGTCGGGACCGACGAAGCTGCCTGTGGCAGGGTCATATTCGACTACATCGGGCGCGGGAGCAGGTGGTGGCGGTGGGTCGGCGGGGCCGAGGTCGGGGATCGGCTGCCCGGACAGCGTGGCATTCGGGTCGCCCTTCCAGTTCATGCCGTCGTTGAGCGGTACGAACTGTTCGTCGCTTTCACACAGCCTGGCCGACGGGGCACGTTTGGCGGGGTTCTGTGCGCACGGGGTGTTGCGCACCCCGCGCACGTTGAACGTCGCGTCCTGCGGTGTCCGGCAGTACAGATCCCCGGGCGGGCGGTCTGGATAGTCCACCTCGGTGGGGGGTCGGCGCTGTTGGGCCGGCAGGAACCCCGTCGTACACGGCGGCGGCAGGTTGATGTTGAGGTTGAAGCTCAGGTACTGGCCTCGATAGGCCTGCTTGGTGTTCATGTTCGCGAGGATGCCCGCATGGCCCGCGGCGACGGCATGAGGCAGCAGCACCAACAGTTGTTCGATGTTGTCGGCGTAGGTCAGCGCGACCTGGCCGACACTGACCAGGTTCGCCATCAGGATCGGCAAGGTGGGCTGCAGGCGATCGAGGATCTGGCGGGCCTCGTCGGCGGCCGGGCCTCCGTTGTCGATGAAGCCCGCGACCGCCTCGTCCCGCTCCTCGAGCGAGGCCGTGGCCCCGGCGATATGTGTTGCCCACGTCTGTATCTCGTTCGCCGTACCGGTTTGGGAGTCGAGCACCGGCTGCGCCTGATCGATCAGCGCGAGAAGCGGATCCAGGTTGTCACGCGCGGCGATCGAGAGATCGGTGGACCCGCGCACAATACGGGACAGCTCGGGCCCGAGTCCGCCCACCGCGGTGTAGGACTCGTCGATCAGCGTCTTCAGGCTGTCCGCCGGGATGGCTTGAAGTCCGGTGTTTGCCGCCGAGAGCAGCGTGTTGATGTCGGGTGGCACGGTCGTATTCGCCATGGTGATGACGTCACCGTCACGCAGCGGTCGCGACGATCCGTCCCTGGGCAACAGCGCAACGTACTGCTCGCCGATGGCCGACTGGCTGTGCACCTGCGCCTGCAGATCGGAGGGAATGTCGATGCCGGACTTGAGCGACAGAACGGCCTCGACTCCGTCGTTGGTGAGACGGACCGACTGCACACGTCCCACCTCCGTGCCGCGATAGGTGACGTTGCCGGTGTTGTACAGACCACCGGCTTTGGGAAGCTCGACGGTCACGGTGTACCGTCCGACTCCGAACAGCTGGGCGGGCAGCTTCATGAAGTGGAAGATCATGACGGCAACCGCAAAAAGCGCGATCACGGTAAAGACCGCCAGCTGAATTTTGATCTTTCGGTGCAGATGCATCAGGGCCCCTGATCCCAACGGTATGGTGCCACAAGCGGATTGCCAGCCGTATACGGACTGGGGAACTGGCCGATCGTTCTGCCCCACTGCAATTCGAGTTCGGTGAGGTCACCCTCCCAGCGCGTGCCGGTGAACAGTCCGGCGTCGATGCGGCTCAGCGTGAGGTCGACGATCGCGGTCAGGTTCGCGTAGTCGCCGCGCTGCCACTTCTCGATCGTCTCGTTCGGGAACGGGAAGGTCGGGATGAGGCTCAGTGACCGGGTGAGGCTGGGCCCGGCGTTGGCCAGGCTCTCCAGCACCGGGCCGATCTGCTGCAGCTGGAGAACCAGGTTCTCCTTGGTCTGGTTGACGGTGTCGACGGTCAGTGCGCTGAACTTCGCGAACTGGTCGGCCGCGTTGATCAGGTCGTCCTTTTGTCGGTTCAACTCGGCCAGCGCATCCGGGATGGTCTGCAGTGCCCGGTCCAGGACGGGTTGGCGCGCGGCGAACTTGGCGGCCAGCTGGTTGAGACTTTCGGTGGCGGCGATGATCTCTGGTGTCTGGTCGTCGAGATCCGTGGTGAAGGTGTCCAGCTGGCCGATCAGGTTGCGCAGATCGTGTTCGCGGCCGCGGAACGCGGTGGAAAACGCCTCGGTGATGTCCTGCACGTGACCCAGTCCGCCGCCGTTGAGCACAGACGACAGCGCGGCCAGCGTCTCCTCGGTGCTTGGGTAGGACCCGGTGCGCGACAATGGAATCAGCGAACCTTGCTGCAGCCGACCCTGCGGGGCTTCGTCGGTCGGCGGGGCAAGCTCGAGGTGCAGTGACCCGAGCAGGCTCGTCTGGCCCAGCCTGGCGGTCGAGTTCGCAGGCAGGTCGACGTCGCCGTCGAGCGTCAACGTGAGTAGGGCGTGCCAGTTCTGCCGTTCGATCCTGGTAACCGTGCCCACCGACACGTCGGCGACCCGCACCCGGGAGTTCGGCTCGATGTTGTTCACGTCGGGCATCTGCACCTGGACCAGAAACGACCCCTCGCCACGGCCCTGTGTTCCGGGCATCGGCAGCGAGTTCAACCCGCGCCACTGAGAGCACCCCGTGGTCATCAGCACGGCGGCAAGCATCATGACCACTGCGGGTATGCGCCTTCTCACGATCCGCCGCCGTCCGGAATCATCAGCCCGGGCAGTCCGGCGGCAGGGTCGGTCGGGACCGCCGCAGGAGCCGCTGCTGCCTCAGCGGGCAGGGGCCCGACCGGGACGGTGGCTGGTGCTGTCCCCGGTGCCGGTGGAACGAAGTCGGGACGCAGCCACGGCTCGCTGTAGGTGATCTCGTTGGGACGGGCCTGCGCGCCGACCAAGAAGTTGAAACCCAGCGGCGGGAAGTTGAACTGGCGGTTCTTGAAGATCGGCGCCATATACTGCGCGCACAGCTTCGCCGACTGTTCGCCGTTCAGCCGGGACGCCGCCTGCACTGCGCCGCAGAGGAATTCGATCGGGTTGGAGAAATTGTTGACCGCGAGCGCGCCGGTCAGCGCCCCGTTGGCCGGCTCGTAGATGTTGTCGAAGTTGCCGATGGTCGTGGGCGCGATGTGCAGGGTCTGCTTGATGTCGTCGAGGCTGCCCACCAACGTGTTCGAGATCGACGTCAGCTTGTCGGCCGTCGTGCCGACAACGTCGCGGTTCTCCTCGGCGAAGGCTTTCACATCGATGGCGGCGGTGTTGAGCGCCTCGACGGCGATGGCGACTTTGTCTGGGTTGTCCGCGATCAGCCTGCTGACCTCGGCGAGGTTTCCGTTGAGTGCTTCCAGCGCTCCGGCGCTGTCATGCAGCGCCGTCACGACGGTGGACAGGTTCGTGAACGTCGCAAAGATGTCGTCGCTGTGATCACCGAGCGTAGACAGTGTCTGGGAAAGCTTGATGACGGTGTCGCGGATAGCTCCGCCCTGCCCGCGCATGTTGTCCGCGGCGGTGTCGACGAACCCGCCCAGCGTGCTGACTCCGCCGGGCTCGGTCGGCTCGAGAAGTTCGGTCAGCCTTTGCAGCTGGTCACGGAAGTCGTCCCACTCGACGGGGACCACGGTGCGGCCCTGGCTGATGGTGGCTCCGTCGGCCATCACCGGCCCGCCGGTATAGGCCGGGGTGAGCTGAATGGCACGTCCGGTCACCAGTTGCGGGGACAGGATGGCGGCCTTGACGTCAGCGGGTACCTGAACCGCACTGTCATAGGAGAATGTCACCTTGGCGCGTTCGGGTTGGGGCTCGATGGCCAGGACCCGTCCCACCGGAACCCCGAGCACCCGGACGTCATCGCCGGGGAACAATCCGTTGCTGTTCTCGAAGTATGCGACGACGACGTTCTGGGCAATGCGGTCGGTGATCCGCACCACCGCCACCAGTCCACCGACCAAGATCGCGGTGAGCAGTACCGCGAGCACAGATCTATTGCGCCACAGTCGGTTCATGGTTGCCCCGCGGTAACCGTAGGCGACTCGCCGGGCGCCGGGACGAAGACCGCGGACGGGTCCGGGTCGGGTGTGGAGGCGATGCCCGGCGGAGCGACCGCCGGGGGACCGGGCGGCGGCCCTCCGGGCGGCGGCGCGGGCAGCGGTTGGCGGTACGGGTAGCGGGGGTCGCCGGGTTTCCCGGTGATCGCATCGGGCAGGGTCAGCGCCGGCGCGCCGCCCTGACCTGTGCGCGGGAACGGCGACGGCAGAGCCGGAGTGCCGGGCTGGCCGACCTGCGGATCGGTGAGTTCGCTCGGCGCAAGCACATTCGGGTCCAGCCCGAGATCGGAAAAGGCAGCGTCGATGAAAGGCTGGACGAACTGGCCGGGCAACAGGTTCGCCACATAGGCCTTGAAGAACGGGCCCGAGGACACCGACTCACCCAGCGACATGGCATAGGAGTTCAGCAGTTTGATCGCCTTCTGTAGCCGGTCCTTGCGGTTGTCGACGATGGTGAGCACGCCGTTGAGCTTCTCCAGGGCGGGTTTCAGTTCATCACGGTTCTCGGCGATGAAACCCCTCAACTGCTCGGAAACTGCGGAGATGTTGAACCAAATGCTGTCGAGAGCTTCACTCTGCGTGCGCAATTGGGCCAACAGTGCATTGGTGTCGTGCACCAATCGGACCACTTGGTCGGTTCGCTTGGCGAGCACGGCGGTCACCTTGGCGGCGTTACCCAGCAGCGAGCGCATCTGGTCGTCGTGCTTGTTGATCGTGTCGGCGAATCGGGCCACGCCCTCGACGGCGGTTTTCAGATGAGGTGGGGTGTCAGCGAACGTCTGCGCCAACGTCGACAGCGAGTCCGACAGTTGGTTGGTGTTGATCCCGCTGACGGTCCGGGCGAGGTCCCCGAGGGCATCAGGCAACTGATAGGGCGAGAACGTCCGCTCCATCGGGATTGGACCGTCTAGCTGACCGGCGCCCCGGGGAGTGACGTTGAGGACCTTCGTACCCAATAGGCTCTTGGTCCTGATGGCCGCCTCGGTCTGCTCGCCCAACGTGATGTTCTCCGCGATCTTGAAGGTGACGAGAACCCGCGGACCGTCCAAGCCGATGTCGGAGACCTTGCCCACCGGATATCCGGACACTTCTACGCCCGCGCCGGTGAACAGGCCTCCGGCGTCGGCGAAATAGGCCGAGTACTCCTTGCCCTGGTTGAGGAAGGGCAGCTTCTGGTACTGCAGCGCCGCGGTGACGATGACCGCGACGATCGTGACGCCGATGGCGCCGATGGTGACCGGGTTGCGTTCGCTGAACGTTTTCATCGGGGTGTGCACCGCCCACTGTCCTGGCCCGCGACCTTGACGTAGACCGGCTGGCCTCCCTTGCCGTTGAGCTTGAGCACGATCTCGCAGAGGTAGAAGCTGAAGAAATCGCCGTACACGCCTTGCCGGCCCAACGCCTGATACTTGTCGGGCAGTGTGTTGAGCAAGTTGTCGAGGTACTCGTGGTCGGCGACGGCAATCGCTGCGGCGCGGTCGGTTTCATGCACGACCTTCTGCAGTGGCGGGCGCGCTGCCGCCAGCAGGTCGGCCAGCGACGCGGTGGCCGCGTTCGTGTGCGCGACAGCGTCGGAGATATCGGTGCGGCGTTCGGCCAACCCGTTGACCAGTTCGGACAACGACGTGACCGCGGTGTCGAAGCGGTCACTCTGATCGCCGATCGAGGAGAGCACCGTGTTGAGATTGACGACCACCTCCCCGATGAGTTGGTCCCGGTCGGCCAGCGTATTGGTCACCGCGGCGGCCTGGTCGAGGAAGGAACCGATCGTCGGGCCCTGGCCCTGCAGCGCGCCCATGAGCTGGCCGCTGAGTTCGTTGACCTGTTCGGGGTTCAGCGCGCGGAACAGCGGCCGGAATCCGCCGATGAGCGCATCGAGATCCAGCGCAGGCTCGGTACGCGTCAGCGGGATCGTGTCGCCGGGCGGCAACGTCGTGACGCCTCCGGCACCTTCCTCCAGCGCGAGGTAGCGGCCGCCGAACAGGTTGTCGTAGCGGATCGCCGCCCGTGTGCCGTCGGTGAGGACCACGGTGTCGTCGGTATCGAAGCTGACAGCGACGGTGGCATCGGACTTCACGGTGATGCTCTGCACCTTGCCGACCTCGACACCGGCAATGCGCACCAGGTCGCCGTCCTTGAGACCCGATACGTTGCCGAATTCGGCGTTGTAGGTCTTGCCCTCTCCGAACCGGAACTGGGCGAAAACACTGAGCAGGACGAACGTTCCGAGCGAGCAGACGGCCAGGAAGATGCTGAGGCGCCACGCCGCGGCGGCGAAATTGCCTCTCATGGTGCCGGCGGTCCTTCCTGGGTCTGCGGGGCCGGGGTGGCCGGCGGAATGCCAGGCCACAGCGGCGTGCCGCCCGGCCCGTACAGGGCTGCGCCATACGGCGGGGCACCGGGATAAGGAACGGGACCGATCGCAGGACCGGGCAGGCACTGCCGGATGCTGGGCTTCTCCGGAACCGCGCGGGTGACCGGGAAGTAATTGGCCCAGCAGGGGTGGCCGATTCCCGGGTTGGGTCGGAAGTCCAGCCCCCGGCCCCATCCGGTGTTCGTCACCAGTTGGCGCACCGGGAAATTCTTGGTGGCATCCGGCAGAGATCCGCATCCGGGCTGACCGCCTGGCCCGCCCTTGGCGCCGATGATCGGAAGGTTCTGCGGGTGCTGGTACGGGTCGTTGCCGCCCAGCAGCGCGATGTCGAGCTGGATCGACTTGCCGTTGGCTCCGCCCCAGATGTCCCAGCCGCCGTTCTCCAGGAACCAGGTGGCGCCCTGCAGCCAGCAGGTGTAGACGGGGTTGTACTTGTGTAGCAGCGCAGTGGTCGGCGCCAGCGTGTTGACGGCCCCGATCAAGCTGTCCTTGCTGGTGGCCAGCAGAGTGGTGCCCGATTCGGCGAACCCGGTCACGTTGAGCAGCAGAGTGTCCAGTTGGGCACTGTGCGCTACGACGGTGCTGCTGGTAGTGCTGGCCGCGTCGAGGATGTCGACGACGTCGTCGGCGACGGCGGCATAGGTGTCGTTGAATCCCTTGAAGGAGCGCCAGTCGTCGCGGATGGTGTCGCTGCGCGAGTTCAGTTCGGTCAGCACCGTGTTGAGCGCGGTGGTGGCCTCCCCCATCCGCGGCCCCTGCCCGCGAACCGCGTCGGCGACCGCGGACAGCACAGCGTTGAGCTTGGCCGGGTCGACCATGTCGAGCAGGTCGACGATGTTCTCGAAGACGGTGTTCACCTCGACGCTGGTGTTCTTCGACATCAGGACGGCTCCGGCCGCGAGGCGTTCGGCGCTGGGCTGTTCGGGGGGAACGAGATCGACGAACTTCGAGCCGAACGCGGTGGTGACCGAGATCTGCGCCTCCACGTTGGCGGGGATGTAGTCGATCTGCTCGGGGTCGATCTCCAACTGGAGTTCGACCAGACCTTTGCCAGCGGCGATCCCGCCGACCCGCCCGACCTGCACACCCCGCATCTTGACGCGGGCGCCGTCCTCCATCACCAATCCGGCGCGCTCCGCGGTGAGCGTCACCGGGACATAGGAGCTGAACGTTCCGGTGAACGCGAAACCTGTTGTGGCCAGGAAAACGCCGAGCATCGAGACGAGGATGAGCGCCCACCAGGCGCTGTGCAGGCGGTGCTGACCCGCTCTCGTGCTCACAGTCAGCCAGCCAGGTTGAAGTTGCCGGATTGGCCGTAAATCGCCAAGGAAATGAGCACGATCTCCACCGCCGCGACAACCATGGACGTCCGTACCGCCCGACCAACCGCCTCGCCGACACCAGCGGGACCGCCACTGGCGGTATAGCCGTAATAGGTGTGCACCAGCATGATCACGACGGTGATCGCGACCGACTGGAGAAACGACCACACCAGATCGGTGGGGTTGAGGAACGTGTTGAAATAGTGGTCGTACACGCCGGATCCCTGGCCGTAGATGACGGTGGTTCCCGTCCGCGCGGCCAGGAAGGCCATCATCACCGCGATGCAGTACAGCGGAATCACCACGACGACGCCGGCCAGTACCCGGGTGGCGGCCAGGTAGGTGACGCTGCGGATGCCGATCACCTCCAGCGCATCAATCTCCTCGTTGATCCGCATCGCACCCAACTGGGCGGTGGCGCCGGCCCCGATCGTGGCTGACAGTGCCACTGCGGTGGTGCCCGGCACGATCAGTCGCACATTGAAGAATGCCGACGCGAAACCGGTAAGTGCTTCGACTCCCACCGAGGCGAACTGGTTGTAGCCCTGGACGGCGACCAGCGCGCCGGTGGTGATGGTGAGGAAGCCGACGATCGCGACGGTACCGCCGACAACCGCGAGAGCACCGGTGCCCAAGCCCATCTGGGCAATCAGGCGCAGCACCTCCCCCGGATAACGCCGTATCGAGTCGGGGATGGCTCCCAGAGTGGAAGCGTAGAAGCGGGCCTGGTCTCCCAGCCGGTTCCAGCTGCCCGCGACACCGCCCACCGCTCGACGCAGCACGGGGTGAGGTCTACTGGGAGCCGCTCGGGTTGTCATGAGAACCTCACTGCACCGTGAACTGGATGCCGACGGCGGTCACGATGACGTTGATGGCGAACAACACCATGAAGGTGAAGACCACCGTCTCATTGACGGCATTGCCCACGCCGGCAGGCCCGCCACCCACGGAAATGCCTTTGTAGCAGGCGATCAGCCCTGCAGCCAGACCGAAGAGTGCGGCCTTCGTCAACGCCACGAAGACGTCGGCGGCGCCGGTGAGCAAGGTCATCCCGGCGATGAACGCTCCCGCCGACACGTGCTGGATGTACACGCAGAAGAAGAAAGCACCCGCCAATCCCGCGATGATCACCGTCGCCGACAACGCCAACGCCACCGTCGTGGCTGCCAACACCCGCGGCACCACGAGCGCTTGGATCGGGTTGATGCCCATGACCTTCATCGCGTCGAGTTCTTCGCGGATCGTGCGAGCCCCGAGGTCAGCGCACATCGCCGTGGCACCCGCGCCGGACACCACCAGCACCGTGACGATCGGACCGATCTGGTTGACGGTGCCGATGGCGGCACCGGTGCCGGCGAAGTCGGACGCACCGAACTCGGTCAGCAGGATGTTGAACGTGAAGACCAGCAGCACCGAATAGGGCAGCGTCAGCATGAGCGCGGGCAGCACGGAAACCCTGGCGACGAACCAGCTCTGCAACACATACTCGCGAAACGCGAAGGGCGGTCGGAACATCGAGACCAAGGTGTCGATGGACATCGCGAAGAATCCACCGAGTGATCCCAGCGGTTTGGTGGCCAGGGTCATCGCCATGGCGCTCGCCCCGGTGCCTGGTCCTCTTCGGCCGACTGCATTGCCGAAAGGTATCGCCACCACCGAGCGGGAGACTGCTCCAATAGGAGGGATTTCGCTCCCCCATTGGGAGGCCTTGTCACCCGCAGTTCACAAGGGCAAGGTCGAAGTACCAGTTGGATTCGTGCATAATGCTGATCACGATTCACTTGGAGGTGAACCATGCCTGCATCCCCGGCCGGTGCGCCCGCGTCGACGCGTACCCGTGATCCCGAGCGCAAGAACCGGATTCTCGCCGCCGCCGCAGACCTGGTGGCCCGCAAAGGTTTTCATGCGGTCTCCATCGCCGAGATCGGCGCCGCGGCCGGCATCACCGGCTCGGGTATCTACCGCCATTTCGACAGCAAGTCGGCGGTCCTGGTGGCGTTGTTCGACCGGGTGATCGACGACCTGCTGCACGACGAGCAGCAGATCCTGGACACCACCGACGACCTGGCCCGCGCCCTCGATCTGCTGATCGCCGGCCAGGTGGAGTTCGTCGTCGCCGACCGCGAACTGGCGCAGGTCTACTACAACGAGATCAACAACCTGCCTGACGAGGACAGCCGCCGCTTACGCCGTAAGCAGCGGCTGTACCTCGAGGAGTGGGTCCATCTGGTCAACGAACTACGCGAGGACCTCAGCGACACCGAGGCGCGCACGGTGGTGCACGCGGTGATCGGGGCTATCCAGTCACCGCTGTTTCACAACACCGGCCTGGCCGAAGATCGCCTGCGGGCGCTGCTGACCGAGGCCGCCCGCGCGGTCCTCGGCATCGTCACCTGACCGAACAGCGGACGGCGGCGCGTCCGGCAGGAACCTGGTCAGACCGTTGACGACGATGGCACACAACGCTATCGCGGTGACCGTGGCAAGACCGATCAGCGTAGGAGTGGCCAGGCCGTTGTCCAGGTGCAGGGCGATGATGACCGGGAAGCCGAGACCGAAGTTGGCGGCGAAGAACGTCATCGGGAACACGATGAACAGGCTCAACAGACCCCAGTTCGTCGACACCTTTCGCCAGACGAGCACCGCGACAACGGTGAACAGCACCACCTGGGTGCCCTCGAGTACTCCGATGACGATCGGGTAGTTCCAGATCCGCCCGACGTAAGGTCCGTAGTAGGTATAAACGTTCGTCCCCGTCCCGACCATCTCGAAAACGCAGGAGGCCGCGATCTCCGCGCCCCAGATGGTGAACAGTCCCCGTCTACTCAGCCGTCCGTCGTAGATCCACCGCCCCGCGTACAGGCAGGCGGCCGCATACAGGATGATGTACCCGCTGTGCGTCCAGTTCGGCTGCACCACAACGAAAGCCGAGAAGTGAGACCAGCCGGCACCCGGGCTGCCGTCGGCGTGCGCATCGTAGAACCACAGGTCGAAAGCGACGTCGTAGAGCGGCTCAGCGTAGGCGGCGACGCCCGCCGCCAGGATGGCGAACAGGTAGAACGGCGTCCGCTGTCGCAGCCCCATGCGCACGGCGATGACGAGCATGACCGCGACGATTCCCCAACTGGCCCAGGTGAATATCTGCTGCCACATCAGGCTCAGCTCATGGCGCATCACTTCATCGGACATCCGGCCCATTCGGCACTCCTCCGCGACTTCGCTCGCCACAGCTGGCGGTTGTGGCGGCAAGACTATGAGCCTCGTCACGTCGACACCGCTCCACCATGGTGGATTTCCCTCCCCCCGAAGGGGTGAACAGTCCGGTGGCTGCCCTTCGTCATGCCAAGCTGACCGGATGCATGTGGACGGTAACTTCGGCGGTTCGATCGACGGTACCGGCGGGGCGGACTTGGCGATACTGGCCGAACAGATCGCGAGCGCCGAGCGGGTCGGCTTCGACGGGATCTGGTCGACGGAGGTGAGCCGCGACCCGTTTCTGCCGCTGCTGCTGGCCGCCGACAGATCGGAATCGCTGCAGCTCGGCACGGCGGTCGCGGTGGCGTTCGCCCGCAGTCCGATGACCATGGCGACGGTGGCCAACGATCTGAACACCTTCAGCCGCGGCCGGTTCGTCCTCGGATTGGGCTCGCAGATCCAGCCGCACATCACCCGGCGATTCAGCATGCCGTGGTCAGCGCCGGCGGACCGGATGCGCGAGTACATCGCGGCGCTGCAGGCGATCTGGCAGAGCTGGCAGACCGGCGAGAAGCTCGACTTCCGGGGCGAGCACTATCAGCACACGCTGATGACGCCGATGTTCAGTCCGCAACCGTGTCCGTTCGGGCGGCCGCGGGTGATGGTGGCGGCGGTGGGCCCGAAGATGACCGCGGTCGCCGCCGAATCCTCCGACGGCCTGTTGGTGCACGGGTTCACCACGGCGCGGTACCTGCGCGAGGTGACGATGCCGGCTGTCGAGGCGGGGCTGGCCGTCTCCGGGCGCAGCCGCGGCGAGTTCACCACGTCGTATCCGGGCCTGGTGGTCACCGGGGCAGACGAGCGGGGCTTCACCGAGGCCTTGGAGCGGGTGCGCCACCAGATCGCCTTCTACGGCGCAACTCCCGCCTACCGCGCGGTGCTCGATCTGCACGGGTGGAGCGAGTTGCACACCGAGTTGCACCGGCTGTCCAAGACCGGCGACTGGGCCACCATGACGGGTCTGGTCGACGACGAGGTGCTGGGTACATTCGCGGTGCTCGGCGAGCCGAAAGACATCGGCGCTGAGGTCATTCGGCGCTTCGACGGACTCGTCGACCGGTTCACCCTCTATACGCCCTATCCCCTCGACGAGGCCACCCGGGTCACGATCGTCGGCGGGATCAAGACCGGCTGAACGCGGCGATCTTCTGTGCAGCAGCGCTGCCGCCCAGCGTCGGACAACCGCAAGGGGCGTGTCTGCGTGCAGACACGCCCCTTGCGGTGAAGAACTATTTGCCTTGTGCGGCAGCGGTTTCCAGCATGAACTGGCCGATATAGGTGCGGGTCTGGTCGGCGTTGAGCGGCTGGAACATCGAAGCCGCCGAATCTCGGTAGAGCCGCTCGAAGATGCTGCCCTTGCGGAACGACTGGCCGCCCACCATGCTCATCGCGTGCTTCGACATGTGCGTCACGTTGTCGGCGATGAAGGTCTTGGCCAGACCGAGGTAGGGGAACCGCAGCTCCGGCGCCCACAGCTTGTCCTTGCCGTCGAGCAGGTCCTGACAGGTCTGGTACAGGACTCGCCGGCTGTATTCGACCCGCGAGGCCATGTCGCCGATGCCGTCGATGATGTGCCCGATGCTCTTGACCTCGGTGTCGGCGGCCACGATCGCGCCGAAGGTGGCGCCGAGATGCTTCTTGGACAGTGCGTTGATCGACTCCTCGAGGATGCGCTGTTGCATGCCCAGGTAGATACTCGCGAACATCAGCGACGCCCACTCCAGCACGCCGAAAGCGCCTGCGCGCCATGGTGAGACGAAGCCGTCCTCGGGCACGAAGTAGCCGTCGAACACGATGGTCTGGGTGCCGGTCGCGTGCATGCCCAGTGCGTTCCAGGTCTTCTCGATGCGGATGCCGTCGCCGACCCCGTTCTCATCGACCGTGAAGTCCCCGATGAACAGCTTCTCGGCGGCCACTCGGCCGTCGAAGGTGTCCGGCAGGTTGCCGCCGGCGTCGGTCTCGGTGGCGTTGGTGGTGATGATGTCGGCTGCCTCGCACAGCGTGCCCCACGTCTTCTTGCCGTAAAGTTTCCAGCCGCCGCCGGGCTGCGGCACGGCCTGCATGTCGGCCAGCCCGGAGAAACCCGCGCGCTGTTCGGAGAAGGGTCCGAACATCAAGTCACCGTCGGCGACCCGGCCGAGCCAGTACTTGTTCTGCTCGTCGCTCATCAGGCTGCCGGCGATGCCAACCATGATGTAGTGCATGTTGTAAGCCAGTGTGATCGCCGAGTCACCCCTCGAAAGCTCCGAGACCACCTTGGATACCTGCAGGATGTTGCCTCCAGGTCCACCGAAGGCCTTGGGCACCGGCAGCGCACCCAGGCCGGACTTCTTGAACACCTCGATCGACGGATAGGCGAAGGTGTTCTCCGCGTCGTGCTTGGGGCCGATCTCGCGGAAGAACTGCGAGACCTCCTGTGCCTTGGCGAAATACGGCTCGAACTCCTCGTCCGTCAGGTCCTGTTCCAGCATTATCACTCCTCGGTTGTGCTGTGGTGCCCCCGATGCTGCCCAGGACACGTCTGCTCCACACCCCTCACAGGGGGTAACTCGGTCCAACGTCGGAGGAGATCGGCACTGGTGACGCCGCTGCGCAGCCGTGGACGGGCGCTCTACCCCCATGGGGCAGGTCCTTTCCTCCCCGCGGTAGTCGTGGGCCGGGCCCCTGATGCCTAGCGTCGGAGAGGTCTTGCATGACCAGCGAGGAGAAAACATCCATGAGCCACACATTCGCCGTCAAATGGCTGAAGGCCTTCCGGGAGAGCCCCGAAGCCGTCGTCGCCCTCTACGCCGACGACTTCCTGTTCGAGGACCCCATGCTCGGGCAGTCCATCACCTCCAAGGAGGAGCTTCTGCGCGTCTTTGCGCCGTACGCGAACGCCGACGTTGAGAACGGCATCGGAATCAACAACTTCCGCATCGACGAGGTGGTCGGCGACCATCGGGCGGCGATCTACCGCTGGACCTGGCAGGCCCCCACCGCCGCCGCTTTCGTCGGTGTGCCGACCAACGGCAAGGTCGCCGGCGCCCGCGGCCTCACGTTCCACATCTACGACACCGACGGCCGCATCAAGCGTGAGGAGAGCTTCTGGGACGTCTCCACCGCCGTCCGGGATCTCGGTCTGCCCGTCGACCCCACCGCCGTGGCCAAAGCCCCCGCTCTGGCCTGAAAGGAAACCAATGAGCCTCGACACCACCCTGGCCGCCCAGCACGCTGCCCGCTGGGCGAACGCGCTGACGACCGACACAGATGCCGCCGTCGACCTTTACGCCGACGACATGGTCTACGACGATCATGCCGACTCCGATCACGTGATCGACACCGCGATCACCAAGGACGAACTGCGGCCGCGCCTGGCCCCGTTCGCCAACACCGACCCCGGCAACGGCGTGGGCGTTCACACCTTCACCGCCAACGAGGCGTTCCAGCTCGCCGGTATCGACGGCGACCCCGCCGTGGTCATCCTGTGGGGCTGGACGGGCGCGGGACTGGACACCTTCCGGGGCGTGCCGACCGGCGGCAAGACCCTGAGCACTCGCGGAATCACCTGGCACCAGTTGGATTCCAACGGCAAGATCGCCCGGGAGACCACCTACTGGAACGACACCTCGGTGCTGCAGGAACTCGGACTGCCGATCATCACACCGGAGTACTGGGTCGAAGGATTCGACCCAGCGGCGCTGGCGCAGTAGCTCCCGTGAAGCGTTCTGATACCGGCATGTGGGGTGTGTTGCCCGATGTTCTCGACCGGGCCTGCACCTACTACCGCGACCGGGTTGCCATCGTCGACGATGATCGCAGCATCACCTATCAGCAGATGTGGTTGTGGCGAAACCGGATCGCGAACGCGCTGATCGCCGCCGGTGTGCAGAAGGGCGACCGGGTCGGGTTGCTGATGCCCAATTGCCTGGAGTTCATTCCCATTCAGCAGGCGGTATGGGCAGCCGGCGCGGTGTTGGTGCAGATGCCGACCCGCGCCGCCGCCGACGGCTTCCGATCCAACCTGGCCCAGACCGACGCCACCACGTTGCTCTACCACGCCAAGTTCGAAGACGCCGTCGCCTCGATCCGCGAAGAACTGCCCAAGCTGCAGACGGTGATCCGTGTCGGCGAAGTCGATCAGCCCGTGGTGGACGCCGTGGACTTCGCCGCAGTGGTCTCCGCGGCCGCGGACAACCGTCCCGACGTCGTCATCGACGAGCACGACGAGGCCTACGTACTGTTCACCTCCGGTAGCACGGGCGAACCCAAAGGCGTTGTCAATTCGCATTTCACGTGGAGCTACTACGCCATCTCCGCCGGCTTGGAGATCGGTGACATCAGGTTCGGCGAAGTCTTCGCCCACGGGGCGCCGCTGACGCATTTCACCCAGATCTTCGCCATGCCCACCTTCGTCCGGGGCGGCACCAACGTGATGCTGCCCGGCCTCGATGTCGAAACATTGCTGACGAACATCGAGCGCCACCGAGTCACCGCGACCGCCGTGGTGCCGACGATCATCTATCTACTACTCGACCATGCCGGCCGTGACGCCTTCGACCTCAGCAGCCTCGCCACCGTGATCTATGCCGGTGCACCTATGGCACCCGAGCGTCTGCGGCAGGCGCTGGACACCTTCGGCCCGATCTTCATCCAGACCTACGCGGGCACCGAACAGGGATACGTGTCCTGCCTGCGCAAGCACGAACACGTTGCCGGGGAGAGGGAATCGTCGGACGACTGGGTTGCCCGGCTCGCGTCGGCCGGCCGGCCGATGTTCGCGGTTGCGGTCAGCATCCGAGACGACGACGACAACGTGCTGCCGACGGGGGAGGTCGGCGAGATCTGCTCCCGTCAGCTCGGTCAGATGCTGGGGTATCTCGATCCCGAGCGCAACGCCGAGACGGTCCGCGACGGCTGGGTGCACACCGGCGACATCGGCCGCGTCGATGACGACGGCTACCTCTACCTGGTCGACCGCAAGAAGGACATGGTGGTCAGCGGCGGCTTCAATGTGTTCCCCCGACAGGTCGAGGACGCGTTGTGCGCCCATCCCACCGTCGCGCAGGCCGCCGTCATCGGGGTCCCGGACGACAAGTGGGGTGAAGCGGTGCTGGCCATGGTGGTGACCCGCCCCGGCGAAATCGGCGGGTTCGACCTCGAGCGTGAACTGATCGGCCATGTCAAGACGCTCCTCGGCAGCGTCCCGGCACCCAAGAAGATCCTGTTCACCGACGAGTTCCCGCTCAACCCGGCGGGCAAGGTCGACAAGAAGGCGATCCGTAAACCCTATTGGCAGAACAGAACCCGACAGATCGGGTGACGAGGAGACCTGCAATGACCAATCACTATTCGCTTTACATCGACGGCAAGTGGATCGACACCGACGACAGCTACGAGATCCGCAGCCCGGCCACCCAAGAAGTCGTCGCCACGGTAGCCAAAGGCGACGTCACCCACGTCGAGGCCGCGGTATCCGCTGCGCAGGCCGCCTTCGACGAGGGCACCTGGCGCCGCACCCCGCCCGCCGAACGAGCGGCGCTGATCAACACCGTCGCCGAACGCCTGGCCGCACGCACCGACGAACTCGCGGCACTGCAGTCGCGGGAAAACGGCGCGACCATCCGCATCACCGGCGCCCTGCACGTCGGCTTGTCGGCGGCCCAACTGCAATATGTGGCCGCCATCGCAGCGGAATACGAGTGGGAGACCGAAGGCCCCGCCATCGAACCCATCCCGGCCGACGGCATCGTCGTACGGGAACCGATCGGAGTCGTCGCGGCGATCGTGCCGTGGAACATCCCGCTGCTGACCACGGTGTGGAAGATCGGGCCGGCCCTGGTGGCCGGCAACTCGGTGGTGTTGAAGCCCGACGAGCACGCCCCGCTGCTGTCCCTGGAACTGGCGCGCGAATTCGAGGCCGCCGGCCTGCCGCCCGGTGTGTTGAACGTCGTCACCGGTGACGGTGAGCCAGTCGGTGCGCACCTGTCCGGGCATCCCGGGGTGCGCAAGGTCGCGTTCACCGGCTCGACGGCGGTGGGCAAGAGCATCCTGCGCCAGTCTGCAGACTCGATCCGCCGGGTCACCCTGGAACTCGGCGGCAAGGGCGCCAATGTGATCCTCGATGACGCCGACATCGACATGGCCGTCGACGGCGCACTGTTCGCATGCATGGCCAACAACGGCGAGGCATGCGAAGCAGGTACCCGCCTGTTGATTCCCGCCACCCGGCGCGACGAGATCGTCGACAAGCTGGTGACTCGCGCGTCCACGCTACAACTTGGTGATCCGTTGCAACCGACCACCCATGTGGGCCCGATCATCTCGGCCCACCAACGCGACCGGATCCTGGACTACTTCGGTATCGCCAAGGCCGAGGGCGCCTCCGTCGCCCTGGGCGGGCAAGCCCCCACCGGACCCGGTTTCGAGAAGGGCTACTGGATCGAGCCGACGATCTTCGTCGACGTCACCAACGACATGCGCATCGCCCGCGAGGAAGTCTTCGGACCCGTCCTGGTCGTGCTGACCTACGAATCGGTGGACGAGGCGGTCAAGATCGCCAACGACACCAACTACGGCCTGTCGGCCGGCGTGTGGGGCACCGAATCCCGCGCCGTGGAGGTGGCCCGCCGGCTGGACGCCGGGATGGTGTGGGTCAACAACTGGCATGTCATCCACCCCGCCTACCCGTTCGGTGGTTACAAGGAGAGCGGCCTGGGCCGGGAGGGCGGGCCGAACGCGATCGACGAGTACGTCGAGGAGAAGTTCATCTCGATCGACCGGTCCGGCGGCATCGAGAACAAGGCGTTCGCCATCGTCATCGATCCGGCGACGTGAAAGCTGCGGTGAAACAGTGACTTTGCCGACAACACCGGCTCTGACCCCAGCGGCCCAAGCGGATTACGACATCGCGGTGCGCAAGCCGCCACGCATCGTCACAGCCTTGGGCGACGTCAGCTCGTGCTCAGCGCCGGGGTTTGTTCGCGTTCGTGGACGGGATTTGCGCGAGCTGGCACAGCGCGCCGCCACGGCCCGCGAACAGCACCCCGGCGTCGATGTCCTCGTCGACATCGACGTTATGATCGCCGCGACGGCGCCGGCGGCTCGCGAGCTGCTTGCCGGCATAACCTCCTGCGACAGGTCCGACACGGTTCGGTACGTCGGGACACCGATAGGCCTCGCGGGACTGGTCAGCGATCTCCACGCCTTGGGGATCGCCGACGGTGCTGTGCTTCTCCCCATGCTGCCGGAGGTCGTCGAACTCATCGAGAAAGTCACCCTCCCACATCTGAACTCCTTGAGCATCAACGGTTTCGCTTCTCACGAATCGCAGACCGCATGACCGTCTCCCCGCAGTCCTACCGCGCAGCGCTGCGCCGTCACCCGGCCGGGGTCGCCATCGTGACGCTGATGTCGCAGGCCGGACCCGTCGGGTTCACCGCGACATCGCTGGCCTCGCTCTCGCTGGACCCCCCGCTGGTGTGTTTCAACATCACCCACACCTCATCGAGCATCGCGGCGCTGCGACGGGCGGCATCGGTGGTGGTGCACATCGTCGGTGAACATCAGCTCGAGCTGGCCCAGCGCTTCTCCCGAAGCGCCGAACATCGGTTCAGCGATCAGGGCTCCTGGTCCCTGCTGGAGTCCGGCGAGCCGGTACTGGCAGGCACCCCCACCTGGTTGAGAGCCGAAGTGCAGCAATTGATTCCGGCGGGTGACTCCACCCTGGCGATCGCCGAGGTGACCCTTATCCACTGCGATGACCGCGACGGTGTCACGCCGGCCCCTCTGGTGTACCACGACGGCGCCTTTCTGGCGACCAGCCCGCTGCCGGCGGTCAGCACCTGACGCGGTGTATCAGCTACCGTTGAGCGCCCAAGCGATCGCCTGTGCCCGGTTGACCGCGCCGTACTTGCGCAGGATGTGCTTGACATGCGATTTCACCGTGCCCTCGGTGATGACGAGCCGGTCGGCGATCTCCTGATTACTCGCCCCCGTCACCATCAGATCGAACACATCGGATTCCCGCTCGGTCAACCCCACCGGAACATTTCCCACGGGCCCGCCGGCATCCTCGGTGCGGGCGGTCTCGCTCCACCGCGTCGCGTCCCGTCCGGACTCACACAGCTGGTCAATACGGTCGACCGCCCCGAAGAACAACTCACGGACACTGTCGCGATGGGTCTGCAGACGTTCCACCAGGACAGCGCGCTCGTAGAGGTGGCTGATGCCATCGGCGAAGGCCCACGCCACATCTCGATCCGCCTGGTCGACCCTGCGGGCCAGCGGATGGTGGTCGGTGTGCAGGAAGCCGACGACGTCCTGGCCGAGCACCAGTGGGGCCACCACATAGGACCGCGACTGGCCGGCCTGCACTATCAACGGCCGGTACACCGGGGCGTTGTCGGTGTCGTACACCAGCGACGGCCGGCGCCGGGAGAGCATCTCCGCTTCCGGGGCGTCGCCGACCAGCGGGACGGTCTGGTTGATCCAGTCGCTGAACCAGGATCCGCCTGCCGGTGCGGACCTGTCGTGCAACATCAGCGGCGTCCAGCTGCGGTTCTCCACCTTGGACAGCACCGCACGATGAAAGCCACACCGCAACACCAACTCTTGGCAGGCGTTGTCCAAGAGCGCCGCCGAATCCGGGACTCCGCGCAACCTGCTCAGACCCGCGGCGCAGTCGGCGAGCCGTTGACCGCGCATCGCGGTGTCGTGCAGATACCAGTCCATCGCGAGCCGTTGCAGATCGAGGATGAGACCGCACAGTCTCTCCCCCCGGTCGTCCTCGCTGCCGGGCACCCGGCGCAGCGCATCGATGCACAGGTGGGTCAGGGCGGAGATCGTTTCCGCCGCACGCCAGGGGACGTCCCACTCGACGGCGGGCAATGTGACCGACCCGCACAACTCCCTGGCGGCCGTTTCCCGCAGGCTGCGCAGGTGGTCGACCAATTCAATCTCGCGTGACCACCAGTCCCCACCGGGACGGGCCACCGCCGCTGTCCGCGCGCTGTCGCTGACCATAGAGACACTCATCGCGGCCGTCTTTCGTTGTCTCGGGATTCTTTCAGATAGCAGGCGATCGCCGCGGCGCGGTTGCCGACGCCCAATTTGTGCAGGATGTGCTTGACATGGGACTTCACCGTGCTCTCGGCCACGGTCAGCCGATCGGCGAGTTGCGCGTTGGTCACGCCACTGGCGAGCAGCGCCAGGACTTCACGTTCCCGTGCGGTCAGCCGGCTCAACCGGGAACCGTCCCGGCCAGCTCCCGACACCGTATCCCGGCCGCGTACGCCTGGCCCATGATCGGGTGCGGTCACACCGCGCCGGAGTCCGAAAGGCGCTGATCCGTCGATGTTCTCGAGGTTGCGCAGCGCGGCATCACACACGTCGGCGACCGCGCGACGTTGTAGCTCGGTGCGCTCTGCGAGGTCGGCCCGCTCGTAGACCAGCCCGATGCCATCGGCGAACATACGCAGCAGGTCACGGTCGATCTCGTTGAGCATCCGCCCGCTCGACGGGCTGTCGACGTGCAGCAGCCCGATCACCGAACCGTCGGCGACCACCGGGGCGACGGCGTATTCACGCGTGCCGGTGCGTTCCAGGAGCGGTCGATGGATGCGGGACTCATGGTCGGCGTCGAGCACCAGCGCCGGCAGCCGTCGACGCACCACCTCGGCCTCAATCAGGGGGGAGGCCAACGCAATCTCCATGACGTCGACGTCGCAGCCGCATTCGTCGAGATCGACCGAAACCCGGCCGTCTTCACCTGACACGTAGAGAACCACAGGCAGCCAGGTCGAACCTCTGACGCGCGACACCATCACCCGACCGAAGACACCCGCGGCCACCAGTTCGCGACCGGCGCGCTCAAGAGTGTCCGCCAACCGCGGATTCTCGCGCACCCGCGCAAGCGCGTCCAGTATTCGCGCGAGGTCACGGCCGGCTTCATCGCCGGATGCCGCCAGGGTGCGGTGCTGCGCCGCGCTCGCTTCGGCCAGCCGGTCCGCCAGTTCCGCAAAACCGGCCGATGCCGCGAGGGAGGGGGAAGGCACGCAGATGTCGATGGGTGACTCCTTCCGGAACGACACGATGCGGTTAACGATTAACTAACGTCACCCATCATTGGTGACGTGTGTCACTTTGTCAACGCCGCCGATTATCGAGCGATGACCTGGATAACTTCGGGACAAGAGGCCCATGCGGAGCCGTCCCGCCGGTTGACGAACGCGGCACACTTAGTTATTTTGAATTCACTAATTCATTCGCCGATCCCGAGGTTCACGTGCCCTATCCCGCCCGGACCATCCCGTGGGAAGCCCGGCTCGAGTTGCCGGTGATCGCCGCACCGATGACCAGCGTGTCGACGCCCGAGATGGTCCTGGCCGCATGCCGGAGCGGCGTGATCGGCGCCTTTCCCACCCACAACGCCCGGAACCCGCAAGAGCTCGACGACTGGCTGTACCGGATGCAGGCGGAACTGGACACGACGGCAGCACCGCCGGCCCCCAATCTCGTCGTACACCGGAGCAACACCCGGCGCGATGCCGACCTGACCGTGCTCGTGCGCCACGGCGTCGAACTCGTCATCACCAGTGTCGGGTCTCCCGCGCCGGTCATCGACCCGTTGCATGACGCGGGCGCCGCGGTGTATGCCGACGTCGCGAGTTTGGAGCATGCCTGGCGGGCACTCGACGCCGGTGCCGACGGGCTGGTGCTGCTGACCGCCGGCGCGGGCGGACAGACTGGATGGGCGAATCCGTTCGCGTTCGTGCGCGCGATCCGGCAGCGGTACGACGGGCCGGTGGTACTGGCCGGGGGTATCAGCGACGGCCGATCCATTCTCGCCGCCCAGATGCTCGGCGCCGATCTCGTGTACCTCGGCACCCGGTTCATCGCCACCCAGGAGAGCGGTGCCGATGACGAGTACCGCCGGGCACTTGTATCGGCCACGCTCGACGATGTCCGCTTGTCCGATCGGGTCGGCGGGATACCGGCGAGCCTGTTGTCGTGTTGGCTCGATGCCCACCCCGCTACCGGGGCGTCCGGGGTCGGTTTCGGTCAGGACCAGTTGTTGGCCAACCGCGACGCCTGGAGCGCCGGCCACAGCGTGTCCGGTGTGCACGAGGTCACCGATGTCGAGGGGTTGGTCCGGGAACTGCGGGCCGGATATCGCGCAGCCCAAAATCAACGGAAAGAAAGTGATCGATGACTAGCTATCGACGGTGCCTGGCGCCCTGCCTATCCCCGGCGAGCCATTCATATCACCAGTTGGAGGTGTTTCTCGGCATGCCCTTTGTCCGGCACTCGCGCTCCTTTAGCGTATGGACATTCACTCTTGTTCTGACACCACTGATCACCCGTCGAGTAGGTCACCGATGACAGTCCTGACATCGGAGGTGGACACCACCTCCGAAACCTTCCTGTCCAACCGTGAGATGCAGGTCGGCGCCGTCGCCGCGCTCGACGAACAGCTCAGACTCGTGGCTGCCGGCGGCGGCGAGCGTTACGTCAAGCGCCACCACGACCGTGGTCGACTGCTGGCCCGGGAACGCATCGAACTTCTCGTGGACCGCGACGCCCCGTTCATGGAACTGTCGGCACTGGCGGCGTGGGGCACGGAGTTCAACGTCGGTGCGGCCATCGTGACCGGAGTCGGGGTGGTCTCGGGTGTCGAGTGCACGATCATCGCGCACGACCCGACGGTGCGCGGCGGCACGATGAACCCGTTCACACTGCGAAAGAATCTGCGCGCGTTGGAGATCGCCCGGGTCAACCGCCTGCCGGTGGTCTATCTGGTGGAATCCGGTGGTGCGGACCTGCCAACTCAGTCCGAGCTCTTCGTGCACGCCGGCAAGATCTTCCACGATCTCACCGAGCTCTCGGCGATGGGAATTCCCAGCGTCGCACTGGTCTTCGGCAACTCCACCGCCGGCGGCGCCTACGTGCCGGGCATGTGCGACTACGCCGTACTCGTCGACAATCAGGCCAAGGTGTTCCTGGGCGGCCCGCCGCTGGTCAAGATGGCCACCGGGGAGGACGCCGACGACGAAGCCCTCGGCGGGGCTGACATGCACACCCGCGTCTCCGGGTTGGGCGACTACTTCGCCGTCGATGAAATCGATGCCATCCGGATCGGCCGCGACATCGTGGCCCATCTCAACTGGCGCAAGCTCGGTCCCGGGCCGACCCAACCCGCCGACGCACCGCTCTATGACAGCGAGGAACTGCTGGGAATCGCCTCCGGCGACTCCCGGATTCCCTTCGATCCCCGTGAAGTGATCGCCCGCATCGCCGACGGATCGCGCTTCTCGGAGTACAAGCCCCGCTGGGGCACCAGCCTGGCCACCGGCTGGGCGTCCATCCACGGTTTCCCGGTGGGGATCCTGGCCAACACCCGCGGCGTGTTGTTCAGCGAGGAGTCCAAGAAGGCAACGGAATTCATCCTGCTGGCCAACCAGACGGACACTCCGCTGATCTTCCTGCAGAACGTCACCGGCTACATGGTGGGCACCGAATACGAACAGGGCGGAATCATCAAGGACGGCGCCAAGATGATCAACGCCGTCACCAACAGCACCGTCCCGCACATCACCATCAACATGGGCGGCTCCTTCGGCGCCGGAAACTACGGGATGTCGGGGCGTGCCTACGACCCGCGATTCATGTTCAGCTGGGTCAACGCCAAACTTGCCGTGATGGGCGCGGCGCAACTGGCCGGGGTGATGTCCATCGTCGGCAAGGCTTCCGCCGAAGCTGCCGGCCGGGAATTCGACGTCGAGGCCGATGCCAAACGCACCGCCGAGATCGAGGCGCAGATCGAGCGCGAGTCCCACTCGTTCTTCGTGTCCGCGCGCATCTACGACGACGGCGTCATCGACCCGCGCGACACCCGCTCGGTACTCGGCATGGCACTGTCGGCAGCCCATTCCAATGTCGTCGCCGGCCGTCGCGGCTTCGGCGTATTCAGGATGTGAGACCCACCATGAGCAGCCCGATCACCACACTGCTGATCGCCAACCGCGGCGAAATCGCCTCCCGCATCGTCAGGACCGCCCGCGCGATGGACATCGCGACCGTGGCGCTCTACTCCGACGCCGACCGCGACGCACCCTACGTCGGGCAGGCCGACCAGTCGGTCCACCTGCCGGGCACCGCGCCGGCAGACACCTATCTGCGTGCCGATCTGGTGCTTGCCGCCGCCGCCACCACTGGCGCCGACGCCATCCACCCGGGGTATGGATTCCTCTCGGAGAACGCAGAATTCGCACGTGCCTGCGGCGAAGCGGGTGTCATCTTCGTCGGTCCGAGCCCCGAGGCGATCACCGCGATGGGTTCCAAGATCGCGGCCAAAGAGATGATGCACGCCGCCGGGGTACCGGTCTTGCCGGGCGCCACTGTCGATTCCGCGAGTGACGAAGATCCCGAGCGGTTGCGCTCCGCGGCTGCCGACATCGGGTTTCCGATCCTGGTGAAGGCCGCGTTCGGCGGCGGTGGACGAGGCATGCGGATTGTGCGCACCGAGGACGAACTCGTCGAGGCGGTGGCTTCCGCCCGCCGGGAGGCGGCCTCGGCCTTCGGCGACGGCACGGTGTTCCTGGAGAAGTTCGTCGAGCAGCCCCGGCACATCGAGGTGCAGATCTTCGGCGATCGCCACGGCACCCTGGTTCACCTCGGCGAACGGGAGTGCTCGATTCAGCGCCGCTACCAGAAGATCATCGAGGAAGCCCCCTCGGTCGCCGTCGACGAGACGCTGCGCGACGAATTGGGCCGCGCCGCGGTCGCGGCCGGCAAGGCACTCGCCTACGAAGGCGCCGGAACCGTCGAATTCGTTATGGCGCAGGACGGTTCGTTCTACTTCCTGGAGGTCAACACCCGTCTGCAGGTCGAGCACCCGGTCACCGAACTCGTCACCGGCATCGACCTGGTTCGGGCACAACTGCTGGTGGCGGCCGGCCAGCCGCTGCCCCCGGAGATGCTCGACAGCACGCCCCGCGGACACGCCGTCGAGGTCCGGCTTTACGCCGAAGACGTTGCGGCCGGGTTCATCCCGGTGTCCGGCACGCTGGCGAGTCTGGAGTTCCCGCAGTTCGACGGGATCCGCGTCGACGCCGGTTTCACGTCCGGATCGCGGATCAGCACCTTCTACGACCCGATGCTGGCCAAGGTCATCGGCTATGGCGCCACCCGTGACGAGGCCTGCGCCCGGGTGGCGCGGGCGTTGACCGAGACCCGCATCCACGGCGTCACCACCAACCGCGATCTGCTCGTCGGCATCCTGCGCGAGCACGAGTTCCGGACCGGGTCGATCGACACCGGATACCTCGAGCGCCACGATCCAGCGGACCTGATGGCCACCGGTACCCACAGCGAGACCGCCCGGGTGCACGCCTTGGTGGCCGCCGTTGCCGCGCAGGCCGATCGACGCACCGCCTCACCGGTGCTGCCCGGACTGCCGTCGGGCTGGCGGACCCTTGCCAGCCAAGACCAGCGCGTATCGTTCCACTGCGGCGAAGACACCTTCGACGTCGACTACCGGTTCACCCGTGGCGAGCTGTCGGCCTCCGTCGGCGACTGGCAGCCCCAGATGCGTGTCCTCTCCGCCAGCGATGGGCTGGTGGACGCCGAGATCGCCGGGGTACGGCGCCGCTATCACGTGACCCGGTGCGGTGCAATGCATTACGTGGACAGCTCGCTGGGCTCCGCGGCCCTGGCCGAGGTCCCACGGTTCCCGGATCCCACCAGTTTGCAGGAAGCCGGCTCGCTGTTGGCGCCGATGCCGGGTTCGGTGGTGCGCATCGAGGTCAACGAGGGGGCAGACGTTACAGCGGGCACCACGGTCGTCGTCCTGGAGGCCATGAAGATGGAGCACGCCGTGCGTGCACCGTCCGACGGAATCGTGACGACTCTGTCGGTGACCGTGGGCGACCAGGTCGACTCCGGTCAGGTGCTCGCCGTGGTGTCCGACGGTTCGTCATGAGCGTCACCTATGGAGTCCGCAACGGTGTCGCCTGGCTGACCATCGACCGACCGGAGGCGCGCAACAGCCTGAGCAACGCGGTCCGCCAGGGGCTGTTCGAGGGTGTGCGCCGATACAACGACGACGACACGGCCAAAGTGCTCGTGCTGACCGGGTCCGGTGACAAGGCCTTCTGCGCCGGAGGTGATTTGAAGGAAATGTCCGCCGAGGGCCTCACCATTCCGCCGGTCGATTACGTGCCCCAATTCGGGCGCAACATCGAGGTCGACAAACCCACCATCGCCGCGGTCAACGGTGTCGCGTTCGCCGGCGGCTTCCTGCTGGCACAGACCTGCGATCTGTGCGTGGCAAGTACCACCGCGTCCTTCGGCATCACCGAGGTCAAGGTGGGCCGTGGTTCTCCGTGGGCGGCGCCATTACCGTTGATGATCCCGCGCCGGGTCGTGATGGAACTCGTATTGACCGGTGCCCCGTTGACTGCGCAGCGCGCATACGAGATCGGATTCGTCAACCAACTCGCCGAGCCGGACGAACTCGTGGAAGCCGCTC
This sequence comes from Mycolicibacterium gilvum, assembly GCF_900454025.1. NCBI lineage: Bacteria > Bacillati > Actinomycetota > Actinomycetes > Mycobacteriales > Mycobacteriaceae > Mycobacterium > Mycolicibacterium gilvum. Next base: position 2,021,752 of record NZ_UGQM01000001.1, on the reverse strand, counting down.
AGGACCTCGCTGAACAGATCGCCGCCAACGCACCGCTCTCGGTCACCGCCGGAAAGGCCACGGCCACATTGACGGCCGAGTATCCGCTCAGCGAGGCCTTCGAACGTGCCGAGAGCCTTTGGCGAGACGTCTATCTCAGCGCCGACGCCCAAGAGGGCATGCAAGCGTTCAAAGAGAAGCGGAAACCCGCCTGGAAAGGTATCTGAGCTGTGGATCACGACGGGTACAAGCAACTTCTGGATGACCTGAAGGCCGAATCGGATCAGCTGACCGATTGCCTGCGCACGCTGTCATTCGAGCAGTGGGGGCACGACACTCCGGCCGTTGGCTGGGGCATCCAGGATCAGGTGACACACCTGGCGTTCTTCGACGACGCGACGGCAATGGCCCTGCAACGGCCCGACGAGTTCCGGTCATTCGCCGACGCGCTGATGGCGGACGGGATGGACTTTCCCGACCGTATCGCGGAGAACCACCGAATCCTCTCCCCCGAGAGCATTTTCAACTGGTTCAGGGATTCGCGGGCCGATCTGCTCGACGTGCTGTCGGCGCATGAGCCCAAGGACCGGATGCCGTGGTTCGGACCCGACATGAGCGCAGCGTCGGCGGCGACCGCCAGGCTGATGGAGACCTGGGCGCACGGCCAGGACATCTATGATGCCCTCGGCGTCGAGCATCCACCCAGTCCTGGTCTGCGAAGCATCGCCCACCTCGGGGTCGCCACCTTCGCGTTCACCCACCGGCTTCATGGTCTCGACGTCCCCACCGAAGATGTGTACGTCGCGCTGGATGCGCCCGATGGTGGCCTCTGGACGTGGGGGACGGTCGACAGCCCGGAGAAAGTGCGCGGTTCGGCAGAGGAGTTCGTCCTGGTCGTGACACAACGTCGGCACTGGACCGAGACTGATCTCGTTGCCGAGGGCGGCATCGCCAGCCGCTGGCTCGATGTCGCGCAGGCTTTCGCCGGGGCGCCCAGCCGCCGTCCACCGAAGGTGACTCCATGACCAAACGACCGGTTCGGATCGGCAATGCGTCGGGTTTTTACGGTGACCGTCTCACCGCGATGCGCGACTTGGTCAGCGGCGGTGAGATCGACGTGATCACCGGCGACTACCTGGCCGAGCTGACGATGCTGATCTTGTGGAAAGCCCTCCAGAAGAACCCTGAAACTGGGTACGTGCGAACCTTCCTCAGTCAGTTCTCCGAGATCGTCACTGACTGCGCGCAGCGCAACATCAAGATCGTCGTCAACGCCGGTGGACTCAACCCAGCCGGGATGGCCCGGCAGATCCGCGCCGTCGCGGCTGAGGCCGGAGCCGATCTTAGGATCTCCCACGTCGAGGGTGACGACCTCATGCCAAAGCTGCATTCCCTGCTCGACAGTGGAATCGCCTTCGAAAACCTGGACACCGGAGCGCCGTTGGCGGATTCGGACCTTTCGCCGGTCACCGCGAACGCGTATCTCGGCGGTTGGGGTATCGCCGCCGCCCTCCGCGGCGGAGCCGATGTCGTGATCACCGGTAGGGTCACCGACGCCGCCCTCGTCGTCGGGGTCGGCGCCTGGTGGCACGACTGGAAGCGCACGGACTACGACGCCTTGGCCGGCGCGGTCGCCGCCGGACACATCATCGAATGTGGTCCGCAGGCGACGGGAGGTAATTACTCGCAATTCAGTGAGATCACCGACCGGCGCTATCCCGGCTCCCCGGTCGCCGAACTCGCAGCCGACGGCAGCTTCATCATCACCAAACACGCCGGTACCGGCGGCCTGGTCTCAGTGGGAACGGTGACCGCACAATTGCTCTATGAGATCGCCTCGCCGGCATACGTCAACCCCGACGTGGTGGCCCATTTCGACACGATGTCGGTCACGCAGGAAGGCCCTGACCGCGTCCTCGTCACCGGCACCATCGGAAGTCCGCCACCTCCGACACTGAAGGTGTCGATGAACTCCATCGGCGGATACCGCAACACGATGACGATGGTGCTCACCGGACTCGACATCGAAGACAAGGCCGCCTGGGCAGTCGACGAGCTGTTCGAATTGCTCGGCGGCCGCGACCAATTCGATTCCGTCGACGTGCAGCTACTGAGGTACGACAGAGCTGATCCCAAGTCCATGGTCGACGCGACGGCGCACCTGCGGGTGACCGTAAAGGATCGCGACAGGACCAAGGTGGACCGCGCATTCTCCAACGGTGTCGTCGAACTCGCAGTCGCAGGCTACCCAGGGTTTCACACCACGACGCCGCCGACGTCGGCGGGCGAGTTCGGCGTGTACTGGCCGACGCTGGTACCGGCATCCGCAGTCGACCACATCGTCGTCCACGCCGACGGCAACCGGGAGACCATTTCGCACGGCGACCACGAACACTCCGCGACCGCCCCCGCACAGCGTGAATTCCTCTCACAAGAGGCCGATTTCGGGCCGACCACCCGCCGGCCGCTCGGTGCTGTGGTCGCGACGCGCTCGGGCGACAAAGGCGGAAACGCGAACGTCGGCGTCTGGACCGACACTCCCGAACGGTGGGATTGGTTGTGTTCCCATCTCGATGTCCAACGCCTGAAGGCACTGATCCCCGAAGCCGCCGGGTTGCCCGTGCTGCGCTACGAGCTGCCGAACCTCAAGGCCCTCAACTTCGTGATCGTCGGCTATCTGGGTCAGGGTGTCGCGTCGTGCACGAAGACCGATCCACAGGCAAAGGGTCTCGGCGAATACTTGCGCGCGGTCTACACCGACATCCCCGACAAGCTGGTGAACTGATGGACTTCCTGGAACCTCCCGAGCACCGTGAACTTCGCGACGCCATCGGCGCCGTGACGGCCAAGTACGGGTCTTGCTATTTCGCCGAATGCGCCACGGCCGGCGATCCGACCACCGACCTGTGGCGGGACCTCGCTGCGCACGGATTCATCGGAATCAACTTTCCGGAGGAGTTCGGTGGCGGAGGGGCCGGCATGACCGAACTGGCCATCGTGTGCGAAGAGACCGCAGCACACGGCTGTCCCCTCCTGTTGCTGCTGGTGTCGTCTGCGATCTCCGGCGAGCTGATCGCCCGGTACGGCACCTCTGATCAGCGCCGAGAATGGCTGCCTCGCATGGCGACCGGTGAGACGAAGGTCGTTTTTGCGATCACCGAGCCGGACGCCGGCTCCAACACCCACAAGATCGCCACCACCGCGGTGCGGGATGGTGACGATTTCGTCCTCAACGGCACCAAGTACTACATCTCCGGTGTCGACGAAGCCGACGCGCTGATCGTCGTGGCACGCACCGGCGCCGACAAGCTGTCACTCTTCCTGGTACCGACAGACGCACCTGGCCTTGTCGCACAACGTCTTCCGGTCGGGATCAGCGTGCCTGAGAAGCAGTTCACGCTGCACTTCGACGACGTCCGGCTTCCGGCGGCAGGCCTCGTCGGTACCGAGCACGAAGGATTCCGCCAGGTGTTCGACGGTTTGAATCCGGAGCGGATCACCGGCGCCGCGGTGTGCATCGGCGTCGGACGCCACGCTATCGAGCAGGCGGCCGACTACGCGCGCGCCCGCTCGGTGTGGGGACCGGCGATAGGTTCCTACCAAGCCATCTCGCATCCGCTGGCCAAGGCCAAGATCGAAGTCGACCTCGCGGCGATGATGACCGCGAAGGCGGCCTGGCTCTACGATAACGGCCTTCCCGCGGGCGAAGCGTCGAACATGGCGAAGTACGCCGCCGCCGAAGCAGCGGTAGGAGCTGTCGACCACGCCATTCAGACCCATGGCGGAAACGGGCTTTCCGCGGACTTCGGCCTCCTCCCGCAGTGGGGGCTGGCGCGATTGCTGCGAATCGCCCCGGTCAGCCGCGAGATGATCCTGAATTACGTGGCCCAGCACAGCCTCTCACTCCCCAGGTCCTACTGATCGCCAAAGGTACAGATGCTCACCATCACCACCGCAAGCCGCGTCCGCACCATCACATTCGACCGCGCGGAAGCGATGAACGCCTTCAATGAAGCGCTTTATCACGCCACCTCCGACGCGCTCCGCGATGCCGCGGACGACGGCGACGTCGCCGTCGTCCTGCTCACCGGAAGCGGCCGCGCGTTCTGCGCGGGTACCGACCTGCAAGAGATGCTGGATAGAGATCCGACGGTCCCGTTCACCGAAGGGGCGCACGGCTTTCAGCGTCTGATGGGCACCCTCATCGATTTCCCGAAGCCGCTGGTGTGCGCAGTCAATGGGATCGGGGTCGGTCTGGGCGCCACAGTGCTCGCATTCGCCGACCTGGTGTTCATGTCGACCGGTGCCCGACTGAGATGCCCGTTCACCAGCCTCGGAATCTCACCGGAAGCAGCATCGACATACCTGCTGCCCGAACTCGTCGGCCGGCAGAACGCCGCGTGGATCCTGATGTCCTCTGAGTGGATCACAGCCGAGGAAGCACTGGCGATGGGATTGGTGTGGAAGGTGTGCGAGCCCGATGATCTGCTGCCGGTGGCGGTCGGATATGCGGAACGGCTTGCCGCGCAGCCCATCGAGAGCCTCGTCGCCGTCAAGGCTGCGATGAGTGCGCCACACGTCGACAACATTCGGGCCGCGCTCGCCCGGGAGAGCGCGCTCCTTGACGAGCTCGTCGGCGGTCCGGCCAACACCAGAGCGCTCGCCGACTTCACCGCCGCCCGGACGGCCAAGGCGCGCTAAGTGCCAGGTGTGGTGTGGCTGCTGCTCGGCGGCGCCATCGTGGCGGAGGTGATCGCCACCAGCCTGCTCAAGTTCACCGAGGGCTTCACCAGACTGTGGCCGACGCTCGTCTGCCTGCTCCTCTACGGCATCGCGTTCCTGTTTCTCGCCCAGTCGACCGCCCACGGGATGCAGGTCGGCATCGCCTACGCCCTCTGGTCTGCTATCGGCACCACGGCAATCGTCGCGGTGGGAGTGGCATTCCTCGGTGAGCCCATTTCGATGATCAAGATCATCGGAGTCGCGTTGGTGGTCGCCGGTGTGGTGATCCTTAACATCGCTGCGAGCTGACCGGAATCGCGGGCGGTCGTGGGACGGCGACGTACCGGTACGGTAATCGAACGGTCGAATCTGAGTTGGCTTGACGGGCGGATTCAGCCCGTCGTCCCAACACCTTGTGGCGATTGCCGAACGATCACAGCCCGAACGTGGCAGGAAGGGGCTTACCGGACGTCCTGAACAGGACCTTCAGAAGTCCCAGTCCTCGTCTTCGGTGATGACGGCCTTGCCGATCACGTAGCTCGACCCGGAACCCGAGAAGAAGTCGTGATTCTCGTCGGCGTTGGGGCTCAGCGCCGACAGGATCGCCGGGTTGACGTCGGTCTCGTCGCGCGGGAACAGCGCCTCGTAGCCGAGGTTCATCAACGCCTTGTTCGCGTTGTAGCGCAGGAACTTCTTGACGTCTTCGGTGAGGCCGACCTCGTCGTAGAGATCCTGGGTGTACTCGACCTCGTTGTCGTAGAGCTCGAACAGCAACTCGTAGGTGTAGTCCTTGAGCTCCTGGCGGGTCGCATCGTCGGCCAGGGCCAAGCCCTTCTGGAACTTGTAGCCGATGTAGTAACCGTGCACGGCCTCGTCGCGGATGATCAGCCGGATCATGTCGGCGGTGTTGGTCAGCTTGGCCCGGCTGCTCCAGTACATCGGCAGATAGAAGCCCGAGTAGAACAGGAAGCTCTCCAGCAGCGTCGAGGCCACCTTGCGCTTGAGCGGCTCGTCACCCTTGTAGTACTGCATGACGATCTCGGCCTTGCGCTGAAGGTTCGGGTTCTCCTCCGACCAGCGGAACGCGTCGTCGATCTCCGACGTCGAGCACAGCGTCGAGAAGATGTTGGAGTAGCTGCGCGCGTGCACCGACTCCATGAACGCGATGTTGGTGTACACCGCCTCCTCGTGGGGGGTCAGTGCGTCCGGGATCAGGCTGACAGCGCCGACGGTGCCCTGGATCGTGTCGAGCAGCGTCAGCCCCGTGAAGACGCGCATCGTGAGCTGCTTCTCGTGGGCGGTCAGCGTGTTCCACGACGGGATGTCGTTCGACACCGGGACCTTCTCGGGCAGCCAGAAGTTGCCGGTGAGGCGATCCCACACCTCGGCGTCCTTGTCGTCCTGCAGGCGGTTCCAGTTGATGGCCGAGACACGGTCGATCAGTTTCATGCCATCGCTCACGAGAACCCCATTTCACCTGGCTGTTTGTGCTGTCGCCGCGGAATCTCCCGCAACGAGGTCAACACTACAACTGGTGTGCGACATCCCTGCGCTATACGAGATGTTGTGTCTGGCGTGTCGCTACACCGACCCGTGCGCACGCTTCAGCCGAAGGTGTACTCCGACTCTTTGAAACGCCGCGTCGCCAGCCAGTACTGCCACGTCATGCCACTCCACAACGTCCTGTTGACACCGTGCTCGTCGAGGTACCAGCTACGGCAGCCGCCGGTGCTCCAAACGGTGCCGCGCAGATCGTCCTGCAATTCGTCGTTGTAGGCGTCCTGCGCCTCCCGCGTCGGGGTGATGCACTGGACACCCTTCTTCTCGACCGCGGCGATCGCCTTCGCCGCGTACCGGATCTGCGATTCGATCATGAACACCACCGAGTTGTGCCCGAGGGCGGTGTTCGGCCCGAGCAGGAAGAACAGATTCGGCATGCCGGCGACCGTGATGCCGCGCAGAGCGCTGATGCCCTCGCGGTTCCAGCGGTCGACGAGATCCTCCCCGCCCGGACCTTTGATGTCGACGTAGGTGTAGGAGTCGGTGACGTGGAAGCCGGTCGCGAACACCACCACGTCCGCGTCCCTTTCGGTTTCCCGGCCGTGCTCGTCGGCGGTGACGATGCCGCGCGCCGTGAAGCGGGCGATGCGGTCGGTGATGACCTCGGTCCTGGGGTCCGCGATCCCGCGGTAGTACGTGTCGGAGTTGAGGATGCGTTTGCAGCCGGCGCGATAGTCCGGCGTGAGCTTGCGGCGCAGCACAGGGTCTTTGACGGATCTGCGGATGTTCCACTTCCCCAGCAGCTCACCGATTTTCAGCAGTTTGGGCTGCTTGGTCATCGCGAACCCGACGGTCTCGTGGATCCAGTAGATGCCGGCGCGCATCGCGACCCTGGTACCCGGCACCGTGGCGAACGCGCGCTGCATTCTCTCCGGGATCGGATTGTTCGGTCTGGGCATCACCCACGCCGGCGTGCGCTGGTAGAGCTGGAGTTCCGCGACGTCCTCGACGATCTCCGGGACGATCTGGATCGCGCTGGCGCCCGTGCCGATCACCGCGACCTTCTTGCCGGCGATGTCGACGCGGTGGTCCCACTGCGCGGAGTGGAATGCCGCACGGCCCGAGGCGAGGAAGTCGTCATAGCCCTCGAACTCCGGGATCAGCGGGATGTGCAGTCCTCCGGCCCCGGAGACCAGGAACTGCGCGATGAACTCGCGACCGTCCTTGCTGAACACGTGCCAGCGCATCTCGAAGTCATCCCAGTGGGCACGGTCGACGTGTGCGCCGAACTCGATGTAGCGGCGCAGGCCGTACTTGGCGGTGACGCCGAGCAGGTACTCCTGGATCTCGGGCTGGAAGGACCACATGTGCGACCAGTCGGCCTTCGGCTCGAACGAGAACGAGTACATGTGCGACGGGATGTCGCAGGCGCATCCCGGGTAGGTGTTGTCCCGCCAGGTGCCACCGATCTCGTCGGCCTTCTCCAGAATCAGGAAGTCGACACCGCGCCGTTGGAGCTCGATGGCCATGCCGAGCCCGGAGAACCCCGACCCGATGATCAACGTGCGGGTCCGGACGGGCGTCTGAGGGGGTGCGGTCGTATCCGCTGATTCCGCCACGGTCATGAACCGACTGTACCTGGGAACGCCGGTACCGCTTCGCTCCTGCCGAACTCGCATTCCGGCAGGCCTGTACTCGCACTTCGTCTGCCTGTACGCATTCTCGGCGGCATGTCAGGCCGGGGTGATCAGACCGTGGCCTAGCGCGAACATGCTGGCACCGATGCGGTTAGTGGCGCCGATCTTGGCGTAGGTCCGCTCGACGTGGTTGCGCGCAGTCTTGCCCGAGATCCCGAGCGTTGCGGCGATCTCCTTGTTCGACGCGCCGCGGGCGACCAGGCACAGCACTTCGATCTCGCGGGGAGTGAGCCCGCCGGGCCGCGCGCTGACGCGCCGGGCCGCATGCCCCGCCGCGGACAGGACGGCGTCGACCGCGAGCTCGTCGAGGTGCCCTTCGCGCACGCGGTCCCGCAGCCTCGTCGCGGCCGCCGCCGGGGACAGCGCGACGCGGTAGGGCCGGGGCTCGACGGCCGACCGGTAGGCGACCGCGGCCGCCAGCACGCGGTCGGGCACGCTGAGCGCCGCGGCAGTCAGACCACGCGGGTACCCGGAGCCGTCCAGGCACTCGTGATGGTTCCCCGCGACGCGGGCGACCGCGTCGAGGCCGCCGACCTGGCTCAGGATCCGCACGGTCAGATACGGATGCAGCCGCACGCGTTCCATCTCCCCCGTTGTCAGCGTCGACGGCTTCGACCACACCTGGTTGGAGACGCCGATGCGGCCGACGTCGTGCACGTGTCCGGCACGGCGCACGAGGTCCACGCCCCCGGTGTCCATCCCCATCAGCGCCGCCGCGCCTGCCGCGAGTTCGGCGACAGCGCGCGAATGCCCAAGGGTGAAAGGGCATTTGAGGTCCACGAAGTCGCCGAGCGCCACGAGCAGCTCGTCGAGCTCACCGTCTGCCAGTGCCGTCTCGTAGTCGGGTGCTTCGCGCAGTGCCGCCGACCACGCGTCCTCGGGCGGGTCCAGGATCGCGTCGGCATCGGCGAGGAACGCGTCGACGACACGCGGGTCGAACTGTCCGCCGCTGCGGCTGCGCGCCATCGCCACCGCACCGTCGACGCCGAAGGTCCGATGGTGGACTTCTGCGGTGTCGGCGAGTTGGGCGACCCGCATGGGTATCGGGATCGCGTCCCCACCGACGCCACCGGGCAGTCCGCCACCGTCGAACCGCTCGAAGGTGTAACCGAGCACGGTCTGCACGTCGGCGCTCAGCCCGAGCCGGTCGGCCAGTATCCCCGCCGAGGAACAGTGTGAGTGGATGAGTTCGGCGATCTGGCCGCGCGCGTCAGCGAGAAGCGTTGCCAGCACACTCAATCGGCGCAGCACCGGCTGGCCGCGTCCGGTGTTGGCCATCAGGAAGCGCAGGTACGGCAGGCCCGACCAGTCGACCAGATACGAGTCGCGGCGCACGGCGATGTCGTCTCCGAACCAGCGGGCGTATTCGTGGGAGTCGGCGTGACAGCCGATCCACATGATCAGCGCCGTGTAATAGGTGCAGTCCCGCTGGCGCATCAGCGGGCCCGTCGGCCCGAGGTCCTTGCCGTCGACGGTCGCGCGCGACGCGCCGACGGCCCACACGGTCGTCGGGGCGACCATGTAGTGCTGTCCGTTGGCCGCGGTGCCGGTGAGGCGGATGTCGCCGGCGCCGAGCACGGGCCCGGCAACTCTGCTGATCAACGACAGCACCGACTTGCTGGTCCAGGCCGCCTGCGGCAGCCGTCCGCCGAGAGACGTCATCGTCCTTGTCGCCAAGGTGTTCTCCAGCTGGACGTCCCAGCGCAGCAGGTCCGGGATCTCGATCCGGACGTCCCACTCCGAGTCCCAGGTGACACGGATGTCGCATTGCACCGGATCGTTCGGCGTGGCCGAGCTGAAGTACCTCGCGCAACTCTGCTGTCCGGGGGTCGTCGCGTAGAAGGTCCACGTGCATGACGGATCGCGATGCCAGACCGAGGTGTAGGCGGGCGCGAAGGTGGTCGCCGGGAACTGGCGCAGCGCCAGATAGTGGCCGCTGGCGAACGGCAGGCCCATGATGCCGAAGCCGACGAACCGTTCGTCGTCGCCGTCGGGCAGGACGGGATGGGCGGTGACGGCCGCCGCGGCGGCCCGGGGTGTGCTGTGAGTGTTCATGCCACTGATCGTCGGCTGCGCCAGGGCCGCCGACATGAGGCATCTGCCTCAACTTCTCCACCCGCCGAACTTGCATTCCAGCAGGTCAGCTCTCGCACTTCCGCTGCGTGGACGCAATCTCGGCGTCGCCGGCCGCAGGAGGTCAGGCGACCTGTTCGCGGCGCGTGACGCCCTCGTGCAGCGGGACGTCCGGGTCGATCTTGACGCCGAGCACCTCACAGGTGCCGTTGATGGAGCCGACCATGATCTTGGTCAGGTAGTCGACGAACTTCTCCGACGGCAGCCGGCGGGGGCTGTCCCGCTCCGCGCCGAGCCACCAGTCCGTCGCCGACGCGGCAGCACCGAACGTCGCGAAGCCGGCCAGCTCGAACGCCGCGTAGTCGAGCTGCATGTCCTTGAGCTCGTTGTTGAACATGTCGGCCATCGCCAGGGTGATGTCGCGGCCTTCGTTGAGCGCCCGCATCGCTGATTCCGTCTGCTCGGCGAATCGCCCCTGCATCAGGAACCGCACGACGTTGGGGTGTTCGTCGACCAACCGGACGTACTGCTCGACCGCGCGGAAGACGACGGTGCGCGCCGGATCGGTGGAGATGTCGATCGACGGAAAGATCGCCGCCCACAACATGTCTCGCATCCGCTGACCGATCGCCTGGAAGAGATCGGCCTTGTCGGTGAAGTGTCGGTAGATCTTGGGTTTGGCGGTGCCGGCCTCCTCGGCGATCTCCCGCAGGGAAACCTCCGGACCCAACCGGTCGATCGCCCGGAACGCCGCGTCGACGATCTCGGAGCGCACCTTCTTACGGTGCTCGCGCCAGCGCTCACTACGGGCGTCCACCTTGACGCCCGTTTCTTCGGCAGCGCGTGCCCTCGACCCTCGTCGCACCCGCTCACTGTACCCGTCGGTGCATCGCTGACCTGCCCAGACCGCGGCGGGGCGCGCCACCGCAGGGCCACGACCGGCAAAATCCGCTCGCCGCGCGCGTACAGGGAGTTTGGGTACTATCTCCTGCGACAGCGCGGCTCAACGAGAGAGATTTATGACGCAGCGATACGACGTGGTCATCGCAGGTGGAGGGCCCTCGGGGTCGGCCGCCGCATGGCAGGCCGCACAGACCGGCGCCAAAGTGGTGGTGCTGGACAAAGCTCAGTTCCCCCGTGCCAAACCCTGCGGCGACGGCCTGACGGCGCGTGCCGTCAGCTACCTGCAGAAGATGGGCCTGGCCGACGAGGTGGCCACCTACCACCGGGTGAACCGGGTCACGGTGTTCAGCCCCAGCCGGTGGGAGCTGTCGTTCCCGAAGCGTCCGGGGATGCCCGACCACGGCCACACCGTCAGCCGCGAGCATCTCGACACGGTGCTGCTCAAGCACGCAGAGTCCGCCGGGGCCGAAATCCGCCAGGGCGCCGAGGTGGCCGGGCCGGAGTTCGACGCCAGTGGACGCGTCGTCGGCGTGATCCTCAAGAGTGGCGAGAAGGTGCTCGGCGACGCCGTGATCGCCGCCGACGGCGCGTACTCCCCTATCAAGCGGGCCCTCAAGATCGACTCGGAATACAACGGCTACTCGGCCATCGCGATCCGCTCGGAGATGCCGGCCAATCGTCCGGACACCGATTCGCTGGACATCTACCTGAAGTTGTTGTTCGAAGGCGATCAGCTGCCCGGCTACGGGTGGGTGTTCCCGATGGGCGACGGCATCTTCAACATCGGACTCGGCTACGTCAACAGCTACAAGAACTGGCAGTCCATCAACGCCACCCAGTTCCTCGGCGAGTTCCTGCGCACGCTCCCGCGCGAATGGGAGCTTCCGCCCATCGAGGAGCTGAAGAAGAACAAGAGTGTGCGCGCGTGGCGCCTGCCCATGGGCTTCACCGCATGGCCGCCCTGGCGTCCAGGCGTGCTGTTCACCGGCGACTCGCTGGGTGCGGGCAAGCCGGCCTCGGGAGCGGGTATCTCCAAGGCGCTCGAATCCGGTTTGGCCGCAGGCGAATGCGCCGTCGCCGCCCTGACGAACGGCGGTCCCGACGACTTCACCAACTACGCGCTGCGTATGGAGGCCGCGTGGGGACGGGAGTACCGCCGCGGTCGCATCATGCACAAGCTGATCGGGCAGCCGAAGCTGGCCGAGGCCGGGGTGAAGCTGATCGACAACGCCGCGTTCCGTGACCGGATGCTCAAGGCGCTGTACAAGAAGGCCCAGGGTCCGCAGCACAGCTTCTGATCTGGCACCTCCGATGCACGACGCCGGGGCCACCCTCGGAGCCGACGCCGCGCAGCGCCTCGCCGCGCTGGGTGCGGTGACGATCGAGCGGGGCATGTCCGACGACGAGTTGGACCGTGCCGAGACCGACCTGGGCATCGAGTTCGCCGACGACCATCGCGCGTTCCTGGCGGCCGGCCTGCCCACGGGCGGGTCGTGGCCGAATTGGCGCGACGAGGGACGCCGGAGCCTGACCAAACGGCTGCACCTGCCCGCCGAGGGCATTCTGTTCGCGGTCGAGTGGAACCGGTTCTGGCATGACAGCTGGGGTCGGCGGCCCGCGCAGATGAAGCACGCGCTGCGCACCGCGCGCTACCAGCTGGAGCGTGTGCCGATGCTGCTGCCGATCTGCTCACACCACTACCTGCCGGCCGGTCGCGGATCGTTCGGACATCCGGTGCTGTCGGTGGTGCGCACCGATGTCGTCGTCCGCGGCGCCGATCTTGCCGACTACGTGACGTCCGAGTTCGGCGCGGGTGGGCCCGCCGCCGTCGACGCGGTTGCGACCGTCGAGTTCTGGTCGACGCTGTCGGGTGACTATCGCTGCTGAGTCCGCACACGGGGCAAACCCGGCCAATAGAATCCGACCGTGCGCACTGCGAGTCTGTCATCGACGCGCACCGTCGTGATCCGCAACGTGCTGGCAATGATCGTCGCCGGTCTGACGGGCTATCTGGCAGCAGTCGCCGCCTGGCCGCAGGTGCACGACCTCGTGCCCGAGCAACTGCGGTGGTTCGGCGCCCCGAACTCGGCCGTCACGATGGGCATCGTCGTGATCGCCTATATCGCACTGGCCGTCGTATTGGTCCGGGCCAGCGGCGGTCGGCGCGGCGGAACTCCGGTCGCCATTGTCCTGATCTTGGCGATCGCGACCACACTTCTCGGCGTCGCGTCCTACTGGCGCTGTCAGGACGAGACCCATCCCGATTTCTTCACGCCTCTGCTCTGGACCGCCGCATTGCTGAAAGGCGGCGATCCGGCGCGCTCGCTCGCCGACGGCTCATGTCCCTCCCCCATGCCGGTCGCGCTCAACATCGCCCAATTGTCAGCCCTTGCCGCGCTGTTCACCTCAGTAGCAGGCGTTGCGCTGGCACTTTTTCGTTCTCAGTTCGATCGGCTGCGCCTTCGGTTGTCCCGATCGGTGACAGTCGCGGTCGGCGGGGATGACGACGCCTCCTCACTGGTGGCCGCGATCGCCCACACCATGGGCCGTACCGGCACCCTGGTCGTCGTCGTCGGCTCTGCGGAAACCGACTATGCGCGGCGGGCCCGCACCGCCGGTGCCTGCATCGTCGCCGTCGACCTCGACGACGCGGAACAACTTCTCGCAGTGCCGGTATGGGACAAGCTGGACCGGCTCTATCTACTCGCCCCCGATCCATCGACCAACCTGCTGCGGCTCCGCGCTGTCACCGCGCGTGGCGGGGATGAGCGGCTCCGGATACCACTGGTCGTTCGGATCGACGACCCGTGGCAGGCCGCTGCGTGGCGCGCCCAGCATTTCGGAGGGGCGCACAACCGTTGGGCGGCCGATACCGTCGGGTTGTACGAGGTGACCGCACGACGCCTTCTCGATCGGACGCTGACGGGGCCACGAGTCGACCGGTTGTTCGTCTGCGGATCATCGCAGCTGACAACCGCTTTGTGCGCGGATATGCTCACGCGTCGCCTCGAAGCCGAATACCTCGGCGACGACGAACTTCCTGTGCTGCACGTCCTCGCGCCCGACGCGACGCAGTACCAGCGAGATTATGCATTCACAGCTACGCAGATGGGGCACGCCGATCGAGAAGCAGACATCGTCGCGGTGGACGAAGCCCCCTCAGTGGCAACACTTCTGCGGCTCGTCGGCGAGGGCGATGCGCAATCGACTGCGCTGATCTTCGCCGACTCGACCGATTATGGCAGCACCGCGACGAGGATCGCGGCGCGCCTGCCCGACACCACGATCCACGTCCACGACCACCGGGCAGACGCCACTCGGGAGAGGGTTTCGGTGGTGGGCCGCCTGTACACATATCGCCTCAGCCTCGACCTTCCCGGCGGCCAGGCCCACGACGCGTGGGAGCGCGCAGCCATCCTGATACACCGTCGGTATGTCGCCGAATCCGGCGCCACGGGACCCGCGGCCGAGCCGTGGGAAGAGCTTGGCGAGTTCTACCGCGAATCGAACCGCCGTCAGGTCCGCAACGCCTTGTGGATGGTCGAGAAGATCGGGGGCCACACCTGGAACACATGGGGCAAGCCGCCTGACGGCGTGAGCACCGTCGCCCTGCGCGGGCTTCAGCCTCAGGAACAACTGCGCCAGTTGGGGTTTGACCTGACCACAGCCACCGCCATGGCTCGCGCCGAGCATGAGGACTGGTGTCGCTACTACCGCCGGCACGGTTGGCGTCACGGCCCCCGGCGCGACGATCGGGCCAAGGTGCACGACAAGTTGATCGATTGGACGCAGCTCGAATCCGATCCGGCGATGGTGGCTGCCGCTCTCAGGAGTCTGGCTGCGACGCTGACGAAGTTACGCGAGCTCGGGTACCGCTCGCATTCCGACGCGAGTACGCATTGGGAGCGGTTCCGCCGCGCCGGGGCGGTCATCGCCGAACAGCGTGCGACTGCATGGACGTGGACCGCGCACGACGGTTCCACCATGCACGCGGCCGCCGGCGACTGGGAGGTGCGCGAGGAGAGCGGGACCGATTCGTGGTCGGTGCGCGACGACATCTTCCGCGCTACCCACCGGCATATCGGCGGGAATCGATGGCGCAGGCTCGGCACCGTCCTGGCCCGGCCGGCCAACGACGGTGAGAGCGTACGCACCCTCGAGGGAACGATCACCGCCCCACCGGGGTCATGGATCGTGCAAGGGGACCACGGGGACGTCTGGGCGGTGCCGGGTGACGAATTCACACGACGCTATGCCCTCGCGGATCACAACAGGTCGAACCCCGGCGGGAAATGATCAGGCTGCACCTGGACAGCGCCCGCGGTCACACCGAGTGACGCGAGCCGGGTCAGATTCTTGGGGTTGTCCATCGCGTAGAGCGCGTCGCACTGCTCGTCATCGATGTGCACGTCGAGCGTGTCACGCAACCAGTTCGGTTCGAGTGAGACCTCGTACCGCTGATACGTGATCAGATCAGGACCGGGCCCCAGCCGATCGTCCCGCAGATCACCGATCTCGCTGTCGATCTGCCACGATGTCGGACTCGACGCGAGCCATTGCAGCACCGCTTGCCCCAGCCAGTTCGCATCGGCCATGATCGACAACATCGACTGTGCCGCAAGGACAACCGCGGGCATATCCGTCACCTGCGCCGCCGTCATCCGCAGCGGACGGTGTCCGGTGCCCGCTGACACCAGCATCAGGTTCTCTGCACCGAACCGCCAGTTCAGTCCGTAGCCGCTGCACGTCGCCAGCATCAGCATTTGAAGCGCCGGATTGTTGTACGGGCTCACACCGCCGTCGACGAATGCCCCGGTGACACCGGGTGCGATGCGCAGCGTCTCCAGCTCGAAATAGTGCGGCGCCGCGGTGCTTGCACGGACTATATTGCGCAGCAACAGATCCCGATTCGGATAGCTGCCACCGTCGCCGTCGAAGTACTTGCCGCGAGGATTGTTGTGCAGCAGCCAGGGGCTCCCGGTATCCAGTCGCTTCGTCATGATCATCAGACCGGTGCGTAGTTCGTCGCCGCCGAGTGTCATGTCTCCGAAGTGGGTGTCGAGGGCGCGCAGCAGCGGCTCCTTCGGGAACTTGGCGCCGAACAGGCCGAGACGCAGCCTGCTCTTGTCAAAAACCTTCTCCCCCAGCGATCGGTACAGATCCACCAGCTCGTCCACCGCGAAGCCGAGCGCCAACCCGGTGGCGATGATCGAACCGGTGGAGGTGCCGCCGATGAGATCGAAGTAGTCGCAGAGCCGGAACTCGGGGTCGCCCCCGTGCCGGTCCCGCAGGATGTCCTCCATCCGGCCGAGGTAGCCCAGCGTGAGCGCGCCCCGGATACCCCCGCCGTCGAGGGCAAGGATGCGTTTGGGACCGGCACCGAACAGGTGATCGTCACGGGTCTTCGCGGACACGACAGCCCCTCAGTCCGGAGCGATCGGGAGGCCTGGACACGCCTGGACGTAATCGATGTCGGGAGATACCCATACGTCCCACTGCTTGTGGCTCATGTTCGCGGTCAACTTGGCGCACAACATTTCCGGGCTGGCCGTCACGGATCGCACGCGCACCGTACCGTCCCGGCTGCCGGTCGCGAAGCTCCCACCGTCGGGGTCGAACGCGACGCTCGTCACGTGTTCGGTATGTCCCACGTAGGGGTCGGCAATCTGGCGGCCGGTCGCGACGTCCCAGAGCCTGGCCGTAGTGTCCGCGCTGCCGGTGACCAGGCGCGTACCGTCGGGGCTGAAGGCGAGGTCGAGGACCTCGTCGGTGTGTCCAGCCAACGGTCCGCCGACAGACTCACCTGTCGCGGGGTTCCACCTGCGCACCGTGGTGTCGTCGCTCGCCGAGACCAGCAGGCTGCCGTCCGGATTGAACACCAATCGGCCCACCCGGTTCGTATGGCCTTCCAAGGTCACTTCCGACCCCTGCGAATCCCCACCGATCGGAAGCACGTAGACGTTGTTCTCGCTCATCCTGCTCGTGGCCGCGAGATTCCATGCGGGCGACAAAGTTATCGCTTCGACATCAGGGACCTCTTCACCGACCTGCTGCCCGTCGATGTCCATGACGCTGGCCACGCCGTCCCAGTCCAGAACGCTCAACCGTTCGCCCTTGTCCTCGAACTCCAGCGTTCGGATGGCACCTGCGCGCCCGGTCTCGTACCTGCCGGCGACTTGGCGGGATCCCATGTTCCACAGAACGACGGTTCCTCCGTCGCCGCCGGCAACCAGAGTCGAGCTGTCCTCACTGAAATCTAGTGCGTACAGCGGAACCCCGGCATCCAGCGGCCTGCCCAGCAACTGATGGGTGTCCGGATCCCACAGACGCACGGTGCCGTCCTCGCCGGCGCTCGCCATGAACTCGCCGTCGGGGCTGTAGCTCAGGTCACGAACGGCGGCGGTGTGTCCGAGCAGCGGCTGACTCCCCAGCGGGTTCCAGATCCGCACCGTGCCGTCACTGCTGGCGCTGGCGATGTGCCGCCCGTCGGGACTGTAGACGAGACCCCAGATCCGGCCCTCGTGGCCGTACATGACGTTCCACAGGAAAGCACCCGTGTCCGCGTCCCAGACCCTGACGGTCGCATCCGCGCTGCCGGTCGCCAGGACTTGACTGTCGGGACTGAAGGATACCGTTGTCACCGCGTTGACGTGGCCTTGCAACGGATCTCCGATGGGTTTGCGAGTCTGTGTGTCCCACAAGATGACCGAGTTTCCACTACTGACGAACCTTCGTCCGTCCGGCCGGAATGCGACATCTGCGACCATCCCCCCGGTTTCGATCCGAGGACCGATCGCCGTCCCGGCCTCGGCGTCCCACATCTGGAGTGTCCCGTCCTCACTTCCCGACAGCAGCAGGGCTCCGTCGGGACTGAAAGCCAGCTCGCTGACGTATCCCTGATGTCCGGAGGGGAATTCACGTACCGGGTCACCGGTGTCGGTGTCGACCACCTGGATGACGCGATCGTTGCCGATCGTCGCGAATCGGGAACCATCGGAGGTGAACGCTATGGAGCTGAGATTCTCTGTGCCGGTGTCGATCTCGTGATCCACGCTGAAGTCGCCGGCGTCGAAGATCCGGAGTACGCCGTCTCGGTCGGCAGTCACCAGCGCCTGGCCGTCGGGGCTGAAGGCGATCTCGGATACCCCCTGGTGATCGGGAATCGGATCGACGACCGGCTGGCCGGATTCGGCGTCCCAGACGCGCACGTATCCGTCTGCCCCCGAGGCCGCGAGCCGGCTGCCGTCGGGACTGTAGGAGACTCCGGCCATGACGCCCTGTGCCGGAATGATTTTCGTGGTGTTGTTGTCCTGCTCCACGATGGTCGACAACGCGTAGTCGTCCGGCGAGGAGGTCAATGCTCTCGCCGCGACCATCTGCTGAATCGCCTGGATGTCGCCACCGGGGCGGGTGCCCCTCATCATGGCCAGGCTGTCGGATGTCAGCCGCAAACTGGTTGCCTGTCTGAACCGTTCAGCAGCCCTGCTGTTGGCCGAGACCGCCCAGGCCAGACCTGCCACCGCGACGACGGCGACGACCGCGGTGAGCGCCAGCACAGAGCGCAACACCCGTCCGCGCTTGCGCAAGGTCGTCGCATGCCGCTCGGCGGTCAGCTGCTGCTCCTGGGCGTACCGCGCACGTTCCTGAGCCGCCTGCTCACGCTCCTGCGCCGCGATCAGCTCGCCGCGCCGGCGCTTCTCCTCGTCATCGCGCTCCTGTTGTTGGCGCCGATGTGATGCATCCAGATAGTCGTGGACCTCCCGCAGACGCTCGCGGAACCCGGGCCGGTTGACCAGTGCGGCGGCTTCGGACAGACGCGTACCCTCCAACAGCCACGCGGGATTGCGGTTGCTCCCACGCCAGGCCGCCGCACCACGGATCAGGTCGTCGGCGTCACGCAGGTCCTTGCGCTCGTCGCGCAGCCAACCTGCCAGCTCGCTCCACTGCCGCAGGAGACTCTCCAGCGCCACCTCGACGACGGTGGTTCCGCCGCGGACGTCACTGACCATCAGGCGCTTGGCGACAAGAGCGTCGATGAGGCCGCGGCTGTCCTGCGGCAGGTCCGACAGACGCGCCACTCTGCGCATCGGCTGGCCGTTGTCCGGGTTGATCGTCGCGAGCCATGGGATGAAAGCGCTTCGCAGCGCCTGCAATTGTCGCGTGCGCTGCACGGCGTCGCGTGAGAGCACCTCGTCGATTTCCGACTGCACCACGCGGTTCATCCCGCCCATGCCCTCGTACTGACGCAAGGTGAGCTCGCCGGTGCTGCCGTAATCGGTGTACAGCCGTGCCAACGTCAGCGCCAGCATCGGCAACGTATCGGCGCCGCTACCGGCATCGGCCAGAAGGCGATCCACCAGGTCCACAGCGATCTGCAGGGGCCGGCCACCCTCCGTCGAGCGTTGCGCCGGGCCGACGATCACTTCCTTGAACTGTGTGGCCGGCATCGGCTTGAGGTCGTCGAACAGCGCAGTTCCCAGCCCCGCCAGTCGCGGGTGTGTCTGCATGATCTCGAAGCGATCGGTGCGAATCGTCGCCGCCACAGCGAGTCCCAGATCAGAGCCATTGGCGGCGTCGAGGATCTGCCGAAGCAGATCCAGGAATCGCTCCGAGCTCTCGGCGTGCTCCGCGTTGAACAGCTCCTCCGCCTGATCGAGAGGGAGGATCACCGTCGGCGCCACCAGCTCATCGCCGTCGCCGCCCCGTTGCAGTAAGCGGTCGGCGGCCACCTGCCGCAACTCGGCCAGCATCGAGATCACCCGGTCCGCGTCGCCTGCGAGGCACGCTGCCTTGACTTCTCCCAGACTCGGTTCGGACAGCCCGAACTCAGACCGGGTGGCACACAGGGCCGCCGCGAAGCCCGCGTCTCCGCTGAGCACGTTTCGCTCGGGTCGCACGATGTTCATGACGACGAAACGACGGTCCTCCCGCCGTAGCCGAGGGAGCAGACCGGCCCGTAGGAACGATGACTTTCCGGTTCCTGAAGGACCCAGTACGACGAACATCGACGTGACACCGGACAGGCGCATACCGCGCACAGTGTCGAGTGCGCGCACGATCTGCGCATCGCGTCCGAAGAACACCGCGGCGTCTGCTTCGTCGAGAGGTTCCCACCCGCGGTACGGGGCACGGTCGGGATCACGAGGTGGCGGCCAGACGAACGACGCCGCACCGATGCCGGCTCCCCGAATGCCGTCGCGTAGGCGGTAGAGGCCCGCTGTCGCGAATTCGACAGGGTCGCCCTGTCCGGTGTCGATCGCCGTCGTCGGCCCCTCGCCGAAGAGGTCGCAGCGTTGCCATTCGGACGTCAGATCGTCGCCGGTGGACGGTTCGAGCCGTGCGACGAATATCTGCTTGTTGAGATTCTCAGCAGTTCGGTATTCGACTTTGCATTCGTGTGACGCTTCCCAATTTTTCGAAAGCAAACAAATGACCGCTTCGCAGCGCGCATTTGCCTGGCGTAGCGCATCCTTCCACCGTGTACCTGCCCGTAGGCCTGAACCGGGGTCTACGTCGAGGAATATCTCGTTTGCCAGCGGCGGCGTCTGCTCGATCAACCATTGTTTGAGGGCTATCGCCTGGCGCGTGTCACGGCTGGAATGGCTGAGAAAAATCCGTGACATGCGTAGCCCCCGCGAATCATTTTTACGACGCAGTCAGGCTAATCCACATCCCGTTGCTGTGAGTGACGAACCGAGTGCCATGTCGCCGCCGAGGGCTACCGTGCGCTCATGGACCAACGCATCAGCCTGATCACCCTCGGCGTCGACGACCTGGCCCGCGCACGCGAGTTCTACGAACAGGGCCTGGGCTGGGTACCGAAGTCCTCTCCGGACGGCGTCGTGTTCTACCAGCTTCCCGGCATCGCGATGGCGTTGTTCGGACGCGGTGATCTCGCCGAGGACGCCCACCATCCCGTCGACGGCCGCTTCAGCGGAATCACCATCGCGATCAACCAGCGCACCGAAGCCGACGTCGATGCCGTCCTCGCGCAGGCCGAGGCATCCGGGGCGACCATCCTCAAACCCGCCGAGCGGGTGTTCTGGGGCGGCTACTCGGGCTACTTCGCCGATCCCGACGGCCACGTCTGGGAAGTCGCCATGAACCCGCAGTGGACCATCAACGACGACGGCACCGTGTCGATCTGAGGTGTCAGATCCCGGTGACGACCGTCAGGAGGACGACGGAGTCCTCCAGCGCGGCAAGGTTGTGCCGTTCGGCCGGGATGATCAGGTACTCACCTTCGCCGAGTTCGGCCGATTCGCTCGATGTACTGAGCCGGACCCGGCCGTGCAGCACCAGAAGCGATGCCTCGCCGGGGCTTTCGTGATCATCGAGCCGATGATCGGCCAGCAGCGCGATAGCGGTCTGCCGCAACTTGTGTTCGTGTCCGCCGTACACGGTGTGCGCGGCCCTGCCGGCGTGCGCGTTGCGGGCCGCCTCGAGTTGTTCGGCTGCCGTCGCCTTCAGTGACACCACGTCCATGTTCACACTCCTTCTCGTTCGCTCGCCGCCACCCGCGTGGGGCGTAGCACCAACCCGACCTCACACGAACCCCCGCGGGGATCCGGCGTCACCGACACACCGTAGCTGCCGCCGATCACGTCGACGTTGAGGTCGATCACCTCCTGAATCAGCCCCTGCTGGATACCGCGGACCACCTCGGGTGCGCTCTGCGCCACCTCGGCGAGCGGACAGGTGCACAGCTGCACCGTCACCTCACCGAAGGACGACAGCACCGAACGCACCTGGAAACCCAGCTCGGTCAGGGTCGCGACGACGAGGTCGCCGATCGACGACTCGGCGCGGGGCCGCGCCAACCGCACCCGGTGCGCGAGGTCCGCTCCGATGAGTTGCGCTCGCGCTTCCCGCTCCTGCGCAGTGCCACCGAGGTGCGTCGCGAACAACGCCACGATGTCGGCGTAGTCGAGTCGCGGTGCCGGCTCGTAGGTCAGCTTGGGCCGGCCGGCTCCTGACTTGCGGACGCCGGCCCGCCGCACGAAACCCTGGGTCTCCAGCGTCGACAGATGGAACCGGGCGGTGGTGATGTGGATCTTGAGCAGGTCGGCGACGCCCTGGGCGTCGACCGGGCCGTTGGCCTCCCGTAGCAGGTCCAGCACCCTGTGGCGCTGGCGGCCCGCTGCGCGGTCCGGCTTCTGGCCGGCCTCGCTGCTCAACACTGCCATGGGTCAAGTGTGTCACTGACCGGGTACGACACCGACGACCGCAACGGCGGTCAGCGAGCGGCGGTACCGCTGGAAGGTCTTGCGCATGCCGATGACCCGCTTGCGTGCGGCGGGACGCCGGATGAGATTGCCGACAATTCGCAGCGCACCCAGCGGACCTTCGTCGGCGAGCACGCGCGCCGGGTTGAGCAGTGCCATCGGCGCATGGTCGACGCTCTCGATTTCGAAGCCCGCATCGGTGAGCAGCGCGGTCCATTCGGCGCTGGTCAGCGGGCGGGCGTTGACCTTGATGGCACGCGACATGTCGCGACGGATGTCGTCCTTGATGCCCTGGGACAGATCGTCGGGACTGAGCCCCAGCTCGTGGATCGCGTAGCGGCCGCCCGGGCGCAACACGCGGAACGCCTCACCGATGATGGCCCGTTTGGCCTTCTCACCCTGCATCGTCAGCATGGCCTCGCCGACGACCACGTCGGCGCTGCCGTCGGGCAATCCGGTCGACGCCGCGTCGGCGACGACGACTTTGCCGCCCACCGGCGCGACGATGGAGCGCACCTGCTCGGTCGCCGCGGCGGTGTCGTCGACTCCGACGTAGGAACGCGGTCGCTCGGCGACGATGTCGGTGGCGGTACGGCCCAGCCCGGGCCCCAGCTCGACCACGTCCGCGCCCTGGATGCGTGCGGCCGTGAGCAGACGGGTGGTCAGCTCCAGCCCGCCGGGTCGTAGAACCCGCTTGCCGAGCCGGGCCAGCAACCAATGGCCGGGAAGGTCGGCGTCGGATCGCTCGGCGAGCGGAAGTGGCGAATCAGCCATGGCGGACAGTCCTTTCGACGGCGGCGATGACGAAGATCGCCGTGAACAACGAACACACGTACAGCAGGGCGACGTTCTGGCTCCACGGAGGAATGAGCACAGCGTCCTGGCCGGTGGCGTAGACCCCGTTGAGAACCGGCATGAAGCGCTGCAGGTACGCACCACTGGGCAGGTATCCCGCGGCGGACTCGGCGGCGTAGACCCACAGCAGGATCACCGCCGCGGCGCCGAGCGGCGAACGGATCAGCGAACCGATACCGATGCCTGCGCCGGCGGCAAAGAAGCTCAGCAGCGGCACCGTCCACAGCAGCCGCAGTGCCACCGGATCGGTCACCGACACCGACCCGTACACGAGCGGTGAGACGACCGGCAGGAGAACGAGCACCGTGAGAAGCGCAACGGCGGCGGCGGCCGCGCCGAGCGCGCCGTAGAACAACCACCGGCCTGTCAGCACAGGCCATTGGCGCGGCGCGGCCAGGCGCACGTATTCCCCTGCATGATAACGGTTTTCGCAGGCCTGGCCGTCAGAAGCGGCCAACGCCACCACCACGGTGGTGACGGTGATGACCCAGTAGGCCGCGTTGGACGTCGGCACCTGCAGGACCGAGATCTGCCCGGGTATGCGCGCGAACGTCTCGGCGGCGATCGCGATCGCGACGGTGATCCCCGCCGGCAGCATCACCGCAGCGGGGATCAGCACGGTCCACAGCCGGCTCCGCCCGCCCGTCCGGACCATCTCGGCGCGCGCACCGCGCACCGCCAGCGCGACACTCATGCGCACCTCGCCCCATCGAGGAGAGCGGATTCCAGCCAGTCCCGCGGCTGGTCGCCCGCGGGTATGACGTTGCCGAGGGGCCCGTGCACTCGCGGTCGTCCGCAGTCCAGCAGCAGCACACGATCGGCCGACAGCACGACCTCGGCGAGCAGATGTGTCGCCACGACGACAGCACACCCGTCGTCGGCGAGCTTTCGGAGAAGTCCTCGGAACCAGACGATTCCGGGGACGTCGAGCCCGTTGAGCGGTTCGTCGAACAACAACGCACGCGGGCTGCACAACAGCGCTCCCGCGATGGACAGCCGCTGCCTGGCCCCCAGCGACAGCGCACCGATCCGTTCCGGGCGCTGCGCATGCAGCCCGGTCTCGTCGAGAACGTCATCGACCCGTCCCACTTCGGTCCCGGCCAGCGCAGCGAGCCATCTGAGGTGTCGCCCGACCGTGTGACGCGGATCGAGTGCGCCCGGCCCCAGGTGGACACCCACCTGATTCGGATCACCGCCGGGTGCGCGACCGTCCACCGCGACCGTCCCACCGTCGGGGCGGTCGAGTCCCGCGATGAGCCGCAGAAGCGTGGTCTTGCCCGCGCCGTTGAGGCCCAGCAGCGCCGTCACCGTACCTCCGGGGAAGCAGACGGAGACATCGTCGAGCACCTTCTTGGGCCCGAAACTCTTGGTGAGGCCGGATGTTTCGATCATTCGAAGTTGCACGGGATCGGCAGGCCGATCGTCTTGATGCCGTTGCACAATGACTTGCTCGCCAGCTTCCACCGGCCGTCGATACGCCGCCACTCGGCGACGACCTGCACCGTCGGAGCCCCTTGCCGACTCGCGTTGATCACCGCGGTGTGCCGGTCGGGCTCGTGGGTCTCGGGGCCGGTGACCACGCTCGACCCTTTGGGCGGCCGGAAGAAGCCGACGCGGTAGATCATCTTCGGCACCACGACGGCGCGCACACCGCCTTCGAGTTGCGCGGCCTTGACGTCGTCCGGGGCGGGCGAGGCGACCAGAAGCCGGATCTGGGCGTCGAGTTCGGCCAGCGTCGGCACCTCGGAGGTGATCGCGAACTCGCCGGCGGCAGCGGGGTCGGCGTGAACCGCGGGATCGGCGATTGCCACCGGCGCGATCACCATCGACAACGTCACGGCGGCCGAGGCCATCACCGCTGCCGATGTCATGCGATGTCGTCGGACCATGCCTCACCCCTTATTAACCGGAAAGCTTTCCGCTTAATGTAGGAGCACGCAGCGATATAGGCAAGCCTTACCTTTGGCGATGGGTCAGCGACGGCCGCGGCCGGGCTTGCGCGCGACTTTCCCCGCGGCGGCGCGCGCCGCCTGTTTGGCGAGGGTTTTCTCCCGCGCCGTCCGCTTGCGTTCCGGTTGCGTCTGCCCGCGAGACGAGCCGGGTCTGCGGCCGCGCACGATGCCGATGAACTCCTCGAGAAGCTCCGACTGCGGCCCCTCCGGGAAAGCGAGCGCCACCGGGCACGTAGGCGCGTCGACAATCGGACGATAGGTGAGGTCCTTGCGGTGATGGAGCCGGGCCAGTGACTGCGGGACGAGGAGAACCCCGACCCCCGCCGCGACGAGTTCTACTGCCGCTTCGGTGGTTTCGGGACGATGCTCGACCGGAGTGCCGGGAGCGTCCGGCCAGTCGACGACCGTATCGGCGGGAATCAGGATCGCCTCATCGTGCAACTCCGTCGCATCGACGTTGTCCGCCGCGGTCAGCACGTGCTCGGCGGTCACCACCGCGACGGTCATCTCCTCATACAGCGGGATGACCGCGAGCCCCGACGTCTCGGTGGGCAATCGCAGCAGCGCGACGTCGACGCTGCCGTCGCGGACCGCGGCGGCAGCGTTGGCCGCAGTGACGCCGTGCAAACGCAGCGGCGCCTCCGGATGGCGGTCCGCCCAGTGTCGCGCCCACTTCGCCGGCGTCGCACCAGGGACGTATCCGAGGGTCAACGAGGGCCGGGTCACCGCATCAGGCTACCGGCGGGCATCGTCGTTAATCTCAAGCCAGTCGTTAAGCTCTAGCCATGAGCAGGCCGAATGCGCAGTCCATGAAACCCGCCACGGCGGCCAAGAAGCTGGACGTGTACCTGCCCGCGACGCCTGCGGACTTCCAGCAGAACCCGATCACCCGCGACGAACTCGCCGCGCTGCAGGCCGACCCGCCGCAGTGGCTGATCGATCTCCGTAAGAACGGGCCGCACCCGAAGAACCTCGTCGCCGCCAAGCTCGGTGTCTCGATCGCGGCGTTGGCCCGCAACGGCGTCGGGACTGCGCTCACCACCGAGGAGATCAACGAGCTGGTCGAGGAAAACCCTGAGTGGTTGGCCGTCGAGCGCGAGGGCTATCAACAGGTGCTTCGCGAGGAGCGACGGCTGAAATCGTTGCGAGCGGACCAAGCCGGCGACAGCTGAGCCAGCCCCGTGGACGACCATCGCCCCGATGTCAGCTCTGGACATATCCACGGTGACGCCCCCGATACGAGTGCTTTCCTCACGTTCGGCCACCTACTGACCGCCATTGGCGCCGAGCACGATCCTCCCATCGGATTGGAGGATATTCGGGTGATCCGGCACAGCTTCAACACCGGCGACGAAGCGAGCTTGCGCGGCAAAGAGGACCTAACTGAGGATCGGGTTCGGGAATACACCCGCTTCCAAGGCATCTCACGCCGGCAATTCCCCGCACAGCCTGAGCGGTATTGGGTAGTACTCATCGCCGACGGACGACGGCGCTCTCGCTTATGGGGGACGTTTGAAAACCACGGTGAGGTCGCGTCGGAGCGCACGGAGTCGGCTCGCTACTTCAATCTCCGCCCCCACGACTTCTTGGCACCACTCGTGAACCGACTCGTGGTGGAGTGGGACACGCCACGCGCCTGGCACCGACGCGCAGCCAGCGCGGCGCATATGCCCGTCCTCGAGATCTCCGATCGAGACAAAGAGCCCTTCCCAGGGTTTGATAACGTGCTGCTCACCTTCCACGAGCTGGGCGAAATGGTGTCCGACCATCGTTACGCGGACTGGCAGGTCGCACTGTCGCAGGTACAGGGTATCTACCTGATCACTGACGCCTCGAACGGCAAGCAGTACATCGGGAAAGCCGATGGCGCCGAACGGATCCTGGGGCGTTGGCGCGCGTATGCCAGCGACGGCCACGGCGGGAACCGAGCGCTGCGGGAACTCGCCCAAGCCAGTATCGGCGCCGGAGGCGCTAAGACCGACCACGCTCGACATTTCGTGTTTAGCATCTTGCGGGTATTCGGACCAAGCACGTCGTCTTCGGAGATCGACGCTGCCGAGTCGCACTACAAGAAGTCGCTGCTGACCCGCGAATTCGGTCTCAACCGCAACTGACGGTCACGCGCCACGAGTGTCAGCCCCGGTTGAATCCTGAGCAGCTTGCCCCGAACTGACACACTCAAACAGGCAACGCTCAGGGCCACTGACTCGGCCCCGACGACCGTGGGCCCTGTGCACGCGAAATCGCCAAATCACGTACATAAGGCCCACACTCGCGGCAGCTAGCGGTCGAACAGCTTCCCGAGGCGGTCAAAGAACGCATCGATGCTCCGCTCGAGCACCGTGCCCTTTACCCACCTATCCCATATGTAGATCAGCGCGAACAATAGCGCGACGATGCCGAAGACCAGCGCGGAGACACCGAGTACCTCGGCTACCGGGCTCATGGCGCTACAGCATGCAGCTGACGCAGCCCTCGACCTCGGTGCCCTCCAGGGCCATTTGACGCAGCCGGATGTAGTACAGCGTCTTGATGCCCTTACGCCACGCGTAGATCTGCGCCTTGTTCACGTCGCGGGTGGTGGCGGTGTCCTTGAAGAACAGTGTCAGGCTCAACCCTTGGTCGACGTGCTGGGTGGCGGCGGCGTAGGTGTCGATGACCTTCTCGTAGCCGATCTCGTAGGCGTCCTGGTAGTACTCCAGGTTCTCGTTGGTCATGTAGGGCGCCGGGTAGTAGACCCGACCGATCTTGCCTTCCTTGCGGATCTCGACCTTGCTGGCGATCGGGTGGATCGAGCTCGTCGAGTGGTTGATGTAGGAGATCGAGCCCGTCGGCGGCACGGCCTGCAGGTTCTGGTTGTAGATGCCGTGCTCCTGCACCGAGGCCTTGAGCTGCTTCCAGTCCTCCTGGTCGGGAATCCGGATGCCGGCATCGGCGAAGAGCCCGCGTACCTTCTCGGTCTTGGGTTCCCACACCTGATCGGTGTACTTGTCGAAGAACTCCCCCGACTTGTACTTCGACTTCTCGAATCCACCGAACGCCGTACCCCGTTCGATCGCAATGCGATTCGACGCGCGCAGCGCGTGGTAGAGCACGCAGTAGAAGTAGATGTTGGTGAAGTCGACGCCCTCGTCGGAGCCGTAGAAGATCCGCTCACGCGCCAGGTAACCGTGCAGGTTCATCTGGCCGAGACCGATCGCGTGGGAGCTGTTGTTGCCCTGCTCGATCGACGGCACCGACCAGATGTGGGTCTGATCGCTCACCGCGGTGAGCGCGCGGATGGACACCTCGATGGTCTGCGCGAAGTCCGGCGAATCCATCGCCTTCGCGATGTTGAGCGAGCCGAGGTTGCACGAGATGTCCTTGCCCACCTTGGCATACGACAAATCCTCGTTGAACAGCGACGGCGTGGAGACCTGCAGGATCTCCGAGCACAGGTTCGAGTGGGTGATCTTGCCGTCGATGGGATTGGCCCGGTTCACCGTGTCCTCGTACATGATGTACGGGTAACCCGACTCGAACTGCAACTCGGCCAGCGTCTGGAAGAACTCGCGGGCCTTGATCTTGGTCTTGCGGATCCGCGCGTCGTCGACCATCTCGTAGTACTTCTCGGTGACCGAGATGTCGGCGAACGGGAGCCCGTACACGCGCTCGACGTCGTACGGCGAGAACAGGTACATGTCCTCGTTCTTCTTCGCGAGCTCGAAGGTGATGTCCGGGATGACGACGCCCAGCGAGAGCGTCTTGATGCGGATCTTCTCGTCGGCGTTCTCGCGCTTGGTGTCGAGGAACCGGAAGATGTCGGGGTGGTGCGCATGCAGGTACACCGCGCCGGCGCCCTGACGCGCGCCGAGCTGGTTGGCGTAGGAGAACGAGTCCTCCAGCAGCTTCATGATCGGGATGACACCGGAACTCTGGTTCTCGATGTTCTTGATCGGGGCGCCGTGCTCGCGAATATTGGTCAGCAGCAACGCGACTCCGCCGCCGCGCTTGGACAGCTGCAGCGCCGAGTTGATGGAGCGCCCGATGGACTCCATGTTGTCCTCGATGCGCAGCAGGAAGCACGACACCGGTTCGCCGCGCTGCTTCTTGCCCGAGTTGAGGAAGGTCGGCGTGGCCGGCTGGAACCGGCCGTCCATGATCTCGTCGACCAGCTTCTCGGCGAGCACGGTGTCACCGGAGGCCAGCGTCAGCGCGACCATCACCACGCGGTCCTCGAACCGCTCCAGGTAACGCTTCCCGTCGAAGGTCTTCAGCGTGTAGGACGTGTAGTACTTGAACGCGCCGACGAACGTCGGGAAGCGGAACTTCTTTGCGTACGCGCGGTCGAGCAGCCCCTTGACGAAGTTGCGCGAATACTGGTCGAGCACCTCGCGCTCGTAGTAGTTCTTCTCGATCAGGTAATCGAGCTTCTCGTCCTGGCTGTGGAAGAACACCGTGTTCTGGTTGACGTGCTGCAGGAAGTACTCCCGCGCCGCCTGCACGTCCTTCTCGAACTGGATCTTGCCGTCTGCGTCATACAGATTCAGCATCGCGTTCAGCGCGTGGTAGTCCATCTCACCCGGAAGCGCGTGCGCGCCGGTGGTCAACGGTTCTGCAGCTGTGACGGTTGGGGGCACGACTGGTCCTTCCAGAAGTCTTGTAATCCTGCGCGGACGGCGAACACGTCGTCCGTCGTTCCCATGAGTTCGAAGCGGTAGAGAAAAGGGACGTCACACTTTCGGGAGACGACGACCCCCGCGTAGCCGAATTCGGCGCCGAAGTTGGTGTTGCCCGCGGCGATGACGCCGCGGATCAACGATCGGTTGTGCTCGTCGTTGAGGAACGCGATCACCTGCTTGGGGACATAGCCCCCGCGATCGGGATCGGGACCGTTGGCGTGCCCGCCGCCGTACGTCGGAAGGATGAGCACGTAGGGCTCCTCCACCCGGATCCGGTCCTTCAACGGGATCCGGATGGCGGGGAGTTCCAGCTTCTGGACGAATCGGTGGGTGTTCTCCGAGACGCTGGAGAAGTAGACGATGTTGGCCACGGCCACTCCTCCCACGAATCGATACTTGTCGGTGACCGTCAGGCCACGCGCTATGCGGTGGCCGTGACCGCGCCGGCGAGCGCCTTGATCCGGTCGGGGCGGAAGCCCGACCAGTGGTCGCTGCCCGCCACCACGACGGGGGCCTGCAGGTAGCCCAGGGCCATCACGTAATCCCGCGCCTCGGTGTCGACGCTGATGTCCACGACCTCGTAGGCGATGCCCTGCTTGTCGAGCGCCTTGTAGGTCGCGTTGCACTGCACGCAGGCCGGCTTGGTGTACACGGTGACGGGTGCTGGCTGAGTCATCTGCGGTACGGCTCCTATCAAGAAGGCTGGGTGAGCTGGCAACTGCTGCGGTCGTGCGGGTCGCTAAGTATCAGCGACCGCGAGGTCACCGAAATTCCAGGCCGTCCGGGTAGCGAGTCGGTGGGTGGTGACCCCGACTTCACCGGAAGTTCTGGCCCCGGCCGGCCCCTGGATATCGGGGGTCTGTCGGTGTTCGAAACACTACACCTAGTGTCCGACAATCCGAAGAGATACAAGATGTTCTGAATGACATTCTTGAAATTCCCTGGTCGTAAGCGCTTCGAGCCCTCCCTCGTCGGCGTGTCGCGTGTCACACGGCGTGTCGCCGCGGTGCCGCCTGGTGCGCCGATCGGTCTACCAGAGCCCACCGACATCGTCGGGCGCGCGCCTCGGCGGCCGACGCCGCGTCAGCAAACAGGATGGAAGGTTCTTCACGGAGCCAGCAAAGCCGTCACCGAGCACCGCGTCCGCCATCGACGGCCGTGGGGCCCCGCGCCCGGGCGCAGGGGCTCGACGTCAGCGATGGTCGACGGCGCCCAGCCGGCGTCCGCGGCAAGGATTCACCCGTGACAAAGGCGCGTCAGTCGATCTCGGCGACCAGCTTGCCGAGGATGTCGCGCAGGCGCGCCACCACGTCGTCGCTCTCCCGCGGGTGCTTGCCGTCGAGCGTCTTGGTGGGGATCGAGAGCTCGAGGCCGTCGACCACCCGCGGACCTGCGATACCGAAAGACTTGCGCGTCTCATCGTGGGCCCACACACCGCCGTACTGACCCAGCGCTGCACCGACGACCGCGAGCGGCTTGTCCTTCAACGCACTGTCGCCGTAGGGGCGGGAGAGCCAGTCGATGGCGTTCTTCAACACGCCGGGGATCGTGCCGTTGTACTCCGGCGTGACGACCAGGGCGGCATCGGCACGGGCGGCGGCGGTCCGCAGTGCGGCGACCGGTTCCGGGACGTCGGCGGTGTCGATGTCCTCGTTGTAGAACGGAAGTTCACCGAGCCGGTCGAACCACTCCACGTCGACATCCGCCGGCGCGGACTCCACGGCGAGCTCGGCGAGCTGACGGTTCACCGACGCTTCGCGCAGACTTCCGACAAGAACCAGTACCGTGCTGCTGCCGTTCTCGGACATCGCTCTCCTTCAGGTCGTGGACGATCGTCACACACACTAACCGGACCGCGGTCCGTTCTATTCCGGCTGAGTTAAAGTTGCCAGGTGAGCGCACCCGAGAACCGGAACGGGCTGCCGGTGCTGTCGGTGGCCGAATCCGGCCCCTCCGAGCGCGCCGCCGAACGTGGGGACGCGGCACGCAATCGGGTGCTTCTGCTCGACGCGGCGCGGCGTCTGGTCGACGAACGCGGCGCCGACAGCGTCACCACCGACGACATCGCCAACGCGGCGGGCGTCGGCAAGGGCACGCTGTTCCGCCGCTTCGGCAGCCGTGCGGGCCTGATGATCGTGCTCCTCGACGAAGACGAGAAGGCGCAGCAACACGCGTTGCTGTTCGGCCCACCACCGCTCGGACCGGGCGCACCGCCACTGGAGCGCCTCCTGGCATACGGCCGGCACCGCCTGAAGTTCGTCGACACCCACCATGCGCTGCTCTCCGACGTCGGCCGCGACCCACAGATGCGGTTCAACGCTCCGATGACCCTGCACCACAGCCATGTCCGCCTGCTGCTCGACGAAGCGGAGACGACCGGCGATCTCGATGCCCAGGCCGCCGCTCTGCTCGCACTGCTGGACGCCGACTACGTCCACCATCAACGGACCGACCTGGGACGCTCCCTGGAGAGCATCGCTGATGCGTGGGAGACGGTGGCGCGCAAGCTCTGCGGCACATGAGCGACCCCCCGGCGGCCGGAGAGCGCGACTGGGTCCTTCACGTCGACATGGATCAGTTCCTCGCCTCGGTGGAACTACAGCGCCGCCCCGACCTGGTCGGCCTCCCGGTGATCGTCGGC
This sequence comes from Mycolicibacterium gilvum, assembly GCF_900454025.1. NCBI lineage: Bacteria > Bacillati > Actinomycetota > Actinomycetes > Mycobacteriales > Mycobacteriaceae > Mycobacterium > Mycolicibacterium gilvum. The sequence continues at coordinate 1,989,544 of NZ_UGQM01000001.1, read as the reverse complement.
GGCAACGGCGATCCGGCCGAGCCACGCAAGGTCGTCACCTGCGCCTCGTACGAGGCCAGGACCTTCGGTGTGCACGCGGGGATGCCGCTGCGCGCCGCGGCCCGCCGCTGTCCCGACGCGACGTTTCTGCCGTCCGATCCGGAGGCCTACGACGCGGCCTCGGACAGGGTGATGGGAATCCTGCGCGATCTCGGCCATCCCGTGGAGGTCTGGGGCTGGGACGAGGCATATGTCGGTGCGCGCGTGTCGGATCCGTTCGCGCTCGCCCGGCACATCCAGACTGTCGTCGCATCGCAGACGGGTCTGACGTGTTCGGTCGGGATCAGCGACAACAAGCAACGCGCCAAGGTCGCGACGGGCTTCGGCAAGCCCGCCGGCGTGCACATGCTCACCGACGAGAACTGGATGCCGGTCATGGGCGACCGGCCCGTCGACGCCCTGTGGGGTGTCGGTCCGAAGACCGCGAAAAAGCTTGCGGCGATCGGCATCACGACGGTCGCGGATCTGGCGGGCACTGACTCTGCAGAGCTCACGAAGACATTCGGACCGACAACGGGACTCTGGATCCTGTTGCTGGCCAAGGGCGGTGGCGATACCACGGTCAGCGCCGAGCCGTGGGTGCCGCGGTCCCGCAGCCACGTCATCACCTTTCCGCAGGATCTGACCGAGCGGGCGGCGATGGACGAAGCCGTCACCGAACTCGCCCGACGCACCCTCGACGAGGTCATCGCGCAGCAGCGGATCGTCACCCACGTCGCCGTGACCCTTCGGACCAGCAGCTTCCACACCAGGTCGAAGATCCGGAAACTGCCGGAACCGACCATCGACGCAGACGCGGTGATCTCGACGGCGACCACTCTGCTCGACGCCTTCGATCTCCAGCGGCCTGTCCGCCTTCTCGGCGTCCGCCTCGAACTGGCGATGCCGTCGGCGACGGCCGCTCGAGGCTGATCCCCGGAGCCGAAACCGGCTCGCACCCAGCAAGCCGCGCTACCGTGGCCGTCATGGCGTCGCAGGTCCCGGGTTTCGACGAGCGCCTCGATGACGCACTTGTCGACGAGGCCGCGCGGGCGGGTGAGCCCGTCGACGTCTTCATCGCCCGCGCCGTCGCCGCGCGGATCGCCGTCGAGATGGCGCGCCGAAGCGACCCGGACCTCGACGGCATCCTGCGCCGGCTGCGGCTCATGGATCTGTCCCCGCCGCGACCGGGTCTGCCCGCCGACACGGGATCCGTCATCGCCGATCCCGAACGGCTGCAGGCCCTCTACGAGACCGGGTTGCTCGACGAGCGGCGGGGACCGGTCCTCGACCGGATCGTGGAGATGACCGTGGCGGCACTCGCCGTGCCGACGGCGGTGGTGTCGTTGGTCGACCGCGACAGCGTGTATCTGCCCAGCGCGATCGGCATGCCAGGTGTCCTCGCCGCGGCCCGGCAGGTCTCCCTGGAGCGGTCGATCTCACGGCCGATCGTCGCGACCGGCGAACCGGTGATCGTCGAGGACGCCCGGTCTCATCCCGCGCTGCGCGACCATCCGATGGTCCTCGACGGCTTCGTCGTCGGGTTCGCCGCGATGCCGATCACGAACTCCGGCGGACACACCATCGGTACGTTGGCGGTCTGGGATTCCACGCCGCGGCGGTGGACCGACGGTCACATCCAGATCCTGGAGGATTTCACCGCGATCATCTGCGATCGCATCTTCGGCAGGGGCGCCGCCTGACCCACGCCGCCCGCCGGATGTCCGAGCCGGACAATACGCTCGACGGCATGCTGGAGACCGTCGCCATCCGTGGGTACCGCTCGTTGCGTGACCTCGTGCTGCCCCTGCGCCGGCTCACCGTCATCACCGGCGCCAACGGCACCGGTAAGTCTTCGCTGTACCGGGCCCTTCGGCTGCTCGCCGACTGCGGCCGGGGCGAGGTGATCGGATCGTTCGCGCGCGAGGGTGGAGTCGCGTCGGCACTGTGGGCCGGGCCCGAACATCTCGGTGGCGCGCGCCGCACCGGAACAGCGCAGGGCGGCCCCCGGAGCCGGTCGGTGTCCATCGAACTCGGCTATGCCGGTGACGATTTCGGCTACCTGATCGATCTCGGCCTGCCGCAGGCCACCGAGACCGCGTTCGGACGCGACCCCGAGATCAAACGGGAACTCGTGTTCGCCGGCCCGGTGGCCCGCAGCACCACCACCCTGGTGCGCCGGGTGCGCGGCATGGTCGAGGTCGCCTCGGACACCGGCCGTGGTTTCGACGAACTCGCGCGCAACCTTCCCGCACACCGCAGCGTGCTGACCGATTGGGCGGGTGCGTCGCCCGAGCTCGCCATGGTCCGTGAGCGGCTGCGCAACTGGCGCTTCTATGACGGCTTCCGCGCCGACGCCGATGCCCCGGCACGTCGACCCCAGGTCGGTACCCGCACACCGGTTCTGGCCGACGACGGCTCCGACCTGGCCGCGGCGATCCAGACGATCTTGGAGACCGGGAACGGTGATCTCGCGCGCGCCGTCGATGCCGCCTTCGACGGTGCGACGGTGTCGGTCGCGATCACCGACGGCCTGTTCGATCTCCAGTTGCACCAGCGCGGCATGCTGAGACCGCTGCGCAGCGCCGAGATATCCGACGGCACATTGCGTTTCCTGCTCTGGGCGGCCGCGTTGCTGAGCCCGCAACCCCCGTCACTGATGGTGCTCAACGAGCCGGAGACCTCACTGCATCCCGACCTGGTGCCACCCCTGGCCCGCCTCATCGGCGAGGCGGCGACACGGACTCAGCTCGTCGTGGTCACCCACTCGGCGATGCTGCGAGAATGCCTGGGCGCCGAGCCCATCGGTACGGACGGCGACGCGTGGGAGATCGAACTGTACAAGGACTGGGGCGAGACCAGGGTCGGCGATCAGGACCTGTCGACGATGCCCCCGTGGGACTGGGGCAGGCGGTAAAGCTCAGCGTTGCTTGGTCTTCGGGCGCAGCGCCCGGGTGAACAACGGATTCACCTGCTTCATCGCGATGCTGTACGGCAGCCACATGGTGCGTTTGAACAGGTACAGCGCACGGATGTCGAGTGAGGTGTAGATGAGATAGCGGTTCCTGGCCACACCGTCGAGGATCTTGTCGGCGGCCACGTCCGGTGACACGGCGTGCCCGGAGAATCTGTTGGTCCACTTCTGGACTCGCGGGTCGTCGCGGTCGACGCCGGCGATACGCACCGTGTCCACGAGCGGTGTCCGCACGGCACCAGGCACCACCACCGAGACCCCGATGCGGTAGCGGGCGAGGTCGAACCGCAGCACCTCGGACAGACCCCGCAACCCGTACTTGCTGGCACTGTAGGCGGCGTGCCAGGGCAGCGCCACGATGCCGGCCGCCGACGACACGTTGACCAGGTGCCCGCCACGGCGAGCCTCCATCATCGGCGGTACGAAGGTCTCGATGACGTGGATCGGGCCCATCAGGTTGATGTTGATCAGCGAGGTCCAGTCGTCGTGGGTCAGCTTGTCGACAGTTCCCCACGCCGAGATGCCGGCGATGTTCATGACCACGTCCATCGCGGGATGCCGGGAGTGGATGTCGTCGGCGAACGCGACCACGGCGTCGTGGTCGGAGATGTCGAGCGCGCGATGCTCAGCGACGACTCCGCCGAGTGCGCGGGCGTCGGCGACCGTCAGCGCCAGACCGTCGGCGTCCCGGTCGGTGAGATAGAGCTCAGCACCCCTCGCGGCGAGTTTGAGGGCAGTCGCCCGCCCGATGCCGCTGGCCGCGCCGGTCACGAAGCATCGTTTACCGGAGAACCTGTCAGATCCGCTCCGCTGCGCCATACGCGGGACACTACCGGCGCGCCGACGGCCGCCCTCCCGGCGGCGCGGTGGAACCGCACCGGCGACTCTCTACTGGCCGCCCCACAGGCTGCTCTCCCACAACCGTTCCACGACGGCGAGGGCGCGCGCCGGATCCCCGTCACGGCCCACGAAAGCGCTGTCGTGTGCGAGCGTCGAGGACGTCACCGCGATCATCACCCGCACCAGCGCGGGCAGGTCATCGGAGATCGGCCGGGCGCCCGCGTCGCGGCCGACCAGGCCGACGATCTTCTCGACGACGGTGTTCTGGAAGTCGTCCATGATCTCGCGGATCTGGGCATCGGTGCTCCGCGCGAGGTTGCAGGCACGCATGATCGGGTCGTTCGACGCGAAGACGATCGCTGCGTATCCGACCATCCGCTTGGCGAACTCCGACGGCGACTCGGCCTCGTCACGCGGCGCGAAACTGTGGGTGAGCTGGTCCAGTTCGGCCATCGCCTCGGCGATGATCACCGCGAGCACCGCGTACTTGGAGTCGAAGTAGAAGTAGAAGCCCGACCGTGCCACCCCGGCGCGCTCACTGATCGTGCTGACCGACAGCTCGGCGAATGGACGCTCGTGAAGGAGTTCCCGCACGGCCGTCACGATCGCGTCCCGCTGCCTGTCGCCTCTGCTGCGACGCAGGTCTGTCGGTGCGGGTTCGGCCGTCATGGAATTAGACCTTGGCATCGCACCACCTCAGATACAAACTTTCGGAAACTTGACAGGCGTCAAGTCGCTACACCAGGATAGGCACACAGTGACATCGGCCACAGCCCCCATTTCCAGGAGTGCTTGAATGACTGCGATCTCAACCCCGGAATACCTCCTTGATCAGGCGAAACGACGCCTGAAGCCGACTCCGGTGACGATCCCGGGCATGGGCGCGATCGAAAAGCGCCTTCTGGAGAAGCAGTGGGACGAGATCATCCTGGCCGAGCCGCCTGCCGGAAGCGGCCTCAAAGCGGTCAGGGGCGACAACGGGCTGCCGATCGTCGCGCACATGATCGAGATGTTCCGCGGCGGACCGGACTTCATCCTGCACCAGTACCGCAAGTACGGACCTGTCTACTACTCCGGCTCGCAGGTGCTGCCCGCAGTGGGCGCGCTCGGCCCCGACGCCACCCAGGCGGTGTTCTCCAACCGCAACAAGGACTTCTCACAGCGCGCATGGGATCCGGTGATCGGACCGTTCTTCGAAGGCGGCCTGATGCTGCGCGACTTCGAGGACCACATGTACCACCGCCGGATCATGCAGGAGGCGTTCACCCGCAGCCGGCTGACCGGGTACGTCGAGCACATCGATCAGGTCGCCTCTGCGGTGATCGCGAACGACTGGGTGGCCGACGACCGTCGGTTCCTGTTCTACCCCGCGGTCAAAGAGCTGACGCTCGACATCGCGTCGGTCGTGTTCATGGGCCACAAGGCCGGTACCGACAAGCAACTGGTGACCACCGTCAACGAGGCGTTCACCACCACCACCCGGGCGGGCAACGCGATCGTGCGCAAGCCGGTGCCGCCGCTGAGCTGGTGGCGGGGTATCCGGGCGCGCAAGACGCTGGAGGACTACTTCAACGCCGGGATCGCCGAGAAGCGCCGCTCCGAGAGCACCGACATGTTCAGCGTGCTGTGCCATGCGCAGGACGAGGACGGCCAGAGCTTCACCGACCAGGACGTCGTCAGTCACATGATCTTCCTGATGATGGCCGCACACGACACCTCGACCTCCACGCTGACCACGATGGCCTACCACCTCGCGGCCAATCCGGAGTGGCAGGACCGCTGCCGCGAGGAGTCCGAGCGGATCGGTGACGGCCCGCTGGACATCGAGGCGCTCGAAAAGCTCGAAACCTACGACCTGGTGATCAACGAAGCGTTGCGGATGGTGACGCCGCTGCCGTTCAACTTCCGCGAGGCCGTCCGGGACACCGAGTTGCTCGGGTACTACATCCCGGCCGGCACCGCGATCATGACATGGCCCGCGCTCAACCACCGGCTGCCGGAGCTGTGGACCGATCCGGAGAAGTTCGATCCGGCACGCTTCGCCGAACCGCGCAACGAGCACAAGAAGCACCGCTACGCGTTCGCGCCGTTCGGCGGTGGCGCACACAAGTGCATCGGCATGGTCTTCGGCCAGTTGGAGATCAAGACGGTGATGCACCGGTTGCTGCGCAAGTACCGGCTCGAGCCCGTCAGCCCGAACTACCGGCCGCGCTACGACCACGGCGGGATGGCGGTGCCGATCGACGGCATGCCGATCGTGCTGCGCCCACTGCACTGACCTTTTCCGCCGACATTGCATTCCAGCAGCTGGTCACCCGCGCAAAGTCAAGCGGCTAGCGCCACGGCTATGCGGCTTGGCTAAGTAGGGCGGCCATGCGCTGTGCGGGTGTGTCGAGGTCGAGGGTGGGTCGCGGTCGGTTGTTGAGTTTCGCCGCGACGATGTTGAGGTCGTCTCGTGTGTGCACGCTGAGGTCGCTGCCCTTCTCGAACCAGAACCGCAGGAGCCGGTTGGTGTTCTCGTTGGTGCCGCGCTGCCATGGCGAATGAGGATCGCAGAAGAACACTGGCGAGTTCAGTTGCATCTGAATGTGTTTCCAGCTGGCCATCTCGCTACCCCGGTCCCAGGTGATCGAGCGCCGTAGATGGGCGGGCAGTTCGCCCATAGCCTCGATCATCGCTGCCGCCACCGATTGGGCGGTGTGATCGACCGGCAGATGCAGCAAGATCACAAACCGGGTGGAACGCTCGACCAGGGTGCCGATGGCGCTGCCATGACGAGCGCCCAGGATCAGATCACCTTCCCAATGGCCAGGCACGGCCCGGTCATTGGCCTCGGCCGGGCGGTCGCTAATGGTGAAGATCGTGTCCGGGTCATAAACCCCGGTGCGGCCACGATGCCCTCGCGGGCTACGGGCCTGACGTTTCGTTGAGAGACATTTATGCAGGTCAGCGCGCAACTAGCCGCGCGTCTGCACGTACAAGCATTGGTAGATGGTCTCGTGACTCACCTGCATCAGCTTGTCACCGGCGTAGACCTCGGCCAACACCTGCGAGATCAGTTTGGGGCTCCACCCCTCATCCATCCACCCCGCGATCAGCGCACACAACACGGGGTTGTCGAGCTTGAACGTCTTGGGCCTGCGGGCTTTCTGGCTGGCAGCCGCATGGGCCATCAGTGCGTGGTAACGACCGTCGGGCAGACAGTTCCGCTTGACTTCCCGGGCGATGACCGAGCGGTCGCGGCCCAGCTCACGGCCGATCTCGGCATAACTGCGTCCTGCCTGCAAGCCGCGATCGATCTCAAAGCGTTCCGCGAAGCTGAGTCTGCGCCCGCGCCCACCCGGACGTTCCAAATCGCCGGCATCGGCCAAACCGCCGAGCCCATCACCACCTTTGCGTAATTTCATCCCGCCAGCCTGGCGCCACCAGAACCATCCAGTCCGTCGCGACACACCCACCGCCAGCGATGCCTCGGTCGTAGGCATCCCGTCACAGACCAGATCAAAGAACTCCCGCTTCACCGGCCACCCAACAGCCACTCCCGACGGCATAGCAACTCCTCCATTCAACGGATGTTGCACTGACCGTATGAATCCGCCCCGAACTTCCGCTGCTGGAATGCAGTTTCGGCGCGCTCGTCACTCGGTCAGCAGGCGGTTGACACAGGCGATCACGGCGCGCAGGGCCGAGTCGGTCGAGTCGTCGGACCATCCCATCGCCCACTGCTCGCCGCCGCAACGACTTCCGCGGATGAACGTCGCGGTGTGATCGCCGGCCGGCACCTGATGGAACGCGGTCATCTCGATCGCGACGCCATGCTCGTGCAGCATCTCCGTGAGCGCCGCGACGGGCCCGCACGCCGCGGCGCGCGACGTCGCGATCCGGTCACCGACGGCGAGGGTGGCCTGGTACTGCCGTGCCTGTGGCCCGAGTCGGCGCCCGGGGCGGTCATCGTCGACGCAGGTCCACTGACCGAGCCGGAGCGGACCGCTCGTCGGCGCATACTCGGCGAGAAATTCGTCGAACGACTTTCTCTCCGCGGGTTCGCGCAACGCGCGGGGCGTCCTACCGTCGACGTGAGCGGCGAACGGCATCGACGCCGACGCAGACGACGCGGTGGTGGGATGCGTACTGGAAGAGACGTTCATGTGCCGGCCTCGGGCTCGAAAAGAAAGCGACCGACGAAGTGACAACGACCCACAGCGAGGGGTCGGTCTGGATCAGACCCCGCTGCGGGTTGCTACTACGAGGAGCTTCGGCACGTCAGCGATGCTAGACGCGGCGGAGACGATGATGCAACCGGATAGCACCCAGCCAGATCACGGCTTTTGCTAAATCCTCACCAGAAAGCGAACCAGCAAATCCATAATGCGAAGCGGCACCAGCAGTCAGGTCGCCCGCCGTCGCTCAGCGCAGCCGTCGAAATCGCACGTCATACGGTTTATGAAGCTGCTCAACATATTTGGCTATCGGTAACGCCGAGCGCAGGGATCGAGTGCGCCGATGCGACGTCGAACGCGGCTGTTTCGCTGCGAATCTCTACGTTTATGGCAAACCCAGGTTTATCCCCGACCAGGCGGGCTATTGGTTGCCCGCGAGAGCGAACGCTCTACATACGGGAGGAAAACATGCGTAAATCACTGATCATCGGTAGTACTGCTGCGACGCTGCTGTTCGGCGGCGCGGGAATCGCGAACGCCACCGAGACGGTGGCTCCGGCCACGACCACAACCGTCGTCGCGCAGGAGGCCGAGCAGGAGGACGGCGACAACACGGGTCTGTGGGGCCTCGCCGGCCTGCTGGGTCTGGTGGGACTCGCAGGGCTCAAGCGGCGCAAGGACGCCGACTACCGGCCGGCCGCCAACACCGGCACGGTCAACCCCCCGCGGGTCTAGCAGTCACACGCGAAAACCCTGCCGGTGCACCGCACCGGCAGGGTTTCGCCGTCTGCCGACTGCGTACACGAGACCACCTGCGGGCACAATGTGCCGGTGTCCTGGCTGCATGCGGTAATGCTGTTCGCAGCCGGAATCCTCGGCGGGCTGACCGGAAGCATCGCCGGGCTGGCCTCGGTCGCCACGTATCCAGCGCTGCTGGTGGCCGGTCTGCCTCCCGTGACGGCCAATGTCACCAACACGGTCGCGCTGGTGTTCAACGGGGTCGGTTCGGTCCTCGGCTCCCGACCCGAGTTGCGAGGTCAGCGCACCCTGTTGACACGGGCGATCCCGTTCGCCGTGCTCGGCGGCGTCACCGGTGCCGTGCTGCTCCTGTCGACACCCGCCGAAGGCTTCGAGAAGATCGTTCCTGCGCTGCTCGGGTTCGCCTCTCTGGCAATTCTTCTGCCCGTGCGCCCGGCCGGGGACCCCTCGACCGCATCCCGTCGCCGACGCACCCTGAGCCTGGCCGTACAAGGCCTCGCGGTGTTCGCGATCTGCATCTACGGCGGCTACTTCGGCGCTGCGGCCGGCGTGCTGCTGCTCGCGATGTTCCTGCGCCTCGGCGGCGAGACGCTCGCCCACGCCAATGCGGCCAAGAACGTGGTGCTCGGTGTCGCCAACGGTGTCGCGGCGGTGATCTTCGCGGTGGTGGCGCCCGTGCAGTGGGTCGCGGTGCTGGCGCTGGGCGCGGGGTGTCTCGTCGGTTCCCGGATCGGGCCGGTGGTGGTGCGACGCACCCCGGACAGACCCATGCGACTCGCGATCGGCCTTGCCGGGGTGGCGCTCGCGGTCAAACTCGGGATCGACGCCTACCGCTGATCACACGAACGGGTTGTCTCCCGTCGACACCCGCGTGCCCAGCGCGATCAGATTCTCCGCCGACGCGTGCAGCCTCTCCCCCGCCTCGGCGCTGGCACGCCCGGCGAGATACCGCGACCAGGTGCCCTCGATGACGATCGCGAGTTTGAAACAGGCCATCGCGATGTACCAGTCCAGGTGTGTTGTCGGACGGCCACCCGCATCCCGGTACGCGTCGATCAGCTCGGCCCGCGACGCCAGCCCGCCGAGCGCACCGAGCGCGGAGCCGGCATCGATCGGGTTCGGGCCGTCGGGCCAGCACACCAGCAACCAGCCGAGGTCCAGCAGCGGGTCGCCGACCGTACACATCTCCCAGTCGATGAACGCGGCGAGCTCGGGAACGTCGCGCCGCAACAGCACATTGTTGAGATGGCAGTCGCCGTGCATGATCCCGGGCTCGCTGTCGGGAGGACGGTGTGCCTCCAGCCACTCGGCGAGCACATGGACCGACGGGAACGACTCAGGTGCATAGTTCTCGTGCCGATAGCTTTCGAGCAGCCGGAGAAACTGCGGAACCTGGCGTGCCAGAAAGGATCCCGGGCGTTTGAGCGCCGCCAGTGGACTGCCCTCCCACGGGACGGCGCCCAACCTGGCCAGGCTGGCCGCATAGGAGAGGCCGACCCGGTGCCGCATTCCCGCATCCCGGACATAGGCCTCGTCGATCTCGGTGCCGGGGTTGAACCCGTCGACGGCCTGCATCAGATAGAACACCACGCCGAGCACGTCGAGGTCCTCGCACCCGGCGATGAACTCCGGGTGCGGGACATCGGTGCCGCGCAGCGTCTGCAGCACGGCGATCTCACGGCGCATCGTGTCGTTGCTCGTCGGTCTCGGATGCTGCGGCGGCCGTCGCAGGACGACGTCGCTGCCGTCGAGTCGCACTCGCACCACGATGTTCTGCGACCCGCCGGTCAGCGGCTCGACGTCGGAGACCACCGAGCCGAGACCGGTCCGACGCACCCACTCCTGCAGGGCGGCCACGGCGTCATCGGTCAGTGTCACATCGACTGGCACCCGAACCACCCTAATGGCGATTTCGGTGTCGTTGGTCAACCTCAGATTGACCAACGACACCGAAATCGCGGCGGCTACTTACTTGGGGGCGAAGCGCTGACCGGCGTCCAGGCGCAGGCACTGCCCGTTGAGCATCGGGTTCTCGACGATCGCGACGGCGAGCTTGGCGTACTCCTCGGGCTTGCCGAGACGCTTCGGGAAGGCCGCATCCTTGGTGAGCACGGTCGCGAACTCGTCCGGGATGCCCTCGGTCAGACCGGTGGCGAACAGGCTCGGCGCGATCGCCAGGGCCCGGATACCGAGGCTGCCGAGGTCGCGGGCCATAGTCAGGCACATACCGGCGATGGCCGCCTTCGACGCGGTGTAGGCCAACTGCCCGATCTGACCCTCGAACGCCGCGATGGACGCGGTGTTGATGATGACGCCCCGCTCTTCGGCCTCGTCGTCGACCGGCTCGTTCTTCGACATGTGCCACGCGGCGATCCGGCTGATGTTGAACGTGCCGATCAGGTTCAGGTCGATGCTCTTGCGGAACGAGTCGAGGCTGTGCGGTCCGTCCTTCTTCACCGTGCGTTCGGCGATGCCGCCTCCGGCGGTGGTGACCGCGATGTGCAGGCCGCCGAGGTCCTCGACGACCTTGTTCAGCACAGACTCGGTGCCCTCGAAGTCGGTGATGTCGACCTCGTAGAAGGTGCCGCCGATCTGGTCGGCGACTTCCTTGCCCTTGGACTGCGGTCGGTCGAGTACCGCGACGGTGGCGCCGCGCTTGGCCAGTGCCTCGGCGGTCGCCCGTCCGAAGCCCGACGCACCACCGACGATGATGGCCTTCTTGCCCTCGATCTCCATCTGTCTGCCTTTCGCGAACGTTCCAACTGATGGTCAATGTGTAAAGCTCATAAGCAACCTAGCCGATGACATGCTTCGGTAAGGATTTCGGGTTCTCCGCGGCGGTACTTTGGCCTCATGACCACACCGGGCGTCAGAGCGGCAGGAGGCGTCGCGGCCGCCGCGGTGGCGGTGGGGGTCGCCTCGCTGGTCGGCGCCGCATTCGGCCCCGAGGCCGACGTGCGAACCGCCGTCGGCTCGTCGGTCATCGACCTCACCCCGGGCCCGGTCAAGGAGTGGGCGATCGCCACGTTCGGCACGGCCGACAAGCTGGCGCTGGCCGTGATGGTGCTGCTGACGATCGCGGCGATCGCCGCAGTCGCGGGCCTGGCCGAGACCAGACGTCGGCCCGTCGGCAGCATCGCGATCGTGATCGCCGGCGGAATCGGGTGCGCAGCGGTGCTCTCGCGCGCCGGCTCGACCGGCGCCGACATCATCCCGACCCTGATCGGGACGGCCTGCGGAGTCGCTGTCCTGCGAATCCTGCAGTCGGACAGGCTTGATGGCCCCTCCTCCGAGACGGGGACCGACCCGGGCAGGCGGCGCTCGCTGCTGACCATCGGCCTGCTGGCCGCGGGTGCGGTGAGCGGTGTCGCCGGTGTGGTGATCAGCCGGCTGGCGTCGTCGGTCGCCGGCGACCGTGACGCCTTCGCCCTCCCCCGCATCGACACGCCTGCCGCCCCGATCCCGGAGTCTGTGCAGCCCAAGGGAGTTGAGCTGCCGTCCTGGGTCACCGGAAACGACGACTTCTACCGGATCGACACGGCGCTGTCCGTGCCGCAATTGAGCCGCTCGGAGTGGCGGCTGCGCATCCACGGCATGGTCGACCGCGAAGTCACGTTCACCTACGAGGATCTCGACCGCTTCGAGGTCGTCGAGAAGGTGATCACCTTGACGTGCGTCTCCAACCCGGTTGGCGGCGAGCTGATTTCGAATGCGGTGTGGACGGGGTACCGGGTCAAGGATCTGCTCGCCGAAGCCGGGGTGCGCAGCGGCGCCGACATGGTGCTGTCGATGTCGGTGGACGGGTGGACCGCGGGAACCCCGGTGGAGGCACTCACCGGCGACGATGCGCTGTTGGCGATCGGCATGAACGGTGAACCGCTGCCGATCGAACACGGCTACCCGGCCCGGCTGGTGGTGCCCGGTCTGTACGGCTACGTCTCGGCCACCAAATGGGTCACCGCCCTGGAGTTGACCCGTTTCGATCGGGCTCAGGCGTACTGGACGCGGCTCGGATGGTCGGCACGCGGGCCGATCAAGACCGCGTCGCGCGTCGACGTACCCCGCAGTGGTCAGGACGTCGCGCTCGGACCGGTGACGTTCGGCGGCGTCGCCTGGGCGCAGAATCGCGGGGTGCGCAGCGTCGAGGTGCAGATGGACGACGGCCCCTGGGAACAGGCGACGCTCGGCGACAGCTATTCCGGGGACACCTGGCGGATGTGGAGCTATGCATGGGAAGCCCGCGACACCGGCTTCCACACGATCACCGTCCGCGCCACCGACGACAGCGGGTACACGCAGACGCCGGACCGGGCCGACCCCGTGCCCGACGGCGCGACCGGTTGGCACTCCATCACCTTCGCGGTGAAGTGACGTGCTGCTGGTAGACGTCGCCGGCGCCTCGGCCGACGTCGCCGCGTCCTCGGCCCGGCTCGCGAAGATCGCCCGGATCGCCGAACTGCTGCGTCGGGCCGGCCGGGAGGACGTCGCCATCGTCGTGTCCTGGCTGTCCGGCGAGCTGACGCAGCGCCAGATCGGCGTGGGCTGGGCATCCCTGCGGTCGGTTCCCGCGGCCGCCGCGGAACCCACCTTGACGGTCGCCGAGGTCGAGCGCAGGTTCGGCGAGATCGGCGCCACCGCCGGCAGGGGCTCGCAGGCGCGACGCGCCCAGCTTCTCGCCGATCTCTTCTCCGCGGCAACCGACGTCGAGCAGACATTCCTGCGGCGCCTGCTCACCGGAGAGCTCCGGCAGGGCGCCCTCGTGGGGGTGATGGCCGACGCGGTGGCCAAAGCTGCGGACCTTCCCGCCGCGACGGTTCGTCGCGCCGCGATGCTCGGCGGCGATCTTCCGGCCGTGGCCGCCGCCGCTCTGACCGACGGCGACGCGGGTCTGGCGCAGTTCACCCTGCAGGCTGGAAAGCCCGTCGGGCCGATGCTCGCCCAGACCGCGGCCGACGTCACCGACGCTCTCGATCGGCTGGGCGGCACCGCGATGTTCGAGGCGAAGCTCGACGGCGCGCGGGTGCAGATCCACCGTCGGGGGGATGCCGTCTCGATCTTCACCCGCAGCCTCGACGACGTCACCGCGCGACTGCCCGAGGTGGTCGAGGCGACGCTCGCGCTGCCCGTGACGGACCTGATCGCCGACGCGGAGGCCATCGCGCTGCGGCCCGACGGACGCCCCCACCGCTTCCAGGTCACCGCGTCGCGGTTCGGACGCCGCGGCGGCACCTCCGATACCGCGTCGAACCCGCTGTCGGTGTTCTTCTTCGATCTGCTGCACGTCGACGGTGTCGATCTGCTCGACGCGCCCGCCCACGAGAGGATCGCGAGGCTCGACGCGGTCACGCCCGACAGCCAGCGGGTCGACCGCCTCGTGACCTCCGATCCCGGGGCCGCGCAGGAGTTCTTCGACAGGACGCTGGCAGCGGGACACGAGGGCGTGATGGCGAAATCGACCGTGGCGCCGTACGAGGCGGGCCGTCGTGGTGCGGGATGGCTGAAGGTCAAGCCGGTGCACACACTCGATCTCGTGGTGCTGGCCGTGGAGTGGGGGTCGGGTCGGCGGTCCGGCAAGCTGTCCAACATCCACCTCGGCGCCCGTGACCCCGGGACCGGCGGATTCGTGATGCTGGGTAAGACGTTCAAGGGCATGACCGACGAGATGCTGGCGTGGCAGACGCGGCGGTTCCTCGAACTCGCCGACGGAGACGCCACCGATCACTACGTGGTGAAGGTGCGACCCGAGCAGGTCGTCGAGATCGCCTTCGACGGACTCCAGACCTCGACGCGGTATCCCGGCGGCATGGCCCTGCGCTTCGCGCGGGTGGTCCGCTACCGCGACGACAAAGCCGCGACCGACGCCGACACCATCGACACGGTGCGTGAGATCTACGAACGCGGAAACTGAATCGCAAAGGCAAGTTTCCCCACACGTGCCCTTCGTCCGGTGCCAGTATCGACCAAGGCATGGACCGACGTCCAGACGCCGTCGCCGAGGAGGGAGACCGAGACATCGTGGCCACACCCACCGCAGCATCATCGGACCGCATCGAAGAGACCGATGGGGACATCACGTACATCCGCACCGACAAGAACCTGCCGCCGGTGGCGATCGTGGACAGGTCGCCGATCACCGTCAAACACAAGATCATCTTCTCGATCGTGGCCGTGCTCGGTGCGGTCGCGTGGGCGATCATCGCGTTCTTCCGCGGCGAGACGGTCAACGCTGTCTGGTTCGTCGTCGCGGCGATCTGCACCTACGTGATCGGCTTCCGGTTCTACGCACGGCTCATCGAGATGAAGGTCGTCCGCCCGCGCGACGACAACGCCACGCCGGCAGAGGTTTTCGAGAACGGCACCGACTACATGCCCACCGACCGGCGGGTGCTCTACGGTCACCACTTCGCCGCCATCGCGGGCGCCGGTCCCCTCGTCGGGCCGGTCCTGGCCACCCAGATGGGCTATCTTCCCGGCGCGATCTGGATCATCATCGGCGCCGTGGTGGCCGGCTGTGTGCAGGACTACCTGGTGATGTCGATCTCGGTCCGTCGGCGGGGCCGGTCCCTGGGCCAGATGGCGCGCGACGAGCTCGGTGTCGTCGGCGGCGTGGCGGCGATCGTGGGCGTGCTCGTGATCATGGTCATTCTGCTCGCGGTGCTGGCACTCGTGGTCGTCGGCGCACTGGCCGAGAGCCCCTGGGGTGTCTTCTCGATCGCGATGACGATCCCGATCGCGATCTTCATGGGTCTGTATCTGAGATTCCTGCGTCCAGGGCGGGTCTCGGAGGTGTCGGTGATCGGCGTGGCGCTGCTGCTGCTCGCGGTGGTCGCGGGCGGCTGGGTCGCCGAAACGGACTGGGGTGTCGAGTGGTTCACGCTGTCGAAGGTCGCCCTGTCCTGGTGCATCATCATCTACGGCCTGGCCGCGTCGGTGCTGCCCGTGTGGTTCCTGCTGGCCCCGCGCGATTACCTGTCGACGTTCATGAAGGTCGGAACGATCGCGCTGCTGGCCGTCGGGATCCTGATCGCCCGACCGGTCATGGAGGCACCGGCCATCTCACAGTTCGCCGCCAGCGGCACCGGCCCGGTGTTCGCGGGTTCGCTGTTCCCGTTCCTGTTCATCACCATCGCCTGCGGCGCGCTCTCGGGCTTCCATGCGCTGATCTCGTCGGGCACCACTCCGAAGTTGCTGGAGAAGGAAAGCCAGATGCGGCTGATCGGCTACGGCGGAATGCTGACCGAGTCGTTCGTCGCGATCATGGCTCTGATCACCGCCGCGATCCTCAATCAGCATTTGTACTTCGCGATGAACGCGCCGTCGGCTTCGACGGGCAGCACGGCCCAGAGCGCCGCCGACTACGTCAACGGGCTCGGGCTGTCGGGCGCGCCGATCACCGCCGGCGAGATCACCGACGCCGCCGAGAGCGTCGGTGAGGAGTCCATCGTGTCGCGAACCGGCGGCGCACCGACGTTGGCGTTCGGCATGTCCGAGGTCCTGCACCAGGTGTTCGGCGGGGCCGGGCTGAAGGCGTTCTGGTACCACTTCGCGATCATGTTCGAGGCGTTGTTCATCCTCACCACGGTCGACGCCGGCACCCGCGTGGCGCGGTTCATGCTCTCCGACGGACTCGGCAACCTGGGCGGTCCGTTCACGAAACTGCGGAACCCGAGCTGGCGGGTGGGTGCGTGGATCTGCAGCGTCATCGTCGTCGCGGCGTGGGGATCGATCCTGCTGATGGGTGTCACCGACCCGCTCGGCGGCATCAACACGCTCTTCCCGTTGTTTGGCATCGCGAACCAGCTGCTCGCCGCGATCGCACTGACCGTCGTCACCGTGGTGATCATCAAGCGCGGATTGCTGAAATGGGCATGGATACCGGGTGTTCCGCTGCTGTGGGATCTGATCGTCACGATGACAGCGTCCTGGCAGAAGATCTTCTCCGGCGATCCCAAGGTCGGCTACTGGACCCAGCACTTCCAGTACCGCAACGCCCGGGACGCCGGCCAGACCGCGTTCGGCGCCGCCAAGGACGCCGGGCAGCTCGACGCCGTCATCCGCAACACCTTCATCCAGGGCACGTTGTCGATCATCTTCGCGGTGCTGGTGATCATCGTGTTCGCCGCGGGAGTGGTCGTGGCACTGCGCGCGATCCGCGGCAAGGGCAGCCCGCTCACCGAGGACGACCCGGTTCCCTCACGCATGTTCGCGCCGTCGGGAATGACGATGACGCCGGCAGAGAAGGAGGTGCAGAAACAATGGGACGCCTTACCGAAGACACCCGCAGGATCCTCGGCCACATCTCCTGGTACTGGAAAACGCTGATGGGCGACAACCACTATCGGCGCTACCTCGACCATCACGCACGCACCCACGCCGACCAGGTGCCGATGACCGAGCGCGAGTACTGGCGCCGCCGCCACGCGCAGGCGGACGCCGAGCCGGGAGCTCGCTGCTGTTGACCTCGGACAGTAAACTGTTGTCCATACGGTAAGCACCCACAGAACGGGACGGCGATGAACAAAGACGACATGATTCTGATCAGCGTGGACGACCATGTGGTCGAGCCCCCGGACATGTTCAAAAACCATCTGCCGAAGAAGTACCTCGATGAGGCGCCGCGGCTGGTGCACAACGAAGACGGTTCGGACACCTGGCAATTCCGTGACGTCGTGATCCCCAACGTCGCGCTCAACGCGGTCGCGGGCCGCCCGAAAGAGGAGTACGGGCTGGAACCCCAGGGCCTCGACGAGATCCGGCCGGGATGCTGGAAGGTCGACGAGCGCGTCAAGGACATGAACGCCGGCGGCATCCTCGGCTCTGTCTGCTTCCCGTCGTTCCCGGGTTTCGCGGGCCGGTTGTTCGCGACCGAGGATCCGGAGTTCTCGCTGGCCCTGCTGCAGGCCTACAACGACTGGCACGTCGAGGAGTGGTGCGGCGCCTACCCTGCGCGGTTCATCCCGATGACGCTTCCGGTGATCTGGGATGCCGAGGCGTGCGCCAAGGAGATCCGCCGCAACGCCGCGCGCGGTGTGCACGCCCTGACCTTCTCCGAGAACCCCGCGGCGATGGGGTATCCCAGCTTCCATGACGACTACTGGACTCCCGTGTGGGAAGCACTCGTCGACACCGACACGGTCATGAACGTCCACATCGGGTCCTCGGGCCGGTTGGCGATCACGGCACCGGACGCACCGATGGATGTCATGATCACACTGCAGCCGATGAACATCGTGCAGGCCGCTGCAGATCTGTTGTGGTCCAAGCCGATCAAGAAGTATCCCGATCTCAAGATCGCCTTGTCCGAGGGTGGCACCGGGTGGATCCCGTACTTCCTGGAACGCGCCGACCGCACCTACGAGATGCACTCGACGTGGACGGGTCAGGACTTCGGGAACAAGCTGCCCAGCGAGGTGTTCCGGGACCACTTCCTGACGTGTTTCATCTCTGACCCGGTGGGTGTCGCGCTACGCAACGAGATCGGCATCGACAACATCTGCTGGGAGGCCGACTACCCGCACAGCGACTCGATGTGGCCGGAGGCACCTGAGCAACTCGACGAGGTCCTCAAGGCCAACAACGTCACCGACGTCGAGATCAACAAGATGACCTACGAGAACGCGATGCGGTGGTACCACTGGGATCCGTTCACCCATATCCCGAAAGAGCAGGCCACCGTCGGCGCGCTGCGCAAGGCCGCCGAAGGCCACGACGTCTCCATCCAGGCGCTCTCACACCACAAGGAGGGTGAACGCGGCGGCGGCGCAGGGCATTTCGATGCTCTGAACGCCGCAGCCCGGGGCAACTCAGGCGCCTGACCCTCCCCCGCCGAACGTGCGTTCCAGCAGGCGCTTACTCGCACTTCCTCTGCTGGAATGCAATTTCGGCGAGCGTCAGCGCGTCAGGGAGTAGCGGATCGGCAGGTGCTTGAGCCCGCCGACGAAGATCGTCGCGATGTGCTCCGGACGGCCGGCCAGCTCGACCGACGTCAGCCGCGGCAGCAACTCGGAGAAGAAGCTGTTGATCTCCATCCGGGCCAGCGCCGCGCCGAGGCAGAAGTGCACGCCGTAGCCGAAAGCGACGTGCTTGTTGGGGTCACGCCCGATGTCGAAGCGGAACGGGTCGGTGAAGACGTCTTCGTCACGGTTGCCCGAGGGGTAGGACAGCAGCACCGACTCCCCCGCTGCGATCGGCACACCGCGAACTTCGGTGTCCTGCTGGGCGGTTCGCATGAACTCCTTGACCGGGGTGACCCAGCGGATCATCTCCTCCACCGCCAGCGGCAGCAGCTCCGGGGCTTGCTGCAGACGCGCCAACTGATCGGGGTTCTCGATCAGGGCCTGCAGCCCGCCCGAGATCGTGGCACTGGTGGTGTCGTGCCCGGCGGTCGCGACGATCAGGTAATAGGACACCGTGTCGATGTCAGAGAGCGGTTCGCCGTCGATGCGCGCGTTGGCGATGGCCGACGCGAGGTCCTCGGTGGGTTGCGCCCGCCTCGACGCGGTGAGCTCGTTGAAGTAGGTGAACATGTCGAACAGCGCGAGCCCGCGCTCCTCCATGGTCGTACCGCGCTGCAGTTCGGCGTCGTCGCTGCCGAACAACTCCTGGGTGTAGGTCAGCATCCGTCCGAAGTCGGATTCGGGGATGCCGAGAAGCGACATGATCACGTACAGCGGGAAGTTCACGGCGACCTCCTGGACGAAGTCGCACTCGCCGCCGCGGTCGTACATCTGGTCGACGAAGGTCTTGGCCAGCTCGTCGACGCGAACCTTCAACGCGCGCATCGCCTTCGGCCGGAACCAGTCGGCGCCGATCGCCCTCACCTTGCGATGCTGCGGATCGTCCATGTGGATCAGCGTGCTCACACCCATGCTGGCGTGCTGAGCGTCGCCCTCTGCCGTGGTCAGCACGGGCCGCGGAGAGTTGGTGAACACGGTGTTGTCGCGTTCGATGGCCATGATGTCGGCGTGCTTGGTGATCGCCCAGAACGGGTTGTAGCCCTCCACGTCCACCCACGACACGGGCGCGTTGGCCCGTAAATGGGTCATGGCCGCGTGCAGTCTCTGCTCATCGGCGTAGGCCGTCGGGTCGGCGAAGACCTTGCCGGCCTCGTCGGCAACTCGAACGCTCATGACGTCTCCTCAGCTTGCAGTTCCGAGACGAGACCGACGACCGTCGCCTCGTCGATGGACGGTGGAAAGCCCACCAGGACACGGTCGATCAGGCCGTCGCAGCGGGCCCGGATCGTGTGCACCAGTTCGTCGACGGGTGCGACGACGGCGAACTCCGCCAGCATGGTGTCGTCGATCAGCGCACCCATGGTGTCCCATTCGCCCGCACGGGACAGCCGGTGCAGGTCGGTCTGCAGGTCACCCCAACCGTGCAGTTCGAGCACTCCGCGGTACGCGGGGGTGGACGCGTAGAACGCGATCTGCTTGCGGGTCGCCACGGCGTTGGCCGCCAGCTCCTGCTCGTCGTGGCCCGTCACCACGAACAGCGGGCTCGACACCACCACGTCGGCGCGCGTGCGCCCCGCCCGCGCGATGCCGCGCTCCAGCGTCGGGATCGTGACCTCGCGGACGTAGCGCTGTGTCGAGAACGCATGTGCGAGCAGCCCGTCGGCGACCTCGCCGCACATCTCGGTCATCCGGTCGCCGACGGCCGCCACGAACACTTTCGGGTCGGCGTAGGCGTGCTGCTGGGGCACGAACATCGGCGTCATCAGCGTGTGGGTGTAGAACTCGCCCTCGAAGTTCAGCCTCGTGCCGTCTCGCCAGCACGCCCAGATCTCGTGCAGAGCCTGCACGAACTCGCGCATCCGCGCCACGGGCCTCCCCCAGGGCATGCTGAAGCGCTTCTCGATGTGTGGCTTGATCTGTGATCCCAGCCCGAGCAGCAGCCGACCTTCGGAGTAGTCCTGCAGGTCCCAGCCGATCTGCGCGACCGACATCGGGTTACGCGCGAACGCCACCGCGATGCTGGTGCCGAGCTCCATCCGCTCGGTGTGCTCGGCGGCCAGTGTCAACGGAAGGAACGGGTCGTGGTTGATCTCGGCCGTCCAGCAGCCGTCGTATCCCCGCTGTTCCAGGGTTCTCGCGGCGGCCGGAACGTGGGAAAGTTGGCTCACGACGGCGGCGTCCACCTTGAGGCCACCTCCCGCACCCATGTTGAATGAAGCTACAGTAAGCAATTCAGTAAGGTCAACGTTGCGGATCGCCGCGCGTCACCGAGAACAGGAGCCTGCGCATGGCCAAAGCCGAGGACTGGGCGGAGACGCTCGACGAGTTGTCACGCCGCCGCGACCATTCGCGCGCGATGGGCGGCGACGAGCGGCTGGCCAGACACCACGGCAAGGGCAAACTCGACGCGCGCGGCCGCATCCAGCATCTGGTGGACAAGGGCTCCTTCCGCGAGTTCGGCACGCTGGTCGGAGGCGACATCGCCGCCGACGGCATCATCACCGGCGCCGCACTGATCGACGGCCGGCCGGTGATGGTGGGTGCCGAGGACTTCACCACGTTGGCCGGCAGCATCGGGCCCGGCGGCAATGCCAAGCGCTACCGGCTCGCCGAGCTGGCGCTGCGCGATCGCGTCCCGATGGTCATGCTCCTGGAGGGCGCGGGGTTCCGGCCCAGCGGCGAACATTACGGACGCACCCCCACCGATCTGCTCGCGCAGGCACAGTGCTCGGGCAAGGTGCCGACGGTCGGCGGGCTGTTCGGCCCGTCTGCGGGCCACGGCGCGCTCGTCGCACCGGTCTGCGACTGGACGATCATGACCGGCCAGGGCGCCATCTTCACCGCGGGTCCGCCGGTCGTCAAAGAGTCCACCGGCGAGGACATTTCGAAGGAAGACCTCGGCGGCCCGTCGGTCGCGTTGGCCAGCGGCGTCATCCACAACCTCGGCGCCGACGATGCCGCCGTTCTCGACGACATCCGCCGCTACTTGTCCTTCTTCCCCTCCAGCGCATGGTCGTATCCGTCGTCGACGCCGCCGGGCGAGGGGACGGGACACCGGGCGACCCCGGAACTTCTCGACATCGTGCCGCGGGGAAACCGCCAGGTGTACGACATGAGCGATGTGCTCGACGTCGTCTTCGACGATTCCGGTTGGTTCGAGGTGCAGCCCAGGTTCGGCCGGGCGATGATCACCGCACTCGCCCGCCTCGGTGGCCATCCCGTCGCGGTCGTGGCCAACCAGCCGAAGGTGCTCGCCGGGTCGATCGACGCCGACGCCGCCGACAAAGCGGCGCATTTCATCATGGTCGCCGACGCGTTCCACCTGCCGATCGTGTTCCTCGCCGACAATCCCGGCATGCTGCCGGGCAGCCGGTCGGAGAAGACCGGTGTGCTGCGCAGCGGCGCACGGATGTTCGCCGCCCAGACCGCGGCCTCGACGATCAAGCTGCATGTGACGTTGCGCAAGGCCTACGGCTTCGGGTCGATGGTGATGTCGCTGCTGGGCTTCGACAATCAGAGCGCGACGTTCGCCTACCCGGGCGCGACGATGGGCGCGATGAGCGCGGCCGCGCTCAGCCGCGCCTCGAACGCCACCGAGGATCTCGAGGCCAAGCTGCGTCAGGCCGAGGTCGACGCGTCGTTCCGCTCGGCGGGCCATCTCGGGTTCGACGACCTGATCCACCCGCAGGAGACCCGCGATGTGCTGCTCGATGCGCTCGAGCGCGGTCTCTACAGCCGTCAGGCCGCCGCGCAGCCGGTGACCCGCACCGTGATCACCCCCTGACCCACGGGATTTCGGTGTAGTTCGTCAACGTCAGCGTGACCAACTACACCGAAATCACGACTGGCCGGCGCGGTAGGCCGCGACGATCGGTTCGAGTTCGTCGGGTGTGGCCCCGTGCATGATGACGGCGTCGGCGCCGTAGTCGAACTCCTTGCGGACCCGGTCGGCGCACTGCTGTGGCGAACCGGTCGCCGACGGCTCCAGCCACTCGTCGGGGATCAACGTGGCAATGTGCTCGATCTGCTCGGCGGTGGCCTTGTGGTCGATCCCTCCACCGATGGACTGCACGACCTTGTCGTCGCGGAATCGTTGCAGCACAGCGGGATCCCAGCCGTTGGTGTTGACCAGCAGATCACCGTAGCCCTGCAGGTACGTGGCCAGCCGGGCCACGGTCTTCTTCAGCCGCAGCTCTTCGGGCAGGTGGTCGCCGACGGTGGCGAAGCACGACCACACCCGCACCGATGCCGGATCCCGGCCCGCTTGCTCGGCGGCGTCCTTGACCGTCTTGACCGCGCGCTGCAACGTCTCCGGGGTGAAGTAGGTGTGGAGGATGACGTCGTCGAACTCGCGTCCGCCCAGCGCCAGGGTCTGCGGACCGAACGCGACGATCGCCAGCCGGATGTCCTCGCGGAAGTCCGGATCGAGGAACAGCACCTGGTACTTGCCCAGCGGTCCGTCGTGGTTGAAGATCAGCTCTCCGTGCCACAGCTTGCGCATCACCTGCGCGAAGTCCTCCATCTGCGCGGTGGTCACCGTCGGAATGCCGAATGCGTTGTAAATCGCGCCGATACCGCGCCCGATGCCGAGGGTGAAGCGCCCGCCCGAGAGGCGGTGCATGGTGGTCGCCCACGATCCGGTGATCAGTGGATGGCGGGTGTTGTGGTTGGTCGCCGCGGTGGCGATCTGCATCCGCGAGGTGACGGCGAGCGCCGCGCCGGTCAGCGACGACGCTTCCTTGACGTTCCAGCGTTCCGAGATGAAACCGGTGCCGAAGCCGAGCTCCTCACCGCGGCGAGCCTCGTCCATCAACGTCGCGGGCCCCTCGCCCCCGGCTCCCGCCAGCAGGTAATAGCCCAACTCGTCCATCTTCGCTTCGGTCACGCCCAAACTCCTTGCTTGTAGCCGCAATTCCACACTTCGGTGATCCTGCCATCGACGACACGGAAGATCTCCATGCTCCCGATCGTGGTCTCGGTGCCGTCCTTGAGCTTCATCGGAGACTGGTACACGATCGTGACGTGCTCACCGTCGTCTCCGGCGATCACCAGGTTCAGATCGAACCGGATGCTTTCGAACATCGCCCAGTGGTCCACCACCCGCGCCACCGCCTGCTCGTGGGTCAGCGTCGTCGACTCACCGACGTCGTGACGGATCACGGTGTCGCCCATCAACTCCTCGGCGAGAGCGAAATCGCGCTCGTTCCAGACGATCAGGTTGTACTGTTCGACCACCTCGCGGGCCGTTCGTGTCATGCGAACACCTCCGTGGCATCGACGTCGTCGATCGCGGCGATCGCACGCGATGTCAGTTCCAGGCACAGCGCCCGTGATCGTTCCGGTAGTGAGTCCCACCCGACGAGGATGATCACCGGGAGCACCATCAGATACGCCACCGCGAAGCGGTAGTGCCGCCACGCGTCGTCGAACCGGTAGGGCACACCGAGCATCCCGAGGTACTCGCGCATCAGCGTCTCGTCGTGGCCGCGCCGCGCGTCGGTCGGCAGGCCCTGGCTGACCAGGTAGGCGATGTCGGCGGCGCCGCTGCCCACCGACGCGAACTGGAAGTCGACGATCTTGAGCCGTCCGCCGTCGAAGAACATGTTGTCGGCCCGGATGTCGCCGTGCAGCAGCATCGAGTGTTCCACCAGCGCCGCCAGCGCCTGCGGGGCGAGCTCGGCGAACCGATCGGCGAAACGCGCGATGCGCCGCGGGACGGCCGCCCCCGACCTGTCGCGGTAGACCTGCCATCCGGGGGCGAACGCGGGCACCAGTAGATCCCGCACGATGGGCGTCGACAGACTCGGAAAATGCTGCAGCGCAGCACTGTTGGACGGGTCGACCGACCACGCATGCAGACCGGCGAGGTTCGTGACGGCCAGCCGCGTCTGCTCGACGGTCAGGCCAACGAGATGGTCGGCGTTGTCCCAGTCTCGGAGGTCTTCGAGCAGCAGCACGAAATCGACGGAGTCCTCGGCGATCTGCGCGGTGTACACGTGCGGGGTGTCCAGCGGCGCCCGCCCGGCGACGTTGCGATAGAAGGCCAGCTCCCGTCGATAGCCCCCGAGCAGTTCCATGGCGCCGCGTGCCTCAGACTCGGCGGGCAGCTTCGCGATCACCGTGGCGGGCACGCCGGTCCCGGTCAGATGCAGCCGGTAGAGCAGCGACGAGAAGCCAGAGTCCATCGCGATGCGTTCTGCGCGCACCCCGTCGACGGTCAGCGTGTCGGACAGAGTGGGGTCGCTGCGCAACGCTTCGGTGAGCCAGCACGCCGTCAGCGCGTCGACACTGCCCGGCACAGTCACCGTTGACCTCCCGCGGATAGTTGATTGTGAACATACAGGCGGCTCATCCGGTCAGTGACCGCAGGAACTTCTCGGAGGCGGTGTGCACGCCGGGCGCGAACAGGTGCCCGACATGACTGCCCTGGTGCCAGTAGAGTTCGCCGCCCCAGCGCGCGTGCAGCACCTGCGCGGGCTCCCGCATCGCCATCCGGTCGTGCCAGGCCCCGACGATCAACCGGCGGTCGGGCGACGCGGACGGTTCGACGGCCTGATAGTCCACCGCCGCGGAGACCTGTTCGACGACCTCGGAACGCAACAGCGCGACGGTGTCGTCCACCGACGGCCCCCACCGGCCCAGATGCGCGGCGATCATCGCGTTCAGGCCGAAGATCGGCGTGTACACCGCAACGGCGTCGACGGGTTCGAGGTGCGACACGAGCCCCGCCACAGGACTTCCCATCGATACCCCGGCGACGGCGATGGCAGTGGCCTGCGGCCGCAACCACCGCACCAGCGCCCGCACCTCGGACACCGCGCGCAGCATGCCGGCCACATTCGCCAGCGGGTCCATGGTCGGATACTCCGGCCATGCCGAGGCCCGGACCCCGCAGCCGGGCTGAACCGGTAGCGCGACGTTGACGCCGAGCTCATCCTGGATTCGCCGCGCCCGGGAGAACAGCAGGTCGATCGGTTGTCCCTGTCCGGCCCCGTGTACCCACACCAACCACGGTCTGCGCTTCGAATCCGTCCGGCACAGATGCGCGACCGCTGTCGCTGCGCCGCCGAATCCCTCGGCCGACAACGTGTCCGGCAGGTGCGGATCGTGGTCGAAGGTCAGCTGTTCGTACCGGTGCCGCCCGAGCCTCCGTCGCCTCAGGGATCCGATGTCGACGGGGTCCGGGTCGGCGTTGGCGCCGGTGATGCCCAGTCCTGCCAGTTCGGCGGCGGCTGCGGCGCACGACGCTTCGGACCGCTCCAGCCTCGGCGGTGGCGCGGTCAGCGTCATCCCGGTCAGCGCCAGTTCATCCAGAGCGACCTCACCCAGCTGACGAAGACCTCTCACCGACAACGGATTCCACGCTTGACCAACGGCGACTGCGCTGTGCGCCCGAGGCAGCACCCCGGCAAAATCACTGCCGATCCGCCAGAGCCGTTCGGGGGTCTTCACGCGAGCTTGAACCCCGCGTAGCCGGTCGCGGCGATCTCGTCGCACTGTCTGCGGTACTCGGGAATGCCCGCGGTGTAGCCCATGTACATCCGCTTCTTACCGGGGACGTTGCCGCCGTTGTACCAGGAGTTGCAGGACGGGTGGACGAGCACCGTCGGCGCGACGAGCGCGGTCGCCTGTTCGATCCAGTTCTGCTGCGCGTCGGGCAGCGCCTCGATGGTCTGATAGCGGTGCTCCCGCAGGTGGCCGATGCAGGCACCGATCCATTCCACGTTCTGTTCCATCGCTGCAACGAAATTGCTTGCTGCCGAGGGGCTTCCAGGCCCCTGAATGGTGAACAGATTCGGAAAGCCCGCGACCGCCATCCCGAGGTAACTCAGCGGCCCCTCGGTAGCCCAGAACTCCCCCAGGGACATCCCGCCGCGGCCGCGGACATCGATGCGGCTCAGCGCGCCGGTCATCGCGTCGAATCCGGTGGCGTAGATGATCGCGTCGAGTTCGTGCAGGCCGCCCTCGGTCTCGATGCCGGTGGGACGCACCGACACGATCGGGTCGGCACGCAGATCGACCAGGCTCACGTTGTCGCGGTTGTAGGTTTCGTAGTAGCCCTGGTCGATGATCGGTCGCTTGCAGGCGAACGGGTGGCTGGGGGTCAGCGCCCTCGCCGTGACCGGATCGTCGACGATGCGGGCGACCGCTTCACCATAGAGTTCGGCGGCCATCCGGTTGGCGTCGATGTCGAAGAACAGATCGCCCCAGTCCAGCGCGCCCATGATGCCGCGTTCCTCGACGGCCCGCGTCCGCTCCTCGCGCGACGCGGACTTCAGCGGAGGCTTGACCAGCATCTCAAGAAGCACCGAGAACGCGCTCAGCCGTGCCGCGCCGACGGGGTGCTCACGCTGGGCGGCACGGATCTGCGGATACTGCGCCTTGAGTTCGTCCAGCTCACCCGGTGCGAACGGGCGGACCGTCCAGGGCAGGGTGTAGGCCGGTGAACGTTGGAACACCGTCAGATGCGCGGCCTCCTCGGCCACCACCGGGATCAGCTGCACGCCGGTGGAACCCGTGCCGATCACGCCGACGCGTCGGCCGCGCAGGTCCGCGCCTTCCGGCCACCGGCTGGTGAACAGAGACGTGCCCGCGAAGCTCGCCATACCGGGGATGGTCGGCTCCAGCGGTACCGACAGGATTCCGGTCGCGGCGATGACGTAGCTCGCGACGAACGACTCCCCCGCCTCGGTGGTCACCACCCACTCGGCGCGGTCGTCGTCGAACACCATCGCGGTCACATTCGTGTCGAACGCGATGTCCCGGCGCAGATCCAGCCTGTCGGCGACGAAGTTCAGATACGCCTCGATCTCCGGCTGGGTCGGCATGGTCTCCGTCCACACCCACTCCTGCTGGACTTCGTCGGAGAAGCTGTAGGAGTACTCGATGCTCTCAATGTCGCACCGAGCGCCCGGATACCGGTTGAACAACCAGGTTCCGCCGACGTTGTGCGCACGCTCCAGAACGCGGACGCTCAGGCCGAGTTCACGCAGGTGGTGCAACGCATAGAGACCGGAGAACCCGGCTCCCACGACGATCGCGTCGAAGCGTCTGGGGCCATGCTCGATCGTCACAGTTTCCTCCGGGATGTTCACATACTGTCGCTGTTACAGTATCGATGTCCACAGAAGCGTGTGAGCAGATCGGTCCGATTTGCCGCCCGACTTCCGCGGCAGCACCGCGGCATCCGAGGAGTCGACATGAAAGTTCCGTTCACGTGGAAGGTCACCGGCTGGTTCATGATCGGGTGGTCGGCGGAGTTCGAGGTCGGCGACGTCAAGGCGCTCAGGTATTTCGGTGAGGACTTGGCGGCCTATCGAGACGAGTCGGGCAGGCTGCACGTTCTGGAGGCGCACTGCAAACACCTCGGCGCGCACATCGGGCACGGGGGCAAGGTCGTCGACGACTGCATCGAGTGTCCCTTCCATGGATGGCGCTGGGGACCCGATGGTTCCAACACCTACATCCCCTATCAGCCCGACCGGCCCAATCGCGGTCTGCGTCTGCGGTCCTATCCGGTCGAGGAGCAGTACGGCTGCATCTTCATGTGGTACCAGCCTCAGGGCAAAGAGCCCCAGTGGGAGCTGCCCGACATCTTCCACAAGTTCCCGCAGTTCGAAACCGACTCGAACGCCTATTACCGTCCGTATCCCGAGTTCTCCAGCCGGGCCGACGCGATCCCGGTGCATCCGCAGATCGTCGCCGAAAACGGTCCGGACAGTTCACATTTCCGCTATGTGCACGGCGCCACGGTGACTCCGGTATGCCTGCACTGGGAGCACGTCGACGAAGAGTGGCGCTTCCTGACGGGCTGGCCTGATGCCCGCAGTGACGACCCGGACAAGATGGCGCTGCGCATCCACAGCCACTTCTCCGGCCTCGGGTTCGCGATGAGCGCATTCGAGGGATCGTCGAACCACCGGCTGATCTTCGCGTGCACCCCGGTCGACGACGAGGTGTCCGACATGTTCTATTCGATCTGGTGGCCCAAGCTGCCCGGCGAGACCTCCGATATCCCGCCGGCCGAGGTCATCGAGAAGGTGGAGCGCCAGTTCCTCAAGACCGTCTGGGAGGACTGCGACATCTGGCGCTACCAGAAGTACGTCGAAAATCCGCCGCTGGCCAAGATCGACGCCAAACCGTACATGGCCATGCGCAAGTGGGCTCAGCGGTTTTACGAGGTGCCCCCGGTCGGCGATCCGGTGGCCTCCCGATGAGGATCCCCCTTGCGGAGCTGGTGGCCCCCGGTCATACGGCCGTCGTCACGCAGGAGTGCCAGGAAGCCGTCGTCGGGACCAACGCGGGACTGGCGGCGCTGGCCGACGCGGCCCGCGGCGAGGCGCTGCCCAACATCTCCCGCCTGCTGCCCGTCGCCCGCCGGGTGGGCGTCGACGTCGTGCACTGTCTGGTGCAGCGGCGCGCCGACGGGCGCGGCGCCAACCACAACGCGAAGCTCTTCGCCGTCGGCGCTTCCGGCGTGGACATCACCCCGGACAGTCCAGGGACACAGCTGGTTCCCGAAATCGACGTTCAGCCAAGCGATCTCGTTCTGCGTCGCTGGCACGGCCTCGGCCCGATGGGCGGCACGGATCTCGATGCGATCCTGCGTAACCTCGGGGTCACCACGATCGTCGCGGTCGGGGTGTCGGTGAACGTCGCGATCCTCAACCTGGTGATGGATGCGGTCAACGCCGGCTACCGGGTGGTGCTCCCGCGCGACGGGGTCGCCGGGATACCCGCCGAGTACGCGACCGCCGTCATCGACAACACGTTGTCGTTGCTCGCGACCCTCACCAGCACCGATGATCTGATCAGCGCGTGGGCCGCCACGTGCTGACCATACAACTTTCGACTATCTGTCTACCTGATGTGTACAGCCGTCTAGAGTCCATCGCATGACCGAGCCGAACCAGTTCACCGTCCCGGCCGCCGCCGACGCCGTCGCCGCGGTGATCGGCGATCGCGAGTTCATCATCCAGGGCGAGCGCCGCTACACCTACGCGCAGATCGTCGAGCGCTCGAATCGTCTGGCCGCCTTCCTGCACGCGCAGGGTCTGGGCTGTCACACCGAGCGCTCAGAGCTGCCCGGCCACGAGGTCGGCCAGGACCTGCTGGGGATCTACGCCTACAACGGTCCCGAGTACGTCGAGGGAATGCTGGGCGCCTGGCGAGCGCGGGTCGCCCCGTTCAACGTCAACTACCGCTACGTCAAGAGCGAGCTGCAGTACCTGCTGTCGGACGCGGGTGCGACCGCGCTCCTCTACCACTCCGCGTTCGCACCGCGGCTGGCCGAGGTCCTCGCCGATCTCCCTTCGCTCAAGGTCCTGATCCAGATCGCCGACGACTCCGGGAACGAACTACTGCCCGGCGCAGTCGATTACGAGTCCATAGTGGCCGAAGGTCCGGCCGAGGTACCGCCGGTCCAACCGTCACCCGACGACCTCTACGTGCTCTACACCGGCGGCACCACCGGCATGCCCAAGGGTGTGCTCTGGCGCCAGCACGACATCTTCATGGCCTCGTTCGGCGGCCGCAGCCTCTACACCGGCGAGCTCATCTCGTCGCTCGACGACGTCGCGCAGCGATGCGTCGAGTCACCCGGAACGACGTTGATGGTGCTGCCGCCGCTGATGCACGGAGCGGCCCAGTGGGCCGTCTTCACCGCGATGAACACCGGTCAGTCCGTGGTGTTCTCTCCCGTCACCGAGCATCTCGACGTCGACGACGTGGTGGCCACCATCGAGCGCGAGAAGGTTCTGGCGGTCACGGTGGTCGGCGATGCGATGGCGCGCCCGCTGGCCGATGCGTTCGAGCGGACCACCGCCGACCTGTCCGCACTGGCCGTCGTTGCCAACGGCGGGGCCCAGCTGACGCCGTCGGCGAAGCAGCGCCTGATCGACGTCAAAGAGAACCTGATGGTCGTGGACGGCGTCGGCTCCTCCGAAACCGGTGCGCAGATGACCCACATGTCGGCGCCCGGCGCGGTGTCGACCGGTAAGTTCACCGCCGGACCCGACACGTTCGTGGCATCGGAAGATCTCTCGACGATCCTCGAGCCCGGCCACGACGGGATGGGATGGCTCGCCCAGCGCGGCTATGTCCCGCTCGGCTACAAGGGCGATGCCACCAAGACCGCCGCCACCTTCCCGGTCATCGAGGGTGTGCGCTACTCGGTGCCCGGCGACCGTGCCCGCCATCTGGCCGACGGCGCGGTCGAACTGCTCGGCCGTGATTCGGTCACCATCAACTCCGGCGGCGAGAAGATCTTCGCCGAAGAGGTCGAGTCCGCGATCGCCTCACATCCCGCCGTCGCCGACGTTGTGGTAGCCGGCCGCCCGAGCGAACGCTGGGGCCAGGAGGTCGTCGCCGTCGTCGCGCTGGACTCCGGGGCCACCGCCACGGCCGAAGAACTCATCGACCATGCGTCCGCGGTGATCGCCCGCTACAAGCTGCCCAAGGCGGTCGTGTTCCGGCCCGCCATCGAACGCAGCCCCGCGGGCAAGGCCGACTACCGGTGGGCCCGCGAGCAGGCGATCACCGGTTCCTGAGCCGACGGAGCCTTTTATGCGTCCGGCTACGCGCCATCCGCAGCGCGAGCAAGGTGGTCAGGCGCATAGACGGCGTGAACGGCGGCGCGGCGCGGCCGGTGATGGTGAACGGCAGATCGCTTCCGACCACCGTACGGTAGTGGCTGAACGCGTCGAATCCGGCTTTGCCGTGGTAGGCGCCCATCCCGCTGCGTCCCACTCCGCCGAATGGCGCCGCTGACGGGATCATCTGCGCGGCAAAATCATTGCGCGCCACCCCGCCGCTGCGGGTGTGCGCGACGAACGTGCGGAAGTCGGCGTCATCGGGCCCGAACCAGTACGCCACCAGCGGTGCGGGGCGTGCGTTGACGTAGTCGATGACGTCGGACAGCCGCTCGTAGGTGCGGACCGTGAGCACGGGTCCGAATGTCTCCTCCACGGCGATCCGCATGTTGTCGTCCGCGTCGCGCACCAGTGTCGGAGCGATCTTGCGGGTCGCACGGTCGGGCAGCGTCTCGCCGGGTGGGGCCACCGAGTCGACCCGCGCGCCCTTGGCCCGGGCGTCGTCGATGAGTCCGACCACGCGGTCGAAGTTCGCCTCGTTGACCGACGAGCAGTAGTCGTCGTTGGTGACGACCGCCGGGAACATCGCCCGCCAGGTGTCGCGGACGACGGCGACGAACAGCTCGACACGCTCGGCGGGGACGAACACGTAGTCCGGGCACACGCAGACCTGACCGCCGTTGATCATGCGGCCTTGCGCAATTCGTGTTGCCGCCCGGCGGATATCGGCGGCAGAGGCCACGACCACCGGGTTCTTGCCGCCGAGCTCCAGCGTCACCGGCACCAGGTTGCCTGCGGCTGCCCGCTGCACCAGCGCCCCGACCGACGGTGATCCGGTGAAGAACAGGTGGTCGAACGGCAGCGCGGCGAACGCCGCCGCGACGTCGGCGCCCCCTGTGACGACGGCGAGTTCGGCCGGGTCGAAGTAGTCCGGCGCCAGTGCGGCCATCAGCGCCGCGGTACGCGGGGTCACCTCCGACATCTTGATCATCACCCGGTTGCCCGCGGCGAACGCCGCCACAGCGGGCAACACCACCAAATTCAGCGGGAAGTTCCACGGGCCGATGATGCCGACGACGCCCAGCGGTGACGGTTCGACCTCGGCCCGCAGTCCGAACGCCCGCGCGGGCCGCATCAGCCGCTGGGGCTTCATCCATTGCCCCACATGCGATCTGGTGTGCTCGATCACCGAGATCATGCCCATGATCTCGGTGAACAGCGACCCCTGCTTCGGCCGGGTACCGAAATCACGCCCCATCGCGTCGACGAAGTCGTCCACATTGTCGAGTACCAGTGCCATCAGGCGGTCGATCCGGTTGCGTCGCAGCGCCACGTCCGGTGGACCGTCGGCCACGAATGCCGCGCGCTGACGTTCCAGCATCGACGACATCGACTCCGCCGTCACCGTCACCGTCACCTGCTCCGTCGTTGTCATGCTTGCGCACCTTTCTCCGCACCCCGGGTACGTGCCAACGCCACCTGCCTGACGATGAGGAAGAGCGGTAGCCCCACACTGATCGCGACACCGATGCTGATCACGAGATACAGCCAGATCCGGGCAATCCCGAGCCGTCGCGCCTCGACGACCATGAACACGAAGACAGCAACCCCCAGCAGGAGCAGATCATTGGTCAGTGAGGCGCCGGCATGGTTTGCATACGCCGCACGGATGAAGTCGAGCAGGCTTTCACCCTGTCCGCTGAGAATGAATGCGACGTTGTGCCACCACGTCGCGACGAGGGCGACGAGGGCCACGGCCGCGTAGATCACACACAGTGTCTTGTCGCCGCGCGTCATACCTGCGCCCTCTCCGGCATCGGATGGACAAGTGCCGCGGTGAAACCTCCGTCGACATGAATGTCCTGGCCGTTGATCCAGCGGGCTTCGGGAGAGGACAGGAAACCGATGGCCGGTGTCATGTCGTCGACCGTGCCGTGCCGGCCGATCGTGGTGCGCACACCGTCGAGCATGTCCCTGCCCATGGACTCCTCGAAGTCCCCGAGGATCGGTGTCTCGGTGGGCCCCGGGCTCACCGTGTTGACCCGCACGCCGTATTCGCGCCAGGCCACGCCGCTGAGCCGCTTGGCGTAGAGAACCAGCGCCTGTTTCGACAGGTAGTAGGCCATCGACGGATCCTGCGCCTCGAGCCACCGCGTCACCGCCGTGGTGTCCCTGGCGTCGAGCAGACCCGACAGCAGGCCGATGTTGCTGTCCCATCCGAGCGCCGCCGTCGAGGCGACGGCGACCATCGATCCGCCATGGTTCATCAGAGGCAGCATGCCGTCGAGCATGAGCCTGGCGCCGAGGTAGTTGACCGTCAGCACGTCGCGGGCGTCGGCCGTGCCGGGAATACCCGCGACGTGGGCGAGAACATCCCACCCGTGGCCGATCCGGCCCAGCGCGCCCTCGATCTCGTCGGCGCTGCGCAGGTCGCACACGAGCCATTCCGCGAACGGCCCGCTGCGCGGCCTGGCGTCGACAGCCAGTACGTGATCACCTCGGCTGTGGAACCACGCGGCGGTGGCCGCGCCGATTCCCGATCCCGCACCGACGACCACCACGCGGCGACCCTC
This sequence comes from Mycolicibacterium gilvum, assembly GCF_900454025.1. Taxonomy (NCBI): domain Bacteria; kingdom Bacillati; phylum Actinomycetota; class Actinomycetes; order Mycobacteriales; family Mycobacteriaceae; genus Mycobacterium; species Mycolicibacterium gilvum. The sequence goes on along the minus strand of NZ_UGQM01000001.1, from coordinate 1,955,674 downwards.
TGCAGACATCGCGGATCCCTCCTGGTAGCCCTCCATCGTGGGGACCACCAGCCTAGTTATCTCTACTGTAGTTATTACTGTTTTGCCGCCCATACGGGTCATCCGATGACGCGACTTCTGTACAGCAAGTTACCGTAAGGGCTACAGTATGCGCGTGGACACACCGGTTCAGGACGTCGAGATGGACGGACCCATCGATCTGCGCGATCCGTATCCGATGTTCGCGCGTCACCGCGCCGAAGGCGGGGTCTTCCGCGGGTCCGTCATGGACTGGTCGAAAACCCCGGAATCGCTCATGCCGGAAAAGCTTTACGCCGCCGTGTCTTTCGACGCGGTGAACCGGGTATTCCGGGACGGCAAGGTCTTCAACTCCAAGATCTACGACGCGACCATCGGGCTCTTCATCGGACCGACCATCCTGGCGATGGAGGGCAAACCGCATTGGGAGCACCGCAGCCTCGTGTCGGCGGCGTTCAAGACCCGATCGCTGGCGCGATGGGAACCGGAGATCGTGCGACCGGTCGTCAACGGGCTGATCGACGAATTCATCGACAAGGGCAGCGCCGACCTGGTCCGTGACTTCACGTTCGAGTTCCCCACCCGCGTCATCTCCCGCCTGCTCGGCTTGCCCGAGGATGACCTGCCCTGGTTCCGCAAACGCGCGGTGGAGCTGATCAGCTACACGATCAACCACAAGCGGGCGTTCGAGGCATCGGCGGCATTGAAGGATTACTTCCTGGCACAGATCGAGAAGCGCCGCTGCGCGCCGACCGACGACATCATCGGCGATCTGGTGTCGGCCGAGATCGACGGTGAACACCTCACCGACGAAGCCATTTTCTCCTTTCTGCGCCTGCTGCTTCCGGCCGGACTGGAGACCACCTACCGGTCGTCGGGCAATCTGCTGTACCTGCTGCTGACCCATCGGGACCAGTTCGATGCGGTCGACGCCGACCATGAGCTGATCGGGCAGGCCATCGAGGAGGGCCTGCGCTACGAGACGCCGCTGACCACCGTGCAGCGGTTCACCACGGAAGACACCGAGCTCGAAGGTGTGCCGATCCCGGCGGGCGCGGTCATCGACGTGTGCATCGGCTCCGCCAACCGGGATGAGAAGCGGTGGGAGCGTTCCGAGGAGTTCGACATCTTCCGAAAGCGGGTGCCCCACCTGTCCTTTGCCGCCGGCGAGCACACCTGCATGGGTCTGCACCTGGCCCGCATGGAGACGCGGGTGGCTGTCGAGACCCTGCTGACCCGACTGTCGGACATCCGGTTCGTCACCGACGACGATCCGCATATCCACGGGCAGCCGTTCCGGTCACCGACGGCGCTCCCGGTGACCTTCTCCCCCGCCGCCGCGAAATAGCATTCCGGGTCGCGCTCAAGCGTCCGAGCACAGCCCTGGCTTCACTGTCGCGAAGTGTCAGCCCTGACGGCGCTCGCGCCGCGCGATGGTCTTCGTCTCCAGATACTGCGAGAAGCCCTCGATGCCGCACTGGCGTCCGACGCCGCTGCTCTTGTAGCCGCCGAAAGGGGCGTCGGCGCCGTAGAACATGCCGCCGTTGACCCCGAACGCCCCGGTGCGGATCCGTCGGGCGATGTTCATCCCCCGCTCGGCCGAGCGCGACATCACCGCCCCGGCGAGACCGAACGCGCTGTCGTTGGCCAGGCGCACGGCCTCGTCGTCATCGTCGAACGGCAGCAGTACCAGGACCGGCCCGAACACCTCCTGCTGCGCGATCGCGGCACTGTTGTCGACACCGGTGATCACGGTCGGTGCGACGAAGTGCCCTCCGGCGAGGTGGTCCGGCAGACCGGCCACGAGCCCGCCGCCGGCGGTGATCTCGGCGCCGTCGCGGCGTGCGCCCTCGATCGCGGACAGCACCCGTTCCTGCTGCGCAGCGCTGATCACCGGACCGACAAGCGTCCCCGGGTCGGTCGGATCCCCCACCGGCACATACTGATACGCCATGGTGATGTCGGCGACGGCCTGGTCGTACAGCGATCGGTGGATCAGCATCCGGCTGGTCGCGGCACACGCCTGACCCGCATGCACACAGACGCCGACCGCGGTCGGCACGATCACCGCCGGGTTGGCGTCGTCGAGGACGATCGCCGCGGACTTGCCGCCGAGCTCGAGGAACATCCGCTTCATCGAGTCCGCGCCCTGGCGCATCAGCAGCTTGCCGACGGCCGTCGACCCCGTGAAAGACACCAGATCCACCCGCGCGTCGGTGCCCAGCAGGCCGGCCACGGCGTTCGACGGGGTGGTCACCACGTTCACCACACCCGGAGGAAAGTCGGTCTTCTCGGCGATCAGCCGGCCCAAGCGGGTGGCGTTCCACGGGGTGTGCGGGTCGGGTTTGAGGACGACAGTGTTGCCCGCCGCCAACGCAGGGCCGAGCTTGTTCAGGATGACCTCGATGGGAAAGTTCGAGGGCGTGACCGCGGCGACGACACCGACCGCCTCTTTGACGACCATGCGGATGTTGCGTTCCCCGAACAGCCCACCGCCGTCGAGGACGCGCTCCCATTCGAAGTCGTCGATCAGGCCCGCCGGGTAACGCAGCGCTTCCGCCAGCGGCCAGTCCAGTTGCGCCGACTCGGTCGTCATCACCGGGCAACCCACCTCGGCGACGAGTTCGGTTCGCAGTTCCTCCTTTTCACTTTCGATCGCTGCCTGCAGCTGCTGCAGGCAGCGTCTGCGCAGCTCTTTGTCGGTCGACCAGTCGGTGGTGTCGAACGCCCGGCGCGCCGCGGCGATCGCGCGGTGCATGTCGTCGGCGCCGGCCGCGGCGGTCCCGCCCAGCACGGCGCCCGTGGCGGGGCTGAGGTTGTCGAACATCTCCCCGGAGGCGGCCCCGACGAGTTCGCCGTCGATCAGCATGCGGCTCTCGGCACGCTGTGCCGCACGCCGACCCCACTCGAGGCTGGTTTCGGTCCGTTCGGTGGGGGTCGCGCTCACCTGGCACCTCCGGTGGCTGTCTCGGATGATCAACGGTAAAGGTTACAGTATTGAACCTCCGCTACACTCGCCCCAGAATGCCGTTCGACATGGTCGTCGGAGCCGGGTCGTCAGAAGGGGATCGACTTGATCAAGGTGATGGAGGGCGTGCGGGTCCTCGAGGTTGCACAGTTCACGTTCGTGCCGGCGGCAGGCGCGATACTCGCCGACTGGGGCGCCGACGTCATCAAGATCGAGCATCCGGTGCGCGGAGACACCCAGCGCGGTTTCATCAACATGGGCGGGTTCCAACTCGACCCCAACCGCCATCCGCTCATCGAGCACCCCAACCGCGGCAAGCGCAGCGTCGGCATCGACGTCTCCACCCCCGAGGGGCAGGAGGTGCTCTACGAGATCGCCAAGACCGCCGACGTGTTCCTGACCAACTACATGCCACAGGCCCGGCAGAAGAACAAGTTCGACATCGAGCACATCCGCGCGGTCAACCCGAACATCATCTACGCCCGGGGCAGCGCCTACGGCGACAAGGGACCCGAACGACTCGTCGGAGGATTCGACGGCACCGCGTTCTGGACCCGAAGCGGCGTCGGCCACGCGCTCACCCCCGAGGAATTGGGCGGCGCACTGCCCCAAGGCATCCCAGCGTTCGGCGACTCGATCGGCGGCATGAACATCGCGGGCGGGATCTCGGCGGCACTGTTCCACCGGGAGCGCACCGGCGAGGCGGTCGAGATCGATGTGTCGCTGCTGAGCACAGCATGGTGGGCTGCCGGCGCGAGCGTCACCCAGGGCATGGAGACCGGCGAGACGATGCGGTCGCTGATGCCCGGCACCACCACCTCGGTCAACCCCTTCATGGCGAACTACCAGACCTCCGACGGCGGCACCATCAACCTGTGCATCGTCAGCCCGACCGGCTACATCCGCGACACGTGGGAACACCTGGGGTTGCCCGAACTCGCCGACGACCCGCGGTTCTCGGACGTGATGCCGCTGATCCAGAACGCCGAAGAGGGAGTTCGGCTCATCACCGAGGCGATCGCCGCCAAGCCGTTCGAGTACTGGCGCCGGCACCTCAAGACCATGAAGGGTCAGTGGGCGCCGTTCCAGAGCCTGGTCGACCTCGGCACCGACGAGCAGGCCATCGCCAACGACATGATCGTCGAAGTGGAGGCCTCCGACGGCGGGAAACCCTTCAAGGTGGTCCGCGGGCCGGTCCAGTTCAACCACGAGCCGCTGGAGACCACACGTGCGCCGCAGGCCTCCGAACACACCGAGATCGTGTTGATGGAGCTCGGCCTGGAGTGGGATCGCATCGAGGAGCTCAAGGACAAGGGCGCGATCGCCTGACCTGACCCCCTTCTCGCCGAAAGTGCATTCCAGCAGAGGAATTTCGAGTGCAGGCCTGCTGGAATGCAATTTCGGCGCAGTACCTTGGGGAGATGACCGACTCCCACAGCGGCTCGTCCGTACAGCGAATCGCCACCACAGCCGGGCTGTTCACCGCAGTCGCCGGAACCGCACTGTTGGGGACACCAGAGCGCCTGGGTCCGCTCATCGGATTGACCGGAAAGCGCGACGCGCAACTGGTGGGCGCCCTCGACCTCGCTTTGGTTCCCGGGCTGTTGTTCGGAAGGCCGCGATGGCCGTGGCTCGCGGCTCGGGCAGCAAGCAACCTGGTGACAGTCGGTTTCGTTCTGCGCCGCGGAACGGATGACCGCTCGCGTCGGAACGCCCGCGTATTCAGCGCCGCACTGGCGCTCGCGACTGTCACCGATCTTCGTGCTGCCTACACAGGGGCGCGCCCGACGACCGCGACATGACATCGTCGGCTGACGCTAGACCTTCTCCGCGCGGACCGGGACGCCCGTCAGCCACGCCATGCCGGCCAGCGACTCGACGTCGTCGGGGTCGCTCGACGTCAGCCGGTTGACGTTGGCGCCGCCCGCCTTGTTGGCCAGCGTCCACCCGCCGGTCCCCTTGTGCCCCCAACCGTGCGGCACCGCGATCACGCCCGGCATGATGTCCTTGGTCAGCGTGACGGGCACGGTGATGCTGCCGTATGGCGAGCTGACCCGCACCTCGCTGCCGTCGCCGATCTGCAGGTCGGCCGCATCGTCGGCGTTCATCAACCCGTGGTGGCCGCGGTCGCCGCGCATCAGCAGCGGCGCGTTGTGCATCCAGGAGTTCTCGGAGCGGGGTTCGCGCATTCCGATCATCCGCAGCGGGTACGCGTCGGGCTGCTCCTGCTTCAGCAGGGTCGCGATCTCCGCAGCAATGTCCTCGTGCGTCAACTGAATTCGTCCGCGGAGATACGCGATCGCCTCCTTCAACGCGCCCGTCCTGAGGTGCGGCGAGAGCACCGCGCCGTGCGGATGCTCGCGCGCGAGTCGCCAGTGACTCAGCCCGCCGCGACGCAGCCCGAACCAGTCCCCGCCCGTAGAGGTCCGGATGACAATGTCGGCGAAGGCCCGCGGCGTGAACGGCTTCCCGAGACGCCGCAACACCTTTCCGGCGGCGGTCATCCCCGCGAACACCCGCGAGTGGTCCGCCATCCGGCCGATCAACTCGCCGATGATCTCCCACTCCTGGCGCGCCTGCCCGACCGGCGCGATCACCGCCTCGGTGACCTGCCGGAACGGGGTGGCCTGGAACTGCTGGAAGACCAGGGCAAAGTCGTCCCGCTCGTACATGGTGGTCACCGGCAGCACGTAGTCGCAGTGCGCCATCGTCTCGTTCAGGTAGAGGTCGAGGCCCACAGTCAGATCCACGGAATCGAGTGCCGACTCCAATTCGTCGCCGTTCGGCACGGACAGCACGGGATTACCCGCGCTGACGAACATCGCCTTGATCTGTCGATGCCCCGGGGTGGTCATCTCCTTGGCCATCAACGCGGCGGGTTCGGAACCGATGATCGCCCGGAAGCCGCCGATGCGTGAGCGTTGGCGCCGGTAGGTCCGGCGCAGGGCCGCGCCCATCCCGATATTGACCAGGCGTTGCGCCGGCATCCCCTGCCCGACGATCACGGATCCGCCTGGCACGTCGAGGTTTCCGGCGACGAGGTTGACGACGTCGATCAGATACGACGTCAGCGTCCCGTACCGACCCACGCACGTGCCGAGGCGACCGTAGACGGCCGCGCGCGGGGTGGCCGCCAGATCGCGGGCCAGCCCGCGTACCGTGTCGGGGTCGATCCCGGTGTGCGACTGCGTCACCTCGGGGGTGAACGGCGCCACCTGCGCCCGCAGCCAGGCCGATCCGTCTGCCACAGCATCGATCTCGCGGGTATGCGCGATCCCCTCGGCGAACATCACCTGCAGCAGCGACAGCAGCAGCAGCGCGTCGGTGTCGGGAACGATGCCGCACCACTCGAACTGTGCCGCGGTCTCGGTCTTGCGGGGGTCGATCACCACCACCCGGCCGCCGCGCTTGACGATGTCGTGCATGCGGTCCTTGATGCGGGGCGCGGTGAGGAAACTGCCGTGGGACACCACGGGGTTGGCGCCCATCATCACGAGCAGATCGGTGCGGGTCAGGTCCGGGATCGGCACCGACGTCGGGGTGCCGTAGAGCAACTGGCTGGCCATCAACCGGCAGTTGGTGTCCTGGGACGACGCGGTGAAGAAGTGCGTGCCGGGGCCGATGCCCTTGATGAAGGCCATGATCGCCATGACATGGGCGTAGCTGAAGGCGCCCGGGTTGCCCATGTACCAGCCCACGGCGCCGGGACCGTGGCTGCGCAGCACCCGAGAGAGCCGGTCGGCGATGTCGCTCATCGCCTCGTCCCAGCTCACCGGTTCGAACCCGTCCGGCGTGCGCCTCATCGGGGTGGTGATGCGGTCGGGATCGTTGACGATCTCCGTGAACGCTATTCCCTTCTGACAGGCGAAGCCGGCCGACAGCGGGTGGTCCTTGTCGGGACGCAGCGAGACGAGCTTGCCGTCCTCGACGGTGGCGACCATGCCGCACAGCGGTTCACAGATCCGGCAGAAGGTCGCTCTGTGTTCGATCCCAGTGTGCTCGGTGCGAGTCACCATGGCGGGGCTGCCTTTCTCCTGGCACTACTGCGCTAGTCTGCGGCGGATGCGCTGGATTGTCGATGGGATGAACGTGATCGGCTGCCGGCCGGACGGCTGGTGGCGCGACCGGCACGGCGCGATGACGACACTGGTGGCGAACCTGGAACGGTGGGCGCTGGCCGAGGACGCCGACGTCACAGTGGTTTTCGAGGGTCCCCCGGCACCACCGATCGACTCGACGGTGATCACCGTCGCCCATCCTCGCGTGTCGGCGCCGAACTCCGCGGACGACGAGATCGTCACGATGATCGGCTCCGATCCGCGTCCCGGCCGGGTCCTCGTCGCGACGTCGGACCGCACCCTCGCCGAGCGCGTCCGGTCCGCGCACGGGGAGGTGTGCTCCGCTGAGCGGTTCCGGGAGCTGATAGAACCCCGGTGATCACGGCAGGATCCGCACCGGGACATGCGACCACCCGGATACGTTCTGCATGCTGACCCGCCGGCAGCGGTCCCAGTGGACCTCATAGCGCGGCATCAGGTCCAGCAGTCGCTCCAGGGCGATCGTGCTCTCCATCCGCGCCAGCGCCGCGCCCAGACAGCTGTGGATGCCGTATCCGAACGCCAGGTTCTGCGCTTCCGTGCGGTCCCGGTGGATGTCGAACACGTCGGGTGCGGTCCACGCGGCGGGATCACGGTTGGCCGAGGCCCCCAGCAGGAACACCGGCGCTCCGGCTGGAATGGTCACGCCGTGCAGGGTCACGTTGGTGGTGGACCTGCGGACGTTGTACTGGACCGGGGCGTCGTAGCGCAGCAGCTCCTCGATCGCGACGGGGACCATGGCGCGGTCGGCAAGCAGCTGCCGCCACTGGTCGGGATGACGCGCGAAGGTGACCACGGCACTGCCGATCAGCTTGGTCACCGTCTCGGCACCGGCTCCGCCGAGCAGCGTCGCGAATCCCGCGATCTCGGCGTCGTCGAGCGTGCTGGTCGAACCGTCTTCGCGATCCACCTCGGCGGCGATGAGCGCGCTGATCATGTCGTCGCGCGGATGCTCACGCCGTTGTTTGATCAGCTCGTAGTACATCAGCCAGATCTCGGTCATCGCCTGCATCCCGGACTTCGACATCTCGATCTGTCCGGGCTCGCGGTGCAGTGACTCGTCGATCCAGAGTCGTACCTGCTGGCGGTACTCCGCAGGCACACCCAGCATCTTCGTGATCACGTCGACCGGGAAGTACACCGAGAAGTCCTGCACCACATCCAGTTCAGCGCCACCGTCGAGCGCGTCCGCGAGGAATCCGTCGATGGTCTCGGTGATCATCGCCTTCAGCGCGCCGATGGCCCGCGGCGTGAACACCTTGTTGACCAGGCTACGCATCACACGGTGTTCCGGGGGATCGATCGAGATGATCATCTTGGCCGGCACAGGCTTGCCGCGCCGTACCATCGCCAGATCCACGCCGTAGGCCGAGGAGTAGGTCGCGAAGTCCTTGAGCCCCGCGGCGACGTCGGCGTGCCGACTCAGCGCATAGAACTCGTAGGTCTGGTTGTAGTAGACCGGCGCCTCGGCCCGCAGCCGCGGATAGCACGCATGCGGGTCGTCGTAGAAGTCCGCGGAGAACGGGTCGAAGTGCACGTCGGCCACGGATTGCCCAACGACATCCATTCTTACTCCTGTAAGCGATACGGTTGTGCTTTCGATAGACGTCACCCTATCCTGCTGGTGGCCGGCGCGGCGCAAGACAGGACGGGACGTGACAGACGCTTACTACGAACTCGTCGACCCCGACGATCCCCGCGGGGAGAGGTTCGCGTCATCCGACCACGTCATCAGCACGTGGGGCCGGTCCATGCAGAACGCCGCACCGGTCTCCGCGCTCCTGGTCCGCGCCATCGAACGCTGCGCGCCGCGCGACGACACCCGCATCAGCCGCGTCGTGATCGACCTGCTGGGCCCGGTCCCGGTCACCGACGAACTGTGGGTGCAGGCCAGGATCGATCGCCGCGGCAGACAGATCGAACTCCTGGGCGCCGACATGACCGCCCCCGGCGCCGACGGTGCGCCGCGCGTCGTCGCCACCGCGTCGGCATGGCGATTCCAGCGTGTGCCGACCCCGACGCTGCCCGAAACCCCGATCGAGCCGATGCGTCCGGTATCCGAAGGCCGACGACGGCTACCCGACGACGACACCGACCGCACCTACATCCACAGTCTGGACTGGCTCTGGCTCAACGACATCCTGCACAGCGTCGAGGCGGAGTGCTGGGCGACCCCGCTGGTGGATCTTGTCGTCGGTGAGCAGATGACCCCCACGCAGCGGCTCTTCGCCGTCGCCGACATCGCCAACGGCATGGGAAGTAGGCTCGATCCGGCCGACTTCACCTTCCTGAACACCGATCTCGCGGTGCACCTACACCGCCTGCCCGAGGGCGACTGGATCGGAGTGCGGTCGGAAAGCCGTTACGGCGCAGACGGTGTCGGGGTGTCGAGGGGAACGTTGTTCGACGAGAACGGGCCGGTGGCCGCCATCCAGCAGGCGCAACTGGTCCGTCCACGTCGCTAACCGTCAGAAGGGACTGAACATGCACGACGTCGCGATCATCGGGGTGGGGCTGCACCCGTTCGGCCGATTCGAGGGCAAGACCGCCATGCAGATGGGCGTCGATGCCATCACCGCAGCAGTCGCCGACGCAGGCGTGTCCTGGAACGACATCCAATTCGGCGTCGGCGGCAGCTGGACGGTCGCCAACCCCGACGCCATCGTCGGCATGCTCGGCCTCTCGGGCATCCCGTTCACCAACGTCTTCAACGCCTGCGCGACCGCCGCCAGCGCCACCAAAACCTGCGCAGACGGAATCCGGCTCGGCGACTACGACATCGGCATCGCCGTCGGCCTCGACAAACATCCTCGCGGCGCCTTCACCGAAGACCCCGGCCTGGTCGGCATGCCCAGCTGGTACGCCGAGAACGGCCAATACCTGACCACCCAGTTCTTCGGCATGAAAGCCAACCGCTACCTGCACACCCACCACGTCAGCCACCGCACCCTGGCCAAAGTCGTCAACAAGAATCTGCGCAACGGCGCGTTGAACCCCAACGCATTCCGTCGCAAGCCGATGGACGAAGACGCCATCCTGAACTCCCCCATGCTCAACTACCCGCTGACGCAGTACATGTTCTGCTCCCCCGACGAAGGCGCCGCCGCCGTGGTGATGTGCCGCGCCGACCTCGCCCACAAGTACACCAACAAACCGGTGTTCGTCCGCGCCGTCGAGGTCCGCACCCGCAAATACGGCGCCTACGAAGTCAACACCACGTTCGCTCCCGTCGACGAAGACGTCGCCCCCACCGTCTACGCATCGCGGGCGGCGTTCGAGAAGGCCGGCATCGAACCCTCCGACGTCGACGTGATCCAACTGCAGGACACCGACGCCGGCGCCGAGATCATCCACATGGCCGAAGCCGGCTTCTGCGCCGACGGCGAACAGGAAAAACTCATCGCCGACGGCGCCACCGAGATCGGCGGAACCATGCCCGTCAACACCGACGGCGGACTACTGGCCAACGGCGAACCGATCGGCGCCTCCGGCCTACGCCAACTCCACGAAATCGTCCGACAACTCCGCGGCCAAGCCGGCGACCGCCAAATCCCCGGCGATCCGAAGGTCGGCTTCGCCCAACTCTACGGCGCCCCCGGCACCGCAGGCGCCACCATCCTCACCACATAAACCCGCCGAACTTGCGTTCCAGCAGCGAAAGTTCGAGTGAACGCCTGCTGGAATGCAAGTTCGGCGAGGTTCAGGACGCCTTGCGCGGCGGCGAGTAGTTCGGCTTACCGAGGCCGAGCACGTACTGGGCGATCATGTTGCGGAACACCTCGAGGGTGCCGCCGTAGATCCCGACCAACGGTGCGAACCGGTAGACGTACTCAGCGGCACCGTCGTCGGCGGCGCCGTCGGTGCCGACCGGCAGCGCCGAGGCGGTCCCCAGGATGTCCATCAGGTCGGGTGAGATGTCACGCATGGTCTGGGCGAGTGCGACCCGCCCGAAGATACTGGGTGCCGACAGCGACGCCTCCAGGCGCGCGACACTGCGACCCAGCCGGTAGGCGACAGCACCGTCGTCGATCAGCCTGCGGCCGTTGGGATCCGGGATGGTCGACTTCTGCGCGGCCGTGTCGACGGCCTTGGCCATGAACATGGCCTGGTGCATCATGATCGACACGTCGGCCAGTCCGTCGTCGGCGGCGGCGACGTCACCGTGCTCGGCGTTGAGCGGTTCGCGCACCACGGTCCACCCGCCGTTGACCTCGCCGAGCCGGTAACGGTCGTCGACGCGGACGTCGCTGTAGTAGACGATGTTGGTGCGGTCGCCGTCGACGGTGCGGATGCCCTGGATCTCGACGCCGGGGGTGTCGAGTGGCACCAGGAACATGGTCAGGCTCTTGTGTTTCGGCGCGCTCGGGTCGGTATTGGTGATCAGGAAGACGTACTGACAGTTGTGCGCACCGGTGGTGAACATCTTGGAGCCGTTGATCACCCAGCTCGATCCATCGCGCACGGCCCGGGTCTTGCAGGTCGCGACGTCAGACCCGCCCTCGGGTTCGGTGTAGCCGAGGCACAGCCGGACGTGCCCGCTGTAGACCCGCGGCAGCACTTCGTCTTTGAGCTCGGGTGAGCCGAACTTCTCGACGGACTTGGTGATCATCGCGGTCGTACCCGACGTCACCCACGGGACGTGAGCGCGGCGCTTCTCCAGCTCCCAGATCCGCCGCTCCACCCTCGAAAACGGCCGTTCGGTGGCCGGATTCCAGTCGCGGTCGAGATAGCCGGCAGCACCGAGCGCAAGGTGCACACCCTCGTCGAAGTTGTCGCCGGTCTCGCGGTCGCGCCGGATCACCTCGTCGGTGACGATCTCGCTCAGGAATGTGCGAACCTCGTCCTGGAACTTCTGCTCGTCGTCGGACAGCTGAACCCGTGAGAAATCCATTGTCTAGCTCCGCCCTTCGCGGTCGGCGACGATCTGCGCGGTGTACTTGGCCGTCACACCCGGATCTCCGCCGGCGACCGCCCACCCGCGGGCGCGGACCAGGTAGGCGGTGGCGGCCGCCTCCGCGGACACCCCCAGACCGCCCTGCACGTGCACCGCCATGGTCGCGGCCTTGGCGGCCTCCTCGGCCATGAACACGAACGCCGACGGCGCGAGCTCGCGACGCTCGTCGGGCTCGTTGTCCAGGAACCATGCGGCGCGCCGGGCCAGGTTGCGGCCGCCCTGCACGACGATCGCGATGTTGGCCAGCGGATGCGAGATCGCCTGCAGCGTCGAGATCGGCACGCCGAGGGTGTAGCGCGTCTTTGAGAACTCGGCAGCGATCGTCATGGTCTCCTCGACCAGACCGACCAGCGCGGCGGCGGTCAGCAGTTGCCATTCGTCCAGCGCCCGTTGATATTCCGCGAGCGCTGCGGCACCGCTGGCGAGCACGGTGCGGCTGTCGGCGGCCGCCGGATCGACCCACGCCATCGGCAGCTTGCCGATGTTGTCGACCCGCGCCGGACGCGACGAAAAGCTCAATGCGACGATCTCGTCGCCGTCGCGCACGAGGAGGCGGTCGGCGATCGACCCGGCCGGAATCAGCCGGACCCCGGCGCTGTCGGGCGCAGGATCCAGCGCGACCAGGTTCTTCCCGTTCACGACGTCGGCGTCCACGGAACCGAGCCGGGCCAGCAGCCGAGCCGCCACCACGTGATCGATCCACGGAACAGTCGCGAGCGAGCGACCGATCTCCTCGGCGACCAGCGTCAGGTCGACCAGGGTCGCTCCGTCGCCCCCGACCGACTCTGGCAGCGCCATCGTCGTCGCACCCATGGCGCACAAGCGTTCCCACAGGTTCTTGTCGAACCCGGACTCCTCGGCCGCGCGGACCGTGTCGATGGTGCAGCGGGTGGCGAAGAGGTCCTTGTAGGCCGCTTGCAGCGCCTGGTGGTCCTCGGACAGGCTGTAGTCCAGCCTGCGCAGTTCGTACCGGTCCACGGTCAGATCTCCTGTTCGTCCGTGCCGAAGAAGAAGTCGTTGGCGTTGTTGTAGAGGTAATTGTCGAGGACGTCGGGCGGCAGGTCCAGCGCGAGCGCCTCGGGCACGACGCGGCTCTGGCGCAGCACCGGCCAGTCGGAGGCGAAGATCACCTTGTTCTTGCCGCGGGTGCGCATGTAGTGAAGCAGGCTGTCGGGCAGGCGTTTCGGCGACCACGCCGAGGTCATGATGCGCAGGTTCGCGTACTTGATCAGCAGCCGGATCGCGACGTCCCACCACGGGTCCGCACCGTGGATCATGCACAACTTCAGCTCGGGGAAGCGCACGCACACCCGGTCGAGGTGGATCGGGTTCTGCACCTCGCCAGGAATCGGCGGGCCGGGCAGGCCGGTGTTGATGCACAGCGGCAGACCGAGTTCGGCGCACTTGGTGTAGAGCGGGTAGTACACCGCGTCGCTGGGCGGGTACATGCCGTCGCCCCAGAAGCTCGGTCCGACAGCGGCATAGGCGACCGGCAGATCGGCGACGACGGACGACAGCTCCCGCAACGACGGCATCGGGCGGAGCAGGTTGACACCGCCGATCGCGAGCGCGAACTTGTCGGGGCGCTCCTCGACGAACTTGCGGGCGGTGACCGACGGCTTGACGAGGTTGTCCATCAGGATGGCCTTCTCGACGCCGTGCTCGGCCATCTCGTCGAGCAGTGCCGGCAGCTCGACCTGGTCGTACAGCGATTGCGGACCCTTGAAGTAGTCGTCGCGGACCTTCAGCATGAAATCGGGCTGGTTGGCCGTCTCGCCGAAGTGCACGTTGACCAGGCAATCGATGGCACGGTTCACCCTGTCGCTCACGGCTGACCCGCCAGCGTGTCCTGCGGCGCCACTTGGCTTTTCGCCCATCGGTAATCGGCCTTTCCGTTGCCCAACCGGCGCACCCGGTCGACGAAGAGGAACTCTTTGGGCGCCTTGTAGCGGGCCAGTGCCTCGTGGCACGCGTCCAGCAGAGCCGAAGGATCGACTACGGCGTCCGGCTGCTTCTGGACCAGCGCAACGATCTCCTGGCCCCAGCGGTCGCTGTCGCGGCCGATCACCAGCGCGTCGGCGACGCCGTGGTGCGCGCGCAGCACCTCCTCGACCTCCTCGACGAACACCTTCTCCCCGCCGGTGTTGATCACCAGCGAGTCTCGTCCGTAGAGCCGGATGGTGCCGTCGGCTTCCAGCGATGCGCGGTCTCCGGAGATCACCACGCGCCGGCCGTCGACGACGGGGAACGTTCGCGCGGTGGCGTCGGCGTCGTCGAAGTAGCCCAACGGGATTCGTCCCTCCCGCGCGACCCAGCCGATCTCGTCCTCACCTGGCTCGAGGAACCGGGTGCGATCTTCGGACAGCAACACCACACCGTCGCGGCGTTCGAACGTGTCCTTGCGGTCGTCGCGCAGGCTGCGTCCGAACGCCATGTTCCCGGTCTCCGAAGACCCGTAGCCGTTGATCAGGGTGATCTGCGGAAGCAACTCCAGCAGCGCGTCCTGGTGGCGCTGGTTGGTGGCTGCGCCGCCGGTGCCGATCGCGAACAGTGACGACAGGTCGTACGGGCGGCGCTGAAGTTCGGCGATCAACGGCCGGGCGTAGGCGTCGCCGACCATCGTCATCAGACCGACTTTCTCGCGTTCGGCGGTTTCCAGCACCGCGGCGGCGTCGAGTGTCGGCTTGTCGTACAGGATCACGGTCTGGCCGTTGAGCAGCGCGGCGAAGGCTGTCCACATGCCCGCGGCATGCATGAGCGGGGACACCGCGAACCAGGGCGGTCCTGCGTGCTGCACCTTGGCGTGGATCTCGTCGACGGACTCGTGGTCGGCGCCGTTCATCGACACCACGTAGGTGTCGGACTGGCGCCACATGACGCCTTTCGGACGGCCGGTGGTGCCGCCCGTGCAGATCATCATCACGTCGTCAGGAGACGGGGTGATGGGCTGGTCGGCGTCGCCGGCGGCGAGCGCGTCGTCGAGGGTCACCGCCCCCGTCAGCTCAGGCGCATTGCTGCCGTCGTCGATCGAGATCATCACCTCCACCCCGGTACGGGGCAGCACGTCGGCGAACTTCGCGCCCAGCGAGCGGTGGAAGATTACCGCGCGGGGACGCAGGTACGCCAGCAGCTCGTCGACCTCACGAGGCGTGTAGTTGAAGTTCACGTTCACCGGCACCGCACGCGCCTTCAACGCGCCGATCACCATGTCCGGGTACAGGTCGTTGTGCATGATCAGCGCGACCCGATCCTGACCGCACTGCCAGCCGTCGATGGTGTCACGCTCCTGGTGCGCACCGATCCCATTGGCGCTCAGGAAATTCGCGACCCGACGGGTGCGCTCCGCGGTCTCGGCGTAGGTGCTTCTCCGACTGCCGCAGACCGTCATCAGCCGGTCCGGTATCGCCTCGGCGATGGCGTCGACGACACCGCCGATCGTCCACTCTCGCACCGTCATGCTCCTCGCGTCCGCGCCATGCGCGTCAGGCGCCGTGGACGAGGGTGAGGGCGTTGTCGCGCATGACCTTCCGAGTGTCTTCGTGACTGAACTCGGGGAACTGCGGGATGTCGGCGGTGAACGATGTGGGATCCGCCAACCCCTCACCGTGCGGCCAGTCCGACCCGAACAGGATCTTGTCCACGCCGATGGTTTCGGCAAGCAGCTTCACGTCGTCTTCGTAGTACGGCGCGATCCACACGTTGTTGCGCAGCTGCTCAACCGGATCTTCCTTGTAGTGGTACGGCGCGTTGTTGGCGGATTTCTTGAGCCGCTTGATCAGCCGGTACACGAAGTACGAACCGTTCTCGATGCTGGCCACCTTGAGCTTCGGGTGCCGGGTGAACACCTGGTGCACGATCATCGAGGCGATGGTGTCGTGGATGGCGCGGTCGTCCATGATCACCATGTCGAGCGGATCGCGCTTGCCGAATCCCTTGAAGACGCCGCTGCCGCCCCACAGCGCCGGGATGGCCATGTAGCCGGAATCGGACAGATGGAATACCACCGGGACGCCCGCTTCGGCCAGCCGCGCCCACACCGGGTCGTGCACCGGATCGCCGAGCGAGCGAGGCCGCACCTCACCGGGGACCGGCGCCGGCCGCACGCAGACGATCTTGGCGCCCCGGCTCAGCACGAACTCGACCTCCTCGACCGCTTTCTGTACGTCGGCGAGCGAGATGATCGGCGCGGACAGGATTCGGCCGTCGGGACGGTTGAAGCCCCAGTCCTCGTCGAGCCACAGGTTGAACGCGTGGACCGAGGCCATGGTGGCCGGGATGTCGTGCTTGAGCCCCTCCTCGACACCGCAGGCGAAGGTCGGGAGCATGAACACCGTTTCGAGGTTCTGCTTGTCGAGGATCTTCACCCGGGCGTCGCGGTTCTGGTACTCGGGATGCTCGGAGAGGCGGTCGACCTTCATCAGTGAGGCGGGGTCGACGCCTTCCGGAATCTCGCCGCGGAACAGTAGGTCCAGGCAGCCGGGTTCGATGATCGGGTCGAAGGTCGGGTTCGGGATGAAGTGGTTGATCACACCGCCGAACACCGCGTACGTGCGCTTGCCGTCGTTGAGCATCTGCACCCCGCGGCTGCGGAACTCCTTGGGCAGGTGCCGGGTGAACGAGTCGATCGGCTCGTAATAGTGGTTGTCGACGTCGATCGCCCGGTAGTCCAGGCGCTGGGCCGCTACCCGCTCTTCTTGCTGGATCGTCATGGCGTCTCCTCCTTCTGAGTGCTCAATGGCGGAAAGCTGGGCGGGCGCTTTTCGAAGAAGGCGGTGATGCCCTCGATGAAATCGGGCCGGAGCATGGACTCGTGCATCAGTGTCTCTGCCTCGGCACTGGCGTCGTGCAGGTTTCGCAAAGCGTCTTTGTGGAGCTGTCGCTTGATCACCGCCATCGAACTCGGTGCGCAGTTGCGTGCCATGTCCTCGGCGTAGGACAGCGTGTGGGCCATCAGCTCGTCGGGGGCGACGACGTCGTTGACCAGGCCGAGCGACTTGGCCTCCTCGGCGTAGAACGTGCGTCCCGACAGCAGCAGATCCTGTGCGGCGCCCCAGCCGACGATGCGGGGCAGGATCCAGGAGATGCCGTACTCGGCGATCAGGCCGCGCCGGGAGAACGCGGTGGTGAATTTCGCGCCCGCCGCCGCGAACCGCACGTCGCACATCAGGGCCTGAGTCAGCCCGATGCCCGCGCATGCCCCGTTGATCGCCGCGATGATCGGCGTGCGCAACTGTGTCACGAAGTGCGGATGACGTTCGCCGACGAGCTGGGTGACGTCGGTATCGCTGGAATCAGAAGCTCCGCTGATCGAGTCGAGGTCGCCCATGTCGGCGCCGGCGCAGAACGCGCGGCCGTTGCCGGTGAGCACGATGACGCGGACGTCCGGATCCCCCTCGGCTCGGTCGATGCACTCGTAGAACGCGCGCGCCAGGCCGCCGCCCCAGGAGTTCA
This sequence comes from Mycolicibacterium gilvum, assembly GCF_900454025.1. Classification (NCBI taxonomy): domain Bacteria; kingdom Bacillati; phylum Actinomycetota; class Actinomycetes; order Mycobacteriales; family Mycobacteriaceae; genus Mycobacterium; species Mycolicibacterium gilvum. The sequence goes on along the minus strand of NZ_UGQM01000001.1, from coordinate 1,938,186 downwards.
TCCGATCCGGCCGGTTCAGTGTCAACACGGCGACGCCACTGTCGTGAAGATCGAACAGGACCGGCTCGGCACGGCGATCGACAGCGCGGTCGACAGCACTCACCGGCAGACCTCCTCAGCTTGATGAATGACCATACTGTACACCTATCGGTAGCCCCGCTCGCAACGATGCGGACCCACTATCCGTCGATCAGACCGAGGTGACGGTAAGCGGCGCGAATCTGGTTCTGCGCCAAGTCAGGAAGCTCTGCCTGGGGTGGCCGCGAATGCGGATACGCACCGATCGGGAGCCCCAGTACCGACGCCGCGAACTTGAACGCCCCACCCCAGTGTGTGAAGTAGTCCGCACGCCCGGGGTAACAGGTGAACCACGACCCCATGTCGAGGTCGAATTGATCGAGCCCGGACTCGCGTGCGAAGTCCATCGCCTCGATCAATTCACCGGCGACGATCAACTCCCAGTACTCGGTAAATATCGGGCGCCGAGGTGTTTCGAACAGGTAGCCGGCGGTGCCCAGCTGGGCGGCGCAGACGATGCCCTCGCGCAGCCATCCCGCGCGGTAGACGGTCTTGTCACACTCCCAGAGCACGAGGTCCGGCGCGAGATCGTGCAGCATGCGGCTGGCGGCGGGCCGGAATGCGCCCTCCTTGGTCGCGCACACCGCCGGGATCTCCTCGTAGATGCGGGCCCCTTCGGCCGGTGTGAGCACGTATCCCGACGACGGCGAGTTGAACATGCCGAGCGCGATGTCGGTGCGTTCGGCCATGTAGTGGAAGAACCGCAGCACACCCTCACCGCCATGGGTCTCCATCATCGGCGTCTGGATGTAGACGATGTCCGCACCCGCCTGCTGGGCGTGCCGGGTGAGTTCGAGGCAGTCCTTGGCCGAGGTGGCCGCGGTGCAGGCCTGGATCACCACGTCCGGATTGACGGCCCGGCCCTCCTCGATCGCGATCTCCAGCAACCGCTTTCGCTCATCGAGGGTCAGCGCCCAGAACTCCGCGATGCCGCTGGTGCACCACAGCAGCGGGTGACCCAGGTCGCCGACGCAGTACCGCACCAGCGTCCGGTAGGCCTCCCAGTCGATGTCGTCGCCGTCGACGCCGCAGAACGGCGTGTAGAGCGAGTCGCCGATACCGCGTAGGGCGACCCGCGCCCAATCCCGGGCTTCTGCGGCTGTCGCCATCCCGCTCTCCTTCTGGTGGATCAGATGAAGGGCCCCCGGTAGGAGGGCTACGTGAAATCTGAACCGCCGTCGACGTTGATGTCGGCGCCGGTCATGTACGAGTTGCGCCGCGAGGCGAGGAACGCGACGACGGACCCGATCTCGGTGGGTAGGCCGGCCCGCGGCAGGTGGGCCGGATGGCCGAAGTGCTCGTCGATGGCTGCCATCAGCGCATAAGGGTCGCTGCCGTCGACACCCACCGAATGTGCCCATCCGACAAGGGCTTCGGAGGCGATGCTGCCAGGCGAGACCACGTTCACCAGGATCTCGTCACGCGCGAGCAGCAGCGAGAGGTTCTTCGAGATGCTCGTCACCATCGCCTTGGCCGCGGTGTAGGCCGGGAGGATGACGCTCTGGCGCTGAGTCGAATGGGCCGAGAAGTTCACGATGCGCGCCCATTCCGCCGCCCGCAGCAGCGGCAGGGCAGCGCGGACGCAGCGCACCATGCCCATCGCACCCTCGTCGACGGCCTGGCGCCAATCGGCGTCGCCCAGTTCATCGAACGTGCCGCGCACGGTCGGCCCGACGGCGTTGACGAGGACGTTCAACTCGCCGTTCCATCGTTCTGCGAGTTCGCCGAACGCCCGCTGCACAGCGGCTTCGTCGGCGCAGTCGGCCACCACGCCGACCGCATCCGGGCTACCGCGCTCCCGCAACTGGGCAGCCGCCGCGTCGAGCACGTCGCGGGTGCGGCCCACCAGCGCGACCCGCGCGCCGTCGTCGGCGAAACAGTGCGCGGCCGCCAGTCCCATCCCCCGGCCGCCGCCCACGACGACGACGGTCGCGTCCCGCAGACCTAGGTCCATGGCGCGGTCAGATCAGGTTCCCGTCCAGTTGGGCTTGCGCTTCTCGGCAAACGCCGTCGCACCTTCCATCGCATCCTTGGAGGAGAACACCGGGAAGACGATCTCGCCCTGCTTCTTCCACATCTCGGCCTCGGTCCAGTCCGCCGACTTGGCGATGACCTCTTTGGTCGCCGCCACTGCGAGCGGGCCGTTGGCCGTGATGCGTTCGGCCAAGGCGAGCGCACCGTCGAGGGCGCCGCCGGGCTCGGTCAGCACGTTGACGAAACCCCATGCCGAAGCCTCCTCGGCGGTGAAACTGTCGCCGGTGAGCGCGAGTTCGAGCGCCTTCTGGTACGGGATCCGCTTCTGCAGCCGCAGCAGACCGCCACCGGCGGCGACCAGACCGCGCTTGACCTCGGGGATACCGAACTTCGCGTTCTTGGCGGCCACGATCAGATCGGTGGCCAGCACGATCTCGGTGCCGCCGGCGAGTGCATAGCCTTCGACGGCGGCGATCAGCGGCTTGCGCGGCGGACGTTCGGTGAACCCGATGCCGCGCCCCTCGATCGCCGGAACCTCACCGGCCATGAACGCCTTGAGGTCCATCCCGGCGCAGAAGTTGCCGCCTGCGCCGGTGATGATCGCGACCGACAGCTCGGGGGTGTCGTCGAGCTCATCCATCGCGTCGGCAAGCCCCTGCGCCACGGCGAGGTTGAAGGCGTTGCGCGCCTCGGGACGATTGATGGTGATGATCAGCACCCGGTCACGGCGTTCGAGCAGAACCTCGTCAGACACTTGTCGCCTTTCACCTTTCGTGTGTGCGATATCGCAGACTGTAGGTGGAAAAGCTTACTATAGGACTTACAGTAAAAGAGTGGAACGACGGCGGCAGCCGCCCGATGCGCCTCAGGCGGTAGGGTCGCGCTCACGGCGATGCTTCCAGACCGATGCAAAGATGCAGGTAAGGGCACGCGCTACCGACAGATTCCCGACCGTCAGGCCGTTCTGCGGCTTGGTGGACACCGTTGAAATGAGGGAGGTGCCCTGCAGTGGCAAGACAGGCGACCGCGGAGAAGCGTCAACGCCGCGAACGCGGTTCCATCAATCCCGACGACATCATCAAGGGCGCATTCGAGCTCGCGGAGCAGGTCGGCATCGACAACCTGAGCATGCCGCTTCTGGGTAAGCACCTCGGTGTCGGCGTCACGAGCATCTACTGGTACTTCCGCAAGAAGGACGACCTGCTCAATGCGATGACCGACCGGGCGTTACGGCAATATGCGTTCGCGACACCGTATGTCGAGGCCAGGGACTGGCGTGAGACATTGGCGAACCACGCGCGCACGATGCGGAAGACGTTCAACGGCAATCCGATCCTGTGCGACCTGATCCTGATTCGCTCCGCGCTGAGCCCGCGTGCGGCCAAGGTCGGAGTTCAGCAGGTGGAGAAGGCCATCGGCAGCCTCGTCGAAGCGGGGCTCTCCCCCGAGGACGCGTTCGACACCTATTCGGCGATGTCGGTCCACGTCCGCGGGTCGGTGGTCCTGCAGCGTCTCCGGGAGAAGAACCTCGCCGGCGACGACGGGCACGGCGACATCGACGACACCATGGCGATCGATCCGGAGACCGCACCGCTACTGGCGGCGGTGACGCAGAAGGGGCATCACCTCAGCGCGTCCGACGACCGCAACTTCGAATTCGGTCTCGACTGCATCCTGGAGAACGCCGCCCGGCTGATCGAGAAGGCGAAGACGACGCGCAAGGCTCCCGCGCGCAAACGCTGAAAACCCTCACCGCCGACATTGCATTCCAGCAGGGCATCACTCGAACTTCTCCTGCTGGAATGCAATTTCGGCGGGTGAAGAAGAGGACTACACCTCGATGACGACGCCGCCGCCCTGGCCGCCACCGGCGCACATCGCGGCGACACCGATGCCACCACCGCGGCGCTGCAATTCGTAGATCAGGGTGGTGATCATCCGGGCGCCGGACGCCGCGATCGGATGTCCGAGGCTGCAGCCGCTGCCCGAGAAGTTGACCAGTTCCTCGTCGATGCCGTATTCGCGGACCGCGGCGATCGGCACGGACGCGAACGCCTCGTTGATCTCCCACAGGGTCACGTCGGACGGCTTGAGGCCCGCCTTGTCCAGCACGCGGCCGATGACCTTGACGCCGCCCAGGCCGGTGTCGCGGGGGGCCACGCCCACCGCACCCCAGGACCGGACCTTGGCCATCACGGTGAGTCCGTTGGCGGCGGCGTAATCAGCCTCGACCAGCGCCACACCGGCAGCCGCGTCGTTGGTGCCGCTCGCATTGCCGGCGGTGATGGAGAAGCCCTCGATCTCGGGGTGCAGCACCTTGAGGCCGGCCAACTTCTCGACGGAGGTGTCACGACGCGGTTGCTCGTCGACGCTGAAGTCGATCACCGAACCGTCGAACTGTTCGACCTTCAGCGGCACGATCTCGTCGAGGAACTTCCCGGCGTCCTGGGCGGCCACGGCGCGCTGGTGCGACCGGGCGGCCCACGCGTCCATGTCCTCACGGGTGATGCCCGCGGCCTGCGCGGTGTTCCAGCCGACGGTGATCGACATGTCCTTGGTGGGGGCGTCCGGGGTCTCGACGTGAGTGGGCGGCATCCAGCGCTCTTCGAACTTCAACTCCGGGCCCGGGATCCGCCAGTTGACGAGCGGGGTCATCGACAGCGACTGCACCCCTCCGGCGATCATGACCCGCTCCATCCCGGAGCCGATCTGCGCGGCGGCGTTGCCGATCGCGGTCAGGCTGCCCGCACAGTGCCGGTTCACCGACTGGCCGGGAACATGCTGCAGTCCGATGGCGTCGGCGGCGTAGCGCGCCAGATCACCACCGCCGTAATGCGATTCCGCGAAGATGATGTCGTCGATGTCGGCCGGGTCGACGCCGGAACGGCGGATGACCTCGGGGAGCACCGTCGTGATCAGCGTTTCCGGCGGGGTGTTGACCAGTGTGCCCTTGAACGAGCGGCCGATGGCCGTCCTGGCAGCACCGACGATGACGGGTGTAGACATGCTCTCGACCTCGGTTTCGTGGCAGACGGACGTTACAAAACTAACAGATAATGTAGCGCTGACAGTAGGTGAGGCGGGTCACTCACGGTTCGGGCACGTGGAAATGCTCGTCACGCAGCCGGAACGCCTCCTTCGTGCCGTGCTGGGCGCGGGTCTTGACGAAGTTGAACTCACCGTCGGCGAACTGCAGGTTTGTGCCGTAGGCGTGGAACAGATAGCTCGCCACCTCCTCGCCCTGGTAGGCCTGGCTCTGTTCGACGAGGCGGAAAGCCTCCTTGGCGATCACGACGCCGTCGGCCGGCATCTTGGCGGCTTTCTCCGCCCAGTACCGCGCGCGGGCGGTCACCGCATCGGCATCGCACGTCTCGGTGAACACGCCGAGATGCTCGACGTCGGCGGCGCGGATGATGTCGCCGGTGAGCAGCAGGCGGCGGGCCTGCACCGGGCCCAGCCGGTGGAAGAACAGGTGCAGGCTGCCAAGCGCAGGCCCGAGGAAGCGGGTGGCGGGCATGCCGATCCGGGTGTCGCGGGCGATGACGGAGATGTCGGTCATCAGCGCCATCTCGAAACCGCCCCCGAGGGCATATCCGCTGATCTCGCCCACGGTGACCTTCGGGAAGCCCATCAGATTGTGATAGAAGCCGAAGGACTTGCGGTCGACGGTCAGTCGGCGGCGCTGAGACGGCCTGCTCTTTCTGGGCTTCCCGGCTCCTGCGGGGTCTTCGGGCCCGTACCAGCCGTAGGCGTTGTTCATGTCCGCACCGGTGCTGAACACCCCCTCGGCGCCCCGCAGCAGCACCACGGTGATGTCGTCGTCCTCGGCCACCTCGTCGAGATGGCGGGCCAACAGATTTCGCATCGCCGCGTCATAGGAGTTGCGCTGCTTGGGGTTGTTGAGCGTGATGGTCGCGATCCGCGTGTCCCGGTCGACATCGAACAGCACACGATCGTCGTCGGTTGTGGTCATGGTGATCACCCTTCAGTTCGAGATCAGTTTGGCTTCAATGGTTTTCTGCGATGCCGCCGCAAGGGTGTTACGCCGTGCCGCCGCCAGGTGGTCGCCGGCCAGCTTCACCGCCCGCGCGGAGTTGCCCTCGGCGATTGCGTCGAGAAGTCGCTGATGGTCCCGCAGCGCGGCGCGCATGGTCTTCGGTTCCATCGGGTCCGACGGGTGGTACTCGTCGGACCACACCGATGATTCGTGGGCCGACCAGATCACCTGTAACGATCCGATCAGCAGGATCATCGGTTCGTTCCCGCAGTGCGACACGATCGCCTCGTGGAATCTGCGGGCGTTGGGTACGTACTGCGACGGGCTGTCGAACTGCTCGACCTGGGCGTCGATCGCCGCCTGGAGATGAGGCACCACTTCGGTCGCGCGGTCCTCACGCGAGGCGCACATCCCCGCGCAGATGGGCTCAAGGTGCAGCAGGGCCTCGCTGACGTCACCGGGCGTCGCGGCGCGTGTCTGAAGCACCATGCTGATCATCTGCGCGGTGCGTTCGGCCGACGGCAGGTGCACCACTGCCCCTCCGACGTTGCCGCGCCGCACCGAGATCAGCCCGTCGGCCTCCAGGATGTGGATCGCCTCCCGCACCGCCGGTGGACTGACGCCGAACTCGGCGAACAGTGACTCCTGCGACGGCAGGACATCCCCCTCCTTGAGGCGGCCGGTCAGGATGTCGTCGCGCAGCCGCGAAGCCACGAGTTCTGCGACCCGGGGCTGACGAATGCGCTGTGCTGGCACCTTGGACGACACTGTTCCGTAGCCGGCCTTTCCTTGCTAAGTTGTACAGGATAGTAATCGTACTACCAACTGCATGGCTATCTGTATAGGCCTTCTGCAGCCCGAGAGGATGGTGCCCCGGTGCGCGACGACGCGGACGCAGGCGCAGTGCGACTGACCCGGGACGACGCCGTCCTGCGCATCACCCTCGATCGACCCTCACGACGGAACTCGTTGAGCCGCACGATGATCGGCACATTGGTGGACGCACTGACCGCAGCCGCCTCCGACGACTCACTGCGCGCGATCCACCTGACGGGCGCAGGGAAGGACTTCTGTGCCGGTTCCGACTGGGTGGCCGCCAACAGCGGTGGCGGTAAACCCCGCCCCGGCAACCTGCTCCGTCGCGTGCCGCACCAGGCCAACCGCGTCGTCGAACTCCTCGCGACCATCCAGCTACCGGTGGTGTGCACGGTGCGCGGCTGGGCGGTCGGCCTCGGCGCCAACCTCGCACTGGCGGCCGACTTCACCGTCGCGACGCCGGAGGCGAACCTGTGGGAGCCGTTCATCGACCGGGGGTTCAGTCCCGACTCGGGTGCGACGTGGCTGCTTCCCCGCCTCGCCGGGGTGGCACGGGCCAAACGCATGCTGCTACTCGGCGAGAAGGTCACCGGCGCCGATGCCGCCGATTGGGGGCTGATCCATCAGGCCGTCCCACAGGACGAGATCGCCGGCGTCGCCGAGGATCTGGTGCACAGGTTGGCCGCCGGGCCTACCGTCGCGATCGGACTGGCGAAGCGGTCCATCCACTACGGCATGCACGCCACCCTGCCGCAGTCGATGGACCACGAGCTGTCGGATCTGGAACTGGCCTGCCGTACCTCAGATTTCAAAGAAGGACTGGCGGCGTTCCGCGACCGCCGGGCACCCGGTTTCACAGGCAGATAGACGAAAGAAGGCACGTGAGTTCCTCCCCGAGCTACGACACCATCACCTACGACGTCGATGGCCACAAAGCCACCATCACGCTCAACAGACCCGAGGCGCTCAATGCGCTGTCTCCGCACATGGTCTCCGAGTTGCGCGCAGCCTATGACGAAGCCGAGAACGACGACGACGTCTGGCTGATGATCGTCACCGGCAACGGACGCGCCTTCTGTACCGGCGCGGACGTCAAGGAGATCCCCGAGGACGGCCGGGTGATCTACGAGCGGCCGTACCTGTCCACCTACGACCAGTGGGAAGCGCCTCAGGAGGGCACTCCCCCGTTCCGGCGGATGGCCAAGCCCGTCCTCGCCGCGATCAACGGCATCTGCTGTGGGGCGGGTCTGGACTGGGTCACCACCGGCGACATCGTGATCGCGTCGGACAAGGCCACGTTCTTCGATCCCCATGTCAGCATCGGGCTGGTCGCTGCTCGCGAGATGGTGCGACTGGCCCGTGCGCTACCGCGGTCGGTCGCGCTGCGGATGGCACTGATGGGCAAGCACGAACGGATGACGGCCGAGCGCGCCTACGAACTCGGCATGATCACCGAGGTCGTCCCCCACGACGCGCTTCTCGAACGCGCGCACGAGATCGCCGACATCGTGAACTCGAACGCGCCTCTGGCGGTGCGCGGCACCCGCCTGGCCATCCACAAGACACTCGACCTTCCGCTGCTCGAAGGCGAGATCCTCGCCGAGACGTTCCGCGAGCGGGTGGTGCGCACCGAGGACGCCCAGGAGGGCCCACTGGCCTTCGTCGAGAAGCGCGCACCGAACTGGCAGTGCCGATGACGTTCGAGACGATCGACCTCGACCTCGACCACGATGTCCGGGTCGCGACCATCACGCTGAATCGCCCTGAGGCACTCAATTCGTTCAACCGCGCGATGTGCCGGGAGATGCGCGACGCGTGGCATCTCGTCAAGAGCGACGAGAGCATCAACGCCGTCGTGCTGCGGGCCGCTGGCGACCGGGCGTTCAGCGCCGGACTCGACGTGAAATCCAGCTACGGCCAACCGGACATCGTCTGGAACCACGAAGATCCGGGTGAGCTTCTCAGCCCGAAATGGCAGAAGATGTGGAAGCCGGTGGTGTGCGCGGTCCAGGGCATGTGCACCGCCGGGGCGCTGTACTTCGTCAACGAGGCCGACGTGGTGATCTGCTCGGACGGCGCGACGTTCTTCGACTCGCATGTCAGCGCGGGCCTGGTGTCCGCCCTGGAGCCCATCGGGTTGATGCGCCGGGTCGGTCTGGGAGACACCCTGCGGATGGCGTTGATGGGCAACGACGAACGCGTCGGCGCGCAGACCGCGCTGCGCATCGGCCTGGTGACTGAGGTGGTGCCCGAAGACGAACTCTGGTCCCGGGCACACGAAATCGCGACCGCCATCGCCGCCAAGCCGCCGACCGCGACCCAGGGCACCGTCAAGGCGATCTGGGAATCCCTGGACAAGCCCTACCGCGCGGCGATGGATCAGGGACTGATCTACACCCGCCTGGGCAACCCGATCGCCAAAGCCGAACTCGCCGAACGTCCCATCCCCAAGACCGCACCGAGGATCCGGTGATGCATCCGCTGTCGCGGCGGATCGCCGAGGTCATGGCGCTGGATGCGTCGGCGCCGGCGATCCAGTTCGAACGGCGGTGGGTCACGTGGGGGCAGATCGCCGAGTCCGCCCGCCACGTCAGCACGGTGGTCGGCTCCGGCACCGCCGGAATCATGTTGCGCAACACGCCCTCCCACGTGGCAGCGCTACTCGGGGTGCTGTCCGGCGGAGGTACGGTGGTCGTCATCAACCCGTCCCGCGGCGACGAGCGCACCCGGGCGGACATCGAGGCGCTGCAGCTGCCGACGCTCATCGGACTCGCCGAGGACCTGGAGTCGCTGGCACCCGGCACCACGGCGACCACAATGGCCCTCGGCGACATCGACACGACGCCGGAGATCACGGGCGGCAGCCCTTCCGAAGGGCAACACCGTCCCGGGGTCGCGGTGCGGATGCTGACCAGCGGCACCACCGGACCCCCGAAACGCGTCGATCTCACCTACGACATGCTCGCCCGTAGCGTCATGGGGCGCGACCCCGACACCGCACCGTCCCCGACGGAACTCCGCCAGGGGGTGGCCATCGTCAACTCCCCGCTCGTGCACGTCGGCGGGGTGTTCCGGATCCTGTTGTGCCTAGCCGAGGCCCGGCCGTTCGTGCTGCTACCCAAGTTCGAACTGCACAGTTGGGCCGAGGCCGTCAGGGAGCATCGGCCGGCGGCGGTATCCCTGGTGCCCGCGGCACTGCGCATGGTGCTGCATTCCGACCTGACCCGCGACGACCTCGCCGGGGTACGCGTCGTCACCTCGGGCACGGCCCCGCTGTCGGCCGACGACGCCGAGGCGTTCACCGCCAAATTCGGCATACCGGTACTCACCTCGTACGCAGCCACCGAATTCGGCGGCGGAGTGGCGGGCTGGACGCTGGCCGACCACCGGAAGTACTGGCAGGACAAGCGCGGGAGCGTCGGCCGCGCCAACCCCGGTGCCCGGCTACGCGTCGTCGACGACAACCGCGACCCGGTGCCGCCCGGAGAGCCGGGCCTGCTTGAGGTGATCCCGGCCCAGCTCGCCGACACCGGCGAGTGGATGCAGACCACCGACGTCGCCCGGATCGACGAGGACGGATTCCTGTGGATCCTCGGGCGCGCCGACCAGGCGATCATCCGCGGCGGCTTCAAGGTGATGCCCGACGACGTGAGGTCCGCGCTGGAATCCCACGCGGCGGTCGCCGGAGCCGCGGTGGTGGGCCGTCCCGATCCGCGCCTCGGCGAAACCCCCGTCGCCCTCGTCGAATTGCGCCCCGGCGCGACCGCGTCACCGGAGGAGCTGTCGGCCTATCTGCAGACCCGGCTGGCCCGGTACGAGATCCCGACCGCGCTGATCCTCACCGATGCGATCCCTCGGACCCCATCGGGCAAGCCAGATCTGACCGCCGTACGGGCGCGCCTCGCGCAACCATGAGCGATCCGTGCACCGTCGCCGAAGTTCTTCGCGCGCAGCGCCGTCACGGCGACAAGCCGCTGCTCATCTGCGACGACGAACGGCTCTCCTACGCCGAGGCCGACGAGCGGTCGGCGGTGCTGGCCGCGCGTCTGACCACCCTCGGGGTCGGCAAGGGGTCCCACGTCGGGATTCTGTATCCGAACGGCGCACAGTGGGTCGTCGCGATGCTCGCGGCGGCCAGAATCGGTGCCGTCGTGGTGCCGTTCTCGACGTTCAGCACGGCCGTGGAGTTGCGCCGGCAACTGCGCGACAGCGACGTCGGCGTGCTGCTGGCCACGCGCGCGTTCCGGACCCACGACTACGTGAGGGCTCTCGGCGAGGCGGTCGGTGTACCGCTGGACGACGGACCGCTGCTGTCCGCCGAGGTTCCGGTGCTGCGCCACGTCGTCTTCGACGCCGAGTGCGGCGGGGCGGCCGATGTGAGCGCCCTGGAGGGGGATGTCGACGGATCCGACGTCCTGGCGATCATCTACACGTCGGGATCGACCAGCGACCCGAAAGGCGTCGTGCACACACACACCTCGTTGCTCGCGCACCAGCGCGGACTCAACGAGATCCGCGGGCTCACCGCCGAGGACAGGCTGTTCTGCAACTCCCCGTTCTTCTGGATCGGAGGGTTCGCATTCGGACTCCTCGCCACCCTTGTCGCGGGCTCGACGCTGATCTGCAGCACCGCCTCCGACGCCGGACGAACTCTCGATCTCCTCGAGGCCGAGAAGCCTACAATGACCAACGGATTCGTGGCGGGCATCACCCACCTCACCCGCCACCCCAGCTTCGCCCGGCGCGACCTGTCGTCGATGCGACGCGGCAACCTGTACTCGATCATGGCTCCCGACGTTCGACCGGCCGACCCTGAGCTTCGGCACAACATGCTCGGCATGACCGAGGCCGGCAGCGTGGTCCTGCTCAGCGGGGACGAATCCGATCAGCCCGAGGCGCGTCGTGGCTCGTACGGATTCCTGGCGCCGGGTTTCGACGCACGGGTGGTCGACCCCGACACCGGTTCCGACACCGACGGCGCCGTCGGCGAACTCCTGTTGCGTGGACCGCATCTGATGCAGAGGTATTACGGCCGCAGCCGCGAGGAGTGTTTCGATGCCGACGGGTGGTTCCACACTGGTGATCTGGTCCGCCGTGACGACGACGGCGTGTTCTATTTCGTCGGCCGGGCCGGATCGATGATCAAGACCGCAGGCGCCAACGTCGCGCCCGCCGAAGTCGAGAAGGCGCTCAGCGCGGCGCTGCAGGCCGTCGACGCGGGCGTCGCGGTACACGTCGTCGGGCTTCCCGATCCCGAGCGCGGCCAGATCGTCGCCGCCGTCATCGCGACGGACAACGGCACCGTGTTCGATGAGCCGGCCGTGAAAGAGGCACTCAGCACGCAGGTCTCGGCGTACAAGATCCCCCGGCGGGTGCTTTCACTGCGGCACACGGAGATTCCGACGATGTCCAGCGGCAAGATCGATCTTCCCGCACTTCGGAGACTCTTCGATGACTGACACCGTCGACGCCCTGCTACGCGCCCAGGCCGAACGGCACCCCGACACGGAGGCGGTCGTCGATCCCGCCGAGCGGATCACCCACCGCGAACTCGACGCGGCCACCCGGGAGCTCGGCGCCGCATTCGTCGCATCCGGGATCGCCAAGGGCACGCGTGTCGGCCTCCTGATGCCCAACGGTGTCGAGTGGGCACGAACAGCGTTGGCACTGATGCGGATCGGTGCGGTGCTCGTGCCGCTGAGTACCCTGTTGACCCCGCCCGAACTCAGCGCGCAGTTGCGCACGGCGTCGGTACAGCATCTGATCGCGGTCGAGGAGTTCCGCGGGCACCGCTACCTGGACCGCCTCGACGCCGATCTGCCCGCCCTGAGCACGGTGTGGACGACCGACCAGATCACCGGACTCCGACCCGGTCCCGGGACCGCGGCGGTGTCGGACGCCATGTCACGCGGCGTCCGCGCGGCCGACCCGATGGCGATCCTGTTCACCTCGGGAAGCAGCGGACCACCCAAAGGGGTGATTCATTCGCACGGCAACGCGATCGGCGCGGTGCGCTCCGGTCTCGACGCCCGCTGCATCGACGACCGGACCCGCCTGTACCTACCGATGCCGTTCTTCTGGGTCGGCGGGTTCGGCGGCGGCCTGCTCTCGGCGCTGGTCGCCGGTGCGATCCTGGTCACCGAGGCTGTCCGCCAACCGGATTCGACGCTGCGGCTGCTGACCGCCGAGCGCGTGACACTGTTCCGGGGCTGGCCCGATCAGGCCGAGGCGCTGGCCCGACACCTACCTGCCTCAGGCGTCGAACTGAACCTGCGGCCCGGAAGCCTGGAAGCTCTGCTCCCGCCGAACCTGCGCGCGCGCCCCGGCGCCCGGGCCAATCTGTTCGGGATGACCGAGTCCTTCGGCCCGTACTGCGGCCACCCGGCCGACACCGACATGCCGGAGACTGCGTGGGGCAGCTGCGGCACACCGTTCGACGGCATGCAGGTGCGGATCACCGATCCCGGAACCGGCGAGGAACTCCCCGCCGGCGCGACCGGGATGATCCAGATCCGCGGGCCGCACCTCATGCGCGGCATCTGCCGGCGTACCCGGGAGAACGTGTTCACCCCCGACGGCTTCTATCCCACCGGGGATCTCGGGCACCTCGACAGCGACGGGTTCCTCTTCTACCACGGCCGCTGCGACGACATGTTCAAAGTGCGCGGCGCCACCGTCTACCCCGCCGAAGTGGAGCAGGCGCTGCGCACCGTCGACGGGGTCCGCGCCGCGTCTGTGACCAACCTGCCCGGGCCCGAAGGGAATCGGGTCGGAGCGGCCGTGGTGTGCGACGCGTCTCTGACGGTCGACGTGCTGCGCCGGGCGGCACGTGAGGTGCTCAGCAGCTTCAAGGTGCCGTCCGTGTGGGCGCTGCTACCGGACGAGGCCGCGATTCCGCGGGGTGCGACGGGCAAGGTCGACACCGCGCGGCTGCGAGAACTCCTGCAGGACTGAGCGGCTCACACCACCCCGCGGTCACGGAGGCCGACAACGGCCTCACTGGAATAGCCGATCTCCTCCAGGATCTCGTCGGTGTGCTCGCCGAGCAGCGGGGCCCGTCGGCGGATCTCACCGGGGGTGGCCGACAGCCGGAACGGTGTCTCGATCAACGGCACGTCCTTCGGCGTGCCGGGGAACGGCACCCGCTTCAGGTAACCCATCGCCTGCACGTGCGGGTCCTCCAGCACCTCCTGCGTCGAATGCATCGGCGCCGCAGGAAGTTTCGCAGCCTCCAGAAGTTCGAGCACCTCGGCCTTGGTCTTGTCGGCGCACCACTGCGCCATGATCCCGTTGAGCTCCTCGCCGTGTTGCCAGCGCAGATCGTCGTCGGCGAAGCGCGGGTCGTCGAACAGTTCGGGCCGCCCGACCAGCCGGCACCACCGTCTGAACATCGACGGACCGGCGATCTGCAGCAGCACCCAGCCGTCGTCGGAGGTGCGGTACAGGTCGCACGGCGCCACCGACGTGCCCTGGTTACCCATCCGCGGTTTGTCGGTGCCCAGCAGGTCACGTTCGATCAGGAACGCATTCGACAGCATCATCGCCGTGGGCAGCAGCGCGCCCTCCACGTGCTGCCCCTCCCCGGTGCGGTCGCGGTGGTACAGCGCCATCATCACGCCGATCGTCAACGTCAACGCGGTGCCGAAGTCCGCGTACGGGACCACCGTGCGGATCGGCTGGTCGGGCAGCCCCTGCCGGTACACCGCCCCCGACATCACCTGCCCGGCACCGTCGAACCCGATCCGGTCGCTGTAGGGTCCGCCCTCCCCGTAGGCCGTCGCGCTGGCCAGGATGATGTCGGGTTTGATCGTCCGCAAAGTGTCGTAATCCAGTCCACTGGTGCGCATTCCGACCGCCGGCATGTTCGCGACGACGATGTCGGCCCCGGCCACCAGTTTTCGGGTGACCTCCCGACCCTCGGCGGTGGTGGTGTCCAGCGTCAGCGAGCGCTTGTTGCGGTTGCACTGCAGGAACGTGCCGCCCTCGCCACTGTCGGCGATCGACTGGACCCAGCGGTCTTCCCCGCCTTCGCGTTTCTCCACGCGGATCACGTCGGCGCCCATGTCGGCGAGCAGCGCCGAGCACCACGGAGCCGCGATGAACCGCCCGTAGTCGAGCACGCGGATGCCGTCGAGGACCCCTGTCATCCGATCACTCCGCGAGTGGTGAGGTGGTCGATCAGCGGGCCCGCCGCCGCGCACAGATGCTCCGACATCGCGTCCCGGGCCGCCGTGCCGTCCCGCTTGCGGAGCGCGGCGAGGAGCACGCGGTGGTCGTTCATCGAATGCGCCGGCCAGCCTTCGACCGTGGGATAGACGGACTCCAGCGCGAACCGGGTGATCTGCCCCATCAGCTGCGCGAGTTTCGGTGAACCTGCAGCGATGTTCACTCCGCGGTGGAACGCGTGGTTGAGGCGCACCGCCGCCTCGTGGTCGACGGCGTCGTAGGCCGCCTCGAGTTCGTCCTGGATCCGCTCCAGTTCGGCGAGTTGTTCGTCGGTGATGAGCTCGGCCGCCCTGCTGGCGAGCACTCCCCCGATGTGGGCCTGCACATCCGAGACGTCGGCGATGTCGCGCTCGGTGATCGGCGACACCACGAACCCGCGGCGCGGCTGCTGGGTCAGCAGCCCCTCGGCGCGCAGGCCGAAGAGCGCTTCCCGCACGGGGGTGACGCTGATCCCCAGTTCGGCCGCGAGCTGCTCGAGCCGGATGTACCGGCCCGCGGGGTAGGTGCCGTCGAAGATCCGTCGCCGCACGAAGCGTGCGACATCTTCGGCAAGCTGCGGTCTGGCCGCGAATTCGGGGGTGGTCACCGGCCTAGACCCGGTAGTCCGCCAGCAACCGCTTGCTGATGATGTTCTTCTGGATCTCGCTGGTGCCCTCACCGATCAGCAGGAAGGGTGCATCGCGCATCAGGCGCTCGATCTCGTACTCCTTGGAGTACCCGTACCCGCCGTGGATCCGGAAGCTCTGCTGGGTCACCTCGGCGCAGACCTCGCTGGCGAAGTACTTCGCCATGCCCGCCGCGACGTCGTTCCGCTCGCCGGAGTCCTTGTGCCGCGCGGCGTTGACCATCATCAGATGTGCCGCCTCGACTTTGGTTGCCATCTCGGCCAACTGGAAGGCGATCGCCTGATGCTCGGCGATGGGTTTGCCGAAGGTGCTGCGCTGCTGGGCATATTTCACGGCCAGCTCGAACGCCCGGATCCCGACCCCGCAGGCGCGCGCGGAGACGTTGACCCGGCCGACCTCGACACCGTCCATCATCTGGAAGAAACCCTGCCCCGGCGCCTCGCCCAGGATGTCGCCGGCGTCGGCCCGATAGCCGTCGAAGATCAGCTCGGTGGTGTCGATGCCCTTGTAGCCGAGCTTGTCGAGCTTGCCCGGGATGGTCAATCCGGGTGCGACTTCCCCGAAACCGGTGGGCTTTTCGATCAGGAACGCCGTCAGATTGCGGTGCGGCTTGTCGGCGCCCTCGTCGGTGCGGACCAGCGTCGCCACCAGCGTCGAGCTGCCGCCGTTGGTCAGCCACATCTTCTGGCCGTCGATGGTGTAGGTACCGTCGCCGTTGTTCTTCGCGCGGGTCCGGATCGCCGCGACATCGGATCCGAGTTGGGGTTCCGACATCGAGAACGCCCCACGCGTCTCGCCCGTGGCCATGCGCGGCAGGTAGTGACTCTTCTGTGCGTCGGTGCCGTGCTGGCGGATCATGTAGGCGACGATGAAGTGCGTGTTGATCACTCCGGACACACTCATCCACCCACGGGCGAGCTCCTCGACGCACAGCGCGTAGGTGAGCAGCGACTCCCCCAGCCCGCCGTACTCCTCGGGGATCATCAACCCGAACAGTCCCATCTCGCGCATCGCGTCGACGATGGCCTGCGGATAGGTGTCGGCGTGCTCCAGTTCCTGGGCGGTCGGGATCACCTCTTTGTCGACGAATTGCCGCACGGTGGAGACGATCTCGGTCTGGAACTCCGTCAGCCCCAGGGTCTGCGCCAACCTACTCATGCGCGATCCCGCTTCGCTTCTCGCTGAATGTCATCCCTCAACCCTCTCGAACACCGCGGCCAGGCCCTGCCCGCCACCGATACACATCGTCTCCAGTCCGAACCGGCCGTCGCGGCGCACCAGTTCCCGGGCCAGGGTGGCGAGCATCCGCCCTCCCGTGGCCCCGACCGGGTGTCCCAGCGAGATACCGGACCCGTGGACGTTGGTCCGCTCCAGATCGGTCTCGGTGAACTTCCATTCGCGCAGACATGCCAACGCCTGCGCGGCGAATGCTTCGTTGAGTTCGATCAGGTCGATGTCCGGCAACTGCAGCCCCGCCCTGCGCAGCGCGACCTCGGTGGCGGGGACGGGTCCGATGCCCATGATCTTCGGGGCCACGCCGGCCACGCCCCAGGACACGATGCGCACCAGCGGCACCAGGCCCAGTTCGGCGGCCTTCTCCGGCGTGGTGACCAGGCACATGGACGCCGCGTCGTTCTGCCCGCTCGAGTTTCCCGCCGTCACCGTCGCCTCCGGATCCGACGCGGCGAGAACGGGTTTGAGCTTCGCCAACGATTCCGGCGAGGTGTCGGCGCGGGGATGTTCGTCGACGTCGATCACCGCGTCTCCGGACCGACCGGAGACCGTCACCGGGATGATGGTCTCGGCGAGCAGGCCGTCCTGCTGCGCCCGCACGGCCTTGGAATGCGACCGCACGGCGAGTTCGTCCTGTTCCTCGCGCGAGATGCCGTACTCGCGACGCAGGTTCTCGGCGGTCTCCAGCATGCCGCCCGGCACCGGGTAGTGCTTGCCGCCTGCGGTGGTGCGACCGCGGGCCAGTGCGTCGTGCACGGTGATCCCGGTCCTGGCGCCACCCCAGCGCATATCGGTGGAATGGAACACCACATTGCTCATCGATTCGGCGCCGCCGGCGACGACGAGATCGTTGGTGCCGCTCGCCACCTGCATCGCGGCCTGGATCACGGCCTGCAGACCGGATCCGCAGCGACGGTCGAGCTGCATCCCGGGGACGGTGACCGGAAGGCCCGCGTCGAGCGCGATGACCCGGCCGATCGCCGGCGCCTCCATGCTCGGGTAGCAGTGCCCGACGATGACGTCCTCGATCGCCTCGGGCGCCACCTGTGTCCGCTCCAGCAGCCCCTTCAGTGCCACCACCCCGAGTTCGACGGCGGTCAGGGACTTGAACATCCCGTTGTAGCGGCCGATCGGCGTCCGCACCGGCTCGCAGATGACCGCCTCGCGCGTCACAGGTGCCGTCCTCCCGTGACCTCGAGAACCGTGCCGGTCATGTAGGAGGACAGATCCGAGGCCAGAAACAGCGCGACCTTGGCCACCTCATCGGGCTCGCCGGCACGCCCCAGCGGCACCTCGGCCACCTTCGAATCCCAGATCCGTTGCGGCATCGCCTCGGTCATCGCCGAGCGGATGAGTCCCGGCTGGATCGCGTTCACCCGCACCCCGAGGTAGGCGAGTTCCTTCGAGGCCGCCTTGGTCATGCCGACGATGCCCGCCTTGGCCGCCGAGTAGTTGGTCTGTCCGATCATTCCGACCTTGCCGGAGATCGACGACATGTTCACGATCACGCCGCGCTTGTTCTCCCGCATGATCGCAGCGGCTGCCCGCAACCCGTTCCAGGTGCCCTTCAGATGCACCGCGATGACCTTGTCGAAGTCGTCCTCGGTCATCTTGCGCATGGTGGCGTCACGGGTGATGCCCGCGTTGTTGACCATGATGTCCAACGCGCCGAAGGTGTCGACGGCGGCGGCCACCAGTGCGTCCACTTCGGCGGAGCTCGTCACGTCACAGCGGACGGCGTGCGCCACGTCCGCCCCGCCCAGCTTCTCGGCGGCCTCCTGCGTCGCCTCGAGATTGACGTCCCCGAGCACCACTCGGGCACCCTCGTCGACGAATCTCTGCGCGATCGCGAAACCCAGTCCCTGGGCTCCACCTGTGATCACAGCGGTTTGACCTGTCAGCAATGACACCTGACCCACCCATCCTCACGCGTATACGGACCTGTCGGGAGGTTATCGTATTTCATATACGATATTGGCTCGCGGCTTCCCCCGCGATCCCGTTGCGAGGAGCACCGTTCGATGGCCAGTCCCCCAGCCAACGCAGCCGAAGCCGGAATCCCGTCCGCTGAAGTGAACGACGAGGATTTCCAGGCGATCCTGGCGGCGACCCGCGAGTTCGTCCGCACCGCGGTGGTGCCGCGCGAGCAGGAGATCCTGTCCACCGACCAGGTCCCTGACGACCTGCGGGAACAGACCAAGTCGATGGGACTCTTCGGTTACGCCATCCCTCAGGAATGGGGCGGGCTCGGGCTGAATCTCGCCCAGGACGTTGAGCTCGCGATGGAACTGGGCTACACCTCCCTGGCGCTGCGATCCATGTTCGGTACCAACAACGGCATCGCCGGCCAGGTGCTGGTCGGCTACGGCACCGACGAGCAGAAGAAGACCTGGCTGGAGAGGATCGCCTCCGGTGAGATCGTCGCATCGTTCGCGCTGACCGAGCCCGGCGCCGGTTCGAACCCGTCGGGCCTGCGGACGAAAGCAGTACGTGACGGCGACGGGCCTGATTCGGGGTGGATCCTCAACGGCCAGAAGCGATTCATCACCAACGCCCCGAATGCGGACCTGTTCGTCACCTTCGCCAGAAGCCGCCCCGCAGACGACAAGGGGGCGGGTATCGCGGTGTTCCTCGTGCCCGCCGACACCCCCGGGGTCGACATCGGGGCCAAGGACAAGAAGATGGGACAGGAAGGCGCCTGGACCGCGGACGTGAACTTCACCGACGTCGAGGTCCCCGACACCGCATTGGTCGGAGGCTCCGAGGACCTCGGCTACCGCGCCGCGATGACCTCGCTGGCGCGCGGCCGCGTCCACATCGCCGCGCTGGCCGTCGGCGCCGCGCAGCGCGCACTCGACGAGTCGGTCGCCTACGCCGCCACCGCGACGCAGGGTGGCACGCCGATCGGCGATTTCCAGCTCGTCCAGGCGATGCTCGCCGATCAGCAGACGGGGGTGATGGCCGGCCGCGCGCTCGTGCGCGACGCCGCCCGGCTGTGGGTCACCGGGCAGGACCGGCGGATCGCCCCGTCGGCGGCCAAGCTGTTCTGCACCGAAATGGCAGGCAAGGTAGCCGATCTCGCGGTCCAGATCCACGGCGGCAGCGGCTATATGCGTGAGGTTCCGGTGGAGCGGATCTACCGCGACGTGCGACTGCTGCGGCTCTACGAGGGCACCAGCGAAATCCAGAAACTGATCATCGGAGGCGGGCTCGTGAAGGGAGCGAAGGGGAAATGAGGTTGGAAGGACGCGTCGCGTTCATCACCGGGGCGGCGCGCGGCCAGGGTCGCGCGCATGCCGTGCGGATGGCCAAGGAGGGCGCCGACATCATCGCCGTCGACATCGCCGGCCCGCTACCGCCGTGCGTGCCCTACGACCATGCGACCGCCGACGATCTCGCCGAGACAGTCGAACTCGTCAAGGCCACCGGCCGCCGGATCATCGCGTCGGCGGTCGACACCCGGGACGGCGATGCGCTGACCGCCGCCGTCGACAGTGGTGTCGCCGAACTCGGCCGACTCGACATCATCGTCGCCAACGCCGGTGTGACCGCCCCGCAGGCATGGGACGACATCAGCGCCGAGGATTTCCGCGACGTCATCGACGTCAATGTCACCGGCACCTGGAACACCGTGATGGCGGGCGCGCACAAGATCGTCGACGGCGGCCGCGGCGGGTCGATCATCCTGATCAGCTCGGCAGCCGGAATCAAGTTGCAGCCGTTCATGATCCATTACACGGCGAGCAAGCATGCGGTCACCGGGATGGCGCGGGCCTTCGCCGCCGAGCTCGGCAAGCATTCGATCCGGGTCAACAGCGTGCATCCGGGTCCGGTCGTCACCGACATGGGTACCGGCGACATGGTCACCGCACTCGGCAAGGCCATGGAGACCAACCCGCAGTTGTCGAACATGATGACGCCGTTCCTGCCGACCTGGGCCGTCGAACCGGAGGACATCGCCGACGCGGTGTGCTGGCTGGCCAGTGACGAGTCGAAATTCGTGACGGCGAGCGCGATCTCGGTGGATCAGGGGTCGACGCACTACTGACGTGTCAGGGTTCGGCGCAGGAACGCGATCTGGTCGGTCACCGTCTTGTCGAACCAGTCGTTGCCCGGCCACACGTCGAAGTGGTCGCACGCATAGTGGTGCACCTGCGCCCGGCCGTGTGCCGCCGTCTTCGCGACCGCGTCCGCCGGAACGTACTGATCGAAGTCCGCGATCTGGACGAGCAGCGGGCATCTGAGCTTCTTGGCCGCGGCGGTGGTCCGCACTCCGACCACCTGCAGCCCGATCGAGCTGTCGATCTCGTTGCGCCAGGTCGGGCCCGCCAGCGCGGTGTAGCTCTCGTAGGCGCCCTCCAGTGCGAGAGCACCCGGTTGTCCGACCGGAGACACCAGCGGCATCAGCGTCGGAGATCCACCCCGCCCCACCGCGATCCGGCTCTTGAGGCCCGTCAGCGTCCACTTCAGTGAGGTCACCGTGTCCCGGGAGGCCATCGCGGAGCGGCTGACCGCGACCCCGCTCGTGAGCGGGGTCAGCGCGATCACGGCGGCGACATCGGCACGTTCGGCGGCCACCCGCACCACATGCCCGCCGGAGAACGAGGCTCCCCACAGCGCGACGCGGTCCGGATCCACGCCGTCGAGTTGCCGGGCGGCGTGAATCGCCGCGTGATAGTCGTCGATCTGGCGCCGCACCGAGAGCGACTGTCGGGGCGTGCCCTCCGACGCACCGAACCCGCGGTAGTCGAACGCGAAGACATCGAACCCGGCCTCGGCGAATCTCAGCGCAAACGGCTCCAGCCCCGAATCCTTGGTCCCTCCGAACCCGTGGGCCATCACGACGACGGGCCGACGCACCCCGTCCGCCGCGAAATGCCATGCGCTGCAGGTATCGCCACCGCTGGGGAAAGCGACCTCGGTGCGGCTCACAGCGCCACCGCCACCGCGCGCTGCGCACGCTTGAGGCCCGCGGGCAGCTCCCGGGTCCGCAGATCGTGCTCGTAGACGAAGTAGTCCACCTGCTGCGTGTGGCGCGGCCGATCCGTACAGTGCCCGGCGTGCAGCTGCTGATCGGCGTCGATCGTGCGCTCCATCTCGTCGACCGGTGGCAGCGCATAACGCCCGACGGCATACGCCGCCAGCAGCCGGGACTGACTCTCCACGAACGGAAACAGGGTCGGCACCGCCTGCGCGAATCCCATGAACACGAGGTTCTCGATGCCGGGGATGAACATCCTCTTGTAGAGCCGGATGGCATTGTCGGGCGCGCTGACGAAATCCGGATCGAAGAAGGGGAACGTGATGTTGTATCCGGTGGCGTAGATGATGACGTCGAAGTCACTGTGGGTGCCGTCGACGAAATGCACCGTGCTCCCGTCCAGGCGCGCCACGTTCGGCTTGGGCGTCACATCGCCGGAGCCGAGCCGCAACGGCAGTTCCACCGACTGGGTCGGATGCGCCTCGAAGAGTTTGTGGTCCGCCGGCGGTAGCCCGTACATCGTCGGATCGGTACCGAGCATCGGAGCGATCAGCTGAACGGCCTTGCGCTGCCACGACAACGGCAGGTGGGGTGACGTCCTGAACAAGGTGTCCCCCGGGCGGCCGGCGATGTACTTCGGCACGATCCAGGCCGACGATCTCGTCGACAGGGTCACCTGGTTGCGCAACGCCTTCGACGAGAGCTCCACGGTGATGTCCGCGGCGCTGTTGCCGATCCCGACGACGAGGATGCGCTTACCGGTCAGCTCCAGCGGTGTCGCGGGATCGATGTAGGCGTGTGAGTGGATCGACTCGCCGTCGAACGAACCCGGGAACTCCGGCAGCCGCGGATCCCAGTGGTGCCCGTTCGCGACCACCAACAGGTCGAAGTGCCGGTCCGCGCCGCCCTGGTCGCGGATGATCCAGCCACCGTCGTCCGTCCTGCCCGCATGCACCACCCCGTTCTCGAACTCGATGTGGTCGAGCAGACCGAAGGTGTCGGCAT
Organism: Mycolicibacterium gilvum; assembly: GCF_900454025.1. Taxonomy (NCBI): domain Bacteria; kingdom Bacillati; phylum Actinomycetota; class Actinomycetes; order Mycobacteriales; family Mycobacteriaceae; genus Mycobacterium; species Mycolicibacterium gilvum. The sequence goes on along the minus strand of NZ_UGQM01000001.1, from coordinate 1,915,250 downwards.
AGTCGTCGAGATAGGCCTTGATCTGCGCATGATGCGGAAACGAAGGATAGTGCTCGGGCATCGGGAAGTCCTTGAACGACAACCGATCCTTGGACGTGTCGATGTGCAGGGAGCGGTACGCGCTGCTGTGGCCGTTGGGGTTGCCGAACGCCCAGTTGCCCCCGATGCGGTCCGACGACTCGAACGTCGTGTAGTCGATGCCGTAATCCTTGAGCATCTTGCCCGCGGTGAGCCCGCTGATTCCGGCACCGATCACCGCAACATACGGTGGCGTTTGCAACACCCGTCACTCCTCACGCCGAGGCGGACCCTTTTTGACGCTTGTCAGAAACTTCTGACACTTGTTCTACCACGTGGGCCGCCCCGGCACGAGCATGTCAGCCGATGAATCGCACGATCGACTCCGCGACGGCCGCCGGTTTCTCCGAATCCTCGATCTCGACGGTCGTGCTGAGCGTGGCCTGGACCGCGTTCTCGAGTTGGGCCACCGCCGAGATCTCCGCACGCGCCCGCAACTTCGCACCGACCCGGACCGGCGTGATGAAGCGAACCTTGTTGTAGCCGTAGTTGATCGCCATCGCGACGTTGTCGACCGTGTAGAGCTGATGGGTGAAGCGGGGCAGCAGCGACAGCGTCAGCAGACCATGCGCGATGGTCCCTCCGAAGGGGCCGTCGGCGGCCCTGGCCGGATCGACGTGAATCCACTGATGGTCATCGGTCGCATCGGCGAACAGATTGACCCGCTCCTGGGTGATCTCCAGCCATTCGGTGGGCCCCAGCTGGGTGCCCTGCGCCGCCACCAGCTCGGCCAGATTGTCGAATCTCTTCACGCCTACTCCTCCTCCTTGAGCCTCGGGCAGGCCGGATCTGCTGCGGCTGCGCGGCGGATCCGGCGCTCACACACTGTGCCACAGCCCCCTCGGACACAGCGTCGAACCAGACCGTCGAACCAGGCCGTCGAACCAGACGCCGACGGTCAGCCACCCGCGGCGCATTCGACCGAATCGGATATCCGAGCGCGTCCGAATTCGAATTGCCGATCGCTCGCGACCCCACAAGCCCGTGGACGACGTCAGTCGACAAAGAGCACGCCCTAACGCGGGAATACCACAGTCAGGTGTTCGCAATACAAAGCGACAGCAAATACCGGCTGTTTCCGATGCGGCACCGGATAAGTGTCGAAACTCTACGAATGGAAAGCGAAATTCTGTTACCCGCCGGTAACCCGCCCGCGCCGCGGCCCACGGGGACGCAGGCCCGTCGATGCCGCCTTCGTTGCAGGCAGACCGCCGGAAACGATCCCAATAGCGGTGCGCGTCCATTGCGCACAGCGCCCAGTTGTTCGCTGCGGAGACACCGTGCGCAATTTGACCTGCGCCGAGATGCCGGAGGTTCGATAGCCCGTCTATACGGTTGGGATGGAAATGTCCCTCGGGTCAAATTCGCATTCCCCGCAATTTCTGATCCGAGCATGTCCATAACCCGCACCCGGGCACGCCGTAACGGGATACTTGACGCGCGTGCAGATAGCGCGCGCAACCCCCGCAAAGTGCAGCCGATGGTGAGGCTGTCCCTGATGAATGGACGACGATATGACCACCCCTGAGTTCCACTCCGCCGCTTTCGATCGCGCGTCGCTGACCGAGAGCCCCAGCTACTGGGATCCGGCCACCCAGTGCACGGTCGTCTACGCGACGCCTGCGCGTGAGCGCGAGCTGTGGCGCGACTACGCCCGCGGCGCCTGCGCCAGCTATGAGAAGCACGGTGTGGCTGCGGCACTCGACCTCGACGCGCTGCGGACCGGACACGACACCGTGCTGTTCGCGGCGCTGGTCAACTCGGCGGGTGCGGTCGTCGGTGGGCTCCGCGCACGGGGACCGTACCGATCGGCAGACGAATGCCACGCGGTCAACGAGTGGGACGGCCAGGACGGCCAGGCTGCGGTCCACAAAATGGTCACCGACCGCATACCCTTCGGTGTGGCCGAAATGAAGACGGCGTGGGTGACCGACGACCCCGACGAGAACCGTCGCCTGACAACCGCTATCGCCCGGACCCCGCTGCACGCGATGACGCTGCTCGACATCCAGTTCATCGTCGCCACCGCGGCCTCCTACGTGCTCAAGCGATGGCTGTCGTCCGGCGGCCTGCTGGCAACGAAGATTCCGGCCACGCCGTACCCCGATCACCGCTACGACACCAAGCTCGCGTGGTGGGACCGCACCACCTTCACCAAACACGCTGAGCCCAGCCAGGTCTCGGCGTTCTTCTCGGAGCAGCGCCAGTTGGCCGAGACCGTGCCGCATCTGATGGGCGCACCCGTCACGGCGCCTGCTCTGTGACCCACGCCGACACAGACCGCACGGGTCATCGTGCGGTCGTCCTCGACGAGTCCGAGCCGGCGCATGTTCAGACGCTGGCCCGACTGCGCGCGGACAGCGGGATCGAGTTCCTCGACCCGCTGCCCGCGGGCGGGGGCACCCCGACGCGGTGGGTGTACTACGCGTGGCGCCGAGCGGTCGTCCGGGTGCCCGAGCCCGGGTTGTTCCGGCGTGAGCGACTCGACCGCAACCGAAATCTGGTCACCCTCGACGAGATCGCCACACTGGGCACGCTGCGGATCGGGGTCGTCGGCCTGAGCGTCGGGCACGCGATCGCCCACACACTGGCAGCCGAGGGGCTCTGCGGCGCGCTGAGATTGGCCGACTTCGACGAGCTGGAGCTGTCGAATCTCAACCGCGTGCCGGCCACGGTCTTCGATCTCGGCGTCAACAAGGCCGTGGCGTGCGCCCGCCGCATCGCAGAACTCGATCCGTACCTGCCGGTCGAGGTCGTCACCGGCGGCGTCACCGCCGACACCGTCGACGCTTTCCTCGACGGTGTGGACATCGTCGTCGAGGAGTGCGACTCGCTCGACATCAAGGTTCTGGTACGGCACGCCGCGCGGACACAGAAGGTGCCGGTGCTGATGGCGACCAGCAGCGGTGGACTTCTCGACGTCGAACGCTTCGATCTGGAACCCGACCGCCCCGTGTTCCACGGGTTGCTCGGCGATGTCGATGCGGCCGTCCTGGCCCGCCTGAGCTCCAAAGACAAAGTGCCACATGTCTTGCGGGTCATCGACGCCACGGCGTTGCGGCCGCGGATGCAGGCGTCCCTGATCGAGGTCGGCACGTCGCTGACGACCTGGCCGCAACTGTCCTCCGAGGTCGCCATCGGTGCCGCGACCGTCGCCGAAGCGGTCCGGCGCATCGGACTCGGCGAGGATCTTGGCTCGGGCCGGGTGCGTGTCGATGTCCCGGCGCTACTGGACGATGTCCACGACCCGTCGCCGCCGCCCGGCGACCGGGGCGACGCGACCCTTTCGGCGACCGCAGCCGACGACACAGCCGCTCGAGCGCCGGGGACCGCCGGAACCGACGCCATGACCGCCATCGCCGCGGCGGCGGTCCGGGCGCCGTCGGGCGGCAACACCCAACCCTGGCAGGTGGAGGTCGGCGACACGACGCTCACCGTTCGGCTCGACACCGACCTCACATCCACGATGGACGTCGGATACCGGGCCAGCGCCGTCGCCGTCGGCGCGGCCACCTTCAACGCCAGGGTCGCCGCATCGGCCCACGGACTGCGCGCCGACGTCACGTTCGAGACGTTCGAGCAGGGTCCTCAGGGACCGCCGCTCACCGCGACCGTGCGGACCGCGCCCGGCCAGGAACCGGAACTGGCGCGACTGTACGACGGCATGCTGCGCCGAGAAACCAACCGCCACACCGGCGAGCGTGCCGAGATCGACGACGAGACCATCGATGCCCTGACCCGGGTGGCCGAGTCCGAGGGCGCCCGACTGCACCTGGTGACCGGAACCGAGGACATCCGCAAGATCGCGTCGGTGCTCGGCGACGCCGATCGGATCAGGTATCTGACGCCCGCCCTGCACGCGGAGATGATCCGTGAGCTGCGGTGGCCCGGCGACCCCGACCCCCATACCGGCATCGACATCGCGACGCTGGAGCTCGACCCCGCCGACACCGTGTTCCTCGACATCCTGCGCAGCGGACCGGTGATGGCGCACCTGGCCGCATGGGGTGCCGGATCCGCTCTCGGAGACACCACCCGCGGCGCGGTCGCGTCCGCATCGGCCGTCGCCGCCGTCACCGTCCGGGGCGACACGCTGGCCGACTACGCGCGCGGCGGCGCGGCGATGGAGGCTGTGTGGGTACGTGCGCAAGAACACGGTCTGGCGGTTCAGCCCATCTCACCTGCGTTCCTGTACGCGCGGGACCGCCGGGAACTCGACGCGCTTTCCCCGGCCTTCACCCAGCGCCTCGCCGACCTGCAATACTCTCTGCAAGCGTCAATTGGCGTCGATTCGGACGAGTCGCTCATCCTGATCCTCAGGGTGTTCCGCGGACCCCGGCCCTCGGCGCCGAGCCGACGTCGGAAGATACCCGGTCGTTCGACACCGACCTGAGACAGATCGGAGGTCAGTGTCCGAGAGCCTGGACCTCGTCGTCACGTCGGTCGCCACCCGGCTGATGGGCGCGGGCGCCGCGACGTGGGCCGAGGCCAGCCAGCAGGTGCTGGCCGACCTCGTCGAGCATTTCGGCGTCGATGTCAGCTTCCTGCGGCGCAACGACCACACCATCCGCGCTTCGGTGCTGGTGGCCGAATGGCCCGTCCGTCCGGGCATTCCAGATCCCGACCCATTGGCTGTCGTCTACTTCGCCGATGCCGACCCCGTTTTCGCGCTGGCCGAGTTCCAGAAGGAGCCGCTGGTGTTCCGGCCGGACGCGAACACCGACGAATACCAGAAGACCATCGAGGAGGGGCGCCAGGTTCCCCAGGTGTCGATGGCCGCCGTTCCGCTGTTGTCCGGGGATGTCACGACCGGTGTGCTCGGATTCGTCAAGTTCGGCGACCGTGACTGGACCGGCGTCGAACTCAACGCGCTCAAAGCCATCGCGTCGCTGTTCGCTCAGGTCCAGGCCCGGGTGGAAGCGGAAACTCAGCTCCGGTACCTGGCCGAGCACGACGACCTGACGGGGTTGAACAACCGGCGCGCGTTGCTGTCCCACCTCGACGGACGACTCGCCGAGGGGCAGCCCGGCCCCGTGTCGGCGTTGTTCTTCGACCTCGACCGACTCAAGGCCATCAACGACTATCTCGGCCACACCGCAGGAGACTGGTTCATCCGGGTGCTGGCCGAACGTCTCAGGGAAGGGGCGGACCCCCGTGCCCTGATCGCGCGCCTCGGCGGCGACGAGTTCGTGGTCGTGCCCGCCGGACCGATGGACGGGGAGGCGGCCGAGTTGCTGGCCCACCACCTGCAGTCGACGTTGAAGGAACGCGTGTCCATCGACGGTGAGATGCTGACCCGAACGGTGAGTATCGGTGTCGCCGTGGGAATTCCGGGTCAGGACACCACATCGGACCTGCTCCGGCGTGCCGACCAGGCCGTGCTGACCGCGAAGAACTCCGGCGGTAACCGGGTGACGGTGTTCACCGAGGAGATGTCGCTGAAGCAGGAGTTCAACAACGACATCGAACTGCATCTGCAGAGCGTGATCGAGAACGGCGCGCTCCTGCTGCACTACCTGCCCGAGATCGACATGCGCACCGGCGACATCCTCGCGATGGAGGCACTGGTGCGCTGGCAGCACCCAACCCGCGGGCTGTTGTCGCCGGAGTCGTTCATCGGCGTGGCCGAGTCGATCAACCTGGCCGGCGAACTGGGCCGCTGGGTGATGCGTTCGGCGTGCACCGATTTCGCGCGCTGGCGCGCGCTGGGTATCGGAAAAGACGCCATCATGCGGATCAACGTCTCACCGGTGCAACTGGTCACCGACGGGTTCGTGGAATCGGTGGCCGGCATCGTCGACGAGTTCGGGCTCGAACACGGCTCGGTCTGCCTGGAGATCACCGAAAGCGTGGTGGTACAGGACATCGAGACCACCCGCGTCACCCTCAACGGGCTCAAGAAGGCCGGCGTCCTGGTCGCCATCGACGATTTCGGGACCGGGTACAGCGCCCTGTCGCACCTGAAGTCGCTGCCCGTCGACACTCTCAAGATCGACAAGAGCTTCGTGCGCGAACTCGGTTCGGACCCCGGCGATCTCGCGATCGTGCGGGCGATCATCGCGCTTGCCGAGGCGTTCGGACTCGAGCTCGTCGCCGAAGGTGTCGAAACAGACGTCGGGGCACTCACACTGCTCCGCCACGGCTGTCACCGCGCTCAGGGCTTCCTGCTGTCGCGTCCGATTCCGACCGACGCGATGGAAACGCTGCTGGCGCAGGGGCGTATCCCGGTCAGCTTCTCGAAGGGCTGACGACTCAGGCCTCTGGGTCCGACGCCGCATCCGCGGTCAGCAGTTCGACCCGGCCGAAACGGCTGGCCTCCTTGCCCACCAACGCCACCCGCACGCCGTGGCCGGCGGCGGCGGAGTCGGCGGACGCCTCCGCGGTGACGGCGGTGCCCGGGCCCATCAGAACCCCGTGGCGAGCCCGCACGGCCAACGGGCCGTCAGGTGTCGAGAACACGGCACCTGCCACCACGCCTTCGTCGAAGACGAGGTGCTCGAACCTGGTCACCTCCACGCCGTGGAGGCCCCGATCCTGCGCCTCGCCGGCCAGCCAGTCCGTCACCGCACCGATCGGGTCGTCGCCGACGTCCACCGCGCCGATGTCGAGGACCTTGAACAGTTCGCCGTCACCGCAGTCCATCGTGGTGGAGGTCCAGTCGGTGACCTGGGTGTAGAGGTAGCCGGTCGGCGACGGGATGCACCGCGCCGCCCAGTCGCGCAGGCGCCGGCCCTCGAAGGCCGGAATCGGGCGACGGCGAACCGGAACCACCGCACCGGCACGACGCACCGGAAGCGCGGCATCCTGGCGGGAAAGCGACGTCAGGTCCAGATCTGCGGTGAGTTCGGCGAGGTACGCGGCCGTCTCGTCGTCCTCCCGGTCGACCTCCCCGTCGGGACGCACGAGCCCGAACCAACCGTGTCGGGGGGCTCTCGACGGATCGGCGAGAAAGACATCCCCGTCCTCCTCGGTCGCCGAGATCGCCGTCGCCAGCGCTGCCAGACCGGTGTCGGTGCACACTACGTCCACCTCGTCGTCCCACTCGGGATCGTTCACTCTCACTAGCCTCGCTTATCCCGGGAGATGGGTCCGACCTGGACTTTCCCGGCCGGTAAAGGCTATGGCATCGGCGATAGCTGACCAAACCGTGCGTCCGTGCGTGGGTACGGCGAATCGAGGTTCCGGGCTGGGGGTAGCTTTCCACTTAACTAACTAGGTTTACTGTGTGTGTACGTCCGGTCGAGAGGAGACACCGATGGATCTGGGGTGGTCGGCAACCGACCTCGAGTTCCGCGACGAAGTGCGGGCATTTCTGGAGGAGAAGTTGACTCCAGAGCTTCGACAGGCGGGACGGCTCATGACCAGCGTCTACGCCGATCACGACGCCAGCATGGCGTGGCAGGCCATCCTGCACGAGCGGGGCTGGGCGGCACCGGCATGGCCCGTCGCGCACGGCGGGTGCGACTGGAGCCTGACCCAGCACTACATCTTCAGCCGCGAATCGACCCTGGCGGGCGCACCGTCGCTGTCGCCGATGGGGATCCGGATGGTCGCCCACGCGATCATCAAGTTCGGGACCGACGAGCAGAAGGACTTCTTCCTGCCGCGGATCCTGACGGGCGAGGTCTTCTTCTGCCAGGGCTACTCCGAGCCCGAGGCCGGCTCCGATCTGGCCGCGCTGTCGATGGCCGCGCGCGACGACGGTGACCATCTCGTGTGCACCGGCAGCAAGATCTGGACCACCCACGCACAGGAGGCGAACTGGATGTTCGCCCTGGTGCGCACCACCCGCACGGACAAGAAGCAACGGGGAATCACCTTCGTCCTCATCGACATGGCGACGCCGGGGATCGAGATCCGTCCCCTGGTGATGACCTCCGGCGAAGAAGTGCAGAATCAGGTCTTCTTCGACGAGGTGCGGGTGCCCAAGAGCAACGTCATCGGGCAGATCGACGACGGGTGGACGGTCGCGAAGTATCTGCTGGAGTTCGAGCGCGGCGGCGGGGCCGTGGCGCCCGGCCTGCAGGTGATGGCCGAGAACATCGCGACGGTGGCCGCCGATCAGCCCGGCCCCGGCGGCGGCCGGCTTCTCGACGACCCGGCGTTCGCGCGCAAGCTCGCCGACGTCCGCATCCGCACCGAGGTTCTGGAGATCCTCGAGTACCAGGTGCTGGCCGTGGTCGCCGGCGGCGGCAATCCCGGCGCGAAATCCTCGATGCTCAAGGTCCTGGGCACCGAATTGAGCCAGGCCATCACCGAATTGGCGATGGAGGCGGCGGGACCGCGCGGACGCGTGTACCAGCCCCACGCCACCTATCCGGGCGGGCCGATCGCGGAGTTCGAGCCGCCCGAGGGCGACTACGTCAGCGGCGAACCCTGGCAGGCCGTCGCCCCGCTGCGGTACTTCAACGACAGGGCCGGTTCGATCTACGCCGGCAGCAACGAAATTCAGCGCAATATCCTCGCCAAGGCTGCATTGGGGCTCTAGATGGACTTCACACTCAACGACGAACAGGAACTCCTGCGCGGGGGTCTCACCCGATTCCTGGCAACTCGCTACGACCTCGAGAAGAGCCGCACCGCGGCCAAGACCGGCGCAGGGTGGCAACCTGAGATCTGGCGTGCATTCGCCGAGGAACTCGGCATTCTCGGTGCCGCGCTTCCTGAGGAGAACGGCGGGATCGGCGGCGGACCCGTCGAGATGATGCTCATCGCGGAGGCTCTGGGCCACGCACTGGTCATCGAGCCCTACGTCGACACGGCGGTCGTCGCAGCCGGACTGCTGCGCCGCGCCGGGGGGGAGATCGCCGACGCACTGCTCGAAGAGATCGTGGCCGGCTCGGCCATCGTGTCGCTGGCCGCCACGGAACCGACATCCGGAGACTTCTGGCAGGACGTCCGCACCACCGCCGTACGCGACGGCGACGAGTGGGTGCTGTCCGGCGAGAAGATCGTCTCGTCGGCCACTCCCCTGGCCGGGCACGTGCTCGTCACCGCTCGGACCACCGGCGAGCGCGCCGACACCGCCGGCATCTCGCTGTTCCTGCTCGACATCGCTTCCGCCCCTTCAGGAGTCGAGGTGCACCACTACCGCACCGTCGATGACCGCCGCGCATCCGACATCGTGCTGGACGGCGTGCGACTTCCGGCCACGGCACTGCTGGGCGCCGAAGGCGACGCCTGGCCTTCACTCGCACGGGCCCGCGACGAGGGCGCGGCGGCGATCAGCGCCGAGGCGGTGGGATGCATGCGCAAGGTGCTCGCAGACACCGTCGAGTATTGCAAGCAGCGCCAGCAGTTCGGTCAACCCATCGGAAGCTTCCAGGTTCTCCAGCACCGCATGGTCGACATGTACATGGAGGTCGAACAGGCCGCTGCTGCGGCACTTCTGGCGACCCTGAAGCTCGACGAGGATGAGACGACGCGCGCGCGGGCGGTGTCGGCCGCCAAGGCGACGGTCGGGCGCGCCGCGCAGTTCGTCGGCCAGCAGGCGGTGCAGTTGCACGGCGGTATGGGGATGACCGAGGAACTGGCCATCGGCCACTACTTCAAGCGGTTGACCGCGCTGCAGTTCGAGTTCGGCTCAACCGATCACCACATCACGCGCTACGGCCGACTGACGACTCCCTGACCTCGGCCCGGTCGCGCACGCCGAGCAGCATGCGGCGCTCCATGATGAAGTGCACGACGTCGTAGAGCACGTTTCCGCCGTATCCGCCGTTGCCGCGCGCCAGCAGACGCGTGCGCCCGCCCTGCGCCTTGAGATGGAAAGACCAACTCCCGGAGGCTTTCTCGCCGCGCTGCACCCGTTCGTAGTCGGCCGGGGACATCAGGACGAGGTGTGAATTCGGCACGAGAGCGGCGACGATCTGCCTGCCCCGGTCGCCGCCGCGGCGTGCGAGCCAGACGGTGTCGCCCACGGCGAGATCCTGCCATTCCCGGTGGATCCTCGACGCATTGCGGATGTCCGCCCCGACAGCCCGTTCGAGCACGCTGTAGCTGTAGAAGCCTCCGCGGTCCTCACCGATCTGCGCGAGCCACGGCCACACCTGCGTCGGCGGGGCATCGATGGTGATCGCCCGCGTGGTGCGAGCCCCTCCGGCGACGAGTTCGTCACCGGGCAGACCGGCCACCGACTCCTCGTAGGTGGCGCCCCACCGGTATATCCACGGCCGCAACCGGGTGCGATACCCGATCACCGTCGCTGCCAGAGCGAGAGCGGCAACGCCCGCACCAGAAGCTTTCACGCGGTCCTCGCGACGATCACCGGGGTGCGGGAGGACTGCACGATCTGCGAACCCACCGATCCGAGAAGCATGCCGGTGAAGCCGCCGCGGCCGTGGCTGCCGACCACCAGCAGTTGCGCCTTCTCCGCTTCTTCGAGCAGCCGTCGCGCCGGCTGATCGCGGCGTACCACCCGGTGCACGGTGACGTCGGGGTAACGCTCGTGCCACCCGGCCAACCGTTCTGAAAGCAGCATCTCCTCTTCGGGTTGGACCTCGGTCCACTCCACCCCGGGCAGCTCGTAGCCGGCGTCACTCCACGTGTGCACGGCGACCAGGTCGACACCGCGGCGGCACGCCTCGTCGAACGCGATCGCTGTCGCGCGTTCCGACGCCGGAGAACCGTCGATGCCGACGACGACCGGCGCCTGCGCCGGGTGCGGGATCAGCGGGTCCTCGTCGTAGATCACCGCGACGGGGCAGCGGGCGTGGTGCACCAGACCGGAGCTGACCGAGCCGAGCACGCGCCGTTCCCACTTGCCCATCCCCCGGCTTCCGACGACGATCATGTCCGCATCGCGCGACAGATCGGCGAGGGTCGGCACCGGTTGACCGGAGAGGACCTTCTCGGTGACCGCCGGTAACGGATGCGCCTGCGTCGCAGCGTCGACGACAGCCCGTGCGTCTGCGAGAACCCTTGTCGCCTCGGCCTTCTCGTCCTCGTAGAACGACGCGGGCAGTGGCACCTGGATCCAGGACTGCACCGCGGCCCCCGGCAGCACGTAGGCCAGCGTCAGCGGAACCTGCCGCAGAGCGGCGTCACGAGCCGCCCAGTCGACCGCGACTCGCGACGCGGCCGAACCGTCGACTCCGACGACGATGCCGAGGGGTGCAGGTTGGGTGGACATCTGTGCGCCTCCTTGCGGCGGGCGGCTCCGTCGCCACCCGATGTCTCCACGCTAGCGCGGACACGCCGGTGCGCATAAGTGGGCGAGGGTCATCGGCGCCCGGGACCTAAGCCTCGATCCACCGGTGAGCTGTCGGTGTGAAGTCGATTTCGATTGTGTGCGTTGGGCCCGGGGTGTGCCGTGAGGTGGGTGTGTGTGATGGCCCGATCTCGGTATCGGCTTGTTCCTGTGGGTCTTTCGTCTCGTGCGGGCGGTTGGGGTTGCTCTGTTAGGCCAGCAGTGGCCGGTTTCGGCCAAACAGACTGTGGAACAGGGTGTTCCACGCGGTTTCCCAGGGCCAGTTGCGTGGCAGGTGCAGGGTCAGGCGTCGGGCCGAGGAGGCGATGCGTGCCGGCACGCTGATCAGGGTGCGGCGGATGGTGCCGGTGCGGGCTTTGGCCAGCGCTGGTCCGGTCAGGGTGGCCGCGGCGCGGGTGAGGTTGAACGCCATCGCTGCGCACACCAGCCAGGCGGCGTTGGCGCCGAATCGCCCCGAGGGCAGATGGGCCAGAGCAGAGTCTTTGAGGTCGGCGTGGACCTGCTCGATGAGCGCGTGGCCGCGGTGGGTCTTGTCGGCGGTGACGGTATCGAGGTCGGTGGTGGTGAAGAAGGCATGGAAGCGCCAGGTGTCGAACAGGGTGGTCTGCCCCTCGCCGCTGGCGGGGTTGAGGTCGGGGATGCGCCGCACCACCAGCCTGCCGGGGATCTGCTCGCTGGTTTTGCGGGAGCTGAACGCGGTGAAGTCGATCTCGGCGACCTCGGCGCGCGAGATCCAGCGCTGGGTGTTCTCGTCGTAGATCGCGTCGGTGTACTGGATCGGGATCCAGGCGTCCTCGGGTATGGCGGCGATGGCGGCTTTGACTTTTGGGTCCAGGCGCACGGTGATCGACACGTCGGCACCACCGCGCAGAGCAGCCGCCACGGTTGGGTAGCCGTAGAACGCCGAGTCGGCTCGCAGCAGCGGCCGGGTGGCTGCCGCCGAAGAGCGCAGTCGTGTCACGGTGGCCAGCGTGTCGCCGACGATGCGGGCAGCTCCACGTGCTGATCCGCAGGCGCCTTTGCGTAGGCGTTGGCCGCAGATGATCGGTGCACCATGCTCAGTGGTGAGCGTGGCGATCAGCGCATTTAACCCACGGACCCCGGAGTATCCGTAACCAGATCCCTGTTTGGTGTAGCCGTGCACTTCGATGATGGTGTCATCGAGATCAACACACACCGGACCGTCAACACCGGCCAGCACCGGAGTGCGTTCGTGCAGACCGGCCAGCAACCGCGCCGCCACGGCGTCGAGTTGGCGGACATGACCGAAGCTGAATTCGCGCAGGAACGATCCCAGCGTCGACGGGGCGTACGGGCGGTCGAACACGGTGCCCATCGCGCCGTGGCGCAGCAAGGCCATGTCATCGATGCTGTCAGCACCAGCTACCATGCCCGCGACCAGCGACAAGACTTTCGCCCCGGCGTTGGCGCCCTTGTCGGTCGGCACCGTGATGTGCTCATCAGCCAGGCTGCTCAACCCGCACTGATGAGCCAGAGCGGCCATCGGGACCAGCCCGGCACACGACACCAGATTGGGGTCATCAAAGCGGGCTGACGCCACAGGACGAGTGTGAGATAGTTGCATCTACGAGATGCCCTTCGTTCTGACCGAATGTGATCCTAGACAAATCCCATTCTTTCACCGCGACAGGGCATTTCGTTTTTACAACCCGCCCCAACTCCTATTCGATCGGTGGATCAAGGCTAAGTCCCCTCTTGCCCCGCGGGGTTACGTCACCGCGGTGGGCGCGTCGGAGACCTTCACCAGTCGCACCTCGGGGCGGGCGGGCACCTCGTCGGCCAGGAACCAGCGGAAGGCGAGATTTCCGCGCGGATAGTCCAGGGTCGTCAGCGAGTTCGGATGGGCGGTCATACCGCGCGACAGCACGACGGTCACCGAGCCGTCACCGTTGGGCGCGGCGGTGTACCCGTTGACCGAGCTCCGGGCGTCCTCGACACCGGGTACGGCCATGAACTGATTCCACACCACCAAGTTCCAGAACCGGCATGCCGGTGGGCGGTGCGTGATCACCAGCGCTTCGTCCTCGGCGAGGTCGAAACTGCCGTACGAGTAGCAGGCGTCACGGGCCGACCACCCGAAGTTGGCGTCGGGAACCTGGTAGGGATCGGCGAAATCATTGGCCACCAGCGCTGTTTCGTGGCCCAGTTCATGCGCGTCGGCGTTCTTCACCCCGACCGACAGCGGGAGGATCGCGAACATCGTCCGCATCCATGCCGCACTCGCGCGCAGCGCGGCCGCTGTCTCGGCCTCGCCGTGGCGGAAGGGGTCGGGGGGTTCGAGTGCCTCGATCGTCCATGTCGCGGCCCGTCCCACCAGAGGGTCGGCCTGATAGTCGCGCGTCACCAGCACCGCGGCGTCCGGTTGGGGTCCGAATTCGAACGAGAAGTCACCCTCGGCGTCGATGTCGAGGTCGTCGTCGCGCACGATCGCGACGATCTTGTCCGACCAGGCGCCCGGCGCGGGTTCGTTGTAGGCGGTCATCGAAAAATACACGCTGTCACCGCGATTGCCGCTGATCCGGTATCGCCGATCAGGGTCGACCGGGCACATGAAATAAACGGCGTCGGTGTTGTCGCCGCCCCAGCGACGGTCCGGCCGGAACGGTGAGTTCAGCTCCAGCCAGCGCGGCCGACTCGGATCGGCGAACAGGTAGGTGTCGAAGGCGACCCCGAGCGTGGTGGCCAGCATGCGGTATCCGTCGGCGACGTGCCGATCGTCTCCGACCGCCTTGGGGCCGGACATGAACGACGCATCCAGGGTCCGCAGGGTGTCGAGCAGCTCACGCCATGCGGCGGTGGCCTCATGAGATTCGGTGGTCACGCACTGATTCCTTTCGTGATGAGTCTCGCCGTCCTGTCGAGCCACGCCTCGTCGACCGCGGTGCCGCGGGTGAGCAAGGCCAGCAACGTCATTCCCGCGACGGCTTCGGCCAGTTCGGAGGCCGTGACATCGGGACGCACGTCGCCGCGCCGCACCGCGGATTCGAGGAACTCGGTGAGGCCGCGCACCAGGATGTCGCCGAAGCGTTCCAGCAGGGCGGTGTGCAGCGTGGGATCCGAGGCCATCTCGCCGACGAGGCCGGGCAGCGCCGCGAGTGCCGCCGGTGTGCTCAGCACGGCCAGGGTGCGGCGTGTCATCTCACGGACATCGGCTTCGAGCGAACCGCTCCCGGGTATCGCCGTGTCGGCGCCGAGGGGGAACACCGCCTCGTGCACGAGGTGCGCCTTGCCCCGCCATCGGCGGTAGATGGCGGGCTTGCTGGTTCCCGCACGCGCGGCGACCGCGTCGAGTGACAGCTCGGCATAGGAGGACTCGGCGAGGAGCTCGACCGTCGCGCGGAGCACCGCGTCGGCGATCGCCCTGTTTCTGGGTCGACCGATGTCCGTCGTCATTACGATACTCAGAGTAACATAACGCTCTGTGACGGACACCACAGAAGGCACAGTTCATCTCGATGACCTCGCCGAACCCCGGTACTCCCCTGAGGCACAACAACTTCGGGAACTGATGGCGAGCCTGGCCGCCGACTGTCCACTCGACGCGGAGGTGCTGCACTCCCGCGCGCGCGAGGCGACCGGGCTCGACGACTTCGGCCCCGACGACTACCGGGAACGATTGGAGATGTACCTGGCGGAACTCCGCGAGATCGACATGCATGCGCCGGGCGTCGTGAACTTCCACGTGCAGCTCGTCCAGTGGCTGAAGAACCGTCTGCTTCTGACCGACCTGCTCACCCGGCATCCCGAGATCGAGGAGATCGAACTCCTGCCGCCGGTGGTGATCGCCGGCCTGCCCCGGTCGGGCACAACCCATCTGCACAATCTGCTCGCCGCCGCGCCGACGTTCCGCAGCCTGCCGTACTGGGAGAGTGTCGAGCCGTTCCCGCTGCCGGCAGAGGCGGGAGTGGAACCGGACCCCCGCATCGGCCGGATGGACCTTGCGCTGCAGACGATGGACCTGCTGATGCCCCACTTCGCACTGATGCACGAGATGACCACCGACCATGCGCATGAGGAGATCCAGTTGCTCGCCAACGACTTCTCGACCATGTTGATGGAGACGCTGGCCCACGTGCCGCGCTGGACCGAGTACTACTGGAACCGCGATCAGACGCCGACCTACGAGTACCTGGTCACGCAACTCAAGGCGCTGCAGTTTCTGCGCGGCGGAGGCCGCTGGGTACTCAAGTCGCCGCAGCATCTCGCCCAGCTTCCGGTCATCGGTCGGGTATTGCCCGGGGTGCGTGTGGTCTTCACCCACCGGGATCCGGTGCCCGTCGCGCTGTCGATGATCGCGATGGTCACCTATTCGGCGCGGATGCACCGAGACCACGTGGACGTCCCGGCCGTCGCCGCGGCATGGGTGGACCGCCTGGAGAAGTTGCTCGACGCGTGCGTCCGCGACCGCGAGGTGATCGCCCCGGACCGATCGCTCGACGTCCGGTTCGACGACTTCATGGCCGATGAACTCGGTGTCGCCGAGTCCATCTACGCGCTGACCGGGGAGGACTTCGACGGTCGGTCCCGAACTGCCGTCGCGCAGTACCTCCAGAGCCATCGGCGCGGCAGGCACGGCCGCGTGCACACCTCCGCGGACATGTTCGGGCTCGATCCCGAGGAGTTGCGCGAACGGTTCGCACCGTACTCCGCGCGCTTCCTGAGCTGAGTCGAATCATCGTGCTGCCGAATCATTTCCGTGCCCGATGCGCCCCAGGTCCACGACCAACGGGCGGTGATCCGATATCGCCATCTCCGGGGTGTCGTACGAACGAATCGTGAACGCGGGCTCATCGGTCAGCACGTGGTCGAGCTGGCGGGTGGGGCGATCGGCGGGAAAGGTCGGCGCGGAGGCCAGGCAGCGCAACCGGGACCAGCGGCGGGCCGGCTTGGCCGGCATGTTCAGATCACCGGTCACGATCCACGGCGACGGCAGCCCACGGACGTCACGCATCAGGTGATGGAGTTGGTACCGATTCCAGCCGGGCACGAACGACAGGTGGGTGTTGGCCACGGTGAGCTCACCCAGCGGTGTGTCGAACCGGCCGATCACGGCCGCGCGCGGCTCCTCGTGCACGACGACGACCTTCCGCGGCTCGCGCAGGTACAGCGGGAAGGGGAACGGGATCCGCGGCAGACGCGCCACCTGCCAACTCACCGCCGGGTACCGGGACAGCAGCGCGACCCCGTAGGCCGCCGTGCCGGGCTGCTCCTCCCCCGTCGCCGCCATCCACGTCGCACCCGGGGTGCCTGCGATCGCGGCGACGAAGCGGTGGCTGCGCGCCCCCATCGCCTCGGCCGCCAGCGCAGTGAGGTCGGCCAGACCGGAGCGCGCCTGGATGGAATCGACCTCCTGCAACGCCAGGATGTCGGCGTCCAGACCGGCGACACAATCGACGAAGCGGTCCAGGTCCACCTCGGCGCCGGGCGTTCGCCCGTGCAGGATGTTGAAGGTCACCAGCTTCATGGGTACCCCTCTACCCATCCTCAGACCCAAACCCACGGGCGGTGTGCATGTCCCAGGACGATCTGCGCGAGGCGCTCAGACGGGCCGCGTCGGCGCTCAAGGCAGACGGGCCGCCGTTCGCCCTGGCAGGCAGTTATGCCCTGTGGGTGCACGGCGCACCCGAACCCGTCCACGACGTCGACTTCGTGGTGGCCGAGCAGGACGCGGAGGCGGCCGCGGCCACACTGTCGAAAGCCGGCTTCGACATCCGGCGCCCGCCCGAGGAGTGGTTGTTCAAGGCGGCCTTCTCGGTCGACGGGCCGGTCCTGATCGACGTCCTCCATCAGATCAACCGGGTGCCGGTCGACGCCGCGCTCATCGAGCGCGCCGAGGTCACCGACGTCCTGGCGCTGGCCATCCCGGTGCTCGCCCCGACGGAAGTCGTCACCCAGAAGCTGCGCGCGCTGCACGAGCATCACTGCGACTTCGAGAAGCTCTTCGGGCCCGTGCGCGCCGTGCGGGAGCAGCTCGACTGGGCGCAGCTGCGGCGGGCGACGGCCGAGAATCCGTTCGCCGTGGCATTTCTGTCACTGTGTGACAGTCTCGGGATCGCCGAACACCACTGAGATCGCCTGACGTTCGATGGTCCGGCACCCCGGCGGGGACGGGTCGCGCGGCCGATCCCGAGCTGCTAATTTACGGAGGCTCTTGCTCGCGTGGCGTCCGTAGTGCAGGCGCATGGGCAGGGAAGGCGCGTTGGCCAGAAGGGGCACTGTGGACGAGGTACTGGCGCGGGCCGCGATCTTCCAGGATGTCGATCCGGGTGCCGCCGCGGCGTTGTGCAGTCAGCTCCAGAAGGTGTCGTTTCCCCGCGGCCACCGCGTGTTCAACGAGGGCGACCTCGGCGACACCCTCTACATCATCACTTCGGGTCGGGCGAAGATCGGCTGCACCTCACCCGACGGCCGCGAGAGCCTGCTGACACTGATGGGCCCGTCGGACATGTTCGGCGAGCTCGCCATCTTCGATCCGGGTCCGCGAACATCCTCGGTGACGGCGCTGACGGCCCTGCACGCCGTCATGATGGACCGCGACGCACTGCGCTTCTGGATCGCCGAACGGCCTGAGATCGCCGAGCAGTTGCTGCGCGTCCTCGCACGCCGGCTGCGACGCACCAACGACGCGCTGTCCGACCTGATCTTCACCGATGTGCCCGGGCGGGTCGCCAAACAGTTGCTCGACCTGGCACGCCGATTCGGTGTGCAGCAGGAGGGTTCGTTGCGGGTGGATCACGGACTCACCCAGGAAGAGATCGCTCAGCTCGCCGGGTCGTCCCGCGAGACGATCAACAAGGCACTCGCCGATTTCGTGCAGCGCGGGTGGATCGAGCAGCGCGGCAGGACGACGATCATCCACGACCCGGCCCGGTTGGCCAGGCGCGCGCAACAGTAGGCGTCGCCGGTACCTCGCTACTCCGGGAACGGATCAGCCTGGTAAATGGACTTCGTGACGAGGTATGCATCGAGCCCTTCCGGACCCAACTCGCGGCCCAGACCGCTGGATTTAATTCCACCGAACGGAGATTGGATATCGAGCTGGTAGTGGTTCACACCCACCGAGCCCGTGTGCATCGCCCGTGCGATCTCGGTTGCACGCGCGCTGTCCTGCGACCAGACGGTTCCGGCGAGGCCGAACTCGGTGTCGTTGGCCAGCCGGACCGCGTCGGCGTCGTCCGCGTACGCGGTAATCGTGATCACCGGCCCGAAGATCTCCTCCTGCGCAAGCCGATCCGAGTTGTCCACGTCGGCGAAGACCGTCGGCGCGACGTACCACCCGCGCTCTAGGCCGGTGGGCACCGAGCCCCCCGCGACGAGCCGCGCACCGGAATCGCGGCCCACCTGGACGTAGTCGAGAACCCGCTCTCGTTGACGCTCGCTGACCAGGGGTCCTATCTCGGTCTTCTCGTCGAGAGGATCGCCGACGGTCAGGCTGTCAGCCAATTCCGCTATCGCCGAGATGAACTCGGCGTATCGCTTCGCGGGCACCAAGATGCGCGAACTGAGGTGGCAGGTCTGCCCGTTGTTGACGAAAGATGCCGTCCGAAGACCGTTGACGGTGGTGTCGAGATCAGCGTCATCAAGGATCACAGCCGCGCTCTTGCCCCCCAACTCAAGGGTGACCGGCCGGATCAGACGGCCGCATTCGGCGCCAATGACGCGTCCGGCGTTGGTGGAGCCGGTGAAGGCGACCTTGTCGACACCCGGATGGGTCACCAGGTGCGCACCCGCCTCGGCATCTCCGGGCACGACGTTGAGCACACCCGGTGGCAGCCCCGCCTCATCGGCAGCTTCGGCGAAAACCATTGCGTCCAGGGCCGTTTCGGGCGATGCTTTGAGCACCACGGAACATCCGGCTGCCAGCGCGGGGGCGATTTTCATCACCGCCAGCGCCTGCGGATAGTTCCACGGCGTGATGGCGCCGACGACGCCGATCGGTTCGCGGCGCACGATGGTGTGCCCGACCAGCGCGGGCCGAACTTCCTCGGCCGTCCAGCCCCTGATGAGCTTGGCGTAGTAGTTGACGAGCACGGACGGGAACGCGCCGTTCACGGCGCGCGACAACGTGATCGGCATCCCATTCTCGCGGCTCACCAAGGCCGACGTGTGCTGCGCCCTGGCGCGTAATGCCGTCGCGAAGCGCTTCAGGCCCTCAGCGCGCTCGTCGACGGTGGCGGCGCGCCACTTTGCCGCGCCCTCGCCGCGCGCGGCAGCCACCGCGTCGTCGATGTCAGCGGCCGCCGCACTGGGGCCCTCCCCCAGAATTTCACCGGTAGCCGCCTCGAACACCGGAACCGTCCGGTCCGTCCGACGGAACTCGCCGCCGACGAATACCCCTGCGGTGTCGACGATCTGCGTCATAGCTGTGACCCTCTTTCGGTACCTGAATCGCGGCCGGTTGGCGACCTGTCGAACGTGTGTTCTACTGGTGCGGCCGCCCGCGCGTCGCGGGCGAGACGCGAAGGAGGTCCCGCCGATGACTGTAGACACACTGGCAGCAGCACCATCTACCGAGTCGCCGACTGCGGAGACTGTAGCGAAGCCGCCGACCAAACGCGCCGGCAGAAAAGCCAAGACCATCGAGCTGACGCTCACAGTGACAGGGACCGCCGACGGCGAATGGCACGCGGAACTCAAGCAGGGCAGCACGTACGTCGTCCGGAACCTGCCGGTAGCGGCGGCCGCTGTATCCCGCGCAGCGGGGGAACTGCACGAGGACCTCGCGACCCCGATCGACGCAGTCATCGAGCAGGCGCGCTCGCAGCAGGCGGCCCGAGTCGCCGCACTGGAGGCCGAACTCGATGCCGCACGCAGGGCCCTGGCAAATCTGGACTGAGATCCCCGATCCCGCCTGTGTTCCACAGGATGAGCGCGTCGGATCAGCGGATGTCCGCTCCGGCCTGATCGCCCATTCTGCGCGCACCGCGTCGATAGATCAGCCAACCGCCGAGCACCAGGAGCGCGCCGAACGCCAGGAACCCGATGTCCCATGACATCGGCCCGCCGAGATCGTCGCGCACATGGTGGATCTGCAGGATCTGGTGGTCGATGAGCCCCTCGACGACGTTGAAGATGCCCCAGCCGGCCAGCAGTAGACCGAAATGGAACGACCAGTTGGGCGCCAGGCGCCCTCGGCGCCAGGACATGAGGAGCGCAATGGTTCCGGCCCACACGAGTAGCCAGGTCGCCACGTGGAAGAAGCCGTCGGCGAGAACGTTGACTTCCAGTCCGGCGAGCGTGTCCACCGGGTAGTCCTCCACGTGACTCACCATGTGGTGCCACTGCAGGATCTCGTGCAGGACGATGCCGTCGATGAAGCCTCCCAGGCCCAGACCGAGGAGGAGTCCCGGCGCAACACTGGGTTTCGTAGCGGTCGTGCTGGTCATCGCCCCGAGGTACCCCGCGGAGTCGGGTGAAAACGTAGCGGCGCCTTGACGGGCTTGTCACTTAGTGACACTGTGGTGGTGTCACTAAGTGACAAGGAGGTTCTGACATCACCCGCGCCACGTCGACGAACACGACCGACGACAAGCAAGCCAGCGCCCGGCTGCGCGTGTCCCGCATCGCGTGCGATCTGTTCTGGGAACGGGGCGTCGCGGCGACGACCGGCGACGACATCGCGGCGGAAGCCGGGTTGTCGACCCGAACGATCTGGCGGTACTTCCGCTGCAAGGAGAGCTGCGTCGAGCCGGTGCTGGCGTTGTCGGCGAAGCGCTTCATCGGGTTGGCCGAACGCTGGCCCGCCGAACTGTCGCTGGCCGAGCACATGGCTGCCGACATGATCGAGAACCCGCTCTCCGAACGCGAGATCGCCGACGAGGTCGCCGCACTGCGGATCGCGACCATGTCGGCGACCGAGCCGGCGCTGCGGACCTCGTACCTGATGGTGCACGACGAGATGGAGCGCACGTTCGTTCCTGTCATCGCCCGGCGGCTGGGACTTCCGGACGACGACCTCACCGCGCGCCTGTGCGCGGCGGCGGTCACCGCAGCATTTCGGGTGGTGGACGAAGATGTCGGCCGCCGCGCCATCGTCGACAAGGAGAAGGTCACGCAGGAGGAAGCCCTGGCGTTGATCGACCGCGCGATCCGCGATGCCACCAACGGCCGACTCGGCGGTCCTGTCACCGTGAAATAGCAGTTCCCACAACCGTTCTGAACCCACCGCCGTGACCCCGGCGGTGCGATGAACCCTGCCCGTACCACGAGAGGACCACCACCATGGCTTTTCCCGACCTGATTCCCGTCGAGGACTTCTTCAACCCGCCGACCCGCGCCGCGGCGAAGATATCTCCAGACGGCACCCGGATGGCTTTTCTGGCACCGTCGAACAATCGCCTGAACGTCTGGGTCGAGAACCTCGATTCCGAGTCCGGCGGGCTCCGGCGCGTCACCGATGACGACAATCGCAGCGTCCTGCACTTCGAGTGGACCGACGATCCCCGATGGCTGATCTACCTGCAGGACACCAACGGTGACGAGAACTGGCACGTCCACCGGGTGGATCTCGATGATTCCGATGCGCCCGCGGTCGACCTGACACCATTCCCGGGTGCGATGGCTCTGCCGGTCCGGGAAGTCAAGAACGGCAGAACCACGGTGATGGTGAACAACCGCGACGCCACCCTACTCGACATCCACGAACTCGACATCGCCACTGGGAATCTCACCTTGATCGCGAAGAATCCCGGCCACGTCAACGGGTGGTTGTCCAGCGATGACGGGGACCTCTTCGCCACCGCGCTGACCGCCGACGGTGACCTGGAATTGTCCCGATGGGATCGCGACGACGAGGCCCTGCGACCGATCATCCGGTTCGACGGCACCGACTACCCCATCGGCATCCACCCCTTGGTTCTCACCCCCGACGGCACCGGCGTGTGGCTGGGGTCCAATCGCGGCACGGACCGCACCCGCCTGGTGCACGTCGACCTCGCCACCGGCGAGGAGACCGACGTCGACAGTCACCCGACGTTCGATGTCGACCCACGGGCGGCTGTCAGCCCGCTCCTTCCGGCGCCGCTGATCCAGGATCGTCGCACCGGCGAGCTGCTCGGGGTTCGCTACTACGGTGAGCGACAGACGATCCGGGCTCTCGACACCCGGTTCGGTGACATCCTGGCCAACCTGGAGAAGCTGTCGGACGGCGACCTCGGCAACCTTTCGTCCGACGAGAACGGAGTGCGCTGGATCGTCGGGTTCAACCACGACCGGGACCCCGGCGCGACGTACCTGTACGACCACAGCACAGGCGAGAGTCGGCTGTTGTTCCGGCCGCTGCCGGAGTTGGACCCTTCGCAGCTCGCCCCGATGCGGCCCGTGACGATCACCGCGCGCGACGGTCTGCCGTTGCAGTCGTATCTGACGCTACCGGTGGGGGTGGAAGCGATGTCGCTGCCGCTGGTTCTCGTGGTGCACGGCGGGCCGTGGTTCCGCGACAGTTGGGGCTTCGACGGCCATGTGCAGTTGTTGGCCAACCGCGGATATGCCGTGCTGCAGGTCAACTTTCGCGGGTCCACCGGATTCGGGAAGGCGTTCCTGAAGGCGGCGATCGGCGAGTTCGCCGGCAAGATGCACGACGACCTGATCGACGGGGTCAAGTGGACAGTCGAGCAGGGTTACGCCGATCCGGACCGAGTGGCGATCCTGGGCGGGTCCTACGGTGGGTATGCGGCGCTGGTCGGCGTCACGTTCACCCCCGACGTCTTCGCCGCCGCAGTGGATTACGTCGGGATCTCGAACCTCGCGAACTTCATGCGGACCCTGCCGCCGATCGCGCGACCGCAGCTGGCCAACAACTGGCACGCCTACGTGGGAGATCCCGACGACCCCGAACAGCTCGCCGACATGATGGCCCGCTCCCCGATCACGAAAGTCGACCAGATCCGCACCCCCTTGTTCGTGATCCAGGGCGCCAACGATGTGCGCGTCGTGCAGGCCGAATCCGACAATCTGGTCAATGCGTTGCGTGACCGAGGCGTCGAGGTGGATTACCTCATCCAGACCGACGAAGGTCACGGAGCTGTCAACGCGGAGAACACCATCGAGATGTGGGAGGCGGTGGTCCGGTTCTTTGCGCGGCATCTCGGTGGGCGGGCGTGAGGGCCCGCCGCGCCGGTGGCGCCGGGCTTGGGAGTGCTACGCCGTTTCCGCGATGTCGACGTAGACCTGCCGGTACTCCCCGCTTCGGGGATTCAGCGCGGGCGGCTCGTCGTCCGTCTCGATCGTCACCGCGGTTGCTCCATGCTCAGACAGGAACGCCGCCAGACGATCTTTCAGCACCGGCCACACCGCGTCCTGCTCCTCGGGCGGCTCGACCCGCAGACGCACGCTGAGCGCCGTCGGCGCGCGCTGGATCAGCTGACAACCCACCACGCCCGCGGTCTCCTCGGCCACGGTCGCGACAGCCAGTGGCAGGATCTCGACCTGGCCACCGTCGGGCGTTGTGAAGGTCAACGTGTCGTCGGTGCGGCCGACGACGTCGATGGTCGGGAAAGGGCTGCCGCACGGGCACGGCTCGGGGTCGACGGTGACCCGGTCACCCAGCTGGTAGCGGATGATCGGTTGAATTCTGTTGGCCAGGTTCGTGACCAGCACGCCCTCGGAGAGCTGCCCCGCCGGGACGGTTCGGTTGTGTTCGTCGACGGGTTCGACGATGTACCAGTCGCTGTTGACGTGGAGGCGGTCTTCCCTGCACTCGAACGTCAGGCCTACGGCTTCAGATGATCCGTAATAGTTCCCGACCCGGCAGCCGAATGCCGCACTGATCAATCGGCGGGTCACCGAGGGCAGCGACTCCCCCGCCGCGCTGATCATCACCGGGTGGATGCACAACCGGCCGTCTTGCTGTGCGCGGGCCAAGGTGACCAGAGCGCTCGGATAGCCGCCCAGGACGACGGGCTGAAAGGCGTTGAGATCGGCGATCAACTCGGCGAGGGGAGTCATGGCCGAGAAGATCCGCTGCATCCGACGCCGCCACGGCAGCTTGCGGATTCGTCGGGCCATCATCGTGTTGGCCAGGAAGTGCCCGCCGGTGACGAAGACCGCCGCCATCCTGGCGCGTCCGCGCAGCAGTGCCCATACCGTGCGGGGCGACAACAGCGCCACCGGTACCGAACGGGCGTAACCCAATATGTTGTAGACCCTCAGCGCGACCGCGTCGTGCAGCAGGATCGCGGGTTCGCCGGTCGCTCCCGAGGTCGTGCAGACCACGTAACGGCCGAGGAAGTCGCGCCCGATGTTTCCGGGATCGGCCAGAAACTCCTCCACCCGCTCCTTGGCCACCGCGGGGTCGGTCACCCAGTCGTCGAAGTGACTCATCAACTCGGCCTTCGTGACCGGCGGCAGCTGATCGATCCTCGAAATCGATTCCGGCGCATCATGATAAAGCCGTCTGTAATGAGGCGAGTGTGCGCGGGCATAGGCGACGATCTCGCGAAGCCGTTGTTGTTGACGGCGGTCGATGCCGGCTGCGCCCTCACGACTGGCCCGGTACGCGTCGATGATGGCGCGGGTATATTCGAGCCGACTCACGCCGTTCGCTCCTTCACGTCTGCGGTATCGCAGGACGACGGTTCCAGCCGGCGTATCCGAACGCCACACCGAGCGCCGAGTAGATGGCGGCCTCGGTCCACATGTAGCCGACACCCCACGTCCTGCCGAGGAACACGGGCTCGTTGATGATGCCGCGCGACGTGGCCACGGCGTATGCGGCATGCACATATGCCAGCGCACCGAATGCCCCGGAGAGGAACTTGCATACTTCACGGTTCACAGCGATTCCCTTCGATTGCCCACCCGCCCGACGGCCACCGGACGCCCGCGCACTCAGCGTGCCCGTCCGGGTGCCCCTTACCTAGGGGCAGAGGTCACCAAAGGGGGTACGGACCTCCCGCGCTGGCGAGCTGGTTTGTACCATCCGATTTGTCGGTGGTCGAATGTATGTGGCGCTCCTAGTGTTCTAGTGGGCGCGTTTCTGCTGTTCAGCAGTGTTTTCGGTTGGTGCGGTGAGGGTTTCGGCGTGTCAGCGCCGAGATGAAGGACGCGCACGTGGTCGAACCTCTAGGTTTCGGGGTTACCACACCAACCTCAACCGCGAGGACGACCCACGTGCGCGTCAGTACTGCATTTAACCGTCTGTTGGCGATCCCGGGGGCATCGGTGACCGATGTCGTCATCGGTGAACGTGATGTCGAAGTAACCCTGCGCCCTACTGCCCGTCTCTTGACCTGCCCGTGCGGCAAACGCCAGCCCAGCGTCTATGACCGCCGTCGCCGACGCTGGCGCCACCTCGATCTCGGGGTCAAGCGGTTATGGCTGGTTAATGAGATCCGCCGCCTGAATTGCCCGGACTGCGGGGTCATCACCGAAGCGGTGCCTTGGGCGCGGCCCGGATCCAGGTTCACCCGCGACTTCGAAGACATGGTGCTGTGGTTGGCCCAACGCAGCGACCGCACCACCGTCTCGACACTGATGCGCTGCGCCTGGGAATCGGTCACCGCGATCATCAACCGCGGCGTCGCCGAACTGCTCGACAAGCGGCGCCTGCAGACGCTGTATCGGATCGGTGTCGACGAGATCTGCTACCGACACCCGCACCGCTATCTGACCATCATCGGCGACCACGATACCGGCACCGTCGTCAACATCCGACCCGGCCGCAGCGAGCAATCCTTGACTGATTTCTATACAGCTCAACCTGATTCGATGCTCAAGCAGATCCAAGCCGTCAGCATGGACGTCAGCAAGCCCTACATCGGCGCCACTCGCTCGAAGGTGCCCGAGGCGATCATCTGTTTTGACGGCTTCCACATCATGCGATGGATCAACCGCGCCCTCGACGCCGTCTTCTCCGAGGCGGCAGCCGGCCCCGACAAAGTCCACATGTCCTCAGCGCAATGGCGCACCACCCGATGGGCGCTACGCACCGGCGAGAACAGACTCACCGACACCAAACGCGAACTGGTCAACCAGATCGCCAAGCAGAATCGACGAGTCGGACGAGCATGGGCCCTCAAGGAACAGGCCCGCGATCTCTACCGCTACGACCACCAACCCGGCGTCGCCCGTGCACTGCTCAAGGCCTGGATCACCGCTGCCAAACGCTGCCGCATCCCCGCATTCGTCGCGCTCGGCAAACGACTCGCGGTCTACTTCGATGGCATCCTGGCCGCCATCGAACTCGGCATCTCCAACGCTCTCGCCGAGAGTATCAACGCCAAGATCCGCCTCATCAACGCACGCGGCTACGGCCACCACACCGCCGAAACACTCACCTCGATGATCTACCTCTGCCTCGGCGGACTGCAGGTGAAACTACCCACGAGAACCTGAGTAGCCGCATGTATGTTCGAAGTATGTCGGGTGGGGACCTGCAGACCTCGATCGCCGTGTTGCGGGCGGCGTTCGAGGAGGTCGCGGCCGCAGACGTGGATCTGTTGACCCGGCCGGATCTCGTGGCGGCGCTGGATGAGCTCGAGGAACTGTCGTGTCAGTTGCCTGCGGTGGGTCATCGGTTGTTGGCGCGGTTGCAGGTCGAGACCACGGCCCGGGAGATGGGCGCCAAATCGTGGAACCAGGTCCTGGCGGTGCGGTGGCGGATCTCCACCGGTGAGGCCCACCGCCGATTGACTGAAGCCGCGCTGCTGGCCCCGCGCCAGTCGCTGACCGGGGAGCCCCTGCCCCCGGCGCTGCCCGCGACTGCCGTGGCGCAATCGCGCGGGTTGATCAACGGAGAACATGTCGAGGTCATCCGCAAAGCTGTCAAGAAACTCCCCGGGTGGGTCGATGTCGCGACCCGCGAGCAGTTCGAGGTCAACCTGGTCCGCACCGCTGTCGGCAACGGACCCAAAGAACTCAGAGACGCCGCCGAGCTGACCCTGTTCCTGCTGGATCAGGACGGGCCCGAACCCGACGACACCGAGCGGGCCCGCAAACGCGGCCTGACGAAAGGCAAACAGCGCCCCGACGGGATGATCGATGTGGCCGGCACCCTGACCCCCGAAGCCTGGGCGGTATTAGAAGTGATCTTCGCCAAGTACGCGGCCCCCGGCATGTGCAACCCGGCCGATCCCGAACCCTGCACCTCGGGCACACCCACCCAGGCGCAGATCGACAACGATCAGCGCAGCCTGGCTCAACGCCAGCACGACGCGCTCGTCGCGGTGGGGCGGATCGCGCTGATGAGCGGCGAACTCGGACAGTTGAACGGGCTGCCGGTGTCGATCATCATTCGCACCACGCTGCAAGACCTGGAATCGCGGGCCGGGGTTGGTA
This sequence comes from Mycolicibacterium gilvum, assembly GCF_900454025.1. NCBI lineage: Bacteria > Bacillati > Actinomycetota > Actinomycetes > Mycobacteriales > Mycobacteriaceae > Mycobacterium > Mycolicibacterium gilvum. The sequence continues at coordinate 1,887,667 of NZ_UGQM01000001.1, read as the reverse complement.
CGACCGGTGGCGGCACCGTCGTACCGATTAAAGACGTGATCCGGATGGCCGGGCACGCCAACCACTACCTCGCCGTCTTCGACCGCGCGACCGGCTCCGCGCTGGATCTGTTCCGCACCCGACGTGTCGCGTCCCCGGCGCAACGGGTCATGCTGATCGCCCGCGACGGCGGCTGCACCAAGCCGTGCTGCACCGTCGGCGCCTACGGCTGCCAGGTTCATCACGCCGAGACCGATTACGCCCACGGCGGCAACACCAACATCGACGAACTCGGCCTGGCCTGCGGGCCTGACAATCGCTCGGTCACCGACGGCGGCTGGACCACCCGCATGAACGACCGCTGCGAAGTCGAATGGATCCCCCCACCCGACCTCGACACAGGACAGGCCCGCGTCAACAACTACCACCGGCCCGAACGACTCCTGGCACCACCCGAAGACCCGGAACCACCCCACCGAACCCGCACCACGGCAACCGAACCCGTCGAGGACCAGGCGATCGGCGACCCGGAAACAGACGCGCCACCGCCCCTCGATGATCCCGGCGAACCCGGCGGACCCGCACCACCCGACAATCGGGCGGCCTGACGGTCACAGATCCCGACGTCGATGACGCCGGGCCGATGCTCCGTGGGCGGCGGGTGTCTACGTCCTCCACCTCACCCGTAGGCGGGATAACGGCCCTCCCAGATGGCGAGCTGTTCGCTGCGGTGGTCGCGGGTGATTCCGCTCTCACGGCCGAGCAGCATGGTGGATCCGCCGGAACCGTCGTACCGTTCCCACGGTTCTCCCCCACGGATGAAGTCGACCCACAGCGACTGCACGACGTCCGACATGTGACGCGCTGCTTCGTCATTGCCGGCCAACGCAGGCGCAGCATCCAGATTGCCGAAGACAAGAGCCAGGCACGAATCGTGACACGCCCCGAAACCTGCGCGGGGAGAGGGCCATTGCAGTTCATAGCGGAGCACCGCGTTGCCGCGTTCGGCGTGTGCGCGAACGAACTGCTCCGTCGGCGCGGTGAAGTGGTAGTCGGTGACCATCGCACTGGCGACGTCGCGCAACGGCCCGTGGTCGGCGCGGTACCTGTCGACCACCGCGTCCGGATCGTGCCGGTCGCCGGCGAGGGCCTGCGCCCTGTCCCGCACGTACTGCTCGGTGAAGACGCCGTCGTCGAACGCTGCATCGAAGATCCGCCATTCGTCGCGGGTTGTCCCGGCCAGGATCGGGATCGCCGGCATGGATCGCGTTCTCGCCACCACCAGGGGATGCTCCGCGATCACGTCACCGTCGATACAGGGATGGAACGGACCCTGCGGCGGAACGAAGCCAGGGTCGATACCGCGTTGTGCGGCGAGGATTTCATCGACACCCGGTTCATCATCGCGCATCAGAGCACGAAGTCGCGCAGCGACCGCTGTAGCAGCCTCCGTCGAGCGCACGCGTTCCAGACCGCCGCTCTGCAGGATGGCCCTGTCGAACAGACCGCATCCGCCGGCGAGCATCGCCGATATTGCGATCGCCCCGGAAGACTGCCCCGCCACCGTCACCGCGCTCGGGTCACCACCGAAGGCACCGATCTCGTTGCGCACCCACTGCAGCGCGTACTGCTGGTCGCGCACAGTAAGGTTCGTGGAGTCGGCCCCGTGCCAGTCGGGCGCATACAGCGACCCCAGCACTCCGAGCCGGAAGTTGATCGTCACCACCACGATGTCGCCCCGGCGGGCGAGACGGGCGCCGTCGAGCAGCGGTGCGGATCCGTGACCCTGTGCCTGCCCGCCGCCGTGCAGGAACACCAGCACCGGTCGCCGGGTGTCATCAGCGGCCGGCGTCCAGACATTGAGGGTGAGGCAGTCTTCGCTCATCGTGAGGCCCCGCTTGGCCAGCCGTTCGGGCGAGATGTCCTGCGGCGGGATCGACCCGAAAGCGGTCGCATCGCGCACATCAGTCCATGCGCTCACGGGCTGTGCTGGGCGCCAACGTCTCTCGCCCGTCGGTGATGCCGCATACGGCACCCCGCGGAACACAACGACGTCGTCGAGGGCCTCGCCGCGAAGAGCTCCGAACGACGTGCGCGCGACTGTGGTCACGGACGCTCCGACAACGGGTAGGCCGACGCCATCTCTCCGCTGAGCACCCGGGCGAGAAAATCGCGGCCCTTGACACTCACCACCTCGACGCGCAGTCCACTGCGTGGATCGCGCAGGAACGCCACGCCCGCACCCGTCCGTTCCAACTCCCAGCCCTCGTCCTGTAACCGCGCAGCATCGTCGCGCCAGCGCTGTGCGTAGTAGCCGACGTGGTGCATGCCCCCGAGCGTCGGTTCGGCGAAGATCGAGTCGGCGGCAGGGACGACCTCGATCAGCTCCAGGTACGGCGGACCGGACATGGAGAACGCCAGGCGCACGATCTGGTCGTCAGCCGATCCGTCGGGACGGACGAAGCCACTGCGCATCTCGAACGGCGGCGCCCACGTGATCTGCATGGCGTCGGCAAGCGACTCCATGGCCGAGACCAGTTCGGGGACAACGTGACCCACGTGGTAGACGTTGTCGAAGGCCGACGCGGCGAGCGCCTGGAGGGTGGGGTCCATATCAGATCCTGTATCTGCGGCGGATGGCGTCGAAACGTTCGTGCAGGTGCACCACGCGCTCCTCGGGCGTGACGCGTCGGGTGTCCGGCGGCAGGACGGTGTCCAACTCGGCCGCAGCGACGACCCTGGTGCTGACCTCGGGCAGCTGACGGCTCCCGATGACACGCATCGTGAGGTAGCCCTCGCTGAACTGTTGCGTGTCGATCCAGTTGTGCACGCCGGGGTCGTTGTGCGACATCACCATTCGCACGCGGCCGTCGGCATCGATGGCTGATCGACTCGGTGTGTGGCTGACCGGTCGGTACAGGTAGTCCATGCTGTTCCAGAACGCGCCCATGTTGGTCAGCATCCAGAACTCCCCGTCATCGGCGAACTCGAAGATCAGCGCTTCGTCCGGTTCCAGGTGCCACGGCATCGTCACGATGAGCCTGCCGCGACGCGCATCCCGCTGCTCCGCGGTGCCGGCGAAACGGGCGCCCGGAAACACATTCGGCTCCGGCTCGCCGAACAGAGAGCCGATCTGCAGTTCGCGGTCAGGCCAGTCCGTCATCACCCCGGTGAGGAAGTCACCGGCCCACCGCATCGACGCGATGAGATCCTGCGGGGTCGGCGCAGGGCGCGGCTCGTCCATGTCGATGCGTTCGATGCTGAACTGCGCCGAGCGCTCCGTCCAGGAGTCGAAACCCTGCCGCATGAACAGCTTTCGCGAGCCAGGGGTGGTGGGGAGCCAATTGCTCTCCCGCCGCGGACCTCCGACGTACAGTTCGAAGCTGCCGTCGGGTTCGGTGACCAGGTCATCACCGGTGATGTTCGCCTCCGGGGTGTCGCCGAAGGGTTCGTGCAGGTTCGGGTGATCGGCGCCGTAGTACACGTCCTTTTCGGGGCGCGGGCCCTGGACGGTGAAGTTCAGGAAGCGCGCCGTGCCCCGGTCACCGGCGATGCGGTAGGTCGACGCGCCGTCGATCCACGCCTGCAGATAGACGAAATCGGCGTTGTCACCGCCCAGTTTCCGGGTCGGTCCGCAGAACGGGTGGATCATCGGATAGCGGGTGTTCTTCGTCTCCAGCGCGAGATCGTAGGCCTGGCCGAGGTTCTGTGTCAGGTAGCGGAATGCGTCCGCCCGCTGCAGGGCATTGGGCGGCGAGGTGTCTTTGAACGCGAGATCTCCGGCCGTCTTGAGCCGGTCGCAGAACTCGTGCCACGCCGCGCGCAGCTGCGCGTCGTCGTCGGTGTCACCGAAGGCCATCAACGCCTCGTCTCGATGTCGATGCCGAACCGTTCACGGTAGGGGGCGAATTCGTCGTGCAGCTGCTGCACCGGTACGGGCAGGACGTCGGTGGAATAGGTGAATTTCCCGTACCGGTCGCTGCGGTTGGTGGCGAGGTAGTCGCGCATCGCCTGCTCCGCGTGTGCGGTGAACGGCACCTCGGCGAAATCGTAGAAGCCGCCGATCGTGGCCACCGGGTCGACGACGAAGTCGCGGTAGCGAACGTGATGGATACGGGGATCGTCGACGAACGGGTCGATGAGGTAGGCGTGAAAGTTGGCCCGTGACCCCTCGATCGTGGCCTTGGCGTACTGCGTCCAGTCCAACGCCCCCGCGAGGCTCTCGTTGATCTGCCCGAAGGCCACGATCTGCGATGCCAGCACCTGCACGGGGTCGCGATGCACCCAGACGATGCGGGCGTCGGGATAGGTATCGAACAGCGCCCCCAGACGTCGCCCGTGAAATCCCTTGAGCACCCACCGTTTCGGCGGGCGGGCGTACTGAATGTGTTGCAGCATCATGTGGTGCAGGGCGTACTGCGCGTGATGGTCCTGCGCGAAGTTCTGGATCGTTACGGGAACCCGCCACCACGCGCTCGGGTTCGTCGCGCGGAAGTCGAAGGCCCACGTGCGTTCACACTCGGGCAGACCGTCGCCGAGCAGATCGTTGTAAGGGTGGCTGACGATCCACGGCGGGATGCGGTCGAGAATCTCGCGCCAGTCGGCATCGGCCTGCGCGCGGCGTGGATCGTCGGCGCTGTGTTCCCCCGTCGCTTCGCTCGCCCCAACGGCCGGGCCGGGTGGCGGCGACGGGTACATCACCTCCCAGAACCGCAGCGCCCGCGAGGTCTCGTCCTCGGCGAGCAGCGCGTGCAGCAACGTCGTGCCCGACCGCGGCTCACCGGTGGCGAACAGCGGTGCCGTGATCCGTTCTGCCGCAAGGGGCATCCGTACGCGGTCGGCCATGAAGTGCAGGCGGCTGGTCAGAAGTCCGTTGATCGTGAGAGCTGCTGCACGCGAACCTGTTTCGTCAAGGTCGGCGCTGTTCAGCCGCTCGACGACGAGGGCCACACGTTCGGGCAGGGTGTCGTCACCGAAGTCGGTGAGTCCGGTCGACTCCTTCGCGTCGGCGATCAGGACGTCGCTGTCCAGAATTGTCATGCCCCACTTCCTGTCAACCGCGTCTCGACCTCGCGGACCTTGCGTGCCGACGCTGCGGCGTAGGCCTGCCCGGCCATTCCGCTGTAATCGAGCACCGACACGACCCGGGCGCCCGCCTCGCCGAACTCGGCAACCTGCTCAGCCACCTGCGCCGGTGTGCCGTGCGGGACGACCGACAGGATCGCGGCCGGGTCGACCTGTTCGAACAGCCGCAGCAGCCGGTCGCGGGTCAGCGCACGCGGGTCGATGTCCTGAATGCCGCGCCAGTGCTCCCCCATCGGATGGCGGTGGCCCGTGGCGGCCAGCGCGTCGGCCGTCAGTTGCAGCACCAGTGACTTCACCAGTGGGCGTTGCAGGATCTCGCGAAGTTCGTCGGGCTCGCCGATCAAGCAGACGACCATCTTGGCCGGCGTGATCGCCTGGGGGTCGCGTCCGGCCCGCTCCGCCGCCTCCCGGATACGGGCCAGCTGGCGGGCATAGGTCTCGGGTCCGGCGCTGCCGGTCGGCCACCAACCGTCACCGTACTCACCGACGAGGTGCAACATGCGCGGGCCGTTGGCGCCGATCCAGATCGGCGGCGGACCGCTGCGGTGCGCCTCGGCGTCGAGCCGCGCGTGCTCCAGCGTGAAGTACCTGCCCGCGAAGTCGATCGGGCCGTCCGCATTCCAGAGGAGCCTGATCAGCTGCAGCGCCTCGGCGAACCTGCTCACCGTGCCGCGAGGGTCGAAGCCGTAGGGCGCCAGGTTTTCTCGCTCGCCGGCGCCGAGCCCGAGGATGAACCGACCGTCGGACAGATGGCTCAGGGTCAGCGCTGACTAGGCCAGCATCACCGGGTGGCGGCGGACGGTGTCCAGCACACTTGTGGCCAGCCGGGTGCGCGTGGTGCGCACCGCGACGGCACCGGCGAGTGCGAGCGTATCGAGGTACCGGTGGGGCGACGGCGAGACCTCGGCGAGGTCGGTGAACTCAGGTGTCCAAATCGAATCCGGCCAGAAGCTCACGAGGTGATCGGGCATCCAGAGCGAGTGGTAGCGACCATCGTCGGCGGCCTCGAGCCCTTTGAGGTCGAGCGGCAGAGTCGTCCGGAAGAACGAGGCCAGCTCCAAGGGCATGCAGCGGAAGTTACACCGGAGATGACGGCTACGTCAGCGTAATGCTGAGCATTCGCTCAGCGTCGTCACGCGAGGTGGTCCAGCGACACCGCCAGAACCAGACCGAGCGCTGTGGCAATACCCGCCTGATAGGAGTCCTTGGCGAACGCCTGGGGAAACACCTCCGTCGCCAGCGACGAGACCACGGCCCCTCCGGCAAAACACTTGATCGCGGCAAGAAGCGCTGCCGGCGCTCCAGCCAGCAGGAAATTGCCCGCAAGGGCGGCGACGGAGAGGAGGACAGCCGTGGCACCCCAGAGGGCGAACACTTTGCCGTTCGAACGGCCACCTTCCGACATCTCCTTCGCGCCGCCGGCCGCCTCCGGCAGGTTGGACAGGAAGATCGATCCGGACAACGCGGCGACGTGCAGCGGGCCGGCGCCGATGAGCGCAACCCCCAGCGCCAGGTTCTCCGGGACCCCATCCAAAGTGATGGCGACGAGCAGTCCCGCTCCCCCGCTGTTGCGCGCCCTGGCCTTCACGAGGCGGTCGAGCCCGGCGAACACCATCGCGCCGGTCAACACCACCAGCGCCACCAACAGAAGATGCAGGTCACGCACCGCGGGTTCGACCAACTCAAGGACCACGGAGAAGATCAATGCGCCGCCGGCCAACGCGACGATGAAGCCTTCCAGACCTTCCGGAAGGGTTCCGTAGATCCCCCAGGCGGCACCCGCGATCAGTGCGCCGGATACGGCCAGGACCACCGCGATCGTCATCATCAACGGCGAAATTACCCCGTCGGCGGTGGCCCCTCAACGCCTATGGAGTCAATTCCACTGTTTCACAGTCGATTTGAACCGTCGGTGCAACGCTATTTCGACTGGCGAAAGTAGGGTTCCACGGTGCCGTTGACCTTGACCACCATGGGATTCCCGCGACGGTCCTTGGCGGTCGGCACCTCGACGCGCACCCAGCCCTCGGCCACGTCGTATTCGACGACATTGGTCTTCTCGGCACCGTTGAAGCGAATGCCGACGTCGCGCAGGAGCGCCTCTTCGCTGTAGAACGGGCTGTTAGGGTCAATCGAGAGGTGATTCGGTGGAACGTCGGTGATCTGGTCCTCGGACATGATGACTTTCGGTAGATGCTGCGTCGTTCCGTGGGTGGAGCCAAGGGGATTCGAAAGACGCCCACGCCCACCATGGTGGAGACACCAAGCGACACGAAACGACCTGCGGAAACGCTTTAAGGGTGTTTGACGCGGTCAACACTATCAACTCTTCCCCCACCGAACTGCAAGCTCTGCCCCGCTGGTTGGTACCCCGATCCACGAGAGACCGGCGGACGGAGTTACTAAACCGGCCGGTCTAAGCTCGTGGTTCTCGCGGCAGACAAAGACCTCTGCTGACCCTGAACGTAGGAAGTCCCCGTTCCGGGTGATCCGGGCGGGGCTTCTTCTATTTCGCGGCGTCGACGACTCGGTCGAGGTACTTCGCGAACATGGCATCGGAAGCGACTTCGGGATCTTGTAGGCACTGGATCAACAGGCTCGTTATCTCGTCTTCGGACAGGTCCATGCCGGGCAGGCCTCCGGTGACGTCGTGAACACACTCGTCAGCCATCGCCTTCTTATGGTTTTCCAGCAGTGTGTACAGGAGGACGCCGAGGACGACCACAGTCATCACGGCAGTCGCGATCCCGACGAGGGCTGCGCGGAGATTGATCTGACGCCTCATGAAAGTCCCCCCGTGACCCTGGTCCCCTTACTGCGACGGTAACGCCGGGGTGGACTCGGTGCCTGGGTTGCGTCCATCAAGGTGGTGTACGAGTCGGACCTGATCAGCGGTACCGGCGTGTCGTAGCCGAGTGATTGAAGGTCATCGCGTGATTCTTCGAGAGACCGTCCAAAGTCACTCGAGCAAAGGAATCGACGCGATGACCACTGCCCACAATATCGATCTGCCCACTGTGCTGGCCGAACGACTCACCACTGCCCATCCCGACGTGCTGCGCGAGCTGCTGGCCACGTTCATCCACACCCTGATGGGCGCCGAAGCCGACGCCCTATGCGGTGCCGGCTACGGCGAACGCTCGGCTGAGCGCACCAATTCCCGCAACGGCTACCGACACCGTCAATTCGACACCCGTGCAGGGACTTTGGATCTTGCGATCCCGAAGCTGCGGCAAGGATCCTACTTCCCGGACTGGCTGCTGGAGCGCCGTAAACGCGCCGAGCGGGCCCTGACCACGGTGGTGGCGACGTGTTACCTGCTTGGTGTCTCGACGCGGCGGATGGACAAGCTGGTCGAGACCCTGGGCATCACGTCGTTGTCGAAGTCGCAGGTGTCGGTGATGGCCAAGGAACTCGACGCCGCCGTGGAGGCGTTCCGGACCCGGCCGCTCGATGCCGGCCCGTATACGTTCGTCGCTGCGGACGCTCTGGTGCTCAAGGTGCGTGAAGCCGGCCGGGTGGTCAACGTGCACGCCCTGATCGCCGTCGGGGTCAACGCCGAGGGCTACCGCGAGATCCTGGGAATCGATGTCACGACCGCCGAGGACGGCGCAGGCTGGCTAACGTTCTGGCGGGCTCTGACCGCCCGCGGCCTGTCCGGGGTCAAACTGGTCACCAGCGACGCCCACGCCGGGCTTGTCGCCGCCATCGGGGCCACCCTGCCCGGAGCGGCGTGGCAGCGCTGCAGAACCCACTACACGACCAACCTGATGTCCGTCACTCCCAAGAGTTCGTGGCCCTGGGTGCGCACCCTGCTGCACTCTGTGTTCGACCAACCTGACGCTGAATCCGTTGCCGCTCAATATGATCGGATCATCGACGCATTGTCCGACAAGCTGCCCAATGTCGCCGATCACCTCGAAGCGGCACGGCCGGATCTGCTGGCGTTCACCGCGTTCCCCAAGCAGATCTGGCGCCAGATCTGGAGCAACAATCCCCAGGAACGACTCAACAAGGAGATCCGCCGGCGCACCGACGTCGTGGGCATCTTCCCCGACCGCGCGGCCCTGATCCGTCTCGTCGGAGCCGTGCTGGCCGAACAACACGACGAATGGGCCGAGTCCCGGCGCTACCTCGGCCTCGACGTCCTGAGCAAATCACGCACAGTCAACGACACCCCAACCGAACAGGAGGCCACCCCCGCGGCACTGCCCGCCTGACCCAACTACCTCGAAGAATCACACGACGACGTCATACACCACGTCCCTGGACTTGACCGACCCTGTTCCTGCAATTGCCGGTCACTCCATCGAAAGCCCCTCTAACCCGGATTTTTCGTGGAATGTTGACTGTGGGGGTGTGTAGATAAGCGAAAGTGCCTGTCCTGCAAGGAATAATTGGACTTCTCTACGGTTCAAAAACCCTGACGGGAAGGCACTTCGCAGGTGAAGAATATCGCGGCGGCATCGCCGGTGAAAGTTTCCGCCGACGGCCATGGCGTTGTGTCGCATGCCGGGATGGGCATGCTGCGTGAGCTTGCCGACCGGACCGGCTTATCGGCGCAGGTCACGGCCGCGTTGGCCGACACCTACCGCGGCCCGTGGGTGTATGCGCCTGGGGAGGTGTTCGCTGATCTGGCGGCCGCGGTCGCCGACGGCGCGGACTGCATCGACGCGGTCGGTCAGCTGTGCGGTGACCGGGAGCACGTCCTGGGGGCCAAGGCCTCAACGACCACCATGTGGCGGCTGATCGATGAGCGGATCGATGCCGCGCATCTACCCGGGGTGCGCGCAGCCCGAGCCGCGGCGCGGGCAGCGGCCTGGGCTGTCGGAGCCGCCCCCACCACCGGCGGCTGGCTGCATATCGACATCGATGCCACGCTGGTGATCGATCACTCCGACAACAAGGCCGGGGCTGCGCCGACCTGGAAGAAAACGTTCGGGCTGCACCCGCTGCTGGCGTTTCTGGACCGCCCCGACATCGCCGGCGGCGAAGCCCTGGCCGGGTTGCTGCGCAACGGTAACGCCGGCTCCAACACCGCCTCCGACCACATCATCGTCCTGCACCAGGCTTTGGCATCGCTGCCAGCGGCGTGGCGGCCCAACCCCGACGATCCCGACAACCCCGAGGCCCCGAAGGTGTTGGTGCGCTGCGATACCGCCGGATCCACCCACAAATTCGCCGCAGCGTGCCGGGCCGCCGGGGCCGGGTTCTCCTTCGGGTACCCCGTCGATACCCGCGTCCAGGACGCCGTGGACACCCTCAACCTCGGCGATTGCTGGTATCCAGCGATCGACACCGACGGCGGGATCCGCGACGGCGCGTGGGTCGCTGAAGCCACCGACCTGGTCAACCTGGCCTCCTGGCCCGAAGGGACCCGGCTGATCCTGCGTAAAGAACGCCCCCACCCCGGCGCGCAGTTGCGGTTCACCGACGCCGACGGCATGCGGGTCACCGCGTTCATCACCGACACACCACCGGGTGTCGTACCCGGTCAGGTCGCCGGTCTGGAACTACGGCACCGCCAGCACGCCCGCGTCGAGGACCGTATCCGCGAACTCAAAGCCACCGGGCTGCGTAACCTGCCCTGCCACTCCTTCTGGGCCAATGCTGCCTGGCTCGAAATCGTCCTGGCCGCCGCTGACCTGGTCACCTGGACCCGCCTCATCGGGTTCGCCAGCGATCGCGCTCTGGCCCGCGTCGAGATCACCACGTTCCGCTACCGGGTCCTGCACGTGGCCGCCCGTATCACCCGCGGCGCCCGCCAACTGCGGCTACGCATCGATGCCACCTGGCGCTGGGCGGCGGCGATCGCCGCCGCCTGGCACCGCGTCCGCACCGCCTTCGGATAACACCCCACCCCATCGGACCCATCAACGATGAAGGACCCACAGGCCCCAGGAAAGCCCGCCCCACCCGGCGACACGGGACAGCACCTCTACGCCACCACACGAAAACCACTACCCAACAACACAACTCGGCATCACACCGAACCCACACCAATTACCACGCAAAATCCGGGCTAACTTGGCGGCATGGGGGATTCACTCAACCCGTCGCCGATCCATCGGCTGACCGAGATGCTGCGGCCGGACTGGACGCGAACACTGTTGGCCCGTCGGATCGTCGCGGGCGGGCTGGTGGTACTCGCCGCCGTCGCGGCATTGCGACCCGATCCCGATGACCAGCGCGTCGCTGCCGTCGTCGCCACCCGAGACCTCAGTCCGGGCAGCGAACTGACTGCCGACGATGTCCGTTTGGAAACCTTCAGTGCCGCAACGCTTCCCGATGGCGCGCAATCAGATGTCACAGCGGTGGTCGGTGCGACGCTGGCCGGTCCGGTGCGCCGCGGCGAGGCGCTGACCGACGTGCGCCTGCTGACCCCGCGGCTCGCCGAGGCGGCGGTGGGCCCGACGGCGCGCATAGTGCCGTTATCTCTCGACGAGACTGCGGTGCTCGACCTGATCCGCCCGGGCGATGTCGTCGACGTGCTGGCCGCCGGTTTCGAATCCGACGCTCAGCCACGCGTTGTCGCGACCGACGCGATCGTCGTGCTGGTATCTGACAAGCCAACGGCAATGGGCGGCGGCACCGACCGAGTGGTTCTGGTGGCGCTGCCGGCTCATGCCGCCAACGAGGTGGCTGCCGCGACGCTGGTGCAGACGGTCACGCTCACCCTGCATTGAGACGCACTGGTGCTCCACAAAGGCATTTCGGACCTGCTCGGTTGCAACGCAACTAACCTCGCTAACTGTCGAGCACGAACAACAGGAAGGGTTCGGGACGATGTTGAAGGGGTTCAAAGATTTCCTCGCGCGAGGCAACATCGTCGACCTGTCGGTTGCGGTGGTCATCGGCACGGCGTTCACCGCATTGGTCACCAAATTCACCGAAAGCATCATTCAACCGCTCATCAACCGCATCGGCGCGGGCAGTGAGTCCAACTACGGCATTCTGCGGCTCGGCATCGGCGGCGGCGAGACAATCGATCTGAACGTTCTCCTGTCGGCCGCCATCAACTTCATTCTGGTGTCGGCCGTGGTGTATCTCCTCGTCGTGCTGCCGTACAACCGGCTGCGCAAGAAGGGTGAGGTCGAGCAGGCCCAGGACACCGAGCTGGCCCTGCTGACCGAGATCCGCAACATCCTTGCGGAAACCAACGGCACGACCGCTAGGCATATCAGCGGTTCGGGCCCCGGCCCGAGCCCGTGTACATCGAAGACGACAAACGGGGATACAAGCAACGACGTCGACACTTCGTCAACGGAGTAATCTGTCCAATCAACTATGGGAACCGATTCGTTCAGCCGGCTCCGCGGTGACGTAGCTAAGTCGTTGGAAGACGAGATTGGCACGCTCACCCAATAGGGTTTCTTGGCCGCTACAGGTGGTCACGAAATTATGGTCGCTCTCAACAATTGCAGTCGGCGAGCGCCAAAATCGTGCGTCAGAACGAGTCCAAAGCGACGCGCATAGCATCGTTCGTTATGGACCTGCCTGTGGAACTTCACCGCAGCGTTATCTGCTGCCCGGAGTTATACGCGCTACACTCGGCATCGTGAAAGTCACCGGTCGTGCGGCCAGGCGATTGCGATGCGCAGCTGTCATCGCGGTTGCGGCGTTGGCCGTGCTGCTTGGGACCGAGGTTGGTCTTCCGCACGCAGACGCCGTCGAGAGTCATGGAGTCCATGTTCTGCAGGCGTCCTCTTTTACGCAAGCTGCGTCGCCGCTGATAACGGATCATTCTCACCTAATGCCGGACAAGGAGTGCCACTCGGCTCCGCCCGATGTTCTCACTTGTGCGGCTGGACTCCGGGCGGAGACGGATAGGACCGCGTTGGCGATCTCCGCAATCGCCGTCGTTGTCGTGATGGGGGCATGGGCTGCGCTCGGCGCGACGCGCGGGCCGCCCAGTGTGCTTCTTGGCTTCTCTGCGGGTCGCCCCTTGCTGATTCGGAACTGTATCGCTCGTCGCTGACTGGGTAGCGCCAGGCCGCCGTGCTGCGTGCACGCATGGCCGGTGACCGCTACCCCTATTTCTCTTGCCGCGCATCCTTGCGGCAGCGATTAAGAAAGCGACGATTCATATGACTGCAGCTCTACCTTCCCGCACTGGGAAGTTTGTGCGTCCGACTCGGCGTAGCGCCGCGGGCAGATTGCACCGTGCAGCAACCGTGGCCAGTCAGAGCCCCGGAACACTGGTGGGCCGGACGCCGGTGTTGCGAGTGTCGGCGCCGCTGACCAACGCCGACCGTGGCTTCTGGGCCAAATTGGAGGGCTTCAATCCTGGCGGCGGTATGAAAGACCGACCTGCCATGCACATGGTGGAAATGGCTCAGGCCCGCGAGGAACTGCGTCCCGGTGCGCGGATTGTGGAATCTACCAGTGGCACATTGGGTCTGGGGCTGGCCCTGGCTGGGATGGTGCATCGGCATCCGGTCACCCTTGTCACCGATCCGGGAATGGAGCCGATCGTGCGGCGCATGCTGGCCGCCTACGGCGCCGATGTCGATTTAGTGCGCGAGCCTCATCCGGTCGGCGGATGGCAGCAGGCCCGCAAAGACCGAGTGGCCGAACTGCTGGCTGCCGACCCGCCCGCGTGGGTTCCCGACCAATACAGCAATCCCGACAATGTCGACGGCTACCAGCCGCTGGCCCTTGAGTTGCTGGCCCAGCTCGGAAACGTCGACGTGCTGGTGTGCTCAGTGGGGACCGGCGGACACTCGGCGGGAGTAGCGCGCGTGCTTCGCCAGGCCAACCCTAACCTGAAGCTGATCGGGGTGGACACTATCGGGTCGACCATCTTCGGACAGCCGGCCGCAACACGCCTGATGCGAGGGCTGGGATCGAGCATCTACCCCGGCAACGTCGACTACGCAGCCTTCGACGAGGTGCACTGGGTGGCTCCGGCTGAGGCAGTGTGGGCGTGCCGCGCCCTGGCAAAGAGCCACTACGCCAGCGGCGGATGGAGTGTAGGCGCGGTGGCCTTGGTCTCCGGGTGGGCGGCACGCACCTATGAACCCGACACCACGATCGCGGCGGTGTTTCCCGACGGGCCCCAGCGCTATTTCGACACCATCTACAACAACGACTACTGCCGCCGACACAATCTGCTCGGAGGTGACCCACCGCGCCAACCGGCGGTCATCGACCACCCGACCCAGCAGGTGGTGCAGTCATGGACCCGTTGTGTCACGGTCGTAGACCCGGCTCAGTGATGCTGAAGGGCGTCTTGCCAAGTACATCGGCCTCGGTCATAACAGGGATGTCTCCCGACCGCTAGACACGGCGGACCACGGCCGCGCATGGACTGGCGACTCGGCCCTTTTGGACGACTCGACTCGCAAAGTGCCCGCGCTGAAGTTTTTCGGGAACGACGATCGGAATCAAAGCATTCGCAAATGGGCTCCGACCATTTCGGTCGAGATGGAAATGCCGACAACAAGAGGAGGTGCCGACCACCATTCATCGAAGGCCAAATCTGATTTGAAGACATTCTTCTGGAAGGAAATCCGACCATGATTCGAGCAAACCAATTGCGTCGACCGATTCAGGTGCTTACCGGCGCCCTGGCCATCGCCGGCGGACTAACTCTGGCCGCCGGCGTAGTCCCCGCTTCTGCTCAGGCAGCACCGGTGTCGGGCCCGGCCGTTGACTACAGTCTGAACGGACCTCACGGCGGCGGACACGGCGGCGGACACGGCGGCGGACACGGCGGCGGACACGGCGGCGGACACGGCAACGGCGGGCCAAGGTATGGCGGAGGCCATGGATTTTTCTCGCCTCCTCTGCCACATCAATACTGTGTGCCCTTCCTACCGTGCCGATGACACATGAAGCGGTCGAGGGTACGGCATACCGTTGCGTGAGTGACGGTATGCCGTACCCCTCGGCGTCGTGCATCGCGTCGCCCTGAGCCGCTTTCAGCCGGGTCTGCGACCGCAGAATCGAAAAATCTGTGCACTCGGAAAGCAGCCAGTCGGCTCTGGGTTTCGGCGCCCAGCTCATGCGGTCGCGCGCTGAGTTGACGGCCATCGAGGTTAACAGCGCGGCAAACAAGTCAGCCGGACAACGGTCCCGGTGGACCATAGGGCGGCGATAGTTGAGTTCAATGACCAGCAGGACCGCCGGTGAGTGGTTGTTGAGCCTGACACCCTTGGGGAAGTAGTCCCCGCAGCAGTCTGTGGGTGTTCTCGTTGCTGCCGCGTTGCCAGGGTCGACCCCTCAAACGAACCTTACACGGTTAGCCCTAGCCGCCCGATTCCGCCGCCTCTGGTCGCTGGCCGCTTGGATCCTCCAAAACCGGTGCGGGCGTAGGAGTTACGTCAGGAGCTTCCGACTCAACTGCGGGAGTACCATCGGATGGTTGACCGCTCGGGTCCTCCAGTGCCGCAATGTGGCCCACACCGGAGGAGTTCACACCCGGGGTATGCGTGGGGACAGGTGCCCCTAGAGCGGAGAGCCCGTAACGCGTATTCGACGATGTAAGAGGGTTTGTCTTGTGAGGACTGTTGCCAAGTTTGCTGCCAGGTAGCCCGTGGGCCGCCGAGGCAGGGTCGGCGTTGCTGGCGACGTTCAGACCCCGCGAATCAGTGATCGCCGGCGACGGCGGCAGAATCACGTAGTAGGTAGCGCTGTAACTCCCTGGCACTGCCGGCAGAAATCCGAAAGTGGGAGCAGGAAAGAAAGGCGGTGGTGGTGGCGGCGCTGGCTGGGCGTCCGCCATGGGTAGGGGGGCAAGGGTGAACAGCGCAGCAAAACCAGTCGCCGCGCCGAATATACGTCGCTTCGCGCAAACCATGGTCTCACCTCAAATTTTGATCGGATCGCCGTAAATGGCGAAATTGCTGTGAGCGGCGTCCGTCGAGATGCGCAGGTAAGCGTAGGAACGGACGGTAACATCGCCTCCGCATGCGTCAGCCTTGATGTGCAGATTGTCGACGTCAAGCATACCCGTGCCGCCCTCGTTGAGGACCATGTTGGCCAACGGAAGATCGACGATCACGCCTGGCTGTAGAACCGTCTGGACGAATCCCGCTACACCAGAGCTCACACCGGCACTGACCGACGGGTCGGGGAGGCCGACGCCTACCGTCGGTGCAATGCCCCCCGTACCACCGATCTGCAGACCAGTCGACACGTCGGTTTGGCAGCCCAGCTGGTACCCGGCGATGAAGAGGCTGTCTGTGATCGGACTTGATCCACCGGTCGCGGTGGCCGTTGCGTCGAACGTGACAAACGCCTCCCTCGAGTTTGCGGCTGCGGCGAGATTGGGTACTGAGTTCACTTTCTCGCGGTCGATCCGGATGTTCAATTGCCAGCCATCGCGGGTGTTTTTGCTAAAAACCTTGGGCGCCATATCTATCGGCTCGGCGTGCACAGTTGCAGCCCCAAATACGCAAACGGTCATCGCAAGCGGAGCCAATCCTATGATCCTTTTGAGCAGTGCCACGTAATCTCCTTGCTTCCCTGTTACGGCTGAGCGACATACGATCGCCCGAACCCACGTCGTACGACTAGCTTTCGTTCTGGCACGAGAAGTTCGTCGGCTCGGCGGGTTCCTTGTGGCGACCTGTCGTTGCGGTGAAAGGCATCCTCAAGATACGACGCCTCTACTCCCAGTGCCGAGTTGGTTACATCAAGTTAACAAGGACCGGCGAAGGGCTGCTGGGCGAAGAGACGAACTCGGCTCAGCATGACTTAGCCCTATGGTAGTGGGATACCGCGTTCGGCCGACATTTATCTGTCGCCATACTCTCTTTGTCGGACATGGTATTTCACCGCGGTGATCGCCTAGGGTGCAAATTTCCCGGCAAAGGCGTCGGCCCGCGATAAGTCTGAGCAACCAGCATGCCGCCGAGGCGCCTAGGGGGTTGACGAAGCTGAGATGTGAGCGGACCGACAGTCTGCTGCACACGTCGCGAGACACTGAGTGAACATCTCTGTAACACCTAGGAAATAAATACTGTGATGCCGACACGGCGGTCGAGGATACCGATCTCTGCACTGAGTCGTTCCGGGCATGTTCTGTCGTTGAATTCGGGCCCTTCGTCGGGTCGGGTGCGTGAGCGTGCGCCAGTCCCACGACGACCTCGGGAGGATTGGACAAGCATCGCGTCCATCATGACCGAGAGCCATTCGTCGGCATCGCGATTCGAGGTCACGATGGTCGCGCTGCGTTGATGTCTGGCGACGATGCTCGGGCTCATCGAAAGTCCCCAGGTGTCCTCGCTGAGATTCCCCACCTGTGAGCAGCGGTCAGTGTAGTGGTTCGCGGGTGCCGGTAGCGGCTCGGCGGAGGGTTTCGGCGGCAGCGTGGTGGTCGCGGAGTCGGTATAAAGCCGACAGATCGATGACAGTGGAATCGTTTGACGCGGTCGAGGATTCATTCGCACGCCCGGTGTCGTAACGGAGTCACAGTAGTTGGTTGGCAGCGGCTTTGGCTGCCGGTCGCGGTGGGATGCGTTCCTTGCGGCGATGCGGGGGCCGGGTGGCCGCCGTCGCCATCGCTGCCGCGTTCAACGCGATGACATGGCCGCAATCGCGGACTATCACTCCCAGCCCTGTCGGCACCCAGCCCGTGCCGCGCGATCACGATTCCGCTGACGGGGACTCGCCAGCAGGACTGGCCACCGACCGGATGCGACACCACCACTTGGGCGGCGGCCCGCGCAGCAGCGCATCGCGAACGGGAGCCCCCGCGGACGCACTCGTTTTGGTAGAGCCCAATAGTGGTTTCCGCGAGCCTAATTCGAAGGCGTCCCCCACCGTGCCGACCGACCACATGGTTTCAGGAGGTACGCTCGGCACCCGTTGGGGACAGCGGCAGGGTGACGGTGAACGCGGTGCCTTTGCCGATGCCGTCGCTGGCCGCGGAGACGCGTCCGTTGTGGGCCTCGACCAGCGCCTTGACGATGGCTAGTCCGATTCCGCCTCCGCCGTAGCCCCGGTCGCGGGCGAGATCGGCTCGATAGAACCGTTCGAACACATGGGGTAAATGTTCGGCCGGGATGCCTTCACCGCTGTCGACGACCGAAAGCGTGAAAACAGTGCCGTCCGCAGCCGCGCGTATCTCGACGCGTCCTCCCGGCGGCGTGTGGCGCAGCGCATTGTCAAGCAAGTTGCCTAGGACCTGAGATAGCCGTTGCGGGTCACCCCAGAGCGAGGCCAGGTTCGCAGGTAACGTGGCGACTAGATCAACGTGTTTGCTCCGATAGCGTTCCTGCGCGGCTGTCACGGCAGCATCGATCAGCTGGGGCACGTCAATCCAGCTAGAGGCCATCGAGAAGGCACTTTCTTCGGCTTGGGCGAGCGCAGCGGTGTCCTCGGAGAACCGCACTAGCCGGCGGGTCTGGTCGCGCAGCATCGCGGTGGTCTGCGGGGTAAGCGACCGCACGCCGTCTTCGAGCGCGTCCACGTAGGCGTCCAGCACCGAGGCGGGGGTGCGGATCTCGTGGGCGAGGTCGCTGAACAACTGGCGCCGTGTGGCGTCGACTGTCTGTAGCCGGGCCGCCATCTGGTTGAACGAGTCAACGAGCGTGTCGAAATCCTCGTCGAGGCGGGTAGGCGAAACCCGGATGTCGTATCGGCCGTGGGCGACCGCCGTCGCAGCGGCGGCGACCTCGGTGACCGATCGCTGGAGCCGACGGCTGACATACCAACTGACCGCCAGCGCCATCAGCACGGAAATGGCAAGGGCGCCGCCCACGGCCACGGCGGTGGCCCCTCTGTAGGCATGGTCGGCATGTGTTTCAAGGAACGAGCCGACGGGCACCGCGTCATGCATGTGCATCCTAAAGAGCTGCGGTCCGACGACGGCGGCAATTCCCCAGGTGACCACCGCACCGGCGGCGAGCACCAGTGTCTGAGCGAGCAGTAATCGCAGCCCGATGCTGGGCCGGCGCAAGAACCGGGGCGGCTTAGCTCCCGGTGTGGTGTTGTTACTCATTGGCCAATTCCCATCCGAAATTTAACGTCGCTGACCTTCGATCGCACTGCAATCTCTCGTCGCCGTGTTCGGTCAACTGCTTGCCGAAGGCTTGGCCGAGCCGATCTCGACAATGTGCACTCCTATCCAAGCTCTATCGCGGGGCAAGACTGTTATCGCGATGCTAGAGGTCACTCGGTCGACTGCCCGTTCCGAGTCGCATACTAGGTCGCCGCATAGCATTACGAGGCCTGTGCCGACCGCGGCGGCCGGGGCGAAGGCTTGAGCTTTCGGCACTCCGTGTTCAGTCAAGTTGCGTCCAGGCGAGAAGTGCATGAGGAAGGCGCCGACACAACTGCTGCTAGTCGGCTGGGGTTTCGGTGCCGTCTCCACTCTCCGTCTGCATAGTGCGCGGACGGCGTAGCATCGCGAGGATGCGTGCGATGAGTTCGCGGGGCCTGAAGGGCTTAATTACATAGTCGTCGGCGCCCACCGACAATCCAATCAGTGTGTCCGCCTCGCTGTCCCGAGCGGTCAACATCACAACATAGGCGTCGGAGAAGGTGCGTAGCTGGCGGCAGGTTTCAATCCCGTCGATCCCCGGCAAGCCCAGATCAAGAACAACGACATCAGGATGGAACGCGCGGGCCAAAGTGAGCGCATCGTAACCGTCGTGAGCGATACATACTTCGAATTGCTCATGCTCGAGGTAACTGGCAACCACTCCGGCCAGCGAAACTTCGTTGTCGACCACTAATGCCCGATGACCGCGGCCGGTCACTGAAGTCTGCGGCACTGTTTCCATCCGTCCATAATGCCTGCTGCGGTCCTGTGGTATCCAATCCCGGCGCTTGAGCGGTTCCCATGGAATCTTCCCACGACTCACCCGGATTTTTCGTGGAATGTTGACTGTGGGGGTGTGTAGATAAGCGAAAGTGCCTGTCCTGCAAGGAATAATTGGACTTCTCTACGGTTCAAAAACCCTGACGGGAAGGCACTTCGCAGGTGAAGAATATCGCGGCGGCATCGCCGGTGAAAGTTTCCGCCGACGGCCATGGCGTTGTGTCGCATGCCGGGATGGGCATGCTGCGTGAGCTTGCCGACCGGACCGGCTTATCGGCGCAGGTCACGGCCGCGTTGGCCGACACCTACCGCGGCCCGTGGGTGTATGCGCCTGGGGAGGTGTTCGCTGATCTGGCGGCCGCGGTCGCCGACGGCGCGGACTGCATCGACGCGGTCGGTCAGCTGTGCGGTGACCGGGAGCACGTCCTGGGGGCCAAGGCCTCAACGACCACCATGTGGCGGCTGATCGATGAGCGGATCGATGCCGCGCATCTACCCGGGGTGCGCGCAGCCCGAGCCGCGGCGCGGGCAGCGGCCTGGGCTGTCGGAGCCGCCCCCACCACCGGCGGCTGGCTGCATATCGACATCGATGCCACGCTGGTGATCGATCACTCCGACAACAAGGCCGGGGCTGCGCCGACCTGGAAGAAAACGTTCGGGCTGCACCCGCTGCTGGCGTTTCTGGACCGCCCCGACATCGCCGGCGGCGAAGCCCTGGCCGGGTTGCTGCGCAACGGTAACGCCGGCTCCAACACCGCCTCCGACCACATCATCGTCCTGCACCAGGCTTTGGCATCGCTGCCAGCGGCGTGGCGGCCCAACCCCGACGATCCCGACAACCCCGAGGCCCCGAAGGTGTTGGTGCGCTGCGATACCGCCGGATCCACCCACAAATTCGCCGCAGCGTGCCGGGCCGCCGGGGCCGGGTTCTCCTTCGGGTACCCCGTCGATACCCGCGTCCAGGACGCCGTGGACACCCTCAACCTCGGCGATTGCTGGTATCCAGCGATCGACACCGACGGCGGGATCCGCGACGGCGCGTGGGTCGCTGAAGCCACCGACCTGGTCAACCTGGCCTCCTGGCCCGAAGGGACCCGGCTGATCCTGCGTAAAGAACGCCCCCACCCCGGCGCGCAGTTGCGGTTCACCGACGCCGACGGCATGCGGGTCACCGCGTTCATCACCGACACACCACCGGGTGTCGTACCCGGTCAGGTCGCCGGTCTGGAACTACGGCACCGCCAGCACGCCCGCGTCGAGGACCGTATCCGCGAACTCAAAGCCACCGGGCTGCGTAACCTGCCCTGCCACTCCTTCTGGGCCAATGCTGCCTGGCTCGAAATCGTCCTGGCCGCCGCTGACCTGGTCACCTGGACCCGCCTCATCGGGTTCGCCAGCGATCGCGCTCTGGCCCGCGTCGAGATCACCACGTTCCGCTACCGGGTCCTGCACGTGGCCGCCCGTATCACCCGCGGCGCCCGCCAACTGCGGCTACGCATCGATGCCACCTGGCGCTGGGCGGCGGCGATCGCCGCCGCCTGGCACCGCGTCCGCACCGCCTTCGGATAACACCCCACCCCATCGGACCCATCAACGATGAAGGACCCACAGGCCCCAGGAAAGCCCGCCCCACCCGGCGACACGGGACAGCACCTCTACGCCACCACACGAAAACCACTACCCAACAACACAACTCGGCATCACACCGAACCCACACCAATTACCACGCAAAATCCGGGCTCACATGCGTGCTGCGGCCGCACAGGCTTGTCTCCGGGCAGGGCAGCCCACGTAGGTTCAAGCCGCTGCCTCAAGCCGTGCGGTCTCTCGCCACAAATAACACTTTGAACCACCCCGGGTTTGATGCACACCTTCTTTCGAGGGAAGGTCGTTTGCATCATGCCAAGGAAGTACGACGACGAGTTCAAGGCCCGAGCGGTCCGGTTGGTCACCGACCATGCCGAGGAGTACGACACCCGCACGGCCTGCATCACCGCGGTCGCCAAGCGGTTGGGGGTGTCGTATGAATCACTGCGCCGCTGGGTCAACCAGACCGAGGTCGACACCGGCCAACGTGACGGGGTGCCCACCGACGTCGCCCGTGAGAATAGAGAGCTGAAGCGCAAGAACCGCGAGCTTGAGGAAACCATCGAAATCCTCAAGGCGGCAACAAGTTTCTTCGTGCGGGAGAGCGACCCGCGACACCGTTGATTTGTGCGTTCATCGCCGAGCATCGTGCTCGGTTCGGGGTCGCTCCGATCTGCCGCGTGCTCACTGAGCACGGCTGCCAGATCGCCCCGAGAACCTTCTACGCCTGGCTGACCCGCCCCCCATCCGCTCGGGCGCTGTGGGACACCGTCATCACCGAGGTGCTCGCCGGCTTCTACGAGCCAGACGAGCACGGCCGACGCAAACCGGAGTCACTGTACGGGGCTACCAAGATGTGGGCTCACCTGCACCGACAAGGCATTGTGGTGGCCCGCTGCACCGTGGAGCGCCTCATGCGGGCCAACGGCTGGCGCGGGGTTACCCGCCGCAAGAAGGTCCGCACCACGATCGCCGATCCCGCCGCGGCGCGGGCGGCCGATCTGGTCAAACGCCGGTTCCGGGTGCCCGCGCCCAACGTGCTGCTGGTCGCGGACTTCACCTACGTACGGCTGACCAACGGAACGTTCGTCTACACCGCATTCGCCATCGACGCCTACGCGGGCCGGATAGTGGGATGGACCTGCTCGGCCAGCAAGGAGGACCGGTTCGTGCGTCAGGCGATCCGCCACGCCGCCCAACTTCGTATCGACGAGGGTAATCCATTGTTGGGCAACACTATTCACCATAGCGATGCGGGCTCTCAATATACGTCTGTGCGGTTCGGCGAGACCCTGGCGCTGTCTGGACTGGTGGCCTCAATCGGGACAGTCGGCGATGCCTTCGATAACGCTCTGGCGGAGACGACCATAGGGCTCTACAAGACTGAAGCCGTCCGCGATGACTCGCCGTTTCGGCGCGGCCCTCTGAGCCGTCTGACCGACGTGGAGCTGCTCACCGCCGAGTGGGTGCACTGGTACAACGCCGACCGGCTCATGCACCGCCTCGGTCGCATCCCACCCCTGGAGTACGAAGCCGTCCACTACGCTACAAACGCGGCCAACTCAGAGGCTGCACACCAGTAACCGGTGTGCATCAAACCCGGGGCGATTCACTTCAGACAGGTGTTAATTCGTAATGCACAGGTGGGCTGCTTGGCTCCGTTTCTCGGGTCGTGATGCTGTTACAGTCGGGCCATTGGAAGTTTTAGCGGCACCTCGACGGGCCTTTACCTGAAGTCCACCGTTCTCGTTTTCGGCGCGGCGGTGGTACTCGTTCTGGGCACCAGAGTCGCCCTGCCATCGTGTGAAGTCTCTCCGGTCCATTCACATCCCTCCGTATCGGCATCTGCGGATCGTTTTGTCGGTTTTGTCGCGCTGACCAGTCACGACCACATTGAACGTGAGTCAATCTGTGCGTCGGACTTGTCAGCTGCTGCGGCTGTCTTACCGCGAATCGCGCCGCTCGCCGGTTCCGATTTCACCGCGATGGCCGCCATCGCACTTGCCGGGTGGCTCGCGGAATTGCTGTCACCGATGATGCGGGCGCCGCCTAGTCGGCTCGCTCCTTCCTTGACCGGCAGACAGATTTTGTCCCGATTGTGTATCACTATTCGCTGACCGGTCATCGTCAAACCGATGGCTCCGCTGCCATCACGGTTGGTGACCGCCGTCATTGTCAGCTGCCGCGCTCTGCCGCGGCTCCACGCAGAAGCGATGATCATGAACTCTGCTCCATCTTCTGAGAACAACCGACCTATAGCCTCTCAGCCTGTTGCGTTGGGCACGCAGGGACGGGCCAACACGATTGTCGGCACCACGCCGGTGTTGCGGGTGTCTGCGCCATTCAGTGACCCGGACCGCGGCTTCTGGGCCAAGCTCGAGGGGCTTAATCCCGGTGGAATGAAGGACCGTCCGGCGCTGCACATGGTGGAACAAGCTCGTGCACGCGGAGACCTGCTACCCGGTGCGCGAATCGTCGAATCCACCAGCGGTACCATGGGCTTGGGTTTGGCGCTGGCCGGGACCGTGTACGGGCATCCGGTCACCGTGGTCACCGATCCCGGCATGGAACCGATCATCGAGCGCATGCTCACTGCCTACGGCGCCCAGCTCGATCTCGTCGCCGAGCCTCACCCGGTCGGCGGGTGGCAACAGGCGCGCAAGGACCGCGTCGCCGAGCTATTGGCCGAAGATCCACATAGCTGGTATCCAGACCAGTACAACAACCCCGACAACGTCGATGCCTACCGACCACTGGCCTTAGAGCTTATCTCCCAACTGGGGAATATCGACGTACTGGTGTGCTCGGTGGGAACCGGTGGACACTCGGCGGGGGTGGCGCGGGTGCTGCGCGAATACAACCCTGCCCTGAAGCTGATCGGCGTGGACACCATCGGCTCCACCATCTTCGGGCAACCAGCCGCCACGCGACTGATGCGCGGCCTCGGATCCAGCATCTACCCCAGAAACGTCGACTATCCCGCCTTCAACGAAGCACACTGGGTCGCCCCCGCAGAGGCGGTATGGGCATGTCGTGCCCTGGCTTCGACCCACTACGCCAGTGGCGGCTGGAGTGTGGGGGCGGTGGCACTAGTCGCGGGCTGGGCCGTCCGGACACACCCACGCGACACCATAATCGCCGCGGTCTTCCCGGACGGGCCGCAACGCTACTTCGACACCATCTATAACGACGACTACTGCCGCGAGCACGGTCTGCTCGACGTCGAGCCGCCGAGCGAACCGGACGTCATCAGTCACCCCACCGAACGCGTCGTGCAATCCTGGACCCGCTGCCCCGTCGTCATCGACCCAGCCGCCGGAAAGCGTTGATAAGCGTCATCGGTCAGTTCCGCAGCTTTGATGCGCCGAGCCGGATATTGATGATCAACCAGTTCGGCATCAACCTGGGCTTCTACATGCTCATGCCCTATCTGGCCGGCTACCTCGCCGGCCCGTTAGGGCTGGCGGCCTGGGCGATCGGCCTCGTACTCGGCGTACGTAACTTCTCACAGCAGGGCATGTTCATCGTCGGAGGCACACTGGCCGACCGGCTCGGCTACAAACCGCTGATCGTGGCCGGCTGCCTACTTCGCACCGCGGGATTCGCGCTACTGGCGTTTGCTCAGTCCCTGCCGATCGTTCTCGTAGCCTCGGCGGCAACCGGTTTCGCAGGCGCGCTGTTCAATCCCGCGGTGCGCGCCTACCTGGCCGCCGATGCCGGCGAGCGGCGGTTGGAAGCGTTTGCATTGTTCAACATCTTCTACCAGGCCGGGATTTTGCTCGGCCCGCTGGTGGGAGTCGCTTTGATGGTGTTTGACTTTCGCATCACCGCACTGGCCGCCGCTATCGTGTTCGCGGCACTGACCGTTGCACA
The DNA here is from genome assembly GCF_900454025.1 of Mycolicibacterium gilvum. NCBI lineage: Bacteria > Bacillati > Actinomycetota > Actinomycetes > Mycobacteriales > Mycobacteriaceae > Mycobacterium > Mycolicibacterium gilvum. The sequence continues at coordinate 1,862,373 of NZ_UGQM01000001.1, read as the reverse complement.
ATTGGTGGCGTTACCTCAACATAGAGCGGATGAGGTCTTAGTGAAGACCTCCATCGTAGACGACTGGCGAACAGTGGTGAGGAATCGGTCGTTTCTGCTGTTCGCAGCGGCGATGATCGGCTCCTACGTTTTGTCCTTTCAGATCTACCTCACCCTGCCCTTACAGGCCAAGTATTTGGCACCGAACCGGGAAGCTTGGCTCGTGGCAGCCACTTTCGTAGTATCCGGAGTTGTAGCGGTGGCCGGACAGCTCCGTATCACCCGCTGGTTCGCGGCGCGATGGGGGGCCGGGCACAGCCTGGTCATTGGCATGATGGTGCTGGCCATCTCCTTCGTGCCGCTGGCCGTGTTCCCGGATGCAGACCGACTCGGTACCGCCGTCGCGGTGGCCGCGCTGCTCGGGTCGGCGGCCCTGCTGGCAGTCGGCTCAGCTGCCGTCTTCCCGTTCGAAATGGACACCGTCGTATCACTGAGCAACGGACGCCTGGTGGCTACCCACTACGGGTTCTACAACACCATTATCGGCGTCGGTATCCTCTTGGGAAATCTCGCCGCCGGCTCCATCCTGGGCGCGGCGCGAGACATCGGATGGAGCGAACTCGTCTGGGCCGGGCTGATTGTCATCGGCGTGATGTCGGCAGCTGCCTTACACCGCCTCGACCGCAAGGATCATTTGCGGCCCACCGACGGTTGAGGGGCAGGTACGAAGGGTCACTACATAGCTTGCCACTCAATGCGGCGAGCACTCGATCATCCTGGGCCACAACGGATTCAGCGTCAGGATGGTCGAAGATGGAGTGCAGCAGCGTGCACACCCACGGTCAGGAAGCCTTCGGGGTGACCGACATCAGGTTGATCGTGCAGTGGGTTCTGCATCGCCGCCAGGCCACCCCAGGCAGGGTGGCGCCGATCGCGGAAGTACACCAGCCATGCCCGCCCCGTCTTCGGCCGAGGTCACCTCCGCACCGAGGATCTCTCGATAGCCCCTCGGCATTCACGCATCCTCTTGCGATACTCAACCCGCGCATATTAGCCCGGATTTTTCGTGGAATGTTGACTGTGGGGGTGTGTAGATAAGCGAAAGTGCCTGTCCTGCAAGGAATAATTGGACTTCTCTACGGTTCAAAAACCCTGACGGGAAGGCACTTCGCAGGTGAAGAATATCGCGGCGGCATCGCCGGTGAAAGTTTCCGCCGACGGCCATGGCGTTGTGTCGCATGCCGGGATGGGCATGCTGCGTGAGCTTGCCGACCGGACCGGCTTATCGGCGCAGGTCACGGCCGCGTTGGCCGACACCTACCGCGGCCCGTGGGTGTATGCGCCTGGGGAGGTGTTCGCTGATCTGGCGGCCGCGGTCGCCGACGGCGCGGACTGCATCGACGCGGTCGGTCAGCTGTGCGGTGACCGGGAGCACGTCCTGGGGGCCAAGGCCTCAACGACCACCATGTGGCGGCTGATCGATGAGCGGATCGATGCCGCGCATCTACCCGGGGTGCGCGCAGCCCGAGCCGCGGCGCGGGCAGCGGCCTGGGCTGTCGGAGCCGCCCCCACCACCGGCGGCTGGCTGCATATCGACATCGATGCCACGCTGGTGATCGATCACTCCGACAACAAGGCCGGGGCTGCGCCGACCTGGAAGAAAACGTTCGGGCTGCACCCGCTGCTGGCGTTTCTGGACCGCCCCGACATCGCCGGCGGCGAAGCCCTGGCCGGGTTGCTGCGCAACGGTAACGCCGGCTCCAACACCGCCTCCGACCACATCATCGTCCTGCACCAGGCTTTGGCATCGCTGCCAGCGGCGTGGCGGCCCAACCCCGACGATCCCGACAACCCCGAGGCCCCGAAGGTGTTGGTGCGCTGCGATACCGCCGGATCCACCCACAAATTCGCCGCAGCGTGCCGGGCCGCCGGGGCCGGGTTCTCCTTCGGGTACCCCGTCGATACCCGCGTCCAGGACGCCGTGGACACCCTCAACCTCGGCGATTGCTGGTATCCAGCGATCGACACCGACGGCGGGATCCGCGACGGCGCGTGGGTCGCTGAAGCCACCGACCTGGTCAACCTGGCCTCCTGGCCCGAAGGGACCCGGCTGATCCTGCGTAAAGAACGCCCCCACCCCGGCGCGCAGTTGCGGTTCACCGACGCCGACGGCATGCGGGTCACCGCGTTCATCACCGACACACCACCGGGTGTCGTACCCGGTCAGGTCGCCGGTCTGGAACTACGGCACCGCCAGCACGCCCGCGTCGAGGACCGTATCCGCGAACTCAAAGCCACCGGGCTGCGTAACCTGCCCTGCCACTCCTTCTGGGCCAATGCTGCCTGGCTCGAAATCGTCCTGGCCGCCGCTGACCTGGTCACCTGGACCCGCCTCATCGGGTTCGCCAGCGATCGCGCTCTGGCCCGCGTCGAGATCACCACGTTCCGCTACCGGGTCCTGCACGTGGCCGCCCGTATCACCCGCGGCGCCCGCCAACTGCGGCTACGCATCGATGCCACCTGGCGCTGGGCGGCGGCGATCGCCGCCGCCTGGCACCGCGTCCGCACCGCCTTCGGATAACACCCCACCCCATCGGACCCATCAACGATGAAGGACCCACAGGCCCCAGGAAAGCCCGCCCCACCCGGCGACACGGGACAGCACCTCTACGCCACCACACGAAAACCACTACCCAACAACACAACTCGGCATCACACCGAACCCACACCAATTACCACGCAAAATCCGGGCTAATACGCTCGACTGACTAAACGAACGCGACCAGAACACGGAGTTCCAGAGTGACCGAGTCTTGGGCGTCCTCCCGAGCGGCTCGTGCCGCTATGCAAGGCAACCGACGACGTGACACCTCTCCTGAACTTGCTGTTCGGCGGTTGGTTCATGCGGCAGGACTGCGCTATCGAGTCGACGCGAAGCCGGTATCCACCGTGAACCGCCGAGCTGACCTCGTGTTCTCGCGGGCACGCGTTGCAGTGTTCCTCGACGGCTGCTTCTGGCATGGCTGTCCTCGACACCTGCGGCTGCCTGCCGCTAACGCCGAATATTGGTCATCGAAGATTGAGGGCAACGTTAGGCGGGATCATGAAACGGATGAACAGCTGCGTGAGCGCGGTTGGACTGTTCGCCGTTTCTGGGAGCACGAAGACCCTACCCATGTAGCAAGCGAAATAGTGGCTGCGGTACGCGCCAGCCGGTCGAGCTTTCCCGCGAACCCGCGGCAAGGTCCGACGGACTTCACGGCTGAGGCGAATCACTAGCCCTCTTCAATGCTTCCTGGTGTAGACGACGCAGCCTCCCGCACATAGTGTGTCGGGTCGCCGGCGGCTCCATCATCTGACCTAATTCGTCAAGACTTATGTCGGGATGATCAATTCGGAGGCGACCAGTTTCAAGGAGATCGCGACGCGCTTGGTCGCCGAGGACTTCAAGTGCCCATCGCGTCCTGTTGATCTGGTCCGATCGGCGGACTTCATTGAGCGTTTCCAAGCTGTCGTAAACGATGTGGACTCTCGCCCTCTGCTTCGCAAGTTGCGGCAGACCCAACGAAAGCCCTTCCACCCGCACAGATTGCGTCGCCTCGACGATCAACTTGCGAGGATCTCGTGTATCAATGCGAGCGTCAACTCCGCACCTCCGTAGCATTCCCCGCAACGCAAGCGATCGATGATGGTTAGGGCACTCGATACACCACCTGGTTGCACGTGGCTGGCACACAGCCGCGGAGATGGCTCCGTCCACAGCGCGAAGTGTAATTCGTTGACTGGAGCCCATAAGTGCCGGCGGCACGCCTTGGATCTGTCGGCCCAGCCGATCTCGCACGAGGTGCCCTAGTCCGGCATTCAATCTCACGGACGCTGAAAACCCCACGGCATCAGGACGGATTGATTCGTCGGCAATCTGGACAAGATGCGAAGCTTTAAGTCGGGCAATTCCCTGTCCGCGGCATCGAATCGTGGCTTCGATCGTTGACTTCCACTCAACATGAGGCGCAAAGAGCAAGATACCTAGCACTAAGGCTGCGCTGTCCGATAGGTCTACGGCCTTGTGCCTACAGGAAAAGCGTTCAACATCAATCACTCCGAGGGTTTCCTAATCAGCTCTCCAACGACTTCGCGAGACTCTCGGCGATGTGCCTTGACAAGAGGGGCGGAACGGCCGAGCCGATCATCTTCGCTACGTGTGGCTCAGACTTGCTGATGAAGTCGAAGTCGTCATCGAAGCTCTGCAGGCGTGCCGCCTCACGCATCGTGATCCCGCGATCTTCGACAGGATGACCGAAGCATCCTGAACCGAGGTAATTGCAGCTCTTTGTAATCGTCTTAGCCGGCGCATCCCAGCTCAATCGGCCGTAGCTGTTGTAATAAGCCGACTTCGTCTTCAGGTGATCCGGTAGGTCGGACGCGATCATCCCCGGCTTCATCGCCCGAATGCGGTTAAGCACTCTCTCCGAAGGAATTCGAGCAACGTGGTTCATGGGAGTGGCTATGTCGCTGCGCATCGCTAGGGCATAACCTGCCACGGTGGGCCGATAGTGCTTCACGTCTCTGCGACCAACCTCACGGCGGGTGGCAGGAGGAAGATCAGTGATCGCATCACGAACAGTTACATACGGAGCAAGACTGCTGCACGAAGAAGTCAAGCGCACATGGGTCGGTTCAGGCCAGTCGTAGGGGCGCAAGTCCTTCTGGACGGCAACGACGAAGGCACGACGTCTCGCCTGAGGTACGCCGTAGTCGGCGGCATTCAGAACTGCCCATTGAACGTTGTAACCCATCCCATCCAACCGACGTGCAATCTCGGCGATGGTCTTCCCACCATGTGATGTGACCATCTGCGGCACGTTCTCGATAACCACTCCTCGTGGTCGCAACATGTCCACGAGGTTCAAGTAGTACCTGAACAGAGTGTTCCTAGGGTCGCGGCTGTCGAGAGGATTGCGCATGTGTAAGACGCTTCCGTCGGGAAGGCGCACGCCGTTACTTCGATTCTGACTAAAGCCTTCGCACGGCGGCCCTCCTACCAACACATCAAGCGAGCCCTTCGAGTCCAAGCCCAAAGGCTCAAGCCGCTCGGTAAATTCAAGCGGCGCTAAGGCTGTTATGTCACCCGGGATCAACACGGGATAATTGCCCTCTTTTGCGTGGTTGTGCGCGAATGTCTGCAGTGCTTGTGCATCTATGTCGGTCCCAAGTACGACCTCATACTTCCCCGTACGCACGAAGCCGTGCGACAGTCCCCCACATCCGGCAAACAAGTCGACGATGCGCATCTTCATGCGGCGGTCCCCTCCAGACGCTTATCCAGGTAATCGTTGATAGCTTCCTCCATGAGGGCAGTCCCCGAGGGAAGCATTGGTATTCCACCAACACCCACCGACAACCAGCTCATGTAGAAGCGGTGGTACCGGTACTTCTCCCTCTCCACGCCAGGGAACGCGATTAGCCCGGCATGGGCTAGGCGCACGTGTGGTGGCTCCTTACTGACGATGGCGTCCCGGTAACGATGCAAGACGTTGACATCGTCGGCGAGTGGCCCTGCGACGCCGTATCGCGTTAGGTAGGAATGATCCTGACCAATGCGGTACTTCGCATCAACTATCAAAAACCTGGTCCCATCCTCGACCTCGATGATTGCGTCCGGCTCTTGGTCGGTAGTTGGAAGACCGAGGAAAAGCCGCCTGTACTGGCATCTGATCCGCCGCCCTGACGGGTCTGCGAGGATTACGGTCGACTTGCTACCTGCTGTCATCACGAGCTGGCTCCCGGCACGCTTGATGAGTGGGTCGCTGTTCTTGATGACGGTCGGGAAGCGGGTCTTGAGAATCTGAGTAATCCGCAGAAAAACCCAGTACTCGTACATGGTCGGAAGGTCCTTCAGACCAACCGGCTCTGAATCTCGAAGGGGTTGGAGCGCCAGCCATAAGAGTCGAAGGTCTCGAAACGCTCGCTCATACAATGGGTCTCGGAGACGCACGTGAAGACTGGGCACATGGTGAACGGGTTTAACGCTGATGAGCCGAAGTCTCCATTGTTCCGCTGCTTGAGCGAGGGCATAGACCGGAGCCGCCAGATTCGAATCAATCTTATTGAACCAAACCGCGGAAACGACTGATCGCGCCATCGAGCGCAGACGATCGACCTCCCAGCGAAGGTAACCGTTGATCGGGGTCGATTCGCTTTGCCTTAATGTGTGCGCCTGCAATGTGCTTCGGTGGTTTGCGATCGTTCCGTACGATCGGCGAGACACTGGCTTTGCACCCCGCAGTCGATCAGCCATGACGATCTCGATCGAGGTTTCGAGTTGCGGCCTCAGACGCGGCAGAAGCTGTTCCATGGACTCAAAGAGCCGCTCGGCTGATCTGCGAACCATTTCCAGCCATTCCAAGGGGGTGTCTTGGGTCTTCTCCCAGGGCGCGTAACCAGCGCCGGCCGCGCCAGCCGGTGACGCGGTCAGAGTCGGAGCTAGTTCTTCCAACTCGGCTCGGATAGCCTCGAAGTCGCGCCTGAAGTCGATTTTCGTCGGAAAGCATTCCATCCGAATCGTCAAAGCTCCGAACGGCGTATCCCATCTCCAAGCAACATCGCCAACTGCACCGCGGTACCTAATCTCGATGTGTTGGAGGTTGTGATGGCGGACTATCTCCGAAGCAGAATCGGATCGCGGTGAGGTGGTTACGGAGGTCGACTGCGGGCCGGTCAGATAGATCGCTATCCGTGAGTTCTCCGCTATCAGCGGTCTTGTCAGCGGATACGTCACAGCGGAGATCGAGCCTAAAGCGGCGCCAAGCACGTCGACGGACGCCTCGACTTTGCCGTCCCAAGCGAAGCTTACCTGTGTTGCTGCTGGCCGGTCGTGGCTCGGCGGACTTTCAACGAGCACGGCGGTAAACGTGAACTCGCCGACACGAGCAAAGATCAACGGCGCTGCTTTCACCATGCGCTGAAGTACCCAAATTGGCTGTACTGTTCGAGCATCGCGAGGAGCCGCTCGGCTGAGCGAGGATAGCGACTGACGGCAATCTGGGGTCTTAATGATTCGACCGATACCTCTTCAGTTACATCGACTTCGAGGAGCACCGCGAGCGCACGCCGAAGCGCAAGCGAAGCGGCGGGAGTGGAGCCTTGCCACTTCGGCATCACACAGGTACGAAGTCCAACGTCGAGCACGCTGTCTCTTGGTAAGACAGAGAACAAGCCATGGCGCTCCGCTAGAGCCAAGAGCGTCACTAAGGCATCGCGCTGCCGATAACCGATCGGTCCTCCAAGGGGAGCAGCGACATCCATCAGCGCAGAGAGCAGAGTCGCGACGGCTTCAAGATGGTCGGGGGCGTACTTCAGAGCGAGGAGCGATCTAGGACGATCAGTCAATAACGAAACAAGACTGGGGACACTCGGTAAGGCGTTACTCGTGCCCGCGGCGGCGTCGCCCTTCTCCGGCGGAGCGGCGAAAAGATCGACATGATGAAGGTCGTATACCGCAGCTCGGTCAAGAACCTTCGGACTTAAGGTCCGAGTTGTCTCGTCGATGTTCACGGTTCCGATGAGGTAGACACGATCGGCGATACATACGTCGGGAACTTTGGCGTCGGGCGGTGCGGGAGGTAATTGCACCTTTGCGCTCCAATTTTGACCGTCGTCGGCGTGGTGCCAGTCTTCTGCAGCACTCAGCACCTCCGCGAGGTAGTACTCGGGCGGCGCGAGATTCATCTCATCGAGTCGGATGAAACGCAACTCGTCTGGTGCTTCTTGGCCCGTCATCAACGCAGTTAGCAGAACGCCAGGAACGAAAGTCTGCGCAATCTCCGAGTAATAGCCGAGGCTGTCCTCTGACGAAACCCAATTCGGCTTGACCTGAACGTCGTGGAAAGTGCCACCGATCGCGTTACACAGGTGGCGCACAAGACTTGACTTGCCGGTCCCGCTTGGACCCGAAAGTATGAGCCATCCGCGACTAGCTAACAGCAATAGGATCGATGCAAGCTCCTCGAGGCCGATGATGTACCCAACATCTTCAAGGTGCCGTCGTAGCGCATCCAGCTCCCTGGCCGATCTCGAAACGACGTCGTCACCAGCATCCTTAAGTGCATCAGATACTGCTCCAGGCGTCGCTGAACCGAACCATGCGATATCGGAACTTGGTCGCCGGAGGACCGGTACAAGGCTGCCCTTCCGTTCGGGGATCACTGACCTGACCCGGTCCACCTCTTCGACTAGTCCCTGGCGACGCGCTTTACCCACCGCGGCAGGGATCTGCATCGGCGTAGCGCCATCTGGAAGCAGAGGACGGAGGTCGTCGCTTGTGAACGTTTCGCGCTCCGCGGCCAGCTTCTTGATCACTTCCACGATTTGGTCCGTCACATTGGCCATTAAGCGCCCCTTGCCTTGCCCCGACTCGCGTTGTCATCGCGGGTCCGCCGCCGCTTGTACTCGCGACTCCGCCTGTTATGGGCTTCTCGGCAGACGTCGCAGCGACAACCTGATGAGTACGCTGTCTCAGTTCCGTGCTTACTAAGCACACGGCCCTCCGCACGTACGCGTGCGATGTACCGGCGGTGCTCTTCCGTAGAGGCCGCCCTGCATGATGAACACCGGCAGCCCAAGTTGCCGTAGCCGTTGACTGTGCCATGACGCGGATCGTCCCGCGGCAGGCGATAGGGCCACCGCTCACCGGCGCGACGCCTTTCGTCCACGCGCGATAGCATGCCATGAATTGGGCTTGCGCACCTGCGACGACACACCCGCCGAATTCGTGAAGTTAGGAAGCGCGTCCGGACTTTCATTTCTGTCTCGAACTGCTCAGCGCACTTTGGAATGCGGCGAGCGTCACTGGTACCGGGGCAGCCATGCAGCCACGGTCGGTGCCAACCAGTCCGGATAGTTAGCCCTCCGCACCGCAGCCCTGGCAGCATTTGTGGCCTGCGCTTCAAACAGACACACCGCACATTCGGTCATGACCACAGCGGCGGCGAAGCCTTCGGCCACAACCTTCAGCGTCGCCTCGTCGTCGCGGATGTAGTCGGTCATCCACTTGAAGCCATGCACGAAGCTGGAACCTATGGAGTAGAAGCGATCAGCGCCGAGTTCCATCCCGAGCGGGAGTTCGTCGGAGGCGTGCGCCGGGGGGTTCGCGTCGATCCACTTGGCCGACCAACTGACGATGTCCGACGAGTTGCTGGGTGGCTTTGTGCGCTCGCTCTTCGGTAGCGCTGAGATCAGAACTTGACGCTCGTCGTACTCATCGCGATGCCGCTGGAAGTTTGGGAGGTCAGCGGGAAGCCCGTCACTCTGCCGCTTAGCCAACACCCGAGCTTCGATTCTTAGGAAGCTCTGTTGCGGCTGGCGCTCGCTTTGAATGAAACCACGGCACCTTGCTCGTCGCTCTGTCCGGACTGTGGGCGCGAGCAGCCACACGGTCTTGGCAGCCCCCTCAATGGCGCAACGACATAGTGAGCCCAGCGACACAACGTTGGTTCTTCCTTCCTGCAGTGACGCCGAATGGGCTTGCGCAGCACCTACCAGGTTTTCGGCTGCCGTCATCACCGGGTACCGCGCAGTCGAAGTGACCGGGTTTTTGCCCAAGTCCGGCGTGAAATCGAGGTCGTCGAACGCGAGGCTGCTGCCTCGGTCGGGCATGAATGGCCGGGGGTCTGGTGGAGCGCTGCTGCCGTCCGGTCGCACCTGGTGCAATAGCGCCCACTCTCCGAGCCGCCAAGCACGCACTGCTCGCTCCGTGATGCTCATCATGAGCTGTGTTTTCCGAAGCCCCGCCATCGGATCTGTCGCCATCTGTCGCACGGTAACCGTGCGGAGTGACACCGGCATCAGGAGAAACGCCGGCAACTCGGCAACTCGGCAACTCGGCAACTCGGCAACTCGGCAACTCGGCAACTCGGCAACTCGGCAACTCGGCAACTCGGCAACTCGGCAACTCGGCAACTAACGAGAGTATTGGGACAACGCCCCGTCGCCCGACAAGAGCGGGCAACCTCACCGCCTACCGCCTCCACCCAGCCAGCGGGTCATACCGATCGTTAATCCGAAAAGTCCAGGGATTAAACCTTCGCGGCGACGGGACCTGCTGCGGTGTCACCTCGGACTCGGCCTGCGGCTCGACCTCGGCCACCACCTGCGGTTCGGCATCGACCACAGTCAGCGGTTCCGGTGCGGCGAACGGCTGCGGCACCGCGACCATGGATGCGACTGGCACAGGGTCTGGCCCGCCGATGTTCGACCATTCCTCATCGTCATTCTTATCGCCGGGCAGTGCCGCTGACTTGCGAGCGTCGAGCACAGCATGCCCGGCACCGTCGGGCAGCGAGCGCAACAAGTCATCGGTCGCGCCCATCGAGGCAATCGACTCGATCAGGCGGGCAGCTTCCTCGGCGAACTCGCGCTCACTGATCTGCGGGCCGACCGCGACGCGGGTCGGCGCGTCGAGGCCGTGGAGCTTGGCGAGACTATCGAGCGTGCGCAGCACGATCCTGGCCGCGTGGGTGTCGCCGGTCGTGGCGGCGAGCCAGAAGCTCGACAGCACGCCCTCAAGCCTTGCGCCATGCACCGCCCGCAGTTCGTCAATCGACTCGGCTTCACGGCGAGCGAGCAGCCGCGACACCGCGTGCCGAGCGCCGCTTTCGTCGCTGTAGTCGAGCGCGGCGGCGATCCGGGCATAGGTGTGGCCTTGAACGCGCAGTTCGACCGCCTTGAGCGCACGCTGCCGCTCGTCGGCGTCGGGCTTGTTCCGCGACGGGTTGCTCATGGTGACGGTTCCTCTCGGGTCAGGTGTTCGGACGGGCCAGATCGGACGAGGGTTTGTCAGAGCACCGGGAACGAACGCACACGGCCCGCCGCCCCGGCAGCCGCAACGATCCGCTCGTCGTCGGCGTCGCCGAGCGCGACGTAATTGCGGCCTCGGACCTTGCACAGCCACACGCGGCCAGTGAGCCACAGCGCGACCAGCCGGTCGCCCTTACGGTCGTGGCTGCCGGGCACCCGCCGCCTGATCGCAGCCCAAGGGTGTACGTCGTCGCGGCCCGCGTCGGCGAGCGCGGCCAGGATCGCGGCGTCGACCTGTTCGTCCGTCGGTTCGGTGGTCTTGCTGTCTGGACTCATCTCGTTCTCCCTCGGTTGGGTTGGTCGGCGCGGTTCGCCGACCGTTGGGCTGTGTCTCGGTCGACGCCGCCCAGCGCCTCGGCTCGGCGGGGCGTCGGGTCATCTGGTCATCGGCACACCGACACTCCCGACCACCGCACCCAGCTTTGAGTGCGGTGCGCGTCGACCGTTCCGACCTCGTCATATCTGCAGGTAGTGCAGTGCGTCATATATACGCACTGACGCACTACTGCGTTAGTGCGTTGTAACGCACTGCAACGCACTAACGCACTGAGCATCTATCGACCCTCCGAATCGTCAAGATCGGGCGAAACATCGAGAGGTGGTGCGAACGGGTCGACACCGCCCAGCGACAACATGTGTGAGCGCCGGGCACCGACTGTGACCGTCAGCAACCCGTCCTTGATCGCCTTGGCGATCGTGCGGCGGGCGTCTTGCTGAGTGAGGCCGTGTTCCTCACACAGCTGCGACTCGGCAGCGCGTTTGGACAACTGGCCCGGCTCGGCACTGACCATCGCCAGCAGAGCGGGCATGGATGCCAGGGCTGCGGAGTCCCTGCGGTTGCCGCCGCTATAGGTCAGGTGCCGGGTGGCAGCGTCGAAGTTCAGCAGACCCTCGGGCAGCGCGACGTCGCGGCCCAGCGCCGAGAAGTACCGACGACGGTTGCCGTCGTCGTCGGTCTCGTTGCCGTCGCGCACGATCTTCCACAGCGCGTCAGGCCAGTCGAGCAGTCTAGAATCGCCGCGAGCGCGTTCGTTCTGGTGTCCCATGTGCGTGATGACCATGCCCTCACCGGCCCCGATCTCGGCCAGCAGCGCGTCGAACGCCACCAGCACCCGCCCGGCGTCTTTGTCCTCGGACAAGCCGAGCGAGTCGATAACCGGACGCAGGCAGTCGAGGATCACCACGTCGGCCCCCGCGAGGCGCTGCGCCCATTCGGAGCGTATGGCGGGGTCGAGAATGTCGAACGTCGAGACCGCGCCGCGCAGCGCCAGCACCGACACCGCCTCGGTGTTGCGGATGCCCTGATCACGCAGCCAACGTCTCAGCGTGCGTGAGTCCAACTCGGTGTCGAGCAGAGCGACGCGGCTGACCGGCCTCACCGCGAACTCGCTGAGGAACTGGTCGCCGTCGACCAGCGACCGGATCACGTTGCCGACGAGCGTCGACTTTCCCGACTTGAACTGCGCGGCAAGCAGCACACGGCCAGCGGTCGGCCATACGTCGTCCATGCGGTACGTCGGCCCGTCGTCCGGCTCAGCTAGCAGGTCGGTGAGGCTGAGCGGTTCCGGCGCGGCGACAGTGGCCTCGCGGTCGGCGGCGATCTTGCGGGCGAGCGTTCTCGCCCGCGCCCGCCGATCCTCGCGGATAGCCGCCGCCTTGAGCGTCAGAGCGTCGATCTCGTCTGTTGACAGTTCTCGCAGCGCCTTCATCTCGGTGTCGGACGCGCCAGCACTCACCGCTTTGTCACCGGGGAAGAACAACGTGGGCGTCGTCTTCATCGGATCGCCCATGGCGTTCCTGCGAGCGATGTCGGCGGCGAGCTTCCTCGCCCACTGCTCGGGCCGACCGTCGAGCACAGTGACCGGATACCGCCAAGCGGCCCACCGCTTCAATCGCTTCTCGTTGACGGCCTGCGCCTCGCGCTCGGCGGCAAACTTCGCATCGAGGTCGGGGTTGTCGTAGGGGTTGTAGCCGGGTTCGCCCGGCATACGCCCCTTGGGGTCTGGTCGCTTGTGGCCGTTGGCCGACGCTCGGGTCGGTCGTCCGACCGTGGCGGCGTTATTCTTGTGCTGTTGGCTCACCCGGCCTCATCTCGGTAAGTCGCCCCACTCGGTCTCGTCAACCGGCGGGACGCACGCGTATCTAGGTCAATAGCGTTGCGCCAGTTGGTCTTACCCGTCACCGCCGAGCATCTTGAGCAGCGCCAGGGCGGGCACACGCACGCGCTTCGCGCCGAGCTTGATCGTCGGCAGCCGGCCCTCACGCGCCATTGCGTAGCCGTAGGCACGGCTCACGCCGAGGTAGCGTGCGGCCTGCTCGATGCTGAGAGTCGGTGGCCCGCTGCGCAATTCGTCCAGAGTGGGAATTGCCTTAGCGGCTGTGGTCATCGTCATGGTTTCTATTTTGCCCCTTAGTGATGTTTCGTCTAGGGTGTAAAACTATGAGCGGGACTAAGCGCAATTACTCACCGCGCCGGGCGGGCGAGGTGGTCGGGGTCGAGGTGGACGCCGACGCCGAGCGTCCGGTGACGATCACCTGCCACGATCACGCGCACACCTATGAAATTGCGTGGCGCGACACCGCCGACGGGCCGGTCATCACTGATCTGCGCGTGACCTCCGTCGACGGCGTGCCGATCACGTCGGACGCACTGCGCCGCGTGAACACTGCCCGGCTGGCCCGAACTGCCGCGACGCACGACACCGCCGAGGCCGCCGACTCCGCTCGCAAGCTGCGTCAGACCCTTGACGCGGCGACCGGCGCCACCGACGGCCACGAATGGATCGAGCAATTCCGGTTCACCGACGGCGTTATCGACGCGATGATCCGGCACGCGCCGCCGGGAGTCGCACCGCCCACGTCCGGCGGCAGGCGCGTCGGCCGGCCCCGGCTGTCACGGCAGTTTCTGGCGCAAGTGGCGGCGTGGGTGCGCGAGGAAGCGCCCAAGGGCGGCAACGTCTACGAGCGGGTTGCCGACCGCGCAGCAAGCGCCCTCGGGCGCGACGTATCCACCGAGACAGTCAAGGGGTGGGTCCGGCGGTGCAAGAAGGCCGAGCCACCGCTACTCGGACGCGACGAACTGCGCAAGCCCCGCAAGCCGACCACCTACCGACAGGAGACCGACCGATGAGCACGGACGCCGCCCCCGACACACAGCCCGCCCGTCAGCCCAAGCAGCGCGGCGACCGCACCGACAGCTCGATCAAGCGGTTGCCGAACGGCAAGGGCTGGCGTGCCCGGCCCACGCTGGGCACCGACCCGGTGACCGGCAAGCAGGTCCGGCCCACCAAGGTGTTCCGCACCAAGGGGGAGGCTGCGCAGTGGGTCACCGAGCAGCGTCAGCAGTGGGCATCGGCGACATGGGCACCCAAGTCGATCCAGACGTTCGACGAGGTCGCCGACCACTGGCTCAACCTGCGCGAGGCCGACCCGTCGATCGGGCCGAACACCGTTCGCGCCGACCGCGAGTCGCTGGCCTACGCCCGCCGGGCGTTCGGCGCGGTGGCGGTGCAGAAGCTCACCCCCGCCGCACTGGCCGACTGGTCGGCGACGCTGACCGGCAAGGGCGGCAAGGCACTGGCCCCGGCCACCAAGCGCCGCGCCATTATTCGGCTCAAGTCGGTCATGGCTCACGCGAAGCGGATGCGCTGGCTGACCTACGACCCGTCAGCCGAGCTTGAGTCGCCCGAGCAGAAGTCGGTCACCGCCACCGACGCGGACGACATCTAGACACCTGCGCAGATGGGCAAGTTCCTCGATCACGTCGCCGCCCACCGCCTCGCCGGGTGTTTCGCGCTAACGCTGCTCGGGCTGCGCCGCGAGGAAGTCGGCGGGCTGCGCTGGTGCGACGTCGACCTTGACGCCGGGGCGCTGCGCATCCGGCAGGCTCGGGTCGACGTCAACGGCCGCGACATGATCGTGGGAACCAAGACCGACCGCAGCGCCCGCCATCTGCCGCTGCCGCCCCGCGAGTTGTCCATGCTCAAGGCCATGCGCACCGCCCATCTGCGCGAGCGCCTCGCTGTGGGCCGACCGCTGGCCGACACTGACCTGCTGCTATCGCGGGCCGATGGGACGCCGCTGCCGGTGCGCGACTACAGCCGGGAGTTCGCTGCGCAGCGCAAGGCTGCCGGACTCAAGGCGATCACGCTGGGCAAGCTGCGGCACAGCAATATCTCGCGGATGCGTGCGGCGGGGATCGCCGCCGACGTGGTCGCCGCGTGGCACGGCCACACCGAGCGCATGACGCAGGCGGTGTACGGGCGTGTGACCGACGACCGCCTGACCGCCGCGTCGGCGGTGTTCTCGGCGGGTAGCGGGTCCGCGGCGGCGAGAATTCCAAAGCCCCACCACATTTGAGCACTTCAGCTAACATTTCGCGGGCGCGGCGAGAGCGAACGAGGGGTTGGGGGCACGACTCGTGATTCTGGGGAAAACGTACTTCTTCTGGGCCAGCATCGCCATACAGCTCGTATTGATATGGGTGAACCGCAGGGCTCCAGAGGTGCAACCGAAGCGCATAAAGGATCGCTTCACAGATTGGATCACCGGCATTTCAGTAGTGTTGACCGGCATTATGATTACTCTGTTTCCGGTCAAAGCGCCCATCTTTCTAATGGCACTAATTCTATTGTTCTTTGCGATATTACCGCCATTTGTAGGACTGGCCGAGAATAAGCTCAGGACGCACGGCCAGCAGATCTTTGATTCGAAGCGGTTTATTGGGCATTTGGCCTCGAACGTTGTCGGCGCGGCAGCAGCCACACTGTTCTTCGCGACAGTATCGACGACCCCCGGTCTCGTCGTGTTTGCGGCAGACTTCCGCGATGCATCGGCGTTCAATGTCGTTCTGCCGCTATCGACCATAGTCGTTTTCGCGTTCTTGCGATGGCAGCAGATCACCGACTGTCGCAACATCGACGAGCTCGTGAAGAACAACGGCGACTGGGAGTCGCAGATCCGTGGCAGCTCACTGACAGCAGGACATCAAATCGCAAATACTATCCATCTGCTCCTAGTCAATTTTATTGCGGCATCGAGCGTCCTCTATCTTCTCGGCTATACGATCCTGCAGGCAAAAAACCATCAACCGTTGAGTTTCACATGGCAAATGGGTTGCGCGATGGGACTATTTGTACTGTTTCTTTTTATCTGCGGCTCCCCGTTGCTGTGGCAACACAGGGCTGTCTACTTGACCTTTCTAACGGGAACGCCCGGTGCGATCATGGCCGCGATGGTCTGGCTCGCGCTGCTGAAGCAGAGCTTTGCTCGCAACCTTTTTGCAGTGTTGTTGGTGGCTGTGGGCTACTTGCTCTACTGTGCCCTAGCTGTACTTGGACTGGTCTACGGCCAAAGCCAAACAGCTGGCGCTACGTCGACTTCTGACGAAGACTCTGCCAGTTCCAGCCCACCGCAAGACAGGGTAGAACTCTTCTACTTCTCAGCCGCGATCTTCGCCCTCGCTCTTGCCGTGCTGCTCGGAGCGCTTTACTTCTCGAATACCGGCCAACCATGATCACTTCGCTGTGTGTCTCCAGCTGAAGGTTGGTACGAGCGCTGGCTGGCCCCCGCGCATTACGCAATGCGTGACGAGGGCGTTCGAAGCGGCACCGGCGGCTGGGGATTTCAGTGTTGATCACAGGCAATAGGACAAATTTAGGACAGACGCCCTCGCCGCGAAGCCGGTCAGCTAACAAAAGCAGGCAGCCGAATCACTGCTCAGAGCGGATTTCCACATGGGTGGAGCTAAGGGGATTCGAACCCCTGACCCCCACACTGCCAGTGTGGTGCGCTACCAACTGCGCCATAGCCCCTTGTTGTGCTCATCGAAGTTACACCACGCGGGGTGGCCGCTCAAAATCACTGGTCAGGGCACTTCGCCGCCGGCCTCCGGCCCCAGCGGACGCCCCGGCGTGTGCTCCGTCGACGGCGTCGGCCGGGTTTCGGGGGCGAAGAACCACCCGATCGCCGCGACGGCCAGGATGATGCCGCTGACCAGGAATGCCCACCCGTAGGACGTGTACTGCGCGATCAGCCCCACCAGCAGCGATCCGCCGATCGAGCCGAAGTCGGCCATCATCTGGAACGTCGCCACGGCGGGCCCGCCCCGGGACTTGTTACCCACCACGTCGGCGACCGCAGCCTGCTGCGGCGAGACGAAGATGCCCGTCGCGGCACCGGCGATGACCGCGGCGACCAGGAACACCGGCAGCGATGTGGTGAAGCCCACCAGCGCCGTCGACACCGCCGCCAGCATGAGCCCGAAGATCAGCAGCTTGCGCCGGCCCAGCCGATCCGACAGGTGCCCGCTGGGGATCACGACCGCAATGTTGCCCACCGCGAACGCCGTCAACGCCAACCCGGCCGCCCCCGGCCCCTCGCCGAGCACCTCGACGACGAACAGCGGCACCAGCGCGATGCGCAGCCCGAACGACGCCCACCCGGTCGCGAAGTTGGAGAACAGCGCCGCCTTGTACGCCCGGTGCCGGAACACCGTCCGGAACGGGATCGGGATCTGCACGTCGTCACCGGCCTGGCCGACCACCGCAGAGTTGCGCAGGCTGACGAACACCACCGTCGCCGCGACCAACAGCGCGGCACCGTAGATCAGGAAGGGCGCCGCCAGCCCGAACCCCGCGGTCAGGCTGCCCAGGATCGGGCCGCCCACCGAACCGATCATGAATCCCGACGAGAACAGCCCGGCGACCCGCCCGCGCGCGTCGGCCGGCGAGATGCGGATCATCAACCCCAGCGCCGACACCGTGAACATCGCCGAGCCGACCCCGCCCAGGGATCGGAAAAGCAGCAGCTGCCAATAGGTCTCGGCGAACGCGCAGGCACCGGTCGACACGGCCACGATGATCAGGCCGCTGGTGTAGACGCGCCGCTCCCCCAGTCGTTGCACCAGGAAACCCGCCGGCGGGGCGCCGACCAGACGCATCACCGCGAACGCGGTGATCACGAATGTCGCGGCCGCGATACTGACCCCGAAGTGCCGCGCATACTGCGGCAGCACCGGCGCGACCACCCCGTACCCGAGGGCCACGACGACGTTCGCGACGACAAGGACCCAGACTTCCCGAGGCAGCCGCTGCTTCGTGGTGGGACAGTCCCCTTCTTTCGTCGAACTCAAGAAATGACCTTCGACACCACGTCGCGGGCCGCCTCCTGCACCTCGGCGAGATGCTCGGGGCCGCGGAAGGATTCGGCGTAGATCTTGTAGACGTCCTCGGTGCCCGACGGCCGCGCCGCGAACCACGCGTTCTCCGTCGTCACCTTCAGCCCACCGAGCGGGGCGCCGTTGCCGGGCGCCGCCGTCAGCTTCGCGGTGATCGGCTCGCCGGCCAACTCGGTCGCGGTCACCTGCTCCGGCGACAGCTTGGCCAGCCGCGCCTTCTGCTCACGGTCGGCCGGTGCGTCGATGCGCGCATAGGTCGGGGCGCCGTAGGTCTCGGCCAACTCCGCGTACCGCTGCGACGGCGTCGACCCGGTCACCGCCAGAATCTCCGAGGCGAGCAGCGCGAGGATGATGCCGTCTTTGTCGGTCGTCCACACCGACCCGTCCCGACGCAGGAACGACGCCCCGGCGCTCTCCTCGCCGCCGAAACCGATCGTCCCGTCGAGCAGCCCGCCGACGAACCACTTGAAGCCGACCGGCACCTCCACCAGCGTGCGTCCCAGTCCGGCCACCACCCGGTCGATGATCGACGAGCTCACCGCGGTCTTGCCCACCGCCGTCTCGGCGGCCCACTCGGGCCGGTGCGCGAACAGGTAGTCGATCGCGACGGCGAGGAAATGGTTCGGGTTCAGCAGGCCGCCGTCGGGCGTGACGATGCCGTGCCGGTCGGAGTCGGCGTCGTTGCCGGTCGCGATCTGAAACGACTCCCTGTTGGCGATGAGCGAGGCCATCGCATTCGGCGAGCTGCAGTCCATTCGGATCTTGCCGTCGGTGTCGAGCGTCATGAACCGCCACGTCGCGTCGACGAGCGGGTTCACCACGGTCAACTGCAGATTGTGCCGCTCGGCGATCGCACCCCAGTAGTCGACGCTGGCGCCGCCGAGCGGGTCGGCACCGATGCGGATCTTCTCGGCGCTGATCGCGTGCAGATCGACGACGTTGGGCAGGTCCTCGACGTAGGCGTTGAGGTAGTCGTGGCGGTGCACGCTGCGCATCGCTCGCGCCAGCGGCACCCGGTGCACCCCCTTGAGACCGTCACGCAGGATCTCGTTGGCCCGCTTGGCGATCGCGCCGGTGGCATCGGTGTCGGCCGGCCCGCCGTTGGGCGGGTTGTACTTGAAGCCGCCGTCACGCGGCGGGTTGTGCGACGGGGTCACGACGATCCCGTCGGCGAGGTTGCCCTCGCGGCCGCGGTTGTAGGCCAGGATCGCGTGGCTGACCGCCGGGGTCGGCGTGAAACGATCGGCCGAATCGATATGGGCGACAACGTCGTTGGCCGCCAGGACCTCCAGCGCCGACACCCACGCGGGCTCCGAGAGGGCATGGGTGTCGCGGCCGATGAACAGTGGACCGGTGATGCCCTGGGCCGCGCGGTACTCCACGATCGCCTGCGTGGTGGCCAGGATGTGCGCTTCGTTGAACGCCGCGTCCAAGCTCGATCCGCGGTGGCCGGACGTACCGAACGTGACCTGCTGGTCGACGTTGTCGGGGTCCGGGCTCACCGTGTAATACGCCGTCACCACCGATGCGACGTCGATGAGATCCTCGGGCTGCGCCGGCTGACCGGCTCGGGGGTTGGCCGCCATGCTGTTGATTCTGCTCGCCCACCTCCCGCACGGCACGCCCCGGGGTCGGCATACTTTCTCACCATGGCGCTCGACCGGCGGGAACTGGCCGCGGTGTTTGCAGGTGGGGCGGTCGGCACGCTGGCGCGGGCGGCGTTCGAAGAACTCGCGGCCGCCGATCCGGGCCGGTGGCCCTGGCCGACGTTCACCGTCAACATCGTCGGCGCGTTCCTGCTCGGGGTGTTCGTCACCCGCCTGCTCGAACGCCTCCCGGTGTCGAGCTATCGACGACCGTTCCTGGGCACCGGCCTGTGCGGCGGCCTGACGACGTTCTCCACGATGCAGGTCGAGACCATCAGGATGCTCGAACACGGGCACCACTGGCTGGCGCTGGGCTACGTCGCGGCCAGCATCGCGGTCGGCCTGGTGGCGGTCTACCTCGGTACCGTCCTGACCCGCCGCGTCCGGGTGCGGTCATGACGGACGCGCTGGTCTGGGTCGGTGTGTTCCTCGTCGGCGGACTCGGCGCGGTGTGTCGGCTCACCGTGGACAAGGCGGTGTCCCACCGCACCCGCGGGTCGTTCCCGTACGGCACCCTCGCCGTGAACATCAGCGGGGCGGCCCTGCTCGGATTCCTCGCCGGACTGACCCTGCCCGCGCATGTCGCCCTGCTCGCCGGCACCGCGTTCGTCGGGTCCTACACCACCTTCTCGACCTGGATGCTGGAGACGCACCGCCTCGCCGAGGAGCGCCAGATCCGCTCCGCGCTGGGCAACCTCGGCCTCAGCGTCGTGCTGGGCCTGGCCGCCGCGTTCGCGGGACAGACCGTCGGGAGCATGCTGTGACCGACATCGTGACGCTGACGGCCTACTTCGCCGAGCGGCACCGCAGCGGCGACGGCTTCCTCGCCGACGCAATCCTCGATCTGTGCGACGAGTGGCAGATCGCCACGAGCGTGATGCTGCGGGGTATCGCCAGCTTCGGACCGACACAGGTGATCCGCTCCGACCGGTCACTGAGCCTGTCCGAGGACCCGCCGGTGACCGTCACGGCGGTCGACACCGCGGCCCGGATCGGCTCGCTCGCCGAGCAGGTGGCCGCGCTCGTCGACCGTGGTGTCCTCACGTTGGAGCGGGGCCGGGCCGTCCCCGACGGCGGACGCCCCGACGACACCGTGCGGTTGTCCCTGCACCTCGGGCGCCGCCACCGGATCTGCGGGCTGCCCGGCTACGTCGCGGTCTGCGATCTGCTCCACCGGCACGGCTTCGTCGGCGCCCAGGCCTACCTCGGGGTGGACGGGACCGTCGCCGGCCGGCGCTGCCGCGCCCGCTTCTTCGGGCGCAATGCCGACGTCCCGCTCACGATCATGGGTGTCGGCACCAACGCGCAGGCCGCCGCCGCCGTCGACGAACTGGGCAACTCGCTGCCGGAGGCCCGGTTCGCCGTCGCCCCGGTCGCCGTCTGCAAGAACGACGGCCGCGACCTACAGGGCCCGCCGGCCGCGGACAGCGCCTTTCAGGCGCTCGTCGTGCACGCCGACGAGTCGTCGCTGTCCGACGGCCGACCGATCCACCGTGCGCTCATCGAGCGCCTCAAGGAGTCCGACCACGCCAGCGGCGCGACCGTACTGCGGGCCATCTGGGGGTTCCGTGCGCCCGGGCGCCCCCACGGCGACAGGTTCATCCAGCTGACGCGCCACGTGCCTGTGACGACCGTGATGATCGACACCGCGTCCAACATCGAGGCGACCTATCCGATCGTCGACGAGCTGACGCGGGGCGAGGGGTTGGTCACCGTCAGCGCGCTGACCGGGATGCTGGAGGTGCATTCCGGACGTCGTCACGGCGCACTCGACCTCGGCGACAGCAATCCCACGCAGGGCGGGTGAGGGTAGCCTACCTTTAGCTGATCGAGTAACCTCTGCCGCCATGAGCACTTTTCCGGCGCCCGCGGCGCCGTCGCCGGACGGTATCGATGCCGCACTCGCGGACATCCTGCGCGACGACCTGAACGTCGACATCAGCCGGGTGACCCGCGACTCGCGCCTCATCGACGACGTCGGTCTGGACTCGGTGGCGTTCGCCATCGGCATGATCGCGATCCAGGACAAGCTCGGGGTGACGCTCGACGAAGAGGATCTGCTCAGCTGTGACACCGTGGGCGACCTCGAGACGGCGGTCCTGGCGAAGGTGCCCGAAAGCCGGTGAGCGTGCTCGCGACCGCGTTGTCGGAGGCCATGACCGCCTCGACGCGCGACCTGGTGCTGCTCGATCGTGCCAGCGGCCTGTGGGTCCGCCATCCCTGGCAGGAACTGCACACCCGCGCCGAGAACATCGCCGAACACATTCTCAACGACCGCGACGGCGCCGTCGGTCTCGTCGGCGAACCCACCGCCGAGCTGGTCTCGGCGATCCAGGGAACGTGGCTGGCGGGCAGGGCTCTGGCCATCCTGCCGGGTCCGATCCGCGGCGCCGATGAGCGCGAGTGGGCCGCCGCGACGGCGCAACGCTTCGCCGGAATCGGCGTCGGCCAGATCCTCACCTACGGTGAGCATCTGGAGTTGTTGCGCCCCAACCATTTCGGTATCGCGGTCCAAGACCTCGCGGTCGTCGGGCACGCGCAACGCTCGACCACACTCGCATCCGCACCCGCCGCCCCGGGCACCCCCGCGGTGCTGCAGGGCACCGCCGGATCCACCGGCACCCCGCGTACCGCGCTGCTGTCACCGGATGCGGTGAAGCACAACGTCGCCGGCATGCTCCGGCACACCGACGTCGATCCCGGCCGTGACCGCGGCCTGACGTGGCTGCCGCTGTATCACGACATGGGGCTGACCTTTCTGCTCACCGGTTTCATGTCCGGCAGCGAGATGTGGCTCGCGCCGACGGCGTCGTTCGCGGCGTCGCCGTTCCGCTGGTTGACCTGGCTGTCGGAAAGCCGAGCGGGCCTCACTGCTGCACCGAATTTCGCGTACTCCGTGATCGGCAAGTATGCGCGACGCGTGCCCGACGTCGACCTGTCCGACCTGCGGTTCGCGCTCAACGGCGGGGAACCCGTCGACTGCGACGGTTTCGGGCTGTTCCTGCGCGAACTCTCCCGGTTCGGGCTCGATCCCGGCGTGGCGGCCCCGTCGTACGGTCTCGCCGAGTCGACCTGCGCCGTCACCTCCCCACGACCCGGCACCGGCTTGCTGGTCGACGACATCACCGACCCGGACACCGGCACCCCTCGTCGTCACGCCGTGCTCGGCGAACCGATCCCCGGCATGGAACTGCGGATCGCACCGTCGGAGGGCCGTCGCTCCGGTGAGCGCGAGATCGGCGAGGTCGAGATCCGAGGCACGTCGATGATGTCGGGCTACCTCGGCGAGGAGCCGCTGGCTCCCGGACAGTGGTTTCCCACAGGCGATCTCGGCTACCTGACCGACGCGGGCCTGGTGGTGTGCGGCCGGGTCAAAGAACTCATCACCATCGCCGGACGCAACATCTTCCCCACCGAGGTCGAACGCGTGGCCGCCGAGGTCCGCGGTGTCCGCGAGGGCGCGGTCGTCGCCGTCGGCACCGACTCCGGGTCGGCGCGACAGGGCCTGGTCATCGCGGCCGAGTTCCGCGGCGCCGACGAGTCGGGCGCGAAAAGCGAAGTGGTGCAACGAGTGGCGTCCCAGTGCGGCGTGGTGCCGTCCGAGGTGGTGTTCCTGAAGCCCGGCTCGCTGCCCCGCACGAGCTCGGGAAAGTTGCGGCGCCTCGCGGTCAAGAACGACCTCGACGGTCTTCGCGCCCCGGTGTCCTGAATCCGGCGCGACGACCGCCCGGGGTCAGGCGGGCCTGTGCAGCGCGTACAGCGCCATCCGGCGGTTCGACATCTCGTGCTCGCCGAGGAATTCGCACCTGGCGTACTCACAGAGCCGGCGGGCGCCGGCATTGCGGTGATCGGGATCGAACAGGATGCGGCGGCACCTCGGTTCGATCTCGAAAAGGTTGGCCGCCAACCTCGGCAACAGCAGCGGCCCGAATCCACGGTTGACGAGGCCCAGGTCGGCGATCGCCGCATGGAGCCCGAGATCGTAGGGATCGGCGTCGTAGCGGGGGGCGATCGAATCCTTCGCGGCCCGGTACACCTCGACATAGCCCTGCGGCTCCCCGTGGAACGTGCCGATCAGGGGTCGCGAGTACTCGCCGGCCAGTTGGGCACGCAGATATCCGTCCCACCATTCGACGGGCCTGTCGTACTCCCACGCCTCGGCGAGGTGCGGCCGGTTCATCCACTCGGAGATCATCGCGGCGTCGGTGTCGGGATCGACCAACCGCATCGCGTAGGGAGCGTCGAGGTGCGGGATCGGCGGAGCCGGCACGGCGCGCACCGCGTCGCTGAGGTCGGTGAGCTCCCGGGCAAGGAGGGGCAGCGCATCAGTCATCGTGAGCGCAGAGCCTACCCGAATGTAGGTGAGGCTAGGCTTACGCGCTGTGGGTGAGCAGCAGGACACCCGCGACGATCAGCGCGACCACTTTGACGAGTTCGAGCGCGACGTAGACGTAGTGCGCGCGCGAGCGCGGGCCATCCGCCCCCGCGAGCACCTGATCGGATCGGCGGGTCAGTGCCGGCCGCACGAACACGATCTGAGACAGCAACATCGCCACGGCGACGATCGAGGCGATCAACGCCGCCGTCGAACCCTCCCCCGACACCAGCGCCGCGACCGCGGCCACGCCCAGCACGACCTCACAGGTGTTGAGCGCCCGGAACACCAGGCGGCCGATACCGAGACCGATCGGCAGCGTGACACCCGGCGCGCGGAACTTCAGCGGCGCTTCCAGGAACGAGATCGCCAGCACCATGCCGAGCCAGACGAAGATCGCGGCGGTGGCGACAGCGTGAGCAGCATCCACGGCCGAAGCTTAAGTGACATGGTGGGTCCATGGACACAGACCGGGTCACCGAGTTGCGGCGCTGGGAGGACTCCGGCGCGGTGTGGCGGGTGGTCGGGAGGACGTCGTCGACGGTGACGGTGGCGTTGTTCAGCTGCGACGGCGGTGAACAGGTCGGGGCGTTCACCAGCGACGACCCGCAGTTGTTGGAGTTCGTCGGCGACCGCGACACCAACGCGGACTGAGTCTGCCGAAATGCGATTTCGGCGATGGCGGCGCGGCGGTGGGGCTACCGTACGCATCAGCACGGATCGGGGGCCGCACGGAAGGACCTTGCTCGTGGCAGCGACGCACGGACGGTTCATCGGACGCGTCGGCGGGCTCGCCGTCGCCCTGGGTATCGGTGCCGCGATCGCTGCCGCCTCACCGACGGCCGCCGCCGAGGACACCCCGTCGAGCGCGGCATCCACGGGAACCGAGGCGTCGCAGTCTTCGTCGGATTCCGAAAGCCCTGCCCGCCAACGTAAGCCGTCGCGCTCGGAGGTCGAGACCGCCGGAGAGGACCGTGACACCCGGGCATCCGAGCGCTCTGATGCCGACGCTGACGACGCGGGCGCCGACCGGCTGCGCGCCGACGAGGGCCCTGACGACGAGGACCCCGACGACGAGCGCGAGACGCCCGAGCCGGCGGATGAGGAACCCGCGACGGCGGTTGCCGCGGCGACGGCTCCGACAGCGGCGACCCCGACAGCGGCGACCCCCGCCAAACCGTCCGACCCCGACCGGTCGCCCGCCGCGCCGGTGAGCCCGTTGGCGACCCCGCAGCAGCTCGAGGCGGAGCGGATCGCGACCGAGACCGTCGGCACCTGGCCCGTCCGGCTGATGAAGCAGGTGCTGAGCGCCGGATGGCGGGCCACCGCCGCGCGCGAGTACCGCCAGATCTCCGGGCCCGACCCGGAGAACCTCGTGACGTTGCGGCGAGCGGTGGACGAGTACGCACTCGCCGCGGCGTTCCAGCAGCAGCTGCTCAACTCGATGACACCGACGGTCGTAACCCAGGTCGCTCCCCCGCACACGTGGTACCGACAGTCCGTCGGCGGCTCACGGATCCTCTACGACAACCCCGACACCGTGTACCGCTTCATGGGCGTGAACATGACCTCGACGTACGTGATCCGGGGCCTATTCACCGATGCCCACCCCGCGGACACGAACTTCAGTGTGCTGACCGGACTCTCGGGAATCACCGCCGACAACCTGAGCGGACGCCAGATCGAGATCGGACCGGACGGGTCGTTCACGATCACCGTGAGCGGCGAGGCGGCCGCGCCGGGGCAGCGCAACCATCTGCAGCTGACCCCCGACTCCACCTTGATCGCGGTGCGCAACACGCTGTCGGACTGGAACACCCAATCACCGATGACGCTGTCCATCGAACGGCTCACGGGCCCGCGCAACAGCCTGTTCAGCCAGCTCGGCGGCTTCGCGATCCCGGGCCTCGGGCCACTGGTGACCAGAAGTCCGCTGCTGACCTCACTGGTGTCGTCCATCCCACCGATGAAGGAGCCGCCGCCGTTCCTGCGCGGCGTGTTCACCGCGGTGATCATGGCGCTCGGCCTCGGTCAGGAGTCGAAGTACATCAAGGTCGCGACCACCGACGCCGAGACGGGCGAGCGCGTGCCCCCGAACGTGCTCAGAGACCCGTCCCGCAACGCCGAGTTTCTCGCCACACAGCTACAGAGCGCCAGCTATTTCCACCTCGCAGACGACCAGGCGCTGGTCGTGACCATCGCTCCGGCGAACGCGCGGTACTTCATCGTGCCCGTCACCGACCTCTGGACGATCACCGGCGATTACTGGCACCAGCAGACGAGCCTGAACAACGCGCAGGCCGTCCCCGACCCCGACGGCAGGTACACCTTCGTGATCTCGCCGACCGACCCCGGCGTGCACAACTGGGTGTCCACCGGCGGGCTGAACAAAGGCACCATCTCCATCCGCTTCCAGGATCTCGACCTGGCGTCGTCGCAGACACCGACGCTGACCTCAGCGGTCGTCGCGGTCTCGGATCTGGATTCGGTTCTCCCGCCGACGACGGTGTTCGTCACGCCGGCGCAGCGGGCCGCGCAGTTGACCGAGCGCGCGACGGGTTTCGCGAGGCGATTCGGCAGTCCCGTGTAGCGGTCAGCCGTGGGCTTCGTTCTTCTTGCCGACCTTCTTGCCGAACGGCAGCGCGTGCACGATCGCGACCACGATCGCGCCGACGATCAACCCGATGACCGCCGATGCCGCGGTGTTCACCAGCCAGCCCAGCACACCGCCGACGCCGGCCACATGGTGGACGAGTTCCTCGGCGTGATGCACCAGCGCGTACGGCGCGTGCCAACCCAACTCGTCGGCGCCGATGAGCAGGATGTGCCCGCCGACCCACAGCATCGCCACCGTCCCGATGACCGACAACGCCGACAGCAGCTTCGGCATGCCCGCCACCAGACCCCGGCCGATCTTCTGGGCGAATCCCGACGAGCGCTGCGTCAGACTCAGGCCGATGTCGTCCATCTTCACGATGGCGGCCACGACGCCGTAGACCGCGATGGTGATCACCACCGCCACGACCAACAGGATGATCAACCGCGGCAGGAAGGACTGGTCGGCGACCTCGTTGAGGGCGATCACCATGATCTCGGCCGACAGGATGAAATCGGTGCGAACCGCACCCGTGACCATCGCCTTCTCCGCGGCCTCCCCGGAACCGGCCACCAGGGTGCCGTGCGACTTGTGGCCGCGGATCATGCCCCAGACCTTCTCCGCGCCTTCGAAGCACAGATAGGTGGCACCGAGCATCAGGATCGGCGTCAGCAGCCACGGGACGAACTGGCTGAGCAGCAGCGCCACGGGCAGGATGATCAGGATCTTGTTGCGCAGCGAGCCCTTCGCGATCCGCTTGATGATCGGCAGCTCACGCTCGGCGGCGATGCCGTGCACGTACTGCGGCGTCACCGCGGTGTCGTCGATCACCACACCCGCGGCCTTGGCTGTCGCACGTCCGGCGGCCGCACCGATGTCGTCGACCGACGCCGCGGCGAGTTTGGCGAGCACGGCCACGTCGTCGAGCAGCGCGAACAAGCCCCCGCTCATCGGATCCCCCTGCGCACGTCGGCCGTCATGGCGCAACGGTACCCAACCTCACGGTCTCCAGACACCACGGCGGCGTCGTCTCCGTGCGGTGAGCACGGCAAGTTTTGGCCCGTCGGCGCCGGGGTAAGCCCCCGGAGATCCTCGACAGGCAGGTGGAATCCATGAACTCTCCTCTCAGAACAGCGCTGATCGCTGCGGGTGGCACGACGGTGTTGATGCTCGCCGTCGGGTGCGGAGGCGGCGACGGCGGTGAGGAAACGACGACGTCGACGACGACGACCGAGAGCAGCGTCACCACGACGACCACCACGGCTCCGAGCACACCGGAGACGACGATGGCGCCGGAGACGACGGGTGCGCCGGCCCCCGGCGATCCCTCACAGCCCGGCGGCGGCGGCTCCATCCCCGGCGGTCCCACCGGCAGCGGCGGGCCGGAGGGCGGCGGCGGCTCCATTCCCGGCGGGCCGACCGGTGGCGGTGGCCCCGAGGGCGGCGGCGGCTCCATTCCCGGCGGACCGACCATCACCGGCGGGCCCGGCGGCGGCAGCGGTTCGATCCCCGGCGGTCCCACCATCAACATTCCGGTGCCCTGACCCGGGTGAGTACTCGAAACGTCTCTCCCGCAGTCCTCTTCGACATCGACGGGACCCTCGTCGACTCCAACTATCTGCACGTGCACGCGTGGCTGGAGGCGTTCGACGAGGAGAATCTGCCCGTGTCGGCCTGGCGCATCCACCGCTGCATCGGGATGGACGGCACGACGCTGGTCCGCACCCTGTCCGGCGATGCCGGCCAGGACGTCCTCGACCGACTCAAGGATGCCCACAGCAGGTTCTACAAGCAGAACTCCTCGCTGCTCGAACCTCTCCCCGGAGCCCGCGATCTGCTGCGTCGAGTGGCGGCGACGGGCTTGCAGGTCGTGCTGGCGACGTCGGCACCCGATGACGAATTGACGATGCTGCGTGAGGTTCTCGACTGCGACGACGTGGTCGCCGCCGTCACGTCGTCGGCCGATGTGGACACGGCCAAACCCAAACCCGACATCGTGCAGGTTGCGCTGGACCGGGCCGGAGTCGGCGCACAGGACGCG
Organism: Mycolicibacterium gilvum; assembly: GCF_900454025.1. Lineage (NCBI taxonomy): Bacteria > Bacillati > Actinomycetota > Actinomycetes > Mycobacteriales > Mycobacteriaceae > Mycobacterium > Mycolicibacterium gilvum. Next base: position 1,833,705 of record NZ_UGQM01000001.1, on the reverse strand, counting down.
GTGTTCGTCGGCGACGCGGTGTGGGACTGTGAGGCGGCGGGTCGGGCCGGTGTCTCGTCGATCGGTCTGCTCAGCGGCGGGGTGTCTCGCGGGGAACTGCGGGAGGCAGGCGCCGCGGGCGTGTTCGAGGACGCCGGCGACCTGTTGGCGAAGCTCGAGTCGACCGTCATCGGCGATCTCGCCGCGAAGATCAGCGACTCGCGGTAGCTGTCCGCGCCCTGATCTGCGCGAGGCGCCGCTGTGACGCCGCGCTCTGGTATTTCTGCGGCCACCAGAACCACCGTCCGAGGAGCGCGGCGACCGCGGGGGTCATGAAGGAGCGCACGATCAGGGTGTCGAACAGGAGCCCCAGTGCGATCGTCGTCCCGACCTGCGCCATCACCTTCAGGTCGCTGAAGGCGAAAGAGGCCATCGTGAAGGCGAAGACCAGACCTGCGGAGGTGACCACCGACCCGGTGCCGGCCATCGCGCGGATGATCCCCGTCTTCAGGCCTCCGGAGAGCTCCTCCTTGAACCGCGACACCAGCAGCAGGTTGTAATCGGAGCCGACGGCGAGCAGCAGAATGACCGCCATCGGCAGCACCATCCAGTGCAGTGCGAGCCCGATGATGTGCTGCCACAACAACACCGACAGACCGAACGAGGCTCCCAGCGACAACAGCACGGTGCCGACGATCACCGCTGCGGCGACGACGCTGCGGGTGATCACCAGCATGATGACGAAAATCAGTGTCACCGCGGCGATTCCGGCGATCAGCAGGTCGTAGAACGCCCCGTCGCTCATGTCCTTGTACGTCGCCGCGGTGCCGGCCAGGTAGACGGTGGACCCTTCCAGCGGCGTGCCCTTGATGGCCTCCTTGGCCGCGGTCTTGATCGGCACCACTTCCGAGATGCCCTCCACCGTGGCGGGATCGCCTTCGTGGCTGATGATGAACCGCACCGACCTGCCGTCGGGCGAGATGAAATTCTCCATGCCGCGCTTGAAGTCGTCGTTGTCGAACGCTTCGGGCGGCAGGTAGAAGGAGTCGTCGTTCATCGAGTCGTCGAACGCCTCGCCCATCGCGTCGGCGTCCTCGGACATCGCCGCGTTCTGGTCGAGCTGGCCCTTCTGGGTCTGGTACTGCCGCAGCATCATCGCCTGCATGGACCGCATCGTCTCGATCTGGCTGGGCAGCAACGCGATCAGCTGCGGCATCAGCTCGTCGAGGCGTTCGAGGTCGGGGATCAGCTCGGAGATGTCGTCGGTCAGCGGGTTGATGCCGTCGAGGGTGTCGAACACCGACCTCATGGTCCAGCACACCGGGATGTCGTAGCAGTGCGGTTCCCAGTACAGGTAGTTCCTGATGGGCCGCAGGAAGTCGTCGAGGTCGGCGATGTGATCCCGCAGTTCGGTGATGTCCGCCGTCATGGCCTTGGTCTTGGTGACCATCTGATGGGTGGTCGCGGACATCTGGGTCATCAGCGACTGCATCTTGGTCATCGTGTCGATGTTGGTCTGCATCGCGTCGGCCTGGACCAGCATGTCGGCCATCCGGTCCTGCATGTACTTCTCGTTGAGTCGCTGGGTCGTGCCCTGCATGCTCATCTGGAACGGAATGGTCGTGTGCTTGATCGGCTTGCCGTCGGGCCGGGTGATCGTCTGTACCCGCGCCACTCCGGGCACTCGGAAGATCGATTTCGCAATCTTGTCGATGACGAGGAAGTCCGCCGGGTTGCGCAGGTCGTGGTCGGATTCGACCATGAGCAGCTCCGGGTTCATCCGCGCGCTGCCGAAATGCCGGTCGGCGACGGCGTAGCCGACGTTGGCGGGGACGTCGGCGGGAAGGTAGTCCCGGGCGTCGTAGTTGGTCTTGTAGCCCGGCAACGTCACCAGACCGACCAGCGCCAGCGCCAGCGTCGCGGCGAGCACCGGACCAGGCCAGCGCACCACCGAGACCCCGATACGGCGCCAGCCGCGAGAGCTGATCGCACGCTTGGGATCGAACAGGCCGAAGCGGCTCCCGATGACGATCACCGCGGGGCCCAAAGTCAGTGCCGCCATGACGGCGACGAACGTGCCCACCGCGCACGGCACACCCATGGTCTGGAAGTACGGCAGCCGGGTGAAACTCAGGCACAGCATCGCCCCGGCGATGGTCAGGCCGGAGCCGAGCACGACGTGCGCGGTGCCACCGAACATGGTGTAGTACGCGGTTTCCCGGTCCTCACCCGCGCCCCTGGCCTCCTGGTAGCGCCCGATCGCGAAGATCGCGTAGTCGGTGCCGGCGGCGATCACCATCAGGGTCAGCAGGCTGGTCGCGAAGGTCGACAGCCCGATGATCTCGGCATCGGCGAGGAACGCGACGATGCCACGCGCGGCACCGAGTTCGGCGAACACCATGAACAGGATCAGCGCCATGGTGACCGCCGACCGGAAGACGATCAGCAGCATCACCGCGATGACGCCGATCGTGATCAGCGTGACGCGCAGGACGCTCTTGTCCCCCGCGCTGTGCTGATCGGCCACCAGCGGGGCGCCGCCGGTCACATACGCCTTGATGCCCGGTGGCGCCGGGGTCTGCTCGACGACCTCGCGGACGGCCGCCACCGCCTCGTTGGCGCGCGGCTCCCCCTGATTGCCCTGCAGGTAAACCTGCACGTACGCGGCCTTGCCGTCGGTGCTCTGGGCGCCCGACGCGGTCAGCGGATCGCCCCAGAAGTCGGCGACGTGCTGAACGTTGGCGGTGTCGGCCTCGAGCTGGTCGATCAGCTGGTCGTAATAGCGGTGGGCCGCATCGCCGAGAGGCTGCTCCCCTTCGAGCACGACCATCGCGCTGCTGTCGGAGTCGAACTCCTCGAAGTTCGCCCCGACGCGCTTCATCGACATCATCGACGGCGCGTCGGCGGCGCTCATCCCGACGGTGTGTTCCTCGCCGACTTTCTCCAGCGACGGAACAGCGACGTTGGTCAGGATGGTCAGCAGCACCCATCCGAGCACGATCGGCACCGACAGGACCCGGATGATCCGGCCGATCCCCGACCGTACGGCATCTGCCACGTGAACCGCCCCCGCTCAGGCCCTGCCATCGGCCCGCTCAGAAGCCGCCCGCGTGACACATCGTGTGTCGCGTGTCATACATCTAGTCCGTCAAACCATTCACTGTCAATCGGGCCTTGACAGCGAATTCACAGCTTGACCTGGCGGTTCGTCGGCTACCTGGGTGCGTTCAGCTCGTCGAGGGCGTACTCGGCACCGCGGTTCAACGGCACCGGGTCGGTGTCGCGGGCGTTGTCGAGTGCAATGCCCTTGGCCGCACCCACGACCTGAGCCATCTCGGGCTGCTTCTCGAACAGGGTCCTGGTCAGCACGCAGGCGAGATTCGCGTCGAGGTCGTCGCGCACCAGCAGCATGTTCGGCACCACGATCGTCGCGACGTCGGACGGCAACTGGTAGGTGGCGGCGGGTATCAGGCCCTCCTCGTAGGCCGGGCTGATCTCGGCCATCCGGCCCAGCTGCGGTGTGACGTCGATGAAGGTCACGTCCTCGCGTGCCGAGGTGAACAGGTCGGTGATACCGGGAGTCGGCAGGCCGCCGGACCAGAACATCGCGTCGATCGAGCCGTCCTTCATCCCGTCCACGGTCTTGGTCAGGTCGAGACGCTGCGCCGCGACATCGGTCTGCGGGTTGAGCCCCGCCGACTCCAGCAACCGGTTGGCGATGACCTCCGTCCCCGATCCCGGCGAGCCGGTCGACACCCGCTTGCCGCGCATGTCGGCGATCGAGGTGATGCCGCTGTCGGTCCTGGCGATCACCTGGGTGTAGTTCGGGTAGATCCGTGAAAGCGCTTGGATCGGTTGCTCTTTGCCGTCGAAGCTGCCCGTGCCCTCGATGGCGTCGGACGCGGTGTCGGCGAGCGAGAACGCCACCTGGTAGCTCCCGGCGACGAGTTGCTGGATGTTCTGCACCGAGGCGCCCGTCTCGGCCGCGGTGGCCTTGACCGTGCCGTCGGTCGCGGCCGACACCTGCTCGGCGAAGGCATTCCCGAGCGAGAAGTACACCCCCGTGGAGTTGCCCGTCGCGATGCTCACACGCGTCTCCGTGCCGACCTCGCAGGTGATCTCGCCGCCCGAATCGGCCGCCGGAGCATCCTGTCTGCCGCCGCAGGCCGTTGCCGCGGTCGCGGCGAGCATCAGTGTCGCGAACGCCGTCACGGTGCGCTTCATGGTCGTCTCCTCTTGTCGGTGATGAAGGTGAACGCGACTGCGCAGAGCAGGCACGTGAATCCCGCGGCGATGCTCACGGGATGGAGGTACAGCAACAGCAACGCCGCGACGGCCGTCAGCACCCGGGCCGGCGGGCTCATGGCGCCGACCCCCAGCACCCAGCCACCCGCGGCGAACGACAGCGCGACGATGCCGACGCAGGCGGCCGCGGACGCCCACAGCACGCCGAGCACCGGTCCTCGCGCGAGCAGGTATTCGCCGGGGCCGGTCAGCACGAACGCGATCGGGACCAGGAATGCCGGTGCGGCATACCGCAGCGCCTGCCACATGGTCGGGATCGCCTGTCCCCCGGTGACCGCCGACGCGCCGACTGCGGCGAGCGCGGTGGGTGGGGTGACCTCGGAGAGCACCGAATAATAGAAGACGAACATCGCCGCCGCCGGGGCTGGGACGTCGAGGGCCAGCAGCGCGGGACCGATGATGACCCAACCGATCACGAACGACGCGGTCACGGGGATCGCGAGGCCGAGCAGCGCCAGGGCCACCGCGGCGAACACCGCGGTGAGCGCCAGCATCACCGTGCGGTTGTCGGTGATCGCGTCGACACCACCGACCAGCACGGACGAGAACTGCGCGCCCAGGCCGGTTTTGGTCGTCATCGCGGTGATCACACCCGCCGCCGCGCACACCGCGACCACGGGCAGCACCCCGAGCACACCGGAGCTGAGCGCACCGAACAGGCGACGCGGTGTCAGGCGGAAGCGCCGGTCGGCGAAGGACAGCACGAAGGCGAGTGCGGTCGCGAAGATCACGGCCCTGGTCGCCGACATCCCCACGGCGAGAAGCACCACGATCGCGATCAACGACGAGAAGTGATAGCCGAGGCGTCCCAGCAGTTTCCACGGCGACGCGGCATCGAGGTTCGCAGCCTTCATGCCGAAGCGGCGCGCGTCGATCTCCACCGCGAGCAGGATGCCCAGGTAGTACAGGCCGGTCGGGATCATCGCCCAGCCGAGCACCGTCAGGTACGACACCTCGAGGTACTCCGCGACGATGAACGCCGCCGCGCCCAGCGTCGGTGGCGACAGCAGCGCACCCACCCCGGCCGCGGCCAGGACGCCGCCCGCCCGTTCGGGGGTGTAACCCGCCCGCCGCATGATCGGCCATGTCACCGCACCCACACTCACCGCGGTCGCGGTGCCCGAACCCGACACGGTGCCGAGCAGGAAGCCAGACGCGACCGCCGTGCGACCGGCCGCGCTGCGGGAGCGGCGGAAGGCCGCCACCGACAGGTTGACGAAGAAGCGCGCGCCGCCCGAGAGTTCCAGTACCGCACCGTAGATCGTGAACAGAACGATGTAGGTCGCCGCGACGTCCAGAGGGGTTCCGAAGAATCCGCTCCCCGAGTTGTACAACGCGTCGACGATCTGGTCGAAGTCAAGCCCGGCGTGCGCGATCGCCCAGCCCTGGGGCATCAGCCCGCCGTAGTACCCGTAGGCCAGAAACGCTGCGCACACGATCGGCAGCGCCCACCCGGTCGTGCGCCGGCAGGCTTCGATGATGAGCACCAACAGAAGTGCGCCCATCACGACATCGAGCGGATCGAGCATGCCCTGCCTGTCGAGGAACGCGTTGTACCCGCCGCCGGCGGCACCGATCGCCGGGGCCAGCACCGGATACAGGCACACGAGGACCGCGACGAAGGCCAGGGCCCAGTCCAGCACTCCCGGGCGATCTTCCGGGTCCGACCATCTCCATCCGGACCGGTACACCAGGTAGACGAGCGGCAGTGTGCCGGACAGGAACACGATGAGGTAGTACTGGCTGCCCTGCGAGAGCGGCCGGAACACCTGCCAGATCGTCAGGACCGCCACCGCGAACGCCACCACGGCGACCAGTCCGTACGTCCACCCACGCAACTCTCGACCGGGTTTGTCCTGATCGTCCACCTGCCCGAGGGCGGTGCTCTCCACCGTCGACGCTGTGGTGCGGTCCATAGGGACCTCAACGTTATGCGGCGGTCGCGGCACCCGCGGCGGAATCTGCGACTTCGTTACCGACCGGGTGGCGTGCCCGACCCGTGGAACCGCATCGAGCGTGGGGGATGTGCACGCACTACGCGCAATATCCGTGCACAGGGCCCACTTTCGCGGCGGGCCGGGGGTCGCCCGCAGACGCATCGCGCAGTTCACCTAGCGCAGCGCGGTCTACCCTGGCCCGATGGGGACCAGCGAGAACCGTGACGGCGTCGACCTGACCAACCTCGATCAGCCGCTGTCCGACGATGCGGATGCCACCAAACGCGACCTCGTCGACTATCTCGACGCGGTCGCCGACCGCATCCTGCCGGTGCTGGCCGGACGACCGCTTACCGTGCTGCGGGCACTTCGCGGGCGGGCGCCGTTCATGCAGAAGAACGTGCCCAAGTACACCCCGGATTGGGTTCGGACAGTGCCGATCTGGGCCGAGGCGTCCAGACGCGAGATCCGCTACGCCGTCTGCGACGACCGCCGCACCCTGCTGTGGCTGGCCAACCAGCGCGCCGTCGAATACCACCCCGCGCTCGGTCCGGCCGACGACGTCTACCGGCCCACGCACCTTATCCTCGATCTCGATCCGCCCGACGACGGTGACTTCGCCTCCGTCGTCGCCGTGGCGCACCTGGTACGCCGGGCGCTCGCGGACTGCGGACTGGACGGTGCGGTGAAGACCAGCGGTTCCCGCGGTCTGCACGTCTTCGTCCCCATCGACGACAGCGCCCCCGTCGACGACGTCGCCGCGGCGACCCGTGCGCTGGCCGCCCGCACCGAGGCCCTCGATCCGACTGTCGCGACGACGGCGTTCATCGTCGCCGACCGCGCGGGCAAGGTATTCGTCGATGCCACGCGCGCCGGCGGCGCGACGGTGGCCGCCGCCTACAGCCCCCGGTTGCGGCCCGGCACGCCGGTGTCGTTCCCGGTGGCATGGGACGCCCTGGATCGGATACACCCGTCGGATTTCACCGTGCGCACCGCGGTCTCCGCGCTCGCCGGAGGCGACCCCTGGGCCGACGCGATGCCCGCGCCCACACGTCTGCCGGCCGACCTGATCGAGCAGGGCCGCGCCATCCCGGTGGCCAGGGTCGCGGCGATGCACGAGGGAAAACGGCGCGCGAGGGCCAGGCGGAAAGACGATGAAGCAGGTGCGGATCAGACGGGTTAGGAAACTGCCGCCGGCTTGACCGTGACCACATCGGTCAGCCCGCTGACCGACAGGACCGGCAGCAGCATCGGGTTGACGACCAGGTCGATGGATTCGGCGTGGTCGAACAGCACGTTGATGGCGCCGCTGTCGAGGTATTCGACCTCGCTGAGGTCGACGTGCAGCGGAGCGCCGTCGGTACCGGCCACAGCGGAGCCGATCGCCCCGGCGAAGGTGTGGATATTGCTGAGATCGAGCTCACCGACGGCCACGAGCACGAGTTCGCCATCGTGGCGCTCGGTACGCAACTGCAGCGGGGTGGCCATCACGCGATCCTGGTGTTCATGTGCACCGTGGTGCCGGTGGTCTGGGAATCGATGGTGACATCCTGCATCAACGCCTTCATCAGGGCGATGCCGCGTCCCCGGTGCAGCGCGGGCACGTCGTCGGGCGCCTTCCACGATCCGGTGTCGATGATGGTCAGCTGCACCCGGTCGGGCAGCGCGACGGCGCGCAACCGGACCCGTCCGCCCGGATCGTCGCGGTGCCCGTGCTCGATGGCATTGGCCAGCGCCTCACCGACGGCGATCAGCACGTCGAGGGCCTGATCCTGCGGCACGCCGGCGCTGTCGAGCCAGCCGCGCAGCACGGTCCGGCTACCGGCCAGCTCGGCCACGTCGGCGGGGAAATCCAGGTCCAGAGGTTCTGGTTGTCGATACAGCAGTAGAGCCACATCATCGTGATACCCATCGGCGGGCGCGAGACGCGCCATGATGACGTTTGCAAGCTGATCGAGATCCGTGGCCCGGTTGCTCTGGACCACATCGGTGGCCCTGGCGATGCCGTCGTCGATGGACTCGCGGCGACGTTCGACCAGGCCATCGGTGTAGAGCAGCAGGGTGGCACGCGCCGGCATGGTCACCCGCGCCTCGGTGCGGTGGGGCGGGTTCTTCAGCCCCAGCGGCGTCGCTCGGGCGCCTTCCAACAGTTCGGTCGTGCGGTCGGCGGTCACCATGATCGGTGGCGGATGCCCGGCGCACGAATAGACGACCTCGCCGATGCGGGGGTCGAGCACGGCGCAGAACGCCGTGGTGCACCGGGCGCCGGGCAGGCGCGCGGCGAACCGGTCGAGGGCGGACAGCGCCGCCGCCGGGCTCGGATGCTCCAGCAGCAGCGCCCGGCACGCGCTCCTGAGCTGGCCCATCACCGTCGCGGCGGCCAGCCCGTGCCCCACGCAGTCGCCGACGATCAGACCGATCCGGCCGTCCTCCAGATCGACGACGTCATACCAGTCGCCGCCGACCTGGAGAGGTCTGGTGGCCGGCTGGTACCGGACTGCGAACGCGCTCGACAGCGACGGGCCGAGGATCGCGTGCTGCAGCGCCAGGGCGGTCTCGCGCTGCTGGTCGATCTGATGGACCCGCTGCAGGCCCTGCCCGAGACGTCCCGCCAACACCGTGAGCAGGGTGTCGTCCTCGGCGGTGAACAGGCGCTGTTCGGGCAGTTCGACGTAGAGGACCAGCACCCCGCGCGGATGCCGTAGCGCGACACCGGCCGCCCCCGCATCGGAGGTGTGCGGGGCCAGCAGATGATCGCGGCGCAACGTGAGGATGAGCTCACGTGCGTTGCCCGGGAGTCCGTCCCACGTGGCCGGGGCACCGACCACCGTCAGCGACGGAGCGTCGGACTCGTGCTCGCCGTCGGGTTCGTCCGGCCACGTCGCCGCGACCACACGGCGGGCGCTCCAGATGGAGGAGAACTCCTCGGCGGCGGCCAGCACCGCGTCGTCGAGGGTGTCGGCCTGGGCGAGCTTCTCGTTCAGCGACGCCAGCGCTGACTCGCGCTGCACGATGTAGCGCTCGGCGGTGACGTCGCGCAGTGTTCCGACGATGACGTCGCGGCCCGTCTCGGGATCGTCGGCGTGGCTGAACGTGACGGTCACGTACAGGCGGTGGCCGTCCCGGTGCGTGACGGGCACCTCGGTGAGCGTCCCGTGCGGATCGCGCATGAAGCTGCCGAACGCCTCCTCGACGCGGCGGTTCGCCTCGGCGTCGCTGCCTTTGAGCGGCCACCACGGATGCATCAGCGGGTAGGGCAGTCCGGTCGAGTCGTAGCCGAGGATCTCGGTGAACGCCGGGTTGATCTCCACGACGGCACCGTGTTCGTCGCACACGAAGAAGGCTTCCTGCAGCGAGTCGACCAGCGCGGTACGCCACCGCGCGTGCCCTTCCCGCAGCCGCGCGAGTTGGATGTTGGCGCGCACCCTGGCGAGCAGTTCGGCCGCCGCGAACGGTTTGACGAGGTAGTCGTCGGCGCCGGCCTGCAGGCCGCTGATCGAGGCCTCCTGGCCCGCGCGCGCGGACAGCAGCAGGACCGGGACCGCCGCGGTGCGGCGGTCCGCCCGCAGTTCGGAGACCAGACCCAGCCCGTCCAGACGCGGCATCATCACATCGCTGATGACGAGGTCCGGCGGTTCCGCGCGAATGGCCTCCAACGCCTGCCGGCCGTCGACGACAGCCTCCACCGCGTAGCCGTCCGAGCGCAGCAGCCGGCCCAGGTACTCCCGCATGTCGGCGTTGTCGTCGGCCACCAGCACACGCGCGAGCGTCCCGGTGCCGATCGGCTTCTCGGGTCCGGTTGTGGGCTGGGCGGATTCGGCCACGTACTCACGGACCCCATCGGGGGTCCACCGCAACGCCTCTTCGACGTAGGCGTCCACGGTATTGCCGGGTCTGCGCTCGCGGGGCTGCGAAACGACCGCGTCGGCCGGGAGATGCGCCGCCCCCCACGGCAGCCGGATGGTGAAGGTCGTGCCACGGGACTCGGCACTGTCGGCGTCGATCGTGCCGCCGTGCAACCCGACGAGTTCCTTGACCAGGGCCAGCCCGATACCGCTGCCCTCATTGGACCGCGCCCTGGTGTTCTCGATGCGGTGGAACCGTTCGAACAACCTGGGCATCTCGTCGGCCGGCACGCCGGTTCCGGTGTCCGACACCGTGATCACGGCACCGCGACCGTCACGACGCGCCGTGACCGACACGCTGCCCTCGAAGGTGAACTTCAACGCGTTCGACAGCAGGTTGAAGATCACCTTCTCCCACATGTCCAGATCGACGTACACCTGCTCCCCCAGCGGCGGGCAGTCCACGTCGAAAACCAGTCCCGCCCTCTCGATCGCAGACCGGAAGACACTGGCCAACTCGGCCGTCACCGCGCCGAGGTCGACCGGCTGGTAGTGCGCCTGACTTCGTCCCGCTTCGATGCGGGAGAAATCGAGCAGCGTGTTGACCAGCTTGGTGAGCCGTAACCCGTTGCGCCACACCACATCGAGCTCTTGACGCGCGGCGTCGCCGAGGGTGTCGGCTCGTCGCAGCTCCGATACCGGATCCAGGATCAGCGTCAGCGGCGTACGGAACTCGTGGCTGATGTTCGAGAAGAACGTGGTCTTCGCCCTGTCGAGTTCGGCGAGTTCCTCGGCCCGCAACTGCTGGGTGCGATAGCTGCGCGACAACCCGATGCCGGCCGCGATATGGCCCGCCACCAGCGCCACGAAGCCGCGGTACGCATCGTCGAGAACCCGGTAGCGATTCAGCCCCGCCACCAGGAATCCCGTCGGCGCCGCCCCCTGCTGCAACAACGGCACGATCAGCACCTGGCGGGGCGGTTCCCGCCAGTCTCCGGTCGGCATCGCCGGATACGGCGCGGTGTCCACCTCGAGCAGAACCGTCTCACCCCCGGCCGGCGGGCCCACCGGCCACAGTTCACCGTCCGCGCCGGTGAGTACGGCCGGCGCCGCGGGATGGTCGCCGGTGATGCCACTCATCCCGGCCAGGTGTGCCGAACCGTCGTCGTCGAAAAGGTAGGTGAGCGTGAAGGGCAGGTCTCGCAGATTCTGTGCGAGCTGCCGGTCGACGAAGCTCAGGATCTCCTTCTCGGTGCGCACCACGCTGGGGTCCGAACCCAGATCGCGAAGCGTCGCCATCCGGCGCTCCCCGATGACCTGCAGCGTGTCCTCACTGACCACGCACAGCATGCCGACCACCGTGCCGTCGTCGTCGCGCAGCGGACTGTAGGAGAACGTGTGATAGGACTCCTCGGTGTAGCCGGACCTCTCCAGGAACAGCAGCAGCGAGGTGTCCCAGGTCGCCACCCCGGTGGACAGCACCCGGTCGATCCGCGGCCCGATGTCATCCCAGATCTCCGCCCACACCTCACTGGCCGGCCGGCCCAGCGCCCACGGATACTTGCGGCCCAACGTGACGTTGCGGTACGCGTCATTGCAGAAGAAGGTGAGATCGGGCCCCCACGCCATCCACATCGGGAACCGCGACGAGAGCAGAATGTTGGCGGCGGTCTGCAGGCTCTGCGGCCACTCCGACGTCGGGCCCAGCGGCGTCGCCGCCCAATTCACCTGTGCGTGATCGTGACCCACCACGCCACCGCCGGCGAACACCCCGCCCGCGGGGACGCCGTCGACGCCGCTCACCGAGGATCTTCCGGCGCCGCGACCGCCTCGCCCACACTCGGGTAGGGACGCAGGATCCGCGCGAGCCGGGTGACTTCGATGGGACGGGTGACCTCGGCGGTGGTGGCGACCAACCGCACGGCGACACCGCGACCCTCCCCCTGCTCGCGGCAGGTGAGCAGCGCGTTCAGACCCGCGCTGCCGAAGTACGTGATGCCGTCCAGATCGACGACGACCGTCCTCGCCGGATGCGCCGCGGCGTCGGCCACCGCGGAATCGAGTGCCGCAGCCAGCGTCTCGACTGTGCCGGAGTCCACTTCGCCGCCGGCACGCACCACGACCGCGACATCCTGGACCTCCTGCCCGATCTCGAGAAGTCCCACGCGTTCTGCCACCGTCACTCGACGCGCTGGTGCACGGTGAGCAGCAGATGATCGAACTGCCTTCGCAATTCGTCACGCGGCGCGCGCAGGTTCGGGAAGTCGGCGACGATCCGGTCGGCCAGGGTGCGTAGCTTGGTGTTGGTCTGCTGGGAGCGCCACTGCAGCAGCTCGAACGCCTGGTCCGGGCCGACGCCGTACACCAACATCAACGCCCCCTTGGCTTGTTCGATGCTCGCCCGGGCGGCGAACAGGTCCGGAAGCGTCGAGTTCAACGCATCGCGGCGGGCCTCGTCCAATGTATCGGTGAGGTCGATGTAGTACCCCTCGGTCCCCACCACGGCACCGTCGGCGTCGGTCATCCGATCGGCGAGGACGAGGACCGTGTGTTCGCCGCCGCGGGTGTCGATGAACCGGTGGCGGCTGGAGAATGAGCCTCCGGAATGCAGCGCCCGATCGAGCAGTTCCTGGACGTGTTGCCGGTCCTCGGGATGCTTGTGGGCGAGCAGCAGCTCCGTGGTCGGGGTGACGGTCCCTGGTTCGTACCCGTGCATGCGGGCCACCTCGTCCGACCATTCCCACCGCTGGCCGACGAACCAGAAACGGAAGCTGCCCAGACGGAGATTGCCGTGCGTGCGCACCATCTCGTCCAACTCGGATCCGACGACCCGGCCAGTGTGCGGCATTTCCGCATTATTCCACTTCAGGGCCCTTTTCAAACGCATTCGGACTGCTCAGGTGCCGTGCGGCTCACCCGCGGGGCGCCGGGTCGCGGCGGTCCTGTCCCCACCGTGATTCGAAATGCGGCGCGTCCGAGGGTCATTCGAAGGTCCTTCGAAGATCATTGCCGGTCGCGTCACCGATCGATTACGGTTGGCGGACTCACCGGGGAGGCCGCCAATGACCGTACGTCGGATTCGACCGAGCATCGGACGCGTGAGCGCGCGGGCCGGCGCGTGGACCTTGGCCGTCGGTGCGGGAGCCGTGATCGCCTGCACCGCCACAGCTCCGGCGTGGGCCTCCGAGGACGGCACGTCCGCCGAGCCACGCAGTGCCGCCGCGGCCCCATCGAAACCGGCGCAGGACAGGCCTTCTCGCGCATCGGCGGAACGCCGCGCCGACGCGGACACCGGTGCGGACGCGTCGGAAACCCGGGTGTCGTCGCGCCCGTCGCGCACCCGTGCGACGGACGGAGACGACCCCGACACCGATACGACGACCGTCGAAGTCGCCGACGCGCCCGAACCTTCGGACCCGGGCGACGTCGAGGAGCCTGCCCCCGAGAGTCCGGTCGCCGCACCTGCCCTGTGGTCTCTCGTCGGGTCGGCGCGCCCGCAGGACAGCGACGACACCGCGACCGCGGCGGTACCCGGGACAGCGACGGAAGCTGCGCCGACCGCCGACACCACCGACCCCACGGACACCGTTCCGGCGGCCGCCGATGTCCCTGTCGTGGATCAGCCGGTGTACACGGGCCGACCGTCGTTCGTCCAGCAGGTCGTCATCGCGGGTCTGAACGTCCTCAAGGTGGTGCTGAAGCCGTTCGGTGGGCTGCTGGCGTTCACCAGCCTCAAGATCCCGTTCTTCACCGACGGCGTCCCGCCGTTCTTCCTGACGCCGGGACTCGACGTGGAACGCACCGAGTTCGACGGCATGAAGGTGTGGTCACTCACGCCGCGGCGCGATCAGACCGACCAGATCGTGGTCGCACTGCACGGCGGGGCCTACGTCGCGACCGCGAGCATCTTCCACTGGTGGACCTACGCCGACATGGCCCGCGACACCGGTGCCACCGTCGTCGTCCCCCTCCAGACCCTCGTCCCCCGGGGCGGCACCGCGGCCACCGAGGTCCCCCGCACCGCGGACTTCCTGACCGAGATGATCGACGCGCACGGCGCGCACAACGTCAGTGTCTTCGGCGACTCCGCGGGCGGCGGGCTCGCGCTCGCCGCGGTTCAGGAACTGAATCGTCGCTCTGCCGCCACACCGTCGCGGCTGGTGCTGCTCGCGCCCTGGCTGGACGTGTCGATGAGCGACCCACGCAGCGCCGAGATCCGGGATCCCCTCCTCGACATCCCCAACCTGGTCCGCTCGGGGGCGAAGTGGGCGGGTTCGGCCGGCGTCACCGACCCGCTGGCGAGCCCGCTGTTCGGCTCACTGGAGGGACTGCCGCCGACCTACGTCTACAGCTCGTCGCGGGACCTGCTCACCGTAGACACCCTCCGGTTGCGGGAACGTGTTGGCGCCGAGGGCATTCCGAACGTCGAATTTCGGCTGCGCGCGGGCCTGATCCACGACTGGTTCACGTTCCCGTTCCTGCCGGACGCCCACGAGGACCGCGCCGGCGTCTACTCCGATCTGCTGGGAGCGGCGTCTCCGGTGTCCTGAACACCGTGTCCGCCAAACCGTTTGGCGAGCAGATAGAGCACCACGCCGACGGCGAGCAGCGCAGCGGCCAGCAGCCACACCTTCGCGGTCTGCTGGGTCAGCAGCAGCAGGCACGACGCGATGCCCAGCACGGGCACGAACGTCCACACCCGGAAGTGGTCCTGCTCGACGTGGTCACGGCGCAGCACCAGCACCGACACGTTCGCCGACAGGAACACCACCAGCAGGAGCAGCACGACCGTCTCGGCGAGCATGGACAGGTCACCCACCAGCGTCAACGCCATCGCGACCGCGGTCGTCGCGACGATCGCCACCCACGGCGTGCGCCGGTTGGGCAGCACCCGGGCGAAGACGCTCGGCAGCAGTCCCTGATCGGACATCCCGAAGGTCAGACGGCTGGCCATGATCATCGTGAGCAGGGCTCCGTTGGCGACCGCGATCAGCGCGATCAGGCTGAACAGCCAGTCGGGAACAGCGGCCCCAGACGCCGCGACCACATCGAGCAGCGGACCCGACGACTGTGACAACTCATCCGTCGGCACGGCGATGGCGCTGGCGAGTCCGACCAGCGCGTAGACCACACCGGCCGTGATCAGCGCACCGAACAGAGCCCGCGGGTACACCCGGCGCGGATCCCTGATCTCTTCCACCACATTGGCCGAGGTCTCGAATCCGACAAACGAGTAGTACGCCAGGATCGCGCCGCCCAGGATCGCCAGCGCAGGCGTCGTGCCGTCCGGGAACTCGGTGACCCGGCTGACCTCACCGTCGCCGCGGCCGACCATCATCGCGACGACCGCGATCACCAGGACCAGACCGGAGAGTTCGATCGCGGTCATCACCACGTTCGTCTTCAGCGACTCGCTGATCCCCCGCGCGTTCAGACACGCCACCAGCGCGAGGAACACCACGGCCGCCAGGGCGACCGGCACGTCGACGAACGTGGCCAGGTAGTCGCCGGAGAAGGCCAGGGCGAGGCCCGCCGCGCTCGTGACACCCGCCGCGAGCATGCTGAACCCCACCAGGAACGAGATCAACGGTTTGCCGAACGCGCGTTCGGCGAACACCGCCGCGCCGCCGGCCCTGGGGTACTTGGTGACCAGCTCGGCGTAGGAACCGGCGGTGAGCAGCGCCAGCCCCAGCGCCACGGTCATCGGGGCCCACAGCACGCCGCCGACCTCCGAGGACAGCTCGCCCATCAGGGCGTAGATGCCGGCGCCGAGGACGTCTCCGAGGATGAACAGGAACAGCAGCGGGCCGGTGATCCGGCGTGCCAACCTGGTCGGTTCGGCAGTCCCCTCGGCTGTGTCTACGGACATGTCGCCCCCGCCCCTTCCGTCGATGCCACGTGTGGCCGTCTGACCGTGAGACCAGGTACCCCGTTCGCGGCGATCAATACCCGGTGTCCGACGCCGCGGTCACGACGCGCGGCTGCCCACCTCCAGGCCGGCGAGTTCTGAGATTCCGTCGAAGAGGGTCCGGCCGCGCTCGCGCACCGTGCACCGCAGGCGCCCCGCGAGATATTCGTAGTCGGTGTCGATGTTGCGCCGCTCGCCCGGCAACGGCACGGGCAGCACGTGGGGCCCGCCCGGCACGGCCTGACCGTCGAGTTCGACGTGGAATCGCGGTGTCCGCGCGGTGATGCGCCAACGGTCGACATCGCAGTCGCTGCGGACCGGCGCGGGCGGGGTGATCCTGATGACCCGGTCGCCGAGTCGGACCACCACCCCGGTGACGTCCCGGCGCAACGGCCCGAGCTCGAGCAGCCCGCCCGAGAACGCGACGCTGACGTCGGCGTCGCCGAAGTCGTGCGCCTGCCCCCACCACCAACGGCGCGGAAACCCTGCGCCCCAATTGCGTTCGCAGTACAGCGTCGCATCCGTGAACGTCCACGTCTGTGCGCCGGTGCGGACCGTGCCGATCGCCCTGCCGCCGAGCCGGTAGGGATGCCAGTACTGATTCAGGAACGGCACCGACGAGAACACCCCACCGCCCCCGAACGCCTTGGGCCAGTCGACGCTCTCGCGCATCGTCATGTCGATCTCGCAGTCGTCGATGACCATGTGCAGCCGGTCGCGGTCCGCGTGCAGACAGTGCCCGCCCGAATCCGCCGTCACAAGGAAGCGGTCCCGCGCGGCGCGGACACCGTCGATCGCCGCCGAGCGGACCGTCCCGCCCGGATGAACGGCGATCGCGGCCGTCGACCAGTCCCCGTCGGGATGACGGTTCGCGCTGCACAGCGCGATGGCCACCCGTCCGCTCGCGGCGTCGGAGAGACGCCAGAACCATCCCTCCATCTCGGTGCCGTGCGTGGGCAGCGGATCCCCGAACGGCAGGTCGGCACCGCTGCGCCGGTACATCGTTGCCAGTTGCCTGCCTGTTCGGGCCAGAGAGCCGGAGACATCCACCCGACCCTGGTACCCGCCGGACCGGAACCTAGTCGAAATCGGCGTGCGCACCCCGGCCCGCGGCCAGAATGGCTAGATGCGCTTCGGAAATTTCATGGCTCCGTTCCACCCCGTCGGCCAGAACCCCACGCTCGCGCTGGAGCGCGACCTCGATCTGATCGTCGCGATGGACCGCCTGGGCTTTCACGAGGCATGGGTGGGCGAGCACCATTCGGCCGGCTTCGAGATCATCGCCTCGCCCGAGGTGTTTCTCGGTGTCGCGGCGGAACGCACCAAGCACATCCGGCTGGGCACCGGCGTGAGCTCGCTGCCGTACCACCACCCGCTGATGCTCGCCGACCGGATGGTGCTGCTCGATCATCTGACCCGCGGCCGGGTGATGCTCGGCTGCGGGCCGGGCCAGCTGACCTCGGATGCGCACATGCTCGGCATCCCCGCCGACGAACAACGCCCGCGAATGGAACAGTGCCTCGACGCCATCGTGCGGCTCCTGCGCGGCGAGACGGTCACCATGCACACCGACGGGTTCACGCTGCAGGACGCGCGCCTGCAGCTCAAGCCTTACAGCGAGCCGTGTTTCGACATCGCGGTGGCCGCGTCGTTCTCCCCCACCGGCCCTCGCGGTGCGGGCAGACACGGTATCGGCATGCTCTCGATCGCGGCGACCGCCAGGCAGGGCATGGATCTGCTCGCCCAGCACTGGAACACCTGGGACGAGGTGGCGCGGGAGCACGGCCACCAGGCGGACCGGTCGAAGTGGAGGCTCGTCGGACCGATGCACCTCGCCGAGACCCGCGAACAGGCCGAGCGGGACGTGGAGTACGGAATCGCCGAGTTCTCCCGCTATTTCACCCACATCCTGCCCTCGGGCCCAGTGCAGGGCGATACCCCCGAGGAGATCATCGCCAACAACCGCCAGTCCGGATTCGCGGTGATCGGGACACCCGACGATGCCATCGCCAAGATCTCCGAACTCGTCGAGGCCAGCGACGGCGGGTTCGGCGCGTTCCTGCTGTTCGACCACGACTGGGCGCCGCCCGCGGCGAAGCTGCGCAGCTACGAACTGTTCGCCCAGTACGTGATACCGCACTTCACCGGTCAACTCGCCGCACCGATCGCCTCCCGCGACTGGGTGACCGAGAGCGGCCGCGTCTTCGTCGACCAGGCGACACACGCGATCGGCCGGGCCATCGAGAGTCACGCCGCAGAACAGCAGGCCAAACACAACCCGACCTCCGGTTAGCCTGTGCCCGAGGTTGATTCGCCGGCCGCCGACGATCCGGCCGGTGACGCGAGCGCCGTGATGGCGGCATGGTCCCTGCAGGCCGACGGGCAGGAATACGCCCGCACCCGGGCATATGTGGCCCCCGTACGCACCTCCGACGGCCAGGCCGCGACGCTGAAGATCGCCGCGCCCGGGCCGGGGACCGCCCATGAACACCTGGTGCTGCGCCGTTGGGACGGCCACGGCGCCGTGCGTCTGTTGCGGGCAGATCCGCATCGCCGCGCGATCCTCGTCGAACGTGCGGGCCGCGACGACCTGACCGCCGCGCCCGACCGCCGGGCATGCGAGATCGTGGCGCAGCTGTACCGTCGCTTGCATGTGCCGGCGATGCCCCAGTTGAGTTCGCTGACAGAGGATGTCAGGCGGCGCACCCTCGCGCTCGCCGATCTGCCGCGCAGCGCTCCCCTCCCCCGACGGCTGGTCGAGCAGGCCATCACGCTCGGTCGCGAACTCACGGTGGAGCCGGCCGAGCGTGTGGTGCTGCACGGCAATCTGCACTACCGGAATGCGCTCGCCGCCGACCGCGAACCGTGGCTGGCGATCTCGCCGCGGCCCTGCAACGGTGACCCGCCCTACGAATTGGCCCCGATGCTGTGGCACCGATTCGACGATCTCGCCGGCAATGTCCGCGACGGTGTCCGGCAGCGTTTTCACCGGCTCGTCGACGGGGCCGGGTTCGACGAGGACCGCGCGCGGGCGTGGACTCTGGTGCGGGTGGTGCACGCCGCCGCCGACGATCTCCGCACTGAACCCGCCTCTGCGACAACACAGTTGACGAGGTACGTGGCGATCGCCAAGGCGATCCAGGACTGAGAGGCGACCGACCATGACGTGGGACGACCCGGACGCGGCATCCCTGCGGAACCTGCTCGACGAACATCGGCTGCGCGCGCTGGTGCACCGCTACTGCCGCGCTGTCGACCGCGGTGACGTCGAGGCGTTGCGCACCCTGTATCACGACGACGCCGACGACGCGCACGGCGACTTCTCCTCCGGGTCGGTCCGAGACTTCATCGCCGGCATCGCCGCGGCGCGGCCTTACCTGCGGTCGATGCAACACCACGTCACGACAACCAACTTCGCGATCGCCGGGAATGTGGCCGAAGGCGAGATCTACATGATCGCCACCCATACGCTGATCGCCGACGGCCGCGATGTGGATGTGGTCGTCGGCGGCCGCTACCTCGACAGATACGAGAAGCGCGACGGTACGTGGAAGTTCGTCGCGCGCGCCATCGTCACCGACACCGCACATGTCCTCGACCCGTCCACCAGGGATCTCAGCCATCCCGTCACCCGGGGAACTCCGCTGGGGTCGATGGGCGACGACGATCCGGCGCACGCGTTCTTCACGCTGCTAAAGCTGTTACAGGAGTGAAGAATGTGACGAGTGGGTATTCGAACCCCACCTTCGTCAGGTCGAGGAGAGGCCCGTGACTGCCCGCACCATGTCTGCGCACGCGCAGAAGACGCTGCTCGCTGCGTTGTCCGCGTTCACCGTGCTGTTCGCCGGCTCGGCAGTCGGCACGCCGACGGCGTCGGCAGCGCCGAGGTGCAGCGACATCGAGCTCGTCTTCGCGCGCGGCACCGACGAACCACCGGGCCTCGGCGTCGTCGGCAAGTCGCTGTTCGACAGCCTCAAACCCATGGTCAGAGGCAAGTCGATCGGAACCTACGCGGTGAAGTACCCGGCGACGTGGGACTTCGCCCAGGTGGCGGTCGGCGCCAATGACGCCAGCCGGCGCATCCAGACGATCGCCGCGGCATGTCCGGACACGAAGATCGTGCTGGGCGGATACTCC
Source organism: Mycolicibacterium gilvum (assembly GCF_900454025.1). NCBI lineage: Bacteria > Bacillati > Actinomycetota > Actinomycetes > Mycobacteriales > Mycobacteriaceae > Mycobacterium > Mycolicibacterium gilvum. Next base: position 1,813,594 of record NZ_UGQM01000001.1, on the reverse strand, counting down.
CAGGGCGCCGCGGTCATCGACGTCGTGACCACCGCGCCGATCGCCGGACTCGGCTACACCGCGCCCCTTCCGCGCGCGGTGGTTCCCCACGTCGCGGCGGTGGCGGTGTTCGGAAACCCGTCGGCGCGCATCGGACGGCCACTGACGCTGCTGTCGCCCGACTTCGGATCCCGGACGGCGGATCTGTGCAACACCAACGACCCCGTGTGCTCGCGGGGCACCGATTTCGACGCCCACGTCCGCTACCCGCAGTCAGGGCTGGTGAAGCTGGCGGCCCAGTGGATCACCAAACACGTGGAGCAGCGGGTCTAGAATCAATACCGTTCAGTTAAGACTACATGGGTGTAGTTTGTTGGTATGCCTCGCGCGGGTTGGCGGAAGCCTGAATCGGATCGTCGGTTGTCGGATCTGGTGTCTGTGGGTGTCCTGACGAGGGTGTTCCCGCCGGCGATGGTTGATGAGGTGATCGAGGCGACGGGGCGTACTCAGGTGCGTCATCGTGCACTGCCGGCACGGGTGATGGCGTATTTCGCCATCGGCATGGGCCTGTACTCCGATGGCTCCTACGAGGATGTGTTATCCCAGCTCACGGATGGTTTAGCGTGGGCTTCCGGGTGGCGTGAGCAGTATCAGTTGCCGGGGAAGTCGGCCATTTTCCAGGCGCGGGAGCGATTGGGGTCCCAGCCGTTGGCTGCGTTGTTCGCGAGGGTCGCTCGTCCGTTGGGCGCGGCGGATACGCCGGGGACGTGGGTGGCCGGACGCAGGGTGGTCGCGATCGACGGGACGTGCCTGGATGTGGCGGATAGCCCGGTCAATGAGGAGTTCTTCGGGCGTCCGGGGGTGAACAAGGGTGAGAAGTCGGCGTTTCCGCAGGCGCGGTTGTTGGCGGTCGCCGAGTGCGGCACTCATGCGATCTTCGCCGCCACGATCGGCGCCTACCGCGACGCGGAGTCCACGATGGTCGAGCACGTGCTCGATGCACTGACACCGGAAATGCTCGTGCTGGCTGATCGTGGATTCTTCTCATACGCGTTGTGGCGTAACGCTTCCGATACCGGAGCCGATCTGCTGTGGCGCGTGAGCACCGGACGCAACGGCCCGACCCCCACTCACGTCGAGGATCTCGCCGACGGTTCGTGGCTGGCCCACCTGCGCGCGGCCAAGGACCGACACGGCGAGCCAATGCTGGCTCGCGTCATCGACTACACCGTCGACGACGGCCGCGACAACCCCGTGGCCTACCGGTTGCTCACCACGCTGACCGACCCGGACACCGCACCCGCGGTCGAGTTGGCGGCCGCGTACGCCCAGCGCTGGGAGATCGAGAGCGTCTTCGACGAACTCAAGACCCACCAGCGTGGGTCGAAGGTGGTGCTGCGGTCGAAGTCGCCCGACCTCGTCCTGCAGGAGATCTGGGGATACCTGTGCTGCCACTACGCGATTCGCTCGTTGATGAGCCAAGCCGCACACCACAGCGGACACGACCCGGACCGACTCAGCTTCACCGCCGCGTTGCGCGTCGTGCGCCAATCCGTCGCCCATCAGGGCGCTTTTTCCCCCTAACCGGCGCCGATCCGCCGACCCTCACTGGCAGGCGTTCCTCCGTCGCCTCCTCGACCGCATCAACCCGGCACGCCGCACACGGTCAGCTCCCCGCGTGATCAAACGCAAAATGCCCAAGTGGCATGTCAAAAGATCAGCGCACCAACACTGGCCACAACCCGAACACCCACCCAGCGTCACCGTCATCAGCCACTAACTGAACGGTATTGGGTCTAGAATCCCATCTCGCGCAGCCTGGCGCGGTAGACCTCGACGCTGGCGAGTTTGACGCCCTCATAGCCGCGCACCGTGTCCGCCAGCCCGGCCACCTGCACGGCACGGTCGTAGTTGTGCTCATCGAGCGTGTCCGCCACACCCGTGATCAGGTCGGTGTACTCGGCGAGGAGGCGGCGCTCGACCCTGCGGACGTGGGCGTATCCGAACGGGTCGAAGACGGTTCCGCGCAACCGCTTTCCTGCTGCGAGAGCCCTCAGCACCACGTGACTGCGCGGACCCAGCCCGATCTTCTTCCGCCGCCCCAGTGCCCGCAGCGTCGGAGGATGCACCTTGTAGGTCAGGTTCTCACCGGCGGGGAACTCCGCCCTCACCTGTGCGAGGAAGCGCGGGTGCGTCAGTAGCCGCGCAACCTCGTACTCGTCCTTGTAGGCGGTGAACTTGTACAGACCTTTCGCCGCAGCCTCGCTGAACTCGGTCCGCGACCCGATCCTGCGCTCGGCGGTCCAGACCCTCTGCAGCACAGACACATAGCGGCGGGCCACCGCCTCGCTCTGGAATGCGATCAGATCCGCGGCCCGCCGGGCGATCAGGTCGCCGACCCGACCGGAGATGCCGGTTCCGGCAAGCAGGTGCACGGGAGCGGTCCCCACCGGACCCGCCGGTACGGGGACTGCCACGTCATGGAAGTGCGCCGGATCCGCGATCGCAACCCGCCCCCAGCGGAAGGCGGCGACGTTGGTTGCCACCGCCACCCCGTTGATTCCGATCGCCTCCTCGATCGCCGCTGCCGGAATGCGTAGCGCGCCCGCCTGATACGCCGCACCGATCAGCAGGAAATTGGCCGCCGCCGTGTTCCCGAACAAGGTCTTCGCCGCGGCCGAGGCGTCGAACTCCTGCACTCGGCGCGACGCCCGGCCCAGTCGGTGCAGCAGAGAGGAGGTGTCCGGGTAGGCGACCGACGCGTCGTACACCATCTCGCCGGTCGGCGTCCTGCTGGTCGACGCGATCGAGACCGTCGTGGCGGGATCGCCGTATCCGAGGTTCTTCTCGTCGGCAGCCGCCAGCAGATCGAACGCGAGGATGCAGTCCGCGGTGCCGGGTGTGAGCCGGTTGGCGGGCTCGAGCCGATCCGCCGCGAAGCGCAGGTGGGAGACGACCGGCCCGGCCTTCTGGCTGAGCCCGATCTGGTCCAGGCTCTCCACGTCGTAGCCCGCCCGCAGTGCCGCGGTGGCCAGCACCTGATTCGCGGTCACGATCCCGGTGCCACCGATCCCGGCGAGAAGCACGTTGTGCGTCGAGGTCACGGGTTCGACGCACACGTCGGGCACCGGCGGAGGAGTCGGGGCCGAGCCGGGCTTTCGTGCCCTGCCCGGCGTCACCTCGACGGTCACGAAGGAAGGGCAGTCGCCGTCCAGGCAGCTGTAGTCGGTGTTGCACGACGTCTGGTCGATCCGGGTTTTGCGGCCGAATTCGGTGTCCACGGGCTGCACCGAGAGGCAGTTGGATTTCACGCCGCAGTCTCCGCACCCTTCGCAGACCGCTTCGTTGATCAGCACCCTGGTCGTACGCGACGGCAGAGTTCCGCGACTGCGTTGCCGGCGCGCGTCGGCGGCGCAGTGCTGGTCGTAGATCAGCACGGTCACACCCGGCACGTCACGTAGTCGTCTCTGTGCCTCGTCGAGGCGATCGCGGTGCCACAGCAACGTTCCCGCGGCGAGGTCACGCCGGCGGTGCCGGCGCGGCTCGTCGGCGCAGACGATGACCTGGGCGACCCCTTCGAGTTTCAGCTTGTGGGTCAGCGACGCGACACCGAGCGCACCTTCGGCATGCTGGGCGCCGGTCATCGCCACCACCTCGTTGTAGAGCAACTTGAAGGTGATGTTGACCCCTGCGGCGACGCACGCCTGCACCGCGAGCTGGCCGGAGTGGAAATACGTTCCGTCCCCGATGTTCTGGAAGAGGTGGGCGATGTCGGTGAACGGGGCCTGCCCGATCCACTGGCTGCCCTCCCCACCCATCTGCGTCAACCCGGTGACCGCACTGTCCGCGCGACCGGACATCGTCACCATGGTGTGACAACCGATGCCGCCACCGGCGAGCGATCCCTCGGGGACGGCGGTGGAGCGGTTGTGCGGACATCCGCTGCAGAAGTATGCGGTACGTCGGGTGGGCAGGACCTCCAGCGGCAATGCCGGTGGCGGCGGCTTCCGCAGCTCCAACCGGTCGCCGAGGACGCGACGCAGCGGGGCGAGCAGGCGCCCCGCCGTCAGCTCACCATCGGCGGGGATCAAGGACCGCCCCGCCGCATCCTTCTTACCCATCATCCGCGGCGGGTTCGTTGCGCCGTAGAGGATCTCGCGCATCTGTGCCTCGACGAAGGCTGTCTTGTCCTCGACCACGAGGATCTCGTCGAGACCGGACGCGAAGCCCAGGACGGTATCGGCACAGAGCGGGGACACCATGCCGATGCGCAGCAGCCTGACCCCCGCGGCGCGCAGCGCGGAGTCGTCGGCGCCAAGATCGGTCAACGCCTGCCGGAGCGAGTCGAATGTCGTTCCGGCCGCGGCGATCCCGATGCGCGCATCGGGTGGATCGATTTCCACGACGTCGAGCCGGTTGGCCGACGAGTACGCCTGAACCATCTCTGCTCTCGGGCCGTACAGGTCGGCCTCGGCCAGCAGGCTGTCCGCCGGGGCGGCCATGGGACGCTGACGGTAGACGAAAGGCTTTCCCTGCCATTTGACTTCGGGATCGACGATCTCGAGGTCGAGATCGTCGGCATCGACGGTCCAGGCGCCGTCGGCGACATCGGCGACGATCTTGACGGCGACGACGCACCCGGAGGCGCGCGACAGCGCGACGCCGTGCAGAAACAGCGTCACGATCTCGCGGGCGTTGCGGGGGAACAGCACCGGGATTCCCAGCGCGGCCAGGGAGCGCTCGCTGACGGCGGGGACGGTGGACGACTTGGAGGCCGGATCGTCGCCGACGAGCAGGACCATGCCGCCCCGGGCGTTGGCGCCGTACATGTTGGCGTGGCGCAGCGCGTCGGTCGCCCGGTCGAGCCCCGGCCCCTTGCCGTACCAGACACCCACCACACCGTCGTGGGTCGGTGTCCCGGCGGGCAACTCCGCCTGGCTGCCCCACACCGAGGTCGCGGCGAGTTCCTCGTTGAGTCCGGGCACGAACACGATGTCGTGCGCCTGCAGCACATCGGGCATGCCGGACAACATGCGGTCGACACCGCCGAGCGGGCTGCCCTGATATCCCGAGACGAACGTCGCGACCCGGCGGCCGGCCCGCGCATCGCGCTCGTGTTGTTCGACCAGGGCGCGCGCGATCGCCTGCACACCGGTGAGCAGGACCGCATCCGAGCCGGCGCGATACCTGTTGTCGAGGTCGTAGGGATGGGGGTCCGGGGGCCGGACGTCGAGATCCGTCACCTGGCTCACCACCTCGCAGTCGCTGGGCGTATTGATGTGATCAGAGTGACACCGCACAACACTGTGAGCAAGCGATGACGTCATCAATGAGCATGTTGCGCAATTATCGGAGAATGTGACGTGCGATACTGTGCGACATGACGAGGTTGGACCGCACCGACGCACGGTTGCTTCTCGCCCTGTGCGACGCCCCGCGCGCGACCGGCGTGCAGTTGGCCGCGATGCTGAACCTGGCGCGCAACACCGTGCAGGCGCGGCTGGCGCGCTGGGATCAGGACAACGTCCTGGCACCCATCGACCGGTGCGTCTCGCCCCGCGACCTCGGGTATCCGCTCAAGGCGTTCATCACCGTCGTCGTCGACCAGCACAAGCTCGAAGACGTCATCGCCGAGCTGGCGACCGTCTCTCAGATCACCCAGGTCACCGGGCTCTCCGGCGCCGCCGACCTGCTGATCGCCGTCGTCGCCACCGACGCCGACGACCTGTACCGGGTCGCCGGGCTGGTCCTGGCGGTCCCCGGCGTCGAGCGCACCACCATGTCGATCGCGATGCACGAGGTCATCGCCTACCGCACACGGCCGCTCATCGAGGAACTCGCGCGCGGGCGGTGACGCTCAGAGGCGGGCGAAGCAGGGGTCCGATTCGCCGTCCGGTATCGACGCGTCCCGGCTCGAGAACGACCCGACGACAGCGGCGTCGGTGACCTCGACGCTGTCGGCACGGATCCCCAACGGATAGTTGTCGTTCAGCTTCCTGGTCAGGTCGTCGAGCGCCGACTGCACCGCATCCTTGGGGAACGGACCGGTGACATCGAGCACCTCGACATTCAGATTGCCTTCGACGACAACAGGTTTCGCGATCACACTCGCACTGCCCGCAGCCATCTCGAGGGTGCCGGCCGACGGGTCGGTGGTGACGTCGGTGACCAGGGCGCCCACGCCCGGCAGGTTCGCCGCGACGGTGTCCTTGATGCCGGCCGCCGTCCACGTCAGCGTCGCGTCCAACGCGCCGATGGTGCCCTTCGAATCGCCGGATCCGCTCAGGCGCACGTCTTCGAGGGTCACGTCGGCGGTCATCCCGTCCGCGGACTGCACGCGATCCCCCGCTGTGCGTACCGAGATGTTCGTGTACCGGCCGGTGATGTGCTGCCACAGGAACGGCGGGTTCACCCCGTAGGAGATCGTGGTGCCGTCCTCGACGACGCACTCGGCGATCCCGACGAGCACCGCGTCGGCCCGGTGTCGGGCATACAGTTCCGCGCCGGCCAGTCCACCGGCGAGCGCGGCGACGGCGATGACGGCCAGCAGCGTGCTCGTCCGCCGGGTGAAAAACCCTCTGCCACCGCGATTGTCGCCCGATGCCGGGGCTGTCGGCGGAGGCGAAGTACGCGGCAGAGACGGGCGCGGCGGAAGGGGCGGCCGGCGGATTCTCTCGGTGGGTGCGTCGGGCCCACCCGGACGCGGGAGGCGCCGGGTCTCGGGATCCCGCGGGTTCGTCATGTCCGCGATTGTGCCCCAGCCATCGGGTGTGCGGGCCCACCCCGGCCGCGGGCACACCGCGCCCGGATAGTTTGGCGCCATGGAGTCAGGATCACCGCCGATCGTCAGCACCGTCGCCCGCCCGCATCCGGCACGGCTCGACGCGGCGTGCTATCCGGTTCACCGTGCCGTCGACACGCGGTTCGGCGACATGGACGCCAACGGTCATCTCAACAACGTGGCATTGGAATCGCTGCACGAGAACACCAGGGCGATGCTGAACCGACAGGTGTTCCCGAACGTGTACGACCGCACGACCCGCAGTCTGCGCATCGTCACCTCGACGATCGTCGTGCACTACCTGCGGGAGGCGCCCTGGCCGTCGGTGATCGACACCGCGATCGGGATCGGCCGCGTCGGCCGTACCTCGTACGTGGCTTCCACGGCGCTGTTTCATGACGGTGGGTGCGTCAGCCTGTGCGACACCGTGCTCGTGGTGCTCGGCGACGACGGGCCGACACCGATTCCCGACGAGAACCGGGACCGACTGGAGTCGTTGGCGCTGCGGGTCGCGTAGGACCGGCGACACACCCCTGCTGTGGACCTCGCAGCGGGTGCCGATCCGTGGCATCTGTGCGACCATCGGACCGTGGGACTGTCAGAGTGTCTAGCTGGTGTCACAGGCCCCGCGCTGGCGTTGGCCGCCGGCCTTCTGCTCGCACCACATGCGTTCGCGCAACCCGCGTTACCGCCTGCGACGGGCCCTGCTCCCGCGCCCGTCGCCGCTCCCGCTCCCGAACCACTCGCCGCCGCGGCCCCCGGATGTCCCGACGTCGAGATCGTGTTCGCGCGCGGCACGACCGAGGCGCCCGGTCTCGGGGCGATGGGCCAGGCCTTCGTCGAGGACCTCCGGTCCAGACTCGGCGGTAAGACGGTGGGCGTCTACGCCGTCGACTATCCGGCGAGCCCCGACTTCCCGACCGCCGTCGAAGGCATCGCCGACGCGAGCACACACGTTCAGCAGATCGCGATGAACTGTCCCGACACCAAGCTCGTTCTCGGCGGGTACTCCCAGGGCGCGGCCGTGATGGGCTTCGTGACAACGGAATTGATTCCCGACGGGGTGTCCCTCTCGGAGGTTCCTGCGCCGATGCCGCCCGACATCGCCGACCACGTCGCCGCGGTGGCACTGCTGGGCGCGCCGTCGGATCGGTTCATGGACATGATCAAGCAACCGCCCGTGACCATCGGTGCGCTGTATCAGCCCAAGACTCTGGAGTTGTGCGTCCCCGGCGATTTCGTGTGCTCGCCCGGCAACGACCTCGGCGCACACGCCCGCTACATCTCCGACGGACTCGTGGTGCAGGCGGCCGACTTCGCGGTCGGCAAACTCGCCGAGACGCCGGCAGAATCGGGCGGCGCGCCGGCCTGACGCTACCGCCGGCGCAGCAGCGTGATGCCGGCGAGCAGTTCCCAGATGATGATCGGATACACCGATCCCCTCTCCACCATGCCGGCCGGCAATGCGCGAGAACCGTTGGCGCCGTCGGTGATCAGCGCGATCAGACACACCAGCCCGAAACCACCGAGCGTGACACTCGCCCGGCGAAACCATGTGGGCGCACGCACCGCGCGACCGGCTATCCCCGCCGTGATCAGCGCGACGTTGCCGCCGACGATGGCCAGACCTGCTCCGATGACGTGCCAGTGCGCGTTGGGCGTCCCGCTCTGGAACGTACCCACCAGGATGTTGCCCGCGGTATTCGCCACGGCCGCAATCAGGAACACCCGGGCGCCCATGAGCGGGCAGCCGCGGACCAGCACCACGGCTGCGAGCCCGAACAGGATCCCGTGCACCATGAACGCGCCGACGTTCATCACCTCGCGCACGCCGAGTTCGCTGATGTAGTCGGTGATATAGCTGTATCCCGGGACTGCCGCTGCCGCGACGGTCTCGCACACCAGATAGACGGTCGCCCCGAGAATCCAGAGGACGGCCGCAAGGCGGGCGGAACCCATTACCAGTTGCCCGGCGAATAATCCTTCAGGAAACAGCCGTACAGGTCCTCGCCGGCCTCACCGCGCACGATCGGGTCGTACACGCGGGCGGCTCCGTCGACGAGATCCAGTGGGGCATGGAAACCTTCGTCGGCCAGGCGCAGCTTCGTCGGATGCGGACGCTCGTCGGTGATCCAGCCCGTGTCCACCGCGGTCATCAGAATGCCGTCCTGCTCCAGCATTTCGCCTGCGCTGGTGCGCGTCAGCATGTTCAGCGCGGCCTTAGCCATGTTGGTGTGCGGGTGACCGGGGCCCTTGTAGGCCCGGCTGAACTGCCCTTCCATCGCCGAGACGTTGACGACGTACTTGCGGCGCGCCGACGAGGCGGCCATCGCGGGCCGCAGCCGGCTGACGAGGATGAACGGCGCCGTCTGATTGCACAGCTGGACTTCGAGGAGTTCCATCGCGTCGACCTCGTGCACCCGCTGGGTCCAACTGTTGACCGGCGCGGTGTCGGGCAGCAACCCGCCGGCGTCGATGGCGGTGCCCGCCGCGATCCGTTCCGGGGACGCGCTGCGTGCCGCGAGCGCGAGCTCGGTGACCGCGTGCGGGGTGTGCTGCTCGGCCAGGCTTCCGGCGAGGGCAGCGGGGTGGGCGTCGCTGACGCGGTCGAACGAGATCACGTCGACGAGGTCGAGTTCTGCCGGCGCGGCACGCTCGGCCTCCACGAGGGCCGCGTAGGACCCCGGAGAGCGGCGCACCGTCTGGGCGGCGTTGTTGATCAGGATGTCCAACGGGCCCTGCGCGGCGACGGTGTCGGCCAGCGCGACGACCTGTGCCGGATCGCGCAGGTCTATCCCGACGATGCGCAGGCGGTGCAGCCAGTCCGCGCTGTCGGGCATCGCCGCGAAGCGGCGCACGGCGTCGTTCGGGAAGCGGGTCGTGATGGTGGTGTGCGCGCCGTCGCGCAGCAGCCGCAGCGCGATGTACATGCCGATCTTGGCGCGGCCGCCGGTGAGCAGGGCCCGCCGCCCCGTCAGGTCGGTCCGTGCGTCGCGTTTGGCCCTGTTGAGCGCCGCGCAGCTCGGGCAGAGCTGGTGATAGAACGCGTCGACCACGGTGTGGTGGGTCTTGCAGACGTAGCAGGCCCGGGACCGCTGCAGCGTGCCGGCGGTGGCGCCGTCGGCGGTGGACACCAGCGGCAGCCCGGCGGTTTCGTCGTCGATACGACCGGGTGCGCCCGTGGCGGTCGCGGCGATGACGGCGCGGTCGGCCGCGGCGACGGCGTCGCGTTTGGCGTGCCGGCGGGCTTTGCGGACCGACTTGAAGATGCTTGCCGTGGCCCGGCGCACGGCGACGGCGTCGGGGTGTTCGGGCGGCAACGCCTCGATGTCGGCGAGCACCTGCAGGCAGGTGCGCAACTTGTCAGGGTCGATAGCGCTCACGGGGGAAGGGTACGGACATCACCGCTGATCGGCGAACTTCACACCCCGCGCTCGACGGGCAGACGGCCGTCCTCGACCGCCGCCACCAGCGCGGCATGGTCGGCCTCGGTCTGATCGGCGTACCGGCGGGCGAACGTGCTCAACGCGATGTCCACCTTCTCCGAACGTCCCAGGTACCCGGCGATCATCGACGCGCCGCTGGTCCTGGCGTGCCCTTTGGCGAGGAGTTGCCCGACCACCCCCGTGTAGTCGATCAACGCCTTCGGGTGCATCGCGTCCAGCGGGATGGTGCCCTTCATGTTCCGGAACTGCCGGACGTAGAACTGCAAACCGTTGACCGTCGTCCAGCCCAACAGCGGATCGCTGACCGTTTGCAACGCCTGCTGGTACTCGACGACCCGCTGACCCTGATGGGCGTGCCAGGCGGATTCGCCGTGCACGTAGCGGGCGAGCACCGAACGGCGGGCCTGCTTGAGCTGCAGGAACACCACGTCCTCGGGCGAGGACCCTTCCAGCAGCGCCACATACGCGCGCAGACCGACGCTGCCCACACCGACCACCTTGTGCGCGACGTCGAGCAGCGTGTAGCCGCCGAGCACCCGCCGCCAATGGCTGGCCAGTGTCGGCAGGTAGGCGTCGAGGGCTTCGGCCAGCGCGTCGGCCTCCTGGGCGGGCAGCCGGGTGATCAGCGGCGGCTCCTCGATGATCCTGCGGACCCCGTCGACCTCCTGGGTGAAACGCGGCAGCGCACGGTCACTGGTGCGGTTGCGCGCGCGGGCGGCCGAGCGCCGCACCTCGTCGGCCAGCGGCCCGGCCGCCTCCCCGGCGAGGCGGTCGACGTCGATCCGGGTGAACGAGCGGGAGAACAGCGGTTCGTCGGCCAGCCTGCGCACCTCGAGGCGGTAGGCCGACACGCACGACCGGACCGCGGCCTCGCAGTCGTCCTCGGAGGCACCGTTGTGTCGGCCGGCGACCCAGATGCTGGCGACCAGCCGGCGCAGATCCCACTCCCAGCCGCCGGGATGCGCCTCATCGAAGTCGTTGAGGTCGATCACGAGGTCACGTTCGGGTGAGGCGTAGAAGCCGAAGTTGCCCAGGTGCGAGTCGCCGCACACGACCGGCATGATGCCCGTGCTCGGGAGTCGGGCCACATCGTCGGCCATCACCACCGCTGTGCCGCGCAGGAAACCGTAGGGCGAGGCGATCATCCGTCCCACCCGGACCGGGACGAGCTGCCCGAGCCTGCCCCGGTGGTTGACCTCGATGAGCCGGACGGGGTCGGGCCGGTCCGCGCGCGGCGCCCAGTCCGCCAGCGATTTGCGAGGCACCCGCTTGCGCAGGCTCTTTCCGAGCGCATATCGCTCGGCGCGCGTGACGGGGCGTTGACGCAGGGAGTGGTAGGCCGCGCTGTCCGCATCGGCGAGCACGGTGTGTCTGAGGGGCTCGCGACCCTGGCCGACGCTACTCACGGCTTCCATGGTGGCCGATGGGTGCTCGTACCGCGACGTTCGGGCCTATTCGGAGGCACTGGGGCGCGGCGGGCTACCCGTCGGCGAGACTGGGTGCCATGACGGAATCCGGCGCGAGCCGCGTAGCGGTGTATCTCGACTTCGACAACATCGTGCTGTCCCGGTACGACCAGGTCAACGGTCGTAACTCGTTCCAGCGCGACAAGGCCAAGGGCTTCGACGAGGTCAGGGACAAGCTGGACCGGGCCACCGTCGACGTCGGAGCGATCATCGACTTCGCATCGTCGTTCGGCACGCTGGTGCTGACCCGCGCCTATGCCGACTGGTCGGCCGAGATCAACGCGAGGTACCGCGGTCAGTTGGTCGGTCGCGCAGTCGATCTCGTGCAGTTGTTCCCGGCGGCCGCGTACGGCAAGAACGGCGCCGACATCCGGTTGGCCGTCGACGCCGTCGAGGACATGTTCCGCCTCCCCGACCTCACCCACGTGGTGATCGTCGCCGGCGATTCGGACTACATCGCGCTGGCGCAGCGGTGCAAACGGCTGGGCCGCTACGTGGTGGGCATCGGCGTGGCGGGGTCGTCGAGCCGCATGCTCGCCGCGGCGTGCGACGAGTTCGTCACCTACGACACGCTGCCCGGGGTGCCGGTGTTCGAGCCGGAACCGGTGGCCGACGAGAAGCCCGCGCCGAAGCGGCGGTCCACGCGCACCAAGTCGACGGCGGAGGAGCCGTCGACGGAGACCCCGGAGGAGCCGGAACAACCGGACCCGCAGGCGAGCGCGACCGGGCTGCTGACCCGCGCGCTGCGCATCGGTCTGGAGAAGGACGACGCCGACTGGCTGCACAACTCGGCGGTGAAGGCGCAGATGAAACGGATGGATCCGTCGTTCAGCGAGAAATCCCTGGGGTTCAAGTCCTTCAGCGATTTCCTGCGCTCCCGGTCGGACGTGGTCGAGCTGGACGAGAGCTCGACGATCCGGATGGTGCGGTTGCGCGAGAACGCGTAGGGGCGCGGGGCCGCCGAGCCGAATACGAAACGCGGGCCAGAGCTTTCGCTCTGGCCCGCGTCCTTCCGTGTGGAGCTGCCGGGAATTGAACCCGGGTCCTACGGCATTCCCTCGAGGCTTCTCCGTGCGCAGTTCGCTATGTCTCTACTCGGATCTCCTGATCACGCGAACAAGTCAGGATGACGATCCCAGTCGCTGTTTGATGTCCCCACGGTCCCCGCGACCGGGCCCGTGGGTGGGTCCCTCTAGATGACGCCAGGGTCCGGGTCGAGGGCTCTCCCGGTCTGACGGATTAGCTTCGCTTAGGCAGCGAGAGCGTAATCGCGCTGATTGGAATCGGCGCTTAATTGGTTACAACGACGCTTACGGTGGTCAGTTGTCTGCACCGGCACGCTTCCCTTGATTCGATGCGCGAAGTCGAAACCGTTCAGCCCCTTCGCACACCCCACCGGCTTTCGGTGGGACAGTTCATACTACCGGGCATTCCAACATGGGCCAGCCGATATTTGGTCCCGACGCTCGCCACCGACTCACGTGGGCTGATTGGTGGGCTGATTGACCTCGCGGCCGCCCCCGCCGATCTGCCCCGAGGGTTCGTGCCATCCCCGGGTGAGTTCCGAGATCGCGACCGGCTTGCCGAACAGATGCCCCTGCGCGAACGCGCAGCCCGCGGCGTACACCGTGTCGGCCTGCAGTTGCGTTTCGATGCCCTCGGCGACGACGTCCATGCCCAGGTCGGTGCACAGCCCGATCACCGACCGGTACAGCGCCAGGTCGCGCTCGGGATCCGCCCCGACCGCCAGGCTGCGATCCAGTTTCACGATGTCCACCGGAAGCGCGTGCAGATAGGTCAGGGAGTTGTATCCGGCGCCGAAGTCGTCGAGCGCGATCCGGATGCCGAGCGCTTTGAATCGCTCGATCTGCGCCGCCGCGTCGGCGAGGTCCACGATCGGCACGGTTTCGGTGATCTCCAGCACCAGCCTGCTCGGTTCCATGCCGCATTCGTCGAACGTGCGGTGCACCTGCTCCTCGAACGTCGGATTACCCAGCCGTGCGGCGCCGACGTTGACGTGGATATCCACGTCGAGCCCCGCGTCCTTCACCTCGCGGCAGGCCAGGCCCAGCACCATCGCGTCCAGCGTCGCACCGAGACCCGACGCCTCCGCCACCGCGACGAACGTCTCGGGGGCGATGAGGATCCCGTTCGGTGCGGTCCAGCGGGCCAGCGCCTCCAGCGCCGCAGGCGTCTGATCCGGCAGGTGCACGACCGGCTGATAGGCCAGCGCGAAGCCGTCGGGCACCCCTCCCTGCGCTTCGCGCAGCGCGGCGGGGAACTCCGCGCGCACGCCTGCCGACGGTTGGTAGACGACGGCGGTGTCCTTGCCGAGGCGTTTGCCCGCATACATCGAGATGTCGGCCTGCCGCAGCAGGTCGTCCGGTGTCTGCAGGCCGCCCTCTCCTCCCGACCGGACCAGACCCATGCTGGCGCGCACCCGTAACGACGACCCGTGCACCGGGAACGGATCCCGCAGGGCCACCCGCAGGCGGTCGGCGATCAGCTCGGGGATGTCGCGCACACCGTCGATCAGGATGGCGAACTCGTCGCCGCCGATCCTGGCCAGGGTGTCCTCGCTGCGCACGTGCCGTCTGAGCCGCTCGCCCACGGCGCAGAGCAACTCGTCGCCTGCGGCGTGCCCGAAGCGGTCGTTGACCTCTTTGAACGTCGTCGAGGTCGACGAAGATCAGCACGAAGTCGCCGTGCTGCACCGCGGCCTCGAGACGCTGCGCGAACATCAGCCGATTCGGCAGGCCGGTCAGGGCGTCGTGGTGCACCTGATGGGCCAGACCGCGCTGAGCCTCGTACAACCTCTGCGTCAGCCGCCGCTGAGCGCCCATCGCGACGACCTGCCGGGCCGCGACGAGGATGACCATCACCAGCGTGGTCATCACCACGGCCGGATCCAGGGTGTTGCCCGTGAGGACGTGGTAGGACAGCAGGTTCGTGATGCCGATGAAACCGGCGTACGGCAGGGTCATCTGCGCCCAGTCCATCGGCCGCATGGTGTCGGTCGGCCCGCGGATGCCGTCGGTCCGCTCCCGGAACGAGAACGCGATCAGCAGCGGGCCCAGCACCACCCCGACGCCCGCCCAGATCTGGGCGCCCTCGTTGCCGACGGAGTCGAAATACGCGATGACCCGGTCCGACGAGATGGCCATCACCACGCCGCACGCCAGCTGCAGGAAGTTGGACCGGAAGGGGCGATCGGCGGCGTACATCATGCCGACGACCGCAGCGATGACCACGACCACGAGCTGAAACACCGCATAGCCGATCTCCACCGAGGGGTCGGTCGAATGCGGCCACGAGCTCACCGAGAACGCTCCGTAGCGACCGAGGAAGACCAGGATGGCGAACGATGCGGCAGCCACGCCGGCGTCGAGGACGGTGATGACCGCGGTGTGCCGCAGCGATCCGTCGGCCGGAATGGACATGCCGCGGCCCGCTCTGGCCAGCACCACCATCGATGCCAGCGCGAGGATCAGGAACAGCCAGTACGGGATCACCCAGGCCACCGGCAGCGCCTCGGTGGGTTCCCACCAGACCAGCTCCCCGACGAGCAGGCCGGCGACCGCTCCGACCGCCAGAAGACGCCAGGTGCGGGAGACGCCGTGCACGCGGCGCGCCACCCACAGTCCGTACACGACGGCGACGGCCGCCGTGCACACCTGCAGAATCGCATCGACGCGCAGCGCGGCGGCCTGTCCCCAGGGGGCGAACCCGTTGACGAGCACCAGCAGGGTTGCTGCGAGCACCACAGAGGCGCGAATCCGATACCCCGTCATGGTCCCCACCCCCTAACCCGCGGTAACGCTCCGTCTCACTGTGCCCTCTGGTCGGCGGTGCTAACCCGCCGCGATCATGCCGACGGCGGCCAGCGCGAGCACCATGCCGACGCACTGCGACCGTGACACCCTTTCTCGGAGCACCGCGATCGCCAGGACCACCGTCGCCGCAGGATAGAGCGCGATCAGGACACCGGCCAGTGACAATAATGACGACTGGAGGGCCACCAGCGTGGCGATATTGGCGACTGTGTCCAGGCCGCCCGCCAGGACCGCCAGGCGCAGCGGAACCCCCCGTTCGATCACCAGGTTCGCCGTCGCCACTGCCGCGATCAGCACGACCACCACCGCCGCCGCCCGGCCGAACACCAACGGCCAGAGCTGCGCTTCCTTCGGGATCCGGTGCAGGATGACGAAGTTCAATCCGAAGGCGACACCGGCGCCGACCGTCAACCAGGCGACCTTCGCGGTGAACCTGGCGCCTGTGCGCGCGGCCTCGGCATCTCCCGCGCTGTCACGGCTGACCAGCACGACCGCGATGAGTGCCAGCACCACCCCGACCCCGGCCAGGGTTCCGGGCCGCTCCCCGAACGCCAGCCCGGCCAGTACCGGGATTCCGGCCACCAGGATCGCGGTCAGCGGGGACACGACCGAGATGGGCCCCGATCCCAGCGCCGCGTAGAACCACCAGACCCCGAAGGCCTGGACGATTCCCGCCGACAGCCCCCACAGGATCGCGGCTGTGCTGAGTTGACCGCCGAACGGCACGGCGGCGAGGACGAGCAGGAGCAGCGCCACCGGATACGAGATGACGACCACCCGGAGGGCGGCGACGCGGCGCGAGGCGATACCGCCGACGAAATCGCTGACGCCGTAGCCCAGAGCGGCCACCAGGGCGCTGAGGACGGCGGTCAGTTCGTCATGCCTTTGACCCGACGACCCAGTTCGCGGGTTACCTCCCGCTGGGCGTCGCGGCGCGCCATGTCCTGACGTTTGTCATGTGCCTGCTTGCCTCGCGCGAGGGCCAGTTCCACCTTGACCTTGCCGCCGGTGAAGTACAGCGACAGCGGCACAAGCGTCAGGTTTCCGTCGCGGATCTTGCCGACCAGGTTGTCGATCTCCCTGCGGTGCATCAGCAGTTTCCGGTTGCGCCGCGGCGCGTGGTTGGTCCAGCTGCCGTGGTGATACTCCGGGATGTGCAGGTTGCGCAGCCAGATCTCGCCGTCGTCCACGGTGGCGAACGCGTCGGCCAGCGAGGCCGTGCCGTCGCGCAGGCTCTTCACCTCGGTGCCCACCAGCGCGACACCGGCCTCGTAGGTCTCCAGGATCGAGTAGTTGTGGCGCGCTTTCCGGTTGGACGCGACAACCATGTTGTTGGTGTCCTTGACGGACTTCGGCTTCTTGGCCACCGCTACCTTCGTACGTAGAGCCGCAGCGTGACATAGGCCGTGATGCCGGACATCGCCAGGCCGAGGAACAGCATCCACGGCGCGCTGTAGTAGAGGATGTCAGCGTAGTCGACCTGGGCGATGAGGTTCGCCTGATAGAACTGGTCCAGCGCCTTCTCCAGGAACAACGCGCGCACCAGGATCAGGCCGACGATCGCCAGCACCACGCCGATCAGCGCGGCCAGCATCGCCTCCACCAGGAACGGCAACTGCGTGTACCAGCGGGTCGCGCCGACCAGTCGCATGATGCCGATCTCGGTGCGTCTGGTGTACGCCGCGACTTGGACCATGTTGGCGATCAACAACACCGCGCCGATGGCCTGCACCAGCGCGACGGCGAAGGCGACGTTGCTGATGCCGTCGAGGACGGCGAAGAGCCTGTCGATCAGATCCTTCTGGTTCAGCACGCTCTGCACCCCGGGCTGGCCCACCATGGCCTCATCGAAGTTCTGGTGCTGCTCCGGGTCGTCGAGCTTGACGACGAACGACGTCGGGAACGCGTCGCGACCCGCCACATCTTTGTATTGCGGGAACTTGCGGATCGCGTCCTCGTAGGCCTCATCGCGGTTCAGGAACCGCACCGAGCGCACGTCGTCGCGGTCCTCGATGGTCTGCCGCAGCGCCTTGCACGGGTCGTTGTCACACGTGGGGTCGTCTGCCGACGCATCGGGGGTCAGGAAGACCTGGCTCTCCACACGGTCGAGGTAGATGGCGCGCGACTGATCGGCCAGGCGCACGACCAGCATGCCGCCACCGAACAGCCCGATCGAGATCGCGGTGGTGAGGATCATCGCGACCGTCATGGTCACGTTGCGGCGAAGTCCGGTCAGGACTTCGTTGACGAGAAAGCCGAAGCGCACTTAGCGATCCATTCCGTAGACGCCGCGCTGTTCGTCGCGAATCAGCCGGCCGAGTTCGAGTTCGACGACACGCTGGCGCATCGAGTCGACGATGTGGTGGTCGTGGGTGGCCATCACCACCGTCGTGCCCGTGCGGTTGATGCGCTCGAGCAGGTCCATGATGTCCTTGCTGGTGTCGGGGTCCAGGTTGCCGGTCGGCTCGTCGGCCAGCAGCACCAGCGGCCGGTTCACGAACGCCCGCGCGATCGCGACGCGCTGCTGTTCGCCGCCGGACAGTTCGCCGGGCAACCGGTTGGCCTTCCCCGACAGACCGACCATCTCGAGGACGTCGGGAACCACGCGGTTGATGGTGTCGGCGCGCTTGCCGATCACCTCCAGCGCGAAGGCGACGTTCTCGAACACCGTCTTCTGTTGCAGCAGCCGGAAGTCCTGGAACACACAGCCGATGACCTGTCGCAGACCGGGGATGTGGCGGCCCGACAACTTGTTCACGTGGAACTTCGAGACCCGGATGTCCCCCGACGACGGGTTCTCCTCGGCGAGCAGCAGGCGCATGAACGTGGACTTGCCGGAACCAGACGGGCCGATGAGGAAGACGAACTCACCCTTGTCGATCTTGACCGACACGTTGTCGAGCGCCGGACGGGCGGACGACTTGTACTGCTTTGACACACGGTCGAGGGTGATCATCACGGCACGCCAGTGTAGCGGGGCGGCCTGTCCGCACCCCGGCAACTAGGGCTGTGGCGGCGTGGGCGGCAGTACCGGCCCCGTCGGGGCGACCGTCGTCGGGGTCAGCACCGGCGGCGCCTGGGTGAACGTCTGCGGCGCGAGCGGTCCCGGTCCGTCGGGGTCGATGACCGTCGTCGTTGGCTCCGACGGGAACAGCGGTCCGGCAGGCGGTGGCGTGGATGTCTCCGGCGACGTGGTCGGCGTGTCCGGTGTCGGCGACGGGGTCGTAGTGGTGGTCGTGGTCGGGGTGGTCGTGGTGGTGGTCGTGGTCGTCGTGGGCTCGGGCGCGCGGGTCTCGACGTTGGTGCGCGGCACCCACGTGTAGTTCGGGTCCGGCACGAAACCGGGCGGCACCACCTGCTGAGCCGGATCCATCGCCGGCGCCGGCGGCTCGGGTTGATAGTTCTGGTTCACCCAGTACAACGCGAAGAAGACCAGGACGAGCCCGACGGTCGATACCCGCATGCGACCGCCGAAGAGATAGGCCCGTGAGTGACGGTTCTTCGGCTGCAGCCGCTGCAAGAAGGATGGAAGGGTCACGACTTCTGCTCCGCCCGGCTCCGCGCGTCGGCTTCGCTGCTCGCGGTGTCGCCGTCGGCGCTGATGTTGCTGACGACAGGGGTGTGTTCCTGAGTGGAGATCCCCGCTCCGGCCAGCGCCGCGATGATCAGGATCCGCAGTCGTCGACCGACCTCGAACTGCTTACCGGGCAACGTCCGCGCCACCATGCGCAGGTTCACGGTGTCGACCTCGATGCTTTCCACGCCCATCAGCTGGGGGGTGTCCAGCAGCAACGCGCGCAGTTCGTCGTCCTGCATGGCCGTCTCACCGACCCTGTGCAGCACCTCGTTGACGCGGTTGAGGTCCACCGTGGTGGGCACCGGAATGTCGACGACGGCGCGCGCCCAGTCCTTGGACATGTTCAGCGATTGCACGATGTTGCCGTTCGGGACGGTGAACACCTCGCCCTCGCTGGTGCGCAGCTTGGTGACCCTCAGCGTGACCTCTTCGACGGTGCCCTGTGCGGCTTGGGGGGCACCGACCATGTTCAACTCCACCAGGTCCCCGAATCCGTACTGCCGTTCGGTGATGATGAAGAAGCCGGCCAACAGATCCTGAACCAGTTTCTGCGCGCCGAAACCGAGCGCGGCGCCGATGACCGCGGCGGGTGCGACCAGAGAACCGATCGGGATGGCCAAGATGTCGGTGATCTGGACGGCCACCATCACGAAGAGCAGGGCCACCGAAACCCACGAGATCACCGACGCCACCGCCTGGCGGTGCTTCGCGCTTTCGGTACGGACGAGTTGGTCGCTCTCCAGGTACTGCGCGTCGATGCGGCGGGTGATGCGCCGAGCGGACCAGTTGATGAAGCGCGCCGCCAGCAGTCCACCGATCAACAGCAGCGCGATCGGAACACCGCGTCCCAGAATCCAGACTCCGGTGTCGCCCTGCCAGAACCCGCGCCAGGCGCCGGCCATGTCAAACGCGAGAACAGTGGTATTCAAGGTTATTCGTCGTCGACTTTCTGGTTGCGCCACCTGATCCCTGCTTCCAGGAATCCGTCGATGTCGCCGTCGAGCACCGCGGCAGGATTTCCGACCTCGTACTCGGTGCGCAGATCCTTGACCATCTGATACGGGTGCAGAACGTAGGACCGCATCTGGTTACCCCACGAGCTGCCGCCGTCACCCTTGAGGGCGTCCATCTCGGCGCGTTCTTCCAACCGCTTGCGCTCCAACAGCTTCGCCTGCAGCACCCGCATCGCCGACACCTTGTTCTGCAGCTGCGACTTCTCGTTCTGACAGGTGACGACGATTCCGGTCGGGATGTGGGTGAGCCGCACAGCAGAGTCCGTCGTGTTCACCGACTGCCCGCCGGGGCCGCTGGAGCGGTACACGTCGACGCGGACGTCGCCCTCGGGGATGTCGATGTGGTCGGTGGTTTCCACCACCGGCAGCACCTCGACGTCGGCGAACGACGTCTGGCGCCGGCTCTGGTTGTCGAACGGGCTGATGCGCACCAGCCGGTGGGTGCCCTGCTCGACGGACAGGTTGCCGTACGCATACGGCGCGTGCACGGCGAACGTGGCGCTCTTGATGCCGGCCTCCTCGGCGTACGAGGTGTCGAAGACCTCGACGGGGTAGTCGTGCTGCTCGGCCCACCGGATGTACATCCGCATCAGCATCTCGGCCCAGTCGGCGGCGTCGACGCCGCCCGCTCCCGACCGGATGTTGACCAGCGCCTCGCGTTCGTCGTACTCCCCGGACAGCAGGGTGCGGACCTCCATGCCCGCGATGTCCTCGCGCAGTTTGGCCAGCTCGGCGTCGGCCTCGGCGAAGGCTTCGGAACTGCCTGCCCCCTCTTCCTCGGCGGCGAGTTCGTAGAGCACCGGCAGATCGTCGAGGCGGCTGCGCAGTTCCTCGACGCGACGCAGCTCGTTCTGGGCGTGGGACAGGTCGCTGGTGACCTTCTGGGCGCGCGCCTGGTCGTCCCACAGCTTCGGGTCCGACGCGTCGCTCTCGAGCTGCTGGATGCGACCGCGCAGGCCGTCGACGTCGACGACGCGCTCCACGGTGGTGAGCGTCGTGTCGAGGGCGGCGATGTCGGATTGGCGGTCAGGATCCACGGAAGAACAGGTTACCCACCTTCCCGCGAGTGCCGGTCGTCGCTGCCGGGTGCCGAATTTCGCATCGAGGTCTCCCCAATCCCGTCGACATCCCATCGCCTCCGGTCGGCGCGTTCTAAAGTCGGTCACTGGACCTTGTCCGGCCGCGTCGCGACAGCCCCTTGCGCGCGTCTGGGCTCGACAGAAAGCGTGTGCATGCCCCCATTGCGGCCGTACTACGTAGCGATCGTCGGCTCGGGACCTTCCGGGTACTTCGCCGCGGCGTCCCTGTTGAAATCCGGGGGAGCCGACGGAAACCGGGACGTCTGTGTCGACATGCTGGAGATGCTGCCCACCCCGTGGGGACTGGTGCGCTCCGGTGTGGCGCCGGATCATCCGAAGATCAAGTCGATCAGCGCGCAGTTCGACAAGACGTCCGCCGATCCGCGGTTCCGGTTCTTCGGCAACGTGGTGATCGGCGAGCACGTGCACCCCGACGAACTGGCCGAGCGTTACGACGCGGTCATCTACGCCATCGGAGCCCAGTCGGACCGCGCGCTCGGTATCCCCGGGGAGGATCTGCCCGGCAGCGTGCCTGCCGTCGATTTCGTCGGCTGGTACAACGCGCACCCCCATTTCGTGGACATGGCGCCCGACGTGTCGGGCGGGCGCGCGGTGGTGGTCGGCAACGGCAACGTCGCGATCGACGTGGCCCGGATCCTGGTCAGCGACCCCGACGTCCTCGCCGAGACCGACATCGCCGACCACGCGCTGGAGTCACTGCACGCCCGCGGTGTCGAGGAGGTGCTCATCATCGGGCGGCGGGGTCCGCTGCAGGCGCCGTTCACGACGCTCGAACTGCGGGAGCTCGGAGATCTCGAAGCCCTCGGCGATGTCGACGTGATCGTCGATCCCGGAGATTTCGCCGATATCACCGATGAGGACCTCGAGGCCGCGGGGAAGACCGTGCGCAACAACATCAAGGTGCTGCGCGGCTACGCCGAGACGACCCCGAAGGGCGCGAAACGCCGGATCGTGTTCCGCTTCCGCACGTCGCCGATCGAGATCAGGGGTGACGGCAAGGTCGAGTCGATCGTGCTGGGCCGCAACGAGTTGATCAGAGGCGACGACGGCCGGATCAGCGCCAAGGACACCGGTGAACGCGACGAGGTCGCCGCCCAGCTCGTGGTCCGGGCGGTCGGTTACCGCGGTCTGCCGACGCCGGGCCTGCCGTTCGACGATCGGGCCGGCACCATCCCGCATGTCGACGGCAAGGTCGAGGGACGGCGCAACGACTACGTCGTCGGCTGGATCAAGCGGGGACCCACCGGCGTCATCGGCAGCAACAAGAAGGATTCGGCGGATACCGTCGCGACCCTGCTCAACGATCTGAGCTCCGCGGAGCTGGCCGACTTCGGGTCCGATCACCCCGACAAGGTGCAGCAGTGGCTGCAGGAGCGGCAGCCGAAGCTGATCACCAGCGAGCACTGGAAGCTCATCGACACCCACGAGCGCACAGCCGGCGAAGGGTCAGGCCGGCCGCGGGTGAAGGTGACGAGTGTGGAGGACCTGCTCCGGATCGGGCACGCCTGAGCTAGTTGTACGGCGCGGGCGGCGCAGGTGGCGGCGGGTCGGTCGGCGGCAGCGGCTCGGGCCGCGAGCCGAACGCCCACTTCTCCGGGTTTCCGGGGTTGTACATCACGTCGATGAGCTGGCCCATCGTCGGCCAGCTGTTCACGTCGGACGTCATCCGCGTGTAGACCGTGTACTCGTTGACGGTCGGCCCGTTGATGACCCCGGTGATCGTGACGAACTGCTCTCCGCTGACCCCGTCGGGCCGTGGGCTGACCCCGGTGACCAGCAGCGTGCCGGGCACCCAGCCGTTGCCCACCCCCCGCCGGCGTGCGAGGAGCGGCCGCGCGAGAAGCACCAGCGCGCCGACGAGCAGCAGGATCATCGCGAATTCGAACACACCGACATGGTAGGACGACAGCTATGAGCACCCTCGCCGACGACGTGACCCTCGCACTGCAACTGGCCGATGAAGCCGATGTTCTGACGATGCAGCGATTCGGCGCGGTCGATCTGCGGGTGGAGACGAAGCCGGATCTCACGCCGGCCACCGACGCCGACCTGGACGCCGAGCGGCTGCTGCGCGCGCGGCTGGGTGAGGCGCGACCGCAGGACTCGGTGTTCGGCGAGGAGTTCGGCGGCACGAAGGAGTTCACGGGCAGGCAGTGGGTCGTCGACCCCATCGACGGCACCAAGAACTTCGTCCGCGGAGTCCCGGTCTGGTCGACGCTGATCGCCCTGCTGGTCGACGGGGTGCCGGTCGTCGGCGTCGTCAGCGCCCCGGCGCTGGGCCGCCGCTGGTGGGCCGGCCAGGGCCAGGGGGCGTTCACATCCTTCGCCGGGACGACGCGGCGGATCTCGGTGTCCGGGGTCGGCGACCTCGCATCGGCGAGCCTGTCGTATTCCGACCTGACGACGGGCTGGGACGACAAGCGTGCCCGCTTCGTCGAGCTGCTCGACGCGGTGTGGCGGGTGCGCGGATACGGCGACTTCTGGTCCTACTGCCTGGTCGCCGAGGGTGCTGTCGACATCGCGGTGGAACCCGAGGTCAAGCTGTGGGACCTCGCCCCGCTCGACGTCCTGGTCCGTGAGGCCGGGGGGCGGTTCACGGATCTGTCCGGTGGTGCCGGGCCGCACGGCGGCAGCGCGGTGGCGACCAACGGCCGTGTGCACGACGCGGTTCTCGCCGCTCTCGATGTGTGAGTTCGGCTACAGCGGGCACTACCTTACTCAGCAGTCAGTTCACGTACCTTACTCTGGAGTCAGATGCGCGTTCGCGCGTCCGACGAACTCACACCGAGGGCAGCCACTCATGACGAACACCTTGCCGCCCAAGCGGGGCGACCGCGAGAGCGCCGTCGGCCTCCAGAAGCACCGTCGCACGGCGATCGATGTCGGGATGGCGCTGCTCACGCCGCTGATGGGCCAGGAGTTCCTGGACAAGTACAACCTCCGCGACCCGTTGAACCGCGGCCTCAAATACGGCGTGAAACACGGCTTCTCCGCAGCCGGCGCCGCAACCCGCCAGTTCAAGCGCGTCCAGGGCATCGGCAAACCGGCGACCAGGCTGACCGAGAACCGCCCCAAGGGCTCGGACTATTTCGATCTGACCCCTGACGACGACCAGAAGATGATCGTGCAGACGGTCGAGGAGTTCGCCGAGGAGATCCTGCGGCCCGCGGCTTATGACGCCGACGACGCCGCCACGTACCCGCCGGACCTGATCGCCAAGGCCGCCGAGCTCGGCATCACCGCGATCAACATTCCCGAGGATTTCGACGGCATCGCCGAGCATCGCAGCACCGTCACCAATGCCCTCGTCGCCGAGGCCCTCGCGTACGGCGACATGGGTCTGGCGCTGCCGATCCTGGCTCCCGGCGGGGTCGCATCCGCCCTGACCCACTGGGGCAGCGCGGATCAGCAGGCCACCTACCTGAAGGAGTTCGCCGGCGAGCACGTCCCACAGGCCTGCCTGACGATCGCCGAACCCCATCCGTTGTTCGACCCCACGGCACTCAGGACCACCGCGGTGCGCACACCGAGCGGATACCGGCTCGACGGGGTCAAGTCGCTCGTACCTGCCGCCGCGGACGCCGAGCTGTTCATCATCGCCGCTCAGCTCGACGGCCGGCCCACGCTGTTCCTCGTCGAGGCGTCCACCTCGGGGCTGACCGTCACCGCCGATCCCAGCATGGGCATCCGCGCCGCCGCACTGGGCCGGGTGGAGCTCGCGAAGGTGACCGTGCCGCTGAGCGCCCGGCTCGGCGAGGAGGACGCGTCCACCTCCGATGCCGCCCGGATCTACAGCGAGGCGATCGCCCTGTCCCGGCTCGGCTGGGCGGCGCTGGCCGTCGGCACCTCGCACGCAGTGCTCGACTACGTCATCCCGTATGTCAAGGAACGCGAAGCCTTCGGCGAACCGATCGCCCGCAGACAGTCGGTCGCCTTCATGTGCGCCAACATCGCCATCGAACTCGATGGACTCCGCCTGATCACGTGGCGCGGCGCGTCGCGTGCCGAGCAGGGTCTGTCCTTCGCCCGCGAGGCCGCCCTGGCCAAGAAGCTCGGCACCGACAAGGGCATGCAGATCGGCCTCGACGGCGTCCAGCTGCTCGGCGGCCACGGGTACACGAAGGAACACCCGGTCGAGCGCTGGTACCGCGATCTGCGGGCCATCGGCGTCGCCGAGGGTGTTGTCGTCCTGTAACGCAGTCTCTAGGAAAAGGATTCGGACATGGCGATCAATCTGGAACTGCCGAAAAAACTGCGGGCCGTCATCGAGAAGGGCCACCAGGGCGCTGCGGAGATACTGCGCCCCATCTCCCGCAAGTACGACGAGAAGGAACACGCCTACCCCGTCGAGTTGGACACCGTCGCGACGCTGTTCGAAGGCATCTCCGAGGCCAAGACCATCTCGTTCGCCGGCGCCGAGGCGTTCCGCGACGGGGATGACGGCCCCAAGGGAAACATCAACGGCGGCAACATGTCCGCCGTCCTGAACATCATCGAAGTGAGCTGGGGCGACGTCGCACTCGTGCTGTCGATCCCCTTCCAGGGATTGGGGAACGCGGCCATCTCCGGCGTCGCGACCGACGAGCAACTCGAACGTCTCGGCAAGGTGTGGGCCGCGATGGCGATCACCGAACCCGGTTTCGGGTCGGACTCCGCCGCTGTCTCGACCACCGCCAAGCTCGACGGTGACGAGTACGTGATCAACGGCGAGAAGATCTACGTCACGGCAGGGTCGCGCGCCACCCACATCGTGGTTTGGGCGTCTCTGGACAAATCGAAGGGCCGGGCGGCCATCAAGTCGTTCATCGTGCCGCGCGAGCATCCGGGTGTCACGATCGAACGCCTGGAACACAAGCTCGGCATCAAGGCCTCCGACACCGCGGCGATCCGTTTCGACAATGTCCGGATCCCCAGGGAAAACCTGTTGGGCAGCCCGGACATCAACGTCGAGAAGGGCTTTGCCGGGGTCATGGAGACCTTCGACAACACCAGGCCCGTCGTGGCGGGGATGGCCGTCGGTGTCGCGCGCGCGGCGCTCGAGGAGCTTCGCAAGATCCTGACCGATGCGGGCATCGAGATTTCCTACGACAAGCCCGCCCACGCCCAGAGCGCCGCAGCCGCGGAGTTCCTGCGGATGGAGGCCGACTGGGAGTCCGGATACCTGTTGACCCTGCGCTCGGCCTGGCAGGCGGACAACAGGATCCCGAACTCCAAGGAAGCCTCGATGGGTAAGGCGAAGGCTGCCCGTGTCGCCAGCGACATCACCCTGAAGACGGTGGAGCTGGCCGGTACGACAGGCTATTCCGAGCAGGCACTGCTGGAGAAGTGGGCCCGCGACTCGAAGATCCTCGACATCTTCGAGGGCACCCAGCAGATCCAGCAGCTCGTCGTGGCCCGCCGGCTCCTCGGATTGTCCTCCGCCGAATTGAAGTGATGCGGGCGCACCGGTTGCTACGGTGCGCTGGTGGAGCATCGCATCACGTGCCCGCTGTGTGAGGCGATGTGCGGACTGAAGATCACCGTGTCCGACGGGGTCGCCACCTCGGCTCGCGGCAATGCCGACGACGTCTGGTCGCGGGGTCATCTGTGCCCGAAAGGTGCGTCCCTGCACCAGATCCACCATGATCCGGACCGTCTGCGGCTCCCCCTGGTGCGCTCGCGGTCGGGCGAGCACGTGCAGGTGTCCTGGGACGACGCGTTCACCGAGACCGAACGCGTTCTGCGCCCGGTGATCGACCGGTACGGCGCACGGGCGGTCACGGTCTACCTCGGCAATCCGGTCGCCCACAACCTCGGACTGCAGACCTACATCGGCGCGCTGGTCGGTATGGCAGGGGCAGTGGGCATGCCCGCGTACTACACGCCGGGCACGGTCGACCAGTGGCCGCTCAACGTGGTCAGCGCGCTGCTGTTTGGCGGAATGTGGAACGCCCCGATCCCTGACCTCGACCGTACCGACCACCTGATGATGCTGGGCGCCAACCCTTCTGCGTCTCAGGGGTCCATGCTGTCGGCACCCGACATCATGGGACGTCTCGCGGCGATCCGCGCCCGCGGGGGCACGGTCGTCGTGGTCGATCCGCGTCGGACCCCGACCGCGCGGCGAGCCTCGGAGTGGGTGCCCGTACATCCCGGGACCGATGCGTTGCTGTTGTTCGCGATCCTGCACACCCTCGCCGAGCGCGGCTGGATACGACGTCCACCGCATCTGCAGGACCTGGTCGCCGGGCTCGACGACATCGTCGGGCTCGCCGCCCGGTTCTCCCCCGAACGCGTGGAGGTGGCCACCGGGGTGCCCGCGGGCACCGTCCGCCGACTGGCAGCCGACCTCGCGGCTGCCGAACGCCCGGTGCTCTACAGCCGGATCGGCGCGTGTACACAGGAATTCGGCACGCTGGCGACCTGGCTGGTCTTCGTGCTCAACGTCGCGCTCGGCAGCGTGGACGCACCCGGCGGCGCACTGTTCCCGAAGGCTGCGGTGTGGTCACCGATGTTCATGAAGCCTCCCGACCAGGACGGTCCCGGGTGGCGGTTCGGCCGCTTCCACAGCCGCGTCCGCAGGGTCCCCGAGGTGCTGGGCCAGTTCCCGGTGAGCTGTCTGGCCGAAGAGATCGACACACCCGGTGACGGCCAGATCCGCGGGCTCATCACCGTGGCGGGCAATCCGGTGATCTCGGCACCGGGTTCGCGTCGGCTCGACGCGGCGCTGTCCGGGTTGGACGCGATGATCTCGGTGGACAACTGGCTCAACGAGACCAGCCGGCACGCCCATGTCGTGTTGCCCGGGTTGTCGCCCCTCGAGCGGGCGCACTGCGACGACCTCTACTGGATGTATTCCGTTGCGTCGTGCGTGAAATGGACGGAGCCGGTGTTCCCGACCCGACCGGACCGGCCGCAGGAATGGGAGATTCTGCTGCGCCTCGCCGGGGCGGTTCTGGGTACCGCGGTCCCCGACGTCGACGTGCGGGCAATGGACGATCTGTACACCCAGGGCATCATTCACACCGCATGTCAGGCCGACGACACGCCGCTGTCCGGCCGTGATCCCGGTGAGGTGTTCGAGGCGCTCGACGGCGTTGGGCCCGAACGGATGACCGACCTCGGCATCAGGGTGGGGCCGTGGGGCGACGACCTCGGTCGCCGGCCCGGCGGACTCACCCTCGACGAGGTCCGACGCCATCCCGACGGGCTACGGCTCGCAGAACTCGAGGGCGGCCGCCTCCCCGACATCTTGACGACCCCGTCGCGGCGCATCGAGCTGCTGCACCCGCTGCTGGAAGCCGACATCCCTCGGCTGGTGAGCCGGATCGACCGCAGCCGTGACGATCTCGTCCTCACGAGCAGACGCCACCTCCGGTCCAACAACTCCTGGATGCACAACGTCGCGGCACTGATGCGGGGAAAGGACCGCTGCACCTTGTTGATTCATCCCGACGACGCGCTGCGCCACGATGTGGCCGACGGCGGGCAGGTCGAGGTGTCGACCATCGAGGGTTCGATCGTGGTGGTCGCCAGGTGTCCGACGAGATGATGCCGGGCGTGGTCTGTCTGCCCCACGGCTGGGGCCACGGCATCGACGGCGCCCGCCTGGCCGTCGCCAACGCTCATCCCGGCGTCAACTCCAACCTGCTCAGCCCGCCCGCGCTGGTGGATGTTCCGAGCAACACCCAGGTGGTTAACGGTGTCCCGTGCCGACTCAGAAGCCGTCGTGAACCACCACACGCGTCCGCCCGGTGACGCCGCCGCCGATGATCGTGCCGAGGACGTCAGCGACGTCGCGCACCGGTACGTCACGGGTGATCCGCGCGAGATGCCGTGGCGCCAGGTCGGATTCGATCTGCGTCCAGATCTCCCGCCGAGACTCGATGGGCAGCAGAACCGAGTCGATACCGGCCAGCGTCGCACCGCGCAGGATGAACGGCATCACCGTCGTCGGCAGCTCGGGCGAACCGGCCAGACCCGAGATCGCCGCGACACCACCGTATTTCAGGGTGCTCAGCGCGTAGGCGAGGGTCTTGCCGCCGACACAGTCGACCACTCCCGCCCAGTGGGCCTTCCCCAGTGCGCGCACCTTCTCATCGGGTCCGGGGACCCGATCGATCACCTCGGCGGCGCCGAGGTCACGGAGCAGATCGTGGGCCTGGCTCTTGCCCGTCGACGCGACGACCTCGTACCCGAGTCCGGCCAGCAGGTCCACGCTGACCGCCCCGACCCCACCGGTGGCGCCGGTGACCAACACCGGACCGTCGGACGGCTCGACTCCGTGGGTGCGCAACGCGAGCACGCTCATCGCGGCGGCGAAGCCTGCCGTGCCGATCGCGGCGGCGTCGGCGGTGCTCAGGGTTGCGAGCTTGACGAGATAGTCGGCCGGATACCGGGCCGTCTGCGCGTAGCCGCCGTGCCGACCCGTGCCGATGTCCTGCCCGTGGGCGATGACGCGGTCACCGACGGCGAAGTCCGGGGACGAACTCGACGTCACGGTGCCCGCCACGTCGATACCGGGCACCAGCGGATACGACCGCGCCACACCGCCCTTCGGGGTCACGGCCAGTGCGTCTTTGTAGTTGACGCTGGAGAACTCGACGTGGATCTCGACGTCGCCGTCGGGAAGGGCGGATTCGTCGAGGATCTCCCGGCGCAGGACGATGCCGCCTTCGGCGTCCTCGTGGGCCACCATCGCGTTGATTTGCGTCATGCAGTCACAGTAGCCAGCCGTGGGCGGGTCGACGGGAACACGACCGCGAACACGACCGCGAACACGACCGCGAACACGACGGAGCCCCCGGCCGCCGGCCGGGGGCTCCATTCGTTCAGCTGAATCAGCCGAGGAGGTGTGCCTGCAGGTCAGGCTTCATGGCCTGCAGTTCGCGACCCCAGTACGCCCAGTTGTGCGTGCCGTTGTTCGGGAAGTTGAACACACCGTTCTTTCCACCGGCAGCGAGGTAGTTGTCCTGGAAGGTCCGGTTGGTGCGGATCGTCAATCCCTCGAGGAAGGTGGCGGGCAGGTCGCCGCCGCCGAGCTCGTTGGGAGTGCCGTTGCCGCAGTAAACCCAGATGCGACTGTTGTTGGCGACGAGATTCGGGATCTGCACCATCGGGTCGTTGTACTGCCACGCCGGGTCGGTCTCGGCGGGGCCCCACATGTCGTTGGCCTTGTAGCCACCGGCATCGCCCATCGAGATGTTGATCAGACCGGGCCACCAACCCTCGGACGGGTTCAGGAAGCCGGACATCGATCCCGCGTAGCTGAACTGACCGGGGTGATGGGCAGCGAGCACCAGCGAGGAGCCGCCCGCCATCGATAGGCCGACGGCCGCGTTGTTGGTGGGGCGCACGTCCCGGTTGGCCTGCAGCCAAGCCGGCAGTTCCTGGGTCAGGAACGTCTCCCAGTTGTAGGTGAGGCAGCCGTTCTTACCGCACGCCGGCTTGTACCAGTTCGAGTAGAAGCTGGACTGGCCGCCGACCGGCATGACGACGGAGATGCCGGAATCGAGGTACCACTCGAATGCCTGGGTGTTGATGTCCCACCCGTTGAAGTCATCCTGCGCGCGCAGGCCGTCGAGCAGGTACAGGGCCGGCGAGTTCGGGCCGCCGCTCTGGAACTGCACCTTGATGTCGCGTCCCATCGACGGGGACGGCACCATCAGGTACTCGACCGGCAGACCCGGCCGGGAGAAGGCCCCCGCGGTCACCGATCCTCCAGTGAGGCCCACCACGCCGGGCAGCAGCAACGCGGCGAGTGTCGCGATGCCGAGTCGTCGTGCCCAAGGCCCGCGAATCCTGTCAAGAAGTCTCATACCGTCAATCCATCCATCTTCCGGTACCGCCTGGCGCGGCTTGTCCCTGCGAGCTTCCCCGGGTCGACGTCCACGCCACAGACATCACAGCCTTGCCTTCACCGCGCTGTCCCACCACTCCGAAACAGCCAATTGACGACGGAGGGCCCCGAGAAAACTTCAGTTGTAGCGTTTGCAGTAAAGCATGGGTCTGGGGTATGGAAAAGCCCGAACACGCAAGACAGTGCCTCTTCCTGCACGTAAGCGAATTTGACGGTCTCGATGAAGATATCTCCGAAGTGGGCAAAAGCCGACTCCGACCGCGGCCGCCTGTTTCGCAAAACGGACGGGTGACCGACATTCGGGTCCGTCGCGCAGGCACCCCGGCACGGACGTGTCAGTAGGCTCCGCGGATGGCGAAGAGCGGCGAGAGCGCGGGTCGGCTGTCGGTCGACGACTGGATCCAGGCCGGTTACGCGATCATCGCCGACGAGGGACGGTCAGCGCTCAAGATCGACCGTCTGTGCACGCGACTCGGGGTCACCAAGGGCAGTTTCTACTGGCATTTCCGCGATATGGCGGCCTACCGTGCGGCGCTGGTGCAGGCGTGGGCCGAACTCCGGGACAGCGATCGCAGCCACTTCGGCGACCTGGGCGACCTCACTCCGCGCGAACGCCTGACCCGGATGATGGCGTCGCTCCTGGGCGAGCGCCAGTGGACGTTGGAGCGGGCGATGCGGGAATGGGCCAGAACCGACCCCGTGGTCGCCGACAGCGTCCATAACGCAGACCTGCTGGTTCTGGGCGCGGTGCGCGATGCGTTTCTCGCCGCGGGTTTCGACGACGACGACGCCGACGTGCGCGCCAACGCGACATTCGCCGCAGGTATCGGCTTCCTGCATCTGTCCGCGGCGCCTCCCGACGCGAGGCTGACCGAACAACGGGAACGCTTTCTCGATCTGATGCTCAGCCGATAGGAGCGTTCCATACCAAAAGGTATGGTAGTTTCCGGGCATGTCCTCGAAGGTGACGGCACCAGCAGCGGTAACCGACCAGTTCATCGCCGATCTGTCCGACCGGGCAGACGACGCCGAGCGTCTGCGCCGGCTTCCCGCGGAGACGCTGACGGATGCGTCGGCATCGGGACTGTTCGATCTCCTCGTACCGAGCCGCTACGGCGGACAGGAGGCGCCGTTCCCGGCGATCCTCGAACCCGTCCGCAGGATGGCGCACGGCTGCGCATCGAGCGCGTGGACCCTCGGCTTCTACACACTCCACAACTGGATGCTGGCGTTGTTCAGCGAGGAGGCCCAGCAGGAGGGCTTCGCGGCCCGTCCGTTCCTGGCGCCCGCTCCCCTGGCGCCGACCGGACACGGAGTCGCCTGCGAGGGCGGCATCCGGGTGACGGGCCGGTGGTCGTGGGCGACGGGCGTGATGGACGGCAACTGGATCATGGTCGGTGCACTGTGCGAGCGCACCGCCGGCGACCCGAGCACGCTCTACCCCGTTCTGGCGTTGCTTCCGATCGACGAGGCTCGTATCGAGGACGTCTGGCACACCGACGGCATGCGGGCGACCGGTTCCAACGACGTGATCATCGACGGCGCCTTCGTTCCCTCGCACCGGATCGTGAAGGTCACCGACATCTATACCGGTGCCGCACCGGGCGCGGCGCTGCACGACGCGGACACCTATCGGTGGCCGATGGTGCCCGCGCTCGCCCTACTGGCTGCGATGCCCGCCCTCGGCAGCGCTGAACGCGCCGTAGAGATCTACACCGAGAGGTTGTCCCAGAGGTTCCTGGCCTACGAGGGCGTCATGCAGAAGGACAAACCGGTGGCGTCGATCCATCTGGGTTCCGCCTCGGTCCGATTGCGCGCGCTGGACGCTCTGCTGGCCGACACGGTCGGCGAGATCGAGAACATCATCGCCGCCGGCGATCCCGTCGAACGGCCGGTTCGGGCGCACGCCCGACTGGCCGCAGCGCATATCGTCCACGAATCCCGCGCGGTGATCGGTGAGCTGCTCGGGGCGTCGGGCGCCAGTGCCCACTTCCTCGACAATCCGTTGCAGCGGGTGAAGCGCGACGTCGACGTGATCGCCGGGCACGTCGTCTTCGACTACGACACCAGCCGCGAACTTGCCGGGGCGGTGACAATGGGAGCACCGATCCCCCGCACCGCGATGGTGTGAACCCGGAAGGATCCGATGGCCGAGACAACACGTGACCGCGTCACGAAGTTCTTCCAGAAGAACATCGCCAACCGCGTGATGCGGCACATTCCGATCCAGACGCTGCTGGAGACGACGGGACGGAAATCCGGTCTGCCGCGCACCACGCCACTGGGCGGCCGCCGCATCGGTGACGAGTTCTGGTTCGTCTCCGAGTTCGGCGACCGATCCCAGTACGTGCGCAACATCATGGCCGACCCGAACGTCCGGCTGCGACTGAGGGGACGCTGGCACCGTGGCATCGCGCATCTGCTTCCCGAGGACGATGCGCAGGCCCGGATGCGGATGCTGCCGCGGTACAACAACGTTGGCGTCCGCACCTTCGGCACCAACCTGCTGACGATCAGGGTCGACCTGATCGACTGACCCTGACTGGCGGTCAGACAGGCCATCGAGTGCACGCGTTCTGACGTAATTTCCCCCGAATCTGCACAGAAATCGTGCATTCGGGTTCCCCACGGCGAGCCAGGCCCCGCATCTCCGACAGGCCATTGACCCCGTCGAGAACTAAAAGTAAAGTCAGTTTCACTTCCGATCGAGGAGATGACTGTGGAATCCTTCGTCCACCTGCGAAAGGGTAAGACGCCCAAGCGGATTCATGCCGATCTGGACGGGCTCAAGGACGACGAGCTCGGACGCGGCGGATTCGTCGGACGCACCGCGAACATGTACCGCCGCAATGACCCGACGGCGTACCGCACCGTCGGGCCACTGCGACCCACCGACGTCCTGAGCTCCGAACTCAAGCCGAGCGACGCGACCGACCCTCGCGGCGGCCCCCTACTCATGTTCTCCAACGCGGACTGTCAGGTGCTGCTGTCCCGGCGCACCGAGGAGATGCCCTTCTTCGTGCGGTACGTCGACGGCGACCTGCTCTCGTTCGTCCACCGCGGATCCGGCTCGCTGGAAACAGAATTCGGGCCGCTGACCTACCGCCAGGGCGACTGGATCTACATCCCGAAGGCCTGCACATGGCGCCAAATTCCTGATCCTGGTCCCACCGGGACTACCACGCTGCTGATGGTCCAGGCCACCGAGGAGTTCCGTGTCCCACCCGCAGGCACTCTGGGGCGGCATTTCCCGTTCGACCCGGCGCAGGCGGTCATCCCGGAACCGCAGCCGATCGACGACGACGGCAGGGACGAATACGAGGTGCGGCTGATCCATGAGGGCGGCCCCACATCGCTGTTCTACAAGCACCATCCGCTCGATGTCGAAGGCTGGCGCGGCGACAACTTCCCGTTCACCTTCAACATCGACGACTACACGGTGATCACCTCCGACAGCGTCCACCTGCCGCCGACCGTGCACCTGTTCATGCAGGCGACCGGCGTCTACATCATGAACTTCCTGCCCAAGCCCGCGGAATCGGTTCCCGGGACCGAGCGCACACCGTGGTACCACCGCAACGTCGACTTCGATGAGATCGCGTTCTTCCACGACGGCTCGCTGTACGGAATCCCGATGCCGCCCGGCCTGGTCTCTCACGCCCCCCAGGGCGTCCATCACGGCGCGCCGGAGAAGGCGCGCGAGCGTGCACGACGCAAGTTCGACGACTACGACCGCGTGGACTGGTCCGTCATCGCCGTCGACACCCGCAGGCGGTTGATCCCGTCTCCGGAGATTCTCGCCAACGATCTGGGGCAGCACTAAGTGACCAAGTACGAGTACGACCGCATCCCGTATCTGGTTGCCTACCAGAACAACTCAGCTGTGCGCGACGTGTATGGCGGCGTCGCCGAGCTCGTCGTGCTGGAGAGCTACCTGCTCAAGCCCAAGACCGTCGAGTCCGATACCGTGCTGGTGTTCATGCACCCGATCGGCGGCGGCGCCTACCTGCCGATGATCAACGCGCTCGCCCGTGCCGGCCATCACGTCATCTACTGCAACAGCCGCTTCCGCGGCACCGACTCGGCCCTGCTGATGGAGAAGGTCGTCGAAGACCTCGGCGAGTGCATCAAGGACGCCAAGAACCGTCTCGGCTATCGGAAGGTCGTCCTCGCCGGCTGGAGCGGCGGTGGTTCGCTGTCGGTCTTCTACCAGCAGCAGGCCCAGCACCCCACGGTCACCGCGAGCCCGTCCGGGGACGGGCCGGACCTCACCAAGCTGGGTCTGATTCCCGCCGACGGCATCATGCTGCTGGCCGCACACATCAGCAGGCACGGCACCATGACCGAATGGATGGACGCGTCGATCCTCGACGAGAGCGACCCGTCCAAGCGCGATCCCGAACTGGATCTGTACAACCCCGACAATCCGCATCAGCCGCCCTACACCCAGGAGTTCCTGGAGCGCTACCACCAGGCGCAGATCGCCCGCAACCGGCGAATCACCAAGTGGGTCAAGGAGAAGCTGGCCGAGTTGAAGGCAGCGGGGCGCCCGGAGGACGAGTTCGCGTTCGTCGTGCACGGCACCATGGCCGACCCGCGCTGGCTGGATCCCACCGTCGATCCGAACGAACGCGCCCCGGGAACGTGCTACCTGGGCGATCCTCAGGTGGTGAACATGAGTCCGGTCGGCCTGGCGCGTTTCTGCACGCTCCGCAGCTGGCTGTCTCAATGGAGCTACGACGACGCCAACGGCGACGCGGTCAAGGCCGGGCCAGACATCGCGGTCCCGGCGCTGGTGATCGGCAACCTCGCCGACGACGCCTGCACTCCGAGCCACACCCGACGCATCTTCGAGGCCATCGGGCACGAGGACAAGGAAATGCACGAGATCGCCGGAGCGAACCACTACTACGCGGGCGCGGATCAACGGGACAAGCTCCGCCAAGCCGTCGGCATCGTCACCGACTGGCTGCAGCGGCACGACTTCGCGGGCGTTCGATGACGACAGGTCCGCTCGACGGTATCCGGGTCATCGAGGTCGGCACGCTGATCTCGGGACCGTTCGCCGGCCGGCTACTCGGAGACATGGGTGCCGAGGTGATCAAGATCGAGCCGCCGGGTGCACCCGATCCGCTTCGCACCTGGGGGCAGGCCGAACTCGACGGACACCACTTCTTCTGGACGGTCCACGCGCGCAACAAGAAAGCCGTCACCCTCAACCTGCGTGTGCCCGAGGGTCGCGACCTGTTCCTGGATCTTGTCGAGCGCAGCGACGTGATCGTCGAGAACTTCCGGCCGGGCACGCTGGAGAAATGGGGACTCGGCTACGACGTTCTGCGAGAACGTAACCGGGGCATCATCCTGGTGCGGGTCTCCGGATACGGGCAGACCGGACCGGACGCCCACAAGGCGGGTTACGCGTCGGTCGCCGAAGCCGCCAGCGGCCTGCGGCACATGAACGGTTTTCCCGGTGGTCCTCCCCCGCGGCTGGCGCTGTCCCTGGGCGACAGCCTCGCCGGTATGTTCGCCGCGCAGGGCGCGCTGGCCGCCCTGTACCGCCGCTCGGTCACCGGCGAGGGGCAGATCGTCGATGCTGCGCTGACCGAATCCTGCCTGGCGGTGCAGGAGTCGACGATCCCCGACTACGACGTCGGCGGTGTCGTGCGCGGGCCGTCCGGAACCCGCCTCGAAGGCATCGCCCCGTCGAACATCTACCCCACCGCCGACGGCAGCTGGGTGGTCATCGCGGCGAACCAGGACACCGTGTTCCGTCGACTGTGCAGCGCCATGGGGCAACCGGAGCTCGCCACCGACGAGCGTTTCGTCAACCACGTTGCGCGGGGCCGCAACCA
The DNA here is from genome assembly GCF_900454025.1 of Mycolicibacterium gilvum. Classification (NCBI taxonomy): domain Bacteria; kingdom Bacillati; phylum Actinomycetota; class Actinomycetes; order Mycobacteriales; family Mycobacteriaceae; genus Mycobacterium; species Mycolicibacterium gilvum. Next base: position 1,776,709 of record NZ_UGQM01000001.1, on the reverse strand, counting down.
GGATGAGCTCGACGCGATCATCGGGGCCTGGGCCGCCCAACGTCAGCCCGCGGACGTCATCGCGACTTTGTCGGAGGCCGGGGTGATCAGCGGGCCGATCAACACCGTCGCCGAGGTGGTCGAGGATCCGCAGCTGCAGGCGCGCGGCATGATCGCCGATCACTGGGACGAACGCATCGGACGAAACGTCAAGGGCCCCGGCGTGGTTCCGGTGCTGTCGGAGACACCGGGCACCATCCGCACCGCGGGGTCGGCGCGACCGGGTCAGCACAACGACGAGATCTACCGCGATCTGCTGGGCCGCAGCGAGTCGGATCTGGTGAAGCTGCGAGAAGGGGGTGTGCTGTGAGCGGACTGCCGACCCATGTCGACATCCGGGATGTGTCCCTGCGCGACGGTCTGCAGATCGAGGAGCCGATTCCGTTGTCGGCCAAGCTCGACATGCTCGCCGCCATCGCCGCCACCGGGGTTCGGGAGATGGAGGCGACGGCCTTCGTGTCCCCCTCGAAGGTTCCCGCCCTCGCCGACGCCGCCGAACTCGCTGCCCAACTCCACAACTTCCCGGACATCGAGTTCTCGGCGCTGGTCGCCAGCCCCAACGGCGCGAAACGCGCGATCGCGGCGGGCCTGCGGTCGATCGAGTATGTGGTGTCGGCCGCCGATGGTCACAGCAGGGCCAACGTCGGCCGGTCCACCGCCGAGGCGACCGCGCTGATCCCCGAGATCGTCGCGATCGCACACGACAGCGACGTCACCGTCGAGGTCATCATCGCCACGGCCTGGGACTGCCCCTTCGACGGCCCCACCCCGCCGCAGCGGGTCCTCGACGTCGTCGCTGCCGCCACGAACGACGCGGTGGATCGGCTGGTGATTGCCGACACCATCGGGACCGCCACGCCGCGACGGGTCACCGACCTGATCACGCTGGTACGTCCCCTGATCGGCGACACACCGCTGGGCGCGCACTTCCACAACACCCGCGGCGCCGGCTTGGCCAGCGCCTACGCAGCGGTCGGTGCCGGCGTCACGCGACTGGACGCCTCGGTCGGCGGACTCGGCGGATGCCCGTTCGCACCCGGCGCGAGCGGCAACATCGCGACCGAGGATCTCGTCTACCTGCTCCGCGACAGCGGCATCCACACCGATGTCGACCTGGCGGCTGCGATCGACGCGGCGCGCGTCGCGCAGCACGCGGTGGGCCACGGACTTCCCAGTGCCTTGCTGCGCGCCGGCGACCGGATCCCGGGCTAGCCGATCGTGCCGCCGGGACCGTCGGAGACACTGAGCGCCAAAGGTCGGCAGACCCGGGACGCTCTGGCGCAGGCGGCGCGAAAGCTGTTCGCCGAACGTGGTTTCCACGGCACCACCCTGGCCGACATCACCTCGGCGGCGGGAAAGTCACCGGCGGCGTTCTACCGTTATTTCAACGACAAGGAAGATCTGCTCGCGGCGCTCGCCGAATCGTTCCTACACGACGTCGTCGCCCCGTCCGGCCTGCGGGTGCCGCTCCCCGAGTCCCCGGACGACGACGCGTTCTTCACCGCGGTCGTCACCGGATACTGGACGATGTTCAAGCAGAACATCGGCATCATGATCGCGGTGGCGCAGCTGGCCGCCACGCAGCCTCGATTCACCCTGGTGCAGAACGAGTTCCGCCGATTCGGGATGGACATCGTAGCGGCGTCGGTGCGGCGCGCGCAGGAACAGGGCTACGGCACAGAACTCAACCCGGAGCACACCGCAGCCGCGATCGCGCTGTTGTTCGAGAACTTCACCACCGTGTTCGTCGGAGCGTCCGGGTTGGGGGTGCAGATGACCGACCAGGACGCCATTGCGACACTGTCACGCATCTGGAAGAAAACGCTGTACGGGTACTGATCGAAGACGTTCAAAGGAGAACACGTGGATTTCACCCTTCCCGACCATCTGCCGGGCCTGCTCGCCGAGATGGATGCGTTCATCGAGGCCGAGATCAAGCCGCTGGAGCGGGAACACATCCAGTACTTCGATCACCGCCGCGAGCATGCCCGCACCGACTGGGACAACGGCGGCGTCCCGCGGCGCGAATGGGAGGAACTGCTCGACGAGATGCGCAGGCGCGCCGACGCGGCCGGGTGGCTGCGTTACGGGCTGCCCTCACAATTCGGCGGCCGGGACGGCAGCAATCTCGACATGGCGGTGATCCGCGAGCATCTGGCGGCCAAGGGCCTCGGGCTGCACAACGACCTGCAGGACGAGTCGTCGATCGTCGGAAACTTCCCGCAGGTCATCATGATGGACCGGTTCGGTACCGAGGAGCAGAAGCGGGAATGGACCGACGCACTGGTGACCGGCAAGCGGTCGATGGCGTTCGGATTGACCGAACCCAACCACGGCTCGGACGCGACCTGGCTGGAGACCACCGCCGTGCAGGACGGCGACGAGTGGATCATCAACGGCGCCAAGCGGTTCAACACCGGTGTGCACCGGGCCACACACGATCTGGTGTTCGCCAGAACCTCCGGTGAGGCCGGGCAGGCCCGCGGGATCACCGCGTTCCTGGTGCCCTGCGACTCCCCGGGATTCACCGTGCCGTACTACTGGTGGACGTTCAACATGCCCACCGATCACGGTGAGGTGCTGCTGGAGAACGTGCGCGTGCCCTCGGGCGCGATCCTGGGTGAGGTGGATCGCGGCCTGGAGGTCGGGCAGACCTTCCTGCACGAGAACCGGATCCGCCAGGCGGCCAGCAGCCTCGGAGCGGCGCAGTACTGCATCGACCGGGCGGTCGCATACGCCAACGACCGCAAGGTGTTCGGCAAGCCGCTCGCGACGCACCAGGCGGTCCAGTGGCCGCTGGTCGAGTTGCAGACCGAGGCGCAGATGGTGCGCCTGCTGGTGCGTTATGCGGCATCCGAACTGGACCGCAACCACCACATGGAGGTCTCGGACAAGGTGTCGATGGCCAACTACCGCGCCAACCGGTTGGTGTGTGAAGCCGCCGACCGCGCCATGCAGGTGTTCGGAGGTGTCGGGTACAGCAGGCACGAGCCGTTCGAGCACATCTACCGGCACCACCGCCGCTACCGCATCACCGAGGGCGCCGAGGAGATCCAGATCCGGCGGGTGGCGCAGCGCCTGTTCGGGTTTGGGCGCAAGTGAGCGATGACCTCGCCCGGGCGCTGGAGGACGTCTTGCGTCCTGTTCTCGGCGACACGACCGTCGAGGATCTGCAGCGTCTGACCGGTGGCGCGAGCCGGACCACGTGGGCGTTCACCTCGCGGTCGGACGGGCGGTCTCGCCATCTGATCCTGCGCACCGGGGCCCGTGACGACATCCACGCGAGCATGGAACTCGAAGCCAAGGTGCAGCAGCGCGCGGCTGCTGCCGGCGCTCCGGTGCCCCACATCCTGGCCGCCGACAACTCGCCTGATGCCGTGGGCGAGCCGTATCTGATCTGTGATGCGATTGCGGGCGAGACCATCGTGCGCAAGATCTTCCGCATGCTCGATGACACCGGGCGCGCGCGGCTGCTCACGCAGTGCGCGAAGGCGCTGGCCGCCATCCATCGCGCCGACCCCGACGGCGTGGGGTTGGCCGCGCCCGACGAACTGGCCGGGTGGCGTACGCGTCTCGATGAGATCGGTGACACCACCGCGACATTCGAATGGACGTTCCGCCGGCTGGCCGACGAACGACCCGATCCGTCGCCGATGCGCCTCGTACACGGCGATTTCCGGATGGGGAACCTGATCGTCGATGACTCGGGTCTTGCCGCCGTACTGGATTGGGAGTTGACCCACATCGGCGAGATCTATGAGGATCTCGCCTGGTTCTGCATCCGGGCGTGGCGGTTCGGCGCCGCCGAATCGCTGGGCGCCGGGGGGCTCGGCAGTGTCGAGACGTTCCTGCAGGCCTACGAGTCGGCAGCGCAGATCGTGTTGGACCGCAGCACGTTCCGTTGGTGGTTGACCGTCGCGACGCTCCGCTGGGGCGTCATCTGTCGGCATCAGGCCGAACGGCACCTGTCCGGGGAGGCACGCTCGGTCGAGCTCGCCGCCATCGGGCGACGGGTGAGCGAGACCGAATGGGATCTGTTGGACCTACTGTCCGGGAAGGGCCCCCAATGACAGCGCTGACAGGACGCCCCACCACCGCCGAGCTGGTGGCCGCCGTCGCCGACTTTCTCGACCATGATGTGCGCGGCGTCGGCGGCCAGGTCGGCTTTCACGCCAGGGTGGCCGCCAATGTGCTGCGGATCGTGGAACGTGGACTGCTCGACGACACCGACGACGCTGTCCGGGACGCGATCTCGGGGCTGGGCGCTGACGACGAGTCGGCATTGGCACAGTCCATCCGGGAGGGTCGACTCGATGACCGCCCGGAGGAGGTGATGACCGCGCTGCGAACGCTGGTCCGTCACCGCCTGGGTATCGATCACCCCGGGTATGCCGACGGCTGAGTCAGAGTCGACGGATGCGTGCCAGCCAGGCCGGTTCGTCGACCACGGTGCCGACGTCGAGGCCCATCGCGTCTGCGTGCGGAGCGGTGATCAGCCCGCGGTAGTACGTCGTGGTCAACGCCTCGATGTCCCATCCGGGATCGGCGAATGCGGCGCGGATGGTCTCCTCGCTGACCTCGGGCCCGAAGCCGCGGCCGGTGTCGGACAGCGCAAGCAGGTGGACGACGGATCCCGGGGCGGTGGCGCGGCCCAGGCTCCGAACATACTTCTCGCGGTCGGCGTCGTCGAAGATGTGGAACAGGGCGCTGTCGATGATCGTGTCGTAGGCCGGCTCGTCCCCGAGGTCGAGAGCGTCGGCCACGTCGAAGCGGGCATCGACCCCGCGCGTCTTCGCGTTGTGCCGCGCCTGCTCAACGGCGCTCGGCGCACCGTCCACCCCGAGTACGTCGTAGCCCGCGGCGGTGAGCAGGATCGTGTGCTCACCGGTCCCGCAGCCGACGTCGAGTACGCGGCCGGTGATGAGGCCGGCGCGCTCGATGTCGACGACGGCCGGCTGTGGTTCGCCGATGACCCACGGCGGGGTCTGGTCCTCGTCCTTGTAGAAGTCGTCGAAACGGGAGAGTGTGGGTGTCTGGTCCATGTCCACAGTGTTCAACCCAAACCTGAGTTGAGGTCAATACATGCCTGACACCGCAGTCGTCGCCGACCGGTTGTTCGCCGCCATCACACGCAGCGACATCGACACGGTCGCACAGATGTTCAGCCCCGGGGTCGCGGTGTGGCATAGCGGCGACGACCGGGACTGCGACCACCGGCGGGCGGTGAAGGTCATCGACTGGTTCGTCCGGGCGACCGTGGACCGGCGCTATGAGATCACCGACCGCCGGTTCTTCGACGGCGGCTTTGTGCAGCAGCACATCCTGCACGCCACCGCCCGTAGCGGGGAGGCGATCGCGATGCGGGTGTGCATCGTGATCGTCGTCGGTGACGACGGTTTGATCACCCGTATCGACGAATACTTCGATCCCGCCGAGATGCAGCCGCTTCTCGTGGGCGGGTCCTGATCAGGACGACGCGGACTCGGACGCGAGGATCCTCGCTTCGACGTCGGGTGTCAGCCGTTGCGGCATCGCGCCGGCGTTCCTGCACACGCGCAGCACGGTCTGAGCGCTGTCGGCTTCGAACACCGCGCAGACACCGAGGTCGGCGGCCACGGCGAGCACCATGATCAGCCGGACCGGTGATTCCGGTGCCGCGATCTGCGCGGCGCAGGATTCGAGCAGGGTGACGAATTTGGAGATTGTGGGGTCGCTGAACGTGGAGCGCTGCCATTCTGCGAGAAAGGTGGGCATGTCAGTTCGGCCCGTCGCGCAGACTGTCCATCTGGCGGCCCAGTTCGGTGCGGTTGCGGATTCCGAGCTTGCGGTAGACCCGGCCCAGGTTGTGCTCCACCGTCTTCGGGCTGATGTAGAGCGCGGCCGCGACGTCCTTGTTGGTGAGTCCCGACGCCACCAGCTCGGCGACGCGCTGTTCGGTGGCGGTCAGCAGATGCTGCTGCGGGCTCTCCGCGGTGCGGGCGAGTTCGGTGCGGGCGCGAGCCGCCCACAGTGGGGTCCCGAGTTGTTCGAAAATGGTCAGTGCCTCCGTCAATGTCGTTCGGGCCAGCCGTTTCTGGCGTAGCCGTCGCTGCAGTTGCCCGACGATGAGCTGAGTACGGGCGAGTTCGAACGGCATCGGCAGTCCGCGGTGCGCGTCGAGTGCGCGCAGCGCGGTGACCTGTGCTGCGGCGAGTTCTCCGCGTGCGGCCAACTGCATGGTGCGGCAGCGTGCCGCGACCGCGACTATCCATGGACGGTTCAGCCGGGTACCGGCGTCCTCCAGGGCATCGACCCACGCCGCGAACTCATCGACGCGCCCCACCGAGAACGCCGCTTCCAGAAGGTCGGGCAGGAAACGCAGCGTCGCGATCTCGATGCTCCCGCCGGTCCGGCTGCGCGCCAGCAACGGGGACAACACGTCGACCGCGGCTGCGTGACGCCCGAGGGACAACTCCAGGAAGCCCAGGACCGTTCGGAGTCCGTTGCTGGGCGGCACGTCGTCTGAGACCTGCTCGAGCACCTGATCCACCTCGGCCCTGGCATCGGACTCCCGACCCTCCAGCGTCGCGAGCAGCGCGCGCGGTTCGGCGGCCAGCGCCCTCGCCGCGGCACCTCCGAGCTGCTCGGCGCCCAGCAGCATGTCCTCGGCGAGACGTGCGGCGTCGCCGTGTCGTCCCAGCCCGATGTCTGTCATCGCCGAGTGGAACTGGATCCAGAGCACATCGACATCGGATCCGCGGGCGGCGTACCGGGCCTGCGCCTCGGCGAGTTGTGCCCGGCCTTCGGTGAGTCGCCCGGTCCACACCGAGACCAGCGCTTTGACCACCCGTGCGCTGAACGGCGCGGCGGTGTGGACGCCAGCCGGGAGTCCAGAGGTGTGGTGAACGCGTTGCTCCAGGTCGGCCGCCCGCCGCAGTGAAACCTCGTCCGCCACTTCACCGTTCGCCGTCCGGACCAGCACCTGCGCGGCCAGCGCCTGACTGGTCAGAACGTGGTCGGCCATGCCTTCGGCGTGCATCCGTGCCTGTCGTACATGGTCATCGGCACCGTCGTGGTCTCCGGCGGCCGACAGCGTCATCGCCAGAGCCAGCTGTATCTGTACCGTCAGGCCCGGATCCTCGGCCGCATCGGCGAGTGCGACCCGCAGTTCGTCGACGGCTCGACCGAAAGTCCCGCGCACCGCGAGCGCACCACCGACCAGAACGCGTGCGTGGGCCCGCATCAGCCCGTCGGGCAGACCCCGCGCGGTGGGTTCCAGGAGCGCCAGCGAGCGGTCGATGTCGCCGGCCAGCAGGTGGTCGCGGGCAGCGTGCAGACGTCGCACAGGTGTGTCGCCGCCGAGACCGATCGCGAACTCCGTGAGTTCCGCCGCGGTCGCCGGCGCAGCGTCGGCGCGTGCCGTCTCGGCGGCCGAATCGAGGGCGCGCAGGATCTCGGGGTCGCCGGTCGTCGCCGCCAACGCCAGGTGCCGTGCCTGGCGTTGCGGCGACGGTTCGACCGAGGCGACGGCGCGGTGGATCCGTCTGCGCTCACCCGGCCGTGCCTGGCTGTAGATGATGTGGGGCAGCAGTGGATGTGAGAAGCCCACGCGGCCGGCCTCGATCGAGGCGATGCCGAGATTTTCGGCCTTCTCCAGCGATCCGACGATCTGCTCGACCGGACGGTGCAGCACGGCGGCGAGCAGGTCGACGGTGGGCCCGACGACGGATGCGGCGGCGAGCAGGACCTCGTTGACGTCCGCGTCGAGCCGCTCCCTGTGCAGACCGGTGGCGTCGACCAGGCTCGACGGCAGTCCCGCGCTCCATACCCAGCCGGCGGAGTCCATGGCCTGCGCGAGTTCCAATGCGTAGTAGGGATTTCCACCCGACATCTCCGCGAGCCGCGCCATCGCAGGCCGCGAGAGGGACCGCCCCGTCCGGCCGGCCACGAGGCGGTGCAGTTCAGCCACCGACATCGGTCGGACCACCAGGCGTGTGACGGATCCGGCCTCTCCGAGGTCGAGCCAGGACACCGCGCTTCCCCGTCCGGTCACGGCACGCTCGGTGACCACTACCGCGACCGGGCCACGCACCCGGCGCATCGTGTAGACCAGTGCGTCGCGGGTCGCCTCGTCGAGCCATTGCACGTCGTCGACGCCGATCAACACCGGTGTGCGGGTGGCCAGTTCCGCGACCAGAGCCCGGAACGCGCCGATTGCAGCGCGTCTGTCGATCTCGGTACCGTCGGCGCCGGAGCGGACCAGAACCTGTCGCAGGGCCGTGCGCTGCGCGATCGGCAGCGCGTCGAACACCTCGGGTTCGACGTCGGCGAGCAGGTCATCGACACCGACGAAGTCGAGCGCCGATTCGCCGACGCCGGACCGCGTCGAGAGCACCCGCACGCCCGCGCGTCGCGCCTCCTCGCAGACATCCATCCACCGAGTCGTCTTACCGATCCCGGGCTCCCCCTGGATCACCAGGGCCGCCGGACGCCGGGTCATCGACTCGACGAAGCTGACGACGTATTCGTCGCCCCGTTCCTCGCTCATCGGTCGGTGGACCGCGGGTGGCCTATCGGATGACACTGCGGATCGATCACTGCGGTACCCCCAGACCTGTTGCACCGGGACGTGCAGCGCCCGCGCGGTCACCGGGTCGGCATGACGGTCAGCGAACTTCTTCGGCTGCGCGCCGAGCACTGTGACAGGCATCGGCGTCTCCTCGGTGGTGTACGACGTGCGGGGGCTGACATGCCGAACACTAGGGAGGCGGGCGCTACCCGGTCATGCGTAGCGCACTACCTGTTTTCGGTCGGCCACCACGTCGGCGAGATTTCCGGAATCCTTGCTGATCTGCACATACAGCCGGTACCGGAGACTTATCGTCTTCGCCATGGAGCTGCAAAACGGACCGTGCGCCGACGAAGTCAACTACCTGATCATCGGGAGCGGGTTCGGCGGGTCCGTCATGGCGGCCGAACTCGCCACAAGGAGGAGAGGTGTCTGCCTGTTCGAACGTGGCAAAGCCTATCCGCCAGGATCCTTCCCTCGTCGGGTGATGGAGATCGACGACTCCATCTGGGCACCGGGGTTCGGGAAGCACGGAATGTTCGACCTGTGGTCGTTCGACGGCATCGACGCCGTCACCGCGAGCGGACTCGGCGGCGGATCGTTGATCTACGCCAACGTGATGCTGGAGAAGCCCGCGCAATGGTTCACCCAGCCCGTCCCCGACGGCAACGGGAAAACCGAGACCTGGTCGTTCACCCACCGGGACCTGCGCGATCATTACCGGGCTGTCAGAGAGGTCCTCCAGGTCCAGGAGATACCGCAGAGCCTGCACGAAGAACATTCGAAGAAGACCACTAAATTCCTTGATGCCGGCTCTGTGCTCGCCCCGTTGGCGGTGCGCTTCGACGGAGCTGACGGTCCGGCGAAAGGCGCTCCCCTGCCGCCCGCGGACTACCCCAACATCCACGGCGACGACGTGGAGCGCACCACCTGCACGATGTGCGGCGAGTGCGATGTCGGCTGCAACCGTGGGGCGAAAAGCAGCCTGGACCACACCTACCTGTCGATGGCGGCACATCACGGCGCGCAGATCTGCGTGCGTACCGAGGTACGCGAGATCGCGCCCTGCACAGACGATTCCGACTATCTTTTCGAGGTCGCCTACGTCGTGCATCCCGAATGCCGGAACAAGAGTGAGCCGGTTGAAGGAGTGATCCGGGCCAAACGTGTGATTCTCGCCGCCGGCACTCTGGGCAGCACGTATCTGATGCTGCGTAGCAAGAAGCTCGGCCTGTCCGACTGCGCCGCACTCGGGAAGCGGTTCTGCGGCAACGGCGATCTGCTCGGGTTCGCGCTCCCGGACGGAGATGACGACGAGCTCCTGCCGAGCGGTGGCCCCGTCATCACCACCTATCGCTCCTACGACGAGGGCGAACGGCGCATTCTGTTGCAGGACGGCGGTTTACCGAATCTCGCCACGTGGGGTTGGGGGCCGGACGACCTGAGAGAGGCGCTGGCGAAGCTGTCGGTTCCGAGATTCGCGTCCGCCTGGCTGCGGCGTCTCCGGTGGCCGCTGCCGCTGCTCGGAATGGGCGCCGACATCCCCGACGGACAGCTGTGCCTCAAGGACTCCGACGACACCAAGATGACGTGCACATGGAAGAAACACACCTCCGACAAACACTTCCAGGATGTGGCCCGCCGGATGGAAGCGCTGACGAAGGACCTCGGGGCAGGCTTCCTGCGTAATTTCCTGTGGGACTTCATCAACGAGGTCATCACCGTGCATCCGCTCGGCGGTTGCCCCGCCGACACGTCCGCCCAGGAAGGCGTCGTCGACAGCTATGGCAGGGTGCGGGGTGTTCCCGGGCTGTGGATCACCGACGGCTCGGTGATGCCGGGACCGGTCGGCGCCAACCCGTCGCTGACGATCGCCGCGTTCGCCCGCAGAGCAGCGCACGAATTGAGAAAAGAGGATCTCGCAACACCCTCGCTCCCAGCACCGTTCATTCCGCAGCCATACGGCGACTCAGATAGATCCGGATGAGGCGCCCGGCGAAGAAGCTCAGGTAGCCGAACAAGGCACCGAGCTTCTCCGACCACCGCCGACTTCCGTACGGCCTCATCGTGGTCAGCTGACGCGCGAATCCGCGCACCGTGATGTACACCACCCCGGCGAGATGCCGCGGTCGCTCCTTGTCGTCATCGGGGGTCACGTCGACCAGCGTCACCAACAGTGTGGTGGTGTCCGGCCAGACCCGCCAGATCCGCCATCCCCTGGGTTCCAGCACCTTTCGCGCCGACATCTCCAATACCCGATCGTCATTGGTCAGCGTCGCCGTATAGATCATCTGTTGAACCGGTGTCCCGTCCGGTCCCTCACCGGACCGGAAGCAGACGAACTCTCCGGACGAGGTCTGAAATCGCCCGCCCAGCACAGGGATCAGCACATCGGCCCGCAACCGGGCCGCATCCACCCGGCCGGCGGTGAACGCCGCGACGTCGGGGATGTCGATCGTGATGTGCATGACCGCGGCATATCCGTCGACCCGTCCGTAGCCATCCACGGGATCCCTCGCCCGCAGGGCGATCCGGCCCGTCATCGTCTCCCGAAACCGCAGGCCCGTCACCGGTTACTCCGTGCCCGCGAGGCCAGCACCGCGAACCACACAACCACTGCCATCCAGGCCAGGCCCCATCCCCACAGGGCCGCTCCCGAGACCGGGTCGTCGCACACGGTGGCGATCAGGCCCGCCACGGCCGCGGCGAGAGCGACCAGCGCCACCCACCGCAGCCCGGAGAAGACCTCGGTGACCGCCAACACCACCGCCAGCACCAGAGCGACGACAGCCAGCGGGACGGCGCGGGGGACGTCACCGCCGAACATGCCGGGGAAAACCAGGATCGACAGCACGAGCAGCAGGCCGACATGGCAGACCAACGAGACCTTGGGCATCACTGGCCTTCCAGGAAGGCGATGACCCTGGGGAAGACGTCCTCGGCGGCATACTTGCCCAGGAACGGGTCGAGATGCCCGTATCCCGTGATCTCCCAATGCTCCTGGGTGCCGCGCGTGCGCGTCGTGAAATGTTCGAAGGTCTTCCTCATCCCCGACGGATGGAACGTCTTGTTGTCGGATCCGCACATGAACAGAAAGTTCGCGTCGGTCTTCGGTTCGTGTATCGCCACACCGGGCTGGATCCCCGGATATCCGCGTACCGGCACGAGCCGGCCCGCCGCGAGGCATCGGTGCGTCTGCCGGAACAGGCTCACCGGGACGTGGGCGAACTCACCCTTGATCCAGTCGTGGGTGACCTCGTCGAGATGGTGGTGACTCCACAGTGTCGGGAACCCCACGCCGTAGATGAAACTGGAGTGCTTGCACACCGCGTTGTCGCACTCGTGGTGGAACAGCCGCACGAGCAGATCGAGCACGCGCGCACTGAAGCTCGACGCATACAACCCGTGCTGCGGATTGAACCATTCCGTCGTCTTGCCCAGCGTCTTGAGGGCGAAGGGCAGTTTCACCGAGGCCGACCACCGCACCCGCGGGTGCATTGCCGTCGAATTGGCCACGACCGTGGTGATCTCGGGAAGCAGACCCGATGCGATCGACATCATGAAGGCGTGCGAACCCTGACAGTGCACCACCGCTTTGATCCCGCCCACCGTCGAACAGGTCCGCTGCAGGATCTCCGACACCGCGGCCGGGAAGTCGAAGACCGCCGCGTCGTCGAACGTGTACGACGTCGGCTCGACGTCGATACTGCCGCGCCAGTTCAACAACCACACGTCGAAGCCTGCCGCCGACAACAGCGCGGGCAGTGTGATCGTGCTGGGCGGACAGAACAGATCGGCGCGGGTGCCGGACCCGTGGACGAACATCACGGGCCCTTTGTCCTCGGTGCCCGGAACCGGAGGCAGATGCCGGAAGTTCAGGCGCATCCGGTCTTCGGTCTCGAACCAGACCGTCTCGACCTCAGGCAGCGTCACCCCGTCGGGGCTGCGCAGCGAGACACCGGACTGCCTCAACGACGCCGACACGGAGAACACGCTCATTCACGCCGTCCCTTCACGTCCGTGCATGCCCCCCACCGTCGACGCGAGCGCCGCCCGATCCGGAACACCGATCTTCATACAGGCCCGGTAGACGTGGCCCTCGACGGTGCGGACGGACACCGAAAGACGCTGCGCGATGGCCTTGTTCGTCAACCCCTGGGATACCATCACCGCCACCTCACGCTCCCGACCCGTCAACGGCATCGGGTTGAGCACCTGTTCGAGCGCCGGAGTCGCCGGGGCGCCGCAGACCTGCGAGAGGCGGCTCGCCCGTGACCTCGACGCGACCTCACCCGCGCGATCTCCCCGGCGCTGGTGGGCGAACGTCGCCTGGGCCGCGGCATCCGCGGCGGCTGCCGGCAGACCCGCGGTCTCCAGGTCTGCCGAGACCGCATCGAGCGCAGCCCCGTCCCCCGCCGCGAGCGCACGCAGATGCGCGACGCACAACGGTCCTGTGACACAACCGATCCTGTCACTGAGACGGACCGCCGTCGCCAGCCCGTGGGTGTCGCCCAGCCGTGCACAGTCCTGCAGAGCCCGCAGCGCCACCGCATCCTGACCCGACTGCACCGCGGCGTGCACCGCGTCGCGCGCCGAGGCGACCGCGCCACGGAGGTCCCGGGCGGCGGCCAGGGTCCATGCCCGGGCGAGCGCCAGGTCGGGTGCGTAGAGCGCCGAGCGCATCCCGTGACTGGCCTCCGCGCGTGTGAGCACGGCGGAGGCGTCGGCGGCGCGCCCCTGCTGCCCGAGCGCCTGGGCGAGCCCCGTCAACGCCAGCGGCCCCCAGCTGTACCCGGTGTAGGTCAGTGCCGCCGCCGCCTGCCGCAACAGCGTCACCGCGTCGCCGAACCGGCCGGAAGCCAAGAGCGTGTGCCCCAGCAGCACCTCACCGATGGCGCGGCCGGGCTGCTGGAACTCCGAGAAACTGAGGTAGTGGCGGGCCAGGTGTTCGGCCGACGCGACGTCGGCGTTCATGATCAGAGCGAGCGTCTGCCCGAGGCCTATCGTGAACCGGAGCAGTCCGGGATGCGCCGCGTCCAGGCCGCGTTGCGCGAGACCGTCGACCTCGGCGAAGCGGCCCATACGCGCCGACGACAGCGTCGCGGCGGCCGACGCCCACGCCACCGCCAGGTCCTGCGCGTCGTCAGCGGCGAGGATGCCCTTGGCGACCGTCACCGCTTCCGCAGGGTCGCCGGCGTTCATCGCGAACGTCGCGGCCAGCGCGTCGATGGTGTGCAGGGCGCCTCGTTCGGTGATGCGTGCGCGCATCTGCCGCAGGTACTCCACAGCCTCTTCGGATTCGGACAGCATCCAGAACCTGTTGGCCGCCTTGGGCAGTGTCCAGGCCATCAGATCCCATTGCGTCAGGGTGTCCGGATCCACCGGGTTGAGCACGTCGTCGGCGTCTCGTCCGCGGCCCTGCCACGACAACGAGTGAGCGAGCGGAAGTCGCGCGGCCAATCCGTCGGCCTGCTCGAGCGCGGCGCGCGCGAGGCGCTCACCGAGCGCGAGATCGCCGAGCCTCATGGCCTCCCAGGACAATCCGACGAGTTCGTCGGCGCTCGGCGGTTCATCGGTCCCCATGGCCAGCGCCGCCATCCGCAGCCGTGTGCTCAGGTTCCCCGGGGCGCGCACGGACATCCGGCCCGCCAGCAGTTTGCGCAGCCGGCGCATCGCGAGCAGACCCAGCGACGAGCGCACGCGTTCTGTGTAGATCGGATGGAACGGATGGGCGTACAGGGCGCCGGCCCGGTCGGTGATGGTGACGACCCCGCAGGTCTCCGCCGCGTCGACGGCGTCGATACCCGTCAGTGCGGCGAGATCGTCGACCGACAGTGGATCGTCGATGGCGAGGAACTCCAGGACCGACCGCACCGGCTCGGGCAGGTTGGTCAGATGCGCGTCGATGAGCGTGGTGAGCTGCGGGCTCAGCGTCATCTCCCCGCGCAGCTGCCACACCCCTTCGACCTGGCGCAGCGAGCCGGTTCCCAGCGCTGCGTCCACGAGGTGGCGCAGATACAGCGGATTGCCCTGGCTGATCTCGAACATCCGCACGGTGCTGACATCTTCGACGGTGCCGCCCAGGATCTGTTCGAGCAGCAGCCCACTCTCCCGCCGATCGAACGGGGCGATGTCGTGGCGGGCGAGGATGGAGTCCTTCCACAACGCGGTGACGGCGTCGGGGACCGGTTCGCCCTCGCGGACGGTGAGCATGATGTGCGCGTTGTCGGTGACGGCGAGCTGGTGCACCAGCGTCGCCGACAACGTGTCGAGGTGATGCGCGTCGTCGACAACGAGCAGAAGGCCGTGCGCAGACCTCAGCGACTCCCGCGCGGCGCGCAGCAACGTCGTCGGTTCCTCGCCGCCGGACACATCGATGAGGTGGCTGAACGCTGCGAACGGGATGTCCCTGGCCGATGCGGTCGCCGACACCCAGTGCGAGGTGAGCCGCGGATGTTTGCGGGCATAGTCACGGGCCAGCTTGCGGGCCATCGAGGTCTTCCCGACGCCGGCGGCGCCGACCAGCACGGCGCGCAGGCGCGACGCCACGATCGCAGACTCCACCTGCGTGCGCGCCAGCCCCAGACCGGCCGTCATCCGGCTCCGTCCCCCACGCGCGAATGCTAGCGCCGACCGATCTCTCCGTCGCGATGAATAGCAAAATTTGTCGGGCGCGATAATCCGCCGGGCACCCCCGCCGGCCAGGCAGCTTCCGATCGAGGGCGTTCCTCAGCAAGCTTCTCCGGGCGCCGGGGCCGGCCCGGCCGGAGGCGGCCGACGACGGCCACAGGCGCGGATCGTCCGCCAGATTCCGTAGGTGGGAACGACATTCACGGGCTACCATCGCGCCCATGGTCGTGCCGTCTGCCGAGACGCGTGGTGTGCTGCGCGTCCTCGTCTACAGCGACAACCCGAGAACGCGCGAGCAGGTCAAGCTCGCGCTGGGCAGAAGGATCCACCCCGAACTGCCCGAGCTGGACTACGTCGAGGTGGCGACCGGTCCGATGGTGGTCCGCCAGATGGATGCGGGCGGATTCGATCTGGCGATCCTCGACGGTGAGGCGACGCCGGTGGGCGGGATGGGTATCGCCAAGCAGCTCAAGGATGAACTCGACGTCTGCCCGCCGATCCTCGTGCTGACCGGACGACCCGACGACGCGTGGCTGGCGCGATGGTCGCGTGCCGAGGCGGCGGTTCCGCACCCGATCGACCCGATACGCCTCGGGGATGCCGTCGTGTCGTTGTTGCGACCTGCCGCTTGACCCCGGTACGGCGAAAGTCACTGCTGCGCTTGATTCTTCGCGCCCGCTGAGGGCAGCGCGGCATCGCCGGGCGACGCCAGTAGCGATACTAACCAAAATGTGTGGCTTGCATCCCAAACAGGGCTAGGCTGTGTGATAGCTCACATCGACAGCCTGCGAGGAGCTGCTGCGCAGTATGAATCTGTACACGCCAATCCTGGTGCTCGGTGCGATCGCTGCCGTGTTCGCGGTGGGATCGGTCGGGATCGCGTTGCTGATCGGCCCGCGCCGGTTCAACCGCGCGAAGCTCGAAGCCTACGAGTGCGGAATCGAGCCGATGGACGCCTCGGATCCCGCGGTCGCCGCGACGGCTCAACGCTTCCCGATGCGGTACTACCTGACCGCGATGCTGTTCATCGTCTTCGACATCGAGATCGTCTTCCTCTACCCCTGGGCCGTCGCGTTCGACAGCCTCGGGATGTTCGCGCTGATCGAGATGCTCTTGTTCATGGTCGTCGTATTCGTGGCCTATGCGTACGTCTGGCGCCGGGGAGGACTGCAATGGGACTAGAAGAGAAACTTCCCGGGGGCATCCTGCTCTCGACCGTCGAGAAGGTCGCCGGGTACGTCCGGAAGGGCTCGCTGTGGCCGGCGACGTTCGGGTTGGCGTGCTGCGCGATCGAGATGATGGCCACCGCCGGTCCGCGTTTCGACATCTCGCGCTTCGGCATGGAACGCTTCTCGGCCACCCCGCGGCAGGCGGATCTGATGATCGTGGCGGGGCGGGTGAGCCAGAAGATGGCGCCGGTTCTGCGGCAGATCTACGACCAGATGGCCGAGCCGAAGTGGGTTCTGGCCATGGGGGTTTGCGCCTCGTCGGGCGGAATGTTCAACAACTACGCCGTCGTCCAGGGCGTCGATCACGTCGTACCCGTCGACATCTACCTGCCCGGTTGTCCGCCCCGGCCCGAGATGCTGTTGCACGCAATCCTCAAACTGCACGACAAGATCCAGCAGATGCCGCTCGGCGTGAACCGCGAAGAGGCCATCAGGGAAGCCGAACAGGCGGCCATGGCTCTCACTCCGACCATCGAGCTGAAAGGCCTGTTGAGGTGACGGAGCCGACCGGCGACCAGACACCCGAGATCATCGGTGTACGGCGTGGCATGTTCGGCGCCAAGGGCTCTGGGGACACCTCGGGCTACGGTCGGCTGGTCCGTCCCGTCGCCCTTCCCGGCAGCAGTCCGCGCCCGTACGGCGGCTATTTCGACGAGGTGGTGGACAGACTCGCCGAGGCCGTCGGCGACGATGCGTTCACCGAGTCGATCGAACGCGTCGTGATCCACCGCGACGAGCTCACCCTTGAGGTGCACCGGGACCGCCTCGTGGAGGTGGCCCAGGCGTTGCGTGACGATCCGGCGTTGCGCTTCGAACTGTGCCTCGGTGTCAGCGGCGTGCACTACCCCGACGACTCCGGCCGGGAGCTGCACGCCGCGTATCCGCTGATGTCGATCACCCACAACCGTCGCATCCGCCTGGAAGTGGCTGTCCCCGACGATGATCCGCACATCCCGTCGTTGTTCGGCGTCTATCCGACGGTGGACTGGCACGAGCGCGAGACCTACGATTTCTTCGGCATCATCTTCGACGGGCATCCCTCGCTGACCCGTATCGAGATGCCCGACGACTGGGTGGGCCACCCGCAGCGGAAGGACTATCCGTTGGGTGGGATCCCGGTCGAGTACCACGGGGCGGAGATCCCGCCGCCCGATCAGCGCAGGGCGTACAACTGATGACCACCTCCGCGCAACGCCCCGAGCGGGTCATCGTCGTCGGCGGCCAGGACTGGGATCAGGTCGTCACGGCGGCACGGCAAATGTCTAATTCCTCCTCGCGTGCGGGGGACGCCGCCGAGCACGCCGGTGAACGGATCGTCGTCAACATGGGCCCGCAACATCCCTCGACCCACGGGGTGTTGCGGCTGATCCTCGAGATCGAGGGCGAAACCATCGTGGAGGCCCGGTGCGGAATCGGCTACCTGCACACCGGCATCGAGAAGAACCTGGAATTCCGTACATGGACTCAGGGCGTCACGTTCGTCACCCGAATGGACTACCTGTCACCGTTTTTCAACGAGACGGCGTACTGCCTCGGTGTCGAGAAGCTCCTCGGTGTCACCGACGACATCCCGGAACGCGCCTCGGTGATCCGGGTGATGATGATGGAGCTCAACAGAATCTCCAGCCATCTGGTGGCACTCGCCACCGGCGGAATGGAACTCGGTGCGATGACCGCGATGTTCCTCGGTTTCCGGGAACGCGAGTTGATCCTGTCGGTGTTCGAGACCATCACCGGATTGCGCATGAACAGTGCCTACATCCGGCCCGGCGGTGTCGCGGCCGACCTCCCCGAGGAGGGCCTCCCCCAGATCCGCGAGCTCCTGACGCTGCTGCCGACCCGGCTGCGCGACATGGAGAACCTGCTCAACGAGAACTACATCTGGAAGGCCCGCACCCTGGGCGTGGGTTATCTCGATCTCACCGGTTGCATGGCGCTGGGGATCACCGGTCCGGTCCTGCGTTCCACCGGCCTGCCGCACGACCTGCGCAAGTCGCAGCCCTACTGCGGTTACCAGACATACGATTTCGACGTCATCACCGATGACCGGTGCGACTCCTACGGCCGCTATCTCATCAGAGTCAAGGAGATGCGGGAATCCATCCGGATCGTCGAGCAGTGCGTCGAACGCCTCGAGCGCAGTACCGGCGAACCGGTGATGATCACCGACAGGAAGCTCGCGTGGCCGGCAGATCTGAAGGTCGGGCCCGACGGGCTGGGCAACTCCCCGGAGCACATCGCCAAGATCATGGGCCACTCGATGGAGGGGCTGATCCACCACTTCAAACTGGTGACCGAGGGCATCCGGGTGCCGCCGGGTCAGGTCTACGTCGCGGTGGAGTCCCCGCGCGGCGAATTGGGCGTACACATGGTGTCCGACGGCGGAACCCGGCCCTACCGGGTGCACTACCGGGATCCGTCGTTCACCAACCTGCAGGCCGTCGCGGCGATGTGCGAAGGCGGCATGGTCGCCGATGCGATCACGGCGGTGGCGTCGATCGATCCGGTGATGGGTGGGGTGGATAGGTGATGAGCGCCGGCGCGAAGAGCAGGTCGTCATGAGTGTGTTTCTCGAGCTCGGACAGCGGCCCGACGAACCGGGACCCCCGATCCACGGGCCCGCCACCTATCCCGCGGCGGTCCACGAGCGCTTGACGGCCGATGCCGCGACGATCATCGCCCGGTACCCGCAGACCAGGTCGGCGCTGCTGCCGCTGCTGCATCTGGTGCAGGCCCAGGACGGCTGCCTGACACCGGCCGGAATCGCTTTCTGCGCAGACCGTTTGGGCCTGACGGACGCCGAGGTGACGGCGGTCGCGACCTTCTACTCCATGTACCGCAGGACCCCGACCGGGGAGTATCTGGTGGGTGTGTGCACCAACACCCTGTGCGCCGTGATGGGTGGCGACGCGATCCTGGAGTCGCTCGAGCAGCATCTGGACATCGCACCCGGGCAGACCACCGCGGACGGCCGTATCACGCTCGAACACGTGGAGTGCAATGCCGCATGCGATTTCGCACCGGTCGTGATGGTCAACTGGGACTTCTTCGACAACCAGACCCCCGCCTCGGCGCGTGAACTCGTCGACGGGTTGCGCTCCGGGCAGACACCGGCACCGTCACGCGGCGGCTCGCTGTGCACGTTCCGCGAGACGTCGAGAATCCTTGCCGGGCTGGACGGCCCGGATTCAGCGACGGCCGGTACCGTCGGCGAGGCCACGCTCGCCGGACTGCGATTCGCCCGCGAGCACCGGATGGCCGCGCCCGCGGCCGGAAGCCCCTCGGACACCACCGCGGGTGGCGGACAGGAGCAGGCCGTCGCGGCCGAGTCGGTGAAGGACGAACCCGCACCGGCACCGGAGGCCGACGTCCCCGCGAGGTCGGGCACTGCCGAGACCGATCCGGAAGCGACGGACGCACCGTGACGTCACTGACCCCGGTACTCAGCCGATTCTGGGACGAGCCGCAACCGTGGACGATGGACACCTACATCCGTCACGGCGGGTATCAGGCCTTGGAACGCGCTCTGGCGATGAGCCCCGATGAGGTCATCGGCACGGTCAAGGACTCCGGCCTGCGCGGCCGCGG
Organism: Mycolicibacterium gilvum; assembly: GCF_900454025.1. Lineage (NCBI taxonomy): Bacteria > Bacillati > Actinomycetota > Actinomycetes > Mycobacteriales > Mycobacteriaceae > Mycobacterium > Mycolicibacterium gilvum. Next base: position 1,756,675 of record NZ_UGQM01000001.1, on the reverse strand, counting down.
CGGCGCGGGATTCCCGACCGGCACGAAGTGGTCGTTCATCCCCCAAGGCGGTGAAGGCGCGGCGGCCAAACCGCACTACCTGGTGATCAACGCCGACGAGTCCGAACCCGGGACGTGCAAAGACATTCCGCTGATGTTGACCACGCCGCACTTCCTGGTGGAGGGCGCGATCATCGCAGCCTATGCGATCCGGGCACATCACGCGTTCATCTATCTGCGGGGCGAAGTCGTCCCCGTGCTGCGGCGCCTGCAGGCCGCGGTCGCGGAGGCCTACGCCGCCGGCCACCTCGGACACGATATCCACGGTTCGGGTTTCGACCTGGAGCTCATCGTGCACGCGGGGGCGGGCGCCTACATCTGCGGTGAGGAGACCGCACTGCTGGACTCGCTGGAGGGTCGCCGCGGACAGCCCCGGCTACGGCCGCCGTTCCCGGCGGTCGCCGGGCTCTACGCCTGCCCGACGGTGGTCAACAACGTCGAATCGATCGCCAGCGTGCCGCCGATCCTGCTCAACGGCGTCGACTGGTTCCGGTCGATGGGTTCGGAGAAGTCACCGGGTTTCACGCTGTACTCGCTGTCGGGCCACGTGACCACGCCGGGACAGTACGAGGCGCCACTGGGCATCACGCTGCGGGAGCTCCTCGACTACGCCGGTGGTGTACGTGCGGGACACGAGCTGAAGTTCTGGACGCCGGGCGGTTCGTCGACGCCGCTGCTGACAGCCGACCACCTCGATGTGCCCCTGGACTACGAGGGCATGGCCGGCGTCGGATCGATGCTCGGCACGAAAGCCCTACAGATATTCGACGACACCACGTGCGTCGTGCGTGCGGTGCGCCGGTGGACGCAGTTCTACGCACACGAGTCCTGCGGCAAGTGCACGCCGTGCCGGGAGGGCACCTACTGGCTGGCCCAGATCTACGAGCGGCTGGAGACCGGTCGCGGCACCGAGGCCGATCTCGACAAGCTGCTCGACATCTCCGACAACATCTTCGGTAAGTCCTTCTGCGCCCTCGGCGACGGTGCGGCAAGCCCGATCATGTCGTCGCTCAAGCATTTCCGCGACGAATACGAAGCGCACCTGGGGAACGCGTGCCCGTTCGATCCTTATGCCTCGATGCTCACGGCGCCGGAAGGAGTGGGTGTATGACCATCGCCGAGCGCGCCTCCGACGCGCCACCCGTCGAGATGGTGACGCTGACCATCGACGACCAACCCGTCACGGTGCCCAAGGGCACGTTGGTGATCCGCGCCGCGGAACTGATCGGGGTGCAGATTCCGCGCTTCTGCGACCATCCGTTGCTCGACCCGGTCGGGGCCTGCCGCCAGTGCCTCGTCGAGGTCGAAGGCCAGCGAAAGCCGTTGGCGTCGTGCACGACCACGGTCTCCCCCGACATGGTGGTGCACACCCAGCACAGCTCTGCGGTGGCCGACAAGGCCCAGCAGGGCGTGATGGAGCTGTTGCTCATCAACCATCCGCTGGACTGCCCGGTGTGCGACAAGGGCGGCGAGTGTCCGCTGCAGAACCAGGCGATGGCGCACGGCCGCGCCGAGACCAGGTTCACCGACGTCAAGCGCACCTTCCCCAAGCCGATCAATATCTCGTCCCAGGTACTCCTCGACCGCGAACGTTGTGTGCTGTGTGCCCGGTGCACACGCTTCTCGGATCAGATCGCCGGGGACCGGTTCATCGATCTGCTCGAACGCGGTGCGCAGCAACAGGTCGGCATCGCCCCCGGCGTCCCGTTCCAGTCCTACTTCTCCGGCAACACCGTCCAGATCTGCCCGGTGGGCGCCCTCACCGGCACGGCGTACCGCTTCCGGGCGCGGCCGTTCGATCTCGTCTCCAGCCCGAGCGTCTGTGAGCACTGCGCCTCCGGGTGCGCGCAGCGCACCGACCACCGGCGCGGAAAAGTCCTGCGCCGCCTCGCCGGTGACGATCCCGAGGTCAACGAGGAGTGGAACTGCGACAAGGGGCGGTGGGCGTTCACCTACGCCACGGCCGGCGACCGCCTCACGACCCCGCTGATACGCGACGAGGACGGCACCCTGCGCGCGGCGTCGTGGTCGGAGGCACTCACCGTCGCGGGAGCCGGGCTCGCGGCGTCGCGCGGGCGCACCGGCGTGCTGGTGGGCGGCCGATCGACCCTCGAAGATGCATACGCCTACGCCAAGTTCGCCCGAATCGTGCTGGCCACCAACGACATCGACTTCCGCTCACGGCCGCACAGCGCCGAGGAGGCCGCGTTCCTCGCAGCGTACGTCGCGGGCCGGCCCAAGAGCGTGACGTATGCCGATCTCGAAAAAGCGCCCGCGGTGTTGCTCGCAGGCTTCGAGCCGGAAGAGGAATCGCCGATCGTGTATCTGCGGCTGCGGAAAGCGGTGCGCAAGCACGGAGTTCAGGTGATCTCGGTGGCACCGCTGCGCACCCGAGGTTCGGACAAACTCTCCGCCCGCCTGATCACCGCGGCTCCCGGCGCCGAGGCAGGGGTACTGGACGGTCTGGCCGCCGATGAGCTGCTGACGATGCCGGGTGCGGTGATCCTGGTCGGCGAGCGTCTGGCGACCTCTCCGGGCGCGCTGTCGGCTGCCGGGCGACTGGCCACCGCGACCGGCGCACGGCTGGCGTGGGTCCCCCGGCGTGCCGGAGACCGCGGCGCCGTGGAGGCGGGCGCTCTGCCGCACCTGCTGCCGGGCGGCCGACCCGTCGACGACGTCGGCGCGCGCGCCCAGACCGCACTCGCCTGGCACGTCGACGAATTGCCCGCCCAACCCGGTCGCGACGGCACGGCGATCCTCGACGCAGCCCGCGCCGGGGAGTTGGGTGCACTGCTGGTCGGCGGTGTCGAACTGGCCGACCTGCCCGATCCCGACCATGCCGCTGCCGCGCTCGACGCCGTCCCGTTCGTGGTGAGCCTGGAGGTGCGTCGCAGCGCGGTCACCGATCGCGCCGACGTCGTGTTCCCGGTGGCGCCGGTCGTGGAGAAGGCCGGCGCATTCGTCAACTGGGAGGGGCGAATTCGCCCGTTCGAGCCCTCCGTGCACACGAACTCCGTCACCGATCTGCGAGTGCTGAGCCTCCTCGCCGACGAGATCGGAGTGGACCTCGGCATACCCACCTCCGTGGCTGCCGCCGAGGAGCACGCCCGACTCGGCCTGTGGGCCGGCGACCGCCCGGCGCCGCCCCGGGCCGAGGAGCACCGCGCGCCCGCGGCACATGGGGAGGCGATCCTTGCCGGGTGGCGCATGCTGCTCGACGGGGGCCGTCTTCAGGACGGGGAACCGCATCTGGCGGGCACCGCCCGAACGCCGACGGTCCGGCTGTCGGAGCGCACCGCGGCCGACATCGGTGCACGCGGCGGTGACGTGGTCACCGTCAGCACCGACCGCGGCGCGATCACCCTCCCGCTGACCGTGACCGACATGGCCGACGGCGTGGTCTGGTTGCCCTTGAACTCACCCGGCAGCCAGGTCCACCAGACCCTCGGTGTCACGACGGGAGCGCGGGTGTCCATCGGATGCGCCGAGCAGCGGGGGCCGGCATGACCTACCCCGACCCGACCCTGTTCGGCCATGACCCGTGGTGGCTGATCCTGGCGAAGTCGCTGGGGGTGTTCGTCTTCCTGCTGCTCACCGTCCTCGCCGCGATCCTCATCGAACGCAAGATCCTGGGACGGATGCAGTTGCGGTTGGGGCCCAACCGCGTCGGACCACGGGGACTGCTGCAGTCGCTGGCCGACGGCATCAAACTCGCGCTCAAGGAAGGCCTCGTACCCGCGGGGGTGGACAAGTGGATCTACCTTGCCGCACCGGTCATCTCGGTGATCCCCGCCTTCATGGCCTTCGCCGTGATCCCGCTGGGCCCGGAGGTGTCCGTGTTCGGCCACCGCACCGCCCTGCAACTGACCGACCTTCCCGTCGCGGTGCTCTACATCCTCGCGGTCACCTCGATCGGGGTGTACGGAATCGTGCTGGCCGGATGGGCGTCGGGATCGGTGTACCCCTTGCTGGGCGGGCTGCGATCCTCGGCGCAGGTGATCTCGTACGAGATCGCGATGGCGCTGTCGTTCGTCGCGGTCTTCATCTACGCGGGCACGATGTCGACGTCCGGAATCGTCGCCGCGCAGAACGACGTGTGGTTCATCTTCCTTCTGTTGCCGTCCTTCCTGGTCTACCTGACCTCGATGGTCGGCGAAACCAACCGGGCGCCTTTCGATCTCCCCGAGGCCGAAGGTGAACTGGTCGGCGGTTTCCACACCGAGTACTCGTCGTTGAAGTTCGCGATGTTCATGCTCGCCGAGTACGTCAACATGACGACCGTGTCCGCTCTGGCGACCACGCTGTTCCTCGGAGGCTGGCACGCGCCGTGGCCGATCAGCATCGCCGACGGCGCGAACAGCGGGTGGTGGCCACTGCTGTGGTTCACCGCGAAGGTGTGGCTGTTCCTGTTCTTCTTCATGTGGCTGCGCGCCACCCTGCCCCGGATGCGCTACGACCAGTTCATGGGGCTGGGCTGGAAGCTCCTGATCCCGGTCTCGCTGGCATGGATCGCGATCGTCGCCACGACCCGCGCGATGCAGAACCAGGGCTACCAGGGGTGGGTCACCGCGCTGATCGGTGTGACCGGTGTGGCGGCGATCCTCGCGTCACTGCTCGCGTGGCGGGCCCTGCGCGCCAGGAGACGTCGCACACCGCACGGTCCCCCCGCCCAGTCCTCTGACCACGGCGCCTTCCCGGTGCCGCCGTTACCGGTGAAGGAGTCCGCCGATGCCTAAGTTCCTCGACGCTGTCGCCGGATTCGGTGTCACCTTCGGCTCGATGTTCAAGAAGCCGGTCACCGAGGAGTACCCGGAGAAGCCTGGGCCCGTCGCCAAGCGCTACCACGGGCGCCATCAACTGAACCGGTATGCCGACGGGCTGGAGAAGTGCATCGGCTGCGAACTGTGTGCATGGGCCTGCCCGGCGGACGCGATCTTCGTCGAGGGCGCCGACAACACCGAGGCCGAGCGTTACTCCCCCGGCGAGCGGTACGGCCGGGTGTACCAGATCAACTATCTGCGCTGCATCGGATGCGGCCTGTGCATCGAGGCCTGCCCGACCCGCGCGCTGACGATGACCAACGACTACGAGATGGCCGACGACAACCGCGCCGACCTGATCTACGGCAAGGACAAGCTGCTGGCGCCGCTGGAACCGGGCATGGGGGCGCCGCCACACGCGATGGCCCCCGGCGCCACCGACGAGGACTACTACCGTGGCACCGTCTCGCCATCGGCAGAGGCGGATGCCAGGTGACCGAGACGATCCTGTTCTGGGTGATGGCCGTCGTCAGCGTCGGTGGCGCACTGGGGGTGATCGCCGCGCCGAAGGCCGTCTACTCGGCGATGTCACTGGCCGCCACCATGATTGCGCTCGCCGTCCTCTACATCGCCCAGGGTGCGCCGTTCCTGGGGGTCGTGCAGATCGTCGTCTACACCGGCGCGGTCATGATGCTGTTCCTCTTCGTGCTGATGATGATCGGTGTAGACTCCTCGGAATCCCTCGTGGAAACACTGCGCGGGCAACGGATCGCGGCGCTGGCGGTCGGTCTGGGCTTCGGCATCCTGCTCATCGCGGGCATCGGGTCGGTGTCCGCCACCGGCATCGTCGGTCTGGACAAGGCCAACGGCGGAGGCAACGTCGAGGGCCTCGCGGCGCTGATCTTCACGAAGTACCTGTGGGCGTTCGAGCTGACCGGCGCACTCCTGATCACCGCCGCACTCGGCGCGATGGTGCTGGCCCACCGAGAGCGGTTCCAGCGCCGAAAGACCCAGCGCGAACTCGCTGTCGAGCGCTTTGCGCCGGGCGGGCACCCGACGACACTGCCCAACCCCGGCGTGTACGCCCGCCACAATGCCGTCGACGTCCCCGCCCGGTTACCCGACGGGTCGGGCTCGGAGTTGTCGGTGAGCGCGATTCTGCAGGTGCGCCCCGTACCTACCGATGAGCGATCGCCCGGGGGTGAGCAGTGAATCCCGACAACTACCTGTACCTGTCGGCCTTGCTGTTCACCATCGGCGCCGCGGGAGTGCTGCTGCGGCGCAACGCCATCGTGATGTTCATGTGTGTCGAGTTGATGTTGAACGCCGGGAACCTGGCCTTCGTCACGTTCGCCCGTGTCCACGGGAACCTCGACGGTCAGGTGGTCGCGTTCTTCACGATGGTCGTCGCCGCCTGCGAGGTCGTGATCGGCTTGGCGATCATCATGACGATCTTCCGGACGCGCCGGTCGGCAAACGTCGACGCGGCAAGCCTGCTGAGGCACTAGGACCGGCAATGACGCTACCCGTGTGGCTTCTCATCGCAGTGCCGCTGGCCGGTGCGGCGATCCTGCTGCTGGCCGGACGCCGCTGCGATGCGTGGGGCCATCTGCTCGGCACCGCGGCGGCCCTCGCCTCGTTCGGTTGTGCCGCAGTGATGTTCACCGGCATGCTGGGCCGAGATCCCGAGCAGCGCGCGGTGCACGAGACGCTGTTCAGCTGGGTGCCCGTCGGCGATCTTCGCGTCGATTTCGGTCTGCAACTGGACCAGCTGTCGATGTGCTTCGCCCTGCTGATCACCGGCGTCGGATCCCTGATCCACATCTACTCGATCGGCTACATGGCTTCGGGAGCGCAGCCTGCGGAGCGACCCGATGACCCCGGGCGGAGTCGACGTCTATTTTTCGCCTACCTCAACCTGTTCGTCGCCGCGATGCTGCTGCTGGTCCTGGCCGACAACTACCTCGGGCTCTACATGGGTTGGGAGGGTGTGGGTCTCGCGTCCTACCTGCTGATCGGGTTCTGGTCGCACAAGCCGTCGGCGGCCACGGCGGCGAAGAAGGCGTTCGTCGTGAACCGTGTCGGCGACGTCGGACTCGCCGTGGCACTGATGGTGATGTTCGCGTCGGTCGGCGCCGTCGGGTTCGACGCTGTCTTCGAGGCGGCACCGCAACTCGGTGACGGCACGCTGACCGCGATCGGACTGACCCTGCTGCTCGCCGCCTGCGGCAAGTCGGCGCAGGTGCCGCTGCAGTCCTGGCTCGGCGATGCGATGGAGGGCCCGACACCGGTGTCGGCGCTCATCCACGCCGCGACGATGGTCACCGCCGGCGTGTATCTGATCGTGCGCTCGGGGCCCGTGTTCGACCTCGCGCCGCACGCCCAGACGGCGGTGGTCATCGTCGGGGCGGTCACGCTGCTGTTCGGTGCGGTGATCGGATGCGCGAAGGACGACATCAAGAAGGCCCTCGCCGCGTCGACGATGAGCCAGATCGGCTACATGGTGCTGGCCGCCGGACTGGGTCCTGCCGGTTATGCGTTCGCGATCATGCATCTGCTGACCCACGGCTTCTTCAAGGCCGGCCTGTTCCTGGGCGCCGGTTCGGTGATGCACGCGATGAACGACGAGGTCGACATGCGCCGCTACGGAGGTCTGCGCACGGCGCTGCCGATCACCTTCGTCACGTTCGGGCTCGGATACCTCGCGATCATCGGGATTCCGCCGCTGGCCGGGTTCTTCTCCAAGGACGGCATCATCGAGGCGGCACTCGGTGCGGGCGGCGTCAAGGGTGTGATCCTGGGCGGCGTCACGATTCTGGGGGCTGGGATCACGGCGTTCTACATGACCCGGGTGATGCTGATGACGTTCTTCGGCACGAGGCGCTGGGAGGGTTCGGGCGCACATCCGCACGAGGCACCCGCGGTGATGACGTGGCCGATGATCCTGCTGGCGATCGGCTCGGTGACCGCCGGCGCGGCGCTGGCGATCGGAGGCACTCTCGAGCACTGGCTGGAACCGGTGGTGGGGGCACAGGAGATCCACCACGTCCTGCCGGTGTGGGTCGTCACGGTGATCGTGTTGTCGGTGGTGGCCGTCGGGGTGGCGATCGCGTACCGCATGTACGGCGCCCGCCCCGTCCCCGCCGACGTGCCGCCCGGGTCCGCGTTGACCGTGGCCGCGAGGCGGGATCTCTACGGCGACACCGTCAACGAACGGGTGCTGATGCGGCCGGGGATGACCTTCACCCGCCGTCTGGTCGAACTCGACGACGAGGCGGTCGACGGTGCCGGCGCCGGGCTGGGCGCGGGCGTCTCCCGGGTCTCAGAGCGGTTGCGGCAGTGGCAGACCGGGTTCGCCCGCTCTTACGCGCTGTCGATGTTGGCCGGTACGGCGATCGTGGTGGGGATGATTCTGGCGGTGAATCTGTGGTGACCTCTTTTCCGCTGCTGACAACCCTGTGGGTCGTCCCGATGGTCGGGGCGGTCGCGGTACTGCTGCTACCGGCCGCCGCGCGTCACCTCGCCAAGTGGACGGCGCTGGTCGTTTCGCTGGTGGTGCTGGCGGTGACCGGTGTGATCGCCGTGGGCTTCGATCCCGTCGGCGACCAGTTCCAGTTCGTCGAGAACTACCGCTGGATACCGTCTTTCGGCACCGGCTACATCCTTGGCATCGACGGTATCGCTCTGTCCCTGGTGGTTCTGGCGGCGGTGCTGCTCCCCCTGCTGATCATCGCCGGCTGGAACGATGCGGGTGACCGACTCAGCTGGGGCGGGCGTTCGACACACATCTACTTCGCGCTGACTCTGGCTGTCGAGGGCATGGTCCTGATCTCGCTGGTGTCGCTGGACATCCTGTTGTTCTACGTCTTCTTCGAGGCGATGCTCATCCCGATGTACTTCCTCATCGGGGGCTTCGGCGGCGAACATCGGGGCAGGGCCGCGGTGAAGTTCCTGCTGTACAACCTCGTCGGCGGGCTCATCATGCTCGCCGCGGTCGTCGGCCTGTACGTGGCCACGGCCACCAGCGACGCCTTCGACGCCGGGACGTTCGATTTCCGGGCGATCGTCGCCGCCGTGTCCAGCGGAGAGTTCGCCGTCGATCCCGTGGTGATGCATCTGCTGTTCGGCGGCTTCATGTTCGCGTTCGCGATCAAGGCGCCGCTGTGGCCGTTGCACCGCTGGCTGCCCGACTCGGCGGTCGAGGCCACCCCCGCCAGCGCCGTGCTGATGATGGCGATCATGGACAAGGTCGGCACGTTCGGCATGATCCGGTACTGCCTGCCGTTGTTCCCGGACTCGGCGACGCTGTTCGGCCCGGCGATCATCACGCTGGCGGTGATCGGCATCGTCTACGGCGCGGTCGTGGCGATCGGCCAGACCGATGTGATGAGGCTGATCGCCTACACCTCCATCTCGCATTTCGGTTTCATCATCCTGGGCATCTTCGTGATGACCAGTCAGGGCCAGTCCGGTTCGACGCTGTACATGGTCAATCACGGCATCTCCACCGCCGCGTTGTTCCTCATCGCCGGGTTCCTGGTGTCGCGGCGCGGATCCCGTCTCATCAGCGCCTACGGCGGCGTCCAGAAGGTCGCGCCGGTGCTGGCCGGAACCTTCCTGATCGCGGGCCTGGCGACGCTGTCGTTGCCGGGTCTGGCACCGTTCATCAGCGAGTTCCTGGTTCTGATCGGCACCTTCACGAGGTATCCCGTGTTCGCGGTGCTGGCCGCGAGCGCTCTGGTGCTCTCAGCGATCTACATCCTGTGGATGTACCAGCGGATGATGACCGGGCCGGTGCCCCCTTCACTATCCGAGGGAGAGAACAGGATTCGCGATCTCGTGCCTCGTGAGCTGGTGGTCGTCACACCGCTGATCGCACTTCTGCTGCTGCTCGGGATCTATCCGAAACCGGCGCTCGACATCATCGACCCGGCTGTCGCCCACACCCTCACCACCGTCGAACAGACCGACCCGGCACCCCGGATGGCGGAAGGCCCGGTGCGATGAACACGCTGACCCCTCTACCGACACCGACTGTCGAATACTTCTTCCTGTCACCGATGCTGATCGTGCTGGGCGCCGCGGTGCTCGGGGTGCTCGTCGAGGCGCTCCTCCCGCGCCACCTGCGCTACCGCGCCCAGGCGGGCCTGAGCCTCGCGGCATTGCTCGCCGCGTTCGTCGCCGTCGTCATGGTGGCCAGGGATCTGCCGGCCGACGGGGCTGTTTCGGCGGTCATGGGCGCCGTCGCGGTCGATATGCCCGCGCTGTTCCTCCAGGGCACCATCCTGGCGGTCGGGGTGCTCGGCGTCCTGCTGATCGGCGAACGCCAGATCGGGGTTGTCGAGGACTCCGAGAACGGCCGCGGGCTGGACGCTTTCACCCCGCAGGCCTCGGCGGTGGCCGGCAGCGTCGCCGAGAAGGTGGCCGCCAGGGCGGGCAACATCCAGACCGAGGTCTTCCCGCTGACGATGTTCGCGGTGGCCGGCATGCTGTTGTTCCCGGCCGCCGACGACCTGTTGACGATGTTCATCGCGCTCGAGGTGTTGTCGCTGCCGCTGTACCTGCTGTGCGGTCTGGCCCGGCGCCGCCGGCTGCTGTCGCAGGAATCGGCGGTGAAATACTTTCTGCTCGGGGCGTTCTCGTCGGCCTTCTTCCTGTACGGCGCCGCGATGCTGTACGGCTATGCGGGCACGCTGAGCTTTCCGGGGATCGCGGATGCGGTGGCCGACGGCACCGGGACCACCTCGTTGGGTCTGATCGGCGTCGCCCTGCTGCTGGTCGGCATCCTGTTCAAAATCGGTGCGGTGCCGTTCCATTCGTGGATTCCCGACGTCTATCAGGGAGCTCCGACCCCGATCACGGCGTTCATGGCGGCCGCGACGAAGATCGCCGCGTTCGGTGCGATGCTCCGGCTGTTCTACGTCGCCCTGCCCGGACTTCGCGACGACTGGCGGCCGGTGCTGTGGGCGATCGCGATCCTGACCATGGTCGTCGGCACCGTCACCGCGGTGACCCAGACCGACGTCAAACGCATGCTGGGATATTCGGCGGTGGCCCACACCGGTTTCATCCTGACCGGTGTCATCGCCGGCAACGACGCGGGCGTGTCGTCGACGCTGTTCTATCTGTTCGCCTACGGGTTCTCCACGGTCGGCGCCTTCGCCGTCGTGGGCCTGGTGCGGAACTCCGACGGCGAGGAGGACACCGCGATGGCCCGCTGGGCGGGCCTCGGGAAGCGATATCCGTTGGTGGGCATCGTGTTCTCGTTGTTCCTGCTCGCCTTCGCCGGCATTCCGCTGACGAGCGGTTTCGTCGGCAAGTTCGCGGTGTTCAAGGCCGCGGGTGAGGGCGGCGCCATCCCGTTGGTCGTCGTGGGCGTCGTCGCCAGCGCGATTGCGGCGTACTTCTACGTGCGGGTGATCGTGCTGATGTTCTTCACCGACAGCCCCGACGACGCACCGGCCGTGGTCGTTCCCAGCGTGTTGACCACCGCGGTGGTCACCGTGACCGCAGCCGTCACGTTCATGCTCGGCGCGCTGCCGCAACCACTTCTGGACCTGGCCGACTCGGCCGACCGGTTCTTCTGATAACACCGTAGCCATGACCGAAGATCTGGTGCTGACCGCCGACCACGACGGCGTGCGGGTGATCACCTTGAACCGCCCGGCCGCGAGGAACGCGCTCAGCCGCGACCTGATCCGCGCGACCTATACCGCGTTGACCTCCGCCGACGACGACGATGCCGTCCGCGCCGTCGTCCTCACCGGCGCGGATCCCGCGTTCTGCGCGGGTGTCGATCTGAAAGAGGCTGCCCGCGACGGTCTGTCGTACTTCGCCGAGTTCCGCACGCAGAGTTGCATCGCAGCCGTCGCGGCGATGCGGACACCGGTTGTCGGGGCGATCAACGGCGCCACCTTCACCGGCGGTCTGGAGATGGCCCTCGGATGTGACTTCATGGTCGCCTCCGAGCGCGCGCTGTTCGCCGACACCCATGCGCGGGTCGGGATCCTGCCGGGCGGCGGGATGACCGCGCGGTTGCCCCAGCTCGTCGGTGCGGCGATGGCCCGGCGGCTGTCGATGACCGGTGAGGTGGTCGACGCCGCCCGCGCCGAACGGATCGGGTTGGTGACCGAGGTGGTCGCGCACGAGCATCTCCTGCAGCGCGCGATCGACCTCGCGCACCAGATCGCCGAGGTGCCCCGCCCGACCATGCGCGGCCTCAAAGAGATCTACACCGCCGGCGCCTCGGTGGTGGTCGACCCCGCCCTGGCCGCCGAAGAGCGCATCGCGTTCGCCCAGCACCGCGATTTCGACGGCCTCGGCGACCGGTTCAGCGCGGTGTCGCAACGCAACCGGGACCAGATCGGCGGAGCCTGACGGGTCACGCTCCGGCCACCACGCCGCGCAGCAGGATGTCGGTCGTCGAGTCCACCCAGGACGGACTCGCGAGCGCGTCGGGAGTCTGCAGCAGCGCCAGCAGGGTGGCACCTCCGACCAGGCTCACCAGGCGGTCGGGATCCACACTCTCGCGGACCTCGCCGCGCTCGACGGCGTCCTGCAGACGCGCCCGCACCGCGGCGAACAGATCGGTGAAGCGCGCCCCGATCCTTCCGGTGAGGTCCGCGTTGGCCGACATGTCGGCGATGAGCCCGGGCAGTGCGGCGCGCACGACCGGGCTGAGGAACACGTCGCGGGTCACCTCGATCATGGCCCGCAGGTCGGCGGCGATGTCACCCGGCGGTGACTGGATCGCCGTCGGGGTCACCGGAAACGCGGCCTCGTGCACCAGTTCGGCCTTGCTCGACCATCGCCGGTAGAGCGCGGTTTTGGTGGTGCCCGCCCGCTCGGCGACCGCCGCCATCGTCACGTTCGAATAGCCGATTTCGACAAGTAGATCCGCGGTGGCTGCGAGTATGGCAGCGTCGATGCGTGGGTCCCGCGGGCGCCCTGCACCCGTGGCCTTGCCACCCGCGGACGAGTCTGTTTTCATATCGCTACCCACGGTATCGTAATAGGGCGGTGCGGTGGCCGCGTTCAGCCGGAAGGACCAGTTCAGTGACGAGCGAACCAGCTGTCGACAACGTGGATCGGCTCCAGCGCTCCAGCAGAGACCTGTCCGACGTCCCGGCGGCCCTGTCCCGGTGGCTGTCGACGAAGCTGCCCGGCGTCACCCCGGACGCGCCGGTGGACATCACGGTCGAAGACGGTATCGACGCCAACGGCATGTCCTCCGAAACGATCCTGTTGCGCGGGCGGTGGTCCGACGGCGGCGATCCCGTCGAGCACCGTTGGGTCGCCCGGGTGGCACCCACCGATGCGGACATTCCCGTGTTCGAACACTACCGCCTCGACCACCAACACGAAGTGATGCGACTGGTCGCCGAGTCGACAGATGTCGCCGTGCCGGCGGTGCGGTGGCTCGAGGACACCGGCGACGTGCTGGGTCGGCCCTTCTTCCTGATGGACCGTGTCGACGGTGTGGTCCCGCCCGACGTGATGCCCTACACGTTCGGCGACAACTGGCTCTACGACGCCTCACCGGAACAACAGCGCGCGCTGCAGGACCGCACCGTCGAGGTGCTGGCGGCGCTGCACTCGATCCCCGACGCGCAGCGGACTTTCGGCTTCCTGCAGGAGATCGACCCACCGGGCGAGACCGCGCTGCACCGTCATTTCGGCTGGCTCACCCGGTGGTATGCGTTCAGCAGCGCCGACCTCGGGAGCTCCCCCCTGGTCGAACGCGCGATCAGCTGGCTCGAAGAACACTTCTCGCACGACGTCGCCGCCTCCGAACCCGTACTGGTGTGGGGCGATTCGCGGATCGGCAACGTCATCTACCGGGACTTCCGCCCCGTCGCCGTCCTCGACTGGGAGATGGCCACCATCGGGCCGCGGGAGTTCGACCTCGCCTGGATCAGCTTCGCGCACATGGTCTTCCAGGAGTTGACGAAACTCGCCGGGCTACCGGGTATGCCGGACTTCCTGCGCGAGGACGACGTTCGCGACACGTACCGGAAGCTCACCGGTGTCGAGGTCGGTGATCTGCACTGGTTCCACGTGTACTCGGCGGTGGTGTGGTGCTGCGTGTTCATGCGCACCGGCACACGCCGTGTCCACTTCGGTGAGATCGAGAGGCCCGACGACATCGAATCGTTGTTCTACCACGCGTCACTGCTCAAACGACTGATCGGAGAGGCCGACTGATGCTCGGACCGATGGACGAATTCCCGGTACACCAGATCCCCCAGCCGATTGCGTGGCCCGGCTCGTCGGACCGCAATTTCTACGACCGGTCGTACTTCAACGCCCATGACCGCACCGGCGACATCTTCGTCATCACCGGCCTCGGGTACTACCCGAACCTCGGGGTCAAGGACGCCTTCTTTCTGGTAAGGCGCGGTGACACCCAGACCGCGGTGCACCTGTCCGACGCGATCGACCAGGACCGGCTCAACCAGCACATCGGCAACTACCGCGTCGAGGTCATCGAACCGCTGCGCAAGCTGCGTATCGTCCTCGACGAAACCGACGGCATCGTAGCCGATCTCACCTGGGAGGGGCTGTTCGACGCCGTCCAGGAGCAGCCGCACATCATGCGGCGCGGCACCCGGGTCACGCTGAACGCGCAGCGCTTCGCGCAGGTCGGGTCATGGAGCGGGCAGTTGTCGATCGACGGCACCGATATCGCCGTCGACCCCGCCCAGTGGATCGGCACCCGCGACAGGTCGTGGGGCATCCGGCCGATCGGCGAGGCCGAACCCGCCGGCCGGCCCGACGATCCGCCGTTCGAAGGCATGTGGTGGCTCTACATCCCGATGGCTTTCGACGACTTCGGCATCGTGATCATCATCCAGGAGGATCCGCTGGGGTTCCGGTCGCTCAACGACTGCACCCGGGTCTGGAAGGACGGCCGTGTCGAGCAACTGGGCTGGCCGCGGGTCAAGATCCAGTACCGCTCGGGCACCCGCATCCCGACCGGCGCGACGGTCGAGGCCACCGCATTGGACGGCAGCCCGCTGCATTTCGACGTGGAATCCAAACTCGCGGTACCGATTCACGCCGGCGGCGGGTACGGCGGGGACTCCGACTGGCTGCACGGCGTGTGGAAGGGACCGAACTTCACCGAACGGCTGACCTATGACATGACCGATCCCGCCGTCATCGGGCGGGCCGGGTTCGGCGTCATCGACCACGTCGGCCGGGCGGTGTGCCGCGAGGCGGACGGGACCGAACGCGAGGGCTGGGGCCTGTTCGAGCACGGCGCCCTGGGCCGTCACGACCCGTCGGGCTTCGCGGACTGGCTTACCGTCGCTCCCTAACCCTCAAGCGCCGAAATTGCGTTCCAGCAGGTCTTCACTCGACATTTCGCTGCTGGAATGCAATTTCGGCGATACCCGACCGAAGACCATCGACTCGTCGATGCGGTCGAAACGTTGGTCGACGGCGTCGAGGACGTAGTTGTGCCGCACGTTCCACGGTCGGTGCGTACCGGACTTGGGCAGCACATGGGGGGCACGGTGCACGTAGCCGGCGTTGATGTTCCACGCCGGCTTCTCCTCCATCGGCACTCCACCGAGATGCGGGTAGGCATGGGTGTAGCCGTGAGAGTCCATGTGCGCCAACAGCTTCGCGACCGCACGCGCGGTGAGGTCGGCCCGCAGCGTCCACGAGGCGTTGATGTAGCCGACGCACCAGGCCAGGTTCGGCACGTCTTCGAGCAGGTGCTCCTTGTAGACGAACCGGTCGGCCGGCTTGACCTCTGTGCCGTCGATGCTGATCTCGATGCCGCCCAGCGCCTGCAGTTGCAACCCGGTGGCTGTCACCAGCACATCGGCGTCGATCCGCCTGCCTGACTTGAGGACCAGTCCGTGCGCGTCGATGTGGTCGATCTCGTCGGTGACCACCTCGGCGCGGCCACGGGCGATCGCGTCGTAGAAGTCGCCGGACAAGATCAGGCACAGGCGCTGGTCCCACGGGTCGTACCGGGGCTTGAAGTGCGTATCCACCGGATAGCCTTCGGGCAGATAGTGTTTGGCGACCGCACGGATGAGCCGGCGGGAGATCCGCGGCGCCTTGCGCGCCACCCCGTACACGGCCACGATGAACAGGACGTTGTAGAGCCACGCCAGGCGGTAGCCGAGTTTGCGCGGAGGCACTTTGCGCAGCAGGTTCACCACGGGGTTGATCCGTTGTCCCGACAGCAGATACGTCGGCGAGCGTTGCACCATCGTCACGCGCTCGGCGCTCTCGGCCAGCGCGGGGATCATGCTGATCGCCGTGGCGCCACTGCCGATGACCGCCACCTTCTTACCGGTGCAGTCGAGGTCCTCGGGCCAGTGCTGAGGGTGGACCACCGGACCCTCGAACGATTCCAGACCCGGGAACTCGGGCCGGTACGGGTTGTCGTAGTCGTAGTAACCGGTGCCGAAGAACAGGAAGCGCGTCCGGTAGGTGCGGGGCACACCATTGCACTCGGTCCGCACGGTCCACACGTCGGCCGTCGAGTCCCAGTCCGCCGACAGGACGCGGGTGTCGAAGTGGATGTGCCGGTCGATGCCGTGCTTACGCGCGGCGTCGACGAGGTACTGGCGGATGTCCTCGCCGTCGGCGACGTTCTCGGGCCGGTCCCACGGTTCCCACGGGAACGACAGCGTGAAGATGTCGCTGTCGGAGCGGATACCGGGATACCGGTGCAGATCCCAGGTACCGCCGATGCGCGAGCGTCGCTCCAGCACGGTGTAGGTCAGCTGCGGGTTGCGTTCCTGGATGCGATAGGCGGCCCCGATCCCGGAGATGCCTGCGCCGACGATCAGTACGTCGGTCGATTCCGTCTCCGGATAGAGCTGGTCCACCCGCAACCTCCTTTGGTCCGCGTACGTACCACCCTAGACTCAGCCCCGCAGCGCGTCGACGATCTCGGCCAACGAGTTCACCGCGATCGGTCCTGGTTGGTAGAGGCAGATGCGGTCGGAGACGCCGTCGACCCGGTCCCTGATGTGTTTGGCGACGTCGGCCGGGGTGCCGCACGCGGCGATGGTGTGCAGGACGTCGTCGTCGATCAGCCGTCCCATGTCCTCCCACCGGCCCTGCTTGGACAGCGCGTTGAGCTCGGGTTGCAGGTCGCCCCACCCGTGCACCTCCAGCACCGGGCGGTAGGCGGGAGTCGACCCGTAGAACGCCAGCAGCCGCCGCGCCGACATGTGGTCGGGATCCTGGTCGGCGACCGAGACGATGATCTCCGGGACCACCGCGAGGTCGGCGCGGGTGCGTCCCGCCGCCGCAAGCCCCTCCGCCACGTTCGGCATCGTGACCTCGGTGAGGAACCGTCTGGACCCGAACGGCATCACCAGCAGCCCGTCGGCGACCTCGGCGGTCATCCGTGTCAGCCTCGGCCCCAGCGCACCGACATAGATGGGGATCGGGTCGAACGGTGCCCTGGGGGTGAACGTCGGCGTCATCAGCGTGTGCCGGTAGAACTCGCCGCGGTAGGCCAGTCGGTCACCGGTGCTCCACGTGTGGAAGATCGCCCGCAACGCTCCGACCAGGTCGCGCATCCTGGCCACCGGCCGGTCGAAGTCGGTGCCGTACCGCTTCTCGATCTGGGTGCGAATCTGGGTGCCGAGCCCGAGGGTGAAGCGCCCCCCGGACAGGAGCTGATGATCGACGGCCTGATGCGCGAGGTGAATCGGATTGCGGGGGAACGCAATCGCGACATTGGTCATCAGATCGAGCCCGCCCACGGTGGATGCCAGCGTCAGCGGGGTGAAGACGTCGTGAGGGCCTTCGAACGTGAACACGCCGGCGGCTCCGGCCTCGCGCAGAGCACGGGCCCGCTCCACGGCGTCGATGGGCCCGAACAGCGCTGTCATTACCTGCACACCCCGGGATGCTAGGCGGATCGGGCGCGCAATACGCCGCTATGGGTACGTTGGCGCGCCGGATCCGCGAGGATGGCCCCATGGCCGAGGTTGTTGTCGTGGGGGCGGGATTCGCCGGGCTCGCAGCCGCCCGCGAGCTGAGCCGGCTCGGCCGCGACGTGGTGGTCGTGGAGGGCCGCGACCGCGTGGGCGGCCGCTCCTACACCGGGTCGGTCGGCGGTGTGCCCGTCGACTTCGGCGCGACGTTCGTCGGACCGACCCAGGACGCCGTGCTGGCCCTGGCCGCCGAGTTGGGCGTCGAGTCGGTGCCGACCTACGGCGAAGGCAAGAACCTGATCCGGTGGCGCGGCCGGGTGCGGTCCTACCGCAGCACGATCCCGCGGCTGTCGATCCTCGAACTGCTCGACGTATCGCGGATCCAGTGGCGATTCGACCGCATCAGCAAGCGGGTTCCCGTGGACCAGCCGTGGGCCTCCCCGCTGGCCGGTCAGCTCGACGACATCTCCCTCGACGCCTGGTTGCGATCGGTCCACGCGGGCGCCTCCACCCGGGACCTGATGGCGATCATGGCCCGCGTGACGTGGGGTGCCGAGCCCGGCGACGTATCGATGTTGCACGCCGTGCGCTACGTCAACGCCGCCGGCGGACTCAACCGCATGCTCGACGTCGAGGGCGGCGCTCAGCAGGACCGCTTCCCCGCCGGCACCCAGAAGATCGCCGACTTGATGGCCGCCGAACTCGGCGACCGCGTCGTCGTCGGCGCACCCGTCCGCCGTATCACCCGCAACCCTGATCGCACGGTCACCGTGACGACCGCCGGCGCCGAGTACCAGGCCGGTGCGGTCATCGTGGCCGTCCCACCGGAACACCGCTCCGGCATCGAGTTCGATCCCCCGCTGCCCGCCGAACATCGTGAGCTGAGCCGGCATTGGCCGCAGGGACGACTCAGCAAGGCCTACGCGGCCTACGAGACACCGTTCTGGCGGGCCGACGGCCACTCCGGCGAATCACTGTCGGACGAGGGGCCGGTGTTCATCACGTTCGACTGCAGCCCCGGCGACGACGGTCCCGGCGTGCTGCTCGGCTTCACCGACCCCCGCAGCTTCGACCCGCTGCCGGGTGAGCAACGCCGCGAGATCGCGCTCGCGGGCTTCAGCGCGCTGTTCGGCGACGCCGCCGCTCATCCGATCGACTACGTCGATCACTGCTGGGGCGCCGAACCGTTCTCCCCCGGCGGCCCCACGGCCGCCGTCCCACCCGGCGCGTGGACCGCGCACGGCCGGTGGCTGCGTGCACCCGTCGACGGCATCTTCTGGGCCGGAACCGAGACCGCGGACCGCTGGACCGGGTTCCTCGACGGCGCCGTGCGCTCAGGTCTGCGCGCGGCCGACGAGGCTCACCGCGAGCTCGCCCGAGCCTGATCCCCCGTCGCTGCGCTCGCCCGGGCCTGATCCCCCGTCGCTTCGCTCGCCCGGGCCTGATCCCCCGTCGCTGCGCTCGCCCGGGTGGAGCGACTCACCGAGTCCACCAGCCACCGCAGCTGCTGGTTCACCTCCTCGGGGCGCTCCAGAATCGCGCAGTGTCCGCCGGCGAGCTCGACGAACCGGGCCAGATCCGGTGCGGCCGAAGCGATGTGGCGCGCCGACGACACCGGCAACAACCGGTCGTGGGTGCTGCCGATCACGAGTGCCGGCACGGTCAGATTGTCCAGCCCGATGTGGCGCGGGCCCAGGTGGTCCACCAGCACACGAGCCCACCCGCCGCGGCCCGCCGGCGGCGTGCGGTGGAACAACTCGAACACGAAGTCGGCGATCGAGGGATCGGCGTCTCGGCCCACCGCGATCATCGAGACGAACCGCCGGCTCGGCAGATCGGCGACCCGCACCATCGACGTTCCACCGAACGTCCGGATCACCCCGCCCGCGGCACGGACCCGCGCGTCGGCGAATCGCGCCGGCACCGGCAACAGGTTCACGTTGCGCAGCAGATCCCCGGTGGTGGTGTTGATCAGCGCGACGCCGTCGGCGCGCTCGGCGACCCGATGGGGCAGACGCTCCGACCACGACGAGATCGCGATACCGCCCATGGAGTGTCCGGCGATCACGGCGCGCTCCCCGGTCGCCAGAGTCGCCTCCAGCACTGCGTCCAGATCGGACGCCAGATAATCGAGGCTGTACCCGCCGCGCCGTGGCGGGACGCCGCTGCGTCCGTGCCCGCGGTGGTCGTAGGCGATGACGCGGTGGTCGCGGGACAGGTCGGCGATCTGGTGTGCCCACACCGGGATCGCACAGGTGATGCCGTGCGCGAGCACGATCGGGTAGCCGTCCTCCGGGCCGAACACCTCGGCGTGCAATCGCACGCCGTCCCTGGATCGCACATCGACCACACGCCCGCGCGGCAACTCCACGGCGGGGCCCGATCCTGCACGGCGACTTCGGGTGCTGCTGCTTCGTGCCATCTGCGCGCTCCTCGGGTCGGCGACTTTGCCGGGTACGTGACTGTACCCGCCGGGGACTGCCGTCCGCCCGCATACCGGGGGGTGGGTTAAATGGGACCCGCGACCATCCCAGCGACGTAGCGAGGCCGACCATGCGTGCTATCCAGATTGCCGAGCTCAGCGGACCCGGAGCGGCCAGGCTCGTCGAGATCGACGAGCCTGCCGCCGACGACGCCACGGTGCTCGTCGAGGTCCACGCCGCCGGGGTCGCGTTCCCCGACGCGCTGCAGTCCCGCGGGCTTTACCAATACAAACCGGAGATGCCCTACACGCCGGGCGCGGAGGTCGCCGGCGTGGTGCGCAGCGCGCCCGCAGGGGCTCATGTCAAGGCCGGTGACCGTGTCGCCGGACTGACGATGCTGTGCGGAGCGATGGCCGAAGTCGTTGCGCTGCAACCGGAACGGGTGTTCGCTCTGCCGGACTCGGTATCGTTCGAGGCGGGTGCCGGGATTCTGTTCAACGATCTGACCGTGCAGTTCGCGCTGCGGACCCGGGGCCGACTGGCGGCGGGAGAGACGGTGCTCGTGCACGGCGCTGCCGGCGGCATCGGAACCTCGACGCTGCGACTGGCTCCCGCGTTCGGCGCATCCCGCACCATCGCGGTCGTCAGCGCCGAGGAGAAGGCCGACGTCGCCCGGGCCGCCGGTGCGACGGACGTGGTGCTGGCCGACGGGTTCAAGGACGCGGTCAAGGAACTGACCGGCGGCAGGGGCGTCGACATCGTGGTCGACCCTGTCGGAGGTGACAGGTTCACCGATTCCCTGCGCTCCCTGGCCCCCGGCGGCCGTCTGCTGGTGGTCGGGTTCACCGGAGGTGACATCCCGACGGTGAAGGTCAACCGGTTGCTGCTCAACAACGTCGACGCCGTCGGGGTCGGCTGGGGCGCCTGGACGATGACCCACCCCGGATACCTGCAGGAGCAGTGGGCCGAGCTGGAACCGCTGCTGGCATCGGGAACGGTGCCGGCACCGGAACCCGTCGTGTATCCGCTGGAGCGCGCCGCGGAAGCGATCGCATCGCTGGAAGACCGTTCGGCCCGCGGCAAAGTGGTCGTCGCGGTCCGCTGAGTACGCGAAGCCGATGCGCGCGGCTTTGCCCGCTGCGATGATGAACGCCATGTCCGACGCTAGCCCGCAAGCCGCCGACGATCCGCAGGTTGCTGGCTTCCTGTCCGCGGCGACCTCCGCCCCGACCGGTCTGATCATCGAGGGCGACGCGGGCATCGGCAAGACCACGCTGTGGCGTCGCTGCTGCAGACCGCCCGCACACGCGGCTTCCAGGTGCTCACCGCGCGCGTGGGACAGGCCGAATCGGTGATGGCGTTCGCCGCGTTGGCCGATCTGCTGGGGGCGGTCTCCGACGAGCACTTCGCGGCGCTGCCGCCGCTGCAGCGTCTCGCGCTGGACCGGGTGCTGCTGCGCGCCGGCGCCGACGGGCCGGCCACCGACCAACGGGTGGTCGCGGCAGGCTTCGTCTCCCTCCTGCACATCCTCGCCGCCGATGCCCCGGTGCTCATCGCGATCGACGACGTGCAGTGGCTCGACGCGTCCAGTCGCACCGCGATCGAGTTCGCGGTACGACGCCTCAAGGGCGCGTTCGGTGTCGTAGTGACCGAGCGATGCGTGCCTGGCGACGGGACGACCGCCGGCTGGCTCACGCTCGAACGTCCGGACGGACTCATCCGGGTGTCGGTCCCTCCGATGGATGCCGGCCGGCTGCACGCATTGATCTCCCAGCGGCTGGGACGCACCCTCACCCGCCCGGTCGTCCTGCGTATCGCCGAGATGTCGGGCGGTAACCCGTTCTATGCCCTGGAACTGGCGCACACCCACGTGAACTCCGGTGACAGCCCGCCCGCGGCGGAACCTCCGCTGCCGGCCACCCTCGCCGACGTCGTGCGCCGCAGGGTAGGTCTGCTCGACGACGCGACCCGCACCCTGCTGCTGGGCGTCGCGTGCGTGGCCGATCCGACCGTCGAGCTCCTGGCCCGTGCCCACGGGGCGAGCACCGACGAGATCACCGCCGGTCTGGAGCGTGCCGAGGCGGCGGGCATCGTCGTTCTCGAGGGCAACCGCGTCCGGTTCACCCACCCGCTGTTGGCCGGTGGCGTCTACACCGACGCGGGACCGACCGCGCGCCGGGCCATGCACCGCGCGATCGCGTCGGTCGAGAGCCACCCCGAGCTGCGGGCGCGACACCTCGCGCTGGCCGCATCCAGCGGGGACGACGAGATCTTCGCCGCACTCGACCAGGCGGCCGATTCCGCCCGCGCCCGCGGCGCGCCCGCTGCCGCCGCCGAACTGATGGATCTGGCGCTCGGTCTCGGCGCCCACGATCCGATGCGCAGGTTGAAGGCCGCCGAGAACCACTTCCTCGCCGGCGACACCGCCAAGGCCGCCGCCGCTCTCGGCGAGGTCGGCTCCATCGAACCTCCGATCCTGCGGGCGATGGCGACCAGCCTGCTCGCCACTGTGCGGATGTACGACAACGAGCACCGACAGGCGGTGGATCTCCTGCGCAGCGCGCTCGACGACGCCGCGGACAACGTGCCCGTGCAGGTCCAGGTTCTGCTGCGACTGTCGTTCGCGCTCAACAGCATCGGCGAGCTCGACGATGCGCGCCGCTATGCGCGCGACGCCGTGAAGCTGGCCGAGGAACTCGGCTTCCCGGGAGCCACCAGTGCCGCGCTGGCCTGGGCGGTCCACGTCGACTTCCAGTGTGGACGCGGCCTGGACGAGACAGCGCTGGCGCGGGCGATGAAGCTCTACGACAGCACCTTCGACGTGCCGATCATCTTCCGCGCCCCGTTCGTGCATGCCCTCGCCATGTCCTGGACGGGGCGACTCGAGCAGGCGCACCAGGAGTTGACCGCCGTACGCGGGGTCTGCCTGGAACGGGGCGCCGAGAGCGACATGATGGCGATCGCCGGATTCCTGGCGATCAACCATCTGTGGCGCGGTCAGATCGCCGACGCCGAGGCCGAGGCCGCCGAAGCGGTGGAACGTGCCGAACAACTGGGCGGCGACGACGTTCTGATCATCCCGATGACGGTGCGGGGTGCCATCGCCGCGTACGCGGGCCGGGTCGACGATGCCCGCGCCGATGCGCGATGGGTTCTCGCGGCGGTCCGCAACCGCAAGGCGTCCCACATCGCCGACTGGCCGGGAATGACGTTGTGCTTCCTGGAGGAGTCTCTGGGCAATCACCGCGAAGCCCTTGCAGCGCTCGATAATTCGTTCATCACCGCCGGACCGCCGACCACCGAGCTGATGTACGCGTGGCACCTGCCCGACGCGATCGAGGCGATGGTCGGGGTGGGACGGCTCGACGATGCCGAGATCCTGACCGCGGCCCTGGAGCGCAACGGCGTCGAACACGACCGGCGCTGGATGAGAGCAGTGGGTGCACGGTGCCGGGCCATGCTGCTCGCGGCGCACGGTGATGTCGCCGCCGCCGAACAGATGGCACACCGCGCGATCAGCGAGCACGACCACCTCCCGATGCCGTTCGAGCGCGCGAGGACCCGGTTGCTGCTCGGCCAGCTTCAGCGGCGGCTCCGGCAGAAGGCCACGGCGGCAAAGAATCTGACCGATGCGCTGCACACCTTCGAGCAGCTCGGCACACCGCTGTGGGCACAGCGGGCGCGCTCGGAGCTCGCGCGCGCGGTCGTGGCGCCGGCCGAGGGGCTGACGCCGTCGGAGCAGAAGGTCGCGGAGATGGCGGCGGCGGGTGCGACCAACAAGGACATCGCGGCGGCGATGTTCATCAGCAGCAAGACCGTCGAGCACAACCTGACCAGGATCTACCGCAAGCTCGGGATCAGCTCCCGCGCCGAGCTGGGCCGGCGGATGGATCAGCCCGGCCTCTAGGTGATCCACTCCGGCTGCTGATCGACGTCGACGGCCGAGAAGTCCTTGTGGGCCAGGCCTGCGAGAGTGCCTCCGTCGACCACGAATTCGGCGCCCGTCGAGTAGCTGGACTCGTCACTGGCCAGGTACACCACGAGGTTGCTGACCTCGTGGGGCTGGGCGATGCGGCCGAGAGCCGACTGGAAGATGTCCTCGGGCACCCAGTCGGCCATCGGTGTCTTCACCAGACCGGGATGCACCGAGTTGACCCGGATGCCGAAGGGACCCAACTCCAGTGCGGTCGACTTGGTGAGGCCGCGTACCGCGAACTTCGTCGCGGTGTAGCCGTGGCATCCGACCGTGCCCGCCATCCCCTCGATCGACGCGATGTTGATGATGGAACCCCGGCCGGCGGCCTTCATCGCCGGTGTGGCGGCACGGATTCCGAGGAACACACCGGTGAGGTTCACGTCGAGGATGCGGTGCCACTCCGAGAGCTCGTAGTCCTCCACGGTGCCGATGTTGAGGATGCCGGCGTTGTTGACGAGCACATCGAGGCCCCCGAAGTCGGCGACCGCGGCCGCCACGGCCCGGTCCCAGTCGTCCGGACTGGTGACGTCGAGGTGGACGTACCGCGCGGCGTCGCCCAGTTCGGCGGCGACCGCCTCACCGTCGGAGTCGAGGATGTCGCCGCACACCACCCTGGCTCCGTGTCCGGCCATCACCCTCGCGTGCGATGCTCCCATGCCCCTGGCGGCGCCGCTGATCAGCGCGACCTTTCCTGCCAACCGTCCGGTCATGAAACCTCCTGGGGTGCAGCTGTTTCCAGCTGATAGTCGGCGGGGTCGGGGTAGCGTGTCCACTTCCAGTAGTCCGCGATCCGCCACGCGAACAGCGTCGGCAGCTCCCCGGTCGAGTTCTTGTAGTAGCTGCTGGTCACCGCGGGGTGGGCGTAGACCATCGTCTGCAGCCGCTGCTGGCTGCGGCGGTCGTAGTCACGGCACACCTCGGCGCGCGGCTCGGCGGCCGCGGCGCCGGACGCGATGATCATGTCGATGCAGCCGAGGATGTAGCGCATCTGGCATTCGGAGTTGTAGATGAGGCTCGCACCGTTGACCGCGTTGGTGCCGGGCCCGAACATGCAGTAGAAGTTCGGAAATCCGGTCACGGTCATCCCGAGGTAGGCATAGGCGGCGTCGCCCCACACCTCGTTGAGGCTCAGCCCGTCCCGGCCGCGGATGTCGATCGGCCCGAGCTGGTGGTTGACGTCGAAACCGGTGGCCCACACCAGCACATCGGCGCGCCGGTGCACCCCGTGGACGTCGGTGACACCGTCTGCGGTGATGGCCGCGATGCCGTCGTTGATCAGTTCGACGTCGTCGCGCTGCAGGGTCCGCAGCCAGGTGCCGTCGTCCTGGAGTGTGCGCTTGCCCATCGGCGGATACTTCGGCGTCACCTTGGCGAGCAGGTCCTCGTCGTCGGTGAAGGCCTGCATCCACGCGATGAACATGTCCCGGATCATCTGGTTGCCCGCGCTGACCGACAATCCCCCGGTGTCCCAGTCGGGGTCGATGGTGATCTGCTCGTCGAGCGCGTCGGCGATCGGCCACCAGGACACGAAACGCAGCCAGCGACCGTAGTACGGCAGGTGTCGGGTCGCCCACCGTGCGCCGTCGCTCACCGCCTCGTGGTAGTGCACGTTGGGCGCCATCCACTGCGGGGTGCGCTGATACACGTCGACGTGCGCAGCGGTGCCGGCGATCGCCGGTACCAGCTGAAATCCACTGGCGCCCGCGCCGATCACCGCCACCCGTCGACCCGTCAGGTCCACCGTGTCGTCCCAGTCCGCGGTGTGACACGTCGGTCCCTCGAAGGTGTCGGCGCCGTCGATGTCGGGGATGACGGGGTTGCTGAACTGCCCCACCGCGCAGATCAACGCGCGCGCCGTCAACTCCTCGACGGCTCCCCCGCCGGTGCGGACACGAACCCTCCAGGTGGCCGACGACTCGTCCCACCGCGCGCCGACGACCTCGGTGTCGAAGCGGACATGATCGGCGATGCCGTGACGGTCCATGACGTCGCGCAGATACCGCAGGATCTCCGGTTGCGTGGCGTAGTGGTGTTCCCAGTGATCGGTCGGCTCAAAGGAATACGTGTAGTACTGGCTGGCGATGTCGACACGGCAACCGGGATAGCGGTTCGCCAGCCACGTGCCGCCGACCCCGGACTGCTTCTCGACGATGGTGAACGGCAGGCCCGCGGCCTTGAGCTTGATGCCGGCGAGCAGACCCGCTTCCCCGCACCCGATCACGAGCACCGGGAAGTCGGCGCGCTGTCGGGCGGTCGAGGCGAGCGGCGGGCCGTTCTGATCGGCGTCGGTGACCCGGAGGTCGGCGGCGATGTACTCGATGAGCTCGCTTCCGACCTGGCCGCCGGTGATCACGTCGAGCATGACCCGGAGTTGGTGCTCATCGGGCACGAACGGAGGCGGACACCCCCTGTCGCGGTACTCGCGCGCCACCTCGAAAGCCTTGTCGCGCACCACCTGCTTGTCGGGTTCGCTCATCCCGCCCTGGAGGTCCATCGCGATCAGCATGTACGGCCGGGGCAGTCGGTCGAGGATCCCCGGATCGCCGGTCATGTGCACCATCGACATCAGCAGGGCGGGGACGCTGGCGTCGTCGATCGCCGCCCGCAGCACCTCGTCGTCATCGTCGAACGGCAGTCCGGTCAACGCCGTCAGCTCGGGGCTGCGCACGTGCTCGCCGGTCAGGAAAGGCACGGACCGACCATACGCGTGACGATCAGTGGATGGTCATGGTTTCGCAACTTCGCGTCGCGTAAGGAAGCTGAGGACCGCGTTGGCGAACAGATCGTTGCGGTCCCCGGCGACCATGTGCCCGGCACCGTCGACGTCGACGAAATCGATCTGCGGGAATCGGGACAGGAAGGCCGCCGCGCGGTCACGGCTGACGAGGTCGCTGACCTGGCCGCGCACCAACAGCACGGGCACGCCGTCGTCGACGATCCGGCCGACGGCCGCGTGCAGCCGGTCGATGTCGGTCACCTCCATCGGAGGGTGCGGCGCGGTGCCGTCGATGAACCGGGGGTCCCAGTGCCAGTACCAGCGCCCCCCTTTGTGCCGCAGGTTCTTTCGCAGACCGTCGAGGTCTGTCGGCTTCGGCCGGTGCGGGTTGTACTCGGCGATCATGTCGGCGACCTCGTCGAGAGAGGCGAAACCGTCGACCATCTTGTCGGCCATGAACGCATGGATGCGTTCGGCGCCCGTCGGGTCCATGTCGGGCACGATGTCGACCAGCACCACCGCCGAGGCGATGCCCCGCGCCAATTCGCCGGCCAGCAGCATCGCGGTGATCCCGCCCAGGGAGGCGCCGACGAGCACCGGTCGCGGAGGCAGTTGCGCGAGGATCTCGCGCACGTCGGCGGCGAAGCTCGCGACGCGGTAGTCGCCGTCGGGCGACCAGTCCGACTCACCGTGGCCGCGCATGTCGACGGTGACGGACTGCCAGCCGCGCTGAGCCACCGCCGCGGCGGCCCTGTCCCACGACCGTCGCGTCTGCCCACCGCCGTGCAGGAAGACGACCGCGCGTGCGGCGGGCTCGCCCCGCCGGTCGGCGGCGATGACGATGCCGCCGTGCCCGTCGGTCAGAAAGGGCTCCGGCGCCCCGAGCGTTTCCGTCATCTCGCAGATGGTAGGCCGACCGCAGCGGGTATTCGGCGGACTCGACCGATGACACGGGTGTGTGGGCCATACTGTGGCGCGTGGTGAAAGGTCTTGCAGGCAAGGGCGTCCTGGTGACCGGCGCGGCGTCGGGAATCGGGCTGGCCACCGTGCGCCGCCTGCTCGAGGAGGGCGCCGCGGTCGTCGGCATGGATGTCTGCACCGAGGCTCCCGCCGACGTACCGGGCGATTTCACCTATCACCGGGGTGATGTGCTCGATGCCGCGGCGGTCGGGCGTGCGGTCACCGCCGTGGTCGAACGAACCGGCCGTCTCGACGGGGTCGTGCACTCCGCCGGTGTGGGCGGCGGAGGGCCGATCCATCTGCTGC
Organism: Mycolicibacterium gilvum; assembly: GCF_900454025.1. Taxonomy (NCBI): domain Bacteria; kingdom Bacillati; phylum Actinomycetota; class Actinomycetes; order Mycobacteriales; family Mycobacteriaceae; genus Mycobacterium; species Mycolicibacterium gilvum. The sequence continues at coordinate 1,728,581 of NZ_UGQM01000001.1, read as the reverse complement.
CCGACGACGAATGGGACCGGGTCGTCGACGTCAACCTCAAGGGCACGTTCGTGGTGCTGCGCGCGGCGCTCGCCCAGATGACGACCCAGGACCGCGTCACCGGAGAACGGGGGTCGATCGTCACGCTCTCCAGTGTGGAGGGGTTGGAGGGCACGGCCGGCGGCAGCGCCTACAACGCGTCCAAGGGCGGCGTGGTGCTGCTGACGAAGAACGCGGCGATCGACTACGGCCCCAGCGGAATCCGGATCAACGCGATCTGCCCGGGCTTCATCGAGACGCCCCTGTTCGACTCGGTGATGGGCCTACCCGGGATGGAGGGTCCGCGCGACGGTCTGCGGCACGAGCACAAGCTCCGACGGTTCGGCCGCCCCGAGGAAGTCGCCTCGGTGGCAACGTTTCTTGTGTCAGCCGAGGCCAGTTTCGTCAGCGGGCAGGCCATCGCCGTGGACGGCGGGTACACCGCGGGCCGGGATCATCACGTGACCGAACTGCTCGGTCTGGGAGAGCAGTAGCTCTCACCACAGGACGGCGATGGCGGCGGCGGTGAAGGCCAGGGCGCCGACGCTGTAGAACAGCGGGCGCGCCACGTCCTGGCCGGTTTTGCGCTGACGCGCGTTGCTCATGCCGAGCACTCCGCCGAGGACCACCAGGATGACGAGCTTGATCCCGATCTTCGGATAGTTGAGCTCGATGCCGGCGGGCCAGGGCGCCGCCAGCGCGAGGCCGGTCAGCAACGAGACCAGCACGCCGTAATCCATCAACCGGGTTGTCCGAAAGCGACGCGCCGCAGCTTCGGCCGCCCAGGCTCCGAAGATGACGGCGAAGCCGACGATGTGCAGCAGAACAACTACAGACCGTAGTACTTCCATGCCGTGAGGTTACCGCACCCGCCACGCGATCCGACGCCGATTTTCGGACACGCGCGGCACGGATTCGGCCACCCGCCCGCGGCCGCTACACCGGCGGCGTGCCGGCGGGCACCTGATAGCAGTTGGTGCCACCCAGGCCGAAGACATAGACGGTGTCGCAGCGGGTGAACGAACCGTCGGGCGCCGGCGGCGAGTCGCACCGGCCACCCCCGTGGCCCGCGATCACCGTGCTCGGCCCCGTGCACGGTTGTGCCGCGGCGGACCCCGCACCCACGAGTCCCGCGGCGGGGAGAACTGCCGCCGCGCCGATACCGAGAAGCAGTTTCGTGTTCTTCATTTCTCGCTCCTTCCCGCGTCCGCGCAGGGCGGACGCCACCCTGGGAGGCCACGCGAAGCGGCGTCGACACGCACCGGCCTCCGGTGTATCCGGTGTACCCGGATCCGGGCGACAACCACCGCCGGCGGCCGACTCGTCAGGGCAGGCTGGCGGTGGACTCGGGCAGCTCGGCCTTCATGTTGCGCTCCATCATCTCCAGCGCCGCCGTGCCGAGCTTGTCGTCGATGTGGGCGACCGTATCCGGCGGCACCACGACGTCGTAGTGCCGCACGTACCCGTCCAACGCCGTGTAGAGCACGCACTGCTCGGTGACCTGACCGGTCAGGATGATGCGACGGGTATCGAGGCGGGTGAGCAGGTAGTCCAGCGAGGTGGCGTAGAACGCGCTGTGCCGGACCTTGGTGAGGAAGCGTGCCTCGGGCCCGGGAACCAGCGGGCGCACCAGTTCGGGTCGGGCACCGTTGACGGCGGCCTCGACGATGTCGGACGGCTCGGCGGCGAAATCGCCGTAGTTGTCGTTGACGTAGACCACGGCGACGTCGTCACGCTCGTTGCTGCGCCGGATCAGCTCGGTGAGGGGGTCGACGATCGCCGCGACGTTGTCGGCGAGCGGTTCTGCGTCGGGATGGTCGTAGGTGTTGAACATGTCGATCACCAGAAGCGCGGTCTCACTCATGGCGCTACTGATATCCACGCTGCGGCTCCTTAACCCACCTTGTGATCGCCGGTCCCTACAAGGACGGGATACCGGTTGTCCCCGCTGGACATGGGCGCTGCCGGCCGGGTCGCGACCGGGCGCGACGCCGTCGTGGTGTTCGACCACGCCTTCCACGGCCGGTCGCTGCTGACCATGACCATGACGGCCAAGAACCAGCCCTACAAGCACGGCGTCGGGCCGTTCGGGGGTTCGCGGGTGCGGTGTGCTGACGCTCACCGCGGGTACTTTCGGCAATGTGCTGCGCTTCCTGCCCCCGCTGTCGATCTCCGATGAGCTGCTCACCGAAGCCTTCGACGTCCTCCGCGACGGATTCGCGTCGCTGAAACCACGCCGCGTGTAACCACGCCGCTTGTAACCATCAGGAGTAGACCTCATGTCGACCACCACCGCCCCCGCCACGAAGGCCGTCTACGCACCGCTGGAGCTGTTCGACACGGCGCGGCTGCTCGATCAGGACGAACGCGAGATCGCCGCCACAGTACGCAAATTCGTCGAAAGCGAACTGAAGCCGAACGTCGAGGACTGGTTCGAGTCGGCCACCCTGCCCAAAGAGCTCGGGAAGCGGTTCGGCGAGTTGGGCCTGCTGGGCATGCACCTGCAGGGCTACGGCTGCGCGGGCACCAACGCGGTCAGCTACGGGCTGGCGTGCATGGAGCTCGAGGCCGGCGACAGCGGGTTCCGCAGCTTCGTCTCGGTGCAGGGGTCGCTGTCGATGTTCTCCATCCACCGGTACGGGTCCGAGGAGCAGAAGAACGAATGGCTGCCCCGACTGGCCTCCGGCGACGCGATCGGCTGCTTCGGCCTGACCGAACCCGACTTCGGGTCGAACCCGGCAGGCATGCGGACCCGGGCCAAGCGCGACGGCTCAGGGGAAAACACAGACTGGATCCTCAACGGCACCAAGATGTGGATCACCAACGGCAACCTGGCCGACGTCGCGACGGTGTGGGCGCAGACCGACGAGGGCATTCGGGGTTTCCTGGTGCCCACCGACACACCGGGTTTCACCGCCAACGCCATCCATCGCAAGCTCTCGCTGCGGGCATCGATCACCTCGGAGCTGGTGCTCGACAACGTTCGGCTGCCCGCGTCGGCGCAGCTGCCGGAGGCGGTCGGGTTGAGCGCCCCACTGTCGTGCCTCAACGAGGCGCGGTTCGGCATCGTGTTCGGCGCGCTGGGCGCCGCGCGCGACAGCCTCGAGACGACGATCGCCTACACCCAGACCCGCGAGGTGTTCGACCGTCCGCTGGCCGGCTATCAGCTGACGCAGGAGAAGCTCGCGAACATGACCGTCGAGCTCGGCAAGGGCATGCTGCTGGCCATCCACCTCGGCCGCATCAAGGACGCCGAGGGGGTCCGTCCGGAACAGGTCAGCCTCGGCAAGCTCAACAACGTGCGGGAGGCCATCGCTATCGCCCGGGAGTGCCGAACCTTGTTGGGCGGCAGCGGGATCACGCTGGAGTACTCGCCGCTGCGCCACGCCAACAACCTGGAGTCGGTACTGACCTACGAGGGCACCTCGGAGATGCACCTGCTCTCCATCGGGAAGGCGCTGACCGGCCACGCGGCGTTCCGCGCATGAGCGCACCGGCGCCGGTCCGGCATCTGATCGCCGGCCAATGGCGGCCCGGCCACGGTGAGGCGCTGCGCAGCGTCAACCCGGCGCACCCCGCCGTCGTGGTCGCCGAAGGATCCGCCGCGGTCGCCGCGGACGTCGACACCGCCGTCGGCGCGGCCGCCGCCGCCGCGCGGCCATGGGCTGCGCTGGGCGTGCACCAACGCGGCGCGATGCTGTCGGCCGCCGCGCAGATCGTCGAGCGCAACGCCGAACCGTGGGGCCACGAGCTCGCCACCGAGGAGGGTAAGACGCGCGCGGAGGGCATCGGCGAGGTCCGCCGCGCCGCGCAGATCCTGCGCTACTACGGCGCCGAAGGTGACCGGCAGGCCGGCGAGATCTACGCATCGCCCCGCGCCGGGGAGCAGATCCTGGTCACCCGCAAGCCGCTCGGTGTCGTCGGGGTGATCACGCCGTTCAACTTCCCGATCGCGATCCCGGCGTGGAAGATCGCGCCCGCGCTGGCCTACGGCAACGCCGTGGTGTGGAAGCCGGCGAGCACCGTCCCGCTGCTGGCGATCAGGCTGGCCGAGGCGCTCACCGAGGCGGGGCTGCCGCCAGGAGTGCTGAACCTCGTGATCGGAGGCGTCGACATCGGCGACGCCCTGGTGAATCACCCAGGGGTGGACGGGATCACGTTCACCGGTTCGACAGCGGTCGGCCGCCGGATCGCGGCGGCCGCCGCGGCACGCGGGGTGCCGGCGCAGGCCGAGATGGGCGGCAAGAACGCGGCCGTGGTGCTCGACGACGCCGACCTCGACCTCGCCGTCGAGCAGGTGATGCTGGGCGCGTTCCGGTCCACCGGCCAGAAATGCACCGCCACGTCACGGTTGATCGTCACCGCCGGGATCGCCGACGCGTTCTGCGACGCACTGCTGGCGCAGGCGCGGGCGCTGCGGGTGGGCGACCCGGTCGACGACGCGACCCAGATGGGTCCCGTGGTCAGCGATCTCGCGCAGCGGTCGATCACCGCGGGCATCGACACCGCGCTGGCCCAGGGCGCGACGGCGCTGGCCGGCGGACAGCCCTACGCGGACGGTCCTCTGGCCGACGGGTTCTTCGTCGCGCCGACGGTTCTTCAGCTCGGTACCTCACCGGGCGACGTGTGGACCGACGAACTGTTCGGCCCTGTGCTGGCCATCCGCCGTGCCGCCGATGCCGAGGAAGCGTTCACACTGGCCAACGACGGCGAATTCGGGCTCTCGGCAGCGGTGTTCACCCAGGACATGACACGCGCCCTGGAGGCGGTGGAGCGCATCGACGTCGGGGTGCTGCACGTCAACTCCGAGTCCGCCGGCGCCGACCCCCACGTGCCGTTCGGCGGTGCGAAGAAGAGCGGGTTGGGCCCCAAGGAGCAGGGCGGCGCCGCGCGGGAGTTCTTCACCCACACCACCACGGTGTATCTGCGCGGTGGGAGACCAGGGGCGTGACCGGCGCGCTCGATCGCGACATCCCCTTCGGTGGGGTGAAGCGGTCGGGCTTCGGGCGTGAGCTGGGAGCGCTCGGGATCGACGAGTTCGTCAACAAGCAGGTCTACGTCGTCGCGGACTGAGCGCGCACGACGCAGGGGGCCGAAACGCTCCCCGGCCGGGTCTTTCCCGCCATGGACGAGGAAGAAGACGGACAACGGAGTCGGAAACATCCGTGTTCGCCATGACGTGCGGATCGGTTGCGGTGTACCTTTGCTGAACATCCGTCGAGAAACGGCGGCCGGTGTTTGTGGAGTTGCGCATGAGTGCCTCAGCTGTCACCTCACCCGTGGAGGGCCGGGTCACCGACACGCCGGACGCCGAGTACGTCCGGGGAATGGCTCGACTGCTGCAAGCGGTCCAGGAACTGTCGCTGGCGCGCAGCCTGCCCGAGATCCAGCGGATCGTCCGGACCGCGGCGCGCGAACTCACCGGCTGCGACGGCGCCACCTTCGTGCTCCGGGACAACGGCAAGTGCTACTACGCCGACGAGGACGCGATCGCGCCCCTGTGGAAGGGCAGCCGCTTTCCGATGGAGATCTGCATCAGCGGCTGGGCGATGCTCAACCGCGAGGCTGCGATCATCCCCGACATCTACCTGGACGGCCGCATCCCCCACGAGGCCTACCGCCCGACCTTCGTCAAGAGCCTGGTGATGGCGCCGATCCGCAAGCTCGACCCCGTCGGAGCGATCGGGAACTACTGGGCTCAGGAGCGTCAGCCCACCCCCCGCGAGGTGTCGCTATTGCAGGCGCTGGCCGACGCGACGTCGATCGCGATGGAGAACGTGCAGATCTACGCCGAACTCGAACAGCGTGTCCGCGACCGGACCGCGGCGCTGGAACAGGCCAACGAGGAGATCCGTCAGCTCTCCCTCACCGATGACCTGACCGGGCTCAACAACCGCCGTGGTTTCCGCCTGCTGGCAGAGGCTGCGCTCCTGGCCGCACGCACCCACGGTCACGACTGTGCGCTGGCATTCCTCGACGTGGACGGACTCAAGCGGGTCAACGACGGCATCGGACACGACGCGGGCGACAGCCTCATCGTCGACGTCGCCCGGGTGCTGCGCGAGACCCTCGGACCGTCCGCGATCGTCGCGCGCCTCGGCGGTGACGAGTTCTGCACGCTGGTTCCCGAATACAGCGACGGCGCCGCAGCATTGACGGCGCGGGTGCAGGATGCGTTCCGTCGGTTCGACGCCCGCAGTTCCAGGCCCTACCAGGTGATGATCAGTGTCGGGGTGGTGGAGATCCCGCCCACCGATGTCAGCCCGCTCGAGGACCTGCTGTCGCGCGCCGACGAGCTGATGTACGCGCAGAAGAAAGCCAAGTCCTGCGCAGAGATCGCCTAGCCCGAGCCGCCCAGCTCGGCATGCACCAGATCGACGGCGTGCGAGGCACTTTGCGCCGCGCCCTCCATCGTGGTCGGCCAGTCGTTGTGGGTCCAGTCGCCGGCGAGCGCGAGGTTCGGCAGCGCTGTCCGGTTCTGCGGACGAATCGTCGACATCCCCACCCGTGACGAGAACGTCGCTCTGGGCCACGGCACGACCGTGACGTCGAGGACCTCGGCGTCGGCCGCGGCCGGGTAGCTGTCCCGCAGCGCCCGCACCAGACGGTCGGCGACCTCGGAGTTCTTCAAGGGCATGAGGTCATAGGCGGCGCAGGTGGTCAGCGCGTACAGGTGGTTGCCGTCGTCGCGGGGACCGTGCATCCGGTCGCGGTCGAATACCCAGCCGATATCGCTGTCCAGCAACGACTCCCACGGAGCGACCGTACCCAGAGGCCGGTCGAGCAGAACATAGGCGTTCATGATCGGAATGGGTTCGAGCTTCTTGGCCGACAGACGCGCGTCCTCCGAACTCGGCACGTCGTCGAGGAGGGAACGCAGATTCCACGACGGGACGGCGAGCACCACCGCATCGGCCGCCACGGTCGCACCGTCACTCAGCGTGACCCCGGTCGCCCGGCCGGCATCCGTGGTCACCGTGACCGCGCGGGTGCGCAACCGCACATCCACCCCACGTTCGGCCATCACGCGCCGAGCGCCGTCGAGGTAGAGCGTGTCGAGATCCACTGTCGGATAACCGATCCGCACCGCACTGCCGCCGAAGCTCCGCACCCGGTCGGCGCCGGTGCGCAACAGCGCGGCGAACGCGTGGGCAGATGCGAGGTGCGGCTGTTCATTGAGCAGACCGATCACCATCGAGTTCAGCACGACGCGGCGGACCTCCGGGGGGAAGCCGACGCGGTCGAACCACTCGTCGACGGTGATGTCGTCGAGCGAGTCGTCGAATCTGATCACGTCGCGCATCAGACGTGCCCACGCCGGGGACGCACGCAGCAGAGTCGGAAGTCCCAGACCGCGCACCCTTCCGAGCATCATCCGGCGCAGATTCGCGAGCCGAAGGCCGAACTTCTCGGCGTGCCCTCCCGGGTACCTCACCCCGAACTGATCGGGAAACTCCAGAAGATGGCGGGTGCCAATGGAATCGAGGTAGCGGAAGATGTTCTCGTACGAGCCGGCGAACACGTGCTGACCGTTCTCGATCGCATCACCGTGGCCGGAGGTCAGCCCGATGGTGCGTCCCCCGAGAGAGCCGTTGCTCTCCAGCAGGGTCACGCGGTAGCCGAGTTCGGCGAGCCACACGGTCGACGCGAGGCCTGCGAGACCCCCGCCGACGACCACGACGTGCTGGGAAGAAGACGGGTGCATGACCCGAATCGTAGAGGGCATTGCCTGAGACCGCCGCCGCGGATACGTTACTGGTCGTAGCGTATTGCGCCCGCAACATCCGACGGCTACGGGAAGGACCGCCATGCGCACCGTGGTCGTCGACAGCCAACGCAGCATCCGGGTCGACACCCGGCCCGACCCTCGACTCCCGGGCCCCGACGGAGTCATCGTCGACGTGACCGCCAGCGCGATCTGCGGTTCCGACCTACATTTCCTCGACGGCCACTACCCCATCGACCAGCCGGTGCCGATCGGACACGAGGCTGTCGGCGTGGTGGTCGAAACCGGTTCGGATGTCACGCGATTCACGAACGGCGACAGGGTCCTGGTGTCGTCGGTGACCGGATGCGGCCGGTGCGCCGGATGCCTGACCCTGGATCCGGTGAAATGCGTCCACGGACCGCAGATCTTCGGTACGGGCCTGCTCGGCGGAGCGCAGTCCGACCTGCTCGTGGTACCCGCGGCCGACTTCCAGCTTCTCGCCGTCCCGGACGGGATCGGTACCGAGGAGGCCCTGCTGCTCACCGACAACCTGCCCACCGGGTGGGCGGCCGCCAAGCGGGCCGACATCCCGGTCGGCGGCACGGTCGCGGTGATCGGCGCGGGCGCGGTCGGCCAGTGCGCCCTACGCAGCGCGCTCGCCCTCGGCGCCGCAAGGGTTTTCGCCGTCGACCCGGTGGTCGCGCGCAGGGAGCGCGCAGCTGCCGCAGGCGCGACGCCGATGGATTCACCCGCAGCGCAGACGATCCTGGAAGCCACCGATGGCCTCGGCGCCGATTCGGTGATCGACGCCGTCGGCACGGACGCGTCGATCGACGACGCCCTCGCCGGTGTCCGCACCGGCGGCACGGTCTCCGTGGTGGGCGTCCACGATCTGGCGCCCTATCCCCTGCCGGCGCTCGTCTGCCTGTTACGGAGCCTGACCATCCGGATGACGACCGCTCCCGTGCAGCAGACCTGGGCCGAACTCGTCCCGCTACTGCAGGCCGGCAGGCTCAGCGTGGACGGCATCTTCACCGACGCGATGCCGCTGGCGGAGGCGGAGGCGGCCTACGCCGCTGCGTTCTCCCGATCGGGTGAGCACCTCAAGGTCCACCTCGTTCCGTGACGCGGCCCGACGACAGACCACAACGCCCCGGCCGGAAGGCCGGGGCGTCGGGTCAGTCGGAGCCCGGGGAGGGTTACTCCGAAGATCCTCAGGAGTCGGACGAGGCGCTGGGCTTCGACGGGCTCCTGTCGGTCGATGCGCCGGAGTCGGAGCTCACCGAGCCGTCCTTGTCCGCGTCGTCACCACTCTGCGCACCGGAATTCGAATCCTCCTGCGCCGCTTCCTTTTCCGCACCCGAGTCGATGTCGGCCTGGTCCGAGGTGTCGGCGTACTCGATGTCCGCGTCCGCGGTGTCGGCACCCTTCACGTCGACCTCCTCGGACACCGCGGCGTCCTCGACCACGGCGTCGGCCTTCGCCGTCCGCAGCGATGCCGCGACGCTACCCGGCACCTGGGCCGCAGAGGGGGTCTGCACGACCGCCGTCGGGGCGGCTGGCGCCGGCGCCGCAGCGAAGACCGCCGCCTTCGGCGCAGACACGGCCACGACGTCGTTGCGGCTGTAGGCGGCGTCGATCTTGGCCTTCAGTTCCGCTTCACGGTTGGCCAGCGACGGGAACAACCGGACCAGCGGAAGCTTCTCGGCCGGCACCAGGTAGTGGGTGGTGGTCCCGCCCTCGGAGTTCATCTCGACCGAGATGTTCCTGGCCGGAACCTTCGACAGGTCGGCGTACATCACCGGGATGTGAACGAAAATGCCACCAGCGACGGCGTTGACGATCGCCAGCAGGTTGAGGCGATCCGGGAAGTCGGCCATGCCGTCGTACTCACCGGTCACGACGATGATGTCGTACTTCGTCTCGGGAGCGGTCTGGTAGGTGTAGTCGAGGTTCGCGTTGTACCGCGTGCGGCTGATCACCTTCTGGCGGCTGGAGTCGGCGACCACCACGAAGGTGATCTTGTCCTTGCCGGGGGCGTCTGCGCTCTCGTCGAGTTCGCGCAGAATTTCGTTGACGACGAGGGACCCCGCCGACAGACCGACGACGGTCACCTTCTCGCCGCTCTTGAGCTGCGCGAGCGCGGCATCGATCTGTGCGTTGAGGTTGGTCGCGCCCTGCGCGATCGACGCGCCGAGGGTGAGATCGCCCTTTCCGGTCATCGGACCCGCCTGCGCCGGCCACTTCACACTGACGCGCTGCTGATCCTTGAACTTGCCGCCCAGCAGCGGAGACATCAGAGCATCCGCCATCGACGGCGTCGAGATGCCACCGATGACGAGCGCTGTGTTGGCGGCCTGGCCCAACGAGGACGACGACAACGCCAGTGCCGCTGAGGCAAAGACGGTGCCGCAGACGACACCTGTTTTTCGCATGCTGATTCCCACGAGATCTCCCCGGATTTGTCACGATGAAATGGTTGCCGATGACCGGCGCCAGGGAAGCATATGAGCGTGTTCCAGCTTCTAAACAGCAAAAAACTACAATTTCTAATGATTGCAGCTTTAGCGAAGACGCAGCCATTCGCCATAAGTCTTCTTATAGGTTGCGAAACGCGGTAAATTCGTTGTTTTTGCAAATACTGTTCCGGAATACTGTGACGTCAACGGGTGCGGCATTCACTCTGCCCTCATCTATCTCGGCAGTAACATTCTGCGTCTTGTTTGCTCAGAAATTGCCAGAAGCCATGCTGCTAAGAAAAATTCGTGACCTCAAAGACCCGATCGAGCACACTCAACGCCCCCGGCCCCATGTCGTCGAGCTATCTCCTTTGGGGGGCTTAGCGATCGGCGGGCCCAGCCATCCGCCCACAGAGGCAAATTTACACATAAGTGAATTTATGTTGCTGTTCAGCAAACGTGGGTGCGCACCGCTTACGGGCGGCCTCGATGATCAAGGCCGGCGCAGCGTCACGACGGTGACGTCGTCCTCGGTGTGTCCGGACGCCAGCGCCGCCCAGATCGGGTACGCAGCCGGTTCGGCGCACTCCCCGAGCCCTCGGGCCAGACGGTCCATGCCGTCGTCGATCACCTCGCCGCGACGCTCGACCAGCCCGTCGGAGTACAGCACCAGACACTGCCCGGGTTCGATGGTGAACGTGCTCTGGGTGTAGCGCGCGCTGCTGAGCCCGATCGGCGGTGAGAGCCGAATGGGCGCAGCCACCGCAGTCGCGGAACCTTCGGTCAGGTAGGGCATCAGGTGGCCGGCGGAGGTTGCCTCCACGAGGCCGGAGTCCAGATCGACGCGGGCCACCAGCACGGTGGCGAAAGCGCTGCGGAGCAGATGCACGCAGAAATCGTTGAGCTGCCTCACCGCCTCGGCGGGTGCGGCGCCGGCGAACAGCTGTGCGCGCAGGGCATTGCGCAGCTGCGCCATCGTGCCCGCGACGGTGACGCCGTGCCCGGCGACGTCACCGACCACCACGATCAACCGCCCGTCGCGCAACTCGAACGCGTCGTACCAGTCGCCCCCGACGCGTTCGCCTGCTGCCGGTTCGTAGTGCGCGGTCAGCTCCCAGCTCTCCAGGTCGGGAATGGAGTCGGGAATCAGGCTGCGTTGCACCAATTCTGCGACCCGCAGCGCTCCACGGGTGCGGTGATACAGCGTCTCGACGAGGTGGCGCCGCAGCATGTCCGCCGACTCGATCTCGGTGGGTGTCCACGGTTCTCCGCGGTCGCGGACGATCTCCTGCCATCGTTCGAAGGATTTGCGCGGGCTCAGGCGTACCTCGCCGCCCTCGCTCACCGCGATCGCCTTGTTGTGGGGGTCGCCTCCCCAGTCCACCGATCGCAGCGACTCCCGCCGGAACCACGCGGCGAACTGGCCGTCCGGCAGGTTGAGCACCAGCGCACCGGCGGCGAGAGCGGGATCGACATCGAGGTCGGGCAATGTCCTCGACAGGCTGTCGGACCGCGCGATCTCGTCCTCCGCGGCCCGTGCCCACGCGGCCACGGCCGCGACCACCTCGGGCGAGGGAACCGATCCCCTCGTGCGGTGGTGGCCGCCGATGTCGACGACGACACCGTCGGCGGGCACGAGGTCGAGCAGGTCGGGTGCGCCGAGCAGCGCCGACACCAGCGGCTTGCCGTCGTTCATCGTGGCGGCGGTCAGTTTCACCAGGACGGCCTGCGCATCGAGACGCCTGTGCAGCTGATCGTCCTCGTACTGATCGACGAGCCGCAAAGACAGCGTCGAACCCAGGAACTCCGCCGCTGCGCGGTTGCCGAACGGCGGCAGGTGCGGCCCGGCGTAGTGGTGGCATGCGATCAGTCCCCACAGCCGCCCGTGCCGCAGCAGCGAGATCGACATCGAGGCGTGCACACCCATGTTCTGCAGGTATTCGATGTGGATCGGCGAGACGCTGCGCAGGGTGGCGTGGGTGAGGTCCAGGGGTTTACCGACCGCCGGGTCGACCGCGGGCACCAGGGGCACAGGAGCGTAGTCGACGTCGGAGATCAGCCGGAGCCAGTTCTTCTCGTACAGCGCGCGGGCCTGCGCCGGGATGTCGGTCGACGGATAGTGCAGTCCGAGGAACGAGTTGAGGTCGTCGCGTTTGGCTTCGGCAACCACCTCGCCGTTGTATTCCTCGTCGTAGCGGTAGACCATCACCCGGTCGAAACCCGTCAGTTCACGCACCGAACGGGCGGCGGTGTCGTACAGGTCGGCCATCGTCGTCGCCCGGTTGAGCGCCTCGACCGAGCTGCGCACCGCCTGGTAGGTGTTCGGGAACGAGTACGGCCGTGCCCCGAAGGCCACCTCCAGCTCGACCAACAGCACACCGCCGGGCTCGCGGTGCAGGATCGCATCGAACTCGAGCGACTTTCCGCGGACATCGAGAACGCACTCCACCGGGTTGCGGCGGTGCAGATCGCCCACGATCGACGCCGCCTGTTGCACTCTCGCAGCCTGGGAAGCCCCCATCAGTGCCGACAGATGCCGGCCCAGTACCGACTCGACAGGGTGTCCGAGCAGTTCCTCGACGTTGGCGCTGACCTGCCTGACCTCGAATTCGGGCTCGCGCACCACGACGAGAACTCCGCGGGGCTGGACACTGCCGGGGATGTGGATCGGCTCCCGCGCGCAGTTGTCCAGGTCGATCGGCGTGCCGACGGCGACCAGACCGTCGCTCGCGTCGAGACCGGCCGGCCCGGGGCCGGTCACGGGCCGCTCTCCACTACCTGCGGACGCCACGGATCAGCCGCCCGGATTCCAGGTGTGTACCGGGGTGCTTCACCGCGTGCCGCGTGCATACCTCACCCATCCAACCAGTCGACGCCCGCGAGGACACGTCCGGGACGCGCCCGGACCCTGCGTCGCCGTCTCCGTGACCGGATCAGATCGCCGCCGCCTCGACGGTCACGAGTTCGGTCAGGCCACTGACCCTGAACGTGGTCAGCAGAAACGGATGAACCACGATTTTGTGGATCGTCTCGGAGTCGGCGGACAGAACGTTGATGGCCGCGCTGTCGACGTACTCCACCGCGGCGAAGTCGACGACGAGCACCGCTCCGGCCGCGGCGGTCTCACCGATCGCGGCGCTCAGCGCAGACTTCAGGTCGTCGACGTTGCTCAGATCGATCTCGCCCGCCGCGATCAGCCGGACCTCGCGGCCGTCGGCCGCGCGCACCGTGTCGAAGGTCAGAAAGGTGGGCATCAGCTGATCCTCGCGTAGAGATGGATCGTCGTCCCGTCGGAATCGTGGGCGATGGTGACGTCCTGCATGAGGCCCCGCATGATGCCGATGCCTCGACCGCGGTAGGTGTCCGGGATCGCCGACGGCGGCTTCCAGGAGCCGCTGTCGGTGATGATCAACTCGACCAGATCGACCAGGGCGGTGGCCCGCAGTCGCACGGTTCCCGGCGGACCGTGTCGGTGGCCGTGCTCGATGGCATTCGCAACCGCCTCGCCTGCTGCCACGAGAACCTCCATCACACGGCCCTGCTCCACTTTCGCCCCCGAGAGCCAACGCCGCAGAGCAGTCCGCGTCGGCGCCAGATGGTCTGCGTGGGCGGGGAAGGTGAGCTCCAGCGGAGCCGGGTGGCGGTAGAGCAGAAGCGCGACATCGTCCTGATAGCCCACGCTGGGCGCAAGCTCGGACATGATCGCGTTCGCCAAGTCGTCGAGCGGGGCGGCGCGGTGTTCCACGACGACATCGGTGGCGCGGGAGATCCCCTCCTCCAACGGGATTCGGCGGCGTTCGACCAGACCGTCGGTGTAGAGCACCAGCGTCGAGCCGACCTCGAGCGTCCGACGGGTCTCGGGCCGCGCCCAGTTCAGCCGCAGACCCAGCGCGATGGTGTGGGCGTCGTCGAACGTCTCCACCTCACCGTCGGCGTGCACGACCAACGGAGGCGGGTGCCCGGCGCTCGAATACGCGATCTCGCCGGACGCCGGATCGAGCACCATCACCACGGCGGTGGTGCACTGCGCGCCCGGCAGGCGCGCGGCGAAGCGGTCCATCCCGCTCAGCGCCGCGCCGGGACTGGGATTCTCCAGCAGCAGCGCCCGACAGGCGCTGCGCACCTGTCCCATCACGGTGGCGGCCGCCAGCCCGTGACCGACGCAGTCGCCGACGATGAGCGCGATGCGGCCGTCGTCGAGATCGACGACGTCATACCAGTCGCCACCGACCTGCAGGGGTCGACTGGCCGCCTGGTAGCGCACCGTGAAACCCGGTGGGAGATGGGCCGGTCCCAGGATCGCGTGCTGGAGGGCCAGTGCCGTCTCGCGCTGCTGATCCACCTGGTGGACCCGTTGCAGTCCCGCACTCAGGCGCCCGGCGAGCACGGTCAGCAGCGTCTGGTCCTCCAGCGTGAAGGAGCGGTGCTCGGCGAGTTCTATCCAGACCACGAGGATTCCCTCGGGATGCTGGACGGCGATTCCGGCGGTCCCGGGCTCGGCCGCGTTCGGCGTGAGCAGGTCGCCCCTGCGCATCGACAGGAGGATCTGGCGGATGCCGTCGGGCAACTCCCGCCAGGTGGTGTGCTCACCAGCCGACACCACCACGGGTTCGACGTTGGCGGCTTCGGACCGGGTCGGGAACGTGACGGCCAGGACACGGCGCGCACGCCAGAGCCGACGCAGTTCCTCGGCGGCTCCGGCCATCGCTTCGCTCACCGAATCAGCTTGTGCCAGCTGACGATTGAGCGCATGCTCCCGACCGGCCGCGAGCGCGAGCGCGATGGAGGCATGGCGGGCGAAGTCGCTGACGAGTTCGAGGTAATCCTCGTCGAACGCCGGCTGGTTCGGACGCCGGGCCACCGCGATGACCCCCAGCACGGCGTCATCGACGATCAGCGGCATCACGATCGCCGACCGCTCCCCCACATCGGTGAAGCCCTCGATCGGATACTGGAAGGAGTCGGTGATCATCGGCAGACCGCGGCGTGCGACACCTCCCGTGGTGGAACCCGCCATCGGGACCTGCCGCCCGATGACCTCCGAGGAGTACCGGCCCGCGGTCGCCGCAACGATCAGGGTGTCGACGTCCTCGGCGGGCACGTCGGGTTCCAGCGGCACCAGCAGGATCGCCTGCTCGGCGCCGGCCAGTTCCAGCGCCCGGTTCACGATGAGCTGAAGGGGCCCCGTCTGCGGATCTCCCGACAGCAGCGCTGTCGTGATCTCGCGGCTCGCCTTCGTCCATCTCGCCGCCTCGCGTTCCCGTTCGAAGAGCCGAGCGTTGTCGATCGCGGCCGCCGCGGCGGTCGCCAACGCACGGACCGCGCTCTCCTGGGCGTCGGAGAACACCCGTCCCGGACGGTCGTCGGCGAGATAGAGGGAGCCGAAATCGGCTCCGCGGACCGTGACCGGGATCGCCAGCAGCGCCCGGATCGGGCGATTGAGCGCCTGGAGGTCGGTGATCTCGGGATGGTCCCGCAGATCGTCGATCCGCAGTCCGCCGTCGATCGGCAACCCGGCGAGCGCCGCGACATCGAACTCATCACCGGATTCGACGGACGAGACGAGGTTGCCCCCGGCTGCCCGTATCCCGAGACCTCCGTAGCGGGCACCGCTCAACTCGCGGGCCGCGGTGACGATGCGTTCGAGCGTCACACTGAAATCCAGGTCCGAGCCGATCGCGACGATGGCCCGGACCAGGTGATCCATCTGGTTGCGGGCGGCTATCAGCTCGTCGAATTCGGCGTCGGTCCGGTCGCCTTCCTGACGTCCATGACGACGGAACGCGGGGAGGTTCCTGTCGTCGGCCATACCTACAAGCTAGACCTCGTGATCTTGGAATATCGGCCGGGCATGCCGACCGACGCGCAGGAGTCCGCGTGACCCGACAGGAACATCCATCCCCTCGGGGCCGTATTACGAAACCACTCTTCGCATTTCGGATCAGCGCTGCTCTCGAACACATCCCTGGAGGGCGGAGTGACCGCGAATGTCTCTAGGGCGCTTGGGATCCCGATTCGACACTACTCATCCGCCACTTCCCGCCTCGGTGTCCTGGTCGTCCCCGAACCACTTCTCCTCGATCAGGTCGTAGGTGCCGTCCTCGCGTAGTTCGAGCAGTGCCTGGTCGATCCGTGCGCGCAGGGGGCTGCCCACCGGCATCGCCAGACCGTAGTCCTCGTCGTGGAACACCGGCCCGGTCATCCCCGCGATGCCGTTGCCGTCATGTGTCACGTAGTAGCGCAGCACCGGTGCGTCGAACACGACGGCCTCGTAGGTGTCGTCGCGCAGACCGTCGTAACACTGCTCGATCACCGGCACCAGCACGGGCTTCACATCGATGCGGGTCAGGTAGGCCGCCGAGGTCGTCTTCGCCTCGGTGCACACCGATTTGCCGTACAGGTCGTTCGGGCCGTTGATCTGCGCGTCGAGCTTTTCGACGGTCAGGGCGGCGGTCAGGTTGGCCGTGTAGAACGCGACGAAGATGATGCCGATGAACGCCCACCCGATCCCCATCGCGCGGCCCACCCAGTGTCGAGGCGAGGCGGCGTCGGAGGCAGCCAGCGTGCCCAGTCCCCAGCCGAAGGCCTCGACGATGCCGGGAAAGTAGGACTTCGACACGGCGGGGTCGGTGTGCCGGCGCTCGATCAGCCACAGCAGGTGCGCCGGAAGAATGGTGATGGCCAGCGCGGCCGCCAGCCACGTCACCATCGTGCCGGAGAACACCAGCCTCAGGAACTCACGCAGCCCCGGTGACGACGGTTGCGGGTCGTGATTGGGAACGATGATCTGCATCCCGGCGTCGAGGATGGGCTGGGAGAAGTCGAACCGCTGGCGACGGTCGGCGGTCACCGAGATGGCGCCCGCCGCGACGTCGGCCCGTCCCTCGGCGACGGCGGCCAACTGCTGGTCCAGCGTGTCGACCGCGAGCCAGTCGGTCGTCCACCGTTCTCGACTCGCGATCGCCTGCCAGAGTTCGACGGTGAAACCGGACCATATGCCGTCGTTGTTGATCACGAACGGGGTGACGGGTGCGACCGCGACGGTCACGGCCGACGGTTGCGCCGCCGCCGGTCCCGCCAGACCACTGGCCGTGACCATCCCCGCCACCATCAGGATGACGGTGAGCAGCGCCCGCCGGCGAGCATTCACCACGGCTTCCCCCATAGAGTGTTGTGTCGGCGCTCAGGATAGGGTGCGCCGCCGCGAAGAGCCGTCATGTTCTGCGATGTCGGGTCAGCGGTAATGACGCGGGACGGTCCAGTGGCGTCCGAACTCGGCGTTGAAGGATTCGGGATCGAAGGGACTGTTGCCGCCGGCGGGGAAGCTCGTGAGCTCGCCGAAGACGATGCGACCGTCGACGTCGTAGAGGTCGACGCGCACGAAATCCGTTTCTGCGCCGAGGCGTTCGGCGACCTCGATCATCTCGTCCAGAGTCCGCGGACGGCGGGGTTCGGGCTGCGCCCACGGCAGGCCGCCACTCAGCGGCAGGTGCGTCCAGTCCGCGGTGAAGAAGTCCTGGGTGCGCGACCCGAAGCGGCCGGCGTCGACCTCGATGTAGGCGCACCTGCCGTGGAAGACGAAGAACTTGTAGTCGTCGGGGATGCCGCCGTCGGTGCGGGTCAACAGTTCTTCGACCAGAATCCGGCGCTGCACCTGCCCGTAGACCCACTCCGCGTTGGGTCCCTGCCCGTACAACCGGGTGAGCCAGTCCGTCGCGATCGCGAGGATCTGTGCTCGATCGGCGAACTCGGGTCGGATGTGTGCGTACGTCCAACTCTGCGCGACGGGTGGCAGCCGGGCGTCGGCAGGCGCATTCGGCGCGACGATGATGGCGGCCCCGCTGCCGTGCGTCGGCTTGATCACGAAGGACTCGGGCAGTTCGGGCAGCATCGCCGGGTCGTCGACGATCCCGTGCACATACGGCAGGTACCTGTCTCCCACCCTGTGCGCCACGTAATCCCGCACCGCGGCTTTGTCGGCGAAGGTGACGACCAGGGCGCGATGGTCACGCAGCATCTTGTATCTCACCTTCTCCCGGAAGGTGTGCGGGTCGCGGGTTCGCCAAAGACGCAGTGCCCGTACAAGTCTGCTCCGCTCGCGCCACGGAGATTGCGCACCCATGCCGCCAGGCTAGATCACCCCGATCGCGACGAGGGTTTGTCCGGTCTAGCCTGCGACGCAGCGGGCGAAGAGGTTCACGGTGATCAGACCGTAGACCCCGTCAGGCAACCGGTCGAAGATCGACGGCGCCGGCGTCTTCCAACGCCGGATCTCCGAGTGCTGTGCTTGCGAGTTCACGGTGTACGGACCGCGTTGCGCCCAGAGTCGATGCCGGCCAAATCGACACCCTGGGTCTCCCGGATCCGCCAGACGGCGAGCACGGTGACGGCGCCGCAACCCATCGCCAGCACCACCAACGGCACACTGGTCACCTCGTCGACGAGCAGGCTGCTGGCGATCATCGGGGTGAATCCGGCACCGACCAATGCCGCAAGTTGATATCCCATGGAGGCTCCGGTGTAGCGCACCGTGGTTCCGAACATCTCGGAGTACAGCGCGCCCAGCGGTGCGTACATCAACGACTGGACGATCTGCGCGACCATCATCGCGACGACCAGCCATGCCATCGCCCGCATGTCCACCAACCAGTAGAACGGCCATGCGTAGCAGATGATCGCGACGCCGCCGACCAGCATGACCGGTCGGCGCCCCACCCGGTCGGACAGCGCGGAGAACACCGGGATGGCGATCAGCGCGGACAGCGAGGTGAACACCAGAGATGTCATCACATCGGTGCGGTGATAGCCGATCGATGTGGCGTAGCTGATCATGTGGGTGCTGATCAGGGCGGTGAGCGCGAACGGCCCGATGCCCACCGCGCAGGCGAGGATCAGGTTGCGGGGCCGCCGCAGCACCTCGATCAGCGGGATGCGCCTGCTCTCAACAACCTTCGGTTTCGCCTGCTCGAAAACGGGGCTCTCGGTGATGGATACGCGCACGTAGACACCGATCGCCAGCAGCACCACGCTGAGCAGGAACGGCACCCGCCATCCCCAGGAGACGAACGCCTCGTCGGGCAGCAGCGTGATCGCCGTGACGACGGTGACCGACAGCAGTGAGCCGATGGGTGAGCCCATCTGCATGACACCGTTCCAGAATCCACGGCGATGAGGTTCGGCGTGCTCGGTGACCATGAGGGTGGCCCCGCCCCACTCTCCGCCGATCGCGATCCCCTGGATCACACGTAGAGCGACGAGCAGCAGTGGCGCCGTCACGCCGACCGCGGCGAACGTCGGGAGCAGTCCGATGGCGAAGCTCGCGGCGCCCATCAGGCCCATCGTCAGAACCAGCATTCGCTTGCGTCCCAGACGGTCTCCGAAGTGACCGAACAGGATGCCGCCGACCGGTCGGGCGACGTATCCGGCGGCCAGCGTGCCGAATGCGGCGATGGTCGCGACCGCGGGATCGGAATCCGGGAAGAACACCCTGCCGAACACCAGCGCGCTCATCGTGCCGTACACCAGGAAGTCGTAGTACTCGATGGCTGTTCCGAGCAGGCTCGACAACGCCACCCTGCGCAGGGTCGCCGGGTCCGACGGTGTGGCTATGGTCATGGAGTCCTCTCACGAGCGGCGCGGTGGCGCACAGTGTGGCCGAGATCCCGATCAGTGGGACGGCGCGGTCTCGCACAGCGGAACGAAAATCCGGGCGTGCGCGCCGGCGACGCCGTAGGGTCATCCCGCTCACCGGTGTCGCGGTTGCCTGCCGGTGATGAGGTGTGAGATCACAGTGTCAGCACAGACACGCTCGATACAGACACGGCCAACCCAGAAGGGCCACGGATGCACTCGATCGACTATCAGGAGTCCCTGCGCGAGGTCGCCACCCCGGCGGGTGTTCTGCGCTATCACGAGGCCGGTGATGGTCCGCCGCTGCTGCTTCTGCACGGCTCGGGCCCCGGGGTGACCGGGTGGCGTAATTACCGCGGCAATCTCGCGGTCTTCACTCAGCATTTCCGGTGTCTGGTGTTGGAGTTCCCGGGCTTCGGTGTCAGTGACGACTTCGGCGGTCATCCCATGATGGATGCGCAGAGTTCGGTGGTGGCCTTCGCCGACGCGCTGGGCCTCGACCGCGTCGACATCATCGGTAATTCGATGGGCGGCGGTGTGGGCATCAACTTCGCGGTCAATCACAGCCACCGGGTCGGAAAGCTCGTGACCATCGGCGGGATCGGGGTGAACATCTTCAGCCCGGGGCCGAGCGAGGGAATCCGCTTGCTGCAGGAGTTCACCGAGGACCCGACGCGTCAGCGCCTCGTGGACTGGCTCAACTCCATGGTGTACGACCCCGCTCTGGTCACCGAGCAGTTGATCGAGGAGCGTTGGGAGTTGGCGACCGACCCCGAGACGCTCGCTGCCGCACGGCGGATGTACGGCAAGGCGGCGTTCGCGGCGATGATGGAGATGATGCGCGACGCCGACTTCCCGCTGCCGTGGGCGACCATGCACAAGGTGAAAGCGCCGACGCTGCTGACGTGGGGCCGAGACGACAGGGTCAGCCCGCTGGACATGGCGCTGGTGCCGATGCGGACCATCCCGAATGCCGAGTTCCACGTGTTCCCGAACTGCGGGCACTGGGTGATGATCGAGGCCAAGGCCGCCTTCGAACGGACCGTGCTGTCGTTTCTGACCGAATCCTCGGCGGCCGCCCGATGACTGTTCTGCCTGCCGTCGAGAACTGGTGGCGCACAGACGAATCGGGTGATACGTATCTGATCGGTGGGAAGTGCACCGGGTGTGGGACCTATGTGTTCCCGCCGCGGGAGAACAACTGCCCCAACCCGGGCTGTGCCAGCGACGAGTTGGCTCTGGTCCCGCTGTCGCGGCGCGGCACGCTGTGGTCCTACACCGAGAACCGCTACGCCCCACCCCCGCCCTATCCCTCCCCAGACCCCTTCGAACCCTTCGCCGTGGCCGCCGTCGAGTTGGCCGCCGAAGGCCTGATCGTGCTCGGCAAAGTCGTCGAGGGCACCCTGGCCGCCGACCTGCACGTCGGCATGGAGATGGAACTGACCACCATGACGCTCTACGTCGACGACGACGGCGTCACCCGCACCACCCATGCCTGGAGGATCGCGAAATGAGCCCGGAACCGGTGTACATCCTCGGCGCGGGCATGCACCCCTGGGGCAAATGGGGCCGCGACTTCACCGAATACGGTGTCGTCGCCGCCCGGGCCGCCCTCGCCGACGCCGGCCTGAACTGGCAACACATCCAACTCGTCGCCGGCGCCGACACCATCCGCAACGGCTACCCCGGCTTCGTCGCCGGGGCCACCTTCGCCCAAAAACTCGGCTGGAACGGCATCCCCGTCACCTCCAGCTACGCCGCCTGCGCCTCGGGCAGCCAAGCCCTGCAATCCGCGCGCGCCCACATCCTGGCCGGCCTGTGCGACGTCGCCCTGGTCATCGGCGCCGACACCACCCCCAAAGGCTTCTTCGCCCCCGTCGGCGGCGAACGCAAAAACGACCCCGACTGGCAACGCTTCCACCTCATCGGCGCCACCAACACCGTCTACTTCGCCCTGCTGGCGCGGCGCCGCATGGACCTCTACGGCGCCACCACCGACGACTTCGCCACCGTCAAAGTCAAAAACGCCCGCCACGGCCTGGCCAACCCCAACGCCCGCTACCGCAAAGAAGCCACCCTCGACGACGTCCACGCCTCCCCCGTCGTCTCCGACCCGCTGCGCCTGCTCGACATCTGCGCCACCAGCGACGGCGCCGCCGCCCTCATCGTGGCCTCCAAAGAGTTCACCGAAAAACACCTCGGCTCGGTCGCCGGCGTCCCCAGCGTGCGCGCGATCAGCCTGCAATCCCCCCAATACCCCCAACACCTGCCCGAACTGCCCGACATCGCCACCGACTCCACCGCCGTGGTCCCCGGCCCCGACCGCGTCTTCAAAGACCAAATCCTCGACGCCGCCTACACCGAAGCCGGCATCGCCCCCGAAGACCTCTCCCTGGCCGAGGTCTACGACCTGTCCACCGCCCTCGAGTTGGACTGGTACGAACACCTCGGCCTGTGCCCCCGTGGCGACGCCGAACACCTGCTGCGCTCCGGAGCCACCACCCTCGGCGGCCGCATCCCGGTCAACCCCTCCGGCGGCCTCGCCAGCTTCGGCGAAGCCATCCCCGCCCAAGCCATCGCCCAAGTCTGCGAACTCACCTGGCAACTCAAAGGCCAAGCCACCGGCCGCCAAGTCGAAAACGCCAAAGTCGGCATCACCGCCAACCAAGGCCTCTTCGGCCACGGCAGCTCCGTCATCCTCGCCCGGTAACAACCACCGCGACCGTGCGTGTCAGCGGGTGACACGCCGCCGAAATCCCGCACTTTGCGCACACTCACGGCGCTACCGACCTGCCGCGCCGGGCCTCACACCGGATCGAAGGCCGACACCAGCCACGTCCCGTCGACCTTGGTGACGGTCACCGCCACGCTGCTCGCGGTCACCGCGGCCTCGGGGCGTTCGCGACTGGCGGTCTCCTGCTTCAGGAACACCAGCACCTTGGCCTGATCCGGCTGAATGTCCATCAGGGCCGAATCAATCACGTGCGCTTGAGCTTTGACACCGCGATCACGGGCCGCGGGTGCGACCACCTCCGAGGTGAAGCCGCCATAGTACGTGGCGAACTCACCGGTCATCACCGACCGGGCGGCGGCCAGGTCGGCGTCGATGGTCTCGGGCGTGTACGACAGCAGAGTCGCGGTGGCGCTCGACGCCGCCTCCACCGCCGCTTCCGCCGCGGCACCATCGGTCTGGCTGTCGATACGGTACTGCGTCACATACAGCGTCGCCAGCAGCGCACCGGAGGCGATCAGCAACAACGACACCGCGACGATGCGCCATCGGCTCGCCACAGCGCCACCGATTCTCATTGCAGGAACTCCACTTTCGACATCTTGATGCGGTCACCGTCGCGGCGCAGGTCGAGTTTCAGCTGCCACGAGCGCGGGGCTTCGGTGACGCCATCGGCATTCGTCACCGTCGAGGTCGCAGCCACCAACACCACCGCGGCATCCCCGCTGATCGACTGCACTGCCGCAGCATTCGCCACGGCTTTCGTCGTGACCTCCGCATCTTTGGACAGCTTGACGAAATCACCGGTGGTGCTCCGGAATTCGGACAGGAACGGGTCGACGGAGTTGTCGAGGATGCGTTGCACGCCGGTCTGCGGATCAGCGTGATCGAGCGACATCAACGTCACGGCCACTTGTTCGGCTGCCGCCGCGAACTCCGCCCGACTCTGCTGACCGCGCACGGCGTCGCGATGCTCGGACCAGATGAACCCACCGGCTGCCAGCATCGCCACCGAGCACAGCACCGCGACGATGCCCGCCGCGGTCTGCCACCGTGGTCTGCGCCACCCGGCCCGGGGTTTCGATATCCGCACGTTTCCTCCGTCACCAGTGCCGCAGCGAGCAGAGCGCACCGTGTGGACCTTCCCCGGTGGCGACCACCTGACCGTCGACGGCCAACGCGCACCGCAGCCCCGAGTCCACCGGACCAGCTCCACTCGTCGCCGACACCATCGCCCAACGGTCCGGATCGGCCAGCACGACACTGCGCACCCACGGCTGCTGGGGACCGATATCGACACGCGCCCGCGGACTGTACCGATACGGATTGTGGCTGTAGTCAGCCCAATTCGGCGGATCGGTGTCGCGGTAGTAGATGTCCGCGCTCACCGGCCGGTCCGCGGTCACGGTGTAGGTGATCTGCCGCGGTGTCGGTTGGTCGGCCGCAGCAGCGGGCGCCGACACCACCGCGGCAAGCAGCAACGCCGACACGACCGCGGGCGCTCTACCCGTCATCACCACGACTCCAGGTGGGCGCGCCGTTCTTCGACTGACAACTCAGGAACAGGCCCTCGGGACTCTGCGCGACCCAGTTCTCATAGCCGGCGCAGTTCGCGTCGAGAGCCTTGACGCCGGCCATCGACGGCGAGCGGAAGTAGCGCGGCTCGTACCGGCGCGGAGAGCCGCAGAACACCAGCCGACCCCAGGACGTGGTACCGAAGACGTAGTTCGCGGTGTCCCCGCACGGCGCCCCGAGGACGACGGCGGGCGTGATCCCCGGCGTGCAGAATGCGTCGTCGCAGTCCGGCGGCTGCGCGGCGCCGGGTGCCGACGTCCACAGTCCGGCGGCCAGCGACGCCGCGAGCACCATGATTCCCCTGCGCACGCCGAGAGCATGACATCGCGGGAGACGCCGCGGGCCCGGACGGTCCGCTCAGCGGACACTGCGACCGGAGAAGCTGCGTCGGCGGTGTTAGCGTCGAGCGCCGCGGGCGCGTGTCTGTCCGTGGCGTGAGGAGCAGGCCATGATCCGAGTACCCTCTGCGGCCGGTGCTGTTGCGGCGGTGGCGATCTGCGGCGCGACGTGGGGTGCGCCGTCCGCAGCCGCCGACAACCCGGACTGGGGCCTCAACGGGACGTACGTCGCGACGTCCAACGGCGAGTGGGCCCGCAAGAACGAGGTCTTCTACGATCAGGCGAGCCTGCGCAGCACCTGGACGGTCCGCACGCAGTGCAGCTATCCCGGCGAGTGCACCGGGACAGTGGACAGCGAATGGGGCTGGAGCGCGCCGATCTATCAGAAGAGCGGTGTCTGGTATGTCAAGCACACCGTCGAGAACTGGATCCCCTGCCCGGACGGCACCTCGGCGCCAGGCCTTCAGGTGTTCCGGTTCAAGGCGATGAACGCCGAGGGCGCGATGGCCGACCCGACGGCGACCACATTGGTGGGCGAGGACGTCACCACCGGGGTCAGCGGCGCGTGCGGAGTGAGTCGCTCCGTGTTCATCAACATGCCGTTCAAGCTGGTCAAGGTCGGCTGAGCCGACTCGACGGACAAGGTCGGCTGAGCCGACTCGACGGTCAAGGTCGGCTGAGCCGACTCGACGGACGAAGTCGGCTGAGCCGACTCACCGGGGCCGACTCACCGGGGCAGCATGTCCTGCCAGCTCTTCTGCTCTCCCGCAGCAGGATTCGGTGCCGCAAGATTCGACTGTGTGAACACCTCGCCGTCCGAGGTCGCGACCTGGCCGGTCTCCGGGTTGTAGGTCGCGACGGCGACGGGCGGACCGCCTGCTGCCGGAACGGGCCCGGGCACCGACGCCGGCGCCGCGCCCGGCGCAGGTGCGGGCATCGGGGTTCCCTCCAGCGGTCCGTAGATCTGATCGTCAAGCGTGACGCGGTCGTCGGGCGGCACACCCTGTGCGATCAGTGCGGGGTCGATGGGATAAGGGCCGGTCACGTGCTGACGCATGGCCAACGGCTCGAAAGGCCGGTCGCTCTGGCAGATCTCGACGGTGGGCGCCCGCTTTCCGGGCTGTTCCATGCACGGGAAGTTCCGCGTGCCGCGCACGCCGATGGGTGAGTCCTGGGGCAGCTTGCAGTACAGGCCGTCCGGGGTATCCACATCCGTGAGGTCCGCCGGTGAACGCCACGACGACGGCGGCAGGAACCCCACGCTGCACGCGGGCGGATCTCCCAGTGTGAGGCTGAATTCCGACAGCGCCATACCGGTCGGGTTGTTCAGCGACGAGCCGTAGGACTGGGTCGCGGCCAGGTACGGGGGAAGCAACACCAGCAACTGCTCCAGCGACGGGTGGTAGGCGACACCGACCTGTCCGACCGTCGTCAGGTTGGCCAGCAGCACAGGCAGTGTCGGTTTGACGTCGGTGAGCAGCCGGCTCGCTTCGTCGGCCGCGCCCGGGCCCGTCTGCAGGATGGTGCGGACCGCCTGGTCGTCGTCGGCGATCTGCCTGGTGATCCCGGCCAGGCTGCGTGCCCATGTCGTGATCGCGTCGGCTTTCTGCGCCTGCCCGTCGAGAAGCGGCTCGCTGTCGGTGATGAGGTTGCGCATCCTGTCGCCGGTGCTGTCGGCGTCCGCGGCGAGCCGGGCCGACGAGTCGAACAGCGATCCGAGCTCGTATCCGGATCCGTTGAGCGCGGCATACGATTCGTCGAGAAGACCGCTCAGCGTGCCGGTCGGGATGCTGTCGACCAACGCGCTCATCTGATCGAGCATGGGGCCGACGGCCTGCGGGATCGACGAGCGGTCACCGGTGATGACCGAGCCGTCCTGAAGGTAGGGTCCGGCGTCGGACCGCGGCTGCAGATCGACGTACTGCTCCCCGACCGCTGAGACGCTGCGCACATTCGCCGTCAGGTCGGCCGGGATCTGCGGTGACGACTTCAGCGACATCGTGACCGTGACCCCGTCGCTGGTGGGCTCGATGCCGGTGACCTTGCCGACCTCGATGCCCCGGTAGGTCACGTTCGAGAACTCGTAGAGGCCGCCGGTGTTCGGCAACTTCAAAGCCACTGTCATGCGGCCGATTCCGAGCAGCACCGGCGCCTGCAGGTAGACGAAGACCATGGCCCCGAGCCCCACCGCGGAGGCGATCGTAAAGACGATCAACTGGATCCGGACGAACCGTGTCAGCATCAGTTCCCCCCCTCGGCGGGGTTGTCGGCGGGGGCCGGCGGCAGGTCGATCAGTGGCGGGATGGTCGCCACCTCAGCGGGAATCGGTGTGATCGGCGCCTGCAGCGGGTCGCGGGTGTACATCGAGTACCACGGATCACCGGGGGCGGGCACCAGCGAGGCACCGGGTTCGCCCCAGCGGGTGCCGAGAAGTATGCCGCTCTTCAGGCGCGGGATCGTGAAGTCGAACACGATGAACTGGTTCATGTAGTCGCCCCGGATACCGCGGTCGATGAACTCCTGGGTGTAGGGGTAGGTCGGCAGATACGACAGCGCCGTCGCCAGGTCGGGTCCGACGTCGGCGAGCGCACGCACTGCCGGCTCAAGGTTGCGCAGATTGCCGACGATGTCTTCCTGCGACTCGTCGATCAACTGCGTTGCCGTGTCACTGAAGTCACCGAGCTTGCGCATCGCGGTGACGATGCGCGGCCGCTCACGGTTGAGCACTTCGAGAGCCTCGGGGATCCGCTTCAGCGCCGCGGTGAGCACCTCGCGCTGGCCCGCGAGCGTCTCGCTCAGGCGGTACAGCGCCGAGATGGTGGCGTTGATGTTGTCCCACTGGCCGTCGAGGACGCCCACCACGTCGTTCATCCGGGTGAGCAGGCTGCGGATCTGTCCCTGGCGACCGTCGAGTGCGGCGCTGAAATTGCTGATGATGTCGCCGATCTGGGTGAGACCCCCGCCGTTGACGACCACCGACAGCGAGGACAGGGTCTGCTCGGTCGACGGGTACGTCGAGGTGCGGTTCAGCGGGAGGTTCGCACCCGGCGCCAGGCGTCCTGTCGGCGGCTCTCCGACGGGCGGGTCCAGCGCGATGTGCATGGATCCGAGGAGACTGGTCTGGCCGACGGTGGCGACGGCGTTCGCCGGCACCACGACGTCGGGCCGCACCGAGATGTCGACCTCGGCGTGCCAGTCGTCGAACGTCATCCGGCCGACCGCTCCGACGACGACGTCGTCCAGCATGACCGGCGAATTGGATTCCAGTGAACCGACATTGGCGAGCTGGACGCGGTAGACGACCGCGTCGGAGCCGGTTCCGACGGTGCCGGGCAGCGGCAGCGAGTTCAGACCGTCAAAGGAGCAACCGGTCGCGGTCAGCGCCACACAGCACGCCGCCGCGGCCCATCGCCGCGTACGCCTCACGGTGGGTCGGGGCATCACGGATTCCCTCCCGGCGACGGCGCCGCCTCTGCGGGCAGCAGCATCTCGGCGATACCGGCGGGGCCGGCCGCCGGTGGCGGTGCGGGAACCCCCGGCGGGACAGGCGCACCCGGATACAGCGCACCCGACGGGTTCGCGGGCAGACCGTGGGGGGCGAAGGCGCCCGGCGGTTGCGGCGGGTCGGTCCACCCGGGGGGCGGTGCGACGTCGCCGGCGCCGGTGTAGGCCGACACCGCAGGTCCGATCTCGGCCGGTGCGGGCGGGGTGCCGCCGCCACCGGGAGCCAGACCGGGCTCTGAATAGATCACGTTCTGCGGCGCCGGGCCCAGGTAGGCGTTGAACGGCATCGGCAGGTAGTTGAAGTTCATCAGCCGCAGCGCGGGCCCGAGGTACTGCGCACACGCCTTGCCGGATTCCTCCGCGGTGACGTTCTCGACAGCCGCGATCGCCGAGCAGATCAACGTCACCGGGTTGGAGAAGTTGTTCATCGCGAACGATCCACGCGGACCGCCGGTGTCCGGGTTGTAGATGTTGTATCCGTTGACGAGCGCATTGGGCGCGGCGTGCAGGATGTTCTTGAGCACCAGGCTGTCGTCGGCGAGCACCTGGGTGACGTTGGCCAGACGCTGAACCTGTTCCGCGGTCTGGCTTCTGGAGCCCCCCACGAAACGTTGAACCTCGCCGACGGCCTCGGACAGCGTGGTGATCGCCGAATTCAGTTCCGAGCGGCTGCCGTCGACGACCTGGGTCACGTCGGCGAGCCGATCCTGGAACTGCACGATCTGGACGTTGCTGTCGCGCAGCGCGGTCACGAACGTCTCCAAGTGCGTGATGACCTCGACGATGTCGCCACTGCCCTCGCCGAGAACCCGTGCGACGCCGGAGAGTTGGCTGATGGTCTCACGCAGCTTCTCACCGTTGCCGTCCATCGCGCCGGCGGTGGTGTCGATGAACCGTCCCAGCGAGGTTTCCGACACTCCCCCGGTCGGCCCGAGTTCGGTGGCCAGACGGGTGAGTTGTTGTTTGATCTCGTCCCATTCCACCGGCACTGCTGTGCGGTCCTGCCCGATCTCGGCGCCGTCGACCATGATCGGTCCGCTGGTCTCCGGGGTGGCTCCCCAGGCCGGCGTCAACTGGACGTAGCGCGCCGACACCAGGTTCGGTGCCACGATGATCGCCTCGGCATCCGCCGGGACCGGCACGTCGTGGTCGATGGCCATGGTCATCTTCGCGCGGGTGCCCTGCGGCTCGATCGCCTCGATCGTGCCGACGCGCACGCCGGCAACCCGGACTTCGTCGCCCGCGTAGATCGCGGTGGCGGAACGGAAGTAGGCGACCACGGTGTACGGGCTGAAGAACTGCTGGTAGATCACCACACCCGCTCCCGCAACGGCCAGCGCACTCAGCGCGGCGAGCAGCACCATGCGGGCCACCGACGACTGCCTGACTCGTGCGGTCATCGAGACCCTCCCGGGATGCCGTTGTAGGGCCACGGGAACTCCGCTCGGGGCCCCGCGTTGTCCGGGGGCTGTCCGGCGTTCACGCCTCGGCGGAACCCGAGCGCGTAGTCCAGGAAGGGTTGGATCGCCGGGCCGGGAAGCAGATTCGACGCGAAGCCGTTGTAGAAGAACCCGTTGTTCACCGCTTCACCCTGGGTGACCTGATACTTGGCCAGGCCCTTCAACGAGGCCGAGATGTTGTCCCGGTTGCGTTCGAGCATCTCCGAGACCGTGTTGAGCTTCTCCAGCGTCGGCGCGAGTTCCTGTTCGTTGTCGGCCACCATGCCCGAGAGCTCCTGCGCGACAGCCGTGGTGCTCGAAAGCAGGTTGACGATCGCGTAGCGGCGATCCTGTAGTACCGCCAGCAGGTCGTTGGCATTGAGCAGGAGCGTGTTGACCTGGGCGCTGCGCTCGGACAGCACGCCGGTGACGTCGGCGGCGGCGTCCAGCAGCGCAACGAGCGATTCGTTGCGGCTGTTCAACGACTTCGACAGCCGCGACACCCCGTCGAATGTCGGACCGAGTTGCGGCGCAATGCGTTCGATGGTGTCCGACAGCGTGTCCAGCGACTGATTGATCGCGGCGGTGTCGGTGCCCTCGGTGTTGGTGGTGAACTCCCCCACCGCGTCGGTCAGCGAGTATGGCGAGCCGGTGCGGGTCAGCGGGATGACGCCCATCGAGCCCAGCGACCGGGTTCCTTCGGGTTTGAGCACCAGCACCCGCTCACCGAGCACGGTCGAGATGCCGACGGTGGCGGTGGTGGCGTCACCGACCCGCACCGCGCTGTCGACCGAGAACGTGACCAGCGCGGTGCCGCGCTCGAGTGCGACGTCGGACACCGAGCCGACGGTCACCCCCGACACCTTCACCTCGTTGCCGGGCGCCAGCCCGCCCGCCTCGGCGAACACCGCCTGGTAGCGCACCGATGTCGCCATCGCCCAGAGCTGTTGGGGTTGCAGGCCGACGACGATGACGAGCGCGATGAGCACGGCGCCGAGGAAGCCGGCTCGTACGAGGGACGCTCCGCGATACTTCTGCATCAGGGCTCACCACACCTTCCGGTGTTCTGAATGACCCACGGGAAGTGGGCGGTTCGGCCCTGCAGATCGGACACGCGGATCGACACACCGCAGATGTAGAGGTTCAGCCAGCTCCCGTAGGAACCCAGGCGCACCAGTTTTCGGTAGTTCTGCGGTGTCTTCTGCAAAGCGAGATCCAGCCGGGCCAGGTCGGTTTCGTTCGACAGCAGCGGCGCCAGGCGGTTCAGCTGGTCGACGGTTCCGGCCAGCGGTGGCCGAGCCTCGGTGAGCAGTCCGGCCAACGACGCGGTCCCGCTGTCGAGCGCGGTGATCGCATCGCCGATCGGATCACGGTCCTGGGCGAGTCCGGTCGCCAGCTGTTCGAGTTGGTCGATGGCCGACGAGAGGTTCTGCCCATCCGCCGACACGGTGGCCAGGGTCTCGTTGAGGGTGTCGATCAGGCGTTCCACGGTCTGGCCGTTGTCGGCCAGGGAGTTGGTGAACGACGAGGTTCTGCTGAACAACGACTCGAGGTTTCCGCCCTGACCCTGCAGGATCTGGATCAGTGAGCTGGTCAGCGCGTTGACGTCGTCGGGGTTCAGGCCCTGGATCACCGGCTTGAGGCCACCCAGTAGCAGGTCGAGGTTCAGCGCAGGCTCGGTGCGCTCCACACCGATCCGCGAGCCGGACGGCTGAATTCGCGCGGAGCCCGGCTCGTCGAGAAGTTCGAGGTAGCGGTCGCCGACGAGGTTCAGGTAGCGCACCGCGATCCTGGTGCCCTCGGTGAGACGGACGTTGTCGTCGGCGTCGAAGTCGACCACCACGGTGTTGTCATCCTGCAGCGTCACGCCTCTGACCGTGCCGACCCGAATCCCCGCCGCCCGCACCGAATCTCCACCACGCAGACTCGAGGAGTCGGTGAAAACCGCCGAGTAGCGATTGGCCGAACCCGACCGGTACTCGCCGAAGATCATGAACAGCCCGGCTGTCAGCAGGACCATCGTCAGCCCGAATGCCGCGAACTTCGCCGCCGCCTTGCCCACGTCGGTCATCCCGGGTGCCCGATCTGTCCGCCGTTGCGGGGCGGTCCGTCGATCGGACCGAACAACATCTGCTTGAGGCCGTCGGAGTTCAAGATGATGCCCTGGTTTCCGTACTGCGCCGGGTTGGCGTTGACGTCGGTGATCACGAAGGGCGGCCGTTTCTAGAATCCGACCTTCGGCAGATCCGTGCACTGCGGACCGCCCTTGGCGGCGACCTTGGGCAGGTTCTGCGGGTAGCGGTACCGCTCCTGGCCCAGCACGACCGTCTGCAGCAGCAGGCCGCCGGGAACGGGCGTGCCGGGTGCCTTCGCGAGTTGGACCGCACCGCCGATTCCGCAGGTGAGCGCCTGGTGGTACTGGTTGAGCAGATCGGTGGTCGGGATCAGCAGTTCCATCACGTCGCTGATGGCCTGCCGGTTTCCGCCCACCACGTCGTTGCCGATGTCCGAGAGCCCGATCACGCTGACCAGCAACGTATCCAGGTTCCCCTGTTCGGCGACGAGGGTGTCGCTGATCGTGGTCGCGGCGTCGAGTGTGTCGACCAGCTGCGGCGCGACATCGGCGTAGGTGCCGATCACCGTCGGCGCGACCGCCAGTTCGCGCTCCATGGCGGGCAGGCTCGGTTCGATGTCGGCCAGGAACGCGTCGAAGTCGGCCATCGTCTGCCCGATCTGGTCACCGCGGCCGTCCAGCGCGGTGCCCAGCGCCCCCAGCGTCTGATTCAGTTTGGCCGGCTCGATCTTGTTGAGCACCTGCGACAGCTGCTCGAACACCGTGTTGATCTCGACGGTGACGTGATCGGCGGTCAGGACCTGACCGGCGCGCAACGCCTGCGTCGACGGCTCGGCCGGCGGTACCAGTTCGACGTATTTGGATCCGAACACCGTCGACGAGGCGATGTCCACCCGCACGTCGGACGGGATGATCCCCAGGTACGACGGGTCCATCGCCAGCCGGATCGAGGCCCTGCCGTCGGGTAACGCCTCGATGGATTCCACCGAACCCACCTGTGCACCATGCCATTTCACCTTGGCGTCGGCGTCCATGACCAGGCCCGCCCGTTGCGACAGCACGGTGACGGGCACCGTGCTGGTGAAGGAGCCGCGGAAAAGGCCCACGGCCACCGCGACCACGGCGGCCAGGGCGAGCACGGTGGCCAGACCGATCAGCGGCCGGCCGGGGCGCGTAGTCATCGACACAGTTGAGGTACCCGCTATCCAGACAGGTTGAAGTTGCCGTTGGCGCCGTAGACGGCCAGGGACACGAGCAGCGTCACCGAGATGACGACGATCAGGGACGTCCGGACTGCGTTGCCGACCGCGACTCCGACCCCCGAGGGCCCGCCGCCGGCGAAGTATCCGAAGTAGGTGTGCACCAACAGAACCGCCATTGCCATCAGGATCGCCTGCAGGAACGACCACAGCAGGTCTCGCGGGTTCAGGAAGGTGGTGAAGTAGTGGTTGTACAGGCCGGCCGACTGCCCGAACAGCACCACGGTCGTCAGCTTGCTCGCCAGGAAGGACAGGATCACCGCGATCGAGTACAGCGGCGCGATCGCGATCATGCCGGCCACGATGCGGGTGCTCACCAGGTACTCGACCGGACGGATGCCCATGGTCTCCAGCGCGTCGATCTCCTCGTTGATGCGCATCGCACCCAGTTGCGCGGTCACGCCCGCACCGAACGTCGCCGCCAGCCCGATACCCGCCACCACCGGCGCGGAGATTCGCACGTTGATGAACGCGGCGAGGAAGCCCGTCAGCGCCTCGATACCGATGTCGCCGAGCGAGCTGTAACCCTGCACGGCCAGGGTGCCGCCCGCTGCCAGGGTCAGGAAGCCGACGATGACGACCGTTCCGCCGATCATCGCCAGAGTGCCTGCCCCCATACTGATCTCGGCGACCAGCCGGATGATCTCGCGCCGGTAGTGCACCACGGCGTGCGGAACGCCGGCGAGCGCCCGGCCGTAGAACGCGGTGTGCTCCCCGATCCCGCCGAGCGTGTCCACCGGCCGGCCGAGCCGCCGGACCAGTTGGGGGTGCAGTGTGCGTATCGCCACCATCGCCGCCTAGCCCGACGTCATCTGGATGCCGATCGCCGTGACGACGACGTTGACCACGAACAGCGCCATGAACGCGTAGACGACGGTCTCGTTGACCGCGTTGCCCACCGCTTTCGCACCGCCGGTGCTGATGCTCAGGCCGCGGTAGCACGCCACCAACCCGGCGATCAGACCGAACAGCGCTGCCTTGACGCACGAGATGATCACCTCGGGCACGCCGGTCAGCAAGGTGATCCCCGCAGCGAACGCGCCCGGGTTCACACCCTGGACGAAGATCGAGAACACGTAGCCGCCGACGATTCCGATGATCACGACCAGGCTGTTGAGCAGCAGGGCCACCAGACCGGACGCGAGCATGCGCGGGGTGACCAGCCGTTGCACCGGGTTGATACCGAGCACCTCCAGTGCGTCGATCTCCTCGCGGATGGTCCGCGAGCCGAGGTCGGCGCACATCGCGGTGGCTCCCGCCCCGGCGACGATGAGGACCGTGACCATCGGGCCGACCTGGGTGACGGCGCCGAACGCGGCCCCGGCTCCCGACAGGTCGGCGGCACCGAGTTCGCTGAGCAGGATGTTCAGGGTGAAGCTGACCAGGACGGTGAACGGGATCGCCACGAGCAGCGTCGGCGCCAGCGACACCCGTGCGACGAACCAGGACTGCAGCAGGAATTCGCTGGTCTGGAACGGCCGCCGGAACAGGAACTTCACCGCGTCGGCCGACATCGACAGCAGCCCTCCGATGCCCTGCATCGGAGTCGAGACACCGCTGCGCAGCCCCGGTAGTCCGGTGGACCAGCGGTCCGCGGCTTCGTTCACCATGTGCCGCCGAACCCTTCTCGATACCGACTGAAAAACCGCCGCCACTGCAGCGAGACACACGTTGACAGCTGGGCGTGGCGCACGACACACCCCGTCCCATCCACCGGGAAGCGCCGGGCACTTCGCCGCGATGACCCATGAACGTGGTCGCCCGGTGTCACACTCGAGCGCGACCGGATCGAACCGACAGGAGTGCGTTGTGTCCTCTACCCCCGCAGGGTTGTCCGCCCTGGTGCGCTATTCCGACCGCCGGGTGCTGATCACCGGCGGCGGTTCCGGGATCGGACAGGCCTGCGCGCTGCGCATTCTGGCCGAGGGCGGCCGGGTGGCGGCCGCCGACATCAGCGCAGACGGCCTGGCCGACACCGTGGACAAGGCCGGGGACCTGGCGGCGAACCTGACGACGGTCGCGATGGACGTCGGCGACGAGGCGTCGGTGACGTCCGGGGTCGCCCAGGCGATCGACACGCTGGGCGGTCTGGACACTCTGGTCAACGCCGCCGGGATCCTGCGGTCTGCGCATCTGGCCGACACCACGCTCGCCGACTTCGAGCAGGTGTTGCGCATCAATCTGATCGGGACGTTCCTGGTGACCCGCGAGTCCCTGGCGGCGCTGCGCGGGGGCCGGGGTCCCGCGGTGGTCAACTTCAGCTCCACCTCGGCGCATTTCGCGCATCCCTACATGGCCGCCTACGCCGCGTCCAAGGGCGGGGTGCTGGCGATTACGCATGCGTGGGCGCTGGAGTTCGCCAAGGCGGGCATCCGATTCAATTGCGTTCAGCCCGGCTCGATCTCGTCGGGAATGACCGACGGAACCGGCGCCTCACGTCAGAGTGTGGGACCGGGCCTGCCCGAGGACGCCGACTATGCGCTCTTCGGCAAGGTCGCGCCCATGCTGCCGCTCGACGGCGGCGCCATCTTCGCCGCACCGGACGCTGTCGCCGGGGTGGTGGCGATGCTGGGCAGCAGCGACGCCTACTTCATCACCGGCACGGAGGTCCGCATCGACGGCGGATCCCACATGTAGCCCTCACCGTCGTCACACTCACGGAGCTCACTCATGACAATGCGCGCAGCCGCGGCTGCGGTTCTCCTGACGGCCGCGGCGCTCACGTCCGCACCGGCCCACGCCGAACCGTTCTTCGCCAACTACTCCCTGAACATCCAGGGCCGCTACGACTTTCACACCTGGACCTGGGCGGTGACCTACTGCATCCCGGCCGCCGCCGACTGCGCCCAGATCAAGGCGATCCCGATGCCGACCGCGAAAGCGTTCGAGTACAGCGGCGATGCCCGCCTGGTCGACGGCAGATACACCCTCGCCGTGGATGTCCCTGACGGACTCCGTTGCGGGAACGTGTATTACGGCCCCGTCGTCCCGACCCACGACGTCTACGAATGGGACGCGACGACCTTGCAGGGGACGATGACGTCCTCGTTCGCACGCGGCTGCGACGGAGCCCCGGGTGGCGCGTTCACCTACCCGTTCACGCTGGTTCGGCTCTGACCACGTCTCCGGCGGCCCCGGCCCTGAGTAGTGCGTGGGCGGCCGCGTTCCCGTCGAGCAGGCGACTCGTACGTTCGGTGATCCGCCAGTCGCCGTCGACCCGGCGCAGCCGGAAGTGGTTGGCCGCCGCTCGCCAGACGACGTAACCCGGCGCCGGTAGCCGCTCGGCTGTTGCGCCGCTTTCCCGTTCGGCGTAGCCCTCGGCGGCGCGCAGCACCACCAGGGACTCGCACAGGGCCACCGCATCGTCACCTCGGACCGTCACCACGGCGGGGCCGAGGAAATGGGCGCAACCGTTGTCCACCAACCGGCGATGCCCTCCCGACCTCACCATCGCCGCGATCTCGTCGCGACCCGACATCCGCAGACCTTCGACGTCGTAGACACCGTCGGCACTCCAGAGCGCCGCGGCCGCAACAGCATCCGCGGCGTCCACGCTCGGGCCGTAGGTCGCGATCAGGCGCGCGATGTCACGTTCGTCCTCGACGACGCGCAATCGGTCCTCGACTTGCTGCAGGCGTGCTTCGAGGTCTCCTCGGTCAGAACCCATCGGGGTCTCCCTTCAGGTCACAGCTCATCGACGATTCCCCGTAGCGAGGCGAGCTGCGCGCAGTAGTGGTCGGTCGAGTCCGCGGCCACCGAGCACGTGACCGCGGTGGCGCCGACGTCGCGTAAGGCCCGCAACCGGGTCAGGCATCCGGAGGGTTCGCGAGGGTCGAGTGGGCCGGCGGGCAACACGATGTCGAAGCCGTCGGGGATGTCGACGGTCGCCAGCATGTCCGCGATCTGCATGGTCCGCAGGCCGAACGGCATCCATCCGTCGGCCAGTCCGACGGCCCGGCGCAGCGAACGCCTGCTCCGTCCCCCGACCCAGATGGGCACTCGGGGTTGTTCGGCGTGTGGCTCGACGACCATCCCGCCGAACGTGTAGAAGTCGCCGTCGTAGGACGGTTCGGCCACCGACAGCGACGACCGCAGCGCGCGGATCGCATCGTCGGCGCGGGCGCCGCGCTCCTCCCAGGGGGCGCCGAGAAGGTCGAACTCGGGCTGCAGCGAGCCGACTCCGACGCCCAGGATCAGCCTGCCGCCGCTGACCCGGTCGAGGGTCCCGTACCGCTTGGCGATCTCCAGGGGGTGGTGGTAGCCCAGGACGAGCACCGAGGTCGCCAGCCGGATGCGGGCGGTCCGCGCTGCCAGAAAACCGAGCGTGGCCAGCGGATCCCAGTACGTCGCGCCGCGGACGGCTGCGTCCCCGACCGGTACCGCGACGTGCTCCGAACAGGTCAGGTAGTCGAACCCGAGGTCGTCGGCGGTTTCGGCGATGCGAGCGATGTCACAGATGCCCGCCCCGGCTTCCCAGGGACTGGCCGCTGCCGGGGTTTGCACGACGACGGGTGTCGACAGTCCGATGCGCACCGTACCGTTATAGCGTCCGGGGGCCGCCGTTGGTTAGATGGCCGGGTGAGCACAGGCGGTGCCGGAGTGGATGTGACGAAGTACGGCCCGTGGGCGGTCATCGCGGGCGGGTCCGAGGGCGTGGGCGCGGAATTCGCGAAGGCACTCGCAGAGGACGGCGCCAACCTCGTCCTGATCGCGCGTAAACCCCAACCGCTCGACGAGACGGCGCAGGAGTGCCGCCGGCTCGGAGCGCAGGTCCGCACGATCGCCCTGGATCTGCTGGATGCCGATTCCACGTCGCGCATCGTCGACGCGACGTCCGACGTCGAGGTCGGACTGCTGATCTACAACGCCGGCGCGAGCACGTGCAACGAGCGGTTCCTCGATGCCGAGCTGAGCGAGTTCGGCAAGGTCATCGATCTGAACACCACCCGGATGCTGGAACTCACACAGCATTTCGGGCGTCGCATGGCCGCCATGTCCCGAGGCGGCATCGTACTGGTGGGATCGTTGTCGGGGTACATGGGCGCCGAGCGCCACTCGGTGTACGCGGGGGCCAAGGCGTTCAGCCGGGTGTTCGCCGAGAGCCTCTGGCTCGAACTGCGGGAGCACGGGGTCGACGTGCTGGAACTGGTTCTCGGTGTCACCCGCACCCCGGCGATGGAGCGGGCCGGCGTGAATTTCGACGCGCCGGGCATCATCGTCAACGACCCCGCCGACGTCGCCCGTGAGGGGTTGCGCCACATTGCCGACGGACCCGTCTTCATCGCGGGTGGCAACGCCGAACGTGCCGCACGCAGTAGTGCCCCGGACCGCGCGGCGGTGGTACTCGGTTCCCACGAGATGATCAAGCGACTCAGGGGCATGCGCCCCTAGGACGCGTCGAGGATCTGGAAACCCTTGTACCCCGCCGCGGCGACCTCGGCGCAGATGTCCAGGTAGACACCGAAGCCGCCGATGAACAACATGAAGACCCGTGGTTTCCCAGGCACATTCGCGCCCATGTACCAGGAGTTCGCCCGTGGGAACAACGTCGCCTCGGCGCGCCGGTTGCACTCGGCGATCCAGTTGTCCACCGACTCGGCCGTGGCTTCCAGCGCCGTGTGGCCGTGGCTGTCCAGATGGGTGATCGCGTCGGCGATCCAGTTCACGTGCGCCTCGGCGTGCAGCACCATGTTGGCCAGTACCGCCGGCGCCCCCGGTCCGGACACCAGGAAAAGGTTGGGGAATCCGTCGACTCCCAGGCCGAGATAGGTCCGGGGGCCCTCCGCCCAGTCCTCCCGCAGACTCTGTCCCCCGCGTCCGACGATGTCGATCTTGGCCAGAGCGCCGGTCATCGCGTCGAAGCCGGTCGCCAGCACCAGCGCGTCGATGTCGTAATGCGCGTCCGAGGTGGTGATACCGGTGGCGTCGATCGACTCGATGGGCGTCCTGCGGACGCTGATCAACCGCACATTGGGGCGGTTGAACGTCTGAAAGTAGTTCGTATCGGTGCAGATCCGCTTGGTCCCGATCGGGTGGTCGTTCGGGATCAGCAGATCGGCGACCTCGGGGTCGTCGATGACGGCGCGCACCTTCTCCTCGTAGAACCTGCGGGCCTCGTCGTTGGCGACCGGGTCGATCATCTGGTCGCTGAAGGTCTTCGAGAACAGCACACCGCCCAGCTCCCACCGCCGCTCGAAAGCGGCACGCCGTTCTTCGGCGGTCGCCTCCATGGTCAGCTTCGGGTGCGCGACGTGGGGTGAACCGCCGCCGCTGCGCCACGACATCGCACGCCGCTCGGCGTAGTTCGACTTGACCTCGGCCACATCGGATTCGGTCAGGGTCCGGTTGCCCGCGGGCACACTGTAGTTCGGTGTCCGCTGGAACACGTAGAGCTGTTCGGCCTGCTCGGCGATCAGCGGAATCGACTGGATCCCCGAGGATCCCGTGCCGATCACGGCGACGCGTTTGCTGCTGAAGTCGACGGGCTCGTGAGGCCAGTGCGCCGTGTGGTAGACCTCGCCGGCGAAGGTGTCCAGTCCGGGGAAGGCCGGGGTGAGCGCGGCCGACAGCGGCCCGGTGGCCATGATCACGAAGCGTGCCGTGACGGTCTCCCCGGCATCGGTGACGACCGTCCATCGCAGGGTCTTCTCGTCGAGCGTCGCCGAGACGACCCTCGTGTCGAAAGTGATCCCGGGACGCAGGTCGAGCTTGTCGGCGACCCAGTTGATGTACCGGAGGATCTCGCCCTGGGTGGCGTACTTCTCCGTCCAGGTCCATTCCTGCTCCAGCTCGTCGGAGAACGAGTAGCTGTAGTCGACGCTCTCCACATCGCACCGCGCGCCCGGATAGCGGTTGAAGTACCAGGTGCCGCCGACCTCGGGGGCAGCCTCGAAGACCCGCACGACCAGACCCTGAGACCGCAGCTTGTGCAGTGCGTACAGGCCCGCGAAGCCCGCTCCCACCACGACCGCGTCGACGACACCCGCATCTGCCGAATTGCTCACGGCGCCAACCGTAGTTGGCAGATGCCCGACCACCGGCATTCTTCCCGGTCACCGGACGCCCGGTATCCGCGCTCCGGCCCGCCGGGCCACACTCGGCGCCATGTCGTCTGCCGAACGCGTCACCGAGGGCGCGGCGACCGTGCGCATCGATCTCGACGGTGACCATCATGAGCTGCGATGGCCCCGGGACAAGACGCTGGTCGAGATCATGCTCGAGGCCGGCATCGCCGTGCCGTACTCATGCCGGGAAGGCCACTGCGGATCCTGCGTGACCACCGTGACGTCGGGCGAGGTGTCGATGGACACGTGCGACATCCTCGACGAGGCCGATCTCGCCGACGGCCTGGTGCTCGCGTGCCAGGCTCGCCCGGTCGACGACGACATCGCCGTCGAGTACTGAGCGACCCGCTGATCGGGACAATCCCGGGACTGCGCGGCGCGGGCGCGCGACGATGGTCACAGCCACACAGTGAGGAATTCTGCGAAGATGAGCGAGCGCGTACTCGACCGGCTGAACGAGCTGGCAGGTCAATTCAAGGAACAGGCTGTCGAAGCCGAGAAGCTGGGCAAGCTGCCCGATGCGACGGTCAAGAGCATGAAGTCCATCGGGTCCATCCGGCTGCTGCAACCCAAGAAGCACGGCGGCCTGGAAGTGCACCCCCGCGAGTTCGCCGAGACCGTCATGGCGACCGCCGCGCTGGACCCGGCCGCGGGCTGGGTCAACGGCGTGGTCGGGGTGCATCCCTACCAGCTGGCCTACGCCGATCCCAAGGTGGGCGAGGAGATCTGGGCCGACGACATCGACACCTGGGTGGCGTCGCCGTACGCCCCCCAAGGCGTGGCGGTACCGACCGACGGCGGCTACATCTTCACGGGCCGCTGGCAGTTCAGCTCGGGCACCGACGCGTGCGACTGGATCATCCTGGGCGCCATGGTCGGTGACGCGAAGGGCGTTCCGCTGATGCCGCCGCAGATGCTGCACATGATCCTGCCCCGGAAGGACTACCAGATCGTCGACGACTCCTGGGATGTCGTGGGCCTGCGCGGCACCGGCTCCAAGGACGTCATCGTCGACGGCGCCTTCGTCCCGACCTATCGCACGATGGACGGCATGAAGGTGATGGACGGCAGCGCGCAGATCGAGGCGGGCATGACCGAACCGCTGTACAAGATGCCGTGGTCGACGATGTTCCCGCTCGGCATCAGCTCGGCCACCATCGGCATCTGCGAAGGGGCGCTCGCCGCGCACCTCGATTACCAGCGCGAGCGGGTGGGCGCCAACGGAACGGCGATCAAGGACGATCCGTACGTGATGTACGCCATCGGCGACGCCGCAGCCGAGATCGAGGCCTCCCGCAACACTCTGCTGTCCAACGTCGACAGGGTCTACGACATCGTCGACTCAGGCCGCGAGGTCACGTTCGAAACCCGTGCTGCAGTGCGCCGTTCGCAGATCAAGGCGGTGTGGCGGGCTGTCGCCGCAGTCGATCAGATCTTCGCCCGCTCCGGCGGCAACGCACTACGGATGGACAAGCCGCTGCAACGCTACTGGCGCGATGCGCACGCCGGCGTCGCGCACGCGATCCACGTGCCCGGCACCGTGTACCACGCGTCGGCGTTGAGTTCGCTCGGCGTGGATCCGCAGGGTCCCCTGCGGGCGATGATCTAGGAGATCCACGTGAGCGACATCAAGAGCCTGGGCTATGTCAAGGTCCAGGCCACCGATCTTCCCCGCTGGCGCCAGTTCGCCTTCGGCGTGCTGGGTTTCGCGCAGGGCTCCGGCCCGGAACCGGACGCGTTGTACCTCCGGATGGACGAACGCGCCGCGCGCATCATCGTGGTGCCCGGCGACGTGGACCGCATCGTCACCGCGGGCTGGGAGGTTCGTGACCGTCGCGGCCTGGAAGCGGTCATGCGTGCTCTCGACGCTGCCGGCACACCCTTCAAGGAGCTTTCGCTTGCCGAAGCCGACGCCCGACGGGTCGAGGAGGTCATCGCTTTCGAGGATCCCGCCGGCAACTCTTTGGAGGTGTTCCACGGTGCGGTACTCGACCATAGCCCCGTCGTGACGCCGTACGGCGCGCGATTCGTCACTGGCGCACAGGGTCTGGGCCACGTGGTGATCCCGGCCCTGGACGTCAACGGACTGTTCGACTTCTACACGCAGGTGCTCGGCTTCAAGTCCCGCGGCGCGTTCCGCGTGCCCACACCGCCCGAGTACGGCCCCGTGCGGGTGCGCTTCCTCGGTGTCAATCAGCGGCACCACAGCCTGGCCATCTGCCCTGCGGCGACCGTCCGGGACCCGAAGCTGGTCCACCTGATGGTCGAGGTCGACACGCTGGATGCCGTCGGGCAGGCGCTGGACCGGGTGCACAAGGACGGCTTCCAGTTGTCGTCGACGCTGGGCAGGCACACCAACGACAAGATGGTGTCGTTCTACGTCCGTGCGCCCGGCGACTGGGACATCGAGTTGGGCACCGAGGGCATGCTGGTCGACGAATCCTCCTACACCGCCGAGGAGATCACCGCAGACAGCTACTGGGGCCACGAGTGGGTCACCGATCTGCCCATAGCCATGCAGCCGTGAGCGTCGCTCCGATACCGGCGTCGTCGGTCTCCTCTTGGGACGACGAGGCCGACGTGGTGATCGCCGGCTACGGCATCGCGGGTGCCGCGGCGGCGGTCGAGGCCTCCCGCGCCGGTGCCGACGCGCTGGTGCTGGAGCGCACCGGATCCTGGGGCGGCGCGGCCGCGATGGCCGGCGGCTTCATCTATCTCGGCGGCGGCACCGCCACCCAGAAGGCCTGCGGGTTCGATGATTCGGCCGTCAATATGGCCGCCTTCCTGAATACGGCGCTGGGGCCCGGGGCGGACGAGAGGCGCATCGCCGACTACTGCGAAAACAGCGTCGCGCACTACGACTGGCTGGTCGGATGCGGGGTGGTGTTCAAACCCGAGTTCTTCGACGAGCCGGGCTGGGAGCCGATGGGCGACCAGGGGCTGATGTACAGCGGCGGAGAGAACTCCTACCCGTTCAACACCATCGCGACGCCGGTGCCTCGCGGCCACGTCCCCCAGATGCAGAACAAGAAGCAGGGCGAGGCCAGCGCCGGCTTCATGCTGATGAAGCCGCTCGTCGAGACGGCCACCGCCGCGGGGGCGCGGGCCCGCTACGACGTGCGGGTGCAGGCACTCGTCGTCGACGACGGCCGGGTCGTGGGGATCCGGGCGCGGCAGTACGGGACCGATGTCTTCATCCGGGCGCGCCGCGGAGTGGTGCTGGCGATGGGCAGCTTCGCCTACAACGACGCGATGGTGGCCCAGTACGCGCCGCGCATCGCCGGCCGCCCCGCAGCGTCGGTGGAACAACATGACGGCCAGGCGATCCGGATGGCCCAGGCGCTCGGCGCCGACCTGGCCCACATGGACGCCACCGAGGTCGCGATCTTCATCGATCCCCAGCAGCTGGTCCGCGGCATCCTGGTCAACGAGCGCGGGCAGCGCTACGTGGCCGAGGACACCTATCCCGGCCGCATCGGGCAACTGACCCTGTATCACCAGAACAACACCGCGTACCTGATCATCGACGGTGACGCCCAGGATGAGGCGATGGCGTCGCTGTCGCCGCGGCTGATGATGCGGCCGGCGACGTGGGTGGCCGACAGCGTCGCGGACCTGGAGTCGGAAATCGGCCTGCCGCCGGGCTCGTTGCAGTCCACCGTCACGGCGTACAACGACGCCGCCGTCCGCGGCGAGGACCCGCTCCTGGGCAAGAAGACGCAGTGGGTCCGGCCCATCGGTGCCCCGCTCGGTGCGATCGACCTCCGGGAGAGCACCGGCGGTTTCACCCTCGGCGGGCTGCACACGACACTCGACGCCGAAGTGCTGCACGTCGACGGCCACCCGATCCCCGGGCTGTACGCCGCGGGACGGTGCGCGGCCGGCCTGGCGGCGTGGGGATACGCGAGCGGCATCTCTCTGGGCGACGGCAGCTTCTACGGCCGCCGCGCGGGACGCACCGCCACGCACTGACCCCGTCCCTTCCTCAGCCCCACCGGCCATCGACCGGTGGGGCCACCGGTCGTGAGGTGTCAGAGATGACGCTTC
This sequence comes from Mycolicibacterium gilvum, assembly GCF_900454025.1. Classification (NCBI taxonomy): domain Bacteria; kingdom Bacillati; phylum Actinomycetota; class Actinomycetes; order Mycobacteriales; family Mycobacteriaceae; genus Mycobacterium; species Mycolicibacterium gilvum. The sequence goes on along the minus strand of NZ_UGQM01000001.1, from coordinate 1,684,735 downwards.
ACCGGTTCGTGTGACAGCGCGCACAACCATATGGTACAAACAGGTATATGACTAGTAGTCATATACCTGCTAGTACGAGCAGCCACGGAGGCATCATGACGACACCTGTCGAAACCCCCAGCGCGGTCATCGATCGCGTGTCCCTCGTCCTCGACGCCTTCGACGGTCCCGGACGTCTCACGCTGGCCCAGATCGTCCGTCGCACCGGCCTCCCCCGCTCGTCCGCACACCGCATGCTGGAGCGCCTGGTGCAGCTGCGCTGGCTGCGTCGCACCGGACGGGACTACGAACTCGGCATGCGCCTCGTCGAGCTCGGTTCGCTTGCCGTGCACCAGGATCGGGTACACCGCGCAGCCACCCCGCTGCTGCACGATCTCCATCGCGCGACGGGGCTGGTCGTCCACCTCGCCGTGCTGGACGGCTCCGACGTCGTGTACCTGGACAAGATCGGCGACGGAATGGCCTCGGCCATCCCGACCCGGGTCGGCGGACGTCAGCCCGCGCACTGCACCGCGGTCGGCAAGGCCATGCTGGCCTTCAACGACGATGTCGACGTGGATCTGCAGTCACGCATGACCAAGTACTCCATCGGCACCGCGGCCCAGCTGGCCGCCGAGCTCGCGAAGGTCCGCGCGCACGGCGTGGCCTATGAGCGCGAGGAATCGCTGCCCGGCTTCGGATGTGTCGCCGCGGCCATCGGCAGGCCCGGGGAGGCTGTGGCCGCGGTCTCGGTGTGCGGACCGATGAACCGGATGGCCTTCGAGCGGTTGGCCGCCCCGGTGCGGGTCACCGCGATGGGCATCTGGCGCAACGCCGAGGACGGTCCCGCACGGGTCACCCCGACCCTGCAACCGCTGCGCCCGCTGCGCGGTGGCCCCGCGGCGCGACCCGTTGCCGTCCGCAACGACGCCCTGCAGTACGCGTGAGGCTCGACCCTCAGATCGCCGCCCTGATCGACGCGCTCGACGGCGGCTTCCCGGCGGTCCACACGATGACCGGCGCGCAGGCGCGGGCCACGATCCGCTCCCGGTTCACGCCCGCGGCGGAGCCCGAGCCGGTGCATTCGGTGCACGACATGGCGGTTCCGGTCGACGACGGGGAGGTGCCCGTCCGGGTGTACCGGCCCGCCGGCCCCGCGCCGTTGCCCGCCCTGGTGTTCGCTCACGGCGGCGGGTTCGTGTTCTGCGACCTCGACAGCCATGACGGGCTATGCCGCAACCTCAGCAATCGGCTTGGTGCGGTGGTGATCTCGGTCGGCTACCGGTTGGCGCCCGAGCATCGCTGGCCGACTGCCGCCGAGGACATGTACGCGGTCACCCGGTGGGTGTCCGGCGATGCGGACGCACTCGGCGTCGACCCGGCCCGGATCGCGGTGGGTGGCGACAGCGCCGGCGGCAATCTTGCGGCGGTGACGGCGCTGATGGCCCGTGACCGGGGCGGTCCGGCCCTGCGGGCACAGCTGTTGTTGTATCCGGTGATCGCGGCGGACTTCGACACCGAGTCCTACCGGCTGTTCGGACACGGCTTCTACAATCCGGAGCCGGCGCTGAGGTGGTACTGGGACCAGTACGTGCCCGCGTTGTCGGACCGGCAGCACCCTTACGCATCACCCCTGCACGGCGAGCTCACCGGTCTTCCGCCCGCCGTCATGGTGATGACGGGACACGATCCGTTGCGCGACGAGGCGGTGGCCTACGCGCAGGCGCTCACCGACGCGGGCGTGCCGGTCGTCCGGTGCGAATTCGACGGCGCCGTCCACGGTTTCATGACGATGCCGATGCTCGACATCGCCCATGAGGCGCGCGCGCGGTCATGCCAGGAGCTCACCGCGCTGTTGCACGGGTGAGACACCCCCGTAGCGCTGATCGGGGTCGAGCACACAGTGGGTCCGGCCGAAGACCGTGACCATGCACTTGTTGTTGTGGGTGCACCGGCTGCGGGTGCTCGGATCGGACTGAATCCTGTTCACCAGGTCCGGCTCCCGCAGCAGCGCGCGACCCATCGCGACGAAGTCGAAACCCTCCCGCAACCCGGTCTCGATGTGGCTGCGCTCGGTGATACCGCCCAGCAGAACGAGTTTGGTGTTGCGCATCACCGGAACGAACTGCCGCGCCGCGTCGAGCATGTACAGGTCCTGGTACGGATACACGCCCATCGTCTGCTTGCCGACCAGCCGCACCGCAGGCCTCATCGCAGGCGGCATCACGGTGGCGAACTCACGCACCGGGACATCGCCGCGGAACAGGTACATCGGTTTGTACACCGACGAACCCTGGGTCAGTTCGAGGGCGTCGAGCGTCGCGTCGGAATCGAGCAGTTGCGCGGTCCGCAGCGCCTCGTCGATCCAGATGCTGCCGGGCAGGCCGTCGTCCATGTCGAGCTTGGCGATCACCGCGATCCGTCCGCCGACGGTGTCGCGCACGCGCGCGGCGATCTCGCGGACGAACCTGGACCGGTTGTCGATGGACCCGCCGTAGTCGTCCTTGCGGCGGTTGATCAGCGGACTCAGGAAAGAACTCGGGAGGTAGAGATGCCCGAAATGCAGCTCGACGGCGTCAAATCCCGCGTCGACGGCGATCTGCGCAGCGGCGGCGAATTGCGCTGTCACGGAACGGATCTCGTCACGGGTGATCTGACGGCAGTAGGCGAACGAGGTCGGGTTGACGAATCGGCTCGGCGCCACCGCGGTCACACCGGTGAGCTTCTTCGGAGCGACCACGCCGGCATGGCCGAGCTGCGCCGAGATCGCCGCTCCCCCCTCGTGAACGGACTCGGTCAGGCGTCGCAGCCCCGGCAGTGCCGCCTCGTTCATCACGATCTGTCCCGGCGCACTCGCCCCCTGCGGCGATACGCAGCAGTACGCCACCGTGGTCATCCCGACGCCGCCGTCGGCGAACGCCCGGTGGAACGCGATCAGGTCGTCGGTGACCAGGCCGTGCGGTGACCGTCCCTCCGACGTGGCGGCCTTGATCACCCGGTTCCGCAGGGTCACCGGCCCCAGGGAGACGGGACTGAAGGGTTCGGGCGGGTTCGGGCTCACCGCACCAGGCTGTCCCCGTGCCGCTGCGCGGTCAATGGCGGTATCCCGATGGCCGGGAACGGATCGTGAGGCCGGATTCTCTGGTGCCTACCCTCACGGCATGGCCGAGGTCTTCGTCGTCGACCGGGTGATCACCCGGCCCGGCTGCGCCAGGAAGTTCGTCGACAGATACCTGGCCGAGTACGCGCCCGGGGCGCTCACCCGGGGGATGGTGCTGCGCGACATCCTCGTCAGTCCCCCGATCTGGTTCGAGGACCAGCCCAACATCGTCACCGCCACCTGGGTGCTGTCCGGCCCGCAGGCATGGTGGGAGATGACGTGGAAGGGCAGGCCGGACCCGACGCTGGGCCTGTGGTGGGACAGCGTCGGCGAGTTCATCAGCGAGCGGCAGCGCAGCGTGGCCGCCGTCGCGGCGCATGTCGACGGGCTGTGCGATGTATAGCGTCATCCGACTGCTCGACGTCGCCGAACCCGAGCGTGACCGCGTCTTGCGAGACGTCCGGGCCGCGGCAGCCCGCACCGGAGCGCACCGGACCGTGGTCGAGCCGACGCTGCCCGGGTCCCGCAACGGGGGCGACGTCCTCGTCCACCTGCGCTTCCAGGATGAGGACGAGTGGCGTTGCCACACAGCAGATTTCGAAGGTGCGCTGCAGGACAGCGCGATCACCAGGGTCAACGGCGCGGAGTACCCGGGTCGTCCGCAGCGCGGCCATCCCGGCCCGTCCGGTGTGTACCGGACGCTGCTGCTGCGCGTCCTGCCCGGCACCGAGCCGAGTGTCGTCGCCAGGTTCGAGGACGAGCTGCGCCTGATGCCGCGCTACGTACGCTCGATCACGGCCTGGCAGCTCAGCCGCGCGCAGGATCCGACCGGTGACGCCGGGTGGACGCATGTGTTCGAGCAGCAGTTCACCGACGAGGCTGGGCTGATGGGCCCGTACCTGATGCACCCCATCCACTGGGCCGTGGTGGATCGGTGGTTCGACCCGGAGACCACCGACGTGATCATCAGAGATCGGGTCTGCCACAGCTTCTGCGCGCTGCCCGCCCCGGTCCTGGACTGACTGCGCAGCCTCAGAGCCCGGCGGGCAGGATGTTCGGGTTGGCCGTGGCGGGCGGTTCCAGCGGCGGAAGAACCGTCGCCCCGTCCAGCGAATGCACCGGCAGCTTCTGCGACCACGGGTAATGCAGGCTGAATGCGACCAGGCCGGTGCGTTCGGCCGCCGGTCGATGGCACATCGCCAGCACGGTCTCCGCGAGGTACTCCACGGGTTCGGTCGGGAAGCTGTCCGGAATCAACGCTGCCGCACCGGGAGTACGCACCGCGCTGGACGGCCCGACGGCATTGACCGCGATGTCGGCATCGAGCAACTCGGCCGCGACACCCTGGGTGAAACGGTGCAGCGCGGCCTTCATCGATGCGTAGATCACGTCGCCCGAGGTCTTGTTGTACTCCCGGTACGGGCGCGCGGGCGCCAGTCCGGTCACCGATCCGATGTTGACGATCCAGCCCTGCCCCTGGGTCTTCATGTGCGGGACCGCCGCCTGTGTCAGGACGAACGGTGTGCGGACATAGTGCTCGACGGTCCGTTCGAACGTGTCCATCGACATGTCGGCCACCACCGAGTAATCGGCGAATCCGGCGTTGTTGACCAGGATGTCGAGCCGGCCGGTGCGTTCCACGACGCGATCCACCAGGGCGGCGCGGTCTTCGCTGTTCTCCAGGTCGGCCGCCAGCCCGAAGGCGGTGCCACCCGACTGCTCGATCAGCGCGATCGTCTCGTCGATGGTGCCCGGCAGCGCGGCGCTCACCCCGGCACGCACGGATTCCGAGGGCTGGTGGGCGCGGGCGGTGACCGCGACGGTGGCGCCTTCGGCGGCCAGCCGTTGCGCGATGGCCCTGCCGATCCCGCGGCTACTTCCGGTGACCAGAGCGGTTCTTCCGGTGAGCAATCCTGTCATCGCAGTGTGAAGTCTTCCTCGATCGGTGCGCGGTGCTGCTGCCAGAGGTCCACCAGCCGGAACGGGGTGGACACCACGACGCGACCCGAACTCGACCGGTAGTAGGTGTGGGCGTTGGGCGTGTGGCACCACACGGTGCGGCTCATGGCCTCGTCGATGCCGGCCACGTAGTTCTCGTAGGCCTCCCGGGTGACCTCCATGGTCGTTGCACCGCGCAGCGCCATCAGTTGCAGGCACTCGATGATGTAGTGCGCCAGCACCTCCATCGAGAAGTTCGCTCCCGCACCGTGTCCCGGGCTGTAGTTCGGTGCGGAGGTGATGAAGAGGTTCGGGAAGCCCGGCACGGTCCCGCCGCGGTAGGCGCGCGGACTGTCACCCCACTCCTCGGAGAGCTTCCGGCCGTCGCGACCGCGGATGTCGACGGTGGACAGGAAGTCGAGATGGTAGCCGGTGGCATAGATGATGACGTCGAGGTCGATCTGTCGGCCGTCGGCGGTGACGATGCCGCGGGCATTGATCTCTGCGGGTTCGCTCGCCTCGACGTCGACGTGGTCACGGGTCAACGCGGCGTAGTAGCCGCCCGGGTCCCGAATGATCCGCTTGCCGTACGGCGCGAAGTCCGGTGTCACCTTCTTCGCGAGTTCGCTTCCGGCACCGAAGGTCCGGTCGATGTATTCCCGGCACAGCTGCAGCAGCACGTCGTTGGCCGGGGAGATCGACAGGTGCTCGGCCGCCCACTGCGGATCCTGCAGGATGACCGGGTAGTTGTTGTCCGCGGTCGCCCAGTAGGACTTCAGCCGGTGCCAGTTCGCGTAGTACGGCAGATGCTTCCCCAGGTAGCGCCGGTGTTCGGGAACGTCGTCGGAGGGCCGCTTGCGCGGTGCGACCCAGTGAGGTTGGCGCTGGAAGACCGTCAGATGCTCGACCTCGTCGACACAGGCGTCGACGATCTGCACGGCGGTGCATCCGGCTCCGATGACCGCGACCTTCTTGCCGGTCAGATCCAGCGACGAATCCCATTGGGCCGAATGCACACTCACGCCGGCGAAGGTGTCACGGCCTTTGACGTCGGGCCACCGTGGGCGGTTCAGGTATCCCGCCGCGGTCACGACGACGCCGGCGTGGCTGACCGACCGCGTGCCGTCGGCACCCACGGTGTGGATCTGCCACTGGCCCCGCTCCTCGTCCCACCACAGCGCCTCGACCTCGGTGCCGAACCGGATGTGCTCACGCAGTTGGTGCTTGTCGGCCAGCGCGACGAGATAGTCCTGGTACTCCGCCCCTTGGGGGTAGTAGTTCGTCCAGTTCGGGTTCACCTCGCGCGAGAGCGAGTAGTACGCCGACGGGGTGTCGACACCGATCCCCGGGTAGGTGGTGGTCAGCCACGTTCCGCCGACCTCGTGGTTGCGGTCGAAGATCTCGAACGACACGCCCTCCTCCGCGGCGGCGAGGGCGACCGCGATGCCGGCGATGCCGGCCCCGATGATCGCCATCGTGGTGGTGTCGGGAATGGCCACGGTGCGCGGCAGCGTCGGCGCCGACGGCCGGAAACCGCCCTGCTCCAGCAGCAGGTCGACCTGCTCGTCGTCGACCTCGGATCCCAGACCCGTACTCAGCAGCAGCGCAAAGAATTCGCGGTCGGTGACCTTCTCGGCGGCATCTGTCGCCGGCGCGTCCAATGCCGCGATGATCACATCGGCCAGTGCGGACCGGGTCTGCTCATCGGTGACGCCGATGCGTTCCGGTGGGTCCGCCACATGTTCGATGAGCGGGCCGAATCTGTCGACGACGCCGGCGTCGCCGGTCAGTTGCGCGAGCACACAGACCAGCACACCCGCGTCGGCCTGCATGAGGTTGGCGCGTAGCTCCGCGGGGTCGTAGCGGGATGCTGAGGCCGTTTCGGGGGCAGCGGTCATGGCAGCGAGTATCGCCGCAGATCCGGTGGTCGCAGCAGTACCTTGTCTGCTCAGTGGGAGACGGGCCGCTGACCGGGACGGCTCACTGTCCGGAGCGGGCACGCTGGCTAGCCTGTGACCCCATGAGACGGGTGCATTACACCGACGACCATCTCGCCTTCGGCGAACTCGCCCGGGACTTCGCCGCGAAAGCCGTTGCGCCGCACTACGAGGCGTGGGAGGACGCCGGGATCATCCCCCGCGACGTGTTCACCGAGGCCGGAGCGCTCGGACTGCTCGGGTTCGCCGCACCCGAGCAGTACGGCGGCGTCGGAACCGCCGACTTCCGGTACAACCAGATCCTCGTCGAGCGGTTCATGGACGCCGGCTGCGGCGGGGTCGGACTCAGCTTCGCCGTCCACAACGACATCTGCCTGCCCTATCTGGCCGATCTGACCACACCCGAACAGAAGAAGCGGTGGCTGCCGGGCTTCGTCAGCGGCCGGTTGATCGCCGCGATCGGGATGACCGAGCCCGGTGCCGGGTCGGACCTCAGCGGAATCCGGACCTCGGCCGTCGACAAGGGCGACCACTTCCTGGTCAACGGCGCCAAGACGTTCATCACCAACGGGCAGAACGCCGATCTCGTCATCACCGCGGTGCGCACCTCACCGGACCGGCACCGGGGCCTCACCCTGCTGGTGATGGAGCGCGGGCTCGACGGATTCGAGCGGGGGCGCAACCTCGACAAGCTCGGCCTGCACTGTCAGGACACCTCGGAGTTGACCTTCACCGACGTCAAGGTGCCCAAGGAGAACGTCCTCGGGGAGGTCGGTGACGGCTTCGCGCACATGATGCGCAACCTGGCCCAGGAGCGCATGCAGATCGCGGTGGGCTCCCTGGGCCGGATCCGGGCGGCGCTGGACTGGACGGTGACCTACGTCCGGGAACGCACGGCGTTCGGCAAGCCGATCGGCGCGCTGCAGAACACGCGATTCAGCCTGGCCGACGTCGCCACCCAGCTCGCCGTGACGCAGGCGTTCATCGACAACTGTGTGATCGAGCTCAACGAGGGCCGCCTCACCGCCGCCGACGCCGCGATGGCGAAACTCTGGGCGAGCGAAACCGAGTTCCGGTGCCTCGACGCCTGCCAGCAGCTGTTCGGTGGCTACGGGTACATGCGGGAGTATCCGATCGCCAGAGTAGCCATCGATGCGCGGATCACCCGCGTGTACGGCGGCACGTCGGAGATCATGCGCGAGATCATCGGCCGCGACCTGCGCCTCGACAGATCACCTTCGGCAAAGGAGGCCACCCGTGCCTGAGGACCTTCTGGCGGCTCAGATCAGACGGGTGCGCAGTCAGACCGTCGGCGACATCCCCCGCAGGTCGGCACGCCGCCACCCGCACAAGCTCGCCATCGTGGACGGGACCACCCGGCTGACCTTCGCCGAACTCGACGCCCACGTCGACCACGTCGCATCGGCGTTGCGCGACAGCGGTTTCGGCAAGGGCGACCGCATCGCACTGCTTTCGCACAACTGTTGGCAGTACGCGGTGCTGACCTTCGCCACCGCGCGTGCCGGGGTGGTCATGGTGCCCGTCAACTTCATGCTGGGCCCTGACGAGATCGCCTTCATCCTCGGGCACAGCAAGGTCACCGGCTTCGTCGTCGAAACCGCTCTGGTGCCGGTCGCCGACGAGGCGATGGCTGCGGCCGGCGAGGACTGCGCGGTAGCCACCCGCATCGCGATCACCTCCGGCGATCCGGTTCCCGCGGGCTGGCAGGATTACGCGGACTGGTCGCAGTCGGCCGCCACCCCGGCACCCCCGGTGGAGATCGCCGATGACGACGTCCTGCGGCTGATGTACACCAGCGGAACCGAATCGCGACCCAAAGGCGTGATGCACACCAGCCGCAGCCTGATGTGGCAGTACATCAGCAGCATCGTCGCCGGATCGATGTCGGGCGAGGATGTCGAGATACATTCGATGCCGCTCTACCACTGCGCACAGCTGGACAATTTCCTGATCACCGACGTGTACCTCGGTGCGACCAGCATCATCCTGCCCGGCCCGGACCCCGAGGCCATCCTGCGCACGATCGAAGCCGAGCAGGTGACGAATTTCTTCGCACCACCCACGGTGTGGATCGCGCTGCTGCGCTGCCCGGCGTTCGACCGGTACGACCTGACGAGCCTGCGCAAGGGCTATTACGGCGCGTCGGCGATGCCACGCGAGATCCTGCACGAGCTTCGTGACCGGCTCCCGAACGTCTCCCTGTGGAACTTCTACGGCCAGACCGAGATCGCGCCGCTCGCTTCCTCGTTGGGACCCGACGAGCAGGACCGGCACGGCGGCGCGGCCGGACGCCCCGCGGTCAACGTGGAGACCGCGATCCTCGACGACTCCGACAATCCGGTGCCACCGGGCACCGTCGGCGAGATCGCCCACCGCAGCCCACATCTGATGGTCGGCTACCTCGACGATCCGCAACGCACCGCCGAGGCCTTCCGCGGGGACTGGTTCCACTCCGGGGATCTCGGCTACTACGACGAGTTCGGGCTGCTGCACGTGGTGGACCGCAAGAAGGACATGATCAAGTCCGGGGGCGAGAACGTCGCCAGCCGCGAGGTCGAGGAAGTCCTCTATCAGCACGACGATGTGCAGGAGGCCGCCGTCTTCGGACTGCCCCACCCCGTGTGGGTCGAGGCCGTCGTCGCGGCGGTGGTCCCGAGGGAAGGACGGGTGCTCGATCCCGACGCGGTCATCGCGCACTGCCGGTCCCGGCTCGCGGGGTTCAAGACACCCAAGCAGATCTTCACCGTCGCCGAGCTTCCCAAGAACCCCAGCGGGAAGCTCCTCAAACGTGAACTCCGCGAACGGTTCGCCTCAGCGATGAATTGAGCCGGCGGCGGTGTTCCACTGACCGGGCAACGCCACTGTAACGGCCGCCACACTGCAGTTCACTGACGGTATGAGCAACGAGATCACGCTGCCCGAGGTTCAGGAGTTCATCGCCGGGTTCTGGTACCACTACGACCAGGGCCACTTCGAGGAACTCGCCTCGCGCATCGGCGACGAGATGGAGTACGTGAGCCGGTCGGATTCGGGCAACTGCCCCTTCGAGGAACTGCTGGCGGCCGAGTTGCACGGCGGCGAGCAGACTCTGGCGTGGCTCACCCAGCACCGCAACGAGAATCCCTACCCGCTGCGCCATCACGCCACCAACATCTTCCGCACCGGCGTCTCCGGCGAGGTCACCACCGCCCGCTTCTACCTGTACGTCAACCAGGTCACCAACAATGTGCCGTTCGACGTGTCCAGCGGGGTCGTCGACGTCGGTATCCGCCGCGGCGAGGGCGGTCTGGTGTTCACCTCGATGAGCGTGGTTCTCGACGCCGAGGATTCGATCCCGTTCGCGGAGTACCGCACCAAGAACTCGGCCGCCGTCGTCTCTGGCTCGTGAGCGCCCGCGGCACGTTCGCCGGTGGCGTCGCCGTCATCACCGGCGCCGGCGCGGGGATCGGAGCGGGGCTGGCGCGCTACGCGAGCAGCCTCGGAATGACGGTGGTGCTGGTCGATATCGACGCCGGCGCCGTCGCGGGTTTGCGCGCCGAACTCGAGGCCGCCGGCGGTGTCGCGGTGGACGCGATGTGCGATGTCCGTGACCCCGTCGCGGTGCAGGAGCTCGCCGACCGTGTCTACCGTGACGTGGGTCCGGTCCGCCTATTGGTGAACAACGCCGGGGTCGAACAGTTCGGCTATCTCTGGGACACCCCGGTCGCCAACTGGAATCGGATCATGGACATCAACGTCGACGGGGTGTTCCACGGTGTCCGCGCCTTCCTGCCGAAGATGATCGACGCGGGCACGCCCGCGTGGGTGTGGAACATGTCGTCGATCGGAGGGGTGGCGGTCGTCCCGCTGCAGGCCCCCTACATCGTCACCAAACACGCGGTGCTGGCTCTGACCGAGTGTCTGCACCTGGAAGTCCGCCACGCCGGGCACGACCACATCCATGTGCAGGCGGTGCTGCCGGGAGCGGTGGTGTCCAACATCTTCGAGTCCGCCCGCGGTGTCGACGACTCCGACTCCGAGGCCGTCACGGCCGCAGAGTCCCAGCGTGCGGCGATGCTCGACATCAAGGCTGCCGCAATGGATCCGGTCGCCGCCGCCGAGGTGGTGTTCGACCAGGCGGCCGCGGGCGAGTTCTACCTGCTGACCCAGCCCGAGTATGTGTCCTCGGCGATGACCGAACGGGCCCGCGTCCTGAGCACCCGCCAGGCTCCGCAACTGCGCACCGAGCGCCGCTTCGACCCGGCCAAACACTGAATGCCCGGCCCCACACTCGATCCCGACGCCGCAGCGCGCGTCGCATCGTTCGGCCCCATCCCGCCGATGCACGAGCGCGGACTGGATGCGGTGCGGGCCGGCGTCGAGAACACCCCTGTGCCCGACGACATGCCGGCGATGGCCTCCATCGAGGAGCGCTGCGCCCCCGGCCCCGATGGTCCGATCCCACTGCGCATCTACCGGCCCACCGACGCCACCGACGCGTCGGTGGTGGTCTACTTCCACGGCGGCGGAATGGTCATGGGCTCCAACAGATCCTTCGAACCGCTCGCCAGAGCACTGGCCGCAGGCAGCACCGCGACGGTGGTCTCGGTGGACTACCGGCTGGCACCGGAACATCCCGCCCCCGCACAGTTCGTCGACTGCTCCGCGGTGACCACGTGGGTTGCCGAGAACGCCACATCGCTCGGTGTCGACCCGGCACGGTTGGCCGTCGCGGGTGACAGCGCAGGCGGATCCCTCGCTGCCGCCGTGACCCTGGCGGCCAGAGACTGTGGCGGACCGGTGATCTGCGCTCAGGTGCTGATGTATCCCGGTCTGGATCGCGATATGGCGGCGCCGTCGATGGTTGCGATGCCCGACGCTCCGCTGCTGTCCCGCGCGGACATCGACTACATGCACGAGCTGGCCGACGACGGGGTGGGCGCACCGCATGACGCGTACCGCATCCCTGCCTACGCCGAGGACCTTTCGGGCCTGCCGCCGGCGATCGTCGTCACCGGCGAATGCGATCCGATCCGCGACTGGGGCGAACGGTACGCACAGAGGCTGCGCGACGCCCGCGTCCAGACGACCCTGACCCGGTATCCCGGGATGTACCACGGTTTCCTGATGCGGCCCGACGGCACCGCCCGCGGCCGACTCGCCATGGCCGAGATCGGCGCACTGCTGCGGGCGAAATTCGCTGAACCCCTGCCGTTCTGACCGTATCCCCTCCCCGCCACCACCCGCGAGCAGACGCGAACTCGCAGGACACGCCGGCGACGCGCCCGGGTATGCGTCTGCTCGCGGGCCACGAAAGTCTGTCCCGATCAACGGTCATCGCGCGGTCGCAGGGTCGCCGCGGCTGGGACCATCGCCGCAACGACATGACACGTGCCGACAAGAGGAGAACCATGATGCTCACCGAGGAGCGACGCAGGGAGCTGTCCGATGTCCTGCGTCCCGCCGCACCCCCCGTCGAGGTCGACGGGGTGTACACCGAGGACCAGAAGCGCCGGCTCCTCGACGTGGTGCACGACCGGGGGCCGTGGAAGCTGATCATCGCCCAGCACTTCGCCTCGGCAGACGAGCTGATGGCCACGATGAGCGGTGCGTTCCCCGAGGGTTTCGAGCCGTCGCTGGATTTGTTCCTGACCCCGACCTTTCGCGGCTACCTCGCCAACTACGGCGCTGTGCTCTACCCCGAACTGCACGACGTCTTCTACAACGAGAAGTTCCTCAGCCATGCCAAGAGCTACTGGGGAGCCCAGTACGCCAAACCCGAGCTGATGCTGTTCAACATCAACGGCCCGTGCGCGAACCGTGATCCGGGACATCTGGATTCGCCGAGCTTCCGCGGTGTGCGGCATGAGAACGCCCCGACCTGGTTGTGCAGCGTGATGGGCAAGTCCGGATTGTTCTCCGACTATTTGATCAAGATGGCCCAGGTCATCACGTGGTTCTCCCTCGACGAGGGTAGCGGCTTCACCTACTGGCCCGAGGGTCCGCTCGCCGCCCCCAAACGTCTTCTGCCGCCGATCAACAACCGCGGCGTCGTGGTGCAGAACGAGATGATGGTGCACCGCGGCGAGGCCAACGGTCCGCTGGAGCAGCAGATGCCCGCCGGACTGGCCTTCGACACCGTGTTCGCCGGCGACCCCGCAGACCGCGACCGGTGGGTGCTCAAGAACGGCGACGACGTCATCGCGCGCCACCACACCGACGACCTCCGGTTCCTGGTGCACTGGTCGGCCGAGGTGTTCAGCGACTTCGACGAGCTCAAGAAGAACATGGACGGCTCTGACGATCTCACCATCGACAAGGCCATCGACATGCTCGTCGACAACCTCCGCAAACAGGGCATCAATCTCGACATCCCGAGCGCCCCGTTGCACGATCCGGCGTTCATCGGGGCCCTCAACGCCGCCTACGACATCGGCGCTCCCACCACGTATCCCGCCGAGGCACCGCTGAGCGCGTTCCAGCTCGCCTGAGCACCATGGCCGACGAGTACGACGTCATCGTCGTCGGGTTCGGCGCCGCCGGTGCGGCCGCCGCGATCGAGGCGGCCGACCGCGGCGCACGGGTCCTCGCGCTGGACCGCGGCTACGGTGGCGGCGCGACCGCGTTGTCTGGCGGGATCATCTACGCCGGCGCAGGCACCGCCGAACAACACGCGGGCGGCCACACCGATTCCGTCGACAACCTTCGGGCCTACCTCACACAGGAGGTCGGCGACGCGGTCGGCGAGGACACGCTGACACGCTTCTGTGCCGAAAGTCCCGGCCTCATCGAATGGTTGAAGGCGCAAGGCGTCGAGTTCCGCGGTGGACCCGTGTCGTCGTACAAGACGTCCTACCCCACCGACGACTTCTACCTCTACTACTCGGGCAACGAGAAGGCCTACCCCTACGCTCAGCATGCTGCCCCGGCACCGCGCGGACACCGCGTGCTCGCCCCCGGTATGAGTTCGGGCCGAGTGCTCTACGAGCGCCTACGGGACTCGGCGAAAGCCAAGGGAGTCACTGTGATTCCACTGGCCCGCGTCCACGGTCTGATCACCGACGCCGGCCGCGTCGTCGGGGTGCGATACCGCGTGCTGGATCAGGGCCACCCCAACGCACACCGTCACCGCGTGCTGACCAGAGCCACCGCGAAACTGGGCACGTGGATGCCGGGCCTGGTCAATGGTGTGGTGGCCCGGGCCGAACGGCTATGGGCCGAGGCAGCGGTGCAGACCGAAGCACGCGCGCCGTCGGTGATCCTGGCCGCGGGCGGCTTCATCTTCAACCGCGAGTGGGTTCAGGCGCACGCGCCGGAGTTCACGAAGATCTCCCCGCTGGGCACCGCCGGCGACGATGGCAACGGGATCACGCTGGGGCTCGACGCCGGCGGGTTCACCGACAAGATGGGCAACGTCGCCGCCTGGCGGTTCCTCGCCCCGCCCAGCGCATTTCTCGAAGGCCTCACCGTCGGCGCCGACGGCCTCCGGATCACCAACGAGGACCTTTACGGCGCCACACACAGCACTGTGATGATGCGCGAGTTCGGCGGCACCGGATGGGCGATCTACGACGCGCGCACATGGGCGAAGATCCGCGGTCAGGTCCGGACCCAGACGCAGCTGTTCCAGCGTCTGCAGTTGATCTACCTGTTCACCACCGGACACCGCAAGAGCTCCACCCTGGAGGGTCTGGCCCGCAAGAACGGCATCGACCCGGCCGGACTGCGGCGCACCGTCGATGCCTACAACTCCGGAATCGTCTCCGGTACCGGTGATCCGGCACACAAGGACCCCGGTCTGTGTGCGCCGATGACGACGGGACCGTTCTACTCGATCGACATCTCCGCGGCGTCGTCGATGTTCTATCCGGTCCCCGGGCTGACGCTCGGCGGGCTGGTCGTCGACGAGAAGACCGGCGAGGTGATGCACCGCGCCGGTGGCACCGTGGCTGGGCTGTACGCGGTGGGACGCACCGCGGTCGGCATCTGCTCGAACAGCTACGTCAGCGGACTGTCGTTGTCGGACTGCGTCTTCAGCGGCCGCCGCGCCGGAGCACACGCGGCCGGGTAGTAGCGGCGCTCAGGCGTCGTCGACCGTGTGCAGGGTACCGCGCACCACCGCGTCGGCGACCGAGTCCCCCAGCGCCGAGCACGTCAGGAACAGACCGCCCTCCCCCGCCAACTGCCGGGCATCATGACGCTCCTCGCATCGCGCCGTCGCCGTCGCGTCCCACTGCACGCTGGTCTGATGCCAACTGCTCTTACGGACCAGTACGGTTGCCGCGCAACGGTTGCACTGAACCGGGGCCATGGGACCGTCGGCGAGCCGGTTGTCGGGACGAACCGTCATCAGGTGGTTCCGGACGCCAGCTTCGGTACCCGGCCGGCGGCGATGTTGTCCTCGACCTCTTTCATCCAGGATTCGCGCGGCCGTGTCGTGTCGATCTCGAACTCGAAGCGATCGACCATGTCCGGGGTCACGTCCTCGACGTCGACGTAGAACTGTTCGTACCAGCGTCGCAACTGATACACCGGACCATCCTCCTCGACCAGCAGCGGGTTGTCGATGCGCGCCTTGTTCCGCCAGATCTGCACGTCCTGTTCGAAGCCCATCTTCACGAAGTCACCGAGAGCGACCGCGGTCTGCACGGCCAGGTCCTCAGGAAGGTCGGCGGACTTCTGCACCACGATGCCGTACTGCAGCACAAAGGAATTCGCGTCGATCGGATAGTGGCAGTTGATCAACACGGTCTTCGTGTCGCCGTGCTCGTAGTGATAGGTCAGGTCGTCGATCATGAAGGACGGGCCGTGGTAGGACGCCAGTGACGTCGTGCCCAGCAGTTTGACCCCGCCCTCGGCCTGGCCGAGGTCGGGACGGCCGCCGCTGCTCATGAACTGCGTCGCGGTGTGACCTTCGAAGATGTTCTTGAACTGGGTGGGCAGCGACCCGTGGATGTAGAAGAAGTGCGCCATGTCGACGACGTTGTCGATGATCTCGCGGCAGTTGGTGTGGACCACGGTGGTGTACCAGTGCCAGTCGGTCCACTCGTCGCTGGTGGCGCCTTCGATCCGCGGGATGGTGACGTCGTCCGGCGGCGGTTTGCGCTGCGGGTCGTTCCAGACGAACAGCATGCCGTCCTGCTCCAGCGTCGGCCAC
Source organism: Mycolicibacterium gilvum (assembly GCF_900454025.1). NCBI lineage: Bacteria > Bacillati > Actinomycetota > Actinomycetes > Mycobacteriales > Mycobacteriaceae > Mycobacterium > Mycolicibacterium gilvum. The sequence continues at coordinate 1,668,624 of NZ_UGQM01000001.1, read as the reverse complement.
GTCTGGGTGCGGGCCAGGCGAGGGACGCGCTTGGCGTACGGAACCTGTTTGCACCGGCCGTCGCCACCCCAGCGCCAGTCGTGGAACGGGCACGCGATCTCGTTGCCCTTGACCGTGCCCTGCGACAGGTCTCCGCCCATGTGCCGGCAGTAGCTGTCCAGCACGTTGATCGAGCCGTCCTCGGCATGGAAGACCACGAGCTTCTGCCCGAACGCGTTGACCTGGTGGGGTGTTCCGTCACCGAAGTCGCGGATCAGGCCCAGGCAGTGCCATCCACGGGCGAAGCGGGTCGGTGCGGCGTCGGCCTCGATCAGACGCACCTCGTCGGCGGGGGGCTGCACAGTCATACCCACGATTAGAGCGCCCCCCGGCCTCGATGGACGGTCGCTGTTCCACTCATCAGGAGGCCGTTTACCGCCTGCGTGCGGCGGCCCCTAACGTCACCTCGGTGACCGCTGCTTCTGCGACGATTCCCGCCGGACTTCCCGTCTCGGACACCACTGTCGATCTGCTGGTCGTCGGGTCGGGGACCGGTATGTCGGCCGCGCTCGCCGCGCACGAGGCCGGGCTCTCGGTGCTCATCGTGGAGAAGTCCGAGTACGTCGGCGGGTCGACCGCGCGCTCGGGCGGCGCGCTGTGGTTGCCCGCCAGCCCGGTGCTCGGCGCGGCCGGAGCCGGTGACAGCGTCGAGCGTGCCCGGACCTACCTCGATGCGGTGGTCGACGGCGCGGCACCCTCGGAGCGTTCGGCGGGATTCCTCGCACATCTGACCGGCACCCTCGACATGCTGCGGCGCACCACCCCGATGAAGCTGTTCTGGGCGCGCGAGTACTCCGACTACCACCCCGAGCAGCCCGGCGGCAGCGCCGCGGGCCGCACCTGCGAATGCCGACCCCTCGACACCGCGGTGCTCGGCGAGTACCTGCCCCGGTTGCGGCCGGGCGTGATGGAAGTGACCATCCCGATGCCGACCACCGGCGCGGACTACCGTTGGCTCAACCTGATGACCCGCGTGCCCCGCAAGGGTCTGCCCACCATCGCCAAACGGCTCGGCCAGGGCGTCGGTGGACTGCTGCTGGGCCGGCGCTACGCCGCGGGCGGCCAGGCACTGGCCGCCGGCCTGTTCGCCGGTGTGTTGCGCGCCGGAATCCCGGTGTGGACCGACACCGCGCTGGTCGAACTGACCGGCGACGACGCCCGGGTCACCGGGGCTGTGGTGTCGCACCGCGGCACCGAGATCACGGTCACCGCCCGTCGCGGCGTGGTGCTGGCCGCCGGCGGATTCGACCACAACATGGACATGCGCTGGAAGTTCCAGTCGGAATCGCTGCAGCCCGGCGTCAGCCTGGGCGCCGACACCAACACCGGCGACGCCATCCGCATCGCCCAGGACCGCGGTGCGGCAATCGGATTGATGGATCAGTCCTGGTGGTTCCCCGCGGTGGCGCCGCTGCCCGGCAAGGCGCCGGCGGTCATGCTCGCCGAGCGTTCCCTGCCCGGCTCCCTGATCGTCGACCAGAACGGGCGCCGCTTCGCCAACGAGTCCAGCGACTACATGTCCTTCGGTCAACGGGTCCTCGAGCTGGAGCGCACCGGTACGCCTGTCGAGTCGATGTGGATCGTGTTCGACCAGAAATACCGCAACAGCTACGTGTTCGCCGCCGAACTCTTCCCGAGGATGGCGATTCCGCAGTCCTGGTACGACGCCGGGATCGCGCACCGCGCAGACGATTTCAGCGAGCTCGCCGGCCTGATGGGCGTACCGCCCGAGACCTTCGGCGACACGATGCGACGCTTCAACGAATCCGCAGGCGCGGGAATCGATTCCGACTTCCACCGCGGTGAGAGCGCCTATGACCGCTACTACGGCGACCCGACCGTCACGCCCAGCCCGAACCTGCGGCCCCTGGCCAAGGGTCCGTTCTACGCGGTGAAGATGGTGCTCAGCGACTTGGGGACGTGCGGCGGGCTGCGTGCCGACGAACGGGCACGGGTGCTGCGCGAGGACGGCGCCGCCATCGAGGGCCTGTATGCGATCGGCAACTGTGCCGCCAACGCTTTCGGGGCGACCTACCCGGGCGCGGGCGCGACCATCGCGCAGGGGCTGGTGTACGGCTACGTCGCCGCACTGGACGCCGCGCGGGGCTGAGGCCGGCGGGCGCTAGGAGTCCGCTTCGGACTGCGCGCGCTGCTCGACCTCGTACCAATACGCGGGCTCCGGCCACGCCACCGCGGCCTGATCCCCGCGGGCGGCCCGAGGGAACTCGGCCTCGGCCTCGTCGAGATCCTTGATCATCTGCAGCGCGAGTTCGCGCTCGTTGGCGTAGTAACGTTCCGCCCACCGCAACGCCACCCGCGCGTACGCCCACGAAGGATCGGCACCAGCCAGCCGCGCGTCCTTGGCTGCCTCACGTTCCATTTCGTCGGCGTAGGCGATGTGTTCGTTCAGAAGCTCTTTGAGCCGCGCCGGGGTCGACAGATGCCCGAACGTCATCCGCAACAACGGACCGTGTTTGAGCGAGGGCGGATCGAAGGGTTCGTCGTTCGCCCAGCGGATGACCTCGTCGAGTCCGGCCGGGGCGATCTTGTACAGCCGGCGACTGCGGGCACCCCCGGTGCTCTCGACCCGGGATGTCACCAGGCCCAGGCTTTCCAGTTTCTTGAGCTCGCTGTAGATCTGGCTGTAGGCCGGGCTCCCGTAATAGAAGCGCATGGTCCAGCCGATCCACTTCCGGATGTCGTATCCGGAGAGTTCCTGCTCATAGGACAGCAGCCCGAGCAGCGCATAGCTGGTCGCAGCCAGCCCTGGCTTGCGTCCGGATCCGCTGTCGGCGCTGTCGGTCACTGCCCAAGGTTAACAACCTGAATGTCTGCGCACTGATCAGCGACCGGTGGCCGGGATGAGGTCTTGTGCGTCCCGGCCCGCGGACCGACGCTCGTGGGAACGCCCGACCACCAGGGAGACCCATGACCACGCACCCGGAACTGCTCGTGCCCGATCCTGCGACCATGCGCCACGTGCTCGGCCACTTCTGCACCGGGATCGCCGTGATCACCGGCCACGACGGCGTCCGGCCCCTCGGCTTCGCGTGCCAGTCGGTCACCTCGGTGTCACTGGAACCGCCGTACATCTCGTTCTGCCCGGCGTCGACGTCGGCGACGTGGCCCCTGATCCGCAGCACCGGCAGGCTCGCGGTCAACGTTCTGGCCCGCGAGCAGCGCGAGCTGTGCGCACAGTTCGCCACCAGCGGGGGCGACAAGTTCCGCGGTGTCTCGTGGTCGCCGGGCCACAACGGCTCCCCCGTCCTCGACGGCACGGTCGCCACCATCGAGGCCGAGCTCGAGTATGAGCACGGCGCGGGCGATCACACGATCGTGGTGGCGCACGTGACCGGGCTGCGGGCGGCGCGGGATACCGAGCCGCTGCTGTACTTTCGGGGCGCTTACGGCGGACTCGACGCGTCCGCACCGTGAGCGACGATCCTGCGATCGAGCTGGCCGGATCGGTACGCCGACTGATCGACGCCACCATCCGGACCCTCGCCGACGACGCGACGATCAGGGCCGTGCAGAGCCAGATCGATTCCCTCACAGCGCAGTTGACGGTCGAGACGATCCCCGGTGCGGTCGGCGTACACCACATTGCCGGCATCTCCCGGGTTGCCGGCAACGTGATCATCGGCGAACGCAATGCGATCGCACCTCCGCTGACCATGCACCACCGTGACGACGGCGGCGTAGCGACCGATTTCGCACTCGGCGTCGCGTACGAGGGTCCGCCGGGGCACGTCCACGGCGGCGTCTGCGCGATGATCCTCGACCACGTACTCGGCGCCGCGGTGCACCAACCCGGCCGGCCCGCGGTCACCGGCACGCTGACGTTGCGCTACCGGCGTCCCACACCGTTGGACGTTGCGCTTCGTGCCGAGGCCAGGATCCGGGAAACCCAGGGCAGCAAGACCTTCGTCGAGGGATTCATCACCCACGGAGGCGAGGTCACCGTCGAGGCCGACGGGATCTTCCTGTTCCCCAGACGTTGAGGCCTACGCACGCGAGAAGAGTGATTCCTCGAACACGTCCACAGGTTGCGGGCGGCCGAGGAAATACCCCTGCCCATAACGGATCCCGATGTCGCGCAGCAACTGCATCTGCACCTCGGTCTCGATGCCCTCGGCGACGGTATATGCGTCGATCTCACGGGCGAAGTGGGTCAGCGCCGTCGCCAGCGCCCGTCGACTCGGGTCGGTGTCGATGCCGACGGTCAGCTCCCGGTCGAGTTTGATGATGTCGGGCCGCAGGCGCAGGATGGTCGTCAGCCCCGCAAATCCACTACCGGCGTCATCGATGGCGAGGCGAATCCCACTCTGACGCAACGGCTCCACACTCTCGCCGAGAAGTTCCGGAGCGGGTTCGCGTTCGGTGAGTTCGACGACCACGCCCCGCGGATACGACAGCAACTCCTGCTGAATGATCGGATCGGCGAGTGCGAGCGGACTGAGATTCACCGAGACCAGATACTTGTCGGGTATCGAAAGCGCCCCCTTCAACAGTGCCCGAAGAGCCTTGAGCTCGACATCGATACCCCGACGGACATTGTGCGCCAGCGCAATCCATTTGTCGGGACTGCGTGTGGGCTCGCACCTGAATCGGCTCAACCCCTCGAAGCCGATCACCTCGCCGGTGATGAGATCGAAGATCGGCTGGAAGACCGGAACGATCTCGCCCGCCATCACCACGTCGTCGATGACCCGCCGGAGTTCATCACGCTCGGAGAGTTCGGGAAGGAGCACCGACGCCAGCAGATCCGCTGCCGCCCGCGAGTCGACCCGGATCGAGCCCGCGCCCAACAGATCCTTGAGCAGGGCGGCCAGTTGCGTACTCGCGCTGATCAATACACCGAGGAACTCGGCGACCGCCGAGACCGGAGCGACGTCGCTCGCGCCGAACGCGTACGGCTCGTGCGCCACGACGGACAGCGTCCCGATCGCCGAGCCCTCGCTGATCAGCGGAATGGACAAACAGCTGCGGACGCCGAGCTGCTGACTGAGCTCGCGCACCTGCGGGGTAATACGCGCATCGGTCGCGGTGTCGTCGACGATCTCAGGTCGTCCCGACCCGAGCGGATAGACCTGGAAGGTGTCGTCGATCGGCACCACACGTCCCTTCAGGGTCCCCGTCGCGCCGTAGGTCGCCAGGACCTCCAGGAAGTCGCCGGGCGTCTTCAACGCCACCGACGCCCCCGACGCGGTCGGCATACGGACACACACCTGCTCGACGATCCGCTGCAGCAGCGACTGTGGATCGATCGAGGCGATCAGCTCACCGACGAGGTCACGCACGATGTTTCCACCGCTGAGCCCGGGCACCGTAGGACGAAGGCCGCGCATGGCCCGGAGTCATATGGCCCCCCGCAGTTCCCGTGTCGGTCGGTCGCCCGATGTCGACAACCTATCTCGGACCGGCCCGACATTTCCCGCAATTGTGGCAGGGCTGCCCTTATGCCGGAAGCCGGGGCGACGCTTCAGCGCGGTGATGCCGGCCGAAGGCTGCGCAGCGTACTGGTGACGAACTTGGTCAGCGCGAGGTCACGCTCGGACCTGGACTCTCCGACGGTGGTGAGCAACGCGTAGAGGCCGAGCAGGAAGAAGGCCGCGCTGTGGTAGGCGTCGACGTCATCGTAGAGTTCGCCGCGAATGCGGGAGCGTTCGATCTCGGCGGCCAGCAGTACGAAGATCGGATGGTTGATCCACTGCTCACGCTCGGGACGGGCAGGCGAGAAGTACAGGCGGATCACGTCATGGAACAGTGCTCCGCCCCAACGGCTTTCGAGGTCCAAGACCAACTCGACGATGGTCGTCAGCACCGTCGGCAGGTCGTGCCGGGTTTCCAGGAACCGGTCGAGCTCTTCGGCGAGGTGCCGCTCGTCACGGCGGATCAGCTCGAGCAGCACATGTTCTTTGGTCGGGAAGTGGAAGTAGAAGGTGCTGCGCGCCACCCCGGCCGCCTTGACGATGGCGTTGATGTCGGCGCCGCCGGTGCCGGAGCGCTGGAACTCGACGATGGCGGCGTCCAGCAGGCGGGCGCGGGTGTTCTGACGCTGCACTTCCCGCTGCGTGGCACTGTTCGGCACTCGCCCATTCTGCCGCATCGTGGCGTCTGACTGACGCTTGTCGGCCTAATCATCGGGATCTGGACCTCTAGCGAGCCTTATGCAGGAGGTTCGAGCCGATCGACGTATCAACGTGCTACCGAACTCGTTGTCATCTGTCAGCGAACATGCTAGACCTGAGACGGCGCCGGCACGGCACGCACGCCGGATGGACACCGAACGGACGCAGACAGGCAGGAACAGTGAGATGACGACGACCACCGCCGCGCCGTCAGCAGCGATGAACACCAGGGGTCAGCGCATTCTGCTGTGGACCGTGCCGCCGGCGGCTGCCCTGTTCGTCCTCGCCTATTTCCTGTTTCCGGTCTTCTCCGCGCCGCTGTCACCCACGATGACGCCCGAGCAGGTGGCGGCGTTCTTCGCCGACAACGTCACCGGCATCCTCGGCGTCGCAATCCTGTGCAACCTGATCGCATGCTCGCTGGTGCCGCTGTTCGCGGTGACCGCTGTCCAGATCTCGCGGATCGGCACGTCGAGCAACGTCTTCACCTACGCGTACATGCTGTGCGTCGGTGTCGGACTGACCGCGTTCATCCTCGCCGACTACTGCTGGGCAATGGCGGCGTTCCGTACCGACAGAGACCCTCAGTTGATCAGCCTGCTCAACGACATGGCGTGGTTCTTCTTCATCGCGCCGGTGGGCACGATCGTCGTGGCCAACCTGTGCCTGGCAGTCAGCATCTACCTCGACGCTCGCCCCGAACCGGTCTTCGCGCGCTGGGTGGCGCATTTCAACGTCGCCACCGCGGTCCTTCTGGTTCCGAGCGCGTTCTCCCTGCTGTACAAGTCCGGACCGCTGGCCTGGGACGGTGCGGTGTCCTTCGATCTGCGCATGATCGTTCTGGCGGTCTATGTCGCGGTCATGTTCGTCGTCCTGGTCGGGGTGGTCAACCGTCAGGGCGCGGAGCCGGACGAGACGGTATGAGCACCGACACCGCGCCCGCGCATGCCGGCGGGCGGGCCCGCCGACGGCGCCGACCTGCCAAGCTGGACCAGTGGATCGCGTTCTGGTCGGTCCCGGTGTTCTTCAGCCTGTTCGGATTGGTCTTCATCCCGCTGAGTTGGATGATGCCCCCGCGATCACCGAGCAGTCCGAAGGACGAGATCGTCGCGTTCATGCAGTCGCCCAACCTCCTGATCGCCTGCGTCATCCTGATTTTGGCGTTCGGGCTGGCCCCTGTGTCCAACGCGTGCTACCTCAACCAGATCAGGCGTATGTCGGTCAGCCCGGCACTGCGCTACGCGCTGATGGCAGGCGCGACGACCGGCACCATCGTCGGCATGCTGTTCCCGATGTTCTGCTTCGGGCTCGGCGCGTTCCGGCCCGGCTACGACCCGGCCATCCTGGCGATGCTCTACGACTTCGGCTATCTCGCGTTCATCGGATCGCTCGGATGCTTCTGCATCATGTGGATGGCGTTCGGCCTGGCGATCATCCTCGACAAGAACACCATCCTGCCGAAATGGCTCGGCTACTACACCGTTTGGCAGTACGTCACCGAACTGATGGCCGCGCCGGTGTGGATCGCGAAGACGGGGCCGTTCGCCTGGAACGGCCTGCTGACATTCTGGTTCGCGATGGCGCTCTACGTGTCCTGGCAGATGATCGTCTACGTGTGCATCTTCCGGGCCATCAAGAACCAACCGGACGACGAACTCGACAACGCCGCGCTGATCGCCGCACCGACCGGACCGCCGGTCAGGTCAGGGGCGGACTCGTGACGGGGCTCGGGGTGGCCGAGACGCACGAGACGCCCCGAAAAGCCAAGGGCCGCGGCCACCTTCCGGGTGAGCCCAGCATGTGGTTCTTCGTCATCGGCGACCTCATCATCTTCGGCGTGTACTTCGTGGTGTACATGTACTACCGCGGCCAGGACCACCAGCTGTTCCTGGAGAGCCAGGCGCGATTGAACACCGACATCGGCGCGGTCAATACCGTTGTGCTGCTGACCAGTTCGCTGTTCGTCGCGCTGGGAACGTCGGCGTTGCGCACCGGCAAGGTCGCCGATGCCCACCGGCTGTTCCTCATGGCGTTGGTCGCCGGCTCCGTCTTCCCGGTGCTCAAAGCCTTCGAATACGTCCCGGAGGTCGCCTCCGGTCTGACGCCGGGAACCAACCTGTTCTTCATGTTCTACTACGTGATGACGGGCATGCACCTGTGCCACGTCCTTCTCGGGCTGGCGATCCTGTACTTCGTCGTCCGCGATCTGCGCGGTCCCGCCGAGCCGCGACTCTCGCTGGCGGCGACGGGTGCGACCTACTGGCACATGGTCGACCTGCTGTGGATCATCCTGTTCGCCCTGCTCTATCTGATGAGGTGACGCCGTGACGTCTTATGTGCGCCACCCGTTGACCGCCGTCTGGGCGGTGCTCACCGCGGTGACGATCGTGTCGTGGCTGACCGCGCGCGACGGCGGCGCGTCGCACCACCTCAACGCGACGGTCACCGTCGTCGTGCTGGTGATCGCGGCCGTCAAGACCCAACTCGTGATCTGGCATTTCATGGAGGTCCGCCACGCGCCACAGTGGCTGAAGGTGACGGCCAACGGGTGGCTGATCGCCGTCGTCGGGTTGCTGCTGGGCTTCTACTTCGCTGCGTTGTGAGCGCTGCGGGGTCACGCGGGCGAGATGCGCTGTGTGGCTCCGCCGTTTGGGCCCCTTCCCTGCGGTGCGCGTCGTACCGTGGGCACACGCACCGGGGCAGAATCGGAGTGGTGATGCCAGATCCACGGACGTGTCGAGTTCGACGAATTCTGATCGCGGCGCTGTCGGCGGTGCTCCTCGTCCTGGTGTCGGCGATTCCGTCGTGGGCGATGACGTTGACGTTCGTGCGTCACGCGGAATCTCTGGCCAACGAGGCCGGCATCATCGACACCCGAGTGCCCGGCCCCGGGCTGAGTGAGGCAGGTGAGCTTCAGGCGCGGGCGATCGCACCTGTGCTCGCCGGCATGGGTTTCGACGGCATCTATGTGTCGTCGATGCTGCGGACCCAGCTGACGGCACAGCCGATGCTCGATCTGCTGCCCGGGTCGAGCTATCAGGTCCTGCCCGGCCTTCGGGAGATCTCGGCGGGCATCTTCGAGGGATCGTCCGAGAACGAGGGCCTGGGCCGGCTGGGCTATGCCCTGGCACCGGTCACCTGGATGCTGGGCGCCCGGTTCGTGCCCGTGCCCGGCGGGGAGGACGGAAACGCGTTCGACGCCAGAGTCGATGGTGCGATCGCGGAGATCGCCGACAACGGCGACGAGAACGCAGTGGCCTTTGCGCACGGCGCCACGATCATGTTCTGGGTGATGATGAACGTCGACAACCCCGACCTTCTGTTGATGCTCAGGCATCAGTTGGACAACGTCGAGTCGGTGGTGGTGGAAGGCAGCCCCGAGGAGGGCTGGACACTGGTGAGCTGGGCGGGACAAGCCGTCTCAGCCGACCCGTCGCTGGCCACCAAGCTGCTCGTCAACGTCCGGGACCTGGTGGTCGCGCCGCAGACCGCGCTCTACAACGTCGGCACGGCGTTCTCGTCGGGCGACTTCGAGACGCTGGTGAATGCGGTGCGCGACGGCCTGATCGAGGTGACCCGGGCGGTGGTCCGGTTCATCCCCGACACCGTGCGCGACATCGTCGACGAGTTCCGCCCATCCGTGACCGAGGACAGTCTGGACGTCACCGAGCTGCACCGTGCTGTCGTGACCGCCGCTCCCCAGGACGACGACGAAGCCGAACCGCAGTCCGTGGCGGTCGCCGAGGCCGAGACACGCAACGGTTCGGGCGTTGCACCCGCGGGCTCCACACCGCCGTCGGGTGACGAGGTCACCGGCAGTACTGACGACGACGAGGCGACGGCCTCCGACGTCGTCCTCGAGGACACCGTCGACGTAGACACCATCGACGTAGACACAGTCGAGGAGGACACCGGCGCATCCGACCATGCCGTCGGGAACCACCCCGACGCCGAGGCCGATGACGCAGCACCGGCGAACGGCTCGGCCAAGTCCTCCGACGACGACGGGGATTCCGACGACGACGCGTCGGAACGGGCAGCCGCGTAGCCACCCACAGTCAGACTCGCCGACGGATTGGGTTCCATCACAACGGAAGACGGCAATCCTCCTCTGCCCAGCACCTAAGTAGGCCAGTCTGGTACTCAACCCTGCCGGGTCCACGAATGGAGAAGTGAATGCGCCGCAGTCGAACTGCCCTTCTCGGTGCGGTGGGCGTGACCATGTCGCTGGTCGCCGCGTCCGCGGGCGCCGCCAACGCCTCCCCGGATGCCGGCGACGTGACGATGGTCAACGTCGTCAAGGTCGAAGGCATCCCCTGGTTCAACCGAATGGCGGTGGGCGTCGAGAACTTTGCGAGTCGCACCGGCGTCCACGCGAGCCAGGTGGGCGCAGACGACACCAGCGCGCAGAAGCAGGTTCAGCTCATCGCGGACCTGATCCCTCGCCGCCCCACCGCCATCACCGTGGTGCCCAACTCGGTAGATGCGCTGGAGGATGTTCTCGGCCAGGCTCGCGCCCAAGGCATTACCGTCGTCTCGCACGAGGCCACCGGAATTCGGAACGCCGACATCGACATCGAGGCCTTCGACAACGCCGCCTTCGGCAGGCAGACCATGCAGAGCCTCGCCCAGTGCATGGAAGGGCAAGGCGAGTACGTCCAGTTCGTCGGTAGCGTGGCCATGACGACACACATGCAGTGGGTGGACGCCGCACATGACATGCAGCTGGCCGAGTTCCCCGGTATGACCCGCATCGAGGGACCGGTCGAAACCGCCAACGACGAGCCGACCGCCTACGCGAGGGCCACCGAGCTGCTGGTGAAGTACCCGAACCTCAAGGGCTTCCAGGGCGCGGCCAGTACCGATGTGCCGGGAATCGCCCGGGCCGTCCGGGACGCGGGCTTGCAGGACCGGACATGTGTGATGGGCACGGCGGTTCCTTCCGTGGCGTCGACGTTCTTCGCCGATGGCTCGATCGACAAGATCTTCTTCTGGGATCCGGCGATGGCCGCGGAAGCGCAGCTGCAGATCGCGCTGATGCTTGTGCAGGGCGAGAAGATCGAGACAGGCACCGACCTGAATGTCCCCGGCTACGACTCGCTGACCAAACTCGACGGCTACGACAACGTCTTCGTCGGAAATGCCGCGCTGGAAGCCGACGCCAACACCATCTCCCAGTACCAGTTCTGAACGATCCGTACGTCTGCGAAAGTCCCACGTCGACGACCATCCGGCCCCGTGAGGAACCGCCGGCGAGAACGCCTGCGCGGCCACTGAGCCGCGTCGTGTCGTACTCGGATCTGAGAGGGATCAACGCCGTCACCGCCCATGAAAACGGCCCCCGGAGTTTCCTCCGAGGGCCGTTCCATTTAGTAGCGGGGACAGGATTCGAACCTGCGACCTCTGGGTTATGAGCCCAGCGAGCTACCGAGCTGCTCCACCCCGCGACGGGTGAAAGCTAGGTTACCGGGACGGCCGCTCGGCTCCAAATCGCCTGTTCAGAGGGCTTGGACCGGGATTCTCCCCCGCGAAAACGCGTCTCCTGCGACTAGGACTGATCCCCCACCATGCGCGTCAGCCGGTCAGCGAGCAGTCCGGCGAAGCGCGCCGGATCCTCCAGCGCACCGCCCTCGGCGAGAAGCGCGGTCCCGTAGAGCAATTCAGCGGTACCGGCCAGCTCGTCGTCGGCACCCCGGCTCTTGTGCGCTTCCCTGAGACCGACGACGAGCGGATGGGTCGGGTTCAGCTCCAGAATCCGCTTCTCGACCGGCACCGGCTGACCTGACGCCCGGTACATGCGCGCCAGCGCCGGGGTGATCCCGAAGGTGTCGGTGATCAGGCACGCCGGCGAATCCGTCAGCCGGGTCGACAGGCGCACCTCCTTGACGTGGTCACCCAGCACCTCCGTGAGCCACGCGATCACGTCGGCGAACTCCTTCTCGCGCTCCTGGCGTTCGGTCTCCTGGGCTTCCTTGTCCGCCTCGGAGTCGAGGTCCACCTCACCCTTGGCCACCGACTGCAACGGCTTGCCGTCGAACTCGTGGATCGACTCCACCCAGACCTCGTCGACCGGATCGGTCAGCAGCAGCACCTCGTAGCCCTTGGCCTTGAACGCCTCCAGATGCGGCGAATTCAGAAGCTGCTGCCGCGATTCGCCTGCGGCGTAGAAGATCTGGGTCTGCCCCTCCGGCATCCGTTCGACATATTCGGCCAGCGTGGTCGGTTCGTCGTCGCTGCGCGTCGAGGCGAACGAGCTCACACGCAGCAGCGTGTCCTGATTGTCGGTGTCGCTCAACAGGCCCTCCTTGAGGACTCTGCCGAACTGCGTCCAGAACGTGCGGTACTTCTCTGGCCGCTCAGCCTGCATCTCCGCGATGGTCGAAAGCACCTTCTTGGTGAGCCTGCGCCGGATCGCCCGGATCTGGCGGTCCTGCTGAAGGATCTCGCGAGAGACGTTGAGCGACATGTCCTGTGCGTCGACGACGCCCTTGACGAAGCGAAGATAGGGCGGCATCAACTGGTCGCAGTCACCCATGATGAAGACCCGTTTGACGTAGAGCTGCACCCCGACCGTGGCGTTCTGCTGGAACAGGTCGAACGGCGCATGCGACGGGATGAACAGCAGCGCCTGGTATTCGAACGTGCCCTCGGCCCTCATGGCGATGGTTTCCAGGGGCTCGTCCCATGCGTGCGCCACGTGCTTGTAGAACTCGGTGTACTCCTCATCGGAGACCTCGTCGCGGGGCCTGGCCCACAGCGCCTTCATCGAGTTCAAGGTCTGGGTCTCGACGGTGACCGTCTCCTCGCCGCCCTCCTCGGACGCCGGGGTGCGACGCTCGACATCCATCCGGACGGGCCACGCGATGAAGTCCGAGTACTGCTTGACCAGCTCCCGGATCTTCCACTCCGAGGTGTAGTCGTGCAGCTCGTCCTCACGGTCCTCCGGTTTGAGGTGCAGCGTCACCGAAGTGCCCTGCGGCACTTCACCTCCCGCCTGATCGACCGTCTCGATGGTGTAGCTGCCCTCACCGGTGGACTCCCATCGGGTGGCCTCGCTTTCGCCCGCCTTGCGGGTGAGCAGCTCGACACGGTCGGCCACCATGAAGCTCGCGTAGAAGCCGATGCCGAACTGGCCGATGAGTTCCTCGTTGGCGTTCGCGTCCTTCGCCTCCCGCAACTGCTGACGAAGCTCGGCCGTCCCCGATTTCGCGAGCGTTCCGATCAGGCGGACGACCTCGTCGCGTGACATGCCGATGCCGTTGTCGCGCACCGTCAGCGTGCGGGCCTCCTTGTCGACGACGATCTCGATGTGCAGATCGGAGGTGTCGACGTCGAGGTCCTTGTTCCGGAACGCCTCGAGCCGAAGCTTGTCCAGCGCGTCGGAGGCGTTCGAGATGAGCTCGCGCAGGAACGAGTCCTTGTTGCTGTAAACGGAGTGGATCATCAGATCCAGCAGTTGCCGTGCCTCCGCCTGGAATTCGAGCTGCTCAACGTGCGGTGCCATGTGCTCTCCCCTTCGACAAGACGATCTGCAGATGCCGGGAGAAAAATAGTAGCGAGCCCTCCGGGTCGGTTACCGGACGGCCGCTACACGACGGTTCGGATGACCTGACCCGTCGCCAGCGTGCGCGCCGGATCGTAGCGATCGGCGAGACCGGCCAGCCAGTGCAACGTGTCGTCGGTGTAGACCCGCGACGGGCGGGCCGGGTCATAGGACGGCGCGAAGTTCGGCATCTGCCCGCCGGTCGACCACGGCGCCACGGCCCCCGTCACCGCGCCGGCGTGGGCGATCACCATGTCGGCGATCTCGGGTGCCGGCACCCCGATGACCGCCAGCGAGAACGCCGCGTTGCGGTGACAGAACGCGCTGCGGTGCGTCGCCTCGCGCGCCAGCGCGCCCCCGAGGTGGCGCAGTTCGACGATGGCCTGCGGCGACCCCGACTCGGGACCCGCGGCGGCCAGCAGAGCCTCCACGGCCTCCGGTGGCAGCTCGCGCAGCAGGGCCTGATCCTCGTTGATCGGCATCGGGTCGACCGGATCGGCATGCACGGCCCCGATCGCGGCATACGGGAGCACACCGACGGTGTCGAGCACGGGTGTTGCGACCGCGCGCATCGGTGCGAGCGCCTGCTCGGCCTCGTCGACGTCGCCGACCGCGGCATAGCGCACCGCCACCGTCATCCGGCCGGCCAGCGGCTCGGGGACCTCCGGAAGCGGCGGGAGCTGCTGGATCGCGATCGACGTGTTGATCGTCTCGGGCAGATCCACGCACCACGCGGCCCACGCGCGCAGCACATCCGCGACGTCATCGGCAGCGAAATATACTGCACCGCCGTAGAACTCGGGAACCGGCAGCAGGTCGATCTCGGCGGAGGTGACGATGCCGAGGGTGGCCTTCCCACCGCGCAGCCCCCAGAACAGGTCGGCGTTCTCGTCGGGCGCGGCACGCAACAGCCGTCCTCCGCCGGTCACCACGTCGAAGGAGCGCACATGGTCCGACGACAGCCCGTAGGTGCGGACGAGCGGGCCGATACCCCCACCGGTCAGGTAGCCGATGACGCCGACGCCCGGCGCCGAACCGCACAGCGGCGCAAGACCGTGCGGGGTCGCGACGTCGAGCACGTCCTGCCACCGTGCGCCCGCGCCCACCCGTGCCGTTCCGTTCACCACGTCCACCGAGACGTGCCTCATCGCCGACGTCTGGATCAGGATCGTGTCCGGACCCACCCCGACGGCGCCGTGCCCGGTGGCCTGGACGGTGACCCTGAACCCGTGGGCCGCAGCGAAGCGCACGGTGCCGGCCACATCCTCGGGGGACGTCGCGAGCACGACGGCAGCGGGTTCGACGGGTGCGACCACATTCCACGGCCTGCAACGCTCATAGCCGGGCTCGCCGGGCAGGGCCACAGGGGTGGCGACCTGGTCGCGCAGACTGCGCAGCGCCTCGTCGCGCCTCAGGTCGGTCGGTACGGTCATCGGAATCCTTTTCTCGGATGTCTTGTGCTGCCGACGAGCATCGCCGAGTCGCCTTGGCGAGGGCTTGGCCGCGGGCACCAAGAAAAATCCAAGCGGAAACCTACCGCGTGACCTGGAACTTTGCGCGCGCTCGAGTGGGGCGAGCGCGCGGTCTTGCACGCCCTGACACGGAGTGTCGGCGTGCAGACTCGCGCGCTCGCGGTGCTGCTGGGCCCGGTGCTGCGCGGGCCCGTCAGGCCATCTCGGGGACCCGCAGGTGGGCCAGCACCAGGTCGCAGTCGCACTCGTCGAGGATCTCGGCGCCGGCGTCGCGGATCGTGGCCGACCGCAGCTCCTCCATCGCCTGCCGGTTGCGCCGCAGCGCCTCCGCGCTGTCGAAGGTCACCGACGCGACCCCGAATCCCGAATCGCGATCCACCATCAGACTGGCGCTGCAGAAGCCGTCCAGCTCCTCCAGCGCCGGGATGGTCGCGAGCCGGAAGCCGTCGACGGCCCGTTCGACGTTCTCGTGGGCAACGCGGGCCCAGGTCACCCGCACGCAGGCGCCCGGCGAGGAGCGGTGGTCGCGGTGCAGTGCGGCGATCTCCCACTCGTCGACGGTGGGACTGCCCCCGAGGATCTCGGCGGCGTGGTCGCGGTAGGTGTCGGCGGTCCGCCGGCTGGCGTGCATCGCCTCTTCGGAATCCCATGCCGTCGTCACGATGCAGCGCCCGGTCTGGCGATCGACCAGCAGCGAGAGACCGACGTAGCCGTCGAGCTCGGTCAGCCCCGGCCACACCGTGTCGTGGATGTAGGTGATCCCCGCGTCGACGGCCGAGGACCGCGCGTGGACAGTTGAACTACGCGCATACATGTCTGCCTCCGTAGGACGTGGCAGCGTCCCAGCGGCGCCGCCGGACGTCCTCATCGTCCTCCCCCGCCGACCTCAGGGCAAGGACGAACGGCCCGCCGAGCGCGCGGTCTTGCACGCCCCGACACGGAGTGTCGGCGGGCAGACACGCGCGCTCGCGGGGCAAGGGGGGTCACACCAGACGTGAGGCCGCCTCCACGACCGCGGCCATGCCCAGGTCGGCGGCCTCGGCCGCCAGGGCCGAGGCCGCAGCCGAACGCCCGGGCGACTCCTCGGCCAGCTCGCACTCCAGCAGCCGGCACCGCAACAGCGTGGGCACCCCGGCGCTGCGCTCGGCGATAGTGCGCGCCACCGCCAGATCAGTGAGGGCGGCCACCTTGTCGCCGCGTAGCGCGTGCAACCGTGCCGTGGCCAGCGCGACCGGTCCGGCCATCCCGACCTGACCGATCACGGCGATCCGGTCCCGATACGGATCCAGCTGCGCCAGAAGCGGTTCGGCGAAATCGGGCAGGTCGTGGTCGACGGCGAGATGTGCGAGCAGCGTGTGGTGACCCAGCGTCGTCCAGATGTGGGCCCGGTCGGTGTGTTGCGCCCAATGCCGCAAGGTGGCCAGGGCTTCGGCTCGGGCCTTCGGGCCGCTCAGCAACGTCAGCACCCCGGTCCGCACCACACCGACCATGCCGAGACCGCCGGCCTGCTGCGCGTTCAGGTCCGTCCAGCTGGGATCGACCGGACCGCCGCGCTCGCGCAGCAGGGTCGCGCGAGCGAGCAGCCCGCTGCCCGCTTCGTACAACTCGGTCTGCTCGTGCACGTGCGCCGCGATCGCGTGGTGACGTCCGGCCTCGGCGAAATCACCGTGCCACACCGCCAGCACCGCCTCCATCCAGCGCAGCTGCGCCCGCAGCACCGGCAGTTGCAGTTCCTCGCTGCCCGCGATACCGGCCTGCACGTGCCGCCGGGCGCCGTCGACGTCGCCGAGGTTCATCGCGGCCATCGTGGCCACCGAATGGGCGATCACCGCGTCCTCACGAGATCTGCTGTGGCGCAGAGCGTTCAAGCGCTGCACCCACTCCAGTGACTGCGCACTCAGCGTCGCCACCCCGGAGAAGGTGATGAGCCGGCCGATCAGGACGTCGGCGATCACATCCGGATCCCCGGTGGCTTCGGCCAGCCGCTCGGCGCGGTCGAGCAGTTCGGGGGCGATCGTCGGGTCGGGGTGGTAGCAGTGCCCGACGGCCAGCGCCGGCAGGACCCGCGCCGCCGACGCGGGTTCCCCCTCCGACAGGGTCGCCGCCCGCGACAACAGGGTCAGCAGCTCTCCCGGGTCGTTTCCGGGCGCGAGCCACGGCCATCCCCCGCTGGCCCGCAGCAGCGCGCTGGCCACCCGCCCCGCGCTGGCCGCGCGGCCGGTGCGCAGCGCCTCCCCCAGGTACCGTGTGACGCTGTCGAGGACGAGCTGCCCCCGGCCGGCCCGGGAGTGCGCTTCCAACAGCTCGACGGTCAGCGCGTCGCGGTCGGCGTCGTCGCGCTCGGAGGCCGGGAGCCGGTCGTAGGCGTCCAGTGCGGCCTGCCACCAGCCCGCGGCGATATCCGAACTCCATTGCTGCGTCGCCTGTTCGGCGGCCAACCGGCACGCCGGCACCACCACCGTCGGCTCCACGAGAGGCTGCGCCGCGACGAGGTGCTGCGCACGCCACGTCGGAGCGTCGGGCAGGGCGCTGTCGGCCAGCACGTCGGCGACCTTGGCGTGCACCCGCTGCCGGCGCAACGCCGGCATCCCGGTCAGCAGCTGTTCGCGCAGCAGGCCGTGGGCGAACACGTAGCCGTCGCCGGTATGGGAGTTGACGATGATGCGCTCGTCGGCCGCCTCGTCGAGATAGTCGGCGAGGGTGTCGAGGTCCAGTGCCGTCGTCCGGGCCAGCAGTGGGACCGTCACGGAGTCCAGCACGTCGGCGATCACCGCCGCGGCGCGCAGCACCTGCATCACCGCGGGGTCGAGTGCGGCGAGCCGCCGATCCAGCACAGACCGCACCGCCCGCGGAATCTCGTTGCCCGCCCGCTCTTCTCGGGGAAGACGGGCGTATTCGGAGACGAAGAACGGGTTGCCGCCGGTACGGTCGGCGAGCTCGGCGGCCTCGGCGGCGGTCACCACTTCCTCGGCGACCTCGTTCGCCAGCGTCGCGACGTCCTCCGACGACAGCGCCGGGACCTCGATGAGCCGGTTCGCCTCGCCGCGCGCGACGGTACTGAGCAGCCGGGAGACCTCGGCCGGGTGCTCACCGTCGCGCACCGTGACGACCACCAGAACGGGGCGGTCACGCAGCGTCCCCGCGATGTAGGCCAGGCACGCCGCCGAGGTGGTGTCCGCCCACTGCACGTCGTCCACCACGACCGCGAGCAGGCGTGGCGCCGACTCCAGGAGTCTCTGAATGCGTTCGTAGACGAGAAATCTCGCGGTGTCCGGATCGGCGTGCGGCGGGATCTCGAGAACCTCGTCGGCGTCGGCCCCCAGCGCGCGGACGAGCTGGCGCATCGGCCACCACGGCGGTGTGCCGCGCTCGTCGGGGCAGTTCACCCACACCACGTCACCGTCGCCGGCGGCGACGAGCCCGGCGATCTCCTCGGCGAGCCGGGTCTTGCCGATCCCGGGCGGACCCGAGAGCACCAGCCAGCGCGCCGCGCCCGCGGTCACGCGATCCAGAACGTCTGCCGCGGCGGCCAACTCGCGTCGCCGACCCACCAGTGGTGCCCGGTGCGACGCCGACTCGACGGTGTCGAGCCGCACCGGGACCGCCTCGGTCGCGGTGACGGCCGCAGCCCCGGTCCACCCCGGCGAACGCGGCCAGCCGGACAGCTCGGGCGCCTGCCGCAGCACCGCGGTCTGCAGATCACGCAGCTCGGGCCCGGGTTCGAGACCCAGCTCGGCGTCGAGGCGGCGCGCATACCGGGTGTAGACCTCCAGCGCGTCGGCCGTGCGTCCCGCCCGGTACAGCGCGAGCATCTGCAGCCGGCACCCCCGATCGGCCAGCGGGTCGAGCGCACCCAACTGGGATGCCGCGGTCAGTGCTGCCGGTATCTTGCCCAGCGCCAACAGCGACATCACCTTGCCGGCAAGGCATTCGGTGCGCATCTCGGCGAACCTGGCCGCATCCTCACGGATCCAGTCGGCGTCGCCGATGTCCTCCAGCAACTCACCGCGCACCAGGCTCAGCGCCGTGTCGGCTTCGGCGAGCGCCTCGTCCCAGCGTTCGCCGTCGATCGCCGCCGCTGCCCGCGCGCACGCCGCGGTGAACACCGCGATGTCCGACTCGTCGGGTCCGGCGTCCAGGAAGTAGCCGGGGGGCTGCCGCACGATCGGCTGCGCGACCGACGACACCGTCCGGTCACCGGCACCGCTACGCAGCGCGCGGCGCAGGTTCGAGATGTACACCTGCAGGCTCGCCGTCGCGCTGGCGGGAACGTCGTCTCCCCATACGACGTCGACCAGCCGGTCCGTCGAGACCACCCGCCCCTGCGCCAGCAGCAACGCCGCCAGTACGGACCGCTGCTTGCGCGGGCCGATATCGACCGCTGCCTCCCCGTGGACCACCTGGAGTGGCCCGAGCAACCGATAGCGCACCGGCGGGGGTGGGTCAGTCGGTTTCTTGGTACTTGTTCACCGCGTCGTCGAGGCGTTGAAGAGCCTCTCCGTACTGCGCGAAGTCACCGCTCTCCTGGGCGCCGCGAAGCGCATCCAGGGCGGCGTTGACATCTTGCAGCGCAGCCGATTTCGCGGCAGAGAGCTGCGTGGGACCAGTCGGCGGCACCGCAACCGGGACCTCCGGCCGCCCTGCCGGCGCCTGCCCCTGCCGGTTCGGTGGTTGCGCAGCCGGCGGCGCGGTGTTGTTGCCCTGCGCCTGCGGCGCCTGCCCGGCAGGCGGTTCGGTGGCCGCCGGCCCGGTTGCGGTCGCATCGGCGCCGGGACCGAACAGGTCGGTCAGCGCGTCGCGCACCGTCGGCCCGTAGCCGATCTGGTCGTTGTACATCATCGCCACGCGGATGAGTCGCGGATAGGTCGACGCGGCATCGGTGTTGCCCGGGGACGCGTAGATCGGTGCGACGTAGAGCAATCCGCCGTCGCCCATCGGCAACGTCAGCAGGTTGCCCCAACGGATCCGGTTCTGGCCGTCGCGGCCGATCTGACCCAGCTCGGTCGAGATGGCGGTGTCGGTGCTGATCGCGTTGAACGCCAGCTTCGGACCGTTGACCTGACCCGGAACGGTCAGAACCGTGAGCCGGCCGTAGGTCTCGGGGTCCGAGCTCGCGCTGATGTAGGCCGCCAGGAAGTCACGCCGGAACCGGTTCATCGCGCTCGTCAGCTGGAACGACGCCGAACCGTTGTTCTCCGCAAGGTCTTTGGCGACGATGTAGTACGGCGGCTGATAGCTGCTCGCCGTCGGGTTGGGATCCAGGGGCACGTCCCAGAAGTCCGACGTCGAGAAGAACGTGACCGGATCGTCGACGTGGTACTTGGCCAGCAGCGCTCGCTGCACCTTGAACAGATCCTCGGGGTAGCGCAGATGCTCCTGAAGTTCCGGGGAGATGTCGCTCTTGGGTTTGACGCTGTCCGGGAACACCTTCATCCACGCCTGCAGCACCGGGTCCTGCTCGTCCTGTGCGTACAGCGTCACGGTGCCGTCATAGGCGTCGACGGTGGCCTTGACCGAGTTGCGGATGTAGGACACCTGCTTGTCGAGCTGCAACCGGTTCTGCGCCACCTCGTTGGAGTCGGTGGTGACCGACGACAACGTCGACAACTCCGAATACGGGTAGTTGTCCAGCGTGGTGTAGCCGTCGACGATCCAGACGATGCGCTCGTTGACGATCGCCGGATAGACCGTTGTGTCGGTCGTCAGCCACGGGGCCACCGCCTCGACACGGTCGGCCGGGTCGCGGTTGAACAGGATCTTGCTGTTCTCGTTGATGACGTTGGAGAACAGGAAGTTCCGCTCGGCGTACTTCGCGGCGAACACGCTGCGGGTCAGCCAGTTGCCGATCGGGACACCACCGCTACCGGTGTAGGTGTAGTTGCGGGTGTCGGTGTTGGTTTCGTAGTCGTACTCGCGGGGGGTGCCGCTCTCGCCGACGATCGCGTAGTCGTCGGCCGCACTCGCGATGACCGGACCGAAGTAGATGCGCGGCTGCGCCAGCGGAGCGGGACCGGGTGAGGACACCTCGCCGTTCGCGCCGACCACGCTGGCGAGGAACTCGGGGTACCCGCCGTTCTGGTTCGGGTCGTTGGCGATCCCGCGCACGGTGTTCGCCGGCGACGCGATGAACCCGTTGCCGTGGGTGAACACGGTGTGCCGGTTGATCCAGTCGCGCTGGTTGTCGATCAGCCGGTCCGGGTTGAGCTCACGGGCCGCGACCACGTAATCGCGCAGATTGCCGGAGTCGTCGCGGTAGCGGTCCATGTTCAGCTGGTCGGGGAAGAAGTAGAAGTTCTTGCCCTGCTGGAACTGGGTGAAGGCCGGGGCGACGATGTTGGGGTCGAGCACCCGGATGTTCGACGTGGTGGCGCGGTCGGCGGCGACCTGCTGCGCCGTCGCGGAGGCGTTACCCGGGTAGTCGCGGTAGGTGACCGACTCCTCGGTCAGTCCGTAGGCCTGCCGTGTCGCGGTGATACTTCGGCTGATGTATTCGCTTTCCTTCTGCGCGGCGTTGGGACGCACGCTGATCTGCTCGACCACCAGCGGCCAGCCGGCGCCCACCACCAGCGACGACAGCAACAGCAGCACCACGCCGATGGCCGGAATACGCAAGTCGCGCAGGAAGATCGCGGAGAACACCGCGACCGCACAGATGACGGCGATCGCCATCAGGATCAGTTTCGCGGGCAGCACCGCGTTGATGTCGGTGTAGCCCGCGCCGGTGAACGGCTTGCCGCCACGGGTGTGGCTGAGCAGCTCATAGCGGTCGAACCAGTACGCGACCGCCTTGAGCAGCATCAGCAACCCGACGAGGGTGATCAGCTGGATGCGGGCCGCGCGGCTCAGCGCCCCGCTGCGACCGGCCAGTCGGATGCCGCCGAACAGGTAGTGGCCCAGCAGGTTCGCCAGGAACGCCAGGAAGACCCCGACGAACAGGTACGTCAGCACCAAGCGGTAGAACGGCAGGTCGAACGCGTAGAAGCCGAGATCGATGCCGAATTGGGGGTCGGAGACTCCGAAGTCACCGCCGTGCAGGAACAACTGCACCCGCTGCCAGTAGCTCTGTCCGACGAAACCCGCGAGCACACCGATGGCCAGCGGCACGCCGATGCCGATCAGGCGCAGCCGGGCCATCACCGCGGTGCGGTACCGCGCGATCGGGTCGTTGGGGCCTGCGGTCGGCACGAAGACCGGCCGGGTGCGGTAGGCCAGTGCGAGCCCGGCGAACACGACGGCGCCGACGAGGATCGCGACCACGAAGAAGATGACGAGCCGCGTGATGATCTGGGTGGTGAAGACCGACCGGTACCCCAGCTCGCCGAACCACAGCCAGTCGACATAGGTGTCGATGAAGCGCGGCCCCAGCAGCAGGAGCAGAACGAGGACCGCGGAGACCGCGATCAGAAACCGGCTTCGTTGCGTCAGGCTCGGCATTCTTGCCGCGGGCCGCATACCCACTCGACTACTCCACTCTCGGAAATTCCCAGCACATGCACAGGAAGGACGGATTCCGCCCTCACTTTACGCATCTGATCTGAGGCGGCGAGTCAGCAGCGTGGAGGTTCACCACCAGCGGAAAGCGTCCGCAAACCGTCGACGGCCTGCTCGAGGGTCTCGACCTTGAGCAGTTCGATCCCGTCTGCGTCGGCGGTCCTGGCCTCGGCGCAGTTGTCGGCGGGCACCAGGAACACGGTGGCACCGGCCTCCTGCGCCGCGGTCACCTTGTGGGTGATGCCGCCGATGGAGCCCACTTTCCCGTCGCCGGAGATGGTGCCGCTGCCGGCGACGAACTTGCCGCCGGTGACGTCGCCGGTGGTGAGTTTGTCGACCACGGCCAGACTGAACATCAGCCCCGCCGACGGTCCCCCGATGTTGGCGAGGTTGAAGTCGATCGTGAACGGCGCCCACGGCGCATCCAGCACGTTGACCCCGAGAATGCCCTGATCGCGGTCCGGATGCTTGCCGAGCGTGATCTCGGCGGTGCCCATCGGCGCGTTCTTGCGGCGGTAGTCGACGGCGATCGTGTCTCCCGGCTTGTAAGCCTTGAGCAGTTCCTGGAACTGGTCGAGGGTCGCGACGGGCTTGCCGTTCACACCGTCGATCGCGTCGCCCCCCTGGAGCTTGCCCTTGGAGGGGCCTTCCTCGTCGATGCTCTCGACGGTGACGGCCATCGGGTACTTCAGGTGGTGCAGCGCGGCGTACTCCGCACTGTCCTCGGACTGACGGAAGTCCTGGCTGTTGGCCTCGTCGATCTCCTCGCGGGTCTTGTCCGGCGGATACACGAGATCGCGCGGCAGCAACTGGTCGCGTCCCGAGGCCCAGAAGATCAGCGCCTGACCGAGCGTGAGGCCGTCACGCTGCGACACCGTGGTCATGTTGAGGTGCCCTGATGTCGTGTGGACGTCGGCGCCCTCGATGTCGACGACCTCCTTGCCGTCGACCTCGCCCAGGGTGTCGAACGTCGGTCCGGGTCCGAGGGCCACATAGGGGACGGTCACCGCGGACAGCAAGATCCCGAAGATCAGGATCGGCGCCAGCGCGACGACCAGGGTCGAAATCCGCCTGTTCACGCCGCCCACAGTAAAGGTCGGTTCTGCGGGGAAGCCGTGAAGACCGCCCGGGACGGGCCGGCGGGACGCCCCGGTTCACTCTCAGCGTGACCGCGTCGGCACACGACGCGGCCATGGTGAGTACCGTTGTGGGCATGGCTGACCTGCCTTTCGGCTTCTCTGCCGGGGACGACCCCGACCGCGACAAGCGCAACAAGGACAACTCCGGATCCGGACCCGGCTCGGGTGCGGACCCGTTCGGGCTCGGCATGCCCGGCGCGGGCGGTGAATTCGACATGTCGCAGCTCGGGCAGATCTTCTCCAAGCTCGGCGAGATGTTCAGCGGCGCGGGCACCTCGATGTCCGGCGGGAAGTCCGGCGGACCGGTCAACTACGACCTCGCCCGCCAGCTCGCGGCGAGCTCGATCGGCTTCGTCGCGCCGATACCCGAACAGACCACCAGCGCCATCGCCGATGCGGTGCGGTTGGCCGAGACCTGGCTCGACGGTGTGACCCCGATCCCCGCGGGCACGACCAGGACGGCGGCGTGGACGCCGACCGACTGGATCGACAACACGATGGGCACCTGGAAGCGGTTGTGCGACCCGGTGGCCGAGCAGATCTCGACGGTGTGGGCACAGGCACTGCCCCAGGAGGCGCAGGCGATGGCCGGCCCGCTGTTGGCGATGATGTCGCAGATGGGCGGCATGGCGTTCGGCTCGCAGCTGGGCCAGGCGCTCGGCACGCTGTCCAAAGAGGTGCTCACCTCCACCGACATCGGACTTCCGTTGGGCCCCAAAGGTGTTGCGGCACTGATGCCCGAGGCCGTCGAATCTCTGGCCGAAGGTCTGGAGCAGCCGCGCAGTGAGATCGTCACGTTCCTCGCCGCCCGCGAGGCGGCCCACCACCGTCTGTTCAGCCACGTGCCGTGGCTGTCGAGCCAGCTGCTCAACGCCGTGGAGGCGTTCGCCAAGGGCACCAAGATCGACATGAGCGGCATCGAGGAGTTCGCGCGCGGCTTCAACCCGGCGTCGTTGACCGACCCGTCGGAGATGGAGCAGTTGCTCAACCAGGGCATCTTCGAGCCGAAGGCCACCCCGGAGCAGACGGCGGCGCTGGAGCGGCTGGAGACGATGCTCGCGCTGATCGAGGGCTGGGTCCAGACCGTGGTCACCGACGCGCTCGGCGACCGCATCCCCGGCACCTCGGCGCTCAGCGAGATGCTGCGCCGCCGCCGCGCCACCGGCGGCCCCGCCGAGCAGACGTTCGCGACCCTGGTCGGTCTGGAACTGCGGCCGCGCAAGATGCGCGAGGCCGCCGACCTGTGGGTCAGGCTCACCGAAGCCGTCGGCGCCGATGCCCGCGACGGCGTCTGGCAGCACCCCGACCTGTTGCCGAGCGCGTCCGATCTCGATGAGCCGGCCGCCTTCATCGACCGGATGATCGGCGGCGACACCAGCGACATCGACAGCGCGATCGCCGATCTGGAGCGCGACTTCAGGCGCGGTGACACCGGGCCCGGCGAGTCCACGGATTAGTCCCCGCGTGGTTCCCGGCCCCTGTGGATAACCCGGCTGCGGGCCTCGGCGCCGTGACAGTGTCGGAACATGACGCGGTGTCGAACCATGACGCGGTACGCGCTCAGCCCCGCCACCCCGGTCCTGTCCCGTCCCGACGGGACGGTGCAGGTCGGGTGGGATCCCCGCAAGGCGGTCGTGGTCCGTCCCCCTGCCGGGTTGCCGGGTAGCGTTCTCGCCGAGCTGCTGCGGGCACTGCAGGGGGTCGCGACCGCGCCGCAGCTGCAGAGACTGGCCGCCGGACACGGTGTCGACGCACCCGTGGTCGACGGCCTGGTCGCCCACCTGATCACCCGCGGAATCGTCACCGAGGCACCGCGGACCCCTGTGAGATCCGTCGCGGTGCGGGTGCACGGGGACGGTCCGCTCGCCGACCTGCTGATCAATTCGCTGCGTCACGCGAACGTGCGGGTCAGCCACAGCACCCGGCCCAATGCGTCGAGCGGACGCCCCGACCTCGTCGTCCTGACCGACTACCTGGTGGCGGACCCACGGCTGGTCCGCGACCTCTGCGACGCCCGCGTCCCGCACCTGCCTGTTCGGGTGCGCGACGGCACGGGCCTGGTCGGCCCGCTGGTGATCCCGTCGGTGACCAGTTGCCTGCGGTGCGCCGACCTGCACCGTAGCGACCGTGATGCCGCGTGGCCGGCCATTGCGGCGCAGCTGAGCCGCACCGTCGGCAACGCCGACCGGGCCACCGTCCTGGCCACCGCGGCGCTGGCGCTCAACGAGATCGACCACATCGTCCGGTCGCTGCGGCCCGACCATCCGGGCGCCGTCGCGGCCTCGCCGGAGACCCTGGACACGACCCTGGAGTTCGACGTCGCCGCCGGGACGGTGCAGGCGCGTCGGTGGACGCGCCATCCGGACTGCTCGTGCTGACAACCCCTGTTACCAACTCGTTGGTGGAAGTTCGCGGAGTTCGTGGATGATGGACTGGTGAGTGAGATCAAGCGGGGCAGCGTCGCGCGCAATGCCAAGCTCGCATCGTTGCCGGTGGGGATGGCAGGACGCGCCGCGCTCGGCTTCGGCAAGCGGTTGACCGGGAAGTCGAAAGACGAGGTCAACGCCGAGATGATGGACAAGGCTGCCCAGCAGCTGTTCACCGTGCTCGGCGAGCTCAAGGGCGGCGCGATGAAGGTCGGCCAGGCGCTGTCGGTGATGGAGGCGGCCATCCCCGAGCAGTACGGCAAGCCGTACCGGGAGGCGTTGACCAAGTTGCAGCGTGAAGCGCCGCCGCTGCCCGCGGCCAAGGTGCACCGCGTGCTGGACCAGCAACTGGGCACCAAGTGGCGGGAACGCTTCCAGACCTTCGACGACAAGGCCGTCGCGTCGGCCAGCATCGGCCAGGTGCACAAGGCGGTGTGGGCCGACGGCCGCGAGGTCGCTGTGAAGATCCAGTACCCGGGCGCCGACGAGGCCCTGCGCGCCGACCTCAAGACGATGCAGCGCATGGTCGGTGTGCTCAAGCAGCTCTCCCCCGGCGCCGACGTGCAGGGTGTCGTCGACGAGCTGATCGAGCGCACCGAGATGGAGCTGGACTACCGCCTGGAGGCCGACAACCAGCGGGCCTTCGCGAAGGCCTACGCCGGTCATCCCGAGTTCGTCGTCCCCCACGTCGTCGCGAGCGCACCCAAGGTCGTCATCCAGGAGTGGATCGAGGGCATCCCGCTGTCGCACATCATCCGCGAAGGCACCCAGGAGCAGCGTGACCTGATGGCCACCCGGCTGTTCGAGTTCTGCGACGACGCGCCGACCCGCCTGGAGATGGTCCACGGGGACGCTCACCCCGGCAACTTCATGCTGCTGCCCGGCGACAAGATGGGTGTCATCGACTTCGGCGCCGTCGCGCCGATGCCCGGCGGCTGGCCCATCGAGCTCGGCCAGATGCTGCGGTACGCGGTGGACAAGAACTACGACAAGCTGTTGCCGACCATGGAGAAGGTCGGGTTCATCCAGAAGGGTCAGAGCGTGTCGACCCGCGAGATCGACGACATGCTCAAGCAGTACGTCGAACCGCTGGAGGTCGAGGTCTTCCACTACACCCGCCGGTGGCTGCAGAAGATGACCAACATCGAGCTGGAGAAGGCCGCAGGCCAGATCAAAGCGGCCCGGCAGATGGACATTCCGCCGAAGCTGGCGATCCCGATGCGGGTCATCGCATCGATCGTCGCGATCTCGTGCCAGCTCGACGCGCACGTCCCCACCCGGCGCATCGCGATGGAGAACGTCCCGGGATTCGCTGATCCCGACGGGGTGTGACCGTCGGGATCAGCGAATCTCACGCGGCGACAGGGCTTTTCGAATCCTTGCGGGGACGCCCCCGCGGCCGCTTGCGGGCGATGACCGAGCCGCGGTCAAGGATCTCGCCACCCCAGACGCCCCACGGTTCCTGACGCTCCAACGCGGCGTTCAGGCAGGCCCGCTGTAGCGGGCAGTCCGCACACAGCGCCTTGGCGCGTTCGAGGTCGCGGGGATCCTCGGCGAACCACAGGTCGGGGTCCTCGACATGACACGGCACCGCTGGCTGCCTCGTTTCCGATGAGGGCGTCATCTCGCATGTCGGCGAAGACATGTCGGTCCTCTGCTTTCTGATCGTTGATACTCGGCGGGGTCTTGCGGGAAAAACAAAAAGGCCACGGATCCCTGATCGCGGGTCCGTGGCCTCGGGGGCGGTGTGAGGGCTAGTGCCGGGCTGGCACCTCGGGGTAGCCCTTCACGGACGCGGCAATCGTGCCGGCGGCGGCGCGGCGCTTACGCGGCGCGGCCACGGCGGCAGCGGCAGCAATCGGGTGTGCGGGATGTACCTGGGACGGCACATGGAGGGTCCGCAGCATGCCGGTCGCGCTGACGCTGGTGATCATGTCGTTGCTGATCATGTCGGACACCCTCCTTTCGCACATGGCCCGTCTGTGTCGTTCGAGGCTAAACGCTAGCAGGAAAATCCCGCAACGCATTTTTGACCAGCACTTTTGGCGCGATCTTTACGACTTCTGGCGGCCTTTGACCAGTGCGAGGACGTCGGGTCCGTACTGTTCGACCTTGCGGGCGCCGATGCCCGGGATCGCCACCAGTGCCGCATCGTCGGTCGGCATGGATTCGGCGATCGCGATCAGGGTGTTGTCGGTGAACACCACGAAGGCCGGCACGCTCATCTCCTTGGAGATTCGCAACCGCCAGTCCTTGAGCTCGGCGAGCAACTCGTCGTCGATGTCGGACGGGCAGCTCTCACACCGTCGCAGCATGATCGCCGTCGGAGACGTCAACTGCGCGTTGCAGACCCGGCATCGCGGCGCCGGCCCGCGCGGCTTGCGGGAGCGACTGGGACCGTCGTCGCGCTGCGACTGCGGAGCGATCCCGGTGAGGAACCGTGACGGGCGTCTGCCCTGCCGGCCGCCCGGTTTACGGGCCAGCGCCCAGCTCAGCGTCAGATGCACGCGAGCCCGGGTGACCCCGACGTAGAGCAGCCGACGTTCCTCTTCGACGGGTTCGCTGTCGGGTCCGTGCGACAGCGCATGCGAGATCGGCAACGTGCCGTCGGCGAGCCCGACGAGGTAGACCGCGTCCCACTCGAGCCCTTTGGCCGCATGCAGCGACGCCAGCGTGACGCCCTGGACCACCGGCGGATGACGGGAATCGGCGCGCTGACGCAGCTCGGTGAGAAGCGCCCGCAGATCCAGGTGCGGACGCTGGGCGACCTCGTCGTCGACCAGTTCGGCCAGCGCGACGAGCGCCTCCCAGCGGTCCCGGGCACGAGTGCCCGCCGGAGGTTCGGCCGTCAGTCCCAGCGGTTCCAGGATGGCGCGCACGATCTCGGGCAGCGAACCGCCGGTGTCGCCCGCGCCGCGTTCGGCGACGCGTTGCAGCGCCAGCAGGGCCTGGCGGATCTCCTGCCTGCTGAAGAAGCCCTCGCCCCCGCGGACCTGGAACGCGACTCCGGCTTCGGTGAGCGCCTCCTCGTAGACCTCCGACTGGGCGTTGATGCGGTAGAGAACCGCGATTTCCGATGCGGCGGTACCGGATTCGATGAGCGTCCGGATGCTCTTGGCGACGGCGGCGGCTTCGGCGACCTCGTCGGGATACTCCTTGAACACCGGCTCGGGACCCGGTGGACGCTGCCCGACCAGGTGCAGTCTGCTGCCCGCCATGCGACCGCGGGCCCCGGCGATGACCCGGTTGGCCAGCGAGACCACCTGCGGGGTCGACCGGTAGTCGCGCTCGAGCCGTACGAGGGTGACCTCGGGAAAGCGCCGGGAGAAGTCGAGCAGATAGCGCGGGGAGGCGCCGGTGAACGAATAGATGGTCTGGTTCGCGTCGCCGACCACGGTCAGGTCGTCACGGTTGCCGAGCCAGGCGTCGAGGACGCGCTGCTGCAACGGCGTCACGTCCTGGTACTCGTCGACGACGAAGCACCGGTACCGGTCCCGGAACTCCTGGGCGACCGCCGGGTCGTTCTCGATGGCCGCGGCGGTGTGCAACAGCAGGTCGTCGAAGTCCAAGAGCACGAGACCCTCGTTACGGGTCTTGAGCGCCTCGTAGTTCGCGTAGACGGTGGCGATCTTCGCCGCGTCGAACGGGATGTCGCGGCTGACCTCGGCCACCGCGTCGGCATAGGTCTCCGGGCTGATCAACGAGGCCTTGGCCCACTCGATCTCGCCGGCGAGGTCGCGGACGTTGTCCGTGCCGGTCGGTAGCCCGCCACGGTTGGCGGCCTGCGCGACGACGGCGAACTTGCTGTCCATCAGCTGCCATTCGGTGTTACCGACGACCCGGGGCCAGAAGTACGACAGCTGACGGCGCGCGGCGGCGTGGAACGTCTGCGCCTGCACGCCACCGGTGCCCGATCCCTCGTCGAGGGCGCGCAGGCGCCCTCGCATCTCGCCCGCGGCGCGTTGGGTGAACGTCACCGCGAGCACCTGACCGGGCGCGACGTGCCCCGCGGTGACGAGGTGTGCGATGCGGCGGGTGATGGTGCGCGTCTTACCGGTGCCGGCTCCGGCGAGCACGCACACCGGACCGCGCGGCGCCAGCACGGCTTCGCGCTGCTCGTCGTCGAGGTCGCCCAGCAGCCGGTCGCGGGAGGCCGTCGGGGACATGGCGACCATCATGTCAGCGTGCCCCGACAAACGCGGGCCTCGGGAGGGCATGTCCGCGGCGTCGACTACGTTGAATGCCTTATGAGCACTGATGTACCGGCGGTGACGATGTACACGACCTCGTGGTGTGGCTACTGCGTTCGGCTGAAGAAGGTTCTCAAGAACGAGGGCATCACGTTCGCCGAGGTCAACATCGAGGAGGATCCGGCCGCCGCGGAGTTCGTCGGTTCGGTCAACGGCGGAAACCACGTCGTCCCCACGCTGAAGTTCGCCGACGGTTCGACGTTGACCAACCCGACCGGAGCGCAGGTCAAAGCCAAACTGGCGAGCTAGGTCCGGGTCGGCCCGCTCGGCCGGCCGGGGTCGTCGCCCCGGCGGATCCGGATGATCCCCGCCGCCAACGAGGCGAGGGCGAGGCCGAGGAACACCGTGCCCATCACCAACGCCACCAGGCCGCCGTAGTTCACGAAGCCGACGATGCGCACCACGCCCATCACGGCCGCGACAAGCCCGCCGACGATGAACCACCGGGCTTGCCTGACGGTCGGCGGAAGTAGGGTCTCCACGGCGCTCCGATCCCGAGACTGACTGAAGTCATTCAGCCTACGGGGTGGCGCGCACGGCGAATCAGTCCAGGGCCGCCCAGGACTCGATGATCTCGCGGGCGATCGAGATCGAGCCGGGCAGCAACAACCGGGAGCTGCTGTCGGAGCTCCAGTCGCCCTGGTCGAGGGCCTCCCGGATCTCGGCGCGGGTGAACCACTGCGCCTCGGCGATCTCACCGTCGTTGAACGAGAACGGCTGCTCGGGGTCACCCACGGCGTGGAAGCCGACCATCAGCGACCGCGGGAACGGCCAGGGTTGGGACCCCAGGTATTCGACGTCGGTGACCGTCAGGCCGATCTCCTCGGCGATTTCGCGGACCACACACGATTCGAACGACTCCCCGGCCTCGACGAAGCCGGCGAGGATCGAGAAGAGCCGCGGCGGCCACACCGTCTGGCGCGCCAGCACCGCACGGTCGTGCCCGTCGTGCACCAGGCAGATCACCGCGGGGTCGATCCGCGGGAACTCCTCCTGCCCGGTGGCGGGGTTGATCCGCGCCCAGCCGCTCTTGATCGGCGTCGTCGGAGCACCGTCGACGGGGCTGAACCGGGCGCTGTCGTGCCAGTTCAGCAGTGCCGTCGCGGTCGCGACGAGTTGCGCGCTGACGTCGTCGAACACATCGCCGGTGCGGCGCAGGTCGAGCACCTGGACGGGCGTGGTCTCGTCCTCGGGTGGCTGCAGGTCCGAACGCACCGCCCACACGTGGCGGCCGTCGTCGAGTTTTCCGAGGAACACCGCGTTCTCGGGCGGGGACGGACCCACCGAGACCGCACGGTTCAGGACGGCGCGGCCGTCGGAGATCAGTACCTGGTTGCGTCGGTCGACGCGCAGCAGCAGCGCCTCCGACCATCCCGCGATCGCCGCATCGATGTCGGTGCGCAGGGTGTCGGCGCGATCGGCGCCCACCCTCGACAGCAGCGGAATGTTGCGTAGCCGGAACGGTGTCATAGAGGTTCTCTGCTCTTCGCGCCAGCGCTCATCGATCCTCGTCCGCGGACCGGATGTAGAGCAGCCGGTCCCCCAGCTCGAGCGCGTCGACCTCGGGATCGTCGACCCGGATCAGCTTCTTGTTGCGCACGACCCCGAGCACGATGTCGGTCTGGTGCCGCGGCGAGCCGCCCGCCTCTTTCGGGGACACCTCGCGCTCGGCGATGGCGAAACCGCGGTCGGGGGTCAGCAGGTCCTCCATCATCTCCACGACGCTCGGGGTCTGCACGGCGATGCCGAGCAGCCGCCCCGCGGTCTCGGAGGTCACCACGGTGGAGTCCGCACCGGACTGTTTGAGCAGGTGCTCGTTGTCGGTCTCGCGCACCGCCGCGATGATCTGCGCCCGCGGCGCGAGCTCACGGGCGGTGAGCGTGACGAGGACCGCGGTGTCGTCGCGATTGGCGGCCACGATGATGGTCTTGGCGTGTTGCGCGCCGGCCAGGCGCAGGACTTCGGAGTCGGTCGCGGTGCCGCGCACGGTCACCAGACCGGCGCTCTTGGCGCGGTCCAGGGCCGAGGTGTCCTCGTCGACCACCACGATGTCGCCGGGGGCGATCTCGTCGCCGACCATCGCCGCGGCGGCGGTACGGCCCTTGGTGCCGTAGCCGACGATGATGATGTGGTTGCGCAATCTGCTCCTCCAGCGCTGGATTTGATAGACCTGCCGCGATTGCGTAGTGAGCGTCTCGACGGTGGTACCGATGAGCACGATCAGGAACGCCACCCGCAGCGGCGTGATGACCAGGACGTTGATCAGCCGCGCCTCCGGCGTGATCGGCGTGATGTCGCCATAGCCGGTAGTCGACAGCGACACCGTCGCGTAGTACAGGCAGTCCAGGAACGACAGCGGGTTTTCCTGGGAGTCGCGGTAACCGTCGCGGTCGAGGTAGACGATCAGCACCGCGGCGAACAGCGCGCCGAGGGCGTAGATGACGCGGACCGTGATGCGCCGCGCCGGGCTGACCGTCTCGGTCGGGATCTGCACACGATCGGTGAGCGCGTGGACCGGCATGTCGGCCAACGACTGATCGAACCGACGCAGCCGTCGGCGCAGACGACCCTCAGCCACGAGGGCCGGTCAGGAGGTGAGGCAGCCGCACCAGCACAATGTAATCATGACCTCTTCTCCGTCCGCACTGCAGCGGATTTCCACGTCCTCACGTGGCGCCCGAATGGGCGCCTGGCTGGTCGGGATGGGGGTCCTGCACTTCGCGGCCCCCAAGCCGTTCGACACGATCATCCCGGAGGAGCTGCCGGGCTGGGCGCGGTTCTACACCTACGCATCCGGCGTCGCCGAGGTCGGCGTCGGCGGTCTGCTGCTGGTCCCCGCGACGCGGCGCATCGGTGCCCTGTCGGCGATCGCGCTGTTCGTCGGCGTGTTCCCGGGCAACGCCAACATGGTCCGGATGTGGTTCCGCGACCCGACCAAGAACCTCGCGATGCGCCTCGGTGCGATCGCCCGGCTGCCGCTCCAGGTCCCGATGATCACCCAGGCCTGGAAGATCTACAAGGAGAGCTGAGCACCCGTCAGGCGGCATCCTCGTCGTCGCGGTCGGCCAGCAGGGCGATCAGGTCGTCCTCCTCGGGCAGCGCGTCCGGCATCACGGTGCGCCCTGATCGCACGTAGTGGAATGCGGCCCGCACCGCAGACGTCGGACAACCGTGCAGTCGCGCCCACGCCAGCCGGTAGACCGCCAGCTGAAGTGCGTTGTGCGCCAGCACCTCCGGGTCTGTCGGCATCTCGCCTGTCTTCCAGTCCACCACGGTGAACGAGCCGTCGCCGTCGGCGAAGATCGCGTCGATCCGCCCGCGCACGATGCGGCCGGCCAGCATCATGTCGAACGGCACCTCGACGTCGATCGGGGTGCGCGCCGCCCACGGCGACACCGCGAACGCGGTCTGCAGTTCGTCGAGCTCTCCCCTGTCCTGACGGTCGGCGTCGACGGCGCCCGGCAGATCGTCGAGGTCGAAGAGTTTCTCCGCCTGGAAGTACCGCTGCACCCATTCGTGGAAAGCCGTCCCCAGCAACGCATGTGAGTCCGGACGGCGGGGCAGGCGGCGCTGCAGCCGGTGCGCGACGGCTTCGGGGTCGCGACCGAGCTCGACCATGGCGCTGACCGACAGCTGCGCCGGAAGCGACGGAACCGCCCGCTGTGCGGCGAGGTCACGTTCGGCGAGCAGCGCGTCGACGTCGGCCACCCACCCGTGATCATCGTCGGACCCGACCTCGGGGCATTCACCCGAGAGTGCCTCTGCGACAAGGTGTGCGCCGCGGTCGACGGGCCCCCGAGGGCCCGCCACCGGGTCCACCGGCCACACGGCCTCGACGACCCGGTCCCGGATCGGATTGGTCTCGCCGTCGGCGGGCGCATCGGCCCACACGGCGATCGATCCGCACGGCCGCCCCTCCTCGATCGACGCATCGATGACGTCCTTGATCTCGGTCAGGAAGGTCGACGGACCCCGCGGCTTGGATTCGGTGGCACCCCAGTGGTGTCCGGACACCAGAAGCGTGTGCTCGGCACGGGTGATCGCCACGTAGAGCAGGCGGCGTTCCTCGTCGGTGCGGCGCTGGTCGAGGCTGCTCTTGTGCGCGGCGATCTTGTCGGACAGTCCTTTCCGATCGCTCACATCGGAGGTGTCGAGCACCGGGACGCCGTGGGCAGACACGGTCGCGCAATCTCCGCGCAGCAGCGGCGGAAGGTCGGCCGCATCGGTGAGCCAGGTCCGCGGGGACGCGGTGGACGGGAACACCCGCCCCACCAGATGCGGCACGGCGACGATCTGCCACTCCAGGCCTTTGGCGGCGTGCACCGTCAGGATCTGCACCCGGTCGGACGACACCGTGACCTCCGCCGGCGCCAGGCCGTTCTCGACCTGCTCGGCGGTGTCGAGGTAGGCCAGCAGCCCCGATGCGGTCGGTGTTCCCCGCGACGCGAACTCGGCGACGACGTCGCCGAAGCGGTCCAGATGCTCGGTACCCGACCAGCCCGCCGAGATCGGCTGCGCTGCACGGACTTCAGCGTCGATACCGAGAGTGCGGCGGATCTCTGCGACGAGGTCGGGCAGCGGGCTCGACAGGTGCGCGCGCAGCGCGGTCAACTCGCGACCGAGCGCGACGATGCGGGCGTATCCGGTCGGCGAGTACGCCGCGGCCGGTCCGGGATCGCAGACCGCATCGGCCAGGCATGCGTCATCGGCGTCGGGCTCGAGCTTGGCCACGATCTCCGCTGTCGCCGACACCGCATCGGAGGCCGACGGGCCGGTGTCGACCAGCGTCACCGCACGTCGCCAGAGCGCGGTGAGGTCGCGGGCGCCGAGACGCCACCGCGGGCCGGTGAGCACGCGCACCGCGGCGGCACCGGCGGTCGGGTCCACCGCGACCCGCAGCATCGCCACGACGTCGGCGACCTCGGGCACCGCGAGCAGACCCGCCAGGCCCACCACCTCGACCGGCACGCCCCGCCGGCTCAGCGCGTCGGCCATCGGGGCGGCGTCGGCATTGCGCCGGACCAGCACCGCGGCCGTCGGGGCGGTCCCCGACGCGGCGAGTCCACCGTGCCACCTGTGCGCGACCTGATCGGCGACCCAGTCACGCTCGGCCTCGACATCGGAGAGCAGCGCGGCCCGCACGCTGCCGGGTTCGGCGTTCGGCCGCGGCTGCAGCGACCGGACCTCGACCGAGCGGCGCCGTGCGTCGACCGAGGCCGCGTTGGCCAGGTGCAGCACCTCGGGCGGATTGCGCCAGCTGGTGCGCAATTCCAGCGTGGGTGCCGGAGTGCCGTCCGACAGCGGGAAGTCGGTGGTGAACCGGGGCAGGTTGGTCGCCGATGCGCCGCGCCACCCGTAGATCGACTGAATGGGATCGCCGACAGCGGTCAGCGCCAGCCCGTCGTCGGCGCCTCCGCCGAACAGCGACGACAGCGCCACCCGTTGCGCGTGCCCGGTGTCCTGGTATTCGTCGAGCAGGACGACGCGGTAACGCTGCCGCAGCTGCTCCCCGACCGCCGGATGTGTGGACGCCAGCCGCGCTGCCGAGGCCATCTGCATCCCGAAATCCATGACGCGCTCCTCGCGCATCCGGTGGTGCAGCGCATCGATGAGCGGCACCAGCATGGTGCGTTCGGTCTGAGTGGCCAGCATCCGCAACAGCCACTGGCTCGGCCCACGGTCGCGCTGATATCTGCCCGCCGGCAGCGTGTGGACCAGCCGGTCGAGTTCGACATGGGTGTCGCGCAGTTGCTCGGTGTCGACGAGATGCTCGGAGAGCTGCCCGGCCAACCGGAGCACCATCGCGGTGATCGAGGCCGGGGACTTGTCGGTGTCGAGCGCTGCGGGATGCTCGCAGACCACCCGGAACGCCAACTGCCACAGCTCTGTCTCGCCGAGCAGCCGGGTGTCGGGCTCGACCGGCAGCATCAGCCCGAACTCGCGGAGCAGAGTGCCCGCGAACGCGTGGTAGGTCCCGATCGTGACGGGATCGTCGGCAAGATCCGCGCCGGCCGCCGGGATGGTCAGTCCGGCACCGGCGAGGCGCGCCAGCCGCGACCGCACGCGGCGCAGCAGTTGCCCGGCCGCCTTGCGGGTGAACGTCAGCCCGAGGACCTCTCCCGGTGTCGCGTAGCCGTTGGCGACCAGCCAGACCACCCGGGCCGCCATCGTCTCCGTCTTGCCCGCTCCGGCGCCGGCGATGACGACCAGCGGCCCCGGTGGCGCCGCGATGACGGCGGCCTGTTCCTCGGTGGGCTCGAAAAGGCCCAGCGCTCTGGACAGTTCGGCGGGGCTGTAGAGGGGTGTGCTCATGGCTGACTCCTGGAATTCTGTGCCGGGCACGTCGCACGGACCGGGCAGTGCGCGCATCCGTCGTTCACCCGGGCGACGAACGACGGGCCCTGCGTCGCCGCGGCCGCCTCGTGAACCCGGGCCTCCCACAGCTCGCGCACCTCGGGGGTCACCGCGTCCTGGTGGCGTTCGGTCGCGCGTCCGCCGGTGGTCTTGCCGAGATAGACCAGGCGGCCGCCGCCGGGCTCGTCGCCGTCGGCGATCAAACCGGCCGCGACGGCCAACTGGTACATCGCCAACTGTGCGTGCGCCTGCGCGTCGTCCTTGCTGACCGGGCTCTTACCCGTCTTGACGTCGACCACGACCAGCCGTCCCTCACTGTCGCGTTCGAGACGGTCCAGACGGCCGCGCACCCGCACCCCCGGGCCGTCTCCGTCACCGCCGGCGACCACACCGTCGACGTCGATCTCGGTACCGACCTCGGTGAGTTCGCCCCGGGTGTCGCTGCGCCACTTCAGGAACGTCGCCAGCATCTCCAGATGACGGATCCGCTCGTTGTCGGAATGCCACTGGGCGTCGAAAGGCAGCTTGCCCCAGACCTTGTCGAGCTCATCGAGCAACACCGACTCTGCTGTGCCGGACTCGGAGACCAACGCATGCACCAGCGATCCCAGGGTGGAACGCACGTCCCGGCCCCGCGCGCCTCCGTGGCGCTCCAGCAGCCACCGCAGGGGGCAGTCCGCCAGCATCTGCAGCGTCGACGGCGACAGCGTCACCACATGGTCGTCGCCGTCCCAGAGCGGTTCGTCGCTGGACAGTTCGCGCGCGCCGTACCACGACGACGGATCGGCGCCGTGCACCCCCGCCGTCGCCAGACGCGCCAACTGCGCGGCAGCACAGACTCTTTCGTCCTCGGAAACCTCATCGGATCCGGCGCACACCACAGAGCGCAGCCGACCCACCACCGCGGCGGGCGAGAGCACCCGGGGCGCCCGGATCGGCAGTGCCGGCTCCGGCACCGGCTCGGTCGCCATCGCGGCGAGCTCGTGGCAGAACGGCGACGGCAGCGCCGCCTCGTCGCCGGAGTCGCTGTCGACCGCGGTGACCAGCACCCGGCTGCGGGCACGTCCCATCGCCGCGATCAGCAGTCTGCGTTCCTCGGCCAGCAGCGGGGCCCGGCTGGACAGCCGCTGCCCCGGTGCGGCGACACCGTCGATCACATCGACCAGATGCTGTGTCGCGAGTACCCCGCCCCGCGGAGACACGTTGGGCCACAGCCCTTCCTGCAGGCCGGCGAGAACAACGAAGTCCCACTCACCGCTGAGTGCGGCGTGCGCGCTGATCAACGAAATCGCGTCACCGGAGCGTGCGTCGTCGCGCGCCGGCGGCAGCGACAGCCCCGTGATGTGGTCGATCAGACCGCGTAGCGACGCGCCCGCGGTGCGCTCCACGTACTGTTCGGCGACGTCGAACAGCGCCGTGACCGCGTCGAGGTCGCGCTCGGCCTGCGCGGCAGCCGGACCGCCGCGCTCCGCCGCGGCGAGCCAGCGCTTCTGCAGTCCGGAACGGTTCCACGCCTGCCACAGCGTCTGGCGCGGATCGCCACCCTGCTCGGCGCTGCGGCGGGCCGCGGTCAGCACCGCACGCAGCCGGCGCAGCGCCCGCGCATGCTGGTCCGGCAGCGCGGCGACGTCCCGCCCGAGCGCCTCGACCAGAAGCTCACCGAAACCGCGGTCGGCGGCGGTGGCACCGCGGCGCAGGGTGCGGCGCAGCTGCCGCAGCGACACCGGGTCGACGCGGCCGATCGGACCGGTCACCAGGGCCAGTGCGCGCTCCCCGTCCAGCTTCTCGGCGGTGGCTTCCAGCACGGTCAACAGCGCCTGCACCGCAGGCTGATTCGCCAGCGGGACGTCCGGGTGCGGGTCCTCGACGGGGACACCGGCAGCGGCGAGTGCCCTCCCGAGGGACGCGCCCGTGCGCGGTACGGACCGGACGATCACCGCCATCCGGTCCCACGGGACACCGTCGACGAGGTGTGCCCGCCGCAGGGCATCGGCGATCAGCGCCGACTCCGCGTGCGGCGACGCCGCGATGCGCACGGCGAGCGTCCCCTGCTCCCCACGGCCGGTGAACTCACGCGACGCATCGGCACCCGGCAGCCTTCGCGTGATCGCGGCGATCGCATCGGCCAGCGGGGCCGCGCAACGGTGCGAGCGGTTGAGGATCAATGCGGGTCCGTCCCCGCGCAGCAAGGCCGGATCGGCGCCGCGATAGCCGAACACGGTCTGGTGCGGGTCCCCGGCGATCACGGTGAGCTCGGCGCCGGCGGCGAGGACCTCGACCAGACGCGCCGCCTGCGGGTCGAGGTGCTGGGCGTCGTCGACGAGCAACAGCTGCACCCGGGAACGCTCGGCGGACAGCAGGTCGGCGTCCATCGCGAAGGCCTCCAGCGCGGCCCCCACCAACTCCGCGGCGCCCAACGCGGGCACGGTCGCCTGGGGAGCCGCCATGCCGACCGCCGACCGCAGCAGCATGATCTGCTCGTAGGCCTGGGCGAACCGGCCGGCAGCCTGCCATTCCGGCCGCCCTGCGTTGCGCCCGATGCGTTGCAGCGCAACAGGATCGATGCCCCGCTCGCTGCAGCGGGCCATCAGGTCGCGCAGTTCGGTGGCGAATCCGACCGTGCTCAGCGCCGGCCGCAGCTGCTCGGGCCAGCGCACCGGTGAGGCGGGGCCGTCCTCGACGTCGCCGGCGAGAAGCTCGCGGATGATGCCGTCCTGCTCGGCGCTCGTGATGAGCCGCGGAGGCGGACTCCCGTTGCGCTGCGCGGCGAGCCGCAGGACACCGAACGCATACGAGTGCACGGTGCGGACGAGGGGCTCGCGCACGGCGGCACGACCGCCCGCTCCCAGCAACGCCGAGGTGATCGAGGCACGTACCTGCGCGCTCAGCCGTGCCGAACCCGTCAGCAGCAGAACCGATTCCGGGTCACAGCCGGCCGCGATGTGGGCTACCGCCGTGTCGACGAGCAGGCTGCTCTTGCCGGTCCCGGGCCCGCCCAGCACCCGCACGGTGCCGCGCAGATCACGCCGGCCCAAAGCGTCAGTCGTGAGTTCGGTCTGCGGTGCGGACATGCACGCATGACATCACGGGGGTACGACAAGTGGCCCTGACCTGGCCGCCGTCCACAACACCTGGCAGCATCTGCGGGTGTGACCGAACAGCTGTGCACCTACCGTTTCGGACCGGCCGGACCCGCCCGCGTTCTGGCGATCCACGGATTGACCGGCCACGGTAAGCGTTGGGAGAGTCTGTTCACCCGTCACCTGTCCGACATCCCCGCCGTCGCCCCCGATCTGGTGGGACACGGGCGGTCGTCGTGGGATGCGCCGTGGACGATCGAGGCCAACGTGGCGGCCCTGACCGCGCTCCTGGACGCCGAAGCCGAGGGCCCGGTGGTCGGCCCGGTGGTAGTCGTGGGTCACTCGTTCGGAGGCGCGATCGCGCTGAACCTCGCTGCGGCGCGGCCCGATCTGATCGCCGGGCTGGTGCTGCTCGATCCGGCGGTGGGGCTCGACGGGCGGTGGATGCGCGAGATCGCCGACGAGATGTACACCTCCCCCGACTACACCGATCGGGAGGAAGCCCGCCAGGAGAAGATCGGCGGTTCGTGGGGTGAGGTCGCCGAGGACGAGCTCGACCGCGAACTCGACGAACACCTCGTCGCCTCCGCCGGCGGACGGGTCGGGTGGCGGATCAGCATCCCGGCGATGCTGTGTTATTGGAGCGAGCTGACCCGCCCCGCGGTGATTCCCCGCGACGGCACGCCGACCACGCTGGTGCGGGCAACCCGTACCGATCCGCCGTATGCAGGCGACGAACTGGTCGCCGCCCTCGACGCCGGCCTGGGACCGAATTTCACACTGCTGGAATGGGACTGCGACCACATGGTGCCCCTCGCCAGGCCCGCCGAGACCGCGAGGCTCATCCGGGATCTGCTTCCCTGACCATGGCCGCGATCACCGACGATCAGGTCGAGGTCGTACGCGCGCTCGTCGCGGCGATCCCTGCGGGCCGGGTCGCGACCTACGGCGACATCGCCGGTGCAGCCGGCCTGTCGAGTCCGCGCATCGTCGCGTGGATCATGCGCACGGATTCGGCGGATCTGCCATGGCACAGGGTGATTCCGGTGTCGGGCCGGCCCGCCCCGCATCTGGCCGGCCGTCAGCTCGACCGGCTGCGCGCCGAGGGCGTCCTCGCCCGCGACGGCAGGGTGCCGCTCGCGGAGTACCGGCACACGTTCTGACGCGTCGAGCCTGGCGCCACAGCGGTGAATCCGACCGCGATCACAGCCGGGAACCTCCGTTCGGCGGAACCGCGAGGCCTCAGAGCGTCAGGCGGATCAACGACGCCGAACGCGCCAGACCCGGGAACGCGGCGGCCGTCGACCTCGGATGCAGGGCGTGCACCGCCAGCCGGAACATCAACGCCCGCAACAACATCTGCGGCCATTCCGGCAGCTGCGCCCACCGCTCGATGAGCGCGTCGTCAGCCTCGCCCCACGACAGCGCGTCGACCACGACGACACCTGTCGCCCACGCCGGCGGGCGCCAGTAGGGGGTGATGTCGGTGATCCCGGGCGCTGCGGTGCCGGCGAAAAGCACTGTGCCGTAGAGGTCTCCGTGCACCACCTGGCTCGGGCTCTTGGTCGGGCGGCGCAGCGTCGCCAGCTGGTTGAGCAGTTCGATGGACTTCTGACCGTCGGCCGCTCCCGGCCCGACCCTGGCGCCGGGAGGCAGCGAGTGCAGCGGCCGTTCCTCCCACGCCGCGCGGTCCGCGGCGATGAAGACGTCGACGTCACCCCACGGCGCGATCGGCGGCTGGGTCAGGAACCTCGGGCGTTCCAGCTTCGCCATCGCCTCGTGCAGGCGCACCGCCGCGGAGACGACCTCGTCATGGCGAGGTTCGGGGGTGCCGGCCACGTAGGTGTCGGCCCGCCAGCCCGCGACGACGTAGCGTCCGTCGGTAGAGCGCACGGGCCGGGCCAGCCGCACCCCGTCGACGAACAGCGTCTCCCGGACCTTCGCCGACCAGGCCGCGCGGGCGTGGTCGGCGACCATCGACAGCACGACTTCGCCACAGCGCCAACCGCCCTCCCAGCTGGAGCCGAGCGGAGCCGGTTGCACGCCGGACAGCCCGAAAGCTGCGAGTACATGCTCTGGCGGTCGCTCTGCAGTCACCGCCACAGCCTAAGCGCCGAGAGGTCGAACCCCGCGTTAGTACATCACCATGTCGGGTTCGAGTTGCTTGCCCCAGGCCACGATCCCGCCCTGGACGTGCATCGCATCCGCGAACCCCGCCTTCTTGACGATGGCGAGCACCTCCGCCGAGCGGATACCGGTCTTGCAGTAGAACACCGGGGTCCGGTCGTTGTCGAGCTTGGAGAGCGCCTCACCGCTCTCGAATCCGCCCTTGGGGATCAACTCGGCGCCCTCGATGCGGTTGATGTCCCACTCCACCGGTTCACGGACGTCGATCAGCGCCAACGGCTTTCCCGAGTCCAGCAGCTCCCGCAGCTCACGCGGCGTGATCGTGGAGTCCGCAGCGGCTTCCGCGGCCGCATCGGAGACCACTCCGCAGAACGCCTCGTAGTCGATGAGCTCGGTGATCTTCGGGGTGGACGGATCCTTGCGGATCTTGATGGTCCGGTAGCTCATGTCCAGCGCGTCGTAGACCATGAGCCGGCCCAGCAGCGGATCGCCGATCCCGGTGATCAGCTTGATCGCCTCGGTGCCCATCACCGACGCGATCGACGCGCACAGGATGCCGAGCACGCCGCCCTCGGCGCACGACGGCACCATTCCCGGCGGCGGCGGCTCGGGGTAGAGGTCGCGGTAGTTCAGGCCACGTTCTCTGCCGCCCTCGTCGGCCGGCGCGTCCTCCCAGAAGATCGACACCTGCCCCTCGAAGCGGTAGATCGAGCCCCAGACGTACGGCTTGCCCGCCAGCACCGCGGCGTCGTTGACCAGGTAGCGCGTCGCGAAGTTGTCGGTGCCGTCGAGGATCAGGTCGTACTGCTCGAAGAGTTCGACCGCGTTGTCGGGTTCCAGACGGAACTCGTGCAGGTTCACCGTGACGAGCGGGTTGACCTCGAGCACGGAGTCCTTGGCGCTCTGCGCCTTCGGCCTGCCGATGTCGGACTGCCCGTGGATGATCTGGCGCTGCAGATTGGATTCGTCGACGACGTCGAACTCGACGATGCCGATCGTGCCGACGCCGGCGGCGGCCAGGTAGAGCAGGGTCGGTGATCCGAGTCCACCGGCGCCGATGACGAGGACGCGGGCGTTCTTCAGACGCTTCTGACCGTCCAGACCGAGGTCGGGGATGATGAGGTGGCGGCTGTAGCGCGCGACCTCTTCTTTGGTGAGTTCAGCAGCTGGTTCGACCAGCGGCGGCAACGGTGTCGACACCGACTATCTCCTTGGTTGGCTGTATGACCCATCTCAGCAGGTACCGATGTCAACAGCAACGAGGGCCCGACCCTTCCCGCGCGCTCGGGCTCGGTGAGCGCGCGCGCTGGCACGAGAATTGCGGCGCGGCGGCGTGCAGACGCGCGCGCTCGCGGTGCGGAGGGACCGACGGTGTCAGGCGATCGGGTACGGCCACGGGTTGAAGCGGCAGGACAGGCCGTCCGGGGTGACCGTGCCGGGGTCGAACCTGGCCGCGTCGTTGTTGTTGGTGGAGAACGTCTGCTGCATCATGATCGGCGCGAGGGCGCCGTTCTCCGTGCACTGCTCGTGGCGCTGGTAGCCGATGGCGTGTCCAACCTCGTGGTTGATCACATACTGCCGGTAGGACCCGATGTCGCCCTGGAACGGGACCGCGCCGCGCACCCACCGCGCCTCGTTGATGAACACCCGGGGCTGGCCGCCGAACGCGGGGTTGTAGCAGGACGCCTCGAGCTGGATGTCGTAGCCGCAGCCCTGGCGGATCGTCATCGGCGAGGTGAGCGACACCCGGAAGTCGGGGACGACGCCGGCGGCGGCGTCGACGCGGGTGAACCCGAACTGCGCGTTGTGGGTCCAGCTCTTCGGATTGGCCAGGGTCTCGCTGACCATCCGTGCGAAGCCCTCGTCGCCGCCGAAGGTCGTGGTGTCGACGCCGTCCTCGACCTCGACGGTGTAGGTGAAGACCTTGGTGGTGCCCTGGCCGACCTGAGGAAGTGCGCCGGGGACGATGTGCCAGGTGCCTGCGCCGGCTTCGGTGAACGGGCCGCCCTGCGGCAGGATCCCGGTCGGCAGGTTCGCGTCGAACTCGGTCAGGCCCTTGGGCGGCGCGCCGACGATGGACGTGCTCGGAACCCCGATGGTCGGCGGGCCCTGAACCGGGCCCTCGTCCTCGACCGCCTGCGGCGCGCTCGTGCCGGTGATGGTCTGGTAGATCACGACCGCGGTGAGCACCACCAGCAGAGGCAACGCGTAGGCCCGCCAC
Organism: Mycolicibacterium gilvum; assembly: GCF_900454025.1. NCBI lineage: Bacteria > Bacillati > Actinomycetota > Actinomycetes > Mycobacteriales > Mycobacteriaceae > Mycobacterium > Mycolicibacterium gilvum. Next base: position 1,624,351 of record NZ_UGQM01000001.1, on the reverse strand, counting down.
CCGTAGGTGGAGACGAAGCGACCGATCCAGGTCTGTTTGCGCCAGCGCCTGTGCTCATCCCGGTTGGAGCGCACCCGTCCCGGGTGCTCTGCCAGCGGGTCGCGTTGCGCGCGAAGCGGCTCTCGCCATTCGTCGCGCAGCACCGGCACGCGACCGCGCCCCGGGTCGTAGGTCACCGAAACAGGATGACACAGGTCAAGGGATGTGAAGGTCCGGCGCGCCACCGAAGTACGGCGCGCGGCGTTCCGGCGTGCGGGCGCGGTCGAGCGCTGTCCTGAGGCGTAGGGTCGGCCAACGGTAGTACTGTCATACGCAGCGAATTGAAGCCGCCGGTCGAGCCGGCCGGAGATCTCGAGGTTCTGATGAGCGAACTCGCCAAGACGGCGCCGCGGCGAGGGGGCCAGCCGGCGAACGGCACCGGCTCCTCCGGTGCGGCCCGACGTGGCAACCGTCTGCCGCGCGACGAGCGCCGGGGTCAGCTGCTGGCCGCGGCGAGCGAAGTGTTCGTCGACCGCGGCTACCACGCCGCAGGCATGGACGAGATCGCCGACCGTGCGGGTGTCAGCAAACCGGTTCTCTACCAACACTTCTCCTCGAAGGTCGAGCTCTACCTGGCGGTGCTGCAGCGTCACGTCGACAATCTGGTCTCCGGGGTGCGCCAGGCACTGCGGACCACGACCGACAACCGCCAGCGTGTGCGCGCCGCCGTGCAGGCGTTCTTCGACTTCATCGAGCATGACAGCCAGGGTTACCGGCTGATCTTCGAGAACGACTATGTGACCGAGCCGCAGGTCGCCGCCCAGGTCAAGGTCGCCACCGAGTCCTGCACGGACGCGGTGTTCGACCTGATCAGCCACGACTCCGGCCTGGAACCCCACCGGGCCCGCATGATCGCGGTCGGCCTGGTCAGCATCAGCGTCGACTCGGCGCGGTACTGGCTCAACAACGAGCGCCCCATCGACAAGGACGACGCCGTCGAGGGCACCGTGCAGTTCATCTGGGGCGGGCTGTCCCACGTGCCGCTGACACGGTCCTAGCTACCCCCTGGCCACAACGACAACGTGCGCCCCGCGTGGCATCTCGATCGAAACTGCCACGCGGGACGCACGTTTGGCGTGAGTTATACGGCCTCTGAGCCGACGGCGCCGACGCCGAACCCGACCCGGCGGGAATCCGCGGCACCGATCTCGACATAGGCGATCCGCGTGGACTGCACGAGGAAACGCCGCCCCTTCTCGTCGGTGAGACCCAGGACGCCGGGCTCGCCGCTCAGCGCGTCGGCCACCAACTTCTCCACCTCGGCCGGCGTCTGCGCGCTGGCGAAAACCAGCTCGCGCGGGCTGTCGGTGACACCGATCTTGACCTCCACGGTGGAAACCCTTCTGTTCGAAATGCTCGTCTTCCTTATGGAGGCTAGTGGACGTCGGCGCGGTGCGACGGAGCCGCCACCGCGCCCTCGCGCAGAGCGAACAACCGACCTCGGCGGGATTTCGGGCAGTGCCATAACAGCGCGGCGACCGAACCGAGTCCCGACCGTGACCGCGTCGAACGCGCGTCAGCCTCATCCGTCACCTCTGTCTCAGTAGCATCGGCCGCGACACCGGATACAGGACGACTGGAAAGCTTCATGAACAGGCCTTATACCGCGCAATCACCGTACTCACTGACGCCGACCGAGCGAATCCGCAGCGGGCGAGCCAGCGGACGGCGCGGCGGTGGATACGGCGGGAGCGATGTCGACGAACTGGACCGCTACGGCGACAGCGACACCGACGCCCTTCCCCCGTACCGGGACTACCGGCCAGGCGATCACGACGCCCACGACGCGTACGACACCGACGACTACACCGACGTCGAGAACTATGACGAATACCTCGACGAGGCGCGCATCGACCGCCGCTGGATGTGGATTGCCGGTGTCGCCGGGGCGATCCTGTTCGTCGCCGTCATCACCGTCAGCATGATCCTCGGCGGCGGGGACAGCGGTTCCGTCACGGCGACCGTGGCAGCTCCGCTGCCGACCTCCAGCGCTCCGGAACCGTCTGCCGCACCGTCACCGCGCGCCGCCGCCCCGGCGTCTCCGTCGCTGCCCGCGGAGACGGTCACGACGGTGACCCCGTCCGCGGAGACCCCGGCGCCGGTGGCCCCGTCACCGCTGCTGCCCGCCCCGCAGGCCGCCCCGCCGCCGGCCGCGGCCGCGCCCGGCACCGTGACCTACCGGATCACCGGCAACCGGGCCCTACTCGACCTCGTCACGATCATCTACACCGACGAGCAGGGCGCGCTGAAGACCGATGTGAACGCGGCGCTGCCGTGGACGAAGACGGTGGTCCTCAACCCGGGCGTGACGCTCAGCTCGGTCACCGCGACCAGCGTGTCCGGTCAGCTCAACTGCGCCATCCTCGACGCCAACGGCTCGCTGATCGCCGTGCAGAACAACAACTCGATCATCACCAACTGCACGCGCTAGCGGTCCCCGCGCCGGTGCGCCGCCGGCTCAGCCCAGCCCGAGCTCCTGCATCCGGGCGTTGTGGGTGTTCTGCAGACGGTCGAAGAACTCGGTCATCTGCGACAGGCCACCGCCTGCCATCACCAGATCGACGAGCTCATCGTGGTCGGCCATCACGAACTGGGCCTGCGTGATCGCCTCACCGAGCAGGCGGCGCGACCACAGCGCCAGGCGGTGCCGCTGCCGGTCGCTGGCCGTCACCGCGGCGCGGACCTCGGCGACGACGAACTGAGAGTGCCCGGTCTCCGCGAGCACCGACCGCACCACCTCGGCGGCCTCGTCGGGCATCACATCGGCGATCTGCAGATAGAAGTCCGCGGCCATCGCGTCACCCACGTAGGTTTTGACGAGTGCCTCCAGCCAGGTGCTGGGCGTGGTCAGGCGGTGGTAGTTCTCCAGTGCGGACGCGTAGCGGGTCATCGCCGGAACCACATCGACGCCGCGGCGCCCGAGCGCGTCGCGGAGCACCTCGTAGTGCTGCATCTCCGCGGCCGCCATCGCGGCCATGTTGATACGACCGCTGAGATTGGGCGCCATCCTGGCCTCTTCGGCGAGGCGGTAGAAGGCCGCGACCTCGCCGTAGGCGAGCAGTGCGAACAGTTCGGTGATGCCCGCGTGATCGAGAGAGATCGGCGGCGCGTCAGCGTGCCCGGACAGGTCCCCCAGCTCGCCCGTCGGGGCGGACGCAGCAGCCTCAGACGGCGTCGAATTCATGCCCCAACCTTAGACTCCAGCGGCCACGATGCCGCTTCTGCGCAGTCGACCGGCTACCATGGGCGATGGTGTCGGTGTGCGTGCCGACTGTTCGAACCAGCTCACGCCGGCAAGTTCTCGCCGCAGACACCTAAGAAATGTGCGTGCACGCGGTGGCCCGCCTCCTCAGCGCAGGGCCCGCGAAGTTCTCTTCACAACTCGTGCGCGCGTGGACCCGCATGAGGAACAAGTGAAAGGCTTCGTTTACCGAGCATGACTCCGGTTACCACACACCCCAATCCCACATTCGCCCAGCTCGGAGTGCGTGACGAGATCGTCCGCGCCCTCGCCGAGAACGGCATCGAGCACGCTTTCGCGATCCAGGAGCTGACGCTGCCCCTGGCCCTGGCCGGCGACGACCTCATCGGTCAGGCCCGCACCGGCATGGGCAAGACCTTCGCGTTCGGCGTGCCGCTGCTGCACCGGATCACCACCGACACCGAGCGGCCACTGACCGGCATTCCGCGCGCGCTGGTCGTCGTCCCGACCCGCGAGCTGTGCATCCAGGTCTACGAGGACCTCGTCCACGCGTCGAAGTACCTGATGGCCGACGACACCCGCAAGCTGACGGTCACCGCGATCTACGGTGGCCGCCCCTACGAACCCCAGATCGAGGCCCTGCAGAAGGGCGTCGACGTCGTCGTCGGCACCCCGGGCCGACTGCTCGACCTGGCCCAGCAGGGCCATCTGCAACTCGGTGGGCTCAACGTGCTCGTGCTCGACGAGGCCGACGAGATGCTGGACCTGGGCTTCCTGCCCGACATCGAGCGCATCCTCAAGCAGATCCCGGCCAAGCGCCAGGCCATGCTGTTCTCGGCCACCATGCCGGACCCGATCATCACACTGGCCCGCACGTTCATGACCCAGCCGACGCACATCCGGGCCGAGGGCGTTCAAGGGTCGGCCACCCACGACACCACCGAGCAGTTCGCCTACCGTGCGCACGCGCTCGACAAGGTCGAGATGGTCGCCCGCATCCTGCAGGCCGAGGGCCGCGGCGCCACGATGATCTTCACCCGCACCAAGCGCACCGCCCAGAAGGTCGCCGACGAACTCGGTGAGCGCGGCTTCAGGGTCGGCGCGGTGCACGGTGACCTGGGACAGAGCGCGCGCGAGAAGGCCCTCAAGGGGTTCCGCAACGGTGACGTCGACGTCCTGGTGGCCACCGACGTGGCGGCGCGCGGTATCGACATCGACGACATCACCCACGTGATCAACTTCCAGATCCCCGAGGACGAGCAGGCCTACGTGCACCGCATCGGCCGCACGGGTCGTGCCGGCAAGACCGGCATCGCGGTGACGCTCGTCGACTGGGACGAGCTGCCGCGCTGGTCCATGATCGACAAGGCGCTGGGGCTCGACACGCCCGATCCCGCCGAGACGTACTCCAACTCTCCGCACCTGTACGACGAGCTCAACATCCCGACCGAGGCCGGCGGCTCCATCGGTAAGCCGGCGCGCTCGGCGGACAAGCCCAAGCGTGAGCCGCGGGAACCCCGCGCCGAGCGGCCGGCACGCGACCGCACCCGGCGCCGTACCCGTGGCGGCCAGTCGGTCAGCGGCCACCCCGAGGGCACTCCCGACGCCGCGGACACATCCTCGTCAGAGGCTTCGGATTCCGACAGCGCAGGCGACGGCGCACCCCGTCCCGCCCGCCGGCGTCGCCGTCGCCGCCCCAACAAGGCCTCAACTGCAGGGACGGCCGCAGGGACGTCCGCGGGCACCAACTAACCGACTGCGTTGGTCAAACCCGAACGCCGCACTCGGGCGGACCTGGTGGCGGCTGCTGCGATCGCCGGGGTCATCGTTCTGGTGGCAGCGGTCGTGTGGTGGACCAGTGATGCGCGGGCAACGCGCAGCACACCCGCCGCCGAGCCGCTCCCGAGCCTGAAACCGGCTGTCGCGGTACCGGATTCGCTGACCCAGTTGTGGACGGCGCGCAGTGGGGAGACCACCCGGCCGCTGGTCGTCGGCGGCGCCGTCGTCACCGGGGACGGCCAGGCGATGCAGGGCCGCGAGCCCGCCACCGGCGACGTCGTGTGGAGTTACGCCCGCGATCTGGATCTCTGCGGTGTCACGTGGGTCTACAACTACGCGGTGGCCGTCTATCCGGATGCGCGCGGGTGCGGCCAGGTCAGCACCGTGGACGCGAAGACGGGGCGACGCGGCCCGGCGCGCACCAGCTACGCCGACCGCCACGTCACGCTGTCCGGTGACGGCAGCACAGTCCTCTCGCAGGGCGAGACCCGTCTGGAGATGTGGCGTTCGGACATGGTCCGCATGCTCAGCTACGGTGCCCTCGACGCACCGATCAAGCCCGGCGTGCCCGCCACTCCGCTGTGCCGATTCGTGTCCGCAGGGGCGAGCTCCGACTCGGTGTCGGTGCTGGAGGCCTGCGAATCGCAGGATCTGCGCCTGACCCTGCTGCGCCCATCCGATGAAGAGGACTCCCCCGAGGCGAAGTACGTCCAGCAGACGGGCGTCGCCGACGGGACCGGCGCCCGGGTGGTCGCGGTCAGCGACACCTACACCGCCCTCTACGTCCCGACGCCTAAGCCGAGGCTCGACCTCATCGACGACACCGGTGCGACGGTCGACACCACGATCGTCGACGGTCCGCCGTCGCCGGAGGCGACCATGTCGAAAGCCGGCGACCTGGTGACGTGGTGGACCGGCGACGCGCTGATGGTGTTCTCCGGCAACGACCTTCGATACAAGTACACCGTCGCGGCGACGGGTCCGGACGCGCCGGTGGGTCCCGCGACGATCATGGCCGGCAAGCTCCTGGTGCCGGTCACCACCGGCTACGACGTGTTCGATCCGGAGACGGGTACCGGCGAGAAGCACATCCCGGTGCAGCGACCGCCGGTCGACGGTCCGGTCGTGCCGGCGGTGGCGGGGACGACGGTGCTGGAGCTGCGGGGGGACGACCTCGTCGCGCTCGGCTAAAGGTCCGGCGTGAACGTGGCGAGATCCTTGCCCGTCTTCCAGTGCTTGAGCAGCGCGTCGGCGAACTCGCGGTAGGCCATCGCCCCCTTGTTCTTGCGGCCGGTCAGCACCGAGGCGCCCGACGCGCTGGCCTCCGCGAATCGCACCGTGCGCGGAATCGGCGGCGCGAGCACCGGCAGGCCGTAGCGGTCGACGACGTCGAACAGCACGTCACGGCTGTGGGTGGTGCGCGAGTCGTAGAGCGTGGGCAGCGCGCCCAGCATCTTCAGATCCGGATTGGTGATGGCCTGAACGTCGGACACCGTTCGGAGGAACTGGCCGACGCCGCGGTGGGCCAGCGTCTCGCACTGCAACGGGACCACGACCTCGTCGGCGGCTGTCAGCCCATTGAGCGTCAGCACGCCCAGCGACGGCGGGCAGTCGATGATCACGACGTCGAACTCGGCGCTGACCTTGTCCAGCGCCCGCTTGAGGGCATGCTCGCGGCCCGCCCGCATCAGCAGCATCGCCTCGGCACCCGCGAGATCGATGTTGGCCGGCAGCAACGACATGCCCTCGGGGGTCTCCACGATCGCGACGTCGGGTTCGACATCTCCGAGCAGCACTTCGTGGACGGAGACGGGCAGTTTGTCCGGGTCGTGGCCGAGCGAGAACGTCAGCGAACCCTGGGGGTCGAGGTCGACGAGCAACACCTTCTTGCCCTGCTCGACCATCGCCGCGCCGACCGATGCCACCGTCGTCGTCTTGGCGACTCCGCCCTTCTGATTGGCGACCGCAAGTACCCGAGTCACTGTTCCCATCCTGCCGCCCATCCTGACATCTTGGCCCTCCCCTGTGCATGTTCACCGGCACGTTCGTGTGACAAACCTCGACGTACGGCAGAATCGGACTCTGTGGGCCTCCTGCAGCACCGTCTGATCCTGCTCCGCCACGGTGAGACGGAATGGTCGAAATCGGGCAAGCATACGAGCAGTACCGAACTTGAGCTCACCGAGCATGGCCGGGCACAGGCCCGGGCCGCGGCAGACACGCTGAAGCAGATGGAACTCGACGATCCCTACGTGGTGAGCAGCCCGCGGGTGCGCGCCACCACGACCGCCGATCTCGCCGGCCTGACCGTGGACGAGGTCAGCCCGCTGGTGAGCGAATGGGATTACGGCGACTACGAGGGCACCACCACCGCCGACATCCGTAAGGCCGTGCCGAACTGGCTGGTCTGGACCCACGGATGCCCGGGCGGCGAGACCTCGGCGCAGGTGTGTGCGCGGGCCGATCAGGCCATCGACGTTGCGCTGGGGCACATGGAGTCGCGCGATGTGGTCTTCGTCGGGCATGGGCATTTCTCCCGCGCCGTCATCACCCGCTGGATCGAGCAGCCCGTCTACGAGGGCATCCGGTTCGCGATGCCCGCGGCGTCGATCGCGGTGTGCGGCTTCGAGCACGGTGTGCGCCAGCTCAGTGCGCTGGCCCAGACCGGTCTGCCCAACCCGGCCGTGTCGACGTGACCCGCGAACCCACGTTCGTCTTCGCCGGCCCCGACGGTGTGGTCGTCGGCGAGGGCGTGCACACCGCCTTCCCGCACATCGCGGACGCCCGGGCCGCGCTGGCCTCGCACAGTTCACCGATTGTGGTGGGCGCGTTGCCTTTCGACCTCTCCCGTCCCGCGGCCCTGATGCGCCCCCAGTCGGTGCGGTTCACCGACGTGATGCCGGAGGGACCCGGGCGTGAGCTGGCGTCGACCGAGATCACCGAGACGTCCCCCGACGCCGATGAGCACCGCCGGCGTATCGGGGTGGCCCTGGCCCGGTTGCGCGATCCGGCCGACCCGCTGGACAAGGTCGTGCTCGCCCGCGCGCTGCTGCTGACCGCGCAGGGCCGCCTGGACGCCAGGACGGTGCTGGACCGTCTGGCGTCCGCGGACGCGCAGGCGACCAAGTACCTGGTGGATCTGTCCGCGGCCGGTGAGGGCTACTCGGGCACCGCCCTGGTCGGCGCCAGTCCGGAACTGCTGGTCGCCCGCCACGGCAGGCAGGTGCTGTGCCGCCCGTTCGCCGGCTCCGCCCCCCGCAGGCCCGACCCCGAGGACGACGCCGCCAGCGGTGCCGCCCTCGTCGAATCGGACAAGAACCGTCACGAACACCAGCTGGTGGTCGACGCGCTGCGCGCCGCGCTGGAGCCGTTGTGCACCGACCTGCAGATCGCGCCGCGGCCCCAGCTGACCAGGACCGCCGCGGTCTGGCATCTCTACACGCCGATCACCGCGACGCTGCGCGAAAGGTCCACGACCGCTTTGGATCTCGCCGTCGCACTGCACCCGACCCCGGCCGTCGGCGGGTCCCCCACCGACCGCGCGGTCGCGTTGATCGACGAACTGGAGGGCGATCGCGGGTTCTACGCCGGCGCGGTCGGGTGGTGCGATCAGCGCGGAGACGGCCGCTGGGTGGTGTCGATCCGGTGCGCGCAACTGTCCGCCGACCGCCACACCGCGCTGGCGCATTCCGGGGGCGGCATTGTCGCCGAATCCGATCCCGGAGCCGAACTCGACGAGACGACCACGAAGTTCCGCACCATCCTGTCAGCGCTGGGAGTCGAGTCATGAGCAGGCGGGGCGAGCGAAGCGACGGGGGAAACATCTGCATCCGTGCCGTCCGCCCCGGCGACGAGGCGGAACTGACGGCGATGATCCACGAGCTCGCCGAGTTCGAGCACGCCGCCGAGGAATGCACCGTCACCGAAAGTCGGCTTGCGCAAGCGCTTTTCGGTCCCGATCCGGCGGTGTACGGGCACATCGTCGAGGTCGACGGACAGGCTGCCGCGACCGCGCTGTGGTTCCGCAACTACTCGACGTGGGACGGCGTGGCCGGGATCTACCTGGAAGACCTGTTCGTGCGCCCGCAGTTCCGCAGGCGCGGCCTCGGGCGCAAGCTGCTCGCCACCCTCGCGCGCGAGTGCGTCGACAACGGTTACTCGCGGCTCAGCTGGGCGGTCCTGGACTGGAACGCCAACGCGATCGCGCTCTACGACGGTGTCGGCGGGAAGCCGCAGACCGAATGGATCACCTACCGGGTGTCGGGGCCCGGCCTGTCGGAGCTGGCCTCCCGCGACGTGCCCGGGTCGGGTTCCTGAGTGAGCCAGTGCAGCCCCGACGGGCTGAACAACCCGGCCAGCACCGTGATCGCCGCGGCCGCCACGACCGCCGCGTAGCCCGCCCAGCCGGAACTGAACACGTACCAGGCCACGGGCAGCAGCACCAGGTTCGCGAACACCGCGATGCCGCGGCCCCACCGTCGGCCCGTCCACAGCGCCCAGCCGGCCGCCGCCACCCCCGAGCCCATGATCGTGAACCACCCGGCGGTCCCGTATCCGCTGATGGCGTCCTCGTGGTGACCGGCCGCTTCGCGGACCACCAGCACCACGGCCATCAGAAGCGCCAGTGCGCCTTCGAGTGCGGCGATCGCGCCGGCGAGGCGCACCGGGCGGGGCGTGAACATCCGGGAATCGCGGAAGGTCACGGCCCGAGCCTGTCAGCCAGGAACTGCACGGCCATCTCGTAGCCGAGGGGTCCGGCGCCGGCGACCACCATGTCCGCGACCGCCGACACGTAGGAGTGGTGGCGGAACTCCTCCCTGGCGTGGATGTTGCTCAGGTGCACCTCGGCCACGGGCAGGCCCACCGAGCGCAGCGCGTCGGCGATCGCCACCGAGGTGTGGCTGTAGGCGGCCGGGTTGATGATGATGCCCACGCATTCGGTGCGGGCGGCGTGGATCGCGTCCACGAGGACACCTTCGTGATTGCTCTGGACCGCACGGACCTGCAGACCGGCGTCCTTGGCCACCTCGGCGACCTTCGCTTCGATCTCGGCAAGGGTCGTCGAGCCGTACACCTCGGGCTGCCGGGTGCCCAGCAGGTTCAGGTTCGGCCCGTTGAGGAGGAGCAGGCGGCGTTCGGTCACCGTTGTACGGTACCGGCGCCATCGCCCGGCACGAGCACTTGCGACCCCGAGACCTCCGCGCCCACTAGGCTCGGGCCCCGTGCGTGCCGTGCTGATCGTGAACCCCAATGCGACGTCGACGACGCCGGCGGGCCGAGACCTGCTGGCGCACGCGCTGGAAAGCCGCGTCGAGCTGTCGGTGGTGCACACCGACCACCGCGGCCACGCGATCGAGATCGCGCAGGACGCCGCCCGCGGGGGTGTCGACGTGGTCATCGTGCACGGCGGTGACGGCACCGTGAACGAGGTCGTCAACGGCATCGTCGGGCAGTGCGGCCCGGGCAATCCCGCCCCCGCGGTCGGGGTGGTTCCCGGCGGATCGGCCAACGTGTTCGCCCGCGCGCTGGGCATCAGCCCGGACCCGATCGAGGCCACCAATCAGCTCGTCGACCTGCTCGGCGCCTTCCGGCGCGGAGGATCGTGGCGGCGTATCGGCTTGATGGACTGCGGCGAACGCTGGGGTGTCTTCACCGCGGGCATGGGCGTCGACGGCGACGTGGTGGCCGCCGTCGAGGCGCAGCGCGCCAAGGGCCGCAAGGTCACCGCATCGCGCTACATCCGCGTCGCAGTCCGCGAGATGCTGGCCGCGACCCGCAAGGAGCCGCAGCTGACGCTGCACCTCCCCGGCCGGGAGCCCGTCGGCGGGGTGCATTTCGCCTTCGTGTCCAACTCCAGCCCGTGGACGTACGCAAATTCGCGTCCGGTGTGGACGAACCCCGACACCACCTTCGAGACGGGCCTGGGTGTCTTTGCGACGACGAGCATGAACATCTGGGCCAACCTGGGACTGGCGCGGCAGATGAACTCCCGCAAGCCCCGACTGGACGCCAAACACCTGATCCGTGACGACGACCTCGCCTGGGTCGAGGTGACCAGCGACACCCCGGTCGCATGCCAGATCGACGGAGATTTCCTCGGGCCTCGCGACAGGATGCGTTTCACCGCCGTGCCCGGCGCTCTGCAGGTGGTCGCGCCACCGGCGAGAATGGGGCGCTGAACTGCGCAGACCGGCGTGGGCAGGAGAAAGGTTCCGAGAAAGCCCCGCATGATTTCGGGCGCAGATGGGTAGAGCGTAGTACAGCAGTGTGAGGGCCCGGGTACCCGACCCTTGAAGTGAGATAGCCCACGAGTTAACGAAGTTCTATTGACATCTGTTCAGCCTGTGAAAGCATCTATTGCAACAGCACGGAAACATTTCGTGCCTTTGCGTTAACAGCCGATGTAAAGCTCATGCGCCCTTCTGCGCGCATATGAAAGGGAGTCAGACCATGGATTGGCGCCATAAGGCGATCTGTCGCGACGAGGATCCGGAACTGTTCTTCCCGGTGGGAAACAGCGGCCCGGCCCTTGCCCAGATCGCTGACGCGAAGCTCGTCTGCAACCGCTGCCCGGTCACCGCGGAATGCCTGAGCTGGGCTTTGGAGTCCGGCCAGGACGCCGGCGTGTGGGGCGGCATGAGCGAGGACGAGCGCCGTGCGCTCAAGCGTCGCAACGCCCGGACGAAGGCCCGCACGAACGTCTGAGCGCTCCTCGATCTACACCGATACGGCCCCGACAAAAGTCGGGGCCGTACTCGTGTGTAATCAATTCAACTGAAATCAGGCCTAACAGAAATGGCATAAAGCGTCAGTACTGACTGACGCGCACGCGCCGTCCGATGGGCACCCGCAGGACCACATCGGTGCCGCCCTCGGCCGCCTCGTGCATGCCCAGTGATCCGTCGAGCTCCGCCGAGACCAGCGTGCGCACGATCTGCAGACCCAGTCGATCCGACTTCTCCAGGCTGAATCCCTCGGGCAGACCGCGCCCGTCGTCGTGCACGATGACGTCGAGCCAGCGGGCCGACCGCTGCGCGCGGATCGTCACGCAGCCCTGCGGCGTCTCCGCGTCGAAGGCGTGCTCCATCGCGTTCTGGACCAACTCGGTGATCACCATCGTCAGGGCCGTCGCACGGTCCGCATCGAGCACACCGAGATCGCCGACACGGTTGATCCTGATCGGAGAGTCCACCGCCGCAACGTCATTCATGATCGGCAGGATGCGGTCGATGACCTCGTCGAGGTTGACCTCCTCGTCCACCGACATCGACAGCGCGTCGTGGACGAGCGCGATCGACGACACCCGGCGCACCGACTCCATCAGCGCCTCGCGACCTTCCGGGTTGTTGGTCCGGCGCGCCTGCAGGCGCAGCAGCGCGGCGACGGTCTGCAGGTTGTTCTTCACCCGGTGATGAATCTCGCGGATCGTCGCATCCTTCGACAGCAGCGCACGGTCACGCCGCTTCACCTCGGTGACGTCGCGGATCAGCACCGCAGCCCCCACGCCCACGCCGTGCACCCCCAGCGGCAACGTACGCAGCAGAACGGTCGCCCCGCCGGCGTCCACCTCCATGCGCATGCTCGATCCGCCCGCGAGCGAATCACGGACGTGATTGGCCAGTTCCTGCGCCTCGAAGGTATCCGCGATCAACGGCCTGGTGACGGTGACGAGGTTGTGGCCCTCCAGCTCGGCGGACAGCCCCATGCGGTGGTACGCCGAGATCGCGTTCGGGCTGGCGAAGGTGACCACGCCGGCCTCGTCGAGCCGGATGAAGCCGTCACCGACGCGCGGGCTCGACCGTGACATCGCCAGGTCCCCAACGTTGGGGAACGTGCCCTCCGACAGCATGTGCAGCAGATCGCCGGCGCAGTCGACATAGGCGGCCTCCAGCGGGCTGGCCTGACGCGGCGCCAGCGATGTCTGGTGGGTCAGCACCGCGACGACGTCGCTGCCGTGGCGCACCGGAACCGCCTCGACGTTGAGCCCGGGCGAACCGAACTCACCGTCGACGGTGGCCCGACCGATGTCGCCGGAACGGAACGCGGCGGCCACGATCGGGATGTCGTCGGCTTCGGCGAGGGTGCCCACCGCGTCGGCCAGCAGCACCGTCGGAGCGGTGTTGGGACGCACCTGGGCCACGCACACGAGGTGGCCGTCGTCGCGGCGCACCCACATCAGGTAGTCCGCGAAGGATAGGTCGGCGAGCAGCTGCCACTCGCCGACCACCGCATGAAGGTGGTCGACGGCGTTGCCGGGCAGAATCGTGTGCTCGGCGAGCAGATCACCGAGGGTCGACATGGCCTGAGAAGTCTAGGAAGAGAACGTGGTCGCGGTGTTGTACGAGGTCAGAGCTAACTGATGACCGCGATCAGATCGCCGGCCTGGATCACGTCGCCGACCGACACGCTGACCTTGCTGACGGTTCCGGCGACCTCGGCGAGGACGGGGATCTCCATCTTCATCGATTCGAGCAGCACCAGGGTGTCGCCTTCACCGATCTGATCGCCTTCGTGAACCACGACCTCGAGCACACTGGCCACGATTTCCGCGCGAACATCCTCGGCCATCTTCACCCCACTCCCTCAACTCCGGTGCTGGACGCGTCCCATCGAACCACACCGTCGGTGCCGCTGTCGCCGGTGACGGTCCGCGGGCAAATTGGTGTCGCACAGCGGACATGCGACAATGAGCGCAACCCACCCCCGCGCGGGGCAGTTCCCATCGACTACTCGGAGGTACCCCATGGCCAAGCGTGGCCGTAAGAAGCGTGACCGCAAGCACTCCAAGGCCAACCACGGCAAGCGGCCCAACGCCGGCTCGAAGTCCGTAGGTCGCTGACCTCTCGCTGACAGCAACGAAACCGCCCGGCCTCGTCGCGAGGCCGGGCGGTTTCGTGTTCGGGAGTCAGCCCTGACGGATGATCGTGGTCTGGCTGATCTGGATGCGCAGCCGCTCCCGGAAGCCCTCGGGTGCGCGCTCGCCGCTGCACTTGGCCGCGATCAGGCGTTTGATCTTCTCCTCGACGCCGTAATGCCGTAGGCAGGCAGGGCACTCTTCGAGATGCTGCCGGAGTTTGTCGCGCGTCTCGACGGTGCACTCACCGTCGAGCAGCGTCCACACCTCGGCGATCACCGCGGCGCATTCGGGATGCTCGGGGTCGATCGGGCCCACCGGCGGAGTCCAGCGTTCCTCCGGGTTGTCCGTGACGCCCCCGCCGCCCTCGATACCGCTCATGACGTGACCTCCTCGGGTGCCTCAAGCTGCTCGCCGCGAATGAATCCGCGATCCCGGGCGACCCCGGCCAGCAGTTCGCGCAGCTGGCGTCTCCCGCGATGCAGACGCGACATCACCGTGCCGATCGGCGTCTCCATGATCTCGGCGATCTCCTTGTACGGGAAGCCCTCGACGTCGGCGTAGTACACCGCCATCCGGAAGTCTTCCGGCAGCGCCTGCAGAGCTTCCTTGATCTCGCTGTCGGGAAGCAGCTCGAGCGCCTCGACCTCGGCCGAGCGCAGCCCCGTCGAGGTGTGCTCGGCGTTGGCGGCCAGCTGCCAGTCGGTGATCTCCTCGGTCGGATACTCCGCAGGCTGACGCTGCTTCTTGCGATAGCTGTTGATGTAGGTGTTCGTCAGGATCCGGTACAGCCACGCCTTGAGGTTGGTTCCCTCCCGGAACGAACGGAACCCCGAATAGGCCTTGACCATCGTCTCCTGGAGCAGGTCCTCGGCGTCGGCCGGATTGCGCGTCATCCGCAGCGCGCCGCCGTAGAGCTGGTCGAGCAGCGGGATGGCGTCACGCTCGAATCGCGCGGTCAGCTCGGCGTCGGTCTCCTCCCGCGCCTCGCCCGCGTCGGCCGGCGCGGGTGAGGCGGCCAGCCCGTTGGTGTCGGTCATCGTGGGGAACACCGTCCCTTCTGTAGCGGCGCCGCCGATCACGTCCAGCACGAACACCGAACGCGATGGGGCTTTCATGGCCATCACTGGCACCATTGATTCCTCTCCAGATCCTAGAGGCTGACACCGACGACCACCGGTGACCGGCTCTGATTCCCGCTCAGCCGGTCAGAACAACAGCGCGCGCGGGCGAGCTTGTTCCCGCGCCGCGGCGGCCTACGCTGTCCCGGTGGCACGTGCAGCGACACCGGCGATCGCAGCTCTGGTCGCGGCGGGCGTTGCCCACGACGTCGTGCAGTACCACCACGACCCGCGCACCGAGTCGTTCGGCGACGAGGCCGTCAGCGAGCTTGCGGGCGCCGGCGGCCTCGCACCCGAGCAGATCTTCAAGACGCTGGTGGTGTCGCTCCCCGGAGGTCTGGGTGTGGCGGTCCTGCCCGTGCCGTCGAAGCTCTCCCTGAAGGCGGCCGCCGCGGCGCTGGGCGCCGCGAAGGCCACGATGGCCGATCCGGCCGCTGCGCAGCGATCGTCCGGATACGTCGTCGGCGGCATCTCACCGCTCGGTCAACGCAAGGCACTGCCCACCGTCGTCGACGCGTCGGCGCTGAACTGGGACCGGATCCTGTGCAGCGCGGGCAAGCGTGGATGGGACGTCTCGCTGGATCCGCGGGACCTGGTACGGCTCACCAATGCCGTGACCGACGACATCTGCGCGCTCTAGGGTGGGCGCATGTCTCTTGCGGGTAAGACCATGTTCATCTCGGGCGCGAGCCGCGGTATCGGCCTCGCGATCGCCAAGCGGGCCGCCGCGGACGGCGCCAACATCGCGCTGGTCGCCAAGACGGCCGAACCTCATCCGAAGCTGCCGGGCACCGTCTACACCGCGGCCGAGGAGATCGAGGAGGCCGGTGGGCAGGCGCTTCCCATCGTCGGCGACGTCCGCGACGGCGACTCGGTGGCCGCCGCGGTGGCACAGGCCGTCGAGAAGTTCGGTGGCATCGACATCTGCGTGAACAACGCCTCGGCGATCAATCTCGGCTCGATCGAAGACGTTCCGCTCAAACGCTTCGACCTGATGAACGGCATCCAGGTGCGCGGGACCTACGCGGTGTCGCAGGCGTGCATTCCGCACATGAAGGGCCGCGACAACCCGCATATCCTGACCCTCTCACCGCCCATCCTGCTGGAGTCCAAGTGGCTGCGCCCGACGCCGTACATGATGGCGAAGTTCGGAATGACCTTGTGCGCGTTGGGGATTGCTGAAGAATTGCGCGATGCGGGCATCGCGTCGAACACGCTGTGGCCCCGGACCATGGTGGCGACGGCGGCCGTGCAGAACCTGCTCGGCGGTGACGAGTCGATGGCGCGCTCCCGCAAGCCCGAGGTGTACTCCGATGCGGCCTACGCGATCCTGACCAAACCCTCGAGCTTCACCGGCAACACGCTGTTGTGCGAGGACGTGCTGCTGGAGGCCGGGGTGACGGACCTGTCGGTGTACGACTGCGTGCCGGGTTCCGAACTCGGAGTGGACTTCTGGGTCGACTCCGCCAATCCCCCGGGCTACACCGGCCCCTAGCCCGGTGCGCGCCGGCCGTGGCACGCTGGGCCCGTGACCTCCTCGACATTCTGGTCCGCCGGACGCTACGACGCGGTCGGCGACCGCATCGCCCCGATCGCCCGTGAGGTCGTCGACGCCGCCGACGCTCGCCGACCGCTGCGCGATGCGGCCGTCGTCGACCTCGCGTGCGGCACCGGCAGCGCGGCTCTCGACGCCGCGGCGCGCGGCGCCCGGGTGACGGGCGTCGACATCACACCGGAGCTGATCGCCATCGCCGCCGAACGCGACGGCGCCGCCGCGGTGCGCTGGCGCACCGGCGACGCCTCGGACACCGGCCTGCCCGCGACGTCGTTCGACGCGGCGGTGTCCAACATGGGCATCATCTTCGTCGAACCCGCACGGCAGGTCGCCGAGGTCGCCCGGTTGCTCAAACCCGGTGGCGTGTTCGCCTTTTCGTCGTGGGTCCGCAGCGTGAGCAACCCCCTGTTCGACCCGGTGCTCGCTGTGCTCGGACCGCCGGCGACCTCGACGTTCTCCCCCGATCAGTGGGGTGACGAAGCCGTCCTGACCGAGCGACTGGGCTCGCAGTTCGACGGTGTCGACGTCCGCCGCGGCGATCATCGGTGGGAGTTCGAATCGATGACCGCGGCGATGCGCTTCCTCACCTCGGAATCACCGATGCACGTCGAGACCTTCCGTCGGGCGGATTCATCGCAACGTGCGCGTCTCGCAGCGGAATTCGAGGATGCGCTGCGGCCCCACCTGGAGCCGTCCGGGTCCGTCGCGTTCCTGTCGCCCTACGTCGTGGTCACCGCGACGCTGCGTGGCTGAGAACTCACCCGGCCTCATAAAGGATGCCGCGTCCGATCGCCTCGCGGACCACCGGCATGGCCGCGTCGGCCAGCGCGTCCGCATCGACCCCGTGGTAGCCGGCCAGCAGCTCGATCAATGTTCCGAGCGGCACCTCGCCGCGGCAGCCCGCGAACAGTGCGCGCGACACCTCGTCGACGCCGATCACCGCCGCTGGGCCGCCGGGGCGGCGAACCGCGGACCCGACCACCTGCCACCCGTCCGGGCCCGGGAGCGACTGCTCCTCCAGGAAGACCGGGGCTGTAGACAGCTTCGCAGCGAGAAGCTGCTCGTCGCCGGTGCGGTCCAGATACTCGCGGCGAGCGAAGAACGCGCCGACCTCAGGACCGGTCAGCGCCTCGCCGGCGCCGGTGATCTCCTCGACGACCTGGTCGGGCGAACGGGTTTCGCCGTCGCGCGGGGCGCGCAGGGTGATCATGCCCATTCCGACCCCGGCGATGCCCTCGGCGTCGAACCAGTCCAGCCACTCGCCCCCACGGCGCGCGGCCTGTTCCGGCGACTCCCCCGCATCCGAGGTCCACAACGACACGTAGCTGACCGGATCGGCGAACTCGCGCTGCACCACCCAGGCGTGCAGACCGGTGTCCGCCAGCCACCCGTGGACACGCTCCTGCCAGTTCTGCGGGTCGCGCACGATCCAGTTCGCCATGATCTGAGCAGTGCCGCCGGGACGGAGGTGATCGCGGACCTGTGCGATCAGGTTCTGGCACAGGCCGTCTCCGGCCATGCCCGAGTCGCGGTAGATGTAGTCCAGTGACCCGGTGCCCACCACGAACGGCGGATTGGACACGATGAGGTCGAAGCGTTCCCCGGCGACGGGCTCGAACATGCTGCCGCACCGCAGATCCCACGACATCCCGTTGAGCCGCGCGGTCGCGGCGGCCAGCGCCAGCGCCCTCGGGTTGGTGTCGGTCGCGACGATCTCGTCGCAGTGCGCCTCGAGGTGCAGCGCCTGGATCCCGCAGCCAATGCCGAGATCGAGGGCACGCCCGACCGGATCGCGGACCACGGCGTGGGCGAGTGAGACCGACGCTCCCCCGATGCCCAGGACGTGGTCGCGCCGCACCGGGCCGGCGCGCAGCGCGGCGTCCTGGTCGGAGACCACCAGAAAGTCGGCGGCTCCGTCGCTGGTCGGGCGGATGTCCAACGCGGCCCGCAACGCACCGTCGGGGGTCTGCTCCAGCACCCCGTTGTCGATCAGCGCGTCGACGTCGGAAGTGGGGACGGCGAGCGCCACCCGGTCCTGGGCCTCCTCGGTGCCGAGCAGGAACAACCGGATCAGCGTGGCGAGGCGTTCCCGGTCCGCCGCGGCCCGGTCGGTGGCGCGCAACGCCGACCACCACAGCCCCCGGCTGAACGCCGCGCCCGCGTCGGCGCCGAGAAGATCAGCGACGCCGTCGGTGGTGTAGTTCGCCGACCGCATGTCGGCCGCGATCGCGTCGACGACGGAGCCCGCGTGCAGCGGTC
Source organism: Mycolicibacterium gilvum (assembly GCF_900454025.1). Classification (NCBI taxonomy): domain Bacteria; kingdom Bacillati; phylum Actinomycetota; class Actinomycetes; order Mycobacteriales; family Mycobacteriaceae; genus Mycobacterium; species Mycolicibacterium gilvum. Next base: position 1,605,542 of record NZ_UGQM01000001.1, on the reverse strand, counting down.
CGGTCACAGCAACGTGCCCTGTTCGGCCTGCGGCGTGACCGGCTCGATGAGCTCGGGCCCGTTGTTGCGGACACTGTTCACCAGCCTCGACACCTCGCGGATCTCGATGCGGTCCAGGTCGCCGTGCCCGCGCAGCAGCCCCTCATCGATCGGCGCATCGGGGTCGAGCCAGCGGTCCCAGTCGGGCTCGCTGATCGTCAACGGCATCCGGTCGTGGATGTCGGCGAGCTGCGCGGCCGCGTCGGTGGTGATGATCGTGCAGCTCAACAGCGGCTTGGCACCTTTCGGCGCGTCCTTGGGGCGCCAGGTGGTCCACAGCCCCGCCATGAACAGCGGTTCCCCGTCGCCCGCATACATGTAGTACGGCGTCTTCGCGCCCTTGGTGCCCTTCCACTCGTACCAGCCGTCCATCGGCACCAGGCAGCGCTTCGTCTTCGCGGAGCTGCGGAACGCCGGCGACGAGGTCACCTTGTCCGATCGCGCGTTGATGAGCAGGGGGCCGCTCTTGGTGTCGGGCCCACCGTCCTCGCCGGCCTTTACCCACGGCGGCACCAGACCCCAGCGCATCAACCGCACCCGGCGCGTCGACTCGTCCTCCGGCTCGCTGTGCCGTTTGACCACCGTGGCGACCGTGGTGGTCGGCGCGACGTTGTAGTTGGCAGTGGGGTAGTTGGCCGTCGGGTAGTCGGCCGTCGGCCGGTCCTTCGACGCCGCCGTGCTCTCGTCGATGGCCTTGATCTTTTCGGCCAGTAACGCCGGATCGGTGGTCACCGCGAATCGCCCGCACATGAACCCCATGGTGGCAGAAAGTCCCGACAGGCCAGAATGGTCGGTGTGAGCAACTGGCCGGCCCCGTCGACCGCGACCCCCGTCCACGCGACCGTCACCGTGCCCGGCTCGAAATCGCAGACCAACCGCGCGCTGGTGCTCGCGGCGCTGGCCGCGCGGGAAGGCTCGTCGCGCATCAGCGGTGCGTTGCGCAGCCGCGACACCGACCTGATGATCGGCGCGCTGGAGACGCTCGGCCTGTCGGTCGCGGCCTCCGACAGCGATCCCGCCGACCTCACGGTCAGCGGGACGCTCGCCCCAGCGGCCGAGGCCCGGGTGGACTGCGGGCTCGCCGGGACCGTGCTGAGGTTCGTGCCGCCGATCGCCGCGCTGAGCGCACAGACCGTCACCTTCGACGGCGACGAGCAGGCGCGGTCCCGCCCGATCGCCCCTCTGTTGGACGGCCTGCGCACGCTCGGCGTCGACATCGACGGCGACGGGTTGCCGTTCGCGGTGCGCGGCACGGGAACGGTCGCGGGCGGGACGGTCGAGATCGACGCGTCGGGTTCGTCGCAGTTCGTGTCCGGGCTGTTGCTGTCCGGCGCCGCGTTCACCGACGGCCTGACGATCGTGCACACCGGCGACTCCGTGCCCTCGGCCCCGCACATCGCGATGACGGTGTCGATGCTGCGCGACGCCGGAGTGGAGGTCGACGACTCGGCGCCGGACCGGTGGCGGGTGTCGCCGGGCCCCATCGGGGCGCGGGACTGGGTCATCGAGCCGGACCTGTCGAATTCGGTCCCGTTCCTGGCGGCCGCCGTGGTGAGCGGGGGCGCGGTGCGCATCACCGGGTGGCCGACGGTGAGCATCCAGCCCGCCGACACCATCCTGAAAATCCTCGCCGGCCTCAATGGCGAAGTGCGCAAGGGTAGTTCGTACCTCGAAGTCCAGGGTGCGACGAACTACGGTGGCATCGACGTGGATCTGCGTGATGTCGGCGAGCTCGCCCCGTCGGTCGCGGCGATGGCCGCGCTCTCCGATCCCGGCTCGGTGTCGCGGCTGCGCGGCATCGCCCATCTGCGAGGGCACGAGACCGACCGGTTGGCGGCGCTGAGCACCGAGATCAACGGCATCGGCGGCCAGTGCGAAGAGACCGAGGACGGTCTGGTGATCACGGCGCGCGAGATGCACGGCGGCACCTGGTCCTCCTACGCCGACCACCGGATGGCCACCGCGGGCGCGATCATCGGGCTGCGGGTACCCGGGATCGAGGTCGAGGACATCGGCACGACCGCCAAGACCCTCCCGGACTTTCCGCAGCTGTGGGCCGACATGCTCGGCGGGCAGACCGACGACCTGCAGCAGGGCCCCTCGGCGAGGGAGACCCCGGGCCGTTGAGTCCCCGCGAGTACGACGAGACCGATGTCCGGGTGCGCCCCGGACGCGGCTCGCGTCCGCGGACCAAGACCCGCCCCGTGCACGCCGACGCCGAACACGCGATGGTGGTCACGGTCGATCGGGGCCGGTGGGGATGCGTGCTCGGCAACGATCCCGGGCGCCGCGTCACGGCGATGCGGGCCCGCGAGCTCGGCCGCACCCCGATCGTCGTCGGCGACGACGTCGACATCGTCGGCGACCTGTCCGGCCGCACCGACACGCTGGCGCGCATCGTGCGCCGCGGTGAACGACGAACTGTCCTGCGGCGCACCGCCGATGACACCGATCCGACCGAGCGCGTCGTCGTCGCCAACGCCGATCAGCTGTTGATCGTGGTGGCCCTGGCCGACCCGCCACCGCGCACCGGCCTGGTCGAGCGGGCGCTGATCGCGGCCTACGCCGGCGGGCTCGTCCCGATCCTGTGCCTCACCAAGACCGACCTGGCACCCGCCGAACCGTTCGCCGAGCAGTTCCGCGACCTCGACCTGACGGTCCTCACCGCGGGCCGCGACGATGCGCTGGAGACGGTGGACGCGCTGCTGGCCAACAAGGTCACCGCACTACTGGGCCACTCCGGTGTCGGAAAGTCGACCTTGGTCAATCGTCTTGTCCCCGAGGCTGATCGGGCCACGGGTGCGGTGACCGACATCGGCCGGGGTCGGCACACCTCGACGCAGTCGGTGGCGTTGCCCCTGCTCCACGGCGGGTGGGTGGTCGACACGCCGGGTATCCGGTCGTTCGGCCTGGCGCACATCGCACCCGACGACGTGGTGATGGCCTTCTCCGATCTCGCCGACGCGATCGACGGCTGTCCGCGCGGCTGCGGCCACATGGGCCCGCCGGCGGACCCGGGCTGCGCACTCGATGCGCTGACCGGCGCGGCCGAGGGCCGCGTGCACGCAGCCCGCCGACTCCTGGCTGCGCTGCGGGAGAGCTGACATCGGCGTCACAACGGGTTTGCAGCGGTGACCGGAAGGGCACGCTGTCGCCGACGACAAGGAGGAACAAGTTGACACACGTACCCGCGATCGAACTGAACGACGGCGCGAGCATCCCGCAGCTGGGATTCGGTGTGTACCAGATCTCGCCCGAGGACACCGCCGATGTGGTGCGGCAGGCGCTGGAGGTGGGCTACCGCCACATCGACACCGCGCAGATGTACCAGAACGAGAAGGGTGTCGGTCAGGGCATCCGCAACTCCGGCATCGACCGGGGCGATGTCTTCGTTACGAGCAAGCTGAACAACGGTTTCCACACGCCGGAGGACGCCCGCCGTGCCTTCGACGAAACCCTCAAGGCGCTCGAATTCGACTACGTCGACCTGTTTCTGATCCACTGGCCGCTGCCCACGCTGTATGACGGCGACTTCGTCTCGACGTGGAAGACCTTGGAGGAGTTCACGAAGGACGGGCGCGCCCGCAGCATCGGGGTGTCGAACTTCCAGGTGGCTCACCTGCAGCGGCTGGCCGACGAGACCGACACGGTGCCCGCGGTCAACCAGATCGAGGTGCACCCGTACTTCGCCAACGACGAGGTGCGCGCCTACGGCACGGAGCACGGCATCGCGACCGAGGCGTGGTCCCCCATCGCGCAGGGCAAGGTTCTCGACGATCCGGTCGTCACCCGCATCGCCGAGGCGACCGGCAAGACGCCGGCGCAGGTGGTGCTGCGGTGGCACATCCAGCGCGGCGACATCGTCTTCCCGAAATCGGTGACGCTGCAACGGATCAAGGACAACTTCGCACTGTTCGACTTCGAGCTCGGCGCGGAGGACTTCGACGCCGTCTCAGGCCTGGACAAGGGTGAGGCCGGGCGGATCGGCCCGAATCCCGACACGTTCGACTACGTGCCGAGCTAGCGCCAGCACACCACGCGATTCGGGTGTAGTTGGTCAGTCTGACGTTGACGAACTACACCCGAATCGCGAAAGAAATTGAGGCTGCGCCGAAGGTCGGAAAGCGGAACCGACCCTCAGCGCAGCCTCAAAGTACTTCTAGGCCGCGAGATCCTGACCCTTCACGGCTGCCTTCTGCGCGCGCTTGGCGCGACGACGGCTGCGCACCGCGGCGATGGCGGACTTCAGCCCGCTGCGCTCGGTCGGCTCCAGCCCGTCGAACATCCGCTCGCTGCGCGTCTCCGGCGCATCGTCGCGGGTGTCGCTGAGGAACCGGTCCGGCAGTGACAGTTTCGCGATGGTGCGCCAGGACTTGCCGTACTGCACCAGGAAGTTCCCGGTGGTGTAGGGCAGGTCGTACTTGTCGCACAGCTCGCGCACGCGCAGCGAGATCTCGTAGTACCGGTTGCTCGGAAGGTCCGGGAACAGGTGGTGCTCGATCTGCTGACTGAGGTTGCCGCTCATGAACCGCAGCAGCGGGCCACCCTCAAAGTTCGCGCTGCCGAGCATCTGCCGCAGATACCACTGGCCCCGCGACTCGCCGATCATGTCGGTCTTGGTGAACTTCTCGGCGCCGTCCGGGAAGTGACCGCAGAAGATCACCGCGTTGGCCCAGACGTTGCGGATGACGTTGGCGACCGCGTTGGCCGTCAGCGTCGACTTGAACGTCGCGCGCGGGGACAGGGACGTGATCGCCGGGTAGGCGACGTAGTCCTTGACCACCTGCTGGCCGGCCTTCACGCCGAACTCCTTGACCCGGCCCATCGTGGCCTTGCGGTCGTCGCGGCCCTTGAAGATCTTGCCGAGCTCCAAGTGCTGGAGACCGACGCCCCACTCGAACGCAACGCAGAGCAGCGTGTTGAAGAACAGGTTGCCCAGATTCATCGGGGTCCAGCGCTGGTCGCGGGTGACCCGGATGACGCCGTAGCCCACGTCGTCGTCCATGCCGAGAATGTTGGTGTACTTGTGGTGCATGAAGTTGTGAGTGAAGCGCCAGTGCTTGGAGGCGCCGCTCATGTCCCACTCCCACGACGAGGAGTGGATCTCGGGATCGTTCATCCAATCCCACTGGCCGTGCATGACGTTGTGGCCGATCTCCATGTTCTCGATGATCTTGGCCACGCCCAATGTCGCCGTGCCTGCCCACCAGTACGAACGCTTGGCACTGCCGGCCAGCATCAGACGGCCGGCCACTTCCAGCCCGCGTTGGATCGCGATGGTGCGACGGATGTACCGCGCGTCCTGCGCGCCTCGGGAGTCCTCGATGTCCTGGCGGATCGCGTCTAATTCGCGTCCCAGGTTCTCGATGTCCGCATCGGTCAGATGCGCGAATTCGGGAACGTCAGTGATCGCCATGGTTCAGCCTCCTCTCACTCGGAATCCGTGCCTACGCTATCGTAACCTACGTACCCGTAGGTTACTGGTCAGTAAACCTTAGACGTCGAGCACGCAGTCGCCCGACGCGGCCGTCACACAGGTCTGCACCCGGCTTCCGGGCTCGTGTTCGATGCCGGTGCGCAGGTCGCGTACGTGCCCTTCGACCAGCCCGACGACACACGACTGGCAGATGCCCATGCGGCACCCGAACGGCATCTGCACACCGGCGTCCTCCCCGGCGTCCATCAGCGAGGTCGCGGCGTCCACGGTCACGGTCCGGTCAGACCGCGCGAAGGTCACCGTGCCGCCGCTGCCGTGCACGGGCGCCCGCGACACCGCGAACCGTTCCTGGTGCAGCCGCTCACCCACGCCCGCGGACTTCCACGTGCGCTCGGCGTCCTCCAGCATCGCCTCGGGTCCACACGCCCACGTCTGACGGTCCCGCCAGTCGGGCACCACGTCGTCGAGTCGTCCCACATCGAGCCTGCCCTGGGTACGGGTCGCCCGTAGCTCCAACCGATAGCCCTCATGGGACCGGGCCAGCTCGGCCAGTTCGGCGGCGAACATGATGTCGGCCTCGGTCGGCGCCGAGTGCACGTGCACGATGTGGCCCGGGGCGCCGATCGCATCCCGTCGCACCAGCGTGCGCAGCATCGACATCACCGGGGTGATGCCCGATCCGGCGGTCAGGAACAGCACCGACGCCGGCGCGGGGTCGGGCATCACGAAGTTGCCCTGCGGCGCGGCCAGCCTCACGATGGTGCCGGGCTCCACACCCCCGACGAGGTGGGTCGACAGGAAGCCTTCCGGCATCGCCTTGACGGTGATCGTGATGGTGCGCGCGCTTCTCGCGGGGCGCTCGGCCGGCGGGCTGGTCAACGAGTACGAGCGCCAGCGCCAGCGACCCTCGACGAGCAGGCCGATGCCGATGTACTGGCCGGCCTCGTAGTCGAACGAGAACCCCCAGCCGGGTTTGATGACGAGCGTGGCCGAGTCGACGGTCTCACGGCGCACCTCCAGGATGCGGCCGCGGAGCTCGCGTGCGGACCAGAGCGGGTTCGCGAGCTGCAGGTAGTCGTCGGGCAGCAGCGGCGTGGTGATGCGCCCGGCGACGGTCCGCAGCGCGTGCCAGAGGGGCCGCTCTTTCGCTCCGGCAATCACCGGCCGCACGGTGTCGGCGACTTTGGCGGTGTTCTTGATGGTGCTCTTCGCCATGACGGCTCCTGACGGGATCTACACGTATCGCGGCGCGACCTCGATACGGTCGGCGCGCTTACCTACGGTACCGTAACTTACGGTGGCGTATCCAGCCTCAGAGCAGGTCAAGCAGGAACGGTAGCTCTTGTGGCGCATACCACGCGAGGTCGTGATCCTGTGCGTCGCCGACGGTCAACTCTGCGTCTTCATTACCCAGATCGGCGGCGTCGATCACCTCGACCGCGGCCCGGACCGCCGCCTCGGCAGCCTGATTGTCCACGTACGCGGCGATGACCCGGCCCAAGTCGATCTCCCCCGACAGCCGCACCACGGCGTCATCGAGGTCGGGCCGCAGGGTGAGCCCGTCCGCTTCATCGATGTCGGTCTCGACCACCACACGCCGCGGCGGCAGCTCGCCGGTGTCCTCGTGACCGAGCAGGCGCAGCGACGCGAGCGCGGCCTCCCTGCGGGCGACCTCGGCCAGTTCCTCGTCGTCGCCCTCGGAATAGGACTCCCGCAACGTGGGCGTGACGGCGAACGCGGTGCCGTTGACCGGACGCAGAGATCCGTCGGCGACCAACCGCTGCAACATCGCCAGAGTGGCGGGGACGTATACGCGCACGACCAGAGGGTAGCCGCCGGCGGCGCTACTCCCTGTCACCCATCAGCGACGCGACGTGATCGTCGACGTAGGTCGACGCCTCCCGCGGCGGACGCTGGTAGTCGGCGCTGCACACCACCTTCTTGGGCAGCGTCACCTTCGGCGCCTCGACGTCGTAGTAGTCGATGGTCGAGAGCAGGTGCGCGATCATGTTGAGCCGCGCATGCTTCTTGATGTCGGACTCCACCACGTACCAGGGGCTCAGCGGGGTGTCGGTGTGCGCCATCATCTCGTCTTTGGCCCGGGAGTAGTCCTCCCAGCGGTACACCGACTCGAGGTCCATCGGCGAGAGCTTCCAGCGCCGGACCGGGTCGCTGTGGCGTGACTTGAACCGTCGCAGCTGCTCCTCGCCGGACACCGAGAACCAGTACTTGCGCAGGATGATGCCGTCCTCGATCAGCATCTGCTCGAAGATCGGGGCCTGCCGCAAAAACAGCGCGTGCTCGGCGGGCGTGCAGAATCCCATCACCTTCTCGACGCCGGCGCGGTTGTACCAGGACCGGTCGAACAACACGATCTCGCCACCGGTGGGCAGATGCTGGATGTAGCGCTGGAAATACCATTGTCCGCGTTCGCGTTCCGTCGGCGCCGGCAACGCGGCGATGTTCGCGACGCGTGGACTGAGGTACTCGGTGACGCGTTTGATCGCACCGCCCTTGCCCGCGGCGTCGCGCCCTTCGAAGACGACGACGACCCGCGCGCCGGTCGCTCGGACCCACTCCTGAAGCTTGACCAGTTCCGTTTGGAGGCGGAACAATTCGGCCTCGTAGACGTCGCCGGGCAGCTTGGACTTCCCGTTGGACTTCTTGCCGGTCTTCTTTTCCGTCTTGTCGGCCTTGCGCTGCGCCTTGTCAGCCACCCGGTTTCCCGCCGTCACAGTGCGGATCCTTCTCCACCGAGATGATGAAGTCGTCGCCGTGCTGGGTGACGCCGGAGATGACGGCACTCTCGACGGCCTCGACCGCATACTTGCGGCGCACCACCATCGGATCGTTGCGCAGGTCTTTCACCAGCGACACGGCCAAGCCGATCATCACCAGCACGAACGGCAGCGCCGCGATGATCGTGATGGTCTGCAGACCGGTGAGCGCGTCCTCGCCGCCGACCAGCAGCATCACCGCGGCGACCGCTCCGGTGGCCACACCCCAGAACACCACGGTGCCGCGACTCGGGTGGATGGTGCCCTTCTGCGACAGCGATCCCATCACCACCGACGCGGCGTCGGCCCCCGACACGAAGAAGATCGCGACGAGCACCATCACGACCACACTCGCGATCGTCGCGATCGGATACTGGTCGAGCAGCGAGAACAACTGCGCCTCGACGCCGCCTTCGCCCGCGAGATCGGTTCCGCTCTGCTGCACGTTGATCGCCGCGCCGCCGAACACCGCGAACCACACCAGCGAGACCAGGCTGGGAACCAGCAGGACGCCGCCGACGAACTGACGGATGGTGCGGCCCCGCGAGATTCGGGCGATGAACATGCCGACGAACGGCGTCCACGACACCCACCACGCCCAGTAGAAGATCGTCCACGACTGAAGCCACTCGTTGACGTCGGAACCCTCGGCGGCGGTGCGCGCCGACATCATGTTCAGGTCGGCGAAATAGCTGCCAAGCGCCGTCGGCAGCAGGTTGAGGATGAAAACCGTTGGGCCGACCACGAACACGAAGAACGCCAGCGAGATGGCCAGCACCATGTTGATGTTCGACAACCACTGGATGCCGCGCGCGACACCCGAGACGGCGGAGAGCACGAAGCACACGGTGAGCGCCGAGATGATCACGACCAGGATCGCGTTGCCGGTCTCGCCGATACCCGCGACGATCTGCAGCCCGCTGCGAATCTGCAACGCACCCAGGCCCAGTGAGGCTGCCGATCCGAACAGCGTCGCGAAGATCGCCAGCATGTCGATGACCTTGCCCCAGGAGCCGTTGGCCCGTGATCCCAGCAGCGGTTCGAACGCCGAGCTGATCAGCTGGAGACGGCCCTTGCGGTAGACGCCGTAGGCGATGGCCAGACCGACGACGGCGTAGATTGCCCACGGGTGCAGGGTCCAGTGGAACAACGTGGTGGCCATGGCGTTCTGCACGGCTTCGGAATCACCGTCGGCACCGGTGCCCGGCGGCGGGGTGGTGAAGTGCGAGAGCGGTTCGGCGACAACGAAGAACATCAGGCCGATGCCCATGCCCGCGCTGAACATCATCGCCACCCACGACACCCCGTTGAACTCGGGCGTCTCGTCGTCGCGGCCCAGCGGGATGGCGCCGTACCTACCGAGCGCGAGATAGAGGACGAAGACGACGAACCCGGTGCTGGTCAGCACGAACAACCAACCGGTGTTGTTCATCACCCATGTCAGCGCGTTGCCGGACGCGTCGGCCAGCGATTCGGTGCTCAGGAACCCCCACACCAGGAAACCCACGGCGAACACGGCGGTGACCCCGAACACGACCCAGTCGATACCGCGGGATCTGGTGATCCTGTCCTCGTCGAGCGGACGGTCGAGCACCGGGTGCAGCGCCGGTTCCTCCGTCGAGGTGCCGGAACGGGCCGATGTGTCTGCGTGAGCACGTGCCTCGTGTTCAGAAATGCCAGCCATCCGATCAATTCAGCCCTTGCCGAGGGGCCCGCGTCAACTCTCGATGTGGCTACGGGCCGGTCACCGTGCGGCTTCCACCAGTTCGTCGAGGGCTTCGCGCAGAAGACTCGGCAGCATGTCGACGTCGCTCATCGCGTCGCGGTCGGCGTTGATGCCGAAGTACAGCATGCCGTTGTAGGAGGTGACGCCGATGGCCAGTGTCTGGTTGTGCAGCAGCGGGGGCACCGAATAGGTCTCCAGCAGCTTGGTGCCCGCGATGTACATCTGGCTCTGTGCGCCCGGCACATTCGTGATCAGGAGGTTGAACTGTCGGGCCGAGAAGCTCGTCGCGACGCGAATGCCCATCGCGTGCAAGGTCGGCGGCGCGAACCCTGACAGCGTCACGATGGTCCTGGCGTCGACCAGGCTGGGCGCGGTCGGGTGGGATTCGGTGGCATGCGAGATCTGCGAGAGCCGGACCACCGGATTGGATTCTCCCACAGGTAGATCGACGAGGAACGGGGCGACCTCGCTGATCGCCTGCCCGGGGCCGGTGGAGTCGATCTCGGCGTCGGGATACACCGACATCGGCGCCATCGCGCGCACCGTCGTCGTCGCCCTCACCGGCTCGCCCCGCGACAACAGCCAGTTCCGTAACGCTCCGGCCACCATGGCCAGCACGACGTCGTTGACGTCGCAGTCGTAACGGGCACGTACGACGCGGAATTCGTCGAGACTGCCGGACGCGACCGAGAACCGTCGGTTGCGGGACACGGTGGTGTTCAGCGGGCTGCTCGGGGCGGTGCCACGGGCGACGGTGCGGGCCACGTCGGCGACGCGGCGGCCCAGGTCGACGATCTGCGCGGTGCTCGACACGGTCTCGGTGACCGCGGACCGGACCGCGGCCGCCTGCTGGGTGGGCCGCGTGATCCACTCCCCGACGGCGCCGAGCAACAGCTGACGGTCGCTGGGTTCACGGCCGGGAATCCAGATGTCCTCGCCGAACTCGGGCGGCTTCTGGGTCCGGTCGGCGATCACGTGGCCGATCTCGAGGGCCGCCATGCCGTTGACGAGAGCCTGATGGGACTTCGTGTAGATCGCGACGCGGTTCTTGGCCAGACCCTCGACGAGGTACATCTCCCACAGCGGCCTGGTCTTGTCGAGTGGCCGCGAGCCGAGGCGTGCGACGAGGTCGTGCAGCTGGGTGTCGCTGCCCGGGGACGGCAGCGCCGAACGACGGATGTGGTAGGTGATGTCGAAATCGCGGTCGTCCACCCACACCGGCCGTGCGAGGCCCAGTGTCACCTCCCGCACTTTCTGGCGGTACCTCGGGATCTGGGGCAGCCGCTGCTCGACGGTGGCCAGCAGCGTCTCGTAGCTCAGCCCGCTGCGCGGTCGGCGCAGGATCTGCAGGGAGCCCACGTACATGGGCGTGGACGAGTTCTCCAGCCGGTAGAAGGACGCGTCGGACGCCGACAACCTGGTCACCATGTGCGGCGCTGTCTCCCTTCGGTCCCCGTGGAAAAGTCAGACGCTGTCACGTTATCGGGAGTTTCCGGATGCCGCCTCAACGGGTGCGCTCGGGGGTCTGACCCGCGTGCAATCATTGAGCGGTCTGCGACTCTCCAGCAGCGGCCCGTCGAACGCTGGAGATCATGCATGCCCTCATACCCGATTCCGTCCGTCCCGTCGTCTTCTCAGGGTTGCGGGGCGTGGGTGACCTCGCCGGTCATCGACTACGAGCCCGTCCCGCAGCCGATCGCCGAGCGGCCGTGCCCGATGCCGTCGGGCAGCGCCCTGCACCGTGCGTCGTTGCGGCCGCTGCGTCCCCCGCAGCGAACGCCGGTGAGAGAGACACCCCCTCCCCGGTCGGCGGTGGTGTTCGCCGAGGCGTCCCTGCGCCGCGTGATCGAGGTGATCGACCGGCGCCGTCCCGTCTCTCAGCTGCGGCCGTTGATGACGCCGTTCCTGATCGACTGCGTCATCGCCTGCGCCGAGGCGCCGCGCACCGGAAGCGCGACGCTGCGCAAGGTCCGCGTGCGCTCCGTAGATACCGGCACCGAGGTGGGCGCCGCCGAGGTGTTCGCGTCGTTCACCCGGGCCGGTCGCGTCCACGCCATCGCCGGTCGCATCGAACGCCACCGGGACAGCTGGCGACTGGTCGCGCTGCAGATCGGCTGAGTCAGCCGCGCTTGGCGTGCCGGCCGGCCTTCTGCTGCTGGCGGGCGGCCTCGCGGCGTTCCTTGCGGGTCATCCCGGTCGAGGCGGCAGGCGCGTTCTCCGACCGCTTGACCTCCGGTGTGCCGTCCTCGGACGGTCCGGTGTAGGTCAGCGGACGGCTCTGGTCGTCGATCCCCTTGGCGCGCAGCCCGCCGGTGGGGCGCTCCTTGGTGGCCACCGAACCCTGCTGCGCCGCGGCGGCAGCAAACTCGGCGAGGCCCGACGGGGCGGCCTGGGCGGACACCGTCGGTGCCGCCACCGGCTCGACCTGCACGTTGAACAGGAATCCGACGGACTCCTCCTTCATGCCGTCGAGCATGCCGATGAACATGTCGTAGCCCTCGCGCGCGTACTCGACCTCGGGGCGCTGCTGGGCGAGCCCGCGCAGACCGATGCCCTCACGCAGGTAGTCCATCTCGTAGAGATGCTCACGCCACTTGCGGTCGAGCACGTTGAGAAGCACGTTGCGCTCGAGCTGGCGCATCGCACCCTCGCCGGCGATCTGCTCGATCTCGGCTTCGCGGACGGCATAGGCCGACTTGGCGTCGTTGACCAGCGCGTCGAGCAATTCGGCGCGGGTGAGCTCCCCCGGTTCGCCGATCGCGTCGGAGTCGATCAGGTCGCGGTGGTCGATGCCGACCGGGTAGAGCTGGCGCAGACCCTCCCACAGCTTCTCGAGGTCCCAGTCCTCCGAGTAGCCCTCTGAGGTCGCACCGTCGACGTAGGCGGTGACGACGTCGACCAGCATCTGCTCGGCCTGGTCGCGCAGGTTCTCACCTTCGAGGATGCGGCGGCGCTCGGCGTAGATGACCTTGCGCTGCTGGTTCATCACCTCGTCGTACTTGAGAACTTCCTTGCGGATGTCGAAGTTCTGCTGCTCGACCTGGGTCTGGGCGCTCTTGATCGCGCGCGAGACCATCTTGGCCTCGATCGGCACGTCGTCGGGCAGGTTCAGGCGGGTCAGCAGGGTCTCCAGCGTCGCGCCGTTGAACCGCCGCATCAGCTCGTCGGCCAGCGACAGGTAGAAACGGGACTCGCCCGGGTCACCCTGACGGCCGGACCGGCCGCGCAGCTGGTTGTCGATACGGCGTGACTCGTGGCGTTCGGTGCCGAGCACGTAGAGCCCGCCCGCGGCGATGACGTCCTTGGCCTCTTCGGCGACCTGCTCCTTGATGTGGGGCAGTTCCTCGTGCCAGCCCTTCTCGTACTCGTCGGGGGTCTCGATCGGGTCGAGGCCGCGCTGACGCAGACGGCGGTCCAGCAGGTAGTCGACGTTGCCGCCGAGCACGATGTCGGTACCGCGGCCGGCCATGTTGGTGGCCACGGTGATCGCGCCGAGCCGGCCGGCCTCGGCGATGATGCCGGCCTCCTGCTCGTGGAACTTCGCGTTGAGCACGTTGTGCGGGATGCGGCGCTTCTCGAACTGACGCGACAGGAACTCGGAACGCTCCACGCTCGTCGTGCCGATCAGGACCGGCTGGCCCTTCTCGTAGCGCTCGACGACGTCGTCGACCACGGCGATGTACTTCGCCTCTTCGGTCTTGTAGATCAGGTCGGACTGGTCGGCGCGGATCATCGGCCGGTTGGTCGGGATCGGCACCACACCGAGCTTGTAGATCTCGTGCAGCTCGGCGGCCTCGGTCTCGGCGGTGCCCGTCATGCCGGCCAGCTTGTTGTACATACGGAAGTAGTTCTGCAGCGTGATCTGGGCGACCGTCTGGTTCTCGGCCTTGATCTCGACGTGCTCTTTGGCCTCGATCGCCTGGTGCAGACCCTCGTTGTAGCGGCGGCCGACCAGCATGCGGCCGGTGAACTCGTCGACGATGAACACCTCACCGTTGCGGACGATGTAGTGCTTGTCGCGCTCGAAGAGCTCCTTGGCCTTGATCGCGTTGTTGAGGTAGCTGATCAGCGGCGAGTTGGCGGCCTCGTAGAGGTTCTCGATGCCGAGCTGGTCCTCGACGAACTCGACGCCGATCTCGTTGATGCCGACGACACGCTTCTTGATGTCGACCTCGTAGTGGACGTCCTTCTCCATCAGCGGGGCCAGCCGGGCGAACTCGGTGTACCAGTTCGACCCACCGTCGGCGGGGCCGGAGATGATCAGCGGGGTGCGGGCCTCGTCGATCAGGATGGAGTCGACCTCGTCGACGATCGCGAAGTTGTGGCCGCGCTGCACACAGTCCTCGAGCCGCAGCGCCATGTTGTCGCGCAGGTAGTCGAAGCCGAGTTCCCAGTTGGTGCCGTAGGTGATGTCGGCGTTGTAGGCCGCGCGGCGCTGGTCGGGGGTGAGGGTTCCGAGGATGACGTCGACGTCGAGGCCGAGGAAGCGGTGCACGCGGCCCATCTGCTCGGCGTCGCGCTTGGCGAGGTATTCGTTGACCGTGACGATGTGCACGCCTTTTCCGGTCAACGCGTTCAGGTAGGCAGGAAGCACCGAGGTCAGGGTCTTGCCCTCACCGGTCTTCATCTCGGCGACGTTGCCGAAGTGCAGCGCCGCGCCGCCCATGACCTGGACGTCGAAGTGCTTCTGGTTGAGCACCCGCCAAGCGGCCTCGCGGGCGACCGCGAACGCCTCGGGCATCAGGTCGTCGAGGTCCTCTTTACCGTCGGCCAGGCGACGACGGAACTCGTCGGTCTTGGCGCGCAGGTCGGCGTCGGAGAGCTTCTCCATGTCGTCGGACAGGGTGTTGACATAGTCAGACACCCCCTTGAGGCGCTTGACCATGCGGCCTTCACCGATACGGAGCAACTTCGACAGCACGCTGGTAACCCTTTTTCCTCGTCTGTTCCAGTCGGATGCGGCATCACGACAGACGCAGACCATCGTAGGGGACGCATCGAAAACGCAGGTTGGACGCCGCCACGGCGAGCCGTGAAGAGTGCCCGGAGTGAAACAGAATCCCCCGGAACCGTCGGCTCCGGGGGATTCCTCGCGATCAGGGACGCTAGTACTACAGCCGTAGATAGCGTTCATTGTTGTTGATGTTGTTTGCGGTAATGGTAGGTGCGGGCTCTCGTTTGATGTCGTCGCCGCCAGGTGGACCAGGCGAGGACGTCGGCAACCGCGTGTAGCGGCTGCAATACCAGGGCGATGAAGAGTCTGCGGAATTCATTGACTGTCAACGTGATCAGTGTCTGGCCGGTCTGGTCGTCGGGTTCGTCGCTGCGCCGTTGAGCGGCGGTCGTGACGACGAGGAAGGCATGGGCAAGCATGGATAGGGTGACCCAGCGGTGCCAAGAGGTCCAGGTCCGTACCTGGTGCTCGTCGAGCCCGGCCAGGCCCTTGCCGGCTTGAAACGATTCCTCGACCTTCCAGCGCCGCCCGGCGACCCGTACGTAGTCGGCCAGGGTGACCGGATTGGGGCTGTAGCAGCGGTAATAGGCCAATTCAGCGGTCTTGTCGTTGCGGCGCACCAGCAGGTGATGGTGGCCGGGCTCGGCGTCGGTGATTTCGACCAACGTCCAGGAGTACCAGCGTTGGCCCTTGGCGCCGGTTCCGGCGCTGACGCGCCGCCAGGCCCGCCGCGGCAGAGACCGGGCAAGCTCGTCTACTCGCTGGCTGCCCGTACTGGTGGTGACGGTGCGATTGGACCCGACGGCCAGCACATAGCCCAGCCCCTGGGCGGCGATCGCGGCGCGCAGGTCGGGGTCGGCGCCGTAGACCTCGTCGCCGGTGGCCCATCGCGCAGGGACTCCGGCGGCCACAGCACGAGTGATCATCCGCTCGGCCAGCGCAGGTTTGGTGGCGAACTCGACATCGGTGGGCACCCCGGCGCACTGACGGCGTTCCGAGTCGTCGATCCACGACTTCGGCAGGTATAGCTCGCGGTCCACCAGTGCGTGACTGTTGGGCCCCGCATAGGCCAAATACACAGCGACTTGGGCGTTTTCGATCCTGCCCGCGGTACCGGTGTACTGGCGCTGAGTCCCGACGGTATGAGTGCCCTTCTTCACGTCTCCAGTCTCATCGACGATCAGGATCGCCTCGTCATCGCCGAGGTGGTCGACCACGTAGGCGCGAAGATCATCACGCACTCCCTCGGCGTCCCACTTCGCCCGCGCCAGCAGATGCTGCATCCGGTCCGGGCTGCTGTGGCCGCAACGCTCGGCCAGCGTCCAACAGTTCTTACGGTCAATGTCACAGACCAACCCGAGCATCAACGCGCCGGCGTTGCGCAGCGGCTCGCACCGAGCGAACCGTGACGCGACCCGATCCAGCACCTCATCAAAGCCACTTCGCCACCGATCAACGTCTACCCTGTAAGCCGCGGCGACCGCGGCATCATCGTTAGTTCTCACAAACTCCGAACGATGCCGCGGTCACCCAATCCAGCAAGGCAAACACGCCGACGAGCAACGATCTACGGCTGTAGTACTAGGCGAGCTTGATCAATCCGTAGTCGTAGGCGTGCCGGCGGTAGACCACGCAGGGGCGATCGCTCTCCTTGTCGTGGAACAGGAAGAAGTCGTGGCCGACCAGTTCCATCTCGTAGAGCGCGTCGTCGACGGTCATCGGCGTCGCGGGATGCTCCTTGGTCCGCACGATCCGGCCCGGTTCGTGGTCGTCGACGGGCGCCTCGACCGCAGATGTCTCCGTCGGCTTGGCGAACGCGGCGTCGAGACGGTCCAGAGCCGTCGCCTCGTGCAGTGACACCGGGGTCTTGTCGCCGTAGTGGATCTTGCGGCGGTCCTTGCTCTTGCGCAGCCGGGCTTCGAGTTTGCTCGCGGCGGCTTCGAAGGCGCCGTAGAAACTGTCGGCGCAGGCTTCCCCTCGAACGACGGGGCCGCGGCCCCGCGCGGTGATCTCGACGTGCTGGCAGTTCTTGCGTTGACGCCGGTTCTTCTCGTGATCGAGCTCGACGTCGAAGAGGTAGATGGTGCGGTCGAATCGTTCCAGGCGTGCCAGCTTCTCGGCGACGTAGAGGCGGAAGTGGTCGGGAACTTCGACGTTGCGACCCTTGACCACCACCTCAGCGCTGGGCAGGTCGGACGATTGGGCGTCGTGCTGTTCCCCGTCCATGACCATCGTGCTGTCGGAGTCCACGGAATTACTTGACATACTTGGCAACTCGATTCTCTTTCGCATGCGCACGCACTGCGTGCCCGGCTGATAAGAAAACGCACCGACGGGGCTGTCTTTGTCGCGCCGCTCGCCGGTGCAAGGTGTCGACTACTCACCTCCTATCGCTGTCGCGACACCGGCCCTCGCGTCCTGAGCGCCGCCGTGAGTTGTTCACGGTTGGTTGGTGCCGACGGTAGTCGGTGTTCACCGGACGTGCCACTAATTCGACCACCTGTTTGCAGTTCTTCACGGTGCCTTGATGTGCGGGTAATGCGGTCGCCGAAGGCTCACGCGTTCGCCAGCGCCAGTACAGCAACCACGTCGATCCCGGCCGTTTGCAGAACGCGCACCGACTCGGTGACGGTGGCGCCGGTGGTCACCACGTCGTCGACGACGACCACGGGTCCGGCCACGGGCCGCGTGAGGACGACCCGGCCGGCCACGTTGCGCTGCCGGGCCGCACTGGAGAGCCCGACCGAATCCCGGGTGAACGCCCTGAAGCGCAGGACGGTCGCGACGCTCTGGTCGGGTGGCCGTGCGGCCTGCGTGGCGATGTGGGTGACGGGGTCGCCGCCGCGGCGTCTGGCCGCCGTGCGGCGGGTGGGCGCGGGGACGAGGGTCAGCGGTGCCGCGAGCACGCCCCAGGTCAGCAGATGGTCCAAGCCGGCGCGCAGCGCGTCTGCCAGCGGACGCCGTAGGTCGGTGCGGCCGTGTTCCTTGACGGCGACGATCGCGTTGCGGCGGGCGCCCGCGTACCGGCCGAGGGAGAGCACCGGGACGCCGGGGTCCAGCCGCGGGGTGATCAGGTGCGGCTGGTCGTCGGCGACGGTGAGGTCGTCGGCGCAGGCGTCGCACCACCCGGTCGCGACCGCGCCGCATCCTCCGCACTGCTTCGGCAGGATCAGGTCGAGCATGCCGCTACTGCCCGGGCCGCTGCCGCCGAACGTGCGTCCAGGGCGGCCCAGCGTCCGGATTCTCGCCCAGAGCGCACAGTCGCTGACGCCACGCCGTGGTCAACCGCGCGATAATCGCGCCCTCGGTGTCGTTGCACGTCACCCGGATATCGGTCCAGCCCAGTTCGGTCACGGCGTCGTGTCGCCGGATGCCCTTGTTGAACGCTTCCCGAGTCGTCCGGTGGTGATCGCCTTCGTAATCGAGACCGATCATCATGTGCTCCCATCCCATGTCGAGTTCGGCGACGAGTGCCCCGCAATCCCACACCGGGATCTGGGTCTGCGGTGGTGGGAAGTGGTTGCCGATCACTGTCAGTCGCAAATACGTCTCTTGCGGCGATTCCGCGCCGGGATCGACGAGGTTGAGCGCCGCGCGTGCCGCACGGATGCCTCGGCGACCCGTGTGCCGATCGACCAGCAGTTCCACATCGGCAAGCTTCATATGCGCGGCTCGCGCCAGCGCATCGATCGCCGCCACTGCCCGTCGCTGTGGGTAGCGGCACGCGATATCGAGTGCTGTGCGCTCGGGTGTCGTGACCCGCACACCGCGGACTGTGGTCACTTCGTCGTCGGCGACACGGTCCGACCACACGAGGACACCGCGCGGGGCTCTTCTGTTGTGCCACAACACTTCAGCCGGCCGACGGGCGTCGACCCAGCGGGCTCCGTGTAGCGCAGCGGCGGACTGGCCGGCGATGATGCCCTCGCGTCCGGTCCACAGCGAGGCGGCCTTGGCTTTCGCGACGGCGGTCAGCGTGGTCGCGACGGGCACGTAGACATCCGGATACACGGCGATGTGGGCGGTTCGAAGCTGGTGCCGGGTGAGTCGTCCTGCCCGTAGCGCCTCGCTGCCGATGAAAGGTTCCCCCATGGCGGCAGTCTGCCCACCGACACTGACACGCGGCAGACCTCACACCGAGCGTGCGTTCAGGGCGGCCGAAAGCCCGATTGATCGCCCTGCGCGCACGTTCGCGAGAGGTGTCAGTCGGCGACGATCGAATCGCCCTGCACGCGCACGGCCACCGGCTGCAGCGGCTTCTCGGCGGGACCGTTGACCACCGCTCCGTCGAGGCTGAATCTGCTGCCGTGGCAGGGGCAGTCAATGGTGCCGTCGGCGACTTTGTTGAGCAGGCAGCCGGTGTGTGTGCACACCGCGGAGAACGCCTTGAACTCCCCGGCGACCGGCTGGGTCACCACGACCTCGCCGACGATGGTCCCCGACCCGACCGGCACGTCGGACGTCGACGCCAACTTCTCGCCCGACGGCGCAGATGTCCCCGGCGACGATCCCGGCGACTCCGAACCTCGCGAGCATGCCGCCACCGCGATCGCGGCGACGCCGACGCTCGCACCGACGAGCACTGTCTTCCTGGGGATCTCCATCGCCACACCTCTTTCGTCGGGCTTCGCCGCCGGCGGGGCTGTGCCGACGGATCCTTCGTCTCAGCCGGGCAGCACGGGCAGGGCGCCGGCCACCATCAGCGGGCGCACCTCGACCCACGACGGGTCCTCGGCCGCCGAGCCGGACAGCTGCAGCACGCCGCGCCCGTCGGACACGTAGACCGCCGACGGGTTCGCCGCGACCGACCGCACGGGCATCAGCAGGTTGCGGCTCGGGCCGTCGGAGTCGACGCCGTCGAGGTTGACGTAGGACACCGGATGCTGGGGGTCGGTGCGGGTGACGACGATGTCGTCGCCGGTGCGCCAGGACAGCGACAGCGCGTTCTCACCGAGGCCGTAGCCGAGCCGGCGCGGATAGGTCAGCGCATACCCTCCCCCGGGTGTCTGCTCGACGCCGGCCAGGATCACCTTGCCGCCGATCACCATCGCCGCGCGGGTGCCGTCGCGGGAGAGCTGCAGCTCGGCGATGCCTCCGGGGAACCGCGTCAGCACCGCCGTCGCGTCGACGGGGATGCGGGCGGGTTGCCCCGACGCGTCCTGGATGACGCGCACGACGTTGTTGCCGTCGACGACGACCCAGATCGCGTCGTCGAGCGACCAGCTGGGCCGGGTCAGGCTGCGGCCGTCCATCACCTGTGCGGCGTTGCCGCCCAGCGGACCCACCCACAGCGACGAGGCCATGTCGGGCGCGCCGGGCCGCATCGTGACGACCGAGGCGACCTCCTGGCCGGACCGCGACAGCGCCGCGCCGGTCTGTCCCGGCATCTGCCCGAACGGCCCCGCGACACGCGGTGCGCGGTCTCCGTCGAGGCGGACCAGGGTCCCGCCGACGAGCGCGTGCAGGCCTGCGGCGGCACCGTCGGCGGCTCCCGGGTCGGTGGCCGCCACCGCGCCGGTGTCCCAGCCTTGGGCGAACCGGTCGTCGAGGGCGGCACCGTCGGCGTTGATCACGTACGGGCCGTTGATGCCCGAGCGGGAGAGCGTCCAGATGAGTTGGGCGGCAAGCAGTTGTCTGCTGTGCGGGTCGGTCGTCGACAGGTTCTCCAGGTCGATGCGCGCCCCGCCGTAGCCCCGCCCGATCCCGGTCTTGCCGCCGTCGGCACGCGTGACGGGACCCCGCAGCCCCAGCGGCGGGCTCAGCAGGTTGCGCACCGTCTTGTCCATCTCGGGCCGCGGGCCGGTGATCAGCTTGCTGACCAGTTCGGTGGCAAGTTGGTCCGGTTCGGACACCGCGACGTAGCGCGGGTCGGGCACCACGGTCTTGCCGGTCGGGTCGGCGAAGTACAGGGTGTGCCGCTTGTAGGTGGCCTGGAACTGCTGCCAGTCCAGGAAGACGCCGTTGGGCAGACGGTCGATACGCCATCCGCCTGCCGTCTTGACGAGCTCGATCGGGCCCGGGTCGGGTAGCGCGCCCGCGCCGGTCTCGAAAACGCCCATGTCCGAGAGGGATCCGAGGATGTCGGCGCGCATGGTCACCGAAACCCGTTCGGGGGTCCGGGTTTCGACGAACACGACGTTGTCGATGAGCAGCGCGCTGCCCGCGTCGTCCCAGGTACTGGACGCCGATTCGGTCAGGAATTGCCGCGCGGCGAGGTGCCGGTTCGAGGGATCGGCAGTGGCCTTGAGGAATTCGCGTAACAGGATGTCGGGGTCCATCCCGGGCGTCGGTGTCGGCAGGCTCGGCGGTGCCGGACGGTCCACGGTGCCGATGGCCTGCGGGGACGACGACGTCGGGACTCCCGCACAGCCAGCCACGGCGAGCACCAGCGCCGTCACCAGTGCGGCGAAGCGCGTGCGCGTCACACGCTCTCCCCTGCCGGTTCGCGTACCCGGCGGCCGGCGCCCGCGGCGGTCTCGATCGGTTTCACCGGCAGCGGACTACTGGTGACCTTGTGCCCGCGCACCAGCGGCAGCGTCAGCCGGAAGCATGCGCCCTTGCCGGGTTCACCCCACGCTTCGAGCCGCCCCTGGTGCAGCCGCGCGTCCTCGATGCTGATGGCGAGGCCCAATCCTGTTCCGCCGGAACGTCGTACGCGGGACGGGTCGGCGCGCCAGAATCGGCTGAACACGAGTTTCTCCTCGCCGGGGCGCAGGCCGACACCGAAGTCACGCACGGTGACGGCCACGGTGTCGACGTCGGCGGCCATCCGGATCTGCACGGGCTTGTGCTCGGCGTGGTCGATGGCGTTGGCGATCAGGTTGCGCAGGATCCGTTCCACGCGCCGCGGGTCGACCTCGGCGATGACGTCGTCGGGCGGCATCTCGACGTCCATCTCGACGTTGGCGCCTTCGGCGAGATGCCCGACGTTGTCGAGCGCGCGCTGCACGATCGACCGCAGATCGACGGCCTCGACGGCGAGTTCGGCGACGCCGGCGTCATGGCGGGAGATCTCGAGCAGATCGTTGAGCAGTGATTCGAAGCGGTCGAGTTCGTTGACCATCAGCTCGGTGGAGCGGCGCAGCGCGGGGTCGAGGTCGTCAGGCGAATCGTGGATGTGGTCGTGGATCAGGTCGGCGGCCATCCGCACGGTGGTCAGCGGGGTGCGCAGTTCGTGGCTGACGTCAGAGGTGAAGCGGCGCTGCAGGTTTCCGAACTCTTCGAGCTGGGTGATCTGACGGTGCAGGCTCTCGGCCATGTCGTTGAACGACACCGCGAGGCGGGCCATGTCGTCCTCGCCGCGCACCGGCATCCGTTCGGTCAGGTGCCCCTCGGCGAACCGCTCGGCGATGCGCGACGCCGAGCGCACCGGGAGCACGATCTGGCGCGCCACCAGGAGCGCGATCGCGGCCAGCAGACCGAGCAGCACCACGCCGCCGGTGGCCATCGTCCCGCGTACCAGCGCGATGGTGGAGTCCTCGCTGTTGAGCGGAAAGATCAGGTAGAGCTCAAGATTCGTCACCGGGGACGACGTGGGGCTGCCGACGATCAGCGCCGGTCCGGAGAACCCGTCGGTGTGCACGGTGGCGTACTGGTAGCTGACCTGGCCGGCTTTGACGAAGTCGCGCAGCGCGGCCGGCACCTGGTCGGCGGGACCGGCGGCGGTGGCCGCGCGCGGTCCGTCCCCCGCCACGACGAGCACCGCGTCGAAGGTCCCGGCGAGTCCCGCTCCGGCGTCGGCCTTGCGGTCGATCAGCGTATTGCGCGCGAGCTGCAGGCTGCTGTCGAGCGAGCGGGTCTCCTCCCCGCCGACGATGCCGCTGACGGTGGTGCGGGCCCGCTCGATCTCCTCGGTGGCCGCGCCCACCTTGACCTCGAGGATGCGGTCGGTGATCTGGCTGGTCAGCACGAAACCGAGCACGAGGATCACCGCCAGCGACAGACCCAGCGTCAGCGTGACCACGCGCAGCTGCAGGGAGCGGCGCCACGCCAGGCTCAACGCCCGACCCAGCGCGGCGAGTCCACGGATCAGCGGGGCTGACCGCCTGTGGATGCGCCGACGTGAACCGAAGATCACGACGACCGCCTGGCGAGCGGACCGATCACGACGACGGCGAGCCGTCCAATCACGGCGGTCCGGCTTTGTATCCCACTCCTCGAACGGTCAGCACCACCTGCGGGTTCTCCGGGTCCTTCTCGACCTTGGCCCGCAGACGCTGCACATGCACGTTCACCAGACGGGTGTCGGCGGGGTGACGGTAGCCCCACACCTGTTCGAGCAGCACATCACGAGTAAACACCTGGCGCGGTTTGCGTGCCAGCGCCACCAGCAGGTCGAACTCCAGCGGCGTCAGCGAGATCTGTTCACCCTGCCGGGTGACCTTGTGGGCCGGCACGTCGATGTCGACGTCGGCGATCGAGAGCATTTCGGCGGGCTCGTCCTCGTTGCGCCGCAGCCGGGCGCGCACGCGCGCGACGAGCTCCTTGGGCTTGAACGGCTTCATCACGTAGTCGTCGGCGCCGGATTCCAGGCCGAGCACCACGTCGACGGTGTCGGTCTTGGCGGTCAGCATCACGATCGGCACGCCGGAGTCGGCGCGCAGCACACGGCACACGTCGATGCCGTTCATGCCTGGCAGCATGAGGTCGAGCAGCACCAGGTCGGGCCGCAGTTCGCGCACGGCGGTCAGCGCCTGGGTGCCGTCACCGATGACCGCGGTGTCGAAACCCTCCCCCCGCAGCACGATGGTGAGCATCTCGGCGAGCGAAGGGTCGTCGTCGACTACCAGGATCCTTTGCCTCATGGAGTCCATGGTGTCACCAGAATGCGATAAAGCGCGGCTACCACGCGGCGTGTTTTGCGTGTTTGAGGCGGTTACCGCGCCGGGGTCATGCGGCGGCTTCGAGAATGTCGCGTTGCTCGGCGATCGATTGCAGCACCTCGTAGCCGATCTGGCGGACGCTGGCGATCACCGGGCTCGCACACAGCCTGTCGGCGGGCATCGCGCCGCCGACGACCTCACCGAGCGACCTGCTGCGCGCCAGTGCGCGGCGCGCAGCCCTCGCTTCGCGATCCTCACCTGGCGCCAGCGCGAGCACGAGCTGCTTGCGGGAGAAGTGGGTGCCGTCGACGTCCTGGATGACCGGGTTGGTCCACCAGTCCTGGAACGGAATGCGGGATCCGCTGAGGATCTGCTCCCCGCTGCGGGTGCGGATCGGAGCCGGGGGGTACATCGCGAGCTTGGGGACGTACTCGCCGCAGCCGTGGTGGCGGCTGCGGATCCGCATCAGGGTCAGCCCGGCCGTCAGGCACGCCGTGGTCTTCGGGTTCGGCACACCGGCGGTGTCGACCCAGGTCAGGGTTTCTTTCATGCCGTGAAGCGCGTCGGACCCGCCGCTGCCGTACAGCACGGCGCGCAGGTAGCCCGCCAGCACCGTGGCCTCGGTGTGCCTGCCCTGGTCGAAGCTCTGGTTCGCCGCGGCGATGCGGGCGAGCAGCTGATCGAGCGTGGGCAGGGATGTGGAACGGGTACGAGATTCAACGAGCACGGCTCCCCCTAGATGACCTGTCGCCGGAGCGACTTCCCCAGGACCGGAGCTTAACCGTGTGAGCGACCGCGCGCGCCGTAACGGCAACTCGGTACCGCAGCGGACAGCCGCGGCGGGTCTCATCCGAGGAGGCGGGCGGCGAGCTCGGCGGCGTCGACGTCGGGCGGGATGACGACCCACGGTCCGCCCCACTGGGCGGCCGCCAACTCTGCGTAGACGGCGCCGGTCCGGCGTTGTAGTCCGTCGTCGCGTTCGTAGGCATCGCGGGCGCGGGCGGCGTCCTCGGCGGCCCGGTTGACGGCCCGCTGGGCGGCGAGCTCGGTCGGGACGTCGAGCAGCACCTGCCACGTCGGCACCGGCAGTTTCAGCCGTCCGTACTCGAGGTCGCGGACCCACGCCACGACGTCACCGTCGGCCCCCTGGTGCAGGCGCGCCGCGCTGTAGGCGGCGTTGGACGCGACGTAGCGGTCGAGGATGACGACCGAGTAGGCCGACGTCAGGTGGCCGATCTCGTCGCGTGCGCCGGCACGGTCCATGGCGAACAGCATCGCCATCGCGTACACCGAGTCGGCGAGGTCGCCGTGCTGACCGTGCAGCGCCTCGGCGGCGACGTCGGCCGGCACGGATACCCCGTAGCGCGGGAACGCCAGCGTCGCCACGGACCGGCCGCCGGACTCGAATGCGGCACGCAGGCCGTTGGTGAGGGTCCGTTTGCCCGCGCCGTCCACGCCTTCGATCACGATGAGCACGCGGCGAGCCTAGACCAGTAGTTCGTTTGCCTCGCTATGGCAAACGTTGACGATTGCGAGAAGGCCGACGATAGTTTCCAAAATGCCGGATGGAAGCTGTTCGAGCAAAGGCGCTGTCCTCGTCGGTGCCGCCGGGTTGGGCGTAGCGGGATTCCTGGTCCTGGGATGCCCGGTGGCCTCCGCCGACGATTCCGAGAGCACCGGCTCCGGATCGGTGACCACATCGAAGACCGAGGCCCGCGTCTCCGCGAAGCCGGCGCCGGCGCGATCCGATGCGCCGGACGGTGTGGGAGATGAGAACTCCACGTCCGACGAGTCGGCCGACGTTTCGTCCTCGCCCCTCACGCGCATCCGAGGTCGCGACGGAGACGACACCCAACGGGAGCCCCGCGAGGCCGTCGCCGACCGGGATGCTCAGGAGGACGTCGAGGAGGTCGTCGAGGAGGTCGTCCCCGACCCATCGCCCGCGCCGCCGGCCGCGGCCCCGATGGCCGACGCACCTCGACACCGCTACGACGCCGCCGCGCAGAACGCCGTGGTCTTCACCGACGAGCCCACGCTCTTCGATCAGGTCGTCGTCGGCAGTCTGTACGTGATGCGCGCAGTCTCGACCGCCCTCGGCATCGACCTGTACGGCGTCATCGGCAAGATCCTGGAGAACGACGACCCACCGTGGTTCGTCAGGGCCGGTCTCGACGTGCGCCGCACCGAGTACCCGTCATCGGGCGAGAAGCCCTGGGATGTCTGGGAATTCCGGCCACCCAACCCGACCGGCAAGACGGTGATTGCCGTGCACGGAGGCGGGTTCATCGTCGAACCCCTGGTCACCCATTGGCTCGACTATGCGCAGATGGCACGCACCACCGGCGCGACGGTCCTGGTGCCGATGTACCCGCTGGCCACGACGACCGCGGGGACGGCGGTCAAGGTGGTGCCGGTGATGGCGCAGTTCATCGCCGACCAGATCGCTGCCCACGGCGCCGAGAACGTCAGCATCTATGCCGACTCGGCCGGTCCGTCGCTCGCGATGGCGGCGGTGCGCGAGCTCGTTCTCGCCGACAGGCCTGTGCCCGCGAGCATGGTGCTGCTGTCGTTCGCGCCGGACGCGTCCTTGTCGAACCCGGCGATCTGCGACGTCAGAGATCCGATCATTGATGTCCGCAATCTCGATTTCTATACGCGGGAGAACCATTGGGGCGACGGCCTGGATCCGCAGGACCCGCTGCTGAGCCCGTTGTTCTTCGAGGACGCGGTGTTGGCCGCACTCCCACCGTCGACGATCTATGTCGGCGAACTCGAGTACGCGCTGCCCGACACACTGCTGCTGCACGAGAAGTGGTCGGCTGCCGGCGGTGTGGTGTCGACGGTGGTCGGTGTCGGGCAGTTCCACGACTGGGCTCTGGGCGGCCTGCCGGTCAACTCGCAGGCACCGAAGGTGCGTCCCGCCGTCTACCGCCAGCTCGGGCTCAATGACGTTGCGTCGGGGCCGGATACGATCACGACCGGCCCGCCGACCTACAGCGACCGACTCGTCGCGGACATCCTGCGCACACTGCGCTGACTCAACGAGACGACCGGCATCACGATCCTCAGTGGGCTGGCGGGCGCGTCGATCATCACCGACCCCCCGCCTCTGCTCATGTACGGGCTGACGGTGACGGAGCGCGAGTTCAACGGCTGGACGGTGTGGGAGATCGCCGCGCCGCGCCGCTCGGGCGAGTACGTGGTCGCACTGCACGGGGGCGGGTTCGAGTCCGAGGCCAACATCCTGCACTGGTCGGACTATGCGCAGATGGCTCGCGATACCGCCGCGACGGTGCTGGTGCCGATCTACCCCCTTGCCCCGCCCAAGAACACGGGTACCGCGGCCACCCTGGTGCCGCCGATGGCCGACTACGTCTCGCAGATGATCGCCGAGCACGGGGTGGACAACGTCAGCCTCTACGGTGACTCGTCGGGAGGCTCGTATGCGGTACTCGTCGTCCGAGAGTTGTTGCGCCGCTGCGCGATCGAGGTGGCCTGCGTGCCGTCCCAGGCGGGGCCGTCGCGGATGGTGCTCATCTCCCCCGCTCTGCATCTGACGTTGCGCGGACACGGGGTCGACGCCATCGACGATCCGATCCTGCCCCGGCACGCACCGGGCGAGGGGCCGCGGTTCAACGGGGACTGGAGTCTGGATGATCCGCGTGTCAACCCGATTGCCGGCGACGACCTGTCCGGGCTACCCCCGACGACGGTGTACATCGGAACTCAGGAGAAGCTCTACCCCGGCGCGATCGCGTTCCGCGACAAGGTGTTGGCGCAGGACCCGGCGGCAGATCTGACGGTCGTCATCGGTGACGGCCAGCTGCACGGCTGGGCACTGGGCGGCATGGTCGTGAACTCCCAGGCTCAGATGTGGCGCCCCAACGTCTACCGGCAGCTGGGGCTGCTCCCGACGAATTCGGCGCGGTATGTGACGCTCACGGTGGCATGACGCGCCGGATCGATCAGGCCCGGCCGGCGACGCTCGACTGCAGCACGACGGTGTCGCGCGGCGGGTCGAGGAACACCCGGGTGCTCCTGCGCGGGCCGCCGAAGAACATGTTCAGCTCGACGCCGGTCAGGAACGGACCGGGCGGCAGTTCGGGCTCCAGCACCTTCTGCACCGCGGGGCGGTTGCCGACGTCCTCGGCGTGGTAGCGGTCGACCAGCCCGGTCATCGTCTCGGGGCTGACCCGGACCACGGCGTCGATCCACCGCAGCGACAACCGGGACGGCTCGCTGCCGCCGCTGTTGTCCCAGGTGATCCACGACGCCGACACCGGGGTGCCGAGCGCGGGGAACGTCACGGCGAGCTCTTCGGTGTCGTGGCGAATCTCGGGTGCCGGCCGGGACGTGGTGGCGCTCGTGTCGGTGAACCCGTCCTCGGAGGCCGGCTGGCCCTGACATGCCGTCAGGGCCAGCGCGACTCCGAAGAGTAGTGCGGTGAAACGGTGTGCCACGTCAGTAGCGGTAGTGCTCCGGCTTGTACGGGCCCTCGACGTCGACGCCGATGTATTCCGCCTGATCCTTGGTGAGCCGGGTCAGCGTGCCGCCGAGTGCCTCGACGTGGATCTTGGCGACCTTCTCGTCGAGGTGCTTGGCGAGGCGGTAGACCTCGTTGTCGTACTCGTCGTTCTTGGTCCACAGCTCGATCTGGGCGATCACTTGGTTGGAGAAGCTGTTGCTCATCACGAACGACGGGTGGCCGGTCGCGTTGCCCAGGTTCAGCAGGCGTCCCTCGGACAGCAGGATGATCGACTTGCCGGTCTCACCGAAGGTCCACTCGTCGACCTGCGGCTTGATGTTGATCCGGGTGGCGCCGGAGCGCTCGAGGGCGGCGATGTCGATCTCGTTGTCGAAGTGGCCGATGTTGCCCAGGATCGAGTGGTCCTTCATCGCCTTCATGTGGTCGAGGGTGATGATGTCCTTGTTGCCGGTCGAGGTGATGACGATGTCGGCGTCGCCGATCGCCTGCTCGACGGTGACCACGTCGTAGCCGTCCATCAGCGCCTGAAGGGCGTTGATCGGGTCGATCTCGGTGACCTGGACGCGCGCGCCCTGGCCGGCCAGCGACTCGGCGCAGCCCTTGCCGACGTCGCCGTAACCGCAGATCAGCACCTTCTTGCCGCCGATGAGGGCGTCGGTGCCGCGGTTGATGCCGTCGATCAGCGAGTGCCGGGTGCCGTACTTGTTGTCGAACTTGCTCTTGGTGACGGAGTCGTTGACGTTGATGGCCGGGAAGGCGAGTTCGCCGGCGGCGGCGAACTGGTAGAGGCGCAGCACGCCGGTGGTGGTCTCCTCGGTGACGCCCTGGACCGACTCGGCGATCTTGGTCCACTTGTCCTTGCTCTGCTCGTAGCCCTTGCGGACCAGCTCCAGGAAGACCTTCCATTCGGCGGAGTCGTCGTCCTCGGCGGGCGGCACGACGCCGGCCTTCTCGTACTGGGCGCCGCGCAGCACCAGCATGGTGGCGTCACCGCCGTCGTCGAGGATCATGTTGGCCGGTTCGCCGGGCCAGGTGAGCATCTGCTCGGCGGCCCACCAGTACTCCTCCAGCGTCTCGCCCTTCCAGGCGAAGACCGGGGTGCCCTTGGGCTCCTCCGGGGTGCCGTTGGGGCCGACGACGACGGCGGCGGCGGCGTGGTCCTGGGTGGAGAAGATGTTGCAGCTCGCCCAGCGGACTTCGGCGCCGAGCGCGGTCAGCGTCTCGATCAGCACCGCGGTCTGCACGGTCATGTGCAGTGAGCCGGAGATGCGCGCGCCCTTGAGCGGCTGGACGTCGTGGTACTCGCGGCGGAGTTCCATCAGGCCGGGCATCTCGTGTTCGGCCAGGCGGATCTCCTTGCGGCCGAACTCGGCCAGCGACAGATCGGCGACCTTGTAGTCGATGCCGTTGCGGACATCGGCGGTCAGAGCAGTCATGTAGTAGAGCCCCTTAGTGGTTCGTCAGTTACCTGTGAGAGCGCACGCGTGTAGCGACAACGCATGCGCTAGACACCCATGGGCCTGCGGGCTCGCGGGACAGGCGGTGAATCGCTCTGCCGGCCAGGGGCGTCTATGACACCGTAGCGCCTCGGCTTCGATGTGAGGTCACGGACGTCGGGTTACCTGGCTGTTTCCGTCCTCGACAGGGTCCGCCGCCACGCCGTAGCGTTCGGCGAACGGCGTCATCAGCCGGGCGAGGTCTCGGGCGACGTCGTGGTCGGCCTCCGGCGGCATCGAGATGTAGCTCATCGCCAGCCGCACGATCGCGCGGGACAGCACGCCGGCGTCCTCTTCGCTGCAGCGCACCCAGCTGCCCATGAGCGATTCGGTGAGCCGCGACGAGCAGTGGTTGATGATCGGGGCGCTATCGGTGGTGATCAGCTGCAGCAGGTCGGGCTTCGAGGAGCCGGTGAGCAGCGAGATCACCAGCGGGTCGGCGGCCGATTCGACGAAGAAGTCGCGGAACCCCTGCAGGAACGCGGCGTACATGTCGCCGACGTTGTTGTCGATCGCGGCGTGGATCTGGTCGACCAGGCGGTCGGCGAGGCGCATCGCGTAGCCCTGCGCGAGGCCCTGCCGCGAGCCGAACTCGTTGTAGATGGTCTGCCGGCTGATGCCGGCGGCCTTCGCCACGTCCGACAGCGTGATCTGTGACCAGTCGCGGGCGAGCAGCATCTCGCGCATGCCGTCGAGGATCGAGTCGCGCAGCAGCACCCGCGACGCCTCGGCGTAGCTGATGCGCTTGTCGTTGCCCCCACCCACAGGCGCGACAATAACGGTTGCGCGCACAGGGCCAAGACTTGCACCGCGAGCGCGCGTGTCTGCACGTCGCTGGTCGGCGTGCCGCGTCGCTACACGCGCGCTCGTCGCGATCGGCTGTGCGGTCACGGCCGGGCCACCTCGACCATCTCGAAGTCGGTCTTGGCCGCGCCGCAGTCGGGGCAACTCCAGTCCTCGGGGATGTCGTCCCACCGGGTGCCCGGGGCGATCCCGTCCTCGGGCCAGCCCTTGGCCTCGTCGTACTCGAAGCCGCACTGCACACACACGAACAGCTTGTAGTCGCTCATCAGCTTTTCACTCCCATCTCTTCGAAGTCGACCTTCTCCCGCACCGCACAGTCCGGGCAGCACCACTCGTCGGGCACGTCGGCCCAGCGGGTGCCTGCCGGAAAACCTTCGCGGGGTTCACCTTTGGATTCGTCGTAGGTGTAGTCACACCCGGGGCAGCGGTACGCGGTCACGCGTCCACCCCGCCCCGGACGCCGTACCGTGCCAGCACCTTGTCGCGCACGCGGGGATGGATGTTGATGCGCGTGAGGTCGCCGTCGTAGTGGTCGACGACGCGGTGGTCCATCACCTTGCGCCACACCGGGGGGAAGTACGTCAGCGCGATCATCGAGGCGTATCCGCTCGGCAGGTTCGGCGCGCCCTCCATGCTGCGCAGCGTCTGATAGCGGCGCGTCGGGTTGGCGTGGTGGTCGCTGTGGCGCTGCAGGTGGTACAGGAACAGGTTCGTGACGATGTGGTCGGAGTTCCAGCTGTGCACCGGTGCGCACCGCTCGTAGCGACCGCTCGGCAGCTTCTGGCGCAGTAGCCCGTAATGCTCCAGGTAGTTCACAGTTTCGAGCAACGTGAAGCCGAAGATCGCCGAGATCAGGATGTACGGAACCAGTGCCCAGCCGAAGACCGCGATCAGCGCCCCGTAGAACACCACCGACATCGCCCACGCGTTGAGCACGTCATTGGACCAGTGCCAGGTGGGCTTTCCCGCGCGCTCGAGCCGCTTGGCTTCCAGCTCCCATGCCGACTTCAGGCTCCCGAATACGCTGCGCGGCAGGAACTCCCAGAAGGTTTCGCCGAAGCGGGCCGACGCGGGGTCCTCCGGGGTGGCGACGCGGACGTGATGGCCGCGGTTGTGCTCGATGTAGAAGTGACCGTACAGAGTCTGCGCGAGTGTGATTTTCGCCAACCACCGCTCCAAAGACTCCTTCTTGTGGCCCATTTCGTGCGCGGTGTTGATGCCGACGCCACCGAGCAGACCGACCGACAGCGCGAGCCCGATCTTCGCCGGCCAGGGCAGCGCCCCGTCGAACCCGAGCCAGCCCAGGTCGGACGCGGTGAACAGGTACGCGCCGAAGATGACGCTCGCGTACTGGAACGGGATGTAGAGATAGGTGCAGTAGCGGTAGTACTTGTCGTTCTCCAGTCGCTCCATCACCTCGTCGGGCGGGTTCTGCCCGTCGGGCCCGAAGAACCGGTCCAGCGTGGGCAGCAGGACGTAGAGCAGGATCGGGCCGATCCACAGCGGCACCTGCGCGGCGGCGTGCCAGCCCAGCGCGTTGAGCGCCCACACCAGCGGCAGCACCACGAACAGCGCTGTCGGGGCGATGAGCCCCATCAGCCACAGGTAGCGCTTCCTGTCGCGCCATTGCAGGGCGTCGGGCTTGTCGAGCATGTCGTGCGTGGTCACGTCGTTGCCTCCTCGCTGTGAGTGCCATCACCGGTTGCCGTTGACTATATGCACGGTTTTGTCGTGTGTCTAGACATACACGCCGATTTTGTACAAAACACCTCTTCGGGCACAGCAAAAACGCCGCGCTCGCGGGCAGCGAGCGCGGCGTTCGTGCCAGGAATTACGGCGTGTCGGTGTGCAGACCCGCGCGCTCGCGCTGACGGCGGGCCACCAAGGAGTGCCGGCGGCCGTAGACGAAGTAGAGGAGCACGCCGATGGCCATCCACACCGAGAACCGGATCCACGTCAGCCCGGTCAGGTTCAGCATCAGCCACACGCACGCGATGATCGACAGGATCGGCAGCACCGGCACCCACGGGGTGCGGAAGCCGCGCTTGAGGTCGGGCCGGGTCCGACGCAGCACGATCACTCCGGCGGAGACCAGCACGAACGCGAAGAGCGTCCCGATGTTCACCATCTCTTCGAGCTTGTCGATCGGGAACACCGTCGCGGTCACCGCGACGACGGCGCCGACGAGCAGCGTGATGCGGACCGGGGTCCCGTGCTCACCGGTCTTGGCGAGCTGACGCGGCAGCAGCCCGTCGCGCGACATCGCGAACAACACGCGGGTCTGGCCGAGCACCAGCACGATCACCACGGTCGTCAGCCCGGCGAGCGCGCCGATCGAGATCACCTTGGCCGCCCAGTCCACTCCGTTGAGCGAGAACGCCGTCGCCAGATTCGGTGACTCGGCGTCGCGGAGGTCCTTGTAGCTGACCATGCCCGAGAGCACGATCGCGACCGCGACGTACAGGACGGTCACGATGCCGAGGGAGGCGAGGATGCCGCGCGGGACGTCACGCTGGGGCACCTTGGTCTCTTCGGCGGTGGTCGCGACGATGTCGAATCCGATGAACGCGAAGAACACGATCGACGCGCCGGCGAGCAGGCCGTACCAGCCGTAGTGGCTGCCCTCGGCGCCGGTCATCAACGAGAACAGGGACTGCTCGGCGCCCGTGCCACCGGCTTCGCCCGGTTCGGGTGCCGGGATGAACGGCGAGAAGTTCTCCATCTTGATGTAGAACGCGCCGACGATCACGACCAGCAGCACCACCGACACCTTGAGCGCGGTGATCGCCAGGCTGACGCTCGCCGAGAGCTTGGTGCCCATCGCCAGGATCGCGGTGACGATTGCGATGATGACCAGCGCTCCCCAGTCCAGCGCGAACCCGGCCACCTCGGTGATCCCGCCGGCGAAGCCGAACACGGTGCCCAGATAGCTCGACCAGCCCTTCGCGACAACGGCTGCGGCGACGGCGAACTCAAGGATCAGGTCCCAGCCGATGATCCACGCGACGAACTCGCCGAAGGTGGCGTACGAGAACGTGTACGCACTGCCTGCGACCGGCACCGTGGAGGCGAACTCGGCGTAGCACAGTGCCGCGAGACCGCAGGCGATCGCGGCGAGGATGAACGACAGCGAGATCGCCGGGCCGGTGATGTTGGCCGCGGTGGACGCGGTGATCGTGAAAATGCCGGCGCCGATCACCACCGAGACGCCGAAGACGGTCAGGTCCCACCAATTGAGGTCCTTGCGCAGCTTGGAGCCGGGCTCGTCGGTGTCGGCGATCGACTGTTCCACCGACTTCAACCGCAGCCGGCCCGCTGGCTGCGCGACGGGTTCCTGCGTCATAGATCCGTCCTCTTCTCGTCATCGTGTGAGCGGAATGTACCCACTACCGTTGGATCCAATGGGTCGAAAGCACGCGATCGTGATCGGGGCGAGTCTGGGCGGGTTGTGCGCAGCCCGGGTCCTGTCGTCGGCTTTCGACGAAGTCACGCTGTTCGAGCGCGATCCGCTTCCGGACGGTCCCGCGCACCGGCCCGCCGTCCCGCAGGGCCGGCACGTCCACCTGCTGATGGCCCGCGGCGCCGCCGAATTCGAGACGCTGTTTCCCGGCCTGCTCGACGACATGGTCGCCTGCGGAGTCAAGATGTTGGAGAACCGGCCTGACTGCATCCATTTCGGCGCCGCCGGTCACCTGCTCGGCACGCAGCACCGGTTGCAGGACGAGTTCACCGCGTATGTGCCGAGCAGACCGCACCTGGAGTGGCAGATCCGGCGCCGCGTCCTCGCTCTCGACCATGTGGCGCTGGTCAACCACGGTGTGGACGAACCCGTCTTCGACGGCCACCGGGTCACCGGGGTGCGGACAGCCGACGGTGCGATGGTCGAGGCCGACCTCGTCGTGGACGCGACCGGGCGGGGTACCCGGTTGCCGACGTGGTTGTCGCAGTGGGGGTTCGAGCGCCCCCGGGAAGAGACCGTCGACGTGGGCATCTCGTATGCGACGCATCAGCTCCGCATTCCCGACGGACTCGTCGACGAGAAGGTCATCGTGGTCGGCGCCTCGCGCACCCAGCCGCGCGGACTCGGCATGCTCCACTACGAGGACGGCACCTGGGGACTCACCACCTTCGGTGTCGGAAAGGTTTCTCCGCCAACAGATTTCACCGAGATGCGCGCGCTCGCCGAGGAGATCCTGCCCCCGCACATCAGCGCAGCGCTGTATCAGGCGCAGCCGTTGGGTGACATCGCGCTGCACAAGTATCCGACCAGCCGGTGGCGGCGGTTCGATCAGCTCGACCGGTATCCGCGCGGCATCCTGCCGTTCGGCGACGCGGTGGCGAGCTTCAACCCGACGTTCGGGCAGGGCATGACGATGACGTCGCTGCAGGCCGGTCACCTTCGACGGGCACTGCAGGAGCCGGAACCCGAGTCGACGTTCCTGAAGGCGACGACGAAGACGACCTGGCCGGTCTGGACGATGAACGCGATCGGGGATCTGACCATGCACGGCGCCGACGGACCCGCGCCGTGGTGGTATCGGCCGGTGGGGGCGCTCTTCGATCAGTTCCTCGGCGCCGCGGAAACCGATCCTGTTCTGGCGGAATGGTTTCTGCGTCGCTTCAGCCTGCTCGACAGCCTCTACATGGTGCCGTCGGCGCGGCTGGTCGGACGCACCGTCGCGCACAACATGACGCTGTGGGCTAGATCCCGACGGTCACCCTAAAGAGCCGCGTCGGCTCCTGAGCGCTGAGCCTGATCGGGCCGTCGTCGGCCCCGACCCACGCTGCGGCGCCACGCTTGAGCGCCACCGCGGATCCCTTGGCCTGCACCGTCGCTGCACCCTGGGTGCAGAGCAGGATCTGCGGACCGTCGTGCTGGGTCGGCGCGTCGATCTCGTGCCCGAGGGAGTCACCGTCGAGGTGCAGGATCGACACCGCGAACTCGGGCGCCGGCGTCGGGTAGACGATCTCGGCTCCGCCGCGGATCGTCTCCGGAACCACGAGGACGTCCTCGGCGGGGGTGAAGTCCAGCACCCGCAGCAGTTCCGGCACGTCGACGTGCTTTGGGGTCAGACCGCCGCGAAGCACATTGTCGGAGTTGGCCATCACCTCGACGCCGACACCCTCCAGGTAGGCGTGCAGGTTTCCGGCAGGCAGGTACAGCGCCTCCCCCGGCGCCAGCGACAGCCGGTTGAGCAGCATCGACGCGAGCACGCCGGCGTCTCCGGGGTAGCGCTCACCCAGTTCGAGGATGGTCTTGGCCTCACGGGCGAATTCCTGCTGCCCCGAACGCACGTAGTTGATCGCGCCGTCGATGACAGCGGGCACCAGCACGTCGAGGTCGGGCTGCGGACAGGTGATCCACGTGGTGAACAGGGCCCGCAGACCGTCCTCGTCGCGCTGACCGGACAGCAGGCCGATGTACTGGTCGAGGTCGGCGACACCGAGGGCCTGCATCAGCTCGACCGAGCGCGCGGCGGGACGGAATCCGGCGAGTGCCTCGAACCGGCTGAGCGCCACGATGATCTCGGGCTTGTGGCTGGGGTCGCGGTAGTTGCGGTCGGGGGCGGTGACCGGGATGCCCATCCTGTCCTCGCGCGCGAAACCCTCGACGGCCTGTTCGGTGCTCGGGTGCGCCTGCAGCGAGAGTGGCTCGTCGGCGGCGAGCACCTTGACCAGGAACGGCAGCGTGTCGCCGAACCGCCCGCGGACCGCGGATCCGAGTTCACCCTCCGGGTCGGCGCGCAGCGCGTCGAGCAGGGAGCGCTCCCCGTCTTCGGTCTGCAACCATGCCGGGTCACCGGGATGCGCACCGAACCACAGCTCGGCCTCGGGATGCGGTGTGGGACTCGGCGCGCCGACGAATTCGGCGATTGCGGTGCGCGAACCCCATGCGTAGGTCCGCACCGCGCCTCTGAGCAGATGCACTCGTCTCAACCTCGAACCAGCCGCCGGTAGACCGCCGCCATCTCCAGGCGAACGGCCAACAGCGCCAATTGTTGTTCGGGACGCGCAGATCCGGGCGTCGTGGCTGAGCCCGGCTCGCTGTTCCCCCCTGGTGCCGCGACGTCGGGGACGTCGTTGGCGTTGACAACGTACACGTCGTCGAATCCGCGCAGCCGCGCGGACACGGTGTGCCGTTCGGCGTCGGTGGTCAGCACGATGGTGCGGCCCTGCTGCGGCAGCGGTCCGTCGAGTTCCTCGTCGTGGAATATCGACGACGTGCCACCGCCGGGGCGTCCCCATCCGGTACCGATCGCGACCAGCGCATCGGACAGCCCGACCGGCGCCATCACGTGATGACCGACCCGCAACATCACCGCGCACGCGTGGCGCGCCAGCGCGACCGTCGCCGCCGAGTCACCGGCGAGGACGACGTCGCGGTCACGCATGCGGTCGGCGAGCACCTTGGCCGGGTTGGTGAAAAGGTCACGGCCGGCGCTGTTTCGGACGGCCTCCGCGTCGAGGTCGTCGGCCAGTGTCGCCAGGTCGACGGAGAATCCGGGTACGACGACGTCCAGCACCGCCAGGCCGGCGGCCAGATAGCGCGCCAGGGTGAAGTCGTCAGGGACGGGCATGCGCGGCGGTAGTGACACCGAACGTCCCGCGGTCGCGTCCCGCAGCGGGCCTTCGTACGGGGCCACCACGACGATCCGCGCCCCGCGGCGCACCGCGGTCGCCGCGGTGTTGACCAACGCCGGCTGGGCGGGGTCGTCGCCGGCGAGCACCACCACGTCGAGCGCACCGATCCACGGCGGTGCGTCGGCGGCGACCACGATGGGCGTGCCGATCGAGCCGCCGAGCAGCGCGGCGAGCATCGTCCCGGCCGCCTCGGCGTTGCCGGGCCCGGCCACCCACACAATGGTGCGCGGCGGGGCATCGGACCGGACGGACTCGAGGTCGCCTTCGGCCAGCGCGGCCGCGGTGGCTCGCACCTGCGCGCCGGCCATCGACGCCGCCCGCAGCAGCCCGTGACGGTCGGCGGCCAGCAGGCCGTCGGCGTCGTCGAGGTCGACTTCGGCAGCCGACGGTGGGCTGGTCACGTGGATGCCCTGGCACCGGAGGTGATGTGGCCCCCGATCTCGTCGACGATCTCGGTGACCTCTTCGGCGGTGCGCGCCTCCACGTTGAGCCGCAGCAGCGGTTCGGTGTTCGACATGCGGATGTTGAACCAGCGACCGTCGCCGAGGTCGACGGTGACGCCGTCGAGGTGGTCGATCGCGTGGATGCGGCTGCCGAGGGAGGCCAGCACCGAGTCGACGATCGCGGGAGCATCGGTGACGGTGTAGTTGATCTCGCCGGACGCCTCGTAGCGCTGGTAGTCGGCCATCATCTCCGAGAGCGGGCGGTCCTGTTCTCCGAGGGCGGCCAGCACGTGCAGCGCGGCGAGCATGCCGGAGTCGG
Source organism: Mycolicibacterium gilvum (assembly GCF_900454025.1). Lineage (NCBI taxonomy): Bacteria > Bacillati > Actinomycetota > Actinomycetes > Mycobacteriales > Mycobacteriaceae > Mycobacterium > Mycolicibacterium gilvum. The sequence goes on along the minus strand of NZ_UGQM01000001.1, from coordinate 1,567,597 downwards.
CGCCCCAGAAGTCGCGGAAGTAGTAGTGCGCGGAGTGCTCACCGCCGAAAATCGCCCCGGTCTCGGCCATCAGGCCTTTGATGTAGGAGTGGCCGACGCGCGAGCGCACCGCGGTGCCGCCGCGCTCGCCGACCAGTTCCGGCACGGCGCGCGACGTGATCAGGTTGTGGATGATCGTCGCGCCGATCTCGCGGGTGAGTTCGCGGGCGGCGACCAGCGCGGTGACCGCCGACGGGGAGACGGCCTGGCCCCGTTCGTCGACGACGAAGCAGCGGTCGGCGTCGCCGTCGAAGGCCAGCCCGATGTCTGCGCCGGTCTCCAGCACGTAGGCCTGCAGGTCGACGAGGTTGGCCGGGTCGAGTGGGTTGGCTTCATGGTTGGGGAAGTTGCCGTCGAGCTCGAAGTACAGCGGCGACAGGGTGATCGACGGGATCGGCCCCAGCACCGCGGGGGTGGTGTGCCCGGCCATGCCGTTGCCGGCGTCGACAGCCACCCGCAGCGGACGCGCGCCGCCGATGTCGACCAGCGACCGCAGGAAGTCGCCGTAGTCGGCGAGCACGTCGCGTTCGGACACCGAGCCGCGCGGACCGTCGTAGGCCGGAACGCCGGCGATCACCTCTTGAGCGACCGTTGCCAGACCCGTTTCGCGCCCGACGGGCTTGGCGCCGGCGCGGCAGAGTTTGATGCCGTTGTAGGCGGCCGGGTTGTGACTCGCGGTGAACATCGCGCCGGGGCAGTCGAGCATGCCGGAGGCGAAGTACAGCTGATCGGTCGATGCGAGGCCGATGTGCACGACGTCGAGGCCCTGCGCGAGGACTCCGTCGGCGAACGCCTTGGACAGTGCGGGCGAGCTGGCCCGCATGTCGTGGCCGATGACGACCTGGGTGGCGGGCTGGTCGGGGCTGTCGCGCACCAGGCGGGCGAACGCGGCGCCGACGTCGGCGACGAACGCCTCGTCGATTTCCTCGCCGACGAGTCCGCGCACGTCATAGGCCTTGATGACGCGCTGGACCGCCTCGGCGGGACGAGACATGGGACTCCTTGGACGAAGAGACTGTGTGATGTTCAGCCTAGCCGTCGCGCGGGGTCTGCACGCGAACTCGGGGCGGGGGTGGCGCCCGTTCGTCAGTGCTATTCGGCGGGGTCGGGCAGGACGCGCAGGTGTCCGCGGCGCCGGCCGTTGGTCTCGGGCCGGCGGGCAGGCGGAGCCATCAGCGCGCCGCCGTGCGCTCCGGAGACCGGGTCGGTGAACCCCGTGGTGAAGCCGGCAGTGACGCCGGTGCCGGGGACGGCATTTTCGCGACCTTCTCGTACTGCGTCTGCCAACGCCACCAAGTCGTCGTCATCGGGGTGCGACGGCAGCGGGCCGGCGTGGCGGACGAGCTCCCAACCGCGGGGAGCGGTGATGCGACCGGCGTGCATGACGCACAGGTCCCACGAATGTGGCTCGGACACAGTGGCCAGCGGGCCGACGACAGCCGTCGAGTCCGCATAGACGAAGGTGAGCGTCGCGACCGCATAGTGCGGGCACCCAGGCCGGCAGCAGCGACGGGGAACATTCACAAGCAGGAGGTTAGCGTGCACGATCGCCTGCATCACGCCGGACACGCGCAGCCACGGGGCGGCCGAAGCCCAACCGTTACGATCTTGTCCGTGACCAGACGCCGGCATCGGGGGTCGCGGCGGGGCCGGGACATGCGCGGACCGCTACTTCCGCCGACGGTTCCGGGGTGGCGCAGCCGCGCGGAACGATTCGACATGGCGGTGCTGGAAGCCTACGAGCCGATCGAGCGGCGCTGGCACGAGCGGGTGGCCACACTCGATGTGGCGGTGGACGAGATTCCGCGGCTGGCGCCGAAGGACCCCGAGAGTGTGCAGTGGCCGCCGGAGGTGGTGGCGGACGGCCCCATTGCGCTGGCGCGGTTGATCCCGGCGGGGGTGGATGTTCGGGGAAACTCGACGCGCGCGCGAATTGTGTTGTTCCGCAAGCCGATCGAACGTCGGGCTAAGGACACCGACGAGCTGACCGAGCTGCTCCACGAATTACTGGTGGCTCAGGTAGCCACGTATCTGGGCGTGGAACCTTCAGTGATCGACCCGACCCTGGACGACGACTGAGGTTCGCGTGTGCGAGCGCGCGGGTCAGATGATCCCGCGCTTGAGGCGCCGGCGCTCGCGCTCCGACAGGCCGCCCCAGATTCCGAAGCGCTCGTCGTTGGCGAGGGCGTACTCCAGGCAGGCGTCCTTGACCTCGCAGCCCAGGCAGATCCGCTTGGCCTCACGAGTCGAGCCGCCCTTCTCGGGGAAGAACGCCTCGGGATCGGTCTGAGCGCACAGCGCGCGCTCCTGCCACTGATCCTCGTCGAGGACGCCGGAGTCGTCGCCGAAAGAATCGATGCGTTCGGGCACCAGGCTCAGCTGGGGCCGTCCATTTGTTCCACTCGGTGCCGGTCCGGTCTGGATGTGCGGCGCACTTCCCACCGAGCCGAGGAGCCTGCTGTCGAACCGAATGGAATCACCGAAATCAGCCTGTTCAAATGCCATTTCCCCTCCTCCAGGTCTCGTAGTTCCGTATCTGCCAGCCTCGCGAAAAGACCGCGAGACCATCCCAATTCGAACAAGTGATCGAATCTCGGTCTGCGACACCGGAACCGGCCGAAGAACCGCGAAATGACACTGGTGTGATTACACACGCGCGGGGGGCCCTGGTCAAGCGCTAGAACAGGAATTCATACCATTCCGTGACTTCAATTCGGCGCGTCGCGCTGTGGCGTGTCTATCACGCTCCGACCGGCCGTCCCGATCGCTTGGTCCACCGCCTACTCTCGTTCGATGTGAAGGTCACGGTTCTGGTCGGCGGAGTCGGCGGTGCGCGGTTCCTGCTCGGTGTCCAACATCTCTTGGGCTTGGGGCAGTACGGCACTGACGATACCAATGAGAATGAAGTGACCGCTGTGGTGAATGTTGGTGATGATGCCTGGATGTTCGGGGTGCGCATCTGCCCCGACCTCGACACCTGCATGTACACCCTCGGCGGCGGCATCGATCCCGAACGCGGGTGGGGGCACAAGAACGAAACCTGGAATGCCAAAGAGGAACTCGCGGCCTACGGTGTGCAGCCCGACTGGTTCGGCCTCGGCGACCGCGACCTCGCCACCCATCTGGTCCGCACCCAGATGCTGCGCGCCGGCTATCCCCTGTCGGACGTGACCGAGGCGCTGTGCCGGCGCTGGTCCCCCGGACTGCGACTGCTGCCCGCCTCCGACGACCGGTGCGAAACCCACGTCGTGATCACCGATCCCGATGACGGCGAGAAGCGCGCCGTCCACTTCCAGGAGTGGTGGGTCCGGCACCGCGCGCAGGTCCCCACCGACAGCTTCGCGTTCGTCGGCGCCGACAACGCCACCGCCGCACCGGGTGTCGTCGACGCGATCGAGGGCGCCGACGTGGTGCTCATCGCCCCGTCGAACCCGGTCGTGAGCGTCGGCGCGATCCTCAATGTCGGCGGCATCCGTGGCGCGCTGCGCTCGACGAAAGCGCCGGTGATCGGCTACTCCCCGATCATCGCCGGAAAGCCGTTGCGCGGCATGGCGGATGCGTGCCTGTCCGTGATCGGGGTGGACAGCACCTCCGAAGCGGTCGGCCGCCACTACGGTGCGCGCTCGGCGACCGGCATCCTCGACGGCTGGCTCATCCACGAGGGTGACCACGCCGACATCGAGGGCGTGAACGTGAAAGCCGTCCCGCTGCTGATGTCCGAACCGTCGGTGACCGCGCAGATGGTGCGCGCCGGATTGGAACTGGCCGGGGTCGCGCCGTGACCGACCACGGCACGTCGGCACGGGTGGAAGTGCTGCCGGTGCCGGGGCTGCCGGAGTTCCGGCCGGGCGACGATCTCGCGTCGGCGATCGCCGACGCGGCGCCGTGGCTGCGCGACGATGACGTGGTCGTCGTGACGAGCAAGGTGTTGTCCAAGACCGAGGGACGCATGGTGGCCGCGCCGACCGACCCCGACGAGCGGGACGCGCTGCGACGGAGGCTGATCGACGGCGAGGCTGTGCGGGTGCTGGCGCGCAAGGGCCGGACGTTGATCACCGAGAACGCGCTGGGCCTCGTGCAGGCGGCGGCCGGGGTCGACGGCTCGAACGTCGACTCCGACGAATTGGCGTTGCTGCCGGTCGATCCCGACGGCAGCGCGGCCGCGTTGGTCGACGCACTGCGGGAACGGCTCGGGGTGCGGGTCGCCGTCGTCGTCACCGACACGATGGGACGCGCGTGGCGCACCGGGCAGACCGACGTCGCGATCGGTGCGGCCGGGCTCGCGGTGTTGCACGCCTACGCCGGTGAACACGATCAGCACGGCAACGAGTTGATCGTCACCGAGATCGCGGTGGCCGACGAGATCGCCGCGGCAGCCGATCTGGTGAAGGGCAAGCTGACCGCCGTCCCCGTCGCGGTGGTGCGCGGCCTGCCGGTGCGCGACGACGGATCCTCGGCGCGCAACCTGGTGCGGGCCGGCGAGGAGGACCTGTTCTGGCTCGGCACCGAAGAGGCGCTGGCACTGGGACGCTCGCAGGCGCAACTGCTGCGCAGATCGGTCCGGCACTTCGGCCCCGAGCCGGTGGACGGGGCTTTGATCGAGGCAGCGGTCGGCGAGGCGCTGACCGCCCCGGCGCCGCACCACACCCGCCCGGTGCGGTTCGTGTGGGTGCAGGACGGAGCGCTGCGGGTCGGCCTGCTCGACGCGATGAAGGAGCGGTGGCGCAGCGACCTTCTCGCCGACGGCCGCGACGCCGAGTCGGTCGAGCGCCGGGTCTCGCGCGGGCAGATCCTCTACGACGCTCCCGAACTCGTCATCCCGTTCATGGTTCCCGACGGCGCCCACACCTACCCCGACGAGCGGCGAACCGCCGCCGAGCACACGATGTTCACGGTCGCGGCGGGTGCGGCCGTGCAGGGTCTGCTGGTCGGGCTCGCGGTGCGCGGGGTGGGCAGCTGCTGGATCGGGTCGACGATCTTCGCGCCGGAATTGGTGCGCTCGATGCTCGATCTACCCGACGACTGGGAGCCGTTGGGCGCCATCGCGATCGGGTACGGGGCCGACCCGGTGGCCCCGCGCGAGCCGGTGCCGACGGACGGCCTGCTGGTCAGACGATGAGCTTGCATCAATCAACGGTCGACGTCCTGACGGCATGGAATCCGCCTGACCCTGCCCAGGATTCGCTGCGCCACGGGGTGCTGGCTTTTCTGGCGGCACGCGAGGACGCGTGTCTGAGGGAGTGTGCACCGGGCCACATCACCGGATCGGCGTTGGTGGTCGACCATCGCGGCGAGCAGGCTCTGCTGACTCTGCACCCCCGCGTCGGCCGGTGGCTGCAGCTCGGAGGGCACTGCGAGCCGTCCGACGAGACGATCGTCGCGGCGGCGCTGCGGGAAGCGACCGAGGAGTCGGGGATCTCGGGTCTGACGATCGACCCGGAACCGGCAGCGCTGCACGTGCATCCGGTGACCTGCTCGCTCGGCGTGCCGACCCGCCACCTCGACGTGCAGTTCGTGGTGCGCGCACCCGAGGGAGCCGAGTTCGTGCGCAGTGACGAGTCACTCGATCTGAGGTGGTGGCCGCTCGACAAACTGCCCGAGGACGTCGACTTCGGCCTCACCCAACTCGCCGCCGCCGCACGCCGCCTCGCGACGCCCGCGAAATATCATTCCGGGCCGTGATCTAGGGGTTATCCACAGCCCTGGATTAACACTCGCGAGACCACCGGACTTCATCGGCATGCTCTTCCCATGGGGGAGGCAATTGTTGGTTCGGAGGCTCTGCGGTCGGGTTTCCTGACCCGGGGTCAGCTTCGGTGGAACTACCGCTCCGTGTATCCCGGCATCTACCTGCCGAAGCACCTGGAGCCGACGCTGGCCCTCCGCGCCGAGTCTGCATGGCTGTGGTCGCACAGACGTGGAGTCATCACCGGTCGTGCGGCGGCGGCGCTTCACGGCGCGCTGTGGGTCGACGACGGTGCACCTGTTGAGATCCTGTGGTCGAACAGCAATCCTCCGAACGGCATCCTGTCGCGGCGAGAGCGCATTCCCGCCGGTGAAATCACACGCATCGGCGGAATGTTCGTCACGACACCACCTCGCACCGCACTCGACCTCGGTCGCAGGTTGCCCCGCGGCCAGGCCGTAGCGCATCTCGACGCATTGTCGCGCGCCACAGGTGTAGAGGCACCTGCCATCCTCGAGCTCACCGAGCGGTACCGAGGAACCAAGGGCGTGCGCCGATGCCGAGAAGCTGTCGGGCTGATGGACGCCGGCGCTCAATCGCCGCAAGAAACGAAGCTGCGATTGTCACTCATCGACAGTGGGTTTCCCCGGCCCGAAACCCAGATCCCGGTGATGGACGACGCCGGCTACGCGTTCGCCTATCTCGATATGGGTTGGGAGAAACTCAAGATCGCCGTGGAATACGACGGAGAGCATCACCGCACCAGTGATGCGCAGTATCGCTGGGACGCGAACCGTCTACGGCGGCTCGAGGCACTCGACTGGATCGTCATTCGGGTGATGAAGGGTGACAAACCCTACGAGATCGCGGCGTGGGTGAAACGCGCCTTCCAGACTCGCGAGAGTGAAGCCATGGTCGCGAAAGTCCCGGCGTGAACAGCCCGGAATGATATTTCGCGAGACCCCGGCCCTAGATGTCCGTCGAGAAGCGGATGCCGCCGTCGGGGATCGTGATGCCCGGCCAGACGCGGGCGCCGCGCAGCAATTCGCAGCGCGCGCCGATGTCGGCGCCGTCGCCGATGACGCCGTCGCGGATCAGGGCGCGTGGCCCGATATGTGCCCCGAAGCCGATGATCGACCGCTCGATCACCGCTCCCGCACCGATTTTCACGCCGTCGAAGATCACCGCGCCGTCGAGGCGCGCACCGCCGGAGACCTCGGCCCCGCGACCGACCACCGTGCCGCCGATCAGCAGCGCACCGGGCGCGACGGAGGCCCCGTCGTGCACCAGTTTCTCGCCGCGCTGATGCGTCAGCGCCGGCGATGGGGCGATGCCGCGCACCAGGTCGGCCGAGCCGCGGACGAAGTCCTCGGGCGTTCCCATGTCGCGCCAGTAGGTCGCGTCGACATAGCCGCACACCCGCTTACCGTCGGAGAGCAGCTGCGGGAAAACCTCGCGTTCGACCGAAAGCGCTCGGCCCTTGGGGATGTCGTCGATGATCGACCGCTTGAACACATAACAGCCAGCATTGATCTGATCGGTCGGTGGGTCCTGCGTCTTCTCCAGGAACGCCGTCACCACGCCGTCGGAATCCGTTGGCACACAGCCGAATGCGCGCGGGTCGCCGACGCGGACCAGGTGCAGGGTGACGTCCGCGTCACGCTCCTCGTGCGAGTCCAGCAGTGCCCGCAGGTCGCATCCCGACAGCACGTCGCCGTTGAACACCACCGCGGTGTCGTGACGCAGCTTGGACGCGACGTTCGCGATGCCGCCGCCGGTGCCCAGCGCCTCGTCCTCGACGACGTAGTCGATCTGCAGACCGAGTTTGGAACCGTCACCGAACTCCGACTCGAACACCGCCGCCTTGTAGGACGTGCCCATCACGACGTGTTCGATGCCCGCCTCGGCGATGCGCGACAGCAGGTGGGTCAGGAACGGCAGACCGGCGGTCGGCAGCATCGGCTTGGGCGCCGACAAAGTCAGCGGTCGCAGCCGCGTGCCCATCCCGCCGACCAGAACGACCGCGTCCACCTGAGCCGGATTGACCATCGTTGTCCCTTTCGCCTAGCTCTGACGAGATTTGCGACGGGAACTACGAACCACCAGGCTCGCCCGCGCCCCCAATGCTCCCCGGAAAGCCCAGCGTAGCGGCGCCTGCCACCACTTGGGATACCGATCTGCGAGGAAAGTGTAGGTGCTCACGTGATGGGCAGCGAGGTTGCGGGCCGGGTCGCGACCGGTGGCATGGCCTTTGGCGTGCAGGACCTCTGCCGACGGGACGTAGACGTTCTGCCAGCCCGCTGTTTCAAGACGATCTCCGAGGTCGACGTCCTCCATGTACATGAAGTAGCGCTCGTTGAACCCGGCGATCTGCGTGAACGCGGCGCTCCGCAGCAGCAGGCAGGAGCCCGACAGCCAGCCGACGGTGCGTTCGCTGGGCTCGGCGCGGTCCTGGCGGTACGCGGCGGTCCACGGGTTGGACGGCCACACCGGCGCGACGACGGCGTGCATGCCGCCGCGGATGATCGACGGCTGATGACGCGCCGACGGGTAGATCGCGCCGTCGGGGTCACGGATCAGCGGCCCGAGCGATCCGGCCTGCGGCCACCGCCGGGTGGCTTCCAGCAGCAGGTCGATGCTGTGCGGTCCCCATTGCACGTCCGGGTTGGCGACGATGAAGTAGTCGGTGGACGACGCCAGCCCGTATTCGGCGACGGCGCGGTTGACGGCGGTGCCGTACCCGAGGTTGCCTCCGGTGCGGAACAGCTTGGCGTTCGGGTGACGCTCGACGGCCTCTTCGGGGGCGCCGTCGGTGGACCCGTTGTCGGCGATGATCACGGTCACCGGCCGCTCGGTCGCGTGCGTGAGGGTGGCGAGGAAACGTTCCAGGTGCGGGCCCGGCGAGTACGTCACCGTCACGACAAACAACTCGTCGTTCACGCCGGCATCACCACGGCGATCAGAGTAGCGACCCGCCCATTGTGGCGAGCGCCTCAGCCAGTGCTTCGCGCCACGGCCGCAGCGGTGTCAGGCCGGCCGCGGTGGATTTCGTTGCCGCCAGTGCCGAATACGCCGGCCGCGGAGCCGGCCGGCGATGACGGTCGCCGCTGATCGGATGCACCCGTCGGGGGTCGGCTCCGAGCTCGGCGAATACGGCCTGCGCCTGGTCGAACCGGCTGGCCGAACCGGCGTTGGCGGCGTGCAGCAGCGGCCCGCGCACCCCACCGTCGGCGATCTGAAGCAGTGTCCCGCACAGGTCGCCGACGTAGGTCGGCGACCCGATCTGGTCGGCGACCATCTCGACGTCTCCGGGTTCGGCGGCGGCGCGACGCATCACCGCGGCGAAGTCGGTGCCGTTGCCACCTTCGAAGATCCAGGAGGTGCGGACGACATAGGCGTCGGGCAGTGCCTCGAGCACGGCGTGTTCGCCGGCCAGCTTGGTCCGCCCGTATACGGACAGCGGTGCGGGCTCGTCGTCGATGTCGTAGGGCTCAGACGCCGAACCGCTGAACACGTAGTCGGTGGAGAGGTGGATCAGCGTCGCGCCGGCCCGCGCACAGGCCAGTGCGACGTTGCCTGCGCCGACGGCGTTGACGGCGTGCGAGCGCTCGGGCACGGCTTCGGCCAGGTCGACGTTGGTGATGGCGGCGCAGTTGACGACGATGTCGCCGGCCGCGAGGCGCGGTTCGGACCCCTGTTCGGTGATGTCCCAGTCCTTCGATGTGAGCGCCACCACGTCGCGGCCCCGGCTGCGGGCCTGACCTGCCAACACACGTCCGACCAGGCCACCGGCCCCGGCTATGACGATTCGGCCGCTCACATCACGAGTTTGGCACGCCGGTCCGGGCTCCTCGGATTGCGGGCCGCTCGCCAGTAGCCTTGGGCGATGCCTGCTGCTCACATGCTCCGCGCCGTTTCCGTGGCGTTGGCGGTGGCCATCGTCATCGGCACCGGGGTTGCGTGGGGCAAGATCCGCTCGTTCGAGGCGGGCATCAACCACATCAACCCGATCGCACTCGGCGGCGAGGGCGAGGACGGCGCGATCGACATTCTGCTGGTCGGCTCCGACAGTCGCACCGACGCGCACGGCAACCCGCTGAGTGACCAGGAGCGCGCGATGCTGCGCGCCGGCGACGAGGTGTCGACCAACACGGACACGATCATCCTGATCCGCATCCCGAACAACGGGGAGTCGGCGACAGCCATCTCGATTCCCCGCGACAGCTACGTCGAGGCGCCGGGTATCGGGAAGATGAAGATCAACGGTGTGTACGGCTCGGTGCATCTCGAGGAGATGAAGGAACTCGTCGAGCAGCAGGGCGTCGAACCCGCGGAGGCCGAGCCCGAGGCGCAGGCCGCCGGCCGCGAGGAGCTGATCAAGACCGTCGCCAACCTGACCGGTGTCACGGTCGACCATTACGCCGAGATCGGACTGCTCGGTTTCGCGTTGATCACCGATGCGCTCGGTGGGGTCGATGTGTGTCTCAACGCGCCTGTGTACGAACCGCTTTCGGGTGCCGATTTCCCGGCGGGCTGGCAGAAGCTCAACGGCACGCAGGCGTTGAGCTTCGTGCGTCAGCGCCATGATCTGCCGCGCGGCGACCTGGACCGGGTGGCGCGCCAGCAGGCGGCGATGGCGTCGATGGCCCACGAGGTGATTTCGAGCAAGACGTTGTCGAGCCCGTCGACGTTGAGTGCTCTGGAGTCCGCGGTGCAGCGTTCGGTGGTGCTCTCCGAGGGTTGGGACATCATGGATTTCGTCGAGCAGCTGCAGAAGCTGGCGGCCGGCAATGTCGCGTTCGCGACCATCCCGATCCTCGAGGAAGCCGGCTGGAGCGACGACGGCATGCAGAGCGTCGTGCGGGTGGACCCGAAAGAGGTCAAGGACTGGGTGACCAGCCTGCTGAACGACCAGGATCAGGGCAAGACCGAGGAACTGGCCTACAGCAACGACAAGACCACCGTCGAGGTCTACAACGACTCCGACGTCAACGGTCTGGCGGCGGCGGTCGCACATGTGTTGGCCGGCAAGGGGTTCACGCAGGGCAACGTCGGCAACAACGAGGGCCCGAAGGTCACCGGTAGCCAGGTCCGCGCCGCGAAGGTCGATGACATGGGCGCGCAGGCCGTCGCGCTGGATCTGGGCGGTCTTGAGGTGGTCGAAGATTCGTCGGTGCCGCCGGACACGGTGCGTGTGGTGCTCGCCGACGACTACACCGGACCCGGTGCGGGACTGGACGGTTCGGACGTGACGCTGATGGGCGCCGACCCGTCGACGTCGGGTGTCGTGTCGGACACCGGCGCGGCCGTGCCGGCGCCGTCGCCGATCATCACCGCCGGTTCGGATGACCCGAAGTGCGTCAACTGAGGTGACGAACGTCAGCTCGGCGGTCCTCGATCCGTTGATGGCCGCCAACCCTGCGGGTCCGCGGATCACCTATTACGACGATGCGACCGGTGAGCGCATCGAGTTGTCGACGGCGACGCTGGCCAACTGGGCGGCCAAGACCGGCAACCTGCTGCGTGATGAACTCGGTGCGACGCCGGGCAGTCGGGTGGGTGTGCTGCTGCCCGCGCACTGGCAGACGGCGGCAGTGCTGTTCGGCATCTGGTGGATCGGTGCGGAAGTCGTGCTGTCCGGCGACGCCGACATCGCGCTGTGTACGGCCGACCGGATCGACGAGGCCGATGCTGCCGTGGGTGTGGGAGAGGTCGCGGTGCTGTCGCTGGATCCGTTCGGCAAGCCGGTGGCGGATCTGCCCGTCGGGCTGACGGACTACGCGACGGCAGTGCGGGTTCACGGCGATCAGATCGTGCCGGAGCGCTCCCCCGGTCCGGCACTGGAAGGCCGCTCGGCCGACGATGTGCTTGCCGCGGCACGGGCATCGGCGGCCGCGCAGGGCCTCTCGGGCACCGACCGGGTGCTGTCGACGACGGCGTGGGACACGGCCGACGACATCGTCGACCGCCTGGTGGCGTTGTACGTCGTCGGTGCATCCCTGGTACAGGTGGCAAATCCTGATCCGGCCTCGATGGCACGCCGGACCGAGACGGAGAAGATCACCCGCTCGACACCGTGACCATTTTGTTTCCGTGGCCTCACGCTCATTTAAGGAAACGCGGTCACACTGGACTGAACAGGTGATCGCCGTGGTGGCGAACCTGGGCCCGCACCCGGGGCTCAGCCTGAGGAGGTCCGCCGATGTCGTCGACCATCGTTGCCATCGCCGTCATCATCGGGTTGTGCGCGGTGCACGTGCGCGTCCGCCGGCACGCGGGATGGACCGCGAGCGCGCGGGGACGTTTCCTGATGCTCCTCGGTTATCCGGCCTCAGCCGTTGCGGCGTACTGGCTGACGACGGCATCGACGGGCTGGGAGTGGATGCTCGGCGTCGGATGGGCGCTGGCTGCCGCGGCATGCTTGGCGGCCGGGTTCGCGGCGCTTCGCCGCGTGACCGTCGAACACGCCGCCCGCTCGGTTGCCCTGGAGACGATCGGACCCGCAACGGGCGCTCTGCGCTCCTGAGTTCTCAACTCCCCCACGAACCACACAGGTTTCCCCAACCGTCACAGCAGTCCGTCTGGCAAAGCACTCTCACAATTGACTTCTCAGCGAATTTGTGAAGCTGCAAGCATCGCCACGCACGTTTTTCCAAATGTTGACGAGAAAGTCACGCTGACCTTATGCTTTGCGAAGTCTAACCATTGTTCTGATGCCGCGGACTTCGTTCAGCGCCACATCTGATTAAGGTTTGGCAAAGCAGAGCTCCTGACAACCAGGCGTCCGGGGCCTGTTCTTAGGGAGCGTTATGGGTACATCCGTAGCGGCAGTGGCGATCGTGCTCGTGCTCGGTCTCTGCCATCTCCGCAATCGCCGCCATCCCGGTTGGCTCGCCAGTGCCGACGGCCGGTTCTATGTAACGAGTGGATATTCGCTGACAGCGGTCGCCGCGTATTGGTTGACGGCGGCGCCGACCGCGACATCGTGGGAATGGGCACTGGGTAATGCGTGGACGCTTGTGGCGATGGTCTTCTTCGTCCACGGGTTCGCTCTTCTTCGCCAGGTGACGCTCGCGCATGCGCACTCCGCGCAGGCCATCGAGTCCATTGACGCGTCCAGCGCTCCCGCGCGGTCGAACCCCTTGCCGTCCTGACACTCCTGCGCCACTAGTCTCGATATGTGCCGACCCCCGAACGTCCCGCGCTGAATGTCGACGTCCTGCGGTCGGCGATGACGGGCACCGAATGGCATCGTGTCGACGTCGTCGACGAGACCGGATCGACCAACGCGGATCTGATCGCGAGGGCCGGTCGCGGCGAGGACATCGCCGGGGCGGTGCTGCTGGCCGAGCATCAGACCGCAGGACGCGGACGTCACGGACGCACCTGGTCGGCGCCGCCGCGTTCACAAATCTCGATGTCGTTCGGGGTCGACACGACCGGGGTGCCGCCGGCCGGATGGGGCTGGCTGCCGCTGCTGACCGGTCTTGCGGTCGCGCACACGCTGCGGGAGTCCTACGGCGTGGATACCGGGGTGAAGTGGCCGAACGACGTGATGGTGGGCCCGCGCAAGCTGGCCGGCATCCTCGCCGAGGTGTCCACGCCGGTGATCGTGGTCGGGCTCGGTCTGAACGTGGAGATGACGGTCGACGAGCTGCCCGATCCGAATGCGCTGTCGCTGTCCATGCTGGACCATCACGCCGACCGCACCCAGTTGGCCGCATCCCTGCTCCAGGAGTTCAGCTCGAGGTTGCGGCGGTGGCGCCTGGCCGGGGGCGTCGATGCCGGACTGGCCACCGACTACCGCGAGTGCAGCACGACGATCGGGACGCGGGTGCGCGCGATCCTGCCCGGCGATTCCGAGCTCATCGGTGTGGCAACGGGCATCGACGACTCCGGCCGTCTGCTCATCGACGCCGACGGCACCACAGTGACAGTGTCGGCAGGAGACATCACGCACCTGCGCCCGGCTCAGGACTGAAGCTACTTCAGTAGCGAACGGCTCATCACGACGCGCTGGATCTGGTTGGTGCCTTCGTAGATCTGAGTGATCTTGGCATCACGCATCATTCGTTCGACCGGGAAGTCGACGGTGTAGCCGGCTCCGCCGAAGAGCTGCACGGCGTCGGTGGTGACCTCCATCGCGACGTCGGATGCCAGGCACTTCGACGCGGCGGAGATGAATCCGAGGTTGCCTTCGCCGCGCTCGGCGCGGGCGGCAGCCGAGTACACCATCAGGCGTGCGGCTTCGACCTTCATCGCCATGTCGGCGAGCATGAACTGCACGGCCTGGAAATCGCTGATCGACTTGCCGAACTGCTTGCGGTCCTTGGTGTATTCGATCGCCGCGTCGAGCGCGCCCTGCGCGATGCCGACGGCCTGGGCGCCGATGGTCGGGCGGGTGTGGTCGAGGGTGGCCAGCGCGGTCTTGAAGCCGGTGCCCGGCTCGCCGATGATGCGGTCGCCGGGGATTCGGCAGTTCTCGAAGTACAGCTCGGTCGTGGGCGAACCCTTGATACCGAGCTTGCGCTCCTTGGGTCCGATGCTGAAGCCCTCGTCGTCGACGTGGACCATGAACGCCGAGATCCCGTTGGCGCCCTTGTCGGGATCGTTGACGGCCATCACGGTGTACCAGTCGGACTTGCCGCCGTTGGTGATCCAGCACTTGGCGCCGTTGAGGATCCAGTCGTCGCCGTCGGCTTTGGCTCGGGTGCGCATGGATGCGGCGTCGCTACCCGCCTCGCGCTCGGACAGCGCGTAGGACGCCATCGACTCGCCGGCGGCCAGCGACGGCAGCACCTTCTGCTTCAGCTCGTCGGAGCCGCGCAGGATCAGCCCCATGGTGCCGAGCTTGTTGACCGCGGGGATGAGCGATGCGGACGCGTCGACGCGGGCGACCTCTTCGATCACGATGCACGCGGCGACCGAGTCGGCACCCTGGCCGCCGTACTCCTCGGGCACGTGCACAGCGTTGAAGCCGTTGGCGACGAGCGCCTGCAGCGCCTCTTCGGGGAAGCGCGCGTTCTCGTCGACGTCGGCGGCGTGCGGCGCGATCTCCTTCTCGGCGAGCGCGCGGATCGCGGCGCGCAGTTCCTGATGCTCCTCCGGCAACTGGAAGAGATCGAACGACGGATTTCCGGCCCAACTAGCCATCAGCATCTCCTTGCTACTCGTCGGTAACTTTAGCGCGGTCGCGGCGGGAAGCGAATTCCGGGGAACCGTCTTCTCAGCCTGCATTCAGCCCCGGTAGCGGTTCGCTCTCAGGTGCCGTGGGTACTTTCAGCCACATGCAGGTGTACATCGAAGGCAAGGCTTTCCGCCGTACCGCGCATTGCGAATGTGGTTGGAACGGTACTCCGCGGCGGTTGCGCAGCGCCGCGGTTGTCGATGCCGGGATTCATGCAGCGCAGACCGGGCACATCCAGGCCGCTGCGCCCGTCCAGCACACCGCCCCGGTCGTCGTCCTGCGGGCGTCCTGATTCAACGCTGCCGCCTCGGGCGCCACGAAGTTCGCTGGCGCTTGACGTGACCGATGTCACTCATAAATCTCTGGACCTCTTCGTGCCCAATTGCCGCTGATGTCAATGCGTTAGCTCGGCTATCGATTATGGCGAAGCTCGGCGTGGTTTGGCGATCGGCTGCCGCCGAACTGGGATTCCCGGTTGTGAATTCAGCGTCTACCACAGCCGGGAACCTCAGTTCGGCGACCGCACACGCTCGAGGTCGTGTCAGGAACCGAATATTCGCTCGGCCGCGACCGCGGCAAGGTCGCCGAGGATCTGCATCTCGCCGGACGTCCACCGTCGCGCAGCTGTGTCGGACACACTGAGCGCGCCGACGGTGTTGCCGGCGCCATCGGCCACCGGCATGCCGAGGTACGCGACGACGTGCCCTTCAGCCACCGCGGCGTACTTCTTGAACAGCGGATGTCGGCGTGCGTCGTCGACGCTGACGGGAGCACCGTTCGCAACAACGTATTTGTCGAAGGACTCGGCCAGACTTGTCTGCGGGGCGGAGCCTGCGACACCGAGGACGAACTGGCGATCTGCCGACACGACGACAAGTGCTGCGGCGGGCACCGACAGGGCATCCGCGGTCATGCGGGCCAGGCGGGTGTACGCGGGATCGGGCGGAGTGCCCGTCACACCCGTGGCATGGAGCGCCCGAAGCCGTTCCGGGTCGGCAAGGACGGGCGACAGGCCGTCGGCGGCGGCTTCTCCGGACAGTCCCGTCAGAGACAGGTGCGCCTTCAGCCGGCCTGCAGAGGCACGGTCGACGCGCTCGCAGTCGGTGACCATCTGCGTGGCGACGGCGCGAGCGACGTAGGTGTCGACAGGTTCGCCCGAATCTCCTGCGCACTCCTCGAGACGCTCGATGAGCCAGGTGTCGAATCCGGGCAGCGAAATGGACATGACTATCCGGTAGCCGTCATTCGCCAGAGCTACACCTCGGTGTGACGAATCCCAGGTGAAGGGTGGTCATTGACGGACATCTGATTGCGCCAGAAACGACCGTCCAGGGCTCCAGACGGCCGCTACTCCCCCAGGAGTTTCTGGCGCAGCGCCTCGTCCTTCTGCAGGACCATCTGCTCCAGCGATGCCTGGAAAGCCGCCATGCGCTCCTGCAGGGCTTTGTCCGACGCGCCGAGGATCCGGACCGCGAGCAGGCCGGCGTTGCGCGCGCCGCCGATCGACACCGTCGCCACCGGCACCCCGGCCGGCATCTGCACGATCGACAGCAGCGAGTCCATCCCGTCGAGCCGGGCCAGCGGCACCGGGACACCGATCACCGGAAGAGGAGTGGCAGACGCGACCATCCCCGGCAGGTGCGCCGCGCCCCCGGCACCGGCGATGATCACCTCGATGCCGCGGCCGGCAGCCTCCTGGGCGTAGGTCAGCATCCGCGCGGGGGTGCGGTGCGCGGACACCACACCGACCTCGAAGGGCACCTCGAACTCCGCCAATGCCTCGGCGGCGTCGGACATGACCGGCCAATCACTGTCGCTGCCCATGATCAGGCCTACGCGGGGTGAGCTCATGCGTGGGGATCCCATCCGTCGGTCCACTGTGCGTGCGACAACCAGTGTGCCGCCCGTTCGGCGCGCTCCCTCAGGGACTCCACCGGTTCCGACGGTCCGCCGACGATGTTGACATGGCCGATCTTGCGACCGGGCCGCTCTTCTTTGCCGTACAGGTGCACCTTGGCGTCGGGCATACGCGCGAACAGGTGATGCACACGCTCATCCATCGACATCGCTGGCGTCTCGGGCGCGCCGAGAACATTTCCCATCACCGTGGGCGCCAGCGCCGACGTGTCGCCCAGCGGATAGTCGAGCACCGCACGCAGGTGCTGCTCGAACTGGCTGGTGCGCGCGCCGTCCATCGTCCAGTGCCCCGAGTTGTGCGGGCGCATCGCCAATTCGTTCACCAGCAGTCTGCCGTCGACGGTCTCGAACAGCTCGACCGCGAGCACCCCGACCACACCGAGCGAGGACGCGATGCGCAGCGCCAATTCCGATGCGGCCGAACCCAAACCCTCCGACAGATCGGGAGCCGGTGCCAGCACGGTGACGCAGATGCCGTCACGCTGCACTGTCTCCACCACCGGCCACGCAGCACCCTGCCCGAACGGCGAACGTGCCACCAGCGCAGCCAGTTCGCGGCGCATCGCGACGCGCTCCTCGATCATCACCGACACGCCGTCGTTCAGATACTGCGCGACGACGGCGCGCACCTCGTCGGTGTCAGCGGCGATGACGACGCCGCGGCCGTCGTAGCCCCCGCGCACCGTCTTGATGACCGCAGGGCCACCGACCTGCTCGCTGAACGCGACGGCGTCCTCGACCGACGACACGTCGGAGAAGCGGGGCACGGGCGCTCCGAGGTCGGAGAGACGCCGTCGCATCAGGAGCTTGTCCTGGGCGTGCACGAGCGCGCCGGGCGGAGGCGACACGTTCACGCCTTCGGCGACCAGCACGTCGAGGTGTTCGGTCGGGACGTGCTCGTGATCGAAGGTGAAGGCGGTCGCGCCGTCGGCGACGCGCCGCAGCGCATCAAGGTCGGTGTGGGAGCCGAGGACGACGTCCGGGGTCACCTGAGCGGCGGATTCATCGCTGCGGACCGCCAGCACGCGCAGGGTCTGGCCGAGCGCGATAGCGGCCTGAGCGGTCATGCGGGCGAGTTGGCCGCCGCCGATCATTGCTACGACGGGTGGAGAGGCGGGACTTCTTGACACGGCGTACATGGTGTCATGGCCGATGACGCAGCGTTGACCTGCGGTAACCGCGGGATGCGGCATCCGGGCAACCGTTTCCGTAAACTGACTCCTTGTGTCCTTTGCCGATGCGACGATCCGCCGCCTCCCCGGCCCGATCCGTCCCTACGCCGAACGGCACCATGAGCTCATCAAGTTCGCAATCGTCGGTGCGACGACATTCGTCATCGACTCGGCCATCTTCTTCACGCTGAAGCTGACGATCCTCGAGCCGAAGCCCGTCACGGCGAAGATCATCGCCGGCATCGTCGCGGTGATCGCGTCCTACATCCTCAACCGGGAATGGAGCTTCCGCGATCGCGGCGGCCGCGAGCGTCACCACGAGGCGCTGCTGTTCTTCGGGGTCAGTGGAGTCGGCGTGCTGCTCAGCATGGCGCCGCTGTGGGTGTCGAGCTATGTGCTGATGCTGCGCGTGCCGATGGTGTCGCTGATGACGGAGAACATCGCGGACTTCATCTCCGCTTACATCATCGGCAACCTGCTGCAGATGGCGTTCCGGTTCTGGGCGTTCCGGCGCTTCGTCTTCCCCGACGAGTTCGCGCGCAACCCGGAGAAGGCGCTGGAGTCGACGCTCACCGGTGGCGGTCTCGCCGAGGCGCTGGAAGACGAGTACGAGTTGCGGCATCCCCACGGCCCGGAGCCGAAGGACAACGTGACGCCGATGCGGACGTCGCGACGTCGCCGTAGCCACCGTCAACGCAACGACTCCGACGAGCCGAGGGTGTCAAAGACCTCGTAAGCCGGCGTGCCGGCGAGACGGTCTTTGCATAGCGTTGTTGGGTGCCGGGTCGCCATCGTCGTTCGTCGACGCAACCGTTGGCTTTGATCGTGGGCGGCACCGCGGGTGCACTGGTGCGTTACGCGGTCACGGCGACCTGGCCGACGCCCCGCGAGATGCTCGTGTCCACGGTGGTGACCGTCTTTGTCGCGTTCGTGGTGGCCGCGTATGTCCTCGCCCACGGCCCGAAGTCGCCGCTGCAGTTTGCGGTGCTGGGATTGTGCGGCAGCGTGGCGAGCCTGAGCGCGTGGGCGGTGCTCACGATCAGCACGACCATGAAGATCTCACTCGCCGTGCTGACTCTGACGCCTACGGCGGCGGTGGCGGGGCTGGTGTGCGGGCTATTGTGCGCGCGGGTGGCGGCGCGGTGACCGCATGAACTGGGTGATGGTGGCCATCGGTGGAGCACTGGGAAGCGGCGTCGCACTCCTCGTCCTGCGGCGACCCTCCCGACGACGACTACTTCTCAGCACCGCGGGGATCTGTGGCGCCCTCGGAGTGTTCAGCGCGTACCCCTATCTCCCCGCCGTCACGGCACCGATCACGGTCGGGTTCCTAGGTTCAGCGTCGAGCATGATCCTGGTCGCGGCCGCACCGCCGGTATGGCTTGGGACCGACTCAATCCTGCGCAGCGGGCTCGTCGTGGCACGCCGGCTCGCGGTGTACTGCGCGGTCGGAGCGACATTCGCCCTGGCCGGCTATCTGGCGGTGCGGGCGGGAACGACGTTCTACGTCAAGGTGCTGCGCTAATCGCACCGCCCCTGGATCTCAGCTTTCACCCATCCCCCGTACTGGTAGAGGTAGGTGTATTGCCATTGGGCGACCGAGAAGGGGTAGCGCCGCGGAACGTCGCGCATGATGACGGAGCGTTCTGGCGTCACAAAGCACTGCTCGAAGATTTTGCGTGCGCGAGGCAGGTGGTAGCGCCAGCTGACAACGATGATCGACGTCCACCCGTGCTCATCGGCGAGCTGGCGGGCCATCAGGGCCTCGCCGCGAGTGGTTGACGGCGCAGGCGGTCGACAGATCACCCGGATATCCGACCGTGGCGCACACGCTTTCTTCATCGTCTTATCCGAGGCCGCATAGGGATTCGACAGCACGACGGTGTCCGCGTAGCCCTGTTCGGCGAGTTTGAGTCCGTACGCCTCGCGGCCGTCGTGTTCACCGCCCAGAACCATGATGGCGTCCGCAGCGGCCAGCGGATCCACTGGCGCGCGCGCGAAGAGCACCGTTCCGCTCGCACCATTGACGAACAGCAACACCACGAGCGTGGCCATCACAGTGGGAACGAGGTAGCGGCGCCGCGCAGTCACCCTCTGCCCGACAACCATGCCGTCCACGCTAGGTCAGCGCGTTACCTCGCGCAGACTCAGCTCGGCGACTCCTCCGAGCCGAGGGTGTCGAAAACTTCGTGATATAGCAGGGAATGCACGTACTCGACCCGCGGGATGTCCTGGAATTCCAGGGGATCCTGGGCAGCCGACTCGATGATCAGGGTGCCGGTACGGAAGATACGGTCGACGAGGCCGTGCCGGAATTCGACGCTGTTGATCCGCGCGAGCGGGATGTCGATGCCCGACCGGGTGATCAGTCCGTGCCGGTACATGACGCGGCGGTCGGTGATCACAAAGTGCGTCGTCCACCAGTTCAGGAACGGCCACACCGCCAGCCACCCGACCAGGACGAGCC
Source organism: Mycolicibacterium gilvum (assembly GCF_900454025.1). Lineage (NCBI taxonomy): Bacteria > Bacillati > Actinomycetota > Actinomycetes > Mycobacteriales > Mycobacteriaceae > Mycobacterium > Mycolicibacterium gilvum. The sequence continues at coordinate 1,547,129 of NZ_UGQM01000001.1, read as the reverse complement.
AGATCGCCGCGATCACCCCGAAGACGATCGTCTTGGCGGTCTGCTCCCAGTTCAGGGTATTGACGTAGCCGGCGACGAACGCGGCGGCAGCGCTGGCAATAATCAAGATCACGGCGGGCAGGACGAGCCGCCCCCAGTGCGGATGGCGGTGCAGAACGACATGTTCGTCCTTGGCCAGCACATTCTCCGGATAGCCCACGGCAGCACTGTACTGAGAAATTGACGCGTTGGCGCACTTTCGTGCGGTGGACGGCGAATTCGCTCGCCGGCCGCCTCTGCGTGTGGATTCGTTGCCGAAACAGGTGTTTCACAGCGTAAATTCAGGTGCGTGCAGACGACGGAGTGCCGGTGCGGTCACGGCCGACTTGCTCATGAGCACTACCGGGCCGGCAGTGACTGTTCCTCGTGTGAATGCGCGCGTTTCGTGCCGGCCGAGGGCTCGTTCCGGTCGCGGCTGCAGCGACTGCTCGGCCGCTGAGACATTCAGTTCTTGAGCAAGCCGGTTTCGTGGTAGCCGAGATCGGTGTTGACCTGCCACGGATCGACCTGCTCGCCGAAGTACCGGGCCACGCTGCGTAGCGCGCTGAGCATCGCGTGGTCCTGATTGTCGTAGCGGTGCATACCGTTTCGGCCGATCGGATGGATCGCCGGGTGGTTCTCCCGCAGATAATCGCGGATGCGGACGACGTTCCTCTCCCGACCTGTCTCGTAGATGGGGTACGCGTATTGCGAGCGCACGATCATCAGGTGTTCGGGATCCAACTCCCCCACGCCGAGCATCCGCAGGTCCTGCTGGACGATGGCGCGCAGGTTGTCGTCGTCGGCCAACCAGAGATCGTCGTGGGGCAGCGTGAAGTATTCCAAGCCGAGATGCGTGCCGCTGAACCCCGCAGGGGCGAGCGCTGCCGACCAGCGGCCGTAGTTCTGCACGCGCCCGACCCGGAACTCCGGCCCCGGGGTGTACACCCAGTTGAACGGGACGTCATACGCCTTGGGCAGTGCCACCGCCACAGTGATGAGAGAGCGATGGCGGAGCGTGTCCGCGATGGCATGGACGTGTTTGGGCGGGGCAGGTTTCAACACATGGACCAACGTCTGTAACGGCATGCTGGAGAACACGGCGTCCCCCGTAGCTGTTTCGCCGTTCTCCAGTTCGATCGTCCAACCACGGCTGTCCCGATGGAGACCGATGACGCGGGAGCCGAGGGACGGTGGGCAGCCGGCCTCAACCAGTCTGGCTGCGGCGGCATCCCAGAGTTGCCCGGGACCGAGTCGCGGGTAGCGGAACACATCGTGGTTGCCGTTCCGCGTGCCGGGGCGGCGCCAATCGATGGGTTTGATTCGTTGGTTCGCCCAATCGCTGGCCAGGTGGTCAGGATCGGCCAGCCACGTCTTGCGGACGTAGCCATCGAAGAACAGCCGGTACCAATAGCGGCCGAATTCCTCGACGCCCCATTCGCGGAATGTCTGCTGCTTCTCGACGGCGCGCATACCGCGACGCATGCGCGACCACACGAGCCCGCCGGCACCGCGCACGCCGCTTCGGAAACCCAACTGCGTCAGGAGGTCACGACCGACCAACGGGTACGGCACCAGGTGGCGATCGACGAGCATCGCCGACCGCCGCGGAAGAGCGATCCATTGATCATGTGGAAGCAGTGACTTCCACAGATCCATGATCTCCTCGTGCTGTGTGAAGAATCGATGCCCGCCGGGGTCGGCACGCCACTCCCCATCGGTGAGCGTCCGAGCAAGACCCCCGACTTCCATCGACGATTCGTAGATGCGCGGCGCCACTCCCCTCTTCACCAGCTCAATGCCGGCGGTGAGTCCAGCCGGCCCCGCGCCGATGATCAGTGGGTTCTGGGGAATAGCCATCAACCGCTACCGTCCGCGCCGCTGGGGAAAGCGTCGATGCTCGTCGATCGCTGCGTCGATGTCCGTGGCTGTGAGCTCGTTGAGGGGTGTCGAGAGGAACATGAGCTCGGCGTACTGACACTGGAGCGGGAGGAAGCCGCTGAGCAGAGGTTCGGCGGTGGTGCGGATGACAAGGTCGACCGAGGGGATGTCGAAGGCTGCAGCGATGTCACAACCTTCGCGCTGCGCGCGGCAATGGGCAACGCGCAGTTCGTCGACGGCGTCGTAGGCAGCCAGGATGTTGATGCGAAACTCGCCGCGCGTCGAGGTCTCCAGAGCTTCGGCAGCGGCGACATATTCGCGCGGCAATAGGCTGCGGTCACCGTGCAACCGGACGGCGTATTCGTCGGTACTGAAGTGAGCCGGGATGAGTTCGGAGAAGAAGTAGATGGAGGCGTCGTAGACCGCGGCGAGTTCGTCCGCGGGCCTCGCCAGGTTGGCGCGGCTCAGGTTGTACACCGACACCATGCCCACGCCGTTGCGCTGCAAAGCCAAGAGAATCTCGACGACCTTCTCGGAGCCGCGGCGATAGGATTCGGCGAAGGTAACGCCGTGTGCGTCGGCCCAGCGGCGCATGCCGTCAGGTATCACGCCGACGTGAGTTGGCTTCATCAGACCCAACATCCCCCGCTTAGTTTCGCCCCGGGCAAACATAGCGCAAAGTCGCATGCACGACCGCCGGATCCACTAAGCGTTCAGCGGCGCAACTCCAATCCCCTGCGGGCCTGCTCACGCACTGGAGATGGCGTCGTCCAGCCCTGCCCGCTACTTCTCGTCAGAGTTAGACAGCAACTATGCGCGCAGCGCACCCACGTGCTCTCGGTACCACGCCACGGTCCGTTCGATGCCTTCCTGCAGACCGATCTTCGATGTCCACCCAGCTCGGGTCAACTTGGAGACGTCGAGCAGCTTCTGCGGGGTTCCGTCGGGTTTAGTTATATCCCAATGTGTTTCGCCAGTGAACCCCAGAGCGGAGGCAATGGTCTCAGCAATCTCTCGGATCGTTGTGTCGGTGCCACTACCAACATTGACCTGTTCGGCACCGTCATAATTTTCGAGTAGGTGCAGGCAAGCGTCAGCCATGTCGTCGGAATGCAGGAACTCGCGGCGCGGCGAGCCGGTACCCCAGTTTGTCACCGACTCGGCTCCGGATGCGACGGCCTCGTCGTAACGGCGTATCAGAGCGGGAAGGACGTGCGAGGCGGTAGGCGAGTAGTTGTCGTTCGGTCCGTAGAGGTTTGTCGGCATCGCTGAGATCCACGGCAGGCCGTACTGCCGACGCACCGCCTGGACATGCAGAATACCTGCTATCTTTGCGATCGCGTAGGCGTCGTTAGTCGGTTCGAGATGGCCGGTAAGCAGCGCGTCCTCCCGTATTGGCTGCTCGGCAAACTTGGGGTAAATGCACGAAGAGCCGAGGAACAGGAGCCTCTCGACACCGCATTCACGGGCGGCGTCGAGCACGTTGACCTGGATCCGGATGTTGTCGCTGAGGAAGTCAACCGGGTAAGTACTATTCGCCATGATCCCACCGACCTTGGCCGCTGCCAGCACGCAATACCGCGGCTTAATGGCCTCGAAAAACTCAAAGACGGCCGATCTGTCCTTCAGATCGAGTTCGGCGGAGGATCTGCCGACGATCGTCTCAAAACCGGCGGCCCCTAGCTTCCGGACAATCGCAGAACCAACTAAACCGCGGTGGCCCGCAACGTAAAATGACGCAGTGCGGTCCAATTCGCCGGGCGAGAAAAACGGGCGTTCGTCGGTCATGCCATCCCCGCGTTGCTGAACGTCGGCGTGATCCATGACTCCAGCCGTACTTTGTCTATCCATGGATGGCCCGCATGCGGAAGTGCCTCGATGTCCGCGTCTACCATGAGCCGTGCCAAGCCTCGCCCATCGATCGTCGGCGACCAGCCGAGCTTTTGACGTGCGCGGGAATTGTCGCCGATAAGAGCGTCGACCTCGGTCGGGCGCAGGTAACGCTCGTCGAAGCGAACATACTTCTCCCAGTCGAGGCCCGCCCGTTCAAAAGCGATCTCTACAAATTCGCGAACCGTTATTCCCACGCCTGTCGCGAGTACGTAATCGTCTGGCTCCTCCGCCTGCATCATTCGCCACATTCCTTCGACATACTCAGGCGCGTATCCCCAGTCCCGGACTGCATCTAAATTTCCCAGATACACGTAGTCCTGCTTGCCGGCTTTAATTGCAGCAACCGCACGCGTGATCTTCCTGGTGACGAACGTTTCCCCCCGCCGCGGCGACTCGTGATTGAACAAGATTCCGTTAACCGCGAACATGCCGTACGCCTCGCGATAATTTCTCGTAATCCAGAAGCCATACAGCTTTGCGACGGCATACGGGGAACGCGGATAGAAGGGCGTGCTCTCGTTCTGCGGCGGGAGCGTTGCACCGTACAGCTCCGACGAAGAAGCTTGGTAGAACCGCGTCTTGACGCCGGAGAGCCTTACCGCCTCCAACATCCTGATCGTGCCAGTACCGGTGGTGTCAGCGGTGTGTTCTGGCTCGTCGAACGAGACGCGCACATGGGACTGAGCTGCAAGGTTGTACACCTCGTCGGGATCGATGCTTGAAAGCAGCGTGACCAACCGGGCGCCGTCGCTGAGATCTCCGTAGTGAAGAAACAAACGGGCATCGGGTGAATGTGGATCCACATAAAGATGATCGATGCGGGAGGTGTTGAAGGTCGATGCTCGCCGAATCAAACCGTGAACCTCGTAGCCCTTGCTGAGCAACAACTCGGCTAGATAGGAGCCGTCCTGCCCGGTTATGCCGGTGATTAACGCACGCTTCGCCATAGATGATTTTCCCCTGTAATCGAGCCTCTGCAGGCCGCCGAGGCCAATCGAATTCGTAGCCTACCGGGTGACTACAGAGGCTTCATCGGCCCTCTACGTCAGACTCGGTGATGAAGTCCAAGCTCATACAGTCAGTAGGCACCGGCGTGGCCAAAGACAGCTTTTACAGTCTTTATGGCGATCAGAAGATCCGCAATCATCGACCAGTTCTCGACATAGAACAGGTCCAAGCGAACCGAATCCTCCCATGTCAAGTCGGAGCGACCGCTGACCTGCCACAAGCCCGTGATGCCCGGGCGGACGAGCAAGCGCCGCTTGGCATAGTCATCGTAGGATTTAACCTCCCTGGCCAGCGGAGGACGGGGTCCGACTACACTCATGTCACGCTTCAGGACATTAATGAACTGAGGCAGCTCGTCGATGCTGTACTTGCGTAGGATCCTGCCGACTGGCGTGACGCGTGGATCTTCGCGGATCTTAAACAAAACTCCGCCTTCGCTCTCGTTCTTCGCCGCGAGTTTATCGACCATCTTGTCTGCACCGTCCACCATGGTCCGGAACTTGATCATCTGAAACGGACGGCCGTCCAAACCCACGCGCTCCGAGCGGTAGAACACAGGCCCGCGACTGGTGAGCTTGATCGCGATGGCGACGGGAACGAGCAGCGGCAGTCCTAATAACAAGACGGCGCTCGAGAAAACTAGGTCGAAGAGGCGCTTCTGGAATCGCTTCGCGCCGTGATACTGCGGCTTTTCAACATGGATCAGCGGCAAGCCGGCGACGGGACGCATCTGCAAGCGAGGACCGGCGACGTCGACGACGCCCGGAGCTACCAGCAGGTCAATCTCTAGCTTTTCGAGCTCCCAAGATAGGTCGCGGATCCCACGTCCGTTGAGTCGCTCAGTCGCGGTTACTGCCACGGCGTGGCTGTTGGTCGCTGTAACCGCTCCGACAACGTTGGACTCGTCACCGAACGTGGGAATCTCACCAAAACCAGGAATCTCGATGCTGGACCGTCGGATAGGGCCCGGAGTGCAAGCCCCCACAACTTCGTATTCCGATCCCGCATCCCGACCAAGGGATGTCGCTAGGTCGCGGACCGCTGAGGGACTTCCCACTACCAGTACCCGTGTAATGCACCGGCCGTGCTTGGAGCGAGCCCGCACAACAGCCTGGCGCGCAAGCCAGCGAAAAAGACCGAGTACCAACAAACCGGCCGGCAGCGCGATCATCAGATAACCGCGCGCTATCTCCAGCTTGAACAACATGGACACAATCGCGACGCCGCCGAACACAGTAAGCGTGGCCATCCACACTCTGCGGTACTCCTCGGCTCCGGATCCTATGACCCGAGTCGAGCGGGAGTTGTTGATTGAGAGTGCCGCCATCCAAACAGCCGCAATGATGAGCGAAACGACCGCATAATCCACGGCCTGGAACGTGGACACTTCTACGCCAAGCCCGCCGAAGCGTAACCATTGGGCGAGTCCGACTGACAGCAGCACCCCAACAAAGTCGATCCCGAGAAGGCGGCGCGCGTACCCCCGCTGCCACGTCGGAACCTTCGTCGGGATCCTAGCGATGTTTGCTGCAACCTCTAGACGATCACTTACCGCCGTCACGTGCTCCCCCAATTGTTCCACCCTTGCGCAGGAACTTTACGCACTACGCTCGTGGTTCTCAACCGAAACGGGATGTTCGCTCGCGAACGAGCTTACACAGTCGCGCTGACGTGGATGACAGTTCCATTCCGCTAGGACAAGTCTTAATTTTCTAATAGAAATCTTATCTTTGTTGCTCTCCGCACCAACTACTCGCGGCTGCTGACGCCCTTCTTACCGGCCATTTGCCCCCTATTCGGCAGTAGGCTTTGCAGCTCGTTGACAGAACTCGATTGTGGGTATCAGCAGGTCAGCGATCTGTGATCCGACGGTCGCGAATATCTCGGGGCTCTGATCGATAGGATCGACCACGTCGACCAGTTGATTAGCAACCAGCTCAGGGCGCAAGGCCCAGAGGTCTGCGATGCTCCTTGCTTCGAAGTGGGAGCTGAGCCAGAACAATTCGGAAATCGTGAAAGTTCTGCGTAACAGGCGAGGCGCTCGCTCCAGCACTTTGTCGCGGTGCGCCGTCGTCATAGTCAGAATCAGATCGGCCTCGGAAGCGACCTTGGTAGTGAACTGTCGCGCTGCGAATCCGGTCGGTTCGCCTCCCAGTCGGGTCAGGACGATCGCCGCATCGCGATGAATGGGACTTCCCACCACGGCGCGCGTTCCTGCGCTCGATGTCTCGAACTCCGGAATCTGTAAGCGAGTGCCGTGGACCGCCGCCAGCCGCTCTGCTATGGGCGACCGGCAGATATTGCCGGTGCAAACAAATAGAAGATGCATGCCAGACCCCTTTCATCCGACTGCCGGTGCACAGCACTGCTCATGTCCAATACAGACGCTTTCATTCAGAGGGAATCGTAAGCGCTTGAACAACCGCTAGCGCCAACGCCCACGCCGGATCCCAGTTAGAACAACGACGCGAAAGCCACAAGCCCCTGGAGGCTCCACGGCACTCCGACTAGGCCTCGGCCTCCACATCGGGTTGCGTCCAGCAGAGTGGTGTATGAGTCGGACCTGATTAGCGGTACCGGCGTGTCGTAGCCGACTGATTGAGGGTCATCGCGTGATTCTTCGAGGGACCCGTCAAAGTCACTCGAGCAAAGGAACCACGCGATGACCGTTGCCCAGAATATCGACCTGCCCACCGTGCTGGCCGAACGACTCACCACCACACATCCCGACGTGCTGCGCGAGCTGCTCGCCACGTTCATCCACACCCTGATGGGTGCCGAAGCCGACGCCCTGTGCGGCGCCAGCTACGGCGAACGCAGCACCGAGCGGACCAACTCCCGCAACGGCTACCGGCACCGCCAATTCGACACCCGCGCAGGCACATTAGATCTCGCGATCCCGAAGCTGCGCCAGGGCTCCTACTTCCCGGACTGGCTGCTGGAACGCCGCAAACGCGCCGAGCGGGCCCTGACCACCGTGGTCGCCACCTGCTACCTACTCGGTGTCTCGACGCGGCGGATGGACAAGCTCGTCGAAACCCTCGGCATCACCAGCCTGTCGAAGTCGCAGGTGTCGGTGATGGCCAAAGAGCTCGACGCCGCCGTCGAGGCCTTCCGCACCCGACCGCTCGATGCCGGCCCGTATACGTTCGTCGCTGCCGACGCCCTGGTGCTCAAGGTCCGCGAGGGCGGCCGGGTCGTCAACGTGCACGCGCTGATCGCGGTCGGGGTCAACGCCGAGGGCTACCGCGAAATCCTCGGCATCGATGTCACCACCGCCGAGGACGGCGCCGGCTGGCTAACGTTCTGGCGGGCTCTGACCGCCCGCGGCCTGTCGGGGGTCAAACTGGTCACCAGCGACGCCCATGCCGGGCTTGTCGCCGCGATCGGCGCCACGCTGCCCGGTGCGACGTGGCAGCGCTGCAGAACCCACTACACGACCAACCTGATGGCGGTGACCCCGAAGTCGTCGTGGCCCTGGGTGCGCACCCTGCTGCACTCTGTGTTCGACCAGCCTGATGCTGAATCCGTTGCTGCACAATATGACCGGATCATCGACGCCCTGGACGACAAGCTACCTACGGTCGCCGATCACCTCGAAGCGGCACGGCCGGATCTGCTGGCGTTCACGGCGTTTCCCAAACAGATCTGGCGCCAGATCTGGTCCAACAATCCCCAGGAACGGCTCAACAAGGAAATCCGCCGGCGCACCGACGTCGTCGGTATCTTCCCCGACCGCAACGCCCTCATCCGCCTCGTCGGAGCCGTCCTGGCCGAACAACACGACGAATGGGCCGAATCCCGGCGCTACCTCGGCCTCGACGTCCTGAGCAAATCACGCACAGTCAACGACACCCCGACCGAACAGGAGGCCACCCCGGCGACACTGACCGCCTGAACCATCACCTCGAAGAATCACACGACGACGTCGTACACCACGTCCCTGGACTTGACCCCACATCGCCTGCCGAATTGAATCCCCTAGCCCGGATTTTGCGTGGTAATTGGTGTGGGTTCGGTGTGATGCCGAGTTGTGTTGTTGGGTAGTGGTTTTCGTGTGGTGGCGTAGAGGTGCTGTCCCGTGTCGCCGGGTGGGGCGGGCTTTCCTGGGGCCTGTGGGTCCTTCATCGTTGATGGGTCCGATGGGGTGGGGTGTTATCCGAAGGCGGTGCGGACGCGGTGCCAGGCGGCGGCGATCGCCGCCGCCCAGCGCCAGGTGGCATCGATGCGTAGCCGCAGTTGGCGGGCGCCGCGGGTGATACGGGCGGCCACGTGCAGGACCCGGTAGCGGAACGTGGTGATCTCGACGCGGGCCAGAGCGCGATCGCTGGCGAACCCGATGAGGCGGGTCCAGGTGACCAGGTCAGCGGCGGCCAGGACGATTTCGAGCCAGGCAGCATTGGCCCAGAAGGAGTGGCAGGGCAGGTTACGCAGCCCGGTGGCTTTGAGTTCGCGGATACGGTCCTCGACGCGGGCGTGCTGGCGGTGCCGTAGTTCCAGACCGGCGACCTGACCGGGTACGACACCCGGTGGTGTGTCGGTGATGAACGCGGTGACCCGCATGCCGTCGGCGTCGGTGAACCGCAACTGCGCGCCGGGGTGGGGGCGTTCTTTACGCAGGATCAGCCGGGTCCCTTCGGGCCAGGAGGCCAGGTTGACCAGGTCGGTGGCTTCAGCGACCCACGCGCCGTCGCGGATCCCGCCGTCGGTGTCGATCGCTGGATACCAGCAATCGCCGAGGTTGAGGGTGTCCACGGCGTCCTGGACGCGGGTATCGACGGGGTACCCGAAGGAGAACCCGGCCCCGGCGGCCCGGCACGCTGCGGCGAATTTGTGGGTGGATCCGGCGGTATCGCAGCGCACCAACACCTTCGGGGCCTCGGGGTTGTCGGGATCGTCGGGGTTGGGCCGCCACGCCGCTGGCAGCGATGCCAAAGCCTGGTGCAGGACGATGATGTGGTCGGAGGCGGTGTTGGAGCCGGCGTTACCGTTGCGCAGCAACCCGGCCAGGGCTTCGCCGCCGGCGATGTCGGGGCGGTCCAGAAACGCCAGCAGCGGGTGCAGCCCGAACGTTTTCTTCCAGGTCGGCGCAGCCCCGGCCTTGTTGTCGGAGTGATCGATCACCAGCGTGGCATCGATGTCGATATGCAGCCAGCCGCCGGTGGTGGGGGCGGCTCCGACAGCCCAGGCCGCTGCCCGCGCCGCGGCTCGGGCTGCGCGCACCCCGGGTAGATGCGCGGCATCGATCCGCTCATCGATCAGCCGCCACATGGTGGTCGTTGAGGCCTTGGCCCCCAGGACGTGCTCCCGGTCACCGCACAGCTGACCGACCGCGTCGATGCAGTCCGCGCCGTCGGCGACCGCGGCCGCCAGATCAGCGAACACCTCCCCAGGCGCATACACCCACGGGCCGCGGTAGGTGTCGGCCAACGCGGCCGTGACCTGCGCCGATAAGCCGGTCCGGTCGGCAAGCTCACGCAGCATGCCCATCCCGGCATGCGACACAACGCCATGGCCGTCGGCGGAAACTTTCACCGGCGATGCCGCCGCGATATTCTTCACCTGCGAAGTGCCTTCCCGTCAGGGTTTTTGAACCGTAGAGAAGTCCAATTATTCCTTGCAGGACAGGCACTTTCGCTTATCTACACACCCCCACAGTCAACATTCCACGAAAAATCCGGGCTAGCGGGATTCGATGTATTGTGAGATCTGTTTGATGGAGTTTCCGAAGTAGCTCGCACTAAGTGCTGCCTCGACCTGATCGTCCCACTCGCCGGTTGAGCGGTGTCCCCGTTCTACCTGAGCCCGAATCGCGTCAACCCAGCCGGCTGGATCCTCCCGGACGATGCAGCAGTCAGCGATGGCCGCCGGTTGTCCGACCAGGCCGTGCGGGGTAGTGATCACTGGAACGCCACGCGAAAGCGCCTCGCAGACTTTGATTTTGCCTCCAGACCCCGAGGATGCCGGAATGAGGGAGCACAACGCATCTTCATAAAGCGGATCCAGGGACGGGGCATTCGCGATGACCGTCACACCTTTCCGCTTAAGATCGGCCATCAATGCTGCTGAGGGATCTCGCCCGGCGACCACAAACTCGACATCCGGTACGATCTTCCGAAGCAGTGGCCAGACGTTCACCGTAAACCACTCGAGTGCCTGTAGGTTCATCGTGACGTTCAGCGAGCCGACATACAAAATTGACTTGCGTCCCGTCCATTTTGTCGGGCTGTAACTGAACAGGTTATTAGGTATAACGAAATGCCGAACACCACTACCGCAAAGAGACTCAATCCAATCACGGTCGCTCTCCGACACCGAAATAGTCGCCGCTATAAGACCTCTAGCCTTCTGGATTACGCGTTCTGCGACATCAGCTTGCTTACTGATAACCGCCCTTTTGAAGCGATTCGGCGTCCGAGCAGCAACTGTTTCGAAGTACTCACGCTCATTGTTGTGGGTGTCAAAAATAATTGAGGCCTGCGGTCGAGGACTGCTGGCCAAAAGTTCCAGAAGAGCCGGATAATGAATAATGACGTGGGTGAACTCATCAAGGCTTGGCACTTCCCAGTATCGACAGTTGTACTTCTCGAAAAGATAGTGCGTCCTTCGTGCCGCAGACCGTAGGTATGCTAGCGCGTTTGAAGCCTCGGCCACTTCAGTAACAACCCGGTGCGTGAAGACTCCGTCCTTCACATCGTAGGTCCCGGTTTCAGTCACCACCGTGACTGGCCACAGCCGCGAGAGATGCACAGCCTGGAAATGCCCACGCATCCCGACACCACTGTGAGGCTCCGCGTACACCTGCGGTGACAGTATAAGAACGCGCGGTTGCATTCGTCTCGTCTCCCGAGTTATAGCTAGGCGCTTTCAATCTGGATCGCGGGCGTGCTGCTAATCAGTACACCAAACCCACGGCTGATCTATGCGGCAAAGAAAATGGCGTCAACCTGCAGTAGTCTGCCGGTGCGCGGGTCTGAAAAAACGGGGTCCAGACCCATGAGGGAAAATCCCAGCGCCTCGGCGCGGTCCAGCCCTTCGCGGTAGGTCATTCCGCCGGCATAGAGTTGCGTCAGAGACAATTCCAACTGAAGCCCGAGAATACCGCCCTCTTCGAATAGGGCCACCGCGCCGTCCAACACCGCGGCTTCGTAGCCTTGCACGTCAACCTTCAGGAATGTACGACAAGTCGTGTCAACTCCGAGTTGCGGCAGCAGAGTATCAAGGCGCGCCTGCGGAACGGTCTCCTGCGCCACGTATCCGGAATTGGGCGCAACCTCTACGTGCGCATCGAGCATTGGCAGCACGGAACTCGACAAACCGGAGTTTCCCGAAACGTTTATTGTCACCTCTCCATCGAAATCGCCGATGGCGCGTCGGTGCACCTGCCATTTGCCGTCCAAAGTCGACTTCCGCCGAAGCTTTTCGTAGGGCTCTTGCAGCGGCTCGAACGACACGATAGTGCCGTCGTAGCCAAGTTGACGAATCTCGGAAGCGAATCCGCCGTCATTAGCCCCCACATCGATCACGTGACTGATGCCGTGGTGCTCCATCAAGCGTACCGTTCGGGCTACAGGATCATGCAGAGGATACCGGACCACGTCCACTCCGAACCGCTGTGCCAGATGTCTTAATCTGTGCTTTAAAGCCATTTCGTACGCTGATCATCAAGCACGCGGCTGCGAACTTGGATCACCAGTCCCCCCCCCGTCATATATTGAAGCGGATGATCGACGGTCAGGCTAGCACGACGCCTTTGCTCGTGCTGCTCCGTCTATGCCAGCATAGCCACGCGCCGGGACTAGCCCCCGCAAGCGGCGTCGGGCGCTAAGCCAGGCGATTGATATCAACGATTCTTGCCGCTGTAATCGAATAGTTTCCAATAGTTCCCCGCGTATCGATCACCAGGCTCCACTCAGTATCTTCGGCAGACTTTCGGTCGACCAGCAGCTGGCGTATGAACGGAGAATTTGAAAGTACCCCTAGGTTCTGTCCCATGAGATTTTGTGGCTCGACATGCGGGTCGAAAATCGACAACTGGTAGCCAGCAGTGATCAACATTCGAGCCAGGTCAACATTTGGACTTTCCCGCAGGTCATCGCTTTGATCCTTGAAAGCGATACCGAGCAGGAGAACTCGCGATCCATGCTCCAAATTACGCGTTGCGTACTCAAACAGAAAAGATTTGTGCGCCTCGTTCGATGCGATTAGAGAATCAATCATGAAAGTATTTCCCCCAGACGTCCGAGAGATGTGCTGAAACGCACGAACGTCTTTCGGAAGACAGGAGCCACCAAAAGCGCCACCTGGGCGCAAGTAATTCGCTGAAATGTTCAGCTTGGTGTCTGACACAAAGATCTTGTGGACCTCGGACGCATCGATTCCGAGCTGGACGCAAAGGCGACCAACTTCGTTCGCAAACACCGTTTTTACTGCATGGAATGTGTTATCAACAAACTTAGTAATCTCACTTTCACGGTATTTGACATAAAATACCGGGGCATCAAGGCCCTTATTTAGCTCGTCGATGACTGCGCTGGCTTGGCCGTCTGCCGTCCCGACAACGATTTTCGGCGGAGCGAAGAAATCTTTGACGGCAGAAGACTCACGCAGGAACTCGGGATAATAGACGAGTTCTATTTGAGACTTAACGTCGCTCAGCACTGATTCCAAAATGGGTTGTATCAACTCCTCCATCGATCCAGGTCGTATCGTTGATCGATAGGCGACAGTCAGCCGCGTTGCTGGATTGGCTCTAACAAGCTCGGCCAGCTGCCGAGAGACCTCAGCGATGTGCGTCATGCTGTGCGAGCCATCAACTGCACTCGGAGTGCCGACACAGACGATCACCAATTCACAGGAAGCCACATCACGCGTCATCGCCGTCGTCGCTGTTAGCGATCCACTGGCTTGCGCCTGGGCTATCAGGTCCTCGACGCCCGGCTCGCTAATCGGCGAGCGCCCGTCTAAGATCGCGTTCACTTTGGTCTGGTTGGGGTCGACCCCGATTACCTCATGCCCCTGGCTCGCCAGGCACGCTGCGGCCGTGATACCTACATACCCCAAGCCCAAGATCGCGATCTTCACGGCTACCCCCCGCCTTTCGGGCTTTGAATCCGAACTCGTGCACACGAAGTCGAACATGCGCCTCACGAAGCTTAGCCGGAGCCACGAGCGGTAGCCTCCACAGAGCCGATACCGTTCCAAATCGAGGTTCTTTCTGATACGTGCGGTTCCCGTCCTAGCCGCTTGGCAACTGCAAAACTCCCGCAACTCAGCCACTTGGATACCCTCGGTCCATGCGTTCTTGCTTCGATATAGCAATCCTGGGTCTCAATTACCTACCGGAACCCACAGGTATCGCGCCTTACACCACCGGTCTCGCTACGGGGCTGACTGAACGCGGACACCGAGTAACAGCCCACGTCGCCCATCCCCACTATCCACAATGGGCGATCAGCGCGGGGTACGGGCAATGGCTGCGTACAGACCACTCCGCGGGCGTAAAAATACAGCGCAGACTCCACTATGTGCCCCGGTCGCCACGCGGAGTTCGAAGGCTGCTCTCGGAGTTGAGTTTCGGTGCGCGACTAGTGATCGCGAGATGGGGGCGTCCGTCGGCAGTCGTTGCGGTGTCCCCTTCTCTGTTCTCGACAGCTTTTGCAGCGCTGAGGATTTCGGTGAAACCGCGCAAGCCACGCCTAATCATCTGGGTACAGGACATCTACACTCTCGGTTTAGAAGAAACCGGCGAAGGAGGGGGGCTGGCTGCTTGGGTCACCCGTAGGGTCGAGGGGGCCACACTTCGGTCCGCCGATAAGGTCGTCGTCATTCACGACCGGTTCGCCGATTACTTGCGAAATGAACTCGCCGTCGAGTCGAGAAAGATAGCGGTCATACGAAACTGGGCACACCTGCCAGATCGCGACGTCGTAGATTCGAGCGAGGCAAAAAGCGCTTTAGGCTGGCCCGTCGACACGACATTGGCGGTGCACACCGGCAACATGGGCGCCAAACAAGGATTGGAAAACATCATCGAGGCAGCTCGACTCGCAGACGCCGAGAACGCCCCAGTCCATTTCATTCTCGTTGGCGACGGAAGCGAACGGCAGAAATTATGTGAACTTGCGCGCGGGATCTCGCGCCTGACCTTCGTCGGGTCGCTCAACGATGAGTCCTACAGCCTCGCCTTAAGTGCGGCCGACATTCTTCTCGTAAACGAGAAGCCAGGCGTTGCTGCAATGGCTGTCCCGAGCAAACTCACGTCGTACTTCCACGCTGGACGTCCCGTAGTTGCTGCGACCGATTCGGAGGGCATAAGCGCGTCGGAAGTCTTCGCGTCCGGCGCCGGCGTCGTCGTACCGGCCGGCCAACCTCGTCTGCTGCTCGAAAAAATACTGGCTATGCGCGAAAATCCGGAGATCATGGCGGAGTTCGGCTCGAATGGACGACTGTATCGCCAAGCGATCTTGGGGCGGGACGCCGCGATCCAGCGATGGTCGGAACTCCTTACCGAACTCCTAACTGCGAATGATGGAGGGGACGACAAGACTCGATAGCGCCCACCTTGAATGAGACCCTATACCTCTAAGCCCGCTTGTGCATATCGCTTTGGCTTCCGAATATAGGCAATAATCAAAGGCTGCAACCTATCCGGCAATATCTTGTGCAAATACTTGAATATTCCGTACAAGAATGGCTTCCCAAAGTGGTACCCGGGTTCTCCGGAAACGAATTGGGTGTAAACCTCTGACCCGTCGCCAAAAGCTGCTTTGATCGCGCCCGAAGAGTTCATTCGATACTTGGTTGGAAAAACATCTATTGACTTACGCTTAGGCTGTATGTATCGCAGAGCCCTCACATGAAACTTGTTTGGAATTACTGTGGCAGCCAACGCTATGTACCCGAATCGGTTAGGAGTCAGAGCTGCGATCAACCCGCCAGGTTTAAGCACTCTCAGCATCTCACCAGCGGCAGAGCTGGAGTCCTGGATGTGCTCAAAGACGAAGCGG
The DNA here is from genome assembly GCF_900454025.1 of Mycolicibacterium gilvum. Lineage (NCBI taxonomy): Bacteria > Bacillati > Actinomycetota > Actinomycetes > Mycobacteriales > Mycobacteriaceae > Mycobacterium > Mycolicibacterium gilvum. The sequence continues at coordinate 1,531,320 of NZ_UGQM01000001.1, read as the reverse complement.
GAGAAGATTATGTCGAAACTGTCATCCGGGTACGGTAGGCGGGTGTTGGGGTGTATTACCACAGCATGATCCAAGAACGGGTTGGTAAGGACCGCTTCGTCTACATCGCACCCCTCGACATGAGCGCATCGACCCCGAAGGTTGAATAGCCGCTTGCGGTATTCGATCGCATCGTCGAGAATATGCTCACCTCTGCCCGCACCGAAATCCAGCACTCGATCGGTCGGCCTCAAAATCGCGTCGATTTGAGTGAACATAGCCACACCTGCGTCGACGTGGCTGACACCACTCACATTCGACTCAGGAAAAAACCGCCGCCGCAACGTCAAAGCGTCCATCACACCCCCAACTCATGTATTTCGCACCTTCGTTCAGGTCTTGCCCTCCGCCCTAATCACAGGCACTGCAAAACTGCGATTACAGCTGGCACTTGTTCGTCAGGCTTCGCCGCCTTCATTCAGTTTATAGAGGTAGTCGTGGTACGAGAGCTTTGCGATCCGCGTATAACCACCAAGAATATCGCTGACACGATCCTCTTCCAGTGTCTCGATAAGCATCCATGTCGGACGGTGTCGGGTGAGATCCAAACCCGCCAACACGTCAAACTCGAACCCTTCTACATCGACGATGAGGAAATCAGGAGCCTTCCCATTCATAACCTGGTCAATCACGCTCGATAGGGTAGTGGTGGCGACATAAACTCGACCGGGAGAACCCGAAATCGTGCTGATAAGGTCCTCATCATTCATCGGAACAACGCCCTGATTCGATTCTTGCGTCACCGCCGCGCACACGACCGTTGCTTTTGGCCGATTGCGCACCGATTCCGCCGCGAGCTCTGGGATCCCCTCGATCAGGACTCCTCGCCAACCTAGCTCTCTTTCCAGCAACAACGTATTCGAGTATTGGAAGCCGTCGTTCCCGCCTAACTCTATAAATGTTCCATCGCGTCTCCAACCGAAGGCATCTGCGAGATCGACATCGATCCCATTCAATCCGGGCCGGCGCCAGGGTCCGACATTGAGCTTGCAGGCAATTTGTGTCCGGATAGACTTAATCCGCCGTACACGGTGGTCGCCGTAGTTATCACGGACCCACCTCTTCAATGTGTGCTTCAGGCTCATGACCCGAACTATATGTGGTGGCAGCGCGGCGCGCTTTACCCCCCACTACTCCTGACCGAGGCCGTTGGGGTAAGTCTGTAGACCCTTCAGCAGATTTGCATGTGATCCTTTGCCTGCAGCCGAAATCTTTCCACTCGCTCGCCGCTACACTCCATGCGGTGGGAGATTCTGTGGGGGACACCGGCTTGGGTGGGCGCCCTGCTTTCGCCGTTTGAACTCGACTAGGACGCTCCGGTTGCAGCTACGATCGGGCCTGCTTGCCGGCTAGCCGGTCTACGCCGGTCGTAAGCGAACGACACAAAGGAGAAAGGGGCGGACCATGAGTGTGATCCGCGACGTTGTACGTGACGGGCTTCGATACCTTCCTCCCCCGCTCGAACTTTCAGTTCGGGTGGCGAGAAACCGACGTCGGCTTCCAGGGTTCTACGCCCCGGGTCGTGATCTAGCGGCGCTTGTCCCAGTCGGAAAGCCCGCCATCGACGCCGGAGCCAACGTCGGGCTCTACACCTATTGGATCTCTCGATCGGCCAGTCAAGTAATTGCGTTTGAGCCCCAACCGAAATTAGCGAAGCGCGTTGCGGCGAGTGGGATTCGCGGCCTCACCATGCACAACTGTGCCCTCTCCGATGAGGAGGGCATCGCATACTTGCACGTGCCTAGATCCTCCAATGGCGAGGCGAGCTTGAGGACATTAGACGTACCGACGGAAACCTTCGAAGTTCCGCTGTCGACGATCGACTCATTTGGCCTCATTGATGTAGGCTTTTTCAAGATCGATGTCGAGGGCCACGAGGAGGCCCTTCTACGCGGCGCCGAGGAGACTCTGCGCCGCAGCGAAGCGACTATCTACATTGAGATCGAGGAGCGCCACAATCCCGGTGGACTCGATCGAATCACGGCCTGGCTCGCGGACCTCGGCTATGTCCATGCGCAGTATCGACAACATGGGGCCATGCACCCATTCGCGTCGTTCGATTTAGAGCGCGACCAACTAGCCCAGCAGCCCCAGACTCCTGCGTACGCGAACAACTTCCTCTTCACGAAAGCGCCTAGCTGACCGGCGGCACCAATCGTGAAGGCACTAACCCGGATTTTGCGTGGTAATTGGTGTGGGTTCGGTGTGATGCCGAGTTGTGTTGTTGGGTAGTGGTTTTCGTGTGGTGGCGTAGAGGTGCTGTCCCGTGTCGCCGGGTGGGGCGGGCTTTCCTGGGGCCTGTGGGTCCTTCATCGTTGATGGGTCCGATGGGGTGGGGTGTTATCCGAAGGCGGTGCGGACGCGGTGCCAGGCGGCGGCGATCGCCGCCGCCCAGCGCCAGGTGGCATCGATGCGTAGCCGCAGTTGGCGGGCGCCGCGGGTGATACGGGCGGCCACGTGCAGGACCCGGTAGCGGAACGTGGTGATCTCGACGCGGGCCAGAGCGCGATCGCTGGCGAACCCGATGAGGCGGGTCCAGGTGACCAGGTCAGCGGCGGCCAGGACGATTTCGAGCCAGGCAGCATTGGCCCAGAAGGAGTGGCAGGGCAGGTTACGCAGCCCGGTGGCTTTGAGTTCGCGGATACGGTCCTCGACGCGGGCGTGCTGGCGGTGCCGTAGTTCCAGACCGGCGACCTGACCGGGTACGACACCCGGTGGTGTGTCGGTGATGAACGCGGTGACCCGCATGCCGTCGGCGTCGGTGAACCGCAACTGCGCGCCGGGGTGGGGGCGTTCTTTACGCAGGATCAGCCGGGTCCCTTCGGGCCAGGAGGCCAGGTTGACCAGGTCGGTGGCTTCAGCGACCCACGCGCCGTCGCGGATCCCGCCGTCGGTGTCGATCGCTGGATACCAGCAATCGCCGAGGTTGAGGGTGTCCACGGCGTCCTGGACGCGGGTATCGACGGGGTACCCGAAGGAGAACCCGGCCCCGGCGGCCCGGCACGCTGCGGCGAATTTGTGGGTGGATCCGGCGGTATCGCAGCGCACCAACACCTTCGGGGCCTCGGGGGGGCCTTGCCCCCATGTAGTGGACACGGGATTTGTGGTTATGCGGCTTCGGGCAGCGTAGCCGGTGTCAGGTTCCTTTCGTAGGTCGCGGGGCTGGAATGACGGCAGTAGGAGTGCCGTCGTGTGGTGTTGTAGCGGGCCAGCCACCGAAAGACCTCACGGCGGCAGATCGCCGCGTCCGGCCAGCAGTTACGGTCTTGCAGAATCTCGCGCTTGAGGGCGGCGTTGAACGATTCGGCCAACGCGTTATCGGCACTTGACCCCACCGCACCCATCGACTGGACGACCCCCAGATCGCGGCAGAGATTCGCGAAATCCCGTGAGGTGTACTGACTTCCATGATCTGCATGGAATATTGCACCAGCCAGTGAACCCCGCAGTGCAGCAGCGGCTTTGAGCGCATCGATGACCAGTTCGGTGCGCATGTGATCGGCGATCGCCCACCCGGCGACCCGCCGTGAACAGCAGTCGATCACGGTGGCCAGGTACAGGTTGGCGCCGGTCGCCAATGGCAAGTAGGTGATGTCGCCGACGTAACGGGTGTTGACCTGCGCGGCGGTGAAATCCCGTTTGAGCAGGTCGGGGACCTTCTGGTTCGCCGGGTCCGCCACGGTCGTCTTGACCCGACGTCGGCGTCGATAACCGGCGATCCCGGCGCCGCGCATCACCCGAGCCACCCGCTTGTGGTTGACCCGCTGCCCCTCGGGCGCACCGTCGTTGAGCTCGGCGGTGATCCGCGGCGCCCCGTAGGTGTTGTCCTCGTCGTGGACGGCGCGGATACGCTCGGCCAGCGCCTCGTCAGCAGCCCGACGGGCCGCTCGTCCGTCAGCACCGGCCAACCACGCGTAGAACGACGAACGCGCAACCTCGACGACTGCGCAGAGCCACTTCACCTCGAAGGCGTGCAGGTGGTCGGCGACAAACTGAAAGCGGCTCACCAGTTCGTCTCCCCGGCGAAATATTTGGCCGCCGACCGCAAGATGTCACGCTCGGTGGACAACCGCGCCTCGGTGGCGCGTAACGCCTTGACCTCACTGCGGAGGCGGGCCAGCTCCTGCTCAGGGCTCTCGGCCCCTGGCACAGGCTCGGCCACTACGACACCGCGGCGGTGCCGAATCGGCACCCCGGCCGACTTGCACCACGCCGAGAGCGTGGCCTCGCTGACACCGAGCTCGGCAGCGATCTGGGCGATCGTCGCGCCCTCGGTGTCCCGGTAGAGCGCGACCGCGTCACGCTTGAACTCATCGGGGTAATTTTTCCTTGCCATCGGGTTGGATCATCTCGCTTCCCCCAGCACATTCCTGGGATTGAGCGTGTCCAACACACGGGGTCAAGTCCCGGGTTGTCGGGATCGTCGGGGTTGGGTGTTGCCCGTCATTGAGCGTGACGATGTTGTCGTCATCGGTGGTGATGATGACGGATCGATGAGAACAGCCCCGCTCGGTGTTTTGAGCGGGGCTGTGGTGGTCTCGGTGACGGGATCGTCGCCGCGGTGATGCCGTGGTGGTCTCGGTGATGGGAGTCTGGTTCAGTCTGAGGCTGTTTCGCTGATGGCGATGCGGGCAGCTTTCTCACCGACGATGGAATGACCGGCCGCGAACGCAGCCGTCAGCGCGTGCAAGGCGAGGTTGTTGACCGCTCGTGGGTGTCCGCGTGAGGCGTTGTGAATCAGGGTGACGGCATCCTCGGCGAACAGGGTGTCGGAGCGGCCGGCGATCTTGGTGTGATGGCTGATGTAGTCGGCGGTGTCAGCTGGACTCATGCCGGGCAGGGTGTAGCGCACGGCGATGCGCTGATCCAACGCGGCAAGGACACCGAGGCGTAGCCGGTGCCGCAGGGTGGGTTGGCCGACCAGCACCACCGCGAACGGTGACCCGGAGTCCATGTCATGGTTCGTGAGCAGCCGGATCGCTTCGAGCTGATGGTTGTCGAGCAGATGGGCTTCATCGACGACGAGCACGGGGTTGCGGCCGCGTTCGGCGTGTTCAGCGGCCAGGGCGTCCGCGGCCTGGGGTGCGAGGCGGGCGGTGTGAAAGACCGGGGTGTGTCCGAGTGCGGCCACGATGTGGGTGAGCATCCCGCGGACTCCGATGGTGGGGTTGGCCAGGTAGATGATGACGTGCCGGGCGGGGTCCAGGGCGGTCGCCGCGGCGCGGATGGCCACGGTTTTGCCGGCGCCGACTTCACCGGTGATGACCCCGATCGCGCACTGATTGACACACCAGCCGATGCGGGCGATCGCTTCACTGTGGCCGGGGTGGCGGTGCAGCATCGACGGAGCTAGATTCCGCCCGAACGGCATCCGGGAGAAACCCCAATGCGATTGCAGCCGTTCAATACTCATGCCGACACCCCATCTTCATGAGCAGCGTTGCTGGGGTCGAGGTCGGTGATGGAGAGCTGGCCAGGAATCTGAGCATGGTCGCCAGGGGCGTCGATAGTGCGGTCAGTGCGAGGGCCGTAGAGGGCGTGATAGCCGATACGTTCATCCTGGCGCAGCTGCTCATGATGGGCAGCGGCAGTCAACGCCAGATAGTCGATCCCCGTCACCGCCGGCGCAGGTCCTGAGTCAACGGTCTCGGGCCGGGCTTTCGGATGGGCATGGCGGGTGATGGTGTGAGCGATCGCGGCGCCGAAACTCTGATCCCGGTAGCGGACCTCGATCGTTTCCAGATCGAACGGGGAGAACACCAACTCCACCCGGCGCCCGGCCAGGGCCGGGTCGACCCGGTAGGTGTTGGCATGCAGCGAGACCGTGGCGGTTTTGGTCACCGTGCGGAACTCCGACCACAAGAACGCCTCAGTCAAATCCGCAGCAGTCGGCAACGCCGGCAGCCCGCCGAGCCGATCCCAGCCGTCCTCCCACCGAGCCAGCGGCGGCGCTTCGGTCTCGGAGTGGGTGCGGCGATGGTATTCGGTCTCGACCCAGGCCATGAACAGCCGGTTGAGCTCCAACAACGCCCCGCGGTGATCCACCCCGGCCGCGGCGAGGTCCTCGCTGCTGGTGTCGGTGACCTCGACGAGGAACTGTTCACGCACGGTGCGGAAGAACCGTTCGATCTTGCCGCGGCCCTGCGGGCGACCGGGCGCGGAATGCACCAGCCGGATCCCGAGTTTCGCGCACGCCCGCAGCAACCACGCATCGACGAACGCGGACCCGTTGTCGACATAGATCGAGGCGGGAACTCCGCGAGCAGCCAACGCCGGCTTCAACGCCGCCGCCAGGCGCACGGTGTCTTCGGCGAACCCGAAGCGGTGCCCGACCACCAACCGAGAATGGTCGTCGAGGAACGCGAAGAGGTAGGTTTTGCGGTCCCCGACCCGCGGGCCGTGCAGGGCATCGCCGACCCACAGTTCATTCGGGTCGGGGGCTTCGAACCGCCCGAACACCTCACCTGCCGCGCCGGTGGCCGGGCCCATCAGTTCGCTGCGGTGGAAGTGGCGCAGCAGGGTCGACTCTGAGGGTGCCCACCCGGTCGCGGTGCGCAGGATCCGGGCCACCTGGGCGGCGGTGCGGGCCGGGTTCTCCCGTTTCAGCGAGGAAGCCAGCTCCAACACCTGCTCATCGGTGCGGGTGGCCAACCGCCGCGGCTCAGGGACCAGTGCCTCGAAGCCGCCAGCCCGGTAACGGCGGATCCAGCGATCCAAGGTCGCCCGCGCCACCTGCACCTGACTGCCGAACGGGTCGATATGGCGCCGCTCGGCGATCTCGCGGACCAGCCTGCCCCGCTGCTTGGTCGACAACCCCGCCTCCAGTGCAGGGCAGATCAACTGATAGCGGAACAACCCGATCGCGTGGGCCCGCTCCCGACGCTTGTGCTCTTCCAATGACACCGCAGTGTCCTCCTCGCATGCTCGGCGGCCCTGCCCGAAACCGTTGCCGGGCAGGTTCCTTGGCGAGGATCACCGATCACGGCGCGTCGCGTCAGGGGCAACTGGTGTTGCGTGCACCCCACGTCATGCCGGTAACCAGTCCGGCGCCAACAGCCGCCCGCCGCTGACCGCCACCATCACCAAGTGCGGCGTCACCACGCCCAGCACCCCCGCCGGGCCGAACCGCTGACCGATCGCCGCAGCGGCGGTGATTATCGCGGCCACCAGATCACGCCAGCCGCAGCCGAACCCCTGCGGGACCGGCACGTCTATTCCGGTGCGCATCGCGACCTGGATGAACCACGCCCGCACTGACTCCACACGCCCGGCCACCCGGCGCAGCCATCCGCGCACCGTGGTCGCTGGCACCCTCAGATTCTCCGCGATTCGGCGATGCCCAAAGCCGTCGGCTCGCTGCACCAACGCATTCCAAATCGTCTGTGCGCCATACCCTCTACGCGCAAACATCATCACCGGCAGCAGCACATGCGTCACCAGACACGACCGGCAACGCCCCCGTCGCGGACGCACCGCGCCAGCTACGCCGCGGATGCGGCGGGGCCGGGCAAATCCCCAGCCGCCCAGCACACCGTCGTCGCAGGACGGGCACCCGATCTCGCCGGCAGCCAGCCGGGACTCGACGGAAACCAGATCAGCCTCTACCGTCACCATGAGTGCCTCCGTGCACTACAGCGCGGCACCCTGCGAGCCCGCCAAGACTTCAGCGGGGTGCCGCGCGACCCATCAGTACGTCCTCACCCTGACGGTGCACACCAACACCAGCAACCTCACGAGAATCCGGCGCCTCACATCAGCAACCTCAATGACGAATAACTACCCCGTGGTCGTCATGCTGAGAGACGGTCAACAGGTTGGGCCGCCACGCCGCTGGCAGCGATGCCAAAGCCTGGTGCAGGACGATGATGTGGTCGGAGGCGGTGTTGGAGCCGGCGTTACCGTTGCGCAGCAACCCGGCCAGGGCTTCGCCGCCGGCGATGTCGGGGCGGTCCAGAAACGCCAGCAGCGGGTGCAGCCCGAACGTTTTCTTCCAGGTCGGCGCAGCCCCGGCCTTGTTGTCGGAGTGATCGATCACCAGCGTGGCATCGATGTCGATATGCAGCCAGCCGCCGGTGGTGGGGGCGGCTCCGACAGCCCAGGCCGCTGCCCGCGCCGCGGCTCGGGCTGCGCGCACCCCGGGTAGATGCGCGGCATCGATCCGCTCATCGATCAGCCGCCACATGGTGGTCGTTGAGGCCTTGGCCCCCAGGACGTGCTCCCGGTCACCGCACAGCTGACCGACCGCGTCGATGCAGTCCGCGCCGTCGGCGACCGCGGCCGCCAGATCAGCGAACACCTCCCCAGGCGCATACACCCACGGGCCGCGGTAGGTGTCGGCCAACGCGGCCGTGACCTGCGCCGATAAGCCGGTCCGGTCGGCAAGCTCACGCAGCATGCCCATCCCGGCATGCGACACAACGCCATGGCCGTCGGCGGAAACTTTCACCGGCGATGCCGCCGCGATATTCTTCACCTGCGAAGTGCCTTCCCGTCAGGGTTTTTGAACCGTAGAGAAGTCCAATTATTCCTTGCAGGACAGGCACTTTCGCTTATCTACACACCCCCACAGTCAACATTCCACGAAAAATCCGGGCTAAGGGGCCGGGTGCCTTACGTGTCCAACACTTTCCGCTGTAATACGCGCTTCCGACCTCTCGCGAACGCAAATAGTTCGATGACTACGCTGAGAGACATTCCCAGCAATACACCACTTAATGCGCCAACCGTGCCGAATGAGTGCGCTCCGAATCCCACCACCGGCATACCAACAATTGACCCAATCAGGATCGCGGTCGCGACGATTCCGAGTTGCTCGAAGCTAGCCAGCACTGCACGTTCCAGGACTGCCTGAAAGAAGATCAGCGCCACGAGCGCTGACATAAGGACCACCACTCCTCCGGTCAACGCAATCTGGTTACTTCCCAGCCAACTTACGAGTGTTGGGGCCAGCGCCCAGGTGGCGAATCCAAGTGCAATCGAACAAGCGCCAGCGCTGAGGAGCGCCGCGTTTGCCCGCCGAATTCGACCCTCCTCCGGCCCCCTTGGTACCCAGCCCTGTAGCACCGTGACCGCTGGCCCCGACGTAAGGTAAATCTGTTGTTTTACCTTGTCCGCCAAAGCAAACGCAGGTTGAACAGCGGGTGCGACGACCGAAACTATGGCGATCGGTGCGGCGACGTACGTTACTGATCCCAAAGCGGAGAAGATACCGTGACGGTTCGAGTGAAGCAGGATTTTGAGCGAACGAGTCGGAACTGCAGCAGCACCGTCCCGCTTCGTCTCCCACATCACCCACATGCTTGAAAAAACAAATCCAGCCGCCATTCCTGCGAACATTCCCAGCGGTCCGGCGATCGCGCTGTGCCCCTGATACATCAGAAGCACTCCTAAAAGTGTGCCGGCCGCTCTCGGGAGTGTTTCTAGCGACAACATCGTGTATGGCCGCACGGATCCGACGAAGTACCAATTGGCGGTAAGCCCAATGCTGGTCGTGTACAACGCACCCACTGCTGCGAATGTCGGATCCGTAGACGCGAGCAGATACGCGACGGTCGCCGCAACAGCCGTGACTGGGACAAACAACGACGCTCGGGCCTTTATCGACTCGATGTACTCGATCCGCCTCTCGGTAGCGGAGTTCTGCGCGATTCTCGCGGGACCGAACCAGCCCCAACCGTAGCCAACAGCTACTCCACCAATGGTGCCGATCGCCTGTCCGAGCGCGACAGACCCCCACGCCGCTTGGCCGCTGGCAGCGATCATGGCCGGGATAGCGGCGAGAGAGGTCACGGCCAATACAACTACCGACAAACTAAACCCAACTAGTCGCCATATCCCTGATCGACCACGCACAAGGGACGACCGCAGCCGACCGGGCATAGCGATTGCCTCTCTTCGGCTCAATCTCGTGTTCACTTTGCTTGAACTGTCGTACAGTAACTGAGACGCGGCTCTCGGCGAATTTGCGGGCGCCATCCTGTTCTTCAAGTCCCATATTAGAGCGAGTTCGCTGACACCGGGAAACTCAGGTTCCGAGGGCGCTGTCGTAGACGCCGATCGCTGTGGAGGAGTCTGCCTCACGGTCGGCTTCTACGGAGAGCAGTGTGTCGATCGCGGTGTGTTTGATGCGGTAGCTGGCGCCTTTGAGGACGATGACGTCGGCGCGGTGCACGATCCGGTCGATCATCGCTGAGGCGATCGTGCCTTCTCCGACAACCTACCCCCACCTGGAGAACGGCAGGTTGGAGGACGATTAGGGATTCCTCGTCGCGGGTGGAGACCAGGTGGAAGAGAACAGGTTGGCCTCTTCGGTGTCGAACGGGACGTATCCGACTTCGTCGATCACGATCAGCCCGTAGCGAGAGATCTTGCGCAGTTCGGCGTCGAGGCGGTCGGTGCGATGCTGAGGTGAGCCCCCTGTAGTGGTCCAGTCGTTGTGGGACTCTGTTGCCCGAGTGTTCGGGCAGGAAGAATCACCAACGACATGGCATCGAACAAGCGCCGGCGGCATACGCCGGATCAGATCATCCGCAAGCTCGCCGAGGGCAACAAGCTGCTCGCGACCGGTCAGGAGCTGGCCGAGGTGTGCCGGCATCTGGAGATCACCGAGTCGACGTGGCATCGCTGGCTGGCGCAGTACGGCGGCATGAAGGCCAACGACGCCAAGCGCCTCAAAGAGCTCGAGGCCGAGAACGCCCGGCTCAAGAAGCTGGTCGCCAATCAGGCCCTCGACATCGACATGCTCAAGGAGATCGGGTCGGGAAACTTCTGACCCCGAACCGCAAACGCCGCGCAGCGACCATGCTGCGTGAGCGGTTCGGGGTGTCCGAGCGCCGCGCCTGCACCGTAGTCGGCCTGCACCGCTCCACAATGCGGCTGGCGCCGCCGCCGATGACTACCGAGGAGGCCGAGTTGCGGGCCTGGCTGCGCCGGTTCTCCACCGACCGGCCTCGCTGGGGATGGCGCCGCGCTGCCAAGATGGCGCGGCGGGCGGGCTGGAAGGCCAACAACAAGCGCATCCGCCGGCTCTGGCGCGAGGAGGGCCTGCGGGTCCCGCAGCGCCGCCGCAAGAAGCGGCTGACCGGTATCGGTGTAGCCGTGGGCGCGATGTCGCCGATCCGTCCGAACGTGATCTGGGCGATGGACTTTCAGTTCGACACCACCGCCGACGGCCGCACCCTCAAGATGCTCAACGTCATCGACGAATTCACCCGCGAAGCACTCGCCATCGAGGTCAACCGGGCCTTGCCCCCATGTAGTGGACACGGGATTTGTGGTTATGCGGCTTCGGGCAGCGTAGCCGGTGTCAGGTTCCTTTCGTAGGTCGCGGGGCTGGAATGACGGCAGTAGGAGTGCCGTCGTGTGGTGTTGTAGCGGGCCAGCCACCGAAAGACCTCACGGCGGCAGATCGCCGCGTCCGGCCAGCAGTTACGGTCTTGCAGAATCTCGCGCTTGAGGGCGGCGTTGAACGATTCGGCCAACGCGTTATCGGCACTTTGACCGGCTAATCCGGGCTCATGGACTCGCGGTGTTGGGCGGAATGGTTCATCGTCGGGGTGGTTTGGTGAGCTTGCGGATTTGTTCTTCGTGGCGTTTGACTCCTGCGGCGAGTGCTTCGACGGCGGTGCGCAGGTGTGCGACTTCGGTGGCCAGGCCGGTCAGGGTGCGGGCGTCGGTTTGTCGGGTGCGGTGTTCGTCGACGATGGCGCGGAGCTGGTGGTCGCGGTAGAGCGTCGCGCGGCTGATCTGGGCGTGTTCGGCCACGGTGGTGAAGGTGATGGGTTGGCCTGAGGTGGCGAGTTCGGCGCAGACGCGCTCGACTCGGAGCAGGGCGGGTTCATTCATGCGGATGCCGATCCGGTGATGAGTGCGTCGAGTCGGGAGACGAGGTTGTGGTGGCGCTCTGCTTCGTCGATCCATCCTCGTTTTTCTGCGTCTGCTGCCAGATCTTGGGCGTCGATGCGTTGGGCGGCGAGGACGGCCAGGTGGGTGGAGTCGGTGTGAAAGCTTGGGCAGTGTTCGCAGATGTTGGCGTAGGGGCAGGATCCTTGCGCGGGTGCGCGTAGGCAGTATCCGCCGGCGAGGCGGGATTTGATGGCCGGTGTGTCCTTCCATCCGGTGCCGGTGATGTCGGTGATGGGCAGCCCGACTGCGGTTTTCGGCAGCGCTCCGATATGGCTCTTCGCCAGATCCAGGGCGCGTTCGTATTCGGTGCGTACGGTGTGGTCGAAGAGGTGGGCGTAGCGCAGGCTCATCTGGGTGGAGACGTGGCCGAGTAATGCCATGAGTGCTTGCAGGGAGACTCCGGCGTTGATCAGCGCGGTGGCGTAGGTGTGTCGCAGTTGGTGCGGTGTGATGTGTCCCAGGCTGGCGGCCTGTGCTGCCCGGTTCAATTCTTCACGTACTGCGTTCTGGGAGAGTCGTTTTCCGTGGTGGGTGAACAGGAAGTCGGCTGGGGCTCCGGTGCGGGGGTGGATCATCGGTCGGCCCGATGAGCGGGTTGTGGTGATCCGGTCCACGAGGGTGAGGACCTCGTCGTCGACGGGGATCATGCGTTCGGAGTTGAGCTTGCCGAGGGGAACTTTGAGCCAGGATCCTTGGCCGGGGATCTCGTGGATGCAGTCGAGTTCGAGGTCGAGCAGTTCACCGATGCGCAGTCCGCATGCTCGCTGCACCAGCAGTGCGTCAGCGGCCAGTCGGTAGGGTGATTTTGCCAGTGCGGCAGTGAGTTTGCGGTCGGAGTCGACGGGCAGGTATCGGGGCAGGCAGCGGGGTGGCCGTGGCAGGTCGGTGCGGAAGATCAGGCGCCGCGGTGGCGCGTCGTCCCATCCCCATTCGGTGATCTCGGCTAGGAAGTTTCCCACCGCGTGGATGCGTCTGATCCGGTCTGCGACGGTGATCGGCTCACCGGTGACGCTGTTGGTGGCTGTGGTCAGCGAGGTGATGAACGGTTCGATGTGCCTGCGGCGGTCCAGTTGGTTCAGGGAGGTCAAGCTGGGGTCGGCGGCGGCGAGGTACCGGCCGAAATGGGCCAATCGGGTGGCCAGGGAACTGACCGTTTTGGGCACGCAGGTGGCGTATTTGCGGTTCAGGTAGGCCACGAACGCCGGTCGCAGCGCGACAGGAACGTCGACCATCCGCTGCTCGAGGGTCAACGCAGTGACCGCCGGCCGTGCCTGTGTATCAAGAATGCCGAGGTGGAACAGAATCTGGCGGGCACTGTGGGTGGTGCTGCGATAGTGCTTGGCGCCGCGTCCGGTACGTTCTTGGCGAACATGGCAGGCGTGCAGCAACTCCTGCAGGTCGCTTTCCCGCAGGCCGGTCAAGGGGCGGCCGGTCTGGATCAGCAGCCGGGCGATGATCTGCGAGCCGATGGCCGAGGCGACCCGTTCGGTGAAACCCAGTTCCAGTGCTGCGCTGATGAACTGATCGAGGTCGGGTTGCAGGCAACTGTCGGTCAGCTCATGCCACAGACTCGACAGCTTGCGGTGAACGAGGTAGTCGTAGCCCGGTTGCAACCGTCGGCTGACCATCAAGAAGGTGACGAATGGGCGTGTCGAGCAGTTCGCCGCCAGCTGCTCATCGAGTGGGATGTCGGCCCATGACTGGACTCGGGGCCAGCGCCGCAGGAACGATCGGGCGGCCTGGGCGTAGGCGGTGTTGCCGCGGTCCCGGCGTTGTAGGTGCACCAGGTAGGCGGCGTAGATCTGCGCCGGTGTTTCAGGTGTGGGAGCGTAATCGTGTTCGGGCAGCATCGTATTCCGCCTTGACATGGGTGGGTGCCAGATGGATGTAGCGGGCTGTGGTGTCGATGTGGGCGTGTCCGAGCAGTGCCTGCATCACCGCTAGATCCACACCGGCCTCGGCCATCGCGGTGCCGAAGGTATGACGTAACGCATGCGGGTGACCGGCGAGCACTCCGGACTTGATCCGGTGATACCGGAAGATGGTGCGCAGTCCGGCCGCGGTCAACGGCTGACCCCGGTGGGGGCCTTTGGCGACCAGGAAAAGGCGGTTGCTGTCCGATTCGGGTCGCTCGACGAGAAGATACGTTTGGATCAGCCCTGCGACCTCCACATCGAGGGGCACGCGGCGTTCCTTGGCGCCTTTGCCCATCACCTTCACCCAGCGGGCTCCGATATCGACGTCAGTCACGTCGAGGGTGAGCAGTTCCCCGGATCTCAACCCGGACAACAACATCAGCCCGGCCAGCGCTCGGTCACGCCAGGTTCGCAGGCTCGATAACAGCTCGGCGGTCTCGCGGCGATTCAAAGCCCGCGGAAGCCGCCGCGGTTCACGCAGGCGCAGCGCCGATCGGCGTTTCGGCCTCACCAGATGTCCGAGCAGGCCGTTGCGTTCCTCGGCGCTGACCCGCCGCGCTTCGCGGCCGCTGGGGATTGGGGTACGCAGTCCGGGGTCACGCAGCTCCCGGAAGGTGAACAGCCCCGTCAACGCGGCAAGCCGGTGATTGATGGTGGTCGACGAGTAACGGTCGAGACGCGTGCCGGTCATCGACACCACGTTGGTGGGGCGTCCCGCGATCGGAGTCTGCCTGCAGTGCCGCATGAAGTCGAGCACGGTCTCGGTGGTCACTGAACTCAACTCGACGTCGACGCTGCCGAGCCACCGGCAGAATGCCAACAGGTCATAGCCGTAGGCCCGCAGCGTGCGAGGAGAGTAATTCCGGTCGGCCAGATACCTGAGGTATTCGTTGACCAACGCATACTTCCCGCAACCCGGACCGGACAACACCCAGGCGACATCGGTGCCTGCTTGCAGACGCAGCTGATGCTGAATCGTCATGAGACAAGTGCAACCCCGCCGGCCCCCACCGGTCAAGCATTTTCCTTGCTGGCGTGTCGTTTACATGCCAGTACCGTCCCCGATTAGCCGGTCAACAGGCATGACCCCACCGCACCCATCGACTGGACGACCCCCAGATCGCGGCAGAGATTCGCGAAATCCCGTGAGGTGTACTGACTTCCATGATCTGCATGGAATATTGCACCAGCCAGTGAACCCCGCAGTGCAGCAGCGGCTTTGAGCGCATCGATGACCAGTTCGGTGCGCATGTGATCGGCGATCGCCCACCCGGCGACCCGCCGTGAACAGCAGTCGATCACGGTGGCCAGGTACAGGTTGGCGCCGGTCGCCAATGGCAAGTAGGTGATGTCGCCGACGTAACGGGTGTTGACCTGCGCGGCGGTGAAATCCCGTTTGAGCAGGTCGGGGACCTTCTGGTTCGCCGGGTCCGCCACGGTCGTCTTGACCCGACGTCGGCGTCGATAACCGGCGATCCCGGCGCCGCGCATCACCCGAGCCACCCGCTTGTGGTTGACCCGCTGCCCCTCGGGCGCACCGTCGTTGAGCTCGGCGGTGATCCGCGGCGCCCCGTAGGTGTTGTCCTCGTCGTGGACGGCGCGGATACGCTCGGCCAGCGCCTCGTCAGCAGCCCGACGGGCCGCTCGTCCGTCAGCACCGGCCAACCACGCGTAGAACGACGAACGCGCAACCTCGACGACTGCGCAGAGCCACTTCACCTCGAAGGCGTGCAGGTGGTCGGCGACAAACTGAAAGCGGCTCACCAGTTCGTCTCCCCGGCGAAATATTTGGCCGCCGACCGCAAGATGTCACGCTCGGTGGACAACCGCGCCTCGGTGGCGCGTAACGCCTTGACCTCACTGCGGAGGCGGGCCAGCTCCTGCTCAGGGCTCTCGGCCCCTGGCACAGGCTCGGCCACTACGACACCGCGGCGGTGCCGAATCGGCACCCCGGCCGACTTGCACCACGCCGAGAGCGTGGCCTCGCTGACACCGAGCTCGGCAGCGATCTGGGCGATCGTCGCGCCCTCGGTGTCCCGGTAGAGCGCGACCGCGTCACGCTTGAACTCATCGGGGTAATTTTTCCTTGCCATCGGGTTGGATCATCTCGCTTCCCCCAGCACATTCCTGGGATTGAGCGTGTCCAACACACGGGGTCAAGTCCCACCGATCCATCGACGCCGACGGTGTGGTCGCCGTGCTCGATCGGCTGGCGTTCGTCCATGGGGCACCCCAGTACGTGCGCTTCGACAACGGGCCGGAGTTCGTCGCACATGCGGTAAGTGATTGGTGTCGATTCAACGGTGCCGGTTCACTTTTCATTGATCCCGGATCGCCGTGGCAGAACGCCTTCATCGAATCGTTCAACGGCCGACTGCGCGACGAACTGCTCAACTCGTGGCGATTCGACTCCCTGCTGGAGGCCCGCGTGATCATCGAGGACTGGCGCCGCGACTACAACGCCAACCGGCCCCACACCGCCCACGGCGAACTCACCCCCACCGAGTTTGCCCTACAGTGGTCGGCGACCCACCAACCGAAAGTCGCATAACGACTGGACCACCAAACGGGTCCCCCTCAATGCGCTTCTGCTAGCCGGGTGACCCAGCCGGCGGCCGTTGCGAACGCGACCCGGTGCCCGACGTGAGCGGCAGCGATCGCCCGCGCGGTCGCCAGATGGGTCTTATCGTGCCTGGTGGCCCGACCAGCACGATGTTGCGGGCTTCAGCCAGCCAGCCCCCGGCCTCGAAGCGGGAGATCTGAGCGCGGTCGACTGCTGGTTGAGCGGTGAAATCGAAACGGTGACCGTCTTGATCGCCGGGAATCCGGCATATCGGATACGTTGGCGGGCACCAGATTCAGCGCGGGCACTGGACTCCACAGCCAACACCGCCCCGAGGTAGTCCTCCAACGACCGGCCCGGCCCGGCCCTGCTCGGCCAGCCGCTGGTAGTGCGCCGCGATCCGGGGCGGCTTCAACAGCCGGGCCTGGTGGGCGATCAGCTTGTCGGCCTCACCAGGAGCCGGCGCCGTGCGTTTGGTGGTGGGCATCAGGCCCGCTACCCGGTACCGAAGACCGCGTCTTAAGCGCTCAGGTCGGCCACCTCAACATCGTTTGATGCTCGGCCGCCAACCGGTCCCCGCAGTGCACGGTGATCGGATCCAACCCGGAGTGCACGGTGACCATCCGTCCGATCATCTCCGGATGCACCGAGTAGGCTCTGCCGCAGGTGAGGTAGTAGTCCCGGCCCAACCGGGTCGTCACTGTCGTGCCGACCGCCGGGGCCACCGGCGGCAACACCGCCATCGCGGCCCGATCCACCACCAACGCCTGCGCGGGGACCTCCCGAGTCCCGGCATGGCGCCGCTGGTTGGCCCGGGTGCTCAGCCATTCAGACCTGGGTGTTGAAGTCCGCTGCCGAAACAAAGACCCGGCCGGGCAGAAACGAGGTCTCCAGGTACTGGTTGGCGCGTTCCACCAGCCCTTTGGTTTCGGGGTCATAGGGCCGGGCCCCGAATCAACCGGGTACACTGAGCCCCCACAGAACCCGGCCACGCCCTGGGCGAGGCGGCCGCGTTACTGATCCCGGCCTCGTTGTCCACATCAAAGTGCGCAGCTACGGCACTGACCGACGTATTCCGTTTACCAGTGCAGGCGCGACTGTCCGCATGTATGTCGGGGTGATGTGAGAGCTGATGTCAGCGTAGACGATGACGTCACCGACAACTGACGGGCAGTTGTCAACAGTGCAGTAGTACGGTGTTAGGTCAATTACCGGGATCGGCGGGTCAAGCCGGTTCGCGGCAATCACTTGCGGATCCTCGGGTGTCGCCCGCGCTCTAGGGGTTCCGCACTCGCCAGATCTGTCCTCGCCGAAGTTGATCCGCGTCAGGCATGCGATCGACTGCTCGCTCGCTTTTGGGTTGTCCGCGATAACGACTATGCGGCTACCTGCATCAAGTACAGGTTTCCAAGCCGGGAGGTAGTCGGCGGCGTTTCCCGTGCGAGTCGACGTTGTAAGCACCAGGTCGAATCTCGCCTGCGCGAGTTGCTCTTCGATGGCGGGCATCGCTGCGCATTGATCGATGGGTGGGCTTTTCCACACGCATCCCTGTCCGAAGAACGTGGTCAGATGCCACTTCTGACTCTCTAGGTAGGGCGCAATGCCGTGAAGAACTCTTCCTGCATGCGAATCACCCACCAGTGCGATGCGGACGGCATCCGGACCTTCGTAGCCGTACTTGCACGACATCAGAGGATCTTTCAAACGGGTGAAACAGTACGGGCCGCCCGTTTCGGTGGCGAAATTCTCAATACTCGGTTGCAAAGGCTTCTCGGGATTTCGCAGGACACAGGTGTCGTTGATGAGGGCTGGCGCCCCGTAGCAGGGCTCATTGCCGGGTACGACCGATAGCGCCGGAGTATCGCCGCTACCAGCGCTTGCGGGTCCGGTGTCGAGCGGCGGCGCCAAGTCGACGACTACTGCTGAGTCGATCTCTTGCTTCTGCGCAGACAATTTATCGGTCTGCTCTATATAGAGAATCGAGGTCACAATTGTGGCAACAGTGAGGACGCCGATAAAAGACCATCCTGCCAAGCCGAACTGTCGCTTCCGTCGCTGCCCGAGACCGGACTTGTCAGCGAGCCACTGCGATTTGCGAATGGGATCTTCGTAATAGTGGTACGTCAGGGCCGTCAAGCCGAGAGCGAGGCCCAGCACCAAAAGGTAAAACAGCAACCCCTCGGACACCAGAGCGGGCAAGAGGATGATGACGGGCCAATGCCACAGGTAGAGGGTGTAGCTTGTGTCTCCAAACCACCGGGCTACCGGGTTCGTCAGAACCGGCACGCCGTGAACTCTCGCCCCGTAGAAGGACACAATGACAACTGCCGTCGATAGGACAGGAAGCGCCGCCCATGGAGCGGGAAACAGGGACTCGGAGTCGATCAGAAGCAGTGAGGCGAGAATCCCTATAAGTCCGAAGTACGCGAGCGCAGGCCGCACTGCATCGGGGATGCGCACCAGCCACGGGCCGGCGATGGCTACCAAAGCTCCGACTCCGAGTTCCCACACACGGGTGAAAGTCGAGAAGTATGCAGCGTTAGGGTTACTCTCCGTCAAGTACATGGCCCAGCTGAACGAGCCCGCCACGACGAGTGACATCGCACCAAATAGTCCCCAATGGCGAGCCCATAGGTGTCCGCGCCGGTAGACCTTGCGGGTCACGAGGAAAATACCAGCCAGCAACCAAGGCCATACGAAGTAGAACTGCTCCTCAATAGATAACGACCAATAATGCTGAAGGGGCGACGGTGGCAGATCTTGCTGGAAGTAGTCAGCCCCCACCTGCTCGAATCGGATGTTCGAAGCGAACACGGCCGCCCACAATGCATCGACCAGACTTTCCTTCGCGCGCGAGCCGGCAGAAGGAAATACGCACTGACTACGGTCACAACTAGGACAAGTAACGCTGACGGCAATATGCGTCTCGCGCGACGCACGTAGAAGTTCGTAAACGACACGGTGCCGTCAGTGGAGCGCTCTCTGAGCAGTAGCCCTGTGATGAAGAATCCAGACAACACGAAGAACACGTCGACACCGACAAACCCCCCTGTCGGCCACCCGAATAAGTGGTCGGCAAACACCGCAAGTACGGCGACCGCGCGCATACCCTGCAGGTCGGGACGCTTCGCCATCTCGAAGACAAGGCGGCGTCGCGTTCTGTGTGATCGCAATCCGGTAGTCATTGACCCCCCAGCGACTCGATAGCAAGACACACCATACTTTTGCAAAGGCTACAAGGGGGATCGAACGATGCTTCGAGGTCGATCATGGCCGAGTCATACCGGATCACAGGTCGGCACGACAGAGCTTCGGCCGTTCCAGTCAACGGAGAGCGACGTGGACCTCGACCCGTCATCGCAGCTTTCGCGTGCCAGCGAACGACGCATCGAGCCCCTTCAGAGACGGTGCTGCCTTGATTTTCGCCGCAGATTCCATACGCGAAATAGACGCCCAGCATATGAGTACTGGCAGCCACAGGTGACGCTGCTCGAGGAGTGGAGACACCATCGCGTACGCAAAGATCGCGGCCATCACGCTAGCCTCGCCGCCATATTTCCTTCGAGCCATCGACCGAATCACGACTACCAAGACGACGAAGAAGAGAGCTCCGTACGCGATTCCGAGAATAACGCCGCCCTGATACCAGGCTCGCAGGACAGAATTGTGGACAGTGGTAACCCCGTTATAGGAGCCGCGCGCCTTCGCGCTTAAGCCCTCACCAAAGACCGGGTCCTCCATAATTCGGTTCCAAGCAAAATCGAAGGTCAGCGTCCGGGCGTTCCAAGATCCCGCTTCGGTCGGGCTCGTCACCTGGTCGTAGCGCTCCGCTAGGGAGGGAAGATGCTGCCCTACGCCGGTCGCTGCAAAAACAACCGCTAGCAGGACTACAAAAGTAACACCCCATCCGAGCATCCTGCCCAAGTGTTCCCTTTCGCAGAAAACCAAGACCAACAGACCTATCGCAAGCCCCATCACCGCCGAAGTAAGGCTGCCCGACGCGACCAGACTCAGAAGATTGGCAGCCAAGGCGACCAGTACGAGGATTCTGAATCGTCTAGATGTGAACAGAATTCGGAGGGAAACTAGCACGGCGATACATGACATCAGCCCAAGGGTGGTCGGATGCTCGGCCAACCCGGCGGCGCGACCATAGACCGCACCGTAGATCGTTCCAGGAACCTCAATGGTCTGACCCAATAACTGCAGTACTGCAACAAGAGCCGATAGAGTCTGACCGGCGAGAAAAGCGACACTCACACGCTTGGCGAAATATTCGTCGTCAGATGCGTTCCGAGTCAGCGCGAAAGGAGCAAGACCGATCAACGCCAAAATCTGTACGGCGACGAACACATTGTCTGAGACGGTGACCTGATCGGTCGCTGTCAGCGCTGAGATCAGCGTCGCATACCCAGCGAACACCCACACTGCAGGATAAAGAGGCTTCCCTACTCGCATCAGAAGGATGGATAAACAGATCGACCCGAATATGGTTAAGAACCAAATGGTTCGTAGCGCCGACGGCAAAGCGTTATTCAACGGAACTGCAAACCCGACGACTGACCATACCGTCGTCATGAGTGGCCAGCCGAGGACCGCATGCTGTCGCGACGCGTAACTCGGTTGCGTATCTATCTGCTGTCGAATCGACATAGTTTAGGTCTTAATCCGAGGATTCTCGCCGACGCCTTCGCCCGACCGCCTGACCGACCTCCTGGGCGGGCGCGCCTACACCAGAGGCGGTTTCCGCCACTCCCAGAGCCAGGGGTCCCGACGACGCAGGCCGGTGGTTTGAGCGTTCGTCAGCCTCGGTGCCGTAGTAGCTGTAATCGTAACTGTAGGCCGCACTTCCGCGCGTCGGCATCATTGTGAACACCGATCCAAGCATCGGAGCGCCGACGCTGGCCAAGTGCTCGACCGCATGTGATAGTTGCTCGCGCTTAGTCTGTCCGAACCTCGCAATGACCAGCACACCGTCGGAGGCTGCCCCAAGAACCGCAGCATCGGTGACTGCAAGAAGCGGTGTCGAATCGATGACGACGTAGTCGAATCGTGTTCGCAACTCGTTAATCAGTTTGCGCGCCGACTGAGAGCCCAACAATTCGCTCGGGTTCGGGGGTGTGGCCCCCGACGTGAGAACCGTCAGTCCGGGAAAACGCGTCCTCTGCAACGCGTCGTCCAAGTCGGCCGCGCCACTGAGAACTGTGCTGAAGCCAACCGGTCCAATCAAGTCAAGATACTTATGTAAGGTAGGTCGGCGCATGTCACCATCCACGAGCACAACATTGTGATCCGCTTCAGCTAACGCAAGGGCAATGTTTATCGATGTAGTCGACTTACCCTCACTGGGCATTGAACTCGTGACGATGATCACCCGAGGGGGACTATCGACCGCTAGGAACTGCAAGTTCGTTCTGAGTTTCCGGAAAGCTTCCGCAATGCCCGAGTTGTCTGTCTCGAACGAGATCGCCGGTTGTTTCCGCCGATCCTTGTCCAACGGAATAGTTCCCACTATTCCAGCACCTGTGATTTGCTCTAGCGTGTCCCGGTCCTTCACAGTGTTGTCGAGAATATCGCGCAAAACTGCGAGCCCTATACCTAGAGCAAGACCTAAGGCAAGCCCGATTGCGACGTTGCGTGCTGTCTTCGGTACCACAGGTGAACTTGGGATCGACGCGCGCTGTTCTACCACAACGCGAGCATCGGGCCTTGCGCCATCTTCTGGTGTTTCCAATTCGCGTACCATGTTGACGAATTCATCAGACAGAGTATTTGCGATATCGCGAGCAGTCACCGGCGATTTGTCTAGCACATTGACGTTTATCAGGACCGTATCCGGTTTAGCATTCGCAACAACTTTTTGCCTGAGCTCTTCTGCGCTCGTATTCAAACCCAGCTTGTCTATCGTGCGCTGAGCCAAAGTTTGGCCCATGAGCAATTCCGTGTACGAGACGACACGCTCTTGCGAAAATCGGTTGCCCTGGTAGGCATCTGACAGCGAAGAACCAGCCGTCGTCGAAACAAACAGCCTCGTCGAGGCCTGATACAACGGGGTGGTGAGCAGGGAGATGACTACTGCGAGAAGAACCGCCGCTACCGTCGTTACGGCCACGGTCAACCACCGAGACCGCAACAGTTTCACGAAATCCTGCAAGTTCATCGCGATTTCCTAACTTGTGAAGGTCCCGGCCTCTGCCGATCACTGCACGCAATCCGGACTATCAAAGCATTTCTTGGTGTCGATCACGGTCTGCCCATCTCAATTCGAGCAGCGAGTAACCGATTACCCCGGGCATGCCGGCACCATCACCTGCGGGACGACTGTCTCAACCAAGGGTTGACTCGGCGCACGCGGTACACCCGGCACTGTTGGCTCGGAGAGTTGAAACATAATGTTGGCCGTTTGCCCTGCCGTGATAATTACCTGGACCTCGAACACGGGGCGCCCGCGTTCGGTGTAGTGAATGGCCGGCACACGCTCGCCGTTGAGAATCACACCCGAAAGCTCCGCTCCTTTGGTTCCGAAAAGGCGCACCGACGTAACATTCGTGCCTGGCGGAACGGTAAAGCCCAAATCTGGAGAGAGGCCTTCGGCGCCTACCACGTAGTCAGGCAATCCTGCCGCCGGAACTGCGTTGGTCAACTTGACGGTAACCGTCGACGCACGTGTGTCGCCGTTGCAACCGTCGGCGACATACTCGATTTGCGTATCCAAGTAATAGTCCAACTTGTTCCCCGCAAGGTTGTTTATCACCACCTGCGCGTAGGGCGCTGAGTCGTCAGGGATAATATGGGCAATCGGTGTTGCTTCCAACAAAGCTTGATCTTCTGGGAGGCTGCTCCAAACGGCGATGCGACGTTCGCTTACAGCCCTTCCCAGCGCATCGAGTAGCAGTCGCGGAGACTTGACCTGTCCTGTCATCTTTGTCACTACCGCATTTGCGATGTCCTGCAGGTATTGCTTGCGTGCCGCTTGATCCGTCTCAAGGGGAAAACGACTGTAGGCAGTTGATTCTGTGAGTTCAACGACGTTCTCCCTGGAGATGACCTCCCCATCGGGCATCGTCACGGGGCCTACGGCACCGAGAATGTAACTCAGCGCTACGGGGTCGATGGCGATGACCCCGTCGACTTTCATACCAGTTTGTTCGAGCCACATTCCTTGCCATATCTCCGCGGCATAAGGGAAATGCGGACTGATGTTGCTATTTCGAAAATCGAAAAATGGCTGCTGAAACCCATACTGCTGGTCAAATTCAAAGCCGAGGTCAACGGGAGCGACTGCACCCTTCAAATCGGTGTTAGAAGCGAGTGAGTCGACTGTCGGCACGCCGTTGTCGAAACGCAATATGCCGTATCCGCCCAACAATCCACCGGTACCGCGGGCTTCAGCATTGGTCTGAAAGGCCATGAAATAGGTCCGAGGTCCGTCTGCACCCATCATGGATGGTGCCAGCCGCGCCGCCAAAGCAGTGTTCTCGATCACCGAGGTGACGTCGGATATCTGATTCTGCAAATGCCTACGCGCGTCATTCAGGAGCGACACATAGCGAGGATCCGTGATGGCGGCGGCCTCGCCATTCAAACGCGTTGCGTTCTTGGCCAGTTCGCCGAGTTCCGCTTCCTGGCTGCGGAGCAACTCGACATCCACGCGACCGTCCCGATAGAGACGATCAGGGGCGATGGTCAGACCGACATCGGCCGCCGGCCGCAAAACGTCCGACGCCAAACCAAGCACAACTTCGGTGACCTGCTGACCGGTCTTGAACGGGCTACCTACCCAAGGCAGCGCCGACACCATGTTCCACGCGATGGAGTGTGTCGCATCCCGGGCATCGCGCGCGCTGACCAACGCCTCGTCCGCAGACTGTGACGCTGCCTCGGTATTCCCATCCAGCAGAGCTTCTTTGGCTTCTTGAGCGTGAGTTCGAGCCGCCTCGAGGTTGGACTTGGCCTGAAAGGCTCCGACCGCTATCCAGATTCCCAGTCCGAGGATGGCGAACAGCACCACAGCGGCTCCGAGTACGAAGCCGCGACCACGCATGAACGTCGGCAATCGCCCATGCTCATCGTCGTATTGCGCTCCGGTGTCCTCGCCGTCATCGGCGTAAGAATCGTCGTTGGACCGGCGTCGCGGGAAGAGTCGCAATCGGTGCTTCCTATACATAGCAGAAGCCTGCACGCCACCAATGGTGACGTGCAGGCTTCAGTGCTTGAACTGAATGGGGATGTTCAGCTTCGGACTTAGCAGGTGCCTGTCGTGATGCCGCCATACGCACCGGCCACGATCGAGGTTGAACGACCGGCGAAGCAAGCCGACATTTCTACCTCACCGTAACGAGCCAGCTGGGCATTGAGCTGGTCGATGCGGCGCTGGTAGAAGGGCGCGAAGATCGACTGGGGGCGAGCCTCAAGCAGCGACTGGTAGTTCAGGATGGTGTAGCGCGTCCAGTAGGTGGACGTCCTGGTCACCGCACCGGTGAACTGGACAACAAAGACTCCGAACAGGCCGGCAGGCTGCTCGGCCAGCTGGCCAATGGCCGGAGCGGCCGGAAGCTCAACTGCCGGAGCAGCATTCGCAGCGACCGGTGCTACGGCGGCCGTGGCGGCGATGGCAGCAGCGGCGGCCGTCACCTTGAATTTGGTCGCGATGGCATTCATGTTTTCTCCCCCAGAAGGTTCGTAAGCCCTTGTTTGTTGCTGGAAGCATCCCAGACGCCACCTGGGGTGTCAACCGAAACGCAGGATCCGAGAGCTGCCGTCGCAATCTTGTAAAACTCGTTAACCTGCAGGTCATTTTCCCCAGCAAACTGTACGCGCTCGCCGCCGCAGCCCGGTGGGAGGGGCCGCTAGGCGGGTTTGCGGCAGCTTTCCGCAGCACCGCGCGTTTCTTTCATCTTCAACTAAGTCACTCGACGAAGTTGGCGTGGCGATTCTCACCACTTCGCGTGCAATTCGAGCAACGTCACTGTCGGCGGCCCTACCGCCATCGACGCAGGTGGAAAAATTTTCTGAGATTCGCCATCCGGTGATGGCAGTGTCGTCGACGGGACCGGGAACTCTAAGGGAGTCGTAAGACCCACCCGCGACACCGCAAAGCCGCGCCGTTAGCATCAGGTCTCATGACGAGCGTGACTGAGCCCGAGGCCTCCCACGAGATCGACATCCACACGACCGCCGGGAAGCTGGCCGATCTGCGCAAACGCGCCGAAGAAGCCCTCCACCCCGTCGGCGAGGCCGCAGTGGAGAAGGTCCACGCCAAAGGCAAGCTGACCGCACGCGAACGCATCCTCGCGCTGCTCGACGAGGGCTCCTTCGTCGAGCTCGACGCGCTGGCCAAGCACCGCTCCAAGAACTTCGGGCTGGAGAAGAACCGTCCCACCGGCGACGGTGTGGTCACCGGCTACGGCACCATCGACGGCCGCGACGTCTGCGTCTTCAGCCAGGACGCCACCGTGTTCGGCGGCAGCCTCGGCGAGGTCTACGGCGAGAAGATCGTCAAGGTCCAGGACCTCGCCATCAAGACCGGCCGCCCCCTGATCGGCATCAACGACGGCGCCGGCGCCCGCATCCAGGAAGGTGTCGTCTCCCTCGGCCTCTACAGCCGCATCTTCCACAACAACATCAAGGCCTCCGGCGTCATCCCCCAGATCTCGCTCATCATGGGCGCCGCGGCCGGTGGACACGTTTACTCCCCCGCCCTGACCGACTTCGTCATCATGGTCGACCAGACCAGCCAGATGTTCATTACGGGCCCGGACGTGATCAAGACCGTCACCGGTGAAGACGTCACGATGGAAGAACTCGGCGGCGCCCACACCCACATGTCGAAGTCGGGCACAGTGCACTACGTCGCCTCCGGCGAGCAGGACGCGCTGGACTACGTCCGCGACCTGCTGTCCTATCTGCCGCCGAACAATTACGCCGAGCCGCCGCGCTACCCCGCACCGATCTCCGGCCCGATCGAAGACAGCCTCACCGACGAAGACCTCGAGCTCGACACGCTGATCCCGGACTCCCCCAATCAGCCCTACGACATGCACGAGGTCATCAACCGGATCCTCGACGACGACGAATTCCTTGAAGTGCAAGCCGGATACGCCGGCAACATCGTCATCGGCTTCGGCCGCGTCGACGGCCGCCCGGTCGGCATCGTGGCCAATCAGCCCACCCAGTTCGCCGGCTGCCTCGACATCAACGCCTCCGAGAAGGCCGCCCGGTTCATCCGGACCTGCGACTGCTACAACATCCCGATCGTGCTGCTCGTCGACGTTCCCGGCTTCCTGCCCGGCACCGACCAGGAGTACAACGGCATCATCCGTCGCGGTGCCAAGCTGCTCTACGCCTACGGCGAGGCCACCGTCGCGAAAATCACTGTCATCACCCGCAAGTCCTACGGCGGCGCCTACTGCGTGATGGGGTCCAAGGACATGGGCGCCGACGTCGTCGTCGCGTGGCCGACCGCCCAGATCGCCGTGATGGGCGCCTCCGGCGCTGTCGGGTTCGTCTACCGCCAGCAGATCAAGGAAGCCGCCGCCAACGGGGAAGACGTTGACGCACTGCGCCTGAAGCTGCAGCAGGAGTACGAGGACACCCTCGTCAACCCCTACATCGCTGCCGAACGCGGATACGTCGACGCCGTCATCCCGCCGTCGCACACCCGCGGCTACGTCGCGACCGCGCTGAAGCTGTTGGAGCGCAAGGTCGTTCAGACCCCGCCGAAGAAGCACGGCAACATTCCGCTCTGATCCCCGCTACGGACAAGGACTTTCGGTCATGAACCATGACGCCGACATCGTCGAGGTCTCCGATCCGCGGGACATGACGATCGACGACCCGCCCGCCCCCGACCCCCACTTCCAGGTGCTCACGGGAGATCCCTCCGCCGAGGAAATCGCCGCGCTGGTCGCGGTGCTCGCCAGCGCCGGCGGAGGAGCCGCGGCGGACCCCGGACCTCAGGAACTCAACCTCTGGGGCCACCCGGTCGACAAACTGCGCTACGACACCACCAGCTGGCAACGCACCACCCTGTGGGAACGCATGCACATGCGGCGCTGATGACGCGCTTCGTGCTGGGTTCTGCCTCTCAGGGTCGGCTCGGAGTGCTCCGGCAGGCTGGTATCGACCCGGAGGTCGTCGTCTCCGATGTCGACGAGGACGCGCTGCTCGCGTCGCTGGACCCGGACCTGCCGCCCGAAGCTGTGGTGGCCAAGCTCGCGAACGCGAAGGCGCTCAGCGTCGCCGCTGCACTCCCTCAGGAGCTGTTGGCCGATTGCGTTGTGCTGGGCTGCGATTCGATGCTGTATCTCGACGGTCAGCTCAGCGGTAAACCCGGTTCCGCGGAAGCGGCCCGGCGGCAATGGGAGTCGATGGCGGGCACGACCGGCCACCTTCTCACCGGCCATGCGCTGTTACGCCTGCGCAACGGCGTCATCACCCATACCGAGGGCGACACCGGCAGCACCGCAGTGCATTTCGGGACGCCCTCGGAGGACGAGCTGACGCGCTATGTCGACAGCGGCGAGCCGCTCCACGTGGCGGGCGCGTTCACCCTGGACGGGCTCGGCGGTTGGTTCATAGACCGCATCGACGGCGACCCGTCGAACGTCATCGGGGTCAGCCTGCCGCTGGTTCAGCGACTGATCAGCCGAACCGGTCTCTCGATCTCGGAGTTCTGGACGCGCTGATTAGCAGCCCGACTGCCGCCGCTTGAGGGCGAAAGTGACCGTTTGCGGCTTGGCACCGACCTTGACGGTCGACTCCGCGCGCGGCGACTGACCGCACACCACCCAGTTGGTGTAGTTGTAGACGACCTGGTTGTGCACCATGTCGTAGATGTTGAAGCGGATCGGTGCCGAACCGGCAGCGCCCTCGACACTGTTGACGGCCCTCTCCAGCACTTCACCGCGCAACGCGGGCATCGTCCACGTCGACGTCTGAGCCCCCGCCGCCGGCGCTGCCACCAGGACGCCCGTCAGCAGCATGCCGAACGATGCCGTACCGGCCGCGATCTTCTTGAACCCCTTGCGCTCCATGGCAAGTACCCTAGCGTCGGCTGTGGGTCTCCTGCCAGCCGTAAGATCACGATTTACTAAGGGCGCGCCCCGGACTGCCCGTTACGCGCCGCAGTGCTCCGCGCCGGGACGCTCCACCAGCAGCGTGATCTTCTTGGTCTTCTGCGACAGCGCGGCACCCGCCTTGGGCGACTCTCCGCACACCACCCAGTTCTCCAGGTTGTAGACGGGCGCGTGGTTCGGTGCGACCACGTTGAACGTCAGCGGCATATTCTCGACGTCGGCCTCGACCTCCTGCTCGGCCGCGAACAGCACCTTGCCTTTGAGGTCCGGCATCACCCACATCGCGTCCGGCTCCTTGTACTGGATCAGGGCGTCGTCGGCGTGGGCCCACGCCGGTCCCGCGGTTCCGAGCGCACCGCCGAGCAGCGCGCACGCCGCTGCCGTTGCTGAAACAAGCTTCGTCTGCACAGTAAGCCCCTTGCCTAGGTAAGAATCCGCCCACCGGAGATCGGCTCGGCTTGTGAAGAGTGGCCGTACCGGACCGAGCCGCGTCGCTCGAAGTCTGTCGGTGTCCTGGTAACTGTAAGCCCAGGTCAGGTGATCGACATGCTTCCCCAGCGAACTATCAGGAGACCGGCAGCCCCCGGGCAGGAGCGCTCGCGCGTCTGTCCGCCGACTTCAACACCGCGACCACGGGTGACCTGAACCACGTAAGTGTTGCCATCCCGCGCCGACCGGGGTAAACAGCGAAGAACTAACGTGTCATGCTATTTGACGGTCGGGGGGACTCATTCATGGTTACACGTGTAGATCAATGGCGGGAAGCATCGGCGCGTCGACGCCGACGTGCAGAACGAGCAAATCATCGGCTCGACGTTCAGGGCCTGCGGGCGGTCGCCGTTCTCGGCGTGTTCGCCCACTTTCTCACCGGGTGGCCGCGAGGCGGATTCGTCGGCATCGACATCTTCTTCGTCATCGCCGGCTTCTTCGTGACTGAGAGTTTGCTGCGAACCGCCGCGGACACCGGCTCCCCGTCCCTGCGCGCCTTTTACGCCGGGCGGCTCCGCCGGATCGTTCCCGCGGCGACCGTGGTGCTCGTCCTGACCCTCGCCGCGGCGGCACTCGCGACACCGGAACGACTCTCGGCCACCGCAGTGGACGCCCTGTTCGCGTTCTTCTTTGTCGCCAACTGGCATTTCGCCGCGAGCGGCGCCGATGCGGCGAGCGCGGCCGATTCCGCGTCACCGCTGCTGCACTACTGGCCGCTCGCGGTCGAGGAGCAGTTCTTCATCGTGTGGCCCGTGCTGATCCTCGGCATCACCGCGATCGCGGTCCGCAAGGCGTGGACCGACGAGCGTTGGCGCGCGCGCCTCGCGGTGGCCGTCGGCGTCGTCGTGGTCGCGTCCCTGGCCTGGGCCGCTGTCCAGACGGCCTCGTCACCGTCGTGGGCCTACTTGGACACGTTCGCTCGCGTCTGGGAACTCGGCGTCGGCGCACTCCTGGCCCTCGCCGTCGGCACGCTGTCCCGCATCCCCGACCCGATCAGACCGATCCTGTCCTGGACCGGGCTGACCCTGATCGGCGCCGCATTCGTCCTCATCGACGGCAGCGCCGGCTTCCCCGTGCCGTGGGCGCTGCTGCCCGTTTCCGGTGCCGCCCTGGTGATCGCCGCGGGGGTCGGCCGCGAACCCGAACTGCAGGGCTTCCTGCGCAACCGCGCCAGCACCTACCTCGGTGACATCTCGTTCGCGCTGTACCTCGTGCACTGGCCCGTCATCGTGCTGCTGGCCGCGGTCATGCAGCACAGCGTCTTCTACTACGCGAGCGTCGTGACGCTGGCGTTCGGGTTAGCGCTGGCGGTGCACCACTTCGTCGAGAACCCCGCACGCGACGCAAGCCTGCAAGGCCTCCGGCAGGCCCGCGACGACCGCAGGCACGGCCTCCATCACACCGCGCTGTCCACGAAAATCGCCGGCGTCGGCGCGCTGATCCTGATCACGGTCAGCGTCATCAGCTACGCGATGAGCCCCGAGGCCATCGACAGCCCGGCACCGATCGCTCCGACCGCCCCGAGCCCGTAACCGGACCCCGGTAGGCTCTGTGACGTGCCGCTACCTGCCGATCCCAGCCCCGCCCTGCAGTCCTACGCTCACCCCGAGCGGCTCGTCACCGCCGACTGGCTGTCGGGCAACCTCGGCCGGCCGGGCCTGGCGATCGTCGAGTCCGACGAGGACGTCCTGCTCTACGACACCGGCCACATCCCGGGCGCGGTCAAGATCGACTGGCACACCGACCTCAACGACCCGAACGTGCGCGACTACATCACCGGCGAGCAGTTCGCCGACCTGATGAACCGCAAAGGCATCTCCCGCGACGACACCGTGGTGATCTACGGCGACA
Organism: Mycolicibacterium gilvum; assembly: GCF_900454025.1. Lineage (NCBI taxonomy): Bacteria > Bacillati > Actinomycetota > Actinomycetes > Mycobacteriales > Mycobacteriaceae > Mycobacterium > Mycolicibacterium gilvum. The sequence goes on along the minus strand of NZ_UGQM01000001.1, from coordinate 1,500,481 downwards.
AGAGCAACTGGTGGGCCGCCTACGCGCTGTGGGTGTTCACGCTGTTCGGCCACCCCGACGTGCGACTGCTCGACGGCGGCCGCAGCCTGTGGATCTCCGACGGCCGCGACACCACCCTCGACGTGCCGACCAAGCAGACCACCGGCTATCCCGTCGTCGAGCGCAACGACGCCCCGATCCGCGCCTTCAAAGAGGACGTCCTCGCCGTCCTCGGCACCGAGCCGCTTATCGACGTGCGGTCCCCGCAGGAGTACACCGGCGAGCGCACCCACATGCCCGACTACCCCGAGGAAGGCGCCCTGCGCGGCGGCCACATCCCGACCGCCGTCTCGATCCCGTGGGCCAAGGCCGCGCTGGACAACGGCAAGTTCCGCAGCCGCGCCGAACTCGACGAGCTCTACGGCTTCCTGTCCGAGCACGACAACCCCGAGACGGTCGTCTACTGCCGCATCGGTGAGCGCTCCAGCCACACCTGGTTCGTGCTCACCCACCTGCTCGGCATGCCCGGAGTCCGCAACTACGACGGCTCCTGGACCGAATGGGGCAACGCGGTGCGCGTCCCGGTGGCCGTCGGGTCCGAACCAGGTGATGCGCCGGGCGAGGCGCCGGCCACCGCACGATGAGCATGCCGGCCGCACTGGCCGAGGTGGTGTCCGACTTCAAAGACGTTGACGGACAAGACAAGCTGGCGCTACTTCTCGAGTTCGCCGACGAGCTCCCGCCGTTGCCCGCCGAACTCGAAGAGGCGGCGATGGAGCCGGTGCCCGAATGCCAGTCCCCGTTGTTCCTCCACGTCGACGCCGACGACCGCGACCATGTGCGGTTGTTCTTCAGCGCACCGGCCGAGGCGCCGACCACGCGGGGCTTCGCCGCGATCCTGGCCACCGGTCTCGACGGCCAGTCCGCCGCCGACATCCTCGCCGTGCCCGACGACTTCTACACCGACCTGGGCCTGGCCAAGCTGATCAGCCCGCTGCGACTGCGCGGCATGTCCGCAATGCTCACCCGCATCAAGAAGCGTCTGACGTAACACCGGGCCCTCCACGCCGATAAGACGGGTGACTGCGGACGTCTGACGCGTTCGGAGCTCGCTGTTACTGTCGTCGCAAGGTGATCAACGCATTCCGACAGGGGATGCCCAGAAAGGGTGAGGGAATGTCCAAGACCACCGAGGGTTGGGTTCGCGTGCGCAAGGTCGCCGCGTGGAGCGCCGTCATCGCAGCCCCGACCGCACCGTGAACAGCGGCCAGGGCACCGTGTCCAAGGATGCGACCTTCGGCGACGTCCGCGGCGCCGATGACTACCTGCACGCCCAGGGCGAGGTCCGCGACTCCATGATCGCTGTCCCGGGACGCATCGACGGCACCCGCGCCCGCGGATTCCGGCCGAGCTGGTCCGGCGGCCCCGGTATGGGCACCTGGTAACCACCTGACGCGGCGCGCCCTGGCCGATCATCGCCATCGGCCGATGTCAGCCACGTAGACTTCGCTGGTCCGTTCCGCCACCGCGCGTCGCTGTCCCTTGCGCCCGATCCCCAGGTGGTCCATCCAGTGCCACGGCAACTTTCGGTCGTCGCGGGCCTGCGTCACTGGTGGCGCCAAGCCGACCACTACGACTGGTTCGCCGACTACCTCAGCGCACGGGGCCTGGTCGGTCTGGCCCGGGTGATCACGGCCGTCACCGCGGCAGGACTGGCACTGGTCGCGGCCACGGTGATGCTGAGCCCCGGCGGACCGACGGGCACCCTCGACGTGACCCTCGGATGGGCCGCGGTCGCCCTGGCCTTCGGCTGCGCGGCGGTTCGGTGGTCGATCTGGCCGTCGAAACGCCAATCCGTCGTGCTGATCCTGGCGCTGAACCTGGCCATCGCCCTCTTCTGTCAGGTCCAGACCGATCAACTCATCGGCGTGGTCGGAGCGACGGCGTTCGCCACCACGGGCATCTCCATCGCCTGTCTGCACAGCGCCAAATACATGCTCTACAACGTCGTCGTGGCCGCCTACATCGGCGGACTGCAGGCCGTGCGCGCGATGGGCGAGACCGACGGCCACCTGATCGTCGCCGCCCTCGGGCTGGTGCTGATCATCAACATCAGCGTCCCGTTCTCCGTGCAGTCGCTCGTCCACGCCCTCGGCGGCGACGTGGTCCAGTCCGACCGCGACCCCCTGACCGGGCTGCTGCACCGGCGCGCACTGTTCCGTCAGATCAACGCCCTGCTGCTGTCGCACCGTGAACACGCCGACTTCCTCGCCGTGACGATGATCGACCTCGACAAGTTCAAGGTGCTCAACGACACCTACGGCCACAGCGCCGGCGACGACGCGCTGGTTGGCGTCGGGCAGGCACTCCTGACCGCCGCCAACGGCCGAGCGCTCGTCGGCAGGGTCGGCGGCGAGGAGTTCATGGTCGCCGAACTCTGCGAGACCGCCCACGACACCGGCCTGTCCGAACGCCTCCGCGCCGCCATCGCCGCACTGCCGCAACACATCACCGGCAGCGTCGGCACCGCGGTCGCGTCGATCAACGATGTGCCCACCGACGATTTCCAGGACCTCGTCGTCACGCTGTTCCGACGCTCCGACCGCGCCATGTACGAGGCCAAGCGCGCCGGCGGCAACCAGATCCGGCACACCGTGATCGATCTACCAGCGATCCCGGTGACCGGGTCCGACAACTTACCGACGGGTAACCGACCGGCTCGCCGCACCTCGGATTGAGCCCCTTAAACTGCCCGAGATATCTTCTTTTACGAATCTCTTAAAGAACATGCCATCAGGAGGCGCAGTGGCCAGTCACGCCAGCTCGAAGATCTCCAAGGTGCTCGTCGCCAACCGTGGAGAGATCGCCGTCCGGGTGATCCGCGCAGCCAAGGACGCCGGACTTCAGAGTGTGGCGGTCTATGCCGAGCCCGACGCCGACGCACCGCACGTGCGGCTCGCCGACGAGGCGTTCGCCCTCGGCGGCCAGACCTCGGCCGAGTCCTATCTGGTGTTCGAGAAGCTGCTCGACGCCGCCGCCAAGTCCGGCGCCAACGCGATCCACCCCGGCTACGGCTTCCTCTCCGAGAACGCCGACTTCGCCCAGGCCGTCCTCGACGCCGGGCTGATCTGGATCGGGCCCAGCCCGCAGTCGATCCGCGACCTCGGCGACAAGGTGACCGCCCGCCACATCGCCGCGCGCGCCAACGCGCCGCTGGTTCCCGGCACCCCGGATCCGGTCAAGGACGCCGACGAGGTCGTCGCGTTCGCCAAGGAGTACGGCGTCCCCGTCGCGATCAAGGCCGCCTTCGGCGGTGGCGGGCGCGGCATGAAGGTCGCCCGCACCATCGAAGAGATCCCCGAGCTGTTCGACTCGGCCACCCGCGAGGCCGTCGCCGCATTCGGCCGCGGTGAGTGCTTCGTCGAGCGCTACCTCGACAAGCCGCGCCACGTCGAGGCCCAGGTCATCGCCGACACCCACGGCAACGTCGTCGTCGCCGGCACCCGCGACTGCTCGCTGCAGCGCCGCTTCCAGAAGCTCGTCGAGGAGGCGCCCGCGCCGTTCCTGACCGACGCGCAGCGCAAAGAGATCCACGAGTCCGCCAAGCGCATCTGCAAGGAAGCCGGCTACTACGGCGCGGGCACCGTCGAGTACCTGGTCGGTCAGGACGGCCTGATCAGCTTCCTCGAGGTCAACACCCGCCTGCAGGTGGAACACCCCGTCACCGAGGAAACCTCCGGCATCGACCTGGTGCTGCAGCAGTTCAAGATCGCCAACGGCGAAGCCCTCGACATCACCGAGGACCCGACGCCGCGCGGACACGCCTTCGAGTTCCGCATCAACGGCGAGGACGCCGGCCGTGGCTTCCTGCCCGCGCCCGGCCCGGTCACCAAGTTCGAGCCGCCGACGGGCCCCGGCGTCCGGATGGACTCCGGCGTCGAATCCGGCTCGGTCATCGGCGGACAGTTCGACTCCATGCTCGCCAAGCTGATCGTCGTCGGCGCCACCCGCGAAGAGGCCTTGGCCCGCTCGCGCCGCGCGCTGGCCGAATTCAATGTCGAGGGCCTCGCCACCGTCATCCCGTTCCACCGCGCCGTGACCGCCGACCCCGCCTTCATCGGCGACGGCGAGACGTTCACCGTGCACACCCGGTGGATCGAGACCGAGTGGAACAACACCGTCGAGCCGTTCACCGGTGGTGACCCGATCGACGAGGAAGACACCATCCCGCGTCAGACCGTCGTCGTCGAGGTCGGCGGCCGTCGCCTCGAGGTGTCCCTGCCGGGTGACCTCGCGGTCGGCGGCGGAGCCCCCGCGCACGGCGCGATCCGCAAGAAGCCGAAGCCGCGCAAGCGTGGCGGGGGCGGCGGTGCCGCCGCGTCCGGTGATGCGGTGACGGCGCCGATGCAGGGCACCGTGGTCAAGGTCGCGGTCGAAGAGGGCCAGACCGTCGCCGCCGGCGACCTCGTCGTGGTGCTCGAAGCCATGAAGATGGAGAACCCGGTCACCGCCCACAAGGACGGTGTCGTCACCGGCCTGTCGGTCGAGCCCGGCGCTGCCATCACCCAGGGCACCGTGATCGCGGAGCTCAAAGACGCCGAGTAGCCCTCGCGTGGAACCCGTCGAGATCAACGCGGGCGCCTGGTATCTGCGGGCGCTGCGCGCCGACGACCGGGTCGATGACCGACCGGCGCTGGCCGATCTCGGTGAACACGACGCCGGTTTCGTCAATCGGCGTGCCGCGCACTGGGATTCGGGGACGCTGTATTCGTGGGCGATCTGTGAGCCGACCACCGGGGAACTGCTGGCCGAGGTGACACTCGATCCCGCGACGGGTGCGATCGCCACCCGCAGCAGGCCCGGACACGAGCAGGCCGCCGGGACCGGTGCCGACGCCGTGGGCCGGTTCGCCGCGGCCATGCTGGGCTGACGAAGAGGGCCCGCCCCGGTCCGAGATTCGGGACTCGAACCGGGACGGGCCGTGGCTGCGACCCGGGGTGCACCGCACATTTCTCGACGGTGCTCAGCGACTCCCCCGGGCCACGCAGCGGCATCAGAACCCGTAGCGGGATTCCGTGAGCAACTGGTAGTAGGTGCGCGAGTGCGTGTCGGGCGCCATGTTGCTCTCGTTGACACCCATCGCGGTCGCGGTGCCCGCCATGCCGAGGGTCGCGCCGAAGATCGCCGCGGACAGCAGGGGTGTGGCGAGGAAGCGGCTGAAGCGGGTCATCTCGGAGCCTCTCGATCGTGTCCGGCGCCGGTCATCCCGGCGATGAGATAACTCTCGCGCACCGACGGCGGACCGTCTGTCGGGCGATCGGACCGCGACCGGTGGAATCTGCTGTCCCCCGATCGGTGGACAGTCAGCGGGTATCGATGTCGCGGCCGCTGCTCAGGTCGCCGCACTCGACGGCGACGACGTCGGCGCGGGCCTTCAGGAACGGCCCGGCGCCGTCGTCCCCCGACAGGCTGTCGAGCATCTGCGGCAGATGCCGGCGAGCGATCACGACGGGGTGGCCCGGTCTGCCGTCGTAGCGGGCGCGGGCCAGTCCCGACGTCGACTCTCGCGCAGCGGTCAGCACCCGCCGCACCGCCGCGGCGCCGACGTCCGGGGTGTCGACGGTCGTCAGCACGACGAAATCCGCACCGGAGGCCGCCCGGACGCCGGCCCGGACCGAGGCGCTCAAGCCGTCACCCCAGTCGTCGGCGACGACCGCCCGGGCGGGTACCGGGACGTCGACCACCGCCGCCCCGAGCACCACCACCACGTCGTCGCAGCCGCCGTCGGACAGCGCGGCCACGCTGCGCCGCAGCCACTCCCCGCCGTCGGCGAGCACCTTCGGCATCCCGAACCGGGTTCCCGCGCCGGCGGCCAGAACCACCCCGGTCGTCGAAAGTCGCTGTCCCACAGTGCTGTTCGCTCCGCTGTTCCGTGACGATGCCACCGCGGTCGGCGGCAGCTGAGGATTTGTTAACAACCTCTCACAATCGTTGTCTGATATCACAACAGCGGGGTAGGGTCCAGACAGGGTTGAGTTCAACAGCCTTTCGAAGAAACGTCATCGTCACGGGGAGCAGAAGGCTCCGCGCAGGCTTTGAGACCCTAGGGCCACCTTGGCGTGAACCACAGCACGAATACCGCACTCTCGAACGGAGTCACCGTGCCTCACGTCCCCGGCCCTCCCACGGCCCCCGTCCCCGACAGCCTGATCTGTCACACCGCACGCTTCGACACCACCTGGACCGACCCGGCAACCGCCATCGTCGCGGGCAAAGGTGAAGTCGACGCCGCCAACGGCATCCGCTTCGTGGACTACGCGCTCCGCCATGCCGAGCAGACCCAGTGGCTGGTCATCGACCTGTCGGGGCTGTCGTTCTTCTCGACCGCCGGCTTCTCCGCGCTGCACACCCTCAACGTGCAGTGCGTCGGCGAAGACATCCGCTGGGCACTGGTCCCGGGTACGGCGGTCCACCGGGTGCTGCGCATATGCGACCCCGACTCGGCGCTGCCGATCTGCCCCGATGTGCCCGCCGCGCTCGTCGCGGTGCAGGAAGACCCGCCGCGGTCATTCGAGCTGATCACGAAGACGCGTTAGCGACTTCGCGAGCAGCCGCGAGACGTGCATCTGCGAGATGCCGACCCGCTCGGCGATCTGTGTCTGCGTCATCGACTCGAAGAACCGCAGCACCAGCACCGTGCGCTCCCGCTCCGGCAGCGCCGCCAGCAGCGGACGCAACGCTTCGCGGTTCTCGATCTGATCCAGCGTCAGGTCGACGTCGCCGAGGGTGTCGGCGATCGCGGGGGCGTCCTCGTTGCCGCTGCCGCCCCCGCTGTCGATCGACAGCGTGTTGTACGAGCTCCCCGCGACCAGGCCCTCGATCACCTCGTCGCGGTCCATCTCCAGCTCGGCCGCCAACTCGGTCGCCGTCGGGGCGCGGCCCAGCCTCTGGCTCAGTTCGGCGGTCGCGGCGCCGAGCCGCAGATGCAGCTCCTTCAGGCGCCTCGGAACCTTCACCGACCAGCTGTTGTCCCGGAAATGCCGGCGGACCTCACCCATGATCGTCGGCACCGCGAACGACACGAAGTCCGAACCCGCCGTCACATCGAACCGGATGACGGCGTTGACCAGGCCGACGCGGGCGACCTGCACGAGGTCGTCGCGGGGTTCGCCCCGGCCGTCGAAGCGGCGCGCGATGTGATCGGCCAGGGGCAGGCACCGCTCGACGATGCGATCACGCTGCCGCTGGAACGCCGCCGACCCCTCCTCGAGTTCGGCCAACTCGCGGAACATGTCGGCAACGTCGGAGTATTCAGAGTTCGAGCGCGAAGAACCCTGCGACGACGACCGGGTCACTGCAACGAACTCGCTCGCCTCGTCGTCATGGAGATACCGAATACCTCGCCGTCGTCGGCCGCCTGTCCGTCGGAGAACGTCGTGACCTCGTCGGTCAGCGAGCTCAACACGTGCCAGCTGAAGCTGCCCGGCGCGAGGATGTCCGTGCTGTCGCAGGTTGTGGACGCGTGGACCACCAGCGCGTCCGGCTGCGGGTCCACCACCACCAGCAGCGTCGAGTCCGGCACGGCGGACCTGATCAGCCGCGTACAGGCCTCGTCGACGGCCAGCCGCAGATCGGCCACCGCGTCGAAATCGAGGTCCTCGAACGTGCCGATTGCGGCCACCAGCGTCCGCAGCACCGCCAAATTCTCCAGCGCCGCCGCGACCCGTAGTTCTACCGACTGCGGGCTGAGACGCTGTCCATTGCTGTGGCTCGCGACATCGGCCATCTGACCTCCCGGAAACTTCGAAGCGAGATTACCCCAGGCTTTATCCCCACTATCCATGGGCGCTCCGGGCGTTGACGAGTGCATTTGTTAATGCCCACCCCGCGCCGGGTAACCGACGAGAATGGACCAGAACGCCAAGCCCCTGCGCCGCATACTGGTGATCGCCGCGACCGTACTGGCGATCATGATCCTCATCGGAGTCGCGATCTATGCCGGAGCGTTCCTGCTGCTGGCGCCGATGATGCAGTGATGCGGGTGAGTTCATGGTGGCGCTCCCATACCCCCGGGCCGGTGACCGCCAAACCCTGTCGTCAGCAAATGCATGAGAGTCCCGTACCCCCAGGCAAATGCGCCTAACCCGGCAAAATCGTTGGCGCTGAATGACGTTCGATGAGACACGGGTCACCCGTTTAGCAGTCGGAGGGCCCGGGAAGCCTTGGGATGGCTCAACAAGGCGGGCCCCTACGACCCGAACACCCCAGAGCGAGAGGTACACCATGACTGAGAAGAACAGCGGTCCCCAAGAGGGCATCAAGGGCGTCGTCGAGGACGTCAAGGGCAAGGCCAAGGAGACCATCGGCACCGTCGCCGGCCGCGACGACATGGTCCAGGAGGGCAAGGCCCAGCAGGACAAGGCCGACGCACAGCGTGAGGTCGCCGAGAAGGAAGCCGAGGCCGAGTCGGCCCGCGCCGGTGCCAAGGCTGCCGAGAAGCGCCAGGAAGCCAACCAGTAATTCGCTTTCCGCGATCGAGCCCGACCGGTTCTCCGGTCGGGCTCGACGTTTGTGTGGATGGCGCCGAAATTGCGCTCACGGCCGTGGCCGTCGCCTGTTCCGCGACCCTGAGCGCAATCTCGGCGTCACACCGCGGCGCGCAAAGGCCTCTCTCACCCGGAATCTGATGAACTCCGGCGAATGCTCTTTGACGACCTTGATGGCAAGCCATCCATGCCGCTCGATGAACTCCGTCCGTCCGATGTCGTGGACATAGGTTCGGCGGTCCTCGCTGTGATGCGATCCCTCGTACTCCAGACCGATCCTCGGCTCGTCATACCCAAGGTCGAGATGCACCGTCGTCCGGCCATCGCCGACCTCCACCTGAGTCCTCAGCGGATCAAGCCATTCGTCGACCAACAGCAGACGCAGCCACGTCTCCCGCGGCGATTGCGCGCCGCCGTCCATCAGGCTCAGTGCCGCGACCGCCCGACGGATCCCGCGGGCCGCGGGATGACGCTCCGCGAGGGCCAGGACGTCGACCGCCTTGACCTCGGTCGCGTTGGCGAGTGCATCCAGCCGCGCCACTGCCTGGTCGCGTCGCAGGTGCCGGGCCAGGTCGAACGCCGTCCGCTCCGGCGTCGTCACCAGCGTCCCGCCCCTCACGCAGGTTTCGTCACCGTCGATCCGCTCGTTGCGCACGACAATGCCCGGCGGTGGGCGACCGTTCTGCCAGATCATTTCGATCGGTACCGTCGGCACGACCCATCGCGAACCATGCAGTGCTGACGCGGCTGCTCCGGCGATGACACCCCGGCGTCCGGACCAGAGCCACGCCGCGACGGTGAGGTCGTACAGCGTCGGCCGGACGTCGACGGGGAGGTAGACGTCGGGGAAGATTCTTCTGTAGTTCCACCGCAGTGCCGACCGGGTCAGGGCGCCTGACGCCAGCGCCTCGCTGCCCACGAACGGTCTCCGCATACCGCGATGCTCGACCCGGGCGCCGACACATCGGCCCGCGGAGCATCGACATTGCGCTCAGGGCTGTGGATAACTCGCGATCACGACCCTGAGCACAATCTCGGCGCACAGCTCAGCTGTTCGGGCGCTGACGCCACGCGCCGGGGTGTTCGGCGTACCAGCGTTCCTCGAGCCGCCGGACCCGCTGATGCTCGATGAACAGCCAACCGCCACCCAGCACGAAGCCGGCGGCCGCGATCGCGCCGAGCATCACGCCGACATCGTGATGGGAGGTGGCGAACGCCGAGAGCATCGCCACGAAACTGACCAGTGACAGCCCGATCACCACGAGCCCGGGCATGATCTTGTTGTCCTTCATCGACTCTCCGGCATGCGGTCGTGTGGTGCGCACGTGGTCGACAGGATCTGATGGACCCCTCATGGGTAACTCCTTAGAACTACCCCTCCAGTGTGCTACCGCCCGGGCAGCGACGGAAGACTCAAAACCGCGCACGCCACCGCGAGCGTGAACAACGTCCAGCCCGCGACCTGCCAGGCCATCGCCGAATGGCCGGCGCGCACCCGGAAGCCCCGCGCCATCGACCAGATTCCGCCGGCCAACAGTATCGCCGGTGCCCCCAACGTCAGGGCCGCCTGCTGGGACGGCGCGCAGCCGATCGCCTGAGCAAGCGATCCGGTGCACGTCCCGTTCCACATGTCCGCGACGAACAGGAACACCAGAGCCGCCACCGAGATCCCGACGCCTGTGCGGATCGCGTCACGCACACCAGGATCGCCGACGCCGGTGCTGCGGCGTAGCTCGGTGTTGCGGGACAGATCGGCCATCGCGGGGTCTCCGTTTTCACGATCCAGAGCCGGTATGTGGTTTGCGGTGGGTTCCCGCGACCCGATCGTGATAAACCCGTGATGTCGGTGGCGCGCTCTACGATGCGGCGGTGACAACGCTCAGGTGGCGGCTCTACGCGGCGCTCGCGATCGCAGCCGGCGCCACCGCCCACCTCTCCGGCGCCGGATGGCTGTGGACCGTCCTCGCGGGGTTGCTGGCCCCCGTGCTCGTGGTCGCGGCCCCGTCCTTCGTGCGGTCGGTCGTCGCGGGGGCGGCCACCCCGGGCCCGCGCGAGAATCCCGTCGACGCCGACATGTCGGGCACCGAGTTCGAGGACTACGTCGCCAGGATCGCCCGCACGTGCGGGGTGCCGGTGATCATGACGTCGATGACCGGCGACTGGGGCGTGGACCTGATCGTCGGCCACCGCCCGCATCGGCTCGCCGTGCAGTGCAAACGCCTGTCGCGTCCCGTCGGGGCCGGCGCCGTCCAGGAGGTGGTCGCGGGCGCGCCGATGCAGGACTGCACCCAGACGATGGTCGTCACCAACCACGAGTTCACGCCCGCGGCACGCAAACTCGCCGAGTTGCACGGGTGCACGCTGGTCGGCGGAGCCGATCTCCCGCGGCTGCGGTCGACGATCCGCCGGCTTACCCGGCCTGCGGAACCGCCATCGTCCTCAGCACCGCGGCCACCGCCGTGAGCGCCGCGTCGATCTCGTCGTCGTTGACCGTCAGCGCCGGGCGGAATCTGACGCTGTCGGTGCCGCAACCGAGCATGATGACGCCGCACTCCCACAGCCGCGCGAGCAACTCGTCGCGCTGACGCGCCGACGGCATGCTGAACGCGCACATCAGGCCGCGGCCGCGGACGTCGCGCACCAAGCCCGGGAATTCGACGGCCAATCCGGCGAGACCGTCGCGCAGATGCCGTCCGCGCTGCGCGGCGTTGTCGAACAGCCCGTCGCGCTCGATGACCTCCAGGATGCGGCGCGCGCGGACCATGTCGACGAGGTTGCCGCCCCACGTGGAGTTGATCCGCGAACTGGTACGGAACACGTTGTCGGGAACCTCGTCGACGCGGGTTCCGGCCATGACGCCGCACACCTGGGTCTTCTTGCCGAACGCGACCACATCGGGCAGTACACCCAATTGCTGGTAGGCCCACGCGGTTCCGGTGATGCCGCAACCGGTCTGCACCTCGTCGAAGATCAGCAACGCATCGAATTCGTCGCACAGCTCACGCATCGCGGCGAAGAACTCCGGACGGAGATGTCGGTCGCCGCCCTCACCCTGGATGGGTTCGGCGATGAAGCAGGCGATGTCGTGCGGGTGCGCCTCGAACGCCGCGCGGGCCTGCCGCAGCGACTCCGCTTCCAGCGCTTCGATATTCGCGCCGGACCGCACCGAGGGCGCGTCGATGCGCGGCCAGTCGAATTTCGGGAAGCGCGCGACCTTGTTGGGATCGGTGTTGGTCAGCGACATCGTGTAGCCGCTGCGGCCATGGAACGCACCGCGCAGATGCAGCACCTTCGTGCCGAGGTCGGGGCTGCGGCCCTGCGCCTCGTTGAGGCGGCTCTTCCAATCGAAGGCGACCTTGAGGGCGTTCTCGACCGCCAGCGCTCCCCCGTCGACGAAGAACAGGTGCGGCAGCGCGGGATCGCCGAGGACGCGGGAGAACGTGTCGACGAAACGCGCCATCGGGACGCTGTACACATCGGAGTTGCTCGGCTTGTTCACCGCGGCGGCCGCGAGCTCCGCGCGGAAGTCAGGGTCGTCGGCGAGCGCGGGATGGTTCATCCCCAGCGCGGACGACGCGAAGAACGTGAACATGTCGAGGTAGCCGCGCCCGGTGCGGGCGTCGACCAGGTACGAGCCGTGCGATCGCTCGAGGTCGAGAACCAGGTCCAGGCCGTCGGCGAGGATGCTGCGCGACAGCACCGTGCGGACGTCGGCCGGGACGATCACGGCGGTGCGGTCAGCTCGCGAAAGTACTGCGGTCATTCCGCCATCATAACGGAATATTTACTACTTGGACCGCTTCTAGGCCTGATTACTCCGGTACATAGCGCCTGTCGCTGTAAAACTTATGTAAGATGATCGTGCTTCGCGTCTTCACGTCGGCGGCGGTCCGGATCTTCTGCAGCAGGCCCTCCAGGGCACGGGCCGACTCCACGTGGACGATCAGCATGTAGTTGTCCTCGCCGGCCACCGAGTAGCACGCCTCGATTTCCGGGATGTGCTCCAGCCGGGCGGGTGCATCATCGGGTTGAGAGGGATCGAGAGGGGTGATCGCGACGAACGCCGACAGCTTGCTGCCCAGCGCTTCCGGGTCGATGCGCGCCGTGTACCCGGTCACGATCCCCCGCGACTCCAGCCTGCGCACCCTCGACTGCACGGCCGACACCGACAGCCCGGCGGTGGCCGCCAGATGCGCCAACGTCGCCCGGCCGTCGGCGACCAGTTCACGCGCCAGCACGCGGTCGATCTCGTCGAGCGGCGCCGGGGGCTGGGGGTCGTCGGGAACCGTCATGCGCGCACTGTATCGGAGGGCTCATGGCTGAGTTCGTCGAAAGCTGCGAGCTACGCGCGCAATTCGCCGCCGGGCTGTCCCGGATGTACGGCGCCGAGGTGCCCGCCTATCACACGCTGGTCGAGGTCAGCTCGCTGGTCAACACCGCGTTCCCGGGGGCGTTGCGGCTCGGTTCGCTGGAGCGTGTCACCGCAGAGCGGCACGGCGCGATCCGGGTGGGCAGCGCCGCCGAGCTCGCGCAGGTGGCCGACCTGTTCTCGGCGTTCGGCATGTATCCCGTGGGCTACTACGACCTACGGGAGGCCGCTTCCCCGATCCCCGTCGTGTCCACCGCATTCCGGCCGATCGGTCAGGACGAGTTGGCACGCAACCCGTTCCGCGTCTTCACCTCGATGCTGACCGTGGCCGACGGCCGATTCTTCAGCGCGGACCTGCGCACGCGGGTGCAACGCTTCCTCGACAGCCGGCAGCTTTTCGACCCCGCGCTGATCGCGTCCGCACAACGGATCGCAGCGGCCGGCGGCTGCCCGGCGGGCGACGCGCCCGGGTTCGTCACCGCAGCGGTGTCCGCGTTCGCCCTGTCGCGCGAACCGATCGACCGGGCCTGGTATGACGAGCTTTCCGCCGTCTCGGCCGTCGCCGCCGACATCGCCGGCGTCACCTCCACACACATCAACCACCTGACACCGCGCGTCCTCGACATCGACGCACTCCAGCAGGCCATGACCGAGCGCGGCATCACGATGATCGACCGCATCCAGGGCCCGCCGCGAGTGGACGGCCCGCAGGTGTTGTTGCGGCAGACGTCTTTTCGCGCGCTGGCCGAACCGCGACGGTTCCGCTCACCGTCTGGTGAGGTGACGGACGGCACCTTGCGGGTGCGCTTCGGCGAGGTCGAGCAGCGCGGTGTCGCGTTGACGCGGGCGGGACGCGAACGCTACGACGCCGCGATGTCCGCGCCGGACCCGGCCGCGGTGTGGCACCGGCACTTCCCGGCCACCGACGCGGAGATGGCCGCGTCCGGTCTTGCGTACTACGTCGACGGTGACCCGTCCAGACCTGTTGTCTACGAGGATTTCCTGCCCGCCTCCGCGGCGGGGATCTTCCGCTCCAATCTCGACACCGCGTCCGCCGCGGTCCAAGGTGGAGACACCACCGAGTACTGCCAGGACTGGATGGCCGGCCGCATCGGTCACCACATCCACGACCCGTATGACCTCTACGAGAAAGTCGCCCACTCATGAGCACCGCCGTCACCGCCCTGCCCACCGCCGAGAAACTACGTACCCGCGTGCGCGACGCGCTGGCCGCCGTCGGGGCCCGGATCGCCCTCGGTGAGCCGACCGCGCACGGACTGCCCGCCAGCACCCCGATCACCGGCGACGTGCTGTTCACCGTGCCCGCGTCGTCCGCCGCGGACGTCGACGCCGCCGTCGGTGAGGCGGCCGACGCGTTCTCGACGTGGCGGACCACGCCCGCGCCGGTACGGGGCGCGCTGGTCGCACGGTTGGGCCAGTTGCTCGTCGAGCACAAGTCGGCGCTGGCGTCGCTGGTGACCATCGAGGCCGGGAAGATCACCTCCGAGGCGCTGGGCGAGGTGCAGGAGATGATCGACATCTGCGAGTTCGCGGTCGGATTGTCACGCCAGCTGTACGGGCGCACGATTGCGTCCGAACGCCCCGGGCACCGGTTGATGGAGAACTGGCATCCGCTCGGCGTCGTCGGCGTCATCACCGCGTTCAACTTCCCGGTCGCGGTGTGGGCGTGGAACACCGCGGTCGCGCTGGTCTGCGGCAACACCGTGGTGTGGAAGCCGTCGGAGTTGACGCCGCTCACCGCGGTCGCGTGCCAGGCGTTGCTGGAGCGCGCCTGCGCCGACGTCGGCGCGCCCCCCGCCGTGGGCCGGTTGGTGCTGGGCGAGCGGGAGGTCGGCGAGAAGCTGGTCGACGATCCACGGGTGTCGTTGGTGTCGGCGACCGGGTCGGTGCGGATGGGCCGCGAGGTCGGCCCGCGGGTCGCGGCGCGGTTCGGTCGCGTGCTGCTGGAACTCGGCGGCAACAACGCCGCGGTGGTGACGCCGGCGGCCGATCTCGATCTCGCGGTACGCGGCATCGTGTTCTCCGCGGCGGGCACGGCCGGTCAGCGGTGCACGACGCTGCGGCGCCTGATCGTCCACTCGTCGATCGTCGACGAGCTGGTGTCGCGGATCGTCAAGGCCTATGAGCAGCTGCCGGTGGGCGATCCGTTCCGCGGCGGCACGCTGGTCGGGCCGCTGATCCACACCAGGGCCTACCGGGACATGGTCGGTGCGCTGCAGCAGGCGCAGGCCGAGGGCGGCGAGGTGATCGGCGGGGAACGTGTCGACGTCGGGGACGAGGGCGCGTTCTACGTGACGCCCGCCGTGGTGCGCATGCCCGAGCAGAGCGCGGTGGTGCATCAGGAGACGTTCGCCCCGATACTCTACGTGCTGACCTACGACACGCTCGATGAGGCCATCGCGTTGAACAACGCCGTACCGCAGGGTCTTTCGTCGTCGATCTTCACCCTCGACATGCGCGAGGCGGAGCGGTTCCTCGCCGCGGACGGGTCGGACTGCGGTATCGCGAACGTCAACATCGGCACCTCCGGCGCGGAGATCGGTGGCGCGTTCGGCGGCGAGAAGGAGACCGGCGGCGGGCGGGAGTCCGGGTCGGACTCCTGGAAGGCCTACATGCGGCGCGCGACGAACACGGTGAACTACTCCTCGGACCTGCCGCTGGCCCAGGGCGTCGAGTTCGGCTGAGGGTCTCCTTTCTCGGCGAGCGCGCGGGTCTGCCCGCCGACACGCCGCGCCGGGCGTACATTCGCGCGCGTTCGCGGCACACTCGACCCATGGAACTTGCGGGCAGGACAGCGATCGTCACCGGCGCGGCATCGGGCATAGGCGCGGCACTGGCCACCGAGCTTGCGCGCCGCGGTGTCAGCGTCGTCATCGGTGACCTCGACGACGACGGCGCGCACGCCACGGCCTCGGCGATCCGGGCAGATGGCGGGGCAGCCGCCGCCTTACGTGCCGACGCATCGTCGGTCGCCGACATCGAGGCGCTGATCACCCTCGCGAGTCGGGAGTTCGCACCGGTGGACATCTACGTCGCCAATGCCGGAGTGATTGGAAAGCCCGGTCTGGGAACGGAGTCCGACTGGGACGTCATCCTCGACGTCAACCTGCGCGCGCACGTCCGGGCCGCACGGTTGCTCGTCCCCCACTGGCAGTCCGTGGGCTCGGGATACTTCGTGTCGGTCGCGTCGGCGGCCGGGCTGCTGACCCAGCTCGGCGCCGCCGGCTACGCCGTGAGCAAGCACGCCGCCGTCGGGTTCGCCGAGTGGCTGGCCGTCACCTACGGCGACGACGGCATCGGCGTCAGCTGTGTCTGCCCGCTCGGTGTGGAAACACCGCTGCTGCAAGGCATCCGGGGCATCGACGATCCGGATGCCAAGCTCGGGGCGTCGTCCATCGAGCAGTCGGCGGGGGTGATCAGCGCGGCCGACGTCGCCACGGTGACCGTCGAGGCGATCCGGGAAGAGCGGTTCCTGGTGTTGCCGCACGCGGAGTTGCTCGAGATGTACCGGCGCAAGGGCGGCGACTACGACCGCTGGATCAGCGGGATGCGCCGCTATCAGCGGACTCTGCGCTCACTCTGACCGTCGCCGGCGCAGTGTGAGGCGAAAGTCCTTGGGCATCAACGTCAGCCGCTGCGCGACCTGGAGCTGATAGCCCGGCTCGGGGACGAGGTCGTACCTGCGCAGCAGCACCGCCAGCAGCAGCACCGCTTCGTGGAGCGCGAACTGCCGGCCGATGCACGATCGCGGCCCCGTACCGAACGGTTTGTACAGACCCGCCGGACGTGCGCGGACCCGGTCGGGTGCGAACCGGTCGGGATCGAACGCATCCGGATCGCCGCCCCACTGCGGATCCCGGTGCAGCGCCATCGTCATCGCCAGCACCCAGTCGCCCTGGCGCATCGGATGCACGCCGGCCAGCACCGTGTCCTCACGCGCCTCGCGGTAGTACCCCGGCACGGTCGGCTGCAGCCGCAGCGCCTCGTCCAGCACCCTTCGCACATAGCGCAGTTTGGCGATCAACTCGAACCCGGGACGCTCGTCGTCACCCCATACCTCGGCGACCTCCGCACGCGCCCTGTCCGCCACCTCGGGATGCCGGGACAGGAAGTACAGTGCGAAAGACATTGCACCCGAAGTTGTTTCGTGCCCCGCGACCAGAAAGTTGATCAGCTGGTAGCGGATGTTGGCCGGATCCAGGTCAGAGGTCAGCATCAGCTCGAGAAGATCATCGTGGTGCCCGAGTCCGTCGCGAAGGCGTTCGGAGACGATCTCGTCGGCGATGCGGTGCATCTGCACCGCGTGGCGTCGCACCCGACGTTCGGCACGGCGCGCAAACAAGTTCGGCAGGAACGTCTCCCGGAGCACTCCCACCCAGTCGGAGCCCTTGAGCCCGGCGACCATGTGCTCGACGAACGGGTGGGGATCCTCGGTGTCGAAGCATCCGAAGGAATGACCCGCCGCGCACTGTCCGATGGTCTCCAGCGTCACCCGGGTCGCGTCGGCCGGGACGTCGACCGATGTGCCGGTGCGCGCTTTGCCATCCCAGCGGGCGACCAGTCCGTCGGCCGCGTCCAGCATCGCCGAGTGATAGCCCCGCATCGCCTGTTGACTGAACGCGGGCATCAGAAGGTCATGGGCCCGTTGCCAATTCGGTTCGTCGTTGTACGCGGTGAACAGCCCGTCGCCACCCATGATCCGGAGTGCGTCGATGTCGGGGCCGACGTGTTTGCAGAAACGGCGCTCGTCGTTGACCTCGGCGACGGCGGCCGCACTCGCGGCGACCACGTATCGCGCTCCCAGGAAACGGAATTCGAAGACCGGGCCGAGTCCGGGGTCCGACGGCGGCCGGGTGAGGATGTCGGCGCTGAAACCGAACACATCACCGACGACGGGCACCCGACGCGGCGGGTGTGGCAGCGGCGGAAACGGCTGTCGGTGGTCGACCATGGCCATGTGTTCAGCGTGCGCCGCTGTTATACATGTGTCAAGTAGTATGTGCTCATGGCTGAAGCACGCCGCCGGCTCTCCCCTGACGACCGCCGCAACGAACTGCTGGCCCTCGGCGCCGAGGTCTTCGGGCAACGACCCTACGACGAGGTCCGCATCGACGAGATCGCCGAACGGGCCGGCGTCTCCCGCGCCCTGATGTACCACTACTTCCCCGACAAGCGGGCGTTCTTCGCCGCCGTCGTGCGCGCCGAGAGCGAGCGGCTCTTCGACGCCACCAATACCCCGGCCCAGCCCGGACAGACGTTGTTCACCCAGGTGCGCGCCGGCGTGCTCGCCTACCTGCACTACGACGAACTCCATCCGCACGGCGCCTGGGCCGCCTATATGGGAATGAGCCGCTCCGACCCCGTGCTTCGGGGCATCGACGATCACGACAACGATCGTCAGGCCAATCGCATCATCGACCGGGTGACCGCCGGCGTCGAGCCCCTCGATGCCAAGGTCGAACGCGACCTGCGCGCCGCGGTGTACGGCTGGCTGGCCTTCACCTTCGAGATGTGCCGCCAGCGCCTGATGGACGCGTCACTCGACGCCGACTACATCGGCGACCTGTGCGCGCATGCCCTGATGGATGCGCTCGCACGGGTCCCCGGGATCCCGGCGGACCTCGCCGAGGCCGTCGCGCCGGACCGGCGCTGACCTACTCGTGGTGTGGGTGGTGCCGAAAGCCGCAGCGGTGCCGCAGATCAGCCAGCGGCTGGCGGATACCCCGCAGCTCAGAGGCGACCTGCGGGTTCGCGTCCATGTACGTGGTGACCGCGGCCTTGCGCTGCTCGGCGTCCATCGCGAACAGCGACGTGAAGAACTCGTTGACCGCGGGCCGGGTGAACAGATACGCCGACGTCGCCGCGCTGACGCCCGTGGCCACGCCCGCGAGGTCGGCTGCGGTGCAGTTCGGCGGTGCGGGCTGAGCCTGGGCGGGGACGGCGACCGCGATCAGGGCGGCACCGGTACCGAGAGCCGCGGCGAGCATGCGCCGCATGGAGAGTGAGAGCACACGGCGATCGTAGGCTGAGTCAGCCGCAGCGGTTCCGGAAATCCTTCATCGGTTGGCGGATGCCCTGAAGTTCGGCCTGCACCTGCGGGTTGGCGGTCAGGAACTCTTCGAGCGCCGCCCTGCGCTCCTCCGGCGAACGCCCTTGCAGGCTTGAGAAGAACTCGTTGACCTGTGGATGGGTGTAGAGGTACGCCGTGGTCGCCGCCATCACGCCGGTCATCGTGCCGGTGAGATCGGCTGATGTGCAGTTCGGCGGCGGCTGCGCCGCGGCGGGTGCCGCGGCGAGGACGCCGATACATCCGAGGACCGCCCCCGCGCGGGCCAACCTACGAAGCGACATGCGGTTCTCCTTCGTTGCACGTGTCATCGTCGACCGCCACCACCACGACCGCCGCCCCCGCCCCCAGGCCGGCCGGGGCCACCGGGACCGCCGATGCCGGGCCCACCGGGACCGCCGGGTCCACCGATGCCGGGACGGCCGGGATCGAGGTCGACGTCGAAGTCGACACCCCACCATTCGTCGCAGTTGTAGTAGTTCACGTCGCAGGGGTACGGAACGTACGGGCCCGACGATCCGACGGGCCCCGTGCCCGAGTTCGTACCGCGCACGTCGCCCTGAGAACAGATCGTGGTGGCACCGGCCGTGGTGCAGTCGGCCGCTGCCGGTGCTGCGACTGCCACCGCCGTCGCCAGCGAGACGACGGGCGTCATCACCACCGCAATCGTGTGCATCGCCGGCTCCTCTGCTTGACAGCACACTAAGCAGCGCCTGCCGTCGCCACATCCCCCACTCAGGGGGAAGTTTGCGGAAACACCGATGCGGCGCGAGGCGGCGGGTATCGTCGAATTCGCCTGGGGTCAGGCCTCTTCGGCTGTCCCTAGCAGCCACGCCGCCGGCGTGACCCCAGGCCTCAACAGTCTCCTCAGTCCCACGCGACGCAGCCGTAGCAACGGGCCCGTCGCAGTGCCTTAAGCCTCGGGTTCGCTTCGTTCACCCGTTTAGGGGGAGGACACCCTTTCCTGTGCGGTCGTAGCATCCCAAGCGACGCGAGTTGGAGGCTGCGATGGCGGACCACACCTGGACCACACCGGCTGCAGTGGCCATTCCCCGCGAGGGGTACTTCGAATTGGAGCGCGGTCGCTACGGTCCGCTGTTTCCGCGCACGCCTGCCTGCCACGGGTTCTCCATCATCGCGAAAGTGAAGGAGGGCCGCGAGGAGGCGGTCCGCGCCTACGGCAAGCAGATCGAGGAGGCCGTGGCGGCCAGCCCCGACGTCCTGGAGCCGTTACGTTTGCACTACCTGCGCTGGATACTGTTCGACGTCGGGTCCGGACTGCATTTCCAGTATCAGGGCATCTTCGACACCGACTTCGACAAATACACCGAGGACGCGGTGCGGCTCTTCAGCACCACCGGGATCACCACCGTCTTCACCAATCTCGAAGGTTTCCCGGAGGATTGGCAGACCAATCCGGACGCGTTCATCACATTCGTCCGCGAGCACCAGGTGCCGAGCTTTCTCGAATACGGCGAGTATCCCTACGTGACGGCGCTCGAGATCAAGAAGGCGCTGAGGTTGAAGGCGGCGTTCTCCGAAATGCTGGACCAGATGCAGTGATCCAGTAGATGACGCTCGACCTCGACGACATCCAGCACATCCTGCTGACCCGCACACCGGCCATCACCGGCCGGTACGAGTTCCTGACGTTCGACAGGGCCGACGGTGGCCGGGCGTGGCTGACAGAGCTGCTCGACCGGGTGCAGTCGGCATCCGACGCCGTCGCGACGATGGATGCGTCCCAACGCTGGATCACGTTGGCGTTCACGTGGACCGGGCTACGCGCGCTCGGTGTCCCCGACGATGCGCTGGCGACGTTCCCGGACGAGTTTCGCGAGGGCATGGCGGCGCGCGCTGACATCCTCGGCGACACCGGCCCCAATGCCCCGCAGAACTGGGTAGACGGACTCGCCGGCGACGACGTCCATGCCATCGCCATCCTGTTCGCCAGAGACGACGACGAACACCGGCGATGTGTGGGAGAGCACGACAAGCTGGTGGCGCGCTGCGACGGGGTGCGCACGGTTTCGTATCTCGACCTCAACGCGAGCCCGCCGTTCAACTACGCCCATGACCATTTCGGCTTCCGGGACCGGCTGTCCCAACCGGTGATCAAAGGCTCGGGCGAGAAGCCGACGCCGGGGTCCGGCGCACCGCTGAAACCGGGAGAGTTCATTCTGGGTTATCCGGACGAATTCACCGCGACGCCGGAGATCCCCCAGCCGGATGAGTTGGCGCGCAACGGAAGCTACATGGCCTACCGCCGCCTGCAAGAGCACGTCGGAGCTTTTCGTTCCTACCTGGCCGACCACGCCGGAACTCCCGACGAGCAAGAGTTGCTGGCCGCGAAGTTCATGGGGCGTTGGCGCAGCGGTGCGCCCCTGGTGCTGTCTCCCGACGTGGACGACCCCGAGTTGGGTGCTGACCCGTTGCGCAACAACAACTTCAACTACAAGGAGATGGACCCGTTCGGATACGCATGTCCGCTCGGTTCGCACGCACGCAGGCTGAATCCGCGGGACACCGCCCACAACATGAACCGGCGCAGGATGATCCGCCGCGGAGCGACCTACGGACCCGCGCTGCCCGACGGGGCCCCGGAAGACGGCACCGACCGGGGTATCGCCGCATTCATCATCTGTGCGAGCCTGGTCCGGCAGTTCGAATTCGCACAGAACGTGTGGATCAACGACACGGCGTTCCACGAGCTGGGCAACGAGCATGACCCGATCTGCGGAACACAGGACGGGACACTGGATTTCACCGTTCCGAAACGGCCCATCCGCACGGTGCACAAAGGCATACCCGCATTCACCACGCTGCGCGGCGGTGCATACTTCTTCCTGCCGGGTATCAATGCCCTGCGCTACCTCGCCGGCGGTCTCCGATGAGTCGCCGACAAGCGCGCACGTACAACCAGAATCACGTCGCCCGCCCACACAACGGCCGGCGGCGGATCAGCATCTACTGGATGTGGAGTTATCCCTGGGAAGCACAACGGGATACCGCATCCATGTCGAATCGGTTCTCCACTCTCACCGAGGTCCGCAACGTCGTCTACCCGACCTATGAGACGCCCGAGTTCGAAGCCGACAACTTCCTGCAGGGCATTGCCGGAACGCTCGAGCTCTTCCACCGGTCGACGCTGACGTTCCAGGATCTGGTCGGGGAACTCACCGGACATCCGGTCGCCGTCTTCCAGCGTGTCGACCAGGCGGGCTACCGGCAGCCGATCGATGACCGGATCCTCGCCGACACCGATACTTTGATGGTATTCGGCCTCGATCACCTCGACTCAGGGCTGGACGCCGATCGCGACGAGGTCGACGCGATCCGCGAGTGGCTGCGCCGCGAGGATACGTGCCTGCTGCTGGCACCTCACCACGATGTCGGGTTCACCGATGACCTCGCCCAGCGACAGGTCGAATTCGAGCATCACGGCGATCGACTGGTGCCCCGACAACAGCGGTTCAGCCGATATACCCGCTCGCTGATGCGCGCACTGGGCGTGCCGGTGCACAACATCTGGGGGCTGCGCCCCGCTCTGCAACCGGGCACCCGAGACCCTCTCCCGCTGAACAGGTTCCAGGACTACGACGAAATAGACCTTCTGGACTCGGTGTCGACTCTGAGCTTCCACCAACATCTCCCTCACTATGAACTCACCGCGCCCGAGGGCGCGACGCTACGGGTGCTGGCCCGCCAAGCCGTCGATCTCACCAGACCCCACCCGTTCACCGCAGCAGGTGACAGCGAGTTCACCGCGGTGATCTGGATGCCGCCCGACGGCGACCGTGCGGGTGACATCCTCCTGATCGATTCCACGCACTTCACGACGTTGTTCGGCGGCACCGAAAGCCTGCAGAATCTGTGGCGGAACCTTACTCGGATGGGTTGCGACCGATAGCCCGTCGGCGACGGTTGGTCGTCAGTCCGCGAGCAGCCCGATCCTGATGGCTTCGGACACCGCCTGGCCGCGCGACGAGACTCCGAGCTTGCGGTAGATCGATGTCGCTTGACTCTTGGCGGTTTCGCGGCCGATCACCAGTTCCTCGGCGATCCGCTGGAGCGAGAGATGCGTGGCCAGGTGCGGCAGCAGCCGGAGCTCGGCGGCGGTAAGTGGACGCGTCCCGCCGACGGCCATGGCTTTGACGCGCTCGACGCGCTGCACCAGTGCCACGGCGTCAGGTTCACGATGGCGGACGCGCTCTGCGGCGGTGAGGTGACGGCTGAGCAGCGCCCGATCCTGCAGCGCCGCAGCGGTCCATGCGAGCAGACCGTGCCCGAGCAGCGCCGTGCGTGCTGACAGGTTTCCCAACCGCTCCAACAGCGTCTGCGTGATCTGCACGGCGTGCAGCGCGGCTGGGACATCACCGACGCGCGCCGACATGACCGCGCTCGTGGAATACACCACGATCATCGGGACGACGTCGCACAGGTCGTACTTGTCGGCGAGCGTGCGGGCCGCGTCGCATCGCTCGACGGCTGCTTCGTCGTCCCCCGCGGCGAGGTCGAGCAGCGCCAGATGCGCCAGGGCCGCGGCATGGAACCCGGGCAGGTCTTCGATCACCGGCAGCGCCGATTCCAGCAGAAGCCGCGCCCTGCCGCCCTGGCCCCGCATCGCCTCCGCGGCACCCTTCATCACGGTGGCCGCACCCCACCAGGGATTGACCAGGTTGTCCCCGGCTGCTCGCACGGCGTCGGCGTGCCGGATCACCTCGGCCACTCCCCCGACGCCGACGAGTGAACTGATCAGCGCCACAGCCACACTCACCGACGGTGTGCCGTCGGCGAGCGGCCCTCCGTGGTCGCTGTGCAGCGCCAACATCAGTGAGCGCTGGATCAACTCGGCATCGGCCGTCGTGACCCCCAGCCATGCTCGTGCCACCGCAGCGTCACACTGTTCGGCGAAGGTGCGGGCGTCGAGCATGCCCAGCCTGCGGGCGAGCACGCCGGCCCGGCCGTCGAAGCCCAACCGCACCGCTTCGCGACCCACCAGCGCCGCGGCGCGGGCCCTGTCCCCGGCCTCCAGCGCATGCACCAACGCACCGTCGATGTCCCCTTCGCGCTCCAGCAGATCGGCTGCGCGCGAGGCCAATTCGCGGAATCGCGCGGGCTCCGACGCGCGCAGCCGCGCACGCAGAACGTCACCGAAGAGATGGTGATAGCGAAATGAATCCCCTAAACTGTCCAGGGAAATCAGGAACGGATTGCCCGATGTCGCGAGCTGCTCGAGCATCCGCGCCGCGTCGACGCGCCCCAGGACGGCATCGAGGTGTTCGGCGGTGAAGCGATCCAGCATCGCCGACTCCAGCAGAAAGGATCTGGTGTCGTCGTCGACGCGATCGATGACCTCTTCCACGACGTACTCGACGACGAGGTTGTTACGTCCGGCGAGTGCCTCCGGGGCCGTCCCGTCACGCAACGCCATCGCGGTCAGGATCACCCCGGCCGCCCACCCCTCACACAGGTCGATGACCGTGGCCACCGTCGCGTCGTCGCTGGGACCGCGCACGGATTCCACGGCTGCGACGGTCTCCTCCGCGGACAGGCGCAGAGCGTCCTGGTCGACCGCGACGAGATTTCCCGCCAGCCTGCGCCGCGCGATGTCGAGCGGCAGCAGGAAGCGTCCGAGCAACGCCACGGTGGTCGTCAACGGAGCGGCATCGACGAGAGCGTGCAGCGCGCTGATGGACTGCGGCGTCGAGAGCTTGTGCACGTCGTCGAGGATGACGACGATCGGCCCGAATTCTTCGAGGAGCCGGACCACTGCGGGCAGCAGGTGCTCGGGCTCACGACCGGGACCACGCAGATAGTTCAGCAGGTGGTCGTCGCCCGCACCGAGACGGACGACGGCTGTGGCGATGTGCAGGAGCAGATGTCCCGGATCGTCGTCGAGATGATCGATGCGCGCCCAGGCGAACTGCCGGCGGTCCTCGGCGTCCCACATCGCCGTGACGGTGGTCTTGCCGTACCCGGCGGGTGCGGTGAGGACGACCAGGTCGCCACCGGCCGACGATTCCAGCCGTTTGAGCAGGTCAGGACGAGGGACGACACGGTCGGCGATTCTCGGCCGTCCCATCGTGACGGCCGGAACTTGAGGCCGCCAGTCCCCTGCCACCACATACGGATCGTAGGCTTCGCGCCGATCGGCCAGTCCAAAATGCGAAATACCTGATGCAAGGACCGAAGGGCTTGTCGGTGCCTGCGGGCACCATGGACACATGCCCGCGAAGACCGATCCGCTGTCACGGTTCAGCACGCTGACGCGTGAATGGTTCGGGGGCACGTTCGTCGAGCCGACCCCGGCACAGGCACAGGCCTGGAACGCGATCTCCGCAGGAGAGAACACGCTGGTCATCGCGCCGACCGGCTCGGGCAAGACCCTGGCGGCATTCCTGTGGGCGATCGACGGCCTGGCCCGCGAACCGAGGGCCGAACGCGGCACCCGGGTGCTCTACGTCTCCCCGCTCAAGGCGCTGGCCGTCGATGTCGAGCGCAACCTGCGCACCCCGTTGACCGGCATCTCCCGCATCGCCGAACGCAACGGCGAGGAGCCACCGGCCATCAGCGTCGGCGTGCGTTCCGGTGACACCACGCCGAGTAAGCGCCGCGAACTCATCACCAAGCCTCCCGACATCCTCATCACCACTCCCGAGTCGCTGTTCCTGATGCTCACCTCCGCCGCCCGCGAGAGTCTGTCCGACATCGAGACGGTGATCGTCGACGAGGTGCACGCCGTCGCCGCGACGAAGCGCGGCGCACACCTCGCGGTGTCGCTGGAGCGCCTCGACGCGATGCTGCCCAAGCCGGCGCAGCGCATCGGGTTGTCGGCCACGGTGCGCCCGCCCGAGGAGGTGGCGCGGTTCCTGTCCGGGGCATCGCCGACGACCATCGTCGCGCCGCCGGCGGCCAAGACCTTCGACCTGACGGTCCAGGTCCCGGTGCCCGATATGGCGGCGCCGAACACTGGCTCTATTTGGCCCGATGTCGAGGAGCGCATCGTCGACCTGATCGAGGCGCACAACTCGTCGATCGTGTTCACCAACTCGCGACGTCTCGCCGAGCGGTTGACCGCCCGCATCAACGAGATCCACGCCGAGCGCACCGGTATCGAGCTGGGCGCGCACAACCCGGGCGTCGCCGGCGGCGCACCCGCGCACCTGATGGGCAGCGGCCAGACCTACGGCGCGGAGCCGGTGCTCGCCCGGGCACACCACGGCTCGGTCAGCAAGGAGGCCCGCGCCGACGTCGAGGACGCGCTGAAGAGCGGGCGGCTCAAGGCGGTTGTCGCGACGTCGAGCCTCGAGCTCGGCATCGACATGGGCGCAGTCGATCTGGTGATCCAGGTCGAGACGCCGCCCTCGGTGGCCAGCGGGCTGCAACGGGTCGGCCGCGCCGGACACCAGGTCGGCGAGATCAGCCAGGGGGTGTTGTTCCCGAAGCACCGCACCGACCTGATCGGCTGTGCCGTCAGCGTGCAGCGCATGCTGGCCGGTCAGATCGAGACCATGCGGGTGCCGGCCAACCCGCTCGACGTGCTGGCCCAGCACACGGTGGCCGCCTCGGCTTTGGAGCCGATCAACGCCGACGCGTGGTTCGACACGGTGCGTCGCAGCGCGCCGTTCGCGACGCTGCCGCGCAGCGCCTTCGAGGCGACGCTGGACCTGTTGTCGGGGAAGTATCCGTCGACCGAGTTCGCAGAACTGCGCCCCCGCATCGTCTACGACCGCGACAACGGCATGTTGACCTCGCGCCCCGGAGCGCAGCGCCTCGCGGTCACCTCGGGCGGCGCGATCCCCGACCGGGGCATGTTCACCGTGTTCCTGGCGTCGAGCGCCGAGTCCGAAAAGCCTTCCCGGGTCGGCGAACTCGACGAGGAGATGGTCTACGAGTCCCGGCCGGGCGACGTGATCTCCCTCGGCGCGACGAGCTGGCGCATCACCGAGATCACCCACGACCGCGTACTGGTGATCCCGGCCCCGGGCGAACCCGCGCGCCTTCCGTTCTGGCGCGGCGACGGCGTCGGCCGCCCGGTCGAGCTCGGTGCGGCGATCGGCGCGTTCAACGGCGAGTTGGCCCGGCTGGACCGGCCGGCGTTCGAATCCCGCTGCCGCGACGTCGGATTCGACGACTTCGCGACCGACAATCTGTGGCAGCTGATCTCCGAGCAACGCGAGGCGACCTCGTCGGTGCCGTCGGACACCACACTGGTGGTGGAGCGGTTCCGCGACGAGCTCGGCGACTGGCGGGTGATCCTGCACTCCCCGTACGGCTTGCGGGTGCACGGCCCGCTGGCGCTCGCGGTCGGCAAGCGGCTCTACGAACGCTTCGGCATCGACGAGAAACCGACCGCGTCCGACGACGGCATCATCGTCCGGCTGCCCGACACCGACGACACCGCGCCCGGCGCCGACATCTTCGTGTTCGACGCCGACGAGATCGAGCCCCTGGTGACCACTGAGGTCAGCGGCTCGGCACTGTTCGCCTCGCGGTTCCGCGAATGCGCAGCACGCGCGTTGCTGCTGCCGCGCCGCCACCCGGGGAAGCGTTCGCCCCTGTGGCATCAACGTCAGCGCGCCGCGCAGCTGCTCGACGTCGCCCGCAACTATCCCGACTTCCCCATCGTGCTCGAGGCCGTCCGGGAATGCCTGCAGGACGTGTACGACGTGCCCGCCCTCACCGCGCTGATGGACCGTATCGCCCAGCGCCGGGTGCGCATCCTGGAAGTCGAGACCCCCACCCCGTCGCCGTTCGCGGCATCCCTGCTCTTCGGGTACGTCGGTGCGTTCATGTACGAGGGCGACAGTCCGCTCGCCGAGCGGCGCGCCGCCGCGCTGGCGCTGGATCCCACGCTGCTGGCCGAGCTTCTCGGGCGTGTCGAGCTGCGCGAGCTGCTCGATCCGGACGTCATCGCCAACACCACCCGCCAGCTGCAGCACCTGACGCCCGAACGCGCCGCGCGCGACGCCGAAGGGGTGGCGGACCTGCTGCGGCTGCTCGGGCCGCTGACCGTCGACGAGATCGCCGAACGGTGCGTGCAGCCCGACATCGGCGGGTGGCTCGAAGGATTGCTCACCTCCAAACGGGTGGTCACGCTGTCGTTCGCGGGCCAGACGTGGTGGGCGGCCATCGAGGACATCGGAAGGCTGCGCGACGGCGTCGGTGTCGCCGTGCCGGTCGGAGTTCCGATCGCCTTCCTCGAGCCGATCGTCGACCCGCTCGGCGAACTGCTGTCCCGCTACGCGCGCACCCGCGGACCCTTCAACACGATGGAGGCTGCGACCCGGTTCGGCCTCGGTGTGCGGGTCGCCGCCGACGTGCTGGGCCGGCTGACCGCCGATGGCAAATTGGTTCGCGGTGAGTTCACCGATTTGCCCGCAGATTCCGGTGGAGCCGAGCAGTGGTGCGACGCCGAGGTGCTGCGGATTCTGCGTCGACGGTCGTTGGCTGCCCTGCGCGCGCAGATCGAACCGGTCAGCACCGGCGCCTTCGGACGTTTCCTTCCGGCGTGGCAGATGGTCGGCGCGGACTCGGCGTCCGGTGTCGACGGCCTCGCGTCGGTGATCGACCAACTGGCCGGTGTCCCCATTCCCGCGTCGGCCGTCGAGCCGCTGATCCTCGGGCAGCGGGTCCGCGACTATCAGCCGGGCATGCTCGACGAGCTGCTCGCCTCCGGCGAAGTGCTGTGGTCGGGCGCCGGATCCCTGTCGGCCGCCGACGGTTGGGTGTCGTTTCACCCCGCCGACACCGCGCCCTTGTCGTTGGCGCCGCCCGGCGACCTCGACCTCACCGACGTCCACCATCAGATCCTCGCGGCGCTCGCCGGTGGTGGCGCCTACTTCTTCCGCCAGCTGACACTCGACGGAGTCTCGTCGGAGTCACTGAAAGAGGCGCTGTGGCAGTTGATCTGGGCCGGTTATGTCGGCGGCGACACCTTCGCGCCGGTGCGCGCGCTGCTCGCCGGGACCAAAGGCCCCGGCAGCAGACGGGCTGCCGCGCCGTCACACCGGCATCGCCGTGCCCCACGGTTGAGCCGCTACAGCCTGAGTACGTCCAGCCTGAGCGCACATCGCGATTCCGACCCCACGGTGGCGGGGCGCTGGTCGGCGCTGCCCACCGCCGAGGTCGACACCACGGTGCGGGCGCACTACCAGGCCGACCAACTGCTGGCCCGGCACGGTGTGCTGACCAAGGGCGCCGTGGCCAGTGAGAATTTCCGCGGGAACATCCCCGGCGGATTCGCGGCGATGTACAAGGTGCTCACCACCATGGAGGACGCCGGGCGGTGTCAGCGCGGCTACTTCGTCGAATCCCTCGGCGGCGCCCAGTTCGCGACGGCGAGCACGGTCGACCGGCTACGCAGCCACGCCGACAGCATCGACGACCAACAGCAGAAGCTCCGCGCGGTCGCACTGGCGGCGACCGATCCCGCCAATCCGTACGGCGCCGCGCTGCCGTGGCCGTCGCGCGGCGCCGACGGTGACACCGCGCACCGTCCCGGCCGCAAAGCGGGGGCACTCGTCGTGCTCATCGACGGTGAGCTGACATGGTTCGTCGAGCGGGGCGGACGGTCGCTGCTGAGCTTCACCGACGACGCCGAGACCGCGAACGCGGCGGCCGCGGCACTGGCGGAACTGGTGACGCGGCACCGGGTTCCGGCACTGCTGGTGGAACGGATCGACGGTGTCCCGGTGCTGGAGTCGCGGGAGTCGGTGATGGTCGAGGCTCTGATCCTCGCGGGGTTCTCCCGCACTCCCCGTGGGCTGCGGCTGCGCTGATGCCCGAAGGCGACACCGTCTACCGCACCGCCGCCAAACTGCGGGATGCCCTGGAAGGCCGGGAACTGATCCGGTGCGACATCCGCGTTCCGCGCTATGCGGCGGTGGATCTGTCCGGTCAGGTGGTCGACGAGGTCCTCAGCCGCGGTAAGCACCTGTTCATCCGGGTCGGTCAGGCCAGCATCCACTCGCACCTGAAGATGGACGGGGCATGGGTCATCGGACGGGTCCGGGTGCCGACCTACAAGATCCGAATCGTGCTGGAGACGGCGAACTCTCGCGCCTCCGGGGTCGACCTGGGCGTGCTCGAGGTCCTGGACCGGGCCACCGACATGGAGGCGGTGGAACACCTCGGGCCGGATCTTCTCGGCGAGGACTGGTCAGCCGAGGTCGCCGCCGCGAACCTCGTGGCCGATCCGGAACGCCCGCTGGCCGAAACGCTTCTCGATCAGCGGGTGATGGCCGGGGTGGGCAATGTGTTCGCCAACGAGCTGAGCTTCGTGTTCGGGCTACGGCCGGGAACCCCGGTCGGCGAGCTGACCGATCCGCTGCGCGTGGCCAACCGGGCCCAGCAGATGCTGTGGCTCAACAGATTACGAGTGAACCGGACCACCACCGGCAACACCCGGCCCGGCCAAGACGTCTGGGTGTACGGCCGTGCTGGACTGCCCTGCCGTCGCTGCGGCACCCCGATCGAGACCGACAAGAACACCGAGCGGGTCACCTACTGGTGCCCCACCTGCCAGCGCTGAGCCTCATCTCGCCGCGCGCCCCCTCCCGCCGAAATGTCATTCCAGCAGACAAAGTGCGAGTAGACGGCTGCACAGACGCAACCTCGGCCGGGGTTGTGGATAACGTGCCGACGAAGTCCAGGTTTCGTCAGAGCCCCCGACGATCATTCGGCCATGGGAGACATCATCATCGGCACGGAAGCCGTCGCGAACGGCACCGTCACCCGACACCAACTGCAACGCTGGTACCGACCGATCTTCACCAACATCCACGCTCCGCGGGGCCCTGCCCCCACGCTGGGCGACCGCGCCGTCGGCGCCTGGCTGTACTCCAAGCGCCACGGCATCGTCACCGGACTGGCCGCCGCGGCGCTGCACGGATCACGCTGGATCGACGCCGATGTCGACATCGAGCTGATCTACAAATGCCCGCGACCCCCCAGCGGCATTGTTGCCCGCAACGACCGCATCGATCCGGACGAGTGGCAGTCGATCGACGGCCTTCCCGTCGCGACTGCGGCGCGGACGGCGTTCGATCTCGGACGTTATCGACCCGAGCACGATGCGCTCGCCCGCCTGGATGCGCTGATGGCGGTGCGTCCGCATTCGGTCGAGGACGTCCTGCTGCTCACCAAACGCTACAAAGGCGCACGAGGCGTCGCCCGGCTCAAGGCTCTGCTGCCCTTCGTCGACGGCGGCGCGCAGTCACCCCGCGAATCCTGTTGGCGCAAACTCGTTCTCGACTCCGGATTCCCGCCACCACGCACCCAGATCCCCGTCGTCGACGAGAACGGATACCACGTCCGTACCCTCGACTTCGGATGGGAAGGCCCGAACGTCGCGGTCGAATACGACGGTGACCAACACCAGTCCGACCGCGCGCAATACCTCAAGGACCGTCGGGTGATGCCCGCGCTACGCCGCCTGGGCTGGCACGTCACCACCGTCGTCAAGGAAGACGATCCCGTCGCGGTCATCCAGACTCTGAGCGCCGCGATGCGGGCCCGCGGCTGGCGCGGCAGCATCCAGATCCCGCGGTACGCGTACACCACGAGATTCCGCGCCGAGATTGCGTCCAGGCAGGAAAAGTGCGAGTAACGGCCTGCTGGAATGCACGTTCGGCGAAACCGGGCTAGACCGTGCAGTCGACTCCGGCCACGTCGCGGGCGATGACGCACGCCGACGGGTTGGACAGCTTCCATGCGCCGTCCTGCTCGACCCAGTAGATGTTGTGCGTCTTGGTCCCCCAGATGGGGATGGTGACGGCGATCTGGGCGTCCAACTGGTCGCCGTTGAGCACCGGGTTCTCGACCCGCCAGTTGATCATGCCGCCGTAGGTGTTCAGCCTGTTGGCGATGTTGTCCGCGGTGGGCACGGCGGCGTCACCGCCGGCGAGCTTCGCCGCGCGCACCTCCGTCGGCGTCCCGGTGTTCAGTACCTGCTGCAGCTCGGAGGTCAACTCCCCGGCGCTGGGCACCGGCGGCTGGGCCCACGCGACACCCATTCCACCCACAGCACCCGCAGCCACTACCGACATCGCCGCCAACGCAGCACGCATGAACGTTCCTTCCGTACAGAGGTCCCGACCCACGGGACACCTCACCACGGGGCGACCCCCGCCACAAGGCCTACGTCCCGGGCCCCCTCACCCGCCGAAATTGCATTCCAGCAGGCGAAGTGCGACGCAAAGTCAAGCGGCTAGCGCCACGGCTATGCGGCTTGGCTAAGCCTTGATCCACCGATCGAATAGGAGTTGGGGCGGGTTGTAAAAACGAAATGCCCTGTCGCGGTGAAAGAATGGGATTTGTCTAGGATCACATTCGGTCAGAACGAAGGGCATCTCGTAGATGCAACTATCTCACACTCGTCCTGTGGCGTCAGCCCGCTTTGATGACCCCAATCTGGTGTCGTGTGCCGGGCTGGTCCCGATGGCCGCTCTGGCTCATCAGTGCGGGTTGAGCAGCCTGGCTGATGAGCACATCACGGTGCCGACCGACAAGGGCGCCAACGCCGGGGCGAAAGTCTTGTCGCTGGTCGCGGGCATGGTAGCTGGTGCTGACAGCATCGATGACATGGCCTTGCTGCGCCACGGCGCGATGGGCACCGTGTTCGACCGCCCGTACGCCCCGTCGACGCTGGGATCGTTCCTGCGCGAATTCAGCTTCGGTCATGTCCGCCAACTCGACGCCGTGGCGGCGCGGTTGCTGGCCGGTCTGCACGAACGCACTCCGGTGCTGGCCGGTGTTGACGGTCCGGTGTGTGTTGATCTCGATGACACCATCATCGAAGTGCACGGCTACACCAAACAGGGATCTGGTTACGGATACTCCGGGGTCCGTGGGTTAAATGCGCTGATCGCCACGCTCACCACTGAGCATGGTGCACCGATCATCTGCGGCCAACGCCTACGCAAAGGCGCCTGCGGATCAGCACGTGGAGCTGCCCGCATCGTCGGCGACACGCTGGCCACCGTGACACGACTGCGCTCTTCGGCGGCAGCCACCCGGCCGCTGCTGCGAGCCGACTCGGCGTTCTACGGCTACCCAACCGTGGCGGCTGCTCTGCGCGGTGGTGCCGACGTGTCGATCACCGTGCGCCTGGACCCAAAAGTCAAAGCCGCCATCGCCGCCATACCCGAGGACGCCTGGATCCCGATCCAGTACACCGACGCGATCTACGACGAGAACACCCAGCGCTGGATCTCGCGCGCCGAGGTCGCCGAGATCGACTTCACCGCGTTCAGCTCCCGCAAAACCAGCGAGCAGATCCCCGGCAGGCTGGTGGTGCGGCGCATCCCCGACCTCAACCCCGCCAGCGGCGAGGGGCAGACCACCCTGTTCGACACCTGGCGCTTCCATGCCTTCTTCACCACCACCGACCTCGATACCGTCACCGCCGACAAGACCCACCGCGGCCACGCGCTCATCGAGCAGGTCCACGCCGACCTCAAAGACTCTGCTCTGGCCCATCTGCCCTCGGGGCGATTCGGCGCCAACGCCGCCTGGCTGGTGTGCGCAGCGATGGCGTTCAACCTCACCCGCGCCGCGGCCACCCTGACCGGACCAGCGCTGGCCAAAGCCCGCACCGGCACCATCCGCCGCACCCTGATCAGCGTGCCGGCACGCATCGCCTCCTCGGCCCGACGCCTGACCCTGCACCTGCCACGCAACTGGCCCTGGGAAACCGCGTGGAACACCCTGTTCCACAGTCTGTTTGGCCGAAACCGGCCACTGCTGGCCTAACAGAGCAACCCCAACCGCCCGCACGAGACGAAAGACCCACAGGAACAAGCCGATACCGAGATCGGGCCATCACACACACCCACCTCACGGCACACCCCGGGCCCAACGCACACAATCGAAATCGACTTCACACCGACAGCTCACCGGTGGATCGAGGCTAAGTAGGGCGGCCATGCGCTGTGCGGGTGTGTCGAGGTCGAGGGTGGGTCGCGGTCGGTTGTTGAGTTTCGCCGCGACGATGTTGAGGTCGTCTCGTGTGTGCACGCTGAGGTCGCTGCCCTTCTCGAACCAGAACCGCAGGAGCCGGTTGGTGTTCTCGTTGGTGCCGCGCTGCCACGGCGAATGAGGATCGCAGAAGAACACTGGCGAGTTCAGTTGCATCTGAATGTGTTTCCAGCTGGCCATCTCGCTACCCCGGTCCCAGGTGATCGAGCGCCGTAGATGGGCGGGCAGTTCGCCCATAGCCTCGATCATCGCTGCCGCCACCGATTGGGCGGTGTGATCGACCGGCAGATGCAGCAAGATCACAAACCGGGTGGAACGCTCGAC
Source organism: Mycolicibacterium gilvum (assembly GCF_900454025.1). Lineage (NCBI taxonomy): Bacteria > Bacillati > Actinomycetota > Actinomycetes > Mycobacteriales > Mycobacteriaceae > Mycobacterium > Mycolicibacterium gilvum. Next base: position 1,466,193 of record NZ_UGQM01000001.1, on the reverse strand, counting down.
CAGGGTGCCGATGGCGCTGCCATGACGAGCGCCCAGGATCAGATCACCTTCCCAATGGCCAGGCACGGCCCGGTCATTGGCCTCGGCCGGGCGGTCGCTAATGGTGAAGATCGTGTCCGGGTCATAAACCCCGGTGCGGCCACGATGCCCTCGCGGGCTACGGGCCTGACGTTTCGTTGAGAGACATTTATGCAGGTCAGCGCGCAACTGGCCGCGCGTCTGCACGTACAAGCATTGGTAGATGGTCTCGTGACTCACCTGCATCAGCTTGTCACCGGCGTAGACCTCGGCCAACACCTGCGAGATCAGTTTGGGGCTCCACCCCTCATCCATCCACCCCGCGATCAGCGCACACAACACGGGGTTGTCGAGCTTGAACGTCTTGGGCCGGCGGGCTTTCTGGCTGGCAGCCGCATGGGCCATCAGTGCGTGGTAACGACCGTCGGGCAGACAGTTCCGCTTGACTTCCCGGGCGATGACCGAGCGGTCGCGGCCCAGCTCACGGCCGATCTCGGCATAACTGCGTCCTGCCTGCAAGCCGCGATCGATCTCAAAGCGTTCCGCGAAGCTGAGTCTGCGCCCGCGCCCACCCGGACGTTCCAAATCGCCGGCATCGGCCAAACCGCCGAGCCCATCACCACCTTTGCGTAATTTCATCCCGCCAGCCTGGCGCCACCAGAACCATCCAGTCCGTCGCGACACACCCACCGCCAGCGATGCCTCGGTCGTAGGCATCCCGTCACAGACCAGATCAAAGAACTCCCGCTTCACCGGCCACCCAACAGCCACTCCCGACGGCATAGCAACTCCTCCATTCAACGGATGTTGCACTGACCGTATGAATCCGCCCGAGAAGAGGCGTGCTGGAACGCAATTTCGGCGGAAGATCAGAACGGCAGCGCGAACTTGACGATCTTGCGCACCACCGACGCGAACTGACGCGGCAGCGGTCCGGTGTTGTAGGGCACGCCGTACCTCTCGCAGATCTCGCGGACCTTCGGCGCGATCTCCGCATGGCGGAACGCCGGGATGTCCGGGAACAGGTGGTGCTCGATCTGGAAGGACAGGTTGCCGGACAGGATGTGGAAGAGCTTTCCTCCCGTCAGGTTGGCCGATCCGAGGACCTGCCGGAAGTACCACTGTCCGCGGGTCTCGGCCTTGGTCTCCTCGATCGAGAACTCCTGCACATCCTCGGGGAAATGGCCGCAGAAGATGATCATGTACGACCACACGTTGCGCATCAGGTTGGCCGTCAGGTTTCCGGCGAACACCCACGGCGCGAACGGACCGGCCAGCAGCGGGAAGGCCACGTAGTCCTTGAGCGTCTGACGCTTCGTCTTGGCCCAGATCTCGCGCAGGATCTCCCGCTTGTCGGTGAGCGTGATCTCGCCCGCGGCGATCTTCTCGCTCTCCATCTCGTGCAGCGCGACGCCGTACTGGAACAGCACCATCAGCAGGAACGCATACACCGGGTTACCGAGGTAGTACGGGCGCCACTTCTGGTCGGAGCTCATCCGCAGGATGCCGTAGCCGATGTCGCGATCCAGCCCGACGATGTTGGTGTAGGTGTGGTGCATGTAGTTGTGGGAGTGCCGCCACTGGTCGGCCGGGCACGCGGTATCCCATTCGAAGCCCTTGCTGGAGATCGCCGGGTCGCCCATCCAGTCGTACTGGCCGTGCATGACGTTGTGGCCGATCTCCATGTTGTCGATGATCTTCGACAACCCCAGCATCGTCGTGCCGGCGAGCCAGAACGGAGGGAAGATGCCGCCGAACAGCAGTGCCCGCCCGCCGATCTCCAGTCCGCGTTGGGCTTTGATCATCCGGCGGATGTAGGTGGCGTCACGCTCGCCGAGGTCGGCGATGACGCTCTCTTTCAGAGCGTCGAGTTCCTTCCCGAACGCGTCGAGCTGGTCGGGTGTCATCGTGATCGTCTTGCCCGCGACGGTCTTGGAGATCGTCCGCTGCGGTGTGGTTTCGAGTAACTCGGTCATGCCTTGCTCCTCTCGATGTCGTCGAGATTGCGTGTGCGACGGGGTTCTCTCGTAAATCCGCGGCTGGAATGCAATTTCGGCGGGGGTTGGGGTTACAGGTCGATGTCGACATCACCGACGGCGGCGGACACGCAGATCTGCACGTCCTCCTCTTCCGTCGACGACACGGCACCGGTGACGACGTTGCGTACGACGCCACTGGTCTTGCGCCGGGTGCACGAGAAGCAGATCCCCATACGGCATCCGCTCTCGGGAGCCAGGCCGGCATCTTCTGCCTGGTTGAGCAGAGGTCGCCCGTCATCGACGACGTCAACCCCTGCGGTGGTGAAACTGACGGTGCCACCGCCGGATTCGTCCGCGGTGAACACCGGCGGGACGAAGCTCTCCGACTCGGCGTGCGGGTGAAGTTCCCGAACCGCGTCGACCAGCGCCGGCGGCCCGCATGCGTACACCGCGTCGGCGTGGGTCACGCCGGCCGGCAACTGCCCCGCACCGAAGCGGCCGTCCAGGTCACTGTCCGTCGCCACCCGGGTGTAGCCGTGCAGCACGGTCACATTGGGCATTTCGCGGGCGATGACAGCCAGTTCGGCGCGGTAGCAGGCCTCGTCCGCCGACCGTGCGTAGTGGACGAACGTCACCTGGCCGGCGTGGCGCCGGGCGCGCAGGGTGCGCAGCATCGACATCACCGGGGTGATGCCGCTGCCGCCCGAGACGAACAGGATGTTCTCCGCCGGACGGGCGGGCAGAACGAAATCGCCGCCGACCGAGTCCAGACCGACGACCATTCCGCGCCGAGCGTGGTCGAACAGGTAGGTCGACACCAGCCCGCCGTCATGGCGTCCGATGGTGAGCTCGATGTTGGCCTCACCTTCGGCGTTGGCCGGCGAATACGGGCGGGTACGGCGACGTCCGTCGATCTCGACCGACACGTTGATGTGCTGGCCGGCGCGGAAGCCGTCGAAGGCCCGGTTGGGGGCAAGAGTGAGCGTCACACTTCGCGGCGTCGAGCGCCGCACCCCGACGACCTTGGCGCGCGCATTTCCGCGCGTCCAGGTGGGGTCGACCAGCTCGGTGTAGCGGTCGACGCCGTGCGGACCCGTGAGGAGGTCCAGCAGCGCGAAACGTCGCGAGCGCTTGGTCAGAACTTCAGTGAACATGTGTACACCGTGCGCGCCGCGGTGGGGTCCCGTCAAGAGATCTCCGCAGCGTGTGGTAGGTTTCACACAGTGAACAGTCGTACGCCCAGCTCACGAAGGGGGCATTCGAGCCGTTCTCGCTCGAAAGACGGCAACTCGCGGGAAACGCTGTCGCGCGAGGAACGCAAGGAAGCGACCCGGCGCGCGATCGTCGACGCCGCCCTGCACCTACTGGCCGAACGTGGCTTCAGCGCTCTGAGCCTTCGCGAGGTGACGCGCGAGGCCGGCATCGTCCCCGCCGCCTTCTACCGACACTTCGACTCGATGGAGGCGCTCGGCCTCGTCCTGATCGACGAATCGTTCCGCAGCCTGCGTGAGATGCTGCGCGGCGCGCGCGCCGGCAAGCTCGATCCGAACCGCGTCATCGAATCGTCCGTCGACATCCTCATCGACGGTGTTCAACAGCGCCGTGAGCACTGGCGCTTCATCGGACGGGAACGCTCCACCGGTGTCACCGTCCTGCGGTACGCGATTCGCACCGAAATCCGGCTGATCACTTCAGAATTGGCGATCGACCTGGCCCGCTTCCCCGCCCTGAACACGTGGAGCAGCGAAGACCTCAACATCCTCGCCAGCGTGTTCGTCAACTCGATGATCGCGATCGCCGAGCAGCTGGAGGACGTCACCGACACCGCCAGCGTCGACGAAATCCGCCGCACCGCGGTCAAACAACTGCGAATGATCACTGTCGGCGTGGCCGGGTGGCGCAGCGGTTAACGTGGCGGCATGTCCTCGGTACTGGAAGTCGCCCGGCCCACGCCTGAAATCGCCGTCCTGACCCTGAACAGGCCCGACAAGCTCAACGCGCTGTCCTATGAGCTGGTCGAGGCACTGCATGCCGAACTCGACGCACTCGCCCGGGACAACGCCTGCCGCGCCGTGGTCCTCACGGGTGCGGGCCGCGGGTTCTGCTCCGGGCTGGATCTGAGCGCCCCGAATCCGGAAGAGACCGGCGGCGGCACCGAGTTCCCGCGGTCCGGGATGCGGTGGCAGGAGCGCATCGCCGACCTCACCGCGAAGATCCACCGACTGCGCCAGCCCGTGATCGCGGCGGTCCAGGGTGTGGCCTACGGCGGCGGGCTCGGCATCGCGGCAGCATGCGACATTCGGGTAGCGGCGCCGACGGCGCGGTTCTGCACGCAGTTCATCAAGCTCGGTCTCGGCGGATGCGACATCGGGGTGAGCTACACGTTGCCGCGCATCGTCGGCGCGGGAGTGGCGTTCGACATGATCCTGACGGCGCGCACGGTGGCCGCCGACGAGGCACTGCGACTCGGGCTGGTGTCCCGGGTGAGCGACACTCCTGTCGACGAGGCGTTGGCGATCGCCGAAACCCTGTGCAATTACGGGAAATTCGGTGTGGAGTCGACCAAGCAGGTGCTGTGGGCGAACATCGAGGCGTCGAGCCTCGAGGCCGCGCTGCACCTGGAGAACCGCAGCCAGATCCTGGCGTCCACCAGTGGCGAGATGCGCGAGTTGGCGGCGAAGATCCTGCGCAAGGGCTGACCCCCTGGCCCGCTTCGCCGAACTTGCATTCCAGCAGACAAAGTGCGAGGCGGATTCATACGGTCAGTGCAACATCCGTTGAATGGAGGAGTTGCTATGCCGTCGGGAGTGGCTGTTGGGTGGCCGGTGAAGCGGGAGTTCTTTGATCTGGTCTGTGACGGGATGCCTACGACCGAGGCATCGCTGGCGGTGGGTGTGTCGCGACGGACTGGATGGTTCTGGTGGCGCCAGGCTGGCGGGATGAAATTACGCAAAGGTGGTGATGGGCTCGGCGGTTTGGCCGATGCCGGCGATTTGGAACGTCCGGGTGGGCGCGGGCGCAGACTCAGCTTCGCGGAACGCTTTGAGATCGATCGCGGCTTGCAGGCAGGACGCAGTTATGCCGAGATCGGCCGTGAGCTGGGCCGCGACCGCTCGGTCATCGCCCGGGAAGTCAAGCGGAACTGTCTGCCCGACGGTCGTTACCACGCACTGATGGCCCATGCGGCTGCCAGCCAGAAAGCCCGCCGGCCCAAGACGTTCAAGCTCGACAACCCCGTGTTGTGTGCGCTGATCGCGGGGTGGATGGATGAGGGGTGGAGCCCCAAACTGATCTCGCAGGTGTTGGCCGAGGTCTACGCCGGTGACAAGCTGATGCAGGTGAGTCACGAGACCATCTACCAATGCTTGTACGTGCAGACGCGCGGCCAGTTGCGCGCTGACCTGCATAAATGTCTCTCAACGAAACGTCAGGCCCGTAGCCCGCGAGGGCATCGTGGCCGCACCGGGGTTTATGACCCGGACACGATCTTCACCATTAGCGACCGCCCGGCCGAGGCCAATGACCGGGCCGTGCCTGGCCATTGGGAAGGTGATCTGATCCTGGGCGCTCGTCATGGCAGCGCCATCGGCACCCTGGTCGAGCGTTCCACCCGGTTTGTGATCTTGCTGCATCTGCCGGTCGATCACACCGCCCAATCGGTGGCGGCAGCGATGATCGAGGCTATGGGCGAACTGCCCGCCCATCTACGGCGCTCGATCACCTGGGACCGGGGTAGCGAGATGGCCAGCTGGAAACACATTCAGATGCAACTGAACTCGCCAGTGTTCTTCTGCGATCCTCATTCGCCGTGGCAGCGCGGCACCAACGAGAACACCAACCGGCTCCTGCGGTTCTGGTTCGAGAAGGGCAGCGACCTCAGCGTGCACACACGAGACGACCTCAACATCGTCGCGGCGAAACTCAACAACCGACCGCGACCCACCCTCGACCTCGACACACCCGCACAGCGCATGGCCGCCCTACTTAGCCAAGCCGCATAGCCGTGGCGCTAGCCGCTTGACTTTGCGCGAGAAGAGGCCTGCTGGAATGCAATTTCGGCGGAAGTGGGGGCGCTAGCGGGGCGTGCCGCCACCGTCGGCGATGATGACCTGGCCGGTGATATAGCTGCCGGCATCGGAGGTCAACAGCAGCGCGGCGCCGACCATCTCGTCGGCAGATGCCAAGCGGCCCACCAGAGTTCCGCCCACCATGCCGTCGATGGCCTCCTGCGGGTTCTTCCGCATCATGTCGGTGTCCACGGGTCCCGGAGCGAGCGCGTTGACGCGGATGCCGTCGTGCACGAACTCGGCGGCCATCGACCGGGTGAACGACATCATCGCGGCCTTCATCGAGGCGTAGATCGACAGCATCGGCGCAAAGATGAACGCGCCCACCGAAACCATGTTCAGCACCGCGGCGTGATCGCTGGCCTTCAGATGCGGCAGGGCCTCCTGGGTCAGCATGACCGGTCCCTGCAGGTTGACCTCGAAGGACTTCGACAACGCGTCGACGGTCATGTGCCCGAACGGTTGCGCGAGCGGGTTGGCCGCATTGTTGACCAGGACGTCGAGGCCTCCGAACTCGGCGACGGTGCGTTCCACGAGCGCGCCGAGATCGTCGACCTGCCCCAGGTGGGTGGGTACCCCGATGGCCTGCGCACCGAGTTCCCGCAGATGGTGCGCCGCCTGCTCACAGGCGTCGGCCTTGCGGCTCGCGACGACCACCCGCGCGCCGGCCAACGCGTAGCCCTCGGCCAGCGCCAGGCCGATACCCCGGGTTCCGCCGGTGACGACGACCGTCCGGTCCGTCATGTCGAACAACCGGTCAAAGGACGCCCGATCCATCAGATACACCCACTCACGTTGATCCGGCGACCGACGTCGGCGCACACGTTGACGTTCGGCAACGGCGGCGGAATGTAGACCGGCGGGGGTGGCGGCGGAGGCGGCGGGGGCGGCGGCGGCGGAGCCCCCGGCGGAGGCGGCGGAGGCGGCGGTGGGGGCGGCGGCGCCAGCGCGTCATTGAGCTCGTACAGCGGGTCGGCACAGCCGCTGACGTCGACGTGCACACCGCCGACCGAGCCGCACACGGCGGCATGCCCTGCCGGGGCCGCACCCAGCGCGCCGGCCACGAACATCGCCGCCGACGCGACGATCACACTTCCACGCAAGGCCACTCCTGAGATTCGTAAGCAACTGTGGTGATTGTGGCAGCCCACCCGGACGGCCCGGGGTCCAACGGCCCAATATGTGCCCGCGCACCGGCATTCGGATTTGCTGTAAAGCGCCCGCGACGCCGGCCCGCGCGACATCTGTACAGCATCTGGGCGCAGAAGGCAGTGCGCTTTCGCAGGCAATATCCGTAGCCATCGCACGCAAAGACCCCATACAAACGACTGGTCGATACACGCGCTAGTCAGAGGGCGTATTGACGTCAACGGCGAATCGCGCAGCGAACAGTTCGCCGATGCTATACCCTGCCTGTACACGGTGTCGGGGCCGTGTTTGCATGGAGACGGAATGCCGCGCGAAACGCGATTCCGGTGTGCGCCCAGATCGCGATGAGTGATCGCCGAGGGGAGTCGCGATCTGAGCGCACACTATTCTCCGGCCAACGTCCGGCCACTGGTGAACCGGCGCAGCTCCCCTGAGATCGGATCCGTGAACTCCAACGCCTGAGCGAGCAGCCGCAGCGGCGCGCCGAAGTCGCCGGGCGGGACGTCGACCACGTCGGGGTAGAGCGGATCCCCCGTGATCGGAATGCCCAGCCCCGCCATGTGCACCCTGAGTTGATGCGTGCGACCGGTGCGGGGCGTCAGACGGTACATCCCCTCGCCGAGGTACTCGACGACGGTCTCCGCGTTGGGTTCGCCGGGCTCTTCCACGGCCTGCAGACTTCCCCGGTGCTTGACGAGCCGGTTGCGGATCGTCATGGGGAACTCGCGATCGGTCGCGTGCGACGAGTGCGCGACGTAGGTCTTGGCCGCCTCGCCGCGCACGAACAACGTCTGGTAGGCCCCGCGTACCTCGCGGCGCACGGTGAACAGCAGCACCCCCGCCGTCAGCCGGTCGAGACGATGTGCGGGGCTCAGCTCCGGCAGGTCCAGTTCGCGACGCAGCCGCACCAACGCTGTCTGGGCCACATGGCTGCCGCGGGGCATCGTGGCCAGGAAGTGCGGCTTGTCCACGACGACGATGTCGTCGTCGCGATGCAGGACCGGGATGTCGAACGGGACCGGCACCTCGTCGGGCAGGTCGCGGTACAGGTACACGTGCGCACCGGGCGGCAACACCGTGCTGTCATCAGCCACTGTCCCGTCCGCGCAGAACACCTCGCCGTCAACGACTTTCGCGCCCGTCCCCCACCGGCGCTGGAACTCCTCGACCAGCAGACCGCCCTGCACCCGCACCCGCGCGGGGCCGAGACCGTCACGCACAGGCAGCGGCGGTGGACGTCTCAATTCAGCGGCACCGGCTCAAGGATCTCGGCGCGCGCCTCGGGGGCGGCCGCGCGCAGCGCATCGGCCGACGCGTCGTCGGGCTGGGTCTGCGACTGCACTTCGGCTTCCACGCGAGCCAGATACGTCGACACCTCCCGATCGACGTCCTCGGGAGACCAACCGAGAATGGGCGCAACGACTTCGGCGACCTCGCGGGCACAGTCGACGCCGCGGTGCGGGTATTCGATCGAGATCCGCATGCGTCGCGCGAGGATGTCCTCGAGGTGCAGCGCGCCTTCGGCTGCCGCGGCGTAGGCCGCTTCCACCTTCAGGTACACCGGCGCTTCGGTGATCGGGTTCAACAGATCCGGGTCGTCCTCGGCGAGCTTGAGGACCTCGCCGATCAGCGACCCGTAGCGGTCCAGCAGATGCCGAACGCGGTACGGGTGGAGGTCGTAATATGTACCGACACTTTGGGTTTGATTGATCAGTGCGAAGTACCCGTCGGCGCCCATCAGCGGCACCTTCTCGGTGATCGACGGCGCGACGCGGGTCGGGATGAACTCCGCGGCCGCGTCGATCGCGTCTTCGGCCATCACCCGGTAGGTCGTGTACTTACCGCCCGCAATGGCGACCAGACCCGGGGACGGCACCGCCACCGCATGCTCGCGCGAGAGCTTGGAGGTCTCCTCGCTCTCCCCGGCCAGCAGCGGACGCAACCCCGCGTAGACGCCGTCGATGTCGTCATGGGTCAACGGCGTGGCGAGCACCTTGTTGACGTGGCCGAGGATGTAGTCGATGTCGGCCTTGGTGGCCGCGGGGTGGGCGAGGTCGAGATTCCAGTCGGTGTCGGTGGTTCCGATGATCCAGTGCGTGCCCCAGGGAATGACGAACAGCACCGACTTCTCGGTGCGCAGGATGATCGCGACCTCGCTGACGATGCGGTCACGGGGCACCACGATGTGCACGCCCTTGGAGGCGCGCACGCGAAAACGCCCGCGCTGCTTGGACAGTGCCTGGATCTCGTCGGTCCACACCCCGGTGGCGTTGACGACGACGTGACCCCTGACATCGGTGACCCGCCCGTCCTCCGAGTCGCGCACCTGCACGCCGGTGACCCGGTCACCCTCTCGCAGCAGCGCGACGACCTGCGTGGAGGTCCGGACCACCGCACCGTAATGCGCGGCTGTGCGGGCGACGGTCATCGTGTGGCGGGCGTCGTCGACGACGGTGTCGTAGTAGCGGATTCCGCCGATCAGCGAGCTCCGCTTGAGCCCGGGCGACAGGCGCAGCGCGCCGGCACGGGTCAGATGCTTCTGCGGCGGAACCGATTTCGCACCGCCGAGCTGGTCGTAGAGGAAGATGCCCGCGGCGATGTAGGGACGCTCCCACACCCGGTTGGTCAGCGGAAAGAGAAACGGCAGGGGTTTGACCAGATGTGGGGCCAGCGTCGTCAACGACAGCTCGCGCTCGTGCAGGGCCTCGCGGACCAGTCCGAACTCCAACTGCTCGAGGTAGCGCAGCCCGCCGTGGAACATCTTGCTGCTGCGACTCGACGTGCCCGACGCGAAGTCACGGGCCTCCACCAGCGCGACCTTCAATCCGCGCGTGGCGGCATCCAGCGCCGCGCCCGCACCGACGATGCCGCCGCCGATGACGATCACGTCGAACTGCTCGCTGCCCAGCCGCTGCCATGCACGGGCACGCTCGTCGGGTCCCAGGAACGTCTCCCCGTTGCCTGGCGCGGGGATCGGGTCACTCACGTTGGCCGACTCCTTGGTTACTCGTCAGTACGGGTGTCGACTCCAGGCTAGCCGGACGACGATCAAGCGGCGAGGAACGAGCCGCGTTGAGGAGTTCGGCCAGAGGATGTAGCCGGATCTAGTCGAGATCGTCGTGAGCCATGAGGCGTCGGGCCGCTTCGACGATCGACCCCGACAGCGACGGATACACCGACAGCGTCTGGGCCAGATCCGTCACCGAGATCCGGTTCTGGACGGCCAGCGCGATCGGCAGGATCAGCTCCGACGCGATGGGGGCCACCACCACACCACCGATCACCACGCCGGTGGCGGGTCGGCAGAAGATCTTCACGAAGCCGTGCCGCAGCAGCGACATCTTGGCGCGGGCATTGGTGCTCAACGGCAGCATCAGGGTGCGCGCCGGCACGCTGCCGTCGTCGATCGCGGACTGCGGGATGCCGACCGCGGCGATCTCCGGCCGCGTGAACGTCGCCGACGCGACCGTGCGCAGGCGGATCGGCGCCACCCCTTCGCCGAGTGCGTGGTACATCGCGATGCGCCCCTGCATCGCCGCCACCGAGGCCAGCGGCAGCAGGCCGGTGCAGTCGCCGGCGGCGTACACGCCGGGGGCCGGGGTGCGCGACACCCGGTCGACGGGGATGTAGCCGCCGGGGTTGAGCTCGACGCCGACGCGCTCCAGGCCCAGGCCCGAGGTGTTCGGCACCGATCCCACCGTCATCAGCGCATGGCTGCCCTCGACGACACGCCCGTCGGCGATCGTGACCCGGACCCCGGTGTCGGTGCGCGTGACCGATTCGGCGCGGGCGTTCTTGATCAGCGTCACACCGCGCTCATTGAAGACCTGCTCAAGCGCGGCGGCGGCGTCGGAATCCTCGTGCGGCAAGATCTGATCGCGGCTGGCGACCACCGTCACCGTCACGCCCAGCTCGGTGTAGGCGTTGCAGAACTCCGCGCCCGTCACACCCGAACCGACGATGATCAGGTGCTCAGGTAGCTCTTCGAGGTCGTAGACGTGCCGCCAGGTCAGGATCCGCTCACCGTCGGGCACGGCGTTGGGCAGCACCCGCGGGCTGGCTCCGGTGGCGATCAGCACCACGTCGGCCTTGAGGACGCCGACCTTGCCGTCGTGTGTCGTGACCTTGACGCGGTGGTGCGCCATGCCGGCGACGTCGTCGACGAGTTCCCCCCGCCCGCCGATGATCGTGACCCGCTGGTTGAGCAGCTGGCTGCCGATGTCGGCGGATTGGGACGCCGCCAGCGTCTTGACCCGGTTGTTGATCTTCGGGAGCGAGATCGGGGCGTCGTCGATACCGATGTCGTAGCCCATGCCCTGCGCACGGCGCAGCTCGGTGCGCACGCCGGTCGAGGCGATGAACGTCTTTGACGGCACACAGTCGTAGAGGACGCACGCTCCGCCGAGACCGTCGGAGTCGACGACCGTCACCTGGGTGAGTTCGCGCCCCAGGCCGGCCGCCACCAGAGCCGCTTCGTAGCCCGCCGGTCCTCCGCCGATGATCACGATGCGCGTTACCACGGCTCCAACCTAGGGCACCGGCCACGCAATGGCGCCGGGACTCGGGTCCCTCCGGATGGCAGCCGTCGCAACACGATGCGTTTAAGCTTCTCGCGTGCCGATCTACGCCGCCTACGGATCGAATATGGATCCAGACCAGATGCTGGAACGGGCTCCACACTCTCCGATGGCGGGGACGGGTTGGCTGCACGGGTGGCGCCTGACGTTCGGCGGCGCCGACATCGCGTGGGAGGGCGCGCTCGCCACCATCGTCGAGGACCCGAACTCGAAGGTCTTCGTCGTCCTCTACGACGTGACCAAGGAGGACGAGGAGAACCTCGACCGCTGGGAAGGCTCCGAGCTCGGCTTCCACAAGAAGATCCGCTGCCGGGTGCACCGCACGTCGTCGGACACCACGACCGACCCCGTGTTGGCGTGGCTCTATGTGCTCGACGCCTGGGAGGGCGGTATCCCGTCGGCGCGCTATCTCGGGGTGATGGCGGATGCCGCCGAGATCGCCGGGGCGCCACCGGAATACGTGCACGATCTGCGGACCCGCCCGGCCGGCAACGTCGGCCCGGGCTCCTGACTGTCACTCCGCGAGCCCCGTTGCTCCGCGAGCCTGACTGTTGCTCCGCGAGCGCGCGGGTCTGCACGGCGACACGCCGCCACTCGCGGCACTCAGCGCGCGCTCACGCCGCCCGAGCCCGCCGTAACTGATCACGGATGCGGGAGGCCATCTCCCATCCACCGTCGCGCAGATCCTCGGCCACGATGGGGATGACGACCATTCCCACCGCCAGCAGCGCCGAATACCGTCGCCGGTCGCGTTGCATCGCGTCCGGGCCCGAATGCCAGTCGACTCCGTCGTACTCCGCAGCGACCCCGGCCTCGGGCCACGCGAAGTCCAATCGGCGCAGGTCGCCGTTGCCGTCGACGAACTCGTACTGCAGGTGCGGAACGGGGAGGTCGGCATCGAGCATCGCCAGCCGCGCCGCGCTCTCCCCCGGCGACTCCGCGCGCGCATCAGCCAACGGCAGCAGGTTGCGCACCGCGACGATGCCGCGCCGGCCCTTCTGTTCGATCGCGGCGCGCCACAGGTCGGGACGGGTGCAGGTACCGCTGCGCAACGCCGCGTCCAGGGTCGCCAGCGCGCGCGGCCGCCGCAGACTGCGGGCGACCTCGATCGCCGTCCACGCCGGTGACGTGGCGCGGCGACCTTCCACGGTCACCAGCGGAGCGCCGTCGCGCCGGTGCACCACCAGGCCGTCCGCGTCGCGAAGCGCGCATCCGGGAGGGTTCAGCACGTGAAGGTCGCGCGGCTGCTCGGTGTCGAATCCGAAGATCGCGGCCGCGGTCCCGAGACAGACCGCGACGCGCCGACCTGACGAGAGGTCCAGTCCCGCCAGTCGCAACGCGTCGTCGGCTTCACCCAGGCAGTAGACACCCTGCCAGATCCGTTCCAGCACACCGGTGTTCAGCCACTGTTCGAACCGCCTGCGCGGCACGGGGCTGAGGATCTGGCCGCTGAGGGCCACGCCACGCTGAGCATCGAAGAGCGCCAACAACTCGTCGTCCATGACAGCGATGCTGCGACGCCGATGGCGTCACCGGACAGGCCTCATCGGCTATCTGGGGATGAAACAGACTTTGTGCATATCTCGATCCCGGTGAGCGCGCGTGAAATACCGCTGGCGGCGGCGTGTCACTGTGCAGACGCGCGCGCTCGCGGTGCTCCGCCACCACCATCGTCGCCGTCGCCGTCGCCGTCGCCGCCGCCACTGGCACCGGCGCCCCAGGGCACCGGGACCGGCCGGGTGCGGATCTTCTGCGGCCACCAGAACCAGCGGCCCAGCAGCGCGGCGATCGACGGCGTCATGAACGACCTGATCACCAGCGTGTCGAAGATCAACCCCATCCCGATGGTGGTCCCGACCTGTCCGATGATCGTCAGATCGCTGACGGCCATGGTCATCATCGTCAGCGCGAAGACCATGCCGGCGGCGGTCACCACCGAGCCGCTGCCGCCCATGGTCCGGATCAGGCCGGTCCCCACCCCGGCCTGTATCTCCTCCTTCAGCCGGGAGACGACCAGCAGGTTGTAGTCCGCCCCGACCGCCAACAGGATGATCACCGCCATCGGCAGCACCATCCAGTGCAGCTCGATGCCGACGAAGTGCTGCCATACCAGCACCGAGAGTCCGAAGGACGCACCCAGCGACAGCACCACCGTCCCGACGATCACCGCCGCGGCGATGACGGCCCGCGTCAGGATCAGCATGATGATGAAAATCAGTCCGATGGCGGCGATTCCGGCGATCAGCAGGTCGTAACGCGTGCCGTCGGCCATGTCCTTGAAGGTGGCCGCGGTACCGCCGAGATAGACCCGCGCACCCTCCAGCGGAGTGCCCTTGATCGCCTCCTTCGCCGCGGTCTTCAGGCCGTCGATCTTCTCGATGCCGGCCGGGGACAACGGGTCGTCCTCGTGGGCGATGATGAACCGCACCGCATGGCCGTTGGGCGAGATGAACTGTTCGATACCGCTCTGAAAGTCCTTGTTCTCGAACGCTTCCGGTGGCAGATAGAACGTGTCGGCGTTCCACGCGTCGTTGAACGCGTCACCCATCGCGCCGGAGTCGACCGACATCTCGGCGCCGGCTTCGAGCTGGCTGTTCTGGGTCTGGTACTGGGTCAGCATGTTGTCGCGCTGCGACTTCATCGACTCGATCTGCGACGGCATCAACGCGATCAACTCGGGCATGATCGCAGCCATCCGCTCCAGGTCGGGCAGCAGCTCCTGGGTGTTCTCGGTCAGCAGGTTGGTGCCGTCGATCAGATCGAACAGCGAGCGCATCGAATGGCAGACCGGGATGTTGTAGCAGTGCGGTTCCCAGTAGAAGTAGTTGCGGATCGGCCGCACGAAGTCGTCGAGATCGGCGATGTGGTCCCGCAATTGGGTGATGTCGGCCGTCATGGTCCTGGTCTTGCCAACCATGCTGGTGGTGATCGCCGACATCTGGGTCATCAACGCCTGCATCCTCTCCATCACGTTGATGGTGGTCTGCAGCGAATCGGCCTGGGCGCGCATGTCGTCCATGCGGTCGAGCATGTACTTCTCGTTGAGCTGCTGGGTCGTGTTCTGGCGGCTCATGATGTACGGGATCGAGGTGCTCTCGATCGGTTTGCCGTCCGGACGGGTGATGGTCTGCACCCGGCCGATGCCCTCGACCGCGAACAGCGCCTTGGCGATCTTCTCGATCACGATGAAGTCGGCCGGGTTGCGCAGATCGTGGTCGGTCTCGACCATCAGCACCTCGGGGTTGAGCCGGGCCGGGGAGAAGTGCCGTTCCGCGGCGGCGTAGCCGATGTTGGACTGGATGTCGGCGGGCAGGTATTTGCGGTCGTTGTAACTGGTCTGGTAGCCCGGCAGGGCCAGCAGCCCGATCAGCGACACCGCCACGCTGGCCACCAGGATCGCCCCGGGCCAGCGCACCGTCGCCGCGCCGACCTTGCGCCAGCCGCGGACACGCATGTCGCGCTTGGGCGCCAGCAGTCCGAACCTGCTCGCGACGGTGACCACCGCGGGCCCGAACGTCATCGCCACCGCGATGAGCACCAGCATGCCCAGCGCCAGCGGCACACCGAGGCTCTGGAAGTACGGCAACCGGGTGAAGCTCAGGCAGAACGTCGCACCGGCGATGGTCAGACCAGAGCCGACGATGACGTGCGCGGTGCCGCCGAACATCGTGTAGTACGCCTCTTCGGAGGTCGCTCCGGTCCCCTTGGCCTCCTGATAGCGGCCGATCAGGAAGATCGCGTAGTCCACCGCGATCGCGATCGCGAGCGTGACCAGCAGGCTGGTGGCGAACGTCGAGAGGCCGATGATGTCGTGGAATCCGAGGAACGCGACCGCGCCCCGCACCGTCATCAGGCTCAGGCCGACCATCACCAGGATCAGCAGCGTGGTGACGATCGAACGGAAGAACAGCACCAGCATGATCGTGATGACCAGGAACGTCAGCGCCTCGACGAAGCGCATGCTGCTGTGGCCGGCCTCTTCCTGCTCGGCGGCCAGTGCCGAGGCGCCGGTGACATAGGCCGCGACGCCGTCGGGCGGCTGGCTCTCGGCCACCAGTTCCTGGACCGCGCGCACCGACTCGTTGGCCAGCGCCTCGCCCTGGTTGCCGGCCAGATAGACCTGGAAGTAGGTCGACATGCCGTCGGCGCTCTGGGCGCCGGCCGCGGTCAGCGGGTCGCTCCACAGGTCCTGGATGTGCTCGACGTGCTTGGTGTCGGCTTCGAGGTCGGCGATCAGCTCGGAGTAGTAGGCGCGGGTGTCGTCGCCGAGGGGTTCCTGGCCCTCGAGGACGATCATCACCGAGCTGTTGGATTCGTATTCCTCGAAGACCTCACCGATGCGCTGCATCGAGATGACGGCGGGTGCGTCGTCGGGGCTCATCGACACCGACCGCAGCTTGCCGACCTCTTCGAGCTGCGGGACGGAGACGTTCAGGAACGCGGCGATGGCGACCCAGATGAGGATGATCGGGATGGAGGCGGCACGGATGACCCGGGCGATGCCGTAGAAGTGCGGCTTGTCCCCGTGCACCGTGCGATCCTCCACAGCGTTCAATCCGAAGTTGTTGAATCCGAAGTTGTTCAGTCCGAAGTTGTTACGGCCGAAAGTCGTTATGGCGCTGCCGGTTGCGCGGCGACACATGCGATTAGTAGAGCTAACCTATCGTACGGGCCCAGATCTGGCCAACCCCGTCGTCGCGCAGTGACGTGCTCCCCGGGCCGCCGCCGACGTGACGGCGCCCACAGCGTCGCCACTAGGGGACGACCGCGCTCTGCTCGACGAGGTTCACCAGCAACCGCACCCCGACCCCGAGCGCACGTTCGTCGAGATCGAAGGTCGGCTGGTGCAGATCCAGTTGCGGACCTTGTCCGCTCCACACCCCGAGACGGGCCATCGCGCCCGGGACCTCTTCGAGATACCAGGAGAAGTCCTCACCGCCCCCGGACTGCTGGGTGTCGGCGAGCACGTCGGGGCCGATCGCCTCGATGGCGTGGGTCAGGATCCGGGTCGACGCCTCTTCGTTGACCACCGGCGGCACCCCGCGGCGGTACTGCACCACGTACTCGATCCCCAGCGGGGCCAGCAACGAGGCGACCGCGTCGGTGACGATGTCCTCCAGCGTCAGCCACGTCTCGCGGCTGGCCGTGCGGATGGTGCCGGCCATGTCGCCGGTCTGCGGGATCGCGTTGGCCGCGACCCCCGCGTGCACCGCGCCCCACACCATCACCGTGCTGTTGCGCGGATCGATGCGCCGCGACAGGATCCCGGGCACCCCGGTGATCAGCGTGCCCATGCCGTAGACGAGGTCGCCGGTCAGGTGCGGACGCGACGTGTGACCGCCCGGCGAGTGCAGCGTCACCTCGATGTGGTCGGCCGCGGACGTGATCGGCCCCGCCTTGACCGCCACCTGCCCGACGGCCAGATGCGGATCGCAGTGCAGCGCGAAGATCCGTGACACCCCGGTCAGCGCACCGGCGGCGATCGCGTCGATCGCTCCCCCGGGCATCAACTCCTCGGCGGCCTGGAAGATCAACCGGACACCGATGGGCAGTTCGGGCGCCGACGCCAACGCCAGCGCCGCGCCGAGCAGCACCGAGGTGTGCCCGTCGTGCCCGCACGCGTGCGCGACACCGGCGACCTCCGACGAGAACGGCAGACCGGTGCGTTCGGACATCGGCAACGCGTCCATGTCGGCGCGCAACGCGACGCGCGGCCCGTCCTCCGGACCGAAGTCACACGTCAACCCCGTGCCGCCGGGCAACACCTTCGGGTTCAGCCCGGCGTCGGCGAGCAACGAGGCGACGAACTGCGTCGTCGCGAACTCCTGCCGGCCGAGTTCGGGGTGCCGGTGGATGTGCCTGCGCCACCCGACGAGGTCGTCGTAGTGCTCGCTGAGCCAGCGCGCCGCGGCGTGTCTGAGGACGCTCATGACGCCCGCTTCTGCCACAGGTCCAGCACGCGGTCCCTTTCGACGTCGGATTCGGCCAGCGCCACGACGGTACGAGCCAACATGATCGCACCGTCGACCACCGCGGCATCCGCACTGGCGTTCACCGCGGCGGCCGTGAACGCCGGCTGGTGGATCGACGCACCGCCGGCGTCGATGCCGACGATCGGATGGATGCCCGGCATCACCTGCGTCACGTTGCCCATATCGGTGCTGCCCAGTGGGAACTCGGCCTCCAGCTCGGCGGGCACCGGCGTCCTGCCCCTCCGCAGCATCTCCGCGCGCACGCGCTCGGCCAGCCACGGGTCCGGCGCGAGTTCGGCGTAGGCGGGTGCGGTCTCGGACACGACGTGCTCGCAACCGGTGGCCACCGCGCCCGAGGCGAAACACCCGGCCATCCGGGATTCCAACTCGTGCAACGACTCCGAGTTCGTCGCGCGCATGGTGTAGCGGAGCTCGGTGTGGGCCGGGATGACGTTGGACGCCTGCCCGCCGTCGGTGACGATGCCGTGCACCATCTGACCCGGTGCGAGTTGCTGACGCAGCAGACCGATCGCGACCTGGGTGACGGTGACGGCGTCACCGGCGTTGACGCCCAGATGCGGGGCCACCGCGGCGTGCGACTCGCGGCCGGTGTAGCCGATCGTGACCTCCGACAGCGCGAGCGAGCGTGCCGCCGCGATGTCGATCGGCCCCGGATGCAGCATCACCGCCGCGGCGATGTCGTCGAACGCGCCGGCGTCGAGCATCAGCGCCTTGCCCCCGCCGAGTTCCTCGGCCGGTGTCCCGAGCAGCACCACCGTCAGCCCGAGATCGTCGGCGACCTCGGCCAGCGCCAGCGCCGTGCCCACCGCGGACGCGGCGATGATGTTGTGGCCGCAGGCGTGACCGATCCCGGGCAGGGCGTCGTACTCCGCGCAGACACCGATGACCAGCGGACCGCTGCCGTAGACCGCACGGAACGCCGTGTCCAGGCCGGCCACCTCGGAGACCTCGAATCCACGCTCGGCGGCCAGCGCCTGCGTCTTGGCGCAGCTGCGGTGTTCGGCGAACGCGAGTTCGGGCTCGGCGTGGATGGAATGAGACAGCTCGATCAGGTCGCTGCGGCGACGGTTCACGGCGTCCTCGACGCTGGTCGACGCGGCGGCACTGGACATGACGGTCAGTATCCCACTGCGCAAACCCGCACTAGGCTGCGCCTGTGGACGATCCGGGGGTGCTCGCGAAGCAGGCGGCCGACGAGCTCAGGCGGCGCACCGGGGTCGATACGCATGACGTCGCCGTCGTCCTCGGATCCGGCTGGGCGCCCGCGGCGACGTCGCTCGGCGAACCCGACGCCGCGATCCCGATGGCCGACCTTCCGGGTTTCACCCCGCCCAGCGCGCAGGGCCACGGCGGGCAGGTGCTGTCTCTGCGCGCCGGTCCGCACCGGGTGCTGGTCCTGCTCGGGCGCATCCACGCCTATGAAGGCCACGACCTGCGCCACGTCGTGCATCCGGTGCGGACCGCGTGCGCGGCCGGGGCGCGGACCGTCGTCCTGACCAACGCCGCCGGTGGGGTGCGCGAGGACATGACGGTCGGGCAGCCGGTGCTGATCAGCGACCATCTGAACCTGACGGCGCGTTCTCCGCTGGTGGGTGCGCAGTTCGTCGACATGGTCGACGCGTACTCCCCTGCTCTGCGCGCCCTGGCGCGCGACATCGATCCGTCGCTGACCGAGGGCGTGTATGCGGGGCTGCCCGGTCCGCACTACGAGACACCCGCCGAGATCCGCATGTTGCGCACGCTGGGCGCGGATCTGGTCGGGATGTCGACCGTGCACGAGACGATCGCGGCGCGCGCGTGCGGCGCGGCCGTACTGGGGGTGTCGTTGGTGACCAATCTGGCCGCGGGGATGACCGGTCAGCCCCTCAGCCACGAGGAGGTCCTCGCGGCGGGTCGTCAGTCGGCGACGCGGATGGGTTCCCTGCTGTCGGCGGTCATCGCCGGACTCTGATCGGGGCTCAGCTTCCGGCTGGCCCAGACCACTGCGCGGGCCAGCAGCGGCGCGGTGAACAGCATCAACAGGATCCGCACCACCTGGGCCGCGATGACGAACGTGACGTTGGAGCCCGTCTCGACCGCGGTGGCCAGGACCGCATAGACACCGCCGGGGCTGGTCGCGAGATACCCCTCCAACGGTGTCAGGCCGGCGACGCGCGCAAGCAGAACCCCCAGCCCTGCCGTCGCGACCCCGATGAAGACGATCAGGGCCAGCGCGGTCGGCAGGAGCCGGCCCACACTGCGCAGGGATGCGCGGGTGAAGGCCAGCCCCGCCTGCCAGCCGATCAGCATGTAGCCCGCCTGCACGAGGAGCATCGGCACCGACAGACCGAACGACAGACCGCTGACCTCGAGCGCGACGGTCAGCGCGAGGGGTCCGAGCAGTCCCGCGCCGGGCAACCGGATGAGCCGGCCACCGACCGCGCCGACCACCACGAGTGCGGCCATGATCGCGACGCTGAGATACCAAGGCGCCGCCGGGGTTTCGGCAATCTGGGTGGTGGCGCGGGAGCGGTCGGCGTGATAGATCAGTGTGACCACGACGGGCATGGACGCGGTGACCAGCGCGACGCGCAGGTACTGCACCACGGCCACGACGCGGTCGTCGCCGCCGAGTTCGCGGGCGATGGCGACCAGGCCGGATGCGCCGCCGGCGACCAGAGCCAGAGATCCGGTGAGCGGTGTGACGTCGCGGCGCATGCCGAGCAGCGCCCCGGCCAGGACGCTGAGCAGCAACGTGCCGACCGCCACCGCGAGGACGATCACCCAGTCGCCTTTCAGCGCCGACAACGCGTCCCGGTGGACCATCGTGCCGATGTAGACGCCGAGGACCCCCTGGGCGGCGATGCCGAGTCTGCGCGGGACGCGGGCCGGTCCGCCCACCGTCAACGCGAACACGATCCCGACGGCCAGTGCGGCGAACAGCGCGGCCGACGGCACACCGACCCGCGTCAGCGGCACGGTGACCGCACCGGTCACCGCGAGAAGACACGTCCACCGGAGTATCGATCGCCACCACTTCATCCTGATGGCAAGTATGCTCTTACCAATTCAAGATCTCAACCGGAGGTGTACGGCTCACATGGGTCCCTGTTACCAAGGTTTTCCTTGTCAATAGAACAGCCCGCCGCCACCGAGCTGCGGGAATCGCTGATGGCCGTCGCGCGGCAGCTGCGCCGCCACCGGCCCGACAACGGGCTCACGCTGAGCCAGATGCAGCTGCTCGGCGAGATCAGCAGGGCCGGGGTTACGACGCCGGCCGAACTCGGCGTGCGGATGCACGTCCGGGTCCAGTCGCTCACCGACTCCCTCAACGAGCTCGAGAGCCGGGGGCTGATCGGCCGGCGCCCCGACGAGACCGATCGGCGCCGGCAGCTCGTCGAGATGACGCCCGAGGGCACCGCGCTGCTGGACGACGACCGTGCCGAACGCGACGCCTGGCTGCACCACACCATGCGCGACACCCTCACCGACCTGGAGTTCGACCTGCTGATGCTGGTGGCGCCGATCCTGCGCAAGCTCGCCGACTCCGATACCCGTTGATACCGGGTGACGCGCCGAGCGCACGATTCATGACGGATCCGCGGCGATTTCACGTCATAGACCGAACATTCGGCGGCCACCGCGCAGGGCCGCGGCGGCCGGGCACAATGACCGGGTGACCGCGTTGCACACGGCCGTCGAGGAATGGCTCGCCCACGACCCCGATCCCGAGTCCGCCGCGGAACTGGCCGCCTGCGACGACGACGAACTCGCCGAGCGCTTCGCACACACGTTGACCTTCGGCACGGCGGGACTGCGGGGGCCGCTGCGGGCCGGGCCGAACGGGATGAACCTCGCGGTCGTGATCCGCGCGACGTGGGCGGTGGCCCGGGTGCTGACGGATCGATCACCTGCCTCCTCGCAGGTGGTCGTCGGCTACGACGCACGGCACCGCTCCGCCGAGTTCGGTCGCGCCGCCGCCGAAGTCTTTGCGGCGCAGGGATTCACCGTGCAGTTGATGAGCGGTCCGGTGCCTACGCCGGCGGTGGCGTTCGCGGTCAGGCACCTGGGCGCGGCGGCGGGGGTGCAGATCACCGCGTCCCACAACCCGCCCACCGACAACGGCTACAAGGTCTACGTCACCGGCGGGCTGCAGATCGTCTCCCCCACCGACCGGGAGATCGAAGCGGCCATCGCGGCGGCCCCACCCGCCGACGAGATTCCCCGCGCACCTGTCGAGGTCCCGGCCGCCGACGAGCTGCGCGCCTACCTCGAGCGTGCCGCGAGCGTGCGGCATGCCGCAGGTTCGGCACGCATCGCGCTGACGCCCATGCACGGGGTCGGCGGCGAATTCGCGCTCGACGCACTGGCTTTGGCAGGCTTCGCCGACGTGCACGTGGTGGAGGAGCAGTTTGCGCCCGATCCGGACTTCCCCACCGTAGCCTTCCCCAATCCGGAGGAGCCCGGCGCGTCGGACGCACTCCTGGCGCTGGCCGCCGGGGTCGACGCCGAGATCGCGATCGCCCTGGATCCCGACGCGGACCGCTGCGCGATCGGCGTACCCACGCCCACCGGCTGGCGAATGCTCAGCGGCGACGAAACCGGGTGGCTGCTCGGCGATTACGTGCTGTCACATGCCGATCCGACACACGCGGTGGTGGCGAGCACCGTCGTGTCGTCCCGGATGCTGGCGAGCATCGCCGCGGCGCACGGGGCCCGGCATGTCGAGACGCTGACGGGATTCAAATGGCTGGCGCGCGCCGACGAGGGTCTGGACGCCACACTGGTCTACGCCTACGAGGAGGCCATCGGGCACTGCGTCGACCCCGGGGCCGTCAGGGACAAGGACGGCATCAGTGCCGCCGTGCTGGCATGCGATCTCGTCGTGTCGCTGCGCGAGCAGGGCCGGACGCTACTCGACGCGCTCGACGACCTGGCCCGCCGCCACGGGGTGCACACGACCACGGCGGTCACCCGCAGGGTGCTTTCACCGCAGGACGCGGCGGCGATGATGTCCCGCCTTCGCGCCGCACCACCGGAGGAGATCGCCGGCTTCGCCGTCACGGTGACCGATCTGATGCCCCGCACCGATGCCCTGATCTTCTCGGGCGGGGACAGCGCCACATCGGTGCGGGTCGTCATGCGCCCGTCGGGGACCGAACCGAAGCTGAAGTCGTACATCGAAATTCGCTGCACCGGCGAGGTCGCTACGGGGAGGTCACACGCCGCCGACGTCCAGGACGCCGTCGCCGCCGCCATCGCGACCTGGCGTTAGCAGCCCACTCGCAACCGGTGTGACTTTGATAACGATCTGGTAACGACCGATCGACCCGTTTCGCTCTGGCGTCAGCGCGATCATCACTGGTGAACCGCCCGATCGCCGCCGAACCTCGCGGTGTGAACGGCCGGTTCGTTACTTGCGCGACATACTTTGCCCAAATACGTTCAGTTCGCCGATGACGTTGCTAATTGATACTCGAAATTTTGTTCGGTGGTGATCGTAAGTGAGTTCTTCCCTGTCCGAGACCGGCGTCGCAGCGCCTCCCGAGTGGACGCTGGCGTCGAAAGATTCTGTGGTGCACCGTAATTCATGGGGCCCATTCCTGCGCCGCCCCGAAAGCACCGACGCCCTGGCGATGCACAAGCTGGTGGCCGACACCGAGGTGCTAGATCTCAATTCCACCTACACGTACCTTCTGATGGCGACCGATTTTGCTGACACCACGATCGTCGCCGATCGCGACGGCGACCTGTGCGGCCTGATCACCGGTTACCACCCGCCCACCCGTCCCGATGTCCTCTTCGTGTGGCAGGTGGCGGTGGCGCGATCCGCCCAAGGCACCGGCCTCGCGGGAACCATGCTCGACAGCCTGGTCGGCCGCGTCCACCGCGCGCGGTGTGGCCATCCGGTCACGGTGGAAGCGACTGTGGCGCCCAGCAATTCGGCATCGAGGGCCCTCTTCGGCGGATTTGCCCGGCGACACGGTGTACCGCTGGTGGAACGACCGCACTTCACCGCCGCCCAACTCGACTCCGCCGGCGCGCACGAAGACGAACCGATCCTGCGTATCGGTCCGATCGTTACCTCTCACGACGCCTGACCACCACTCATTCGAAAAGGACACATGACCGCAACCGTAGTCACCCCACCGCCCACCGATCCTGTTCACGACGCGGCGCTGCCCGAGGTTTACCACCGTGTCGAGTCCGAAGTGCGCAGCTACTGCCGCAATTGGCCCGCCACCATGGCAAGCGCCCGCGGGTCCTGGGTGACCGACACCTCAGGGCGGCAGTACCTCGACTTCTTCGCGGGCGCAGGCGCTCTCAACTACGGGCACAACAACCCCGTTCTGAAGGCTCCGCTGATCGACTACCTGAGCCAGGACTCGATCGTGCACTCGCTGGACATGGCGACAGCTGCGAAGACGGAGTTCCTCGAGACGTTCGAACGCCTCATCCTGCGACCGCGCAGCCTCGACTACAAGGTGCAGTTCCCAGGGCCGACCGGCGCCAATGCGGTCGAGTCGGCACTCAAACTGGCCCGCAAGGTCACGGGTCGTGAGTCGATCATCAACTTCACCAACGCATTCCACGGAATGACCCTGGGTGCGCTGTCGGTGACGGGAAACTCGATGAAACGAGCGGGTGCCGGCATTCCGCTCGTGCACGCCACCCCGATGCCGTACGACAACTACTTCGGCGGCATCACCGAGGACTTCCACTGGTTCGAGCGCGTGCTCGACGACTCCGGCGGCGGACTCAACCATCCCGCGGCCGTCATCGTCGAGACCGTGCAGGGTGAGGGCGGCCTCAACGTGGCCAGAATGGAATGGCTGCGGGCGCTCGCCGAACTGTGCCAACGTCGCGACATCCTGCTGATCGTCGACGACGTGCAGATGGGCTGCGGCCGGACCGGCGCGTTCTTCAGTTTCGAGGAAGCCGGCATCGTCCCCGACATCGTGACACTGTCGAAGTCGATCAGCGGCTACGGACTGCCGATGGCATTGACCCTGTTCCGTCGCGACCTCGACGTGTGGGCACCCGGCGAGCACAACGGCACCTTCCGCGGTCACAACCCCGCTTTCGTCACCGCCACCAAGGCACTCGAAACCTATTGGAAATCAGCAACGTTCGCGGAGAACACGGCTGCCAAAGGTCAACACGTCAGGGACCGGCTGGAGAGCATCGCCGCGGCCCACGAGGGCATCAGCGCACGCGGTCGCGGGATGGCGCAGGGCCTCAAATGCGAGGAAAAGGATCTTGCCGCGGCGATCTGCGCCACCGCGTTCGAGCGCGGCGTGCTGATGGAGACCAGCGGCCCGTCCGACGAGGTCATCAAGCTGCTGCCCCCGCTGACCACCTCCACAGAGGACCTCGACGCCGGGCTCGACATCCTGGCCGAGGCCGTCGCGACGACCGTGTCCTGACTGACCCCAACCGGAAAGGAGTTGCGGCTGTGATTGTCCGCACCACCGACGAGATCACCGGCACCCACCGCGACGTGGCCGCCGCCAACTGGAGATCCAAGCGGATCGTGCTGGCTGACGACGCCGTCGGCTTCTCGTTTCACGAGACGACGATCGATGCCGATTCGGTCAGCGAGTTCCACTATCGCCATCACGTGGAGGCGGTGTGGATCGTCGAGGGAACCGGCACGCTGACCAATCATGAGACCGGCGAAGAGCATCCGCTTCGGTCCGGCACCATGTACCTGCTCAACGGTCACGAACGGCACCGGGTCACGTGCGACACGACGATGCGCATGCTGTGCGTCTTCAATCCGCCCGTGACGGGGCAGGAGATCCACGACGAGACCGGCGCGTACCCCCCGGCGGTGCAGGCCAGTTGAGTTCGGCAACAACACTTTCCCGCGAGGATCGTTACCCGACCCGGCTGCCCGAGCCGATGGATCCCATCCGTCGAGAAGAACCCACGGTATGGGGTGATTCCGCCGGTCCGTTGACCGATTCGGACCTGCAGTCGATGAGCGACCGCGGATACCTCGTCCGGCCCGGCACAATGCCTGAGGCCTGGTTGCCCACGCTCACAGCGGAATTGGGCCGCATGGCGGGCGAGGTCGCCCCGGACGACCCGCGCGTCATCCGGGAGCGCGACGGCGGCATCCGATCGGTCTTCGAACCGCACATCCTCAGTGACGTGCTGGCCGAGGTGCTCACCATGGACACCGTGCTGCCGGTGGCACGGCAACTGCTGGGCAGCGACGTCTACGTGCATCAGGCGCGCATCAACATGATGCCCGGGTTCACCGGTGGCGGCTTCTACTGGCATTCGGACTTCGAGACCTGGCATGCAGAAGACGGGATGCCGGCGATGCGCGCGGTGTCGTGCTCGATCGCGTTGACGGAGAACTTCCCGTTCAACGGTTCGCTGATGGTGATGCCCGGATCCCACCGGACGTTCTATCCGTGCGTCGGCGCCACCCCGCGCAACAACCACGCGTCGTCGTTGGTGCGGCAGGAGATCGGCGTCCCGAGCCGCCAGACCCTCACCGACGCTGCGGCCCAACACGGTATCGACCAGGTGACCGGTCCGGCGGGCACCGCACTGTGGTTCGACTGCAACATCATGCACGGGTCCGGGTCGAACATCACGCCGTACCCGCGGTCCAATATCTTCGTGGTGTTCAATTCGGTGCAGAATCAGCTGGTTTCGCCGTATCGCGCGGAGACGCCACGCCCCGAATACCTGGCGGCGCGCACGTTCCGGCCCTTCAACGAACCGGTACTGACGTAGCGGGTTCCGGGGTCAGCGCGGGCCGAACTGGCGGTCACCCGCATCGCCCAAACCCGGCACGATGTAGGCGATGTCGTTGAGGCCGGAGTCGATCGCCGCGGTGTACAGGCGCAACTCCGGGGCCGTCTTCTCCACCAGGGCCAGCCCCTCCGGAGCGGCGACGACGCAGATCACGGTGACGTCGACGGCGTCGCGGGAGTAGAGCAGCTCCAAGGTGTGCACCATCGAGCCGCCGGTGGCCAGCATCGGGTCCAGCACGATCACCGGCTGCCGGCTCAGGTCGTCGGGTAGCGACTCCAGGTACGGGGTCGGCTGATGGGTCTCTTCGTTGCGGGCCACCCCGACGAAGCCGACCCGCGCCTCGGGGATCAGTTCGTGCGCCTGGTCGACCATGCCGAGCCCGGCGCGCAACACCGGCACCAGCAGCGGCGGCGTGGCCAGCTTCGTACCGGCAGTCTCGGCCACCGGTGTGCGCACCGAGATGGTGTGCGTCGCGAGCTCGCGGGTCGCCTCGTAGACGAGCATCAGCGTGAGATCCCGCAACGCCGCCCGGAATCCGGCATTGTCTGTGCGCTCGTCGCGCAGGGTGGTCAGCCGAGCCGCGGCCAGCGGGTGATCCACAACGCGCACATCCATGGATCCAGACCTTAACGGGAACCGAACCGGGATTCGCGGCGTCCTAACCATATGCCTGCTCACCTGTCGGTAGAGACCGGTCTGGTTCACGATTACGGCGTCGCCTGCGCGACGCACGCCGCCGACCTCGACGCCGCCGCGGCATGCCTACGCGGTGTCGCCGCCGGCGCGGCGGCCGCGTTCGGTCCGGTCGGCGCGCCGTTCCTCGCGTCGCTGACCCGCGCCGTCGCGGCGGAATCCGCGGCGCTCGGCAGGCTCAGCACGTCCGTCGACGCGGGTAGAGCCGCAGCGACGTCGTGTGCGCAGGCCTACGACCTCTCCGATGGCGACGCCGCCTCGCGTCTGGCCGGGTCCATCTGATGCCGAGCGCGACGGTCGAGGCGCTGGCCGCGCCGATCCGCCGGGTGCAGGGACTCGTCGGTCCCGGGTGGTCCGGGGATCCGGCCGCCGACCCCTCCGGGGCTCTGGCCGGGGTGCGGCAGATGCTGAGCGACGTGGCCGGCTCCGCGGGACACGCGTGGCGGACCGTCGACGACAGTTGGTCGGGGGCAGGCGCCGACGCGGCCGCGAGCTTCGCCTCCGCCACCACCGCGGCCATCGACGACGCGGCCGACCGGGCGGGCAGGTTGGGCGTGGCCGCCGAGGACGCCGCCGCGGCCGTCGCGCACGCCCACCGTCGCCTCCAGCAGATCGTCGACGAATTCGAGAGCAAGGCACAGGCTTTGGAGCAGCGTCTCGACGATCCCGGGGTGGCGCGTGAACTGTTGACAGCAGCACGCGACGCGCTGGGCGAGGCCATCGCCGTGGTCGAGGAGCTCCAGGCCGAACTGGACAGGCAGGCGCGGATCGTCGACAGCGCCGCGCCGGCCGGTTCTCCGCCGACGACGCCGACGACGCCGGCGGGGTGGCAGTCCGGCAGCGGCACAGGCGGAGGGCCGGGTGGCGGATTCGCCCCTGGATCAGGGGGTTTCGGAAGCTCCGGGGCGACGGGCGAGATGGCGGTCTTCACCCGGCCGGACGGGACGGACACGCCGGACGCCGCGGAGTTCGGGGAGGGCGTCGCGGTGCGACTTCCCGACGGCACCGTCGTCGTCGCACCGAACGCGGTCGCCGCCAACGCCGTCCGGCACGCGTTGACCCAGCTCGGAGTGCCCTACCAGTGGGGTGGGACGACGCCGGGCGTCGGATTGGACTGCAGCGGTCTGACGCAGTGGGCGTACCGCGAAGCGGGACTCGACATACCCCGGTTGGCCCAGGAGCAGGACATCGGCGGCGCGGTGTCGGGGGGCTCGCTGCTACCGGGCGATCTCGCGGTGTGGGACGGCCACGTCGCGATGGTCGTGGGTGACGGACTGATGGTCGAAGCAGGTGACCCGGTCCAGCTGTCCCCGATCCGGACCGCCAATGCGGGGCAGGGGTTCCAGGGATTCTGGCGCCCGACGGTATGAGGATCACCGCCGAGATTGCGTCCAGGCAGGGCTTTACTCGAACTTCCTCTGCTGGAATGCAATTTCGGCAAGGACTACGTGCGCACCCGCATCCACTGCCCCGCCAGGTCGGCGATCCACGCTTCGGCGGCGATCGGGTCCGCGGGAGGCCCGGCCACCAGCACCAGCTCGTCGATTCCGGCGTCGGCGAGCCGGACCGCGTCGGCCGGCACCGGATCGTGCAACGCGACCGACAGCTTCAACTCCGTCGGGTCGCGGCCGACCTCCCGGCACATCGACCGCAGCTTCGACGCCCGGAACGCGGCCTCCTCGACGTCGGCGAGGTCGAAGCCGTACCAACCGTCACCCCACTCGGCGACACGCCTCAGCGCCGCATCCGAGTTACCGCCCAGCACCACCGGGATCGACCGGCCCTGCGGTTTCGGG
Source organism: Mycolicibacterium gilvum (assembly GCF_900454025.1). Taxonomy (NCBI): domain Bacteria; kingdom Bacillati; phylum Actinomycetota; class Actinomycetes; order Mycobacteriales; family Mycobacteriaceae; genus Mycobacterium; species Mycolicibacterium gilvum. Next base: position 1,437,167 of record NZ_UGQM01000001.1, on the reverse strand, counting down.
TTCGCCCGCACCCCGTCGAAGGCCACATACCGACCCGCGAAGGATGCGACGTCGTCGCGCCACAGCGCCCGCATCGCCCCGACGTACTCGGCGAGGCGACCGCCCCGGTCCGCGAACGGGACACCGAGCACGTCGTACTCCTGTGGCGAGATCCCGACCCCGACGCCGAGCGTCAGACGTCCGCCGGTCATACGGTCCAGCGACGCCGCCTGCTTGGCCGTGATGACCGGGTTGCGTTCCGGCAGCACGAGCACCCCGGTGGCCAGCTCGATCCGGTTGGTGGCCGCAGCGGCGAAACTCAGCGCGATCAACGGGTCCAACCAGTCGGTCTGCGCCGACGCGGGGATCTCCCCGTCGTCGCTGTAGGGATGGTGCGGACCCTCCTCGTCGGCCATCACGACCTGGTCACCGAACCACAGCGTCTCGAAGCCCGACCGTTCGGCCGACGCGGCGACGGCATCGATCACGGTGCGCTGCGCACCCGCGCCGATCCCGAGGCCGTGAAGGCCGAGTCTGATCATCCGGCGATCATGACAGGCTTGACGAACACCGGAAGCGACGAACGGGTTGCGGTACGGCAACGGTGTGCGGGCCGAGACGGTCGTTAGGCTGTGCCGCATGGCTGCTGACATCGTGCCCATCGGGCTGACGCTGACCAAGGGCGACGTCTACACGTTGTGGGCGCCCCGGTGGCGCGCGGACGGTGACGAGTGGGAGGCGTTCCTCGGTAAGGACGAAGACCTCTACGTCCTCGAATCGGTCGCTGACCTGGCGGCCTTCGTGCGTACCAACAACGACAACGATCTCGTCGACCATCCGGCTTGGACGAAGTTGACCGAGGCGAACGCACACCGCCTCACTCCCACCGAGTCGAACACCCACGACCTGGTCGTGCTGGAGGAACTGCTCGCGCAGAAGCCCACCGAGGCCGGCGTCAGCGCCCTGTACGGCGCGCTCGCGGTGGTGTCGTCGATGGGGTCGGTGTGCGAGCTTCCCGCCGTCACCAAGTTCTTCAACGGAAACCCCGTCCTGGGCACCGTCGGCGGCGGGGTCGAGGCGTTCGCCGGTCGCGCCGGCAAGAAGCGGTGGGCGGAGATCGAGAAGATCATCGCCAGGGGCTGGGACAAAGTCATCGAGGCGCTCGACGAGATCATCACCATCCCCGAGGTCGACAGCGCCGCCGTCGCGAAGGCGCAGGCGGAGCTCGACGCGGACGCTCCCGAGCCCGACGAAGAGCTCGTCATCGATGACGTCGTCGACACCCCGGAGGAGTCCGACGACCTCGCCGCCGAGGCCGAGACCAAGGTGCTGGGCAGCGACAAGGACTTCTGGGAGCGCGTCGGCATCGACCCGATCCGCATCATGATGACCGGCGGGACCTACTTCACGCTGCGCTGCTACTTCGACGACCGGCCGATCTTCCTCGGCCGCAACGGCCGCATCAGCGTGTTCCCGTCCGAGCGCGCGCTGGCCCGCTACCTGGCCGACGAACACGACCACGACCTGTCGGACCTGGCGACCTACGACGACATCCGGACCGCCGCGACCGACGGTTCGCTGCGCGTCGACGTCACCGACGACAACGTCTACGTGCTGACCGACATCGTCGACGACCTCGCCGAGGGCCCCGATGCGCTGGACCACGACCAGATCGAACTGGCCGTGGAGCTTCTGCGCGACATCGGCGACTACTCGGAGGAGGCGACGGTCGACACCAAGCTCGCGCCCGACACGGCGCTGGGCCGCGTGATCTTCCACGTGCTCGAGCCGGGCAAGGTCGCGCGGCCGAACGCCCCGTTCGCCGACGCGGTGACGCAGTGGGAGTCGCTGGAGCGGTTCGTCGAGTCCCGGCTGCGCAGCGAGACGTAGCTCGGCGGGGTCAGCCCACGAGCACCGCGTAGCGCGGCTTGATCACCTCGTCGATGATCGCGAGCCGCTCGGGGAACGAGATGAACGCCGACTTCATCGCGTTGATCGTGAACCGTTCGAGGTCGCTCCACCCGTAGCCGAACGCCTCCACCAGCCGCAGCATCTCCAGGCTCATCGTGGTGTCGCTCATCAACCGGTTGTCGGTGTTGACCGTCACCCGGAACCGCAGCCGGGCCAGCCGGTCGAACGGATGCTCGGCGATGCTGGCGACCGCACCGGTCTGCACATTGGAGCTCGGGCACATCTCGAACGGAATCCGCTTGTCCCGCAACAGCGCCGCGAGCCGGCCGAGCTTCGGGCCGCCCTCGGCGTCCATGTCGATGTCATCGACGATGCGGACGCCGTGGCCCAGCCGGTCGGCGCCGCAGAACGCGATCGCCTCGTGGATCGACGGCAGACCGAACGCCTCGCCGGCGTGAATGGTGAACCGCGCGTTGTTGCTCCGCATGTACTCGAACGCGTCGAGGTGTCGCGACGGCGGATAGCCGGCTTCGGCGCCGGCGATGTCGAAACCGACCACGCCCTGATCCCGGAATCGGATCGCCAGCGCGGCGATCTCGCGGGAGCGCGCCGCGTGACGCATCGCGGTGACGAGGCAGCGCACCGTGATCGTCCGTCCCGCGGCGGCCGCAGCCTTCTCCCCGTCGGCGAAACCGGCCAGCACCGCCTCGACGACGGCGTCCAGCGACAGGCCACCGTCGATGTGCAGTTCGGGGGCGAACCGGATCTCGGCGTAGACGACGTTGTCGTCGGCGAGGTCTTCGACGCATTCACGGGCGACGCGGTGCAGGGCGTCGTGGTTCTGCATGACGCCGACGGTGTGCGCGAACGGTTCGAGGTAGCGCACCAGCGAGCCGCTGTGGGCCGCGGTCCGGAAGAACTCGGCCAACTCGTCGGCGTCGTGGGCGGGCAGATCGTCATAGCCGTACTGCTCGGCCAGTTCCAGGACCGTCGACGGCCGCAGTCCGCCGTCGAGGTGATCGTGCAGCAGCGCCTTGGGGGCGCGGCGGATGTTCTCCAGCGTCAACGGCGTCGTCACGCGAAACCTCCTACATGCTGATCCGGTCGATGATGAGTGGACGCGTGGGCGGTGCGTGGTCGCCGACGCTCCAGGCGCCGTCGAGTTCGGACGCCGCGGCGGCAAGCCGGTGCGGGGTCTCGGTGTAGAGGGTGAACAGCGGCTCGCCGGCGGCGACGGCCTCGCCGGGTTTGCGATGGATCCGCATCCCCGCGCCGAACTGCACCTGCTCGCCGGGTACCGAGCGTCCCGCTCCGAGCCGCCACACCGCCAGACCCACCGCCATCGCGTCGATGTCTCCCATCGTGCCACTGCGCGGGGCACTGATGGTTTCGGTGTGCTGACCGAGTGGCAACATCGCGGCATCGAGACTGCCCACGTCGCCACCCTGGGCGGCGACCAGGTCGCGGAACCGGTCCATCGCGGTCCCGTCGCGCAACGTCTGCGCGGGGTCGACGCCGTCGAGCCCTGCGACGTCGCACATCTCCCTCGCCAACGCCAGGGTCAGCTCGACGACATCGTCGGGCCCGCCGCCGGCGAGCACCTCCAGGGACTCGACGACCTCGACGGCGTTGCCGACGGTCCGGCCCAGCGGGGTCTGCATGTCGGTGAGCAGCGCGCGGGTCTGCACACCGTGCTCGACGCCGAGCTCGACCATGGTGCGAGCCAACTCCCGCGACTCGGCCTCACTGTCGAGGAACGCACCCGACCCGACCTTGGAGTCGAGCACCAGCGCCTTCGTCCCCTCGGCGATCTTCTTGCTCATCACCGAGCTCGCGATCAACGGCAGCGACTCCGTCGTCGCCGTCACGTCGCGCAGGGCGTAGATCTTGCGGTCGGCGGGCGCCAATTCCCCGGCGGCGAAGATCGCCGCCCCGAGATCGCAGAGTTGTTGCCGGATCTGGCTTTTGGTGATCTCGGCGGTGAACCCCGGGATGGATTCCAGTTTGTCGAGCGTGCCACCGGTGTGTCCGAGTCCACGCCCGGCCGCCTGCGGTACCGCGCCGCCACACGCCATGACGACCGGCACCAACGGGATCGTGATCTTGTCCCCGACACCGCCTGTCGAGTGTTTGTCGACCAGCGCGAGCGGCTTCCCGTCCCGGCGCAGGTCGCTGAAGTCCAGTCGCTCGCCCGACGCGATCATCGCCGCGGTCCACCGCGCGATCTCATGGCCGGTCATACCCCGGAGGAAGATCGCCATCAGCAGCGCGGACATCTGCGCCTCGGCGACCTCCCCGCGCGTGTAGGCGTCGATGACCCAGTCGATGGCCTCGTCGGACAGTGTTCCGCCGTCGCGCTTCGTCCGGATCACCGACGGAGCATCGAGATGCGAGATGGGGCCGGCGGCGTCGAAGCTCACGGCGTCTCCTCGACCGGGTAGGGCCGCCGGTCGAGATCAGCCGGTCCGAACGCGTCGGGCAGCAGCTCACCGAGCGGCTTCGGACCCAGCGGATGATCGATCAGGAGGTCGCCACCGCCGTGCTCGAAGAGGACCTGCCGGCAGCGGCCGCAGGGCATCAGAACCTCCCCGTCGGGACCCACACACGTCAGTGCGACGAGGCGTCCGCCGCCGCTGGAATGTAGGGCGCACACCACTGCGCACTCGGCACAGAGACCTACGCCATATGAGACATTTTCCACATTGCAGCCGGCCACCATCCGATGGTCGTCGACGAGGGCCGCAGCGCCGACGCGGAACCCCGAGTACGGCGCGTATGCGTGCTGAGATACGTCAATCGCCTTGCGGCGCAGTAGATTCCAATCGATATCGCTGGTCATGACGAGCCGCTCGTGGTCACTCTGAATCCATTCCGAACACCCTGACCCGTGACCCGAAGTCCCAGGTAGGGCACCCTAACTTCTAGCCTTGGAGAAGGGCATACCGCCTCACGCTAGTTCGTTCAAGAGTACGAAGGGGATTAGAGTCGCCCCGAGGTTTGGGGCCCGGTAAGCAGGACCGAGCTCTGGGCGTCCACCGATGGCGTTGGAGGGTCACATGAGTACGGCGACATCAGCCGATACCGATTTGCCGGAGCCGCGATCTAAGCCGACGCGGCGCCGCACGTTCTACCGCGGCGACCCGGGCATGTGGTCCTGGCTGCTGCACCGCATCTCCGGTGCGACGATCTTCTTCTTCCTGTTCGTCCATGTGCTCGACACCGCGCTGGTGCGGGTCAGCCCGCAGGCCTACAACGAGGTCATCGAGACCTACAAGACCCCGATCGTCGGGCTCATGGAGATCGGCCTCGTCGCGGCGGTGCTCTACCACGCTCTCAACGGGATCCGGATCATCCTCATCGACTTCTGGTCCGAGGGTCCGCGTCACCAGCGCAAGATGCTGTGGATCATCGCCGGCATCTTCATCGTCCTGTTCACCGCGGGCCTGGGCGTGATCGGCATGCACATGGCGGAGAGGTTCTTGTGACTCAGGCAAGCCGTCCGGCCTCCGGCCGGGCCGAAAACGCGTACGACCACATCTCCGATCGCGGCGGACCCGCCCCGGTGATGCAGCGCAGCTTCGACCGCCCCGCCGGGCTGGACAACCCGCGCGCGCCGCGCCGCGCCGGCGGGATGCCGAACTTCGAGAAGTACACCTGGCTGTTCATGCGGTTCTCGGGCATCGTGCTCATGTTTCTCGCCCTGGGCCACCTCTTCATCATGTTGATGTGGGAGAACGGTGTGTACCGCATCGACTTCAACTACGTCGCGCAGCGCTGGTCGTCGCCGTTCTGGCAGACCTGGGACCTGCTGCTGCTGTGGCTGGCCCAGCTGCACGGCGGCAACGGGATGCGCACGATCATCGCCGACTACACGCGCAAGGACTCGACGAAGTTCTGGCTCAATACTCTGCTCGCGCTGTCGATGGCGTTCACGCTGGTCCTGGGGACGTACGTGCTGCTGACGTTCGACGCGTCGATTTCCTGAAACGGAGAAGCCCAATGATTGTTGAACACCGCTACGACGTCGTCATCGTCGGCGCAGGTGGCGCGGGCATGCGTGCCGCCGTGGAGGCCGGACCCCGCGTCCGCACCGCGGTGCTGACCAAGCTGTACCCGACCCGGTCGCACACCGGCGCGGCCCAGGGCGGCATGTGCGCCGCGCTGGCCAACGTCGAAGAGGACAACTGGGAGTGGCACACCTTCGACACCGTCAAGGGCGGCGACTACCTCGCCGACCAGGACGCCGTGGAGATCATGGCCAAAGAGGCCATCGACGCGGTGCTCGACCTGGAGAAGATGGGGATGCCGTTCAACCGCACCCCCGAGGGACGCATCGACCAGCGCCGGTTCGGCGGGCACACCCGCGACCACGGCAAGGCCCCCGTGCGCCGCGCGTGCTACGCCGCCGACCGCACCGGACACATGATCCTGCAGACGCTGTACCAGAACTGCGTCAAGCACGACGTCGAGTTCTTCAACGAGTTCTACGCGCTCGACATCACGATGACCGAGACCCCGTCCGGGCCGGTCGCGACCGGTGTCGTCGCCTATGAGTTGGCGACCGGGGACATTCATGTCTTCCACGCCAAGGCCATCGTGTTCGCCACCGGTGGATCCGGCCGGATGTACAAGACCACGTCGAACGCGCACACGCTGACCGGCGACGGCCTGGGCATCATCTTCCGCAAGGGACTTCCCCTGGAGGACATGGAGTTCCACCAGTTCCACCCGACAGGTCTGGCCGGGCTGGGCATCCTGATCTCCGAGGCCGTGCGCGGCGAGGGCGGTCGTCTGCTCAACGGCGACGGCGAGCGCTTCATGGAGCGCTACGCCCCGACGATCGTCGACCTCGCGCCGCGTGACATCGTCGCGCGCTCGATGGTGCTGGAGGTGCTCGAGGGCCGCGGCGCCGGACCGAACAAGGACTACGTCTACATCGACGTGCGCCACCTCGGCGAGGACGTGCTGGAGGCCAAGCTTCCCGACATCACCGAGTTCGCCCGCACCTATCTCGGCGTGGACCCCGTCAAGGAACTCGTGCCCGTCTACCCGACATGCCACTACGTCATGGGCGGCATCCCGACGACGGTCAACGGCCAGGTGCTCTCGGACAACACCACCGTGGTGCCGGGCCTCTACGCCGCCGGCGAGTGCGCGTGCGTGTCGGTGCACGGAGCCAACCGGCTGGGCACCAACTCGCTGCTCGACATCAACGTCTTCGGCCGTCGCGCCGGCATCGCCGCCGCGAACTACGCACTGGGACATGACTTCGTCGAGCTGCCGGAGAGCCCCGCCGAGATGGTGGTCGGCTGGGTCGGCGACATCCTCTCCGAGCACGGCAACGAGCGCGTCGCCGACATCCGGGGCGCACTGCAGCAGTCGATGGACAACAACGCCGCGGTGTTCCGCACCGAGGAGACGCTGAAGCAGGCGCTGACCGACATTCACGCACTCAAGGAGCGCTACTCGCGAATCACGGTGCAGGACAAGGGCAAGCGATACAACAGCGACCTGCTCGAGGCCATCGAGCTGGGCTTCCTGCTCGAGCTCGCCGAGGTCACCGTCGTCGGTGCGTTGAACCGCAAGGAGTCTCGCGGCGGACATGCCCGCGAGGACTACCCGAACCGCGACGACACCAACTACATGCGCCACACCATGGCCTACAAAGAAGGTTCGGACCTTCTGAGTGACATCCGCCTGGATTACAAACCCGTCGTGATGACGCGTTACGAGCCGATGGAACGGAAGTACTGACGATGAGCGCTTGCGCGAAGAGTGAGGACCGATGAGCGCGCCTGTTCTGGACAAGCAAGACACTCCCCCCGTGCCCGAGGGCGCGGTGATGGTGACGCTGAAGATCGCCCGGTTCAACCCCGAGTCCCCGGACGACGCCGGCTGGCAGAGCTTCCGGGTGCCGTGCCTGCCGTCGGACCGGCTGCTGAACCTGCTGCACTACGTGAAGTGGTACCTGGACGGCACATTGACGTTCCGCCGGTCGTGCGCGCACGGGGTGTGCGGTTCGGACGCGATGCGGATCAACGGCGTCAACCGGTTGGCGTGCAAGGTGCTGATGCGCGACATGCTGCCGAAGAACCCGAACAAGCAGCTGACCATCACGATCGAGCCGATCCGCGGGCTGCCCGTGGAGAAGGACCTCGTCGTCGACATGGAGCCGTTCTTCGACGCGTTCCGCGCGGTCAAGCCGTACCTGATCACGTCGGGCAATCAGCCGACGCGCGAACGGATTCAGAGCCAGACCGACCGCGCCCGCTACGACGACACCACCAAGTGCATCCTGTGCGCGTGCTGCACCACGTCGTGTCCCGTCTACTGGAGCGAGGGGTCGTACTTCGGTCCCGCGGCGATCGTCAACGCCCACCGGTTCATCTTCGATTCGCGTGACGAAGCCGCCGCCGAACGGCTGGACATCCTCAACGACATCGACGGGGTGTGGCGCTGCCGTACCACGTTCAACTGCACCGAGGCGTGCCCGCGTGGCATCCAGGTGACGAAGGCGATCCAGGAAGTCAAGCGCGCGTTGATGTTCGCCCGCTAGTTCTTGCCCCCGAATCGGGCGTGCTTTGCGACGCTGGACGTCGTTTTGCGCGCCCGATTTCGTCAGAGCCGACGCTCCAGGAAGTCGCGGATCAGGTTTGCCACACGGGTGAGCTCGCTCTCCAGCAGGAAGTGACCTCCGTCGATGAGGTGAATCTCGGCGTCGACGGCGTCTTTGGCGAACGCCCGCGCGCCGTCAGGACCGAAGAACGGGTCCTTGTCACCCCACACCGCAAGCAGCGGAACCCCGCTCGCCCGCAGATAGTCGTGCAGCGCGGGATAGATTTTCGGGTTGGTGGAGTAGTCGAGAAAGAGTTTCAGCTGGATTCTGTCGTTGCCGGGCCGGGACAGTAGCGCGAAATCGTGGTGCCAGGTGTCGGGACTGACGACGGATGGGTCGGGCACCCCGGCGGTGTACTGCATCCGTGTGGTCTCGAAGGTCAGGATGCCGCGCAGCGCCGCCTCGGTCTCCGGCGTCTGCTCCCGCTGGTAATCCCAGGCCGGCTGCCAGCCCTCGGCGACGAAGCCGTCGTTGTAGCCGTTGCCGTTCTGGGTGATGATCGCCGTGATCGCCGCCGGATCGCGCAACGCGAGCCGCCACCCGACCGGCGCGCCGTAGTCCTGGACGTAGATCGCATAGTGGCGGATGCCGAGCTGCGTCAGCAGGCCGGCGACGGAGTCGGTCAGTGCGTCGAAGGTGTAGTCGAAATCCTCGACCGTCGGCGCATCCGAGTACCCGAAGCCCAGGTAATCGGGCGCGATGACGCGGTAGCGGTCGGCGAGTTCGGGGATCAGGTTGCGGAACATGAAGGAGCTGGTCGGAAACCCGTGGAGCAACACGATGACCGGGGCATCGGGATCACCCGCCTCCCGGTAGAACACCTGATGCCCGTCCACGGTGTCGACCCGGTGGTGCACAACAGTCATAACTAACTTCCAATCGTTGTTTTACTGGTTAGCTCCAGTGAACCGCCGATCGTGTAACCTGTCAATAGACTTTTGGAGGTTAGGAATGGATGTCGGTGTGGCGTCTGCGGATGACGAGGCGTTCCTACTGGACCTGCTGAACACGACGCCGGTGGTCGAGGGCGTCCCCACCGATGTTCTGGCTGACAAAGCAACCGCCGCCGAATGGATGTCGTCGCACGGAGTCGGTGCGACCGACAAGGCTCGGCGAGTGCTGATCGACGCACGCTCAGCCCTGCAGGCCGTGGTGCGCGGCGAGGCGACACCGGATGTCCTGCAGCGCTTCCTCGACGGGGTTCACCTGACCCCGACAGCCACCGACGGTGGGGTCGACTGGACCCTCGACGGCACGGACGGGGCGGCACGTGCCGTGCTGGCCTGGGACGGTCTACGCATCACCAGCCCCGGTCGGCTCCGCCCCTGCGCCAACACCGAATGCCAATTGTTCCTGATCGATCGCAGCAAGCCGAACAACGCGCGCTGGTGTTCGATGGCGATCTGCGGCAACAGGATGAAAGCCCGCCGCCACTATCAGCGTTCGCGCGGTTAGGTTTTCACCACCGCTGCGCCGTCGTCCTCCGTGTTCTCGTCCTCCGTGTTCTCGTCCTCAGCGGCTTCCGGCGGCGGGTCTTCACCGGCCGCGCGACCCACCTGCTCGCCGTAGTACCGGATCATCACCGCCGCTGCGGCCGCGACCGGGACGGCCAGGAACGCGCCGATGACGCCGAACGTCGACGCACCCAAGGTCACCGCGAGCAGCACGATCACCGCGTGCAGCTTCATCGACTTGGACTGCAGCCACGGCTGCAGCACATTTCCCTCCAACTGCTGCACCGCCACGATGATGCCCAGCACGATCAACGCGTCGACCGGACCGTTGGACACCAGCGCGATCAGCACCGCGAGACCGCCTGCGACGAACGCGCCGACGATCGGGATGAAACCGCCGATGAACGTGATGATCGCCAACGCGTAGGCCAACGGCACCCCCAGCACGACAAGCCCGATGCCGATCAGTACCGCGTCGACGAAGCTGACGAGTGCCTGGGTCCGGATGAATCCGCCGAGCGTCGTCCAGACACGGTCGAGGACCTCGGCCAGGTGGGGCGCCGCCGGTTGGCCGACGGTGCGACGCAACCAGGGAATGAATCCCGGGCCGTCTTTGAGAAAGAAGAACGTCACGACGATCGCGGCGAACAGGGTGACCAGCGCCGACGTGGCGGCCCCCACACCGGTGAACACACCCGACGCGATCTGGGCACTGCTGGAGTTCAACCGATCGGTGATCGCGGCGACTCCGGAATTCAGTTGCGCCTCACTGATGTTGAGTGGCGGGCCGCCGAGCCAGTCCCGTACCTGGACGATACCGGCGGAGGCCTGTTCGGCGAGTTCCTGCGACTGCTCGACGATCGCCGGCGCCACCGCGGCGACCACGCCGGCGAGGACGCCGACGGCCAGCAGCAGCACCACCAGAACCGCTGCCGCGGGCGGCACCCCCTTGTTCCGCAGCCACCGCACCGGCGGCCACAGCACCGTGCACGCGATCAGCGCGAGCACGACCGGCAGGACGATCACCCACGCCTTGCCGACCACCCACGCCAACCCCCACAGCATCGCGGCGACGGCGACGAGCTGCACCGCCACCGTCGCGGTCGAGCGAAGGTGGCCGGCGTAGATCGTCCCGCGACCGGGTTGCGTCGTCGTCTTCTCCTGCACTCCCCCTTGTTACCCGCAGTCGGCGGATTCAACGTGCCGAATCGTCACGTTTCGGGCCCGTGTTTCGTCTGGAGAGTATGACCACGACACGAATCGACCCGGTATCCCCGCAGCGCGCATCGCTGATGACCCGCCTGATGTGGCGCTACGCCAAGCGGCGCTTCGGCGAAGTGCCCGAACCGTTCGCGATCTACGCGCACCACCCCGGTGTGATGATGGCGGGCGCGTTGCACGAGGGGATGCTGGAGCGGGCGTCGACCACGCTGCCGGCGAATGTCCGCGAGCTCGCGGTGTACTGGACGGCCCGTCAGATCGGCTGCTCCTGGTGTGTCGACTTCGGTGCGATGCTGATGCGCCTCGACGGCCTGGATCTGTTGCGGCTCAAGGACATCGACGACTACGCGACGTCGCCGAGCTTCTCCGACGACGAACGGGCCGCGATCGCCTACGCGGCGGCGATGACGACCGACCCGCACACCGTCACCGACGAGCAGGTCGAGGACCTGCGGGAACGCTTCGGCGACAAGGGTGTGATGGAGCTGACCTATCAGGTCGGCGTGGAGAACATGCGGGCGCGCATGAACGCCGCACTGGGCATCACCGAGCAGGGCTTCAGCTCTGGCGACGCGTGCCGGGTGCCCTGGACGCAGTGATCAGCCGCGGTGACGGGCTACTTCAGCGGTGACGCCGTGAACTTGTCCGGGTTCGCGACGTCGTAGATCGCGACCACCAACCCGTCGCGCACACTCAGCGCCTGTATGCGCGGGGAGATGCGTGGTCCGTCGTCCGTCGCGTCGGCGCCCCGCGAGTACACCCCGAGTTCGCCGTTGACCAGGCCGAGCTCGCTTCCGGCCAGCAGGCGCTGCGGACCGTACTTGGCGCCCAGACCGAGCAGGAAGCGCGCCACCTTGTCCGGACCGTGGATGACACGCGCGGCGGTCGGCGCGCGCCGGTTCGCGTCTCCGGTGAACGTGACGTCCGGGTGCAACAGCGACACCACCGCTTCCAGATCGCCGGAGGCCATGGCCACCAACAGTTTTCCGACCACCTCGGCATGGTCGGCTGCCGGCGGCGGCGCGGCCGACACCGTGCGACGTGCCCGGGAGGCCAACTGGCGGGCTGATTCCGTCGAGGACCCGAGCACGTCTGCGATATCCGAGAACGGCACCCCGAAACCGTCGTGCAGTACGAAGGAGACCCGCTGATCGGGAGTCAGGTTCTCCAGCACGACCATCGCCGCGAATCGGGCGTCCTCACCGGCCACCAGCGCGGCGAGGGGGTCGTCGCCGTCGAACCCCGTCACCACCGGCTCGGGTAGCCATTCGCCGACGTACGTCTCCCGCCGGTGCGCAGCCGACCGCAGCTTGTCGAGCGCAAGCCGGCTCACCACCGTCGTCAACCACGCTTTGAGGTCGTGGACGGCGTCGCCGCGGTGGGCGTTCCAGCGCAACCACGCGTCCTGCACGATGTCCTCGGCGTCGGCCACCGTCCCGGTGAGCCGGTAGGCCACCGACAGCAGATGCGGACGCATCTGTTCGAAATCCCCGACGCGCGCGCTCGCGGTCATGCCCCGAGTCTAGAACCGTCCATGCAGCGCAGGTCGAGCCGGATTCCGTCGCAGAATCCGCGCTACTCCACGAATTCCGCTGAAAGGCGCTGAGCACACCACCCGAACCGTATATTGCGGCCATGGCTATCACCGAGGATCCGGCGACTCCCGCGGTCGGCGGTAAAGGGCTTCAGGCCGGGGCCCTCGGCCTGGTCGGCAACGTCGTCATCGGCCTCGGCGCGGTGGCTCCCGCGTACAGCCTCGCAGCGACGCTGGGCTACGTCGTGCTCGCCGTCGGCGACAAAGCGCCGTCGATGTTCGTGCTGGCGTTCATCCCGATGCTGCTCGTCGCGTTCGCCTACAAGGAGCTGTCGCAGGACACCCCGGACTGCGGTACCACGTTCACGTGGGCGACCAAGGCGTTCGGTCCGTGGATCGGCTGGATCGGCGGCTGGGGGCTGGCCGTGTCGGCGATCATCGTGCTGGCCAACGTCTCTGAGATCGCGGCCATCTACCTCTACAACTTCCTCGGCCTCACCGCCCTGGCGGAGAGTGTGCCGGCGACGGTGGCTCTCGGCTGCTTCTTCATCATCGCGATGACGCTGGTGTCCGCGCGCGGCATCGTCGTGAGCGAGCGGGTGCAGAACGTGTTGATCGCGATCCAGTTCGGCGTGCTGATCACCGTCAGCGTCATCGCGCTGGTCCGCGTGTTCAGCGGCACGGCCGGCGCGCAGGCCGTCATGCCGGAGTTCTCGTGGCTGTGGCCGAGCGGACTGGACGTGTCGTCGATCGCCGCGGCGGTGATCCTGTGCATCTTCATCTACTGGGGCTGGGACGCCTGCTTGGCCGTCGGTGAGGAGACGAAGGATCCGGGCAAGACGCCCGGCATCGCGGCGTTGATCACGACGGTGATCCTGGTCTGCACGTATGTGTTGGTCGCGTATGCGTTGCAGTCGTTCGCCGGCTTCGGCTATGTGGGCATCGGGTTGAACAACGCGAACAACACCGACGACGTCCTGACCGTGCTCGGGGAGCCCGTGGCGGGCGCCATCGCCGCGTCGGCGCTGCTGCTGACCGTGTCGGTGTCGGCGCTGTCGTCGACCCAGACGACGATCCTGCCGACGGCCCGCGGGACGCTGTCGATGGCGGTCTACGAGGCGATCCCGCGGCGGTTCGCGAGCGTGCATCCGCGTTATATGACACCGGCGTTCGGCACCATCGTGATGGGCATATCGGCGCTGTGCTTCTACCTGGTGCTCAAGACGCTGTCGGAGAACGCGTTGCTCGACTCGGTGGCGTCACTGGGTCTGGCGGTGGCGTTCTATTACGGCATCACCGCGTTCGCCTGCGTGTGGTACTTCCGCCGGACGCTGTTCTCCTCGGCACGAAACCTGTTCTTCCGCGGTGTGTTTCCACTCCTCGGTGGACTGTCGATGCTGGCCGCGTTCGGGATCAGCGCCAAGGACATGATCCAGCCCGACTACGGATACACGGCGTTCGGGCCCATCGGCGGCGTGTTCGTGCTGGGCGTCGGGATGCTCGTACTCGGCATTCCGCTGATGCTGGCGTGCTTCGCGTTCGGCACCAAGCGGTTCTTCCGCGGCGAGACGCTGAATGCCCGCACCGAAGTCAAGGTTCCGGACACCTTCTGAACGAGAGGTCCTGCAATGCATTTGACCGTCGGCTACCTTGCGACACCGACCGGCGACGATGGGATCGCCCTGGCGAGCGCGCTCGCCAAGACCTTCAACGCGACGGTGGACGTGGTGATCGTCGTCCGCGCGGAACTGCCCGACGGACATCCGGGCCGCGCCGAGTACCAACAGATGCTGATCCGGCGCGGCGAGGAGTGGGTCGCCCAGGCGGTCGCGGCACTGGCGGCCGACGGGGTGGCCGCGGGGTCGGCCGTGATCGTCGGCGAGTCGTTCGCCCAGACGCTCGTCGAGTTCGCCGAGGGCAAGGCGTCGGATCTGATCGTGGTCGGCGGTGCGCGCGACGGGTTCTTCGGACGGCACACTATCGGTCCGGTAACCGGTGCGCTGCTGCATATTTCGCCGATTCCGGTGGCGTTGGCGCCGCGCGGATATGCCGAGGATCCCGACGACACGATCGAGGCGTTGACGGCCGCGGTGCCCACACGCCCTGGGGACGACAATCCGCTGCCGTTCACGATTCGGCTGGCGGCGTTGGCGCAGTTGCGGATTCGGATGTTGTCGTTGGTGTCGGCGGAGAATCTGGCCGAGGCCGGCAGCGCCCGTGAGGTCAGGGCACTGCAGCGTGCCGCCGCCGAGGAGAACCTCGCCGTCGCCGCGCGGGAACTGCCCGAGGCGCCCGACATCGAGTCGCTGGTCGCTGACGGGATGACGCTGGAGTCCGCGCTGAAGAAACTGAAGTGGGACGACGGGGACCTGTTGGTGGTCGGGTCGTCGCGCTTCGCCGCGCCGAAGCGGATCTTCCTCGGGTCGACGGCCTCGCGAATTCTGGCGGGGGTGGATGTACCGGTGATTGTGGTGCCACGGGAGGGGTAGCCGTTGTTTGCTATAGCAATCAATCCTGCCCTGCAGGGCGTCGTCCGAACGTCTGAATATTCTCAGCCTGTTCGCATCATCACAGGCCCAAGCGTTTCCTTAATTAACTACTTCGTAATTTAGCGTCGGTTTTGGCGCGCGCTTTCACATTGCTGAATGCTACTGTCTGCGCTCAGTTGACCACAGTGGGTCACACGTCACCGGGGGGCCGGCAGTGGGCTATTCGAAGTACGTCGGGCGGGTCGGAGCATTGGCGCTCGCGTTGGGCATCGGTACGGCGGTGGCCACGCCCGCGTGGGCGGAAGCGCCCAGCGGCAATGAGTCGGCATCCTCGGCAAGCGAGTCTTCGCAGAAGCCGTCCTCTCGACGTACCTCGCCTGCGGTGTCCGGCGAGGCCGCCAGCAGCGGAGATTCGACGGGCACGTCCGACTCCGACGGCAGCACCACCCCCGCCGACGGTAAACGCGACGACGACGCCATTGAGGACGAGTCCGACGTCGAGATCGCCCCCGAGACCGACGCAGTTGAGGACACACCACCGCTTGTCGACGAGGGCGTCGAGGAGTCCGACGCCGATGACGGTTACTCCGCTTCCGTTGCGCCCGAGGTGGACTTGCCTTCCGCGACGGTCCAGTCCGACGACAACAGGACGTCCGCATCCGAATCGCCCGTCGGCGAAACCCCGGCGTCCACCGCGCCGGATCAGGACCCCGAGCCTTCCAGCGCCGAGATCACCGACGCACCAGCGCCACCCAGCTACGCGTCGGCCGTAACCGCGCCCCCCGTCGAACCTGCCCCAGCACCACTGGTCCGTCAGCCCCGGGGCCCGATCGGGGTCATCCTCGGCGGACCGGCGGCAATGCTCGACATCGCCGCCAAAGCACTACACATGCTGTTCAACCCCAGCCCCACCGTGCCCGGCGACCCGCCGCTGCTTCTGGGCGTGCTGGCATTCGTACGCCGCGAGATTCAGCGAACCTTCTTCAACAGCTCCCCCACCGCCGTCGCCGACTCGACCAGCACCTCCGAGGGCCTTCCGACACGAATTTCAGTGCTGGACAACGACACCGATCCCGATATCGGTGATGTCCTGACCGTCACCGACTTCACCCAGGCCGCCAACGGAGTCGTCGAACTTAACGCCGACGGCAGCTTCACCTATACCCCCACCGCCGGATTCAGCGGCACCGACACCTTCTCCTACACCATCTCCGACGAAGCCAGTGCCTGGCACACTCACGGGTTATTCAGCAGTTCGCGCAGCCACAAATCGACCGCGACCGTCACGATCACCGTTACCGCAGCGCCTACAGCTATCAACGATTCTGCAACCGTCGTCGAGGACTCCACTGCCAACGTCATCGATGTGCTGGGCAATGACAGCGACAGCGATGGCGACGCACTGACCGTCACCGGTGTCGGCGAAGCCACCCACGGCGGCGCCGTCACCGTCAATCCAGACGGTGTCATCATCTACACACCGACGGCGGATTTCAACGGCGACGACACCTTCACCTACACCGTCTCCGACGGTACCCAAACCGCGACGGCGACGGTGACCGTGACCGTAACGCCTGTCAACGATACGCCGGTGGCCGGGGATGACACGGCGACTGTCGCAGAGAATTCTGTCGGTACCAGTATCGCAGTGTTGGCCAACGACACCGATATTGACTCCGGTGATTCACTGAGCGTGACTGCAGTCGGAATCCCCAGCGGCGGTGGCGCAGCGGCCATCAATGCCGACGGGACAATCTCTTACACGCCGGTGACCGGTTACTTCGGAACCGAGAGCTTCACCTACACCGTGTCCGACGGAACCGAGTCGGCCACCGGCACCGTTACGGTCACGATCACGCAGGTCAACGATGCCCCGGTTGCGGTCGACGACACCGTAGAAATGTCCGTCGGGGAAACCTCGGTGTCCGTGATCGTAGTCGCCAATGACACCGATCCGGATGGCGATACCTTGACCGTCACCGGAGTCACCGCACCGATCAACGGAGCGGCGTCATTCTCCGGCGGAACGGTTACCTACACCCCCACCGAAGGTTTCGCAGGAACTGAGACCCTTACCTACACAGTCAGTGACGGATCGCTAACGGACACCGCCACGCTTTCAATCAGCGTTCCAATCAGCGTCGCGCCGCTATTCGCCGAACCTTCCGTCGTAGACCTGTCAGTACAGAGCAACGGGGTGACTACCGGCCGATTCGTCGCGACGGACCCACAGGGAGATTCGGTGATGTACGGGCTGGCGGCAACGCTGGATCCGGTGTACGCGACCCTCGTGTTGAATGCAGAAACAGGTGAGTTCGTCTTCTCACCAACCGAACTCGCCCGGTTCAATGCCGCAGTGACCGAATCTGGCGCCGGCATCACATTCACGGTTACGGCCTCCGATGGCGAGCACACCACCAGTCTCAGACACACCTTGGCGGTCGTCCCGTTGCACCCCGACGACGACGGCATCCTGGATCTCGACGAACTAGACACCCTGGCGGCGCTCGGCGTGGTGGGGGTCTCGGAGAACGAGGACGGGACGATAATCGCCGTCGTCGGCGAATTCACTGACGACGACGTGCACAACGTCGACGACGCCCTGGCAGCGCTGAACAGAATCGCGGCTGTTCTAGGAGCTGGATACGGCTTGCAGGGAGAAATCGTTGAACAGTCCACTGAGTTTGGCGCCGGATCTGGCGGCGTATCAGAGAATGTCTACCGGCTTTTTCAAAGAATCAACGGGATTCGCGTTCTGGGCAGCGAGGTGATCCTAACTACCCTTGTGGACGGCACCGCGACCGGAGCATACAGCGGCATCAACCCGGCTATCTACCAGGTTAACCCGGATTTTTCGTGGAATGTTGACTGTGGGGGTGTGTAGATAAGCGAAAGTGCCTGTCCTGCAAGGAATAATTGGACTTCTCTACGGTTCAAAAACCCTGACGGGAAGGCACTTCGCAGGTGAAGAATATCGCGGCGGCATCGCCGGTGAAAGTTTCCGCCGACGGCCATGGCGTTGTGTCGCATGCCGGGATGGGCATGCTGCGTGAGCTTGCCGACCGGACCGGCTTATCGGCGCAGGTCACGGCCGCGTTGGCCGACACCTACCGCGGCCCGTGGGTGTATGCGCCTGGGGAGGTGTTCGCTGATCTGGCGGCCGCGGTCGCCGACGGCGCGGACTGCATCGACGCGGTCGGTCAGCTGTGCGGTGACCGGGAGCACGTCCTGGGGGCCAAGGCCTCAACGACCACCATGTGGCGGCTGATCGATGAGCGGATCGATGCCGCGCATCTACCCGGGGTGCGCGCAGCCCGAGCCGCGGCGCGGGCAGCGGCCTGGGCTGTCGGAGCCGCCCCCACCACCGGCGGCTGGCTGCATATCGACATCGATGCCACGCTGGTGATCGATCACTCCGACAACAAGGCCGGGGCTGCGCCGACCTGGAAGAAAACGTTCGGGCTGCACCCGCTGCTGGCGTTTCTGGACCGCCCCGACATCGCCGGCGGCGAAGCCCTGGCCGGGTTGCTGCGCAACGGTAACGCCGGCTCCAACACCGCCTCCGACCACATCATCGTCCTGCACCAGGCTTTGGCATCGCTGCCAGCGGCGTGGCGGCCCAACCCCGACGATCCCGACAACCCCGAGGCCCCGAAGGTGTTGGTGCGCTGCGATACCGCCGGATCCACCCACAAATTCGCCGCAGCGTGCCGGGCCGCCGGGGCCGGGTTCTCCTTCGGGTACCCCGTCGATACCCGCGTCCAGGACGCCGTGGACACCCTCAACCTCGGCGATTGCTGGTATCCAGCGATCGACACCGACGGCGGGATCCGCGACGGCGCGTGGGTCGCTGAAGCCACCGACCTGGTCAACCTGGCCTCCTGGCCCGAAGGGACCCGGCTGATCCTGCGTAAAGAACGCCCCCACCCCGGCGCGCAGTTGCGGTTCACCGACGCCGACGGCATGCGGGTCACCGCGTTCATCACCGACACACCACCGGGTGTCGTACCCGGTCAGGTCGCCGGTCTGGAACTACGGCACCGCCAGCACGCCCGCGTCGAGGACCGTATCCGCGAACTCAAAGCCACCGGGCTGCGTAACCTGCCCTGCCACTCCTTCTGGGCCAATGCTGCCTGGCTCGAAATCGTCCTGGCCGCCGCTGACCTGGTCACCTGGACCCGCCTCATCGGGTTCGCCAGCGATCGCGCTCTGGCCCGCGTCGAGATCACCACGTTCCGCTACCGGGTCCTGCACGTGGCCGCCCGTATCACCCGCGGCGCCCGCCAACTGCGGCTACGCATCGATGCCACCTGGCGCTGGGCGGCGGCGATCGCCGCCGCCTGGCACCGCGTCCGCACCGCCTTCGGATAACACCCCACCCCATCGGACCCATCAACGATGAAGGACCCACAGGCCCCAGGAAAGCCCGCCCCACCCGGCGACACGGGACAGCACCTCTACGCCACCACACGAAAACCACTACCCAACAACACAACTCGGCATCACACCGAACCCACACCAATTACCACGCAAAATCCGGGTTAATACGACAGCAGCCTCATCGGTGGACGAGACTTCTGAAGTGACTGCGGCAGCCAGCGAAATACTTGTGGACAGCTTTTCCGAGGCCCTCGATGATGATGAACTCGCCGCATTTCTTGCTAGCTTGAGCTTCGACCACGAGTTGGTGATCTACGGTCGAGATCCGGCCGTGCCGCCGGCGCTCGCGTGGCTGGTCAATGTTCACACCGCGTCGGACGCGACGACGCCATCAGACCCTGACATACCTTTCGTCAGTTCCACGTTCTATGTCTACGCCAACGGCGCGAATGCGGGCATGCTCCTCGCTTCCGATGACGCAGTGCTGAACGCCGCGGCATCAACCACGACGAGCGAGCTGGGACTGGCTCCGGGGTGCAGTCCCCGTACCTGCACTATCACTTATCAGCAGGACGGCGGCGTATCGAGAATGATCGACGTCTCTCGCAACATCACTATTCATCGTGCAAGAGCAATCGAGGCAACGCGGTCGGACGGCGAACGCGTTGAGTACGGTTTGCTCGGCAACATCGTGGAGAAGTCGTCGTCGGGATGGGATCCGTCGGCGGTGGCGGCGATGCACAATATGGCCAAGGCGTACGAGTATTTCAAGAATCTTGGCTGGGAATTCAACGCCGAGTATCCCGGGTACGGAATCCAGGTGGGCCTCATCGATGAGATATATGGGGTAGCACAATGGAACAACGGAGCGCGTACGACTCTTGCCTACGTTGGCGAAGACGGGAGCGTGGGCATTCCCGAGTTCGCTGGCTCGAACTTCGTTTTCGGCGAAGACAGCGAAGCGGCGCTTGACATAGTTGGCCACGAATACACACACGCCGTGATTGGGCCTTGCCCCCATGTAGTGGACACGGGATTTGTGGTTATGCGGCTTCGGGCAGCGTAGCCGGTGTCAGGTTCCTTTCGTAGGTCGCGGGGCTGGAATGACGGCAGTAGGAGTGCCGTCGTGTGGTGTTGTAGCGGGCCAGCCACCGAAAGACCTCACGGCGGCAGATCGCCGCGTCCGGCCAGCAGTTACGGTCTTGCAGAATCTCGCGCTTGAGGGCGGCGTTGAACGATTCGGCCAACGCGTTATCGGCACTTGACCCCACCGCACCCATCGACTGGACGACCCCCAGATCGCGGCAGAGATTCGCGAAATCCCTTGAGGTGTACTGACTTCCATGATCTGCATGGAATATTGCACCAGCCAGTGAACCCCGCAGTGCAGCAGCGGCTTTGAGCGCATCGATGACCAGTTCGGTGCGCATGTGATCGGCGATCGCCCACCCGGCGACCCGCCGTGAACAGCAGTCGATCACGGTGGCCAGGTACAGGTTGGCGCCGGTCGCCAATGGCAAGTAGGTGATGTCGCCGACGTAACGGGTGTTGACCTGCGCGGCGGTGAAATCCCGTTTGAGCAGGTCGGGGACCTTCTGGTTCGCCGGGTCCGCCACGGTCGTCTTGACCCGACGTCGGCGTCGATAACCGGCGATCCCGGCGCCGCGCATCACCCGAGCCACCCGCTTGTGGTTGACCCGCTGCCCCTCGGGCGCACCGTCGTTGAGCTCGGCGGTGATCCGCGGCGCCCCGTAGGTGTTGTCCTCGTCGTGGACGGCGCGGATACGCTCGGCCAGCGCCTCGTCAGCAGCCCGACGGGCCGCTCGTCCGTCAGCACCGGCCAACCACGCGTAGAACGACGAACGCGCAACCTCGACGACTGCGCAGAGCCACTTCACCTCGAAGGCGTGCAGGTGGTCGGCGACAAACTGAAAGCGGCTCACCAGTTCGTCTCCCCGGCGAAATATTTGGCCGCCGACCGCAAGATGTCACGCTCGGTGGACAACCGCGCCTCGGTGGCGCGTAACGCCTTGACCTCACTGCGGAGGCGGGCCAGCTCCTGCTCAGGGCTCTCGGCCCCTGGCACAGGCTCGGCCACTACGACACCGCGGCGGTGCCGAATCGGCACCCCGGCCGACTTGCACCACGCCGAGAGCGTGGCCTCGCTGACACCGAGCTCGGCAGCGATCTGGGCGATCGTCGCGCCCTCGGTGTCCCGGTAGAGCGCGACCGCGTCACGCTTGAACTCATCGGGGTAATTTTTCCTTGCCATCGGGTTGGATCATCTCGCTTCCCCCAGCACATTCCTGGGATTGAGCGTGTCCAACACACGGGGTCAAGTCCCATTCGCTCGATTCTGCGAACCGGTGGGTTCTCAGGCACAGATGGCGACGCGTTGGACGAGGCCTACGGTGACATCCTCGGGAGCCTCCTTGAAAACAAGGATGGCGAGGGCCGCTGGCAGATTGGCGAGGATAGTGCAGTCGGCTCATTGCGCGACATGCGGAGAGTCGATCCCGGTAACGACGGGCATGAGCGAGCGACGATCTTCGATCGTGCAGCGCATCTCATGATGACGGACTCCAGAACCGCAAACGTTTCGAAGGAAACTTGGGCACGAATCTTCTATACGTCGATGAAACGACTCCCCTCGGACGCCACATTCAAACACGCGCGCAACGCGGTAATCGCTTCTGCGCACGTTCAAGGTCTGAACGCTGCTCAGCAGAAAGCGATCGCCGAGGCTTTCGACGAAGTCGGTATCAGCACGTTCCCCCAGGTGAAGATCGTTCTCACCTGGGGAGCAACCCCGAGTGATCTGGACTCGCACTTGACAGGGCCGCCGTCCGTAGAAAATGGGCCACGATTCCATGTGTTCTACGCCCAGCGGAGCTATTTCCAAGATGGATCGTATAGCTCGTCGGATCGACGACTCTCTGCCGACCTCGATTACGATGACACGTCCTCGTACGGTCCAGAGTCGACCACCATCCGCAACCTCGTCGCGGGCGATTACTACTTCTACGTCCACGATTACAGCAACCGCGGATCGAGCAGTTCCAGCGCAATGAGTCAGTCGGGCGCAACGGTGAAGGTGTACAAGCCCAACCAATCCGAGGATCAGGGCCTCCTGGGCTTTCTGTTCGGCTCGATTCTGGGCACCGCGCCAACGACGTTCCAGGCAGACAATGAAAGCAGCGGGACCTTATGGACGGTGTTCAAACTGACGATACCCGCGGATAATCCGAACAATCCAACCATTTCGTCCATCAACCAGTACTCCTTCGAATCGAGTCCGGCTGCTGTTGGGCAGTTGATACTTCCCGAGTTCTGAGGCTGTCTCGAAGCGGCTCCGCCCCGATATCAGAACTGAATGCAGCACAGGCGCCCTACTCGGATCCGTCCGCGAACGTGTACTCACGGTAGTGAAACCCGGTTGACAACTACCGTGAGTACACGCTCGCGGCCCCTACAGCTTGGTGAAAATCGTTCGGTGCCAGTCCTTGTCGACCGCGCCGGTGATGTCGCTCATCACATGCTTGATCGACAGGTATTCCTCGAGCGAGTACTGGCTCATGTCCTTACCGAACCCCGAAGCGCCGAAACCGCCGTGCGGCATCTCGGAGATAATCGGGATGTGGTCGTTGATCCACACACAGCCGGCGTGGATCTCGCGTGAAGCCCGTTGTGCGCGATACACATCCGCGTCCACGCCGACGCCGCCAACTTATACGTCGTCTCGTTGGCCTGCCGGATCGCTTCGTCATCCCGCCACACCTCTGAGGACTGCCACATGCGCGATCAACGTCGGCCGGTAGAACGAGCCCGGCCCCTCCGGCGCGACACCTCCTCGAAGCCCGCCATACCCTTCCTCGGGGTCGACGACTCGCGGATTCTCGCGGTGGATGTACCCGGATAGCGGTGCCGCGTGAGGAGTGGGCTTACCGCAGTTTGAGACGTGGCAACAACCGCGTTCGACGAATCGCGTGAAAACAACTTCCCGAGCACATCGCCCGAGGCCGCCACCCCGATTCTCCCGACCAAATTAGATTCGATCTACTAATCTTTCTGGCGTGCTCGATCACTGGCCCCTGATCGGCAGAGCCAACGAATTGGACGAGGCCGTCAGTCTCATCAGCGCTCGCGCGTACCGGGGAATTACATTGACGGGCAAGCCCGGGGTCGGTAAGTCACGGCTGGCCCGCGAGGTGGTGCAGGCCCTCTCCTGTGACGGCTGGACTGTCCGGCGGGCCTCTGCCACGGCCACGAGTCGCTCGATCCCGCTCGGCGCCTTCGCGCAGTGGGCCGAGGACTTCGAAGGGGCACCGTTGGCGTTGGCGCGCAAGGTCATCGCCTCACTGACCGCCGGCGCCGAGTCCGACCGGTTGCTGGTATTCGTCGACGACGCCCACCTGCTCGACGACCTGTCCGCACTGGTGGTGCACCAGCTCGTCCAGACCGAGCAGGCCACCGCGATCGTGACCATTCGGACCGGCGAGCGAGCACCGGACGCCGTCAGCGCGCTATGGAAGGACGGCCTGCTGCAGCGGCGCGAACTTCAACCGTTGTCCCACCGTCAGACAGACACCCTGCTCGCCGCGGTACTCGGCGCCGCACCAGATCGCCACTGCAGCGACCGGCTCTGGCACCTCACCCACGGCAACGTCCTGTTCATGCGCCAGGTGGTCGAGCAGGAGACGCGGGCGGTCCGCATGATCACTCGCGACGGCGCCGCCCGTTGGCTCGGAAATCTCGCCGTGTCCTCGTCGCTCGCCGAACTCGTCGACTCCCAGATCGGCGCCATCCCCGACAGCGTGCGCGACGTCGTCGATTTCGTCTCCGTGGCCGAACCCCTCGAATGGCACACGCTTCGACTGCTCGCCGATCAGGCCGCCGTCGAGGAAGCCGAACAGCGCGAACTGATCCGCACCACCGACGACGCGGTCTACATCGGTCATCCGATGTACGGAGAGGTTCGTCGCAACCGGTGCGGGCCGTCGCGGCTACGCCGATTACGCGGCCAGATCGCACAGGCCATGAAGGACAGCAGCGG
Source organism: Mycolicibacterium gilvum (assembly GCF_900454025.1). Taxonomy (NCBI): domain Bacteria; kingdom Bacillati; phylum Actinomycetota; class Actinomycetes; order Mycobacteriales; family Mycobacteriaceae; genus Mycobacterium; species Mycolicibacterium gilvum. Next base: position 1,412,530 of record NZ_UGQM01000001.1, on the reverse strand, counting down.
TAGCGCCAACGCCGTGCGGCGAGGACTCCTCTGGTTGGAGTCGGACCTACCGCCCGACCCGGACGTGCTGTTGGCGGCGGCCAATGCGGCGAGTTCACTGCTCGACTTCGACACCGCCGAGCGGCTACTGACTGCGGCCGCCGACGCCGGCGGTGGCGCGAACGCTCGGGTCAACCTGGCCTACAACCTGTTCATGCTGCAGAAGGGTCAGGTCGCCTCGGAGGTGATCGACAGCATTGATGCCGCTGAGACCTCGCGGTCCGCCTTCATCAACGATGTGATCATGCGCGCGGCGAACCTGCTGTGGCCGTTGCGATCTCCCGAGGAGTCCTCGCGGGTCATCGACGAAGCGCTCGTGGATGCTACCGGCGCCCGGCGTCACCAATTATTGGTGTTCCGCGCCAGTCAACTCTCTCTGGCCGCCAGGCCCGTCGATGTCCTGGAAGTCGTGGAAGGCATCGACTATTCCGAACTCGATGCGTTCGGGACGACGGTCGGCTTGTGCGCGGAAACGTTGGCGTTCGCCGAACTCGGGCAGCCCGACAAAGCGGTGTCGAAGGCCATCGAGGGCCTCCGCGTCGCGGAGATCACAGACCAGAACCGATTCCTCCGCCAGCCGTTGGTCGAGTTCCAAACGTTCGCACTCACCGCGGCGGGATTCATCGGCGAAGCCGTCGATGTGGCCGAGGACTACGTCGAGGGTCAGCGAGGCGAGCCCGCGTCGGCCCAAGCTGTGGCGTCAGAGATTCTCGGCATGGCGGCGTTGGCCGCAGGCAATCTCGGTGGAGCCTTAAGACATCTGCCCGCGCAGTTCATGAGTGACGATCCAGATCTCGCGGTGAGCAACAGCTATTGGGTCGCCAGCAGCTTTTACCGGTTCCATCTGCTGCGCGCCCAGGCACTCGCCCGGTCCGGTGCAGTCGATGCGGCCACGGAGGCACTGGAGACGGCACGCGCACATCGGCACCCCTCGTACGTCTATGTCGAGTCGACCGAACCGCTCACTGAGGCCTGGGTGGCGGCAGCGCGCCAGCAGCTCGTCGAGGCGCGTCGACTTGCACGCACTGCGGCGGAAAAGGCCCGTGAGCACGATCAACGGGCCCGCGAAGTGTGGTGTCTGCAGACCGCGGCGCAATTCGACGACACGCACGCCGCGGTGCGGTTGGCAGAGTTGGCGACGTTCGTCAAGGGTCCCAGAGTCGCGGTGGCGGCCCGCTATGCAGCGGCGGTCAGTGCTGACGACGCCGGCGGTCTGCATCAGGCCTCGGTCGACTTCGAAGCCATGGGTGATCTGCTGGCCGCGGCCGACGCGGCGGCGCAGGCGTCAACGTCCTACCATCGCGCCGGCGAGGCCGACCGTGCGATGGCAGCGGCGGCACGGGCCCGTCGCCTCGCCGCGGTCTGCGGCGGCGCCACCAGCCCGGCGCTTGCCGCTGCGGTCTTCGCTCCGCAGTTCACTCGCCGCGAGCGTGAGATTGCGATCCTGGTCGCCCGCGGGCTGTCGAATCGGGACATCGCCCAAGCGCTGTCGCTGTCGGTACGGACCGTCGAGAGCCATATCTACAACGCGAGCAACAAAGCTGGGCTAACGAGCCGTTCGGCGCTCGCCGACGCGATCCGCGACCTCGTCAACTGAATCGCCGCTTCCCAGACGGCAAGAACACCGCGGTGACGGCGTAAACCTCAGTAGTCGCCGAATCTTCCGTCGAAGCCGGCGATTCCAGCCCCATTCTGCTCACCGTGACAGCCGCATCCGCCAACGTGTGATGTTGCACCGCGCCACCCGACGCGCTAGCGCTTGGTGAAAATCGTTCGGTGCCAGTCCTTGTCGACCGCGCTCGTGATATCGCTCATCACATGCTTGATCGACAGGTACTCCTCCAACGAGTACTGGCTCATGTCCTTGCCGAAGCCCGAGGCGCCGAAACCGCCGTGGGGCATCTCAGAGATGATCGGGATGTGGTCGTTGATCCACACACAGCCGGCGTGGATTTCGCGTGAAGCCCGTTGTGCGCGATACACATCCCGCGTCCACGCCGACGCCGCCAAACCGTACTTGGTGTCGTTGGCCTGCCGGATCGCATCGTCGTCGTCGGTGAACGACCGCACCGTCAGCACCGGACCGAAGATCTCATCCCGCCACACCTCTGAGGACTCAGCCACATCCGCGATCAGCGTCGGCCGGTAGAACGACCCCGGCCCGTCCGGCGCGACACCGCCGGTCACGACCCGACCGCCCTCCCCCGGCGCGCGCTCCACCATCCCGGCCACCTTTTCCCGATGTACAGCAGAGATCAGCGGTCCCAGATCGGTGTCCGGATCGGCAGGATCGCCGATCACCACCTTTGACATCACCTCAGCCACACCCGCGACGAAGTCGTCGTACAGACCCTCCGCGACGATCGCGCGCGTCGCCGCCGTGCAGTCCTGCCCGGTGTTGATCAACGCCCCAGCCACGGCCCCCTGGATCGCCGCGTCCAGATCCGCGTCATCGAACACCACGAATGGCGCCTTGCCGCCGAGCTCCAACTGCGTCCGGTGCCCGTGCTCGGCCGCCGCCAGCATCACCCGCCGCCCCACCGGCGTCGACCCCGTGAACGTCACCATGTCCACATCCGCATGCCCGGCCAACGCGGCACCGACGTCCGCGCCCGACCCCGTCACCACATTCAGCACCCCGTCGGGCAGCCCGGCCTCCGACGCCAGCCGCGCCAGCGTCAGCGTCGTCAACGGCGTGATCTCCGCCGGCTTGATCACCACCGAACAACCCGCCGCCAGCGCCGGGATCACCTTCCACACCGCCATCTGCAGCGGATAGTTCCACGGCGTGATCGTCGCAACCACCCCGACCGCCTCACGCCGGATCGACGACGTGTGATCGCCCGAGTACTCCGCCGACGCCTTACCCTCCAGGTGCCGCGCCGCGCCGGCGAAGAAATCGATGTTGTCGACACTGCCCGGGACGTCGAACTCGGTGGCCAGCCGCACCGGCTTACCGGTCTGGCTGACCTCCTCGGCCACCAGGTCCGCTGTCGCGTCGTCGGCCATTTTCGCGAGCTTGGCCAGCACCGCGGACCGCTCGGCCGGGGTCGCGCCCTTCCAGCCGGGCAGCGCCGCCCGTGCCGACGCGACGGCCCGGTCCACATCGCCGGGCTGTGCCAGCGCGAACTCGGCGACGGACTCGCCGGTCGCGGGATTGATCACGGTGTGCTGCGCGCCTCCGGTCTTCACCGGGGCGCCGTCGATCCAGCTGCTTGCGACGGTCATGGGGCCAAACTTATCGCGCCCCGCCCCAGGAAGCTACGTATTACGTCAGCGCGAACCACCCCGAACAAGTGATTTCGCTGTGATGGTTGCCTGCGGCGACGGATTCCGTGCACAATCTCAGGCATGGCCAACCCGGGGTTACCGCATGCCGTCGGTCCCGTCTCCTTCCGTGTCAATGAGTCCCGCCCCGGGGCCGCGTTCCAGCTCGACGAACTGTCCAAAGCGATCATCGAGAAGCTGCAGCAGGACGGCCGCCGCTCCTATGCAGGTATCGGCAAGGCGGTCGGCCTGTCCGAGGCCGCCGTGCGCCAGCGCGTCCAGCGCATGGTCGACGCCGGGGTGATGCAGATCGTCGCCGTCACCGACCCGATGCAGCTCGGGTTCGCCCGCCAGGCGATGATCGGCATCAAGTGCACCGGCGACACCACGAAAGTCGCCCAGAAGCTCGCCGAGCTTCCGTCGGTCGATTACGTCGTGCTGACGGCGGGTTCTTTCGACGCCATCGTCGAGGTCGTCTGCGAGGACGACGACAGCCTGCTCGAACTTCTCAACACCCAGATCCGCGCCCTGCCGGGAGTGATAGCCACCGAAACCCTTGTTTATTTGAAACTTGTTAAGCAGCAATACAATTGGGGTACACGATGACGATCATCTCCGAAACCGAGCAGGCCACCGCGTCCGAGCTGGGCGCCAAGGCCAACCGCCACCTGTGGGGGCACTTCGCCCGCCACGGCGCCGGCATCACGCCGCCCATCATCACCCGCGGTGAAGGTGTGCACATCTTCGACGACAAGGGCAAGCGCTACATCGACGGATTGTCCGGTCTGTTCGTCGTGCAGGTCGGCCACGGACGCAAGGAGCTCGCCGAGGCCGCCGCCAAGCAGGCCGAGCAGCTCGCCTTCTTCCCGCTGTGGTCCTACGCCACCCCGACGGCGGTCGAATTGGCCGAGCGCCTCGCGGGTTACGCGCCCGGTGACCTCAACCGCGTCTTCTTCACCACCGGTGGCGGCGAGGCCGTCGAGAGTGCCTGGAAGCTGGCCAAGCAGTACTTCAAGCTGACCGGCAAGCCCGGCAAGCACAAGGTCGTGTCGCGCTCGATCGCCTACCACGGCACCCCGCAGGGCGCCCTGTCGATCACCGGTATCCCGGCGTTCAAGGCGCCCTTCGAGCCGCTGGTTCCCGGCGGCTTCCGCGTCCCGAACACCAACTTCTACCGGGCACCCGCCGAATACGCCCACGACGAAAAGGCTTTCGGCCGCTACTGCGCCGATCGCATCGCCGAGGCCATCGAGTTCGAGGGACCCGAGACCGTCGCCGCCGTCTTCCTGGAGCCGGTGCAGAACGCCGGCGGCTGCTTCCCGCCGCCGCCCGGATACTTCGAGCGGGTCCGCGAGATCTGCGACGAGTACGACGTACTGCTGGTCTCCGACGAGGTGATCTGCGCCTACGGCCGCATCGGATCGATGTTCGCGTGTGAAGACTTCGGCTACGTCCCCGACATCATCACCTGCGCCAAGGGCCTGACATCGGGCTACTCTCCGATCGGTGCGATGATCGCCAGCGACCGGCTGTTCGAGCCGTTCAACGATGGTTCGACGGTGTTCGGGCACGGCTACACCTTCGGCGGGCACCCGGTGTCCTCGGCCGTCGCGTTGGCCAACCTCGACATCTTCGAACGGGAAGGCCTCAACGAACGGGTCAAGCAGAACGCCCCGGCGTTCCGCGCGACGCTGGAGCAGCTGCTCGAGCTGCCGATCGTCGGCGATGTCCGCGGCGAGGGGTACTTCTACGGCATCGAACTCGTCAAGGACAAGGCCACCAAGGAGACGTTCAGCGACGAGGAATCCGAGCGGCTGCTGCGTGGATTCCTCACTCCTGCACTGTGGGACGCCGGACTGTACTGCCGTGCCGACGACCGGGGTGACCCGGTCGTGCAGCTGGCGCCGCCGCTGATCAGCGGGCAGGCCGAATTCGACGCGATCTACGACATCCTGCGCAGCGTGCTCACCGAGGCGTCCGCGCGGATGTAGGCGCGGTGGCGGGGACTAGCGTCGACACCATGCCCAGGTTCAAACGGCCCATCGATCCGGTGCGGTGGCAGGCGCCGCCGGTTGATCTGCTACCCGAGTTCGGTTCGGCCGCACTGACGTTGACACCGATACCGGGCGGCGAACCCGAGGACGTGGTCGTCGACGCGCGCGGGTATCTGTGGACCGGCGCGCTCGACGGGTCGATCGTGCGGCTGCGGCCCGACGGCACCGCACCGGAGGTCGTCGCGAACACCGGGGGCCGGCCACTGGGACTCGCGTTCGCCCGCGACGGCCGGCTGCTGGTGTGCGACAGTCCGCGCGGGCTGCTCGCGCTCGACGTCGACACCGGTGCGTTCGAGACGTTGGTGACCTCCATCGACGGTCGCCCGCTGCTGTTCTGCTCGAACGTCACCGAAACCAGCGACGGCACAGTGTATTTCACCGAGTCCACCAGCGCGTTCACCATCGACCAGTATCTGGGCGCGATCCTGGAGGCGCGGGGCCGCGGCGCCCTGCACCGCCTGGACCCCGACGGACGCGTCACCACCGTGGTCGACGGTCTGTACTTCGCGAACGGGGTCACACCGACCGTCGACGGGTCGGCGCTGGTGTTCGCCGAGACGCAGGGGCGTCGCCTCTCGAAGTACTGGCTGACCGGTCCGAGCGCCGGTTCGGTCACGCCGTTGGCGGTGAACCTGCCCGCGATGCCCGACAACCTGTCGACGGGTGCCGACGGCCGGATCTGGTGCGCGATGGTCACTCCCGCCAATCCGGTCGCCGACCGGCTCGCCGCCGGGCCACCGGTGCTGCGCAAGCTGGTGTGGCGTCTGCCCGCCCGGCTCCAACCCAAGCCCGAGGCCGTCGCGTGGGCCGTCGCCTTCGACCCGGACAGCGGGGACGCCGTCGCCGGGTTCCGCACGACGCATCCCGAGTTCCGCATGGCGACGGGTCTCGTCGAATCCGGCGGGCGACTGTGGCTCGGCAGCATCGGCGGCCCGTACCTCGCGTCGGTCGATCTGGCGGCGACGGCACCGTAGAATCCGCCGAGATTGCGTCGGCGCAGCGGAATGTCGAGACGGGGCCTGCTGGAATGCAATTTCGGCGGCGGTCCCGGTGTGATTACTGCCAGTCACCGATCAATTTCTGCCACCTGAAATGAACTTCGCGGGTTGCGGGTTTCACCCAACAGGAACGCACAGGGAAGAGCAGGAACCGACATGAAGAACTTCACCATCGCCACCACCACCACCGCCGCACTCGCCGCAGGATTCTTCGCACTGGCCGCACCCGCCGCCGCGGCACCCGCCGGCGGTGACGCCACGGACACCATCGCCGCACTCGAAGCCCAGGGCAACCGGGTCATCGTCCACCGGCTCTCGGATACGCCGCTCGCGCAGGCCGACGTCGTCAGCATCAGCCCGGGCGCCGACATCCGGTCCACCGTGCAGGATCACGCCAACGACCGCACGTATCAGAACACGATCACGGGCAAGGTCTACTACGTGAATATTCGCTGACCCTGTGGTGGGGCCGAAATTGCATTCCAGCAGGCGAAAGCCGGCCGAAGGCCTGCTGGAATGCAAGTTCGGCGAAGAAAGATCCACCGCGAGTGAAGACCCAAAGGGGCACCTCCTACTCCCCCCGCTGGAGGTGCCCCTTTGCTCTGCCATGACAGCAGCAGATCATCAGGGAATGAGGTGCAGCCGCCTCGCCTTGGACACCGACTCGTAGCGGGTCCGGGTCCCGAGTTTCGTTGCCGCACTGCGCAGATAACTCTTGACGGTCTCTGGCTTGAGCGAAAGCCGCTGCGCCGCCTCGGCGTTCGTACATCCCAGCGCCACCTGCGCCAGCACGTCGAGCTCGCGCGGAGCCAGCGTCGCGGCGCCCGGCCCGGCGCCGGGTTCGGTGCCGGTTCCGCTGAGGGTGTCCGCCAGTGCCCGCAACCGGTCTTGCAGCGGCGGCGGGGCGGTGACGGCGAGCAATCGCAGCTCGGCGTGCACCTCCCGAATCTGCTCGTCGCTGACCTGACCGCCGGCCGACTGCGCGTCCCGCATCCTCAGCCGTCGGTCCACCTCATCACGGATGCGGAACTCCTCGCTCAGACGACGTGCCGATTCCACCACGAGGTCGGCAGCCCGCCCACCGAACGGGGCGCCCGTGCGGTACGCGCCGTAGAGCATCGCCCGGGCCTGCCCGTCGACGAGCACCGGCACCGCCAGCACCGACCGGATGCCCTCCGAGAGCACCGGGCCGTCATAGTCGTGGGTGATCGACGAGGCGTTGCGGTAATCGGCGACAGCCAGCGGCCGACCGGCCACCATACTGGCGCCGCCGAGTCCTGAGCTCGAACGCACCGCCAACCCCCGCAGCCCCGCGGTGCGCAGCCCGTAATACTCGCTGATCAGCAGCGTGTCCTCGTGGATCTCACCGCCGAACAGCACCGGCACACCGCCGAGGGCCGCCACCCGCCGCAGTTCCGCGCGCAGCGCATCGCCGTCCCGGGGGCGGAGCAGCGGCGAGGCGGCCGACATCGGCAGTACCCACTTTCGGGGGTGGTGGACGGACAACTGTGACCTGGATCCTATTAGGCATGGCGACCAACACCGATCTCTTTCGCAGCGCCCGCGACCACCTGGTCGACGTGATGGCCGACTACGACAAGGCGCTCGACACCTTCGAGTGGCCTCGGATCGCCGGGTCGTTCAACTGGGCCACCGACTGGTTCGACGCGATCGCCGCAGACCCGGCGTCCGCCGACCGTCCGGCGCTGTGGATCGTCGAGGAGGACGGCCGTGAGCAGAAGGTCACCTTCGCCCAGATGGCGCACCGCTCCGACCAGGTCGCGACCTGGCTGCAGGGTCTCGGCGTCGGCAAGGGTGACCGCGTCATCCTGATGCTCGGCAATCAGGTGGAGCTGTGGGAGTCGATGCTCGCCGTCGCCAAGCTCGGCGCGGTGATCATGCCGACGACCGGAGCCCTCGGTTCCGAAGACCTCGCCGACCGGATCCGGCGCGGCGGCGCGGGCTACGTCATCGCGAATGCGGCCGACGCGCCGAAGTTCGACGGCGTCGACGGCGACTACGTCCGCATCGCCGTCGGGGGCGGCGCAGACGGCTGGCACACCTACGCCGACTCCGCCCACGCCGACGCCCACACCCACGACCCGCAGACCACCGCCGGCGACCCGCTGCTGGTCTACTTCACCTCCGGCACCACCAGCAAGCCCAAACTCGTCGAGCACTCCCAGATCAGCTATCCGGTCGGGCACATGACGACCATGGCGTGGCTCGGCGTGCGGCCCGGCGACGTCCATCTGGCGATCAGCGCGCCCGGCTGGGCCAAACACGCGTGGAGCTGCTTCTTCGCGCCGTGGATCGCGGAAGCGACGATCTTCGTCTACAACTACGGACGCTTCCAGGCACCGGCCCTGCTGGACCAGATCCGGCGCGCCGGGGTGAACACGTTCTGCGCGCCGCCGACGGTGTGGCGCATGCTGATCCAGTCCGACCTCGGCGAGCGCCCCGAAGGTCTGCGCGAACTGCTCGGCGCCGGCGAGCCGCTCAATCCCGAGGTGATCAGCGCGGTCGAACAGGCATGGGGGCTCACGATCCGCGACGGGTTCGGCCAGACCGAGACGACGCTGCAGATCGGCAACACCCCCGGCCAGCCCGTCAAGGCCGGCTCGATGGGTCGCCCAATGCCCGGCGTGCCTGTCGTGCTGGTGGATCCGCTGACCGGAGAGCTCGCCGACGAAGGTGAAATCTGCCTCGATCTGAGCCAGACCCCGCTGAACCTGATGACCGGCTACCTCGGCGACGACGAACGCAACGCCCAGGTGATGCGCGACGGCTACTACCACACGGGCGACGTCGTCGGCCGCGACGCCGACGGCTACATCACCTACATCGGACGCACCGACGACGTCTTCAAGTCCTCGGACTACAAGGTGTCTCCGTTCGAGTTGGAGAGCGTGCTCATCGAGCATCCCGCGGTCGTCGAAGCCGCCGTGGTCCCCCAGCCCGACGACACCCGCCTGGCCGTGCCGAAGGCCTACATCGCGCTGGCCGACGGATGGTCGGCCGACGAGAGCACCGCCAAGGCGATCCTCGAGCACTCGCGCGACCATCTCGCCCCGTACCTGAAGGTGCGGCGGCTGGAGTTCGCCGACCTGCCCAAGACCATCTCGGGCAAGATCCGCCGTGTCGAACTGCGTCGCCGCGAGGAGGACGCGCACCGCTCCGGTGCGCCGATCGAATCCGAGTACCGCTACGAGGATCTGGTGAACTGATGACCGGCTCCTACGACGCCGGCCCGACCGATGTCGCGATCCTCGAAGAGACGATCGGCGCGAACTTCGCGCGCATCGCCCGGACCCATCCCGGGCGCGATGCACTCGTCGACGTCGCGGGCGGACGCCGCTGGACCTACGCCGAACTCGATGCCGAGATCGACACTGTCGCCAGGGGTCTGATGGCGATCGGTGTCGAGCGCGGCGACCGGGTCGGTATCTGGGCCCCGAACTGCCCCGAGTGGGTGATCGTGCAGTACGCGACCGCGAAGATCGGCGCGATCCTGGTGAACATCAACCCCGCCTACCGCACCCACGAGTTGCGCTACGTGCTCGAGCAGTCCGGGGTGGCGACGCTGATCTCGGCCACACAGTTCAAGACCTCGGATTACGTCGCGATGGTCGACGAGGTGCGACCGGATGTTCCTGCGCTGCAACGTGTGTTGTTCATCGGCACCGCCGACTGGGACACCCTGCGAGCCGCCGGGTCCGGTGTGGACGACGCCGACCTGCGACGCCGCAGCGGCGCACTGTCCAACCGCGACCCGATCAACATCCAGTACACCTCGGGCACAACGGGTTTCCCCAAGGGCGCGACGCTGTCGCACCGCAACATCCTCAACAACGGCTTCTTCGTCACCGAGCAGATCCGCCTGCAGCCCGGGGACCGGTTGTGCATTCCGGTGCCGTTCTATCACTGCTTCGGCATGGTGATGGGGAATCTGGGCTGCACGACCCATGGCGCGACGATCGTCATCCCCGCGCCGGCATTCGATCCCGGCCTGACCCTGCGTGCGATCGAAACCGAAAGGTGCACGGCCGTTTACGGCGTGCCCACGATGTTCATCGCCATGCAGAACCACCCCGACTTCGCCGAACGCGACCTGTCGACCCTGCGCACCGGGATCATGGCGGGTGCCGTGTGCCCGGTCGAGGTCATGAAGCGCTGCGTCGAGGAGATGCACCTGACCGAGATGTCCATCGCGTACGGGATGACCGAGACCTCCCCGGTGTCCTGCCAGACCCTCATCGACGACGACCTGGAGCGCCGCACGTCGACGATCGGCCGCGTCCACCCTCACGTCGAGATCAAGATCGTCGACCCGGAGACCGGCGAGATCGTCGAGCGGGGAACACCCGGGGAATTCTGCACGCGCGGCTACTCGGTGATGCTGGGCTACTGGCGCGAGGACGAGAAAACCGCCCAGGCGATCGATGCCGACGGTTGGATGCACACCGGGGATCTGGCGGTGATGCGTCCCGACGGTTACTGCAACATCGTCGGCCGGATCAAGGACGTGGTGATCCGCGGCGGCGAGAACATCTATCCCCGTGAGATCGAGGAGTTCCTCTACACCCACCCCGATATCGAGGACGCACACGTGATCGGTGTTCCCGACGAGCGCTACGGCGAAGAGGTGTGTGCGTGGATCCGGATGCGCCCGGGGCGCGAGGCGTTGGACGCCGCGGCGGTGCGGGAATTCGCGACGAACAGGCTCGCCCACTACAAGATCCCGCGGTACGTGCACGTGGTCGACGAGTTCCCGATGACGGTGACGGGCAAGATCCGCAAGGTCGAGATGCGGGAGGTCAGCGCCCGGCTTCTCGGGTTGTGAACGCAGAGAAAAGGGGCGCCCCCACCACAAGGGCGCCCCTTTGTCCGCGCGTCTACACCACCCGCAGCGGTGGTGCCAGCGTGCGCGATTGGTAGGACGGGTGCCTGCGCATGGCCTCCTGGTACTCCCGCGAACGGCGGTCCGGAACCTGCCAAGCCGGGTGGGTGTCGAGTCGAACAACAACGGCGCCTGGTTTCGTCGTCATCATCAACGCCCCTCTCTTGAACTGGACTTGTCCTCTAAGAGTGCTGGCCGCACCTGAGCGTGAACGTCAGAGGAGGCCGTGAAGTTGATAAGAAATGCCCGCCCCCGCATCGACTTAAACGTCAGTCGCCGCTCCGCAGAGTCAGCACGCTGATATCCGGCGGGGCGCCGATCCGCAACGGCGGACCCCAGAAACCGGCCCCGCGGGTCACATACAGCTGGGTGTCCCCGACGCGGGACAGTCCCGCGAGCGTCGGCTGGGCCAGCTCCACCGCGTAGTGGAAAGGCCACATCTGGCCACCGTGCGTGTGACCCGACAACTGCAGGTCGACCCCGCGGTCGGCCGCCTTCTCGACCTCGATCGGCTGGTGGGCCAACAGCACGGTCGGGCCCCGCGCGCCCGCCCCGGCCAGGGCACGGTCGAAGTCGGGCGGATCGGACCGGGACTCCCCGGCGATGTCGTTGACCCCGGCCAGGTGCAGCCCGGCGCCACCGCGCGTGAGCAGGGTGTTCTCGTTGCTCAACACGTCGAGCCCGAACCGTTCCAGCTCACGCAGCCACGCCGGTGTGTCGTCGACGAAGTACTCGTGGTTGCCGGTCACGAAGAAGGCACCCTCGGGGGCCACCAGGTCCTGCAACGGTTCGGCGGCGGCACCCAGCTCCTCGACCGTGCCGTCGACGAGATCACCGACCACGGCCACGAGATCGGGTTCGGCCTCGTTGATCATCCGGACGATGCGTTCGGTGTGCGCACGCCCGAGCAACGGGCCGAGGTGGATGTCGGAGACCACCGCGATGCGGAAGCCGTCGAACGCCGGCGCCAACCGGGACAAGCGGACCGGCACGCGCAGCACATCGGGCGGCCCGAGAGCGCGCGCGGCCCCGAAGCCGGTCAGCCCGACCGCCGCGGCACCGGCGGTCACCGCGGCGGTGCGGGCGAGGAACACTCGGCGATCGACGGCCGGCGCCGTCTCGGGGTCAGCCGTCTCGGCGTCGGCAGGTGCGGGTGTGGGAGCGGGGCGGGTCCAGCGCCGCAGCACCAGCCGCACCGGTTCCAGCGCCAGCAGCACCAGGAACAGGTAGACCAGAACGCCGAACCACAGATACCCCGGCCAGGCGATCCACCGCGATTCGGGGACGCCGACCGTCCGGGGCACCACCAGCGCCGCGACGAGCATCAGCATCAGCACCACGAGGGCGGCGCTCGACCACCGCCGGGCACGCCCCTGCGAGGTGTCTTTGACCGTCCTCTTCCAGACGTAGAAGTGCATCAACGCCAGCACCGAGCCCAGAACGACAAGAAACAACGGGGAGCCCTTCAGCAGGTTCGGCAGTTCCTCCACCCTAGTTCGACGCGCAGGATGCTGAGTCACACAGGAAACTCTGACCTCATCCGTCACCGCGTGGCTCCCCGATCGAAGCGCGCCGATCGCTTAATCTGCGCAGACGATGGCGACCTTACGCACCACCCTGCTGCGCGCATCCGCGCTGGTCACAGCTTCGATGCTGGTACTGGCGCCGGTCGCTGCCGCCCAACCGGCGCCCGCTGCCGACCCGTGCCCCTACCGGGTCACCACCCCGCCCGCCGTCGACGCGTCCGAGGTCCCCAAGCCGGGCGACCCGACACCCGGCCCGCTTCCCGTGCCCGCCAAACCGATGGGTGGCGACGCGCTGTCGGGATGCGGTGTCATCACCGCACCGGGCACCCCGCCGGTCCCGGGCGACGTGTCCGCCGAGGCCTGGCTCGTCGCCGACCTCGACAGCGGAGACGTCATCGCCGCCCGCGATCCGCACGGCAGGCACCGCCCCGCCAGCATCATCAAGGTGCTGACCGCGATGCAGGCGCTGCGGGACCTCCCGCTGATGAAGACGGTGCCCGGCACCCCCGAGGACGCCGCACAGGAAGGCACCAAGGTCGGCGTCGGCGAAGGCGGCGTGTACACGGTCAACGACCTGCTGCACGGCCTGTTGATGTACTCCGGCAACGACGCCGCACACGCGCTGGCCATGCAGATGGGCGGTATGGACACCGCGCTGAACAAGATCAACGTGCTGGCCCAGAAGCTGGGCGCCCGCGACACCCGCGTGGCGACCCCGTCGGGTCTCGACGGTCCGGGCATGAGCACGTCGGTCTACGACATGGGCCTGTTCTACCGGTACGCGTGGCACAACCCGGTGTTCGCCGACATCGTCGCGACCCGCGCCACCCAGTTCCCCGGACGCGAGGGTGCCGGTTACCCGATCGAGAACGACAACAAGCTGCTCGCGAACTACCCCGGCGCGCTCGGCGGCAAGACCGGCTACACCGACGACGCCGGACAGACGTTCGTCGGCGCCGCCGAACGCGACGGCCGCCGCCTGGTCGCGGTGCTGATGCGCGGGACGCGGCAGCCGATCGCGCCGTGGGAACAGGCCGCGCGCCTGCTCGACTACGGTTTCGCGACCGCGCCGGGCACCAAGGTGGGCACCCTGATCGAACCCGACCCGTCGCTCGGCGTCGACCGGGCCGACCCCGCCGTGGCGGCCCTGACCAAGACGAACGCCAACGCCAACGCGGTGCTGCCCGACGTCGACGCGATGCCGGTACGGATCGGTGTCGGCGTGATCGGTGCGGTCATCGTGCTGACGCTGATCATGGGCGCCCGCGCGCTGAACCGCCGTCCGGCGCGTTAGCGGCGTCAGCGGCGGCGCCGCGACAGACTGAGCGCACCGATCGCTCCCACGGCCGCCGCGGTGAGACCCTGCCAGATCTGCAGGCCGGGCCGCGCGATGACGCGGTTGTTGATCACCGCCGGTGGGGGCGCGGGGATCTCGTTCTCGCGCATGTTCTCCGGCGTCGTGGCCGCCCAGCACGTCGAGAACAGGATCAGCCGAGAAGTGATGTAGGCGAACACCATCAGGCCGAGCACAGGCCCGAACGTCGCCCCGGCGGGGCCGGTGAGCACCGACCGCAGGTAGATCGAGGCCACCAACTTGAACACCTCGAAAGCCAACGCCGCGATCAGCCCCGCACGCACACTGCTGCGGAAACCCACCCGCTCCCGGGGCAGTCGGGCGATGATCCAGGTGAACAACAGCCACGACACCAGCACCGACACCGTGATCGAGGACGCCCGCAGCACCACGGTGAGCACCGGGGAATCGGGAAAACCGATCCGGGTCAAGATGTTCTCGACGAGCGACGAGTTGCCGAGTGCCGACAACGCAAGGGTGACGATGATCGCGACGAACGTGGTCAACAGCGCCACCAGATCCGACAGCTTGGTCTTGACGAAGCCGGGAGTCTCGCCGCGGAACAGCCCCCACATCTGGCTCAGCGCCTCGCGCAGGTTGGCCATCCACCCCAGTCCGGCCCAGGCGGCGGTCGCCAGACCGATCAGGCCCACGGCGCCGCGCGATTCGATCGCCGAATCCATCAACGTGACGAGCTGCTGACCCAGGTCGCCGCTGAACGTCGACCGGATGCGCTCCTCCACGTCCTGCAGCAGCTCGGGCTGGTTGGCCAGCACGAAACCGGCGACCGAGAAGCCGAGCATCAGCAGCGGAAACAACGCGAAGATCGTGAAATAGGTGATTCCGGCGGCATAGAAGTCGCCCTTGGAGTCCTTGTAGCGCTCCTGGGCGCGCATGACGTGGTCGAACCACGGCCGGCGTGCCCGCTGCCGGTCCAGGAATCCGGGCTTGTCCTCGGGGTCGGCCGTCGCGGACTGCGTCGTCATCCGACCCCCTCTGTGGCTGCGATCCCGGCTATCGCGACGCCAGGAACCCTAGCCGGTCATATACCCGTCGCAACGTCTGTCCAGACACCTCGCGGGCACGCTCGGCGCCGCGGGCCAACACCGCCTCCAGTTCGGCGGGGTCACCGAGCAGGTCGTCGACCGTGGACTTGATCGGCGTCACGAACTCGACCACCGCCTCGGCGGTCTCCTTCTTCAGATCGCCGTAGCCGCGACCCGCGTAGCCCTCGACGAGCTTGTCGATGTCGGTCCCCGTCACCGCCGACTGGATGGTGAGCAGGTTCGACACCCCGGGCTTGGCCTCCCGGTCGAAACGGATCTCGCGCTCGCTGTCGGTGACCGCCGACCGAATCTTCTTGGCGGTCTTGGCCGGGTCGTCGAGAAGGCTGATCAGGCCCGCATCGCTCTCGGCGCTCTTGCTCATCTTCGCCGTCGGGTCCTGCAGATCGAAGATCTTCGCGGTCGCCTTCGGGATCATCGCCTCCGGCACCACGAACGTGTCCGGGAACCGCGCGTTGATGCGCTGTGCCACATCGCGTGCCAGCTCGAGGTGCTGTCGCTGATCCTCCCCGACCGGCACCAGTTCGGTGTCGTACAACAGCACGTCGGCCGCCATCAGCACCGGGTAGGTGAACAGTCCGACCGTGGTGGCCTCGGCGCCCTGCTTCTGCGACTTGTCCTTGAACTGCGTCATCCGCGAGGCCTGCCCGAAGCCCGTGAAACACCCCAGCACCCAAGCCAATTCGGCGTGGCTCGGTACATGGCTCTGCACGAAGACGGTCGCGCGGGACGGATCGATGCCCAGGGCCAGGTACTGGGCTGCGGTCACGAGGGTGCGCCTGCGCAGCGTCGCGGGATCCTGCGCGACCGTGATCGCGTGCAGATCGACGACGCAGAAGTACGCGTCGTACCCGTCCTGCAGGCTCACCCACTGACTGACGGCTCCCAGCGCGTTGCCCAGGTGCAGGGAGTCGGACGTGGGTTGCGCGCCCGAGAAGACGACGGGCCTGGTGGTGTTGCTCATGGTGACACCCATCTTCTCAGAAGCGATGTCCCCGCCGATCGCGTCCCGCCCGGCTACCATGCGCCGAACACTTTCCGCTGCGTCAGGAGAGCCGTGCGTCCACTGTCGGTAAGCCTCGCCATGCTCGTGGTCGCGTCGTTCTTCGGCGCCGGAAGCGCCCACGCCGCACCACAACCCGCGGGCCGCGCCGTCGTCGTCGTCTCGGGTGGGAATGCGACCAGCCCGTTCACCACGCCCGAGCAGGCGTGCGCGTCGGGGCTGGCAGCCGGCAACACCGACACCGCCCTACGTCAGGATCTGCTCGACCACGGCTACCGGGTCTTCACCTCCCCCGCGATGGCCGGGCGCGGACCGGTGGTCGATCAGGACGGCTTCGGCGCGTTCGGCGACTGCCCGATCACACTGCCCGAGATCATGACCGTCGACTCGACCGGCAGCATCGACACCGCCGGTGAGCATCTCGCCCGGTTCTTCACCCATCTCCACGACGTCTACGACGTCTCCGAACTCGACGTCGTCGGGCACTCGATGGGTGGGCTGTATTCACGCGCCGCGTTCCGGGTGTTGCAGAGCCTCGGCTCGCCGATCCGGATCCGGTCGCTGACCACGATCGGAACCCCGTGGCAGGGCACCTACCTGTCCGACTACGCCCACGGCCTCACCCCGAAGTCGGACTGCCTCGGCGACGGCTTCTGCGAAGCAGCGATGGACGACCTGAAAGCCGAGGTCGACCGGCTGGTCGCCGGGTCGGGCCGCGAGGTCAACCAGGCCTATCTGATGGGCCCCGGAGGCTGGAACGAATACCAGGCCGGCGTCCTCGACGACATCCCGGTCACCCTCATCGCCGGAAACCGCTTCACCGCACCGTCGGAGCCGGCCAATCCGTCGGTGTGGCCCAACGACGGCCTCGTCGCCACGTCGAGCGCGTTGGCCGTCGACGTCAGCGAGCGCGTGTTCCTGCCCCGGCGTCAGTGCTTCACATTCGACGACACGCACAGCATCTTCGTCTCCGACGCCGCGGGCCTGCCCTGGGAGACCGGGCTGACGTGGGATCCGCGGGTGCACGACGTGGTCCGCGGCGCGATCGACGGCACGCTGGACGAGCGGCTTGGGTGTAGTTCGTCACGCTTACGCTGACGAACTACACCGAAATCACGCGTAGTGGACCGTGACCGGGCAGTGGTCCGACCAGCGCAGCGCGTAGGCGGCGGGCCGTTCGGTGAGCACCGAGGTGGCGCGCGCGGCCAGGCCCGGCGTGGCGAGGTGATAGTCGATCCGCCATCCCGCGTCGTTGTCGAACGCCTTGCCGCGCCAGGACCACCACGCGTACGGCCCCGCGACGTCGGGATGGGCCTGCCGGACCACATCCACCCACCCGGTGCCGAGCACCTCGGTGAGCCACTGCCGTTCCTGCGGCAGGAAACCCGCCTTCTTGACGTTGCCCTTCCAGTTCTTGATGTCGTTCTCGGTGTGGGCGATGTTCCAGTCGCCGCACAGCACCGACTCGTGCCCGTCGACGACCGAACGCTGCAGCAACGCCGCCATCCGCGCCGCGACCGCGGCCATGAACCGCTCCTTCTCACGCTGGCGATCCGTCTCGGCCTCGCCGGTCGGGAAGTACACGCTGGCCACCGTGACGCCGGCGGTGTCGGCCTCCAGATATCGGCCGTGGGTGGCGAATTCCTCGGCGCCGCACCCGATCCGGAACTCGTCGATGGGTTCGCGTGACAGCACCGCCACCCCGTTGCGGCCCTTCATCGACGGCTCCGCAGACGCCAGATGCCAGCCGTCGGCCAGCACCGGGGCCAGCGCCTCGGCGAGCTGCGCGTCGTCGGCGCGGGTCTCCTGCAGACACACCACATCCGCGGCCGTCTCCTTGAACCACGGCAGCATGCCGAGGTTCTCCGGTGATCGCTGCTTGATCGCGGCGCGGATGCCGTTGACGTTGATCGTGCTTACCGTTACGGGACGCGTCACGGTCGCAGACCCTAACCGAATCCGGACACGGGCTTCTTGCGGTACCGCCGGTATCGCCATATCGTCGGCCCATGGCACCACGAGAGCCGATCCATCGCGGGACCGGGGAACCGATTGTTTTGCTGCACCCGTTCCTGTGTTCGCAGAACGTGTGGCGCACAGTGGCCGATCAGCTCGCCGACACCGAACGCTTCGAGGTGTTCGCGCCGACGATGGTCGGGCACCACGGCGGCCCGAAATCGCCCACCTGGCTGCTGCACACCGAAGTGCTCGTCGATGACATCGAGCACCGCATGGACCAGCTCGGATGGGATACCGCCCACATCGTCGGCAACTCCCTGGGCGGCTGGGTCGCCTTCGAGCTGGAACGCCGCGGACGTGCCCGCACGCTGACCGCGATCGCGCCTGCCGGCGGGTGGCCCCACCACTCGCTGTCGAAGTACGAGACTGTGCTGAAGTTCATCATGGGCGGACCCGCGCTGATCGCCGCCCGGTTGCTGGGTCCGCGGATCCTGAACGTGCCGGGCGCGCGCCGTCTCGCCACCCTTCCCGTCAGCGGACCTGCCGACGGCCCCTCCCAACGCGACCTGGCCGATCTCGTCGAGGACGCCACCCATTGCCACGCCTACCTCCAGCTGCTGGTCAAGACCCTGCGGATGCCCGGCCTGCTGGAACTCGCGGCGCTGGGCGCCCCGACCCAGCTGGTGCTGTGCGAGAAGGACCGCGTCTTCCCGACCCCGCGCGGCAATCGCTACTTCCTCACCCACCTTCCCGACGAGGCCCGGGTGGTCCGGCTCGACGGCGTCGGCCACATCCCGATGCTCGAAGCCCCGGGTGCGGTCACCGAGTTGATCGCCGATTTCGTCGACGACCACTCGGCCCCGTCCGGCAAAGCCATCGGCTGAGGTCAGCGCGTCGCCTCAGCCGCCGGTGGCAGTTCCCGACGCGGGTGAGATAGAGTTCGTCTCGGTCATGAGCGCCAGCGACAAGCCCCGGCTTGCTGGCCGGCAACCCTCCAACCGCGGTGGGGTGCCCCGGGAGACGACCAGGTTGAGTAGCCGAACACGGCTATAAGGCAAGCGCGGGTCCGCTGATGAAACGGGCCCCCTGTTTCACGGAGGACTTTCGATGACCGACCCCGATCTGACTGCTGGTTGGGCTTTTGAGACCAAGCAGGTGCACGCCGGCCAGACCCCCGACAGCGCGACGAACGCCCGGGCCCTGCCGATCTACCAGACCACCAGCTACACCTTCGACAGCACCGACCACGCCGCGGCCCTGTTCGGGCTGGCCGAGCCGGGCAACATCTACACCCGGATCATGAATCCGACCCAGGACGTGGTCGAGCAGCGCATCGCCGCGCTCGAAGGTGGTGTCGCGGCGCTGTTCCTGTCCTCGGGCCAGGCCGCCGAGACGTTAGCGATCCTGAACATCGCCGGCGCCGGAGACCACATCGTGTCGTCCCCGCGCCTCTACGGCGGCACCTACAACCTGTTTCACTACACGCTGCCCAAGCTGGGCATCGAGGTGTCGTTCGTCGAGGACCCCGACGACCTGGAGTCCTGGCGCGCGGCGTCGCGACCGAACACCAAGGCGTTCTTCGCCGAGACGATCTCGAACCCGAAGATCGATGTGCTCGACATTCCCGGTGTCTCGGGCGTCGCACACGACATCGGCGTGCCACTGATCGTCGACAACACCATCGCCACCCCGTACCTGATCCAGCCGCTGAGCCACGGCGCCGACATCGTCGTGCACTCGGCGACCAAGTACCTCGGCGGCCACGGCACCGCGATCGCCGGGGTGATCGTCGACGGAGGCACCTTCGACTGGACCGCCAGTGGCCGGTTCCCCGGCTTCACCGAGCCCGACCCGAGCTACCACGGCGTCGTGTTCGCCGAACTGGGCCCGCCGGCCTATGCGCTGAAGGCTCGCGTGCAGCTGCTGCGTGATCTGGGCAGCGCCGCCGCGCCGTTCAACGCGTTCCTCATCGCCCAGGGTCTGGAGACGCTGAGCCTGCGCATCGAGCGGCACGTGCAGAACGCACAGCGCGTCGCCGAGTTCCTGGAAGCCCATCCCGACGTGGTGTCGGTGAACTACGCCGGGCTGCCGTCCTCACCGTGGTATGGCCTCGGAAAGAAGCTGGCGCCCAAGGGAACCGGTGCGGTGCTCGCGTTCGAGCTGAGCGGTGGGATCGACGCGGGCAAGGCGTTCGTCAACGCGCTCTCGCTGCACAGCCATGTCGCCAACATCGGCGATGTGCGCTCGCTGGTGATCCATCCCGCGTCCACGACCCATCAGCAGCTCTCACCCGAGGAGCAGCTCGCCTCCGGCGTGACACCGGGGCTGGTCCGCCTGGCGGTCGGGATCGAGGGCATCGACGACATCCTCGCCGACCTCGAGTTGGGTTTCGCCGCCGCGAAACCCTCTGCCGCGGCCACCGATCCGAACGCCGTAGCGTCGTTCTGAGGGTTGTGACGTGACAATCGTGGACATCCTCTCCGAACGCGTCGCGCTGCCCCCCGAGGGTGAGATCGGCATCGTCGACATCGGCACGCTCACCCTGGAGAGCGGCGAGGTGATCGAGGACGCCTTCATCGCGGTGCAGCGCTGGGGCGAACTGTCGCCCGACCGGGACAACGTCGTGATGGTGCTGCACGCGCTGACCGGCGATTCCCACATCACCGGCCCCGCCGGGCCCGATCACCCGACGCCGGGCTGGTGGGACGGCGTCGCGGGCCCGGGCGCACCGATCGACACCGACACGTGGTGCGCGATCTCGACCAACGTCCTTGGCGGCTGCCGCGGCTCGATCGGGCCCAGCTCCACCGCGCCGGACGGAAAGGCTTGGGGCTCACGGTTTCCCGTGATCACGGTGCGCGATCAGGTGGCCGCCGACGTGGCCGCGCTCGCCCGCCTCGGCATCACCGAGGTGGCGGCGGTGATCGGCGGTTCGATGGGTGGCGCGCGGGCGCTGGAGTGGGCGGTGACCTATCCCGACAGCGTGCGTTCCGCACTGGTCCTCGCCGTGGGGGCGCGGGCGACCGCGGACCAGATCGGCACGCAGAGCACCCAGGTGGCGGCGATCAAGGCGGATCCGAACTGGGCCGGCGGCGACTACCACGACACCGGCCGCTCCCCCGATGCCGGACTCGAAATCGCCCGGCGCTTCGCGCATCTGACCTACCGCGGCGAGGCCGAGCTCGACGACCGCTTCGGCAACGACGCCCAGACCGGCGAAGACCCGACCACCGGCGGCCGGTACGCGGTGCAGAGCTACCTGGAGTATCAGGGTCGAAAGCTGTTGGCACGCTTCGACGCCGGCACCTACGTCCTGCTCACCGACGCGCTGTCGAGCCATGACGTGGGACGCGGACGCGGCGGCATCGCGGCCGCACTCGCCGGTTGCCCGGTGCCGACCGTCGTCGGCGGGATCACCTCCGACCGGTTGTATCCGTTGCGTCTGCAGGCGGAGCTGGCCGAGCTGCTGCCCGGCTGCGATGCGCTCGACGTCGTCGAATCCGCCTACGGGCACGACGGATTCCTCGTCGAGACCGACGCAGTCGGCAAGCTGATCAGGCGCACGCTCGACCTCGCGGGCAAATGAGCGCGCGGTGACCGCCGAATCCGACCGCCGCTCACTGTCGTTCGGTGCGGAGGCGGCCGCCTACGAGCGCGGCCGGCCGTCCTACCCGCCGGAGGCGATCGACTGGCTGCTCGCCGATTCAGGCTCACGCCGACTGGAGGTCCTCGATCTCGGGGCGGGTACCGGCAAGCTGACCACCCGGCTCGTCGAGCGTGGCCTCGACGTCGTCGCGGTCGACCCGATCCCCGAGATGCTGGACCTGCTGCGCACCTCGCTGCCCGACACCCCGGCGCTGCTGGGCACAGCCGAGGAGATCCCGCTGCCCGACGACAGCGTCGACGCGGTGCTGGTCGCCCAGGCGTGGCACTGGTTCGACGAGACCCGGGCGGTCAAGGAGATAGCGAGGGTGCTGCGACCCGGCGGCAGTCTCGGCCTGGTGTGGAACAACCGGGACGAACGGCTGGGCTGGGTCAAGGACCTCGGCGACATCATCGGCCACGAGGGCGACCCCTGGAGCCAGTCGGTGGAGCTGCCCGCACCGTTCACCGGCGTCGAGCGCCATCAGGTCGAGTGGACGAGTTACCTGACGCCGCAGGCATTGATCGATCTGGTCGCCTCGCGCTCGTACTGCATCACCTCGCCGGAACGCGTGCGTGCGCGCACGCTCGACCGGGTGCGGGAGCTGTTGACCACGCATCCGGCGCTGGCCAACAGCAGTGGGCTCGCACTGCCGTATGTGACGGTGTGTGTGCGGGCGACGCCGAGCTGAGGCCGGCTGTTTCTCGCGAGAGTGCGCTCACGGTCGTGATTGCGCGGATTTCACGACCCTGGCGTCACTCTCGCGAGACGACCGCCGACGGTCAGCTGGTGCCGAGCGGGTCGATCGTCCACGCGATGTAGAGCATTGCGGCGCTGACCGACGCGGTGGTGACGATGTCCACCGTGCGGGTGCGCACCGCGAGCAGCCCCACCCTGTCCTCGGGCAGCGCCGTCCGCAGCGCTGCCGCGACCGCGACGCCGATCGCCATAACGAGCGCGCCGCGTCGCCAGTAACCCGCCGCCACCAAAACGAAAGCCCCGGCGAGGAACAACCCGACCACCAGGATGGGCCACTGACCTGCGAACACCCTGTGGGCGAACCTCACGTTGTGAGAGCCTCGGCGCGCTCGACGACGTTGGTCAGCAGGAACGCGCGCGTCAGCGGCCCGACCCCACCCGGGTTCGGTGACACGTGCCCGGCGACGTCCCACACACCGGGGTGCACGTCGCCGACGAGCTTGCCCGCGTCGTCGCGGCTGACCCCGACGTCGACGACGGCCGCGCCGGGACGCACCATGTCGGCGGTCACCATGTGCGGCACCCCCGCGGCGGCGACGATGATGTCGGCCTCGCGGGTGATCTCCGGCAGGTGGCGGGTCGCGGTATGGCACAACGTGACCGTCGCGTTCTCGGAGCGGCGCGTCAGCAGCAGCCCGAGCGGACGTCCGACGGTCACTCCGCGGCCGAGCACGGCTACGTGCGCGCCGGCGATCTCGACCTCGAAGCGCCGCAGCAGGTGCACGATGCCGCGCGGGGTGCACGGCAGCGGAGCAGGCTCGTTGAGCACCAGCCGGCCCAGGTTGGTCGGGTGCAGCCCGTCGGCGTCCTTGGACGGGTCGATGCGCTCGAGTGCGGCGTTCTCGTTCAGGTGCTTGGGCAGCGGAAGCTGCACGATGTAGCCGGTGCACTCCGGGTTGGCGTTGAGCTCGTCGATCGTCTCGTCGAGGACGGCCTGGCTGATGTCGGCGGGCAGGTCGCGACGGATCGAGTTGATGCCGACCTTCGCGCAGTCGGCGTGCTTGCCGCGCACATAGGCGTGGGACCCGGGATCGTCTCCGACCAGCACCGTCGCCAGCCCGGGCGTCCTGCCGGCCGCAGTGAGACGCGCCACCCGTTCTCGAAGATCGACGAAGATCTCGTCGCGCGTGGCCTTGCCGTCCAAAGTAATCGCACCCACGCGCATCATTCTGACAGGGTCGCGTGCTTTCGATCCGGCCCCGTGGCAAGCTCGGCGACATGACAGTCCCACATGATGTGTTCAGTCCGGCCAAGCTCGGCCCGCTGACTCTGCGCAACCGCATCATCAAGGCCGCCACGTTCGAGGCGTCGACGCCCAACGCGCTGGTCACCGAGGACCTCATCACCTATCACCGGCTACCCGCCGCAGGTGGCGTCGGCATGACCACCGTCGCCTACTGCGCGGTGGCCCCCGGCGGACGCACCGACGGCTGGCAGCTCTGGATGCGCCCCGAGGCCGTGCCGGGACTGCGCCGGCTCACCGATGCCGTGCACGCCGAAGGCGCGGCGATCAGCGCTCAGATCGGTCATGCCGGACCTGTGGCGAACGCGCGCACCAACAAGGCCACGGCGCTGGCCCCGGTGCGGTTCTTCAACCCGCTGTCGATGCGGTTCGCCAGGAAGGCCACCGCCGACGACATCCGCGAGGTCACCGAGGCCCACGCCAACGCCGCCCGGTTGGCGATCGACTCCGGGTTCGACGCGGTCGAGATCCACCTCGGCCACAACTACCTGGCGAGCTCGTTCCTGTCGCCGCTGATCAATCGCCGCACCGACGAGTTCGGAGGGTCGCTGGCCAACCGCGCCAAGGTGGCCCGCGGCGCGGTGCTGGCGGTCAAGGAGGCGGTGGGCGACCGGATCGCGGTCACCGCGAAACTCAACATGTCCGACGGTGTCCGCGGCGGCATCTCGATCGAGGAGTCCCTGCAGACCGCGAAATGGCTGGAAGAAGACGGCGGTCTCGACGCCATCGAGCTGACAGCCGGCAGCTCACTGCTCAACCCGATGTTCCTGTTCCGCGGCGGTGCCCCGATCAAGGAGTTCGCCCGCAACTTCAAGCCGCCGCTGTCGTGGGGCATGCGGATGACCGGCAAGAAGTTCATGCGGGAGTACCCGTACGAAGAGGCCTACCTGATGCGCGACGCGAAGAAGTTCCGCGACGAGCTGACGCTGCCGATCATCCTGCTCGGCGGCATCACCAACCGCGAGACCATGGACCGCGCGATGGCCGAGGGCTTCGACTTCGTCGCGATGGGACGCGCGCTGCTCGCCGAACCCGACCTGCTGAACCGGATCAGGGCCGACAGCTCGGTGAAGTCGATCTGCGACCACTGCAACCTGTGCATGCCGACGATCTACAACCACACCTACTGCGTGCGTACCGGTTCGCCGTCCCCGGTCAGCTCGGGCAGATGAGCGCCCGCGCGCAGTCGGCGACGATGTCGTCGGCCGCCGCCGGGATGGATTGACGCGCCCTCAGATGACGCCGCACGATCGCGGCGGGAACATCCATGACCGCGGCCGCGACACGCCCGTGGTCCCCGGCGATCTCTGCGAGCACCTTACGGAGCTTGCGCTGCAAACGTTTCCGACGCCCTGCGACGGTGTCGGGCCACTCCCCCATGTCGAGCTGGTCGGGACCGGCGAGCAACACGTGGGCCTCGACCGGATTGTCGCGACACCACTGCACGGTGCGCAGCGCCCCGGCCACGCAGCGATTCTGCGGATCGCCGTCACCGGAGAGCGCCTCGAGCAACTCCTCCTGGAACCGCCCCTCGGTGCGCACCCACAGCTCCCCGCACAGCGCGGCCCTGGTGGGGAAACGGTGGTAGACCGAACCGCTGGGCGCGCCGGTATTGCGCGCCACCGCCGACATCGTCACTGCCGCAGGACCTTCGGCGGCAAGCAGTTCCGCGGCGGCATCGAGCAGGACATCGACGGTGTATCGGGCGGGCCGCGGCATTGCTCCACCCTAAAATAGCGATAGATCTCCAATAACCCTCGGACGCCGCCGATCGACCCCCGACCACCGACCCGCGTTCTGGCACGCTCGTTCCACTGCGGGTACCACCGCGCTATCCGCTGTGTTCACAGCCGATTTCAGCGGGTCCGTCCGCGCCACCGTGTGATCCGGCGCAGTCCTCGCCGCCCATCGGCGTGTCGCGCGCCCCGTTCCCCCGGAGAACGGGCAGATAACAGCGCTGCAACAGATCATCGACACCGTCAGGTGGCGGCCACCGGGATGCCGACCTACCGATACAGTTGGGCGCGATGTCCAATGTCGCCGCCGGAGCGGCTCCGTGAGCCGCCCAGGATCCCCCGCGCTGACCGTTCGTTACGACGGATCCACCCACACCTTCGCGGCGGGCAACGACGTCGTCGTCGGCCGCGACCTCCGGGCCGACGTCCGGATCGCCCACCCGCTGATCTCACGTGCCCACCTGGTCCTGAGATTCGACCAGGGCCGCTGGATCGCGATCGACAACGGCAGCCTCAACGGCATGTACGTCAACGGCAGGCGCGTCCCCGCCGCCGACATCTCCGACGGGGGCCAACTTCACATCGGCAACCCCGACGGGCCGCTGCTGACGTTCGAGGTGGGCCGCCACCAGGGCTTGGCGGGCACTCCGCCGTCCACCACCGCCGTCCCCGTCCCGGGACGCTCCAGCGCGACCTGGCCCGCCCAGCATTCCGGCCCGACGGGACGCCCGCCGGTGCAACGCCCGCCCACCGGGCCCTACCCCGGAGCCGGTGCGTACCCGCCCGGCGGCCCCCGGCCCGTCCCCGCACCGCCCCCACCGGCGGCGCAGTCGCGCCCCGCGCACGTCCAGCAGCCCATCTCGGCGCCCGCGATGGACCCCGTCACCGTGATGGGTCCGGCCGCGGCGCCCCGTTCCAGCGGCAGCGACGGCAACATCGCGACCAGCATGCTGAGGATCCTGCGGCCCGGTCGACCCGCGGACGTTCCGGCCGGCTCGATCAAGATCGGCCGGTCCAGTGACAACGACATCGTCATCCCCGATGTGCTCGCGTCCCGCCACCACGCGACGCTGGTCCCGACGCCCGCGGGCACCGAGATCCGCGACAACCGCAGCATCAACGGCACGTTCGTCAACGGGTCGCGGGTCGACAGCGCGATCCTCACCGACGGCGACACCGTCACCATCGGCAACGTCGACCTGTCGTTCCGCGACGGCAAGCTGGTCCGCCGCACCGAGACCGCGGCCGCGACGGCCACCGGCGGCCTCGACGTCCACGGCGTCACCTGGACCATCGAGAACAACAAGACCCTCCTGGAGAACATCTCGATCTCGGCGCGGCCCGGCACGCTGACCGCCATCATCGGCCCGTCCGGAGCGGGAAAGTCGACGTTCGCGCGGCTGGTCGCCGGCTACACGCACCCGACGACCGGTCAGGTGTCGTTCGAAGGCCACGACGTGCACGCCGAGTACGCCTCGCTGCGCTCCCGCATCGGGATGGTCCCCCAGGACGACGTCGTACACGGCCAGCTCACCGTCCGCCAGGCGCTGATGTACGCCGCCGAGCTGCGGCTGCCGCCGGACACCACCAAGGCCGACCGCGAGAAGGTCGTCAACGAGGTGCTCGAAGAGCTGGAGATGACCAAACATCTCGACACCCGCGTCGACAAGCTCTCCGGCGGCCAGCGCAAGCGCGCCTCGGTCGCGCTGGAACTGCTGACCGGCCCGTCGCTGCTGATCCTCGACGAGCCGACCTCGGGTCTCGATCCCGCGCTGGACCGGCAGGTCATGACGATGCTGCGCCAGCTCGCCGACGCGGGCCGCGTCGTGCTCGTCGTCACGCACTCACTGACCTACCTCGACGTATGCGATCAGGTGCTGCTGCTGGCGCCGGGCGGCAAGACCGCCTTCTACGGCCCACCCAGCCAGATCGGCTCTGCGATGGGCACCACCAACTGGGCCGACATCTTCAGCTCTGTGGCCGGCGACCCTGAGGCCGCCGCGGCCCGCTACCTGTCGCAGAACGGGCCGCCGCCGCCGCAACCGCCGGCCCTGACACCGTCGGAACTGGGCAACCCGACCCGCACCAGCCTGCGACGGCAGCTCTCGACGATCGCGCGCCGCCAGATCCGGTTGGTCATCTCCGACCGCGGCTATTTCGCGTTCCTGATGCTGCTGCCGTTCATCATGGGCATCCTCTCGCTGTCGGTGCCCGGCGACGTCGGGTTCGGCGTCCCCAAGACCGCGCTCGAGGGTGGTGAGGCCCCCAACGAGCCGGGCCAGATCCTGGTGATGCTCAACGTCGGCGCGATCTTCATGGGTACGGCGCTGACGATCCGCGCGCTGATCGGTGAGCGGGCGATCTTCCGGCGTGAGCAGGCGGTCGGGTTGTCCACCTCCGCCTACCTGTTGGCCAAGGTCGTCGTGTTCACCGCGTTCGCGATCGTGCAGGCCGCGATCGTCACCACCATCGCGATCATCGGCAAGGGGTGGGGCCCCGGCGCGGTCGACAGCGGTGCCGTGGTCGGTGACCGCAGCATCGAACTGTTCCTCGACATCGCGGTGACCTGTGTGGCGTCGGCGATGGTGGGTCTGGCGCTCTCGGCGCTGGCCAAGTCCGCCGAGCAGATCATGCCGCTTCTTGTGGTCGCGATCATGAGCCAGCTGGTGTTCTCGGGCGGCATGATCCCGGTGACCGACCGCCTGGTGCTCGATCAGATGTCGTGGTTCACGCCCGCGCGGTGGGGGTTTGCCGCGTCGGCGTCGACGGTCGACCTGATCCGGCTGGTGCCGGGCCCGCTGACACCGCAGGACCGACACTGGGAGCACACGCCGGGCACCTGGCTGTTCGACATGGGGATGCTCGCGTTGATCAGCGTCGGCTACCTCGCCCTGGTGCGATGGCGCATCCGCCTCAAGTCCGCCGGCTGAATTGGTTGAATCGCACAGCTTCTGCTGACGATGTCCGTACGCTCGCCCTCGGGACCATGGGGGGATTGAGTTGTCGGATAACGACGAATCGCGTCGCGCGGCTGCGATCGAAGCGGCGCTGGACGAGGTTCAGCAGTGGGGTGTCGATCGATTCCGGCTCGAAGGGGTCGCGCACCGGGCGAAACTCAGCCCCGACTACGTCCGCCAGATCTGGGGCAGCGAAACCGAACTCATCGCCGAGGCCCTCCTGAGCTACAGCCAGGCCATGATGGAGCTGCCCGACACCGGTTCTCTGCACGGTGATCTCACCGGGCTGGCGCTGGCCCTGGCCGACTATCTCAACGAGCCGGTGGGCCGGCGGATCTCCCGGATGCTCGTGATCGACAGCAAGTCTCAGGCCGTCGACCGCGACACCCGGGCCCGCTTCTGGACGGTACGCCGGGCCATCGTCGAGGACATCTTCCGTCGCGCAGCCGAGCGGGGAGAACTGCGCGACGATGTGAGACACATCGTCGCCTTGCAGTTGCTCACCTCTCCGCTGCACACCTTCGCGCTGTACTCCGAGGATCCGATCCCCCCGGAGTACTGCCGCACGATCGCCGATCTGGTGGCCCGCGCGATCCGTGCCGACTGACTAGCCGAGCAGCCAGTCGTTCGGCGAGAACAGCTCGCAGTGCACCCGCTCGGAGGTGAATCCCCGATCGGTCAGCTGACCGCGCACCGCCTGCACGAAACCGTTGTTCCCGCACAGGTATACGTGCGCGTCGGCGGGCAGGTCGATCGCCGACAGGTTCATCAGCCCGGCATGCGCCCCCGGTGCGCCGGCGGTCACGCCGTCCTCGTACCAGACGTCGAGACGCGCGTTGGGCAGCGCCTCGGCGAGTTCGTGTTGACGCTCCCGCAGCGGATGCACCCGATCGCTGCGATCGGCGTGCAGCACCTGCACTGATGCCTCGGGCGCCGACGCGGCCAGGTACTCCAGGATCCCGATCATGGGCGTGACGCCGATACCGGCCGAGATCAGGACCAGCGGCGCAGCGCCGTCGGGCGCGGGCAGATCGCCGAAGGGCACCGTCACGTCGACGATGTCACCGACGCACAGATTGGCCGAGATCCACGACGACACCTCCCCCGCGGGGGCATCGGCGACCGGCCCGACCGGCTTGACGGCGAACGTCAGATCCGCGGTGCCGGGAGCGTTGACGAGGGTGTACTGACGAAGCTGGCGGGCGCCGTCGGGCAGGGTCACGCCGACCGACACATACTGCGCCGGAATCGAACCGGTGAACGGACGGCCCTCGGGACGGACGGTGATCAGCACCACGCCCGACGGGTCGTCGACGCGGGACACCACGGTGGCCCGGCGGTACACGTCGCCGTCGGTGACGCCGGCCGCCTTGTACAGGTCACGCTCGAGGGCGATCAGCGTGTCGGCCATGATCCAGTACACCCGGTCCCAGGCCGCCGCCACATCCGCGGTCACGGTGTCGGCGCCGAGGACCTCGACGATCGCGGCGAACAGATGCTCGTGCACGATCGGATACTGGTCGGCGGTGACGCCCAGCGAGGCGTGCTTGTGCCCGATCCGCGACAGCAACTCCGCGGGGTGCGGCAGGTCCGGATCGATCAGGTGGGTCGCGAACGTCGCGATGGACGCCGCCAGTGCGCGCTGCTGCGCCCCCTGGGCCTGATTGCCGCGGTTGAACAGATTGCGCAGCAGTTCGGGATGGGCGGCGAACATCCGCCGGTAGAACTCCGTGGTGATCTCGTCGATGTGCGCGCCGACCAACGGGAGCGTCGCGGCGATCATCTCTGCGTGCGCGGCTTCCAGTTCGGCGGGGGCGGCGGTGACGTTGGGGGCCATCGGAATTCCTTTCACTTGGACTGTCACCGACGCTAGTAAATTCCGCATACGGGATGCGACTTTTCCGGCTATGGGGTCAAACACGCGACGACGTGCGGTTTTTTGACCAGCGACGATGGGCGTCAGCCGCCGATATCGAGGCCGTGGGCCGCGGCGAACGCGAGCGCCTGGGGGAGGTCGACCTTCGCGGCACGCAGTCTGGCGGTGGTCCAGAACGTGGGGTCGACACGGGCGCCGCGCAGGTCGGCACCGTCGAACTTGGCGTCCTGCACCCTGGCGCCGGTCAGATCGGCGTGCGCCAGCACCGCCTCACGCAGGTCGGTGCCCACCAGGCTGGTCTCCCGCAACCGGCAGTCCGACAAATCCGTCTTGCGCAGGTCCACCCCGGCCAGCACCGCGAGCGTGAAGTCGACCTCCACCAGCGTCAGCGGGCGCAGGCGACATTCGGTGAACGTCGAGCCCAGGAAGCTGCAGTGCCGGAACGTGCTGTGCCACAACGATGTCCGACGGAATGTGCAGTTGCGGAAGGCCGATCCGGTGTGGTCGGAGTCCGACAGGTCGGCACCGGTGAAGTCGCACTCGGTGTAGACGACGCGTTCGGTGCGCAGACCGCTGAGGTCAGCGTCGCGGAAGTCGTGCCCGTCGAACTCGCGGTCGGCCTCGCGGGGGTGTGTGCTGTCCACGCGTCAGCCCGCGGGCGCGAGCCGGCTCAGCGCGTACTCGGCCACCGCGATCAACGCCGACTTCGCCGACTCGCGACTGCGGGCATCGACGGAGATCACCGGGACGTGTTCGGCAAGCGCCAATGCCTCGCGCACCGCGGGCAGCGGGTGCCGCGGGGCGCCGTCGAAGTCGTTGACGGCAATCAGGAACGGCAGCTTGCGCGCCTCGAAGAAATCGACCGCGGCAAAGCTGTCCTCCAGCCGTCGGACGTCGACGAGGATGACGGCGCCGATCGCGCCGCGGATCAGGTCGTCCCACATGAACCAGAACCGCCGCTGCCCCGGCGTGCCGAACAGATAGAGCACCAGGTCGTCGTCGAGGCTGATCCGCCCGAAGTCCATCGCCACGGTCGTGGTGGTCTTGTCGGGGGTTGCGGCCAGTCCGTCGAGACCGGTCGACGCGGTCGTCACCAGCGCTTCGGTGCGCAGCGGGACGATCTCTGACACTGCGCCGACGAACGTCGTCTTGCCGGCTCCGAAGCCGCCGGAGATGACGATCTTGGTCGACGCCCGTCCGCGGGAGTCAGAGTGCCCTGAGACCACGCAGTGTCCTTCCGATGAGTGCTCGTCGTTCGTCTGGCGTCGCAGCCTCCCCCAGGGTGGCATGGACCTGCAGATAACCCTGCAGCACCAGGTCTCCGACCAGTACCCGCGCCACGCCGAGCGGAACCGAGAGATGTGCGGCGATCTCGGCGACGGAGGGACGTGCGTCACACAGCGCGACGATCCGGCTGCGGACGTCGCCGGCCGGCCATACCGGCGGCGGCGCGGACTTCGCGAGACCGACCGACGCCTCCAGGGGCAGCGTCACGCCGCTCTCGGTGCGGCCCGAGGTCAGCGTGTAGGGACGGACCAGACTGGGGGCCGGATCCTTGCGTTCGTGCGCGCCCATGCGGCGCTACTGGTGCTGACGGGGGCGCCGCGGCGCCTGGACGACGGCGCCGACCCGCTCCACGAGGATCGCCATCTCATAGCCGATCTGGCCGATGTCGCCGTTGCGGGCGGTCAACGTCGCCAGGTGGGAACCGTCGCCGACGCGCATCAACAGCAGGTAGCCGTGTTCCATCTCGATGACCGACTGCAGGACGTGGCCGCCGTCGACGAGCTGCGCGGCGCCGGTGGACAGGCTGGCCAACCCGGACGCCACCGCGGCGAGTTGATCGGCGCGTTCCTGCGGGATGTGCCCGCTGGCCGCCATGAGCAGACCGTCGGCCGAGACCAGGATCGCGTGGGTGACACCCGCGACGTCCTGGGCGAACCTCGCGACGAGCCAGTCGAGCGACGAGTCCGGTTGTGGCGGTTGCAGATTCATCAGCGGTCGTCTCCCGCGGCTTCCCGCGCATGACGGCGCCCGGCGTGGACGCCGCCGAAGTGGCCGCCGAGGCTCGCGCGGACCGCGTCCGGATCGCGCACCGGGAGCGGATGTCCGTTCTCGGTGTCGGCGTGCCCCGGGATCAGGCGCGCCCCGGGCCGGCGGACCGGCAGGCCCTCGGGGGTGCGGTGGCGCACCGGCGCGGCGTCGGCGGCCTCGGCCGCCGACCAGCCGTTGTCCCACACCGACTTCCAGTTCAGATCGCTGCTGTGGGACAGCTCGTGCGGGTCGACGAGCCACTCGGAGAGCATCTTCTGATAGATCGCGTCGTCGTGGTCGATGTCGGCGTGCCCGGGCCGCGGTGTCTCGACGGGTGGCGGCGGCTCGACGGGTGGCGGCGGCTCGGGACGACGCTGGGGCAGCACGTCGGCGGGCGGCACAACCGGCGCCGGAGGCGGGGGCGGTGCCGGCGCCGGTGTCGGTGCGGGTGCCGGCGCAGCCGGACGGACGTCGCGGGCCTGCACCGGCGGCGCCGCGCGACGGACCAGGAGCCGCGCCGGGATGTACACCCCCGCGGTCGTCCCCGAATCGGGTTGTCCGGCAACCGTACTGCGCAACCTCGCGACGAGGCCGTGCTGGGCGGCCAGGCGGCTGACCACGAACAGACCCATGTGCCGGGCGGTGTACGGGTTGACCTCGCCGCCGGACTCCAGCCGCATATTGGCGACCCGCAGGTCGGCCTCCGTCATTCCCAGGCCGGTGTCGCTGACCTCGATCACCAGACCGTTGTTGTCGGTCGGCACCGCAGAGACCCGCACCTGGGTGTGCGGCGGTGAGTACCGCAGCCCGTTGTCGAGCAGTTCGGCGAGCAGATGCACGAGGTCACCGGCCGCGCTCGCGGCCACCTCGCTGTCGGGCAGGTCGCCGGTCACGATGCGGGGATACTCCTCGACCTCGGACGCGGCGGCGTTCACGATCGCCGCGACCGCCACCGGCTCCGCGCGGTCGTGGGAGATCCGGGCACCGGCCAGCACCAGCAGGTTCGCGCCGTTGCGTCGCATCCGTGCCGCGAGATGGTCGAGCTGGAACAGGCTCTGGAGCCGGTCGGGATCCTCTTCGTCGCGCTCCAGGCCGTCGATCAGCGAGAGCTGCTGCTCGACCAGCGACCGGTTGCGCCGCGACAGCGTCTCGAACATGTCGGTGACCTGCAGCTGCAGCCGGGCCTGCGCACCGGCCAGCACGAGGGCCTGCTGGTGCAGTTCGTCCACGGCGTGGGCGACCTGCCCGACCTCCTCGGTGGTGTGCACCGGAATCGGGTCGACCGCGAACTCCTTGCCGTCGTCGCGCACCCGCTCGACCTCGCGGCCGAGGTCGTCGTGCGCGACCCGCAACGCGCTGTCACGCAGGGTGCGTAACGGCCGCACCAGGGAACGCGCCACCCACAGCACCAGGATCAGAGCGACCAGGATCGCGGCTCCGACGAGCACGGAGTCCCGGATCGCCGCGGTACGCGCGTCGTCGGCCTGCCGCGACACCCGCGCCGGGATCTCGTCGGCGATCCGGTTGATCAGGCTCTGGGCGATATCGGCGGTGATCTTCTGCGACATCAGCAGTTCGGGATTGCCGACCAGCACGACGGCGGGATCGGACAGCAGCGACATGCGCCGGACCATCTGCGAGCGCAGGGCGTCCGCACGGTCGCTGGCGCCGCCGAGGAAAGTACCCATCGCGGTCACGGTGGCGGGTTCGGTTCCGGCCAGCGTCACCATCGCCGAGCGCAGCAGCGGTTCGGGAAGCTCGCCGCCCCGGGTGACGAGCATGTCCTGCATGGCCATCTGGCCCCGTGCTCCCACCGCGCGGGAGAGCACGTCGGCTTCGGTGCGCACCGAATCCTCGTCCGAACCGACCGATCCGGTGAGCGCGGTCTGCGCGGTGATGAGGAGCGGCCCGAACGTCATGACCTGGGTGCGCAGATCCATCTCCGCGGCGCCGATCCTGTCCAGCAGGTTCTGTCCGTACTCGAGCAGGGTGTTGGTGGCAAGACGCACGCTGTCGTCGACATCGGCGCCCTCGAGCACCCGCGACAACTCGGCCTTGCGGAAGTCGAACTCGCCCAGCGCCGCCGCGGGATTGCCGCCTCCGCCGGCCGTGACCATCGCGTTCTGCAGCGCGGCCATGTAGTCGACGACGGCGGGCACCATCTGGGCGCGGTCTGCCGCGTGGGCCAGTTCTCGTGCCTCGACAGTGCTCGCGGAGATCCGCAGCCCACCGAACACACACGCCAACACCAGCGGCACCGTGACCAGCGCCAGCACTTTCACCCGCACCGGCCAATTCGGCGGCGCCCAGCGCGACGGGCGCTGGTCGGGTCTCAATGATCGAGCCATCGTTCGTGGGGCTTCCTGCGGGGGCACGCCGCGTCGGGCGTGGATGCTGGGCCTGGCAACCCGACGAGTATGCCAGTCGCGCTGCCCGGCTACCACCGCTCGGGACGCCGGCACCGACCGGCAAACAAGCTGATAGACCCGTGGTTTCGCGGCGCGGCAAACACCGGTCGCGGAGGCCGAACCGAGAGTCGATCGTTATCCCTCCGACGCTGGGCGGTGCGCGCGACGAGGAACAATGGATCGAGTAAGCCGCGATTGGCGGCGCTCCCGAAGGGTAACCAGCCCGCACAACGGAGGTGCGAAGATGGTTCGAAACGGTGTCGAGGTGGCCGTGCTGGCCGACGCCTCGGAAATCGGTGACTCCCCCCTGATGCGAGCCATGAGCAGCGAGGTCGTCGACCTCGACACGCTCGACGGCCTGATCTCTATCGCCAGCTACGAGACATCCCTGGACTGACGCCGTAAAACGGCCGGCTACTTGCGCCGTAGAACGGCCGTCTACATGCGCCGTAGAACCGCGACCAAAAACCCGGAGTCTTCCCGCCACGGCCTCAGATCCCACGTCGACAACAGCAGGTCCGGCACGAACCCGGCTCCGGCCGCGTCGTCGAGAAACTCGGCGAAGTCGTAGTCGCGGTCGGCGCCGAAGCCGATCACGGCGCGACCCTCGGCCGCGAGGTGCGTCCGCAGCCGCCGCAGAACCTCACCGCGGGTGCTCGGGGCGAGGAACGTCATGACGTTGCCCGCCGAGACGATCACGTCGAACGGTTCGGCGATACCGCGGGCCGGCAGGTCGAGTTCGGCCAGGTCGCCGACGAGCCACGTCGCACCGGGGTGGTCCTGCTCGGCCGCCTCGATGAGCACCGGATCGACGTCGACACCGACGACGTGATGACCCGCGGCGGCCAGGTATCCACCCAGCCGGCCGGGCCCACAACCTGCATCGAGGATCCGCGCCCCGCGCGGCACCATCGCATCGACGAAGCGGGCCTCACCGAACAGGTCGTCACCGGCGCGGGCCATGGCCCGGAAACGCTCGATGTACCACCGGGAGTGCCCGGGATCGGCGGCGACCTTCTGCATCCACAGACTCGTTTCGGCCATGCTGGCATTATCCCGTTGTGTTCAACGTGCTGTTCTACTCGCCGCGGATCGCACCCAACACCGGCAATGCGATTCGCATGGTGGCCGGCACCGGATGCGCGCTGCATCTGGTCGAGCCGCTCGGCTTCGACCTGTCCGAGCCGAAGCTCCGGCGCGCGGGTCTGGACTACCACGATCTGGCGTCGGTCACCGTGCACGCCGACCTGCACGCAGCGTGGTCGGTGTTGATGCCGGCGCGGGTGTTCGCGTTCACCGCGCACGCGACGACGTCGTTCGCCGGCATCGGCTACGAGCCCGGCGACGTGCTGATGTTCGGGCCCGAACCGACCGGCCTGGACGAGGCCACGCTGGCCGACCCGCACATCACCGAGCAGGTGCGCATCCCGATGCTGAGCGGCCGCCGCTCGCTGAACCTGTCCAACGCCGCCGCGGTCGCGGTGTACGAGGCGTGGCGCCAGCACGGGTTCGCCGGCGCCGTCTGACAGCAGGCGCTACCAGGTGTTCCAGTGGGTGAGCTGCTCGGCGGGCAGTCGCTTGGCCTTCTTGAATTCGGTGCCCTTGGTGTAGGCGATCGGGAACAGCCCGCCCTGGGAGTACTTGTCGAACGGGATCCCGAGAACCTCGGCGGCCTGCTTCTCGCCGTCGCCGATCAGGTGCAGCGTGGTCCACGCCGACCCCAACCCCCGGGAGCGCAGCGCGAGCATGAAGCTCCACACCGCCGGGAGCAGGGACCCCCAGAAGCCGGCGGACATCCCGGCCGGTGCGCCGTCCGGCCTGCCCTCCAGGCACGGGATCAGCATCACGGGCGCCTCGTGCAGGTGCTGGGCCAGGTACTTCGCCGAGTCGACGACCAGCGGCGTGCGTTCGTCGCGCACGTCACCGAACGTGGGCTTTTCGGCCTCCAGGTACGGGTCGGCGGCGATCCGGTAGATGTCGGCCAGCGCCTTCTTCTTCTCGGGGTCGTCGACGAACACGAACTGCCAGCCCTGCGCGTTGGAGCCGGTGGGTGCCTGCAGCGCGATCTCGAGGCATTCGTTGAGCACCTCGCGCGGCACGGGCCGGTCGAAGTCCAGCCGCTTGCGCACAGAACGGGTCGTCGTCAGGACTTCGTCGGCAGAGAGGTTGAGCGTCATCGTCCCGAGACTACTCAGCGGAAGTCGCGCGACTTCGACGCGACCTTCATGTTGATCGGACCCATCCGGTCGGCGACCACCGTGACGGCCCCGGTGGCGTTCTGCACGATGCCGCGGACCACCAGCGCCGACGCGGTCTGCGCCAGTTTGCGGTGCCGGGCCCAGATGCCTTGGGAGCAGAGCACATTGACCATACCGGTCTCGTCTTCGAGGTTCATGAACGTCACCCCCTGCGCGGTGGCGGGCCGCTGCCGGTGCGTCACCGCCCCCGCCACCAGCACCCGGGTGCCGTCGCGCACCGACAACAGCCGGTCGGCGGGCACCACGCCCATCGCGTCGAGGTCTTCACGCAGGAACTCCGTCGGGTAGCGGTCCGGGGACACCCCGGTCGCCCACACGTCCGCGGCCGTCAGCTCCAGTTCCGTCATGCCGGGCAGGGACGGCACCTGCGAGGACGAACCCACCCCCGGGAGCCGATCCGGCCGTTCGGTAGCAGCCGCGCCCGCCGCCCACAGACCCTCCCGCCGGGTGATCCCGAAGCATCCCAGTGCACCCGCGGTCGCCAGCGCCTCGGTCTGCGGGACCGTCAGCTGCACCCGCCTGGTCAGATCGGTCAGAGACACAAAGGGGCCGTTGAGATTTCGGTCCTCCACCAGACGTTGCGCCAACTCCTCGCCGATGTGGCGGACGCTGCCGAGACCGAGTCGCACGTCGAGTCCGTGGTTCTCCAGCGTGGCGTGCGCGAGGCTGGCGTTCACGTCCGGCCCGTGCACGTCGACGC
Source organism: Mycolicibacterium gilvum (assembly GCF_900454025.1). Classification (NCBI taxonomy): domain Bacteria; kingdom Bacillati; phylum Actinomycetota; class Actinomycetes; order Mycobacteriales; family Mycobacteriaceae; genus Mycobacterium; species Mycolicibacterium gilvum. The sequence continues at coordinate 1,374,752 of NZ_UGQM01000001.1, read as the reverse complement.
CGTGCCTGCGGGCGTCGGCGACCAGCGTCTGCGGCGAGTAGAAGCCCATCGGCTGCGCGCGCAGCAGTGCCGCGCAGAACGCCGCGGGATGGTGCAACTTGAACCACGAGGAGTAGAACACCAGCGACGCGAAGCTCAACGAATGACTCTCGGGGAAACCGAAATTCGCGAACGCCTCCAGCTTCTCGTAGATCCTGCGCGCGACGTCTCCGCTGATGCCGTGCAGCTCGGCCATGCCCTCGAAAAACCGCCCGCGCAGCCGGCGCATCTTCTCCGTCGAGCGCTTGGAGCCCATCGCCCGGCGCAGCTGGTCGGCCTCGGCCGCCGAGAAGCCCGCGCAGTCGACCGCCAGCTGCATCAACTGCTCCTGGAACAGCGGCACCCCCAACGTTTTTCGCAGTGCCCGCTCCATCGAGGGATGCTCGTAGGTGACCGGCTCCTGACCGTTGCGCCGCTTGATGTAGGGATGCACCGAGCCACCCTGGATGGGGCCGGGCCGGATCAGCGCGACCTCGACCACCAGGTCGTAGAACATCCGGGGCTTGAGCCGGGGCAGGGTCGCCATCTGCGCCCGGGATTCCACCTGGAACACCCCGACGGAGTCGGCCCGCTGCAGCATCTCGTACACCGCCGGTTCCGAGAGGTCGAGCTTGGCCAGATCCACCTCAAGGCCTTTGTGTTCGGCCACCAGGTCGATCGCGTAGTGCAGCGCCGAGAGCATACCGAGCCCCAACAGATCGAACTTGACCAAACCGATTGCGGCACAGTCGTCTTTGTCCCACTGCAGGACGCTGCGATTCTCCATCCGCGCCCACTCGACCGGACACACGTCGGCGATCGGACGGTCGCAGATCACCATGCCGCCGGAGTGGATCCCCATGTGCCGGGGCAGGTTGGAGATCTGCATGGCCAGGTCGATCACGGGCTCCGGGATGTCCTCGACATGGGTGGCGTCGGCCAGATTGCCCCACTGGCTGATCTGCTTGCTCCAGGCATCCTGCTGCCCCTGCGAGAATCCCAGCGCACGGGCCATGTCGCGCACCGCGCTGCGTCCCCGGTAGGTGATCACGTTGGCCACCTGGGCGGCGTACTCGCGCCCATAGCGCTCGTAGACGTACTGGATCGCCTTCTCGCGCAGGTCGGATTCGATGTCGATGTCGATGTCGGGTGGCCCGTCGCGGGCCGGGGACAGGAAACGTTCGAACAACAACCCGTTGGCGATCGGGTCGACGTTGGTGACCTTGAGCGCGTAGCAGACTGCCGAGTTGGCCGCCGACCCCCGACCCTGGGACAGGATCGCGTTCTCCCGACAGAACCGGGTGATGTCGTGCACCACAAGGAAATAACCCGGAAAGTTCAACTGCTCGATGACCCGCAGTTCGTGCTCGATCTGGGCGTAGGCGCGCGACGCGCGCTCGGGGGGGCCGTAGCGTTCGCGGGCGCCCTGCATCACCAGATGCCGTAACCAGCTGTTCTCGGTGTGCCCCGCCGGGACCTCGAACGGCGGCAACTGCGGGGCGATCAGCGCAAGGCCGAACGCGCACTGCTCACCGAGATCGGCGGCGGCCGTCACCACCTCGGGGCAGTGGGCGAACAGCCGTGCCATCTCCTCCCCCGACCGCAGATGCGAACCACCCAGCGGGGCAAGGTAACCCGCTGCCTCGTCGATCGAGTTCCGGGCCCGGATCGCGCCCATCGCCATCGCGAGCCTGCCCCGGGACGGCTCGGCGAAATGCGCGGCGGTGGTGGCGACGACGGTGAGGCCGAACCGCGGCGCCAGCGCGGCCAGGGCGGCATTGCGTTCGTCGTCGAGCGGATGGCCGTGGTGGGTGAGCTCGACAGTCACCCGCTCGCGGCCGAACCGGTCCACCAGATCGGCCAGCGCGGCCTCGGCAGCACTCTCGCCTCCACGCAACAGCGCCTGGCGGACATGACCCTTGCGACATCCGGTGAGGATCTGCCAGTGCCCGCCCGCGGCCTCGGTCAACGCGTCGAAGTCGTAGCGCAGCACCCCTTTCTCACCACCGGCCAGATGCGCCGCGGCCAGCTGCCGCGACAGTCGCCGGTAGCCCTCCGGCCCGCGAGCGAGCACCAGCAGGTGCGGGCCGGGCGGGTCGGGGACGTCGGTGCGGGTTCCCCCACCGAGGGACAGTTCGGCCCCGAAGACCGTGTCCACGTCGAGCTCCTTGGCCGCTTCGGCGAAGCGCACCACACCGTAGAGCCCGTCGTGATCGGTCAGCGCGAGGGCCCGCAGACCCAGCCGGGACGCCTCCTCCACCAGTTCCTCGGGAGTGCTCGCGCCATCGAGAAAGCTGTAGGCCGAGTGGGCATGCAGCTCGGCGTAGGGCACCGAACGCCCCGTCGCGGGACCCCTCGACTCCGGCGCCCGGTACTGCCCCCGCTTGCTCGACCAGGCTGGACTGTCCCCGCCGTCGCCGACCTGTGCGTCGATGGGCCAACCGGCGCGACGGGGCTTGCCTTCGAGGACGCGACGCATCTCGCCCCAGCTCGGCGGACCGGTGTGCCAACCCATGCCGAAAGCTTATCGAACATCCGTTCGACTGTCAGGCGGGTCTGTTCTGCTCCGGCCAGTCGTCGCCGTTGTCGTCACCCTCACCGAGGTCGGGCCTCAGCACATAGCGGACCTGGTTTCCGCCGGCCATCCGCGCCTGCTCGATGGCCTGCTGCGAGATTGCGATCAGCTTGTCGAGGACCTCGTCGGGGGGCTCGGCCGCCAGCGGTGGCAGCGGCGTGACCACCACGCCGATGCTCGCCGTCAGGCGTTGCGGGGTCGCGGCGATCGCACCCCGGATCCGCTCCACCAACGGAGACGCATCGGAGGTCGTGAACGTATCGGCGATCACGAAATCGTCGTCGGAGACGTGCGCGACGATCGCGTTGTGGCGCACCGTCTCGCGCAGCGCCTGCCCGACCGTGACGCGTGCACGGTTGCCACCGCCCGAACCGGACAGACCCAGCAACAACGAGAAGCTGTCGATGTTCACCGCGACGAACACCAGGTACTGGTCGTCGCTGCGACTCCGCGAGGCCAGCAGAGTTGCCACAGAGTTGTAGAACGCATCCCGGTGCAGCAGCCCGGTGAGCTGTTCGATGTCGCGGTGGTGCGCGTCGGGCTTGAGGAGTCTGATGACGGTGCGGCAGGAGATCGCCACGAACACGTTGATCAGAACCGCGATGACCAGCCCGGTGAGCGCCACCGCGAGGTCGGTCGACCCCATCCGGACCACCAGCACCGCGAGCACCAGCGCGCCGACCGTCCAGCTCAGCGCCAGCACCCTCGCAGCGTGGAAGCACACGATGAAGATGGTCAGCGGCACGAAGGCCGCGGTGCCGAGAAACCCGGCGAACGGATCGGCGACCAACAGGGAGGAGATCCCGATGCCGAGCGCTCCCGCCGCGACACACGCCAACGACTGCGCGCGGGTGGGCCAGTGTTCACGCAGCCACAGCATCGCCATCGCCAGCGAAGCGATCACCACGATGCCCGCGAGGATCTGCGCGACCAGCGACTGAGGACCGAACACGCCGGCGATCACGCCGAGAGGAAGCAGCCCGAACGCGGCGATACACGCCGCGACCAGCCGACCTGTCGCCGTCTGGAACCCACGCGCGGTCAGTATCGCGGTGAACCAGTAGTACTGGTCGAACCGCCAGACCGCAGGCGCGAGGGAATTGGCGGACAGCCTCCGCAAACCCTCGAACATCCGACCCACCCCGTCCCGTACACCGAACCGGACTGCACAACCCCCCGCGCCCAGCGAAACGCTATCAGCCCAGCAAACAATTGCCCAGCAAGAATACTCGCCGGTCACCTCTGATTGTCGACGAATTCCACCTCCCCGTCCTCCAGAACCGACCGGGAGTCCGATCCGTCAGCGTTCGCCGCCTCGGTGCGGAACACCCCGCGACCCGATTCCACGCGCCAGATCGAGGTCGTCAGCGTGTCGCCGGGCAGCACCGGCGCGACGAAACGGGCCGCGATCGCGGTGATCCTGGTGGCGTCACCGCCGCCGAGTTCGCTCACCAGGGCGCGGCCCGCGACACCGTACGTACACAACCCGTGCAGGATCGGACGGCGGAATCCGGCGAGTTGAGCAAACCACGGATCGCTGTGCAGAGGGTTGCGGTCACCCGACAGGCGGTAGATCAGCGCCTGGTCTTCGCGGGTGGGCAGAGAAACCCGGGCGTCGGGTTCGCGATCGGGCACCGGCGGCGCCGTCGGCCTGCTGCCGGGCTGCCCGCCGAAACCGCCCTCCCCGCGCAGCACCAGCGTGGTCAGCGTTTCGGCGACGACGGCCCCGGTGTCGGGATCGCGGCCGGTCCCCTTGAGCATCACCACCGCGTTCTTGCCCTCACCCTTGTCCTGGATGTCGGCCACCTCGCTGACCACGCTCAGCGCCCCCGCGGCAGGAAGCGGGGAGAAGACGCGGATGCGCTGCGAGCCGTGGAGGAGCCGACTGAAGTCGAAGGACCCGATCTTCGTGATCGCCGCGAACGGCGAACAGGCGATCACGGCGTAGGTGGGCAGGACCTGCTGGGTGACGTCGTGGCTGTTCTCCGTGGTGAACGCGAGATCGTCGGTGCCCGCGCCGACGCCGAGGGCGTACAGCAGGGTGTCGCGGTCGGTCCAGCGGAAGATGGCTGGCGGTGTGCTCGCGCCGAGGGCGCCGGGATCGATCGGCATGGCGCGACAGTAACCGTGTTGACTGACACCCCGCGGCAGGTCAGCATGTCCGGCATGCGCTATGTCGTTACCGGCGGTACCGGATTCATCGGCAGCCGGCTCATCGGACGCTTGCTCGCCCGCCCGGACGTGACCGCCGTCCACGTGCTGGTCCGTCGCGGCTCTCTCGGCCGGTTCGAGCGGCTGGCCCGCGACTGGGACGACCGGGTACACGCTCTGGTCGGCGACCTCACCGACCCTGACCTCGGCCTGACCGATGCGACGGTCGCCGAGCTCGGACCCGTCGACCACGTGGTGCACTGCGCGGCGATCTACGACATGACCGCTCCCGAGAACCGCCAGCGGGCGGCCAACGTCGAGGGCACCCGGGCGGTCATCGCGCTGTCCCGGCGGCTCGGCGCGACCCTGCACCACGTCTCCTCGATCGCCGTGGCGGGGACCCATCCGGGGGTCTTCACCGAGGACGACGTCGACGTCGGCCAGGAGCTGCCGACGCCCTATCACCGCACCAAGTTCGAGGCCGAACAGCTCGTGCGAGCCGCCGACGGGCTGAGGTTCCGCATCTATCGGCCCGCGGTGGTGGTCGGGGACTCCCGCACCGGGGAGATCGACAAGATCGACGGTCCGTACTACTTCTTCGGCGTCCTGTCGGCTCTGGCGGCGCTGCCCCGTTTCACACCGATGATGCTGCCCGATGTCGGACGCACCAACCTCGTGCCGGTGGACTTCGTCGTCGACGCGCTCGACGCGCTGATGCACGCCGACGGTCGCGACGGCCAGACGTTCCACCTGACCGCACCGAAGAACACGGGGCTGCGGGGCATCTACCGCGGCGTCGCCCGCGCCGCCGGGTTACCCCCGCTCGTCGGGGTGCTCCCCCGTGCGGCAGCCGCACCGCTGCTGCAGGCGTCCGGGCATGCCAAGGCGATTCGCAACATGGCCGCCACGCAGCTGGGCATTCCCGGCGAGGTCCTCGACGTCGTCGAGCTCGCGCCGACGTTCACCTCCGAACACACCGACGAGGCGTTGGGCGACAGTGGGATCAGCGTGCCGGAGTTCGCGTCGTACGCCCCGGGGCTGTGGCGGTACTGGGCCGAGCACCTCGACCCGAACCGCGCGCGCCAGGACGACCCGGCCGGGCCGCTCGTCGGCAGGCACGTGGTCATCACCGGGGCGTCGAGTGGCATCGGACGCGCGTCGGCGGTCGCGGTAGCGGCCCGCGGCGCGACCGTCTTCGCGTTGGCGCGCAACGCCGAAGCCCTCGACGACCTGATCGCCGAGATCCGCGAGTCCGGCGGCGACGCACACGCGTTCACCTGCGACGTGACCGATCCCTCAGCTGTCGAGCACACGGTCAAGGACATCCTCGGCCGCTTCGGGCACGTCGACTACCTGGTCAACAACGCGGGACGTTCGATCCGCCGCTCGGTGACGGCGTCGACCGACCGGTTCCACGATTACGAACGGGTGATGGCGGTCAACTACTTCGGCGCCGTGCGGATGGTGCTGGCTCTGCTCCCGCACTGGCGTGAACGCCGGTTCGGACACGTCGTCAACGTCTCCAGCGCCGGGGTGCAGGCCAACAACCCCCGCTACAGCGCCTACATCCCGTCCAAGGCGGCGCTCGATGCGTTCTCCGAAGTGGTTGGCGCCGAGACGCTTTCGGATCACATCACCTTCACCAACATCCACATGCCGCTGGTGAAGACGCCGATGATCGCACCCTCGGGCCGGCTCAACCCCGCCCCTGCCATCTCCCCCGAGCACGCGGCGGCGATGGTGGTCCGCGCACTGGTCGAGAAGCCCGCGCGTATCGACACCCCGATCGGGACGGTCGCCGACCTCGGCATGTACCTGACCCCGAAGCTCGCCCGCCGCGTCCTGCACCAGCTCTATCTGGGCTTCCCCGATTCGGCTGCCGCACAAGGAATCGCCGAGAATGACCGGGTGCACTCCGCAACCCGCACCCCGGAGCGCGAGCCCTGGCCGCCGAGGCGTCCCGTGCCGTCAGTGCGCATCCCCTCGGCGGTCAAGCAGGCAATCCGACTGGTTCCCGGCGTGCACTGGTGAGCGGCGACAGCCACCCTGTCTTCCTCGACGTCGACACCGGTGTGGACGATGCGATGGCTCTGGTCTACCTGCTCGCCAGCCCGGAGGCCGATGTTGTCGGCATCGCCTCGACGGCGGGAAACGTCGGCGTCGACGATGTCTGCCGGAACAACCTGGCACTGCTGGAGTTGTGCGGCACCACCGGGATTCCGGTGTCGCGAGGGTCGGCGACCCCACTGGTCGCGCCGCTGCGCACCGCGGAGGACACCCACGGCCCACGGGGGCTCGGATACGCGCGACTGCCGGAGCCGACGACGACGCTGACCGACCACGACGCCGCTCAGGCCTGGGTGCGTGCCGCCCACGACCATCCGGGCGAGCTGATCGGGATCGCCACCGGGCCGCTGACCAACCTGGCGCTCGCGCTGCGGGCCGAACCTGCTTTGCCCCGACTGCTGAAGCGACTGGTGATCATGGGCGGCGCGTTCGACTACCGGGGCAACACGACGCCGGTGGCCGAATGGAATGTCAGCGTCGACCCGGAGTCGGCCGCCGAGACGTTCTCGGTGTGGAGCCGGTCGGGCGCCGAGCATCTCCCGATCGTGTTGGGGCTCAACCTCACCGAGCACGCCGAGATGACACCGGAGCTGCTGCGCCGCCTCGCCGAAGCTGCCGGGTCCACGTCGACGCAGATGTCGGTGTCCGACGTCCGCGGTACCGCGTCGACGGCGTCCAACCCGCTGATCCGGGTCCTCGAGGACGCGATGCGGTTCTATTTCGAGTTCCACCACGATCAGGGCGAGGGCTATCTGGCCCATGTGCACGATCCGCTCGCCGCCGCGGTCGCCTTGGACACCACCCTGGTGCGATACCGGTCCGCACCGGTGGACGTCGAGCTGACCGGCACCCTGACACGGGGGATGACGATCGCCGACTGGAGTGGGCACTGGGGACGCGAACCCAACGCACTCATCGGTGTCGAGGTCGACCCTGCGGTGTTCTTCGACCGGTTCATCGCGCGCGTGGGCGCCTTCGCCGCCGCGCTGGATCACTCGTAAACCCCTTCCAGGTACCACCTCCTCTGCCGGTAACACAGCAGCAGCGCCTGCGTCTCGTCGATCAGGACCTGCGCTCGCGCCGTTCTGCCACTCTTGGATGAAGGGTCCCACCACCGTTCGTCGACCGGCCACGGCCCGGCCCACCACGACAGCTGCCCCGACCGGCCGGGGGCATGGAGCCGGGACGGCTCGGCGGAGAAGAGCCCGCGTCCGGTGACCCGCACCGGGTTCCCCTCGGCGTCGAACAGCTCGACCGGGTCGTCGAGCAGCACGGTCGGCGACGGCTCCGGAAGTCGTCCGGGCCACGGCTGGTCCGGATTCGCCTGCGGCACAAGCTCGTCGCCGAACGGGGTCAAGGTGATCCGTTCCGCGGGACCCCGGCCGCCACTGAGCACCGGCACCTTGACGGCCTCGGGACCCAGCAGACCCTGGACCCGGACCAGCGCCCGGCGCGCCCGCAGCCTGTCCTGCTCCCCCACCCCACCCCAGAGCGGAAGTTGCAGAGCTTCTGCCGAGACGACCTCGACGGGACGCAGACGCAGCACGGTGATGGGCGCGCCGGGCCGGCCGTATCCATCCCCCGGTCGCTTCGCTCCTGCCCGCCGGTCAGGATTGCGCCGGTTCAGCCAGCCGTCGAGCTGCCACCGCACCCTGTCGGCGGTGGCGTCCTCGGTCAGCGGCTCGGCACATCGCCAGACACGTTCCAGCTCTTGACCGTTGGCGGTCACCGCATGAATGGCCAGCCGGGTGCAACCCACCCCTGCGGCCTCCAGGCTGCGGTGCAGCACGCCGGCCAGCGACCGGCCCGCGAACGCTGCCGCATCGACGCGGTCGATCGGCGGGTCGCAGTTCATCACCGCATCGAGCTCGGCCTCGGGTTCGCGTCCGGACGGGCCGCGGGCCGGTTCCCCGCGGGCGATACGGTGCGCGGTGACGCCGTCGGCCCCGAACCGGGACGCGACATCGCTGCGGGACAGCTCGGCGAACTGGCCGATCGTGCGGATTCCCATGCGCCACAGGAGATCGACCAGCTCCTCGCGAGAGGCGGACGCGAGGCTCGGTTCGCCGGACAGTTGCCGGATGGACAATTCCGCCAGGAACGGCCCGTCCCCGCCGGGGTCGATGATCCTGCCCACCCGCGCCGCGAAGACGGCCGTGGGCAACTGATCGGCGATGCCGACCTGGCATTCGGCACCGACCGCGGCCACCGCATCGACCAGACGCTCCGCGGCGGCGACTTCAGATCCGAAGTACCTCGCAGCGCCCCGCACCGACAGTGCCAGCAGGCCGGGCCGCAGGACCTCCGCCCTGGGCACCAGCTCGTCGACCGCGAGCGTGACATTCTCGAAATGCCTTGCGTCTCGGGCCGGATCGGCGGCAGCCACGTGCAGCTCGGGACAGCGGGCCTGGGACTCCCGCCGCCTCAAGCCCCGCCTCACCCCGGCCGCACGCGCCGCGGCCGAACACGCGATGACCCGGTTGGCCAGCGTGACGGCGACCGGCGTCGTCGGCGGCAGCTCGGCCGCTGCCGACGCGGCGACGGCGGGCCAGTCCATGCACCAGAGCGCGAGCACCCTGCCCGCCATCTCAACCGCCCACGACACGCGCCGAAGGCCCGACCGAACGGCCCCTGGCGCGCATGGCCAACCGCACCCTGCCGATCCGGCCGCAGCCGGGGGTGGGCACCCCGCCCTGTCCACCGGCGATCTCGTAGCCGCTGACGTGGGCGTCCAATCGCGCGGAGGCGCCCTGCCAGTCGCCGTCGGTCACCAGCAGTGTGCATCCCCGCTGCCGGGCCCGGGCCACCACCGACCTGGCCCGAGTCGCCGGCACCGTCCGTCCGCCCAGACCGAGGACCACCAGGTCCATCCCGTCCATCAGGACCGCCGCCACCTCCACCGGATCGGCCCCGGGTTCCGGGATCACCGCGACCCTGCTCAGGTCGGCGCCCATCTCCGCCGCAGCCAGCAGCCCGACGTCCGGCTGGCCGATGATCGCCACATGACCGCCCTGCGCCGTCACGGCCGCCACCATGCTCAGCTGTAGCGACCTGGCCCCCGAAACCACCGCCACGGTCCCGCGCGGCAACGAATCCGGAAGCAGTTCTGCCAGCGAATCAGGCATCGGCAGCAAAGAATCCGGAGTCTCGGAAACCGGCGTCGGCTGCGGCACCGGCGCCACCGCGCGTCGACTTCCGCCAACCTTCCCCGACACCGCCGCCATCTGCTTGCGGAGCTGTTCTACCTGTTCAGCACGTGTGACAGAGCATCGCCCCACACTCTGCGGTGTCGCCACAACTGCACCTTTCACACCATCTGACCCACGCACTGTTCGAAACTTTGTTCGATGTCGCCAGTAAACACCTCGGCACCGACAAGCGTCAACAAGACGGGGACCGCCCAGAGTTCCATCATCAAATGGTGACATTGACAAATGTCACCATTAGGAGTTGCATCCGACAGATGGCGATCGACATGGATGCGATGCTGGCGAAGATCAAGGATCGACAGTGGGCCCTGGCCGACATCGACTGGACGGCGCCGGGCGCCGACAGGATCACCGACGAACAGCGGCCCAAACTCAAGGCGTTCATGGCCGACCTGTGCTGGATCGAGAACATCGGCGCTCGTGGCTTCGCCGCCCTGGCCAAGAAGGCGCCCACCCCGACCATCGCCGAGATCTACCGCTACTTCCACGCCGAGGAACAGCGGCACGCCAATGCCGAACTGGCGCTGATGAAGCGGTGGGGCATGCTCGACGAGGCGAGCGGAGAGCTCCCCGAACCGAACGTCAACATCCGGATGGCGATGGACTGGCTCGACACCTACGCCGACGACATGTCGCTGTCCATCCTGGGCACGGTGATCCCGATGCTGGAGGTCGCACTCGACGGCGCGCTGCTGAAGTTCCTCCTCGAAGAGGTCGACGACCCAGTCTGCCACCAGGTCTTCGAGAAGATCAACAACGACGAATCACGGCACATCGCCGTCGATTTCGAGGTGCTGAACATGATCGGCCATGCCGACGCCCGCCGCCTGGCCATCGAGTTCGTCGGCAGCGTCGCCACCCCCGGACTGATCATCGGGGCGATCATGTACATCCCGTTGCTCAACCGGATCCGCAACGAGATCGTGGGCATGGGCCTGGAGCCCGAGCGCCTGTACAACGCGGTCAAGAGGTTCCAAAGCCTCGGTGAGCGAGGAGAATTCAGCCACCGGGTGCCCACCTACCAGGTGCTCAAACGGCATGCCGCGGCAGTCGTCAACCCTGACCATCCCTACCACCTGCTCGCCAACTCGCTGGTGTGGGTCTCCGAACGCTACCCCAGGAGGTTGCTCCGCCCGATCCCGAGCTGGTTCAAAGAACTCACCCACGAACCGGCGGCCTGACGTGCCGCCCCGGGCCCTTCGCGGCGTCGACACCTACCGCGGCCGCCGCATCGACGCCGAGAAATGGTCGGACCACCACGATTTCGCGGGCCGACGCGTCGCGGTGATCGGCATCGACTCCCTCACGGTGCGGATCATTCCCGAACTCGTCGAGCACGCCGGCTTCGTCAAGGTGTTCCAGGACGTCCCACGTTGGGTGCTGCCGCAGCTGTTGGCTGAAGTTCCTGCCCCGCAAGCGATTATCGCGCGGCTTGCCAAGGCCTACCTGCGTACCCAGGTCCGAGATCCGTGGCTGCGCCGCCAGCTGACACCCGACGCCGCGCCCGAACGCACCCACACGCTGGTGTCCGGCGGGTACTACGCGGCGCTGCAGCGGGACAACTGCAAGCTGATCGACTGGCCGATCGCCACTCTCAGCCCGGTCGGCGTCCGCACCAGCGACGGCGTCGAACACCACCTGGATGCCATCGTGTTCGGGCACACCATCGGGTCCGGGGACGATGCCGCGTGCCACGACAGGCAGTATGTTCGCTGATATGTCCGGCCCGATCCAGACCATCCTGCGCCGGCTGCGCCGAGGGTCCCGCGACGTCATCGAGAACGCGGTGTCGCAGCTGTTCGATGCCGCGGTGCAACCGCACGACAACGCCGAGTCCGGTGAATACCGCATCGAGGAACTGGCCAGGCTGGCCGGAACCACGACCCGCAACATCAGGGTGTACCGCGACCGCGGGCTGCTGCACCCGCCGCTGCGGGTGGGCCGCGTGGCCCTGTTCAACGACACCCACGTGACCCGGTTGCGCCTGATCACCTCGATGCTCGACCGCGGATACAACCTCGCCCACGTCGACGAGATGCTCTCGGCATGGGAGCAGGGCAAAGATCTCGGCGACATGCTCGGCCTGGAGTCGGCGATCGCGGGAAGCTGGGCCGTCGAGAAACCCCAGCGGATGCTGACGGCCCAAGCGCGCAGACTGATCGACGACCCGGCCGGCTTCGAGCGCCTGGTCGGCCTCGGCATCATCCGCCTCGAGGACGACCACGCCACCATCGTGCGCCCGACCCTGGTCGAGGCGTTCACCGAGATCCGCCGGCACGGCGTGGCACTGGACAAGCTGATCGACGTCCACGAGCAGGTAACACCGCTGCTGGATCAGATCGGCGCGATCCTGGTGCAGGCCGGCCTCGACGAGGTGCTCGACAAGATCAACCCCGGTGCGGCCATGCCCGACGACGTCGAGGTCGCCGAACTGATCACCACGTTGGTCCGCTTCCGCACCCACGCGGTGTCGGCCGTCGGCGCCACCCTGGCGTTCTCCATCGAAGCGCAGGTGGAATCGGTGGTCGCCGAACTGCTCGGGGACCTGATCAGTAAGAGCGCCGAGGCCGCCGGTGAGTAGTCACTCCCATTCGATGGTGCCCGGCGGCTTGCTGGTGATGTCGAGCACCACCCGATTCACCTCGGGCACCTCGTTGGTGATCCGGGTCGAGATCCGTTCCAGCACTTCGTAAGGCACCCGCGTCCAGTCCGCCGTCATCGCGTCCTCGCTCGACACCGGTCGGAGCACGATCGGATGGCCGTAGGTGCGCCCGTCGCCCTGCACTCCGACCGAGCGGACATCGGCCAGCAGAACCACCGGGCACTGCCAGATCTGGTGGTCCAACCCGGCAGCGGTGAGTTCCTCGCGGGCGATGACGTCCGCGCGCCGCAGCGTGTCGAGCCGGTCCGAGGTGACTTCGCCGATGATCCTGATGCCCAGTCCCGGACCCGGGAAGGGTTGGCGCGCAACGATTTCCTCGGGCAGACCGAGTTCCCGACCGACGGCGCGCACCTCGTCCTTGAACAGCAGCCGCAACGGTTCCACGAGGGCGAACTTCAGGTCGTCGGGAAGGCCTCCGACATTGTGGTGGCTCTTGATGTTCGCGGTGCCGGACCCGCCGCCCGACTCCACCACGTCGGGATAGAGGGTGCCCTGGACCAGGAACTCCACGGGCACATCCGAGCCGTCCGAGCGCTCCACCGTGTCACGCACCGCGCCCTCGAACGCGCGGATGAACTCGCGCCCGATGATCTTGCGCTTGCCCTCGGGATTGGTAACCCCCGACAGGGCTTCCAGGAAGCGGTCGGCGACGTCGACGGTGACCAGATTCGCGCCGGTCGCCGCGACGAAATCGCGCTGAACCTGTGCCCGTTCACCCGCCCGCAGCAGGCCGTGGTCGACGAACACGCAGGTGAGCCGGTCGCCGATGGCACGCTGCACCAGCGCGGCCGCCACCGCCGAGTCCACACCGCCGGACAGACCGCAGATGGCGCGCCCGTCGCCGATCTGGTTGCGCACCTGCTCGACCAACGCCTCGGCGATGTTGGCCGGCGTCCAGGCCGCATCGATACCGGCGAATTCGTGCAGGAAGCGGCTGAGGACCTGCTGACCGTGGGGGCTGTGCATCACCTCGGGGTGATATTGCACACCGGCCAGTCGACGGGCGCGGTTCTCGAACGCCGCGACGGGTGCGCCGACGCTGGTGGCGACGACCTCGAACCCCGACGGGGCCTCCGTCACCGCGTCGCCGTGGCTCATCCACACCGGCTGGACCTCCGGCAGGTCCGAATGAAGTTCTCCGCCAGCGACTTTCAGCTCGGTACGGCCGTACTCGCTGGTTCCGGTGCGGGCGACGGTGCCGCCCAGCGCCTGCGCCATCGCCTGGAACCCGTAGCAGATTCCGAACACCGGGATGTCGAGGTCGAACAGCGCGGGGTCCAGTTGCGGGGCGCCGTCGGCGTAGACGCTGGACGGGCCACCGGAGAGGACGACGGCCCGCGGGTCGCGGGCTTTGATCTCCTCGATGCTCGCGGTGTGCGGGATGACCTCCGAGAAGACCCGGGCCTCGCGCACACGCCGGGCGATGAGCTGGGCGTACTGCGCGCCGAAGTCGACGATCAACACGGGGCGGGGATGAGCAGATTCCACCGGGTCAGTCTAGTGAGCTTCCGGGGCGACGTGATCGCCGGAGCGCGCGGCGATTCGGCGAACCCCCTGGCCACCGACCACACTGCAACGCTACCGGCGACCACATCGGCTCCCCCGAGCACTGCACATGCTATTTGCCGCGCTTCACCACTGTCTGTCGGTCGAACGAACGACTTGTCTAGTAGAGATCCTTCAAGCTCAGGATTCCGTCCTCGATCGCGCGCGCGAGCAACGCCGATTTCGTCGACGCCGGGCGGCCGACACCCGCGTACTTCGCGCGCGCCCGCTGCAGATGGGTCCGCACGGTGGTCGGGGCGATGAACAGGCGCTCGGCGACGAGGTCCTTGCTCTCGGTCTGGAACCACGCGATCAGGACCTGCTTCTCGCGGTCGGTCAGTTTGATGCGCCCCATCGTGCTGTCGTTGAGCATCGCCTTGCCCATGCGCGGCCCGACATACGGCGTGGACGTGTGCGCGGAGTGGACCGCTTCGATCAGATGGCGTTTGCCCTCGGACTTGACCAGGTAGGTCACCGCCCCCAGCTCCAGGCAGGTCAGGATCACCTCGTCGGCGGTGATGTGCGAATAGACGATCACGCGCCGTCCCGACGCCGCCAGTTTCGACAGCGCGTCGAAGTCGGGCCGGTTGCCCTCGATCTGCAGATCGAGCAGCACGACGTCGACGTCGTCGGCCGCGTCGGGATACTTGGCGAAGTATTCGTCCGGGCGCTGGAAGCTGTCCGCCAGATCGATCGGTGGATCCGCTTCGGCGCACCACGCCTGTATCCCCGCGTGCACGACGTCGTGATCGTCGATGATCGCGATTCGCACCGGCCGCCGCGTGTCATCCTCGCGGGACATCCCCCCGTACCTCCCCCACCTACGTTCCAGCGGGCAAAAACCCGCACCCCAGTCGGTATTTAATCTCAGCCCTGACCGAGGCGCGACAGAAAAGCTCCGTGGAGTTGCGAAAGTGTCATCGCGTCACCATCGCTGACCGCGAGCGACTCCCGACCGGGCGGACACGGCAATCTCGCGGAATTCATACGTTCGACTGACAACGCCGGTCGACGCCCCGACGCCGCGCGCCGACTAACGTATCGATGCACTGAGCTCTTCGCGCGGGCGCCGTTCGCCGACGAAGCGTCGACTTCGCTGGGGAGGGTTGTGGCGACGAACGGCACCGGCGGGCCCGCGGCCCGGCATCAACTCATGACCCGGGCCGCCGACGTCGGGCTGCTGATGCGCTCCACCATCAACCTCGGGGTGTCGCTGATCGCGCTCGCCGATCCGCTGTCGACGGCGCTGCCGGCCGGCAGGTGGCTGCTGGCGGTGCTCGCGGTGTGGTCTCTGTACCGGTTGTCGACCCGGTCGCGCGCCACCGCGCTGCTCGCCGTCGACTACGGACTCGTCCTCGCCGTCTGTCTGGCGGTTCCGCTGCTCGTGCCCGTCACGGACTTCCACACCTTCAACACCGCCCCGCAGGCGATCGCCGGTACCGCCGTCATCAGCTTCTCGGTGGCGGTGCGCGTGGCTGCCTGCGTGCCGATGGCGGTCGGCATCGCCGCGGCCTACGCCGCCGGCGCCGCCAGCGTGATCGGGTGGGAGAACGTGCTCTCGGTGATGGCGCTGTACTACTTCGCCGTCCAGTGCGGCACCGCATCGATCATCCGCTTCATGCTGTTGCGCGTCGCCGGCGCGATCGATCAGGCGCGCCGGGAACGCGCGGAAGCCGAAGTCGCCGAACGGGTCACCGACGCGGTGCGTGACTACGAACGCGAGCAACTCGCCCTGCTCCACGACACGGCCGCCTCCACGCTGATGATGGTCGGCCAGGGTGTCTCCCTGCCGCCCGAACGGATGGCCGCCCAGGCCCGCCGCGACCTCCACCTGCTTCGCGCCGGCAGCTGGGAGGCGCCACCGCCGCGCGTCGAACTCGTTGCGGCGCTGCGGGACTGCACCGCTCACCTGTCCACGCCGGTGGAGTTCGACGGTCGGGAGCGCCTGTGGGTGGCCGGCGCGACCGCGAACCCGGTGATCGCCGCCGCCCGAGAGGCGATGAACAATGTGGACCGCCATGCGCGCGCCGAGCTGCTGCGGATCACGGTGACCGAGACGTGCGTGCGGCTCGCCGATGACGGTATCGGATTCGATCTGGGCCACCCGCGCACCGGCCACGGCGTCGACGACTCGATCATCGGCCGGATGGCCCGCGCCGGCGGTGACGCACACATCACCTCCTCGCCCGGAGCCGGCACCGTCGTCGAACTGTCGTGGGTGCCGTCCGCACCCCCGGCGATAACACCACCGGCGGTCGATCCCGACCGGCTCATCGACCGCACCCGGATCCGCTACGGACTCGCGCTGACCGCCTATTCACTGGTGAACCTCGCGATCACCGTGCCGGCGTCCGAGGCGGTCCTCGGGATCCTCGCGACGCTGACCTCCCTCGCCGCGGTTCCCGGAATCATCTGGCAGCGTTGGCTATTCGCATGGCCGGCGATGCTGGCGGCCCTGGTCGTCGCGATCGCCCAACCCGCCTTGCTGCCCGCCGACCAACTGCTCGGCTACCCGCACTGGGCCCAGGGCGCGATCGGCTGGTGCGTGCTGCCGCTGATGCTCGCGCTGCCGACCCGCACCGGCGCCGCGCTGGTAATCGGCTATTGGGTGTGCAACAGCCTCGTGCTCGTGATCCGAGACCCGTCGTCCGCCATTCTCGTCAACATCGGCTTCGGCACCGCGAGCATCCTCGGAGTCCAACTGTTCGCGTTGGTGTTCAACGGTTTGATGCGCGACGCGGCCACGGCGGTGGAGACGGAGAACGCGGCCCGGCAGCGTCTGCTGACCCGCGACCGGGTCTCGCAGGCGTTGCGTTCCGAATACCAACGCCGCTACGCCACCATCGTCGCCAGCGTCGTGCCGTTGCTCGAAGCCCTGACCCGAGGCGAGAAGATCGACACCGCGATGCAATTGCGGGCCCGGGCCGAATGCCGGCGTCTGCGCGCGCTTTTCGACCAGGCGAGCACCTTCGACCACCCGCTGATGCAGCGGATCCGTCCCCTGATCGACGCGGCCGAAGGACGACGCGTGGACGTCGCCATCGACGTGTCCGGCACGCTTCCAGAGCTCGATGACGAGCAGATCTCCGCGCTGGTCACCCCGGTCACCGAGGTCCTCGACCGCGCGTCGACCTCGGCGCGCATCGTGGTCACCGGGGCCGACGGCGAGGTGGAGATCAGCGTGGTCATCGATCTCACCGACACCGGCACGCCACCGACCGCATTGGACGGCGCCGAGGTGATCGTCAGCGGGCGCGAGTTGTGGTGCCTGATCGCCGGCGGGGCGCAGAAAAGCTAGCCGGCCGAATTCACCGGTTCGATCGGGATCCGCCGCAACGCAGCCGGAGCGTCCCCGGGCACCACCGGATTCTTCGGCTCGATCGGCGACAGCCGCCGGTAGGGCTGCCCCTGCTCGGGCCGCAGATCCTCCTCACCCTTGTTCGGCCACAGCGCCGCGGCGCGCTCGGCCTGCGCGGTGATCGACAGCGACGGGTTCACCCCGAGGTTCGCCGAGACCGCGGCGCCGTCCATCACCGACAGCGTCGGGTAGTTCCACACCCGCTGGTACGGGTCGATGACACCGCGCTCCGGGGAGTCGGCGATCGCCGCGCCGCCGAGGAAGTGCGCGGTGAGCGGAATGTTGAACAGTTCTCCCCAGGTGCCGCCCGCGACGCCGTCGATCTTCTCGGCGATGCGCCGGGTCACCTCGTTGCCGGCCGGGATCCAGCTCGGGTTGGGCTCACCGTGGCCCTGCTTGCTGTCGAGCATGCGGAACCCGAACTTCGTCTTGCGGGTGTAGGTCGTGATCGAGTTGTCGAGGTGCTGCATGACGAGCGCGATCATCGTGCGCTCGCTCCAGCGCCGCGGGTTGAGCAGCCGCAGCGTGCCCTTGCGATCGTGGCGCGCGGTGTCGAGCAGCTGCCGCCACCGCGGCACGTCGGTGCCCTCGGGGCCGGTGCCGTCGGTCATCAGCGTCTGCAGCAGACCCATCGCGTTGGAACCCTTGCCGTAGCGCACCGGCTCGACATGGGTGTCGGCGGTGGGGTGGATCGATGACGTGATCGCCACACCGTGGGTCAGGTTCAGGTCGTCACCGACGGTCAAGCGTCCGGCGCCGACGATGGACTCGGAGTTCGTGCGTGTCAGCACACCGAGCTTGTCCGAGAGCTTGGGCAGCTTGCCGCGGTCGCGCATCTTGAACAGCAGCTTTTGGGTGCCGTACGTGCCGGCGGCCAGGATGACGTGCTCGGCGGTGAAGGTCTTGCGGCGCCGGCGCACCTTGCTGCCGGTGCGGGCGGTGTGCACCTCCCACAGACCGTCGGGCCGTTGCTCGAACCCGGTCACCATGGTCAGCGGGTGCACCCGGGCACCGGCCTTCTCCGCCAACCCCAGATAGTTCTTCACCAGGGTGTTCTTCGCGCCGTACCGGCAGCCTGTCATGCAGGACCCGCACTCGATGCACCCCGTGCGGGCGGGACCGGCACCGCCGAAGTACGGGTCGGCGACGGTCTTGCCGGGCGTCTTCTCGCCGTCGGGCCCGAAGAACACCCCAACCGGCGTCGGCACGAACGTGTCGCCGACACCCATGTCGTCGGCGACCTCTTTCATGATGCGGTCGGCGTCGGTGAAGGTCGGGTTGGTGACCACGCCCAGCATCCGCTGCGCCTGGTCGTAGTGCGACATCAACTCGGCCCGCCAGTCGGTGATGTCACGCCACTGCGGATCGTTGAAGAACGGCTCCGGCGGAACATAAAGCGTGTTGGCGTAGTTCAGAGATCCGCCACCGACACCCGCGCCGGCCAGGATCATCACGTTGCGCAGCAGATGGATGCGCTGAATGCCGTACATGCCGAACTGCGGCGCCCACAGGAACTTGCGGAGGTTCCACGAGGTCTTCGCGAACTCGTCGTCGGCGTAGCGGCGACCCGCTTCCAGCACGCCGACGCGGTAACCCTTCTCGGTCAGTCGCAGCGCGCTGACGCTGCCGCCGAACCCCGAACCGATGATCAGCACGTCGTAGTCAGGCCTCATCTGACCAGTATGAACTTACCCGTCGGTAACATGCCAGCGAGGCGACCCTAATGTCAGCTTTCGGTTCTCGTCTACTGTCATGGCGTGGCGGACGGGATCACGGCGCGCGAGGCGAAACGCCTCCAGACCAGGGAAAGACTGCTGGGGGCCGCGATCGCCGAGTTCAAACGCGCCGGCATGGCCGAGGCCGATGTCAGCACGATCGTCGGCGCGGCCGGGGTCGCCCACGGCACCTTCTTCTTCCACTTCCCCACCAAGGAGCACGTACTCCTCGAGCTGGAGCGCCGCGAGGAGGACCGCATCGCGAAGCGCTTCGCGACGTTCACCAAGACTCATCACGACCTCAGCGCGGTTCTGCGTGAAGCCGCCGACCTGGTGCTGGGACTGGAGCGGCGACTGGGCGTCGTGCTGTTCAAAGACTTTCTCGCGCTGCATTTCTCGCCCACCCGGCCGCCGGCCGAACATGGCGGCGACCACCCGGTGGTCGTGCTCGTCGCCGCCCAGATCGAGCACGCCCGGCAGCGCGGCGAGACGGCGGCGGACGTGACGCCGATGAACAGCGCCATCTACTTCCTGCTCGGCCTGTATGCGCTGCTGGTCACGACGGACGAGTCGACCGGCAGGTCCGAACTCGTCGCCGACTACCTGACCAGGACGTTGCGCAGCCTGCAGTGACGCGTCAGCACCCGACGGTGAGCCCGACCTTCTGGAATTCCTTGAGATCGCAGTAGCCGGCCTTGGCCATCGACCGGGCCAGCCCGCCGACGAGGTTCAGCGAACCGAACGGGTCGTCCGACGGACCGTTGAGCACCTGCGCCAGGGACGGCCGCTCCTCGTCGACCACCTGCAGCAGGGAGCCGCGCGGCAGCGACGGGTGCGCGGCGGCGGCCGGCCAGAACCAGCCTCCGCCAAGGGCTTCCGCGGAGATCGCCAGCGGGGTGCCGAGCACGACGGCGTCCGCGCCGCACGCGATCGCCTTGGCCAGATCGCCCGAGGTGTGGATGTCGCCGTCGGCCAGGACGTGGACATACCGTCCGCCGGTCTCGTCGAGGTATTCGCGGCGGGCCGCGGCGGCGTCGGCGATCGCGGTGGCCATCGGCACGCTGATGCCGAGCACCTCGTCGGACGTCGTGACTCCGGAGGTCGACCCGTAGCCGACGATGACGCCGGCCGCGCCCGTGCGCATCAGGTGCAGGGCGGTGCGGTGGTCGAGCACGCCGCCGGCCACCACGGGCACGTCGAGTTCGGAGATGAAGGTCTTCAGGTTCAGCGGCTCGCCCTCGCCGTCGTGGTCCTTGGCGACGCGTTCGGCCGAGATGATCGTGCCCTGAATGACCAGCAGGTCGATGCCGGCCGCGACCAGCGTCGGCGTCAGCGCCTGCGCGTTCTGCGGGCTGACCCGCACCGCGGTCGTCACACCCGCCTCGCGGATGCGGCTGACCGCGGCCCCGAGCAGCTCGGGGTCCAGCGGGGCGGCATGCAGCTGCTGCAGCAAGCGGGTGGCCGCCGCCGGGTCGGGATCCTTCTCGGCGACCTCGACGACACGGGCGATCTTGTCCTCGACGTCGGCGTGCCGGCCGATCAGGCCCTCGCCATTGAGGACACCGAGTCCGCCGAGCCGGCCGAGCTCGATGGCGAACTCGACCGACACCAGCGCGTCGGTCGGATGCGCGAGCACCGGGATCTCGAAGCGGTAGGCGTCGAGCTGCCACGCCGTCGACACGTCCTTCGACGACCTGGTACGTCGCGACGGGACGATGTTGATGTCGCCGAGTTCGTAGGTGCGACGGGCGGTCCGGCCCATGCCGATTTCCACCATGTCTCGCATGTTGACTCCCCTGTTTGGCCCCGTAGACCCTAGCGGGTCGTGTAGTTCGGGGCCTCGACCGTCATCGTGATGTCGTGCGGATGGCTCTCCTTGAGCCCCGCCGCGGTGATCTGGACGAACTGCGCCTGCTGGAGCGCCTCGATGCTCGCCGAGCCGGTGTAGCCCATCGCCGCACGCAGACCGCCGGTGAGTTGGTGAATCACGGTCGACAGCGGGCCGCGGAACGGCACCCGGCCCTCGATGCCCTCGGGCACCAGCTTGTCCTCCGACAGCACGTCGTCCTGGAAGTAGCGGTCCTTGGAGTAGGAGCCCCGTAGGTTTCCGGTCGCGCCGCGACCCTGCATCGCGCCGAGCGAGCCCATGCCGCGGTAGCTCTTGAACTGCTTGCCGTTGACGAAGATCAGGTCGCCCGGGGATTCGGCGGTGCCCGCCAGCAGCGAGCCGAGCATCGCGGTGGAGGCGCCGGCGGCCAGCGCCTTGGCGATGTCGCCGGAGTACTGCAGCCCGCCGTCGGCGATCACCGGCACCCCGTGCGGTGCGCAGGCGGCCACGGCCTCCAGGATCGCCGTGATCTGCGGGGCGCCCACGCCGGCGACCACGCGCGTCGTGCAGATCGAGCCGGGACCGACGCCCACCTTGACCGCGTCGGCGCCGGCGTCGACGAGCGCGGCGGCCGCGGCCCGGGTCGCGACGTTGCCGCCGACGACGTCGACGCGCTCACCGACCGCCCGCTTGAGGCGGTGCACCATGTCGAGCACGCCGCGGTTGTGCGCGTGGGCGGTGTCGACGATCAGCACGTCGGCGCCGGCGTCGGCCAGCGTCATGGCTCGGGTCCAGGCGTCCTCTCCGACGCCGACCGCGGCACCGACGAGCAGCCGACCGTCGCTGTCCTTGGTGGACAGCGGGAACTGTTCGGTCTTGACGAAGTCCTTGACGGTGATCAGCCCGGTCAGCTTGCCGTGGCCGTCGACGATCGGCAGCTTCTCGATCTTGTTGCGGCGCAACAGACCCAGGGCCGCCTCCGCGGACACGCCTTCCTGCGCGGTGATCAGTGGCGCCTTGGTCATCACCTCGGTGACCGGCTTGGACTGGTCGACCTCGAAGCGCATGTCGCGGTTGGTGATGATCCCGACAAGAGAGCCCTTGTCGTCGACGACCGGCAGGCCCGAGATCCGGAAGCGTGCACACATCGCGTCGACCTCGGCGAGGGTGTTCTCCGGGGAGCACGTGACCGGATCGGTGACCATGCCGGCCTCCGAGCGCTTGACGGTCTCGACCTGACCGGCCTGCTCGGCGACGGGAAGGTTGCGGTGCAGCACGCCCATGCCGCCGGCGCGGGCCATCGCGATGGCCATGCGGGATTCGGTGACAGTGTCCATCGCGGAGCTGACGAGCGGCACCTTCAGGCGGATCCGGCGGGTGAGCTGACTCGATGTGTCGGCCGTCGCGGGGATCACGTCGGATGCGGCGGGCAGGAGCAGAACGTCGTCGAAGGTCAGCCCGAGCATCGCGATCTTGGTGGGATCATCACCGCCGGTGGGCACCGGCACGGCGATGGGGATGCTGCTTTCGGCGATCGACATGTATGAAGCCTCCCGTACACCTGGAAAAGTCCATCCTATCGGCATGCCGACCGGCTCGGATCTCGCCGTTTGAGTTCGCCGCGGCATGCCGGGTGAGCGCTGGCGCGATGCCTGGGAGGCTGCGTAGTCTGGGGGCGTGCGAGACCACCTGCCACCAGGATTGCCGCCCGACCCGTTCGCTGACGATCCGAGCGATCCGTCGGCGGCGCTCGATGCGCTCGAGCCTGGCCAGCCGCTGGATCCACAGGAGCGCACCGCCGTGGAGGCCGACCTGGCCGACCTGGCTGTCTACGAAGCGCTGTTGGCGCACAAGGGAATTCGCGGTCTGGTCGTCTGCTGTGACGAATGCCAGCAGGACCACTACCACGATTGGGACATGCTGCGCGCCAACCTGCTGCAGCTGCTGGTCGACGGCACGGTCCGCCCGCACGAGCCGGCCTACGATCCCGAGCCCGACGCGTACGTCACCTGGGACTACTGCCGGGGCTACGCCGATGCCTCACTCAACGAAGCCGCCTCGGAGTCCGACGGCTATCGCTGATAGCTGAACTGCGGCTCTACTCCCCCGGCAGCGGCAGCACCGGCGTGGTGGTCGTCACAGGCGCCACCGGTGACGGCGGAGTCTCCTCTTCCACCGCCGGCGTCGTCGGCACAGCGGTCGGCGTCGTCTCGACAGCACTCGGAGTCGTCGGCGCAGCCGTGGTCGGTGCCGCTGAGGTCGTCGGCGCGGCCGCAGACGTGGTCGTCGACTGCAGCACCACCGTCGTGGACGTCGGCGCCGAAGACGGCGGCGTCGACGGCGCGGCGGACGACCGTGTCTGGCCCACCGACGTGGTGGGTGTGGTCGACGGTGCCGGAGCCGTGGTGGTCGGCGCAGACGTCGGAGCAGTCGTCGTCGGCGCAGGTCCGGTCGTCTCCGACGGTGCGGTCGTCGTCTCCGACGAAGGTCCGGTCGTCTCCGACGAGGGCGCGGTGGTCTCCGAGGACGGCGCGGTGGTGTCCGAGGTCGTGCCCGCCGTCGTCTCCGACGACGTCGTGGCCTGGTCGAGCACCGCGGCGGGCAGCTCCGGGAACGTGGGCAGCGGCGCGCCCGGAGGCACCGTCGCCACCGGATCCTGAGCCTCGACCTTGACGGTCAGCTCCTGCCACTGCGCGATCAGTTCTTCTTTCTGCGCCACGTCGTCGACGGTCGCGACCGTCGTGGTGACGGCTTCGAGCTTGGCCTGCGCCTGCTGCCAGTCGCCCTGCTCGATCAGCTGCTGCACCTGCTGCATCTCGGTCTGTGCGGCCAGGATCACCGCGTCGTCGCGCATCTGCACCTGCTCGCCGAACAGCATCGTGCGCAGGCCGTACAGAGCGTCACCGGGACCCGATCCGGCGACCACGGCGCCGAAGCCGCCGATCGCCAGGACCGCCGCCGCGGCCGAACCCACGACCGCCAGCGAGAACCGGCGCCGCGGTGCGGCAGGCCGCGTGACACGGTTCAGCGCCGCTTCTGCCTGCAACGGTGTCACCACGTGGCCCATCGGGGTCTCGCGGATGTCATCGCGCCAGCCGGCCAGCAACTGGGCCAGCTCGACGTCGTCGCGGTCGGTCACGAAGGGCTGCTGCTGAGCAGCCAACGCATCGAGGAACTGGTCGGTGCGGTTGATGTCGGTCAGGGATGGATCGCCGCCGCCTGGGTCGCGACGTCCGAAGTCAGGCATAGTCGCGCCCCTGCCCCGTCGAAGTGATCTCGGCCTTCAGCCGCGACAGCGCCCGATGCTGGGCGACGCGCACGGCACCGGCGGTGCTGCCGACCGCCTCCGCGGTCTCTTCGGCGCTCATGCCGACGACGACGCGCAGGATCAGGATCTCGCGCTGCTTCTCGGGCAACACCTTCAGCAGCGTCGCCATCCGGGCCGACGATTCGGAATCGATCGCCATCTGCTCGGGGCCGGCTTCACCGGAGAGTCGCTCCGGGACCACATCCATCGGATCGGCCCGGTTGCGACCAGCTGCCCGGTGCGCGTCAGCAACCTTATGCGCTGCAATGCCGTACACAAAGGCCAGAAACGGTCGTCCCTGATCCCTGTAACGTGGCAGCGCCGTTATGGCGGCCAAGCACACCTCCTGAGCTACGTCATCAGCTGAAAGACCACTGCGTTCCGCGGTCCCCACCCTCGCCCGGCAGTACCGGACGACGAGGGGGCGGATGGTCTCCAGCACCTCCCGGAGTGCGCCCCGATCGCCTGCCACCGCTTCAGCGACGACAGCATCGAGACGTTCTCCCGAAATTGTCATCGTGAACAGGGTCTCCAGCGTTACGTCGGGGGTCACGTCCCGGACGGGAGGTGGCCGTGTCAGGCGATATCTGGTCGATATCGGGCCGGTACCAGGCGGCGCCGGCTCAGCTAAACAATAACGACAGAGAGGGGCACAACCCGGTTACCTCGGACGCCACACGCCGCCCCATCTGGTCACGGCTTCGGCGGAGGCGTCCCGAACCGCCCGAATCCGGGCCGCCGGGTACGCCTGCGACCCGATGTCGGCGAGCAGACAGGCAACCGCCCACTGCAGCGGCACCAGACCGAATCGGGTCGCGTCGGCCAGCGCCAGGTCTCCTTCCTGCCGCGCCGCGTCGAGGTCGCCGCTGCTGCACAACGCGGCGGCCAGAACGACATGCGACTTGACCCGGTGCCGGACCGAGCCGAAGCCCGCCGCCAGGTCCACCGCGCGCCGCGCGTGACCGACGGCGGTGGTTCCGTCGCCGCGGAACATCGCCAGCTCCGCCGACACCCATCCCATGCGGACGGCGGGCCGGGACGTCGCCGCGGCCCCGATCAACTCCGCCGCGCCCTCCAGCGCCCGAGCCGACGCGGCGAACCTCCCGACGCCGAGAGCGTCGGCGGCCAGGCCGATCAGGGCATCCGCGCCCGCGTCCGCTGCACCGGGCTCCGCCGATCCCGCGGCGACGGCCGCTGCCCGCCCGTCCCACCCCCGCGCGACGGTGTGCCAGCCGAGCTGACGCAGGAACGACGCCCGGGTACTCAGCGCCAAGGACGACGTGGTTGCCGACCGCGGCAACCGCTCCAACCGATCCAGATCGGCGAACCCACTCGCGTAGCGGCCCTGACCGCCCGCGGCGACGGCCCGCACCCACAGGTCGTGCGCGCCGGAGGCCGGCGGAAGGGGCCACAACCCGGGGTTGCCGCCGAACGCGGCATTGCTCAGATCGTTTGCCGAAACCGCGGGTGTGGTGTCCATCGGACCGCGACGGTATCAATCCCGCCGTGTTTTGAATATCACGTTAGTTAACAGTTGGCGCATCACGTGTTACCGCCACATCAACTGGCATGCGGACAAAGAGTGGTCCTTGTCAACGATTTCTGTGAGTTCACGCCCGAAACAGCGGGTCACCGTCGTCGCCCCGCACGGCACCTATCACCAGTTCCGTTGCGCAAACGACACTTTGATGAACGTGATGTAAATTCTCGACCGGCCAATATGTGGTTCGGCACACCGCGGGGCTATTGACGGTAAATCGGAAGCCCTTCTACGTTGTGTGCACGAGTGGTCATCGGCGACTGTGCTCGGATTTGTTCCACGACTCACGCTCCACAGTGATGCGCACCGGGTCTGACGGAAAGGTTTCTCCAATGCCACAGCCGCAACAGCTTCCGGGTCCGAACGCCGACATCTGGGATTGGCAGATGCAGGGCGTTTGCCGCGGTGTCGACTCGGCCATGTTCTTCCATCCCGATGGCGAACGCGGCCGCGCCCGCGCCCAGCGTGAGATGCGCGCCAAAGAGATGTGCCGTCGTTGCCCGGTGATCGCGCAGTGCCGTTCCCACGCACTCGCCGTCGGCGAGCCGTACGGCATCTGGGGCGGACTCAGCGAATCCGAGCGTGAGCTTCTGCTCAAGCGCGGTATCCGCCGCACCGCCTGACACTGCTTCGAAGAACCCACCCCGGAGGTCGCCGATCGGGGTGGGTTCTTTGCATTCCCCACCAATTCGATACGGATACCGGCGAATCCCGCCGTCCTCGGACAGCGGGTGACACAATCTGTGGGATGAGCACGGCGGCGGAACGCGCAGCCCAACTCGATCTGGTCGCGCGATTGAAGTCCGCGTTTCCGGAGCTTCCCGACGCTCCGACCCCGGACCTGCTCGACCACGCGCGAATCACGGCTTACCTCAAGCCCGTTCACGATGTCGGCGGCGAGCCCGACGCCCCGATGAAGTACGAGAACAAGCAGTACGAGCAATGGGAAGAGATGACCTACGTCATCTGCGAAGTGCTCGCCTGGCGCGGGATCTGGCTGTCGGAGGAACGACGGCGCATCGGAAACGTCGATGTCGGACGCGCCGAATACCTGGGCCTGCCCTACTACGGGCGGTGGTTGTTGTCCGTCGCGCGTGTCCTGGTGGAGAAACACCACATCGGCCTCACCGAACTGTCCGAACGGATGGCCGAGGTGGCTGCCCGCTACCCCGACGGTCTGGCCGGCAGAAAGCTTGAGGCGCAACCGAAATCAGTGGGCGATGGAGCCGATGTCCGGCGCAACGCCCACCACCTTCACGCTGTCGGCAAGGGTGATCCGCAGGTGTATGCCGGACGGGCCGGCGAACCGCGGTTCGCGGTCGGAGACGCCGTGGTCGTCCGCGAGCTGCCCGTGCTGTTCTACACACGCACCCCGGAGTACGTCCGCGGCGCGGTCGGTGAGATCGACACCGTCGCGTATGAAAGCCCGGCCGCCGAGGACGAAACGTGGGACCGCCCCGACGCCACCCCGGAATGGTTCTACATCGTGAAGTTCATGATGGCCGACCTGTGGCACGGCTACACCGGTCCGTCGACCGACATCCTGCGGACCGAGATCCCGCAGCGCTGGCTCGAAGCCGCGCACTGACACGCATCGCGCGACAGGAGGTCACATGTCCCACGATCATGAACACGACCACGACCGGACGGTCAAGCCCATGGTCGACGAGATCACCGACTTCGAGGTCCTGGAGATCGCGCTGCGTGAACTGTGCATCGAGAAGGGCATCTTCACCGCCGAGGAGCACCGCCGCTTCACCGAATACGCCGAGCAGATCGGCCCGACGCCGGCCGCGACACTGGTCGCCAGGGCGTGGCTGGACCCCGACTTCGCAGAACTCGCGCGCACCGAGCCGATGACGGCCAGCAAGGAGGTCGGTGTCGACTGGATGGAGCCGACGGGCTTCGGGACACCCAGCGACTTCACCGCTTTCGAGATCCTCGCCGACACCCCCACGCTGCACAACGTGATCGTGTGCGCGCTGTGCTCGTGCTATCCGCGGCCGATTCTGGGCAACTCGCCCGAGTGGTACCGCACCCCGAACTACCGCCGCCGGATGGTCCGCTGGCCCCGCCAGGTCCTCTCGGAGTTCGGCCTGTCCCTGCCCGAGGGCGTCGACGTGCGGGTACAGGACTCCAACCAGAAGCACCGGTACATGGTGATGCCGATGCGGCCCGCCGGTACCGACGGCTGGAGCGAGGAACAGCTGGCCGAGATCATCACCCGGGACTGCCTGATCGGCGTCGCTCTACCCAAGCCCGGCGTCACGACGAACGTCATCGTCGACACCCGGCCGGCGGTGCATCCGTGACGTCCTCGCCCGATCGCGTCGCCGCCCTCGACCACATCGTCGAGCGCAACCAGGTGTGGCCCCGGATGGCGGCCAAGTACGGCGTCGAGAACCCGGTGCCGCCGTGGAAGACCAGCCTCGACGGATTCTGCGACGCGCTCGATCACGCGTCGTGTACCGCTGCCGTCCCGACGTTCAAGGAACGCCGCGACGAGGAGGACGCGTTGGCGGCCACGCTGTACGCGGATCTGCCCTACCCGGAGAACCAGCTCGTGGCGCTGGCCCATTCGCTGCTGGCGCGCGGCGTCATCGACGAGGAGACGCTGGCTCGGCGGATGGCGGCGGTGCGGGCTCGTCTGGAGGCGTGAGGTCCGGGGCCGGTGGTGGCGGCGCGGTGCGCGCCCGGCTCCATCGGATGAGCCCGTAGATGACGACACCGACCACCGCCAGCACGCCCAGCCACGGCAGCAGGAAACCGAACAGCAGAACCGCGCCACTGACGACGGCGACCAGTCCATCCCACCCGCGCTGCACCTGGCCGAAGAAGCCTTCGTACTTCTTCGGCGCCGGCCCGCCGACCTGCTCGGCGAAGAAGGCGACGTCGACGGTGCTGTAGGAGATGCGATCACCGAGCGCGTCGCGTTGTGCCCGCAGACTGTCGAGATCCGCCTGACGCTGCGACAGCGCCTCCTCGGCGGCGATCAGCGCCTCGGGGTCGCGGGCATCTCTCATGATGGCGAGCAACCGGTCCACCGAGACCTGCAACGCCTCGATCCGGGCGTCCAGGTCGACGCGCTGCGCGGTGACGTCCTCGGCGGTGGTGGATGCGGTCTCCACGGTGCCGAGCGTCTTGAGTTCGCGCACGGTTGCGTCGAGTTCGGCAACAGGGACGCGCAGCGTCACCGTCGTGGACGCACGACCGCTGCCCGAGCCCGCATCCTCGGTGCGGCTGTCGACCCGCCCCTGGGCACGTTCGGCGATCACCGCGGCCTCGTCGGCGGCCTTCGACGGGTCCGCGACCATCACCGTCATCGCCGCGGTCCTGACCACGTCGCGTTTCTCCACCGTCGGTGGGGCCTGCGGAGGTCCGAACTCCGGCGCCGGGCCGGCCGCATCCATCGCCGCGCTGCCGCCGGGCGCGGTCTGGGTGGCCGGGCCCTCCCGCGCCGGGCCCGACGACCCGGCGCAGGCCGTCACGATCCCCAGCGCGGCGAGGCCGGAGACCGCCAGCGCCAGCGGGCGCGCGATCTTGTTCATGCTGGAAATCTACTGCCGGTCGGCGCCGCGAAAGCTGAGAATCAGCCGTGGTTTGCGAGCTCCCGCAGCACTAGATCGGTTGCACCCCAATCCATGCACTTGTCCGTCACGGACTGGCCGTAGGTCAGCGGCTGAGCTTCCGGCGCCTGCGCTCCGGCCACCAGGAAGCTTTCCAGCATGACGCCGCTGATCGGAAGTCCGTCGCGAACCAACTGTGCGACGTCCTTGGCGACCTGCACCTGGCGGATGTGGTCCTTGCCGGAATTGGCATGGCTGCAATCGATCACGACCCGTCCGGGCAGGCCCGCTGTGACCAGTTTCTCCGCGGTGACCGTCACCGACGCCGCATCGCAGTTCGGTCCGTCGGTGCCTCCACGCAGGATCACGTGGCAGTCCTGGTTGCCTGTGGTGCTCACCAGCGCGCCGCGGCCCATGTCGGTCATGCCGAAGAAGACATGCGGTGCCGCAGCGGCTTTCACGCCGTCGACGGCCACCTGGATGTTGCCGTCCGTGCCGTTCTTGAAGCCGACCGGCATCGACAGGCCCGACGCCAGCTGCCGGTGCACCTGGGATTCGGTGGTGCGGGCGCCGATCGCACCCCACGCGACCGCGTCGGCGATGTACTGCGGGCTGGTGGGCTCCAGGAACTCGCATCCGACCGGCAGGCCGATGTCGATGATGTCGAGCAGCAGTTGCCGGGCGGTGCGCAGCCCGCGCGCCACGTCGAAGCTGCCGTCCATCCCCGGGTCGTTGATCAGCCCTTTCCACCCGGTCGTGGTGCGCGGCTTCTCGAAGTACACGCGCATCACGACCTTGAGCCGGTCGCCGAGGTCGTCGGCGACCTTCACCAGCCGGCTCGCGTAGTCGAGCGCCGCGGCGGGGTCGTGGACGGAGCACGGCCCCACGACGACGAGCAGGCGGTCGTCCCGGCCGGCGAGGATGTCGGCGATCTCCTCGCGGTCCCGCGCGACCCGCTCGGCGCGACGGGATCCCAGCGGGAACTCCGTGAGGACGTCGTGCGGGCTGGGGATCTCACTGAAGCGCCGGATCCTGCGGTCGGAGGTCTCCTGCGAGGTGGCGGTCTGCGCCAGGGTCACGGTGATGCCTTTCTGGTACGGGCACCGCTCGTGGTTGTCCGGCGCCCTGAATGACGAAAGGCAGCGACCTGATGGTCACTGCCTGGGCTCCGGGTGGATGCGACGCTTAACGCTGCGCTTTATCGGCTCCGCCCGGAGCCTCGATAAAGCGCCAATAGGCGCGCACACCGATGGTCACGCCGGACAGGCTATACCGGGAGCCTCGACGGAGCAAACCGCGGTCGGCGAGAGCGCACAATGGGGAGATGACCGACGCACCCGAGGACACGGACAACGAAGACACGGCTCGGCAGCGGTGGCTCTCAGCGGTCGCCGAGGACTCCCGCACCGATCAACGTCATCTGGCTGCCGCGGAGGTGCTCGCGCACCGCGCCGAGCTTCCCGAAGAGCATCTCGCGGCGGCCGACGACCTGGTCGTCATGGGGCTCGCGTGGCGCAACGAGATCGATGGCGAATTCTCCTACACGCCAATCGATCCCGCGGGCAAACCAGGGTAGGCACCCACGTGGCGGTACCAGTCAGATCCAGACAAATCCGGTGACGTACCCGTAGGGCCCGGTCGCGCTGATGCAGGCATTGACGTCGGGATACCAACCGCCGCCGCCCCACCGGCCGTGCCCCCGCCAGGGCCCGTCGCCATCGAGGACCTCCCAATCGTCATGATGGGGCTTCTGGGCGATGTCGATGCCAGGGGCGCCGGGGACAGCGGACCCCAAATACGAAGCGTGTATTTGCACTTACAACCACGCTAGCTAGGCAATGTTCTCAGCAAGAAATGCATCGCGGGTGTGTCGCACCACTCCAAAGCCCCAGTCGTGGGTAATATTCATGTCAATAAAGGACTGGGGGGCTTTTATGAAAATCCGTATGTCTGTACTATCGCGGGCTGTGCGGCAATTATCGCAAATCTCTTTGCAACTGCAACAACTTCGATCGCAAACGCTTATCCAACCATTATGGCGGAACCAACATACTGCGATCACTTCGAGCCTGATCCACCGATTAAGACGAAGGACAATAATGACCGCAACGCGGTCCAAGCAACTCTCCGCGTTAGATGCGACGGGCCACCGTTCCTAGAGTGGCTCGTCACGATTTCCAATGGAACGAGATCGTGGAGCGGGAGCTACACCAGAGGTTATTTGGGCGGCAGTCCGTACACGCAGCTATTCGGTAGTCAGAAGTTTCGCACCGACGCCAACTGGACTGGCAATACCACCTACACCGTGACTTCGACACTGAAGGTTTGGCTGTCGGGCAGTGGCTTACTTCCAAGTCCCTCGAGTGGCTTCCCCAACGGAACTCCCCTCCGGACTATCACGCTTGATCCTGTACAAGCTGTACTCTGACGCCGTACTCGTGAAATCTGGGAGGGTCGAGTGGTGGTCAAATACAGGAAAGTGCTGGGGGAGCGCAAACCATTACTAGGCCTTGCTTTCGCAATTATGTGCGTCAATGCGGTTGCGTGCTCTTCATCTGAGCCGCCCGCTGAAGAACCGGGATTTGTCATGCCATCGTTAGTGGGCCAGTACTGGACGGATGCCTATCCTGAGCTAGTAAATGAGGGGTGGTCTGGAACGTTGGAGAAATTACCTAGCTCTGCTGCTGGACCCGAGAATTCGAATCGAATAATCATGCAAGACCCCCCCGCTGGCACCCGGATAGACAGTGAAACTGTAATAACACTCCGTTTCGGGGCTTAGCCCGGATTTTTCGCGAAGTGTTGTGATTTTCGGGGTGTAGATACGCGAAAGTGCCTGTCCTGCAAGGAATAATTGGAACGACATCGATGCCACCCTGGTCATCGATCACTCTGACAACAAGACCGGCGCCACCCCGACCTGGAAGAAACCTGTGGTCACCATCCGTTGCTGGCGTTTCTGGATCGTCCCGAGATCGCCGGTGGGGAGGCGCTGGCCGGGGCTGCTGCGCACCGGTAACGCCGGCTCCAACACCGCCAGCGATCACATCATCGTCCTGGCCCCAGGCGCTGGCCGCACTGCCCGCGGGGTGGCGACCCGACCCCAGTAGTGGCGATCATCGCGACCGACCGCAGGTGCTGGTGCGCTGTGACACCGTGGAGCCACCCACCGATTCGCCGACGCTTGCCGTGATGCGGGGGTGGGGTTCTCCTTCGGCTACCCCGTCGATGCCCGTGTTCAGGACGCGGTGGACACCCTCAACCTCGGGGCCTGCTGGTATCCGGCGATCGACACCGCAGGCGGCATCCGCGACGGCGCCTGGGTCGCCGAGGCCACCGGCCTGATCAACCTGAGCAAGTGGCCCGCTGGTACTCGGCTGATCCTGCGCAAAGAGAGGCCCCACCCGGGTGCGCAACTGCGATTCACCGACACCGACGGCATGCGGGTCACCGGATTCATCACCGACACCGAACCCGGCGTCATTGCTGTTCAGATCGCCGGATTGGAGCTGCGCCACCGCCAGCACGCCCGCGTCGAAGACCGCATCCGCGAACTGAAAGCCACCGGGTTACGCAACCCCCCCCTGCCAGTCGTTTTGGGCCAACGCAGCCTGGCTGCAAATCGTGCTGGCTGCCGCCGATCTGGTCACCTGGGCCCAGCTGATCGGCTTCCGCAACCACCCCGCACTGGCCCGCGCCGAGATCGCCACTTTCCGCTACCGGATCCTGCACGTCGCTGCCCGTATCACTCGCGGAGCCCGCCAGGTTCGCCTCCGTATCGATGCCACCTGGCGATGGGCCGCCCAGATCGCGACCGCCTGGCAACACCTACGCACCGCCTTCGGATGACCAAACGACTCAATCTGACCGACCGACCACGAAAGACCCACTGGCACCGGGAAAGCGCGCCCCACCCGGCGACACGGGACTACCCCAGCACGCCCACCAGCCACAAAACTCAACTCAGCCCCGGCCCGGCCGCCCAGCTCCACCACCATCACCTTCGATGAAAAATCGAGGCTAAGCGACCTGTCTATATTCCGGCCGCGCAATTTTCAAGAGAACGCCCCCGGTCCGTGTGTGGACCGGGGGCGTCTCGACTTCAGTTCCTAGTGGTGGTGATGGCCGTGACCGTGGCCGTGGCCGTCGTCCTCCGCCTCGGCAGGCTTCTCGACAACTGCGGTCTCGGTGGTGAGCACCATGCGGGCCACCGACGCCGCGTTGACCACTGCGGAGCGCGTCACCTTCACGGGGTCGATGACACCGTCGGCGATCAGGTCGCCGTACTCCAGCGTGGCGGCGTTGAAGCCCTGTCCCGCGGGGAGTTCGGAGACCTTGTTGACCACGACGGCACCGTCGAGTCCGGCGTTGGTGGCGATCCAGTACAGCGGCGAGGACAGTGCGGAGGCGAACACCTCGACACCGAGCAGCTCGTCGCCCTTGAGCTCGGACCGCAGGGAGTCGAGCGCGCTGCCGGCATGCACCAGGGCCGCACCGCCACCGATGACGATGCCCTCCTCGACCGCGGCCTTGGCCGCAGCCACGGCATCCTCGACGGCTTCCTTGCGCTTCTTCAGATCCGTCTCGGTGGCCGCGCCGACCTTGATCACCGCGACGCCACCGGCGAGCTTCGCCAGCCGCTCTTCGAGCTTCTCGCGGTCCCAATCGGAGTCGGAGACCTCGATCTCGGCACGCAGCTGACCCTTGCGGCCCTCGATCGCGTCCTGGGTGCCGCCGCCGTCGACGATCACGGTGCTGTCCTTGTCGACGACGACGCGACGCGCCGTGCCGAGCACCTCGAGGCCGACCTCGCGCAGGACCAGGCCGACGTCGGGGTTGACCACCTGGCCGCCGGTGACGACCGCCAGATCGTCGAGGAATGCCTTGCGGCGATCGCCGAAGAACGGCGCCTTGACCGCGACGGCCTTCAGCGTCTTGCGGATCGCATTGACCACGAGGGTCGAAAGCGCTTCGCCCTCAACATCTTCGGCGACGATCAGCAGCGGCTTGCCGGCCTCGGCGACCTTCTCCAGCAGCGGCAGCAGGTCGGGAAGCGAGCTGATCTTCTCGCGGTGCAGCAGCACGAGGGCATCCTCGAGGACTGCTTCCTGCGAGTCGAAGTCGGTGACGAAGTAGGCCGAGATGAAGCCCTTGTCGAAGCCGACGCCCTCGGTGACCTCGAGTTCGGTGTTCAGCGTCGAGGATTCCTCGACCGTCACGACGCCGTCGGTGCCGACCTTCGTCATGGCTTCGCCGACGAGCTCGCCGACGAGTTCGTCACGCGACGACACGGTCGCGACCTGACCGATGGACTTCGCGTCCTTGACCGGCGTGGCCGAGGCCAGCAGCGCCTCGGAGACGGCGTCCGCGGCCTTGGCGATGCCGGCGCCGAGCGCGATGGGGTTGGCGCCCGCGGCGACGTTGCGCAGGCCGGCCTTGACGAGTGCCTGGGCCAGCACCGTGGCGGTGGTGGTGCCGTCACCGGCGACGTCGTTGGTCTTGGTGGCCACCGACTTCACCAGCTGGGCGCCGAGGTTCTCGAAGGGGTCCTCGAGGTCGATCTCTCGGGCGATGGTCACGCCGTCGTTGGTGACGGTGGGCCCGCCCCAGGACTTGGCGAGCACCACATGGCGGCCACGGGGACCCAGCGTCACCTTGACCGCGTCGGCGAGCTTGTCCACGCCGGCCTCCATGGCGCGGCGCGCGGTTTCGTTGAATTCGATCTGCTTACTCATGAATGTCTTTCCCTAGAACGGGTGGAATGCGCACCGCCCCGGACGTCACCCGTATCAACGGGTACGTCCGGGGCGGAGTCACGGTTCTTACTTGGAGACGACAGCCAGCACGTCGCGAGCCGACAGGATCAGGTACTCCTCGCCGTTGTACTTGATCTCGGTGCCGCCGTACTTGCTGTAGATGACCACGTCGCCCTCCGACACGTCCAGAGGAATCCGCTTCTCGCCATCCTCATCCCAGCGGCCGGGGCCTACTGCGACGACGGTGCCTTCCTGCGGCTTCTCCTTGGCGGTGTCGGGGATGACCAGACCGGAAGCGGTCGTGGTCTCGGCCTCGTTGGCCTGAACGAGGATCTTGTCCTCGAGTGGCTTGATGTTCACGCTCGCCACGATGGAGCCCCTTCACTTCTGTTGTTAGGTGTATGTACGCGGTTGGCCGGTGCCTACCCTTGCGCCGTCGTCGCGGGTGCCGACACAGGGGTGAACCGACCTGCCGCCTAGCACTCTATACACGAGAGTGCTAGCACTCAAGGGTGGGGGCGCACTGTTTCGTCGTGGGCGAAAGACACCGCGGCCTGTCCATCAAACGAAAAAGGGGCGCCCCTGGTCAGGGGCGCCCCTTTTTGGGAGTACTCAGCGGACGTTGACGTAGTAGACGTGGCCGGTGACGGTGTTCTGGTAGGTGCGGTCGTTGGCGTTGTCCTGGACGGTGCCGCGGATGGCGGGGCCGCGGTTGATGCCGACGACGCTGGCGTCGTCGAGGTCGACGTCGGCGAGCTTGTGGACGATGACCCGGTTGCCCTGGGCTTCCAGGGAGCTGATGGTGGCCTGGGCGTCGCCTCCGGTGGGGGCGGCCAGGGCCGGGGCGGCCAGTCCGAGGAACGCGGCGGACAGGGCGGCGGCTGCGGTGGTGGCGATCGTGAGGTTCTTCATGGTTCTCAACTTCTTCTTCTGTGGTGGTGGTTGTTCGTGGTGCTCTGATCGCTTGAACCCGCAGGTCAACCGGATAATTCCAATGGCAGGAATTGATCGGTCGATGGCAGAAACTGGTGCACCGACCTGTCGGTGCAGCCCCTTATAATCGAACACATGTTCGATGGATCGCTTCCGGACCCCGGCCGCCTCGCCAGGCTGTCTGACGGCGAGCTCATCGACGCGGTGACCGGCTGGGCGCGCGCCAGCGCCGCCGCCGAAGCTCGCAAGGTCGCCGCGATCGCCGAACTTCATCAGCGTCTGTGCACAGATGCGGCTGCCACCCATGCTTTCTGGGTCTGCGATGACTGCGACGCCCTCGCCGCGCAACTGTCGTGTGCCTTGACCATCAACCACGGCAGGGCGTTGTCGCAGATCGAGCTGGCCACAGCCATGCGACACCGATTCCCCAAAGTGGGGGCGAAGTTCCTGGCCGGCGACATCCCGATTTCGACGGTCACGTCGATCCTGGCCCGCACCGAACTCGTCACTGATGAACGAGCGCTGGCGCAACTCGACTCCAAGCTGTCCGAGCGCGCCGTGGCGTGGGGATCCTTGACCAAGTACTCGCTGGAGAAGGCGCTCGACGTGTGGGTCGACCGCTTCGACCCTGACGCGGTCAAGCGGACCCGCAGCAGCAGCCGGGGCTGCTACTTCACCGTCGGCTCGGGCTCTGACAACGCCGACGGCACCACCACGGTCCACGGCCGCGTCTCCAACGCGGACGCCGCGATCATGGAGCAACGGATCGCCTCGATGGCTCGCAATGTCTGCGAAGACGACCCGCGGACACTCGACCAGCGCCGCTCCGCTGCGATCGGCGCCATCCACGCCGGCTCCATGTTTCTCGCCTGCGCCTGCGACAACCCTGACTGCACAGCGAAGGTGGACGACGGACGTGGCTCCACCTTCGTCATCAATGTCATCGCCGACCGCGAATCCCTCGACGCGCCGCAGGACCCCCTCCTCCACGGCGACGATGTCAAGGACGGCGAGACCGCCGAGGGCCGCGGTCCCGCCAAGCACACCAAGACCACCGAGCACACCGAAACCACCACCGAACCTCGGCGCAAGGCGGCCCTGATTCCCGCCGCCAGGAATGCGATCCTGCCGCCCGCGATGCTCGCCGAGTTGATCGCGCAGGGTGCCACCATCCGGTTCGTCGGCGACCCCACCGGCGCCGAAGACCACTACCGGCCATCGACTGCGCTCCAGCGATTCATCCGTTCCCGCGACATCACGTGCCGCTTCCCCGGCTGCGACCGCCCCGCCGCTCACGCCGACATCGACCACACCACCGCGTGGCCGTGCGGCGTCACCCACTCCGCGAACTGCAAGTGCTACTGCCGTCTGCATCATTTGATCAAGACGTTTTGGCCCGGATTCTCCGACGCCCAACACCCTGACGGGACAGTGGTCGTCACCACCCCCACAGGACATGCCTACAGCACAAAGCCGTTGAGCGGACTCATATTTCCCGGGTGGGACACCGCCGCGGAATCTCCGCCACCGCCCGCGCAGGCGACGCAACCGTCAGTCGGACGGCACCTCAAGTTGCCGACCCGGCGGCGCTCCCGCGCACAGAATCGTGCCGCGCGGATCAAGGCCGAACGCATGCGCAACGCCGCTCTGCGCGCATCACAGGTCCGACCTGTCGCCAGCAGGCAGACCTATCGGGCCGAAAACTCTCATGACGAATACACGTTCCGGCCGGCCGGACACGAGCCCGACTACGGCAACGACCCACCGCCCTTTTAACCCAGACGGCTGGGGTCCATCATCAGATGGTCGGATACATCACCGATCATCTCCACGTCGACGGTGCGCGAGGTGAAATGCCAGCCGTCGGTGTCCCGCGCGAACGTGTCGCGGTAGCGACCCACCACGATCGGCTGCAGCGCAACGGTGTCCGTGCGTTGCACCACGCAGAAGGTCGACCGCGCCGAGGCGACCTCCCCATCGACGTCGACGATCGGGTTCAGCACCAGATGTCGGGTGCGAGGTGTGTTGCCGTGGTCGGGGAACCGGCGGGTCGTCGCGGCGAACAACGTCGAAATCGCCTCGGCGCCTGCGACGCCCATGAAATCGCCGCGGCCCAACAGCGACCCCACACCGTCGAAGTCCCCGGCGTCGATCAATTCCGCGTACCTGTAGAGCAGTTCGGTGACCGCGAGCTTGTCGGCGGTACTCACGCGACCTGTCCCTGCACCACGGGCAGACCCGGATCACTGGCCGCGTCCAGCGGCGACGGTGCCGCACCCGCGGCGATCAGATGTGCGGCGAACGACGCGATCATGGCGCCGTTGTCTGTGCACAGTCGCGGCCGCGGAATTCTCAGCGTCATCCCGGCCGCCTCACATCGCTGCGCCGCCAGTTCCCTCAACCGCGAATTGGCCGCCACTCCCCCGGCGATCAACAACGTCGACACCCCGAGATCTCCGGCCGCGCGCACCGCCTTCGCGGTCAGCACATCCGCCACCGCCTCCTGGAACCCCGCGGCCACATCCGCCTGCGATGCCTCGGGGTGGCTCTCGACGTACCGCGCGACAGCCGTCTTGAGCCCCGAGAAGCTGAACGCATACGGTTCGTCACGCGGGCCCGTCATTCCACGGGGGAACGTGATCGCCTTCGGATCACCTTCGCGCGCAAGCTCATCGAGCACCCGACCGCCCGGATACCCCAGGCCGAGCAGACGAGCGATCTTGTCGTACGCCTCACCGGCGGCGTCGTCGACAGTCGAGCCGAGCTCGATGATCGGTTCACCCAGCGACCGCACATGCAGCAGATGGGTATGACCTCCGGACACCAGCAGACCGATGCTCTCCGGCAGCGGACCGTGATCGAAGACGTCGGCGGCCAGATGCCCGCCGAGGTGGTTGACCGCATAGAACGGCACCTGCCACGCCGCCGCATACGCCTTGGCGGCGGCGACGCCGACCAGCAACGCACCCGCCAGCCCCGGCCCGATCGTCGCGGCGACGACGTCGGGCTTGTCGACGCCGGCGGTCGCCAGCGCCCTGCGCATCGTGGGCCCCAGCGCCTCCAGGTGTGCGCGGGACGCGATCTCGGGCACGACTCCACCGAACCGGGCGTGCTCGTCGACGCTGGAGGCGACCTCGTCGGCCAGCAACGTCACCGATCCGTCGTCGCCGAGCTCGGCGATACCGACACCTGTCTCGTCGCAGGAACTCTCGATGGCCAGGATGATCATTGACGCTCCCGCTTCTCACGTTTCATGGTGTACGCGTCAGCGCCGCTGACCCGGTAATAGCGCTTGCGCACACCCATCTTCACGAAGCCCTCACTTTCGTACAGCGCGATCGCCGCCGCATTGTCGGTGCGCACCTCGAGGAAGATCGGTGCTCCGTCGGCGAAGTCGAACAGCCGGTGCAACATCTGCCTGCCGATCCCCTGCCCCTGATACGCGGGATCGACACCGATGGTGTGGATCTCGTACTCGAACGGCTTGAAGCGGCCCAGCCGCGCGATCCCGGCATAGCCGACCAGCTTGTCGTCGACCCGCGCACCGACGTAGTGATTGTGTTTGGCCGCCAGCTCTGCCAGGAAGGCCCGCTCCGGCCAGGGGTCGTCGCCGTCGAACAGCTGTGCCTCCAATTCGGCGCACCGCAGCGCGTCCGTGGTCTGCAGCGGGCCGTACTCGGCACTCACCGCTTCACCGCCTGCGACGGCTTCGCGTCGGGCCGGCGCAGGTACAACGGCACCAGCGGCGCGGGATCGGCATCCCAGTCCCGCACCGCGGCAACGAGTCCCGCGGCACTGGGATAGACCGGAGCGAGCCGCGGAAGCTCGAACAGCGCCGTGTGCTCCGGCGAACCCGCCACCGCTGCGGCGCCAGCCGGAACGTCGACGGCGGAATTCACGGCCGGCCCGTCGACGCGGCGTCCGTCGCGGTAGCGCGCCCAGTACACCTCCCGACGACGCGCATCGGTCACCACCAGCACATCACCGGTGGTTCCCGCCGCGATGGCGTCGAGACTGCAGACGCCGTGCACGGGAACACCGAGCGCGTGCCCGAACGCCGCCGCGGTGGCCATCCCGACCCGCAGCCCCGTGAACGGGCCGGGCCCGCAACCGACGACCACCGCGTCCAGCCGGCTCGCATCGGTACCTGCATCACCCAGTGCGGCAACGATGTTCGGGGTCAGTTGCTCGGCGTGCGCCCGGGCGTCGACGGTGACCTGCTCGGCGAGCACCTCGATCGCATCCCCGTCGACACGCACGATGCCGGCGGTGACGGCGGGCGTTGCGGTGTCGACCGCCAATACCAGCCGGCTCACGGCCGACTCCATGTCCAGATCGCGGTGCGTGCGT
This sequence comes from Mycolicibacterium gilvum, assembly GCF_900454025.1. NCBI lineage: Bacteria > Bacillati > Actinomycetota > Actinomycetes > Mycobacteriales > Mycobacteriaceae > Mycobacterium > Mycolicibacterium gilvum. The sequence continues at coordinate 1,334,172 of NZ_UGQM01000001.1, read as the reverse complement.
CGGTGTCCGACGAACGCTCCAGCCGGATGTCGAGATGGCTGTCCGACAACCGTTCCGCCACTCCCTCACCCCATTCGACGACGACGACGGCGTCATCGAGATCGGTGTCCAGATCCAGTGAATCCAATTCCGCGAGCAGGTCGACCGAGCTTTGATCCAGGAGCCGGTACAGGTCGACGTGCACCATCGCCGGCGCGCCCTCGCGACGGGCACGGTGCACACGGGCCAGCACGAACGTCGGCGAGACGACCGGGCCCTCGACTTCCATCGCCTCGGCGATCCCCTTGGCCAGCACAGTCTTACCGGCACCCAGCGGACCCGACAACACGACCACGTCGCCGGCCCGCAGCTCGCGGCCCAGCGTCGCACCCAACGCGACGGTGTCCTCGGCCGTCAGCAGCTCGGCACTGCCCGCGCGGTCAGTCATCGGAGCGCACCCGCTGCGTGACCCGCCGTGTCAACGCCGTCAGCTTCGACGGCGTGGCCCGCTCCACCAGCCGCACGAGCGCGTCGTTGATCACCTCGGGGCACTCCAACTGCACGAGATGCCCTGCGCCGGGCACGATCACGAGCTCGGACTTCGCCAACACATCGGCCATCTCCTGTGAATACTCCTTCGGGGTGAGCAGGTCGCGATCCCCGCAGGCCACCAGCGTCGGGACCCTGCGCAGGGTTTCCAGGCCGGCGGTCTCGTCGTGCACCTCGAGGGCGTGCAGGAACTCCACCAGCGTGGCGATCGGGGTGTCGTGCATCATCCTCTCCGAGAACGCGACGACGCTGGGGCTGATCTTCTCGTCTCCGTAGGACGCTGCGCGCAGGATCGGCCCGATGACCGAGCGCGCGGCACCCCGCCCGCGATGCACCAGCTTCGGCGCATACCGCGCCGTGAAGCGGACCGCCTCCAGCGCCGGATTCTTCAGGATCTCACCCACGGGTGATCGCGCAACACCCTCTGCCGCAGAGGAAATCAGGGCTGCACCCACCACCCGCGTCGGGTAGCGCTGCGGATACTGGCGGGCATGGGATAGCACCGCCATGCCGCCCATCGAGTGGCCGACCAGCACGACGGGCCCCTTCGGCGCCATCACGGCCAGGACCGCCTCCAGGTCCCGGCCGAGCTGTTCCACCGTGTACGTCTCCGGCGGGGCGTCCCCGGACTGCCCGTGGCCGCGCTGATCGAAGAACACCATCCGCACCTGAGCGCCCCAGTGCTCGGTCAGACGGACGCGCTGAAAGTGGAAGGAGCCCATGCGCAGACAGAAGCCGTGGGCGAAAACCACTGTCAGCGGCGCATCTTCGGGACCGACTTCGCGCACCGCCAGCGGCACCCCGTCGGAGGTGGTCACCACGCAGCTGCGGTCGGCGTCGAGGAGCTCGAAGTCCTCGTCGCGGTGCGGGTCCTCGTCGGTGACCCTGCGCCGCAGCGACCTGGCCATGGAGACACCGGCGGCCGACCCGACCGCCGCGACGCCCGCTGCCCCCGCCAGCCAGCCCGCACCCCGGCTCACTGCGCACCTCCGACGTAGCCGCGCACGATCCGGCCGCGCGGGCTCGTCACCACCTCGTAGTTGATGGTGCCCAGCAGGTCCGCCCAGTCCTGCGCGGTCGGCTCACCGTCGGCGCCCGGCCCGAAGAGGATCGCGTCGTCACCCTCGGCGACGTCGACGGGACCGGGTCCCAGATCGACGACGAACTGGTCCATGCACACCCGGCCCACGTTCGGGTAACGCCGGCCGTTGATCGTCACCTCGAAGCGGTTGCTCAACGCGCGGAACACACCGTCGGCGTACCCGGCCGGGATCAGCGCCAGGGTGGTGTCGCGCGGCGCGAGCCAGGTGTGCCCGTAGGACACGCCGTCCCCGGCACGAACCGAACGCACCAGGGCCACCGGACATTTCACCGTCATCGCCGGGCGCAGCCCCATGTCGCCGCGCTCGGGGATCGGTGTCTGCCCGTACACCGCGATACCGGGCCGCACCATGTCGAACGCCAGATCCGGACGGGTCAGCGCGGCCGGCGAATTGCACAGGTGCACCACGTCGTAGGCGACGCCCGCGGACCGGGCCTCCGACGCCATCTCGGTGAGGCGGCGTGCCTGCTCGTCGTTGAACGGATGGTCCGGGACGTCCCCGTGCGCCAGGTGGGACATCAGGCCGTGCACCGTGACTGCACCGTCGGTCTGCGCACGGGCCAACGCGGACACGAGACCCGGATGATCGGCGGGGCTGACCCCGTTGCGGCTCAGGCCGGTGTCGGCCTTCACCGTCACCGTCGCGGTGCGTCCGGTCCGTGCCACCGCCCGTAGCAGATCGTCGAGTTGTCGGCGCGAGGACAGCGCGACCTCGATGTCTGCCTGGACCGCCGGTGTGAAGTCGGTGCCGGGCGGGTGCAGCCAACTCAGGACCGGCGCGGTGACGCCGTCGCGGCGCAGCGACAGCGCCTCGTCGAGGGTCGCGACCCCCAGGTTCGTGGCCCCCGCGGCCAGCGCGGCCCGGGCCACCGCGGTGGCGCCGTGCCCGTATCCGTCCGCCTTCACGACGGCCATCACCGCAGCGCAACCGGCACGATCGCGCAGAACACCCACGTTGTGGGCGATGGCGTCGAGGTCGATCACCGCGCTGGGTGTGTTCATGAGCCTGTTCTCGGTTGTGGTCACCGCCCCCGATTGTCCCAGGCGCCGGTTCAGTGGGCGAAATGCTCCTCGTCGGAGAAGCCACCGATGCCCACCTTGTCGAGTTTGCCCAGCACCTCGCGCAGGTCGTCGCGTAGCGCGCGGGCCAGGTTCGCCGAGAACCCCTCACGCACCACGATCCGCAGCACCGCGATGTCGGTGGCGTCCTCGGGCATCGTGTAGGCCGGCACCTGCCACCCGTAGCCGCGAAGCAGCGCCGAGATGTCGAACACGGTGAACTTCGCACCCTCGGTCAGCCGGAACGCCACGACCGGGATGGCCGACCCGTCGGTGATCACCTCGAACACCGGCTTGTGATCGGAACCGGTCATCCCCTCCAGCTCACGGGCCAGCCACTGCGCGGTGTCCGCCAGCGCATGCATCACCTGGGTGTAGCCATCGCGCCCCAGACGCAGGAAGTTGTAGTACTGGCCGACGACCTGGTTGCCGGGCCGGGAGAAGTTCAGCGTGAAGGTCGGCATGTCGCCGCCCAGGTAGTTCACCCGGAACACCAGGTCCTCGGGCAGATGCTCGGCATTGCGCCAGACCACGAACCCGATGCCGGGATAGGTCAGGCCGTACTTGTGGCCACTGACGTTGATCGACACCACCCTCGGCAGCCGGAAGTCCCACACGAGCAGAGGGTTCAGGAACGGCACCACGAACCCGCCGCTGGCCGCGTCGACGTGCACCGGGACGTCACACCCGCCGCCGGCGGCGAGATCGTCGAGCGCCGCGCAGATCTCGGCCACCGGTTCCAGTTCGCCGGTGAACGTCGTTCCCAGGATCGCGACGACGCCGATGGTGTCCTCGTCGACGGCGTCGAGCACCTGCTCCGGGGTGATGACGTACCGGCCCTTCTCCATCGGCAGGTAGCGCGCCTCGACATCGAAGTAGCGGCAGAACTTCTCCCACACCACCTGCACGTTCGACCCCATCACCAGGTTCGGCGTGCGTCCCTTCCAGCCGTCGCCGTCCTTGCCGGCGAACTTGTCGCGCCAACGCCACTTCATCGCCAGGCCCGCGAGCATCACGGCCTCGCTGGAGCCGACGGTCGACACCCCGATCGCCGTGGACGGATCGTCGTCGCGCAGGTTCTCGGCGTGGAACAGGTCGGCCACCATGCACACGCATCTCTGCTCGATCGCGGCGGTGACCGGATACTCGTCCTTGTCGATCATGTTCTTGTCGAACGTCTCCGACATCAGCTGCCCGGCCTCGGGGTCCATCCACGTCGTCACGAACGTCGCGAGGTTCAGCCGCGAGCTGCCGTCGAGCATCAACTCGTCATGGATGAATCGGTATGCCTGCTCGGGTTCCATCGACTCGTCGGGCAGGCGCAGCGCCGGGACGGGCGACATGGACATTCGGCCGGTGTAGGCCGGGGCCAGCGACGAGTGACGCGAAACATTGGGCATGCGTCCTTTCTAGAGGATCGAAGCCAACGCCGTTCGCAGATGCGCCAGGATGCGCGACGCCGATGTCGGCGCCGCGGCGGGGCCCGGGTCGCGGGCCGACAGATCGGCGGCACGGGAGTGGACGTAGGCCGCAGCCGCGGCCGCCTGTCCCGTCGGCAGCCCTGCCGCCAGCAGCGCGCCGATCACGCCCGACAGCACGTCACCGGAGCCGGCCGTGGCCGCCCACGAGTTCCCCGCGGCATTGAGATAGACCTGCCCGTCGGGTTCGGCGACGACCGTCACGTTCCCCTTCAACAGCACCGTGGCGCCGAACCGGTCGGCCAGCCGACGGGTGTCGGCGACCCGCTCCGCCCCGGGCGAGGAGCCGGCAAGGCGTGCGAACTCCCCGGCGTGCGGGGTCAGGACCGTGGGCGCCGTCCGTCCCTGCACGATCTCGGGGTGCGCCGCCAGGATCGTCAGGCCATCCGCGTCGACGATCACCGGCAGATCGGTCTCCAGCGCGTGCACCAGCGCCGCGGCGGCCACTTCGTCGGTGCCGAGGCCCGGTCCGACGACCCAGGCCTGCACACGTCCGGCGCTCGCCGGGGTCGATGTGGCGATGACCTCGGGCCAATGCGAAACGACCTCTCCCGCAGCGGTTCCCGCGTAGCGCACCATTCCGGAAGTCGCGGCGACGGCGGCGCCGGTGCACAGGATGGCCGCGCCGGGATAGGTCGCCGAGCCGGCCATCACGCCGGTGACACCCTGGGTGTACTTGTCGTCGTCCGGGCCCGGCACCGGCCAGCACGCCGCGACGTCCCCGGCGTCGAGGGCGCCGACGTCGCTGGGCGCCAGGTCCAGACCGATGTCGACCAGTTCGAGGCGGCCGCAGTCACCGAACGCGTGGACGGGTTTGAATCCGCCGAACGTGACGGTCAGCGCCGGCGTCACGTGTGCGCCGTCCGCGGCACCGGTGTACGGGTCGACACCGCTGGGCAGGTCGACCGCGACCACCGGGATGCCGGCGACGTCGACGGCGGCGAAAATCTCGGCGGCGTGGGGCCGAAGTGGACCGCTGCCCGAGATGCCGACCACCCCGTCGATCACCAGATCTGTTGTGGGCGGAACGGTTTCGACGATACGTCCGCCCGCACGGCGGAACGCGGCGAGACCTTTCTCATGGGCCCGTTCAGGGTCGAGCAGCACTGCACACGCGCCAGCACCCCGCCGGCGCAGAAACGTCGCCGCCCACAGCGCGTCGCCGCCGTTGTCGCCGGAGCCGACGACCGCGCACACCGACTTTCCCGACACGGTGCCGAGTTCCGCCGCGATCGCGGTGGCCAGGCCGTACGCGGCCCGGCGCATCAGCACACCGTCGGGCAGCGACGCCAGCAGGGGCGCCTCGGCGTCGCGAATGGCATCGGCGCTGTAGAAGTACCGCATTCGACTCACGGTACGTGGGTACTCCTCACCTATGGCGCTGCGCGACGAACTCCTCGAACTCGAACACGCCGGCTGGAAGTCCTTGTGCGACGGCACCGGCGACACGTTCTACGGCGATCTGATGACCGACGACGCCGTCATGGTCCTCGCCAACGGCATGGTCATGGACCGGCCGACCGTGGTCTCTGCATTGGGCCAATCACCACCGTGGGCCCGGTACGAGATCGACGACGTCAGGGTGATCGAGATCGACGACAACACCGCCGCGCTCGTGTACACCGGCACGGGCTGGCGTGACGGGCAGGACGAGCCATTCGTCGGCGCCATGTCCTCGGTGTACCACCGCACCGCGGACGGGTGGGCGCTGGCGCTGTATCAGCAGTCGCAGAAGAGCTGACGAACCGTCAGGCCGGGCGTCCGGCTTTGGCCTCGTCGGTCGTCGCGTAGAGGTCGATCACCTCGTCGATGCGCATCATGCGCAACGGGCGACTGGTGGCTGCGCCGTCGGCGACGACCCGCAGCGAGATGCCGCCGCGCTCGGTCAGACGGTGGGTCTCGACGAGCAGGCCGATGCCGGCGGACGACAGGAACGACACGTCGGAGATGTCGACGATCACCACCGGCGGGGCATCGGCGAGGGCGATGTCGAGGTGGGTGCTCAGCGTGGGCGCCGTCAAGACGTCCAAATCACCGGTCACGTGTAGGACCAGCAGGTCACCGTCGCGGCGCGGCGTCACCGTGAACTTGCCACTACGCGTCTGGTCAGTCGAGATCATCATCATCGCCGTCCCCCGGCTCTGTTACGGCAGCAACGCGCATTACCTGCGAGGCGGCGGGCTCGCTCTGTTGGAAGCCCTGCACACACAGCCATTCCGACGGAAGACGCTCTTCTGTCCCGTGGCGGCTCGGACCGTTGCTGCACAACGGTTCATTACCCGGTTTATCGGCCGTGTCACGCGAAGTGTTATCAATTTCGGCACATCTCTCCCAGAACCGGGTGCCGTCCGGCGCTATTCGACGGTGACCGACTTCGCGAGGTTGCGGGGTTTGTCCACGTCATAGCCGCGCGCCTGCGCCACACCGGCCGAGAACAGCTGCATCGGAATGGTCGACAGCAACGGCTGGAACAGCGTCGAGACCGCCGGGATCTCGATGAGGTGGTCCGCATACGGCCGTACCGTCTCGTCGCCCTCCTCGGCGATCACGATGGTCACCGCCCCGCGGGCCTGGATCTCGCGGATGTTCGACAGCAGCTTGGAGTGCAGCGTCGCGGAGTTCTTCGGTGACGGCATGACCACGATGACGGGCAGGTCGTCCTCGATCAGCGCGATCGGACCGTGCTTGAGCTCACCCGCCGCGAAACCCTCGGCGTGCATGTAGGCGAGCTCCTTGAGCTTGAGCGCACCTTCGAGCGCCACCGGATAGCCGACGTGGCGGCCCAGGAACAGCACGGTCTGCGACGTCGCGAACTGCTTGGCCAGCGCGACCACCGGCTCCGAGGACGCCAGCACCCGCGAGATCAGGTCCGGCATGGCCTCCAGATCGTGGTACTCGCGGGCCACCTCGTCGGGGTACTTGGTCCCGCGCGCCTGCGCGAGGGCAAGTCCGACAAGGTAATTCGCGGCGACCTGGGCGAGGAAGGTCTTGGTCGACGCGACACCGATCTCCGGCCCGGCGCGGGTGTAGAGCACCGCGTCGCACTCCCGCGGAATCTGGCTGCCGTTGGTGTTGCAGATGGCCAGCACCTTGGCCTTCTGTTCCTTCGCATGCCGGACGGCCTCCAGCGTGTCGGCCGTCTCGCCGGACTGCGAGATCGCGACGACGAGCGTGTGGCTGTCGAGCACCGGGTCGCGGTAGCGGAACTCACTGGCGAGCTCGACCTCGACGGGCAGCCGCGTCCAGTGTTCGATCGCGTACTTGGCGAGCAGCCCCGAGTGGTAGGCCGTGCCGCAGGCCACCACGAAGACCTTGTCGATGTCGCGGAGCTCCTGGTCGGACAGCCGCTGCTCGTCGAGGACGATCCGGTTGTCGACGAAATGCCCGAGCAGCGTGTCGGAGACGGCGGCAGGCTGCTCGGCGATCTCCTTGAGCATGAAGTACTCGTAGCCGCCCTTTTCGGCCGCCGACAGATCCCAGTCGATGTGAAACGGCCGCGCGCTGGCGGCGTCGTCGTTGCCGTAAAAATCGGTGACCCGGTAGCCGTCGGCGGTCACCACCACGGCCTGGTCCTGGCCCAGCTCGACGGCCTCGCGGGTGTGCTCGATGAACGCCGCGACATCCGAGCCGACGAACATCTCGCCGTCGCCGACGCCGAGCACCAGCGGGGTCGAGCGGCGCGCGGCGACGATCGTGCCGGGGTCGTCGGCGTGGGCGAAGACCAGCGTGAAGTGGCCCTCCAGACGAGGGAGCACCGCGAACACCGACGCCGGGAAGTCACCCGCGGTGTCGCCGTGGTTGTATTCGCGGGCGACGAGGTGCACCGCGACCTCGGTGTCGGTGTCGCTGGCGAACTCGACGCCGACGGCCTCCAACTCAGCGCGCAGCGCGGCGAAGTTCTCGATGATGCCGTTGTGGACGACGGCGAGCTTGCCCGAGGAGTCCCGGTGGGGGTGGGCGTTGCGGTCGGTCGGACGGCCGTGGGTGGCCCACCGGGTGTGCCCGAGCCCCGTCGCACCCGCGGGGCTCTCGGCGCCCGCCTCCGCGAGCGCAGCCTCCAGGTTGGCCAATCTGCCCGCCTTGCGGCGGACGGTGAGCCCGCCGTGACCGTCGACCAGCGCGACACCCGAGGAGTCGTACCCGCGGTACTCCATGCGGCGAAGCGCGTCGACGACGATGTCGCAGGCAGGGCGTTGCCCGACGTAGCCGACGATTCCACACATAGCCATCCAGGGTACGGCAGAAGACGCCCCCGACCCGGTTGGGCTACGGTCATCGGGTGGCCAGCACGAAGAAGCTCTTTACCGCGTTGACCCGGCGCGGACCCCACAAGGTTTTGCGCGGTGACCTGGCCTTTGCCGGTCAGCCCGGCGTCCTCTACACGCCCGCCGAGGGCAGGAATCTGCCCGGTGTGGCGTTCGCCCACGACTGGATCACATCGGCCCGCCGCTATGACGGCACCCTGGAGCACCTGGCGTCGTGGGGGATCGTCGCGGCCGCCCCGAACACCGAGACAGGGCTGGCGCCGTCGGTGCTGAACATGGCCTACGACCTGGGGACGACGCTCGACATCATCGCCGGGGTCCGGCTCGGCGAGGGCGCCATCAGCGTGCACCCGGGCAAGCTGGGGGTGGTCGGCCACGGTTTCGGCGGATCGGCCGCGGTGTTCGCGGCCGCGGGGCTCAGCAGCGCCCCGCACGCCCCCAAAGCGGTGGTGGCCGCCTATCCGACGGTCTCCAGCCCCGCCGCGGAGCAGCCCGCGGCCGGCCTGACCGTTCCCGGGCTGATCCTCGTCGATCCCGGCGACCCGATGTCCCTGCGGTCCAACGCGGTGGAACTGGCGCGGGCATGGAAGCCGGCGACACTGCGCGCCACGTCGAAGACCAAGTCCGGCGGACTGGTCGAAGGGCGCACCCTGGCCAAGGTCGTCGGTCTGCCGGGCGCGGACCGCGGCACGCAGAAGATCGTCCGCGCGCTGATGACGGGCTATCTGCTGCATCTGCTAGCCGGCGACAAGACCTACCGTGACTTCGCCGACGCGGACGCCGAACTGCCGCGCGCGGAGGTGATGGACCCGTTCGCCGACGATCCGGTCGATCTGGAGAACAAAGTCGTCGCTCTGTTGAAGCCCTAGCTCTTCTGGAAACCCCAGCCCCAACTTCCCAACCAACCGGTTGGCTGCTATACCTGGGCAGTGCAGAATGCAGCGACGCCGATGCGGACCGGGATCTTCCTCAGCTATGCCGGCGGGTTTCTCGAAGCCGTCGACGAAGTCGTCGAGTGCGAGAAGCTCGGGGTCGACATCGCCCTGGTGGCCGAGGCCTACTCCTACGACGCGATCAGCCAACTGGGATTCCTGGCGGCCCGCACGTCGCGGATCGAACTGGGCACCGGCGTCGTGCCGATCTACACGCGCACCCCGGCCCTGATGGCGATGACCGCCGCGGGCGTCGACTACGTCTCCGACGGCCGCTTCCGCCTCGGCCTGGGCACCTCGGGCCCGCAGGTGATCGAGGGCTTCCACGGCCTGCCCTTCGACGCGCCGCTGGGGCGTACACGCGAGGTGGTCGAGATCTGCCGCAAGGTGTGGCGCCGCGAGCGCGTCAGCTACGACGGCAAGTACTACCAGCTGCCGCTGCCGGCCGAGCGGGGCACCGGGCTGGGCAAGCCGCTGAAGCTCATCAATCACCCTGTGCGGGAGAACATCCCGATCACCATCGCCGCGCTCGGACCCAAGAACGTCGAGCTGACCGCCGAGATCGCCGAGGGCTGGCAGCCGGTGTTCTTCTACCCGGAGAAGGCCGACGAGGTCTGGGGCGACGCGCTGCGCGCCGGCGCGTCGCGGCGCGACCCCGCGCTGGGACCGCTGGACGTGATGGTCAGTGCGACGCTGGCCATCGGCGACGATGTCGATGACCGATTGTCCTGGGGCAAGCCGCAATTGGCGCTCTACATCGGCGGCATGGGCGCGCGGGGAAAGAACTTCTATCACAACCTGGCCACCCGGTACGGGTTCGGCGAGGTGGCCGACCACATCCAGGACCTGTACCTCGCCGGCAAAAAGGCCGAGGCCATCGACGCGGTGCCCGACGAGCTGGTCCGCCAGGTGTCACTGGTCGGGCCGGCGGGCTTCGTCAAGGAACGCCTCGCGGCGTTCGCCGAAGCCGGGGTGACGACGCTGCTCGTCCACCCGATGGGTGTCGACGCCGCCGAACGTGTCCGTTTCGTCGAGCAGTTGCAGGGGCTGCTCTGACGCCGCGCGCACCTCAGGCCTGGATGCCCCCGGTCAGGATCGCCGCCAGCTCACGGTAGGCGGCGGCGTCGTCCAGGCCTGTGCTGTCGCGGACGATCCGCTGCTGGATCCGCACCATCGCCGTCGCGACCAGGTCGGCGGCGAACGCCGCATGCACGTCCCGGAATTCGCCTGCCGCAACACCTTCGGCGATCAGCTCCTGCACCCTGCCCGCGGCGATCCGGGTGTTCTTCTCGTAGATGGCACGTGCGGGTGCGAACGCGTCGAGGTCGGCCATGAACCGGTCCGAGGCGGGATCGAGCGCGGCGCCGACGGCTGCCAGATAGGCCGCGATGCGCTCCCGCGCCCCGGTGACCGCGGCGACGTCCGCCTCGACCGTCGCGGTCGCGGTGCGAAAGAAGTGCACGGTCGCCGCCTGGACGAGTTGTTCCTTGCTGCCCGCAAGCGTGTACAGGGTCGACTTCGAGCACCGTAGTCGCGCGGCGATCTCGTCGAGCGTGAGGTGGGCGAAGCCTTCCGACAGGAACAGCGTCACCAGCGCGTCGAACAGCTCGGTCTGGCGGCGGGTCGCGAAGGCGGGCCTGGTCACACCATCGATAGTACTGCCGAAAGTCCTGTAGTACTGTCATTCGTATGCCTGTGGACCGTCTCCTTCCTACCGACGACGCCCGCGATCTGGTCGAACTGGTCCGCCAGATCGCCGACAAGGCGCTCGACCCGATCGTCGATCGACACGAGAAGGACGAGACCTACCCCGAGGGCGTCTTCGCGACCCTGGGCGAAGCGGGACTGCTGAGCCTGCCGTACCCCGAGGAGTGGGGCGGCGGCGGGCAGCCGTACGAGGTCTACCTGCAGGTGCTGGAGGAACTGGCCGCCCGCTGGGCGGCGGTCGCGGTCGCGGTCAGCGTGCACAGCCTGTCGTGTCATCCGTTGATGAGCTTCGGCAGCGACGAACAGCGGCAGCGCTGGCTGCCCGACATGCTGGGCGGCTCGACGATCGGCGCCTACAGCCTGTCCGAACCGCAGGCGGGTTCCGACGCCGCCGCATTGACGTGCAGAGCGACCGAGGTCGACGGCGGATACCGCATTACCGGATCGAAGGCGTGGATCACCCACGGCGGGATCGCCGACTTCTACAACCTGTTCGCGCGTACCGGCGAAGGCTCGCAGGGGATCTCGTGCTTCCTCGTGCCCAGGGACACCGAGGGTCTGACGTTCGGCAAGCCCGAGGAAAAGATGGGCCTGCATGCCGTACCGACCACGGCCGCCCACTACGACGATGCGTACCTCGACTCCGACCGGCGCATCGGCACCGAGGGCCAGGGGCTGCAGATCGCCTTCAGCGCACTGGATTCCGGCCGCCTCGGGATCGCGGCGGTGGCCGTCGGGCTGGCACAGGCCGCCCTCGACGAGGCCGTGGCGTACAGCCAGGAGCGAACCACTTTCGGCCGCAAGATCATCGATCATCAGGGCCTGGCGTTCCTGCTGGCCGACATGGCCGCTGCCGTGGATTCGGCGCGCGCGACCTACCTCGACGCTGCGCGTCGCCGGGATGCGGGCCTGCCGTATTCGCGGCATGCGTCGGTGGCCAAGCTCGTCGCCACCGACGCGGCGATGAAGGTCACGACCGACGCGGTCCAGGTGCTCGGCGGTGCCGGCTACACCCGCGATTACCGCGTGGAGCGCTACATGCGCGAGGCGAAGATCACCCAGATCTTCGAGGGCACCAACCAAATTCAGCGGCTGGTGATCAGTCGGCACCTGACCCGCGGCTGACCGTGTCGCACACCGGACGGGCATCGACCGGCCGCCGCGCGACCGTGAGCTCACCGAGCAGCGCGGCGACCACCCCGAACGCGAAGTAGAGCGGCACCAGGAACGGCCCGACCCCGAAGAGCTGATCCGCGTCCGGGTGGTAGGCGAACACATCGAGGTGCACCAGTGCGATCTCGACGGCCGGACCGATTACGGCGATGACGGCGCCGCACACGGCGGCCGGCCCGTCGCCGAGCACGCACCACACGATGACCGCCCCGGCCGCGATCAGCGCGGTCACCGGAACCACCGGCCCGTCGTGCACCAGAGCCGTCGTGACGTAGAGCCCGACGACGGCGGCGACCCCGGCCACCGCCTGCCGGGCGCTCACACCGTCCCGCAGCGCGGGGAAGTGCAGCCGCAGTTCGGCGAGGATCACCGTGGCACCGCCGACGAGCACCGGGAACCAGATCGGGCTGCTCCAGATAAACGGCACCGCGTCGGTGTCATAGGCGGTGGTGCCGGTGGCGACGTGGCTGTGGTCGCCGATCAGCGCGGCGATCCCGCCGAGTGTGAACAGCACGACCACTTCCGGAATACGCAGCCTCACACCGGGTGACGCTACCCCGCCGACTCGCCGACCTGCGGCACTTCACCGGCGGCGATCTCACAGGGAGTCTGTTCATCCGACGCCGGCTCGGCCGCAGGCACCGGCTCGGCGGGCGGGGGCGGCGCAGGCGGCTCGGGTGCCGCGACCGTCGCCGCCGGCTCGGGGGGCGGGTCGCAGGGCTCCTCAGGCAAGACCGGGTCCGCAGCCACAACGGATTCCGGCTTTTCCTCTGCTTCGTCGTCCTCTTCAAGCTCCGCGTCTTCTTCGTTCTCCTCCTCCTCAAGCTCCGGCTCCTCAACCCCGGGCTCGTCCAACGCCGGCTCTTCCAGGTCCAGGTCCGGGGATTCGAGCGCGTCTCCCCCGAGGCCACCACCGAGCAGACCGCTCAACGCGTCGGCGAAGTGCTGACCGAAACCCGACGGTCCGCCACCGAGACCGGGCATGCCCGATCCCAGGGAGCCGGGCGACGGCAGGGGCGCCTCGGGTGCAGGCGCGGCGAGAGGTGCAGGCGCGAGAGGTGAAGGCGCGGCGGGCGCAGGGGGGACGGGCGCCGGCGCGGCGGGCGGGCTCCACGCGGAGGGTGCCGTGGCGGCCGGCGTCCCGGCCGGCGGACTCCATGCCGCAGACGTGGCTGCCGCCGGTGGGCTCGCCGCGACGGCTGCCCGGCCGGACTGCCCCTCGTCGTCGCAAATACGGTGCGGTTCAGGACAGCTCGGCCCGAGATCACCCGGAACGTCGAATGTCGGGGTGCGTTGAGCCCCGATCTCGGCGATCGCCCCGTCGTACGCCGCGGTCACGGCAGCCACCGTGTCCCGCATCGCGGGGAGCCATTGGTCGCGAATCACGCTGTCCACGAAGGGTTTCACCGACTGCTCGACGATCTCACCCGCCGTCGCCGTGTCACCGGCCCCCGTCGTCACGGATGTGGCCGCCGCCGACCACTGCGCCTGCGCACCCGCGGCGCGACCTTCGGCGGAGACCGTCGAGTCGACTTTCCCACCGACGACCCGCCACAACTCCTCGCGCAGCGATACCAGCGCCTCCGCGGCGGTACGGACCGCTGCCGTCGCCACGGCCGACGAATCACCGTGTCGGGCAAGGAATATCCGGGCCGCGTCACCCCCGGCGCCCTCCCACGCCGCCGACAACTCCCCGAGTTGCCGCTCCTGCACGGCCAGTGCCTCCTGTGCTGCGCGCCCGACCGCGTCGAGCGCCACACAGCAGCGGTGCAACGCTGCGAGGTCCATGCCGTCCTCGGTGCCGTACCAGTCGGTGACCTGCGCGGGGTGCAGGGTCAGGTCGCGATGCTCGTAGCCCAGTTGCCGGCAGGCCGCGACGTAGCGCTGCAGGGTGTCGGCCGCGGGACGTCCCTGCGCCAACCGGGCGCCGACGTCGAGGTCATCCGGCATCGCGCTACCCGACGCGCCCGGCGGCGCGCTCGTCGGCGTCCCGATACCGGTCTGCCGACGCGCGCAACGCGACCGCGATCTCGGTGGCCGCACGCGACCACTGCCGTAGCCCGACGGCCAACTCGGCCACCGTGGCGCGCAGCGCCTCTCCCCGCTCGACGTATGCCCGCCCGGCGGATGCGCCACCGAAGTCCATGTCGCCGAAGTGTTGTCGCACGGCACCGTCCACGATCGACGACACCGCGTCGTACTCGCGGGCGATGGCGCGCACTGCAGCTGAATCGACGCGGGCCGCGCCTACCGTTCCCATATCAGGTTGGACGCCGCGCGGGCCCGAACGGTTCCCCGGCGGTCAGCTTTCGGCGCTGACCGAATCCGCGACCCGGACCGCCATCTGGCGCGCGGTGTCCTCGTCGGCGGCCTCCACCATGACCCGGACCACCTGCTCGGTCCCGGAGGGCCGCAACAGGATCCGGCCGGTGTCGCCGAGTTCGGCCTCGACCTGAGCCACCGCGTCGCGCACCGAAGGCGCGTCGGCGACGGTCGTCTTGTCGGCGACCTCGACGTTGATCAGCACCTGCGGCAGGGTCTGCATCGGCTGGGCCAGGTCGGCGAGACTGCGCCCGGTCTGCGCCATACGGGCCATCAGCCGCAGACCGGTGACGATGCCGTCGCCGGTGGTGCCGAAGGACGGGAGCACGATGTGACCGGACTGTTCCCCGCCGAGCGAGAACTGCCCCGCCCGCAACTCCTCCAGCACGTACCGGTCACCCACGCCGGTCGTGCGCACCTCGATGTCCGCCGATCGCATGGCCAGGTGCAGGCCCATGTTGCTCATCACGGTCGCGACGAGCGTGTCGGACACCAGCTCACCGGACTGCTGCATCGCCAGGGCAAGGACCACCATGATCGCGTCGCCGTCGATGACCCGCCCGTGCGCGTCCACAGCCAGGCAGCGGTCGGCGTCACCGTCGTGGGCCAGACCCAGATCGGCGCCGTAGGAGACGACCGCGGACCGCAGCGACTCCATGTGCGTCGAGCCGCAGCCGTCGTTGATGTTGAGGCCGTCGGGATCGGCGTGGATCGGGATGACGTTGGCACCGGCCGCGCGGTACGCCCGGGGTGCGGCGACCGAGGCGGCCCCGTGGGCACAATCGACCACCACGGTGAGCGGATCGAGGCGGGTGGTGGCCGCCTTGCCGACGTGGCGCAGGTAGCGCTCCAGCGCGTCCTCGGCGTCGACGACACGGCCGATGCCGGCACCGGTGGGGCGCTCGCCGGGGCCCTGGTGCACGAGCTCTTCGATGCGGTCCTCGGTAGCGTCGTCGAGCTTGTGGCCACCGGGGCCGAAGATCTTGATGCCGTTGTCGGGCATCGGATTGTGGGAGGCCGAGATCATCACGCCGAAGTCGGCGTCGTATGCGCTGGTCAGATATGCCACCGCCGGTGTCGGCAGGATCCCGACCCGCAGGGTGTCCACACCTTCGCCGGCGATCCCGGCGATCACCGCGGCCTCGAGCATCTCCCCGCTCGCCCGCGGATCACGTCCCACCACGGCGACGCGCCTGCGGGTGGCGCCGGCTCTGCCGAGCCGGCGCGCCGCGGCCGAACCCAGCGCCATCGCCAACTCCGGAGTGAGCTCCCGGTTTGCGACACCGCGCACACCGTCGGTGCCGAACAGTCGAGCCATCGTGACAACCTCTCACACGCTGGGGCCCGCGAGCTAATTGCGGCCCGGCGCGATTATCGCCCGTTCCGGCCCGGAAACGGCTCACCGCCCGCACCCCGGCGTGGGATACGGGCGGTGAGTGACGTCGATTACCCTTCGGATTCCTCGGCACCCGGCACAGCGGGCGCGTCGGCGCCCTCACCGGCGCCTTCCCCGGCACTGCCGCTGTCGGCGGCGGGAGCCTGCTCGGCCGGAGCCGCGTCCTCGGCCGGGAACGGCGCCGCGGGCAGCGGGGCCTGCGACGAGACGTTCTGCGCGACCACCAAGTCGCCGCCCGGCAGACCCGAGCACACGGTCTGCGGGGCACCCTCGCCGTCGACCTGCGAGGCCAGCGCACTGATATCGGTCGCCTCGGCGCCGCACAGGGCACTCGCCGCGGTGGCGGCGGTGTCGGCGGACACGCTCTCCAGCAGCGTCAGGTCGCCGACCGTGAGATTCACAAGACCATCGGGGGCGTCGACAGGCTGCGCCTGCGCCATTCCGAGTCCGGCGGTGAAAAGCAGCGACCCTCCGAGGACGGCACCCGCTGCGGCGTTCTTGACGAAGCTCATCAATCACTCCTTTGCTTCTCACGAAGCCATGAGGCAGGAATCTCCTGCCGACGCATCACGGCGTCCTGGCTTCGGATTCGAGGGTTGCGTAGGTCCGCCGGCGAATTCAACCCGCCCGCCCGGCACAACGCCGGATGTCGAACCGCCCTAAGTAACTGACGGAGCCTTTTCCCAGAGCACGGCGCCGGGTGGATTGCCTGAAAAGCCGGTGTGTGACGGGCCACAGTGAAGAAGAAAAGACCGACGCCCGGCCACTCGCGGGGCGAGTAGACCGGGCGTCGGCGGTGGATCGATCAGCGCTTGCTGTACTGCGGCGCCTTACGGGCCTTCTTGAGGCCGTACTTCTTGCGCTCGATGGCACGCGGGTCGCGGGTCAGGAACCCGGCACGCTTGAGTGCGGGCCGGTCCTCCGGCTGCACCAGGATCAGCGCGCGGGCGATGGCCAGGCGCAGTGCGCCGGCCTGGCCCGACGGGCCGCCGCCGTCGAGATGGGCGTAGATGTCGAACTGCTCGAGCCGGTCGACGAGCACCAGCGGAGCCTTGATCAGCTGCTGGTGCACCTTGTTCGGGAAGTAGCTCTCCAGCGAGCGGCCGTCCAGGTGGAACTGGCCGGTGCCCGGAACCAGGCGGACCCGGACGACAGCTTCCTTACGGCGGCCAACGGTCTGGATGGGCCGGTCGATGATGACGGGCTCGCGGGGAGCCGCGTACTCGTCGGCAGCGGTCTCGGTCTCGGTCTCGGCGACCTGCGTTTCCACAGCCTCGGCCACCTCGGTGCCCTCGGTGTCGGTGAATTCGGTCTCGGTCACTGGGCCACCTGCTTGATCTCGAACGGAACCGGCTGCTGCGCGGTGTGCGGATGCTCGGGACCGGCGTAGACCTTCAGCTTCTTCTGGATCTGACGGCCGAGCTTGGTGTGCGGGAGCATGCCGGTGATCGCGTTCTCCACCACGCGGGTCGGATGCTTGGCCAGCAGGTCCCCGATCGCGCGCTTGCGCAGACCGCCGGGATAACCCGAGTGGCTGTACGCGAACTTCTTGGTCAGCTTGTCGCCGCTGAGGGAGATCTTGTCGGCGTTGATGATGATGACGAAGTCACCACCGTCGACGTTGGGCGTGAATGTCGGCTTGTGCTTGCCGCGCAGCAATTTCGCTGCTTCGACGGCGAGCCGGCCGAGCACCACGTCGGTGGCGTCGATGACGTACCACGAGCGCGTGGTGTCACCCGCCTTCGGCGTGTACGTAGACACAGCGTTACCTACTTCTTTCTCGGGTTGGATCCCGGGGACGAGAATCCCAGGTACCGGTCGTGGCATACGCGCTCGGTTTGCCTCGGCGACCAGCGGAGACCCAAGGTTCCCGACAAGCCGGCGCACGCCAACGAGGGAGCTTACCCGCGGCTGTCACCGCAGGTCAAAACACCTACCGGTAGTCGATGACCACCCTGCCGTCGATCTGGCCGCGTTCCATCCGGTCGAACACGTCGTTGATGTCGTCCAGACGCGTGGTGTGCACGGTCGGGTGCACGAGTCCGCGGGCGAAGAAGTCGATAGCCTCCACCATGTCCTGCCGGGTGCCGACGATGGAACCGCGGATCGTCAGGCCCTTGAGCACGATGTCGAAGATCGGGGCCGGGAAGTCACCGGGCGGCAGCCCCACGAAGACGATGGTGCCGCCGCGGCGCGCCAGCCCGATCGCCTGACCGAACGCGTCCCGGTGCACGGCGGTCACCAGCACCCCGTGCACCCCGCCGGTGGCGCGGTGCACCTCGGCCACCACATCCGCGGTGCGGGCGTTGACCACCACCTCCGCGCCGAGCCCGGTCGCCAGGTCGAGCTTGGAGTCATCGACGTCGATCGCGACCACCCGCAGGCCCATCGCACGGGCGTACTGCACCGCCACATGCCCGAGCCCGCCGATGCCGGAGATCGCCACCCACTGACCCGGTCGGGTGTCGGTCACCTTCAGACCCTTGTAGACGGTGACACCGGCGCACAGGATCGGGGCGACCTCGACCGGGTCCACCCCGTCGGGGATGCGCGCGGCATAGGCGGCGTCAACCAGCATGTACGTGCCGAAGCTCCCGTCGACGCTGTAGCCGCCATTGCGCTGCTGTTCGCACAGCGTCTCCCAGCCGGTCCGGCAGTACTCGCACCTGCCACACGACGACCACAGCCACGCGTTGCCGACCATGTCCCCGACCGACAGGTCGTCGACCCCGTCCCCGACAGCCACGACGGTGCCGTAGCCCTCATGGCCGGGGATGAACGGCGGGGACGGCTTCACTGGCCAATCCCCGTGCGCGGCATGGAGATCGGTGTGGCAGACACCCGAGGTCACCAGCTTCACCAGAGCCTCGCCGGGGCCCGGTGCGGGCAGATCCCGTTCCTCGACCACCAGCGGTTCACCGAAGGCCGTGACGACAGCGGCCTGCATCCTGGTCTCGGTCATCGGCTCAGAAGAATCCGAGGGCCTGGTCGCTGTAGCTCACCAGCAGGTTCTTGGTCTGCTGGTAGTGGTCGAGCATCATCCTGTGGTTCTCGCGGCCGATGCCGGACTGTTTGTAGCCGCCGAACGCCGCGTGCGCGGGGTACTGGTGGTAGCAGTTCGTCCACACCCGCCCGGCCTTGATGTCGCGCCCGGCCCGGTAGGCGGTGTTGCCGTTGCGGCTCCACACCCCGGCCCCGAGGCCGTAGAGGGTGTCGTTGGCGAGCGAGATCGCATCGTCGTAATCGGTGAACGACGTCACGGCGACGACGGGTCCGAAGATCTCCTCCTGGAAGATCCGCATCGTGTTGTTGCCGGTGAAAATCGTTGGCGCAACGTAATATCCGCCGTTCAGGTCGCCGCCGAGCTCGGCACGCTCGCCGCCGGTGACGACCTTGGCGCCCTCACTCTTGCCGATCTCGATGTAGGACAGGATCTTTTCGAGCTGATCGTTGGACGCCTGTGCACCGATCATCGTCTCGGTGTCGAGCGGATCGCCCTGGCGCACGGCCTTGGTGCGGATCGCGGCCAGCGCCAGGAACTCGTCGTAGATGTCGGCCTGGATCAGCGACCGCGACGGGCAGGTGCACACCTCGCCCTGGTTCAGCGCGAACATCGTGAAGCCCTCCAGCGCCTTGTCCTGATAGTCGTCGCTGGCGGCGAGCACGTCGTTGAAGAAGATGTTCGGGCTCTTGCCGCCCAGTTCCAGCGTCACCGGAATCAGGTTCTGCGACGCGTACTGCATGATCAGCCGGCCGGTCGTGGTCTCGCCGGTGAACGCGATCTTCGCGATCCGGTTGCTCGACGCGAGCGGTTTGCCCGCCTCGACGCCGAAACCGTTGACGACGTTGACCACCCCGGCGGGCAGCAGGTCGCCGATGACCTCCATCAGGTACAGGATCGACGCCGGCGTCTGCTCGGCGGGCTTGAGCACCACCGCATTGCCCGCCGCCAGTGCCGGGGCGAGCTTCCAGACGGCCATCAGGATCGGGAAGTTCCACGGGATGATCTGGCCGACCACGCCGAGCGGCTCGTGGAAGTGGTAGGCCACGGTGTCGGCGTCGACCTCCGAGAGCGAACCCTCCTGCGCGCGGATGCACCCGGCGAAGTAGCGGAAGTGATCGACCGCCAGCGGCAGGTCCGCGTTCAGCGTCTCCCGGATCGGCTTGCCGTTGTCCCAGGATTCGGCCAGCGAGATCGACTCGAGGTTCTCCTCGATGCGGTCGGCGATCTTGTTGAGGATCACGGCACGCTCTGCGGCCGACGTCTTGCCCCAGGCCGGCGCCGCGGCGTGGGCGGCGTCGAGGGCCTTCTCGATGTCCGCTTCGTCGGACCGCGCGACCTCGGTGAACGGTTGGCCGGTGACCGGAGACGGATTCTCGAAGTAACGACCGGCGGTGGGTGCGACCCACTGGCCGCCGATGAAGTTGTCATAGCGCGGCTTGAACGACATCAGCGAACCGTCGGCGCCGGGGCGGGCGTACACAGTCATGGTCAGTCTCCTGCTCGTGTGGTCTGCGTCACCAAACCTACGCGCGCGACCGTTGCACCACCGTTGCATCGTCGGCCAGACTTGCGGCCATCGACCAACCACGCCGCACACCGCGCCAGCAGCGCTCCCGCCAGACGGTGAGCATGCTGGTCGACGCCGCCGCCCAGGTGTTCTCCCGAGAGGGCCTCACCGCCACGACCAACCGGATCGCCGACCGCGCCGGGTTGTCGATCGGCACGCTCTACCAGTACTTCCCGGACAAGCTCGCCCTGCTGCGCGCGGTGGCCGAGAGGCATGTGCGCGACGCCGACCGCGAGTTGACCGCCGTGTTCGCCGCGCTGCGGACCGAGGCGCCCCCGTTCGACGCGACGATGCGGGCGGTGCTCGAGGCTGTGGTCGCGGTGCATGCGGGCGGCGGCAGGCTGCACGCGCTGCTCCACCGGATGGTGCCGGCGGACGCCCGTGATCTGGAGACCGTGCAGGCTCTGGAGGATCGTATCTGCGACGAGGTCGCGTTTCACCTCAAGCGCTGCGACCGGGGCGGCGACGACGTGGAGATGACGGCGCGGACGCTGGTGCACGCCGTCGACGCGCAACTGCACCGGGTGCTGAGCCGCGACGGGTTCGACGTCGGGGCCGCCACGGACGCGCTGATGGTCACCGTTGACCGACTTGCGCCGCCACACCCGTGAACGCGTCACGCAGGTGACCGAGGCCGGGCTCCTCGATCGGGAAGTGCCCGCAGTTCTCCAGCATCACCAGCTCTGTCGGCGCCGAGATCCGTTGCAGGAAGCGGATACTGAGTTCGGGAGGAGTCCACGTGTCGGCGGCCGGCGCGACAAGGGTGACGGGCGCGCCGGTGTAGGCCTCGGGTGCGGTGTGCGCATAGTTCATCCAATCGGCCAGGAAGCCCAGCGGAACGCGGACCCCGCCGCCGCGCGGATCGGACGCGCACAGCCGCGACAGCCGCGGGTCGGTGCTCATCGCGCGCATGTCGGCCAGCCACCGGATCGGTACCCGGACGCGCCCGAGGACGGGTTCGACGGCGCGCAGCAGCGTCGGCGCGGGACGGCCCATCCAGGCGAACCGGGTCGCCGCCGCCCGGGCCTGCGGGTCGGACAGGTCCAGCAGGCAGGTCGCCATCACCGCGGAGATCTGCCCGGTCCGGGCGGCCACCTCGTAGGCGAGCATGCCGCCCATGCTGGCGCCGAACAGGATCAGCGGGCGCGGATCAGCAGCGCGTTCGGCGTTCACCAGGTCGCACAGCAGCCTGACCCAGTCGTCGTAGCGCACCCCGGCCGGGTCGGGTTCGACGGTGTCGCCGTAGAGCGGTAGATCCGGCGCGAGCACCTCGACGCCCTCCCCCGACGCGACGGACGCGCCGGGCCAGAGCGCGCCGCTGTAGCCGCCGCCTCCGTGGACGATCATGACGCGCACCGACGCGTCGGGAACCGGTGCGCGCGCGATGTGGACGGTGTGTCCCCGCCAGGGCCACCAGGTGCTGACCGGCCGGGTCCACGAGGCGGTGTAGGTCTCGGGGAGGAACCGGGCGTAACTGTCGATGTCCATACTGTCATCGTCAATCCCGTAGTGGGCGTTGGCAACTCGCTTTCCCACCGCCGCCGAACAGGGCTTTTGCCGGGCTGCTCAGGTTTCAGCCGAGTTCGAAGTCCAACCCGGCGAGATGCCCGCGTGCCCGGGCCCGCGCCACCGGGGTGAGCCCGGCGCTGTCCCGCAGGGCCTGCCATCCGTCGCGGTCGTCGCGGCCTTCGGGTTGCTCGAGCCAGCGGCGCAGCAGATCCGTCCGGCCCTGGGCGCTCTCGGCGAGCACGGCGGCGCGCAGGGTTGCCGACAGCTGGGTGCGCAGGCGTGCGATCGCCGGGGACACCGACTGCGTCAGCAGCGGGCCGGGATAACGGTCCAGCGCGGTCTCGACATCGGCTGCGTCCAGCGCCTCGTAAACCTCACCGAGGTCGCTGGTGATCGACGTCAGCAGCCGGTAGGGCCGCGATCCCAGGTTCTCGGCGCCGATGACCTTGCGCAGCCGCGACATCTCGGCGCGCACGGTCACGACGTCGAGGTCCTTGTCGTCGAGCAGCACGGCGAGGTGATCGGCCGACAGCCCTTCGGGGTGGCGGCTGAGCAGGACCAGGATGTCGGCGTGCCGACCGGTGAGGTGGGTGATCTGCAGGTGTCCGACGCTGTCGGTGGTGACCCAGCGGGGCCGGTCCCCGCCGAGGACGACCAGGTGCGGCTTGCGTGCGGCGGGTTCGGCACCGGCACCGGCCAGACGCAGCAGCGCCAGGTGGTTCTCGACGGCGACGGCGGTGGCGCGCACCAGCGCGAGGGTCTGCGACGTCGCGACCTGGCCGCCCCCCGTGAGGTCGATCGCGCCGAGCAGAGCCCCGGTGGTGGGGTCGTGGACGGGCGCGGCCGTGCAACTCCACGGCTGGACGACACGGGAGAAGTGTTCGGAGCCGTGGATCTGCATCTCGCGGCCCAGCGTGAGCGCGGTGCCGGGTGCGTTGGTGCCGGCGCTGCGTTCGCTCCAATCGGCGCCGGGCACGAAATTCATCGCCTCGGCCCTGCGGCAGGCCCCGGGATCGCCTTCCACCCACAGCAGCGTCCCGTCCGCGGCGCTGACCGCGACGACGACTCCCGAGCCGATCGCATCCTCGACGAGGAGCCGGCGGATGACCGGCAGCGCAGGTGCCAGCGGGTGGGTCTCCCGCAGCCGGTCGACCGCGGCCGCAGCGGCCGCGCTCCGGGCCGCCCCGATGTCGGGGTCGACACCACCGGCCCGGCTGCGCTCCCAGCTCTGGGCGACCACCGGCCGCACCGCGTGAGAATTCAGGTAGCCGGTATCGACCTCGCCGGCGACGAACAACTCGTGGACGGCCTGCAGCCGCGAAGCCGACGGAGGGGTCGGGGGCGGGGGCGATGCCCGTCGCGCTGAGGGTTTCGATGCTGCCACCGGCGTTCCTTTGTGTCCGCCATCACACGTACCCCCACCCTAGTCGAGCCGACGTGCGGCGTGAACTGTGCGGCCCCCGCTCGGCTCCCCTCCTCGCGGGGGCCGCACAGTCTCGGGGCGGGGCGTCAGGCGCCCCAGGCGTTGGCGGCACTGCGGTCGGTCGCCGCGACGTCGTCGGAGCCGTCGCGGACCGCGTTGCCGAGGTTGACCAGGATGTCGTTGAGCGCCGCGGCGGACTGTTCCCAGCGGGCCTGCTCCACGCGGTAGGCCTCGGCGGCCTCCCGGGTCCATGTCGCCTGCAGCGGCGCGATCTGCGCGCGCAGGTCCTCCAGTGCGGCGTTGAAACGCGCTGAGGTGGAATGGATCTCCTGGCGGACCGTGAACTCGATCTCCCCGAAGTCGTACGAGAGGGTCTCATTCATGCGACTGCTCCTCCCCTACAGACCGGTGCCGGCGGACGCGATGCGCTGCGAATGGCCCTCGGCCACGTCCCGCAGGAGGCGCTCGTTGTCGCGGATGGTCTCGGCGATGCGCTGCAGTGCGGAGTGCAACTTCACCGACTCCGCGTTCCACCGTTCGACGACCTCACGGAACCGGACGGCGGCGACGCCGCCCCACACCGACGGAGGCACGCTACTCATCGCGCCGATGAACGAGCTCAGCATCGACCGGATCTCGTCGTTGCGGGCCTCGGTCCTGCCCGCCACCGACACCATGAGGTCGAAGTCGGTGGCCAGTGCGGACCCGTGGGCCCCTGACGGTGTGGACATGTCGTTCCTTTCCTCGAACTCTCAAGCCATCTACACGTTGGACGCACCGGACCCGGATTCGGTTCCCCCGCAACGGAGATCTGCGCCGGCTCACGGAAGGGCATGCGCAGAGCCGACTGCCTCGGCGCAGATCTGTTCGACCGAGTCACGGTTGCCGGGCTCGTGCTGACAGCCGATGGCGATGCGCAGCGGGCCGTCGACGATCACCGCCCACCTCGTCAGGGTGGCCGTACGCCGTTCGACGTAGGTCACCGCGGGACGGCCGGCTCGGCTGCCGGCAGCATCGAAATCGACGAACACCCCGTCGGTCTCCAATGTCAAAGCCGCCCGCAGCGATTCGCCCACCTCCGCCAGCGGGACGGTAGCCGCGCCGAGCGACTGCGTGACGTGGAGTGCGGGCAACCCGCCGGGTGCGGCGACCCGCACCCGTGCCGAACCGGCGTCCCCGGTCACGCGTTCCACCGTCCACTCGGCGGGCACCTGCAGTGCGACCCGGCCCTCGATCAACGTGCGCGTGGCCATCTGCGGGCGCGGCACCGCCGAGAAGGTCTGCGCCGCCCATCCCCCGGCCGCCGCGGTGACCGTCACCGCGATGCCGGCCACCACGGCGACCGCGCGTCCACCCCCGCGGCGTCGCGACGACCCCGCCTCGACCGGCGCCCGCTCCGCGACCGACTGCGCCGCTGCCCGGCGCATCCGTTCAGAGGTGCTGTGCACGAACGGGATTCCCGCTCGCCGTAGATCCGCCGCGACGTCCGCCGACAGGATCTGGACCCCCTCAGGGGTGTCGATCAGCAGCGTATGCGATGTCTGCAGCTGCGCCGC
Source organism: Mycolicibacterium gilvum (assembly GCF_900454025.1). NCBI lineage: Bacteria > Bacillati > Actinomycetota > Actinomycetes > Mycobacteriales > Mycobacteriaceae > Mycobacterium > Mycolicibacterium gilvum. The sequence goes on along the minus strand of NZ_UGQM01000001.1, from coordinate 1,309,151 downwards.
CATCCCGGGAGTCCCCCGGGTCGTCACCACCGGGTCGCCGTCGGGCTGCGTCAGCACGGCGTACTCGGCGGAGAGCTCCAGCACCGCCGACGCGGTCCCGCAGAGCACCGCGGAGCGGTGCCGCACCACCGTCCCGGGCGGCAAACGGGTCGCGGCCGCGACGATGACGTCGACGCGCTGCCCCGGCCACCATGTCGGGACGACCACCACCACCTCGCGGGCGCCGCCCGACGCGACGCGCAGCACGTCCCGCCACAGCTCCACGGTGTCGACCGGTTCGTCGCCGACCAGTGCGATCGGATCGTCGATGAACTCCAGTGCCGCCGCCGCACTGTCGGGGACGAGGCCCGGTCCTCGCACCGTGTGCGGCCCGGCCTCGACGACGGCGAGGGTCACGGCGGGTCTGTCCAGGCGACCTGGATGAGCTCGTCGGGTCTGCCCCGGGCGATGAGCGTCCCCCTCCCCGGTGGCAGCCGAACGGGCCTGACCGCACCGAGCAGCACGCCGTCCTCGGCGTTCGCACTCATCATCAGCCCGGCACAACCCATGTCCCGCATCCGTGCGAGCAGCGGATCGAACATCGCCCTCGCGGCGCCGCCGGAGCGGCGGGCGACCACGACGTGCAGGCCGAGATCCCTGGCGTGCGGGAGGAAATCGGCGAGCGGGGTCAGCGGGTTGCCCGTCGCGCCGGCCACCAGGTCGTAATCGTCGATCACGACGTAGATCTCCGGGCCGTGCCACCAGGAGCGGTCGCGGAGCTGGCGCTGCGTGACGTCCTCGCCCGGCATCCTGTCGGCCAGAACCCCGGTTATCGCGGCCACGCGCGACGTCACCGCGGCCGGGGTGACGGCGTAGCCGGTGAGGCGATCACTGTCGACGGCACCGAGAAGGGTTCTGCGGAAATCGACGATCTCCAGACGCGCCTCCTGCGGTGCCGCAACGAGTTCGGCGCACAACAGCCGCAACGACGCGGTCTTACCGCACTGGTTCTCCCCCAGCACCATCAGATGGGAATGCTCGGTGAGATCGAGCGACACCGCAGACAGCTCGCGCTCTCCCAGCCCCAGCAGCACCTCTCCCCGGCGCGGTACCGGCGCCGCGATGGCCGACCGGTCGACGTGCGCGGGCAGCAGCTCGACCGGTGCTGCGCCCGGCCCGTCCCGGCGGACGGGGAGGCGCTGATCGGCCAGTGCGATCGCCATCTCACGACCCTCACGGGTCAGCGCGCGGCCGGGCGGACGGTCGGCGAGATCGCGGGCTCGCCTGCGGTCCATCTCGGATTCCGCGGGGTCGCCCAGACGAAGCTCGATCCGGCTACCGATCTGGTCCTTCAACGCCGGCCGGAGATCGGCCCACCGGGATGCGGCGATCATCACGTGGACGCCGTAGGCCAGGCCCCTGCCGGCCAGCGCGGTGATGGCCGGCTCCAGGCCGTCGAAGTCCTGGCGCAGTGTCGCCCAGCCGTCGACCACCAGGAACACATGGCCGTTCCACGTCTCGTCCGTCGCCGACTCACGGTGCCGCACAACGGACTCCACATGCGCGACGATGCGACGGCACAGTTCGCCCTCGTGCCGCGAGGCGACCGAGCCGACATGGGGCAGGTGCTGCAGTCCTGTCAGTTCCCCGCCACCGAAGTCGAGGCAGTAGAACTGCACCGCCGCGGCGTCATGGGTGGCGGCCAACGCGGTCATCACGGTGGACAGCACCGTCGATTTTCCCGACCGGGGCGCACCGGCCACCGCGAGATTGCCTGCTGGGCCGGACAGGTCGACGACATGGCGCATCTGCTGCTGCTCGAACGGGCAGTCCACCACTCCGATCGGCACCTGAAGTCGCCGACCCGGGGTGCCGTGCAGCAGGTCCGCCAGCCTCGGCGCGGACGTCAGCGGTGGCAGCCACACCCGATGCGCCGGCGCTCCCCGGCCGGCCAGTCGCGTGAGCACCGCGCCGAGCAACGGTCGCTGGGACACCGTGCTCTCCGATGCCACGTCGTGGTCGGACGACGTGAACGGTCGTACGGTGAGCGGCTGCGACCGCGGTCGCGACGCGGGCGTGTACCCGCCGGAGACGTAGGCCGTCTGGAACCTTGTCAGGACACCCGAAGCGGTTTTCAGATACGCCGCGCCCGGTTGTGAGGACAGACTGTAGGCGTCAGGGACGCCGAGCACCGCCCGCGATTCGCCGGCCGAGAACGTCTTGAGACACACGCGATAGGACAGATGTGTCTCCAGCCCGCGTAGCCGGCCCTCGTCCAGGCGCTGGGTGGCCAACAGCAGATGGATCCCCAGAGACCGACCCAGCCGGCCGATGGCGACGAACACCTCACTGAAATCGGGGTGTTGGGTCAGCAGTTCAGAGAACTCGTCGACGATCACGAGCAGTGCGGGCAGGGGCGCCAGCGTGTCGTCCCGAGCGCGTGCCTGCGCGTACTGCGTGATGTTGGTCAGGTTGCCGGCAGCCCGCAGCATCTCCTGCCTGCGGGTGATCTCGCCGGAGAGGGCGTCTCGCATCCGTGACACCAGCGGCGCCTCGTCGGCCAGGTTGGTGATCACCGCGGACACATGGTGGACGGCCTCGAGGCCGAGGAAGGTCGCGCCCCCCTTGAAATCGACCAGCACCAGGTTGAGCAGCCCGGGTGGATGTGCGCAGACCATGCCGAGCACCAGCGTCCGCAGGAACTCCGACTTCCCCGAACCCGTGGCGCCCACGCACAATCCGTGCGGGCCCATACCGTGGGCGGCGGCCTCCTTGATGTCGAGTTCGACGACGGAACCGTCGTCGGCGACGCCGATCGGGACCCGCAGCAGGTCCGATCCGAGATCGCGCGACCACCTCACGTCGACGTCGAGCGCGTCGGGGTCGTCGATCCCCATCAGCGCGGGCCAGTCACGTCTGAGCGAGCGTGACGGTCGCCGGGGACGGTGACGGGCGATCCGCCGTGCACACGCCGCGGCCTCGGCCTCCGACATCTGATCGCAGACCGCCGCGACGGGGACCCCGTCGGCGGTCACGGTGGGAGCGCCGCTGCCGGCGGTGAGGATGATCAGGGTGGTCCCGTCCCGTGCGGACACACCCTCGTCGGCGACGACGACATGGTGGCGGCCCTCCTGCGAACTCCTCTGGTGCGGTAGCCATTTGAGCCAGTCCCAGTCCGTCACCGGCGCGGCCGAGATCGACATCGTGTCGGGGTGGTGCAGCGTCGCGATCTGACAGAGCAGGGCCCGCGCCACCGACCGTGCGGCGGCCGGTTCGCCGCAGATCGCGAGGGTCCGGACCGACCGCAGCGACAGGGTGACCGGCACGTCGCCCACCGTTTCGCGGTGGGCCAGCAACCGTTGGACCGCCTCGGTCGTGACCGGGTCGGCGTCGTCGCCGGGCACCCATCCGGGGGCGGCCACGGCCGTCGCGCCCGCACGCTCACCGATCCCGATGCGGATCATGCCGAACTCCGGGTCGTCCTCGGCACGCTCCCACATCCGGGGGGTGCCGGCCAGCGTCCACAGCACGGCGGGCGCGGGATGCGCAGCGTGCAGGTACCGGTGCAGATCTTCGCCGGCACGGGCGAGCGCACCGTCCACGGTGTCGAGGTATCGCAGGTATTCGGCGCGCTGCGCGGCCAGTTCACCGGAACGGCCCGCACCACGGCTGCCGTAGGCGAGCGTGCCGATCAGCGAAACCGCCATCATGGCCGGGAAGAACAGGAACATGGGGTTGCGCGACGTCGCGTCGGTCGAGGTCAGGTACAGCACCGTCATACCGCCCATCGCCGCGACCATCGCGACCGGCATCAGCCGGGCGAGCACATTCGTGTGAGTCGGGGCAGGCGGGGTCGGGGGTGCGTCGAGCACGATCCGGCCGGCGTCCACGTAGGAGTAGACGCACGGCACCCCGGCGCCGTTCCATCCACAGGCCGAGAAAGTGCCGCAGGGCACGGTCACCATGCCGAGTTAGGTTGACAGCGTGCCGGATACGTTGTGCAGGCTCACCGTCCACGTCGTCGGGGCGGACGAATCCGCCGCGGTCGATCTGGTCCTGCCCGCGGCGTGTCCGCTCGGCGAACTGATGCCCTCACTCGTCGACACGATCTTCGGCGACACCGCCGGCCAGGAGCACTGGCAGTTGACGCGGGTCACCGGCCCGCCGCTGAATCCCGCGCTGTCCCTGCGGGACAACGACATCGGCGACGGAGACATGGTGATGCTCACCGCATCGCGGGTGCCCTCACCCCGGATCTCACCGACCGAGGCGTGTACGGCCGTCGCGCTCGCCGGCGGGAACCGGGAATCCGGTCACGGCGCGACGCCGTGGTGCATCGCCGGAATCATCGTGGCCGCCGTGACCCTCGTCCGGTCCGGGATGGTGACGCCGGGCGGCTGGCACCTGTGGTGCGCCGCGGCCCTGTCGGGGATCGCGGCGACGATGTCGGTGGCACTCGGACGCGCAGATCGGCGAGTTTCGGCGGTGCTGAACACTGCCGCGGTGGTATTCGCCACCGCGACAGGCCTTCTCGCGGTACCAGCGGCGGCGTGGCCCGCGGCGACCCTGTTGGCCGCGGCGTCGGCGCTGGCGATGTCCACGCTCCTGGCGAGGATGTGTCCCGGCGCGGCGGACTTGCCGGCGTTCTGCGCGGTGGCGAGCGCCGTCACGGCCGCCGCGGCGCTCAGCCACCTCGCCGCACCACGGCTCACGACCGCGGGGGCAGTCCTGGTGGTCCTGTCCCTGGCGGGTCTGGCCGTCTCACCACGGATCACCATTGCGCTTGCGCGCCTGGGCCCTTCGCGCCCGGCCGTCGACGGCGAGGAGGCTGCCGCGGCACACACCCTGCTGACGGCTCTGGTCGCGGGGTGGTCGTCCTCGGCGGCGCTGGGCGCCGTCGTGGTCGCGGCGGCGACGATCGTCTCGGGCGCCTCCGCCGGTCTGTGTGCGGGCCTCTGCGTAGCGGTGGGGGTGGTCCTGATCCTGCGCCGCAACTCCCACGCCGACGGCGTGCGTCGGCTCTGGCTGGGCACGTCGGGCTTCATCGCGTGCGCCGCGGCGGTGCCGGCCGTCGCCGACGCCGCACCGGCACAGGCGTTCTGGCTCAGCGTCGCGGTGGCGGGCGGATGTGTCGCCGGCGCGCTGCGGGCGGGGCGGCCCGAACCGTCGAACCCGGCACTGCGTCACGGGATCCAGGTTCTCGAGTACGTCGCGCTGGCGGCGGTGATCCCGTTGGCGTTCTGGGTGTCCGGCGTCTACGGGCTGGTTCGCGATGCGAGCCTGCTGTGACGCGGACGTGGCGGGTGGCGGCGGTGACGGCGATCGCGCTGATGCACACCACGCCCACCGCCGGGGCGATCGGCCCTCCCCCCGTCGACACGCTCAGGCTCCCCACCGCAGGCCCTCCCGCGCCCGCACAACCGACGGTCCAGTTCACCGACTGCGTGGCCGCTCCCCCCGCGGCCGGCTCCGCCCCCGGCCAGCTCGCCGGGATGGACCTGCCGACGGTGTGGGCGCTGACACGCGGTGCCGGGCAGACGGTCGCGGTGATCGACACCGGGACGGCCCGCCATCGCAGGTTGCCCCACCTCGTCCCCGGGGGTGACTATGTCTCCCACCGTGACGGCACCGACGACTGCGACGGCCACGGCACCCTCGTCGCCGGCATCATCGGCGCGAGTCCCGACGCTGCGGATCCCGGCGGCTTCACCGGGATCGCACCCGACGTGTCGCTGCTGTCGATCAGGCAGTCCAGCAACAAGTTCCGTGCCGTGGACGATCCGGGCGGCAGTGGTGTCGGCGATGTCGAGACGCTGGCCGCCGCGGTGCGCACCGCGGCCGATCTTGGCGCCACGGTTATCAACATCTCGACGGTGGCGTGTCTGCCCGTTGCCGCCGGTCTCGACGACAGGACACTCGGCGCCGCGCTGTCCTACGCGGTCGAGGCCAAGAACGTCGTCGTGGTGACCGCAGCGGGCAACGTCGGGGGGCCCGGCCAGTGCCAGGATCCCAATCCCCGGGACGTCGGTGCCGCCGACCAGGTGCGCACGGTGGCCAGCCCGGCCTGGTACGACGACTACGTGCTCACCGTGGGGTCGGTGGGCACCGACGGTTCGCCGTCGGACTTCAGCCTCGCCGGACCGTGGGTGGATGTCGCGGCGACCGGTGAAGGGGTGGTGTCGCTGGCCGCGACCGGCGACGGCCTCGCGGACCGGTCGCCGTCGGATGCGGCCCTCACGGGGACGAGCTACGCCGTCCCGGTGGTCTCCGCCGTCGCGGCGCTCGTGCGTGCGCGTTTCCCGGAGATGACGGCGCGCCAGGTGATGCAGCGCATCGAGGACACCGCCCGCCCGTCATCGGCGGAATGGGATCCCGTCGTCGGTCACGGCGTCGTCGACGCGCTGGCCGCGGTCAGCGGACCGGGTTCACACCCCGCGGCGTTACCGGCCGCGCCGCCGGTCGACGCACCAACGCCGGCACCGGCCAGGGTGCAGCGACAGGGCGCCACCGCGGTGCGGGGCGCACTCATCTGTGTCGCGCTGACCGTCTGTGTCGCACTGGTTTCGGCCGTCATCGCCCGGTCGCGGCGTCACGGCTGAGTTCGGGTCCGCGGGGCACCGTCGCGAGCACCGGCCAGGGAGCCGGCACCCCCGCGCCCACCAGGCCGAGCGCGGCGGCGGCGTCGGCATCGCGGATGCCGAACATGATCGCCGCGTCGGTGACGAGGAACAACCATCCGCCGCTGTGGTCACCACCGGTCAGTCCGACCGCCCGGACGTACAGGCTCCGTCCGGGCGGCACGGCAACCTCCCGACCCGGCGCGACCACGATGGGCCGCGGCGCCGGTGGCAGCTTCGGGCCTGTGAGAAGTTCGGTGCGGGAACCATGTCCGCCGGCCGTTGGCGCCCATGTCGCGCACACGACGGAGGCCGTGGTGACATCTGCACGATCCGGATACGTCGCCACCGGTAGCGACGTGACCACCGGTAGCGCGCCGACGATGTCGGCGGACACCGCGGGTATCTCGGCCCCGGCGCGGGCATCGGTGAAGCGGATCAGGTCCGCGGTGACCTCGCCGATACGCTGCAGTCCGTCGGCGAGGACGACGAAATGGTCGCCGGCCCCTCGGGGTGAGCCTGTGCCGGCATGCGCCACCGTCACCACGGTGCCGACCGTGCGGTTCCGCAGCGCTCCCGGCGCAGGGGCGCCCAGGCCGGGAATCCGGGGCGGCTCGATCGCCGGCGCTTCCGGGAGGGCGGCCAGAAGCTCCATCGACACCGGCTGGGGCACAACGCCGTCGAGCCGGAGCGCCCGCACCACAGCCGGGTGCCGCAGGTCCACCCGTGAGCGTCGGCCGCCGTGCAGCAGATAGGTCACCGCCGCGCTCTGACCGCGCGGGGTCACCAGGACGTGGCGTTCGGCCGTCATACCCTCCGTGGCCGGCGGGCCGGCCACGACCGTGGTCACGCCGCGGTCGTCGTCGCAGACGCTCCAGGCCGCTTCGTCGGCGCTCAGCGGCGTGGGAATCTGTTCCGGCGCAGCGGGTATCCCGAGCCGCGCCCCGCGCTCGGCGTCGTCGATCGCGCGCTGGGCGACCACGCGCGGCACCTCCGGACTGCCCAGGAGCAGGCGCGCCGAGGCCAGGTTGTACACCGGGTGCAGCACGTCGTCGAGCCGGACGAACATCGCCCCGGACTCGCGCACGACGACGATCCGCGCATCGCCGAGTGTGCCACCCGGCCGGACCACCGCGATGACCGCGCACACCGCGACGGCGATCGCCGCGAGAACAGCACCGACGACCAGCGAAAGGGATTGCGCGCGAAGAGGATCGTCGAGCATCCGGGCGTCGGCGCGCACGAGTGCGTGCTCCATGCGACGGGTCAGGAACCGCTGCCCGCTGATCTGCAGCCGAGTCACCGGTTGCCCCATATCCACCCCTCGGCCAGCCTAACCGCGGGGACGGACGGGTCAGATCACTTGTTGGAGCGGCGTTCCCGGTAGGCGGCGACGTGTTGCCGGTTTCCGCAGTTGCCGGTGTCGCAGAACTTCCCGGACCGGTTGCGCGACAGATCGATCAGCGAGGCCTCGCAGTCCGGTGCGGCGCAGAGCTTGAGCCGGCGCAGTTCCCCGGCGCGGATCAGGTCGGCCAGTGCCATCGCCATCTCGGCGCCCATCCGCTGCCACAGCGGGTCGTGGATCGAGGCCAGGTGCAGGTGCCATTCGGGCATTTCGGGATGGCGGGTCAGCCACGGCGATGCCCGGGTGTCGGACAACAGTGCGTTCACATGACCGACCGCGCGCTCCTCGTCGTCGGCGGCGGCCCAGATGCGGCCGAGCCGGTCACGCAGCTGGTGGACCGATTTCAGCTCCGCGGCATCGTGGTCGCGCCGACCGGTCCAGCCGAAGTGGTCGAGGTACTCGTCGAGCGCGGCGAGGTCCGCCAGCTGCTCCCCGTCCACGCGATCGGTGTTTATCAGCACACTCGCGGCCCGCAGAGTGAGCTCGGTGTCATAGGTGAAAAGCATTTGACTCCTGACTCTGCGGAACGGTAGCGTCACGACCAAAGCTGATTTTACTCATGTCACTGTTTCCCCGCTCGGAGGTGCGCGTTGGCTGCGCTGGATTCATCGGTCACGTCGCGCACACAGGCGCGTGCCGACCACTTCCGTTCGGGCCTTCTGTTCGCACTCGCCTCCGCCTTCGCATTCGGCTGCTCCGGCCCCTTCGCGAAGGCTCTGATGACGGCGGGTTGGAGCCCGACCGCGGCGGTCACCGCACGCCTGGCCGGCGGAGCGCTCGCGATGGCCGTCTTCGCGACCGTCGTGCGCCCGGGATGGGTGCGCGAGGCACGCCACCACGCGAGGACCGTCGTGCTGTACGGGATCGTGCCGATCGCCGGCGCCCAGCTCTTCTACTTCAACGCGGTCGCGCACCTGTCGGTCGGTGTCGCGCTGCTGCTGGAGTACACCGCGCCGCTGCTGGTCGTCGGCTGGTTGTGGGCCACCACCCGGCATCGTCCGAGCGGCATGACCCTCGCCGGTGTCGTGCTGGCCGTCGGCGGAATCACGTTGGTGCTGGGGATCATCGGGCCCGGCGGAGTGGCCGCGGCGCACATCAACCTCGTCGGCGTCGGCTGGGGTCTGGCCGCCGCTGTGTGTGCGGCCTGCTACTTCCTGATGTCGGACAAGGCGGGCGCCATGTCGGACAAGGAGGTCGCCGACGGTCGTCCCCCGCTGCACCCGATCACGCTCGCGGCCGCGGGCCTGGCGTTCGGCGCCGTGACGGTGGCCGCGCTCGGGTTCTCCGGCCTGATGCCCCTGGCCTTCACGGCCAACGACGCCGTGGTCGCCGGCTTCACGACACCGTGGATCGTGCCCGTCATCGCATTGGCGCTGATCCCCACCGCGATCGCGTACACGCTCGGCATCGTCGGGATAGCCCGCCTGCGCCCCAGGTTCGCGTCGCTGGTGGGACTGTCCGAGGTGATGTTCGCGGTGCTCGCCGCCTGGATGCTGCTGGGTGAGGGGATGGCGGCCGGACAGGTGATCGGCGGGGCGATCGTGCTGGCCGGGCTCGCGCTGGCCCGCCAGGGCGACCGGGGTGAGCTCGTCGGGGAAACCAACGTCGGGGAAACGTCGGTGACCCCGACGGCACTGCCGCAAACCACCCCGGTCGCGCGCGGTGGTCCCGCTACCATCGACCCGTGAAGATCGATCTTGAAGTCGTCACGCGCGGCGTCAGGGCGCTCGTCGCCGCGGCTGTGGCCGCCGGTGTCCTCGTCGTCGCCCCGGCCGTCGCCGCACCGAGGTCCCTACCCGCCGCCGGCGCCCAGGGCTGCACCGACATCCAGGTCGTCTTCGCCCGCGGCACCGATGAACCACCCGGCCTCGGCCGGGTCGGTTCCGCCTTCGTCGAGTCACTGCGCGGACGGGTCGGTGGACGGTCGGTCGGGTCCTACGCGGTCGCCTACCCGGCGACGTTCGACTTCCTCGCCGCGGCCGGCGGCGCCAATGACGCGAGCAACCACATCCAGTGGATGATGGCGAACTGCCCGAGCACCCGGTTGGTGCTCGGGGGCTACTCGCAGGGCGCAGCCGTCATCGACGTCATCGCGGCCGTGCCGTTCCCCGCCGTCGGGTTCGACAGGCCGTTGCCGCCGAACGCCCCTGACTTCATCGCCGCGATCGCGCTGTTCGGGAATCCGACGACGAAGGTGGGCCTGCCGATCACCGCCAGCCCGGTGTGGGGGACACGGTCCATCGACCTGTGCAACGGCGCCGATCCGGTGTGCTCGGCGGGCGATGACATCGCCGCGCACAGCAACTACGGGCCGGCCGGGTTCACCGACCAGGCCGCGGCGTTCGTCGCCGGTCTCGTTTAGTTCAGCTATGCGTTACCGTGTCTTGTGCTTTCCGATCGCCTGAGCCGCCGAATCCTCGCGGCAACCGCTGCCGCGATGGTCCCGATGGCCGCCCTGGCCGTCATGCCCACCACCACGGCGTCCGCCCAGCCGTGTCCCGACGTCGAGGTCGTGTTCGCCCGTGGCACCAGTGAGCCCCCCGGCGTCGGCCGGGTCGGTCAGGCGCTCGCCGACCAACTCCGCAATCAACTGGGCGGCCGCACGGTCGGGACCTACGGCGTGATCTACCCGGCCAGCTACGACTTCTTCACCTCCGGGGACGGCGCGGCCGACGCCACCAACCGGATCTCGGTGATGGCGGCGCAGTGCCCGAACACCCGCATCGTGCTCGGCGGGTATTCGCAGGGCGCTGCCGTCGTGGACATGCTCGCCGGGGTTCCCCCGCTGGGCAACCGGATCGGCGACGTGGGTCTGGCCCGTCCTCTGCCCGGAGGGCTCAACGGCAACGTCGCCGCCGTCGCGGTGTTCGGCAACCCGGCCACCAAGTTCGGAAACCCCGTCTCGGCACGCGGATCGTTCGCCGGCAAAGCACTCGACCTGTGCGCCGACGGCGACCCGATCTGTTCGGACGGGCGAAACCCGTTCGCACACACGAGCTACGAACGTTCCCCGTTGATCGGGCAGGCCGCCGGCTTTGCCGCAGGCCGCCTCTGAGTCGGCGACAACAGATAGGATCGGCGAAGTGATTCGTCAGCTGCGAAACCTCCGGGTCCCTTACCTCGTTGTCGCGCTCCTTTTCGGCGCGGCATCGCTGATCCTGCCGCCCGCCGCGTCCGCGCAGGCGTGCCCCCAAGCCGAGCTGATCTTCGCGCGCGGCCGCATCGAATCCCCCGGTGCCGGTGTCATCGGCAATGCCCTGGCCAGCGCGCTGCGGAACAAGACCGGCAGGGACATCGACCTGTACGCGGTCAAGTACCCGGCCGACACCGAGGTCGACATCGGCGCCAACGACATGAGCCAGCGGATCCAGTACATGGCCCGCAACTGCCCGGACACGCGGCTGGTGCTCGGGGGTTACTCGCTCGGCGCCGCGGTCACCGACATCGTGATCGCCGTGCCGATCGCCGCGTTCGGTTTCAAGAACCCGCTCCCCGACGGCGTGGATCGCCACATCGCCGCCGTCGCGTTGTTCGGCAACGGCAGCCAGTGGGTCGGCCCGATCGCCAACTTCACCAACCCCGCACTTCGCGATCGCATCGTGGAGCTGTGCCACGGCGACGATCCGATCTGCAACCCGACCGCGCCGGAGAACTGGCAGGACAACTGGCCCGCCCATCTGGCTTCCGCGTATGTTGGGGCGGGCATGGTGAACCAGGCCGCCGACTTCATCGTCGGCCGGCTCTGAGAGCTCTAGAGTTCGTCGGCCGTCCGCACATCCCTGGTCACCAGGTTGCGGGCGGCCAGCTCGTCATCGGGCGGGTAGTCGACGCCGACGAGCGTGAGTCCGCGCGCGGGCGCAGCGGCGAAATCGCTGGAGCGGTGCCGCGCGTGCAGCAGCTGCACGCACCACGTGTCGTCGCGGCGGTGTTCCCCGACGGCCAGCAGGGCTCCGACCAGTGAGCGCACCATGTTCCAGCAGAAGGCGTCGGCACTCACATGCACCGAGATGCGGTCGCCGTCGCGGACACAGTCCAGGCGTTGCAGCTCGCGGATCGTGGTCGCGCCGTCGCGGTGCCGGCAGAACGCGGCGAAATCGTGCAGCCCCAACACATTCTGGGCAGCGCCCGCCATCGCGTCGACGTCCAGCGGACGGGGCCACGCCGTGACGAATCGTGCCTCGGCGGGCTCCACCCCGTAGGGCGCCGTGGTCAACCGGTAGACGTAGTGGCGTCGTAACGCCGAGAACCGGGCGTCGAATCCCGGTGCGGCACGCACGATCCCGCGGACCCGGACATCCTCGGTGAGCATCCGGCCCAGACGCCGCACCAACGGTCCGAACTCGGGCTCGCCCGCCCGGACGGTCCGCGGGTACGCGTGCGGAAGCGCATCGGTCGGGATGTCGACATGGGCCACCTGACCGGTGGCGTGCACACCCGAATCGGTGCGTCCCGCGGCGCGGGTGAGCACCGGAGTCCGGAAGACGGTCGAGAGCGCGTCGTCGATGACCCCCGCGACCGTGCGCTGCCCGGCCTGGGTGGCCCACCCCGCGAAATCGGTGCCGTCGTAGGCGATATCGAGCCGCAGACGAACAAACCCGCCACCGGAATCGGTGGCGGGTTCGTTCACGGGTTGACTACTTGGCTTCATCCTCGGAGTCAGCCTTGGCCTCGTCAGCTTCGGCCTCCGAAACGGACTCGGTGCCCTCGACCTCGACCTGCGCCTCGTCGGCGATCGGGGTCTCGGCCACTGCCTCTGCCTCGTCTGCACTCGGACCCTCGGTCACCTCGGGCTCGACCGCAGCCTGCGGCGCGGCGGCGGCGGCTACCTTCTGGGCCGCGTCCGCGCGACGTGCACGGTTGGCCTCGGAGGTCACGGTCTTCTCCCGCACCAGCTCGATGACGGCCATGGGGGCGTTGTCGCCCTTGCGGTTCTCGACCTTGATGATGCGGGTGTAGCCGCCGTTGCGGTCGGAGTAGAACGGCCCGATCTCCGCGAACAGCACGTGGACGATGTCCTTGTCGCGGATCTTCTTCATCACCTCACGCCGGTTGTGCAGCGTGCCCTTCTTGGCGTGGGTGATGAGCTTCTCCGCGTACGGACGCAGCGCCCGTGCCTTCGGCTCGGTGGTCTTGATCCGGCCGTGCTCGAACAGCGCGGTGGCCAGGTTGGCCAGCAGCGCCTTCTGGTGCGAGGACGACCCGCCGAGACGAGGACCCTTGGTGGGTTTGGGCATTGCGACTATCTCCTATGTGGGGCCGACCCCCGTACGAGGTAGGGCCGGGACGGACTTGCTTAGAGCTGTTCGGTTTCGGCGTAATCCTGGTTGTCGTCAGCCTCATAACCGGAGTCGTAACCGGCATCGCTGTTCCAGGTTCCGGTCGCGACGTCGTAGCCGGCGACCTCGGACGGATCGAAGCTGGCCGGGCTGTCCTTGAGCGACAGTCCGAGCTGGTGCAGCTTGATCTTGACCTCGTCGATGGACTTCTGGCCGAAGTTGCGGATGTCCAGCAGATCGGACTCCGTGCGGGCGACGAGCTCGCCGACGGTGTGCACACCCTCGCGCTTGAGGCAGTTGTACGACCGCACCGTGAGGTCCAGATCGTCGATCGGCAGCGCGAAGTGCGCGGCCTGATCGGCCTCGGCGGGCGACGGCCCGATCTCGATGCCCTCGGCTTCGATGTTGAGTTCCCGTGCCAGACCGAACAATTCGACCAGCGTCTTGCCGGCCGAGGCCAGCGCGTCGCGCGGGCTGATGGAGTTCTTGGTCTCGACGTCGAGGATCAGCTTGTCGAAGTCGGTGCGCTGCTCGACACGCGTGGCCTCCACCTTGTAGGTGACCTTGAGGACCGGCGAGTAGATGGAATCGACCGGGATGCGGCCGATCTCGGCACCGGAGGCCTTGTTCTGCACGGCCGGCACGTAGCCGCGGCCCCGCTCGACGACCAGCTCGACCTCGAGCTTGCCCTTGTCGTTCAGGGTGGCGATGTGCATGTCCGGGTTGTGCACGGTGACGCCGGCCGGCGGCACGATGTCACCGGCGGTGACCTCACCCGGTCCCTGCTTGCGCAGGTACATGGTGACCGGCTCGTCCTCCTCGGAGGACACGACCAGGCCCTTGAGGTTCAGGATGATGTCGGTGACGTCTTCCTTCACCCCGGGGACGGTGGTGAACTCGTGCAGCACACCGTCGATGCGGATGCTGGTGACGGCCGCGCCCGGGATGGACGACAGCAGCGTGCGGCGCAGCGAGTTTCCGAGGGTGTAGCCGAATCCGGGCTCCAGCGGTTCGATGACGAACTGCGACCGGTTCTCGGCAACGACCTCTTCGCTCAGGGTGGGGCGCTGAGAAATCAGCATGGTGTTTTCGTTCTCCTTCTCGGCAACCGCTATTTGATGCCGTTAGGTGGCCTGAGCCCCGGTGGATTCCGGGGTCAGGATTACTACTTCGAGTAGAGCTCGACGATGAGCTGCTCGGTGAGCGGCACGTCGATCTGGGCGCGCTCGGGCAGCTGGTGCACGAGGATGCGCTGACGCTCGCCGACGACCTGCAGCCAGCCCGGGATCGGACGCTCGCCGGCAGTCTGGCGGGCGACCTCGAAGGGCAGCGTGTTGATCGACTTGTCCTTGACGTCGATGATGTCGTACTGCGACACCCGGTAGCTGGGGACGTCGACCTTCACACCGTTGACGGTGAAGTGGCCGTGGCTGACCAGCTGGCGCGCCATGCGACGGGTCCGGGCCAGGCCGGCGCGGTACACGACGTTGTCCAGCCGGCTTTCCAGGATGCGCAGCAGGTTGTCACCGGTCTTGCCGGGGAGGCGGTTGGCCTCCTCGTAGTAGCGACGGAACTGCTTCTCCATCACGCCGTAGGTGAAGCGGGCCTTCTGCTTCTCCTGCAGCTGGGTGCGGTATTCGCTCTCCTTGATCCGCGCGCGGCCGTGCTGGCCGGGCGGGTAGGGGCGCTTCTCGAAGGACTGATCTCCACCGACCAGGTCGACGCCGAGACGACGCGACTTGCGGGTGACGGGTCCGGTATAACGAGCCATAAGTCTCTAACTCCTTTTTCCTAGACCCGGCGCCGCTTGGGCGGACGGCAACCGTTGTGCGGCTGCGGGGTGACATCGGCGATCGCGCCCACCTCGAGGCCGGCGGCCTGCAGCGAGCGGATTGCGGTCTCACGACCCGAGCCCGGGCCCTTCACGAAGACGTCGACCTTCTTGACGCCGTGTTCCTGCGCCTTGCGGGCCGCGTTCTCGGCGGCGAGCTGCGCGGCGAACGGGGTGGACTTACGCGACCCCTTGAAGCCGACGTGTCCGGACGACGCCCACGCGATGACGTTGCCCTGGGGGTCGGTGATCGACACGATCGTGTTGTTGAACGTGCTCTTGATGTGGGCGGCGCCGTGCGGGACGTTCTTCTTTTCCCTGCGACGGGTCTTCTGCCCCTTCTTCGGGGCGCCCTTCTTTGCCTGTGCCATCCGGGGTTACCTGGCCTTCTTCTTGCCGGCGATGGTGCGCTTGGGACCCTTGCGGGTGCGCGCATTGGTCTTGGTCCGCTGGCCGCGCACCGGCAGGCCGCGGCGGTGCCGCAGGCCCTGGTAGCAGCCGATCTCGATCTTGCGGCGGATGTCGGCCTGAACCTCGCGGCGCAGATCACCCTCCACCTTGAGGTTGCCTTCGATGTAGTCGCGCAGCTGGCTGACCTGGTCGTCGGTCAGATCCTTGGTGCGCTGGTCCCGGCTGATTCCGGTGGCTTCCAGGATTTCCTGGGAGCGGGTACGGCCGACGCCGTAGATGTAGGTCAGCGCGATCTCCATGCGCTTGTCGCGCGGGAGATCGACGCCCATAAGTCGGGCCATGTGTGCCATTCCTCGTGTTCTGCGGAGGTCTGATCCCAGTCCGTTCCCGGAACTCTTGCCGGGGTCCGGCCTCCGTGCCGGACGTGCTGAGTCCTCGGCTTTCACCGGGGAGCTCATCAAGCGGCCGTATGCCGCTCAGTGGTGCTGGGAGTTCATCATTCAGTTGTCGATCTGCGGGAGTTCCGCTCTAGCCCTGCCGCTGCTTGTGGCGGGGATCGGAGCAGATCACCATGACCCGCCCATGCCGGCGGATCACCCTGCACTTGTCGCAGATCGGCTTGACGCTCGGGTTCACCTTCACGGCTGTGTCGATCCTTCTTCTCGGGGTTCTGAGGTGTTGCTGTACTTATCGGTGATTCGCGCGAGCGCTCGTCACTTGTAGCGGTACACGATGCGACCCCGGGTCAGGTCGTAGGGCGAGAGCTCCACCACGACGCGATCCTCGGGGAGGATGCGGATGTAGTGCTGCCGCATCTTGCCGCTGATGTGGGCGAGAACCTTGTGTCCGTTCTCCAGCTCAATGCGGAACATCGCATTGGGCAGGGGTTCGACGACACGACCCTCGACCTCTATGGCACCGTCTTTTTTGGCCATACTCTGTAACGATCCTTGCTTTCGTTTCGTATCGGCTTCCTGGCCTGCTCGGCTTTGTGGGCCGGGTTGGCGCAGCCGTGATCCGACTTGAAAACGTGGGCCGGATCTGGGGCATTCCCGGTTTCACACGGGTATCCCGATGGGGCACGCAAAAAGCCGGCGCGCAAGCCGCACCGTTGATCGATGGTACGCGCTCGAGGCCCGGGCCCAAAATCCGTGCTCGTCAGCCCTTGTTTCCGGATGCGACCCAGGCCTGATAGGCCGCGACGGCGGTCGGCAACGTCATGTACAGCCGGTCCTGCCCGATCTCGTCGAGGACGCCGCCGGCCGCCAGTGCCTCGCGGAGATCCTGCTTCACCCGGGCCATCGCGAACACGATGCCGCGGCGCAGGCAGTCCTGGCGTACCTGATCCAGGGCCTCGATCGCGGTCATGTCCACCTCGACGTTGGCCTCGGCGTTGAGAACGAACCACCGGGTGGGTTGATCCATCTGGTCGATCGCCTCGAGGGCGCGGCGCCGGAAGTCCTCGGCGTTGGCGAAGCACAGCGGGGCGTCGTAGCGATACACCACCAGGCCCGGAACGATCCGGGCGTCGGGATAGTCGTCGACGTCGTGCATCCCGGCCAGTCCCGGCACCAGACCCTGCACGCTGTCGTGCGCGTGGGAGAGGCGCCGGAGCAGATCGAGGACCGACAGGGCCACCGCGATCCCCACACCGTAGAGAAGTCCGAACACGGTCACCGCGATCGCGGTCAGCGCGGCCAGGACCACCTCGCTGCGGCGGAAGCGGGCCAACGCCCGGAAGCTGCGGACGTCGACCAGTTTCAGCGCGGCGTAGACGATCAGTCCGCCGAGGGCGGCCGCGGGCACGTGCGACACCAGGCCGCCACCGAACACGACGACCACGGCCACCACCGCGAGAACCACCAGCGAGTACATCTGGGTCCGGGCCCCGGCCGCGGCCGCCAGCGCAGTCCGGCTGGCGCTCGAGCTGACCGGAAAGCCGCGCAGGAAACCGACGGCCAGATTGCTGACGCCCAGCGCACGCAGCTCGGTGTTGGGGTCGATGTTCTGACCGGCCCGTGACGCGAAGGCCCGCGCGGTGAGGATGTTGTCCGAGAACGCCACCACCGAGATACCTATCGCCGGCACGATCAGCGCCTGGATCTGGTCCACGGTCAGCCAGGGCAACGCGGGTGCGGGAAGTCCGACGGGGACATCGCCGACCACCGCGACGCCGAACCGCGTCAGCTCCCCCGCCCACGTCACGACGGTCGCTACGACGACGCCGATCAACGGAGCGGGCAGTGTCGGGGCCACCCGCTCCATCGTCAGCACGAGCACCAGCACGCCGAGGGCCAGGCCTGCCGTGGGCCAGTGCACCCCGTCGACGGCCGCCGCGAACGCGGCCAGTTGCGCCGGCACGGTGTCCCCGGTGACCTCGACCCCGGCGATCCGGCCCAGCTGTCCCGCGACCATCGCGAGGGCGACCCCGAGCATGTAGCCGACGAGAACGGGCTTGGACAGCATGTTCGCGAGATAGCCCAGCCGCAGCATCCCTGCGCCCAGACACACCAACCCGACCAGGATCGCGAGGACCGCGGCGCTGGCCGCGTAGCGGACGGGGTCGTCGCCGCCGACGACCGGGGCCAGCACCGCTGCGGTCATCAGCGCCGTCGTCGATTCGGGCCCCACGGACAGCTGTCGCGACGATCCGAGGATCGCGTACACCAGCAGCGGCGGCAGGGCCGCCCACAGACCGGCGGCCGGGCTGAGCCCGGCGAGCGTCGCATAGGCGAGGGCCTGGGGCACCAGATAGGCCGCGACGCTCAAACCCGCCTGGGTGTCGTCGCGGAGCGCGGAGCGCCGGTATGACCGCAGCTCTCCGAAGTTCGACGTCACCGAGGGTCAGCCGCGCCGCTGACTCATCGTGCGCAACGCGCGCAGGCTGAGGTTCATCGTCAGCGGGATCAGGTGCGCGGACACGGTGGCACTGGCGTTCAGCCGACCGTAGATGTCGGCGACCAGGGCCTCGATCTCGCCTGTCGGGCAGTCCGGATAGCGGGCCCGCAGCGTCGCGATGACGTCACGCAGCTCGTCATCGATCAGCTTCGCACCGCTGTCGTCGCCCATCGCCTGCCTCCCGACCGAATCACCGTGTCCGGATCCAGATTATGGGCCGACCCGGCGGCCGCGGCAGGGCCGGAAGTCCCCAGCACCGGAGACCCGCCACGGCCCGAGTAGGGCCGCAGGTCACCGCCCGCCGGGGACCTCGGACTCTGGCATCGGGAACCCGCACGGCCGACAGTGGTGCTGTGGAGCGGATGACTGCCTTCGACGCCGGTTTCCTCGACGCCGAGGACGCCGATCGGCACGTCAGTCTGGCCGTCGGTGCGGTCTCGGTCGTCGACGGTCCGATGCCGGATTTCGACGAGATCGTCGCCGCCATCGGTGAGAAGATCGTGACGATTCCGCGGCTGCGCCAGGTGGTGCGCAGGCAACCGCTGGACCTCAGTGCGCCGGAATGGGTCGAGGATCCCACGCTCGATCTCGCCCATCACATCCGCCGCGCGGCCCTGCCTCATCCCGGCGACGACGACGCGCTGTTCCGTTTCACCGCCGAGGCGATGGAGCCCCGACTGGACCGTGAGCGTCCACTGTGGCAGGCCTGGATCATCGAGGGGCTGGCCGACGACCGGTGGGCGATCCTGATGAAGGTCCACCACTGCATCGCCGACGGAATCGCCGCCATGCACATGCTCGCCGGTCTCAGCGACGACGGCGAAGGCGAGACGTATGCCGGTGCGATCCGGGCCGCACACGAGGCGGGCGCCTCCCGCCCCGCGCTGCCGTCACCGACGCTGAATCCCGTGCGGTGGGCGCGCGCCGGGTGGAACGCGACGACCGCAGTGGCGGCCACCGCCGCGATGACCGTCGAGGGAGCCATCGGGATCCTCAGCGGCCTGGTCCGCAATGCGGAGTCCTCGCTCAACGGTCCGGTCACCACGATGCGCCGGTACAGCGCCGTGCAGGTGCCCTTGGCCACGGTCGCGTCGGTGTGTCAAGCCTTCGATGTGACCCTCAACGACGTCGCACTGGCGGCGATCACCGACAGTTTCCGCTCCGCGCTGAAGCGCCGGGGGGAGGAACCGCGCCGCGATTCGCTGCGCACGCTGGTTCCGGTCTCGGTGCGCTCCGATGATGCCAGGGACCGGCTCGACAACCGGGTGTCGGTGATGCTTCCGCACCTGCCCGTCGACGAGCCGGACCCGGTGGAGCAGTTGCGGACCGTGCACCGACGTCTCAACCGGGCCAAGTCCAGCGGCCAGCGTCAGGCGGGAACCGCCGCGGTGGCGGTGGTGAAGCTGATTCCCTTCGCGCTCGCGACCCGGGCGATCCGCGTGGTGACCTCGCTGCCGCAGCACGGGGTGGTGACCCTGGCGACCAACGTGCCCGGACCTCAACACCGACTGCAGGTGATGGGTCGCGAGGTCGTCCGCATGTTCCCCGTACCACCGATGGCCCTGCGCCTGCGGACAGCAGTCGCGATCTTGAGCTACGGCGACGATCTGATCTTCGGGATCACCACCGATTTCGACGCCTTCCCCGACGTCGACGACCTGGCCGCCGGAATCGGCGCGGCCGTCGACACCCTCGCCGTGGCCGCACGTCCTCTCTAGAGGCCCGGCCTTGGACCCCCTAGCCTGATGTCGCGGCCTGCTTCGGATCCGCTGCCGCCCCGAGCACAGGAGTAGGAATGGCCCTCACCCCAGACATCGCCAAGGTGGTCGTCGGCGTCGACGATCTGTCGTCGTCGCAGCCGGCCCTTGAGTGGGCCGCCGCCGAGGCCGGACGGCGCGGCGTCCCACTCGTGATCCTGTACGCGGCCACCCTGCCGATCGGAGCGTGGCCGGTCGTGGCGGTGCCGACCGGCTTCCTCGACTGGCAGCGCCAGATCGGTCAGGAAATCCTCACCGACGCCCGACAAATCGCCGAAAAACTCACCGCAGGCGCAATTCCGGTGACCGCGGAGTTCGCCGTCGCCACCCCCACCGCAGCACTGGTCGAAGAGTCCCGCACAGCGGGGATGGTGGTGGTCGGTTCCCGGGGACGCGGTGGCCTCGCACGAAAGGTGCTGGGCAGCACCAGCATGGGCCTCGTGCACCGCGCCCACTGTCCGGTCGTGGTGGTGCGCGACGACGGGTCCGCCCCGGCATCGGATGCACCGGTGCTGCTGGGCTTCGACGGTTCGGCCTCGGCCGCGCCCGCGGTCGAGATCGCGTTCCAGGAGGCATCCCAGCGGGGTGTGGGGCTGGTCGCAGTCCACGCGTGGTGGTCTCCGGGCGCGTTCGAGATGCCGCAGTTCGACTGGGAAGAGGTTCGGCCCGACGTCGAGCGGGAGGCATCGCGTCAGCTCTCCGACTGGCAGCGGCGCTATCCGGGCGTACCTGTCGAACTCGTCGTGGTGCGCGACCAACCGGCACGCCGGCTCGTCGAGAGATCCGGGGCGGCACAGCTTCTCGTGGTCGGTAGCCACGGCTACGGCGCGGTGACGGGGTCGTTGCTCGGCTCGGTGAGTGGAGCCGTCGTGCAGGCGGCCACCACCCCGGTGATGGTGGTGCGCCCGGGCGACTCATGATCTAGTGCGGTGACGGCACGACCCGCACCTCGGTGATGGCGTGTGCGTCCACCGCCGTCACCTCCCATCGGTAGCCGCCGATCTCGATACGGTCCCCCGGTCCCTCGGGGATGCGTCCGAGGCTGTCCAGGATCAGACCCGCGACCGTGGTGTGGTTCCCGCGCGGCAGGCGCGACCCGTCGACACCGACATCGCCGAGGTCGTGAACCGGGAACGAGCCCGGCAGGATTCGGCTGCCGTCGGGGAGCAGCCGCGCCGCGCGGATGTCCTTGTCCTGCTCGTCGTAGATCTCGCCGACGACCTCTTCGAGCAGGTCCTCCAGGGCCACTATGCCGGAGACGCCCCCGCGTTCCCCGATGACCAGGGCGAACTGCTCGTGCTCGTCCATCAGCCGGCTCAGCGCAGCCGTGACCCGCAGGCTGTCGGGCAGCAGCAGCGCCGGACGCGCGACATCGGCGACGGTCCCCGCGGAACCCAGCAGATCACGCAGGTGCACGACGCCGATGGCGTCATCCAGCTCTCCGGCCGGTACGACGGGTGCCCGGGTGTGCCCCGATGCCGCCAGTGCATGAAGTGCCTGTGGCACAGGCAGATCCGCACGCAAGCGGAACACCCGGGGCCTCGGCACGACGATCTCGCGCAGTGCGCGCTCGTGAATCTCGAGCGCTCCGGAGATGATGGTGCGCTGCTCGGGGTTCAGTCCGCTGTAGCCGGCGATCAACTCCCGCAGCTCGCCGAAGGTGGGTTCCTTCTTGCCCACGTCGGGATCGCCGCCCACAACCCTCACGGCGATGTCGGTCGACTGCCCGAGACCCCAGATGACGGGTTTCGTGACGATCGCCAGGAATCTCAGCAGCGGCGCCACCAACCCGGCCCACCGCCGCGCGTACTGCATGCCCAGGCGTTTGGGCGCGAGTTCGCCGAAGACCAGTGTCGAGGCGGTGACGACTATCGTCACCGCGGCGATGCTCACCGCTGCCGCGGCGCCGCCGAGAAACTGCAGTCGGGATTCCACGGGTTCGGCGAGCGACACCGCCGCGGTGGCCGACGCGAGGAAGCCCGCCAGCGTGATCCCGAGTTGAATGGTCGCCAGAAAGCGGTTCGGCTCCCGCGCGAGATCCACCACGATGCGGTCGCGTCGGGTCCCCCGGCGTTCCATCTCCCGCAGCTGTCCCTCCCCCAGGGATATGAATGCCGCCTCACTGCCCGACAGCAACCCGTTGACGAGGACGAGAACAGCGACCAGCGCAAGGTCGAGCCAGTACCCGTCCACGATCCGCGACCCCTCTCCGTAGACACGGCACTCAGACCGACTGCGCGACCGCCCACAACAGCATCAGTCCGATGACGAAAGTCGTGCTGTAGAACAGTTTGTCGCGCAGAGCCGGCGTGGTCGCGATCTCAGGCAGCAGGTCGGCCAGCGCGATGTAGATGAAGTTGCCCGCCGCGAACGGGACGAGGACCTCCACGTCGAGTCGCCCTGCGAAGGCGTAGGCCAGCAGTGCGCCGACCAGGAAAGTCAGCGCGGACACCACGTTGTAGAACAGCGCCCGCGACGGCGTCCAGCCACTGTGCACAAGGATTCCGAAATCTCCGAGCTCCTGGGGGATCTCGTGTGCCGCAGCCACCAGCCAGGTGACGATGCCGAGCTTGATGTCGACGACGAACGCACTCCCGACCGCCAGACCACCGATGAGGTTGTGCAACCCGTCGGCCACCAGGATCAGGTAGCCCAGCGGCCGGTGCCGGCTGACCGGCCGGTGGCAGTGATGCCAGTTCAAGAACTGCTCCAGCACGTGGAAGCTGACAATCCCCGCGGCGCACCACGCGAAGACGGTCGTGCTGTCACCGACGATCTCGATCGCCTCAGGCAGCATGTGGAACATGGCGCCGCCGAGCAGAGCCCCGGCCGCCAGCGCGACCAACGGCAGCACCACCCGCGTGAACAACCGGTCAGGGATCAGCAGAGCGAGGCTGCCCACCAGCGCCAACGCGCTCATCGCCAGCCCTGCCGCGACGATCCACAGCAGCACTTTCAGCCCGTGGCCGCGTCCGGGGATTGCGGCCGGCCGATTCCGGTGACGAGGCCGGACCGCACCAACGCATCGGTGACGAAGTGCTGCACCGGCCGGGACTGGAAGAACCCGGTGTGTCCCCCGTGATACCACTCGATGTTCGGCCGGCCCCAGTGCTCCCACAACCGGACGACCTGCTCACGGGGGTGCACCACCTGGTCGGCCAGACCCGCGTAGATGAAACGACCGGACATCGGAACCAGGGGCGGCAACGACAACGGTGAGATCATCCGGCCGAGCGGAGCGGCGAGCAGGATCGTCCGCCGCCGCGGGTCGTCGCGACCGAGCCCCGAATGGCGGCTCAACAGATCGATGAGATCGGCGACGGGGACGCCGAGCACCGCGCAGGTGAGACCGTCGTCGAGGCCGGCCAGCAACCCGGCGATGAATCCGCCCAGTGACAGTCCGTATACCCCGATGTCCGCACCCGGGTTCTCGGCGCGGATCCAGCCCAGCAGGGCCCGGATGTCCCACACCGCGTGCGCGGTGGCGTGAATGTCGTCGAGGACATCCTCACCGGGGAACACCGCCCCCTTGGGCAGTCCCCTTCCTCGCGGCCCGTGCATGGGCAGCACCGGCAGCATCACGTTGAGTCCCAGCTCCTCATGCAGATACCAGGCCCGGAAGAGCGCCAGATCCAATGCCGCGCGCCCCATCTCGGTGCCGTGGATGCACATCAACCAGGGTCGCGGTTCCGGGTGTCGCAGCATGAGCGCGTAACCCCGGCGGTTCGCGGTGTAGGTCATCCAGCGGTCGCCGCCGGGCTCGCCGGCGAGCGGGTGATAGCCGCTCTCCCAACGCAACCGGGCATAGGTGTGGTTGCGCCTGCGCACGGGCGTCACCTCGACGTCGGCGAGCGCATCCGGTGTGGTGAAGAATCGGGCGGGATCGGCCAGACATCCACGGCCGCCGTAGAAGTCCAGCGCCGCGACGACCTCGTCGTGGATCCTCTCGAAGGACGCGGGATCACTCAGCGGTCGGCGAGCCCTCAACCCGAACAGAACCACCTCGTCGCGCAACGCCTCGACAGCGAGTCCCACCGTCGGGCGGGCAATCGGCACGCGCGGGGAATCCCCTTCCAGGTAATCCCGCCACGACCGCGCATAGTAACCACCGACCCTGGTGAGAGGACCGAACGTATCGCGCAGCGACGGTGTCACATCCCCACGCTAACGCCGGAGTCGCACGCCGAGCAGGGGTCCTTGGTCACCAGTGCAAGGGACAAAGTCCACACCCACCGAAGGACCGCCGGTCAGCCACGCGACGACCGGGACTCCTGCGCCAGCTGGCGATTGACGACGGCCACAGCCTCTTTCAGATGCCGGTCCGCCTGGTCGACGCGGGTGGTGAATTCGGCGTCGTAGCTGTTGAGGGATTGTTCGAGCACCGCCAGGCACATGTGCGCCGCATCATGGGCGTCCGCCGCGACGGCTTCGAGTTCCGCGGTCAGATCGGCGTCGGGAGCGGGCAGGTGCGCGACGTATCCGACGACGTCGGCCAGCGTGCGCAGCTTCCGATAGTCGGCTTCGGGAATATCGACATGAAGCCTCTTGTGGATCCCGACAAGGAAGTTCAACCAGTCCATGGAATCGAGATCCACCTGGTCGCGGAGCAGCAACAGCGCAGGGTCGTCGGCGGTGGTCGGCTCGATCGGGGCGCCGTCGGGGGTCGCCTCCATCCACCGCCAGAAACCCGTCGCCGTGGCCCCCTCCTCCTCACCGATGTCGTCGTCGATGTCCTCGTCGATGAGGAGGACGTGCTTGAGCGAGGTCAACGCACTTCGGCTGTCGGCAACCTTTTTCCGATACATCGCCCTGGTCGTGACCAGCACATGTGCATCACCGAGTCTGAGTCGTGTCGCGACGGGTTCTGGACCGAACGCGGAGAACAACGGCGACACCACGCTGCCGTTGCGCAGCGCTCCGAGAATCGTCACGTAGAGCTCCGGGCAGCGACCCAGGAGCGTGAAGACCCGGTCGCCCTTGCCCACGCCGAGCGCTCGCAGCACGGCGGTGAATCTGCTTGATAGAGAAGCTAACTCAGAATATTCGAGATCACGGACACTGGTCTCGCCGGTCAGTGCGGACTCCGACACGAAGCGCAGCGCGGTGCGTCCGCCCGCCGACCCCCCCGGCGTGACGGTCCACTGCCGCGTAAGCGATGTTGCACAGTCCGTCACCCATACCCGCACACACGTCGGGTGCCGCGTCCCAGCGAAAAGTGGTGCAGGTGTTTTCGTAGTCAACGAGATTCGGGGTGACCCGCCAGTCCTCGGGCGACTTGTGGATGACGGTCATGGCTTCGCCTCGACGCTGGGCCGCCGCAGCAGCCCGAGACGCGCAGCGGTGCCGAGATTGGCCATCACCCGTTCCATCAGCGCGCTGTACGCGGACCCGTTGTCGTGCAGCTTGCGGAATCCGCGATGGAGGAGGAAGACGTCGAGGCTGCGGTCCAGGGACCACTGCGCATAGATGTCGCCGGTGAACTCCGAGCGCAGAAACTGCCATGCGATGTCATCGAGTTGCCGCCGGGTCAGGGCGAGGTGATCGGTTGACGTCGCGGGCATGGTCGCTCTCCTCCGGAAGTGGATCGACCTCATCGTGTTCCACAGGCCGCCGTCGGCGATAGAGACGAAAGTCACCATCGCGCGCAGACGTGCCGATGCCGGTGGCGGAGAGGCATGCAGGCGCCTATGTCCGCCGCGCGACGATCACCGGGATGCGGCAACCTTCTGCGACCGCCGCGCTCACCGATCCGAGCAGCCTGCCGGCGATAGCGCCCCGGCCGTGGCTACCGACGACGACGAGCTGTGAGCGCTCCGCCTGAACCAGCAGCTGCCGAGTCGGATTCGCGAAACGGATCAGCGGCCGCACGACCACTTCCGGGAACCGCTGCTGCAGATCGGCCAGTGTCTCGCGCAGGAAGTCGGCGGCCTCTTCCTCCAGGATCGTCATCCGATGGTCGTGTGGGCCCCCGGTGTCCGCGTCCTTGCACACGTGCAACGCCAGCAGATCGACCGACCGTCGTGATGCCTCCTCGAACGCGATCGCCGCTGCGTGCAGCGAAGTCTTCGAACCGTCGATGCCGACGAGGACCGGCCTGCGCCCCGGCCGGTTCCTCGGCGCGAGGTCGTCGTGGACGACCACCACCGGGCACCGGGCGTGATGCAGAAGACCCAGCCCGACCGAACCCGGGGATCGCCCCGTCCGGCCGCGGCTGCCGACCACCACCAGCTGCGCGTCCCCGGACAGCTCGACGAGCTCGGCCGCCGGCTGACCCGTCAGCCGGCGGCCCTCGACATCCGGTCCGTCGACGCCCGCAGCGTTCCGTGCCTCTGCCGTCGCCTCGTCCAGCACACTGTCCGCCTCATCCGCTCCCGACCCCTCGTGCACGTGGGCGACGGTGAGCCGAAGGTGCCGGAGGCCTGCTTCGGTGGCCGCCCAGCGCACAGCTGACAGGGATGACGGTGAGCCGTCCGCCCCCACGACGATGCCGTAGGGTGCCGCTTCGTCGGTCATGCCGGCTCCTTTCACAGGGGTTATCCACCGACGGTATGGCGGTCGCGGACCGAGAAGAGGAGTCCTTGGACTCGAATCTGATGCCAAAAGACCTCTGGAACCGCCGGTGGCGTGCGGTCAGACTCCAGGTGAGCGGGAAACGCCCGATACACAGCGCACTGAGGGGAACCGGCCGCATGGACGACGGGATGAGCACATCGGATTTCGCTGCGGCAGAGGGCGAGTACAGCGTCGACGACGACAACCAGCTCCAACCCGAGGACACCCTCGTGGACCGAGGTGTCGACGATGTCCTGGACGAGGGCTACTCCCCTCCTGAAAGAGCCTACGAACGCGGGCATTTCGCCGACGAAGAGGACCCCGCAGCCCGTTTGAACTCTCTGTTCGACGATGCCGAGCTGCAACGCTCGGACGACGCGGAGCGGGAGGCCGAGTTCCCGGAGCACCGCGAGGTGGGTGGCCGCCGGGCGGGGCGTCTGGTGGCGCCGGATCAGGGGTTCGGCC
Organism: Mycolicibacterium gilvum; assembly: GCF_900454025.1. NCBI lineage: Bacteria > Bacillati > Actinomycetota > Actinomycetes > Mycobacteriales > Mycobacteriaceae > Mycobacterium > Mycolicibacterium gilvum. The sequence continues at coordinate 1,281,960 of NZ_UGQM01000001.1, read as the reverse complement.
CCGACATCGACGCCGAGTTGATCGCCGACGACGTCGGCATCAGCGGTGGCGCGGCCTCTGCCGAGGAAGCCGCGGTCCACATCGTCGAGGACATCGTCGAGGACGGTGACTGAGCCGCCCGCATCTGGACCACCGTCGCGCTCTGGGTCAGGCCTCCGAATGTGCCGCCTGCGTGACGAAATAGCGCTCGACGTCGTCGCGGTGGAACGCCGCGGTGCCCGGCGTCTGCAGCTTCGCTGAGGCGGCGGCGATTCCGAACCGCACCGCCCGCCCGAGGGGCCAGCGGCGCGCAAGCCCGACGGCGACTCCGGCGACCAGCGCATCGCCCGCGCCCACACAACTGACCGAGGTCATCGGGACGGCTGAAAGGCGTTCGCTGTCATCGGGTGTGACCAGCAGTGCCCCGTCTGCGCCCAGAGACACCACCACAACTTTGGCCGCACCTCGGTCGATGAGTTCGCGTGCGGCGGCGATTTGTTCGGGTTCCGTGTGCAGCGGCCGATCCAGGCATTCGCGAAGCTCCCGGATGCTCGGCTTGAGCAGGTGCACCCCGGAGGTGACGTGGCGCAATCCGCCTCCGGACGTGTCCAGAACCAGCATTGCGCCGACGTCACTGCAGATGTCGGCGACACGCTGATAGAAGTCGGGCGGCACCCCCGGCGGAAGGCTTCCGCTCGCGACGACGATCCCGGCTGTGCCCGCAGCGCGTCGAAGCGCCTCCAGGCACCGCGCCTGTTCACCGAGACTGAGCACGGGACCGGGGAGTACGAAGCGATACTGCCGACCACTGGCCCGATCGTTGACGGTGAAGCTCTCCCGGGTGCCACCCTCGATGAGGACCGGAATCTCGCAGACCCCGGTGGCATGCACGAGGTCGATCACGCGGGCGCCGGTGGATCCACCGGCGGTGAACACCGCCGACACCGGGGCGCCCAGTGCGTGGGCGAAGCGGGCCACGTTGACCCCACCGCCGCCGGCATCGTATCGCTCTGCGCGACAACGGATCTTCTCCGTCGGAACGACATTGTCCGCATCGGCGGTGACGTCGAGCGCGGTGTTCATCGTCAACGTCACGATCGCAGCCGTGCCGCTCATAGGCCGGTGGGGTAGGTCTCGGGTGTCTCTCCGGCCGCCCAGGTGCTGGTGACCTCCAGCGGCTCGAGCGCGGTCGTCCTGTCGATGTGGATGATTCCGTCGAACTGTTCGGAGGGCCGCACGTGGTAGTAGTGGCTCTGCCGTTCCGTCGCGGGCAGGTAGATGACCCCGATCGCGCGCCCGAGGCGGACGGCGTCCAGCGGCTCGGCGGCCGCGTGGCTGATCAGGGGTGACACCAGGAACGCGGGCCGATCGACCTCGTGGAAGAGCTCCTCCACGCTGCCGTTGAGCGCCGGCCGGACCGCTTTGCGCTCGGCGAGCCCGCCCCACTCGCTCGCCGCCGTCACAGTCCCCGTGTAGGTGGTGTAGCCGATCAGCCGGACATGGTCGCCGAACTTCTCACGCGCGAGCTGTCCGAGTGTGAGTTGACCGTCGGCTCCGACTTCGGTGGCCCGGGCATCCCCGACGTGGGAGTTGTGCGCCCACACCACGATCCGTGCCGGCTCGCTGCCGCCCTGCCGGTCCAGATGTCGCAGCAGCGCCTCCAGCGTCTCGGCCATGTGGCGGTCGCGCAGATTCCACGAGGTGACCCTGCCACCGAACATCGACCGGTAGTACACCTCCGCATCTCGGACCGTCTGCGCGTTCTGCTGGGCATAGAACAGTTCGTCCTCGGCGAGCAGTCCGTCACGACGTGCGTACTCCACTGCGCTGCGGTGCATTTCGACGAGCTGTTCCACGGCCTGGTGCTCGCAGGATAGGCCGGCCCCGAACGCGGCCGCGAAGCCGTAGGCCTGACCGTCGTCGCCCGAGGAGTGGTCGAAGCACGAATATCGCTCGCGCGCACGCTGTGCCGCATCCGGATCCACGCGGTCCAGGAAGTCGATGACCTCCTGCATCGAGCGGTGCAGGCTGTAGAGGTCCAGTCCGTAGAACCCCGCCTCGCGCCTGCCCTGCGCGCGGCGGTCGGCGTTGCGGGCCCGCAACCACGCGACGAAATCTCGAACCACGGTGTTGCGCCACATCCAGGCAGGGAAACGTTCGAATCCGCGCAGCGCCTCCTCGGCCGAGCCGTCTCCGGCCTGGCCACGTACATAGCGGTTCACCCGGTAGGCGTCGGGCCAGTCGGCTTCGGCAGCAACCCCGCAGAAACCCTTCTCCTCGATCAACCACTTCGTGATCTCCGCGCGCGCGGCGTAGAACTCCTCTGTGCCGTGGGAGCTCTCGCCGATCAGTACGATGCGCGCGTCTCCGATGAGCTCGTCGAGGGCCTCAAGAGGCGGGATTCCCGCAGGAGCGTCGACGGCGCACCGGTCGATGACCTCGGCCGGGGTCTCGGCCAACCGGATCCGCGCCGTGGCGAAACCGACCGTCGGCGTCTCGAGCAGTTCGCGCACCTCGTCGTCGGTGACCTGGCGGAAGTCCCAGAACGACTCCCCCACGGCAAGAAACGGCGTCGGCATCGACGCGCACACCTCGTCGTCGACGATGGCGGCGAACTCTCGACACGTCGATTCCGGAGCGGCGGGCACCGCGATGACGACCTCGGCGGGATCCATCTCCTGCAGCGCCTGGACGGCGGCGAACATGCTCGACCCGGTGGCCAGCCCGTCGTCCACCACAATCACCGTCTTTCCGGCCAACTCCAATGGTGGACGCCCGGCGCGATAGGCCGCCTCCCGGCGCAGCAGTTCGCGACCCTCACGCTCAGCGACGTCCCGCAGCTGCTGAGGCGAGACCCGCAACGCGCGCACCACGTCGTCGTTGACGACGACCCGCCCACCGCTCGCCAGTGCGCCCATCGCGAACTCGTCGTGACCGGGCGCTCCGAGCTTGCGCACGATGAACGCATCCAGGGGCGCACCCAGTGCCGCAGCCACCTCCCAGGCCACCGGAATCCCGCCCCGGGCCAACCCGAGGACGACGACGTTCTCTCGCCCGCGGTATCCGCCGAGCAGACCGGCGAGCGCCTGCCCTGCCTCGCGCCGGTCGCGGAACACTCGTCTCGGCTGGTCGCTGGCGGCCCGTCGCGCTGTGGTCATGTAGTCACGGTATTCGCGGCCCGGTGCCGAAATCTGTGGCACAAAGTCACTTTCTTCGGCCGCCGCCAGGGCCACTCCGGTCACCGGGTGAACTCGACCGTCCCACCAGCGACGAGAGTCTGTGCCTGACCACGGCATTCGACGAGGATCGGTGAGGCTTCGCTGGGCTCGGCGCTCAGGGTCGAGGACCGTCCCAACACGGTCAGCCGGAGCCGGTGCCCGCGGTAGCGGAACGTGAAGGCCAGCCTGCCGAGCGGTTCGGGCCACATCGGCCCGACCACGATCCGGTCCCGGCGCAGCTCCAACCCGGTGAAACACCGCTGCAGCAGGTCGATGCTGCCGGCCATCGCCGCCAGGTGGATCCCCTCGGCGGTGGTGCCGCGCTGGATGTCGACGACGTCGGAGGCCAGCACCCGGCGGAAGTAGTGCATGGCTTCACGGCGGTCACCACGGGCCAGCACCCAGGAGTGCACCACTGCGCTCAGGGTCGATCCGTGTGAGGTGCGCTTCTGGTAGTAGTCGATGGTGGCCGGAATCTGTTCCGGTGCGAAGTTGTACCCGAGGCGGTCGAACAACTCGTAGAGTTCGTCGGCCGACAACAGATAGAACAGCATCAACGTGTCGGCCTGCTTGCCCGCCCGATAGTTGTTGACGCTGTCGCCCTCGGCTTCGAGGATGCGGTCCAGCCGCTGCAGATCGTCGTAGCGGTTGCGGTAGGCCTCCCAATCGAGTTCGCGCAGTCGGTCATACCCTTCGAACTGCGTGATGACCCCGTCGTGGAACGGCACGAACATCCGGCGGCTGACGTCCTCCCAGTGCGCCAGGTCCTCGTCTCCGACGCCGACCGTCTCCAGAAGCGCCAGCCGGTAGGACAACGGCAACCGCTCGAGGGCCTCCAGTGTCCGCACGATCACCCACACCGCCATCAGGTTGGTGTAGGCGTTGTTGTCGACTCCGTCGTATTCCCTTCCCGGATAACCGGAATGGAACTCATCCGGTCCGATGACACCGCGGATCACATATCGGTCGCGGTGCGGGTCCAGGTTCGCCGCACTCACCCAGAACTTGGTGATCTCCACCAGCATCTCGGCGCCGTAGTCGATGAGAAAGCCGATGTCCCCGGTGACCTGGTAGTGCTGCCAGATGTTGAAGGCGATGGCCAGACCCACGTGATGGGCGCGGGCGCTGGCGTCGGGATTCCACCGGCCCGAACGCGGATTCAGGTGCAGCCGTTGACTTTCCTCGCGTCCGTCGCTACCGGACTGCCACGGGAACATCGCCCCGGCGTATTCTGCCTCGGCTGCGGCACGCCGGGCCTCGGGGAGCCGCCGATAGCGGTACAGCAGCAGGGACCGGGTGACCTTGGGCAACCGCATGTTCAGCACGGGGAAGACGAACAGCTCGTCCCAGAAGACATGCCCGCGGTAGGCCTCACCGTGCAGTCCCCGCGCAGGCACCCCGACATCGAGGTCCGCGGTGTGGGGCGACAGGGTCTGCAGCAGGTGCAACTGGTGTAGGCGGACGAGACGCAGCAGATTCGGGTCGTGTCCCATGTCGATGTTGAAGCGCTCCCACAGGTGGGCCCAGGCCAGCCGATGTCCGTCCTCCAGCCGGTCGAAGGTGTCCGCGCCGGCGATCTCGCGCTCGGCAGCCGTCACGGGCCCGGACATGCCGTGGTCCCGACCGGTGTACACCGCGATCACCTTCTCCAGCGTGACCGCCTGCCCCGCGGTGACAACGACCTCGATGTCGTGCCCGATCCGGCAGTCGTCCCGGAATACCCTCTGGTCCACGGACTCCGGTTCCCCGCCGGTCACGCGGTGGCGTGCGGCGACGGCGATCTGGATCTGCGACTCCCCCGTGTGGGTCTGCAGAAGCACGGCATCACGGGACAGTTCGCGCATGGCGTCGACGGTCAGGTGCCGGGACGACAGCGCCCGGTACCGTTCGACACCCAGATTCTCGACACCCCCGTCGAGCACGGACCGCAATTGCAGCCTCCCCGACCAGTTCTCGGCACGCACGGTCGTCGCCATCGCCGCCACGTGCGGCCGGTGCATCGCCACCAGTCGGCGCTGCCGGATCCGGGTGATGCGGCCGGCCTGATCCCGCATCACGAACTCGCGCGTCAGCGTAGCCCGGCGCAGGTCCAGCGTGGTGACGTAGGACGTGAATTCCACCGCATCGATGTCGAACCACGCCCCGCCGTCGACGCGGAAGGTCACCGGTAGCCAGTTGGGCAGATTCACCAGGCTCTCGTTGTCGACGGTCGTCCCGGCGATCTCGTCGAAGAGCCGGTTGTAGATGCCGGCCACATACGTCGCCGGGTAGTGCAGGCGGCTCGCGTCGCACTCGGGAGCGGCGCCCCGGGTCGCGAGATAGCCGTTACCCAGCGTGCACAGCGCCTCCCGCAGCCTTTCGTCTTCGGGCAGATAACCGCCGAACGTCAGCGTCCACGGATCGTTGGTGAGGTCCTGCTCGACGGCGAGCTGGTCCGACAACCGGGCAAGGAAGGCGCAGACGGCCGCCGGACTGTCGAGGGCGAACCGGGCGGCCGATCGGCGATCTCCCGATTCGGCGCTGCGCACCGCGACTCCGATCCCGCGCAGCCGCACGGCGTCGAAGCCGTCCTCGTCGGTGAGGTCGTCCCCGATGTACACGGGTAGCAGAAGCTCGTCGCCGTCGATGCGGTCGAGGATCCATTCGACCGCCCGGCCCTTGTGCCAACCGGTGTCCGGTTTCAGCTCGACCACCCTGCGCCCACCATCAGCCCGTAATCCGTTGCACTGTGCGATGTTCCGGACCGCGGTGACGACCTCGTCGACGGATTCCGCGGCGACGTTGCGATAGTGCACCGCGATCGAGAACCGCTTGTCCTCGATCAGCACACCATCTACTGCGCCGACCCGCTCACGCACCTCGGCCAGCGCGCCGGCGAGTACGCGCACTATTTCCAGGCCCGCCTCGTTCTCCTGGATCCCGCCGTCGGGCGAACAGAGTTCGAAGCCGTGGCTGCCGGCGTACCAGATACCGGGGACGCCGATGCGATCCCGGATGTCGGCCAGCGCACGTCCGCTGACCACGGCGACGGGGCAGCGCGCCGCCAACGCGTCGAGGACCGACCGCGCCCCGGGCACCAGGGCGGCCGTGTCGGGATCGCCCACGATGTCGGACAGTGTCCCGTCGAAGTCCAGCAGTACGACGGGGGTACGTGTCTCGGCCAGCGGCACGATCTCGCCGTAGGACTGCAGCGCATCGGCGAGCTCCGACATCCGTCGGTAACCGTCACGGACCGTCACCGCGACGAGATCGGGCACCACCACGTCGGCGCCACAGCTCCGGAGATCCTCGGCGCGCTCCGCCCGGTCGATGCCGACGATCAGCGCGAACCCACCCGCGCGCGCGGTCCTGACCCCCGCTTCTCCCCCTGCGACGACGACGCAGCGCCCCGGGTGCACCCCGAGACGTCGTGCGGTCTCCCGAAGCATCGCCGACTCGGCACAGCCGACGCCGATTCCGGCTGCGGTGAGCCGACGCGCCAGATCCCCCTGCGAGGCGGACAGCGCCACTTCGTCGGCCACCGGATCGTCGACCTCGAAGATCACCGCGTCGTGGTGGCGCGGATCGATGAACACCGGCATTCCCATCCCTCCATGGCAGCGGCCCGGCACCCATACCGGAAGGGGACGAAGTCCTTTTCCGGGTGTCGCCGCCCGCCAAGGGACTTAAGCCCTTTCGAAGTCGGGACCTTCGGCCGACCAGAAGCGACGTCAGAACGTTCCGCCGGGCCCCTGCGGAGGTGCACGCTTGACCCCATGGAATCAGGAACCCGGAACACCCACGTCTGCGACATCTCGGCCCTGTCCATCGGTGACGCCGAGGAGGCCGGCGGCAAGGGCGCCAACATGGGCGAACTCGTCGCTGCGAAGCTGCCGGTACCGCCCGGTTTCGTCCTGCTCCGTGACTGCTACCGGGACTCCATGCGCGCCGGGGGGGTCGACGCGGAGCTGGCGAGCTTGCACCGGGAGGCGCTCGACGACGTCGCCGACACCGCACGACTCGGCGAGCTCTGTGAACGCATGCAGGGTCTGGTGCGCAAGGCCGGCGTCGACGATGCCACCGCCGCGGACATGCTGGCGGCCTACCACGCGATGGGGCCCGGCGCTGTCGTCGCCGTGCGGTCCTCGGCCACCGGCGAGGACGGTGCCGACGCGTCGTTCGCGGGCATGAACGCCACCCTGACCAACATCACCGGCGACGACGGCCTGGTGACCGCCGTGACACGGTGCTGGATGTCGCTGTTCAGTCCGCGCGTCATCACCTACCGGGCCAGCCGGGGCTTCCTCGGCACGCCGGCGATGGCCGTCGTGGTGCAGAAGATGATCGACTCCGAGAAGTCCGGGGTGGCCTTCACCGCCGACCCGAGCACCGGGGCCCGCGACCGGGTGGTGATCGAGGCGGCGTTCGGTCTCGGCGAGGTGGTCGTGTCGGGCTCGGTGGAACCCGACACCTACGTGGTGTCCAAGGAGACCATGGAACCGATCGACGTCCGGCTGGGCAACAAGACCTTCAAGATCGTGCGCGGCGAGGACGGCAGCGACACGGTCGTGCAACTCGACGACGCCACCGCGGCGTCCCGGGTGCTGACCGACGAGGAACTGCATTCCGTCGCCGAGCTCGCGATCGCCACCGAACGCCACAACGGCTGCCCGCAGGACACCGAGTGGGCCATCGCCGACGGCGCCGCCTACCTCGTCCAGGCCCGGCCGATCACCACCCTCGGACACACCACTCCGCCGGCGCGGACCGAACACGTCGTGCTGGCCCGCGGGCTCGCCGCGGCGCCGGGCATCGCATCGGGCAAGGTACGGGTGCTGCAGACACCCGACGAGGGGCACCGCCTGCAGGAGGGCGAGATCCTCGTCGCGCAGATGACCAATCCCGACTGGCTGCCGACGATCCGGCGGGCCGCCGCGCTGGTCACCGATACCGGGGGCATGACCTGCCACGCCGCGATCGTCGCCCGCGAACTCGGCGTCCCGTGCATCGTCGGTACCCGCACGGGGACCCGGGACCTGCACGACGGGACCACCGTCACCGTCGACGGCGCCCGCGGCGAGGTGGCGTCGGGAGTCACCGAGCCGGCCCCGCAGATGACGGTCTCGCCGCGCAGCGCCCCGGCACCGGTGACCGCGGAGGTCACCGGAACCCGGGTCTATGTGAATCTCGCCATGCCGGAGAGCGCGGAAACCGTTGCGGCCCAACCGGTTGACGGCGTGGGACTGCTGCGCGCGGAGTTCATGCTGACCGAGGCGCTCGGCGGCCGCCACCCCCGTGATCTGATCGCGCGCGGCGAGCAGAACATGCTGGTCGAGAAGATGGTGGATTCGGTCGGCAGGATCGCCGCGGCGTTCTCGCCCCGCCCTGTGGTGTACCGGGCCACCGACTTCCGCAGCAACGAGTTCCGCGGCCTGACCGGCGGTGCCGAATACGAGCCGGTGGAACACAATCCGATGATCGGCTTCCGCGGGTGCTACCGCTATATCAAAGAGCCCGACCTGTTCGCCCTCGAGCTGGAGGCGCTGGCCCGGGTGCGCGAGCGCTCCCCGAACGTCGCGTTGATGATCCCGTTCGTGCGTACCCGCTGGGAACTCGAGGAGTGCCTGTCGCTGGTCGACGCGAGTCCGCTGGGACGCCAACGGGGTCTGCACCGGTGGGTCATGGCCGAGGTGCCCTCGGTGGTGCACTGGCTGCCCGAGTACATCGGCATGGGCATCGACGGGGTGTCCATCGGCAGCAACGACTTGACCCAGCTGGTGCTCGGTGTCGACCGCGACTCCGACGTGTGCGCCGAGCTGTTCGACGAATCCGATCCGGCGGTGCTGCACGCCATCCGGCGGATCATCGAGACCGCCAACAAGTTCGGCATCACCTCCTCGTTGTGCGGCCAGGCGCCGTCGACCAACCCGGCCTTCGCCGAACACCTGGTGCGGCTCGGCATCACCTCGGTGTCGGTGAACCCCGACGCCGTCGACGCCACCCGCAGGGTGATCGCCGCGGCGGAGCGGCGCATCATGCTCGCCGCCGCCCGGTCCTGACCGGAGGACCAATGACCCTAGGCCCCCTCACCGGGGTTCCCTAGCGTGAGTGAGGCACCGGCAGAACGGAGAACGCGATGACAACCGCGAACAGCGACATGCCGGTGGTCGCCGGCATCGACGGATCCGCCGCGGCGCTGGGTGCCGCGTTGTGGGCCGTGGACGAAGCCGCCGCACGCGGGACCACGCTGCGGCTGGTCTACGTGACCAAACCGTCGGACCGCAGCGCCGCCGAGTACGCCGAGGATGTCCGGCATGGCCGTCAAAGTCTGCGTGAGGCACAGGTTCTCGTGCAATCGACAGGTGAGTCCGTCGACGTCGAAACCGAGATCGTGGACGGGCCGGCCACCCAGGCGCTGGTCGCGTTGTCCGAGCACGCGCAGATGGTGTGTGTCGGTTCGGTCGGCATCGGCCGTTATGCCCGTTCGATTCTCGGCTCCACCGCGGCCGATGTGGCCGCGGCGGCCCGCTGTCCCGTCGCGGTGATCCGGCCCGAGTCGAGGGTCGGCGTGGACACGCCCAACTGGATCATCGTGGCGGTCAACGACCGGCCGCACAACGACGCCGTCGTCGAGCACGCCCTGCAGGAGGCGGCGTTGCGCCACGCTCCCGTGCTGGTTCTCGGTGACGGCCGGACCGCGGCGTCGGCGGAGGTGCTCGAACAACGCATCCGGCCGTGGCACGAACGCTATCCGCAGGTGCACGTGTACCCGACCGCGAACCGGGCCGACGTCGCACACTTTCTGAAGAAGCACGACGAGCCGGTGCTCCTCGCGGTGCTCGGGGACGACGAGGCCGACGAGGTCGCCCAGATCGTCGGCCACGGCCGTTCCGCGCTCCGGCACGGCGCGTCCTCGGCGCTGGTCGTCCGGTCCTGATCCCTTCGAACACAAGGAGACAGCATGTCCGACTCTTCCCCCGACCTCGGGATCCTCGTCGGCGTCGACGGCTCTCCCGAGTCGCATGCCGCGGTGCGGTGGGCAGCACAGGAGGCGGTCCTGCGGCGCCGTCCGGTGACGCTGATGCACGTCGTCACGCCGATCGTGGTGACCTGGCCGATCGACACGGTCGTCGCGAACTTCTACGAATGGCAGGAGGACAACGCCCAGCGCGTGCTCAAGCAGTCCCAGGAGACCCTCGCGGCCGCCGTGTCCGACTCCACCGCCCCGACGGTGAACGTCGAACTGCGCCACGACGGCATCGTGCCCGAGTTCACCGAGGCCTCCAAGCACGCCGACCTTCTGGTGCTCGGCAGCCGGGGACTGGGCCCCGTCGGTGGTGCCGTGCTGGGATCGGTCAGCCGGGCACTGCTGCACCATGCGCACTGTCCGACCGTGATCGCCAAAGAGGGCGTGGTGCCCAGAGATGCCGGTGCGCTGCCGGTGCTGCTGGGCATCGACGGCTCGCCCGCGTCGGAGAACGCGACGGCGTTCGCCTTCGACGAGGCTTCCCGTCGCGGCGCCGATCTGGTGGCCCTGCACGCGTGGAGCGACGTCGCGGTCTTCCCGATCCTCGGCATGGACTGGCACCAGTACGAGCAGGAGGGCCACGAGATCCTGGCCGAGCGGCTCGCCGGCTGGCAGGAGCGCTACCCCGACGTCCACATCCGGCGCCGGATCGTGTGCGACACACCGGCCCGCTGGCTGATCGACGAGTCCAGGCACTCTCAGCTGGTCGTCGTCGGCAGCCGCGGTCGCGGCGGCATCGCGGGTCTGCTCCTGGGCTCGGTCAGCACCACCGTCGCCGAATCGGCGCTCGCACCGGTCGCCGTCGTGCGCGGCTGACGTGGCCGGCTCCGGTCACACCCGGTGGCGCCCGCTCCTCGAACCCGCGCTGACGATCCTCACGGTCGGGGCGCTGGGCGCCGGCGCGGTGGCCTGGTTGTCGGGGGCCGACCGGATCGCCGACATGTGCTGGGCCGCCGGAACGGCCGTCGCGATCGTGCCCGCCGTGGCATGGGTGATCCTCGCGCTGCGCAGCGGACGCCTCGGGGTGGACCTGATCGCGGTGCTGTCACTGGGCGGCACCCTGCTGGTCGGCGAATACCTCGCGGGCGCCCTGATCGCGGTGATGCTCGCGGGCGGCCGCGCTCTCGACGCCGCGGCCTCGCGACGCGCGTCGCGTGACCTCACCGCACTGCTGGAACGCGCCCCGCGCTTCGCCCGGCGGCGTACCGGCACCGAGGTCCAGACGGTGCCCATCGCCGAGGTCGCCGTGGACGACGTCCTGGTCATCGCGCCGGGAGACGTGGTCCCGGTGGACGGCAGGGTCGTCGACGCGGTCGCGGTGCTCGACACCTGGCCGAATCTTCCGGCGGCATCCAGCCCTACCAGGTCGACGACCTGCTGGCCTGCCTCTACGGTCTGCACGCGCTGCTGCGGCTGCACTTCGTCCAGGAGGAGGAGAACTACTTCACGCTGGTCCAGACAGACCCCGATCGGTGATCCACGGAGCAGAGGACCATTGGCCCTGGACCGTTCGACGGGGCCGGGCGACAGTAGAGGGGCCGGACGGAGGTTTTCAGATGCACGACACGGCCGTGGACATCGAGGTCATCACCGACGCCGTGGCGCTGGCTTCCCGTGCGCCGTCCCTGCACAACAGTCAGCCGTGGCGATGGGTCGCCGATGCCACCGCGGTGATGCTGTTTCTCGACGACGCCGCGGCGCCGCGGCACACCGACCCGACCGGACGGGAGCTGGTGATCAGCTGCGGGGCCGTCCTCGACCACTTCCGGGTGGCCATGGCGGCGGCCGGGTGGCGATCGCACACCGAGCGGTTCCCGAATCCGAACAACCTCGACCACCTGGCGACGGTCGGCTTCAGCAGACTGGACTTCGTCACCGACGCACACCGCCGACGCGCCGACGCCGTGTCGCGCAGGCACACCGACCGGCTGCCGTTCGCCGAACCGGCCCACTGGGACGGGTTCCTGCGGGGGCTCACCCCGTTCTCGGCGTCTCAGGGGGTGTCCCTTCACGTCCTCCCCGATGCGTCGCGGGCCGCCCTCGTCGAGGCCTCAGAACTGACCAGGACGATCCGCCGTTACGACTCCGACTATCACGCCGAACTCATCGGCTGGACCGCCGATGTCGCGGTCGCCGAGGGGATTCCGTCTGCTGCACTGTTGTCTCCGATCGAGAGCGCCCATGTCGGCATCGCCCGTGACTTCCCGGCCGCCGGTCACGGCGACCGGCGCGGTGAGATCGCCGAGGACCATGCCAGAGTGGTCGTGCTGTCGACCGGGGACGACAGCCGCGCCGTGTTCCTGGCGTGTGGGGAGATGCTGTCGTCGTTCCTGCTCGACGCCACCTTGGCAGGGCTCTCGACGTGCACCCTGTCCCACCTCATCGAGGTTCCCGAGAGCCGGAAGACCCTGGCGGCGCTGACCGGATCGCCGGACTCACCCCAACTGCTGGTCCGGGTGGGTACTGCGCCCTCTTCCCGAGCAACCGGACCGCCGACACCGCGCCGTCCGCCCTCCGACATCCTTCGGTTCGAGGACTGAGGGCATGGTCAGGTCGTCTGCGGTGCTCGTCGGGGTCGACGGATCGGCGACCGGCGCCGCGGCCGCGGCGTGGGCCGTGAAGGAGGCTGCGAGCAGAGACCTCCCGCTGCGCCTCGTGCACGCCGTCACCGCGACGGGGGACGGGCGGGTCGACGCGCAGGACCTTGCCCGCGCAGGGCGCATCGTGCACAACGCGGTCACCGCCGTCGAGGCGCTGGGGGCGCCCGTGCGGATCGAATCCCAGATCATCTGCGGGGCCACAGCACCCGCGCTGAGTGCAGCGTCGCATGATGCGGCCATGCTCTGCCTCGGTTTCACCGACGGCGCCTCCGGGCGGCACCGCGCGCGCAGATCCACCGCCGCCGAGATCGCGTCCTCGGCACGCTGTCCGGTGGCGATCATCCACCCTGCGGCCAACCACTCGCCCGGTGCGCGCTGGGTGGTGGCGGAAGCCGGTGCATCACCGTCGGACGACGCGACGTCAACGCGTGCCGTCGACGAGGCGTTGTTGCGGGGCGCTCCGCTGCGCATCGTCGCGGCCTGGCCCTCCCGTTACCCGGACATGTACGACGACCATGCGGTGGCGAGGAAGAATCGGCTGGTCAAGGCGCGGTGGGAGCGTTGGCTGGCGCCGAGGCGCCGACAGCACCCTGATCTGGATGCGCACGTCACCGCGGCGCCGGGCAGCATCCTGAACTATCTTGCCCGACATCGGAAAGGGATCCGGCTGGCAGTTCTCTCACACGAACGCGCCGACGATGTGGCCGAGTTGCTCGCTCCGTGCGTCGATTGCGAGTTCGACATCCTGATCTGCGACGCCCCGCCGGGACGTCGTCACGACCGGACCAGCAGCAGCGAGCAATCCGGATAGCCGAGGATCGGATGGGAGTTGTTCCTGCCCACCTCGGCCAGTTCGACCGCATCGCGGCGACCCACCACCGCCAGTCCGATCCCATTGGGGGCGAGGTCATTTCGAGCATACTGCCGACCGGTACCCGCGGCCACGAGTTCGACGTGGACGTCGGGGTAGCGACGCACCCAGCTGTCGGTGCGTCTGTCGATCTGACGTACGGTCGCATGCCGTAGCCTGCCCTCGTGCATCGCCAGATGGACGGTGGCGTCGGTGTCGTCGTCATCGGAGAGAACCACGGCGATCGCTCCGGCGGTCTGCGGTAGACCGTCCCGTCCGGTCCTGATGACGGCCACCGGGCAGTCCGCGCCCGCGGCCAGCGCTCGCGCGGTCGGTCCGATCGTCGGTGCGTCGGCGCTCGCGACCGGTCGGGACCCGACACAGATCATCGACGCGTCCCGGGACTCCCGCACCAGGACGGGGCCGGGCTCACCGACTGTCGAGACCACCTCCACCTCGAGTGAGTCGTGCGAAGCCAGGGCGGCGATCTTCGCCCTGTCCAGTACCGCGTCGTCCGGTGCCGGCGACGCCACGGCGTGCACGAGGCGCAGGCACACCTCCCGGGCGAGCGCCTCGGCCGCAGCCCAGCGGACGGCGTTGACGGCCGCCCGGGATCCGTCCACACCCACGACGACCGGCTTGTGGCGCAGCGGCAGCGCCGACATCACGACGTCGCCGTCAGCACGACCTTCAACGCTCCTGAGTTCGCAGCATCGCCGAAAACCTGGTAGGCCGTGTCGAATTCGTCCATCGGGTACCGGTGGGTGATCATGGTGGCGGCGTCGAGCCGGCCGTTGGCGACCAGCGAGATCAGGGTCGGCGTGGAGTGGGTGTCCACCAGCCCGGTGGTTATCGTCAGGTTCTTGATCCAGATCCGCTCCAGATGCAATGTCGCGGGCGCGCCGTGCACACCGATGTTCGCGACGTGCCCGCAGGGCCGCACCAGATCGACCGACTCCTCGAAGGTCTCGGGAAGACCCACCGCCTCCATCACGACGTCGGCGCCGAGACCGCCGGTGAGTTCGTCGATCACGTCGCGAGGCCGTCGCGAGCGGGAGTTCACGGTCACGTCGGCGCCCAGCTTCTTCGCGGCCTCCAACCGCGTGTCGGCGACGTCGATCACGACGATATGGCTCGGGCTGTACAACTTCGCGGTGAGAACGGCCGCCAGACCGATCGGGCCGGCGCCGACGATGGCCACCACGTCTCCGGGTCCGACTCTGCCCGCGAGGACGCCGACTTCGTAGGACGTCGGAAGGATGTCGGCCAGGACGATCATCTGCTCGCCGCTGACGCCGGCCGGCACCTTATGGGTCGAGTTGTCCGCGAACGGGACCCGGACATACTCCGCCTGCGTTCCGTCGATGAGGTGTCCCAGGATCCATCCACCGCCGCCGAGGCACTGGCCGTAGTGACCCTGCCTGCAGTACCGGCATGCACCACACGAACTGATACAGGACACCAGCACCCGGTCACCGACCGAAAGGGTCTGTACCGCGGATCCGATCGCGGTCACCGTCCCCACGGCTTCGTGGCCGAGGATGCGTCCCGACTCCACCTCCGGCACATCACCTTTGAGGATGTGCAGATCGGTACCGCAGATCGTCACCGTGTCGACGCGGACGATCGCGTCCGTGGCGTCCACGAGGACAGGATCCGGCACCGTCTGCCAGGACCGCTGCCCCGGACCCGTGTAGACCATCGCCTTCATAATCGCCCCTCTCAGGTGTTCGGGTGTCTAGGTCGTGTTGTTGCTGCGGCCACCGTTGTCCGCGAGGTCGTCGAGCTCCCGATCCCAGTTCTGCGACCGCAGGTGGTCGAGCCTCAGCCGCAGCAGCATCCACGTCGCCACCCCGAGCCCCGTCACCGCGAACCACACGCCGAGCGCCCCGACGACGGCCTGGGTGGCGGCGTCCCCGTCGGTCAGCCCCTTGCGCACCAGATCTCCCGAGTCGTCGACCCAGATCGTCAGCCGGTCGCCCGCACTCTTGCGCGAGGTTGCAATCTCGGCGGTGCGTGCGACGCCGCCGACATTCCAGCCGATCTCGGTGAGATACGTCGTCTCGTAGGGCTCCGATACCGTCCGGCTGTCCCGGACGACGGTCGCATCGACTTCCCTGTGGGTGAGGCGTTCGGCGGCAAGGGAATTCGTCAGCCGGTCGTACTCCGCCGTCCCGACCGCCCCGGCGATCGGGACGGCACACACACCCGCGACGACGATCAGCGTCATCACCGCCGCCTCGACGCGGTCGGTCGACCGGACGAGCGGACTACGGGACGCCAGCCGGCGTAGCCACACCCCGAAACCGAGCGTGAAGGTCTGCATCACAGTTCTCCAGATCGCGTCCGTCCGACCTCAGCCCGCTCCGCGGACCACGATGACGGGTAGGCGTGCCGCCTGCGCCACCGCGCTGCTGACCGAGCCGAGCAGCATCCCGGTGAATCCGCCGCGGCCGTGGCTGCCCACGACCAGCAGTTGCGCGCGCCGGGATTCGTCGATCAACCGATGCGTCGGATTGTCCTGCGCCACCACTCGGCGGACTTCGACGTCGGGGTACTGCTCGCCCCAGCCCGCCAGCCGCTGGGCCAGTTCCTCCTCGGCCTGGGCCGCCACGTCGATAACCGACACGTCCACGTAGAAGTCGGCGCTGTTCATCCATGTGTGGACGGCGACCAGCCCGACACCGCGCCGCGACGCCTCGTCGAAAGCCAGCGCCACCGCCGGCTCCGAGGCCGGCGACGCATCGACGCCGACCACAACCGGATCCGACGATGCGGCCTCCTCCACTTCCTCGTCGTGGATCACCGCGACCGGGCACCGCGCGTGGTGAAGCATTGCCGCAGTGGTGGATCCCAGCAGGAGGCGCCCCAGTCCGCTGAGACCGCGGCACCCGACCACCAGCAGATCGGCCTCGCCGGACGCCTCGACGAGCATCGGCTTCACCCGGCCGGACAGTGTCACCTCCTTGACGGGAACCTGACGCCGGTCCTGGAGGGCCGCGGAGACGACTTTGACCGCTTCGGCGACGATTTCGGCGCAGCGGCGATCGATCGCCGCGGTGTACTCGGGTACCACCGGCATGTCCAACCACGGGCCGATCTCGTCGGTCGGCTTGACATGCACCAGCGTGACGGGCACATCCCGCAGAGAGGCTTCACGTGCTGCCCACTGTGCTGCTGCCAGCGAGCTCGGTGAGCCGTCGACTGCGGCGATCACGCCGTAGGGCCGGTTCGTGGGAAGGGTCATCGGATCACCTCTCACTCGTGATGGGGGCCGGGGTGAGGACCCCGAAGTCGCCGTCGAAGCGCCGGTACAGCACGCTGGCCCGGCCTTGTGCGGCATCGACGTAGAACAGGAACGGAAGGCCCAGAAGCCTCAGTCGTTCGAGCGCGTCCTGCTCGCGCAGGCACGGCACCGCGTGCGGGCTGATCGTGACGAGTCCCTG
The DNA here is from genome assembly GCF_900454025.1 of Mycolicibacterium gilvum. Lineage (NCBI taxonomy): Bacteria > Bacillati > Actinomycetota > Actinomycetes > Mycobacteriales > Mycobacteriaceae > Mycobacterium > Mycolicibacterium gilvum. The sequence goes on along the minus strand of NZ_UGQM01000001.1, from coordinate 1,264,861 downwards.
GAACGGCGCCACCTCGCCGGCCAGGGACGGCGCCACGAGCGCGATCCGATAGCCCGTCGGCTCTGACCGGTAGACGACAGCGGCTGTCCCCGAACCCTTCTCGGCGAAGAGATGGAAGTCGTAATCGAGCAGTTCCATCTCCGCGACCGCGTCGTCGACCGTGCACGGCGCCATGGAGTAGGACTTGCGGCGAATGATCCTGGGCTCACGCGGAGTTCCTCCGAACGACCGGATTTCCCGTTCGGCCTTGTCGTCGTGCCGCCACGGCGGCGCCGCACCCGGGCCTCGCGGCGTATCCCAGCGGTCGTGGAGGTGTTCCAGCCGGCGACGCAGACGCGATTCCAGCGTGTCGATGGCCTCCTGCGCGGTCGCCGCCTCCACCTGGGCACGTACGGGTCGGCCCCCGACGTCGAGGTTCGCCTGGGCGATCACCGGCCGCTCCACGGCCGGGTCGTGCCGACGGGTCAACCGGACGCGCGCGTAGGAGACCGGCCGCCGGGCGAGGCGGGTCAGCCCGCCGATCTTGGACTGTGCGTATTCGGCGATACCCGGAAAATCTCCGTGTGTGGTCACGTCGACGTCGACAGTCGGGGGCGCTTCTGCTCCGTTGCTCATAATCTGTTGGTACGCCCTCCCATAGCGCGGCGTTAGGGCCGAAGGTCCTCCGCCGTGTGGGCGGGCGTAAAGCCCTGGACAGGGGGCATCTTCACAGCCTTTTCGGCGCGCCGCTTGATGCCGAGCAGGATGCCCCGCGTGACGAACGCGCGCGCGGGCCCGACCAGTTCGGCCGCGACGACCTCTCCCGGATGCCGAAGTGCCAGGCGGGATCTGATCAGCAGCCGGCATTGGTCGTCCCCGCGCGGGATCAGATGGAACGACCACACCATCTCCCACGGCAACCCCGGCGGCGCCGCTCGCAACACGATCGACTGCGGCGCGGTCATCCGCGCGACCGTCATCTCCACCCCGTCGGCCAGCCCGAACCATTTTCGGGGCACCAGCCGTACGGAGTCCCCGACAGCCAGGTGCTGCCACTCGGGGTGGATCAAGTCGGCATTGTGGTAGTCCAAACCTGCGGCGTTCTCCAGGGTTTCGAAGCTGTAGAGGCCACCGCGATCCTGGCCGATCTGTACCACCCACGGCCACACCGCGTCGACGGGCGCGTCGATCGAGACGCCCTCGGTGGCCTGCAGGACCGGGGGCCCCAGCAACTCGTCACCGGCGAGCACGCTCGACGATTCTCCTTTGGTGGTGCCCCAGTCACGAAAGTAGCGCCGTGCGCCGTACAACGCCGCTGCCGCCACAGCAGCCCGGATCATCCGCTTGGTCATGCCGTCACCTTCGCGCAGACCGCGGGGACGCACTAGGGCCGGTGGTCCTCATATCCGTCACGGTAAGGGCCGCTGCACCGTGCTCGCCGGACGAACGACTCTGATCTGGAGGACTTCAGTCCCTAGTCGCCGGGCGTGGCCGGTGGTCGGATGCGAGGAGCAGCACCGATTGTCGAGAATCGAGGAGGAGACATGAACAACGTTGTCGTGCCGCAGAATCGCCGGTCGCCGTGGGCAATCCTACCGTCCACTTCGTCATGGAGCAGAAGATGTTGCGGGGCATCAGGCAGCGTGCCCAGCGACCGCGCTGCCACCATATCGCCGAGAGAAGCAGCCGCGATCTGATCAGGAATGCACGACCATGACCGGCCGGTGTGACCGGTTGACCGCCGCGACGGCGACGCTGCCGAGCAGCACCTCACGCACCGCCGAGCGGCCGCGCGAACCGACCACCAGCACGGCGGCGTCCCTACGGTCGGCGAAGTCGATCAGCGCGTCGGCGGTCGCCCGGTCGCGCGGGCGTCCGAGCCAGTTCGGTTCGCTTGTCGAGAGCACTTCCACATCGTCGGGCCACTGCCGGGCGGCGGGGTCGTCGTCCTCGTCGCGGACCCCGGCGAGCACCACTTCCCGGTCCGGGAACAGGGTGCGGGCCTTCTCGGCTGCCGCGTCGGCGCCCGGCGACCCGTCGAAGGCCACCACGATCGGACCGCGGGCCAGCGCGGCGAACTCCTCGGCCAGCAACGGATTCGGGACCACCAGCACAGGGACCGTCGAGTAGTGCACCGCCATGTCGGCGACGCTGCCAATGACGGCGTCGGTGGCGTCGAGGCCGCGGTCCCCGAGCACGAGGACGTCACTGTGCATCTGTTCGGCCAACTGCGAGAGCCGCATTCCGTCGGAACCGTACGTGCGTTTCACCACCGGTTCGGCATCCCACTCGGCGGCCTTGGCCAGGGCCACCCCGGCGGACGCGATGGTGTCCGCCTCCCGGGCGCCCTCGCGCTCGATCAGCTCGGCGAGTTCGTCGGCGGTGCGCGCGGCGGCCCGCAGCCTGCGGCGCAGGCGCTTGCCGGCGAAGGGGGGCTGCCAGATGTGGGCGATCCATGCGTGCGCGTTGGGGAACAGCGCGGCGCCGGCGTTGATGGCCGCGCAGGCCGCCGGTGAACCGTCGTATCCGACCATCACGTTCGCCGGCATTCGCACTCCCCCTTGCTGTCGGGCCCACGCAGCCATCAACACCGTCGAGGCTAGGACCGCCCCGGATCGTGCCGGTAGGGACCTAATGCCCTTCTTCGTCTGCCCACGAATTCCCTGGACAGCAGGCGCATACTTGGTGCGATGACTGGACCTGAGCACCAGCCCCGAAAACCCGTGATCCTCACCGTCGACGACGACCCTGCGGTGTCGCGCGCCGTGGCCCGGGATCTCCGCAGGCACTACGGCGAGAAGTACCGGATCATGCGCGCGGAGTCGGGCCCCGATGCGCTGGAGACGCTGAACGAACTGAAGCTGCGCGGTGAGACGGTGGCGGTGTTCGTCGCCGACTACCGGATGCCGCAGATGAGTGGCATCGAGTTCCTCGAAGCCGCGATGGACATCTTCCCGCTCGCCCGGCGCGTGCTGCTCACCGCGTACGCCGACACCCACGCCGCGATCGACGCCATCAACGTCGTCGATCTGGACCACTATCTGCTCAAGCCGTGGGACCCGCCGCAGGAGAAGCTCTACCCGGTGATCGACGCGCTGCTCGACGCGTGGCGCTCCACCGGCGACCGCGCGATCCCGCACACCAAGATCATCGGTCACCCGTGGAACGCGAGGTCTTCGGAGGTGCGCGAGTTCCTGGCGCGAAACCGGTTGTACTACACCTGGTTCCGTTCCGACGAGCCGAAGGGCGCCGCGCTGCTGGAGGCGGCGGGCCAGGACGGGATGACGTTGCCGGTGATCATCACCGAGCAGGGCGAGACGCTGGTCGACCCGACCGACGCGGAGCTGGGCTCGACGCTGGGGCTGACCACGACCCCGTCGGGCGACTTCTACGACCTGGTGGTCATCGGCGGGGGTCCCGCGGGCCTGGCCGCGGCCGTCTACGGCGCCTCCGAAGGCCTCAGGACCGTGCTGATCGAGCGCACCGCGACCGGCGGGCAGGCCGGGCAGAGCTCCCGCATCGAGAACTACCTCGGTTTCCCCGACGGCCTCTCGGGCGCCCAACTCGCCGAACGCGCCCGCAGGCAGGCCGAGAAGTTCGAGGCCGAGCTGATCACCGCCGCCGAGGTCACCCGCCTGGAGGTCGACGGCAACGCGCGCACCGTGCACCTGTCCGACGGCCGCACCATCGGCACCCGCGCGGTGATCCTCGCGATGGGCGTCGAGTACCGGCAACTTCCGGCGGACGGCTGCGCGGATCTGACCGGCGCCGGGGTGTACTACGGAGCGACCGCGTCGGTGGCGGCCGACTGCGACGACGACGAGGTGTACGTGATCGGCGGCGCCAACTCCGCCGGCCAGGCCGCGATGCACCTGGCCCGCACCGCGAAGACGGTGACGATCGTCAGCAGGCGCACCCTCGAGGACTCGATGTCGCACTACCTGATCCAGCAGATCAGGGCACAGGACAACATCAGGGAACTGCCGCACACCGTGGTGCACGCGGTCAAGGGCGACGGCCACCTCGAAGGGATCTGTCTGGAGAACACGCAGACCGGACAGCGCGACGAGGTGACGTGCGGGCGGATGTTCATCTTCATCGGCGCGGAGCCCCGCACCGAATGGCTCGACGGCGTCGTGGTGCGCGACGACCACGGGTTCATCCCGGCCGGGCCCGATCTGCGCGACGTCAGCGGCTGGACACTGGACCGGCCGCCGCACCATCTGGAATCCAGCGTCCCCGGGGTGTTCGTCGCCGGCGACGTCCGGGCAGACTCGGCCAAGCGGGTGGCCGCGGCCGTCGGTGAGGGATCGATGGCGGTGATGCTCGTGCACCGGTATCTCGCCGAGACATGAGCACCGGCGACCCCATGTCCGGGCAGGTGGCGGAATCAATCCACGGCGGTACGCGTTTGTCTACCTCGCTACAGGAAGGACCCACCCATGGGTGAGAAGTGTCTGCCCGACGAACTGCGGAGCCTGTTCCTGTTCGAGAAGCTGACCGACGACCAACTGCAGGACCTGTGCGCCCACGGCCACATCGCGACGTTCGAACCGGGCCCCATCTGCACCGAGGGCGATCCGGCGACCTGCTTCTACGTGATGATCGACGGCGAACTGGTGATGTCCAAGCGCTCCGGGGGCGTCGACCTCGAAACCAACCGCACGTCGCAGCGCGGCGTCTACTGCGGGGCGTGGTCGGCCTACGTGCCGGGTGAGGACAAGACCTATCAGGCCTCGGTGCGGGTGACCCGACCCTCGCGGTTCTTCGTGCTCGACGCGGCGGCCTTCGCGACGTTCATGCAGCGCGAGTTCCCGATGGCCGTGCATCTGCTGGAAGGCCACATGGTCGGCGGCATGCGGCAGCGCCAGATCATCGACACCCGGGAGAAGCTGCTCGCCCTCGGCCAGCTGTCGGCGGGCCTGACCCACCAGCTCAACAATCCGGCCGGGGCGACCGCACGCGCGGTGGCCGACCTGCGCGAGGGCGTCGGCAAGATGCGCCACAAGCTCGCCATGCTGGCCGACGGCAAGTTCACCCCGGAGGCACTGCGGGTCCTGGTCAGCATCCAGGACGAGGTCGCCGAGCAGGTCGCCAAATCGAAGGCCCAGGAGCTCACCGCGATCGAGACCTCCGACCGGGAGGACCAGATCGGCGACTGGCTCGAAGCACACGGCATCTCGGCGGCATGGGACTACGCGCCGACGTTCGTCGACGCGGGGCTCGACGTGGACTGGCTGGAGCGGGTCGAGGCCTCGATCGACGACGTCGACTGCTCGGCGACCCTGCCGGGGGCGATCGGCTGGCTGAAGTACACCATCGACAACGAGCTGCTGATGAACCAGATCGCCGAGGCCAGCAAACGCATCTCGGCGCTGCTGGCCGGCGCGAAGCAGTACTCCCAGATGGACCGCGCCGAGTACCAACAGGTCAACGTCCACGAACTGCTCTTCAGCACGGTCAAGACGATCTTCGGCGACAAGCTTGGCAAGGACAAGATCAACCTGGTGTGGGACAAGGACAAGACGCTTCCCGAACTGCTCTGCTATCCGGGCGATCTCAACCAGGTGTGGACCAACATCATCGACAACGCGATCCAGGCGATGGACGGTCAGGGCACCTTGACGATCCGCACGATGCGGGAGAACGAGGACCTGATCCGCGTCGAGATCTGCGACGACGGCCCCGGGATTCCCGACGACATCATCGACCGCATCTTCACGCCGTTCTTCACCACGAAGCCGTTCGGTGAGGGCACCGGCCTGGGCCTGGATCTCGCGTGGCGCATCGTCGTCGAGAAGCACAAGGGCAACCTGACCGTGCAGTCGCAGCCCGGCGACACCCGGTTCGTCATCTGCCTGCCGCTGGCGGCCCCCGCCCCGACGGGTCCGTCCAATGAGTGACGTCACGCCGGATCTGGGCCGCTTCGGATCGTTCGGCCGCGGGGTCACCCCGGAGCAGGCACAGCAAATCGAGGCCCTGGGTTACGGCGCGGTGTGGGTCGGCGGATCGCCGCCCGCCGAGCTCGACTGGGTCGAGCCTCTCCTTGCCGCGACGACGACACTGCAGGTCGCCACCGGCATCGTCAACATCTGGACCGCCGACGCCGGCCCGGTCGCCGAGTCCTTCCACCGGATCGAGTCGGCCCATCCCGGTCGGTTCCTGCTCGGCATCGGCGTCGGCCATCCAGAGGCGCACCAGCAGTACCGCCGACCGATCGACGCGCTGGTCGAATACCTGGACAAGCTCGACGAGTACGGCGTCCCGCGCGGGCGGCGCGTCGTCGCCGCACTGGGCCCGAAGGTGCTGAAGCTCTCGGCGGACCGTGCCGCCGGCGCGCACCCGTACCTGACGACACCGGAACACACCGCGCGGGCGCGGGAGCTGATCGGCCCGGAGGCGTTCCTGGCCCCGGAGCACAAGGTGGTGCTGACGACCGATGAGCGCTCGCGCGAGGAGCATGTGACCGACCCCGACCGGGCCCGCGAGGTCGGCCGGAAAGCTCTGGAGATCTACCTGGACCTGGCCAACTACCTCAACAGTTGGAAACGTCTCGGATTCGGTGATGAAGACGTCGCAAAACCGGGTAGTGACCGTCTGGTGGATGCCGTGGTCGCCTATGGCACCGCCGAACAGATCGCCGCGCGTCTGAAAGAACATCTCGACGCAGGCGCCGACCACGTGCCCGTGCAGGTGCTGACCGGCTCCGACAAGCTGGTGCCCGCACTGGCGGAGTTGGCCGGCCCGCTGGGACTCGAAAGCACAGAGGAGCAACGATGACGAACTCCGAGGGCCCGTCGCTGAAGCCCGCGCTCGGCCGTTTCGGCGTGTGGACCGGCGAGCCGGTCACCCCCGACCAGGCAGTCGAGATCGAGAAGCTCGGGTACGGCACGGTCTGGGTGGGCGCCTCGCCCGCGGCGGATCTGGCGTTCGTCGAGCCGATCCTGGAGAAGACGGAGACGCTGCAGGTCGCCACCGGCATCGTCAACATCTGGACGGCGGACGCCGACGAGGTCGCCGAGTCCTATCACCGCATCGAGAAGGCGTTCCCGGGCAGGTTCCTGCTCGGTGTCGGTGTCGGACACCCCGAGCACACACAGGAGTACACGAAGCCCTACCAGGCACTGGTCGACTATCTCGACAAGCTGGATGCGGCGAAGGTGCCCACCAGCCGCATGGTGGTGGCCGCGCTCGGACCCAAGGTGCTCAAGCTCGCAGCGCAGCGCAGCGCCGGCGCACACCCGTACCTGACGACGCCGGTGCACACCGGACAGGCGCGCGAACTGCTCGGCCCGACGGTGCTGATCGCTCCCGAACACAAGGTGGTGCTGACCGACGACGCCGAGAAGGCCCGCGAGATCGGCCGCGGCACCGTCGACTTCTATCTGGGGCTGTCCAACTATGTGAACAATTGGAAGCGCCTCGGCTTCACCGAGGAGGACCTGGAACGCCCCGGCAGCGACCGCTTCATCGACGCCGTCGTCGCCTACGGATCGCCCGACGAGATCGCGGCACGGCTGAGCGAGCACCTGGCCGCCGGCGCCGACCACGTCGCGATCCAGGTGCTCGGCGGCGGCGACGAGTTGCTGTCGACGCTGGAGGAACTGGCCGGCCCGCTGGATCTCAAGGCCGCGGACTGACCGTGGCGCGCTCGTCGGTCGGGCGCTAGATAGGGTCACTGCTCATGCGGTTGCTGGTCACCGGCGGGGCGGGTTTCATCGGCGCCAACTTCGTGCTCGCGACGGTGCGGGACCGTCCCGACGTCCGGGTCACGGTGCTGGACTCGCTGACCTATGCGGGCAGCCGGGAATCACTGGCCGGGGTCGACACGCAGATCCGGCTGGTGCAGGGGGACATCACCGACGCCGACCTGGTCGGCAGGCTGGTCGGCGAGTCCGATGCCGTCGTGCACTTCGCCGCCGAGACGCACGTCGACAACGCGCTGGCCGACCCCGAACCGTTCGTCCGCTCCAACATCGTCGGCACGTTCACGATCCTGGAGGCGGTTCGCCACGCGGCTGCATCCAGACCCGTTCGGCTGCACCATGTTTCGACCGACGAGGTGTACGGGGACCTGGAGCTCGGCGACCCCGCGAAGTTCACCGAGTCGACGCCGTACAACCCCTCCAGTCCATACTCGTCGACCAAGGCCGCGTCGGACATGCTGGTGCGGGCGTGGGTGCGGTCCTACCGGCTGACCGCGACGCTGTCGAACTGCTCCAACAACTACGGCCCGTTCCAGCACGTGGAGAAGTTCATCCCGCGCCAGATCACCAACATCCTCACCGGCCGCCGGCCCAAGCTGTACGGCACCGGCGCCAACGTGCGCGACTGGATCCACGTCGAGGACCACAACAGCGCGGTCTGGAAGATCCTGACCCACGGCGCGGTCGGGCGCACGTATCTGATCGGCGCCGACGGCGAATGCGACAACCTGACGGTGATGCGCACGATCCTGCGACTGATGGACCGCTCCCCCGACGACTTCGACCACGTCACCGACCGCGCGGGCCACGACCTGCGGTACGCGATCGACGCGACGCCGCTGCGCGACGAACTCGGATGGCGGCCCGCCCACCGCGATTTCGAGGCCGGGCTGCGCGACACCATCGACTGGTACCGCCACAACCGATCGTGGTGGGGTCCCATCAAGGACGCGGTCGAGGCCGCATATCAGTCGCGGGGCCAATGACCCCGGCGCACCGAGTCGACGGTGGAAGTTCTACCCTGCGGGCAGCAGTCCGGTCTGCCGATACACCTCACGCAGATAACGCCGCATCTCGTCGACGTCGGGAGGGTTCGGCTGTAGGACGCGGAAGGTGATGGCGCCGACCATCATGTCGATGGCCACGTCGAGATCGGTGTCCGCGGCAACGGTCCCGAGCTCGCGGGCGCGCTCCAGAAGACGAGTTGCCTGCACGCGTCGCGGCAGGATGTAGCGGTCCCAGTACACGGTCATCAGCTCCGGATGACTGACGGCAGAGCCGTACACCCGCGCGACCAACGCCCGGTAGTACGGCGCGGCTGTCGCGGCGGCGGCGCTGTCGATCGCGGCTTCGACGAGCACATGCGGCGACCGCGTCTCGATGGCCTCGGGCGATGTCCACCCCACTTCCTCCGCGACCAGCGTCTCCATCGCGGCGGCGATCAGTTCCTCCTTGGTCCCCCAGCGCCGGTAGACGGTCGGCTTGCCGACACCGGCCCGTTTCGCGATCTGTTCGATGCTGGACCCCTCGACGCCGCGTTCGATGAACAGATCCAGCGCGGCCTGCAGGATCGCGCGGTCGGCGTCGGGGTCCCGCGGCCGGCCTCGCACCGGCGCCGTCACTGTGTCCCGCCCGGATGCAAAGCCGTTGCCAGCCAACGGTCGAGCCCTGTCGGATCGTCGTGCGCTCCGCGCCACGCGAGGTGCGCGTCGGGCCGGACCAGCATCACATCGTCGCGGTCGTGGTGCAGGGTCACAACGTGATCGGCCAGGTAGCCGGCCGGCCCGCGGACGGCCGCCGCGCCGACGGCCGGCACACCACGCGGCAACAGCAACGCCCACCGCCCGCCGAGCTCACCGTGCAATCGGGTCGCAGTGCCATCGGGTCGGGAACAGGGCGCGTCGTCGATCCGATCGCCGGGGCGCGGTTTACTCCCACGCCCGCCGAGAGGACCGTTGCGGTAGCTGACCCACAGCTGGGACGCCGTGTAGGTGGTCCACCGTTGCACGGCGGGCAGCCCGAAGACTCTCGGGGCCACGCGATCACGCAGGAATCGAACGATGGGGTTACCGGCCACATTGACCCGGGTGATCGCGCTGGTTCCGCGCAGCACCTGGGTCGCCAGCGGCCTGCGCTCGGCCTCGTAGGTGTCGAGCAGGTCGTCGGCGGCCAATCCGCGGACCACCAGCGCGAGCTTGAATCCCACATTCTCGGCGTCACCGATGCCGGTCAGCATTCCCTGCCCACCGAAGGGAGCGTGCACATGCGCGGCGTCCCCGGCGATCAGCACGCGGCCGCGCCGATATGTGTCGGCGAGCCGGCGGTGGACCGTGAACATCGACAGCCACTCCGCGTCACCGATCTCGACCCTGCGGCCGGTCCGGTACGGCACGAGTTCGCTGATCCGGTCCAGGATCTCGCTGTCGGTGGGCTTCCGGTCCAGCGATGGGTCGTAGACGAACAACCGCCACAAGTCGTCGCGGCCGTCCGTACTCGGCATCGGCATGGCGCCGACCACACCGTCGGGATGGATCCAGCCGGTGGTCCCGGCGCGGTCGACCGCCCAGTCGAGGTGGATGTCGGCCAGGAGAAACCGCTCGGACAGTCGGACCCCGGGGAACTCGATGCCCGTCTGTCGCCGTACCACGCTCGTGGTGCCGTCACACCCGACCAACCACTGCCCGCGCACTCTCGCACCGTCGGCGAGGTCGGCCACCACACCGTCGGCGTCTTCTCGCACATCGATCACCTTCCGGCCCCACTCAGGTTCGACACCGAGGTCGGCCAACCGGGCGCGCAGCGCGGCCTCGACCTTGGCCTGGGACACCACCATCGGCGGCGCGGCCGTACGCATACCGGGGTCGCCGAACTCCAGCGTCGCCAACGGACGGTCACCGAGGTAGTTGGTGATGCGCAGAGCTCGCAACGACTCCTGCGGCAGAGTGCCCAACGCACCCATGCGGTCGAGTACCTCCGAACCCCTCGCATGCAGGAAGTTCGCGCGTGACGTCGTCGCGGGGCCTGCCGCCGCATCGAGCACTCGCACCGAAACCCCGTGCAACCGAAGACAACACGCGAAAGTCAGACCGGTCGGTCCGGCGCCCACGACGACCACATCAGAACGGTGTGCGCCCGGCATGCCCCCATGTTAACGATACGGCTTCGTAACGTAAAGATGGTCCATTCGAGACGCTGTTGACCCCTTGCCAAACCGTCGGCGCAATTACTAGGATGTCCAAGTATCTACGGCTCGGAAGGCTTTGTCATGACCACACGCATCCCCCACTTCATCGATGGAAAGCGCAGCGAGCTGGCCTCCACGCGCACCGCCGGCGTGCTGAACCCGAGCACCGGCGAAGTTCAGTCCGAGGTGCTGCTCGCCAGCGCCGCCGACGTCGACACCGCGGTGGCCTCCGCGGTCGAGGCGCAGAAGGAGTGGGCGGCGTGGAACCCGCAGCGCCGCGCCCGCGTGTTCATGAAGTTCATCCAGCTTGTCAATGATCACGTCGACGAGCTCGCCGAGCTGCTGTCCATCGAGCACGGCAAGACCGTCGCCGACTCCAAGGGCGACATCCAGCGCGGCATCGAGGTCATCGAGTTCGCCATCGGCATCCCGCACCTGCTCAAGGGCGAGTTCACCGAGAACGCCGGCACCGGCATCGACGTCTACTCGATCCGCCAGCCCCTCGGCGTCGTCGCCGGCATCACCCCGTTCAACTTCCCCGCGATGATCCCGCTGTGGAAGGCCGGCCCCGCCCTGGCATGCGGAAACGCGTTCATCCTCAAGCCTTCCGAGCGTGACCCGTCGGTGCCGCTGCGCCTGGCCGAGCTGTTCCTCGAGGCCGGCCTGCCCGCGGGCGTGTTCCAGGTCGTCCAGGGTGACAAGGAAGCCGTCGACGCGATCCTGACCCACCCCGACATCCAGGCCGTCGGCTTCGTCGGGTCCTCCGACATCGCGCAGTACATCTACTCGACCGCCGCCGCCCACGGCAAGCGCTCACAGTGCTTCGGCGGCGCGAAGAACCACATGATCATCATGCCCGACGCCGACCTCGACCAGGCCGTCGACGCACTCATCGGCGCCGGCTACGGCAGCGCGGGCGAGCGCTGCATGGCCATCAGCGTCGCCGTCCCGGTCGGCGAGGAAACCGCGAACCGACTCCGTAACCGCCTGGTGGAGCGCGTCAATCAGCTCCGCGTGGGCCACAGCCTCGACCCGAAGGCCGACTACGGCCCGCTGGTGACCGGCGCCGCACTCGAGCGGGTCCGCGACTACATCGGCCAGGGTGTCGAGGCCGGCGCCGAACTCGTCGTCGACGGCCGCGAGCGCGCCACCGACGAACTGAGCTTCGACGACCAGGACCTGTCGAAGGGCTACTTCATCGGCCCCACCCTGTTCGACCACGTCACCACCGACATGTCGATCTACACCGACGAGATCTTCGGCCCCGTGCTGTGCATCGTGCGCGCCGCCGACTACGACGAAGCACTGAGCCTGCCCACCAAGCACGAATACGGCAACGGTGTCGCGATCTTCACCCGCGACGGCGACGCCGCCCGCGACTTCGTGTCCAAGGTCCAGGTCGGCATGGTCGGCGTCAACGTCCCGATCCCGGTGCCCGTCGCCTACCACACCTTCGGCGGCTGGAAGCGCTCCGGCTTCGGCGACCTCAACCAGCACGGCCCGGCCTCGATCCAGTTCTACACCAAGGTCAAGACCGTCACCGAGCGCTGGCCCTCGGGCATCAAGGATGGCGCTGAGTTCGTCATCCCGACGATGAAATAGCAAGCCCGATGGACTATTTCGGCCTGGACGACGATGACCGTGTGATCGCCGAGACGGCGGCCGCGTTCGCCGAGAAGCGGTTGGCCCCGCACGCTCTGGAATGGGACGAGACGCACCACTTCCCGGTCGACGTGCTCCGGGAGGCCGCCGAGCTCGGTATGGCGGCGATCTACTGCGGTGAGGACGCCGGCGGCAGTGGGCTGCGGCGCATCGACGCGGTGCGGATCTTCGAGAAGCTCTCGACCGCCGATCCGACCGTGGCGGCGTTCCTGTCGATCCACAACATGTGCGCGTGGATGGTCGACAGCTTCGGCACCGAGGAACAGCGCAAGCTGTGGGTGCCGAAGCTGGCCTCGATGGACGCCATCGCCAGCTACTGCCTCACCGAGCCCGGTGCGGGATCGGACGCAAGTGCCCTGCGCACCAAGGCGGTTCGCTCCGGCGACGAGTACGTGCTGGACGGCGTCAAGCAGTTCATCTCCGGAGCGGGCACGTCCGACGTCTACATCGTGATGGCGCGCACGGGCAGCGACGGCCCGAAGGGCATCTCGGCGTTCGTCGTACCCAAGGACACCCCCGGCCTGAGCTTCGGCACCGATGAGGTCAAGATGGGCTGGAACGCCCAACCGACCCGCCAGGTCATCCTCGAAGGCGCCCGCGTCCCGGCCGATGCACTGCTGGGTGGGCCCGACGGCGAGGGCACCGGTTTCGGCATCGCGATGAAGGGTCTCAACGGCGGCCGCATCAACATCGCGGCGTGCTCGCTGGGCGGGGCACAGGCGGCCTACGACAAGACGGTCTCCTACCTGGCCGACCGGCAGGCGTTCGGGGGTTCCCTGCTCGACGAGCCGACCATCCGCTTCACGCTGGCCGACATGGCCACCGCGCTGGAGACGTCCCGGGCGCTGTTGTGGCGTGCGGCAACGGCTTTGGACAACGACCATCCCGACCGTGTCGAGCTGTGCGCGATGGCCAAGCGGTATGTGACCGACGCGTGCTTCGAGGTCGCCGATCAGGCGCTGCAACTGCACGGCGGCTACGGCTATCTGCGGGAGTACGGGCTGGAGAAGATCGTCCGCGATCTGCGGGTGCATCGGATCCTGGAAGGCACCAACGAAATCATGCGCGTGGTGATCGGGCGGTCCGCCGCGAGCCGAGCCCGCGCATCCTGACATAGGGGAAGAAGATGACGACGATCGCGTTCCTGGGCCTGGGCAACATGGGCGGCCCGATGGCGGCGAACCTGGTGGCCGCCGGGCACACCGTGCACGCGTTCGATGTGGTGCCGGAGCTCAAAGATGCCGCGAAGGCCAAGGGCGCGAACGTCTTCGACAGCGCAGCCGCCGCCGTCGCCGACGCCGACGTGGTGGTCACGTCACTGCCGAACGGGGCCGTCGTCAAGACCGTCTACGACGAGGTGGTGCCCGCGGCCAAGCCCGGCGCCCTGCTGATCGACACGTCGACGATCTCGGTCGACGACGCCCGCGCCATCCACGAGCAGGCCACCGCCGGCGGTCTGGCCCAGATCGACGCCCCGGTCTCCGGCGGCATCAAGGGGGCGACGGCCGGCACGCTGGCCTTCATGGTCGGTGGCGACGATGAGGCATTCGAGCGCGCGAAGCCGGTGCTGGAACCGATGGCGGGCAAGATCATCCACTGCGGTGCGTCCGGCGCGGGCCAGGCCGCGAAGTTGTGCAACAACATGGTGCTGGCCGTGCAGCAGATCGCGATCGGCGAGGCGTTCGTCCTCGCCGAGAAGCTGGGGTTGCCCGCGCAGTCGCTGTTCGACGTGATCACCGGCGCCACCGGCAACTGCTGGTCGGTGCACACGAATTGCCCGGTGCCGGGGCCTGTTCCGACCTCACCGGCCAACAACGACTTCAAGCCGGGCTTCGCGACGGCGCTGATGAACAAGGACCTCGGGCTGGCGATGGCCGCCGTCGAATCCTCAGGGGCCAAGGCGCCGCTGGGCACCCACGCCGCCGAGATCTACAGCGACTTCGCGAAAGAGCACGCCGCCAAGGACTTCAGCGCAATCATCGAAGCCCTGCGCGACTGACGGGCGCGCCCCGGACTACGCGGCCGTGGGCCGCGGGTGCGTCTCGCACCAGCTGTCGTGGATGCGCTGACAGTCGGCGATGCGCAGCGGGGCCGTTTCCACGCCGTCCACGAGGACCGTGGGCAACCCGGCGGCGACGGCCGCCCGCCGGCTCCCCTGCGACCCCGCGAACGCAAGCGAACCATGGGCCGGCGCGCCGAGCTCGGCGAGCGCGGCACGGAACAGGTCCTCGCGGGGTGCGTCGTCGACGGTGACGATCGCCCCGACCATGCCCTCGCCGACCAGTTGCCGCACCAGCGGCTCGACCCACGTGTGGCTGCCGCAGCTGACGAGTCCGACCGCGATGCCCGCGCCGTAGGCCTCGGCGATGAGCTCCGCCATACCGGGTCGCGCGGTGATGTCGGCGTCCAGGATCGTCTCGCCGAGGATCATCTCCTTGGTCGCGCAGATCTCGTCGACCAACAGCTCGGCCAGCACGTCGCATTCGGTGCTGACGCCGCGTTTGCGCAGTTCGGCTGCGACGCGTCGGCGTTCGTCGGGGAGTTCCTGCAGTTGGCGGTACCGGGTCTCCGACCACGAGATGTCGAGCCCCAGTTCGGCGAACGCCGCGTTGAAGGCCAGCCGGTGACCCGTGCGCTCGACGTCGGCGAGGGCGTCGAGGTCGAAGATCACCGCGCTCAACGTCGTCAGGGAACGGCCGTCGGGCTCTCCGGTTTCCGACCAGTCCCACCAGAACCGACCGGCACGCCATGCTTTCTGCTGTGTGGACTGCACGGATCTCATGGTGTCCTACGTCACACCTTCGCACCTCCCCCGAGCGGGGGATTGAGCGCACCAACTTCCCGATGACATCCGTGACCCGCCTCTAAGGTGGGGGCCATGTCCTCCGAGCCGGTGCGAATCGTGCTGGTCGACGACCACGAGATGGTCATCGAAGGGCTCAAGGCGATGCTCGCGGCGTTCGCCGACCGGGTCTGCGTCGTCGGCCAGTCGGTGGGCGCCGATCAGGTCATGGGTGTGGTCACCGACCTGGACCCCGACATCGTGCTGTGCGACGTGCGGATGCAGGGATCCAGCGGCCTCGACGTGTGTCAGCAGCTGCGCCGGCGCGATCCCGACCGCAAGATCGTGATGCTGTCGGTGTACGACGACGAGCAGTACCTGTTCCAGGCGATGCGGGTCGGCGCCTCCGGGTACCTGCTCAAGAGCATCAGCAGCGAGGACCTGGTGGAGCAGCTGGAGTCCGTGCACAGTGGGAAGACCGCCATCGACCCGACCATGGCCGCGCGGGCGGTGGAATGGCCCGGCGCGCGCCAGGGACTCACGCAGCGGGAGAGCGAGATCCTCGCCCTCGTCGTCAACGGCCTGTCCAACCGCGCCATCGCGGCCAAGCTGATCATCGGCGACGAGACCGTCAAGACCCACCTCAGCTCGATCTACCGCAAGCTCGGCGTCAGCGACCGCACCGCCGCGGTCGCCACCGCCCTGCGCGAAGGGATCTTCCAGTGACCCGTCCGCTGCTGACCGCCGACCGGGAACTTGCGCTGCTGCGCGAGCTGATCCAGGCCGCCTCCAGCGGACCGGGCGTCGAACCGCTCGCGGCGGCGTCGGCCCGGATGATCACCGCGTCCACCGACAGCGACGTGTGCTTCGTGCACGTCCTCGACGACACCGAGAGGTCCCTGACCCTGGCAGGCGCCACTCCACCGTTCGACTCCGAGGTGGGCAAGATCAGATTGCCTCTGGGACAAGGCATCTCGGGGTGGGTGGCCAGTCACCGGCAGCCGGTCGTGATCCGCCGGGACAAGGAGTCCGATCCGCGCTACCTGCCGTTCCAGTCGCTGCGGGGCCGCGACTTCACCTCGATGGTGTCGGTACCGATGGAGACCGATCCCGGCGGACTGGTCGGCGTGCTCAACGTGCACACGGTGGCCGAACGCGACTTCACCGACCGCGACGTCGAACTGCTCCTCGTCATCGGGCGGCTCATCGCCGGGGCGATGCACCAGGCCCGGCTGCACCGCCAGCTGGTGGCCCGCGAACGGGCCCACGAGAACTTCGTCGAACAGGTCATCGAGGCACAGGAACTGGAGCGCCGCCGGCTGGCGGGCGACATCCACGACGGCATCTCCCAGCGCCTCGTCACGCTCTCCTACCGGCTCGATGCCGCCGCACAGGCGGCGAAGTCGCCGGCCGACCATGCCGCGCTGACCGAACAACTCGACCGGGCCCGCGAGCTGGCCGACCTGACGCTGCAGGAGGCGCGCGCGGCGATCAGCGGGCTGCGGCCCCCGGTGCTCGACGACCTCGGGCTGGCGGGCGGGCTGGCCAGCCTGGCGCGCTCCATCCCGCAGATCGGCATCGAGACCGACCTCGACGACACCCGGCTGGCCGACCACATCGAGCTCGCGCTGTACCGCATCGCGCAGGAATGCCTGCAGAACGTCGTCAAGCACGCGCGCGCGTCGGCGGCCCGGCTGACGTTCGCCGTGGACGACAACACCGCCCGGCTCGAGATCGCCGACGACGGAGTGGGTTTCGACACCTTCGAGCATCCGCTGGGCAGCGACGAGATGGGCGGCTACGGGCTGCTGTCGATGGCCGAGCGGGCCGAGATCGTCGGCGGCAGGCTCAACATCCGCTCCCGGCCCGGGTCCGGGACGACGGTGACCGCGACCATCCCTCTGCACCAGGGGGGCGCGTGATCGACCGCGACGACGCCGGCGCCTGGCTGGTCGGCGCGCACGCCGACGTGGTCCACGTGCTCGACCACCCCGCGACGTTCTCCAACGTGGTGTCCCGGCATGTGGCCGTGCCCAACGGGATGGACCCGCCGGAGCACACCGCGTTCCGCGCCGTGGTCGACCGGTACTTCACCCCGTCGCGGCTGGCCGACGTAGAACCCGCACTGCGGCAGATCTCCGCCGACCTCGTCGCCGCGCTGCCACGGGGACGGACCGTCGAGGTGATGGAGTGGTTCGCCGAGCCGTTCGCGGCGCGCGCCCAGTGCGCGTTCATGGGCTGGCCCGCCTCCCTGCACGAACCGCTGCGGCAGTGGGTCAAGCGCAACCACGCGGCCACCCGCGCCCGCGATCGGGCCGCGATGGCCGACGTGGCGTCGGCGTTCGACGGCCACATCCGGGCCCAGCTCGACGCGCGCCGCGACGGAACCGGCGGCACCCCGCAGGACGCCACCTCGCGACTGCTCGGCGACACGGTCGGCGACAGGCCGCTGACCGACGACGAGATCGTGTCCATCGTGCGGAACTGGACCGTCGGCGAACTCGCCACGATCGCCGCCGGCATCGGCATCATTGCTCATTTCCTGGCCACCCACCCCGCGGTCCAGGAACAGCTGCGCCGCGACGCGACCGACCTGGAGAGTGCCGCCGACGAGATCCTGCGCCTGCACGCCCCACTGCTGACCAACCGCCGCCGCACCACCGAATCCGTGACCCTCGGCGGATGCACGATGGCGGCCGGTGATCCCGTCCTCATCCTGTGGGCGCAGGCCAACCGCGACGAGCACGCCTTCGACGAGGCCACCGAATTCCGCAGAAACCGCGAGCCGTCGAACAATCTGCTCTACGGCAGGGGACTTCACGTCTGCCCGGGGGCGCCACTGGCGCGGATGGAATTCCGGGTCGTGCTCGAAGAGCTGTTCCGCGGCACCGCCCACATCGCGCCGGACCCGGACCGGGCCGCAGAACCGGCGAGCGCACCCACCGCCGGCTTCGCGACGCTGCCGCTGATGTTCTCGTCCCGGACCTAGAAATCCCCGGCACTGCGGCGCAGCGTCTCGATCGCGTCGGCCAGCGCCCGCGACTGCTCACCGGAGATCCCGATGTCACCGAAGACATCCTTGTTGAGAGTCACCGTCGCGTCCTCGACCGTCGAGCGGCCGAGGTCGGTGATCCGGACCAGTGTGGTGCGCCCGTCGGTGGGATGCGGGAGCCGCTCGACGAGTCCGTCGGCCTCGAGGCGGCGGATCGCGTGCGTGACGCTGGTGACGTGCACCTGCAACCGGTCGGAGGCCTTGGTGATCGGTAGCGCGCCCGTGCGGCTGAACGCCAGCAGCCGCAGCAGCTCGTAGCGCGAGAAGCTCAGGTCGTAGGGCCGCAGGGCGGTCTCCACCCGGGCCAGCAGGATCTGGTGGGCCCGCATCACCGAGGTGACCGCGACCATGCCGTCGGCGACGTCGTGCCAGCCGGAGCGCTCCCAGTTGTCGCGTGCGGTGGCGATGGGGTCGGGCCGGTCGGATGCCACGCACCTTTCATACCGCACGGGCGCGCCGGCGGTATGAATCACCACTGCTTTTCCAGCAGCACCTCACCGTCGGAGGCCGAAACCAGTTGCACGGCACGGATTTCGTCGACCTGCATCGGAGTCGTGCCGCTGGGCAGGGCGGTCGCGCCGGACAGGCCGAGCCAGGTGGCGATCTGCGAGCGGCTTCCGTCGTGCCCGATCACCACCATGCCGAGGTTCTGGGGCGGCGTGCCGCGCGGGTTCTGACCCCAGTCGCCGTACGAGCACGCCATGTCGATCCGGGTCCCCCAGCCGTACCCGGTCAGCGCGATGCTGGCGTTGATCGGCGTCTCCGACACCTTGGCCATGTTCTGCATCGGCGCGGTCTGCTCGCCGCCGCCGTCGCTCCCGAAGATCGCGGGGCGCACGGCCAGCACGATCGCCAGCGCCAGCAGCGCGGCGGCCACCGCCACCGCCCACACCGTCGCCCGGCGCGCGCGCCGTCTGCGCGCGCCCATCCGGTCGATCACCGAGGTCAGCACCTCCGGCCGCAGCGGCGGTGCGGGTTGTTCGTGGTCGAGCGCGATCACCTCGTCGAGGTCGAGCAGCGACAGCAGCCCGGGCATGCCGTCGAGTTCGGCGACCGCCGACCGGCACCCGCCGCATCCGCTCAGGTGGCCTTCGTACTCGCGCCGGTCGTCGGTCGACAGCGCGCCCAGCACGTAGGCGGCATCCCAGGTGCGGTAGTGGTCTGCGGACGTCATCGAGTCACCCCCATTTCCTGTAGTCCGAGCTTCAATGCGCGCACGGCGGAGTGCAGCCGGGATTTCACGGTGCCCTCCGGGATCTGCAGATCGGCGGCGATCTGCCCGGTGGTCCAGCCCTGGTAGTAGGCCCGGCGCACCACGGCGCGGTGTTCGTCGGACAGTTGACGCAACGCGGTGCCCAGCAGGATCCGGTCCAGAGTGGGGTCCGCCTCGTCCGGTGAGGCCGGCTCGGCGACGTGCTCGGGATCGGGGACACCGGTCTCGTGCCGGAAGCGGGCGCTGCGCCGTTCGTCGATGATCATGTTGCGGGCGACGGTGAACAGCCACGCCCTCGCGGGCCGGTCCACGTCGGCGATGACGCCCGGATGACGCCAGGCCCGCAGCAGTGTCTCCTGCACGACGTCCTCCGAGCGGGCCCGGTCGCCGGTGAGGCGCAGCGCGTAACGCCAGAGCGCGGCGGCGTGCTCGTCGTAGAGCACCCGCATCATCGCGGCGTCCGCATCCTCCATCCCGACCTCCGTCATCGACACGACGGTGAGACGAGGTTAGTTCAGCGGGCTGTCAGAATCCTGGGTCCGTCGTCGGTGACGGCGACGGTGTGCTCCCAGTGCGCGGCACGGGTGCCGTCCGCGGTGACGACGGTCCAGCCGTCGTCGAGTATGAGGGTCTTGCGGGTTCCCAGCGTCAGCATCGGCTCGATGGCCAGCACCGAACCGGGCGCCAGGTAGGGTCCGCGGCCGGGTGCGCCCTCGTTGGCGAGGAACGGGTCCATGTGCATCTCGCGGCCGATGCCGTGGCCGCCGTAGCCGGCGACGATGCCGAACTTGCGGCCGTGACGCGCCTCGGCCGCCCTGGTGCCCTGCTCGATCGCGTGGGAGACGTCGGTGAGCCGGTTGCCGGGCACCATCGCGGCGATGCCGGCCTCCATGGATTCCCTGGTGGCCGCCGAGAGCGCCTCGTCGGCAGGGATCAGGTCGCCGACGCCGAACGTCAGCGCCGAGTCGCCGTGCCATCCGTCCAGGATGGCGCCGCAGTCGATCGACACCAGATCCCCGGCCGCCAGCGTCTCGTCCGCCGTCGGGATCCCGTGCACGACGCGGTCGTTGACCGACGCGCAGATGGTGGCGGGGAATCCGTGGTAGCCCAGGAAGGACGGGACACCGCCGCCGTCGCGGATCACCGCTTCGGCGACCCGGTCGAGGTCCAGGGTCGACTTCCCGGGCGCGGCCTCCGCCTGCACCGCCTTGAGCGCGGCGGCGACGAGCGCACCGGCAGCCGCCATGGCATCGAGTTCCCCCGCGGTGCGCTGGGGGACGACTTTGCGGCTACGCAGGCCGGGCAGGGAGACCATCTAGCGGCCGAGCGCCGTGAGTGCCCGGTCGAAGACCTCGTCGAGCTCGCCGACGGCGTCGACGGTCTTGAGGTCGGCGGAGTAGAAGTCCAGCAGCGGGGCCGTCTCGTCGCGGTAGACCTTGAACCGGTTGCGGATGACGTCCTCGGTGTCGTCCTCACGGCCACGGCCTTTGAGCCGGGAGACGAGCTCCTCTTCGGGCACCCGGAACTCGACGACCGCGTCGAGGGTCAGGCCGCGCTTCTCCAGCATCTCGGCCAGCGCTTTGGCCTGTTCGACCGACCGCGGGAAGCCGTCGAGGATGAACCCCTGCGCGGCGTCCTCGTCGTCGAGCCGGTCGTCGACCAGTGCGTTGGTCAGGGTGGCCGGGACGAGGTCACCCGCGTCGAGGTACTTCTTCGCCTCGATGCCGAGCTCGGTGTTGTTGCTGATGTTGTAGCGGAAGAGGTCACCGGTGGAGATGTGCGGGATCGCGAGCTTCTCGGCCAGTTTCTGGGCCTGGGTCCCCTTGCCCGCGCCGGGCGGTCCCAACAACACGATTCTCAACTTCGGACCCTCTCTCACTTCAAGAAACCCTCGTAATTGCGCTGCATCAGCTGGCTTTCGATCTGCTTGACGGTGTCGAGGCCGACGCCGACGGCGATCAGGACGGCGGTGCCGCCGAACGGCAGGTTCTGCACGGAGCCGGTGTTGCCGATCTCCAGGAACAGGTTCGGCAGAACGGCGATGACACCCAGGTAGATCGAGCCCGGCAGCGTGATCCTCGACAGCACGAAGCTCAGGTACTGGGCGGTCGGCTTACCGGGGCGGATGCCGGGGATGAAGCCGCCGTACTTCTTCATCTCGTCGGCACGTTCCTCGGGGTTGAACGTGATCGAGACGTAGAAGTAGGTGAAGAAGATGATCAGGCCGAAGTAGATCGCGATGTAGACCGGGCTGCTCGGATCGGTCAGGTAGTCGGCCACGAACGACTGCCACCATCCGGTGCTCGGGCTGTCGCTGGCGCTGGTGATCAGCTGGGTGATCAGGTGCGGGATGTAGATCAGCGACGACGCGAAGATCACCGGGATGACGCCGGCCTGGTTGACCTTCAGCGGCAGGTAGGTCGACGTGCCGCCGTACATCTTGCGGCCGACCATGCGCTTGGCGTACTGGACGGGGATACGGCGCTGGCCCTGCTCGACGAACACGACACCGACGACGATGATCAGCGCCGCGACGCAGACCAGGGTGAAGACCATGCCACCGCGGCTGTCCAGGATGTTCTTGCCCTCGCCCGGGATCGCCGAGGCGATGCTGGCGAAGATGATCAGCGACATGCCGTTGCCGACACCGCGCTCGGTGACCAGCTCGCCCATCCACATGACCAGCGCCGCGCCGGCGGTCATCACGATCACGATGACGGCGAGCGTCCAGACGTTCAGGCCTTCGCTCTGGCCCTGGATGATGTCCAGCGAGCAGCCCTGCAGCAGACCGCCGTTGGCGGCCAGCGCGACGATGCTGGTGGCCTGCAGGATGGCCAGCGCGATCGCCAGGTAGCGGGTGTACTGCGTGAGCTTGGTCTGGCCCGCCTGCCCTTCCTTGCGCAACTGCTCGAAGCGCGGGATGACCACGCCGAGCAGCTGCACGATGATGCTCGCGGTGATGTAGGGCATGATGCCGACCGCGAACACGGACAGCTGCAGCAGCGCGCCGCCGGAGAACAGGTTGATCAGCGAATAGATCTGCCCGGACTCACCGCCGCTCACGTCGGCGATGCACTGTTGCACGTTCGGGTAGTTGACGCCCGGTGAGGGGATGGAGGCACCGACCCGGTAGAGGATCACGATGCCCAACGTGAACAGGATCTTTCGCCTCAGATCGACTGTCCGCAGGGACGAGATGAAAGCCGAGAGCACTCTTTCCTCCTGCACGGCCGAGCTGATCGATCGCGGCGTGCTCATGTGGCTGGCGTGACCAGCGTCGTGGTTAAGTCTGGGTCGGGTCTGGGTCGAGTCGTTGGCGCGACGGCACGAGCAGGCGGAACAGCCTGCGCAAGTCACGCGTTCGAACAGTCTACGAGACTAACAGGGCCACGCAGCCACTCCCGAATCGCGCAACCTCCCGAATCGCGATTCAGCGAGCGCTCAGTTTTGCGGCGTACTGTCGGCCACAGTTGTTAACTGAGCTAACTAAAGACACTGAAGGACTTGCGATGCCACGCACCGAGAACGACACCTGGGACCTCGCCTCCAGCGTCGGCGCGACCGCCACGATGGTCGCCGCCGCCCGCGCCGTCGCCACCCGCGCCGAGGACCCGGTCATCGACGATCCGTATGCCGAACCCCTGGTTCGCGCGGTCGGGATCGACTTCTTCGCCAAGCTCGCCAGTGGCGAGTTGACCCCTGAGGATCTCGACGTGAGCGGCGACGAGTCCCCGGTCGGCATGAGCCGTTTCGCCGACGGCATGGCCGCCCGCACCCGCTTCTTCGACGACTTCTTCACCGACGCGTGCGCGGCCGGTGTGCGGCAGGCGGTGATCCTGGCCTCCGGCCTCGACGCCCGCGGATACCGGCTGACCTGGCCCGAGGGCATGACACTGTTCGAGATCGACCAGCCCGAGGTCATCGAGTTCAAGCGCACGACGCTGGCCGGGCTCGGCGCGACACCGTCGACGCACCTCGCGACCGTCGCGATCGATCTGCGCGAGGACTGGCCGACAGCACTGCGCGACGCCGGGTTCGACCCGTCCGTCCCGACGGCGTGGATCGCCGAAGGCCTGCTCGGCTACCTGCCGCCCGACGCCCAGGACCGCCTGCTCGACACCATCGGCGAGCTCAGCGCGTCCGGCAGCCGCCTCGCCGTCGAGTCGGTGCCGTCGCAGCAGTCCGCCGATCAGGACGAGATGCGCGAGAAAATGAAGGACTCGACCGACCGCTGGCGCAGCCACGGCTTCGACCTCGACTTCTCCGAGCTGGTGTTCCTCGGCGAGCGGGCGAACGTCCCCGACTATCTGCGCGAGCGCGGCTGGGCCGTCACCGCGACGCCGACCAACGACCTGCTCACGCGGTACGGGCTCGCGCCCCTCGACACCGACGAAGGTTTCGCCGAGGTCGTCTACGTCAACGCGGCACGCTAGCGCCCACGAGAACCCGGAGAGGACGGACAACATGGCACGCACCGACGGAGACACCTGGGACCTGGCGTCCAGCGTGGGCGCGACGGCGACGTCGGTGGCGGCGTCCCGCGCCTTCGCCAGCCGCGGCCCCGACGCGCTGATCGACGACCCGTACGCGCGGCTGCTCGTCGAGGCGGTCGGCCTGCCGCATTTCGTCAAGGTCGCCCGCGGCGAGATCGACTTCGACGGCGACCCGCTCTTCGGCGCACAGCAGGCGATCAACCAGATCGTGGTCCGCACCCGCATCTTCGACGACTTCCTCACCGACGCCGGGCAACGGGAGCCGCAGATCCGGCAGGCCGTGATCCTCGCGTCCGGCCTCGACACCCGCGCCTACCGGCTGGACTGGCCCGCGGGAACCGTCGTCTACGAGATCGACCAACCCGAGGTGATCGACTTCAAGACGGCGGTGCTCACCGACGCGGGCGTCGCCCCCGCCGCCGACCGGCGCACCGTCGGTATCGATCTGCGTGAGGACTGGCCGACAGCGCTGCGCGACGCCGGTTTCGACCCGGACCGCCCGACCGCGTGGATCGCCGAGGGTCTGCTGCCCTACCTGCCGCCCGACGCCCAGGACCGGCTGCTCGACAGCATCACCGCACTCAGCGCACCGGGCAGCCGCCTCGCGACCGAACACATGGACGCCAAGGCGCTGACCGGCGACTGGGCCAAGGCGATGACCGAGAGGGCCCGCCGGCACGGCAGCGACATCGACCTGACGAAGCTGTTCTACAACGGCGAACGCAGGTCGGCCACCGAGCACCTCGGTGCGGTGGGCTGGCAGACCTCCGTGCAGACCAGCAACGATGCGTACATCGCGAACGGCTTCGGACCGATCCGGGACGATCTGCTCGCGATGATCGGCGACTCCGGCTACCTGACCGCCTGGAGGCCCTGACGATGGCCCGCACCCCCGACGACTCCTGGGACCTGGCGTCCAGCGTGGGCGCGACGGCGACGATGGTCGCCGCGGGGCGCGCGGTCGCCAGCGCGGACCCGGACCCGCTGATCAACGACCCGTACGCCGAACCGCTGGTGCGCGCGGTCGGGTTGGACTTCTTCACCCGAATGCTCGACGGCGAGCTGGACCTGTCGGTGTTCCCCGACAGCTCCCCCGAGCGTGCGCAGGCGATGATCGACGGGATGGCGGTGCGCACCCGGTTCTTCGACGACTGCTGCCTCGCGGCCGCATCCGCCGGTGTGCGGCAGGTCGTCATCCTGGCGGCGGGTCTCGACGCCCGGACCTACCGGCTGCCGTGGCCGGACGGCACCGTGGTCTACGAGCTCGACCAACCCGACGTCATCGCGTTCAAGACCCAGACGCTGCGCAACCTCGGCGCCGAGCCCGCGGCTACCCAGCGGCCGGTGCCCGTCGACCTGCGGGAGGACTGGCCCGCCGCGCTGCGGGCAGCCGGCTTCGACGCGACCCGGCCCACCGCGTGGCTGGCCGAAGGGCTGCTGATCTACCTGCCGCCCGAGGCCCAGGACGCGCTGTTCGACACCGTCACCGCGCTGTCGGCACCGGGCAGCACGCTCGCGACGGAGTACGTCCCCGGCATCGTCGACTTCGACGGGGCGAAGGCCCGCGCTCTGTCGGAACCGCTGCGTGAGCACGGCCTCGACATCGACATGCCGTCACTGGTGTACACCGGCGCCCGCACCCCCGTGATGGATCACCTGCGCGGTGCGGGCTGGCAGGTCAGCGGAACCGCCCGCGCGGAACTCTTCGCGCGGTTCGGTCGTCCGCTCCCCCAAGACGCCGACGGCACCGATCCGCTCGGCGAGATCGTCTACGTGAGTGCGACGCTCGCAGCGGACGCCTAGAACCGGGGGTTCCCCGTCCACAGCGCGTTGACCCCGGACAGGGACCGCTGCGTCTTATCGACCACTCCCGCGACCGACTGAATCGCCAACGCGCCCAGCAGCTCCGGCAGCGACGCCGCCGCCGGTTGCGACGAAGGCTTGGGCCGCAGCACATCCCGCAGCGACGCACCGGGCAGCATCTGCAGCTCCACCTTGGTGTCCTCGTCGATGCCGGCGAGCGCCTTGGCCCGGGTCACGGCCGTGCGCAGTCCGCCCAGCTCATCGACCAGACCCCGATCCAACGCGTCGGCACCGGTCCACACCCGGCCGCGGGCCACCTGCTCCACCGCGTCGATGCTGAGCCCGCGACCTTCGGCGACGCGGGCGACGAAGTCGTCGTAGAACAGGTCCGCCTCGGCAGCGACCTGCGCGTGCTGCTCCTCGGTGAACGGCGCGTTGATCGACCACGCGTCGGCGTTGGCGTTGGTGCGCACCGAATCCGACCCGACGCCGAGACGCTCCTTGAGGTCGCGGGCCACCAGCTTGCCCGTCACGACACCGATGGACCCGGTGATGGTGGCCGGGTTCGCGACGATCGCGTCGGCCGCCATCGACACGTAGTAACCACCCGACGCGGCGACCGACCCCATCGACGCGACGACCGGCGTGCCGCTCTCGCGGGCCCGCACCACTTCCCGCCAGATGGTTTCCGACGCGGTCACCGATCCGCCGGGACTGTCGACGCGCACCACGATCGCCGCGACGTCGTCGTCGGCGGCCGCCTCGCGCAGCGCCGCGGCGATCGTGTCGCCACCGGCGTTGGAGCCGCCCCGCGGCGACATCTGCCGGCCGCCGCGACCGCTGACGATCGGCCCGTGCAGGGTGACCACGGCGATCCGACGCCGGTTGGGAAGGCCCGGCACCGTGGGGCGCTTGGCCCGCGCGTAGCGCGTCAGGTACAGCCGCGGCGGGGCGTCGTCCCCGTCCGGATCGATCCCGCCGCTGCCGGTCTCCGGTGACACCCCGTCGGCGCCCGCCATGTCGGCGATCCGGGCGTACGCCTCGTCCCGGAACCCGACCCGGTCGATCAGCCCCGCCGTCACCGCATCGTCGCGCAGCAGCGGCGCCCGGTCGGCCAGCGCGTCGAGCGTGGCGACATCGATGCCGCGGGACGCGGCCACCGCATCCCAGACCTGGGTACGCAGGCCGTTGACCAGCGCGGTGTCGGCTTCGCGGTGCGGTTCGGTGTAGCGGTCCTCGGTGAACAGGTTGGGCGCCGACTTGTACTCACCTTTGGCGATGAACTGGGCTTCCACCCCGAGCTTGTCGAGGGCGTCGCGCAGGAAGAGGGCGTTGGTGGCGAAGCCGACCAGGCCGAGCGTGCCCGACGGCTGCATCCAGACCTCGCCGAACGCCGACGCCAGGTAGTACGACAGGGTGCCGGGGTAGGTCTCCGCCCACGCCAGCGACGGCTTCTTCGCGGTGAACGCGACGATGGCCTCGCGCAGCTCCTGCACCGCCCCCGGTGCGGCGGCGTCGATCTGCACCCGCGCGATCAGGCCGGCCACCCGCGGATCCTCGGCGGCGCGGTGCAGCGCAGAGACCGCCTCGCGAAGCAGCAGTGGGCGGCCCGCACCGCTGAGCAGGGCGACCGGGTCGAACCCGGCCGACTCCGGCGGGGCGCTCTGCAGGTCGAGCTCCAGAATGCAGCCGTCCGGGACACCCTGATGGCGGGCGGTGTCGAGCTTGCGGGCGAAGTGGCGGACGTCGTCGAACCCGGGCACGCCGGACAGCAGAGCGAGCATCCTTCGAGCCTACCGACGACGGAGAGTGGTCAGCGCCCGGTGAATCTTGCCCACTGGGGGCAGTAGATGTAGGTCGATGCCTGCATCAGGCCGACCGCCTGCTGCTTGGTGATGTTCGCGTTGGAGGACAACGTGCTCACCACGCCGCGCACCGCGGGGACCGGGTTGGGATTACCCGTCAGACTGCCGGTGAGCATGTCGCAGACCCGCTTACCGACCACAGAGAGGTCCTCGTCGGGTGTGTGCGGAATGCCCAGTGTGGTGACCACATTCGCGAACCGCTCGTCGGGCGTCTCGGCCTGCGCGGTCGCGGCGCCCCCGAACATCGTGAGACCGGCGGCGACCATCGCGACGATGGTTCGACGGTGGCGAATCATGATGGCTCCTCGGGCGGGTGTGGGCATGCGAAGTCTAGATCGTCTCAGCACTTTGTGCCGTTACAGAGCGGGCTCCGTGTGACCGACCGCACGCCACCAACGCAAGAACCCCCGCCGGGGCGGGGGTTCTCGTCGTAGGACAGATCTACAGTTCGGTGACCGAACCGCCTGCGGCGGTGATCGCCTCGCGGGCGCTGCCGCTGAACTTGTGGGCGGTGATGTCGACCTTGGCGGACAGCTTGCCGTCGCCGAGCACCTTCACCAGAACGTTCTTGCGGACCAGGCCCTTGGCGACCAGCTCGTCCACACCGACCGTGCCGCCCTCGGGGAAGGCCTTGTTCAGGTCCCCGACGTTGACGACGCCGTACTCGGTGCGGAAGCGGTTGCGGAAGCCCTTGAGCTTCGGCAGCCGCATGTGGATCGGCATCTGGCCACCCTCGAACATCACGGGGACGTTCTTGCGGGCCTTGGTGCCCTTGGTGCCACGGCCGGCGGTCTTGCCCTTGGAGCCTTCACCACGACCCACGCGGGTCTTCTTGGTCTTCTCTCCGGGAGCGGGACGCAGATCGTGAAGCTTGATCGGGTCACTCATGCCTTAACCTCCTCCACCTCGACGAGGTGATGCACGGTCTTGATCAGGCCGCGCGTCTGCGCGTTGTCCTCGCGGACCACGGACTGACGGATCTTGCGCAGCCCGAGCGTCCGCAGCGACTCGCGCTGCTTCCAGCGTGCACCGATGGTGCTACGCACCTGGGTGATCTTGAGCTCTGCCATTGTTTACGCCGTTCCCTCACGCGCGGCGCTGACTGCCAGGGCCTCCGCCTCACGGCGGGCCCGGAGCATGCCGGCGGGCGCTACATCCTCGATCGGCAGGCCGCGGCGGGCCGCGACCTCTTCGGGACGCTGCAGCAGCTTCAGCGCGGCAACGGTGGCATGCACCACGTTGATCGCGTTGTCGCTGCCCAGCGACTTGGCCAGGACGTCGTGCACCCCGGCGCATTCCAGCACCGCGCGGCAGGCACCGCCGGCGATGACGCCGGTACCCGGGCTGGCCGGACGCAGCATCACGACGCCGGCCGCGGCCTCACCCTGCACGGGGTGGGTCACGGTCCCGCCGATCAGCGGCACGCGGAAGAAGTTCTTGCGGGCCTCTTCGACACCCTTGGCGATCGCGGCGGGAACTTCCTTGGCCTTGCCGTAACCGACACCGACCATGCCCTTGCCGTCACCGACGATCACCAGCGCGGTGAAGCTGAACCGGCGACCGCCCTTGACCACCTTGGAGACGCGGTTGATCGTGACCACGCGCTCCAGGTAGTTGCTCTTCTCGCGATCGTCGCGTCCGCCGCGACCACCACGATCGTCCCGGCGGCCACGGCCACCGCGATCGTCGCGACCGCCGCCGCGATTGTCCTGCGCCGAACCGGCGCCAGCCTGCTCGGCCACTATGCAGTCCTCTCGTTGACAGTCATCAGAATTTCAGCCCGCTCTCACGCGCGGCGTCGGCCAGTGCCGCGATCCGTCCGCCGTAGGTGTACCCACCGCGGTCGAACACGACCTCCTCGATGCCGGCGGCCTTGGCGCGCTCGGCGATCAGCTGACCGACACGGGCGCTGGCGGCCTTCTTGTCGCCGTCGGTCGCCCGCACGTCGCCCTCGATCGAGGACGCCGCGGCCAGCGTGACGCCGGCCAGGTCGTCGACGAGCTGCACATGGATGTGCCGCGAGGACCGGTTGACCACCAGGCGCGGACGCTCGGCGGTGCCGGAGACCTTCTTGCGCAGGCGTGCGTGCCTGCGCAGCCGCGAGGTGCGGCGCGTCTCGCTGATGTTCTTGCCGACCGGGGAGTGCCCGGTCTCTTTGGTGTTCGTCTTGGTAGCCATTTACTACTTACCCGTCTTTCCGACCTTGCGACGGATCTGCTCGCCCTCGTAGCGGATTCCCTTGCCCTTGTAGGGATCGCTCTTACGGAGACGGCGGATGTTCGCCGCGATCTGGCCGACCGCCTGCTTGTCGATACCGGAGATCGAGAACTTGGTGGGCGTCTCGACCGCGAAGGTGACACCTTCGGGGGCGTTGATCAGCACCGGGTGGCTGTACCCGAGCGCGAACTCGAGGTTGCTGCCCTTGGCGACGACGCGGTAGCCGACACCGAAGATCTCCATCTTGGTGGTGTAGCCCTCGGTCACCCCGGTCACCAGGTTGGCGATCAGCGTGCGGGACAACCCGTGCAGCGAGCGGTTGCGCCGCTCGTCGTTGGGGCGGGTGACCACGATGGCGCCGTCGTCGTTGCGCGAAACCTCAATGGGCTCAGCGACATCGAGCGTCAGCGTCCCCTTGGGACCCTTGACGGACACGTTCTGTCCGGAGATCGTCACATCGACCCCGGCAGGAACCGGGACCGGCTGCTTTCCAATGCGCGACATGTCTATCTACCCCTCACCACACGTACGCGAGAACCTCGCCGCCGACACCCTCACGGGAAGCCTGGCGGTCGGTCCTCAAGCCGGACGACGTGGAAATGATGGCCACACCGAGCCCGCCGAGCACGCGCGGCAGGTTGGTGGACTTGGCGTACACCCGCAGACCGGGCTTGCTGACGCGGCGCAGGCCGGCGATGCTGCGTTCACGGCTCGGGCCGTACTTGAGCTGCACCACCAGCGACTTGCCCACGCGAGCATCCTCGGTGCGGTAATCGCTGATGTACCCCTCCGACTTCAGGATCTCGGCGATGTTCGCCTTGATCTTGCTGTGCGGCAAGGTCACTTCGTCGTGATACGCCGAATTGGCGTTGCGCAGACGAGTCAAGAAGTCTGCGATCGGATCCGTCATGGTCATGACAGCCGGTTCACCTTTCTCGCGGCGGTTCCCAGGTACTCGGGCCTACCGCAACATGTTTCGTTGGTTCTGAAGTCGATGCTCTTCGCGCAAGCGCTCATCGTTGGGTTACCAGCTGGACTTCTGCACGCCCGGCAGTTCGCCGGCGTGGGCCATTTCGCGGAGGCAGATACGGCACAGGCCGAACTTGCGGAACACCGCGTGCGGGCGACCGCACCTGTTGCAGCGCGTGTAACCACGCACCTTGAACTTGGGCTTCTTGTTGGCCTTGTTGACCAGAGCCTTCTTTGCCATTGCTCAGTTCTCCTTGAACGGGAAGCCGAGCGCCCGCAGCAGCGCACGCCCCTCGTCGTCGTTCGTCGCCGAGGTGACGACGGTGATGTCCATGCCACGGGGACGGTCGATGCTGTCCACGTCGATCTCGTGGAACACCGACTGTTCGGTCAGACCGAACGTGTAGTTGCCGGTGCCGTCGAACTGCTTGCCGGACAGCCCGCGGAAGTCGCGGATACGGGGCAGCGAGATCGAGATCAGGCGGTCCAGGAACTCCCACATGCGGTCGCCGCGCAGCGTGACGCGCGCACCGATCGGCATGCCCTCGCGGAGCTTGAACTGCGCGATCGACTTGCGCGCCTTGCGGATCTCCGGCTTCTGGCCGGTGAT
Source organism: Mycolicibacterium gilvum (assembly GCF_900454025.1). Classification (NCBI taxonomy): domain Bacteria; kingdom Bacillati; phylum Actinomycetota; class Actinomycetes; order Mycobacteriales; family Mycobacteriaceae; genus Mycobacterium; species Mycolicibacterium gilvum. The sequence goes on along the minus strand of NZ_UGQM01000001.1, from coordinate 1,233,326 downwards.
CAGCATCAGATCGTTGACCGCGCCGTTGATCAGCTTCGCGTCGCGGGCGGCGTCACCGACACCCATGTTGACGACGACCTTGACCACGCCCGGGATCTGCATCACGTTCGCGTAGCCGAACTCCTTGAGCAGCTGCTCGCGGATCTCTTCCCGGTAGCGCTGCTTGAGGCGCGGGAGGGTCTTCGTTTCAGTGCTGGTCATCAGAGGTCCTTGCCATTGCTCTTGGCGATCCGGACGTTCTTGCCGGTCTCGTCGTCCTTGCGGTATCCGACGCGGGTCGGCTTTCCGTCGGAGTCGAGCAGCATCACGTTGGACACCGAGATCGGCGCCTCCTGCGTGACGATGCCGCCCGAGGCGGCGCCGCGCTCGGTGCGCGATTCGGCGGTGTGCTTCTTGATCCGGTTGACGCCCTCGACCAGGACCTTGTTGCGGTCGGGGTAGGCCACCAGGACCTTGCCCTTGGCGCCCTTGTCCTTGCCCGAGATGACGAGCACCGTGTCGCCCTTACGGACCTTCATCACAACACCTCCGGGGCGAGCGAGACAATCTTCATGAACTTCTTCTCACGCAGCTCGCGGCCGACCGGCCCGAAGATGCGGGTACCGCGCGGATCGTTGTCGTTCTTGATGATCACCGCGGCGTTCTCGTCGAACCTGATGTAGCTGCCGTCGGCGCGGCGGCGTTCCTTGACGGTCCGCACGATCACGGCCTTGACCACGTCGCCACGCTTGACGTTGCCGCCGGGAATGGCGTCCTTGACCGTCGCCACGATGACGTCACCGATACCGGCGTATCGCCGGCCTGAGCCGCCGAGCACACGGATGCACAAGATCTCCTTGGCACCCGTGTTGTCGGCGACCTTGAGCCGCGATTCCTGCTGAATCACTAGATCTCCTCGACCTGGGTTTGTATGCACGCCAGATACCGACCTGGACGTGCGCGGTCTTTGTCACCCAAAGAGCACGCAGGGTTTTCCCGTAACGACATGAGAGAACCGAGGTCTGCCCTAGGCAACCCCTACATACTAGGTGAGCTCGGCGAATGCTCCAAATCGCTGGTCAGACCGGGCTCGCGGCGCACCTGAAACCGATGTGGGTGGTGGCGCTGTCCTGCGACTGCGGTGACCTCGCCGACGGACGGTACCGGTGACAGTACTCCGGGGCGCACAGGTGCGAACCACCCTTGAGTGCCTGGTTGACGGCCGGATCGGGGTCCGCGGGCGGGCAGCACGTCGGCGGCGGGGGCGGGTTCACGCGGTGATGGCCGGCGAACCGCGTCGTCGTCCACTCCCAGACGTTGCCGATCATGTCGACCAGGCCGAACCCGTTGGCCGGGAAGGTGCCGACCGGGGAGGTTCCGGCCCACCCGAGGGCGCCGTCGTTGCGGTACGGGAACGCGCCCTGCCAGGTGTTGGCCATCAGCTGCCCGCCCGGCGCGGGCTCGTCTCCCCACGCGTACACCGCGGTCGACCCGGCGCCGGCGGCGAACTCCCACTCGGCCTCCGTCGGCAGCCGCCGCCCCGCCCAGCGGGCGTAGGCCGCGGCGTCGGAGTAGCAGACCTGCACCACCGGGTGCTCGGGTCTGTCGTCGACGGAGCTGTCGGGCCCGAACGGGTGCCGCCAGTCGGCGCCGGGCGTCCACTCCCACCACTGTCGCCAGTCCCGCAGGTCGACCGGTCCGGCGGTGGGCCGGAAGACCAGCGCGCCCGGGACCAGGTCGTGCGGCGACGCTCCGGGGTACAGCGCGGGATCCGGGGGACGCTCGGCGACGGTGCGGTATCCCGTGTCGTCGACGAACTCGGCGAACTGCGCGTTGGTGACCGGGTGCCGTTCGATGGCGAACGGGGCCACGGTGACCGTGTGCGCCGGGGCTTCCTCCGGGTAGAAGCGTGTGGACCCCATCCGGAAGGACCCGCCCTCGAGGTCGACGAGGTCGGTCAGCATGCGCCCAGGGTAGTCAGTCCCTGGCGAACGCCCGGGCGAAGTCGCGTTCCAGATCGACGTACGGCGCGCCCGAGGTGTCGATGTTCACCCGCGCGATGCGGCCGCCGGTGAACGCGAACGGCGGGTGGTAGGCCTCCGACACCGGCGAGCCGTTGTTGCGGCCCACGCTCAGGCTCGCGCCGGCCAGACCGAAAGTGCCCGGCTGCGAACGCATCTCGGCGAGGCTGGCCACCCGCTCGGTGTCGAGGAACAGCTCGGCGTCACCGATCGGGGTGTGGCTGCCCTCGGCGGTGCCGGTGACGGTGTAGGTGAAACCGAGCGTGTGCAGGCCGGGCGGGACCGGATCCGGCGCGGCCAGTGTCTGCTCGTACTCGCCGAGGAAGTTGTAGCAGAAGTGCAGCCGTCCGCCCTGCAGGTACATCACGTAACCGCCGTGCGCCCCACCGTGTTTCACGACCACACCATTGGCACCGCCCGGGTCGACCTCGACCTCGGCCAGCACCGCGAAGGACCGCCCGCGCAGCTCCACCACCGCGCCGATGCCGACATCGGCCGTCCCCGGGTAGTACACGTATGCGGATCGTTCCCCCGACAGCGTCGGCCGCCACCGCGACATCGTCTCGAAGATGTCGAGATCACCGAGCGGCAGCCCGTTGTACTTCTGCGCCTCGGATAACCACAGCGCCTTGAGCTCGTCGAGTTTTTCCGGGTACTCCGCGGCCAGGTCGTGAACCTGGCTGCGGTCGGCGTCGACGTGGTAGAGCTCCCACCGGTCGTCGTCGAAGTGAGACCAGCCGGCCGGGGACGCCGCGTGCACGGTGTTGGCGAACCACCCCCGGTGCCAGATGCCGCGGGTGCCCAGCATCGTGTAGAACTGTGTCTCCTTGCCGGTGGGCGCGTTCGGATTCTCCAGCGCCACTTTGAAACTCACGCCGTCCAGCGGCTTCTGCGCGACCCCGCGCACCGTGGCCGGCGGCGTGATGTCGAGCAGGTCGTACACCGTGGGCGTGATGTCGGCGACGTTGACGTAGTTGTCCCTGATCTCACCGTGCGCGGCAATCCCCTTGGGCCAGGAGATGATTGCGGTGTCGGCGATCCCGCCCTCGTGCGAGGCGTAGCGCTTGAACAGCTTGTACGGGGTGTTGAACGCCATCGCCCAGCCGATCGGGTAATGGTTGTAGGTCTGCGGGCCACCGAGTTCGTCGAAGACCTTCAGGCTCTCCTCCGCGGAGTCGATGTAGCCGTTGAAGAACTTGACCTCGTTGACCGAACCGTTCGGGCCGCCCTCGCCGCTGGCACCGTTGTCGGAGATGACCACGATGACGGTGTTGTCGAGCTGGCCGGACTCTTCGAGATAGTCGAGCACGCGGCCGATCTGGGCGTCGGTGTAGGACAGGAATCCGGCGAACACCTCGGCCATCCGCGCGAACAGCCGCTTCTCGTCCTCGCTCAGCGAATCCCACGGTCGCACGGTGTCCTGCGCCGGCCAGTCCTGGCCGTCGGGACCTTTGACGTCCAGATAGGGGTTGACGGCCGACAATTCGGTGTCCGGCGGCACCAGGCCGAGGCGCTTCTGGTTCTCCAGCACGATCTCCCGGTAGGCCTCATAGCCCATGTCGAAACGTCCGGCGTAACGGTCCGCCCACTCCTTGAAGACGTGGTGCGGCGCATGTCCCGCCCCGGGGCACACATACGAGAACCACGGCTTGTCCGGCGCGATGACCTTGGAATCGCGGATGAATTCGATCGTCTTGTCCGCCAGGTCTTTCGAGAGGTGGTAGCCCTCCTCCGGGGTTGCGGGAGGCGCGACGGGGTGGTTGTCGTACATCAGATCCGGATACCACTGGTCGGTTTCGCCGCCCATGAACCCGTAGAACCTCTCGAACCCCCTCGACAGCGGCCAGTGCCTCTTGGTGGCCGCCAGATTGGATTCCTCCAACGGCGTCAGATGCCACTTGCCGATGCAGTAGGTGTTGTAGCCGTTCTCGGAAAGCACCTCCGAGAGCAGAGCGGTGTCGAACGGGATCCGACCGTTGCAGTTCGGGAAACCGTCGGTGAACTCCTCGATCGTGGCCATGCCGACGGTGGTCGCGTTGCGTCCGGTCAGTAGCGAGGCCCGGGTCGGCGAGCACAGCGCCGTGGTGTGGAACTGCGAAAGCCGCACCCCGCGTTCGGCGATGCGGCTCATGGCGGGCATGTCGACGAGCCCACCGAAGCAGTCCCAGGTCGCGATGCCGATGTCGTCCCAGACGAGGTAGAGCACGTTGGGCGCCTCGGGTTGCGCGGTCGGCGCCGCGAACGGGCCCCAGTCGGGTTCGGAATCGCGGATGTCGAGCGCGATCTTGCCGTTGAACTCCGTCGTCACGTCCGGAGATTACCTCGCGCGCTCCCCCGACGTCGGCCGACATGCGAAAACCCCCGCCGCCTCTCGGCGTGCGGGGGTCTGTCACAGGCTTACTACGTAGCCTTCACAACGCTCTACTTGGCCTTTACTTGGCCTTCTCGAGAACCTCGACCAGGCGCCAGCGCTTGGTCGCCGACGTCGGCCGGGTCTCCATCAGCGAGACGCGGTCGCCGATGCCGGCCGACTCGTTCTCGTCATGGGCCTTGACCTTGGTCGTGGTCCGAATGATCTTGCCGTACAACGGATGACTCTTACGCGACTCGAGCTCGACCACGATGGTCTTCTGCATCTTGTCCGACACGACGTAGCCGATGGCGGTCTTGCGACGGCCGCGCTTGTCCTCCGTGCGGGGCGTGTGCTTCTCGCCCTTGGTATCTGCCATTACGAATCCTCACCTCCGGGTCCGGCGGCCAGACCCAACTCACGTTCCCGCAGCACGGTGTACACGCGCGCGATCTCCTGCCGGACGACGCGCAGCCGGCGGTTGTTGGCAAGCTGGCCGGTCGCCATCTGGAAGCGCAGGTTGAACAGCTCTTCCTTCGACTCGCGGAGCTTGTCGGTCAGTTCGTCGTCGCTGAGCTCGCGCAGTTCACCGGTAGTGGTACCGACAGCCATCAGAACTGCTCCTCTCTTGTGACGATGCGTGCCTTGATCGGCAGCTTGTGGATGGCACGGGTCAGGGCTTCCCTGGCGATCTTCTCGTCGGGGTAGCTCAGCTCGAACAGGACCCGGCCGGGCTTGACGTTGGCGACCCACCACTCCGGCGAACCCTTACCCGAACCCATGCGGGTCTCGGCGGGCTTCTTGGTCAGCGGGCGGTCCGGGAAGATGTTGATCCACACCTTGCCGCCACGCTTGATGTGCCGGTTGATGGCGATACGAGCGGACTCGATCTGCCGGTTGGTGATGTAGGCATGGCCCATGGCCTGGATGCCGTAGTCGCCGAAGCTCACCGAGGTGCCGCCGCTGGCGATGCCGCGCTGACGGGGGTGGTGCTGCTTGCGGTGCTTGACCTTGCGGGGAATCAGCATGACTAGCTCTCCGTAGTTTCCGGCTGCCCTGCAGCGGGTGCAGTGGCGGCAGCGTCGGTCGCGGGCGCTTCCTCGGTCGCGGCACGGCCGGCGTCGGTGCTCGTCGCGGTGGTACCCGACGCACCGCTGCGGCGCGGACGGGTTCCCGACGGACGTTCCCGACGCGGACGGTCGGCGCCCGCGGGTGCCGCGGCGGCCAGCTCACGCTTGCCACCGACGATGTCGCCCTTGTAGATCCACACCTTCACACCGATCCGGCCGAAGGTGGTCTTGGCCTCGTAGAGGCCGTAGTCGATGTCGGCGCGCAGCGTGTGCAGCGGGACGCGACCTTCGCGGTAGAACTCCGAGCGGCTCATCTCAGCTCCGCCGAGGCGGCCGGAGCACTGCACCCGGATGCCCTTGACGTTGGGCTGACGCATCGCCGACTGGATCGCCTTGCGCATCGCGCGGCGGAACGCCACACGGTTGCTCAGCTGCTCGGCGACACCCTGGGCGACCAGCTGCGCCCGGCTCTCGGGGTTCTTGACCTCGAGGATGTTGAGCTGCACCTGCTTCTTGGTGAGCTTCTCCAGGTCGGCGCGGATGCGGTCGGCCTCGGTGCCGCGGCGACCGATCACGATGCCCGGGCGCGCGGTGTGGATGTCCACACGCACACGGTCACGGGTGCGCTCGATCTCCACGTCGGCGATGCCGGCGCGCTCGAGGCCCGTGGCCAGCAGCTTGCGGATGGCCACGTCTTCCTTGATGTAGTCCGCGTACTGCTTGTCGGCGTACCAGCGGGACTTCCAGTCGGTGGTGATGCCGAGACGGAAGCCGTGCGGGTTGATCTTCTGGCCCACTACTCCGAGCCCTCCTTCTGGCTGGCTGCCTTACTGGCCTGGGCACGGCGTGCGCGGGCCGCGGATGCGGAAGCACCTTGCTTCTTGGCGGGACGGCTCTCGACGATCACCGTGATGTGGCTGGTCCGCTTACGGATCCGGAAGGCGCGACCCTGCGCGCGCGGCCGGATGCGCTTGGCCGTGGGGCCCTCGTCGGCGAAGACGGTGGCGACGACCAGGGTGCTCGGATCGAGGCCTTCGTTGTTCTGCGCGTTGGCCGCGGCACTGGCGATGACCTTGGCGACCGGCTCGCTGGCCGCCTGGGGGGCCCAGCGGAGGATGTCGAGGGCGTCCTCGACACTCTTGCCGCGGACCAGGTCGATCACACGCCGCGCCTTCGTCGGCGAGACGCGCACGAAGCGGGCCTTCGCCGAAGCGGATGGGTATTGAATCGCTGTCGTCATGATTAGCGCCTCTTGGCCTTCCGGTCATCCTTGATGTGACCCTTGAAGGTGCGGGTGGGGGCGAACTCGCCCAGCTTGTGCCCGACCATCGCCTCGGTGACGAACACCGGGACGTGCTTGCGACCGTCGTGGACGGCGAAGGTGTGCCCGATGAAGTCGGGGATGATGGTGGACCGACGGGACCAGGTCTTGATGACCTGCTTGGTGTTCTTCTCGTTCTGGACGTCGACCTTCTTGAGCAGATGGTCGTCGACGAACGGGCCCTTCTTCAGGCTGCGTGGCATCGCTGACTACTCCTAGCGCTTATTCTTGCCGGTGCGCCGGCGACGGACGATGAGCTTGTCGCTCGCTTTGTTGGGCTTGCGGGTGCGGCCCTCGGGCTTACCCCACGGGCTCACCGGGTGGCGGCCACCGGAGGTCTTACCCTCACCACCGCCGTGCGGGTGGTCGACCGGGTTCATCACGACACCACGGACGGTGGGGCGCTTGCCCTTCCACCGCATCCGGCCGGCCTTGCCCCAGTTGATGTTGGCCTGCTCGGCGTTGCCGACCTCGCCGACGGTGGCGCGGCAGCGCACGTCGACGCGGCGGATCTCACCGCTGGGCATACGCAGGGAGGCGTAGGTGCCCTCCTTGCCCAGCAGCTGGATCGACGCACCGGCCGAACGCGCCATCTTCGCCCCACCACCGGGACGCAGTTCCACGGCGTGGATCAGCGTGCCCGCGGGGATGTTGCGCAGCGGCAGGTTGTTGCCGGGCTTGATGTCGGCGTTGGCGCCCGACTCCACGATCGCGCCCTGCTTGAGACCCTGCGGCGCGATGATGTAGCGCTTCTCGCCGTCCAGGTAGTGCAGCAGCGCGATGTTCGCGGTGCGGTTGGGGTCGTACTCGATGTGAGCGACCTTGGCGTCGACGCCGTCCTTGTCGTGGCGACGGAAGTCGATCACGCGGTAGGCGCGCTTGTGGCCACCGCCCTTGTGACGGGTGGTGATGCGGCCGTGGGCGTTACGCCCACCCTTGCCGTGCAGCGGGCGGATCAGCGACTTCTCGGGATGATCGCGGGTGATCTCGGCGAAGTCGGAGACGCTGGACCCGCGGCGGCCCGGAGTCGTCGGCTTGTACTTGCGAATAGCCATCTTCTACTCAGTCCTGTTCTTGTCCTGTCCGGCCGATCAGGCCGGCGCTCCGAACAGATCGATGGGCTTGCTTCCGGCGGCCAGCGTCACGATCGCGCGCTTGGTGGCCTTGCGCTGGCCGTAGCCGGTGCGGGTGCGCTTGCGCTTGCCCGGCCGGTTGGCCGTGTTCACCGAGTCGACCTTGACCTTGAAGATCTTCTCGATCGCGATCTTGATCTGGGTCTTGTTCGAGTCCGGGTGAACGATGAACGTGTACACGTTGTCCTCGATCAGTCCGTAGGACTTCTCCGAGATCACCGGGGACAAGATGATGTCGCGGGGATCAACCACGTTTGCCATCAGGCCGACACCTCCTCGGTGGTCTTCGTAGCAGCAGCGATGTACGCATTGAGGGCCTCCACGCTGAAGACCACGTCGTCGGCCTTGAGAACGTCGTAGGTGTTCAGCTGATCCGGCGAGATCACATGCACGCCAGGCAGATTGCGCACGCTCAGCGCGCTGGTCTCGTCGGCGCGGCCGATGACCACCAGAACCTGCTTGCGGTCGGTGAGGGTCGCCAGGAACGCCTTCGCGCTCTTGGTCGACGGGCTCTGCCCCTCGACGACCTCGGTGATCGCGTGGATCCGGTCGTTGCGCGCCCGATCGGAGAGAGCGCTGCGCAGTGCGGCGGCGATCATCTTCTTCGGGGTGCGCTGGCTGTAGTCGCGCGGCTGCGGGCCGTGCACGACGCCACCACCGGTGAACTGCGGCGCGCGGGTCGAGCCCTGACGGGCGCGGCCGGTGCCCTTCTGCCGGTACGGCTTCTTGCCACCGCCCGAGACCATCGCACGCGTCTTGGTCGCGTGCGTGCCCTGACGCTTGGCGGCCAGCTGCGCGGTGACGACCTGGTGCATCAACGCGATGTTGGGCTCGGCGTCGAAGAGCGCGGCGGGCAGCTCGACCGTGCCGTCCTTCTTGCCCGCCGGCGTCACTACGTCAATTGTCTTGTTAGCCATTACTTCTCGCCTCGCTTGATTGCGCTGCGGACAACCACCAGTCCACCGTTACGTCCGGGGATGGCGCCCTTGATCAACAGCACGCCGTTCTCGGCGTCGACCTTGTGCACCTTCAGGTTCTGGGTCGTGACGCGGTCGCTGCCCATCCGGCCCGACATGCGCGTGCCCTTGAACACGCGGCCCGGGGTGGCGCAGCCACCGATCGAGCCCGGCCGGCGGTGCACAGCCTGCGCGCCGTGGCTCGCGCCCTGGCCCTTGAAGCCGTGACGCTTCATGGTGCCGGCGAAGCCCTTGCCCTTGCTGGTGCCGGTCACGTCGACGTACGCACCGTCGGCGAAGATCTCGGCGGTCAGCTCCTGGCCGACCTCGTAGAGAGCGCCCGCATCCTCGTTGTCGGCGAGCCTCAACTCGGCGAGGTGGCGGCGGGGGTTCACACCGGCGGCGGCGAACTGGCCCGTGACGGGCTTGTTCACCTTGCGGGGGCTGATCTCGCCGTAGGCGAGCTGCACGGCGCTGTAGCCGTCGCGCTCCGTGGTGCGGATGCGCGTCACAACGTTGGGCCCGGCCTTGACGACCGTCACCGGCACGACCTTGTTGTTCTCGTCGAACACCTGCGTCATGCCCAGCTTGGTGCCCAGAATGCCTTTTCTAGCCATGGTTTCTGGTTTCTCCTACTGCGATGACTATTGGATATTGACGTCGACGCTGGCCGGCAGATCGATGCGCATGAGGGCGTCAACGGTCTTGGGCGTCGGGTCGAGAATGTCGATCAGCCGCTTGTGCGTACGCATCTCGAAGTGCTCCCGCGAGTCCTTGTACTTGTGCGGGGACCGGATGACGCAGTACACGTTCTTCTCGGTGGGCAGCGGCACCGGGCCGACCACGCTGGCTCCCGTCCGGGTGACCGTCTCGACGATCTTGCGCGCAGAGGCGTCAATGGCCTCATGGTCGTAGGCCTTGAGCCTGATGCGGATCTTTTGTCCCGCCACGCTTCTCCTACCTCACTACTAACGGGCCCACGGTGTCCATGAAAAAACATGGGCCTGGCTGTGCCGCCGCTGTTTACCTGTCTGTGGTTCACCGACCCCCGCGGTCGGGCGTGTCGCCCTCGCGCACACTCGTTCGCGTCCGAGTTCGCCGCGATCGAGGTGGGGACCGGATGCGCCCCGCTAAGGGCGCTGGTCGCATGCCCGCGCCGGCGCAGTGTGAAAGACACCGTCCCGGCTCAAGGCAACCCGAACAGTATGCCTCAGATCCGGGCGTGCTCCAAATCCCTGGTGGAGTGCTCCGAGCCGCTCTTTGAGGGGCTACCCCAGACCGTCCCAGAACACGCACTGGTGCACCCGGTCGAAGTCCTCGATCATCCGGCTTCCGTCGGGCTGCAGCGACATCACCCCGGAGTCGATACCCGGAAAGCCGGGGTCGCCAGTCTTCACGAACGACGCCCAGTAGTCGATCATCTGCTCGCCGAGCCGGACCTGCGCCGGACTCGGCGGCGGCGCTCCGCCGGTGTCGAACAGGTAGCGCAGTTCCAGCGAGTGGCTGGCCCCGACCGGGAACGGCACCGTCCGCAGCGGGTCGGGCGCAGGCGCGTCGCGGTCGTTGAACTCGTAGAAGTACACCGGCGCGGTTTCGGCGAGGTCGCCCGCCCAGCGTCGGCCCGCACACGCGAAGACGCCGTCGGTGACCGTCGCGGCGTAGGCGAGCGCGACGCTGGAGAACGCCGTCAGCGGGTAGTGCGCCTCGACGGCGGGGGCGTCGGCGCCGAAGGTGTCGGCCAGCAGGCGCGGATACTCCTGCGGTGCGTAGTCCTTGCCGTCGCGCAGGTGCTGCAGGGCGACGAACAGCGTCCACTCGTCGCGCGTGGTGCCCATCAGGACCGGGACCCGCGCCGCCTTCCCGTCGCCGAACGCGACGGGCGGAGCGGTGGGCAGCACCGCCGATCCGGTGACCGGACCGCTGAGCCGGTCGTCGCCGATGTCGTAGTACCAGACGGGTGTGCGCAGCGCGTTCGCGTCGAGCCCCCGCAGGCACTCGGCGGGCACCGGGCCGCCACAACCGGCCTGCGCGGCGTAGTCGAGGCTGCGCTTCTCGGCGGTCGGCAGGTCGGCCTGCGATTGGCACAGTCCGCTCATCACGATGGCCGCGTCGAAGAGTCCGTCGGAGCCGGGCGCCACCAGGTGATCGCAGACCGACATCGCACCGGCCGACTCCCCCGCGACCGTCACGCGGGCGGGGTCGCCGCCGAAGTTCGCGATGTTGTCGCGCACCCAGCGCAGCGCGGCCTGCTGATCGGCGAGCCCGTAGTTGCCGACGGCGCCGGGCGGGCCGAGCGCCGGATGGGCCAGGAACCCCAGCGCGCCGAGCCGATAGTTGACGGTGACGACGATGATGTCGCCGCGGGCGACCAGGCGCCGTGAGTCGTAGACGCCGCTGCTGCCGGCGACGAACGACCCGCCGTGGATCCACACCATCACCGGCTTGGGTTCGGGGCGGTCACCGGCGACGGGCGGTGTCCAGACGTTGAGGTTCAGGCAGTCCTCGTCGGTCTGCCTCCCGAGCTCGAGGTCGCCGTCGAGGTCCTGCATGCAGCGCGGCCCGTACGCGGTCGCGTCCCGCACGCCGTCCCATTTCGGCGCCGGCCGCGGACCCTGCCACCGCAGAGCGCCGACAGGCGGTGCGGCATAAGGGATTCCGGCGAACAGTCGGTGGTCGTCGGCCACCGTGCCGCGGACGGGTCCCGTCGAGGTCTGGACCACCGCGGGATCGGGGGCTGGCTGCGGGGACGCCTGCGACCCGCACGCGACGGCCACCACCAGCGCGACCAGCACCGCGATACCCCGGACCACCACGATTGTCGAGAGTAGCGCCGGTCACATATGCTGTTCTTGACACCCGTCAAGTTTCTCTTCCGAGTGAGGGCACATGAGCACGCCGGTTATCGATGACGCAGCGAAGGTTCTGGCTGAACCACGGGCCTATGCGGAGGAGCCGCGACTGCACGCAGCGCTGGCGCATCTGCGGGCGAACGCCCCGGTCGCCTATGTGGACGTCCCCGACTACTACCCCTTCTGGGCCGTCACGAAGCACGCCGACATCATGGCGATCGAGCGCGCCAACGAGCTCTGGATCAACGAGCCCCGGCCCATGCTCAACACCAAGGCCACCGACGACCTCGCCGCGGCCAACCTCGCCATCGGCGGTGGCCTGCGCACGCTGATCCACATGGACGACCCGCTGCACCGCGACATCCGCAAGGTCGGCGCGGACTGGTTCCGCCCCAAGGCGATGCGGGCCCTGAAGGAGCGCGTCGACGAACTGGCCAAGCGCTACGTCGACCGGATGGTCGAGATCGGGCCGGAGTGCGACTTCGTCCAGGAGGTCGCGGTCAACTTCCCGCTGTACGTGATCCTGTCGCTGCTGGGCCTGCCGGAGTCGGACTTCGGCCGGATGCTCAAGCTCACCCAGGAGATGTTCGGCGGTGACGACGACGAGCTCAGCCGCGGCAAGAGCGCCGAGGAGTTGCACGAGGTCATCACCGACTTCTTCCGGTACTTCACCAAGCTGACCGCCGACCGCCGGGAGAACCCGACGGAGGACCTGGCCTCGGCCATCGCGAACGCCAAACTCGACGGCGAGTACCTCAACGACATCGACTGCCTGTCCTACTACGTGATCGTCGCCAGCGCCGGCCACGACACCACCAGCGCCGCGATCTCGGGCGGCCTGCTGGCGCTGATCGAGAACCAGGATCAGCTGGCCCGGCTGAAGGCCGATCCGTCCCTGATGGGCACCGCGGTCGAGGAGATCATCCGCTGGACCGCCCCCGTGAAGGAGTTCATGCGCACCGCGACCGCCGACACCGAGGTGCGCGGCGTGCCGATCAAGAAGGGCGAGGCGGTGCTGCTGTCCTACGTGTCGGCCAACCGCGACGAGGACGTCTTCGACGAGCCGATGCGCTTCGACGTCGGCCGCGATCCGAACAAGCACCTGTCCTTCGGCTACGGCGTGCACTTCTGCCTCGGCGCGGCGCTGGCGCGGATGGAGATCAACAGCTTCTTCACCGAACTGCTCCCGCGGCTGGAGTCGATCGAACTGGCCGGCGACCCGGAGTTCATCTCGACGATCTTCGTCGGCGGGCTCAAACACCTGCCGATCCGCTACTCGCTGCGCTGATTCCACCGCGCAGTGGCGCCGATCACATAGACTGAGCTTGACACCCGTCAAGTTCAGCCCTGGTGAGGAGACGCATGAGCACGCCGACGATGGATCGGGATTCACAGGAGGCCGCGAAGGTACTGGCCGATCCGAAGGCGTATGCCGACGACGACCGCCTGCACTCGGCCCTGTCGTACCTGCGCGCCAACGACCCGGTCGTGTGGGTCGACCATCCGCCGTACCGGCCGTTCTGGGCGATCACCAAGCACGCCGACATCATGGCGATCGAGCGGGCCAACGACCTGTTCCTGTCCGCACCCCGGCCGCTGCTGGTGACCGCCGAGGCCGACGATCTGGGCAAGTCCCAGCAGGAGGCCGGGATCGGGCTGCGCACGCTGATCCACATGGACGACCCGCACCACCGCAAGGTGCGCGCGATCGGCGCGGACTGGTTCCGCCCGAAGGCCATGCGCGACCTGAAGGTGCGCGTCGACGAGCTCGCCAAGCGCTATGTCGACAGGATGCGCGACATCGGGCCCGAGTGCGATTTCGTCACCGAGATCGCCGTGAACTTCCCGCTGTATGTGATCCTGTCGCTGCTCGGCCTGCCCGAGGAGGACTTCGGCAGGATGCACATGCTGACCCAGGAGATGTTCGGCGGCGACGACGACGAGTACAAGCGCGGCACCACCCCCGAGGAACAGCTGGCCGTGCTGACCGACTTCTTCAACTACTTCGCGGCGCTGACCGCGTCCCGGCGCGAGCACCCGACAGAGGATCTCGCGTCGGCGATCGCCAACGGACTGGTCGACGGTGAGCCGATGTCGGACATGGACACGCTGTCCTACTACGTCATCGTCGCCAGCGCCGGCCACGACACCACCAAGGACGCGATCTCAGGCGGCCTGCACGCGCTGATCGAGAACCCCGGCGAGCTGGCCCGGCTGAAGGGCGACCTCAGCCTGATGCCGACCGCGGTCGAGGAGATGATCCGCTGGTCGACACCGGTCAAGGAGTTCATGCGCACCGCTGCCGAGGACACCACGGTGCGCGGCGTCCCGATCGCCAAGGGCGAGTCGGTCTACCTGGCCTACGTGTCGGCCAACCGCGACGAGGAGGTGTTCGCCGACCCGTTCCGCTTCGACGTGGGCCGCGACCCCAACAAGCACCTGGCGTTCGGCTACGGCGTGCACTTCTGCCTCGGCGCGGCGCTGGCCCGCATGGAGATCAACAGCCTGTTCACCGAGCTGCTGCCGCGTCTGGACTCGATCGAACTGGCCGGAGAGGCCGAGTTGTCGGCGACGACGTTCGTCGGCGGACTCAAGCACCTTCCCGTCCGGTATTCGTTGCGCTGAACGTGCTCAGGAACCCGTCGACCGCGGCGATCGCCACCGCCCGGTAGTCGAACTCGGTCAGCGTGCTGATGCGACCGAATGCCAACGGCCCGATCAGCAGCGCGAAGGCCATGGTGCGGTCCACGGGCCGCAACTCGGCCGCCGCGTCCGGGCTGTCGAAGACCGCGTCGAACGGGGCCGAGTACTGCTCGGCGATGCGCTCGCGCAGGGACCCCACCTGACTGCCGCCCGCACTGGGCACCTGCTCGATGTCGGGCCCGAGCGATAGCCACGCCATCGCGGTCAGCGTCGTGGGGGCCTCGGCGATCGATTCGGCCCATTCGACGACGATCGCGAGGAGGCGCTCCCGCAGGCTGCCGGTGGACGGCGGCATCGGCGGGGGCGGGATCAGCCCCACGAAGGCGGCCGCGACGAGGTCGTTCGCGCTCGGGAAGTGCCGGTACAGCGTCGCGCGCGCGACGTTGGCCTTGCGGGTGACCGCGTCGATGGTCACCGCGCTCGGCCCGCCGGAGCGCAGCAGCGCGGTGGCCGCATCCAGCAGCCGCGCCCGCGAGCGGGCCGGCCGCGGATCGCTACTGACGGCGGCCATACGTTTCCTCCACCTCCGGACGGGGAACAAGACCCGGAGTCTCGCTACGAGACTGTTAGTCTCGAAACCTGGCTCCTGCTGAAATGAGACGCCGACATGGTCGACACCCTTCCTCGCTCCGACCAGGATATCGACGCGGCCGTCATGACCCTTTCGAAACGCCGACGGATCTGGCTGCTCGCGGTCGCCAGCATCGATGTGCTGATGGTGATCTCGTCGATGGTGGCGCTGAACGCCGCGCTGCCCGACATCGCCCTGCAGACCTCCGCGACGCAGACCCAGCTGACATGGATCGTCGACGGCTACACACTGGCCCTGGCCTGCCTGCTGCTCCCCGCCGGCGCCCTCGGCGACCGGTACGGCCGGCGCGGCGCACTGCTGGTCGGCCTGGCGATCTTCGCCCTCGCGTCGCTCGCGCCGGTGTTCCTGGACAGCCCGACCCAGATCATCGTGGCGCGAGCGGTCGCCGGCGTGGGCGCAGCCCTGATCATGCCGGCGACGTTGTCGTTGTTGACGTCGGCGTTCCCGAAGTCCGAGCGCAACAAGGCCGTCGGGATCTGGGCAGGTGTCGCCGGATCGGGGGCCGTGTTCGGGTTCCTCGGGACCGGCGTCCTGCTGCACTTCTTCTCGTGGCAGTCGATCTTCTACATGTTCGCCGCCGGGGCGTTGCTGATGTTCATCGCGACCTGCACGATCGGCTCCTCGCGCGACGAGACCGCCACCCCGATCGACTGGGTGGGAGGCGCACTGATCGGCACCGCGATCGCGGTGTTCGTGCTCGGGGTCGTCGAGGCGCCGGCACGAGGGTGGACCGATCCCGTCGTGCTGGGGTGCCTGGCAGCCGGGGTGGTGCTGGCGGTGGCTTTCGCGATGGTGCAGTTGCGCCGCGAGCACCCATTGTTGGACGTCCGCCTGTTCACCCGCCCCGACTTCGCCACCGGCGCCGTCGGGATCACCTTCCTCTTCATGGCCAACTTCGGCTTCTTCTTCATCGAGATGCAGTTCATGCAGCTGGTGATGGGCTACAGCGCACTGGAAACCGCATTTGCTCTGGCGCCGCTTGCTTTCCCGGTTCTCGTCCTCGGCGGCACGCTGCATCTCTACCTCCCGAAGGTGGGTCTGCGCTTCGCGGTCACCGGCGGTCTGCTGCTGCTCGCCGGCGGACTGTTCCTGATGAGGTTCCTGGATGCGGACGCGACGTTCCTCGACATCATGTGGCCGCTTCTGCTCGCCGCGTCGGGGATCGGATTGTGCACGGCGCCAACCACATCGGCGATCATGAACGCGGCCCCCGACGAGAAGCAGGGTGTCGCGTCGGCGGTCAACGACGCGACCCGTGAGATCGGCGCCGCCCTCGGCATCGCGGTGGCCGGATCGATCCTGGCCGCCGTCTACCACAGGTCGTTGGCGTCGAGGCTGGCCGACTTCCCCGAGCAGATCCGCACCACCGCCACCGACTCACTGGCGCACGCCCTGTCGATCTCCGAGCAGATGGGTCCGCAGGGCGCCCGACTGTCCGAGCTCGCGCAGGATGCGTTCATCCACGCCGCCGACCGGGCTCTGCTCGTGCTGTCTCTCCTGCTGCTGGTCGCTGCGGTCTTCGTCGCGATCTGGTCCCCCGGACGTGACGGGCGGCAATGGTCGGTGGTCAGGCGCCTGCGGAAGAACTGACGAACTCCGCGGCGCGGTGGCCCGCCATCACGATGGTCGCGTGCGGACCCCGGCTGGGGATGTCGGGCAGTATCGAGCCGTCCACCACCCAGAGGTTGTCCACCCCGTACACCCGGCACCGCTCGTCGACCACCGCGCCCATCTTCGCAGTGCCGCACAGATGCTGTGATGTCGCCCAGGACGGCTCGGACTGCACTGTGGCGCCGGCCAATTCGGACGCGAGCTGCGCCCCTTCGCGAAGCAGCGCGACGTCGGCGGGCGCGCTGTCGTAGCGGTGTTCGATCACCGGGTCGGCGTCCGGATCGGCAGAGCAGATGGTCACCCGCCCCCGCGACAGCGGCCGCATCAGCGTCACCCCGAGATGCGGCTGGTCGGTCGGGTCGTCACGGCGTCCGGTCATCATCGCTTCGAATCCCACTGTGTACGGCCGGATTTCCACGCCGTCGTCCGTGGTCAGGACCGCTTCCAGCGGCGGCACGCCGTGGGTCGGCGCCCAGCTCACGGGCAGCACCCATTCGGGATGGTCGATGGTGTCCACCCCGACGGGCAGATCGATCTCGACCGGCACGCCTGCGGCGCGCAGCACCGGAGGTGGGCCGACGCCGGAGACCATGAGCAACTGCGCCGTCGCGATCGCCCCGGCGCACAGCACGATACGGTCCGCGCCCACCGTCACGGGACCGTCGGGGCCGACGCACAGGACCCCGGTCACACGGCCTGCAGCGAACGTCAGCCGCAGCACCCGGGTGTCGGTCAGCACGGTGAGGTTGGCACGTCCCAGCGCGGGCCGCAGGAAGGCGCCGCCCGGCCCGACGCGGGTTCCCCGGTCGATGTTCAGGGGCACAGCCCCGATGCCGGCGGGCACCGCATGCTCCGCGGTGGCGCCGTTGAGGTCCTCGACCCACCCGAAACCGGCGGTGCGCGCGGCGTCCACGAAGGAGGCTGTCGCACCGTCGAATTCGGCGACCCGGCGGACCGTGATGGGGCCGGTGTCGCCGTGCACGGGGGTCGCGAAGTCGAGGTCGGTCTCGATGGCGCGAAAATGCGGCAGCACGTCGTCCCAGCTCCAGCCGTCCATTCCCCAGCCGTCGACGTCCGCGGGCAGGGCGCGGCAGAAGTATCCACCGTTGACCGCTCCCGAGCCGCCCACGACCACCCCGCGCATGATCCGTGCGTGACGGCGGGGCTCCTCGGTCAGCGCGGTGTCATACCGGCGCACCACCGAACTCGCCGCCCCGATCGGTAACCGCAGGCCGTCGCTGATCTGATCCCGTACCCGGGAATCGCTCAGCCCGGGCCCGGCCTCGACGACCGTCACCTCGCAGCCCGGGTCGGCCGACAGCCGTTCCGCCAGTACCGAACCCGCGCTTCCGGCCCCGACGATCAGGACACTCAAGCGCGGATCTGCGGCTTCAGGGCCCCGGCGTGGCGCTCACGGACGACACCGCTCCACAGACCCAGCCCGTAGGCGATGTCATCGAGGCGCTTGAGCAGGATGTAGGTCAGGATGCCGACGCGTTTGGTGTCCTCGTCGGCGTTGCCGTTGCGGGTGACCCAGTCGAACACCCCGTCGAGCACCGCGGCCACCACCACGACCCGGCGGCAGCGCTTGGACAGCACCGAGGCGACCAGCGCGATGGGCCAGTAGTGGCGGCACAGTGCCGACGCCAATTGCAATGCGGCCGACCACAACCCGTGCGCGGCCACCACGGCCACCTCCATGGGTTCGGTCTGCACGGTCGACAGTGACTTCGCGATCCGCCGGCCCGTGACGGCGGCGACGGCGACCGAGGCGGCGTAGCCGATGCCCGACCCGACCGCGACGAGCATCCAGACCACCAGCATCCACCCCGAGATCACCAGCGGTGCGGTCTTCCCCGGGTGCCGGATGGTCAGCGGTGCCGCCGAACCGCCGTAGAAAGACTTGCGCGCGAACCACTTCCGGAGCTCGGTGCGGTGGTCGTGGCCGACCATCGCGATCGGTTCGTAGCGCAGCCGGGCACCCGATTCATTGAGCCGCCAGCACAGGTCGACGTCCTCGCCGGAGACCAGCGTCTCGTCGAAGCCGCCGATCTCCAGGATGGCGCTGCGCCGGCAGATGATCGCGGCACTCGGCACATAGGACACCGTCCCGAACGGGATCACCGGCGCCTCGCGCAACCCGAGATCGAGCGACGAGCGCACGGCCTCGTAGCGGGCCACGACGTTGTCGGACGGCTCGTGGGCGACGATCCTCGGCGCCACCAGGGCCACCGCCGGGTCGCAGAAGTGGCCGAGCAGGGCCTCCAGCCACCCCTTGCGGGGCACCACGTCGGAATCGAGGAACGCGACGAAATCGGTGGCGCACACCGCAAGCCCGGCGTTGCGGGCCGCGGACGGACCTTTGCGCCTGGAGTGCCGCAGCACCCGGATATCGCAGGCGGCCGACGCGAAATCCGCCTCGTTCACGGGCCTGCTGGAACCGTCGTCGACGATGACGACCTTCAGTCCACGTAGCGCGGCCACCAGCCGGGTCAGTCCAGTTGCGTTGTTGTGCACCGGGATAACGACGGTGACGTCGCGGTGCGACGGCCCGCTGAGCGGCCTGGGATGGGCAACGGTGGCGTCGAGAAGCGTGCGGGCCAGTTGCGCGCTGACGGCGTCGTGCACCTCGAGCCTGCCTCCGTGCAGCATGGTCTGCGCGGCCGGGGCCAGCCGGAGCAGTCGCGTCGGCGAGCCGCCGAGCAGTGCCGCCCCCTCGCCCAGGACGCGCACGCGCCGGTCCACCTGGACGGCGAAGCCGTCCGGAAGCCGCGGACCTGTCATGTCAGCATCCCCCCGCGATCAGGCTCCCACCGAACGACGCGCGCTGCGCACGCGTCCACCATCTCGGCAAAGATCCTCCTCCCCTCGTCCGCGGTCGCGGTGGTGGGGTCCCCCAGGACCCCCAGCGAACTCACCGCCGCGACTCCCCCACGGAGCATCTGCGGCATCAGCTCCGCCAGCGGGGCGCGGTTTCCCGGCACCCTTTCCTCTTGCCGGACGGCGTCCGGCGAAAGGTGGAGCAGTACCGACGTTTCGGTGTGTCCGGCATGGGCGTCGGCGTTGCCGGCCACACACGGGGACCACGCCGCGTCACGCCCCTCGTGCCGCAGCTGGGTGACCGCCCGGCGCAGCGCGTCGACGTTACCGCCGTGGCCGTTGACGAAAGCCACCCGGGGCGTCCACCGGCAGGCCGAGCGGACGAATTCGACGAGCAGTTCCGCCAGTGCCGGTGTGCCAATCGAGATCGTGCCCGGGAATCCCTCGTGTTCTCCGCTGGCACCGTAGGCAATTGCCGGTGCCATCACCCAATGGGATTCATCCCGGGCACGCAGACGCGTGACGACGGCGTCGGCGACGGCGGTGGCGATCCGGGTGTCCGTGTCGAGGGGCAGATGGGGTCCGTGCTGCTCGGTAGAACCGACCGGGACGACAAGCGTGGGCATGTGGATGGCGTGCGCGTCATGCAACTGCCTCGACGTCGAGTTCCCGAGCTCACGGGGGAAGACCACGCGACGATGGTAGGCCGAATTCACCTGGCGTGCGCCGAATGTTGGCGCACGGGTAGCAGTTGATTTCCCGGCCGCGGTGTGCTTGCCGGCCGGGAAATCACGCCAGCCCCCGTGGCCACGTCCGTATCAGACGCCCAGGGTCCGGGTGAATCCTTCGGGAACCAGGATGTCCTCGGGGGTCAGCTCGTGGATCGAGGATTTGCCCAGGCCCCGCAGGGCGGAGTCGATGCCGCCGCTGAGGATGTCCAGGACGTTCTCCACACCGGCCTGCCCGTTGGCCGCCAGACCCCACAGGTAGGCCCGCCCGATCATCACCGCACGGGCACCCAGAGCAACGGCCTTGACGACGTCGCTGCCGCGCCTGATCCCACCGTCCAGCAAAACCTCGACCTGATCGCCGACCGCGTCGGCGATGGCCGGCAGGCAGCGGATCGCCGCCGGGGTGCCGTCCAGGTTGTTGCCGCCGTGGTTGGACACCGTGATCGCCGAAACACCCGCGTCCACAGCGCGTTTGGCGTCGTCGACCCGCACCAGGCCCTTGAGCAGGAACGGGCCACCCCACTGCTCGCGCAGCCAGGCGACATCCTCCCAGGTCGGGGGCGGTGTCCCCATCCATTCGCCGTACGCCTCGAAGAACGTCGGACCGGGCTCGCCGGGGCGGCCCTGATTGGGAACCCGCAGGTCCGGCGGGCGCAGCGTCTTGGCGAAACTGAAGAACCAGCGCGGCTTGGTCAGGACCTCGGGCGACATCTTCAGGATCGTCTTGAGGTCCATCTGCTCGGGGATCTTGGGGCTCCCCCAGTCACGGCCGTGCGAGAAACTCCAGTCGGTGGTCAGGATCAGACCCTTGGCGCCGGCCGCGCGGGCACGCTCCATGCGCGCCGCGATCGCGTCACGGCTGCCCAACCAGTAGATCTGGAAGAAGATCTTGTCGTTGACCGCGGTCACTTCCTCCATCGGCTTGCTCGCGAACGACGACAGCCCCATCGCGGTGCCGCGCGCCGCGGCGGCCCGTGCCACCGCGACCTCGCCGTCGGGGTGCACCGCCTGCACACCCGTCGGAGAGATGATCACCGGCAGCGGAATGTCCTGCCCCATAACGGTTGTCGCCATATCGCGCTTGTCGGTGGCCCCGACCACGTGCGGTGCGAAGCCGAGCTCGGCGAACGCCTCGACGTTGTCGGAGACGGACACGCCCTTCTCGCTCGCCGAGATCAGCGACGAATAGGCGGATTTCGGCAGACGCTTCTTCGCCCGCTGCTGGGCGATCGCGACGGTCTCGAACCAGGTATCTCGTGCCATGGGAGGTCTACACCGGACTTTCGTTACAGAATTTCTTCGGCGGGGCGCTCAGCAGGGTGAGCGGGATCGGGCCTTTCGGCTTGCCACGACCGCCGGAGCGGGAATGGTCCACGCTGGACTTGGGCTTGTCGCGGTCGGCCGCCAGGGCCGGTTCGCCGTATCCCTGCACACACTCGGGGTCGGGACCGTCCATCGGCAGGCCGGTGAAGAACTTCGCGGCCATGCAGCCGCCGCGGCACGCGTCGTAGTGGTTGCAGCCACTGCAGGCGCCCGCCGATTGGGGCTCGCGCAGCTCGCGGAAGAGCTCGGAGTTCTGCCACACGTCTTCAAAACCGTTGCTGGTCAGAATGTTTCCGGCCAGGAACTTGTCGTGGATCGCGAACGGGCACGCGTAGACATCGCCGACCGGGTCGATCAGGCACACCACGCGACCGGCGCCACACAGGTTCAGACCCGCCAGCGCACCGGGCTCGCCGAGCCCGGACAGGTGGAAGAACGAGTCGCCGGTGAGCACCCGCTCACCGTGGGCGACCAGCCAGTTGTAGAGCTGCACCTGCTGATCGGCGGTTGGGTGCAGGTCGTCCCACACGTCGGCGCCGCGGCCCGACGGGCGCAGGCGGGTGATGCGCAGCGTCGCGCCGTAGGTGTCGGCGAGAGCCTTGAAGTCGTCGAGCTGATCAATGTTGTGGCGGGTGACCACGACCGAGATCTTGGCGTCTTTGAAGCCGGCCTCTTTGAGGTTCTCCAAGGCCCGCACGGCCATCGCGAACGAGCCGGGGCCGCGCACGGCGTCGTTGACCTCGGCGGTCGCGCCGTCGAGCGAGATCTGCACGTCGACGTAGTCGCTCGCGGCGAGCTTGGCGGCCACCGTCTTGTCGATGCGCACGCCGTTGGTCGAGAACTTGACGCCGACGTGGTGTTCGGTGGCGTAGTCGACGAGCTCCCAGAAGTCGCTGCGCACGGTGGGCTCGCCGCCGCCGATGTTCACGTAGAACACCTGCATGCGTTCCAGCTCGTCGATGATGTCCTTGCACTGCTGGGTCGACAGCTCGCGCGGATCACGCTTCCCCGACGAGGACAGGCAGTGCACACAGGACAGGTTGCACGCGTAGGTCAGCTCCCACGTGAGGCAGATCGGCGCGTCCAGACCGCGCTCGAACTGGTCGACGAGCCGGGGCACCGGGGCGGCAAGGGTCATCGGTTCTCTCCTGCGACGAGCATGTTCGACTGGACGAGAACGCCCAGCGCGTGGAGGTAGGGCGCCAGCTGGGAATCGTCGATTCCCGCTGCGCGGCAAGCGGATCGAGCGTCGGGGTGATCGGAGAGCGAGTTGATCACCTCGACGATCGTCCGGTTCTTCAGGAACGAGAGCTTGCGGGTCCCGAAGTGGTAGAGCAGCGCGCCGAACGGTTCGGGCCGCACCGCCACCTGCGGGTGCAACCGCCAGTTCCGGTCGGCATCGAACGTGATGGTCGGCGCGGCCATGGTCAGTAGACCCCGCACATCCCGTCGATCGAGACTTCCTCGACCAGGCTCTCGGTGACCAGTTCCTCGGCGCCGACCTGCTGATTCTGATCCATGTGAATCACCTTTCCGGGAGAGCGGACCCTGGGAGGGTCTCGACAATTGTGACCTAGGTCGCCCACAATATGGCATCGAGTGCCTAAACGGAAGTGGGGTTTCGATGAGCGCCGCCAGGCCGCGCGTGGGACGCCGTCGGTCGACGAGCTGGGAGCACATCAGCGACGTCGCCATCGACCTGTTCATGGCACGCGGGTTCGACGACGTCAGCGTCGACGACGTCGCCTCCGCCGCGGGCATCGCCCGCAGGACGCTGTTCCGGTACTACCCGTCCAAGAGCGCGCTGCCGTGGGGCGACTTCGACGCCCACCTCGACCACATGCGCGCGCTGCTGGCCGACCTCGACCCCGAGGTCCCGATCCGTGATGCGCTGCGCACCGCGCTGCTGGCCTTCAACGATTTCGACGATCCCGACCGGCACCGACAACGCATGCGGCTGATCCTCGAAACGGAGGCGCTGCAGGCGTATTCGATGACGATGTACGCCGGGTGGCGGGCCGTCGTCGCGGCGTTCGTGGCCGACCGGCTCGGCGTCGGCGGCGACGACCTGCGGCCGCAGACCGTCGCGTGGACCATGCTCGCCGTGTCCCTGTCGGCCTACGAGCACTGGCTGGCCGACGAGACGGCCTGCCTGCAGTCGTCGCTGGGGGAAGCGTTCGACCTGCTGGCGTCCGGTCTGTCCGGTCTGGAATCGGGGGTGTCGGAGTTCGCCCCCGGGGCGCGACGATAGGGGTGTGAGCGCTGATTCCGAGGGCGCGGCATCAGAGGGCGCGGTACCAGAGGGCTTAGACGCTCCCTCAGCACTGCTCGCGCTGTATGACGAGGCTCTACCCGCCGTGTACGGGTACTTCGTCAGGCGGTGCGGGGACCGGGGGACGGCCGAGGACCTCACGTCGGAGACCTTCCTGGCGGCGATGGACGCTGCGCGCAAACCGTCACCGCCGGACCTGTCGGTGCGGTGGCTCATCGGGGTGGCCCGGCACAAGTTGGCCGACCACTACCGGCGGCGCCGGGACCGGTTCGCCACCCCGGTCGCGGAGCTCCCCGAACCGGCGGACCCGGCCGACGAGTGGGACGCCGAACTGAACCGGATCGTCGCCGAGCAGGTGCTGACCCGGCTGAGCGACCAGCACCGCGCCGTACTGGTGCTGCGGTACATGGACGGCTGCTCGGTGCCCGAATGCGCCGAGCTGATCGGCCGCACCGTGCACGCGACCGAGGCGTTGCTGGTGCGGGCGCGACGAGCGTTCCGCGCCATGTACCCCGAACCGGAAGGAGGACTGTCATGACCGACCCGTTGGACGCGTTGCGTGGCGGCGACCTCCCCGTCGACCCCGATCCGGCGTTCGCGCGCCGCCTGCGCTCGCGGCTGGAGACGGCGGCGAATCTCTTTGAACAGCAACCCGATCGAACGAAGGACATCATCATGAGCGGCACCGACACCGTCCTCGCCGAGCTGACCGAACCCACTTCCGGTGGGTTGATCCCCTACCTGACCGTCACCGATGCCCGAGCCGCGATCGACTGGTACGTCGACGTGCTGGGCGCATCGGTCGTCGGCGCTCCGATCACCATGGACGACGGGAGGATCGGCCACGCAGAGCTGACCGTGTCGGGCGCGACGCTCTACCTGGCCGACGAGTATCCCGAGATCGGCCTGAAAGCCCCTTCCTCGCAGCATGTCTCGGCGAGCATGATGCTCACGGTGACTTCTGTCGACGGGACACTGGAGCGGGCGCGTTCGGCGGGTGCGTTCGTGCAGCGCGAGCCGTACGAGGACCACGGCGCCCGGACCGCCGCGATCGTCGATCCGTTCGGCCACCGCTGGATGCTGACCGGCCCGATCACCGGCGCGCCGGTCCCGATCCGGCACGGCGACGTCGGCTACGTGTCGGTGCGGACGCCGGATACGCAGCGCGCGGCAGCGTTCTACGGCCACCTGCTGGGTTGGGTGTTCGACCCGGAGACACAGCGGGTGACCAACACCGGCCAGCGCATCGGGATCACCACGGCCCCCGGGCGGCACACCCTGTTCTGCTGCTACGCGGTGACCGACCTCGACGGCGCACGGGACAGCATCGTGGCCGGCGGCGGCACCGTCGACGACGTCGTCGAGTTCGACTTCGGCTCCGTGCTGGGCGCCACCGATCCGGCGGGAGCCGAGTTCGGCGTGTACCGGCCGGCGCCCGACGAGCCGCGGCCCCTGCTCAACGGCGGCGGCCCGGGCGAGCTGTCCTACATCACCTACCAGGTGCCGGATTCGGCGGAGTTCAGGGCGTTCTACAGCCGGGTGCTGTTCTGGACGTATGAGCCCGGCAGGGTCGATGACGGCTGGGGTGTGGTGGGTACGCATCCGATGTCGGGTGCGGCGGGCGGCCATGCCGACGCGGTGACGGTGCCGATGTGGACGGTCGCCGACATCGACGCCGCGGTCGCGCGGGTACGCGAGGCCGGCGGCACCGTCGTCGAGGAACCCTCGCAGCAGCCGTACGGGAAGTCGGCGCTGTGCACCGACGATCAGGGCGCCCGGTTCTACCTCGGGGAGTTCTGACCAAAAGCCCAGCGTCAGAACGGCGGTGGGTCGTTGCCGTAGTCGGGTGGGGGCTGCCCGCGCCGAGGGCGTTCTTCGAGGTTCCGTTGGGTGCCGTTGTGTTCCCGTTCGGCTTTGATGCGTGCGGCTCTGTCGGCGGCGCGGCTTCTCTGCCGTTTGGGCATCTGGATTTCACGGCCTGCCCCGGGCGGCGGTGTGGTCATCGGTGGCAGTTCGGCGGTAGTGGTGTCCCAGGCGGGGAAGAACAGCCGGCTGCCGGGGGTGGTGGTGTAGGTCGTGCCGGCTGGTGTTGTCCACAAGACGGTGCCGTCGGGAAGTTGTCGTTCGCGCCAGCCGTCGGGGCCACCCCAGAACGTTTTCATCAGATGGTGGCTTCGGCATTTGCAATGCATGTTCGACGCGTGGGTCGGCCCGAACGGGTAGGGCACGACGTGGTCGATGTCGCAGCGATCAGCCGGGACGTCGCAGCCGGGGAAGCGGCAGAACAGGTCGCGGGAGCGGATGAACGCCGCCAGCTTCGCCGAGGGCCTGTAGTGCGGTTCGGGATCGGGGCCGGGCAGCCACAGCGGTGTGATCTTCGCACCGGAGCGGATCGCCTCGGCCAGCACCGGGATCGGCAGGATCTGCGCCCCGGGCAGCAGCGCGGATCCGGGATCCTTGGTGCACGTCGGCTCAGCCGTTGTCGCGGTGGTGTTCTGCTGCTCGGCGTCTTGGTCGGCGATCAACTGCTGTGCGGTGTCGACGGCGGCCTGATCGGCGATCACGGTGATCACCACCGGCGATGTCGAGGGTCCGCTGGCGGTGCAGTTCGGGGATCCGCACCGGCACGCCAGCTGGTTCTCGCCGCGCCCGATCGCGCCCATCGCATCGGAGCGCCGCTCGCCTGCGGAGCGGGGATCGGCGTCGCACAGGCCTTTGACCAGGGCGGCGATGCGCGCGGTGTAGGCGGCGGCGTCGGGCGGCAGCAGCAGCCCCCAGATGGTGGTGACGTCGTCGGTGTCCTCGTGGGCGCCGATGTGCACATCGCGTTTCTTGAGGGCTTCTTTGGTGCGCCGCACCGCGTCGGGGTCGTGGCGTGCGATCACGGTGTTGATCGCGTCGATCAGCTTGTCCTCAGACAAGGGCCCCCACTTCTCGGCCTTGCCGGCCAGGGCAGCGTCGACGGTCGCGATCACGTCGTCGGCGACCAGGCCGGTGCGCCAGGTGATCTCGGAGATCAATCGGGTGGACAGCCGGCCCTGCACGTACAGCGCCGCGATCTGAGGTAACCGGTAGCGCAGGGCGGTCGCAATGCACATCTGGGCCGAGGCCCGTCGCTCGCTGATCGACAGGGCGGCCCCGATGTGGCACGCGGCGTTCTTCCACGGATCGAAGGCCCACATACCGCGTTCGTCGTCCTCGTCCACAGTGAGATCGACCAACTCGGCGATCGCGGCCAGCCTGCGCGCGCCGGCCTGGGCTTCCTCGCGCGCGGCCTGCTCGATGGCCGCGAGCAGGTCCGCTTCGCCGAGCCCTCGATGCATGGTGTCGAACATGTGTTCGATTATGCCACCGCGGTCCGACAGGTCCGGGCACAATTTTCTGCCATCGACCGATCAATTCCTGCCACCGGAATTATCCGGTTGACCTGCGGGTTTAAGCCATCAGAACACCACGAACAACCACCACCACAGAAGAAGAAGTTGAGAACCATGAAGAACCTCACGATCGCCACCACCGCAGCCGCCGCCCTGTCCGCCGCGTTCCTCGGCTTGGCCGCCCCGGCCCTGGCCGCCCCCACCGGAGGCGACGCCCAGGCCACCATCAGCTCCCTGGAAGCCCAGGGCAACCGGGTCATCGTCCACAAGCTCGCCGACGTCGACCTCGACGACGCCAGCGTCGTCGGCATCAACCGCGGCCCCGCCATCCGCGGCACCGTCCAGGACAACGCCAACGACCGCACCTACCAGAACACCATCACCGGCCACATCTACTACGTCAACGTGAAGTAGTGACGTCGGAAACGGCTCAGGGCCACCTCCCACAAGGAGGTGGCCCTGAGTCTTTTTCCGAGTCTTTAGCCGAGCAGATCCGAGATCGGCGCTCCCGCAGCGATTTTCGCACGGGTCTTCATGACCTTGCCGGGGAAGCCGCCGCCGACCACCGCGACCACCGCACCGTCGCGCTCGTAGTACGCCAGGAACTTGCGGCCGTCGTCCTCGACGATGTGCACGGTGTCGGTCGCCTCAGGCTCACCGAGAGCCTGGATCTTGACGTCGTACTGGTCGCTCCAGAAGTAGGGCACCGACACCGCAGCCGGCGGTTCCTGGCCCAGCATCGTCGGGACCAGCACGCGAGCCTGATCGGCGACATTGCTCCAGTGCTCGACGCGCACCTGCCCGCCGACCGTGTCGCGCCACGACGCGACATCGCCGATCGCCCAGACGTGCGGGGCACTCGCGCGGCCCGCCTCGTCGCACACCACGCCGTTGTCGAGTTCCAGGCCGCTGCCTTCCAGCCAGCTGGTGGCCGGATGCGAGCCGATCCCGACGATGACCACGTCGGCCTCCACGTCGGTGCCGTCACCCAGCGTCACCTTGCGCACCCGGTCGTCGCCGCTGACCTCGGAAACACCGACGCCGCAACGGACGTCGACGCCTTCGGCCCGGTGCAGCCGGGTCACCAGATCGCCGATCTGCTGGCCCAGGATCGACGCGAGCGGAGCCGGCTGCGGCTCGACGAGCGTGACCTCCACGCCCAGCTTGCGCAGGCTCGCGGCGACCTCACACCCGATGAAGCCGGCGCCGACGACGACGGCCCGGCTCGCCGACGCGGCCTCGCGGCGCAGGGCCAGGCTCTCGTCGAAGTTGCGCAGGACGTGGATGCCGGGCAGATCCGGGAAGGACGGGATCCGTTTGGGCACCAGACCGGTCGCGATGACCAGCTCGTCGTAGCCGAGCGTCGAGCCGTCCGCCAGCGTCAACGTCTGCGCCGCGGTGTCCACCGATTTGGCGCCGTTACCCAGCAACACGGTGATGTTGTTCTCGTCGTAGAACTCGGCAGGCTTCAGCGTGACGTCGTCGGTTTCGGCGCGCAGCACTTCCTTCGACAGTGGCGGCCGGTCGTACGGCAGATGGTCTTCGTCGCTGACGATGGTGATCGCGCCGGGATACTCCGCTCGGCGCAACTGCTCGGCGGTGCGCGCGGCGGCCAGTCCGCCACCGACGATCACCACGCCACCGGAGCCGCCTGAAACCTCTGATGTGCCCACTCGGGCTTTTTACACGATGGCGCGGCGATGATGCGCGCCACCCCACGACCACGCGCTCAGCGTCACCCCGGTGAACGCTCGATGATGTTCGACAGCACGACGATGCTCTCGCTGCGTTCGATGTCGGCGCTCGATCGGATCCGCTCCAGCGCCTCCTCCAGATGCCGCATGTCCCGGGCGAGCACATGCAGCATCGCGTCCGCGGTGCCGGTCACCGTCGCCGCTCCGACCACCTCCGGGATGTCCTTCCACGCGGCCCGCAACTCGGCCGGCGCGATGGTGCCGTGGCAGAACACCTGGACGTACGCCTCCGTGGTCCAGCCGAGCGCACTGCGGTCGATCACGGTGGTGAATCCCCTGATCACACCGTTGTCGAGCATGCGGTCGACGCGCCTTTTCACCGCCGGCGCGGACAGGTTCACGTGCTGGCCGATCTCGGCGAACGTCGCGCGCGCGTTGTCCGCGAGCTCGGCGAGGATGCGCTCGTCGGTGTCGTCGAGCCGATCCATCATCCTCCTGAAGCAACAGAACACCGAAATCTCCGCTGTGACGCAACAAAGTTACGCCAGACACGCAAGATTCGTCGATTGATTGCATAGAATCGGCTTCCTATCGTGGTGTTCATGACGATGGACATCGCCGCAGCACGTCCACTCCGCCACGCTCCGACCCCACGCTCCGCCCGTCCCCGCCGCTACCTCATGACCGCACCGCAGTTCTTCGCGGTCGACTACGTCATCAACCCGTGGATGGACGCATCCGTCGTCGTCGACACCGACCGCGCGATCACGCAGTGGGAGACGCTCCGTCAGACCTACCTCGATCTCGGGCACAGCGTCGATCTCATAGACCCCGTCCCCGGTCTGCCCGACATGGTCTACGCGGCCAACGGCGGCACCGTGCTCAACGGTCGGGCCGTTGTCGCCCGCTTCGCCCACCCCGAGCGCGCCCGCGAAGCGGTGGCCTACGCCGACTGGATGACCCGCAACGGGTACGACGCCTTCGAGACCCGACACGTCAACGAAGGCCAGGGCGACTTGCTCACCGTCGGCGGCGTCGTCCTCGCCGGATTCGGCTTCCGCACCGACCGTCGGGCCCACGACGAGGTCGCCGGGCACATCGGTCTGCCGGTGGTGAGCCTGGAACTCGTCGACCCGCGGTTCTATCACCTCGACACCGCGCTGGCCGTCCTCGACGACGCCACCGTCGCGTACTACCCGCCCGCGTTCTCGCAGGACTCCCGAGCCACCCTCGAGGGGATGTTCCCCGACGCGATCGAGGTCGCCAGCGCCGACGCCTACGTCCTGGGTCTCAACGCGGTCTCCGACGGCCTGAACGTCGTACTGCCCGACGCGGCGACGGGTTTCGCCGAGCAACTCCGGGCGGCCGGATACCGGCCGGTCGGTGTCGACCTCTCCGAACTGCTCAAGGGCGGTGGTTCGGTGAAATGTTGCACGCTGGAGGTGTTCCCGTGACAGCCGTGCACGCGTCTACCGACGCGCTGATCGCCGCCGAGGCACGCCATGTCGCCCACAACTACTCCCCGTTGCCGGTCGTCGCAGCTTCCGCGCAGGGCGCTTGGATCACCGATGTCGAAGGGCGGCGCCATCTCGACTGTCTCGCCGCGTATTCCGCGGTCAACTTCGGCCACCGCAACCCGGAGATCATCGCCGCCGCGCACGCGCAGCTGGACGCGGTGACGCTGGTCAGCCGCGCGTTCCACTCCGATCAGCTGGGCCCGTTCGCCGAGGCGCTGGCCGGTCTGTGCGGCAAGGACATGGTCCTGCCGATGAACAGCGGCGCCGAGGCCGTGGAATCCGGCATCAAGGTGGCACGGAAGTGGGGCACAGACGTCAAGGGCGTCTCCGACTCCACCATCATCGTGGCGCGCAACAACTTCCACGGCCGCACCACGACGATCATCAGTTTCTCCGACGACGACACCGCGCGCCGCGGCTTCGGCCCGTACACCCCCGGGTTCCGGTCGGTGCCGTTCGGCGACGCCGATGCCCTGGAGCAGGCCATCGACGGGAACACCGTCGCCGTCCTGCTCGAGCCGATCCAGGGCGAGGCCGGGATCATCGTGCCGCCGGACGACTATCTGCCGCGGGTGCGTGCGCTGTGCACCGAACACGACGTGCTGATGATCGCCGACGAGATCCAGTCGGGCCTCGCGCGCACCGGCCGCACCTTCGCCTGCGACCACTGGGGTGTGGTGCCGGACGTCTACCTGCTCGGTAAGGCGCTCGGC
This sequence comes from Mycolicibacterium gilvum, assembly GCF_900454025.1. NCBI lineage: Bacteria > Bacillati > Actinomycetota > Actinomycetes > Mycobacteriales > Mycobacteriaceae > Mycobacterium > Mycolicibacterium gilvum. Next base: position 1,202,294 of record NZ_UGQM01000001.1, on the reverse strand, counting down.
GGAGGCGTGGTGCCGTTGTCGGCGGTGGTGGCAGACCGGGACGTCCTCGGCGTGCTGCACCCGGGCGAGCACGGATCCACCTTCGGCGGCAATCCCCTGGCTGCGGCCATCGGGCGCACCGTCGTCGACATCCTCGAACGAGGCGAATTCCAGCAGCGTGCAACGGAACTCGGTGCGCACCTGCAGGCACGACTGACCGCGCTGACGGGTCGCGGCGTCGTCGCGGTGCGCGGCAAGGGGCTGTGGGCGGGTGTCGACATCGACCCTGCGCACGGCACGGGCAAGCAGATCAGCCTGCGGCTCGCCGAACGCGGCGTGCTGGTCAAGGACACCCACGGATCGACGCTTCGTTTCGCGCCGCCCCTGGTGATCACGGCCGACGAAATCGACTGGGCTGTGGCCAGATTGGAAGAAGTGCTGACCTAGTACTTCATCGTGCCGCGGTCGACCGCGATCTGCGAGCCCGAGATGGTGGCCGAGGAGTCACCGGCCAGCCAGGCCACCACATCGGAGACCTCCTCGACCGTCATGAACTCCTGCAGACCCGGCTTGCCATCGCGGGCAACGGGTTTGAACGGCATCGGCGCGAAACTGTGCAGGAATGTCGGGTACTTCGAGAAGATCTCCATCATCGCGTCCTTCTCGATCATCGGCGTGTCGATGGAGTACGGGTGGATGGAGTTCACCCTGATGCCGAACTCACCGGCCTCCAGCGCGAGCGCGTTCGTCAGCGCGACCAGTCCGTGCTTGGACGCCGCGTAGTGGGCGTTGCCGGGCGTGGCCTTCAGCCCCGCCGAGGAGCTCACGATGATGATCGATCCGCCGTTGCCCGCCTCGATCATCGCCGGCACCGCGGCGCGGATGGTGCGCCAGGTTCCGTTGAGGTTCACGTCGACGACGGTGTCCCACTGATCTTCCGACATCTCCCAGATGCGGCCCCAGCTCAGCACACCCGCGTTCGCCACGACGATGTCGAGCCGGCCGAACTGCTCGACGGCGTCGGCGACCAGCTGCTGCTGCGCGGCGAGATCGCGAATGTCGACCTCGCGGGCCAGCACCTTGCGACCCGTCTCCTCCACCAGTCGCACCGTTTCGGCGAGGTCCTCCGACGTCGGCATCGGATAGGTGACAGACTCCGACACCGGCTTGCACACGTCGAGCGCGACGATGTCGGCGCCGTCGGCGGCCAGCCTGATCGCGTGCGCGCGACCCTGACCACGGGCGGCCCCGGTGATCAACGCGACGCGGCCTTCGAGGGGTGTTCCAGAGGACATGGGCATCAGGCTAACAGCACAACTAGAACGCGTTCTAGAAACCGGTCATCAGAGCTCGGCGATGATCTCGGCACGCTTCGCCGCGTACTCGTCATCGGTGATCGAACCCGTGGCCCGAAGGGTTTCGAGCTCCTGAAGCCGTTGCGCAGTGGTCGGTTCCGGCGCCGCGGCGAGATACGGGGCGCCGGCCGGCACGGGCGGCGGTGGCGCCTGCTGCGCGACCGCGCGCCGGACGATCGCCTGCACCTGCTGCCGGGCGGCCGGGTTCGAACGAAGGTCGATCATGTGGTCGACGCCGATGCCGTGGGATTTGAGGACCTGCAGGATCTCCATCAACGGTTCGGTCTGCCCGGTGAGGTCGTAAGTCTGGTTGTCTTCGGAGATGGTGAAGGTCGCCGGCATCATCCCGCTCACCAAAGCACTGCGCTCCCAGTCGATCTGGTAGTCGTTGGTGATCGGATCGACCATCATCGCGAGTTGGCGGTTCGTGATCATCGGCAGCCTGCTCACCGACGCGACCACCTGATCCTGGGTCGAGAACGGGGTGATCCCGGGCCCGGACACCTGCAGGTCGATCTTCACCAGCGGCTGATCGTTGATCCGCGTGTTGGTCTCGTGGATACCCACGATCTGCCCCAGCGCGAGGACGCCCGTGGCCTCCAGCGCCTGCTTCTTCGCGGCCGACCGCGCACCGAAACCCGTGATCGCCAACGCGATCAGCACATCGGCGGCGGTGATCAGCAGACCCGTCCAGAACATCCACGCCAACAGCGGATCGGCTCCGGTGGCGAAGTAGATGACCAGGAAGATCGGGCCGACGATGCCGCACAACAGCACGAAGGCCTGAATCTTCACATATCGCCAGAACGTCGACATGGGTCAGATTATGACCCCAAAACAGCTCAGGAACCCGCAGTTACCTGCACGGGGTATGCCGGCAGCGGAGCTTGGCGCTGCGTGACGAGCTGATACAACGGGACCGTCCACGAATCCATCGCGCCGGCCTTGCGGGCATAGCTGGTGTGCACCGCGACCGCGGCCGGGTTCATCTCGTCCTCGGCGTCGGGGTCGTAGTCGCACACCGCATCACCGAGGTTGCACACGCTGATCGTGCGGGCGCCCATCGTCACCGGCAGAGGCGCGGGGGCGTGCGCGAGAATGGGCCAGTCCTGGGCGACGCCCTTACCCGCGCCGGGTACCGCCGTCACGGATCCGATGTTGACGGTGGGATCCTGCGGCAGACGGTCGCCGTCGGCGACGAGCAGCGCGGCGGCGAGGTTGGGGCTGGCGTCGAGCGAGTGCAGATTGCGGTGCACGACCATGGCGCCCTGCGAATAGCCGGCGAGGACCACCTGCGAGGTCGGGCACTGCGCGACGAAGGCCTGATACTGCTGGCCGAGCGCGGCCGTGCCGGTGTCGACGCTGCCCATGAAACCGGCCCAGTCCAGGATGCCGCCGTCTTCGGGTACCGCGACGGCCGGGTAGTTGACCGCTTCCGCGGTGATGGTTCGGCCGCTCTGCTGGATCAGGCCGGCGAAGTCGCGGTAGGACTTGGCGATCACACGCCCCATCCCGCCGTCGGCCGCACCCGCGCCGAGACGCTCACCGGAACCGGCGGCGCCGATCCAGTGCACGTCCGGACAGGCGGGTTGCGCAGGCTGTGCCGTCGCAACCCCTGCCGACATACCGATCATGGCTGCGCCACCCGCGAACACGGTTGCCGCGATTGCGGCTATGCCCTTGGGAAAGCGACTCGTGATGTTTCTCAATACCGAACCCTTACTTCGCGGCCGACCCCTCGACAGCCGTCGCGAAATACATCGGCGAATGGCAACGACCTGTTACAGCACTGACGAGCGCGCGCTGCGTGCCACGGATTGCGGCGCGTCGCCGTGCAGACGCGCGCGCTCGCGGTGCGACAGGACCAAACCCGGAAACGACAGTGGCGCCCACCCTTTCGGGTGAGCGCCACTGACGTTGGCAGAAACCTAGATCACTTGATGATCTTGGTGACGCGGCCGGCGCCGACGGTACGGCCACCCTCGCGGATCGCGAAGCGCAGGCCCTCGTCCATGGCGACGGGCTGGATCAGCTTGACGGCGATGTCGGTGTTGTCACCGGGCATCACCATCTCGGTGCCCTCGGGGAGGGTCACCACGCCGGTCACGTCCGTCGTACGGAAGTAGAACTGCGGACGGTAGTTGTTGAAGAACGGCGTGTGGCGGCCACCCTCGTCCTTGGACAGGATGTAGACGCTGCCCTCGAACTCGGTGTGCGGCGTGGTGGTGCCGGGCTTGACCACGACCTGGCCACGCTCGACGTCCTCACGCTTGATGCCACGGACCAGCAGGCCGACGTTGTCGCCCGCCTGGCCCTGATCGAGCAGCTTGCGGAACATCTCGACACCGGTGACCGTGGTCTTGGTGACGGTCGGGCGGATGCCGACGATCTCGACTTCCTCGTTCACGTTGATCACGCCACGCTCGACGCGACCGGTGACCACGGTGCCGCGGCCGGTGATCGTGAAGACGTCCTCGACGGGCATCAGGAACGGCTTGTCGGTCTCGCGAACCGGATCCGGGATGGACTCGTCGACAGCAGCCATGAGCTCCTGGACCGACTTGACCCACTTCTCGTCACCCTCGAGCGCCTTGAGGGCCGAAACCTTGACGACCGGGGCGTCCTCGTCGAAGTCCTGGGCGGCCAGCAGTTCGCGGACCTCCATCTCGACGAGCTCGATGAGCTCCTCGTCGTCGACCATGTCGGCCTTGTTCAGCGCGACCAGGATGTAGGGCACGCCGACCTGGCGGGCCAGCAGCACGTGCTCGCGGGTCTGCGGCATGGGGCCGTCAGTGGCGGCGACCACGAGGATTGCGCCGTCCATCTGGGCGGCACCGGTGATCATGTTCTTGATGTAGTCAGCGTGACCGGGTGCGTCGACGTGCGCGTAGTGACGCTTCTCGGTCTGGTACTCCACGTGGGAGATGTTGATCGTGATACCGCGCTGACGCTCCTCGGGCGCATTGTCGATCTGGTCGAATGCGCGCGACTCGTTCAAATCGGGGTACTGGTCGTGCAGCACCTTGGTGATTGCTGCAGTGAGAGTGGTCTTGCCGTGGTCAACGTGACCGATGGTCCCGATGTTGACGTGCGGCTTCGTCCGCTCGAACTTCGCCTTCGCCACTTCTGTGTCCTCCTGGACTTGTTGGTGCTTTTACTTAAGCAGGTGTGTTGATGTGTTCAGTTGTGTGGTCTGCGAACTTACCGGCTACTGACCGGTCGCCTTCGCGCCTGTGATGGCTCGACTCCGGTCCAGCTCCGCTCCTCGGCGCTGGCGCGCCTCGATGCTCACTGGCCCGTCGCCTTCGCGATGATCTCCTTCGACACGTTCGCCGGAACTTCGGCGTACGAGTCGAACACCATGGAGTAGTTGGCCCGGCCCTGGGTCTTCGACCGAAGGTCTCCGACGTAGCCGAACATCTCCGACAGCGGAACCTGCGCCTTGACGACACGGGCACCGCTGCGCTCCTCCATGGCCTGGATCTGACCACGGCGGGAGTTCAGGTCGCCGATCACATCGCCCATGTAATCCTCGGGCGTGATGACCTCGACGGCCATGATGGGCTCCAGGATCACCGGCTGCGCTGCCTGCGCGGCCTTCTTGAGCACCTGCGAGCCTGCCACCTTGAACGCCATTTCCGACGAGTCGACCTCGTGGAACGCGCCGTCGAGCAAGGTGACCTTGATGTTCACCAGCGGGTAGCCGGCGAGCACGCCGTACTGCATCGCGTCCTGAGCACCGGCGTCCACCGACGGGATGTACTCACGCGGGATGCGGCCACCGGTGACCTTGTTCTCGAACTCGTAGGTCGCACCGTCCTCGCCGCTGAACGGCTCGAGGTCGATGAGCACCTTCGCGAACTGGCCGGAGCCACCCGTCTGCTTCTTGTGGGTGAACTCGACCTTCTCCACCTTGCGGCGGATGGTCTCGCGGTAGGCCACCTGGGGCTTGCCGACGTTGGCCTCGACCTTGAACTCGCGACGCATGCGGTCGACGAGGATGTCGAGGTGGAGCTCGCCCATGCCGCCGATGACGGTCTGGCCGGTCTCCTGATCCAGGTGGACCTTGAAGGTCGGGTCTTCTTCGGCGAGCTTCTGGATCGCCGTACCCAGCTTCTCCTGGTCGCTCTTGGTCTTGGGCTCGATGGCCACCTCGATGACCGGATCCGGGAACGTCATCGACTCCAGCACGATCTGCTGGTTCGCGTCGCACAGCGTGTCACCGGTCGTGGTGTCCTTCAGGCCGATGACCGCGTAGATGTGGCCGGCCGACGCACGCTCGACAGGGTTCTCCTTGTTGGCGTGCATCTGGAACAGCTTGCCGAGACGTTCCTTCTTGCCCTTGGTCGAGTTGATGACCTGGGAGCCGGACTCGACGGTGCCCGAGTACACGCGCACGTAGGTCAGCTTGCCGAAGAACGGGTGCACGGCGATCTTGAACGCCAGCGCCGAGAAGGGCTCGTCGGTCGACGGCTTCCGGCTGATGACCTCGTCTTCCTTGTTGGGCACGTGGCCCGTCACGGACTCGACGTCCAGCGGCGACGGCAGGTAGTCGATGACGGCGTCGAGCATGGGCTGCACGCCCTTGTTCTTGAACGCACTTCCACACAGCACCGGGTACAGCTCGCTGGCCACGGTCAGCTTGCGGATCGCGCCCTTGATCTCGTCGATCGAGAGTTCCTCGCCACCGAAGTACTTCTCCAGCAGTGCCTCGTCGGTCTCGGCGACCGCCTCGATCAGCTTGGTGCGGTACTCCTCGGCCTTGTCGGCGAGGTCGGCGGGGATCTCCTCGACCTCGTACTTCTCACCGAGAGCCGTCTCGCCGCGCCACACCTTCGCCTTCATCTCGACCAGGTCGATGATGCCGATGAAGTCGTTCTCGGCGCCGATCGGCAGCTGGATGACCAGCGGACGGGCTCCGAGGCGCTCCTCGATGGTGCGCACGGTGAAGTAGAAGTCGGCGCCCAGCTTGTCCATCTTGTTGACGAAGCAGATGCGGGGCACGTCGTACTTGTCGGCCTGACGCCAGACCTGCTCGGACTGCGGCTCCACGCCCTCTTTGCCGTCGAACACGGCAACAGCGCCATCGAGAACGCGCAGCGACCGCTCCACCTCGACGGTGAAGTCGACGTGCCCGGGGGTGTCGATGATGTTGATCTGGTTCTGGTTCCAGAAACAGGTGACGGCAGCCGAGGTGATCGTGATACCCCGCTCCTGCTCCTGCTCCATCCAGTCCGTCGTCGAGGCACCGTCGTGCGTCTCACCGATCTTGTAGTTCACACCGGTGTAGTAGAGGATGCGCTCGGTCGTCGTCGTCTTGCCGGCATCGATGTGCGCCATGATGCCGATGTTGCGGACCTTGCTCAGGTCGGTAAGCACGTCCTGTGCCACGGCTAAATACCCACTCTTTCGCTTGCTCGATTGCTATCGGTGTTTGCGCCGGCACCCGCAGGCGCGGACATCACCAGCGGTAGTGCGCGAAGGCGCGGTTCGCCTCGGCCATCTTGTGGGTGTCTTCACGCCGCTTCACGGCGGCACCGAGGCCGTTGCTCGCGTCGAGGATCTCGTTCGCGAGGCGCTCGATCATCGTCTTCTCGCGGCGGGCCTTGGAGAAGCTGACCAGCCAGCGCAGCGCCAGGGTCACCGACCGGTCCGGACGAACCTCGACCGGGACCTGGTAGGTGGCGCCACCGACGCGACGGCTGCGAACCTCGAGCGACGGCTTGACGTTGTCCATGGCCCGCTTGAGCGTGACCACCGGGTCGGTGCCGGTCTTCTCCCGGGCCTGTTCGAGCGCACCGTAGACAATGCGCTCGGCGAGGGATTTCTTCCCGTCGAGCAGAACTTTGTTGACCAGCTGGGTGACCAGCTGCGACCCGTAGACCGGATCGTTGACCAACGGACGCTTGGGTGCGGGTCCCTTGCGCGGCATCAGCTCTTCTCCTTCTTCGCGCCGTAGCGGCTGCGGGCCTGCTTGCGGTTCTTGACGCCCTGGGTGTCCAGCGAGCCGCGGATGATCTTGTAGCGCACGCCGGGGAGGTCCTTCACACGACCGCCGCGCACCAGCACCATCGAGTGCTCCTGCAGGTTGTGGCCTTCACCCGGGATGTAGGCGGTGACCTCGACCGCGCTGGTCAGGCGCACGCGCGCGACCTTGCGAAGCGCCGAGTTCGGCTTCTTCGGGGTCGTGGTGTACACGCGGGTGCACACGCCGCGACGCTGCGGGCTGCCCTTGAGGGCCGCGGTCTTCACCTTGGCGATCTTGTCGCGGCGACCCTTACGGACCAGCTGGTTGATGGTTGGCATGTACCGGCTTTCTCTGTGCTCGTCTTGCTACGTCTTAAGTTCTCTGTACTGCTGTTATGCCCGCGCCCGCTCCCCCGCGTCCGGGCGTGTCGCAGGCGGCCGCCGACGTTTCTCGGATAATTTCCAAGGCATCCCACGGAGGCGGGACGGCGGATTCTGCCCGGCGTGCAGGCATGCTGATGCCCCGGTGAGGACACAAGCGCCCTATCTGCCAGGCACGAACGTCCACAATACCAGCCGGGCATACCTCGACAAAACCCGCTGACCTGCAGATCCCTGGAAAAGACTCAGCGCGTCTGCATTCCGGCGGCCAGTCGCATCACCATGTCGGTGAACACCGCGTCGGTGTCGATCCCGTTCATCACACCGGTCATCTCCAGCAGCACGAAACCGTGCATCGCCGACCAGAACTCCAGGGCCGCGTAGAAACCGGCCTCGTCGTCGAGGCCGTACGAGGACAGCACCGCGATCACCGGCGCCGCGGCCGCACGGGTCACCTCGGTGAACTCGGGATCGTCTCCGCCGCCGAGCGGCATCCGGGTGAACGCCGAGTAGCGGCCGGGATGGTGATGGGCGTAGCTGCGGTAGGCGCTGGCCATCACGACGACGGCGTCATCGGGGTTGCGGCCCTGCGCCACGGTGTTGAGCATGTCGATGATGTCGCCGACGACGCGCATCCGCACCGTGCGGCGCAGGTCGTCGAGGCTGTGCACGTGGTTGTACAGCGACGGGCCCTTGGTGCCGAGCTGATTGGCCAGCGCGTTGATCGTCAGCGCGTCCCAACCCTCGCGGTCCAGGAACGTCAGCGCGGCGTTGACGATGGAGTCACGGCTCAGCTTCGCCGTACGCGGCGGCCGAGCTGCCATGTCCCCATCCCCCTCGATAGATCAGGTCACCCAGGCAGCGCCCGGACAGCGAGCACTCTAGTTCACCCGCTGTTGGCTCAGCTGCGCCAGTTGTTCGACGACCGGGCACAGGTCGGGCATCGTCGCCGAGTTCATCGTCTGGATCGACCACGTGATCACATCACCGCCCTTGGCGACGTAGATGCTGCACGCGGAGTCGTCGAACGCCTTGAAACCCTCGTTGTCGTCGATCGACCACTCGGTCAGGGTCCGACCGGCGAGCTGTTCGAGGTCCCGCTCGGTGTCCATGTCACTGCCGCGATACCACCAGGTCGTGATGCCCATCCCGGCTCCGACGTCCTCGATCATGGTGTCCTCCTGCCAGAAGCACCCCACATCGCTGACGACGGCCGGCGCGAACATCCCCGGGCCGGCAGCTCTGGCGACGTCGGCGTCGGTGACACCGTTGCAGTCCGCGCTCTCGAAACCGTCCCCGGGCGCCGCCGGGGACGACGGCGGCGTCACCGGACGGTCGGGCGCGCCGCATCCGGCGAGCAGAGCGCCGAGGCTCAGCGCCGCCGCGAGGCGGGCGGCAGATCCGGCCGTCACGTCACATGTCCGAGCGTAGGGTCGCCGAGAGCAGCTTCTCGGCCTCGGCGCACGGGTCGCCGGCCGACTCCCGGCCGCGGTACTGCACCCACCAGGCCAGTACGCCGCTGCCCGCGGCGGCGGTCGCCGAACATGCCGCCCCGGTGGTGTCGCGACGCGCGAGGAACGCCTGATGACGTTCGATGACGGTGTCCTCGACGACGGCGCCGCGGGCGGTCGCGATGTCGCGCTCACGCTGCAGCGTGCCGGCGTCGAACCAGGAGTACACGACGTCGATGGTCGTGGCGTCCGGCGCGGACTCCAGGGCCAGGACGTACTGACATACGGCGCCGCTGTAGGGCCGCGTCACCACGTCGGCGCCGAGCAGTTCCTGCACGGTGCCGTCCTCCAGCAGACCGCAGCGGTCGTCGACGTAGCCGTAGCTGCGGTCGGCATCCGGGACGTTCGCCTGCGCGCTCTGGGCGGTTCCGGTGACGGTGTGGGCGCAGCTCGTCGCGGTCGCCGCCGCCGAGACCGCCACCAGAAAAGGAAATGCCACACGGTCCACACGCTGGAGCATCGCCGCTCACGGTACCCGTCTGCGTGATCGCCGACAGTGCGAGCGAGCGACGTCGTAGGCTGCCTGTGTGACTGCAACCGCCGCTGGACGGGTCCTGGCCGTGAGTGCGCTGTCGGCAGCTGCCGCGCTGATGTCGACGTCGCCGGTGGCGCAGGCCGAGAACGGCGACACCCACATCACCGGTGTCGGCGTCGTCCGCACGATCGACTGCAAGGACTCCACACTTTTCGTCAACGGGAACGGAAATCAGGTCTTCGCGATCGGCAACTGCTACGCGGTCACGGTGCAGGGCTCCTCGAACCTCGTCGTCGTCGACAGCGTCGCCAACGACATCACGGTGTACGGGTGGGATCAGAAGGTCTTCTACAAGAACGGCTCCCCCTTCGTCTGGGACCGCGGCCGCGAATTGGGGATGACCAACCAGATCAATCGGGTACCCGCCTGACCATGACGTCGTGTCGTGCTCGTGTGATCGGTGTTCTCGGTGCCGCCGCGGTGGCCCTCGCGGGGTGCAGCTTCGGGGGCGGCGACGATCCGACGGTCACCGCCGGAACGTCGGGCGCGCAGGTCGAGATCGGCAACACCATCAACTACGGGTCGTTCGGCACGACCGCGGAGATCGACTGCGCCGACGGCAAGTCGGTCAACGTGGGCGGCTCCAACAACACGCTGACGGTCAAGGGCACGTGCGCCAAGGCCAACATCGGCGGAGCGGACAACAAGATCGACTTCGAGAGGGTCGAGACCGAACTGTCGGTGGTCGGGCTCAACAACACCGTCACCTACCGCGACGGTGACCCGCAGGTCAACGACACCGGCAGCAACAACACCATCACCAAGGGTTAAGTTTTCGCGCCGTGCCGTCCGGCGCCCGCGCATCGACGAAATTCGCACTTCCGCGCCGTTTTGGCTAACTCCGCACTACCCTTCCGAGTCGGGAGGGAGCGCGAATGGAGAACGAACGCACCAAATACGCCGCCTGTCCGTTGTGCGAGTCCGGTGAGATCTCCGCCCTGGCGACCGTGAACTGCACCGGGCACGCGATGTGGCGTGAACCGTTGGAGCCGAACATCACGTGGATGCAGTGCGGGACCTGCGATCACGTCTTCACCGACGGGTTCTTCACCGAGGCGGCTCTGGACGTCTTGTTCGGCAACACCCAGGACATGCAGATCGTCGGCAACGACATCGAGTACCACCGGAACATCTCCGCCAAGATGGTGCAGCGCGTCGTGGAAGCACTCGGTTTGCCGAACGACCGGCTGTGGCTGGATATCGGTTTCGGCAACGGCTCACTGCTGATGACAGCCAAGGAGTTCGGCTTCGATGTCTTCGGTATCGATCTCAGGAAGAAGAACGTCGAAGACCTGAATGCCTGCGGCTTTTCGGCCTACCACGGCACCCTGCGGTCGGCGGCGTCGGAAGTCACCTTCAACTCGCGGCCCTCGGTGATCAGCATGGCTGACGTGGTGGAGCATGAACCGTACCCGCTCGAAACGCTGCGTACCGCACGCGAACTCATCAGCTCGCCGGGCATGCTGTTGATTTCCATGCCGAACGCCAGTGCGCCGCTGTGGCATTACTGGAACGCGACCGACCAGAATCCGTACTGGCATGAGATCGAGCACTATCACAATTTCACGCGGGAACGGCTGTACGACGTGCTGCGCGACAGCGGTTTCGAGCCGCGCCACTACGCGATCAGCGAACGTTACCGCTGCTGCATGGAGGTCCTTGCCGCGACGGCGTAGGCGGTCACGCGCTCGTGCCGTGGCGTCCCGCCCCCGCGCTGAACCGCTTCGCGCCGACCAGGGATTCGGCGGCCACCCGTGACAGGCTGGCGAACTCCGCGTCCATCGCATCGGCTTCCGACAGACCCCACTGATTGAGCACGGACAACCGATCCGACCTCAGACACTGCTGCGGCAGCCTCGCCAGCTCCGCTGCCAGGTCCTCGGCGTGCCGTCTGGCTTCTCCCTTCGGCACGACGCGATTCGCAAGACCTATCGCCAAAGCCTCCTCCGCCTCGACAGGGCGGCCCGTCAAGATCAGGTCCATCGCGCGGCTGTGTCCGATCAGACGCGGAAGTCGAACCGTGCCACCGTCGATCAACGGCACACCCCATCGCCGGCAGAACACACCCATGACCGCGTCCTGCTCGACGACCCGAAGGTCGCACCACAGCGCCAACTCCAAGCCGCCGGCGACAGCGAAGCCGCTGATCGCGGCGATCACGGGTTTCGACAACACCATCCGGGTCGGCCCCATCGGCCCCGGGCCGGTCCGATGGGTGGGATTGGACTCCGGCGTGCCGATGGCCTTGAGATCGGCTCCGGCGCAAAAAGTTCCGTTGTCTCCCCAGAGAACCGCCACCGCCGCCGACTCATCCTTGTCGAACGCGTCGAAGGCCGCGTAGAGCTCCGATGCCGCCGTCCCGTGAACGGCGTTGCGCGCGTGAGGGCGATTCATGATCACTGTGGTCACCGGCCCGCGCTTCTCGACCCTGACCCCGCCGGAATCACTCATCTCGCCTCCATCAGATCGATACCGTCGCGCCGCGAGACCAGTTCGGCGGCGAAGTTCTCATAGGCGCTGCGCAGTGCCGCCCCGGGCCAGTGCGGCGGAAGCAGAGCGTCGGGGAGCACCGGATCGGTCAACAGGTGACGAATCATCGCGGCCGCGACGACGAAACGGCCCGGGACATCTGCAGCGTCAGCCATCTCGCCGAGCAGGTCGTGGCCGATGGCGCCCCATTTCGGTAGGTCCCACAGCTTCTGTGCGAGTTCCTCCGGGTCCTCGTCGCAGGCCCGCAGAATCCTCACCCGCGACATCACCTCAGCATCGAGAGCGATCTCGATGTTGTCGGGCCTCATCCACACGCCCTCGCGGAGCTCGGCAAAACGCTTCTCCTGCAGACTGTTCCGCAGTGCTGATCGAGCTCGCGCATCGTTGCCGACGCTGGTGATCACGACGGTCCTCCACATTCCGTCCCAGTCCGTCCGCCGCGGGCTGAGGGCGTCGTCCTGGCGACGCTGACGCGCCAGCAGCCGGTCCGAAAGCCGATAGCCGTCCTTCGAACGGACCAGATCACCCGCTGTGACCATGCGGGTCAACGCGACCCGCACCGTGGATTCCCGGATGTCGAAGTCCCCGGCGAGCCGGACCAACTCAGCCGCGGAGGCCGACGCGGGGTGGGCGCCGAGCAGCACGCTCAGCACGACGGAACGGGCCGTCAGCGGCCGGATCACCACCGGCAGATCACCGGCAGGCTCACGCCTTCACCATCGCGCGCTCGATGACCGGCGCCAGATCCAATCCGACCGGCAGCGTCCCGAACGCGCCACCCCACTGGCCGCCGAGCCTGCTGGCGAGGAACACCTCGGCCACCGCGGGATGCCCGTGCCGCACCAACAGCGAGCCCTGCAGCGCCAACGAGATGTCTTCGGCGACCCGACGGGCCCGGTACTCGATGGCGTCGATGTCCGAGAGTTCGAGCCGCAGGCGGTGTACGTGGGCGTCCAGGCGCGGGTCCTGCCCGTCCGTCTCGGCGAGCTCGCCGAAAAGGACCTCGATACATTCGGGCCGGGTTGCCATCGCGCGCAGGGCATCCAGCGCGCTCACATTGCCCGACCCTTCCCAGATCCCCATGAGCGGGGCCTCCCGGTACAGGCGCGCCATCCCGAAATCTTCGACGTATCCGTTGCCGCCGAGACACTCCATCGCCTCTGCGGCGTGCGGGGTCGCGCGCTTACAGACCCAGTACTTGGCTGCCGCCAAACCGATTCTGCGCAAGAGCGTTTCACGTTCGTCACCGCGCACGGCGCGATCGGTGGCACCGGCCATCCGCATCGCGAGCATGGTGGCGGCCTCCGCCTCGACGGCGAGATCGGCGAGCACATTGCGCATCAAAGGCTGATCGATCAGGTAGCGGCCGAAGGCCTTGCGGTGCTGAGCATGATGGACGGCGCGCATGAGCCCGTTGCGCATACTCGTCGCGCTGCCCAAGGTGCAGTCCAGGCGCGTCAAATTGACCATCTCGATGATCGTCGGCACACCGCGCCCCTCCTCCCCGACCAGCCACGCCGTCGCGCCGTCGTACTCCACCTCGCTGGAGGCGTTGGCGTGATTCCCCAGCTTGTCCTTCAGTCGCTGCAGGAACATGCGATTGCGGGTGCCATCGGGCAGGATTCGCGGAAGGAAGAAGCAACTCAGTCCGCCGGGGGCCTGTGCCAGCACCAGAAAGATGTCGCACATCGGCGCCGAGGTGAACCACTTGTGCCCGGTGAGCCGATAGGTTCCATCTCCATTGGCACGGGCTTCGGTGGTACCTGCCCGGACGTCGGAGCCACCCTGCTTTTCCGTCATCGACATACCGGCGGTGATGCCCGGCTTCGTCGTCGGCACCCGCAGTTCAGCGTCATAGACGCGACTGGTGAGCAGCGGTTCGTAGACCGCTGCCAGGTCGGGATTGTGCCGCAGCGCGGGCACCACCGCATACGTCATCGAGATCGGACAGAGGTGGCCCGGCTCCGGCGTCCACACCGAGGTCTTGGCCGCGCGGACGACGTGCGCGCCGACACGGTCGTCGGCCCACGGTGCCGCGTGCAATCCGTGGGTGACCGCGACGTTCATCAGCTCGTGGTAGGACGGATCGAACTCCACCTCGTCGACACGGTGCCCGTAGCGATCATGGGTCCGCAGCATCGGCCTGTTGCGATCGGCGAGTTCACCCCACCGCACAGCGGTGACGCTGCCGGCAAGTGCACCCAGATCCGCGACGTCGTCCGCGCCCCATCCACCGCCCTCGCGGATCAGCGCCTCGGCGAGGACCGGCGACGACGCGGGGTTGAAGTTCTCCAGCGGCGGGACCTGATTGATGACGGCATGGGTGTCAGGCACAGACACACTGTTACATCATTCCCACAATCGCACAAGAACCGTAATGCCCGCTATCTGACGCAGAGCTGGGCGAGCTTGTTGCGGCTTTCCTCGGCTTCGCGATAGCGACCCGCCTGGAGATCGTTGTCGTTCGCCACACCGGCCAAGGCGTTCAGGCCGAGTTGCTGCAATGTGTTGCCGAACGACCGGGCGGTATCGGCGACGTCCTTCGGCGCGTCCTCGCTGATCTGACTCAACAGGTAGTCGCCTCCGCCCAGCATGGCCAGGCGGGCGTTGGCCGCCACAGCTTCGATAGCGGCCGGATCGGCTCCGACGTTGGCGTTCGTCTGCAGTTGAACGGCCATGGCCACGGCATGCCCCGCGGTGCAGATACGGTCCTTGGGGTCGCCCGTCAGAGGCACACCTTCAGACGACACCGACGACGGCTCGGGCGCACTCACGAGTGCCCACACCGCGATACCCACCGCGATCAGCGACACCACCAGGGCGATCGGGGTGAGCGGCGAAGTCTGGCGCGAGACTTTCTGGGGAACTCTCGACACTCGAGATTCGGCGTTCGAGTCGCGTTCGTCTTCTTTGGGATCGGCCACGTGGCGATGTTAAGGGCATTCGAGCGCGCGTCAGGGCGTGATGTCGAAATAGGTGCAGATCGCGACCCGAACGTCACCGGAAGTTTCGTTCCTTCGCAACAGAAGTGTTGTGTATTGTCAGCCGGCGGGGGAATTTTCAGTATTTCGAGGGGTTCTTGTGTCCATAGATACGGCTTACATGCGCGACGCCATGACGCGGCGCCTGCTTCGGCGCGGCGCTTCGACAGGCCAGATAACCCTGCCGGCGGTACCGGGAATGCTGGACCAATACGTTTCCATGTGCAACAACATTTTCGCCGCGCTGGGCCGCAAGTTCTCCAGGGACGAACTCGATCACCTGCGGTCACTGCTGGCCAAGGAACTGGCGAATGCTTTCGCGGGGTCCAACCGGTCCAACATCGTCATCAGCTATGACGCTCCGATCGGCACCACGCTGAACTATTTCATTCAGCCGCAAGCGATGTCACTCGCCGACACCTACGACAACTGGGTCGCAACGCGCAAACCCCCGCTGTTCGGCACGAACCCCGACGCCCGGGTCATGGCACTCGCCAACGAGATCGCCGATCCGGCGGCCGGACGAGTTCTCGACATCGGCGCAGGGACCGGCCGAAATGCGCTCGCCCTGGCCCGCCGTGGCCACCCTGTCGACGCCGTGGAGCTGACCTCCAAGTTCGCCGACATCCTCCGGGCCGAGGCTTACAAGCACCTCTTCAACATCCGCGTCATCGACCGAGATGTCTTCGAAACCATGGATGATCTGCGCAAGGACTACCAACTGGTCATCCTGTCCGAGGTCGTATCCGACTTCCGGAACGCTATGCAGTTGCGTGCCATCTTCGAGCTGGCGTCGGAATGCCTGGCTCCGGGCGGACATCTCGTCTTCAACACGTTCGTGCCGCGCCCCGGCCTCCTGTCCGATGACGCAGTCCGGGAGCTCGCGGATGCGGCACGCGAATTCGGACAGCAGGTCTACACAAGCATATTCACCGGCGAGGAGATCGATACGGCGTCGGCCGGCCTCCCTCTGCGCCTGCTCACCAACGACTCGGTGTTCGAGTACGAGCAAGCGAATCTGCCGGCCGGGTGCTGGCCTCCGACGGGCTGGTATGCGGATTGGGTGAGCGGGCTCGACCTCTTCGACGTCCCCCGGGAACAGTCGCCGGTCGAGATGCGCTGGCTGGTCTATCAGAAAACCGGTTAGTACTCGTGTCTGCACGGACGCCGACGATCTGCCTGAACATGATCGTTCGCAACGAGGCCCACATCGTCCACGAGGTGCTCGACTCCGTCGCCCCGTAAATCAGCTCCTGGGTCATAGTGGACACCGGCTCCGATGACGGCACCCAGGACAAGATCCGGAATCACATGGCGGCTCTGGGCATTCGGGGAGAACTGCACGAGCGCCCCTGGCGCGATTTCGGGCATAACCGCTCCGAGGCGATCTCCCTCGCGCAGGGGCACGCGGACTACATCTGGGTGATGGACGCCGACGACCTGGTAGTGGGCACACCGGATTTCAGCAATCTGACCGCCGATGTCTACCAGCTCCTCTACGGCCCCGGCGTCTCCTACTGGCGACGTCAGCTCTTTCGCGACGGGCTGCCGTGGCGCTACGTCGGCGTTCTCCATGAGTACGCCGACTGCGACGTTCCGTGCGTCGAGGAACGCCTGGCCGGCGACTACCACATCGAGTCACGGCGCCTCGGCGGGCGCAACCTCGACCCGGAAAAGTACGCGCGTGACGCCGAGATCCTGCTGGCTGAGGTCCAACGCCATCCCGACGATCCTCGGTCGGTCTTCTACCTGGCTCAGAGTTACTACGATTACGGCGATTTCGAGAACGCGCGGAGATGGTATCGACGCCGCACCGAGCTCGCCGGCTTCGACGAAGAGCTCTACACGTCCTACCAGCGTGTTGCAGAGTCGATGGCCCGCCTCGGCGAGCCGTGGCCGGACGTCCAGGATGCGTATCTGCGCGCGTGGGAGTTCCGTCCGACCCGGGCCGAGCCGCTGCATGCGATCGCTCACCACTACCGGAGCGATCAGCGCTACCAGCTGGGATACTTCTTCGCCGAGCGGGCCGCCCGGATACCGCTGCCCGAACAGGACGTGCTCTTCGTGAACACCGCCGTCTACGAGTGGTGTGCGGTCGACGAACAGGCCGTGTGCGCATCGTGGATCGGTAAACACAAGGAGGCCTTCGCCCTCTGTCGGCAGATGCTCGCCCGCGCCGACATCTCCGACGAGGATCGCCGTCGAATCGCGGCGAATCGCGACTGCTCCGCAGGTCCGATGATCGAGGCCGCGCTGGCCTACCCGGCGACGTCGGTGCGTGGATGGGGCGTTCGGATCGGCGGCGACGTCACCATCACCCTGATCGCCGGACGGAGCCGCGAGACCACCGAGCGGACGTTGAACTCGTTCCTCAATTGCTGTACCGATGTTTCCCGGCTGGCGCGGACGCTGATCGTCGACGTCGGCCTGGAACCGGAAGATGTTGCTTTACTTGCTGATTCGTATCCTTTCGTCGAGTTTCGGAAGTTACCGCCGAATCTGGACCTCCGGCAACTCCGCGCCCAGGTCGAGACCCGGTACTGGCTTCACCTGGGGATGGGCTGGCAGTTCTTCGCTCCCGACGATCTCATCGGACGGTTGGCAGGGGTTGTGGAGTCAGGGGCTGAATTCGTTCAGGTCGGTATCAACTACGGCGATGCGGACAAGCTCGGCGATGGCCAGGTGCCCGAACAATCGGCGCGACGCGAGGCGCCCGGGGGCCACTACGTGCTCGCCGGCACACCCGTCAGTGGCCCGGCCCTGTTCGATTGCCTGCGACTGGACTCCGCGCTGGCCAAGGATGTTGACTCGAGAGTGACCATCGCCGAGCTGGGCCGCCATGCCGATGAAACCGGTTTGACGATCGCCACCCTCGACGAGGTGCTGTGCACTCGGCAACTCTGAACACGCCTGAGCAGGGGTGAGACGATGAACGAACCAGTCCAGCACGACATCCAGATGGGCAAGGATGTCGGTCGGCTGCTTCTGCGGTGCGCCGACCGACCCGGGCTCGTCGCCGCGGTCAGCACGTTTCTCGCCGAGGCCGGCGCGAACATCATCTCGCTGGATCAGCATTCCACGCAGCAGACCGGTGGAACGTTCATGCAGCGCACCATCTTTCACCTACCGGGACTGACGGCGGCTCGGGATGCGCTGGAGCGCGACTTCGGTGAGAGGGTCGCTGACGTGTTCGGTATGGACTTCCGGCTCACGGAGGCCGCGAAACCGAAGCGCGTGGCCATCATGGCGTCCAAGGAAGACCACTGCTTGATCGATCTTCTGTGGCGAAACCGTCGAGGCGAGTTGGACATGTCGGTGGTGATGGTCATCGCCAACCATCCGGATCTCGCCGACCAGGTCCGTCCATTCGGCGTGCCGTTCATCCACGTGCCTGCCCGCAAGGACATCCGGGAGAGCGCCGAACAGCGACAGCTCGATCTACTCCGCGGGAATGTCGATCTCGTCGTGCTGGCTCGCTATATGCAGATCCTCACCCCGTCCTTCATCGACCAGGTCGGTTGCCCCCTCATCAACATCCACCACTCGTTCCTTCCGGCCTTCATCGGTGCCTCTCCATACCGACGGGCGCGGGAGCGGGGCGTCAAACTCGTCGGGGCCACCGCGCATTACGTCACCGATGACCTCGATGAAGGACCGATCATCGAACAGGATGTGGTACGCGTCGATCACCGGCACAGCGTGGACGACCTCGTGCGCCTGGGCGCGGACGTCGAACGCGCCGTCCTGTCCCGCGCAGTGTTGTGGCACTGTGAGGATCGTGTGATCCGCTTCGGAAACCAGACCATCCGTCTCTGACTCGGGAGCGCTACCCGAGATCCCTCGTCACACAACGACTTTCCCGGTGACATGAATCGGCCCCCTCCCGAAGGAGGGGGCCGATCCCGTTCAACTCACCGACTAGTCGTCGCCGCTGGCTCCGTTGGAACCACCAGCGCCGCCTGCGCCGCCGCTGCCTCCGGACCCACCTGCGCCGCCGTCGCCGCCTTCGCCGCCGGTGGTGCCGCTGCCTGCGGTGCCCGGGCTACCGGGGCTACCGGCCTCGCCGGCCTCGCCGGCCTTGCCGGCCTTGCCAGCGGCGCCGCCGGCACCGTTGGCACCGTTGCTGCCGGTCGAACCGGTGGCACCGGCCGCGCCGGTCGCACCGTCGTCACCGAAATCGACGCCTGCCTTGCCGGCCGCACCGGTTGCACCCTGAGCGCCCTGCGCACCGGTTGCACCGGCCGCACCGCTGGCGCCGGCCGCACCGGTCGCACCGTTGGTGCCGGCCTTGCCGTTGCCGCCGAACAGACCGCCCTTACCGGCACTGCCGGCCTGGCCGCCCGCGCCGCCTGCGCCACCCGTGCTGCCACCGGGGCCACCTGCGCCTCCGGCACCGCCAGCGCCACCGGTACCGCCGGCACCGCCGTCGCCACCGTCGCCGCCCGCGCCGCCGACGCCAGGCGCACCGCCGGTGCCACCTGCACCGCCCGTGCCGCCCGCACCGCCGACACCACCGACACCGCCGGTGCCTCCCGTGCCGCCGAGGCCGGCCGCGCCACCAGTGCCACCGGTTCCACCGGCGCCGCCGGTACCACCCGTGCCACCCTGGCCTCCGGTGCCACCGACACCGGCGCCGGTTCCGGTGCCGGTTGCGCCACCGGTGCCACCGGCACCGCCCACGCCGCCCGTGCCTCCGTTGCCGCCGTTGCCGCCGGTACCGCCCGTGCCGCCGTCGCCGCCGGTACCACCGACGCCGCCCGTGCCGCCCGTGCCGCCCTGACCACCGGTTCCACCGGTGCCGCCCGTGCCGCCCGTGCCGCCCGTGCCGCCGGTGCCGCCGGTGCCGCCCGTGCCGCCCTGGGCGCCGGTGCCGCCGGTGCCGCCCGTGCCGCCCGTGCCGCCCGTGCCGCCGGCGCCGCCGGCGCCGCCCGTGCCGCCCGTGCCGCCGTTACCGGCGTTGCCGCCCTTGCCGAACAGGCTGAACAGACCGGCATTGCCGCCGTTGCCGCCCTTGCTGCCGACGCCGCCGGTCGAGCCCGCACCGCCGATGCTGAGCGAGGCCGAACCGGTACCGCCGACACCGCCGACGCCACCAGCGCCACCGGCCAGGCCCTTGCCACCCTTCAGACCCGGCAGGCCCTGCAGACCGGTGTTACCGGTGGCGCCTGCGCCACCGTTACCGCCCTGATTTCCGGCTCCACCGGTGCCGCCAACGCTTCCGGCTTTGCCGGTAGCACCGACTCCGCCGACGCCGCCCGCTTCACCCGCATCGCCCGCTCCACCGAGGAAGCCGACTCCGCCGTTTCCGCCGGAACTTCCGGTCACACCCGCCGCGCCTGCGGCGCCGGGAGCACCGGCCGCGCCGGAAGCACCGTCGTCACCGTCCTCGCCGACAGTGCCCACAGCGCCCGCCGCACCCGTGGCGCCAGTGCTGCCCACGGTGCCCGGAGTGCCGATGGCACCCACGGCGCCGGAGGCGCCGATGTCCGGCAGGCCGGGCAGATCCGGCAGGTCTCCGTTAGCCCGGATTTTGCGTGGTAATTGGTGTGGGTTCGGTGTGATGCCGAGTTGTGTTGTTGGGTAGTGGTTTTCGTGTGGTGGCGTAGAGGTGCTGTCCCGTGTCGCCGGGTGGGGCGGGCTTTCCTGGGGCCTGTGGGTCCTTCATCGTTGATGGGTCCGATGGGGTGGGGTGTTATCCGAAGGCGGTGCGGACGCGGTGCCAGGCGGCGGCGATCGCCGCCGCCCAGCGCCAGGTGGCATCGATGCGTAGCCGCAGTTGGCGGGCGCCGCGGGTGATACGGGCGGCCACGTGCAGGACCCGGTAGCGGAACGTGGTGATCTCGACGCGGGCCAGAGCGCGATCGCTGGCGAACCCGATGAGGCGGGTCCAGGTGACCAGGTCAGCGGCGGCCAGGACGATTTCGAGCCAGGCAGCATTGGCCCAGAAGGAGTGGCAGGGCAGGTTACGCAGCCCGGTGGCTTTGAGTTCGCGGATACGGTCCTCGACGCGGGCGTGCTGGCGGTGCCGTAGTTCCAGACCGGCGACCTGACCGGGTACGACACCCGGTGGTGTGTCGGTGATGAACGCGGTGACCCGCATGCCGTCGGCGTCGGTGAACCGCAACTGCGCGCCGGGGTGGGGGCGTTCTTTACGCAGGATCAGCCGGGTCCCTTCGGGCCAGGAGGCCAGGTTGACCAGGTCGGTGGCTTCAGCGACCCACGCGCCGTCGCGGATCCCGCCGTCGGTGTCGATCGCTGGATACCAGCAATCGCCGAGGTTGAGGGTGTCCACGGCGTCCTGGACGCGGGTATCGACGGGGTACCCGAAGGAGAACCCGGCCCCGGCGGCCCGGCACGCTGCGGCGAATTTGTGGGTGGATCCGGCGGTATCGCAGCGCACCAACACCTTCGGGGCCTCGGGGTTGTCGGGATCGTCGGGGTTGGGCCGCCACGCCGCTGGCAGCGATGCCAAAGCCTGGTGCAGGACGATGATGTGGTCGGAGGCGGTGTTGGAGCCGGCGTTACCGTTGCGCAGCAACCCGGCCAGGGCTTCGCCGCCGGCGATGTCGGGGCGGTCCAGAAACGCCAGCAGCGGGTGCAGCCCGAACGTTTTCTTCCAGGTCGGCGCAGCCCCGGCCTTGTTGTCGGAGTGATCGATCACCAGCGTGGCATCGATGTCGATATGCAGCCAGCCGCCGGTGGTGGGGGCGGCTCCGACAGCCCAGGCCGCTGCCCGCGCCGCGGCTCGGGCTGCGCGCACCCCGGGTAGATGCGCGGCATCGATCCGCTCATCGATCAGCCGCCACATGGTGGTCGTTGAGGCCTTGGCCCCCAGGACGTGCTCCCGGTCACCGCACAGCTGACCGACCGCGTCGATGCAGTCCGCGCCGTCGGCGACCGCGGCCGCCAGATCAGCGAACACCTCCCCAGGCGCATACACCCACGGGCCGCGGTAGGTGTCGGCCAACGCGGCCGTGACCTGCGCCGATAAGCCGGTCCGGTCGGCAAGCTCACGCAGCATGCCCATCCCGGCATGCGACACAACGCCATGGCCGTCGGCGGAAACTTTCACCGGCGATGCCGCCGCGATATTCTTCACCTGCGAAGTGCCTTCCCGTCAGGGTTTTTGAACCGTAGAGAAGTCCAATTATTCCTTGCAGGACAGGCACTTTCGCTTATCTACACACCCCCACAGTCAACATTCCACGAAAAATCCGGGTTAGGAACGGCCGTGCCCCAGCCTCCGACGACGCCGCTGGCCGCACCGGCCGCACCGGCCGCACCGGCCGCGCCGGGCGCGCCGACCGCACCGGCTGTACCGACGACACCCCAGTAGCCGTTGCCACCGTTGCCGCCGTTGCCGCCGAACAGGCCGCCGTTGCCGCCGTTGCCGCCGTCGACGCCGGCGATGGTGCTGTTCCAGCCGTTACCGCCGTTGCCGAACAGGATGCCGCCGGCCTGGCCGTTCGGGTTCTCCGCGGTGCCGTCGGCGCCGTTGCAGATCAGGCCGCAGGCGCGGCTGTAGTCGACGGCGTTGGCGAGCGCGTTCGTCGACGGCGCCGCCCCTCCGCCGAAGTTGACCACGTACCACGGCTCGGAGGCATCCGACCCCGTCGACGTCAATTGAATGGCGGCGGTCACGGGGCCCGGGCCCCTGGAGGCGCCAGGAACATCATCCCGGCAGCCAACATGCCTGCACCGGCAAGGCCGGTTGTGATTACAGGGCGGACCACACTCTTGGTACCGCCAGACTTTTGCTTACGTCGATTGGACAAGGCCAACAACCCCCTACTGAGAAACCCGATCGGAGCCTGCAGGAACGCAGACGCACGGAAATTAGCACCCGGAAATCGCTGTTCGAAGGTTTTCTGCACACGAATTTCCGCAGTACTTGCATTCGCAACTAGACCGTCGGCCGTTTATGTGCAAACGCAACTATTTTCGTTGCCGTAAGTTTGCTAGACACCCTCTTCAACCGTAGAGAAATGGCAGGTCACAGGCCATGGACAAGTCATCTGACTCGTGCATTGTGCGAACAATCCCGCCTGCACCGTGGGGAGATTTTGACACCCGTCAAACTGAGATTTTCGAGCAAATTGGTTTGGTGTTGCGATCCGCGAAATACCCGCGCTGCTCGCAACGTGCCGGACGCCGCAGTTCGTCAGTGACCGCGAGGGAGCCGTGCCCTCGATTCCGTTTTGCGACAATGGAGCCCAGCCGAATCCCGCAGGTCGAGGTGCCGGCGCGACGCCGGCCGACAGCAAACCTTCCTGCCACGCGGGCATGGTTGCCTGCCGGTCCGGAGTCACCCCCACCAGTGCAGAAAACGAAAAGAACGGCGTCCGACGTGTATACCGCGGCTCGACGTCCGGATTGCGACAAGTTCGCGGTGTGCCGCGGTCAGCGGAAGGCCCGCCGGCCCGGCACGCAGGTCTCCTGGGCCGGACCTGTGGACCAACTAGCTGACGTGCTCCCGCAGAAACGCGATGTCGTCCTTGCGGCCGTCGTCCGACGTCTCGCAGATCACCGGCGCGCCCGCGGCGGTGACCACAGCAACGAGCAGTTGCGGGTCGATCTGCCCCGTCCCGAAATTCGCGTGCCGATCCGCGCCCGATCCCGCGGCGTCACGCGAATCGTTGCAGTGGACGAGATCGATCCGGCCCGTGATGCCCTTGATCCGCTCGACCGCATCGATCAGCGCCTCCCCCGCGGCCCAGGCGTGGCAGGTGTCGAGACAGAATCCGATGCCCATGTCCCCGATGTGGTCCCACAGCCGCGCGATCGTGTCGAAGTGGCGTGCCATCGCGTGGTCGCCACCCGCGGTGTTCTCCAGATAGACGGGGACGTCGGTCTTGAGGCTCGCCAGCGCCTTCACCCAGCGCTCGAACCCGGCGTCCATGTCGTTGTCGTCGGCATGACCGCCGTGCACGATCACCGCAGTGGCGCCGATGTCCGAGGCGGCATCGCAGGTGTCCTGCAAGATCTTTCGGGATGGGATCCGCACCCGATTGTTCGCCGAGGCGACATTGATGAGATACGGAGCATGTACGTAGATCGGCATCGATGCCGCTTTCAGCACGTCAGCGTCGTCGCGCGGCGGCGGCTTCTTCCAACTCTGCGGATTGCCGAGGAAGAACTGGACGACGTCAGCGCCGTCCGCCTCTGCCGCGGCCAGGGGGTCATCGCCGTGAACATGGGAACCGATCAGCACCCCGCCGAGTCTAGAGGCCGACTACGTCTGTGTGCTCAGCACGAACGCCAGATAGCCGAGATACGCCGCGACCATCATCCCGCCCTCCATCCGCGACACCCGCCGGCCCGACAGGAAGATCGGGATGCACGCCAGCCCCACGACGACCATCACCGGGATGTCGATGCGGACCAGACCCTCGGTCAGCGCCAACCCTCCCGCCGGCACCAGGCAGGTGATCCCCAGGATCAGCAGGATGTTGTAGATGCTGCTGCCGATCAGGTTGCCGATCGCGATGTCGCGGTCACCGCGCAGGGTGGTCATCACGGTGGTCACCAGCTCGGGCGCCGACGTCCCGATCGCGACCACGGTCAGGCCGATCAACGCATCGGTAACCCCGAACTGCCGGGCCATCCCGACGGCGCCGTCGACCAGCCAGTCGGCACCGATCACCACCACCACGATCCCGCCGACCGTCATGGCCACGTGCGTCGCCGTCCGCCGCCGGACCTCGGTCGTCGTCGCGACAGGCTCCGGGGCGAACTCGGAGGCGAACTCGGCGGCGATCGCCCGGGATTCGCGACGAGCCGACCAGATCACCGCGGCGGTGTAACCGACGGCCGCGGTGACCAGGATGCCCCCGTCGAGTCGCGACAGATTGCCGTCGGCGGCCAGGCCCCAGAACAGCAGCGCCGCGACGGCCATCATGGGCAGCTCGAACCGGATGGTGCGCATCGCCAGCGCCAGCGGCACCAGCAGCGCGCTCAAGCCCAGGATCAGCAGGATGTTGACGACGTTGGTGCCGGCGATGTTGCCGACCGCGAGCGCACCACTGCCGTCGGCCGCCGACACCACCCCCACCGCCAGCTCGGGCATGCTGGTCCCGATCGACACCACGGTCAGTCCGATGATGATCGGGCTGATACCCAGCCGGGCCGCCACCTCGGCCCCACCCCTGACCATGACCTCTGCGCCGGCGATCACCGTCAGCAGCCCGACCACGAACCACAGCGCGTTCATCAGCATCCCGGGCAGATTATCTGCTCGGTCGCGCATCGTCCGCGCAGCCCCGGAGCACGAAAAAGCCCCCGCCCTCTGTCGAGGAGCGGGGGCCTTTCCGTGGACTGACTTGCTGCGGCCTACCGGTAGTCGGAGTAGCCGTAGTCGTCGAGCGGCACCGCGGCGCCGGTCGCCTGGCCGAAGTCCGGGCTGTAGTACTGATCCTCGTAAGACGGGATCGTGTACGCGGCCGCACGTGCTTCTTCGGTCGGCTGAACCTGGATGTTGCGGTACCGGTTGATGCCGGTGCCGGCCGGGATCAGCTTGCCGATGATCACGTTCTCCTTCAGACCCTGCAGCTTGTCGCTGCGGCAGTTGATCGCCGCATCGGTCAGCACGCGGGTGGTCTCCTGGAACGACGCCGCCGACAGCCACGAATCGGTGGCCAGCGACGCCTTCGTGATACCCATCAGCACCGGACGGCCGGCCGCGGGCTCGCCGCCCTCGGCGACCACCCGACGGTTCTCCGTCTCGAACTCGCCACGCTCGGTCAGCGAGCCGGGCAGGAACTCCGTCGCACCCGAATCGATGATCGTGACGCGACGCAGCATCTGCCGGACGATGACCTCGATGTGCTTGTCGTGGATCGACACACCCTGGGCGCGGTAGACCTCCTGGACCTCCTTGACGAGGTGGATCTGCACCTCGCGGGGGCCCTGGACGCGCAGCACCTCGTGCGGGTCCGCCGAGCCTTCCAGCAGCTGCTGGCCGACCTCGACGTGGTCGCCGTCGGTGAGCAGACGCTCGGAGCCGTCGTCGTGCTTGAACACCTTCAGGCGCTGACGACGCGAGAGCTTGTCGTACACGACCTCTTCGCCCCCGTCGTCGGGAACGATGGTGATCTTGTAGAACTTGTCGCTCTCCTCCAGCCGGATCCGGCCGGAGACGTCGGCGATCGGGGCCCGGTTCCGCGGAATGCGGGCCTCGAACAGCTCCTGCACGCGGGGCAGACCACCGACGATGTCGGCACCGCCGGTGACGCCACCCTGGTGGAAGGTACGCATGGTCAGCTGCGTGCCGGGCTCACCGATGGACTGCGCGGCGACGATACCGACGGCCTCGCCGATGTCGACGAGCTTGCCGGTGGCCATCGAGCGGCCGTAGCACATCGCGCACACGCCGGTGCCGGTGGCGCAGGTCAGCACGGAGCGGACCTTCACCTCGGTGATGCCGGCGGCCAGCAGCGCATCGATCGCCGGGTCACCGAGATCGTGACCACGCTCGACGACAACGTTGCCGTTGGCGTCGACCGCGTCGGTGGCCAGCGTCCGCGCGTAGGCGGACGTCTCGATGTGCTGATCACGCAGCAGCTGATCGCCCTGCAACTCGGCCAGCGTGACCGTGATGCCGCGCTCGGTCTCACAGTCGGTCTCGCGCACGATGACGTCCTGCGACACGTCGACCAGACGACGGGTCAGGTAACCGGAGTCGGCGGTACGAAGTGCGGTGTCCGCCAAGCCCTTACGTGCGCCGTGGGTGTTGATGAAGTACTCCAGCACCGTCAGGCCCTCGCGGAACGAGGACTTGATCGGACGCGGGATGAACTCACCCTTCGGGTTGGTCACCAGACCCTTCATGCCGGCCAGCGTCCGCGTCTGGGTGAAGTTACCCGTCGCGCCCGAATCCACAATCGTGATGATCGGGTTGTCCTTCGGGTAGTGCGAGCGCAGCGCCTGACCGACCTCTTCGGTCGCGTCCTGCCAGATCTTCACCAACGCTTCGTTGCGCTCGCCCTTGTCGAGCTTGCCGCGCTGGTACTGCTTCTCGATGCTGTCGGCAGCCGCCTCGTAGCGCTCGAGGATCTCCTGCTTCTCCGGCGGAACGAGCACGTCGGCCATCGACACGGTGACACCCGAGCGGGTGGCCCAGTAGAAGCCGGCGTCCTTGAGCTTGTCGACGGTCTGCGCGACGACGATCATCGGGTAGCGCTCGGCCAGATCGTTGATGATCGCGGCCTGCACCTTCTTGTGCATCTGCTTGTTGACGAACGGGTAGCCCCGCGGCAGCAGCTCGTTGAAGAGCACACGGCCCAGAGTGGTCTCCGCCGTCCAGGCGTCGCCCATGTTCCAGCCGTCGGGGAACCGCTCGGCCTCGATCTCGGCGGGCGGACGCAGCTGCGTCAGCCGAACCCGGATCTTGGCGCGCACGCTCAGCGCACCGCGGTCCATCGCCATGATGGCCTCGGCCGGGCTGCTGTACACACCGGACTCCGGCTGATCCTTGGCGGCCGGGGTGAATTCACCCTTGTCGCCCTCGATCTCGGTGGTCAGGAAGTACAGACCGGTGACCATGTCCAGACGCGGCATGGCCAGCGGACGGCCCGACGCCGGCGACAGGATGTTGTTCGAGGACAGCATCAGGATGCGGGCCTCGGCCTGCGCCTCCGCGGACAGCGGAAGGTGCACGGCCATCTGGTCGCCGTCGAAGTCGGCGTTGAACGCCTCACACACCAGCGGGTGCAGCTGGATGGCCTTGCCCTCCACCAGCTGCGGCTCGAAGGCCTGGATGCCGAGGCGGTGCAGCGTCGGTGCACGGTTCAGCAGCACCGGGTGCTCGGAGATGACCTCTTCGAGGACGTCCCACACCTGCGGACGCTGGCGCTCGACCATGCGCTTGGCGCTCTTGATGTTCTGCGCGTGGTTCAGGTCGACCAGACGCTTCATCACGAACGGCTTGAACAGCTCCAGGGCCATCAGCTTCGGCAGACCACACTGGTGCAGCTTCAGCTGCGGGCCGACCACAATGACCGAGCGGCCCGAGTAGTCGACGCGCTTGCCGAGCAGGTTCTGGCGGAACCGGCCCTGCTTGCCCTTGAGCAGATCGGACAGCGACTTGAGCGGGCGGTTGCCCGGCCCGGTCACCGGACGGCCGCGACGGCCGTTGTCGAACAGCGCGTCCACCGACTCCTGAAGCATGCGCTTCTCGTTGTTGACGATGATCTCGGGCGCGCCGAGGTCGATCAGTCGCTTGAGACGGTTGTTGCGGTTGATCACGCGGCGGTACAGATCGTTGAGATCCGACGTCGCGAAGCGGCCACCGTCGAGCTGGACCATCGGGCGCAGCTCCGGCGGGATCACCGGGACGGCGTCGAGGACCATGCCCATCGGCGAGTTCCGGTTGGTCTGGAACGCCGCGACGACCTTGAGTCGCTTGAGCGCACGCAGCTTCTTCTGGCCCTTGCCGTTCTTGATGGTGTCGCGCAGCGAATCGGCCTCGGCGTCGATGTCGAAGGTCTCGATGAGCTTCTTGATCGACTCCGCGCCCATGGCGCCTTCGAAGTACTCGCCGTAGCGGTCCTGCAGCTCGCGGTAGAGCAGCTCGTCGACGATCAGCTGCTTGGGAGCCAGCTTGGTGAACGTCGTCCAGATCTCGTCGAGCCGGTCCAGCTCACGCTGGGCCCGGTCGCGCAGCTGACGCATCTCGCGCTCGCCGCCGTCGCGCACCTTGCGGCGCACGTCGGACTTCGCGCCCTCTTCCTCGAGCTCCTTCATGTCGGCTTCGAGCTTCTGCGCCCGCGCCTCCAGGTCGGCGTCGCGCTGATCCTCGATGGCCTTCTTCTCGACGACCATCTCGGCCTCGAGCGTCGAGAGCTCGTTGTGGCGCATCTCGTCGTCGACCGCGGTGATCACGTAGGCCGCGAAGTAGATGATCTTCTCGAGATCCTTCGGGGCCAGGTCGAGCAGGTAGCCCAGACGCGAGGGCACGCCCTTGAAGTACCAGATGTGCGTGACGGGTGCGGCCAGCTCGATGTGGCCCATCCGCTCACGGCGCACCTTGGCCCGGGTCACCTCGACGCCGCAGCGCTCACAAATGATGCCCTTGAACCGGACGCGCTTGTACTTGCCGCAGTAGCACTCCCAGTCGCGAGTCGGTCCGAAGATCTTCTCGCAGAACAGGCCGTCCTTTTCCGGCTTCAGCGTGCGGTAGTTGATGGTCTCCGGCTTCTTGACCTCGCCGAAGGACCAGTTGCGGATGTCGTCCGCGGTCGCGAGACCGATGCGGAGTTCATCGAAGAAGTTGACGTCTAGCACGTAACTCCCTTTCCCCTTGCGGGTGTTGAAACTTAACTACGGGGCGAGTTCAGGCGAGATCAGGCGAGATCTTCGACAGAGGCGGATTCGTTGCGGGACAGGTTGATTCCGAGGTTGGCAGCAGCGCGCTCCAGGTCCTCGTCGTCTCCGTCACGCATTTCGATCGCCGCACCGTCCGAGGACAGGACCTCGACGTTGAGGCACAGCGACTGCAGCTCCTTGAGAAGCACCTTGAACGACTCCGGGATACCGGGTTCGGGGATGTTCTCGCCCTTGACGATGGCCTCGTAGACCTTCACGCGACCGACGGTGTCGTCGGACTTGATCGTCAGCAGCTCCTGCAGCGTGTAGGCCGCGCCGTAGGCCTGCATGGCCCAGCACTCCATCTCGCCGAAACGCTGACCACCGAACTGCGCCTTACCACCGAGCGGCTGCTGGGTGATCATCGAGTACGGACCGGTCGAACGCGCGTGGATCTTGTCGTCGACCAGGTGGTGCAGCTTCAGGATGTACATGTAGCCGACCGTCACCGGGTACGGGAACGGTTCGCCACTGCGGCCGTCGAACAGCACCGCCTTGCCGTCGGAGTTGACCATCGTCTCTCCGTCGCGGTTCGGCAGCGTCGCGCCGAGCAGGCCCTGCAGCTCACCTTCCTGCGCACCGTCGAACACCGGGGTCGCCACGATGCTGTCCGCCGGGGCCGACAACATGTGCTCGGGCAGCTTGGCTGCCCACGCGGGAACCTCGGTCGAGCCGTCCGCTCCATCACTGGCAAGCCGGATATTCCAACCCGCCTTGGCAACCCACCCGAGGTGGGTCTCCAGGATCTGGCCGATGTTCATACGACGCGGCACACCGTGGGTGTTCAGGATGATGTCCACCGGGGTGCCGTCCGGGAGGAACGGCATGTCCTCGACGGGCAGGATCTTGCCGATGACGCCCTTGTTGCCGTGGCGTCCGGCGAGCTTGTCGCCGTCGGAGATCTTGCGCTTCTGGGCCACGTAGACGCGGACCAGCTCGTTGACACCGGCCGGCAGCTCGTCGTCGTCCTCGCGCGAGAACACGCGGATGCCGATGACCTTGCCGGACTCACCGTGCGGAACCTTCAGCGACGTGTCGCGGACCTCGCGGGCTTTCTCACCGAAGATGGCGCGCAGCAGGCGCTCCTCGGGGGTCAGCTCGGTCTCGCCCTTCGGCGTGACCTTGCCGACCAGGATGTCGCCGTCGCGGACCTCGGCGCCGATGCGGATGATGCCGCGCTCGTCGAGATCTGCCAGCACCTCATCGGAGACGTTCGGGATGTCCCGGGTGATCTCCTCGGCGCCCAGCTTGGTGTCGCGGGCATCGATCTCGTGCTCTTCGATGTGGATCGAGGTCAGCACGTCCTCTTCAACCAGGCGGTTGGACAGGATGATCGCGTCCTCGTAGTTGTGACCCTCCCACGGCATGATCGCGACGAGCAGGTTCTTGCCCAGCGCCATCTCACCGTTCTCGGTGCACGGACCGTCGGCGAGAACCTGACCGGTCTCGACGCGCTGCCCGGCGTCCACGATCGGGCGCTGGTTGGCGCACGTGCCGTGGTTGGAGCGGGCGAACTTGCGCATCCGGTAGGTGTGCCGGGTGCCGTCGTCGGCCATCACGGTGATGTAGTCGGCGGAGACCTCCTCGACCACGCCGGCCTTGTCGGTGACGACAACGTCGCCGGCGTCGATCGCGGCACGCAGTTCCATGCCGGTACCGACCAACGGCGCCTCGCTGCGGACCAGCGGAACCGCCTGGCGCTGCATGTTCGCACCCATCAGGGCGCGGTTGGCGTCGTCGTGCTCGAGGAACGGGATCATCGCCGTCGCGACCGACACCATCTGGCGCGGCGAGACGTCCATGTAGTCGACCTCGCTCGCCGAGACGAACTCGACCTCGCCGCCCTTACGGCGGACCAGGACGCGCTCCTCCTCGAAACGACCGTCACCGTCGAGCGGCGAGTTGGCCTGCGCCACGACGTGGCGGTCCTCCTCGTCGGCGGTCAGGTAGTCGATCTGATCGCTGACGACGCCGTCGACGACCTTGCGGTACGGGGTCTCGATGAAGCCGAACGGGTTGACCCGCGCGTACACCGACAGCGAGCCGATCAGGCCGATGTTCGGGCCTTCCGGGGTCTCGATCGGGCACATGCGGCCGTAGTGGCTGGAGTGCACGTCGCGAACCTCGAGGCCGGCACGCTCACGAGACAGACCACCGGGGCCCAGCGCCGACAGGCGGCGCTTGTGGGTCAGGCCCGACAGCGGGTTGTTCTGATCCATGAACTGCGAGAGCTGGCTGGTGCCGAAGAACTCCTTGATCGCCGCCACGACGGGACGGATGTTGATCAGGGTCTGCGGCGTGATCGCCTCGACGTCCTGGGTGGTCATGCGCTCACGCACGACACGCTCCATGCGGGACAGGCCCACGCGGATCTGGTTCTGGATCAGCTCGCCCACGGTGCGCAGACGACGGTTGCCGAAGTGGTCGATGTCGTCGACCTCGACGGGCACCTCGGAGCCGCCGGGCGCGGTCATCGTCTGGTCACCCTGATGCAGGCGGACCAGATACTCGATGGTCGCGACGACGTCCTCTTCGGTCAGCGTCGAGCTGGTGATCGGCTGACCGACGTTGAGCCCGAGCTTCTTGTTGACCTTGTAGCGGCCGACGCGGGCCAGGTCGTAGCGCTTCTCCTTGAAGAACAGGTTCTCCAGCAGGGTCTGCGCGGACTCCTTGGTCGGCGGCTCGCCCGGGCGCAGCTTCCGGTAGATGTCGAGCAGCGCCTCATCGGTGCCGGCGGTGTTGTCCTTCTCCAGCGTGCTCATCATGATCTCGGAGAAGCCGAAGCGCTCCACGATCTGCTCGTTGGTCCAGCCGAGCGCCTTGAGCAGCACGGTGACGGGCTGACGGCGCTTGCGGTCGATGCGCACACCGACGGTGTCGCGCTTGTCGACGTCGAACTCCAGCCACGCGCCGCGGCCGGGGATGACCTTGACGCTGTGCAGCGTCTTCTCGGTGGACTTGTCGATCGACTCGTCGAAGTACACACCAGGCGACCGGACCAGCTGGCTCACGACGACACGCTCGGTGCCGTTGATGATGAAGGTGCCCTTTTCGGTCATCATCGGGAAGTCACCCATGAAGACCGTCTGGCTCTTGATCTCGCCGGTGTTGTTGTTGATGAACTCGGCCGTGACGAACAGCGGAGCCGCGTACGTCATGTCCTTGTCTTTGCACTCATCGACCGGGGCCTTGACCTCGTCGAAGCGCGGATCGGAGAACGACAGCGACATCGAGCCGGAGAAGTCTTCGATCGGCGAGAGCTCTTCGAGTACCTCCTGCAGACCGCCCTTGGGGTCTACATCTCCGCGGTCCACAGCACGCTGGAACCAATCCTCGGCACCAATCAGCCACTCGAACGATTCGGTCTGAACGTCGAGAAGCCCCGGAACCTCGAGAGGCTCACGGAGCTTGGCGAAAGAAATTCTATTTGGTGCTCCGGGAACGGAGTTGTTAGTGGTTGACTCGATCTGGCGGGACCCTGCCAAGATGCATCCTTCCAGCACCTCACGCGACTCTGCCGAAACCCGGATACCGGTATCTGCTTTGCCGCTTATCTGCGTCGGTTCGGCTGGCGTGACCAGGCCTATTTCGAACACACGGCACGCGTCTAGATCTCTGAGCAGGACTCAGACAGGATCACAGCGTTTGTGCGAATGAGGATGGGCAGGGCGCAGCCAGCGCAACGTCCAACGATAGCGCACGGCCACGTATTCCTCAAGTGTTTCTCACCCCAAGAGGCAGGCCTGTGTGCTACGGAACTGCGGACGCTGGCTGGCGGCCCTCAACGATGTCATCCGTGTACACATTGCTGGCCAATAGATTGGCCCGCTTTCGCCCGTCCGTCAAGAGATAACGCGGTGTTTGGGCGGCCAATTCCGGCGGATTCGCCGATTTGCGCCTCCGGACCGGCATCGGTGTCGGCGCAGGTGGCGAAGTCGATTCCGAACAGGATCATCGATCCCGCGGTGAACAGCCGGTCGATGAACGTCAGCTTCTCGGCGGGACCGGGCAGTACCCGTGCGGTCGCGACGCCGCTGGCCGTCTCGATGCTCAAGGTGGCGTTCGGCGCACCGTAGAAGCCCGACGCCGACGTTGCTGTGAACATGTCGTCGAGCCATCCCGCGCTGATCAGCTCGGCCGCCCGGGCGTTCGCCGGCTTCGGCCAGCCGGTGACGAGGTTCATCGCCACCTGCACGAACACGTTGCCGCCGGTCATTGCGTCGCCGTGGGAGCTGTCGTCGAGCTTGACGCCGTTGAAGCCGCCGGGTCGCCAGGTCTCCATCGCGGTGTTCGTCGTCCCGGACATGTTCCAGAAGTAGGAGCGTGCGGCGAGGTTGTAGATCGGGAAGTCCAGCGGCAGCCTCTCCAGCGCCCGCGGGGTGACGTCGCCGAACCCGACGCCGTCGAGCATCACCACCCCGGCGAGCCGGTCGAACGCACCGTTGCCGGTCATCGCGGCGGCCGCACCGGCGGCGAGACCGCCTCCCGCCGAGTGGCCGATCAGGGCGACCTTGTCCACTCCGTCCAGGAGGGCGCCGGCGTATCCGGCCGCCACCGCGCTGTCACCGAGCGCGCTGTTGCCGTCGCCGAACAGGTCCGCCACGGCCCGGTGCATCGGGGTCCCGCCCACCCAGCATCCGTCGCAGGCCAGGAAGTTGGAGGTCAGCGAGGTGGTGACGACGATGCTGTGGGTCGCCTCCGCCAGGCGGGCGGCGGTGAAGCTGTAGAACGGTCCGGCCGCCATGAAACCGTGCTGGAAGTAGATCAGCCGGGTGGGCGTCGGCCCGTCGGGCACGTACCAGTCGGCGGGAACCTCGTAGCCGTCGCCGCAGTCGATCGTCAGCGTTGAGCTGCGCACTGTCACCGTGCTGTTCGGCGGCAGGATCGGCGGGCCGCCCAGGACGCGCAACGCGACCGAGTAGATGTTGAAGACGACGGCGCCCAGCACGCTGAGCAGCGTCTGCCGCCGCGGCGGGGTCGCCGCTTCTGACGCCGACGCACGCGCGACATGGGCCTCGATCGGCGTGGTCGTCGTCGCCGGCACCAGGACTGCAGCAACGGGTTCCTCGACCGCGACAGTCGATGCGGGCTGATCGACGACGGCTGGAACCTCGACCGCCGGAACCTCGACGTCGGCTTGCGGTTCCTCGACGTCGGCCACCTCGTCGGCCTCGTCGGCGTCCACCGCGACGTCCGTGTCGAGGTCCGCCTCGGTAGCGGCATCGTCGCGATCGTCAGTCTCGTCGGGTTCGTCGTCGAGGTCCTGCACGACGTCCTCGACGGAGTCGGGCGCCTCGGTCTCGTCGGGCGTCTCGTCGGCCTTCTCCCCGCGCGGATCGGCCGGCTTCTCGGACACACGCTCCGACCCGGACGTGTCTGACGTCTCTGACGTCGCTGACGTGCTCGAGGCGGTGTCGGGCGAGGCGACCGCCACCCCGGCCCCGGTCAGGACCGCCGTCGACATGCCGGCGGCGAGCACCCCGGCCCCGATCAGAACCGACAGCCGATCGCCCATCTCAGACCCCTTCAGGCCACTCGACGACTGTGGGGCCTGTGCACACGAATCGCGTTGTTCGCGTGCACAGGCCCCACAGTCGAGAAAAGAGCTACTTAGCGCTCGCCCGCCACCGGGATGCGCCCGGTGGGCGTCTCGTCGTCGTGACGTGCGTGGTGCGCGGTGGTCCCGTCGCTGTAGCCGTCCGGGTACGGCTGGGTCTGCTGCGTGTTTTCGAGGTCGGCGCGGATCGCCTCCTGCGCGGCCGGCGGCAGCGTGTGCATGATCTCGCGGACGCGAGCCTGACGACGACCGACCGCCTTGCGCTCGGGCATACCCGGGGTCGCCATGACCTGCGGCGGCACACCCTCGATCTCCTCGGTACCGCCGTCGTGGTGACCGGCGTCGACCATGGCCTGCTCTTCGGCCATCGTCGACTCGTCCTTCTCCTCGGACATGCCGATCGGGCCGATACGACGACCGTTGAGGAACTGCTTGACGACGGGCTCGTCGGAGGTCAGGAGAACCTCGCGCGGGCCGAACATCACCAGGTGCTTGCGGAACAGCATGCCCATGTTGTCGGGCACGGTGCGGGCGATGTTGATGTTGTGCGTCACGATCAGGATCGTGCAGTCGATCTGGGCGTTGATGTCGATCAGCAGCTGCGACAGGTAGGCCGTACGCACGGGGTCCAGACCGGAGTCCGGCTCGTCGCAGAGGATGATCTGCGGATCGAGCACCAGCGAGCGGGCCAGGCCGGCGCGCTTGCGCATACCGCCGGAGATCTCGCCGGGGAACTTGTCCTCGTCGCCGCCCAGACCGACGAGGTCCAGCTTCTCCATCACGATCTTGCGGATCTCGGATTCCTTCTTCTTCGTGTGCTCACGAAGCGGGAACGCCGTGTTGTCGTAGAGGCTCATGGAGCCGAACAGCGCGCCGTCCTGGAACATCACGCCGAACAGGGTGCGGATCTCGTAGAGCTCCTTGGCCGAGCACTCGATGATGTTGGTGCCGTCGACGACGATCTTGCCGCGCTCGGGGCGCAGCAGACCGATCAGGGACTTCAGGAACACCGACTTGCCGGTACCCGACGGTCCGAGCAGCACGCTGACCTCGCCAGCGGGCAGGTCGAAGGTGACGTCCTCCCAGATTCGCTGGGACCCGAAGGACTTGGTCAGTCCCTCAACCTGAATACCGATGCCCACGCGAATTCCTCCCGCCAAGAGCGACACAACCGAAAAAGCCAGACCACAGCTCTCTCGCCTGTGGCTTGAGTCACTGTAACCTACCTGCCCCTGCCGCCACACACGGACCACAGAGACAACTGTGGGGCCGGTCTGTTTGCCAGACCGACCCCACAGCTTGGTGGTGCGAACTACTTGACGGTGACCGATGCGCCGGCAGCCTCGAGCTTGGCCTTGGCGTCCTCGGCGGCCTCCTTGTTGACCTTCTCCAGCAGCGGCTTGGGGGCGCTGTCGACGAGGTCCTTGGCTTCCTTGAGGCCCAGACCGGAGACGATCTCGCGGACGACCTTGATGACGCCGATCTTCTTCTCGCCGGCGCCTTCGAGGATGACGTCGAACTCCGACTGCTCCTCGGCGGCCTCGGCGGCGCCACCACCGGCGGCGGGGCCGGCGGCGGCAACGGCGACCGGGGCCGCAGCGGTGACGTCGAAGGTCTCTTCGAACTGCTTCACGAACTCAGAGAGCTCGAGCAGGGTCATTTCCTTGAACGCGTCGAGCAGTTCGTCGGTGGACAGCTTGGCCATGGTGATGGTCCTTCCTTGTTACTTCTTTGGGTGGTTTATGCGGCGTCGGAGTTTTCCGCGCCGGACTTCTTTTCCTGCAGAGCTGCGGCCAGGCGGGCGACCTGGGACGCGGGAGCTGCGAACAGCGCCGCGGCCTGGGACTGCTTCGCCTTGAGGGCGCCGGCGAACTTGGACAGCAGCACCTCGCGCGACTCCAGGTCGGCGATCCGCTCGACCTCGGAGACGCTCAGGGCGCGTCCGTCCATGTAGCCGCCCTTGACGACCAACGCCTTGTTGTCCTTGGCGAACTTCTTGAGCGCCTTGGCAGCGTCGACCGGCTCACCCTCGATGAACGCGATCGCGGTCGGTCCGACGAAGAGCTCGTCGAGCCCCTCGATGCCGGCTTCCGCTGCGGCGCGCTTCACCAGGGTGTTCTTGGCGACGGTGTAGGTCGTCGACGAACCCAGTGACCTACGCAGCTCGGCAAGATTGGACACCGTCAGGCCGCGGTACTCGGTGACGACGGTGGCCGTCGACTCCTTGAACTTCTCGGCGATGTCGGCGACCGCGGTGGCCTTGTCAGCCTTGGCCATGCTTGCCTCCTCGTGATGGTTGGGTTGCCCACCAACCGACGGAAACGAGGGGCCGGAAAACACGAACGCCCCGACGCAACAGGTCGGGGCGCACTTCTCACAAGTACTGAGCACGTCGGGACGTACTGGCCTCGTCCTCCTGCGTGGGCCGCCGGGATGATCCCGGACCTTCAACCGACTTCGCATGCGCTGAAGGAGTTAGATCCTCTTCGCGCAAGCGCTCATCGGTGACCGACGGTCTTCGGTGGAACCGGGCCAGAATAGCCCGTCATCCACCGATCAGCCAAAACGGCCGTGATGGGCGGCCAGCGCGGCCGCGCCGACCAGACCTGCGTCGCCGCCGAGTTCGGCCGCGACCACCTGCAGGCCCCGGAGGAAGTCCAGCCCCGCATAGGTCTGCAGCGATGCGCGCAGGGGGTCGAACAACAGCGCCCCGGACTTCGCGACCCCGCCGCCGACCACGACGAGGTCGAGGTCGCACACGGCCGCCACCGACGCGATCGTGCGCGCGACGGCGTCGGCACCCCGGGCGAACGCGCGCAGTGCGACCTCGTCACCGCCGGCGGCGTCCTCGGCGAGCTGACGGGCGTCGGCCCCCGCCCAGCCGTGGGTGCGGGCCCAGCGCGCCAGATGGGGACCCGACGCGACCGTCTCGACGCAACCGCGGCCACCGCAGGTACATGCGTCGCCGTCGGGTTCGACGACGACGTGGCCGACATGTCCGGCGTTTCCGGTCCTGCCGTGAAACGGCGCGCCGTCGAGGACGAGTCCGCCGCCGATACCGGTCGACACCACCATCCTCAGCAGGGATCGTCGGCCTCTGCCCGCGCCGCGCCACCACTCGCCCATCGCCATGCACAGGCCGTCCCCGCCGAGGTACGCCGGCAGGCCGGTCGCCGTCTCGACGCGCTCGACGATCGGGAACCGGTGCCACTCGGTGATGTTGATCGGGCTGACGGTTCCGGCGGGAACGTCGACGGGGCCGGCCGACGCGATGCCCACCGCGCCGATGGTCGCCTCGGCGGCCGACCGGACGTCGGTCAACAATGACGCGACGGCGGCCCAGAGAATTTCGGGGTCCCCGTCGGGGGTCGGGGTCTGCGCGCGGTGCACGAGGTTGCCGTCGGCGTCGACGAGACCCGCGGCGAGCTTGGTTCCGCCGATGTCGAGAGCCAAGGTGAGTGCGCTCATGCCGATCAGTGCCGGTGGGTGTTGTCGGGCTGCCGCGGATCCCCCGGATGCTCGTACCCGCCGGCGAGCGTGACCAGCGCGGCGCACCGTGCGTCCAGCCACCGCCGGTATTCGCGCCGACGGGCGGCGGCCAGCAGATGCGCGCGGATCAGCGGGAGCACGTCGTCGAACTGGGGAGGCGACGACGGACCGCGCCACGTGCCGGGGCGCGCGTCCCCGCGGGCGAATCGGTAGGGGTTGCGGTGGTGGTAGTCGGCGACGGCGTCGTCGCCGACCTGTACCTCGGAGGTGACGCCGGCATAGACGGCGCGGCCGTGCGGGGTGGCCAGGGTGGCGGCCGCGACGCTGCCGAGTTCGCGGTAGCCGACCTCGTCGAGCAGCAGGTCCTGCGCGGACGGGGCCGGGTCGGTGCCCGGGGACGCAGCGACGATCCGCTCGGCGACGAGCACCTGGGTGAGCCAGCGGCGCAACTGCCTCGCCTCGGCGGTTCCGGGTCTCGGGAGCGCGTGCGCTCGGTCGCCCGCCCTGAGTCGGTCCTCGCGGGCGTCGACCTCGGCGACCGTGATCACGTCCGCCCCGACGGTGGCGGCCCACGCGGTCACGGTCGCACCACCACGGGCACCGACGGCGAGTACAGCAGTTCCCCGGCGCACGCGACCCGGATCAGGGCCCACCACCGGCCGGGCGGGGTGCCGGCGGGCGGGGCGACCTCGAAATCGAGAGGGAGACTCCCCTGCGCCGGCAGAGCCCCGCCGAGGATGTTGGGCCGCAACCACTCCCATGTCCCCCACGGTGAGATCAGGTGCGCCTCGACGGTCAGATCGGCATGGGCGGCGCTGCCCACGACCACGCCGAGCGGAGCGACCTCTCCGGCAGCGACCTGCACCGCGCGCGGTTCGGCGACCCAGTGCACGAGCGGGTCGTCCTGTTCACCGATCGAGATCACGGCGACGTCCTCGACGGTCTGGTGCCAGGACGCCGGGATCTCGCCGCCGGCCAGCGCCAGTTCGGCACGCACCGGATAGTGGCCGGGCGCCACGTCGGCAGGCACGCGCACCTCGACCGCCGACTCCAGGTACTCCCCCGGCGGCACCACGAACGGCAGTTCGCCGACACCGAGGTCCCATCCGGGCGGCGCGACGAGCCGGACCCGTCCGTGCAGTGCGGTGTCGGTCGCGTCGCTCGCGACCGTCAGCCGCAGCGTCACGACCTCGCTGCCGACGGCCCGGAGCCGATGCGGGTGCAGGTGGGCGACGGCGGGCAGCCCGCCCAACGGTGCCGGGCCCCGGTTGTGCAACCAGTAGCGGGCGTAGAGCGGCTGCACGGGTTCGGCGTCGGGAGCCAGCGCCACCTGCTCGGCGTTGCGTATCCGCGGGAAGTTCAATTCCGTTCGCAGCGTGGCGATGTCGTAACCCGTCAGGTGCGCGCTGCGGTGGGGCCCGCGGAGGGGTTCTTCGATCAGGTTCAGCCGCTGCGGCGCCGCGATGTGCCGTAGCCCTGATTGCACGGACACGTGCGCGTCCCGTCCGAGGGTCTCCACGACACGCACGGTGATCCCGTCGTCGGGGCCGGCGCGGCGAGCGCTGCCGCGGGCGGTCGGATTGCCGTTCGCCTTGAGTGCCGCCACCCGCACGTCGCGTTCGGGCGCCACATCGAGCAGGGAGCCCCACGCCGGCAGTCCGCCGCGGGAGGGGTCGTGCCTGGCGAGCACCGGCAGCAACGGTTGGTTGAATTCGGCTGCGCGAGAGGGCATCCGGAGGTCCCGCCAGTCGCCCTCGCCGGCGACGACGGCGTAGTCGAAAGTGTGGGTCCAGTGCTGCAACTGGAAGTTGGAGCCGTCGGGGGCGGTGCGCCGCGGCGGGTCGATCCAGGTGCCGGACGGCCAGCCGGTGCAGGACCTCATCAACGACGCGTTCAGGGTGCCGTCGACCTCGACCGCGAAACCCGGTACCCCGCGGTTGATCACGGCGACGCTGTAGGACTCGAAGTCTTCGTCGACCTCCTGGTCGACGAAGATCTCCGCGTCGGCGAGATCGTCGACCAGTGCGGCGACGGCCTCGTCGACGTCGCCGCCGGCGCCGACCACCAACACCGGTAGCGCGGTCGGTGCGCGCAGATCGGCACCGGGCACCCAGACGTCCCGTAGCGGACGCGCGGCCGGTATCCATCTCCGCCGATCGTGTTCGCCGTCGCCCAGAACCGTTGCAGTGAAAGAATTCTCGTTGACACCCCCGATGCTGATCCGCAGATCGGGCAGGTTTGAGTCGAAGGAGAGGTCGCCGTACCGCGGCGCATCGGCCGCGGTGCAGGTGGCGGTGACCCCGGCGCGGGCCAGCGCGGCGACGAGGTCGCGGACCGCGGATTCCGTGCCGGTGGGCGAGATCACCTCGACCACCGACACCGCGCGCACCGCGTCACCGCGGAACCTCACCCGCAGCGCACTGGACAGGCCGAACCATCCGAAGGCGGGATTGTCAAGGGTGTGGGGATGCACAGCGGCATCGACGGACTCGCCCGACTCCGGGTGGCGCAGGAGCGCGAACCCGCGCCCGATCACCGCGTCGCCGACCTCGCTGACGGGCATCGCGCCGGCGACCGGGCACGGCCAGCACAACCTCACGAGCCGGTCCGATGCGGTGAAGCCGTCGACGGTGGTGCGGCAGTCCAGCCGGTCGACGCCGTGCCAGAGCGTCAATGTCTGGGTGTAGGAGAGCACTCCGGGGATCTCGCCCTCGATGACGAGCCGTTCCCCGAGCGCGCTGCGGTACCCGCGCACGGAGAGGGCCGAGTGTTGCGAGGACGACGTCACCGGCCCCGTGGGCAGCAGGTGCCAGGGCCCCTCGCCGGCCACCGGGTGGGCCGGGTACTCGTCGTAGACGGCGAGTTCGTTGCCCACCCTGCCTTCTGCGATGAGCTCCCGACCGTCGGCCTGGAACGAACAGACCCCGCCGCCGCGGGCCGGATCCACCTGCACGCGGTACCGGCCGCCGGCGATCGCGTCGCCCTCCGACGGCTCCCAACCACTGTCGTGGCCGCCCGGCACGAAGGTGTAGGACTGCCATCCCAGCGACGGGACGTCGCGAGCCCGCCATGTCAGCGTCCGGCCGTCGTGTTCGGTCAGCACCGGCACGGCGTTGCCGTCCCTGTCGACCACCCCTCCGGGCCACGGCTCTTCGAGTCGTACGGTCACGATGTCGGAACGACTGTGCGACAACGGGTTCCACACCACCACCGACGCGTCCACCGCATCGGACAACAGCGTCAGGGCCTGGTCGCGGGCTGTCGTGCCGAGCTGCCACGCGTCACGCCACCCGGTGAGCAGGTCGAGGTAGACCTGGTCGGACTCCGATCCGGTGATGGCGTCGTGGTGGGCGCCGTAGGCCAGCTGAACCCAAGCCTTGGCCAGTGCCGCCTCCGGATACGTGGCCCCGGTCAGCGCCCCGACGAACACCGAGAACTGTTCGGCCTCCAGCGTGGCGTTCTCGGCGGCCCGGTTGGCCTGTTTGGTGTCGATGTAGGAGACGTCCTTGCCGGTGTAGATCGGGTTCATGTCCCGCGTCTGCGGCGATGCCGCGCCCCCGCGGGCGTCGAGTTCGGCGCGCACCGCGCCGAAAAACTCCCGGGGCAGCGCGCAGAGGAAGCGGGGCCACGTGTAGCGGGCGTTCCAGTCCCGGTGGATGTCGGTGACCCACTTGTTCGGGGGCGTGTAGTCGGTGCCGACGGGCAACAGCACGTTGCGGGTCAGTGCGACCTTCTTGAGTTGCGTGAAGAGCTCGAAGGTCGCGTCCTCGGCGTCCTGCAGGGTGGCCGAGGAGTCCATCCACCACCCCGCGGCGTAGTGCGCGGGCATGTAATGGGTCAGCAGTCCGCGGCCCGACGGCGCGATCCACTCGAACTCGCTGGCGAATTGCATGCGCCGCGGATCTCCCCCGTCGGCCATGGGTCCCCACTGATGGTGTGGGCCACGCGCCCACGAACTCGACGTCAGCCCGGCCTCGGCGGCCATCCCGGGGAACTGCGGGTCGTGGCCGAACACGTCGAGCTGCCATGCGGTCGCCGGTGCCGCGCCGAGTACGTCGCGCTGGAAACCGATGCCGTGCACGAAGTTCCGGATCGCGGTCTCCGGGCTGGTGAGGTTCGTGTTCGGCTCGTTGTAGGTACCGCCCATGATCTCGACGCGGCCCTCGGCGATCATCCTGCGGAGGTCTGCGCGCTCCCACGGGTGGGTGTCCCAGAACGGTTTGAGGTAGTCGACCTCGGCCAGCACGAACTTGTACTCGGGTTCCCGCCGCGCCATGTCGAGGTGGGCGCTGACCAGTTCGAAGCCGTTGGTCTGGCGGCACCGGCCGGGTGGGTCCTCGGTCCACGCGCTCGTGTACGCGGCCTGGGTGTTCCACCACACCGGGTCGTAGTGGAAATGGCTGACCATGAACATGGTCCAGCCCGGTTCGGCGTCGACGAACGCGAACGCCGCCGAACGGTCTCCGGCGACCACGGTCGCGTCCCGACGCCGCCCCGGGACGGCGTCGGCCACCTGAACGGACACCTCGACCGAGACGCCGCCGGGTTCGGCCATGGACTCGGTGACGGTGCGCAGTCCGGGCCCCTCCACGCGCACCGGTGTCGGCAGTGCGCAGTCACGGTAGGTCACCCGCACCACCTGCGTCGGCGCTTCCGGCGGTCCGGTGAACAGCTCCGTCGACGCGGCGGAGAGGACGTCCACGCCAGCACCCTACGGCGCGCACCCCCGGCCGTGTCGCGGATCGGAACCGGTGCGAGCCTGCATGTTCACAGCGATTTCCCAGCTTCGCGGCATCGGGCGCACCGGCTGTGATAAGATCTTGACAAGGGAACCAGTGAGGAACCCTGTCGATGAACGGAGACACCTTATGGCCGCCCCCTCCCGCATCCTCGCGCGATCTGCGGCGATGCTCGGAATCGCAAGTGTCGGCGCTGTCGGCGCCGTCGCGTTCATCAGTGTCGGCGCAGGCACCGCAGGTGCGGACGTCAAGACTATGCCGCCCCGGCCCATCGTGACGAGCCGCCAGGCATCGGAGAACTCCGTGGTCCGGATCAACGACATGGGCGCCGCACGGGGCATCTCGGAGGCGCGCCTCAGCGACACCCATGGGGTGGTGCACGCCCAGGGCGAGGTCCGCGACAGCGTCAAGGCGGTTCAGGGTTCGAAGTCCAGGCCGTTCCGGGGCATTTTCCCGTTGGGGCCGAAGATCGGCGAGTGGTGAGCTGAGCCGCGCTCAATCCCCGGCCGCGCGCGCGATGCGCCCGGCCACCACGCGCACCGCGTCCACGACCTCGCGCGGTTCGAGTACCTCGAAGTCACAGCCGGGCATCGCCAGCCACGGCACCATCCGCTGCGGATCGTCGGCTCCGACGGTGACGATGCACGCGTCGGGTCCGTCCGGTTCGACGTCCACCGACGCCGCCGGGAACACCTGCGCGACGACGTCGGCCGGGGCGCGGTAGCGCACGCGCGCGACATACGGGTACGGCGACGACGAGATGGCCCGGCGCACATAGGACGCGGCGTCGGGCGCCTCGCGCGAGGTGAAGGTCGTGCCGACCGCCTGAACGTCCGCCATCCGGTCCAGCCGCAGGCTGCGCCAGTCGTCGCGGTCGCGGTCGAAGCACATCAGATACCAGCGCCGTCCGGTCGTGACGAGCTGGTAGGGCTCCAGTCGGCGTGCGGTGACGTTGCCGCGCACGTCGGTGTAGCCGGCGGTGACGTGCTCGTGGTCGCCGCTGGCCCGGGCCAGCGTCATCAGCACCTCGGGCTCGACCGGGGTGTCGGTGGCGCCGGCGAGGGTCACCGTGGTGTCATGCACCGCGGCCACCTGCGAACGCAACCGCGACGGCATCACCTGGTCGAGCTTGCTCAGTGCGCGCAGCGCCGACTCGCCGACGCCGGCGACGCTGCCACCCGCCGCGACCCGCAGGCACACCGCCATCGCCACCGCTTCGTCCGGATCGAGCAGCAGC
Source organism: Mycolicibacterium gilvum (assembly GCF_900454025.1). Classification (NCBI taxonomy): domain Bacteria; kingdom Bacillati; phylum Actinomycetota; class Actinomycetes; order Mycobacteriales; family Mycobacteriaceae; genus Mycobacterium; species Mycolicibacterium gilvum. Next base: position 1,157,712 of record NZ_UGQM01000001.1, on the reverse strand, counting down.
GGCGGGAGCGCTGCGCCGGCGCCGAGCTGATATCCCCCACCGTGGCCGGTGCTGGCGTGCACGGGATAGCCGAGTTCGCGCAGCCGGTCGATGTCGCGGCGCACGCTGCGGGTGGTCACCCCGAGCCGTGCGGCGAGCTCGTCACCGCTCCACACCCGCCGCGACTGCAGGAGGCCGAGCAGTTGGAGCACCCGGCCGGTCGTCTCGGACATGCCGCAAGTCTGCCGCACTTGTAGGACGGAAACTGTCCTAAAGGGGTGCGAAGGTGGGCACATGGGCAACAACCTCGTCTCCCTCCTCACCGATCAACTCGACTGGCACTGGACGCACCAACTGCGCCCCCGCCTGGCCGGGCTGACCGACGACGAATACTTCTGGGAGCCGGTGCCCGGCTGCTGGACGGTGCACCGCGACGGCACCGTCGACTTCGCCTATCCGCCACCGAAGCCCGAACCGGTGACGACGATCGCGTGGCGGCTGGCGCATCTGATCGTCGGCGTCCTGGGTGCGCGCACGCACTCACATTTCGGCGGGCCGCCCGCGGACTACGAGACGTGGAACTACGCGTCCGACGCGGACTCGGCGATGCGCCAGCTCGACGACGCGTATGCGGGCTGGATGACCGGGGTGCGCGGGCTCGACGACGCCGACCTGGCCAGACCCTGCGGCCCCGCGGAGGGCCCTTACGCCGCCGAGCCGATGACCGCCCTGGTTCTGCACATCAACCGGGAGATGATCCACCACGGAGCCGAGATCGCCCTGCTGCGTGACCTTTTCGCCCACACCAGCCACCGCTGACCGGAAACCCACCCGAAAGGAACCCGACACCATGCCCGCCATGCCACCACCCGTCGCCGACGAGCGCGCCGGCCTCAGGGAGTACCTCGCCGCACAGCAGTATGCGTTCCATGCCATCGCGTTCGGGCTCACCGACGAGCAGGCCCGCTCGACACCGTCGGTCAGCGCCCTGTCGATCGGCGGACTGATCAAACACGTCACCCACTGCCAGCGCGGCTGGATGGAGCGGGTCGCCGCCGCACCGGAGCTGTGCGAGAGCGATCGCCGCCCGATGGAGGATCAGGCCGACGAGTACGGCGACCAGTTCGTGATGCGTGCGGACGAGACGCTGACCGACATCCTCACGGCGTTCCAGCGCCAGAACGACGAGACGATCCGACTCCTGGAGTCGGCCGATCTCGGTGCGGCAGTGCCGATTCCACAGCACGTGCCGTGGTTTCCCAAGGACGTGCCCGCCTGGTCGGTGCGCTGGGTGTTCTTCCACATGATCGAGGAACTGGCCCGGCACGCGGGTCAGGGCGACATCGTCCGCGAGAGCATCGACGGCGCAACGCTGTACGAGCTGGTGGCCGGCCTGGAGGGTTGGCCCGCGACGGAGTGGCTCACGCCGTTCACGCCGGCGCAGCCCTGACCCCGCCGGTCAGCGCAGCACGAGGCGCAGCGCGTGGTCGACCACGACGTCGAGATCGTCGCCGAGATTGCCGGCCAGCCACTGCTGGGCCAGTTCGGCCATCGCGCCGGTGTACATCGCGGCGCCAATGGTCGCGGCCACCGGGTCGCTGTCGGGTTGCAGCCGCCAGCCCTCGGTCAGCACGGCCTCGCGGAGTAGATCCTGGGTGGCGGCGCGCCGCGCAATCAGCACCGGGTTGGACCGCGCGTCGGTGAACAGCACCCTGCCGCGGCGCGGGTCAGCGGAGCTGAAGTGCAGCACCGCGGCCATACCGGCGCGGGTGCGGGCCCGCAGTGAGTCGTCGGCGTGGTCCATCGCGTCGGCGACCACCTCCGCGAGCTCCGCGCTCACCCGGTCGTAGACCGCACCGAGCAGGTCGTCGGTGTCGCCGAAGCTCTCGTAGAAGTAACGCGTGTTCAGACCGCACTCCCGCGACACCGACCGCACCGACACCGCGGACTCGCCGCCGTCGCCGAAGAGCCGGTACGCGGCGTCGACCAGGAGCGCGCGACGCTCGGCCCGGCGGTCGGTCAGCGGCACGCCCGCCCACCGGGTCGGATTGGCCGCACTGGTCATCGCTACAGCGTAAGCCGTGCCGATGCAGATCTGGCCACATCTGTAGCCAGCGTTCGCCTCGCGCACGCTGTGAGCCACTGCACACACTTTTTCCCTTGCGCGCGGCTTTTGAGACACTGCAACACATGAGTTCCACCCAGAAAAACCAGCGAACACCACACCGCGCGGTTGCCAGGTTGGACCGTGTCCCGCTGCCCATGGAGGCGGCCCGCATCGGAGTCACCGGCTGGCAGATCACCCGCACCGGTGGTCGCGTTCTGTCGTCGCTGACCACCCGCGGAAATCTGCAGCAGAAGGTCGTCAGGCAGATCCCGAAGGCCTTCGCCGACCTCGGGCCCACCTACGTGAAGTTCGGCCAGATCATCGCCTCGAGCCCCGGGGCCTTCGGCGAACCGCTCAGCAGGGAGTTCCGCGGGCTGCTCGACCGGGTTCCGCCCGCCGACACCGACGCCGTCCACAAACTGTTCCGTGAGGACCTCGGCGACGAGCCGCAGAACCTGTTCAAGTCGTTCGACGAGAAGCCCTTCGCGTCCGCGTCGATCGCCCAGGTGCACTACGCGACGCTGCACTCCGGTGAAGAGGTCGTCGTCAAGATCCAGCGTCCCGGGATCCGCCGCCGTGTCGCCGCCGACCTGCAGATCCTCAAGCGCGGCGCCCGCCTGGTGGAGTTCGCCAAGCTCGGACAGCGCCTCTCCGCACAGGACGTCGTCGCCGATTTCGCCGACAACCTCGCCGAAGAGCTCGATTTCCGGTTGGAAGCTCAGTCGATGGACGCCTGGGTCGCCCACATGCACGCGTCCCCGCTGGGACAGAACATCCGGGTGCCACAGGTGTACTGGGATCTGACCAGCGAGCGGGTGCTGACGATGGAACGCATCACCGGTGTGCGCATCGACGACGTCGCCGCGATCCGCAAGAAGGGCTTCGACGGCGAGACGCTGGTCAAGGCGCTGCTGTTCAGCGTGTTCGAGGGCGGTCTGCGGCACGGCCTGTTCCACGGGGACCTGCACGCGGGCAACCTGTACGTCGACGATGACGGCAAGGTCGTGTTCTTCGACTTCGGGATCATGGGCCGCATCGACCCTCGGACGCGCTGGCTGCTGCGCGAACTCGTCTACGCCCTGCTGGTCAAGAAGGATCACGCCGCCGCGGGCAAGATCGTGGTGTTGATGGGGGCGGTCGGCACGGTGCGCCCGGAGGCCGAGGCGGCCCGGGACCTGGAGAGGTTCGCCACCCCGTTGACGCTGAAGTCGTTGGGCGACTTGAGTTATGCCGAGATCGGCAAGCAACTGTCGGCCCTGGCCGACGCCTACGACGTGAAGCTGCCCCGCGAGCTCGTGCTGATCGGCAAGCAGTTCCTCTACGTGGAGCGCTACATGAAACTGCTCGCCCCGAAGTGGCAGATGATGAGCGATCCGGCGCTGACCGGGTACTTCGCGAACTTCATGGTGGAGGTCTCGCGCGAGCACGACGGAGAGTTGGACACCTAGTGCAGATCCGCACGGGCACCGCACCCTCGGGTGAACTGGAGATCCACTACGAGGACATGGGCGACCGCAACGATCCCGCCGTCCTGTTGATCATGGGCCTCGGTGCGCAATTGTTGTTGTGGCGCAAGGGTTTCTGCGAGAAGCTCATCGACCAGGGTCTGCGCGTCATCAGGTTCGACAACCGCGACGTCGGCCTGTCGAGCAAGCTCACCGGCCACCACGCGGGGGCTCCGCTGCTACCGCGGATGGCGCGCTCACTCGCCGGCCTGCCCAGCCCCGCGCCCTACACGCTCGAAGACATGGCAGACGACGCCGCCGCCCTGCTCGACCATCTCGAGATCGACCGGGCGCACATCGTCGGCGGTTCGATGGGCGGGATGATCGCCCAGGTGTTCGCGGCGCGCCATCACCCCCGCACCAGGACCCTCGGGGTGATCTTCTCCAGCAACAACCAGGCCGCACTGCCTCCGCCCGGACCGCGTCAACTCGCCGCAATCCTGCAGCGGCCCAAAGGGTCGACCCGGGACGCGATCGTCGACAACGCGGTCCGTGTCTCGCGGATCATCGGCAGCCCCGGCTACCCCGCACCGATGGAGCGTCTGCGCACCGACGCGATCGAGGGTTTCGACCGCAGCTACTACCCCGCCGGGGTCGGCAGGCACTTCGCGGCGATCCTCGGCAGCGGCAGTCTGCGCCGCTACGACCGCCAGATCACCGCTCCGACGGTCGTGATCCACGGCAAGGCAGACAAGCTGATGCGGCCGTCCGGCGGCCGGGCGATCGCGCGGGCCATTCCCGGGGCCCGGTTGGTGCTGTTCGACGGGATGGGGCACGACCTGCCCGAACCGCTGTGGGACGACATCGTCGGCGAGCTCAAGACCACATTCGCCGAAGCGCCCTGACGGCGGATTGGATCGTTCGACCGGGCGGACGCTAGTCTGAGGCTTTCAGGACGCGTGTTTGCAGAAGGGCGAGCGGCGTCTTCGGTACCGTCATCCACATCTGACAACGACGGTCCACGACTACCAGCGCGAAGCAGGGAAACTATGTCTGACAACTCCACCGGCACGAAGGATATGACTCCTCATTTCGAGGACATCCAGGCTCACTACGATCTGTCGGACGACTTCTTCGGCGTGTTCCAGGATCCGACCCGCAAGTACAGCTGCGCGTTCTTCACCGGACCGAACGCGACGCTGTCGGAAGCCCAGATCGCCAACGTCGACCAGCATCTCGACGCGCTGGACCTCAAGCCCGGGATGACGCTGCTGGAGGTGGGTTGCGGCTGGGGCCTGACGCTGCAGCGCGCGATGGAGAAGTACGACGTCAACGTCATCGGCCTGACGCTGTCGAAGAACCAGAAGGCGTACTGCGACCAGCTGCTGGGCAAGCTCGACTCCGAGCGCACCTTCGACGTCCGGCTGGAGGGCTGGGAGCAGTTCCACTCCCCCGTGGACCGCATCGTCTCCATCGAGGCGTTCGAGCACTTCGGATTCGAGCGCTACGACGACTTTTTCAAGATGTGCTTCGACGTGCTGCCCGAGGACGGCCGGATGACGATCCAGAGCAGCGTCGGCTACCACCCTTACGACCTCGCAGAACGCGGGAAGAAGCTGACCTTCGAGCTGGCCCGGTTCGTGAAGTTCATGATCACCGAGATCTTCCCCGGCGGCCGCATCCCGACCACCCAGATGATGGTCGAGCACGGCGAGAAGGCCGGCTTCGTGGTGCCGCCGCCGCTGTCGCTGCGCAACCACTACATCAAGACCCTCGGCATCTGGGCCGACCGCCTCGAGGCCAGCAAGGACGAGGCGATCGCCGCCACCGATGAGGAGAACTACGAGCGGTACATGCGCTACCTCAAGGGGTGCCAGTACTACTTCATCGACGAGTCCATCGACGTCAGCCTGGTCACCTACCTGAAGCCGGCCGTCGCCGCCTGACCCCGATCGACACCCGATCGACGAAGAATCCCCCGCACGCCTGAATGCGGGGGATTCTCCATGATGGCCCTGAGGCCAAAGCCTGAACGAGGCTCTGCGGCGATTATCGCTGCCCGGACCGTCACCGCACGTGGATTTCATAGGGAAACACCCGATTCGTCGTCACGTCGGCGCCGATACGGTCGAGGCATGGGCGACGGGCGCAGCGCGACGAACTTCCTCGCCGAGTGGTATCTGGCCGATCTGGCGGAGGCGACCGTCGACGACATCACCACCCGGATCCGGACGGCGACCGAGGTGACGACCGCCGAGGGGGCGCCCATCCGGCTCGTCGCGACGCTGGCCGTGCCGTCGGACGAGGTGCTCTACGGTGTCTTCGACGCGGCGTCCTCGGAGGCCGTCATCGCGGCATGCCTGCGGGCAGGCTTCCCGCAGCAGCGGCTATCCTGCGATGTCCTCACCCGCTTCGCGTCCGGCGCTGCCTGACAGACGTGTGCTGCGAATCTTCGGAAAAAGCCGACCGGCCGGTGTTATGTTGCTGCGCGAGGGTGCTCTTCGGCCGTCGCGTCACGGTTCGCCAGGGGGATACCGTAGACCTCTGACCGGCGCGTCTGACCTACCGTTCGTGGGGGACGGTGGTCCGGCGGGGTCAGAGTCGGCGACCGAGGAGCACTCTCAAAAGCTTTCCGACACAAAAAACCCCGCCCGATGGGCGGGGTTTTTCGTCGGTCGGGTCAGCTCTGCGCCGGCTCTTCCGTGAAGTTGCGGGTCACGGTCGGATCCACCGGGATGCCCGGGCCCGTCGTGGTCGAGACGACGACCTTCTTCAGGTAGCGGCCCTTCGACGACGACGGCTTGGCGCGCAGGATCTCGTCGAGCGCGGCGCCGTAGTTCTCCGCCAGCGCCTTCTCGTCGAACGACGCCTTGCCGATCACGAAGTGCAGGTTGGCCTGCTTGTCGACGCGGAAGTTGATCTTGCCGCCCTTGATGTCGTTGACGGCCTTGGTGACGTCGGGGGTCACGGTGCCGGTCTTCGGGTTCGGCATCAGGCCACGCGGGCCGAGGATGCGGGCGATGCGGCCGACCTTGGCCATCTGGTCCGGGGTGGCGATCGCGGCGTCGAAGTCGAGGAAGCCGCCCTGGATCTTCTCGATCAGGTCGTCGCTGCCGACCACGTCGGCGCCCGCGGCGAGGGCCTGCTCGGCCTTCTCACCGACGGCGAACACGGCGACGCGGGCGGTCTTACCGGTGCCGTGGGGCAGGTTGACGGTGCCGCGCACCATCTGGTCGGCCTTGCGGGGGTCGACACCCAGCCGGATCGCGACCTCGACGGTGGCGTCCTGCTTCTTCGACGACGTCTCCTTGGCCAGCTTGGCGGCCTCGAGCGGCGTGTAGACGCGGTCCCTGTCGATCTTCTCGGCGGCCTCTTTGTAGGCCTTGCTGTTCTTGCTCATTGTTGTCTCCTCGGTTCAGAAGTTGTGGTTGCGAGCCGATGCCAGCTCTCCCACGTGATCGGTCTTATTCGACCGCGGTCTGGTCGATCCGCAAGCTACTCGACTGTGATGCCCATGGACCGCGCCGTGCCGGCGATGATCTTCGCGGCCTGGTCGATGTCGTTGGCGTTCAGGTCTTCCTTCTTGGTCTCGGCGATCTCGCGCACCTGATCCCACGTCACCTTGGCGACCTTGGTCTTGTGCGGCTCACCGGAACCCTTGGGCACACCGGCTGCCTTGAGCAGCAGCTTGGCGGCGGGCGGGGTCTTCAGCGCGAACGTGAAGCTGCGGTCCTCGTAGACGGTGATCTCCACGGGGATGACGTTGCCGCGCTGCGACTCGGTCGCGGCGTTGTACGCCTTGCAGAACTCCATGATGTTGACGCCGTGCTGGCCGAGCGCGGGACCGACCGGCGGGGCGGGGTTGGCCTGCCCGGCCTGGATCTGCAGCTTGATCAGCCCGGTGACCTTCTTCTTCGGGGGCATAGTCGTGCGTTCCTTTTCTTTCCTCTACGAAGACTTAAATCTTGGCGACCTGGTTGAAGGTCAGTTCGACCGGTGTCTCACGACCGAAGATCGACACCAGCACCTTGAGCTTCTGCTGCTCGGCGTTGACCTCGCTGATCGACGCGGGCAGCGTCGCGAACGGGCCGTCCATGACGGTGACCGATTCGCCGACCTCGAAGTCGACCTCGATGACGGGCCGCTCGATGCCGCCGGCCTCCGAGGACGTGGCTGCCGCAGTCGACGCAGCGGCCTTGCCGGGCTTCTTCGCCGCAGCGGGCGGCAGCAGGAACTTGACCACGTCGTCGAGCGACAGCGGCGACGGACGCGAGGTCGCACCGACGAACCCGGTCACACCGGGGGTGTTGCGCACCGCGCCCCACGACTCGTCGTTGAGCTCCATGCGGACCAGGATGTAGCCCGGCAGCACCTTGCGGTTGACCTGCTTGCGCTGACCGTTCTTGATCTCGGTGACCTCTTCGGTCGGCACCTCGACCTGGAAGATGTAGTCGCCGACGTCGAGGTTCTGCACGCGGGTCTCGAGGTTGGCCTTCACCTTGTTCTCGTATCCGGCGTACGAGTGGATGACATACCAGTCACCCGGCTTCAGACGCAGCTCCTTCTTGAGCGCGACCGCGGGGTCTTCGTCCTCGGGCTCTTCCGGAGCTGTCTCGTCGGCACTCTCGCCGGCGTCGGCACCCTCGATGACATCGGCGACCTCGGCGGGCACGGCATCCTCGTCGCTGCGCACAGCGTCGGAACCGGCCTCGGCGTTGGTGTCGTCGACGTCGATGGTGTCGACGGTGTCGCCCGAAGGCGCCTCGCCGTCGAAGCTAGTCACGTGTCAGTCCTCTCTCAATACTTTCCGGCGGCTCTCGTCGCCTCTGGGCCTTGCGCGCAGGTCAGGCGAAGATCCAGGTGATGAGCTTCGCCAGGCCCAGATCCACCCCACCGATCAACGCCACCATGAAGATCAGGAAGAACAGCACGGTCGTCGTGTACGCGACCATTTCCTTGCGGTTCGGCCAGATGACCTTGCGCAGCTCGCCGAGAACTTCCTTGAGGTAGTTGACGACGAAGGCGATCGGATTGCGCGACGGCTGGTCCTTGGGCTTCTTGGCCGTCTTCTTCTTGGCTTTGGGGCCGCGGCCGTCGTCGTCCTTGGAACCGGAGGCCTCGGTCTCGGGTGACTCGTCGTCGGTGTCGTCGGCCTCCACGGCACGTCGTGACCGCTTCCCGGTCGGCCGCAGGGGCCGCGTCACCACCGCGGTCTGGCCGCGGTTGTCACCGTCGTCGGTCTCTGTGCCGTGGTCGGTGTCCGCGGAGCTGACACCGTCGCGCTCGTCGCTCACCGCATGTTCCCGTCTGTTCGTCCTTTGTGGTCCGCCCTCCAGTATCCAAGACTGAAGAGTGTCCACACTTGTCGAGTATTCAGTTGCGCAGGGGCGACAGGACTTGAACCTGCAACCTGCGGTTTTGGAGACCGCTGCTCTGCCAGTTGAGCTACGCCCCTTCAGGGGTCCCTGCAGGGCCCACACAATTTGCGCGCTCCCCGTTCGGTCGATCAGAGCCGACGGACAGCGCGCTTAACTGGGAAAACCCCGAAGCCCGAGTGTAGCGCGCCGCGGGTCCGAGTTACTAATCCGGATCTACCCGGCGGCTTCGGTGTCGGCGGTGTCCTCGTCGGTGTCGTGCTTGACGGGCTTGCGCACGACCTGCCCCGTCTCGGGATCCCAGCCGGCCGAGATCGAGTTGTCGCCCTCGTGGCCCATCAGCGTGGTGAAGGACTCCATCACGACCTCGCCTGCGTCGTCGGTCAGCACGTTGCGGGTGGTGACGATGTCGGCGCCGAACCGCTCGTCGACGGTCAGGATGGTCAGTGCGCCACGGAGGCGATCGCCGTCCTTGATGGGACGGCGGAACAGGAACCGCTGGTCGACCTGGACGATCTGCAGCGTCTCCAGACCCACGTCGACATGCTGGAAGAAGTGGTTCTGGATCATCACCGCGAAGATCGACATGAAGGTCGGCGGCGCGATGATCGCGCTGTGGCCGAGCTCGGCGGCCGCGGCCTCGTCGTGGCTGGCCGGATCCTTGGCCTTGACGGCGTTGGCGTACTGGCGGATCTGCTCGCGGGCGACGACGAAGACGTCCGGGTACTCCCAGACCATTCCGCGGATATCGGTTTTGAGTGCCATCGAGGTGCCTTACGCGAGCTTCGCGATGGCGACGGCGCGACCGAAGATCTTCTTACCTCCGGACGTGGCGCTCAGCGCGATGGTCACGGACCGGGACTCGGGGTCGACGGACTTCACGCGTCCGTTGAACACGATCTCCGCGCCCTTGCCGTCGTTGGGCACGGGCACGACGGCGGTGAACCGCACGTTGTACTCGGTGACGGCGGCGGGGTCCCCGACCCACTCGGTGACGTACCCGCCACCGAGGCCCATCGTGAGCATGCCGTGCGCGATCGCGGTGTCGAGGCCGACCTGCTTGGCGATCTCGTCGTCCCAGTGGATGGGGTTCAGGTCGCCGGACACGCCCGCGTAGTTGACGAGGTCGGCCCGCGTCAGCGGGATGACCTTCTCGGGCAGCAGATCGCCGACCTTGACCGAACTGAACTCACGCAATGCCATCTGAAAAGCCGCTCTCTCCGTCTTCTTCGCTACGTCCCGCCAGGGTGGTGTAGCTCTCCTGGACGACGTCGCCGTTTCCGTTGCTGACGATGTTCTTGGTGACGATGATGTCGGTGCCGTGGGCCTTGCGGATCGAATCGATCCACACGTCGCAGTACAGTTCGTCGCCGGCCTTGATGGGGCGGACGAACCGCAGAGACTGGTCGACCTGGACGATCTTGGCGTCGGAGATGCCGATGTTGTTCGCGGCGAACATCGCCCACTGCGCCTGGTAGCCGAACACCGAGATGAACGTCAGCGGGGCCAGCAGCGCATCATGTCCGAGCTCGGCGGCGGCGTCCTCGTCGAAGAATGCGGGGTCGGAGTTCTTGACCGCGACGGCGTACTCGCGGATCTTCTCGCGTCCCACGACGTAGTGGTCGGGATAACGAAAGTGCGTCCCGACGAATCCGTCCAGAAAAGACACGAGTATTGAACCTACCTGGTCGACCTCAGCCGGTGTATCGACGGCGCCGGCCCTCGTCGGGGGTCGCTCAGCGCGACTCTTTGTGAGCCTGGTGCTTGCCGCAGTTGGGGCAGAACTTCTTGATCTCGAGGCGGTCGGGATCGTTGCGGCGGTTCTTCTTCGTGATGTAGTTGCGGTGCTTGCACACCTCGCAGGCCAAGGTGATCTTGGGCCGTACGTCGGTACTGGAGGCCACGTCAGTCGTCCTTCGTTCTTTGCGTTCGCGTTTCTGTAGCGGTGGGGAGGCTCGATCTCCCGACCTCACGATTATGAGTCGTGCGCTCTAACCAGCTGAGCTACACCGCCCCGGACGGATCCGGTCTGCAGCGTGCAACCGCCACCCCGGTTTCCACCGAGCCCCCTAACGGAATCGAACCGTTGACCTTTTCCTTACCATGGAAACGCTCTACCGACTGAGCTAAGGGGGCCTTCTCTCGCGCAACCGGCACGAGCCTTAAAGAGGGTACATTCTCACCGTTTGCGGCGCCAAACCGCTGGTCATTCCGGCCGTTCGCCGCCGAAAAGGCGACCGCGGCCCCGTCGACCGCTCGTGCAGTGCCTACTCTGAATCGCATGGCCGACACCGACCGTCTCTACTTCCGACAGCTGCTCTCGGGCCGTGACTTCGCCGCCGGAGACATGATCGCCCAGCAGATGCGCAACTTCGCCTATCTGATCGGCGACCGTGAGACCGGCGACGCCGTCGTGGTGGACCCGGCGTACGCGGCGGGCGAGCTGGTGGACGCGCTGGAGGCCGACGGCATGCACCTGTCGGGGGTGCTGGTCACCCATCACCACCCCGACCACGTCGGCGGTTCGATGATGGGTTTCACCCTCAAGGGGCTGGCCGAGCTGCTGGAACGGGTGAGTGTCCCGGTCCATGTCAACGCTCACGAGGCCGACTGGGTCTCGAAGGTCACCGGGATCGCGCCGAGTGAGCTGACCACGCATCAGCACGGCGACACGGTCTCGATCGGCGACATCGACATCGAGCTGCTGCACACGCCGGGCCACACCCCGGGAAGTCAGTGCTTCCTGCTGGACGGCCGTCTGGTCGCCGGCGACACGTTGTTCCTCGAGGGGTGCGGGCGCACCGACTTCCCCGGCGGCGACGTCGACGACATGTTCCGCAGCCTGCAGGCGCTGGCACAGCTGCCCGGCGATCCGACGGTGTTCCCCGGTCACTGGTACTCCGCCGAACCGAGCGCACCGCTGTCCGACGTTCGCGGCAGCAACTACGTGTACCGGGCGAGCAACCTGGATCAGTGGCGCATGCTGATGGGCGGCTGACGCGCTAGTCCCCGGCCGACCGTCGGCCCGACTATCGGCAAAGAGGCCCTCGTCGTCGGCGATTCTGGCAAACTCGACCCCGGCGCTGTCGGCAACCCGTGTCGGGGGTCTTCGTGAAGAACATCGCGCTGTGCTTCGACCGTGACCGCGACGGTGTCGCGGAGTCCACCAACGCCTCGGTGTCGGCGGTGCTGCTCCAGAGGTCGGCCGATCAGATCGTGTGGTCCCCCACGTGTCCCGGACACCGCCGGGGCGCGTTCGGTGCCGGACACACCGCCCTCGACGCGGCCCGCGCGGCCGTTGCCGGGGCCTACGGATTCCTGGTCGACGAATGGGCGCCGGGCGACCGCCTCTTCCTGTTCGGTGCAGGCCGCGGTGCGGTGTCGGCGTACGCGCTCGCCCGGCTGCTGGGAACGGTCGGTGTCCTCAACGGTGACGTCCCCGGATGGACGACCGACGATTTCCGTGAGTACGCGCTGTCCACCTACGCGTTGCCGCGAACCCCGCGAGACGCCGCTGACTGGCGGCGTATCGCCGGGGTCGTCGCGGGCCTGTCGGATCGTGACGACGTGGCGGTCGAGGTGGCGTTCCTGGGTCTGTGGGACTGCGTCGCGCCGGCGGGGTTCGCGCGGGCGGGGGCGGTGGGACGGTTGCCCACGGTGCGCTCGGCCCGCCATGCGGTCGCGATCGACGGCGGGTACCCGCATCCCGGGCCGCAGTTGCTGGGTGGCGCAGCGGGCGGCGGCGTGGAGGAGGTGTGGTTCCGCGGCACCCACGGCGATATCACGGGCGGTCGGGGCGCGCGACCATGGCTGGCCGGCGTCGCGCTGGACTGGGTGCTCGACGGCGCGGTGCGGGCCGGTGCGGCGCTGCGGCAGTGCCCCGAGCGGTACGCCACCCGGGGTGCCGACGCGCTCGCCGGCGGCGTCCCGGCGGTGACCTTCCGCAAAGTTCCGGAGGAGGCGACGGTGCACGCGAGCGTGCAGTGTTTTCTGCGGGCGCATCCGTCGTACTGGCGGCGCCTACCGTCGCGCGTGGTGTGGGCGGACCCGGACTGGGACGCCCGCTCGGAACGTCTGGTGCCGGGCTCCGCGGCGCCCCCGCCCGCCGCGGAGATCCCGGCACTCGTCGCGGCTTCCTGAACCCCCACAGCAAGGAAGCCGGCAGCGAGGCGCGGTAACCCCTCGTGACACCGCGCAGATCTCACGGTAGGAACCGTGGCGCCGGCAGTCGCGCGTAGTCCACTACGCGTTTCGCGGGCCGAACCCCGCCGCTGTTACGTTCGTCCCCATGACCGGCACCGTGTCCTATGACCTCGCTGACTCCGTCGCCACCGTCACCCTCGACGACGGCAAGGTGAACGTCCTCGGCCCCGCGATGCAGGCCGCGATCAACGACGCGCTCGACCGGGCCGAGGCCGACAAGGCCAAGGCCGTCGTCCTCGCGGGCAATTCGCGGGTGTTCAGCGGCGGTTTCGATCTCGGGGTCTTCCAGTCCGGCGACGCCGCCGCGGCGCTGGGCATGCTGTCGGGCGGCTTCGAGCTGTCGGTGCGGACGCTGACCTTCCCGGTGCCGGTGATCATCGCCGCGACGGGGCCGGCGATCGCGATGGGTTCGTTCCTGCTGCTGTCGGGCGATCACCGGGTGGGGCAACCGAAGACCCGGTGCCAGGCCATCGAGGTCGCGATCGGCATGACGATCCCGATCGCCGCGCTGGAGATCATGCGCGCCCGGCTGACCCCCGCGGCATTCGAGCGCAGCGCCGCGCTGGCCTCGACCTACGTCGGTGACGACGCCGTCGCAGCCGGCTGGCTCGACGAGATCGTCGAGGCCGATCAGGTACTCACCCGCGCGCAGCAGGTGGCGGCCGAGGCCGCGACCACGCTGCACGCCGGTGCACACCTCGCGACCAAGCTCAAGGCGCGCAAGTACGCCCTCGACGCGATCCGGGCCGGAATCGACGGGCTCGCGACGGAGTTCACGCTCGGCTGACGCCGACGGCGCCGTCGCGGTGCCATGATGGCCCGGTGACCCATGTCCACGGCAGGATCTGGCGGGACGGAAAGACCGCCGACGACTTCGAGTTCTCGGCGATCTCGGAGTACCTCGCCACCGAGGGCACGCTGCTGTGGTGTGACATCTACGACCCGGACCACGCGACGCTCAAGAGCCTCGCCGAGGAGATCGGCCTCAACGAGTGGGCGGTCGAGGACGCGATCGCCGACGCCGAGCGGACCAAGGCCGTGGTCTACAAGACGCACACGTTCTTCACCGTGTACGACGTCTGGGTGAAGGACCCTGCGCCGGAGGACAACTCGGAGTCCACCCTGGAGATCCACCGCATCTCCGGGTTCGTGCTGCCTCGCGGGCTGATCACCGTGCGGATCTCCCCGCACGTCGACATGGAGAAGGTGTCCCGGCGTTACGACGATCTCGGCGGGCAGGAGCACGGGGTCGGTTCGCTGGTGCACGCCCTTCTCGACGTGGTGGTCGACGGCCACTTCGCCGCGGTCCAGTCGCTCGACGACGGGATCGAATCACTTGAGGACGACCTCTTCGCCGAGCGTCCACTGCGAGGTCGACTGCAGCGCAGGACTTTTCAGCTGCGCAAGGACCTGGTCTCGCTGCGCCGTGTGGTGCTGCCGATGCGGGAGGTCGTCACGGCGCTCCAGCACCGCCGCCTGGACGCCAGGAACGCGGTCGAACTCGACGCGGTGTACGCCGACCTGTACGACCATGTGCTGCGGGCCTCGGAGTGGACGGAGTCGTTGCGCGACATGGTCACCACCGTGTTCGAGACGAACCTGTCCCTGCAGGACGCGCGGTTGAACATCGTGATGAAGAAGCTGACCGGCTGGGCCGCGATCATCGCCGTGCCGACGGCGATCACCGGTTTCTACGGCCAGAACGTGGACTACCCGGGGATCGACACCGTCGGCGGCTTCGTGACCAGCACGTCGATCATCGTCGTGCTCGTCATCGTGCTGTATTGGACGTTCAAGGCGCGGGATTGGCTGTGACGTCCAGGGTTCCGACGACACGGCCGCCGGCCCGGTAGGCCACGGTGAAACCGCCGGCGCGCTCGCTCAGGTCCGATGTGTCGTGCCGGCCTCCCCATCCGCGGTATTTCAGCGTGAATGTCCCTATCGTGGCGCTGAATCCGGGCACCTTGTCCCACACCGCCGGCGCCCCGGCCGCGGTCAGACCGGCGACGAGACCCTGCTGGGCGGCATCGCGCCAGTGTTCGGCGACCACCGGGCGGCCGGCGGCGACGTTGTGGGCCAGCGTCACGTCGCCGGCGGCGTACACGTTGCGCGCCGAGGTGCGCATGTGTGCGTCGACGACGACCCGCCCGCGCTCGGTCGCCAGGCCCGCCTCGGCGGCCAGCCTGATGTCGGGCCGTACCCCGGTGGCGGCGACCACGACCTCACCGGCGATCCGCTCGCCCGTCGCCACGGTGACACCGTCCGAGCCCACCTCGATCACGGTCGCCGAGGTCACCACCCGCACCCCCGCCTCGGTGAGCATCTCGTGCACCCGCTCGCCCACGTCGGGGCCGAAGCGCCGGCACAGCGGCGCCGGCTCCGGAACCACCAGCGTCGTGGACAGACCCATCCCGGCCAGGCGGGCCGCGGTCTCGCACCCGACCAGTCCGCCGCCGATCACCGCGGCGGTGTCGGCGAACCGCGCCGCCATCTTCAGGGCGACGGCGTCGCTGAAGGATCGCAGCGGCTGCGCCGAGTCGCCGCCGGGCACCGACAGCGGCACCGCGGCCGACCCGGGGGCGAGGACCAGGTGCCAGTACCGGTAGCGGGCGCCGCCGACGGTGACGACCTCCTGGGTGTCGACGTCGATGTGGTCGACCGTGACGCCGAGGTGCAGGTCGATGTCGTTTCGTGCGAACCAGCCGACGCTGTGCAGTTCGAGGTTGGTGTGCCCGCCGCCGAGAAATTCCTTGCTGAGCGGAGGTTTGGAGTACGGCAGCGCGGGGTCTGCCGACAGGATCCGCACGGGGATGCGGGGGTGGCGCCGACGGAATGTCTCCGCCGCGCTGACCCCCGCCGGACCACTGCCGACGGCGATGAATCCCGGTGCCGCCATGTCGTCGTGAGTACCACCTTCACAGGGCGGCCAATCGCGGCCTCGGCTCAGTGGTCAGCGTTCGGTCAGATTCGCTGGGACGGCCTCGTCGAGTTCCGTTGAGCGGCGGTGGCCGGTGTGTCAACATCTGCGCATGGAACCGAACGGGGATCCTGAGGCCCGCATCAGGGACCTCGAGCGTCCGCTGGCCGACCGCGCGAGGGCCAGCGAGCTCGGTACGCACCCCTACGGCGCGCCGCCTGTCCCGCCGTATCAGGACGTTGCCCTTCCGCCGATGCCGCCGGGCGTCGAGCATCCGGCACCGGTGTACGGGTCGCCGTACTACGCCCCACCGCAGCGGGTCGTGCACAAGCGCTCGAACACCGCACTGTGGCTGATCCCGGTCGTGGTCGTCGTGGTGCTGGCCGCCGGCATCATCGGCATCGTCGCGTATTTCAGCTCGGGCACCCCGGACAGCTACACCTACACCCCGCCGGTCTCGGGCGGCGGCGGCCCGCTCGATGCGCCGCTGCCGCCGCAGGTGCAGACCCGCACCGACTCCACCGAACAGGTCATCACCGTCGACTCCGGCGGGTTCGTCAGCATCGGCGGTGTCGAGAAGAACCAGACCATCGTCTGCGACGAGGGGACGGTCAGCATCAGCGGCGTGAACAACACGATCGAGGTCACGGGCCGCTGCGGGTCGGTGACCGTGTCGGGCGTCGACAACACCGTCACCGTCGAGTCGGCGGGCACGATCAGCGCGTCCGGTTTTCACAACCGGGTGACGTTCCTGGCCGGCGATCCGCAGACCTCGACGTCGGGCAGCGGCAACGTGATCGAACGGCAGTGACCACCGGGACGCGGCGCACGCCGTAGTCTGGGCGCCGATGGCCCTGCACCTCCATCGGGCCGACCGCACCGATCTGCTCGCCGACGGCCTCGGCGCGATGCTGTCGGATCCGCCCGCCGATCCGTTCGCCGAGGACCTCGTCCTGGTGTCGGCCCGCGGCACCGAACGCTGGCTGAGCCAACGCCTGTCGCATGTGCTCGGGCGAGGGTCGGGGCAGGACGGGATCTGCGCGGGGGTGACGTTCCGCCATCCGCGGTCGCTGATCGCCGAGCTCACCGGAACCCGCGAGCACGATCCGTGGTCACCGGACGCGATGGTGTGGCCGCTGCTGGCCGTCATCGACGACTGCCTCGCCGAGCCGTGGTGCTCGACGCTGGGCGCGCACCTCGGCCACTTCGCCGACGGTGAGGAGAGGGAGCTCCGGCAGGGCAGGCGGTACGCGGTGGCGCGGCGCCTGGCCGGACTGTTCGCCTCCTATGCGACGCAACGGCCGCGGCTGCTCGAGGACTGGCTGGCCGGCCGCACCGACGGTCTCGATGCCGACCTGCGGTGGCAGCCCGAGCTGTACCGTGCGCTCGTCGATCGGGTACAGGCCGATCCGCCTCACGTCCGGCACGCCGAAACCGTTGCGCGGCTTGTCGACTCGCCGACGGACCTCCCGGAACGGCTGTCGTTGTTCGGGCACACCCGGTTGCCGGTCACCGAGATCGAGCTGCTGGCCGCGGTGGCCACACACCACGACCTGCACCTGTGGCTGCCCCACCCCAGCGATGCGCTGTGGACCTCGCTGCGCGACGTGCGGGACGTGATCCCGCGTCGCGACGACACGTCCCACCGCCGGGTCGGGCATCCGCTGCTGGCCACCCTCGGTCGCGACCTGCGCGAGCTGCAGCGCTGCCTGCCGACCGACACCGTGTCCGACGAGTCTCTGGGATCGGTCGCCCGCCCCGACACGCTGCTGGGTTGGCTGCAGTCCGACATCGGCGCCGATCGCGTGCGCGCCGAGGGCCGTACCCACGATGCCGGTGACCGATCCGTGCAGGTGCACAGCTGCCACGGTCCGGCCCGTCAAGTGGACGTGCTGCGCGAAGTGCTGCTGGGCATGCTCGAGGACGATCCGACGCTGGAGCCCCGCGACATCCTCGTCATGTGCCCCGACATCGAGGCCTACGCACCGCTGATCGTCGCGGGCTTCGGCCTCGGGGATGTCGTCTCCGGTGCGCATCCCGCGCACCGGCTGCGGGTCAAGCTCGCCGATCGTGCGCTGACCCAGACCAATCCGCTGCTCGGGGTCGCGCGCCGGCTGCTGGAGCTGGCGGGGAGCCGGGCCACCGCCGGCGAGGTGCTCGACGTCGCGGAGGCGGCACCGGTGCGGGCACGGTTCGGCTTCTCCGACGACGACCTCGACGCGGTCGGCACCTGGGTGCGGGAGTCGAACATCCGCTGGGGTTTCGACCGTGACCACCGCCGTCCCTACGGGGTGGACTTCGTCCAGAACACCTGGCGTTTCGGCATCGACCGGGTGCTCGCCGGGGTCGCGATGAGTGACGACTCGCGCGCCTGGCTCGACACCACACTCCCGCTCGACGACGTCAGCAGCAACCGGGTCGAGCTCGCCGGCCGGCTCGCCGAGTTCGTCGACCGGCTCCGCGATGCCGTCGAATCCCTCACCGGCACAGCGATGTTGGCCGACTGGCTGGCGCGGATCCGCACCGGGGTGTCGGAGTTGACCGCGGTGCCCGACAGCGACCTGTGGCAGCACAGCCAGTTGGAGCGCGAACTCGCCGACATCGCTGCCGCGGCGGGGGTGCACGCCGGCACCGAACTGCGCCTGTCGGACGTCCGGTCGCTGCTGGACCGGCATCTCGCCGGACGGCCGACCCGCGCCAACTTCCGGACGGGCACGCTGACGGTGTGCACGATGGTGCCGATGCGCTCGGTGCCGCACCGGGTGGTGTGCCTGGTCGGCCTCGACGACGGCGTGTTCCCGCGGGTGGGTGTCGTCGACGGGGACGACGCGCTGGCGCGGGATCCGATGACCGGGGAACGCGACATCCGTTCCGAGGACCGGCAGTTGCTGCTCGACGCGATCGGGGCCGCCACCGAGAAGTTGGTGATCACCTATACCGGCGCCAACGAGTACAGCGGGCAGCGCAGGCCGCCGGCGGTCCCTGTCGTCGAGTTGCTCGACACCCTCGACGTGACCACCTCCTCTCCGGTCCGCGACCGTGTCCACACCTCACATCCGTTGCAGCCGTTCGACATCGCCAACGTCACCCCCGGTGAACTCGGCATGCCGGTGGGCACACCCTTCACCTTCGACCCCACGACACTGACCGCGGCACGGGCCACCACCGGCGACCGCGAGGAGCACCGGCCGCTACTGGCCGAACCGCTGCCCGCACCGCCTGCCGACGACGTCGCCCTCGACGACCTGATCGGGTTCTTCCGGGATCCGGTGAAGGGATTCTTCCGGGCGCTCGATTTCACGTTGCCGTGGGACGTCGACGGCCTCGACGATGCGATCCCCGTCGACGTCGATGCGTTGCAGGAGTGGAAGATCGGCCAGCGGTTGCTCGATGACATGCAGCGCGGGATGTCCCCGGCGCAGGCGCAGCAGGCCGAGTGGCGCCGCGGTTCGCTGCCGCCGGGACGGCTGGGCTGGCGCAGGGCCCAGGAGATCACCACGCGTTCGGCCGCGCTCGCGGCGGCCGCGCAGCAATACCGCACACCCGACCCGCACGCCGTCGACATCGACGTCGCGGTTGGTCCCGCGCGACGGCTCACCGGCACCGTCCCGCGACTGTACGGCGAGCGGATGGTCGCGGTCACCTATTCGAAGCTGGCCGGCCGGCATCTGCTGGAATCGTGGATTCGCCTGGTGGCGTTGACCGCTCACCGACCCGGCACCGACTGGACCGCGGTGTGCATCGGCCGCGGCGACCGCGGCAGACCCACCAGGGAGCGGCTGCTGGGGCCGCCGGACTCCGCCGCCGAGGTCCTGGCCGACCTGATCGCGATGTACGACGCGGGCCGCCGCGCACCGATCCCGTTGCCGCTCAAGACGTCCTACGCGTGGGCCGAGACGGACTTCCACCGCGGCCAGCCGCTGCGGGAGGCCGGCTGGAAGTGGAAGACGGGCCGGTACCCGGGTGAGGACCAGGACCCCGCGCACGTCCGCGTGTGGGGACCGCACCTTCCGCTGGAGGATCTCGTCGCCGCCGGACTCCCCGACTTCGCGGCGCGGTTGTGGCTGCCGATGCTGCGCGCCGAGAGGAGTGCACACTGATGGAGCCGTTCGATCTGCTGGGCGCCCTGCCCGAGCCGCGCACCACGACGGTGCTGGAGGCCAGCGCGGGGACGGGCAAGACGTTCGCGCTGGCCGGTCTGGTCACCCGGTATGTCGCCGAGGGGGTGGCCACCCTGGACCGGATGCTGCTGATCACCTTCGGCCGCGCCGCCAGCCAGGAGCTGCGGGAGCGGGTGCGCTCACAGATCGTGGATGCACTCCGGGCTTTCGACGATCCGGCCGCCATCGGTGACAACGAGGTCGTCCGCCACCTGGTGACGGGCGACGCCGAAGAGTGCGACGCCCGCCGGCGGCGGTTGCGCGACGCGCTGGCCGGCTTCGACGCCGCGACGATCGCGACCACCCACCAGTTCTGCCAGCTGGTGCTGCGCTCGCTCGGGGTGGCCGGCGACACCGATTCCGGTGTGGAGCTGGTGGAGAGCCTCGACGACCTGGTCGCCGAGATCGTCGACGATCTGTACCTCGCCCACTTCGGACAGGACCGCGACGAGCCGTTGCTGACCCACGAGTCCGCGCTGCGGCTCGCCCATGCGGTCGTCGGCAATGCGCACACCGAGCTGCGGCCGCGCGACCCCGCGCCGGGTTCGGATGCCGCGGTCCGGGTCGAGTTCGCCAAAGCCGTCTGTGCCGAACTGGAAACGCGCAAGCGCAAACTCGGCATCCTGCACTACGACGACCTGCTCTCGCGACTGGCCGACGCGCTGGAGGCGCCGGACTCCCCGGCCCGGGCACGGATGCAGCGCCGGTGGTCGATCGTGATGGTCGACGAGTTCCAGGACACCGACCCGGTGCAGTGGCAGGTGATCGACCGCGCGTTCCGCGGACACGCCACCCTCATCCTGATCGGCGACCCGAAGCAGGCCATCTACGCGTTCCGCGGCGGCGACATCGTGACGTATCTGCACGCCGCGGCGACGGCGGGCGTGCAGAGGACGCTGGGCACCAACTACCGCAGCGACGCACCGCTGGTCGAGGGCCTGCAGGCGGTCATGCGCGACGCACAGCTCGGCGATCCCCGCATCGTGGTGCGCAGGGTCGACGCGCATCACCGCGAGCACCGGCTGCAGGGCGCACCACACAACGAGCCGTTCCGCCTGCGGGTGTGCACACGCGACCAGTTCCGCGTCCGGCCCGACCGCATGATCCCGATCGACGTGCTGCGCAACCACATTCCGAAGGACATGGCCGCCGACATCGCCGCGCTGCTGAACTCCGGTGCCACCCACTGCGGTGAGAAGCTTGCGCCCGGCCACATCGCGGTCATCGTCGAGAGCCACCGCGACGGGCACGCGTGCTTCGCCGCGCTCGCCGACGCCGGGATCCCCGCGGTCTACACCGGCGACTCGGATGTGTTCTCCTCCCCCGCCGCCGACGACTGGATGTGCCTGCTGGAGGCCTTCGACCAGCCGCACCGGTCGGGCCTGGTGCGCGCGGCGGCCACCACGATGTTCTTCGGCGAGACCGCGGAAGCGCTGGCCCTGCAGGGTGATTCGCTGACCGACCGGATCGCCGAGACACTGCGGCAGTGGGCCGACTTCGCGCGTGAGCGGGGGGTGGCGGCGGTGTTCGAGGCCGCCCAGTTGCGCGGCATGGGCGCACGTGTCCTGCGGTGGGTGGACGGCGAACGCCACATGACCGATCTGGCCCACCTGACCCAGCTGCTGCACGACACCGCCCACCGCGAGCAGTACAGCCTGCCCGCGCTGCGCGACTGGCTGCGCGCCCAGCGTGACGACCGGGGCGGTCTGCGCGGCACGGTCGAACGCAACCGTCGCCTCGACAGCGACGCCGCCGCGGTGCAGATCATGACGGTGTGGGTCAGCAAGGGTCTGCAGTTCCCGGTGGTGTACCTGCCGTTCGCGTTCAACCGCAACGTCCAGCCGCGCGACGTCGTCGTCTTCCACGAACCCGCGACATCCGACGGGGCCGGCGACATCCGCTGTCTGCACATCGGCGGTGAGTCCAGCCCCGATTTCGCCGCGGTCGCGCAGCAGGCACGGCTCGAGGCCGCCGGTGACGATGTCCGGCTCACCTATGTCGCGATGACACGCGCCCAGTCGCAGGTGGTGGCGTGGTGGGCGCCGTCGCGCGACGAGCTCAACGGCGGGCTGTCCAGGCTGCTGCGCGGCCGGGCGCCCGGCGACCCGGTGGTGCCGGATCGCTGCGACCCGGCCCGCATCGACGACGCCGAGGCGATGGCGCGGCTGCGCGCGTGGGACGACGAAGGCGGGCCCGTGCTGGAGGAGTCGATCATCGCCGAGCGGGTCGAGGTCGAATTGCCCGCTCCGCCGGACACTCTCGCGGTCCGCCACTTCCACCGGCGCATCGACCCGTTGTGGCGGCGCACCTCGTACTCCGGGCTGATCCGGGCGGCCGAGCAGGAGTCCGGGGTCGGCAGCGAGCCGGAGGTGGTGGAGCTCGACGACGAGGTCGCCGAGCTCCGGGGGCCTGACACCGAGCCTGCCACACCGGATGTCGACATGGCGTCCCCGATGGCCGGGCTTCCGATGGGCGCGAAGTTCGGGACGCTGGTGCACGCCGTCCTGGAGACCGCGGACCCGTTCGCGGTCGACCTGGCGGCCGAACTCGAGGCCGCCGTCGTGGAGCACTCCCTGTGGTGGCCCGTCGACGTGCCGCCGGCCGAGCTCGCCGCCGCACTGGTGCCCATGCACGACACCCCGCTGGGCCCGTTGGCTCCCGGGGTCACCCTGCGCGACATCGGATTGCGGGACCGGTTGCGGGAGATGGAGTTCGAGTTCCCCCTCGCCGGGGGCGACCGCCGCGACGACACGCCCGACATCACGCTCGCCGACGTCGGGCGCCTGCTGCGCGCGCACCTGCCCGCAGACGATCCGCTCGCCCCGTACGCCGCCCGGCTCACCACGGGCGCGCTCGCCGGCCAGCCGCTGAAGGGGTATCTGAACGGGTCGCTGGACGCGGTGCTGCGCGTCGACGGCCGCTACCTCGTGGTCGACTACAAGACGAACTGGCTCGGCGATCCGGCCGGCGAGCTCACCGCTGCGGACTACGCGCCGGCACGGCTGGCCGAGGCCATGCTGCACTCCGACTACCCGCTGCAGGCGCTGCTGTACTGCGTTGTGCTGCACCGGTTCCTGCGCTGGCGCCAGCCGGGCTACTCCGCGCGGCGACACATCGCGGGTGTGCTGTACCTGTTCGTGCGTGGCATGTGCGGACCCGACACCCCGGTCCTCGACGGACATCCCGCCGGGGTGTTCAGCTGGCAGCCCCCGGCGGCGCTGATCGAGGAGCTGTCGGATCTGCTCGACGCGGGAGCGGTGCCGGCATGAGCCTCGACGCGTTCGCCGAGGTGTTCGAGCCGGCCGATATCCATGTGGCGCAACGTCTCACCGAGCTCGGCCGGGACTCCGACCCGACCGTCGCGCTCGCGGTGGCGCTGGCGGTGCGGGCCGTGCGCAGCGGTTCGGTGTGCGTGGATCTGCGGACCGTGGCCGCTCAGGTCGGCGTTCCCGAGTTGCCCTGGCCGGACCCGGACGGCTGGCTCTCGACCGTCGGGGCCAGTCCCCTCGCCGAGCACAAGGTGGTGCGCCTCGACGGTGATCTGCTCTACCTCGACCGGTACTGGCGCGAGGAGGAGCAGGTGCGCGACGACGTGGTGGCGCTGCTGTCGTCGCCGCCGCGGACGGCGGTGCCCGGCCTGGAACGGTTGTTCCCGGCCGGCTGGGAGGAGCAACGCGCGGCTGCCGAGGCGGCGCTGACGCGGTCGCTGACCGTGCTGACCGGAGGTCCGGGCACCGGCAAGACGACGACCGTGGCCCGGCTGCTGGCCGCGTTCGCCGAGCAGGCCGAGCTCGCCGGGGGTCCACCGCCGCGGATGGCGCTGGCCGCCCCGACCGGCAAGGCCGCGGCGCGGCTGCAGGATGCGGTGCAGGCCGAGGTGGACCGGCTCTCGGCGGTCGATCGCGCCCGGCTCGCGGGGCTGCGCGCGACGACGATGCACCGGTTGCTCGGCAGCCGGCCGGACACGTCGTCGCGGTTCCGCCACCACCGCGGCAACCGGCTGCCGCACGACGTGATCGTCGTCGACGAGACCTCGATGGTGTCGCTGACGATGATGGCGCGGCTGCTGGAGGCGGTGCGCCCCGACACCCGGCTGTTGTTCGTCGGCGATCCCGACCAGCTCGCGTCGGTGGACGCCGGCGCCGTGCTCGCCGACCTGGTCGACGGTCTCGGTGAGGCCGGGGTCGTCGAGTTGACCACCTCGCACCGGTTCGGCGAGCGGATCGGCGCGCTGGCGCTCGCGATCCGCAGCGGCGACGCCGATGCGACCGTCGAGGTGCTGCGCGCCGGCGGGGACGCGATCGGCTGGCTCGACACCGACGACGCGGCCGACGCGCTGCGCGGCCCGCTCGTCGACCGCGCCGCGGACCTGCGCGAGGCGGCGCTTCTCGGCGACGGGGAGACCGCGTTGCGCATTCTCGACGGGCACCGGTTGCTGTGCGCGCACCGCCGGGGACCGTTCGGGGTCGCCCACTGGAACCGGCAGATCGAGCGGTGGCTCGCGGAGCGGACCGGGCAGTCGATCTGGTCGCAGCCCTACGCCGGGCGTCCGCTGCTGGTGACGGCGAACGACTACGGGCTGGGCGTCTACAACGGCGACACGGGCGTCGTCGTCGCCGCGCCGGAGGGGCTGCGCGCCCACATCGGCACGCCGGCGTCGTCGCGGGAGCTGGCGGTGGGCCGCCTCGGTGAGGTCGAGACGATGTTCGCGATGACGATCCACAAGAGTCAGGGCAGCCAGGCCGACGAGGTCACGGTGCTGATGCCTCCGCAGGACTCCCGGCTGCTGACCCGCGAGTTGTTCTACACCGCCGTCACCCGCGCCAAGGAACGGGTGCAGGTCGTCGGGACCGAGGCCTCGGTGCGGGCGGCGGTCGGACGCCGCGCGGTGCGCGCATCGGGGCTGGCGCGGCGCTTGAGCACCGCCCGCTGACCCGCCCGCGGATCCCGCCGAAATTGCATTCCAGCAGGCCCCCACTCGGCATTCCCCTGCGCCGACGCAATCTCGCCGAGATCGCTCCGCGCAGCCGTGTATACCGATCGTCACCGAACAGTCGCTATTTTGTCGGTGAGCCGGTAGCCGGAAACGACCAATCGAAAGAGATCGTGGCTTCATGCGTGTTGACGGGCAGGACGTCGCTGTTTCGGGCAGCCTGCTCCAGCCGCTGACCCGGCGCACCAACGACATCTTCCGGTTGTCGCTCGCCGGGATCTTCCTCGTCGTGGTCGTGACCAGTTCGCTGATCACCCGGTACGAGTGGGAGGCGCTGGAGAAGTCGATCTCCGGGATCGTCGGGGTGCTGAGCCCGACGCAGTCCAACACGGTGTACCTGATCTACGGCGTCGCGATCCTCGGGCTGCCGTTCTTCATCCTGATCGGTTTGATCCTGGCCCGGCAGTGGAAGCTGCTCGGCGCCTACGGCGCGGCCGGGGTGATCGCGATCCTGGCGCTGTCGATCACCGGCAACGGCATCGCCGCCCCGCAGTGGCATTTCGACCTGACCGTGCGCCTCGACACGGTCCTGTCGCAGTTCCTCGACGATCCGCGGTGGATCGCGATGCTCGCCGCCGTGCTGACCGTGTCGGGGCCGTGGCTGCCTGCCCGGTGGCGACGCTGGTGGTGGGCGCTGCTGCTCGCGTTCGTCCCGATCCATCTGGTCGTCAGCGCGGTCGTGCCGGCGCGCTCGCTGCTCGGGTTGGCGGTCGGC
The DNA here is from genome assembly GCF_900454025.1 of Mycolicibacterium gilvum. Lineage (NCBI taxonomy): Bacteria > Bacillati > Actinomycetota > Actinomycetes > Mycobacteriales > Mycobacteriaceae > Mycobacterium > Mycolicibacterium gilvum. The sequence continues at coordinate 1,131,818 of NZ_UGQM01000001.1, read as the reverse complement.
TGGTTCGTCGGGGCGCTGGTGGTCCTCGTCAGCGGTACCCCCGCCCTCGAGGTTCCGCTGGACGGCGCGGTGCGGGCGTTGATGCGGCGTGGTTTCCCTCCTGCGGCGCTGCGGGTGCTCCGGCCCGCCGGAGAGGGTCCCCTGGTGCTCGACGCGACGGCCTCGTCCGATTCCGAGGCCGACTCCGATTCCGGGCCCGAGACCGCGCTGGTCGAGCTGTACGGGCCGCATCAGCGCGGCGTCGGGTTCCTCCGGCAGTTCTGGGGGAAGCTGCGGCTGCGCGACGACGAGACCGCTCCGCTGCAGACGTCCATGCGCCGGGCCGTCGAACACCGCGCACTGATGGCGCTGGCGGTCGGGAACCTCGGCATGGCGAACACCCAGCCGATCGCGGTCGCCACGCTGGACCGCGGCTGGACGGTCTACGCGCACAAGCCCGCGCGCGGCATCCCGCTGGCCGACTGCGCCGACGAGACTCCCGTCGCCCGGGTGTGGGACTCGCTGGGCGTGCTGCACAGCCAGCAGATCTCCCACGGCGATCTGCGTCGCGGCGAGATCACCGTCGTCGACGGCAGGCCGCTGTTCGGCGGGTTCAGCCGCGCCGAGTTCGGTGCGTCCGACGCTCATCTGCACACCGACATCGCGCAGTTGCTGGTGACGACCGCCGATCTGTACGGTCCGCCGAAAGCGGTCGCGGCGGCGATCACCGTCTTCGGCAACGACGCGGTGCTCGCGGCCTCACGACGCCTCACGAAGGCGGCGGTGCCGAAGGCGGTCCGCGATTCGGTGCGCGACGCGGGCGCGACGATGGCGAAGCTGCGCGACGAGGTCAAGTATCAGACCGGCGCCGACCAGATCAAGACCGAGACGATCACCCGGTTCACCCGCAACCAGGTGATCCAGATGGTGCTGCTGGTCGCGCTCGTCTATGTCGCGTACCCGTTCATCAGCTCGGCGCCGGTGTTCTTCTCGGAGCTGCGGTCGGCGAACTGGTGGTGGGCGCTCGTCGGGCTGGCTGTGTCGGGGTTGAAGTACCTGGGCGCGGCCGCGGCGCTGTGGGCCTGCGCCGACGGCATGGTCACGTTCCGCAGCCTGACGGTCATGCAGGTGGCCAACACGTTCGCCGCGACGACGACGCCGGCCGGTGTCGGCGGGCTGGCGTTGAGCACCCGTTTCCTGCAGAAGGGGGGTCTGGGCGCGCTGCGGGCGACCACCGCGGTGGCGCTGCAGCAGTCGGTGCAGGTGATCACGCACATCACGTTGCTGATCCTGTTCAGCGCGGCGGCGGGCGCGTCGGCGGACCTGGGGCGGTTCGTGCCGAGTACGACGGTGCTGTACCTGATCGCCGGGGTGGTGCTGGGGGCGATCGGGGTGTCTTTGTTCGTGCCGAAGCTGCGGCACTGGCTGGCGACGGCGGTGCGTCCGCGGCTCAAAGAGGTGCTCGACGATCTCAAGCTGCTCGCCCGCGAACCCAAGCGTCTGGCTGTCATCATATTGGGTTGTGCGACAACGACTCTGGGCGCGGCACTGGCGCTGTGGGCGAGCATCGAGGCGTTCGGCGGGGACGCCAGCTTCATCACCGTCACGATCGTCACGATGGTCGGCGGCACGCTCGCGGCGGCCGCACCCACGCCCGGCGGTGTCGGCGCGGTGGAGGCGGCGTTGATCGGCGGTCTCGCGGCGTTCGGTGTGCCGGCCGCGGTCGCGGTCCCCGCGGTGCTGCTCTACCGGATCCTGACATGCTGGCTCCCGGTGTTCGTCGGCTGGCCGATCATGCGGTGGCTGACGCGCAACGAGATGGTCTGACCCCCCTTTTTTTCCGCGAGCGTGCGTGTCCGCGGCCGACACGCCGCACGTTTTCGGCATTTCACGCACGCTCGCGGCCGCCGGCCAAGAGAAACGCAGCAGTAATCTGGCCGAAACCCCGCCATGGTTTCCTCACAACAGACTCGGTTTCACACTAAGAGATTGCCTTGGAGGCTCCATGACGAGCATTGCCGCCCCGACGTTTCTGGTGACATCCGGCTTCTGGCAGAAGCTTCCGCAGATGTCGCTCGAGCAGTACCCGGGAACGGAAGGATTCATCGACGACGTCTACGCCAACCCGAGCGGTGTGCCGATGTCGTCGGGCTATTTCGAGTTGCGCAATACCGATGCGCCGCTGGACTATTACTACGATTACGACGAGATGAAGGTCGTCCTCGAAGGTGAGTTCCGGTTGGAGAACGTCGACACCGGCCAGGTCGAGATCGCCCGCGAGAAGGACGCGATCTTCTTCCCGAAGGGATCGCGCATCCTGTTCTCCACGCCCACCCGCGCACTGGCCTTCTACGTCGGCTACCGCTCATTCGCACCCTGACATCGCCTGTGGTGCAACGCTTCCGCGTGGCACCCGGTTCGGTCACCGCAGTCCCGGTGTTCGGCGGCGACCGGTTCGACATCGTCGACCAGTACGGACGTCAGCCCGCCGAGTTGACGGTGCTCGCCGCCGATCCCCGCGCCGTGGCCGACGCACCCCCCGACACCGCGGCGACGGTACTGCGCAGCCTAATACCCGGATCAGATGAGAACGGTTATGCGGCACAACGAATTCTGTCGCTGCTGGCCGGTCATCTCGTCGACCAGCAGGAGGCGGTCGCGACGCGACTGTTCGGGCACCACTCCCCCGCCGGGTCCCGGGCCACGTTCACCGTCGATGCCGACGCGGTCGTCCTGGTCGCCGCCCCGGCCTCGCCGATGCACCCGCACAGCGACGATCCGAATCCACCCTCGGAGGTGCGCGTCGCGGTGTACCGCGCCGACCCCGGCCGCCCCGCCACCCCGGAACTGCCGCCGCCGCTGGCCGAACCGCTGCTCGACCTGCGCATCGATGCGGAGACGGCCGCGTCGTACGAGGTGCGCGAGGGCCAGTTCATCCAGATCATCGACGTTGCCGGCCGACAGTGTTCGGACTTCCTGGCCTTCGACGCCCGTGGGCTCGCCGACGGCAGGGAGTACGGGCTCGACGCCACCACCACCCGCACCATCGGCGGTGCCGCCTACCCCCGCCCGGGCCTGTTCGGGAAGTTCTTCGACGCCCGTGCCCGCCCGCTCGTGGAGGTCGTCCGCGACACCGTCGGCCGCCACGACACCTTCGCGCTCGCCTGCACGGCCAAGTACTACGCCGACCTCGGCTATCTCGGCCACGTCAACTGCACCGACAACTTCAACGGGGCGCTGGCCCGGTTCGGGGTCGACCGCCGCCAAGGTTGGCCCGCACTGAACCTGTTCTACAACACCGCATTCGACGCGGCACACCAGCTGATATCCGACGAGCCGTGGTCGCGCGCCGGCGACTACGTGCTGTTCCGCGCCAGCGCGGACCTGGTGTGCGCGTCGTCGGCCTGCCCGGACGACATCGACCCCGCCAACGGCTGGGTGCCCACCGACATCCATGTCCGGGTCTATGACTCCTCGAGGAGGTTCTCTGTGGCGGTGGGACATCGGCTGACGCCGGATTCCGAGCCGGTGTTGACCAAATCCACCGCGTTCGCCCGGCGCACGGGAGCGCTGACCACCGACTTCACCGAATACAACGGCTACTGGCTGCCCAACAGCTACGCGAACCACGGTCCGCACGACGAGTACTGGGCGTGCCGGGAACGCGTCGCGGTGATGGACCTCTCGGCGCTGCGCAAGTTCGAGGTACTCGGACCCGACGCCGAAGCCCTGCTGCAGGCGACGCTCACCCGCGACATCCGCCGACTGTCCCGCGGCCAGGTCGTCTACTCGGCGATGTGCGGCGAGTCCGGTGGTGTGGTGGACGACTGCACAGTACTCAGGTTGGGCGACAACAACTTCCGTTTCATCGGTGGTGATCCTCACGGCGGTGTGTGGTTGCGCACGCAGGCCGAGCGACTCGGTCTTCACCAGGTGTGGATCAAGGACTCCACCGACCAGATGCACAATCTCGCCGTCCAGGGACCGGCCAGCAGAGCCGTGCTCGACGGGTTGATCTGGACACCGCCCGGGCAGCCGGCGCTGCGCGACCTCGGCTGGTTCCGTTTCCTGACAGGACGCCTCGACGGGCCGGACGGCGCACCACTGCTCGTCTCCCGGACCGGGTACACCGGTGAGTTGGGTTACGAGGTATGGGTGCATCCTGGCGACGCCGAGACGCTGTGGGACCGACTGTGGGACGCGGGGCGCCCGCACGGGTTGACGCCGTTGGGTCTCGAAGCGCTGGAGATGGTGCGCATCGAGGCGGGCCTGGTGGCCGGCGGTCACGAGTTCGACGACCAGACAGACCCTTTCGAGGCGGGCATCGGATTCACCGTGCCGCTGAAGACCAAGACCGATGATTTCGTCGGGCGGGCCGCGCTGGTCGAACGCAAGGCGCATCCGCAACGCACCCTGGTGGGCCTGCGCCTGGACAGCAACGAGACCACGGCACACGGCGACTGCGTCCACCTCGGACGCACACAGGTCGGTGTGGTCACCAGCGCCACCCGCTCGCCGCTGCTCGGTGCGAGTATCGCGTTGTGCCGCATCGCTGTTCAGCACAGCGAACCCGGTACACGAGTCGAGATCGGCAAGCTCGACGGTCACCTCAAGCGCATCCCCGCGACCGTCACCACGATCCCGTTCTACGACCCCGACAAGACCCGGCCGCGCTCATGACACCGGCCCCGCAAGCAGAGGAGAAACCCATGACCCGCATCGCAGTGATCGGCGCCGGACCGTGCGGCCTGGCCGCGCTGCACGCGTTCGAACAGGCTCGCCTCGACGGCGTCGACGTCGGCGAGGTGGTGTGCTTCGAGAAGCAGAGCGACTGGGGCGGGCTGTGGAACTACACCTGGCGCACCGGACTGGACGAACACGGTGATCCGGTGCACGGCAGCATGTATCGCTATCTGTGGTCCAACGGCCCGAAGGAGTGTCTGGAGTTCTCGGACTACACCTTCGACGAGCATTTCGGCGGTCCGATCCCGTCGTTCCCGCCGCGGGAGGTGCTCTACGACTACATCACCGGGCGGGCGAAGAAGAGCAACGTGCGCCAGTTCATCGCCTTCGACACCGCGGTGCGGCGGGTGAGCTTCGACGACCGGACCCAGATGTTCAGTCTCGCGCTGGAGTCCTGGGAGACCGGTGAGAGTGCCGTGCGCACCGAGACTTTCGACTACGTGCTCGTCGCGACGGGGCACTTCTCCACCCCGAACATGCCCGAGTATCCCGGCTTCGCGTCGTTTCCGGGCCGCATCCTGCACTCCCACGACTTCCGCGACGCGGTCGAGTTCGCCGGGAAGAACCTGCTCATCCTCGGCAGCAGCTACTCGGCCGAGGACATCGCGCTGCAGTCACGCAAGTACGGCGCGAGGTCGGTGACCATCGCCTACCGCAACGCGCCGATGGGATTCGGCTGGCCGGATGGGATCGACGAAGTGCCTGCGCTGCAGCACATCGCGGGTCGCACGGCCCACTTCGCCGACGGCACCAGCCGCGACGTCGACGCGATCATCCTGTGCACGGGCTATCAGCACCACTTCCCGTTCATCGACCCCGAATTGCGGCTGACGACCACCAACAACCTGTATCCGGCCGGGCTGTACAAGGGCGTGGTGTGGACGGCGAACCCGAAGCTGATCTACCTCGGGATGCAGGACCAGTTCTATACGTTCACCATGTTCGACGCGCAGGCGTTCGTCGCCCGCGACGTGGTGCTCGGCCGGGTGCCGCTGCCCGGTGCCGACGCGATGGCGGTGGATGTCGACGCATGGCTCGCCAGGTACGCGGCGGTCGAGGACGTCCCGGGCCAGATCGACTTCCAGACCGACTACGTGCGCGACCTGATGTCGATGACGGACTATCCGGGCTTCGACCTGGACATGGTCCGGCAGCACTTCGTCACCTGGGAACACGACAAGGAGGACAGCATCACCGGTTATCGCGACAGGTCGTTCGCGTCGCCGTGCACCGGGACCGTCGGCCCGGCGCCGCACACCACGTGGTGGGACGAACTCGACGACGGCCTGGCTCGCTTCCTGCAGCGCTGACACCCGCCAAAGAATCGCGCTGATCCGAACCCGTGAAGCGGCCCGCACAAACGGGCACTATCCCGCGGTGACCCACGCGATCAAGCTGCACTGGTTCCTTCCGACCTACGGCGACAGCCGCCACATCGTCGGCGGCGGGCACGGCACACCGGCCGGGTCTGCCCACAGCGACCGCGACGCGTCCATCGACTACCTGGCCTCGATCGTGCGGGCGGCTGAGACGTTCGGCTTCACCGGCGCCCTGGTCCCGACCGGGGCGTGGTGCGAGGACGCGTTCATCACCGCCGCGCTTCTCGCACGCGAGACGTCGACGCTGGGCTTCCTCGTCGCGTTCCGTCCCGGGCTCGTCAGCCCCACCCTGTCGGCGCAGATGGCGGCGACGTTCGCCCGCCACGCGCCGGGACGGCTTCTGCTCAACGTCGTCGTCGGCGGTGAGGCCCACGAGCAGCGCTCGTTCGGCGACCACCTCGACAAGGACGGCCGCTACGCGCGTGCCGACGAGTTCCTCGACGTGGTGCGCCGGCTGTGGGACGGGCAGACGGTGTCGCTGGACGGCGAGCACATCCGGGTCGAGAACGCGTCGCTGCCCACGGTGCCCGCTCCGGTGCCGCCGCTGTACTTCGGCGGTAGCTCGGCCGCCGCGGGGCCCGTCGCGGCGCGTCACGCCGACGTGTACCTGACCTGGGGTGAGCCCCCGGCCGCGGTTGCGAAGAAGGTGGAGTGGATCCGGCGCGCGGCGGCCGAGCAGGGCAGGCAGTTGCGGTTCGGCATCCGGCTGCACGTCATCACCCGCGACACCGCCGGTGCGGCCTGGGCCGAAGCCGACCGGCTGGTCGGCGCGCTCGACGACGAGACCGTGCGGAACGCGCAGGAAGGGTTGGGCCGGAGTCAGTCCGAGGGGCAGAGGCGGATGTCGGCGTTGCATCAGGCACACCGTGCGAACGGAAGCTGGCACGACGCCCGCACGTTGGAGGTGGCGCCCAACCTGTGGGCGGGGGTGGGTCTGGTGCGCGGCGGCGCCGGCACCGCGTTGGTGGGCAGCCACAGCGAGGTCGCCGATCGCATCGCCGAGTACGCGGAGGTCGGTATCGACGAGTTCATCTTCTCCGGCTACCCGCACCTCGAGGAGCTGTACTGGCTCGGCGAAGGAGTGGTGCCGCTGCTGCGCGAGCGTGGGCTGTTCGAGGCGGGCCCGAAACAGGCTGCGTCGGCGTCCATCCCGTTCGTCGGAGGGACGGGACGCGGCCGGATCTAGCAGGCGACCCCGGCGAAGATCGCGCCGGCGATCAGCGCGATGACCAGCGCGATGGTCGGCATTCCGGAGAACAGCGCCACCGCGACGCCGGCGATCGCGCCGACCAGGATCATCAGCATCAACAGCGCCAGCATCCAGTTGACCTGCCCGGAGGCATGGGCCGAACGGGGAGAATCGACGGCCTGCGGCATCATCGCACCGTCACCGATTCCAACCATGACACGTCCTCTCTGTGATGACGACCACAATATAACCCGGCCATGATGTGAATCACATCATTGGCGTCGAGTTTGTGATCTATCCGTCAATTTCGAAAGCTCAACTAACAGAACTGATTAGCGCGCCTAACCGCGATATCGGCATTGGTACGTTGGCGTCGGTGAGGGTGGCGGTGCCTGCCGTGGCGGCGGCGATGACAGCGGTGCTGGTGCAGTGCGCACCGGCATCGAGTCCTGCCCCACCGCCGCCGGAACCCCCGCCGCCCCCTGTCCGACAACTCCCGCCGGAGACGTTCCGCACCGTCGCGCCGCCGCCACCCCCGCCCACCGAGATCCGTCCCGTCACCGCCGCCGAGCTCGGCGCGACGTGGCGGCCCGGCTGTCCCGCGGGGCCGGAGGAACTGCGGCTCGTCGAGCTCGACCACTGGGGCTTCGACGGGCAGACCCACCGCGGCCGGCTCGTCGTCCACCGGGATGTGGCCGAGGCCGTGGTCGACGTGTTCGCCCGATTGCTGGAGATGCGCTACCCGATCGAGAAGATGCGCACCGTCGAGAACTATCCCGGCGCCGACGACGAGCTGTCGATGCGCGACAACAACACCTCGGCGTTCAACTGCCGTGGCATCCCGGGGTCGGACAGCTGGTCGTTGCACGCCTACGGCCGCGCGATCGACGTCAACCCGAAGCTGAACCCGTACGTCCCGCGCAGCGGCGTCCACGAACCCGCGAACGCCGGGCCGTGGGTCGACCGCAGCCGCTCCGAACCCGGCATGCTGCACGACGGCGACGCCGCGGTGCTCGCCTTCACCGACCGCGGGTGGCGGTGGGGCGGTCACTGGCGATCTCCGCTGGATTACCAGCATTTCGAAATCGGCTGAGTGCCCCGGTGTAGACACAACGAATTTCGTACGTGAACCCCACAGGGCTGTTTTCCGTGTCGTAAATTAAGGCGCTTCCTTCTCGGACCGGAGACTCCGCTGCTTCACCGAATCGCTCTGTGGGCCATTGCCGCGCCCCGCCGCATCCTCGCGGCGGCGGCGGTGCTGACGGTCGCCCTGGGTGTGTTCGGCATTCCGGTCGCCCAGAGCCTGTCGCCCAGTGGCTTCTCCGACCCGGGTTCGCAGTCCGCCCACGCCGCGGCGTTGCTCACCGACACGTTCGGCCAGGGCGACGTGCAGATGCTCATCGTGGTGTCTTCGCCTGACGGGATCGACGATCCGCGGGTGCGCGACGTCGGCACCGACATCGTCGACCTCCTCACCGCCGACCCGCACGTCGCCGAGGTGTCGTCTCCGTGGACGTCCCCGCCCGGCGCCGCCGCCGACCTGGTGAGCCGTGACCGCACCGCAGGGCTGGTGGTCGCGGGGATCACCGGCGACGAGGCCGAACAGCAGACCTACGCCAAGGACATCTCGGACCGGGTCACCCGTGACCGGGACGGCATCACCGTGCGCACCGGCGGCACCGCGATGGTCAACGTCCAGATCACCGAGCAGTCCCAGCGCGACCTGCTGATGATGGAGGGCCTGGCCATCCCGTTGAGCTTCCTGGTCCTGGTATGGGTCTTCGGCGGCCTGGTCGCGGCCGCGCTGCCGGTCGCGATCGGCGGCATGGCGATCGTCGGGGCGCTGGCGGTGTTGCGGCTGGTCACGTTCACGACCGACGTGTCGATCTTCGCGCTGAACCTGGCCACCGCGATGGGGCTGGCGTTGGCCATCGACTACACGCTGCTGATCCTGTCGCGCTATCGCGACGAGCTGGCCGCGGGCGCGTCCCGCCCCGACGCCATCGCCCGCACCATGGCGACGGCCGGGCGCACCGTGATCTTCTCGGCGACGACGGTGGCGCTGTCGATGGCGGTGATGGTGCTGTTCCCGATGCACTTCCTGAAATCGTTCGCCTACGCCGGCGTGGCCACCGTCGCGTTCGCGGCCGCGGCGGCGGTGATCGTCACCCCCGCGGCGCTCGCGCTGCTCGGCGACCGGCTGGATTCGCTGGACGTGCACCGGCTCGCGCGGCGCGTCCTACGGCGTCCCGAACCGGTGCCGGTACCCGTCGAGCAACGGTTCTGGTACCGGTGTGCGACGACGGTGATGCGGCGGGCGCTGCCGCTCGGGACGGTGGTCGTCGTGCTGCTGCTCGTGCTGGGCGCGCCGTTCCTCGGGGTCAAGTGGGGTTTCCCCGACGAACGTGTGCTGCCGCGGTCGGCGTCGGCGCACCAGGTGGGTGACCAGCTGCGCACCGAGTTCGCCGACAACACCGATACCGGGGTGGCGGTCGTCGTGCCCGACAGCGCCGGCCTGAGCCCGGCCGACCTGTCGGCCTACGCGGCCGCACTCTCCCAGGTGCCCGACGTGCCCGCGGTCTCCGCACCGACGGGGACGTTCGTCGACGGCGCGCAGGCCGGGCCCCCGTCGGCGCCCGCCGGGGAACGCGACGGCAGCACGTTCCTGACGGTGACGAGCACGGCGCCGTTGTTCTCCGACGCGTCCGAGACGCAGCTGGATCGTCTGCACGAGGTACCGGGCCCGGGCGGCCGGGACGTCCAGATGACCGGCACCGCCCAGATCAACCGCGACAGCGTCGACGCGATCACCTCCCGGCTGCCGCTGGTGCTCGGCCTTATCGCCATCATCATGTTCGCGCTGCTGTTCCTGCTCACCGGCAGCGTGGTGGTGCCTCTGAAAGCGCTTGTGCTGAACATGCTTTCGTTGACCGCCGCGTTCGGCGCGCTGGTGTGGATCTTTCAGGACGGTCACCTGTCCGGGCTCGGGACCACCCCGACCGGCACACTCGTGGCGAACATGCCGGTGTTGTTGTTCTGCATCGCGTTCGGGCTGTCGATGGATTACGAGGTGTTCCTCGTGTCGCGCATCCGCGAGTTCCGACTGCAGGGTCACGGTAACGACGAGTCGGTCGCACTCGGTATCGCCCACACCGGCCGCGTCATCACCGCGGCGGCGCTGATCATGTCGATCTCGTTCGCGGCGCTGATCGCCGCGAACGTGTCGTTCATGCGCATGTTCGGCCTCGGCCTCACACTCGCGGTCCTGGTCGACGCCACCCTGGTCCGGATGGTGCTGGTGCCGGCGTTCATGCACCTGATGGGCGGCGTGAACTGGTGGGCGCCACGCTTTCTCACCCGGATCCACCGGCGCCTCGGCTTCAGCGATGACCCGCCGACACACCAGCGCGCACACCCCACCGAGCAGACAGAGCAGGTCCCGTCATGACCGACGTGCACACCCCCGTCAGCGTGATCGCAGGCGTCCAGGGCGCCCTGCCACCGCACCGCTACAGCCAGGCCGAGGTCACCGACGCGTTCCTTGCCGCACCCGCTTTCGCCGAGGTCGGCGATCTGCTGCGCAGCCTCCACACGAACGCCAAGGTCGACGCCCGCCATCTGGTGTTACCGCTGGAGCAGTACCCCGATCTGCTCGACTTCGGGGACGCCAACGACCTCTACATCCACCATGCGGTCGAGCTCGGCTGTCAGGCGTTGACCGCCGCGTTGGATGAGGCGGGCCTGGCACCCTCCGATCTCGACGTGATCATGTCCACCACGGTGACCGGCATCGCGGTGCCCTCCCTGGACGCCCGCATCGCGGCGAAGCTGGGCCTGCGGCCCGACGTGCGCCGGGTCCCGCTGTTCGGCCTGGGCTGCGTGGCCGGCGCGGCGGGCATCGCCCGCATGCACGACTACCTGCGCGGGGCGCCGGGACACGTCGCCGCGTTGATCTCGGTCGAGTTGTGCTCGCTGACCCGCCCGGCGCTCGCGCCGACCATCGGCAGCCTGGTGGGCAGCGCGCTGTTCGGCGACGGTGCCGCAGCGGTGGTCGCGGTCGGCGAAGAGCGGGCCGGGCATATCCGGGCCTCGGGTCCCGACGTGCTCGATTCGCGCAGCAGGATGTACCCCGATTCGCTCGACATCATGGGATGGTCGGTGAATCACAACGGTTTTCAGCTCGTCCTGTCCCCGGAGCTGCCCGCGCTCATCGAGCGCTACCTGCCCGACGACATGGCCGGTTTCCTCGGTGAGCACGATCTCGGTATCGGCGACATCGCCACGTGGGTCTCACATCCGGGCGGCCCCAAAGTGCTGGAGGCGATCGCGTCGGCGCTCGATCTGCCCGACGACGCCCTCGAATTGTCGTGGCGCTCACTGGCCGAGATCGGCAACCTGTCCTCGTCGTCGGTGCTGCACATTCTGCGCGACACGATCGCCAAGAAACCCCCGGCCGCCACCCCCGGCCTCCTGATGGCGATGGGTCCGGGCTTCTGCTCCGAGCTCGTCCTGCTGCGTTGGCACTGAGAGGACGACCCCGTGTTCGCCTACACCCTGCTGATCGCCGCCGTCGCGGTGGAGCGCCTCGCCGAACTCGTCGTCTCACAACGAAATCTGAAGTGGAGCAAGGCCCGCGGCGGCGTCGAGTTCGGCGCCGGGCACTATCCCGTCATGGTGGTGCTGCATACCGCGCTTCTGGTGGGATGCCTCGTCGAGGCGTCGCACCGCGAGTTCATCCCGGCGCTCGGCTGGACGATGTTCGCGGTCGCGATCGCCGCCCAGGCGTTGCGCTGGTGGTGCATCACGACGCTGGGGCCGCAATGGAATACGCGCGTGGTGGTCGTCCCGAACGCCGGGCGCGTGACCGGCGGGCCGTACCGGTTCATGTCGCACCCGAACTACGTCGCGGTGGTCGTCGAGGGCATCGCGCTGCCGCTGGTGCACACCGCGTGGATCACCGCGCTGGTGTTCACGGTCCTCAATGCCGCACTGCTGTGGACCCGGATCTCGGTGGAGAACAAGGCCCTTCGCACCCTGACAGCCGCCCGGTGATCGACCTGGTGGTGGCCGGAGGGGGGCCCGCGGGTCTGGCCACCGCCATCCACGCGGCGCGGGCGGGGCTGGAGACCGTCGTCATCGAGCAGCGCACCGGACCGATCGACAAGGCCTGCGGCGAGGGACTGATGCCCCACGCGGTGCGCCAGCTCGCGCTTCTCGGCGCGCAGCCCGCCGGTATCGCGTTTCGCGGCATCTCCTACTTCGATGCCGACCACGCCGTCACCGCGCTCTTCGATTCCGGCCACGGGCTCGGGGTGCGCCGCAAGACCCTGCACGCGGCGCTGCTGACCGAAGCGGACAGGGCCGGGGTGAAGCTGGTGCACGCGAAGGCCGGGCCGCTCACCCAGGATGCGGACTCGGTCAGCGTCAACGGCTTTCGTGCCCGCTATCTGGCCGCGGCGGACGGACTGCACTCCCCGATCCGGGCCCGCCTCGGCCTGGAGCTGCCGACGGCGGGGACGAAGCGCTGGGGGCTCAAACGCCACATCGCGGTGGCCCCATGGAGTGACATGGTCGAGGTGTACTGGTCGGACGACCCCGGCTCCGGCGAGGCCTATGTGACGCCGGTGGCGCCCGACTGCGTCGGCATCGCGCTGCTGACGTCGCGGCAGGGCGGCTTCGACGAGCACATGGCGGCGTTCCCGGAGTTGCGCGACCGCATCGCGGGTTTCGCCCACGAACCGGACCGCGCCGCGGGGCCGTTGCGCCAGCGGGTGCGCCGCCGTGTCGCGGGCCGCGTGCTGCTGGTCGGTGACGCCGCCGGCTACGTCGACGCGCTCACCGGAGAGGGTCTGGGCCTGGCGTTCGCGGCGGCACGTCTGCTCGTCGACAGCGTGGCCGCCGACCGGCCCGGCGACTACGAGGCGCGGTGGCGCCGGGCGACGCGGCGGTACCGGGTGATGACGGCCGGTGTGCTGCGCGCGGGGACCTCGCCGCTGCGGTCAGTCATCGTGCCGGCCGCCTGCCGCCTCCCGCGGGTGTTTCGCGGTGTGGTGAACCTGCTCGCCGAGTAAAACGACGCCGTCCCTGAGCGCGGCGCCGTCCCTGAGCGCGGTGTCGTCGCCGTAGATCGAGATCGCGTTGCGTCCCCTCGACTTGGCGACGTAGAGGGCCTTGTCGGCGCGGTCGAGCAGTTCGGCGACGACCGCCTCGGCGTCGGAGTCGGTGGTGTGCCAGGGCCGCAGTGTCGCGACGCCGACGCTGATCGTGACCATTCCCGAGTCCGTCCCGAGGTGCGGGATCCTCAGCGCGCGGATCGCCGCGGCCAGCCCGTCGGCGAACTCCTGTGGCGCGTCACAGCCGACCAGCACGACGGCGAATTCCTCGCCGCCGTAACGGGCGGCCACACAGACGCTGTCGTCGGCCAGGTGCGCGAGCACGTCGGCGACCCGGCGCAGACACTCGTCCCCGGCCTGATGCCCGTAGAGATCGTTGAACGACTTGAAGTGGTCCAGGTCGATGAACAGCGCGGTGACCTGTTCGCCGGCGGCGCGGGCGCGCGACCACAGGTCGGCGGCGTGCTGGGCGAGGCCGCGCCGGTTGGCCAGCCCGGTCAGCGGGTCGGTGTTCGCCATGTCGGTCAGCGACTCCTGCACTTCGCGTTCCAGCGTCACGTCGCGCAGCACCGCGACGGTCAACCCGTCCTCGGTGCGCCGGCTGTGCACGACGTACCACCCCCATGTCCCGTCGCTCTTGCGGATCCGGAACGGGTCCGACGGTCCGGGCCCGCTGATCTTCGGGAAGTCGGCGCGGCTGGCCCGGTCGTCGGGGTGGACCTGATCCAGCCATGCCTCCTTGGTGAGCGGGCCGTCGGGGAGGCTGAGGATCTCGTGGCCTGGCGAGGCCCTGCGCAGCACGTTGCCCTCGGCGTCGACCAGGATCACGACGTCACCGGTCAGCTCGGCGACCAGTTCGTAGGCTTTGTAGCTCGCGTTGTCGAGCGCGGCGAGCCGCGTGCGGTCCTCGAGCGCGGCCGCGACCATGACGACCATCGTGAACGCGCCGAGCACGAAGACCTGAGCCGAGATCATGGCCTGCCCGGGGGTGGGCAGCGACGCGGCGAACGGTCCGTATCCGGCGAAGGTGGCGCCGAGGACGGTCGCCGGGCCGACGATCATGGCGGCGAACGCCCCGGCGATCCCGGACCGGATCAGCACCGCCATCGACGGCAGGCCGCTGAGGAACATCAGGACGAAACTGGACTCGGTGATCGCGGCGGCGCACAGCCCGGCGGTCAGCGCGGTCATCGCGGCGAACCACAGCACCTCGCGTCTGCTGTGACCCCGCCGCAGGTAGTGGTCCCACCGCAGCATCAGCGGTACGAGGAACGCGATGCCGACGGCCTCGCTGAGGTACCACGCCATCGCCGCATTCAGCAGCTCCGACCCGGTGGTGCCGACCTCGCCGTTGAGCACCAGGCTGGCGACACCGAGGGGAGCGCCCGCCAGCGGCGCCGCCGACGCGAGCACGAGGAACCGCAGCCAGCTGCGCAGCGAATCGCTGCGGCCGCGCACCCAGTCCTGATCGCGGTGCAGCAGCAGCGCCGCGGCCACGACCGTCGTCATCGTCGCCAGGAGGCCGAGCTCGGGTGCGAAGTCCAGCACGAGCCGGGCCGGGATGATCTGGACCGCCGCGAACGACGCCAGATACACCGGCCACTGGCGTCGCGGCGAGGTCAGCAGCGCGACCAGTTGCGGCGCGATGGCCGGCCACGCCATCGCGTAGGACCAGCTGTCGGCATGCACGAGGCCGCGGACCACGAAGCACACCACGCCGACGGCCAGCGTCCAGGCGAGCAGTCGGGACAGCGGCGGCATCCAGTCGGCGTCGGACGGGCGCACCGTTTCCCCGTGGTCCCCACCCGTCGCCATTCGGACAGTCAACCCCGTCAATATTGTCGTGGCAACCAGGCCGCGCCGACGAAGGCATCGCGCCGTTCACATACCGGACCCCGGCGTGAAACGCGCGGACGTCAGAATGACCCGTCCGATGCCTTTCGACCGCTGCCCCACGCAGGAGAGCCCGTGACCGATCTCGCGAATCCCACCTCCGGTGAATCCCTTGGGGTGAACGGTTCGGCGGTGGGACCGACGGGGCAGACCCGGTCGGGGATGAGCGCCGACGCGCTGCGCGCCGCGGTCCGCGATCACCTGGTGTACTCGATCGCCCGGCCGGCTGCCGTGCTGACGCCGGAGCACTACTACCGCGCACTGTCGCTGGCGGTGCGCGACCGGATGCAGAAGCGGTGGATGGCCACGACGCAGGACTGGCTGGATCTGTCGGCGAAGGTGACCTGTTACCTGTCGGCGGAATTCCTGATGGGTCCGCAGCTGGGCAACAACCTGCTCAACCTCGGCATCGAGAAGCAGGCGCGGGAGGCCCTCTCCGATCTGGGCCAGGACCTCGACGAGGTGCTGGCGTGCGAAGGCGAGCCGGGCCTGGGCAACGGCGGCCTCGGTCGGCTCGCCGCGTGCTACCTCGACTCGCTGGCCACCCACGAGCGTCCGTCGATCGGCTACGGCATCCGCTACGAGTTCGGCATCTTCCGCCAGGAGATCAGCGACGGCTGGCAGGTGGAGAAGACCGACAACTGGCTGGTGCGCGGCAACCCGTGGGAGATCGACAAGCCCGACGCGAGCTACGTCGTGAACTGGGGCGGCCACACCGAGCAGTACGAGGACGTGACCGGCAGGCTGCGGGTGCGGTGGGTGCCGCAGCGCGTGCTGCAGGGGGTCTCCTACGACACGCCGGTGCAGGGTTACGGCGTCAACACGTGCAACACGCTGACGTTGTGGAGCGCGCGGGCGGTCGAGTCGTTCGCGCTCGAGGCGTTCAACACCGGCGACTTCTACAAGGCGGTCGACGAGGAGGTCGTCTCCGAGACGGTGTCCAAGGTGCTCTATCCCAACGACGAGCCGGAGGCGGGCAAGCGGCTGCGACTGCTGCAGCAGTACTTCTTCGTCACGTGCTCGCTGCAGGACATCCTCTCGATCCATCTGAAGCGGGCGCATCTGCCGCTGCACCGGCTGCCCGACAAGTGGGCGATCCAGCTCAACGACACCCACCCGTCGATCGCGGTGGCCGAGCTGATGCGGCTGCTGATCGACGAGCACCACCTGGCGTGGGACGACGCGTGGGATCTGACGGTGCGCACGTTCGGCTACACCAACCACACGCTGCTGCCCGAGGCGCTGGAGACGTGGCCGCTGCGGATCTTCGGCGAGGCGCTGCCGCGGCATCTGGAGTTGATCTACGAGATCAACGACCGTTTCCTCGACGAGGTGCGGGCCCGCTTCCCCGGGGACGAGGAGCGGGTGAGTCGGATGTCGCTGATCGGTGAGGACGGCGGCAAGAGCGTGCGGATGGCCCATCTGGCGACGGTCGGCAGCCACGCGGTCAACGGGGTGGCGGCGCTGCACTCGGAGTTGCTCAAGCAGAGCGTGCTCAAGGATTTCTACGAGATGTGGCCGGAGCGGTTCGGCAATGTCACTAACGGCGTGACGCCGCGACGGTTCCTGGCGCTGTCCAACCCGGGCCTGCGCGCGCTGATCGACGACACCATCGGCCCCGGGTGGCTGACCGATCTGGAGCGTCTGCACGGCCTGGAGTCCTTCGTCGACGATCCGGCGTTCCGGTTGCGCTGGCGGGAGGTCAAGCGGGCCAACAAGTCCCGGCTGGCCGAGTACGTGCATTCGATCACCGGCATCGAGCTGGACCCGACATGGATGTTCGATGTGCAGGTCAAACGGATCCACGAGTACAAACGTCAGCACCTGATGGTGCTGCACATCATCGCGCTGTATCAGCGGCTGAAGAACAACCCGGGGCTGACGATCCCTCCGCGGGCGTTCATCTTCGGTGGCAAGGCCGCGCCGGGCTATTTCATGGCCAAGCGCATCATCAAATTGATCACGGCGGTCGGGGACACCATCAACGCCGACCCCGAGGTGAACCGCTGTATGAAGCTGGTGTTCCTGCCGAACTTCAACGTCAAGAACGCCCATCTGGTGTATCCGGCGGCGAACCTGTCGGAGCAGATCTCGACGGCGGGCAAGGAGGCCTCGGGCACCGGGAACATGAAGTTCATGATCAACGGCGCGGTGACGATCGGGACGCTCGACGGCGCCAACGTCGAGATCCGCCAGGAGGCGGGCGCGGAGAACTTCTTCCTGTTCGGTCTCACCGAGAGTCAGGTCGAGAAGGTCAAGGCGGACGGCTACCGGCCGTTGAGCCATGTCGAGAACGACGCCGAGCTCGCCGGGGTCCTGGAGTTGATCGCCAACGGCGAGTTCACCCACGGCGACACGGAGGTGCTGCGGCCGGTCGTCGACAACCTGGTGCACCACGACCCGTTCCTGGTGCTGGCCGATTACCGCTCCTACGTCGACTGCCAGGACGAGGTGTCGCGCGCGTGGCTGGATCGCGACGCGTGGTCGCGGATGTCGATCCGTAACACCGCCCGCAGCGGCAAGTTCTCGTCCGACCGCGCGATCAGGGAGTACTGCGACGAGATCTGGGGTGTGCGCCCGATGTCGGTCGACCTCGAGTGATTTCGGTGTAGTTCGTCAATGTCAGGTTGACCAACTACACCGAAATCACTTCTCGCCGGGCTCCTCGGTGCGGCCGCGGCCGGTGAACCGACCCAGGGTCGAGACTCCCGGCACCGACGACACCGCCCGGTAGACGTCGTTGCCGGTCGCGACGAGCGCTTCCAGTTGGGGCAGCAGCGCGTCCATGGTCCGCAGCATCGGCGAGGCCAGCGCGAGATACCGCTCCATCCGGTCGACCGCCACGTTCAACCGTTCGGTGGCGACGGCCAGGTTCTCGATCAGGTCGGGCACTTCGGCCACGAGTTTGAGCGACGCGGGCGGGATCCGCAGCGCGCTGGTCGCGGCGGCCTGAGCGGCCTCGGCGGCTTCCTGCGCGGCGGCCATGATGTCGCCGGGTTTGGGCACTTTCTGTTTCGCCATGGGTCAACGATGACGCACGATCGGCACTTGCGCGGGCTCTCGGCGCGGTCCGGTCGAAAACCGTTGGCGGGCAGTGACGTCTCCGTGTCACGCTCGCAATGTGCTCGCAACCTTCGTCGCCGACGGATTCCTCCGGCTCCCCCGCGCAGTGCCGCGTCATGTCGCCGACGCCGCACGCGCAGCGCTGTGGACCCGACTCGGCGTCCCGGCGGATCGCGCGGCGTGGACCGAGCCGGTGCGCTGGACGGCGGACCTGACGGGCGAGGGTCCGTTCGGCGAGATCTGCGGCAGTCCCGCACTGGCCGCGGCGCTGGACCACATCTGCGGTGAGGGCACGTGGGTGCGCCCGGGGGCGCTGGGCAACATCCCGGTGCGCTTCCCGGTGTCACCGCCGGCCGACGACCGCGGCTGGCACGTCGATCTGAACACCCCGCTGCCCGACGGTTCGTGGGCGGTCAGCCGACGGCCGCACACGGTGCTGCTCCTGACACTGCTCTCGGAGGTGACCCGTGACGACGCCCCGACACGGATCCGGGCGGGTTCGCACCGCGATGCCGCCGCGGTCCTCGGTGACGGGCATCTCGACGCGGTCGAGGCGGGCACGCTGGTCGATGAGGTGAGCAGGGCCCGGCCGGTGCGGTACGCGACCGGGGAGCCCGGCGACATGTACCTCGTGCACCCGTTGACCGTGCACGCCGCCGACGAGCATCGGGGCTCGACACCGCGATTCATGGCCCAGACGCCTGTGCTGCTGCGCGATGCCGGCCGCGTCCACCGGGCAACGTCTCGATAACAACGCGGTCACCGCCGCGCGCGCCCCCGTACGGTCGCGCGTCGGGCTTGTAACTTCGCGCGCGTGACGTTCTTCGCGCGCATCGCCGTCGCGGTGCTCCTGGCCGCCGGACTGCTGACGGTGGCCCCGTCGCCGCAGGCCGCGGCATTCTCGCGACCCGGCCTGCCGATCGAGCAACTCGACGTGCCGTCGCCGTCGATGGGCCGCACCATCCGCGTCGAATTCCAGGGCGGCGGACCGCATTCGGTGTTGCTGCTCGACGGTCTGCGCGCGCAGGACGATTTCAACGGCTGGGACATCAACACCTCGGCCTTCGAGTGGTTCTACGAGTCCGGCGTCTCGGTGATCATGCCCGTCGGCGGGCAGTCGAGTTTCTACGCCGACTGGTACCGGCCGGCCAGGAACAACAACGGGACCCTGACCTACAAGTGGGAGACGTTCCTGACCAACGAGCTGCCGACGTGGCTGGCGACCCACCGCGGCCAGGACCCGTTCGGCAACGCCGTTGTGGGCCTGTCGATGTCGGGCAGCGCCGCGCTCACACTCGCGGCGTGGTACCCGCGTCAGTACAAGTTCGCGGCGTCGCTGTCGGGGTATCTCGCGCCGTCGCAGAAGTTCTGGCCGTCGCTGATCGACATCGCGATGCAGGACGCGGGCGGTTTCGACTCGTTCGACATGTGGGGTAAGCCGGGTTCGCCGGCGTGGCTGCGCGCCGACCCGATGCTCAACATCAACCGGCTGGTGGCCAACCGCACCGCGCTGTGGGTGTACTGCGGCAACGGGGTCGCCTCCGACCTCGACACCGGGACGGACCTGGGCGTCAACATCAGCGCCGGTTCGCTGGAGACCATCACGATCGCGACCAACAAGGAGTTCCGCGACAAGTACCTCGCCGCGGGCGGACGCAACGCGATCTTCAACTTCCCGCCCAACGGCACCCACAGCTGGGGGTACTGGGGTGCGCAGTTGCAGGCGATGAAGCCCGACATCGTCCGGCTGCTCAATCCCCCGCCGCCCCCGCCGCCCGCGCCCCTGCCGCCGGGCGCACCGCTGCCGCCGGGCGCACCCCTGCCGCCGCCGCCCGCTCCGCCCGCTCCGCGCTGACCCGGCCCCCTTTCCCGCGAGCAGACGCATACTCGTGCGTGTCGCGGGCGCGTCGTGCGATTTCGCGTCTGCTCGCGACCGGAACGCGCTGCGGACGCGGCGCGACAGGACGAGGATGGCGGGATGGAGCACGTCACCTTCATCCCCACGCCCGATCAGTACCGGTACACCTTCGGTGGCGCGGAACCCGTGATGCGCATCAAGCCGCAGACGGTGCTGACGCTGTGGGCCGAGGACGCCTACGGCGGGCGGATCACGAGCGCCGACGACGTCGCCTCAGCGGTGCTCGACACCCCGGATCTGAACCCGCAGACGGGACCGTTCCACGTCGAGGGCGCCGAGCCCGGTGACACGCTGGCGATCCACCTGGTCGACCTGACTCCGGCCCGCACCTGGGGTGCGTCCACCCTGATCCCGTTCTTCGGCGGGCTCACCAGCGTGCCGGTCAGCCCGACGCTGCAGGACCCGCTTCCCGAGCGCACCTGGATCTACGAATACGACTCGGCAGCAGAGACATTGGCGTTCAACGCGCACGGCAGCGATTTCAGCGTGGCGCTGCCGGCCAACCCGATGCTGGGCACGGTGGGCGTCGCCCCCGACCGACGCGAAGTCCGCACGGCACTGGTGCCCGACATCTTCGGCGGCAACATGGACACTCCCGAGATGGCAGCCGGGGCAACGTGTTATCTCCGTGTCAACGTCCCGGGTGCGTTGTTCTCCCTCGGCGACGGGCACTACCGGCAGGGCGAGGGCGAGTCCTGCGGCACCGCTGTCGAGGGCGCCATGCATGTGACGGCGATCGTCGACCTGATCAAGGGCGGGAACTCGGCATGGCCGCGGCTGGAGACCGACACCCACCTGATGTGTGTCGGTTCCGGACGCCCGATGGAGGAGGCCTGGCGCGCGAGTCAGGTGGAGATGATCACCTGGCTGGGCGAGCTGTACGGCCTCGACCGCCACGACGCCTATCAGCTTCTCACCCAGATCTCGCTGTGCCCGATCGCCAACGTCGTCGACACCAACTACAGCACGGTCACCAAGATCGACAAACGACTGCTGCCCACCGCGCCCGCATACGGTGGCCTGCACTCCGAATTACGCTCTGCTGCAGCCGCACTGGGCACAGTCAACTACTGAGGAGACAGGTATGGATCTCGGACTTTCCGGCAAGCGGTTCGTCGTCAGCGGCGGTACCCGGGGCATCGGCCGCGCGGTCGTCGAGGGGTTGCTCGCCGAGGGCGCGTCGGTCGCGTTCTGCGCGCGCACCCCGGCGGCAGTCGAGCAGGCGCAGGCCGAGCTGAGCGCGAACGGTGCCGCCGTCGCGGGGGCTGTGGTCGACGTCGGCGACGCCGCGGCGGTCGAAGCGTGGGTGACCCAGGCCGCCGGCATGTTCAGCGGCCTCGACGGGGTCGTCGCCAACGTCAGCGCGCTGGCCATCCCGGAGACGCACGAGAACTGGCGCACCACCTTCGAGGTCGATCTGATGGGCACGGTCGGCATGGTC
The DNA here is from genome assembly GCF_900454025.1 of Mycolicibacterium gilvum. Taxonomy (NCBI): domain Bacteria; kingdom Bacillati; phylum Actinomycetota; class Actinomycetes; order Mycobacteriales; family Mycobacteriaceae; genus Mycobacterium; species Mycolicibacterium gilvum. The sequence goes on along the minus strand of NZ_UGQM01000001.1, from coordinate 1,110,100 downwards.
GATGCGGCGATGCCGTACCTGCTGGAGTCCGACGCCGGATCGATCGTGACGGTCTCGAGTGTGTCCGGCCGCGAGGTCGACTTCGCCGCGGGTCCCTACGGCACGATGAAGGCCGCGATCATCCACTACACCCAGGGGCTGGCCTTCAAGTACGCCGGACAGGGGGTGCGCGCCAACTCCGTCAGCCCCGGCAACACGTATTTCCCGGGCGGGGTGTGGACGTCGATCGAGGAGAACGACCCCCAGCTGTTCGCCGCGGCGCTCGCACTGAACCCGACCGGGCGGATGGCCACACCTCAGGAGGTGGCCAACGCGGTGGTGTTCCTGTCCAGCCCGGCGGCGAGCTTCATCACCGGCACCAACCTGCTCGTCGACGGCGCCCTGACCCGCGGCGTGCAGTTCTGACCCGCGATTTCGGTGTAGTTCGTCAACCTCAGCGTGACCAACTACACCGAAGTCGCCAGGTTCAGCACCTCTTCGGCAGACGGCGGGCTGGCGGGGTGATGGGACAGACACCACGGCGCGACGATGCGGTGGAACGATTCGCCCTCGGTCGCGACGTAGAAGTTGCCGGCACGCAGTCGGCTGATGTCGTCCACCAGACCGCCTTTGGCGCGGGCCATCTCGCGTGCGGTCTCGATCTGTGCGGGCGCGTTGAGCAGTCCGTAGAACTGGGTCGCGGCGTTGCCCGGGATGTTCAGGTTCAGCCCCTTGGGCGCCTGGGTGGCGAACACCAGGCCGAGCCCGTACTTGCGGGCCTGCGACGACAGAGCCAGCGTGCTGCGCGTACACGCGGTGAATCCCCGTGCCGGAGCGAAGTTCTGGGCCTCGTCCATCACCAGGAGACCGCCCAGCGGCCGGTCGCCGGCGGGATTGCGCTTGATCCAGGCGAACAACGCCATCTGCAGCTGGTTGACGAAGCTCTGCCGCTGGTCGTCCGACGGCAGTCCGATCATGCTGATCACCGACACCCGGGCCCGGTATCCGTCGGACGGGGTCAACAGCACTCCCGGGTCGACGGGGGTTCCCGCGCCGCCGAACATCGGGTCGTTGACCATCGCCGCGCGCAGGTTCTGCGACAGATCGCCGGCGATCGCGTGCGCCCCGGCGATGTCGCTGACGTCCTCGGGCAGGTCGGCCAGGAGTCTGATGAACCCGCCCAGCGTCGGCGACTCCGTTTTCCCGTAGTGCTGCAACGCTTCCCGCAGCACAGCGCGCGACCGGGTGGCCTTCTGCGTCTTCCCGGTGATCAGCGCCTGCGGTTCCAGCGCCGAGCAGGCGGCCTCCACCGCTTCGGTGAACTCGTCGGGATCGTCGAGCACACCGGCAAAGTCGGGCAGCGGGGCGAACGCCAGCGGTCTGCCGTTGGTGCGCCGCGGAGTCCAGACCGTGACCTCGGTGTTGGTCAGATAGTCGTCGGCGCGTGCGTCGTCGCCGCGGCGCCACCCGGCCGGGGTCTGCGGCCATGCGGTGCCGAGCCGCGACAGGTCGTTGTTCGGGTCGAGCACGATGGACGAGACGCCGCGCAGCGCGCACTCCTCGACCAGTCGGCGAATCAGCACCGTCTTGCCCGACCCGGACCCGGCGAAGATGGCGACGTGTTTGCGCAACGCCGAAAGCTGCACTGTCACCGGCTTTTCGTCCTGAAGATCCAATCCGAGCGGGATCTCGTCGGCCGAGACGTCGTAGTCGGCGACGACCTCGTCCTCGGGATCGGGTTCCGGCTCGGGCGCCGCGGGTTCGGCAGACTCCGAGTCGCCGCCGAGCGCCTCGCGCAGCAGCGTCAGCCCGTGGGCCGGGCGGCGCGCCCGCAGCCACGCCGCAAGCTCGGGGTCGTCGTCGGCGAACAGGTCCCGCAGCGCGGTCATCGTCCGGATGTCGTCGTCCGACAGCGGGAGCGTGCGCCCGCCGGCCGAGTGGAACAGCTCGATCTCCTCGGTCGTCTTCTTCCCGCTCGGCCACGGCGAGTTCCGTAGCAGAAACAGCCTCCTGCGATCACCACCGGATCCGAAACCACTGGCGGTCAACGCTTTCCGCACCCGGCTCAGCACGGCGCTGGCATTGGTCCCCGCGACCGCCCGGAACGCCCAGTGCCGCTCGTCGTCGGTCGCGCTGTCCAGCGTCTCGCGCAGTCGCGCGTGCAGCATCACATGGGTTCCGGGTGGCGGATCGCAGACGAACGTCGCTTCGCCGTCCCGCTCGGCGATCCATGCCGTCAGCGCGGCCGACAGCAGCTCGGGCACCGTGACGTCCTCGCCGTCGTGCGCCACGGCCGCCGCGGGCACGGCGCGCCGCCGGTACTCGGCGAACCGGCGGTCCAGTGCGGTCGACACCGCGCCACTCCCGTTGGTGGAAACCGTGTCCCAGTCGGGCTGCGCATCGGCGCGCAGGTGTGCCAGCTCGACGACCTCGCCCCGTTTGAGGCACTCCCGGACGTGGGTGTCGGCGCGGATCAGCAGCTGCCGCGGCGTGTAGGACGGTGCTTCCTCGAAAGCGGACGGCGCCAGCGGCCAGCTCGGGTACGGCGGGTCGAACCCGACGGCGCGGTAACTGGCCGCGAATCGCCGCTCCAGGATCGCGCGGCCGATGTCTGCGCTGGGCAGTGGTGTCAGCATGCCCGTGACGCGGAACCGGTCGGCAACGCTGGCCGCGGCCCGGTCCTGGATGTGCTCCCACACCGCGGGAAGGCACGCGACCACGGGAACGGTGCGCCGCGTCGTCTGGCGCAGCGCCATCAGCCCGTGGGCGACCTGTTCGAGCACGCCGTCGCCATCGGTGCCCGCCAGCGATTGCGCCAGCAGCGTGTCGATCTGGTCCACCGCGAGCACCGCCGGTCCGGCGAGCGCGACCAGCCGCACGATGTCGCGGACGCACATCTGCGCCGACTCCGGCGCCGAGCGCAGCCCCCACGGCCCGCGTTCGGCGATGCTGAACTCGTCGCTGCCCTGCAGGAACCCCTCGCCGATGTCGTGGGCGATGAAGTCGTTGGAGGCGAGCAGCACCAGTGCGCGCAGCACCTGATGGCATTGCCGCACAGTCTCTTTCGCCACCCCGGACAACGCCTTGATGAACCGGTACAGCGTCTCGGCGTCCAGGTCGTCGTCGCCGATGATCGCGCGCCGGTCGGCCCGCGACACGTGCGCGAGCGACGACAGCTCCCACAGCAGATCTTTGAGCTGGGTCTCCCGCTGCGTGCCCGGCCGGCCGAGGCTCTCCAGCACACCGCTGCGCACCGACTGCCAGAAACTGGCCGCATCGAGGAGTTCGACGACGAAAAAGTAGCCCCCGCCGGCCTGGACGCGCTCGCGGACCTGACCGAGCAAATGGGTCTTGCCGGACCCGGCCGATCCCCGGATCACCACCCCCATCGGGGAGGAGGCCTCGTCGCGCAGCGCGTCGCCGAACGCGTCCATGACGTCGTCGACAGCGTGCTCGTTGAGCCCGGTGACGTGGGTCGCGGCCTGCGGGCGCCACAGGTCGTCCGACGTCGGCGCCCACGTCAGCCTCAGCGAGGCCAGTGCCTCGCGCTGCAGTGTGTCCATCAGTCCTCGATCGCGATCAGATGCTTGGGGCGGTCCCCGATGATCACCGCGGCGTCGCGGTCCTCGGGGGTCAGGAGCTTCTGGTCCTCCTGCGGGATCACGCTGACCCCGGGGGTGCGGTGCAGCACGGCCAGCGCGGCGTCCACCTCGGCGCGGGGGGCGTCCAGCTCGGCCCGCAGCGCGGTCAGCGACACCCAGCCCCCGGGCCGGCCCGCGAGGCGGGTGTAGACCGTCCGGATGCGGTCCTCGGTGCGCGCAGGGCCGCCGTGCGAGGCTCCGAACACGTCGGCCAGACTCAGGCCCGCACCGTCCAGGTATCGCCCGAGTGCACCCAGCACGGTGTACAGAGTTTTTGCCGGACCGGTGGAGCGGGGCGGCGGACCTGCGTCGATCAGCTCCCGGCACAGTCGCCAGCCCCGGTCGGTGAGCTCGTGGACGAACCTGCTTCCGACGCGCTCGGATTCGATCAGGCCCAGGCGATTGAGCTTGTCACGGCCGGTTTTGTCCAGCGCAGGGCCCATGACCGCCAGTTCCCGATTCGGCACCGGGCGCGACGCGGCCATCAGGACGAGCAGCACCGCACGTTCGGTCCCCGTCAGCTCCCCCGCCGTCACACTCACGTTGCCAACTTAACGGGGTGCGGCAGGATTGCGTTCGACATGACCGACCCCACCGACGCCCCCGAAACCTCGAAACGGCGCGCGCTCGTCCGGCTCGCGCTGGTCGTCGCGGTTTTGGCGGTGCTGTTTTATCTCACCGCGATCGCGCGTGTCATCGATGTCGAGGCGGTGCGGGATCTGATCGAGTCGACGGGCCCGCTGGCGCCGCTGACCTATGTGGGTGTCTCGGCGGTGCTGGGCGCGCTGCTGGTGCCGGGCCCGTTGTTGGCAGCGGGCAGCGGGTTCCTGTTCGGCCCGGTGGTGGGCACCGTCGTCACGCTCGGCGCGACGGTCGTCAATGCGCTGATCTCGGCCTACGTGGGCCGGCGCGCGGGTAGGCAGAGCGCCCGCACGCTGCTCGGCGCGTCCCGTGCCGAGCAGGTCGACCGGCTCATCGAGCGTGGCGGCCTGTGGGCCGTCGTCGGGCAGCGCTTCGTACCCGGGATCTCCGATTCACTGGCGTCCTACGCGTTCGGCGCGTTCGGTGTTCCGCTGTGGCAGATGGCGGCGGGCGCGTTCATCGGGTCGATGCCGCGGGCGTTCGTGTACACGGTGGTGGGGTCCTCGATCGGGGAGTTCTCGGCCCCGTTGGCGTTCGCGGCGGCAGCGGTGTGGTGCGTGACCGCGGTGATCGGCGCGTTCGCCGCGCACCGCGGCTGGCGGCGGTGGCGGGCGCGGCAATGACCGCGCTGGTCCTCACCGAGGAGTTCCGTGAGGCGCTGGCCCTGCTCGCCGGGGGACGGCACGTGTTCCTGACGGGCAAGGCGGGCACCGGTAAGTCGACGCTGATCCGTCGCTTCATGGCGGACACCGACCGCAACGTGGTGGTGGTCGCGCCGACGGGGATCGCCGCGCTCAACGTCGACGGCTACACGATCCACCGCATGTTCGGCCTCCGCTCGACGACGACGCTCGACGACGTCCGCTCCGGCGAGTATCGCCCGGGGCGGTTCACCAAGACGCTGGCGGCGTTGCAGACGCTGATCATCGACGAGGCGTCGATGGTGCGCGCCGACGTGTTCGACATGGTGGCCGCGGCGCTGGAACGCTTCGGGCCCGAGCCGGGCACCCCGTTCGGCGGGGTGCAGATCGTGCTGGTCGGCGATCTGTACCAGCTCCCGCCGGTGGTCCGCGAGGACGAGGCCACCTATTTTTCTACGACGTATGGGACGCCGTACTTCTTCTCCGCGAACGCGTTTCACCGCGATGACTTCCCGACGGTGTCGTTGACGACGGTGTTCCGCCAACTCGGTGACGACCGGATGACGGCCATTCTCAACGAGATTCGCGAGGGTGTGCTCCTCGGGCATGCCCAGGAGCAGCTCAACGCGCGCGCCGACAAGGACTTCGTACCACCCGAGGACGAGTTCTGGCTGACGCTGGCCCCGACGAACCGGCTCGTCACCGCACGCAACCGACAGCAGCTGGAACGCCTTCCTGGTGAGGAATTCACCCACCACGCCAAGGCTTCCGGTGACCTGGCGATGTTCGAGGCGCCGGTCGAGGAGACGCTGCGGTTCAAGGTCGGCGCGCAGGTGATGATGCTGAACAACGACCAGGGCAACCGGTGGGTCAACGGCACCGTCGCGCGCGTCGTCGGGGTCGGCTACGACCGGTACGGCGCGGTCGTCGAGGTCGAGTTTCCCGACGGCACCAGTGCGGACGTCTCCCCGTTCACGTGGGAGGTGACGCGCCCGGTGATGTCGGGGTCGTCGCTGAGTCGTGAGGTCGTCGGCGCGTATACGCAGTTGCCGTTCAAGCTGGCGTGGGCGATCACGATCCACAAGAGCCAGGGACAGACGCTGGAGCGGGTGGTCGTCGACCTGACCGGGGGTATGTTCTCGACGGGTCAGCTGTATGTGGCGCTGAGCCGCTGCACCTCGCTGGCCGGCCTGGTGCTGAAACGCCCTGTGCTGCCGAAGGATTTGAAAACCGATCGTCGTGTCACCCGCTATCTGCGGACCTCCTCCGGCGCTGCCGGGGCTCGGCGGTACTGCGCGATCGGCATGCTGACCGTCGGCGACGAGGGACGGATGTCACGTCCGCGGCCCGTCGAGCTCGCGGTGGCGTTCGACGACGGCACTGCGGTCACCACGCTGGTGAACCCGCAGCGCGATCTGGCCGATGCGCGAACGGCGTTCGGTATCACGGTGTCCGATGTGCTGTTGGCACCGACACTGCGTGAGGCGTGGGCGGTGATCGCGCCGATGCTGGCCGGCGCCACCCCGGTGGGCCCCGGCGTGGACGAGACGCTCGGCCTGCTGGACTTCGAGCTGAAGCGGCTGGGTTTCGTGACGCCGATGCCGCTGGGTGTCGAGGTGCGCGGCACGCGGGCGCAGGGCCGTACCGCGCTGGAACGCGCCCGCTCCGCATTGCAGGCACACCGCGCCGCCGACGCCGAGGACGGTTCCTCGACGTTCGACGATCCCGAAACCGTTGAACTGTCAGGACTTCTGGTGAGCCGTGATGCGTCGGTGCCGACGCCGGTGGCCGATCATCTGCCGGGTCTGTCGGCGCTGCTGCGGATCAGCCGCGACGTCGGGTCGGTGCTGTTGGGCGGCACCGCGCCGCCGCGCGACGATGCGACCGGCTGGGAGGCCGGTGCCCGGCAGTCGGTCGCCGATCAGCTGCGCGTCGCGGCGAACCGCGTGCAGCTGACCGACGAGGTGCTGTCCCGCCTGCACGCCGCCGAGGAGCTGCTCGGCGTCGAAATACTCTCGGGCACCGAACTTCTGGATCGTCCTGATGTCGACGGGATCCTGGCCCCGGGCGCACGCATCTGTTTCACCGGCACGGCGCAGGATCCCGACGGCCGGGTGGTTGAACGCGATGAGATGGAACGCCTGGCCACCGCCGCGGGTCTGGTACCGGTGAAGTCGGTGACGAAGACCCGCTGCGACGTGCTGGTGACCGCGGAGGCGGGCACGCAGTCGGGTAAGGCCCGCAAGGCGCTGGAGTACGGCAAGCCGGTGCTGTGCGCCGACGACTTCTTCGCCTGGCTCGCCGCGCACGGACCCTGACCCGCGAAATATCATTCCGGGCTTCGATCAACGCCCCATCCACAGCCCTGGCTTCACGCTGGGCGCACAATGGCAGCGTGCCGTCCGCCGCCTTCGCCTCCGACAACGCCGCCCCCGCGCATCCGTCGGTCCTCGACGCCCTGCACCACGCCAACGACGGGTCCGCCCCGTCCTACGGCGACGACGCCGTCACCGCGCAGGCCGCCGACGCGATCCGGACGGCGTTCGACTCGCCCGGGGCCGACGTGTTGTTCGCGTTCACCGGCACGGCGGCCAACACCATCGCCCTCGCGTCGGCGACCCGGCCCTGGCATGAGATCTTCTGCAGCGACGTCGCGCATGTCCTGGTCGACGAGGCCGGCGGCCCGGTTCGGCTCTCGGGCGCACAGCTGACCCGGCTGCCCAGCGTCGACGGCGTCATCGCACCGGAGGACCTTGAGCGCAGGGTGCGCGGACGCGGCGCCGTGCATCATTCTCAGCCGCGGATCGTGTCGATCACGCAGTCGACGGAGAGCGGCCGCGTCTGGACGGCCGACGCGATCGCGGAGTTCGTCGACCACGCTCACGCGCTGGGCCTGCTCGTCCACGTCGACGGCGCCCGTATCGCCAATGCCGTTGCTGCTCTGGGTATCTCACCGGTGGAGGCGATCGCCGATGCCGACATCGTCAGCGTCGGAGGCACCAAGAACGGCCTGCTGTTCGGTGATGCGATCCTGGTGCGGCGTCCCGAGCATTTCGACGGGATCCACTGGGTGCAGAAGCAGATCGGCCACCTGGCCAGCAAGCACAGGTTCATCGCGGCGCAATTCGTCGCGCTGTTCACCGACGGTCTGTGGCTGCGCAACGCGGAACACGCCAACGCGATGGCCCGTCGCCTCAGCGCGGGTCTGCAGGGCCTCGGGTATCAGCTGGCGTCGCCTGCGGAGTCCAATGAGGTGTTCGTGCGGATCGACGGCGACGCGCTCGGGCACCTGACGCGGGCCTATCTTGTCCACCAGCCTGACCACAACGAGCCTGTGGTGCGGTTCGTGACGTCCTGGGCCACCACCGAGGCCGAGGTCGACGACGCCCTGGCCGCGTTGACGAGGTAGCCCGGGTCGGGGCACCGCGAGCGCGCGTGCCTGCACACTCCCCACCGGCGTGTCGTACGGATTCTCCGCACGCTCGGCGCGGCACGACAGCGCCGATAGTGACCCCATGGGCAAGGAGGGCGCTGTGAGGCACAGTCCCTCCTGTCACCAGATATGTTTCCGCGCAATCTTTTTGCGCCCGTCGAGCCCGTCGAGCCCGGCCCGCCCTCGCCACTGGGCCGCCACCGAAGTCATCGACCACGAGACCGCGGCGGTGCGTGACGGTTGCCGGGCATCGACCCCGGGTACGCGTCTCCCATGACCACGCACCGCAACACTGCGCCCACCGAACCCCCTGAACGGCTCGCCCCGGTGGAGGTGCCGGAACGGCTCGTCCCCGACGACGTTCCCGAAACCCCACCGGAGCCCGCGACCACGCCCGACCCGGGCCCACCCCAGAGGGCCACGATCGGAGCGGCCTGAACCAGAGTCCCACAGCCCGTCGCCGCGAGGTCCTGTTGTTTCGATCGGACCCCCTCGGGTAAGCCGCACGGCACCGACGAATCGGAAGGACTGCCATGCGCGCAGCGGTGTTGGAAGCGGTGGGACAGGCGCCGACGGTCAGAGAATTCGACGAACCCACCCGGGACGTGGTGCGGGTCAGCCTGGCCGGCTGCAACCCGGTCGATCTCGCCCTGGCGTCCGGGGAGATGGGTGACCCCGTGATACCGAGCGTCGTCGGCAAGGAGGGCATCGGCCGCACCGCCGACGGCACCCGCGTGTACTTCGATTCCCCGGTCTCACCTTTCGGCTCGTGGGCCGAGCTCGCGCAGTTGGATCCCGATCTGGCCTTCGAGGTCCCCGACGATGTCGACGACGATCTCGCCGTCGCGCTCGGCATCGCCGGGCTGGCCGCCTGGCTGCCGTTGACCCGTCACGCCGATGTCTCCGCGGGCCAGTCGGTGCTGATCCTCGGCGCCACCGGAATCGTCGGCAACATCGCGATCCAGGCGGCCAAGATCCTCGGCGCCGGCCGGGTGGTCGGCGCGGGCCGCGACGCGGCCGCACTGCAGAAGGCGCGGGAGCTGGGTGCCGACGCTGTGGTGCAACTGGGCACCGACGACGACGCGGCCGCGCTGAAGTCCGAGGTGAAGGACGGCTACGACGTCGTCGTCGACCTGATCTACGGTGATCCGTTCCTCGCGGCACTGGACGCGACGACCGTCGGGGCGACGCTCATCACCGTCGGGCAGGGGGCAGGCACCCCCGCGATCCCGTTCGCGAAGTTGATGGGCCGCACCCACGTCGGGCACATGAACAACCTGCTGCCGGCCAGTGTGATGCGCCAGGCGTACGCGGAACTCGTCGGGTTGGCCTCGGAAAAGCGCCTCACCGTCGAGACCACCCGCTACAGCCTCGACGACGCCGAAAAGGCTTGGGACGCACAGGCTGACAGCCCGCACGTCAAGATCGGTATCGCGCCGTAGTACGCGCCGGGCGCTACAGGCTGTCCCAGAACTCGGTCAGCGCGGCCGCGCCCCGCTGCGGGTCCTCGACCATCCACCAGTGCCCGAGTCCATCGAGCACGGTGGTGCGCGCCCCGGCCCGGTCGGCCGCGCGGCGGCGGTTGTCGTTGACCCCGACATAGGGATCCTCGGTGGCCATCAGCGACAGTCCGGGGCGCGCGGCGGCCGCCTCCAGCGACCGTCCGGCCTCGGCCATCGCCGGTTGGGTCGCCGACCGGTACAGCGCGAGGATCGCCCTGCCCATGTCGTCGTTCTGCTGCTCGGCGATGGCGGCCGCGATATCGACCGGAATGCCAAGGGAGGACATGAGTTCCGTGCGCGCTTCGAGGCCGCCGCCCATCATGTTCGCGATGAGTTCCTCACCCGCGCCGGGCGTCTGCCACACCTGCGCCATGTCGTGCCACTGATAGTCGGGGTCGAACAGGCCGACGACGTCGGAGGCCCAGCTGCGGACCAGTTCGGGACGGTGCATCACCGCGTTGACGACGTGCCCGCCGCCCCAGTCGTGACCCACCAGGTCGATGGGCCCGTCGATCTGTTCCAGTTCGGCTTCGAGCCAGTCGCGGTATTCGACGAACGTCGCCCCGAAGCCGTCGGGCAGCGGCGCACCGAATCCGGGCGGTGAGAGCAGCACGACGTCATCGCTTCCGAGCACCGCGGTCAGCGGACCCCAGATCGCCGCGGTTTCGGGGTTACCGTGCACGAAGACGACCGTCATGACCTCATCCTGGCACGGGCGACGATAATGGCCGGCGAGATGGACACCTTATCGACACCGTGGTCGGCCGAGCTGGGCCTCGACGTCCCGATCGTGAACGCGCCGATGGGCGGAGCCGCGGGCGGGACGCTGGCGGCGGCGGTCAGCCGCGCCGGCGGTCTCGGGATGGTCGGCATGGGCAGCTCCGCGTCCGCCGCGCAACTCCGCGCCCAGCTGGCCGAACTCGGAGAACTCAAGCGGCCCTTCGGTATCGGCGTGATCGACTGGGTGATCCGCAAGGAGCCCGAACTGCTGACGACCGCGCTGGACGCGCGTCCGACGGTGCTGTCGGTCAGCTTCGGCACGGAGTGGGACTGGGTGGCGCGCGCCCGCGACGCCGGGTGCGTGTCGGTGACGCAGGTCGCCGACGTGGAGGCCGCGCTGCGCGCTGTCGACGCCGGGGTGCAGGTGCTGGTCGCCCGCGGCGCCGAAGCCGGCGGGCACGGCACCCCCGCCGTCGCCACGCTGCCGTTGCTGACCGCGATCCTCGACCGCGTCGAGGTGCCGGTGCTCGCGGCGGGCGGAATCGCGTCCGGACGCGCGCTGGCGGCGGTGCTGGCAGCCGGTGCGGCGGGGGCGTGGATCGGGACCGCGTTCGCGACGTGCCCCGAGTCGCTGTTTCCCGACGAGGCGCGCCGGGCGCTGCTCACCGCCGACGCGACCGACACCCTGACCACCCGGGTGTTCGACGTCGCGCTGGGCTACCCGTGGCCCGCGCACTTCCCCGAGCGCGTGCTGCGCAACGCGTTCACCGCCGCCTGGGACGGCCGGACCCCGGACGACGACGCGCGCGCCCGGCTGGCCGAGGCGATCGCCGACGACGACTTCCGGGTGGCGCCGGTCAACGCCGGTCAGGGTGTCGACGACATCACCGCCGTCGAGCCGGCGGCCGTGGTGATCGCCCGACTGTGCGACGACGCCCGCCGCCTCCTCGCGAGACCGCCCACACGGTAGTGATCTCGCCCGCACCACTACCGTGGCGGCGGTTTCGCGAAACCCCAGAACGCACTGCAATCCCGCTGGTCACATGCGTCACAGGCTTGCCGGGAAACCCCGCGACACTCCCCTCCCGCACCGAAGCCGGGGCGCCGGCGTGCCCTATGTTGGGGCCTCCGGCGACCGCACGGACGCGACGACACACAGAACAGGAGCCCGGTGGACGACAACGCGACACTGTCGGCCGCCGACCTGCTCGAGCGCAACCGTGAGCTGCAGAGTTCCCGTGCGATCCGACTGCTGGCCGCCACCAACCTGAGCCTCTACGCGACGCTGATGGAACGCCACTGCGCCGACGGCGTGGTCCCCGAGACCGAGCTGGTGGTGCGCCTCGAGCGCGACCTCGACGACCTCGGCGATCCGCAGTCCGGCCTCGCGCTGATCAAGTCGTGGGCCGCCCAGGGCTGGCTGCACCGCATCGTCGATCCCCGCAGCGATCAGAACGTCTGCTATCTGACGCAGGACGCGCGCCGAGCGCTGGACTTCCTGCGCGGGATGCGCCGCCAGGACACCCTCGCCACGGGTGGTTCCATCAACGGCATCGCGTCGCGGCTCAAGCAGGTCGCGATCCGCGTCGGCAACGACCCCGCGCGCATCCGCAAGAGCATCGAAGCCGAGATCGCCGCACTGCACGAGGAGCTCGACGAGCTCGACAACGGTGCGCGGCCGGAGCCCGATGTGACCGACGCCTACGACGAGGCGCGGGCGATCGCGATGCAGATGGAACGCCTCATCACCGACATCGGCCAGTACGGCTCGATGATCGAGCAGGCCACCGCGGCGCTCGACGAGCCGATCGACAGCAATGTCGCCTACCGCGACCGGCAGCGCCAGATGTACGCCGACTACCAGGCCGCCTGGGATTCGCAGGGCCGCGACAGCCACCGCGCGTTCCTGCGGATGATCAACGACCCCGACCAGCGCGCCGAGTTCGAGGCCGACGTGGCCGCGGTCGCCGATGCGCTGCCCGCGCTGGACCCCGCGCTGCGCAAGGTGATGGCCGGGTTCTTCGAGCTCGTCGGCCATCAGATCGACGAGGTCGAGCGCATCCAGCAGCGGTGCGCACAGCGGGTCAAACGGTTCACCGCGTTCGGCACGCTGGAGCAGAGCCGCGGTGTGGCGCGTCAGCTCAACGAGGCCATCGGCGCAGCCCGCAACCTGCTGAAGTCCAGCCTCATCGACTCACGCCTGGACCTCGAACTCCCGCTGGCCCGCCATGCGATCAGCTCCGTCGGCGCGCTGAGCTTCAAGATCGGCGACCTGTCCAACCCGAAGCCGGCGAAACCCGCCGAGGGCGACGTGGATCTCGCCAGCTTCGCGGCACTGACCACCCAGGTCGATGCGCCCGCGATGTCGGACATGCTCAACTCCGCGGTCGCGCGCGGGGCGGTGTCCCTGCCCGAGGCGGTGGCGATGGTCGATAACGCCTACCTCGGTCACGTGATCGTGCTGTGGTCGTGGGCGCTCAAACAACCCAACGAGGCATCCCCCGGGTCGGCGACCGTCCGGTTCCGCTCGCTCGACGGCAAGGATCGCGAAATGGCCGTTCCCCGTTTGATGTTCACCGAACCGATCAGTGTCGGAGTTGCGCAGTGACCACCGAATCCGAAGCCGATTTCGCGGCGTTCTCCGCGCTGCCCGAGGTCGACCAGACCGCCCGACCGCCGCACCAGCGGCGGCCGCGTTTCGACGGCGACGTCTCCGAGCTACCCGATCGGGCCTGCTGGGCCTTGCAACATCTGCTGACGCGCCGCTACATCAGCGCCGAGTCCGACGCCGACATCTACGCGTGGGTTCTGGAGTACCGAAGTCAGCTCTCGACGCGGCTGTCGGAGCTGGACCTGATCCTGCGGGTGGTGGACGGAACCGACGTCGCGTTCGTCGAGCAGGCCCGCTACGAATCCGCCAAGGGCATCAAGCTTCTGCGCCGCGAGCCGCTGGGCACCTACGACTCGATCCTTGCGCTGCACCTGGCGCAGATGATGCGCGCCGCGGGCGGGCAGAGCGTGTTGATCAGCCGCGAGGAGATGCACGGGCTCTTCTCCGGCGTGCTCAACGACACCGACCGCGACGCGGTCACGTTCGCGGGCCGCATCGATGCCGCGATCGCGCGTCTCGCGGGTCTGGAGATCCTGCGCAAGAGCCGCGACGACGAGGACAGCTACACCATTTCCCCCGTGATCACGGCAGTGATGACGGCCAGCGTGATCAGCGAATTGCAGCAGCAGTTCGAACTGTTGATCAACGGCGCGACCGCGGAAGCAGAGACCGATCTTGACTGAGCAATTCCACCTGTCCCGGCTGCAGGTCATCAACTGGGGTGTCTTCGACGGCTATCACGACATCCCGTTCAGTGAAGGCGGCGCGCTGATCGCCGGCGCCTCCGGCAGCGGCAAATCGTCTCTGCTGGATGCGATCTCGCTGGGCTTCCTGCCGTTCAACCGGCGTAACTTCAACGCCTCGGGCGACAACACCGCCGCGGGGTCGAGCGCGGGCCGGCGCACCGTCGACAAGTATGTGCGCGGTGCGTGGGGGCAGCGCAGCGACGGCGGCACGAGCCGGGTGATGTACCTGCGCGGTGACGGCACCGCCTGGTCGGCGGTGGCGGTCACCTACTCCAGCGATTCCGGACGCACCGTGACGGGCCTGGTGCTGAAGTGGCTGACGGGCGAATCGCGCAACGATTCGTCGAGCCGCTTCGTGCTCGGCGACGGTGACCTCGACATCGAGGACGTCTGCAACCGTTGGGCGGCAGGACGTTTCGACACCGGGGTGTTCAAGGAAGGCCAGGGCGAGCGGAGCGACGGGAGAAGTCACCGGGGCGAGCGCAGCGACGGGAGAAGTCAAGGCTGGCGGTTCACGACCAAGGTCGAGTCGCAGTATCTGGCGCAGCTGTATGCGACCATCGGCATCCGCGCCTCGGACGCGGCCCAGCAGCTGCTCGGCAAGGCGAAGTCGCTGAAAAGCGTTGGCGGGCTGGAGCAGTTCGTCCGGGAGTTCATGCTCGACGAACCCGAGAGCGTGACCCGGCTGCCGGAGGCACTCAAGCAGATCGACCCGCTGGTGGAAGCCCGCGAGTTGCTCGCGGTCGCGCAGAAGAAGCGCAAGATCCTCGGTGACATCGAGAAGATCCAGCAGCGGTATGCCTCGGAGTCCACCGATCTGGGCATCATCGACCTGGTGGATCTGCCGATGGTGCGGGCCTACACCGACCACGTCCGGCTGGCCCAGTGCCCGGCCCAGGTCAGCCAGCTCGACACCACCATCGATCAGCTCGACAACGAGCACGAGGACATCACGCGGAGCCTGAATCTGGCCAAGGCGGAAGCAGATTCACTCAACGCGCAGATCAGCGGCTCGAGTGCGAGCATCGGTCCGCTGCAGTCGCAGGTGACCGCCGCCGAGACCGAGGCCGAGCAGGTGTCGCGGCGCCGCAACGCCTACGAGGACTTGCTCGCCGCGCAGGGTCTCGACGCGCCGGAGACCGCCGACGCGTTCTGGAACCTGCGCGAGGAACTTCTCGCGCAGGCCACCGATCTGCTCGCCAAGGTCGAACGCAACCGGGAGGCGTCCACCGACGCGGAGTACGCGCAGAAGTCCGCCCGGCTCGTCCGCGACGAGGCCGCCAAGGAACTCAAACGCGTCGAGCACGTCGGCTCCGCGCTGCCCGAGTTCGCGCTGACGATGCGCGATCAGATCTGCGCGGCGGTCGGGGTGGACGCCACCGACCTGCCGTATGTCGCCGAGCTGATGGACCTCAAGGCCGAACAGACCCGTTGGCGCACCGCGGTGGAGAAGGTGCTGCGCGGGGTCGGCTTGCGGTTGATGGTGCCCGACCAGCACTGGACGGAGGTGCTGCGCTTCGTCAACGAGACCAATATGCGCGGACGGCTGCAGCTGCACCATGTGCGCGCGAAGTTCCTCGGCGCCACCCCGGTCGATCCGGAACCGAACACGTTGGCGGGTAAGCTGTTCGCGGTCGATCCGGAGCACCCGTGTGCGGCCGAGGCCGTCGACGTCGTGACCGCCGCGGGTGACCACATCTGTGTCGACACCCCCGAGGTGTTCGCCCGGTTCCGCCGCGCGGTCACCGACACCGGCCTGTACAAGGATTCCGACCGGCTGGCGATCAAGGACGACCGGCGCCCGCTCAAGCAGTCCGAGTATCTGTACCAGGGCGACGTGTCGGCCAAGATCAACGCGCTGACCGTCGATCTCGCGGCGGCCGAGGAGGCTTACCAGAAGGCGCGCCGCGTCGCCGACGACATCGCCGCGCAGCGCCAGCAGTGGCGTGACCGGGCCGCGGCGTGCAAGGCGATCTGCGAGCAGTACCCGCAGTGGAGCCAGATCGACACCGAGACCGCCGACGGGCACGCCGACCGGCTGCGCGAGCAGTACGAGCTGCTGCTGGCCGAGCATCCCGACATCGAGGCGCTCAATGCGCGCGCCGACGAATGCTGGTCGCAGATCCAGAAGTTGATGACGCGACGCGGCGCGGTCCAGACCCGGCGCGACGCGCTCGACGACCGCAGGACCCGGCTGCTGGAACTCGCCGAACGGCTCCAGCCCGCGTTCGTGTCGGAGCCGCTGACCGAGCTGCTGCACCGGTACGCCGGACAGCTGCCGGTCAGCCTGGAACTCCTTGAGCCCGAACCGCATCGCGACGCGCTGTTCAACGCGATCAAGAAGGAGCGCGAGCAGCTGCGCGAGAGCCGCCGCCGCTCGTATGACGAACTGGCCCGCATTCTCAATACCTTCGACACGTCGTTCCCCGACGCGATCCCGAACGACTCCGAGAACTTCGACGAGCGGGTCCACGACTACGTCGCGCTGTGCCGTCACATCGACGAGCGCGAGCTGCCGGAGGCCTACGAGCGGATGATGCGGCTGGTCACCGAGCAGGCACCGGATGCGATCCTGACGCTGCACCGGGTCGCCGAGCAGGAGGCGCGGCGGATCAGCGACCAGATCGACCGTGTCAACACGGGTTTGGGGGCGGTGGAGTTCAACCGCGGCACCCGCCTGACGCTGCGCGCGACGCCGCGCAGCCTGACGGCGGTGTCGGAGCTGACCGAGATCGTGCGGGCGATCTCGCGGCGCATCGCCGAGGTCGGGCTCGGCGACAAGCAGGCGATCCTGGACCAGTACGCCGACATCCTGCGGCTGCGCAACCGGCTGGCGTCGACGGCGCCGGAGGACAAGGCGTGGACGCGCGACGCGCTCGATGTGCGCAACCGGTTCACGTTCGACTGCGCCGAATGGGATGTGGCGACCGAGGAGTTGATCCGCACGCACAGCAACGCCGGCGACAACTCCGGCGGCGAGCAGGAGAAGCTGATGGCGTTCTGCCTCGCCGGTGCGCTCAGCTTCAACCTCGCGGCCCCCGAGAGTTCGGACAACAGACCGGTTTTCGCGCAGTTGATGCTCGACGAGGCGTTCTCGAAGTCGGACCCGCAGTTCGCCCAGCAGGCGCTGCAGGCGTTCCGCAAGTTCGGGTTCCAGCTGGTGATCGTCGCGACCGTGCAGAACGCGACGACCATCCAGCCCTACATCGACAGCGTGGTGATGGTGTCCAAGACCGAGGCGACGGGACGCAACGCCCGCCCCGTCGCGACGGTGTCGACCCGCACCATCTCGGAGTTCACCGATCTGCGGCACGCGATGCGCGCCGAGGCGAAGGTCCCGGCGGGCGTCTGACTCAGCGTGCCGGCCGAGCGCGCGCGTCTGCACGGCGACACTCCGTGTCGGGCCGTGCAGCGCCGCGCGCTCGCGGGCTACCGCAGCGCGTCGCCTGCCGGTCCGAGGTCGAGGAACACCGTCTCGCCGTTGGCGTCGTCGAGTCCGTCGTTGTCGGTCACCACATAGAGCGACCCGTTGCCGGCGATCGCAAAGCCCTCGACCTTCTCCTGGGTGTAGCCGCGGGTGGCCTGCAGGTCCGGAAGCAGATCGCGGGCAAGCGCTTTCGGCAACAGCGGCGGCGCCGCAGCACCCGTCGCCCCGGCACCGGTCGGCAGCGCCACCCGGTAGATCGCCTTCACCCGGGCGTCGGGCCCGTTCAGCTTGTCGCGCTCCAGCACCAACAGTGCGCCGTCGTGCACCTGGATCTCGGACAGTCCGATCCAGTCGCCGTCGACGTCGGTCGACTCCAGCGGATAGCCGAACCACTCCCAGGTGTCGGAGTCCGGCAAGTAGCGGCCGAGGCGGGCCACTCCGCTCGGATCGGTCTTCACCTCCCGCTGCACCGCGACCCACACCGCGTCCCCGTCGAGCGCGACGCCTTCGAATCCCTGCCCACCGAGTCCGGCGGCGACCTCGGAAGGCAACGACACCCGGCGCTCGATCGCCCCGTCGGCACCGACGAACACCAGCTGGTTGCCCGGGCCTTCCTCGCCCTCGACGGCGAGCACGAACCCGCCGTCGGGACGCGCCGCGACGCCCTCGACGTCGAGGGTGACCGCTTCACCGGCCTCGGTGACGGGCAGCTCGGTGTCGATCAGCGCCGGGGTCTGGGTGAGGTCGACGCCGAGAATGCGCGAGGGTCCGTAGGCGACGTCGGGCGCGGTGTAGAGCCGGTTCTCGTCGGCCGGATCGGCGCTCAGCGCACCGAGCGCACCCCACGCGATAGGGGTGCCGTCCACGTCACCGGACACGATCGACGGGAATGGCGGAGCCCCGGCGTAGCGCTCGCCGAAGCCGTAGACGGTGACCGTGGCGCGGACCCGTGCCTCGGCGTCATCGCTCTCCGAGGAGATGACGAGCAGGTCGCGCGCCGGGACGGGCAGGATGCCCTCGGGGCCGGGTGTGGCCGGCAGCATTTGCCGGAACTGCGGGTTGGTGGCGTCGCTGACGTCGTAGACGGCGACGAAATTGCTCCGCTCGGACGCCACGAGTGCGACGGGACGGCCGCCGATCTCGGTGATCGCCAAACCTTCGGGTTCGGGACCCTTGGACTCGGCGCGACTTTCGATGTGCAGACCGGTCCGGACCGCCAGCTGTTCAACGCTGTTGCCGGCGTCCCAGACCACCTCGCCGGTGCCGGCGTCGAAGATGCTCCAGCCGCGGGTACCGCCCTTCCAGTCGCCTTCGTTGGCGGTGGCGACGTGGGTGTCGTCGATCCAGCCGATGGCGTCGGGTTCGCGCGGGGTGTCGGTGATCGAACCGGTCTGCTCGACCCGGCCGTCCTCGGCGGTGTCTATCCCGGTGACGGATTCCGTTCCGGCACTGAAGATCTTCTGCACTGCGCCGGTGCGGCCGTCGATGATCGCGATGCCGTTGTTCTCCTGCAGCGTCACCGCGACCTGGCCGCGAGCGTTCACACTGACGTACTCGGGCTCCAGGTCCTCGGGGGTGTCCAGGCCCGCCGCACGGGCGGCGTCGACGTCGAAGTCGACCCGCCGGGGTACCCAGGTGTCGGGTGCGCCCGCGAGGTCGAGCAGCTGCACGAACCCGGTCGGCGGCTGCGGCAGGTCGCCTTCTTCGGCGCCGGGCGGGGTGAACTCCTCGTCGCGCTGGTTCTCGATCGCGATCGCGGCGAACGAACCGTCGTGCGCGACGGCGATCGAGTCGGGCTGGCCGCCGAGGTCGACGCTGTGCACGCGGGTGCGGTCGGCCACCCGGACGACGTCGACCCGGCCGGACGGGTTCGCGAAGTCGCCGCCGGTGGTGTCGACGACGACCAGCACGTACTCGCCAACGGCAGCGACGGAGGTGGGCTGGTCGTCGGCGTGGCCGAGTTCAGCCAGCGAGAGTGTGCCCAGCCCAACGGGATTGGCGGGGTCGCGGATGTCGAGGAAGCCGATGCGCTTGCCGGCGGCATCAGTGTAGATCACGGTGTTGCCGTCCGGGGTGACGGTGGAGATCTCGGCGACGGTCTCGGCGTCGACGGGGTCAGTGGCCGGCTTGTTCAGGTGCACCGGGTAGGTGGCGAGGCGGTGGTAGCGCTGCGCGTCGGGGAGGGTGAAGTCGACGGCTGCCGTCGCCCGTTCGCGGATCGGCGTCGCACCCTCGTCGTCCGGACCGCGGGAGCACCCCGCCAGCAGCAGTGTCGCGGTCAGGCCGGTCGCCGTCGCGCACGTCCAGTTCGGTGTCCAGTGGACAGCCATCCGTCACCCTCTTCAGTTGTGGTCGCGGGACGGCTGAGCTTGGCGCGCCGAGGTGACCGGATCACGATCACCACGTGAATGTCAGATGACGGCTCGGTAGCCGGCCGAGCGCGCGGGTCTGCACAGCGACACGCCGCCCCTCGCGTACAACGGCGCGCGCTCGCGCCCGCCGAACGCGCCCCGCGCGCCCGCGCCTCTCAGCTCGCGAAGGCCTCCTCGGCGACCTTCTCAACCTCGACGAGGTTGTCCCCGTACACGCCGGCGTTGCCCAGACCGCAGTGCCGGTCGGCGGTGATCGCGTTGACCGTCGTCCCCGACGTCTTGCCCTGCCAGTGCCCGACGTTGGCCATCACCAGGCCGGCCATCAGTCCGTCGTCGTAGGCCGCCGGCCCCTGGAACGATCCGCGATCGTTGAACACGCGGACCACGTCGCCCTCGGCGATACCGCGTTCGGCCGCATCGGCGGGGTGGATGAACACCCGCTGCCCGCCCTGCACCTTCTGCTTGTCCGCGGCATTGCCGTACTGACTGTTGAGGAACGCATGCGGTTTGGGTGAGATGATCGACAGCGGGTACTGCTGTGCCAGTTCGGGATTGGACTGTGGCGACTCGAACGGCGGGACGTAGTCGGGCACCGGGTCGACGTAGCCGCCGGGCTGCATACCCTCGTACATCGAGCGCCACACCGGGACGACGAAGTTGCCGCCCTCGGCCAGGCTGGACTTGAACTCGCATTTGCCCGACGGGGTCGGGAAGTTCCCCTCCGCGTGCGGCGCCCGCACATCGGGAGTGCCGACGGCCAGCCGCATCCAGCCGACCTCTTCGAGCTTCTCGTAGGTGATACCGGCCAAGGCGGGTGCGTCCCAGTCGTGGAAGTCGATGAGCATTTCACGGTCGGTGCGGTTCCAGTAGGCCATGGATTCGTCGTCGAACTCCATGACATGCGCCAGCCGCCGGAACAACTCGACGTTGGGCACGCATTCGCCGGGCGGCGCGATGGCCGGCTGGTTCAGCGAGATGTAGAGGTGTCCCCAGGTGACCATGATGTCGAGTTGTTCGGCCTGCATGGTCGCCGGCAGCAGCAGGTCCGCGAATTTCGCTGTGTCGGTGACGAAGTGCTCGCTGACGACGGTGAACAGGTCGTCGCGCATCAGGCCGCGCATGGTCTTCTCCTGCGCCGGGCCCTGCGACACGGGGTTGGAGTTGTAGACGAACAGCGACTTGATCGGCGGGTCGAGCTCCATCTCGCCGGTCAGCGCCATGCCGAGGTCGAGTTCGTTGACAACCCGGGTGCCCTCGGGGATCCACTCCGGCTTGCAGATCGCGTCGAACTTCGTCGGGAACTCCCAGATCGGCATCTCCATCGTGCCGCCGCCGACGTGGCGCCACGCGCCGACGAGCGCGGGCAGGCAGGTGATGGCCCGGATCGCCTGGCCACCGCCGCGGCTGCGCTCCAGCGCGACGCCCTGCCGGATCGCGGCGGGCTGCGACGTGGCGTACTCGTAGGCCAATTTTCGGATGTCGTCGGCGGGGATGCCGGTGATCTCCTCGACCCGTTCCGGCGGGTACTGCGCGGCGCGTTCGGCGAGTTCGTCGTAGCCGACGGTGTAGCGCTCGACGTAGTCGGTGTCGACCAGGCCCTGGGCGATGATCTGCTGGATCATGCCCATCGCGAGCGCCCCGTCGGTGCCCGGCCGGATCGGGATGTGCCAATCCGCCTGCCGCGCAGTGCGATTCTTCACGGGGTCGATGACGACGATCTTCGCGCCGTTGTTCTTGCGGGCTTCGAGCAGGAACGGCCAGCCGTGCAGGTTGGTGCTGGTCATGTTCATGCCCCACACGATGATGTACTTCGAGTGCGCCATCGACTCGACGTCCAGGCCCCCGGAGCCGCCGACGGTCATGTGCCAGGCGGTCGACGACCCCGATTCGCAGTAGGTCTTCTCGGCGACGGTCGACCCGAGCCGGTTGAAGAACGCGTCGCCCGACGTGAGCCCGTTGAGCACTCCCTGGTGGCCGAGGTAGGCGTGCGGCATGATCGCCTGGCTGCCGTAGGTGTCGATGATCTCGGTCCACCGCGACTTGATCTCTGCGAGCGCCTCGTCCCACGTGATCCGTTCGAACTCGCCGGAGCCCTTCGCGCCCACCCGGCGCATCGGGTAGAGCAGGCGGTCGGGCTGGTAGTGGTGCTCGTGGAAGTTCTTGACCTTCACGCACAGACCGCCGCGGGTCATCGGATGGTTCGGATCTCCCTGGACGTCAACGAGTTTGCCGTCCTCGACGTGGTAGAGCATCGCGCAGGTGTCGGGACAGTCGTGGGGGCAGGCCCCCCGCACGATGGTGAGTGGTTTCGGTGTGGCGTCGAGGGTCATGGGGTGGTCCTTTTCGACGGCGGCGGAGGATGTACCCAGTGAACGACGCGGGTGTGGCATCCCAATTTCGCCGTCATTAACGCGACGTGACGGCGCCGCCCCTCGCCAAGATTGCGTCCGCGCAGACAAAGTGCGAGAAGACGCCTGCTGGAATGCAAGTTCGGCGAGAATAGGGCGCGGCGTAAGGTGCGATCGATGTACGTCGACGTGATGACGACCCCGCAACCCCTGCGCTCGACCGGCGATCTCGCCCGCCGCACCCGGGAGGCGGGCTTCGACGGCATGTTGTTCACCGAGACCGGCCGTACCGCGTACCTCAACGCGGCCGCGGCGGCGCTGGCCGCGCCCGGACTGCAGTTGTCGACGGGAGTGGCGGTCGCGTTTCCGCGCAGCCCGTTCGTCACGGCAGCCTCGGCGTGGGAACTGCAGGAGGCCTCCGGCGGGAACTTCCGGCTCGGTCTCGGCACCCAGGTCCGCACCCATGTGGTGCGCCGCTACGGCGTCGAGTTCGAGCACCCCGGCCCCCGACTTCGGGACTACGTGCTCGCGGTCAAAGCCTGCTTCGGCGCGTTCCGCACCGGAACCCTCGACCACCACGGCGACTTCTACAACCTGGACTTCATCACCCCGCAGTGGAGCGCCGGACCGATCGACGCCCCCGACCCGAAGGTCGACGTCGCCGCGGTCAACCCCTGGATGCTGCGGATGGCCGGCGAGGTCGCCGACGGGGTCCACGTGCACCCGCTCGGCGAGCCCGGCTACATCGCCCGCCACGTCATCCCGAAAGTGGCCGAGGGAGCGCAGAAATCGGGACGCTCCCCGTCCGAGATCGCCCTGATCGTGCCGGTGATGACGGTCGTGGGGGACACCGATGAGGAACGCCACCGCGAGCGCGAACTGGTCCGCGCCAGCATGAGCTTCTACGGAAGCACGCCCAACTATGCGTTCATCTGGGACGAGGCCGGCTTCGAGGGGACCACGGCGCGGATCCGGGAGAAGCAGAAGGCCGGCGACATCAAGGGCATGGCCGCGCAGATCACCGACGAGCACATCGCCGTGTTCGCGACCGAATCCACCTGGGACGGGCTGGCCGACGCCCTGAGCGCCAGGTACGGCGGCACCGCCACCCGCATCGTGCTGTACAACGCGCTGGCCGACCCGGAGCGGTTCGAACGCTACGGCATTGTCGCGCAGCGTCTCTCGAACGCACAGCAGGCTTAGCCGACCCCCGCACCGGGTACGCACCCGGGGCCCGACAGCCGAACAGGGGAGGCAGATGACATCGCCGGTATCGACCTCCACCTGGGCTCCGCTGCAGTCGCCGGTGTTCCGCGCGCTGTGGATCGCGCAGTTCGTCTCGAATCTCGGCACCTGGATGCAGACCGTCGGCGCCCAGTGGATGCTGGTCGACGACCCGGCCGCCGCGGTTCTGGTGCCGCTGGTGCAGACGGCCACCACGTTGCCGGTGATGCTGCTGGCGTTGCCGTCGGGTGTGCTGGCCGATCTCGTCGACCGCCGCCGGTTGCTGATCGCGACGCAGGGCGCGATGGCCGCCGGCGTGGGTCTTCTCGCCACGCTGACCGGTGCCGGGCTGACCACCCCGACGGTCCTGCTGACGCTGTTGTTCGTGATCGGCTGCGGGCAGGCGCTGACCGCGCCGGCCTGGCAGGCGATCCAGCCGGATCTCGTGCCGTCGGATCAGATTCCCGCCGCCGCGGCGCTGGGCAGCATGAGCATGAACGGGGCCAGGGCGATCGGACCCGCGATCGCCGGTGCTCTGGTGTCGCTGACCGGCCCGACGATCGTGTTCGCACTCAACGCGGTGTCGTTCGTGGGCATCGTGCTGGTGCTCGTGTGGTGGCGGCGCCCGCCCGTGCGCAGCGACTACCCGCCCGAGCGGGCGCTGGCCGCGCTCAGTGCCGGCGGCCGCTACATCCGCAGCTCCCCCATCGTGCGGCGCATCCTGCTGCGCACGGTGTTGTTCATCGCGCCCGGCAGCGCGGTGTGGGGGTTACTCCCGGTCATCGCGAGGGACCAGCTGGGCCTGGGATCGGCCGGCTACGGCGCACTGCTCGGCGCACTGGGTGTCGGGGCGGTGCTCGGCGCGTTCGCGTTGTCGCGGCTGCGGGCCCGGTTCGGCCAGAACAAGCTGCTGATCGCCGGTGCGGCCGGCTTCGGGATGGCCACGGCCGTGCTCGCGCTCGTCCACAACGTCGCGGTCGTCGCGGCGGCGCTGGTGATCGGGGGCGCCGCGTGGCTGCTGACGCTGTCGACGCTGAACGCGTCGATGCAGCTGAGCCTGCCGAGTTGGGTGCGGGCCCGCGGCCTGTCGGTGTACCAGCTGATCTTCATGGGCGGTCAGGCCGTCGGCTCGCTGCTGTGGGGGCTTCTCGCGGGCGGCACCAGCAGCGTCACCAGCCTGCTGGTCAGTGCCGCGCTGCTGATTTTCTGCGCGCTGTCGCTGTGGTGGTGGCCGCTGCACGCCGGCACCGGAACCCTCGACCTCACCCCGTCCTCACACTGGCCGGAGCCGACGTTGCTGTTCGAGCCCGAGCCGCTCGACGGGCCCGTCCTGGTGATCACCGCCTACCGGGTGCTGCCGGAGAACGAGGAGCCGTTCATGGCCGCGATGGCCCGCCTGGGACGGTCGCGGCAGCGCACCGGGGCCTCGATGTGGCAGCTGTTCCGCAGCATCGAGCAGGAGTCGACGTTCGTGGAGACGTTCATCGTGCGTTCCTGGGGTGAGCACATGCACCAGCACTACACCCGGCTCACGGGGCAGGATCAGCTGATCGAGCAGGACGTCGAGCGGTACACCGAAGGCGACGCCGTCGCCGAGCACTATCTCGCGGTGCGCGACGCGCGCTGACCTATTTCGGGTGCCGCGCGGTGAACGACACCGCGACCTCGTCGGCGACCTTCATCGCGCCCATCATCATCGAGTAGGGCTTGAGGCCGTGGTCGGCGTGGCTCACCGACGCGCGGCAGGCCATCTGCCACTGCTCGCCGAGGTCCTCGACCTCCACCTCGAGCACGCGGTCGCGGCTGCGGCCGTGCAGGTCCAGCGTGCCGTGCAGCAGGTAGCCGTGATCCGCGGGCTCGATCGACGACGTCCGGAACACGATCTGCGGAAACCGTTTGGCCTGCAGGGTTTTCAGGGCGTTCGCGCGCGCCAGCGCCTTCTCCGGGGCGGACAGCCCGGTCACACCGCCCTCGCCGCCGAGCACCTCGAGGCTGCCGACGTCGACGGTCATCTCCACCGACACCGGCCGGTCGCCGTCCCACTCCACGGTGGCTCGCCACTGCACCGCGATGGTCAGCCGGTGGCCCATCTTGGCCGCCGGTCCCGTCACGCCGGTGGTCAGCAGGAGCTCACCGTCCGACGGATCCAGTTCCCACGTCGTCACCGGCCGAGCGTATCCAGACGGGCTAAGACCCCGGAGGGTAAGGCAGCCCGAAGTCGTCGGCCAGCAGGCTCTGCACGATGATCATCGCCGCCTCCGAGCCCGCGGCGATCGCGCCGGAGATGTGTGGTTGTTCGGTGCACACGTCGCCGGCGGCGAAGACCCCACCGGTGCTGGTGCGGGCCATCTCGTCCACGCTGAGCGGTTCGGTGCCCAGCGGCCCGGGGGTGCAGGTCGCGCCGAGTTGTTCGGCCAGTGCGGAGCGCTGCCGCACCGGCGCCTCGACCAGCAGCCCGTCGCGGGCCAGCGTGTCACCGTCGGCGAACGCGATGCTCTCCAATTCGCCGTCGTCACCGTGCAATTCGACGACGCGCCGGTCGTCGATCCGGACGCCGGCGGCGGTGAGGACCCGTTCGTCGTCGGGGGTGAGGTCGGTCTTCCCGTCGGTCAGCAGCACGACGTCATCGGTCCAGCCGCGCAGCATCAACGCCGCGTGCAGGCTGGCGTCCCCCGCGGCCAGCGCCGCCAGCTTCCGGTCCCGCATCTCCCAGCCGTGGCAGAAAGGGCAGTGGAAGACGGCGGTGCCCCACAGCTCGGCCAGACCGGGCAGTTGTGGCGGGCAGTACGACATCCCCGTCGCCAGCAGTACCCGTTTGGCGCGGATCTGCCGGCCGTCGTCGATGTCGAGTTCGAACCCGTGGTCGCTCGCCCGGCCCGCGAGCACTTCGCCGTGCCGGTACTCGACGCTCGGGTAGGCCCGCAGTTGGGCGCGGCCGGTCTCGTACAACTCGTCGGGGGGCCGCTGGTCGAAGCCGAGCAGCCCGCCGATCACGGGCGCGGCCCGGTTGCTCGGGTCTGCGGTGTCGACGACGACGGTGCTGCGCCGCGCCCTGCCCAGCACCAGGGCCGCGCTCAGTCCGGCGGCGCCGGCGCCCACCACTGCACATTCGTAATCCACCGACGGTCTGTTCCCCGAATCGGCGCGGTTAGGCATCCCGGTCGGCAGCACCCAGCGGTTCGACGGGCGGATCAGCGTCCTATTCTTCGCACAACCCAACGGCGTCGAACCGAAGGACACATCTCGTGAACACTTCCAGACTGGTTCCGCCGGTGGCGGACGATCCGCACGCCATGGACGGGTTGCGCGACGAGGTGCGGCAGTTCGTCGCCGAACAGCGCGACGCCGGCCGCATCGGCCGTCAGGTCGACTCCTGGCTGACGGGCTGGGACGAGGACTTCTCCCGTGCGCTGGCCGCCCGGGGATGGCTGGGCATGACGGTCCCCGAGGAGTACGGCGGCCACGGCCGGAGTTTCCTGGAGCGGTTCGTCGTCACCGAGGAGCTGCTCGCCGCCGGCGCGCCCGTGGGCGCCCACTGGATCGCCGATCGCCAGATCGTCCCGTCCCTGCTCAAGTACGGCACCGAAACGCAGAAGCGCCGCTACCTTCCCGAGATCGCCGCCGGCCGTTGCTATTTCGGCATCGGCATGAGCGAACCGGACTCGGGTTCCGATCTCGCCAGCGTGCGCACCAAGGCCTCACCCGTCGACGGCGGATGGTCGGTCACGGGAGCCAAGGTGTGGACGTCGGGGGCGCATAGGGCGGACGCCTTCATCTGCCTGGCCCGCACCGAACCGGTCGACCCCGCGCACCGCCACGCCGGGCTGAGCCAGTTCATCGTCGACCTGCGCTCGCCGGGGGTCGACATCCGTCCGATCGTGTCGATGGACGGCCGGCACCACTTCAACGAGGTCCTGCTCGACGACGTCTTCGTCGCCGACGACATGGTGTTCGGCGCCATCGGCGACGGGTGGCAGCAGGTGACCTCCGAGCTGGCGTTCGAGCGCAGCGGGCCCGAGCGCTTCCTGTCG
The DNA here is from genome assembly GCF_900454025.1 of Mycolicibacterium gilvum. NCBI lineage: Bacteria > Bacillati > Actinomycetota > Actinomycetes > Mycobacteriales > Mycobacteriaceae > Mycobacterium > Mycolicibacterium gilvum. The sequence goes on along the minus strand of NZ_UGQM01000001.1, from coordinate 1,082,783 downwards.
ACGTTCCCTCTGCTGGCCGAGTTGGCCGCGCTGATGAACGACGGGCTGCCGCGGCACAACGATCTCGGCCGTTACGTCGCACGCGTGGCCGGACTGCACCAGATGTCCACCGCGGTCGCCGGGGCCCTGGAACGGCACGAACCGGCCGACACCGCAGCGGCCGTGGTCAAGGTTCTGGGCACCAGCACCGAGGGCGACATCGCCGACTTCGCCGACCTGCTCACCGACGCCTGCGCACCCGATCACGGCGGGTACCGCGCGATGCTCGACGACGCGGTCGTCCAGCGTCCCGGGTTCACGCTGCGGGGCGGTACCAACGAGATCCTGCGCGGCGTGATCGCCCGCGGATTGGGGATGCGCTGATGACCGGACCCACCTCGGTCGATCCCGACCTCGTCGAGATGTTGGATGCGGTGTTCGCCGACCACCGTGAACAGCTCGGAGCCCAGCGGCCCGCCGCGACCTGGGACGCGGGGCTGTGGGATCGCCTCGGCCAGCTGGGATTGACGCGGCTGACCGGCAGCGAGGAGTCCGGCGGCAGTGGCGCCGGTTGGCGCGAAGGCGCCGAACTGCTTCGCGCGGCGGTCCAGAACGGAGTTCAGGTTCCCCTGGCCGAGCACGACCTGCTGGCGTGCTGGCTGCTCGAGTCGGCCGGTCTACCCGTCGACGACGCACGCCGTACGGTGTGCGTCCTCGACGACGGTGTCGCACACGGCGTCCCGTGGGCGTCCGAGGCGGACAGGATCGTCGTGGTCTGGCGCACGAACGGGACCGCTCAGGTCGCCGACGTCGCCGCCGGCGACCTCGCCGTCACCTCAGGGGCCAACCTCGCCGGCGAACCACGTGACACCGTCGCCGCCGATCCCGCAGCACTGACCGGCACCACGGTGCCGAACGCGCTGATCGATCAGTTGTTGCTGCGGGGCGCTCTGGTGCGCGGCCTGCAGGTGTGCGCGGCGCTGGACCGGATCGTGGCCCTGTCGATCGCGCACACGACCGATCGCACACAGTTCGGCCGGCCGCTGGCGAAGTTCCAGTCCGTCCAGAACCTGGTCTCCGACAGCGCCGCCGAGGCCGCGCTGGCGCGTGCGGCCACCGAAGCCGCCCTCACCGAGGCGGTGCGCACCGGATGGTCGGGCACCAATCTCGAATTCCTTGTCGCCGTGGCGCGTTCGTGCACCGGACATGCGACGTCGGTGGTGGTGCGCAATGCCCATCAAGTGCACGGGGCGATCGGCACCACCCGGGAACACAGGCTCCACGAGTTCACCCAGCCCGCGTTGGCGTGGCGGTCGGAGTTCGGCTCGGTCCACTACTGGGATGAGCTGCTGACGACCGCGGCGCTCGCCGCGGGCCGCGACGGCCTCTGGCCGTTGATCACCGCCTGACGGGACCTGCCCCCGGCGGGATCGGCCTACGTGTTGAAGTCCGGCAGACCGTCGACCGGTGCCGACTTCTCGTCGGTGACGTCGGTGCGCGGATCCTCGCGGGCCTGCTCCTGCACCTCGGCGGCGTGGCGCAGGTTGTCTCCGGTGTTCTCCGCGTGGTCGGGCTGGGTCACGACGTCTCCTTCATCCGATGGGTCGAGGTCGGCATACCCACTCGCCGCCGCGGACTATCGGTACAAAGGAATCAAACACAACCGCCACACAGTTGGGAGTCGCCGACGCATGCTCGAGATCAGCGGGTTGACGTGGGGTGTGACGATCGGCGTGATCGTCGGCCTGCTCGCGATAGACCTGATCCTGGCCGCGCTGCGGCCACACAGGGTCGGGTTCCGGGAGGCGACCGTCTGGTCGGTGTTCTACATCGCGGTCGCGATCGGGTTCGGCGTGTGGTTCGCGATGACGCACGGCGGGGACTTCGGCACCGAGTACTTCGCCGGCTACATCGTCGAGAAGAGCCTGTCGGTCGACAACCTGTTCGTGTTCGTCATCATCATGACGACGTTCGCGGTGCCCGAGGAGCATCAACACAAGGTGCTGACGTTCGGCATCATCCTCGCCCTGATCATGCGGGCGATCTTCATCGCCGTCGGCGCGACCCTGTTGTCGTTGTTCTCGTTCATGTTCCTGCTGTTCGGGCTGTTGCTGATCTACACCGCGATCCAGCTGTTCCGGCACCGCGACGAGGATCCCGACGTCGAGAACAACATCATGATCCGGGCCACCCGCAAGGTCCTGCCGATCAGCGACGACTACGACGGGGGCAAGCTGCTGACCCGCCGCGAGGGTCGGCGGATGGCCACCCCGCTGCTCGCGGTGCTGATCGCGATCGGCAGCGTCGACCTGCTCTTCGCGCTCGACTCGATCCCGGCGGTCTTCGGGGTGACGAATGAGCCGTACATCGTGTTCACCGCGAATGCGTTCGCGCTGCTGGGTTTGCGCGCGTTGTTCTTCCTCGTGAAGGGGCTGCTGGACCGCCTGGTGTACTTGTCGACGGGGTTGTCGATCATCCTGGCGTTCATCGGGGTGAAGCTGATCCTGCACTGGGGTCATGTGGACATCAACCCCCAGATCCCGGAGATCAACACGTATCTGAGCCTGGTGGTGATCATCGGGATCCTGACGATCGTGACGGTTGCCAGCCTGATCAAGACCCGCAAGGATCCGACGGCGAAGGCCCATCCCGGTTCGCTGCGCGCCAGCCGCAAGCGACCCGAGGAGCAGCGCGACGCCACCGGGTGAGCGGTGGCGCACTGAGGACCGCACCGTCACATTTTCGTGTGAATCATCCACCGCCCGCTGTGGCATGGTTGTCCAGGGAATTCCGGGGGGAGGACACACATGCAGGCCGAGCGTCCGCTTGCCGCTGACGACCACGACCGCATCGTCGCGGCCGTCCACGACGAGGTCGCCCGGTGGGGTATCGACCGCTTCGACGTCGGAGCGATGGCGCATCGGCACGGTCTCGACGAGCCGTCCATCCGCCGGCACTGGCCCGATCCGGAATCCCTACTGCTGCACGCCCTGGCCCTGCGCCCCGGCGACGACGGGTCTCTTCCCGACACCGGATCGCTGCGCACCGATCTGATCGCCCTCGCCCAGCGGATGGTCGCGTTGATCACCTCCGACGAGGGCCGCAAGCTCCACGGCGGGCACCTGATCGCAGACACGTTCGTCGCCAGCATGGATGTACGGCGCTCGGCCTGGCGAGCGCGCGCGGCGAGTCTGGCGGGCGTGTTCGAGCGGGCGCGCGAGCGCGGCGAACTGCGCGCCGGGGTCGATCACATCACGGCGCTGGAGATGCTGTTCGCGCCGATCAACATGCGAGCGCTCTACACCGGCGAGGACATCGACGACGCCTACTGCGAACAGATCGCCGACATGGTCTACCGCGCGGTGTCGGCCTGACCCGTCAACATCCGAAGGCGTTCGGACGCACCGGAGTCGGGCACCGGAAGGTACGCCACTATCTGGATGTCGGGCACGTCGACCGGCGCCACCTGGTGGTGTTCGAGTCGTAGTTCGCCCGCCGCCGGATGCCGGAACAGCCGTTCCCGCGAGGTGAACCGTTCGATGCTCGTCGCCTGCCATGCCGCGGCGAAATGCGGGCTCTCCGAGGACAGTCTCGACACCAGCGCGGTGTAGGACGGCTCACCCACCCGCGGGCCCGCATCGGCACGGAACTCGGCGAGGAAGCGGCGGCTGTCGGTGTCCCAGTTCGGTAGCAGCTCGTGGATGTACGGATCGGTGAACACCAGCCACAGCAGGTTCCGGTCGGTCTCCGGTACCCGTTCGACGTTCGGGTACAGCGCCGCATAGGTCGTGTTCCAGGCGGCGATCCCCCAGTCCGGTGTGATCGCGAACGCCGGATACCCTTCCAGCGCATCGAGGAAGTGCTGGATGTGCGGCGGCATCGGTCCTCGCGAGACGGCCGCGTCGACGGCGTAGCCGCCCAGGGCGAGCACGTACTCGTGCTCGGCCGGCGACAACCGCAGAGCGTCGGCGACCGCGTCGAGCACCTGCTTGGACGGGTTGATGTCGCGGCCCTGCTCCAGCCACGTGTACCAGGTAACGCTGACGCCGGCGGTCACGGCGACCTCCTCGCGGCGCAGACCGCCGGTGCGGGCCCGCGGCAACTCCGGCAGTCCGACATCCGCGCGACGGATCGCCTCACGGCGCGCCCGCAGGAACTCCCCGAGGGCAAGACGCCGTTGTGCGCGTGTGTCCACGCCGCCGAGAGTAGTACTGCCAGTACTGGTATCGAGGCCGTCTTCCGTCCGGCCCCGGTTCACCGGACCCTGGAGACCATGCCTGAGCTGAGGTCGCGGACGGTCACGCACGGTCGGAACATGGCGGGAGCGCGCGCGTTGCTGCGTGCCGCGGGGGTGGACGGCGCCGACATCGGCAAGCCGATCGTCGCCGTCGCCAACAGCTTCACCGAGTTCGTCCCCGGGCACACGCATCTTCAACCGGTGGGCCGGATCGTGTCGGAGGCGATCAGGGCGGCCGGCGGGGTGCCGCGCGAGTTCAACACGATCGCCGTCGACGACGGCATCGCGATGGGCCACGGCGGCATGCTCTACTCCCTGCCCAGCCGGGAGCTCATCGCCGACTCTGTGGAGTACATGATCAATGCGCACTGCGCCGACGCGATGGTGTGTATCTCCAACTGCGACAAGATCACTCCGGGCATGGTGATGGCCGCGCTGCGCCTGGACATCCCGACGGTGTTCGTCTCGGGCGGCCCGATGGAGGGTGGCACCGCGGTTCTGGTCGACGGCACGGTGCGCACCCGGCTGAATCTGGTCAGTGCGATCGCCGACGCGGTCGACAGCGGGGTGTCGGATCCGGACCTGGCCCGGATCGAGGAGTCGGCGTGCCCGACGTGCGGGTCGTGCTCGGGCATGTTCACCGCGAACTCGATGAACTGCCTGACCGAGGCACTCGGGCTGGCGCTGCCCGGCAACGGGTCGGTGCTGGCCACCCACACTGCGCGTCGCGCGCTGTACGAGAACGCCGGCGCGACGGTGATGGACCTGTGTCGCCGCTACTACGACGAGGACGACACCAGCGTGCTGCCGCGCGCGATCGCGAACCGCGAGGCGTTCGACAACGCGATGGCGATGGACATGGCGATGGGTGGCTCGACGAACACGATTCTTCATCTGCTGGCCGCCGCACGGGAGGCGGAGCTGGACTACACGCTCGAAGACATCGAGAAGCGCAGCCGCCAGATCCCGTGTCTGTGCAAGGTCGCCCCGAACGGCCACTATCTGATGGAAGACGTGCACCGCGCCGGCGGCATCCCGGCGATCCTGGGTGAGCTGTGGCGCGGGGGGCACCTGCACGAGACTGTCCACTCGGTGCATGCGGGCTCGCTTCCGGAATGGTTGCGCCGCTGGGATGTTCGCGGCGGGCAGGCGTGCGAGGAGGCGATCGAACTGTTCCATGCCGCGCCGGGTTGTGTCCGTTCGGCGTCGGCGTTCAGCCAGTCCGAGCGGTGGGAGTCGCTGGACACCGACGCGTCCACGGGTTGCATCCGCGATGTGCGCCATGCCTATTCGGAGGACGGCGGGCTGGCGATCCTGCGCGGCAACCTGTCCCGCGACGGCTGCATCGTCAAGACCGCGGGCGTCGACGAATCGATCTGGACATTCTCCGGCCCCGCGGTGGTGGTCGAATCCCAGGAGGACGCCGTCGACGCGATCCTGAACGGACGGGTGCAGCCCGGCGACGTCGTCGTGGTGCGCTTCGAGGGCCCCAAGGGCGGTCCGGGCATGCAGGAGATGCTGTACCCCACCTCATATTTGAAGGGCCGCGGGCTGGGCAAGGTGTGCGCGCTGGTGACCGACGGCAGGTTCTCGGGCGGGTCGTCGGGACTCGCGGTCGGCCACGTGTCCCCCGAGGCGGCGGCTGGTGGCACCATCGCACTCGTCGAGGACGGCGACCGGATCACCATCGACATCCCGCGCCGCACGATCGGGCTCGACGTTGCCGACGACGAATTGGACCGGCGCCGTGCGGCATTGGAGGGCGGCGGATATCGGCCCCGCCACCGGGAGCGACCGGTGTCAGCGGCGCTGCGCGCCTATGCCGCGTTGGCGCTGTCGGCGGACAAGGGCGCGGTACGTGATGTCGGCGCGGTCTGAGCATCGCCTGCGGCCCGGGCGCTCGCGCCGGCTTCCGGCGCTCCACCCCCCTGGGGAATCGCCGGAAACCGGGCGTACGGGCCGAGTGACCGCTCAACCCCTCGATGAGCGCACCGGCCGCGATGACGACCGCGTAACCGGACTTATAGTACGCAAACACCCATGTTCGTGAATTTCGGGACCGGCCCCGTTTCGTTTGGTGGCTCAGGGTTTCCTGAACTGGATATCGGGCCCGCCTTATACTTCGGGCAGGTGATCGAAGGGGACCAACATGGCCGAGCGACTCGCGGCCGGGCGGCACCGCCTCAGCCGCGACGAGGTCGCCGCGCACCAGAAGCAGCGATTGTTCAAGGCGCTCGCCGTCGTGATGGGAACCAAGGGCTACAACAACTCCAGCGTTGACGATCTGATCAAGCACGCCGGGGTGTCCCGCGCGACGTTCTACGAGTTGTTCGACTCTAAGCAGGACTGCTTCATGGCCGGTTTCGCCGGCATGCAGGGCCACGTCATCGACGCGATCCTCGCCGCACCGGCCGGCGCCACCCCGCTGGAACGCTTCGGCGTCATGCTCGACAGGTACCTGGGGTTCATGGCGCTGGATCCACCGACCGCGAGGCTCTATCTGGTGGAGGTCTATTCCGCCGGGCCCGACGCGATGCACCGTCGCGCCGAGTTGCAGCAGCAGTTCGTCGACGGCGTCGCAAAGATCTTCAAGGCACGCAGCAAAGCCGACAAGTTCGCCTGCAAGGCGTTGGTCGCGGCCATTTCCGCACTGGTCACCACCGCGCTGATCGACGGCGATCCGGCGGCGATCCTCGCGCTGAAGGCCCCGGTGCTGACGTTCGCCGAGCGCGCGCTGCGGGCCGGCCCGGGCTGATCGGCCCGGCATCGGCGCCACGCCACCCGGCGAACTTTTTGGCGAACCCGCCGGATCTCAGACAAACTGGGTCGATGCCCGAGTCCGAATCGCAACCGCACGGCCTGCGGGAGCGCAAGAAGGTTCAGACGCGGCTGGCCATCAGACGAGCGGCGTTCGAACTCTTCGACACCCAGGGATATGCGAACACCACCGTCGACCAGATCGCCGAAGCGGCCGACGTCTCACCTCGCACGTTGTACCGCTATTTCGGGGTGAAGGAAGCGCTGCTGATCTCCGATGACCAGATCTCGCCGATCGTCGAGGCCTTCGCCGACGCTCCCCCGGATCTTCCGATCGTGGACGCCTACCGTCATGCCGTCGCCACGGTGTTCGCCGACCTGACCCCCGAGGAACGCGAGGACGCCGCCGCAGGCCAGCGCATGATGTACGGGATCCCGGAAGCCCGCGGGCTGATCTACTCGGAGTACATCCGGTTGATCGAGATGATCGCCGAGGCGATGGTGTCGCGTCCGGATGCGCCCGCCGCCGCAGAGGAACGACGGGTGATCGCCGGGGCGATCGTCGGTGTGCTGATCGCGACGTCACACGAGACCCCGATGCCGGATACCGAGCTGGAGAACTCGCTGACGATCCTGAGCAAACGGATGGCGCGCTAGGAGACTGCTGAATTAGGTGTGTTGGGGGCGGGTGCCTCAGAGCGCTCTGTGGGCCGTGGTTGAGTCAAACCCGGGAGTCGACAGTTACGAGTGTCACCGCGGCCGTGTTGAGGGTGCATGTGGTGCCCGGTGAGCCAAGACCCGGCTGTGCCGGGGTCAGGCGATGGCCCAGCCAGCGCCGGTGTGGGTCAATCCCAGGGTGATTAGGCGATGTAAGTTCACCGCGGCGGCGCGATGATGCAGCCATTGATCGTTGCGGGTGACCCCGCGGTAGCGGACTTTGCGGTTGCCGCGTGTCAGCCAGGCGATGGTGCGTTCCACCATCGGGCGGTGTTGACGATATTCGTTGAGCCACCGTGGTTTTTGTGACCTCTTACGGGCAGCGCGTTGAAGTGCGTCGTGGGGCCCGATTTTCAGGCTTCTGCCGTCGATGCTGGTGGTGCACTGTGGGCGTAGCGCGCAGCCCCGGCACGCGGCCCCGAAGGTGGCGTTGCCGCGTGCGCTGATGCTCCGAGCCACTCCCGCTGGGCAGGTCACGCGATGGCCGCGGTGATCAACAGTGAAGTCATCGATGGTGAACCCGCCGGGCACAGCGGCGCGCAGGGGTGCGGGTTTGACCCGATCGCGATGACGTGACTTCCTGAGTTGAGCGCGGAAATCCCCACTGCCATAGGCCGAATCAGCCAGCACTGTCACTGGTGCACTTTCACCAGCCAGCAACTGCGGAGCCACTGCCGCGTCGTGGGTGCCGGCACCACCGGCTTTGGTCAAGGCGCAGTCGGTAATCAGGCCAGTATCGGGCTCGACCGCAATATGGGCTTTGAATCCGTCTTGGCGGCGGTGCACGCTTTTATGCGCGTGGCGGGCATCGGGATCGACGGTGGAAATCACCCGATCCTGGGCGACTCGCTGGGCGATACGCCACCGCCCATCGGTGCCATCAGAATCGTCAACAGGTTCGACGTCTTGGCCGGCGATCAACGCCAACAACGCCACCGCCTCAGCGGCGCGGACGCCGAGTTCCTGGTCAGGCAGATGACCCAGCAGCCGATGGGCATCGGTGACCAAAGCGTTGACCAACATTTCCCGGGCCGCAGCGTCATCCCAGGTGATGGCCGGTTTACCCGGGTCGTCGTAGTCGTGGGCGCTGCACTGGGACGCCACCACCTCGCCCGCTCCGGGGACCTCTCGTCGCACTCTGCGGATCGCGCCGATCAACTGGGTCACGGTGTCTTGGGTAGCTACGGCGTCGTCGAGGATCGTGGAGTCCAAGGCCCGCCGCGTCTTGCCGGTCAGTGCCCCGGTGGCGGCCACGACCGTCTTGACCGCCTCGAAGATCCGGTTCGGGCGATCCGAGGCAGCCAACCGGCGCCGCCAGTACGTCAGCGTCGTGGAATGAAACGCTCCAGCGGTGATCGGGAGCCCACAGGCGGCTTTCCACCGCAGGTCGAAGGTGACTGCATCGACGGTCTCGTTATCCGAGAGCCCGTGCAAGGCCTGCAATGTGATCACCGAAGCCATCACTTCGGCAGGCACGCTGGGACGGCCCCGCCGCGACGGGAACAGATCGGCGAACATCTCCTCGGGAAACAACTGCCTGCGGTACGCCGCCAGGAAGGCAAACACGCTGTCAGACTTCAGAAGATGCCCGGCAACCGACTCCGCATCCAAGAACTCACGCTGATCATCAGAGCGACCCTGCACCCATCAATCATCCCCAAAAACCCCAGGACAACCCCACCCGCCACGCGGGAATAATTCAGCAGTCTCCTAGCGCTCAGCGGGGACGCGAGACACCCAGCCGCCGGCGGACCCGTGGGCGGCGTCGTCGCTGCTCGCACATCTGGTGGTCGGCGAGGTCGAGGACGTCGTCGACGGATCGGCCGTCGCCAGGCCGGTGCGCGGCGAAGCCGATCGTCATCGCGACCGATTCCTCGGCGCCACCGGGCAGGGTGATCGGGGTTCCGTCCATCCGGTCGATGATCCGGTCGGCCAGGCAGGCCAGCGCCGGTTCCTCGACGCAGCGCGTGATCACCAGGAACTCGTCGCCTCCCCAGCGGGCGGCGAGGTCGAAGGGGTCCAGGGTGTCGTGGAGCCGTTGCGCCACCTCGACGAGGAGCTGATCTCCGGCGTGGTGACCGTGCCGGTCGTTGACCGACTTGAACCTCTCGATGTCGCAGAACAGGACGCCGTACCCTTCGCCGCTCTGGTCGAGTTGCTCCAGCCGGGTCCAGGCCGCGGACCGGTTGGCGATCGAGGTCAGGGGGTCGGTGCTGGCGCGGCGCACCAGTTCGGCCTCACGCAGACGGTCGGCGGTGACGTCGACGATCTGAGAGACGAAGCAGCGCGGCTGGTCCCGGGGCGCATGCACGATGACCGCGGTGAGCGCGCACCACACGATGCTGCCGTCGGCGGCGATGTAGCGCTTGTCGATGCGGTAGGAACGGCGGCGCCCCTCTAGGCACTCGTTGACCAGGGCGAGGTCGAGGTCGAGGTCGTCGGGGTGGGTGATGTCCTGAAAGGTCAGCTCCGACATGGCTCGTCGGCTGTAGCCGAGCATCGCGCGCAGCGCGCGGTTGGTGCGCAGGAACGAGCCGTCCAGGCCGACGACGGCCATGCCGATGGGCGAATGCGCCAGCGCGAGCTCGAACCGCCGCTCCCCCAGCAGGTCGACGGCCGCCGGTAGGGGCTCGCTCGGATCGGCGGTCGCGGTGGCGGCGGGGAAACCGTGCCCGTGGGCCTTCGGCCGGCTCAGGAAGAAGCCCTGCGCACAGCCGATGCCCGCGGCCCGCACCGCGTCGAGTTCACGCTGGCTCTCCACACCTTCGGCGATCACCATCGCACCGAACTGACCGGCGAACTCGGCGATCGCCTGGGCCAGGCGCCGTCGAGCGTCGTCGACGTCGATGTGGCGGATGATCGAGTGGTCGATCTTGACGAACTCCGGGGCCAGCTCCAGGACGTGGGAGAACGACGCGAAGCCCGCGCCGACGTCGTCGACGGCCACCCGCACGCCCTGCGCACGGCACCCCTCGAGCACGTCGTCGAGCGCACCGTAGTTCGGCACGGCGTCGTGCTCGGTGATCTCCAGGACGATCCGGGACGGTTCGACGTCGGCGAGCAGCTCGCTCCACGGCGCCACCAGTGCCGCAGCGGGTGAGATGTTGATGGAGACGAACACGTCGTCGGGCAGTTGCGGCAACAGCGACAGCACTCGGCGCACGATGGCCGTCTCGAGCTGGATGCCGATCCCCAGCTGCGCGGCCTCGGCGAAGAACGCGTCGGGTCGAAACGGTTCGCAGGGGAACCGTGCGAGCGCCTCGACTCCGACGACCCTGCCGCTGGTGACGTCGTGGATGGCCTGGAAGACCACCTCGAAGTCGAGCTCCGAGACCACCCGCCGGATTGCGCTGCGACGGTCGACCGAATCGGCCTGGCGGACCGGCGACTCGATGAGCGTGCCGATGAGCTCGGCCGCCTGCTTGACCAGGCGCAGGTCGTCGTCTCCCAGATAGGGCTTGGGTTCCTGGCTGACCAGACAGACCATTCCCGAGGTGGCCCCGGCGTGGCCCGGCACCGGCACGCCGACGTAGGCGCCCAGTCCCATCTCGTCGGTGGCGGCCAGCGCGTGGGTGGTCTGGTTCTGCGACGTATCGGGCACGACCGAGGGCAGGCGGCCGTCGATGACACGCACGCAGTAGGACTCCGACAGCGGTGTCCGCAGTCCCGGGGACAGCCCGAACGAGGCGGCGTCTCCGTCGAGGACCTCGATGGTCTGCGTGTCATCCTGGAACGACGACAACCAGGCGGTATCGAGGCCGAGACGTTGCCTGAGCACACCCAGCAACGTGCGCACCAGGTCGGCAGGTATGCCGGGCTGGTCCTCCATGAGGTGTCCCGTCACCTCATCGACGTGCATAGCAAAGATAGTAAACCGCGGGGTGCAGGCTGTGCCCAACTTTGGTCCGTGCCGCAGGACTTGGCACAGCCTGCAAAAATTCACCCACAGCCACCGACGGCTCCGTCAGCTCACGGCGCGCAGGATGACGCCTACCTTTGGTCGGGGCAAATTCGGAACTCAATCGTCAGTAACTGTCAGCGTGACCTCGATGTTGCCGCGCGTCGCGTTCGAGTACGGGCACACCTGATGCGCGGCCTCGGTGAGCTTCTGCGCGGTCTCGTGATCGACGTTGGGCAGCGTGACTTCGAGCTCGACCGCCAGGCCGAAACCGCCGTCGTCGAGCGAGCCGAGTTCCACCTTGGCGCCGACGGCCGAGTCGGACACGTCGGCCTTCTGCTGGCGCGCGACGACCCGCAGCGCGGAGTGGAAGCACGCGGCGTAGCCGACGGCGAAGAGCTGCTCGGGGTTGGTGCCGGTCCCGGAGCCGCCCATCTCCTTCGGGATGCTCAGTTCGACGTCGACCTTGCCGTCGGAGGTGCGGCCGTGGCCGTCGCGTCCTTCGCCGGTGGCCAGCGCTTCAGCGGTGTAGAGAGCCTTCATTGTTGTTCCCTTCGTCGTCGAGACGGGCAGCGGACATGGGGGTCAACAGTAGCTCACAATTTAATTGTGCACAATCTAGCCGGGTAGCGCCGAACGCACGATTTATGACCGGATTCCGGCGATTTCTCGTCAGAATTCGTACGTTCGAGGCGTCATTGCGGGATGTCGAGCCGCCGCGCGAGATCCGGCCCGCCGACGGTGCGGAGGAATTCCGGGTCGCCGCAGACCACGAGCTGGTCGCGGGCTCGGGACAGCCCGACGTAGAGACGCTCCCGGGACCGCTCGAACGCGGACTCCTCGTTGACCACCAGCACGACGACCCGTCGTTCGAGTCCCTTGAAGCCGAGCACGTGACCGTAGAACACCTGCTCGGCGTCCCAGAAGCTGTCCCAGTACGCGGCGCTGCCGGCGGCCTGGCGTTCCCGCTGTTCAGGGTGGCGGCTCCCGGTGGTCAGCAGCGCGACGTCCTCGGGCCGCCAACCCTGGTCGAGCAGCAGTTCGACCTCGTCGTCGCCGGTGTCCATGGCGTCCTCCCGCGAGCAGGGGACGTACTTGACGGCGGGGCCGTCCGCGCCGAGCGCACGCATCGGGTGATCGACGAGAGGCTGGAACGCGTCGGCAATCTGGCGGGTGTTGCGCAGGTTGTGGTCCAGGAGTAACGGCACCAGCGGCACCGGGGGTGCGCCGAAGCGGTCGAACACCCGCTGCCCTTCGTCGCTGAACACGTACAGTCCGCCGGTCTCGTCGTCCTTCAGCGCGGCGAGCAGCGGATCCCACCACGCGTCGGCGAAGTCCTGCGCTTCGTCGACGACGATCGCGTCGAAGCGGTGGCCGGGGTCGAGTTGCGTTGCGAGCCTGGTCATCTGCGACGGCAGGTCGTGCTCCCAGAACCTGACTGTCTCGTCGTTGCGGACCGATTCGTCGGGCCCCGCGGGGGCACCCCACTGCTTGCCCAGGTCGTGGAACTCACCGACGTAGGCGGGGCGGTGGCGCCGGTTCCAGGTGGCGGTGATGCGTTCCAGGTAGGACGCCAGTCCGTGTGAGTAGCAGACCAGCGCGACGCGCCGCCCGGCGCGGGCGAGCCGACGGGCCTGCTCCATCGCGAGGAAGGTTTTGCCGCTGCCCGCGCCGCCGCGGATCTCGACGCGGTGGAGCAGCTTGATGGCGTCGAGGATCACCGACTGCTGTTCGGTGAGAACGTCTGCGGCGTCCTCGTTTTCCAGCGCGCGGGCCACCACGCTGCGTTGCGGCAGCCCGCGCCCGTCCAGCACCCGGATGAGTTGGCCGATTCCGGCGGCGCTCAGCAGCGGCCGGTCGAGTTCCTGGTCCAGCAGGATGCGGCGCAGTCTGGCGGCGAGGTCCGCCAGATCGGTGCGGTCGACGACCTTCCAGCGCGGGCATTCGGGCAGCGCGAAGTCCTGCGGCAGTTCGGTGTTGGGCAGCACGACGACGTGGTCCCACCGAAGTCGGTGCTGACTCCAGCGGGGGTCTTTCTCGACGAAGTCGCGCAGCGCGTAGCACGCTTCCCGCGCCTGACGGACGGGCTCGATGCTGACCTCGCGGCCGCCGCGCAGCTGTCGCCAGCCCTTCCCGTCGTGCCACACCTCACCGCCCTTAACCTCCAGGCACAGCACGCCGGCGCCCTCGAGGGCGACGCAGAAGTCGATCTCGTGGTCCTTGAGGTGGTCGGTGACGCGCTTGCCGGGGATGACGAGGTCGCCGTCGCCGAGCTGGTCGAGCAGCAGTTGGTAGACCTTGCGCTCGGCGTTGTTGGCCAAGCGCGGCGTCTCGTCGGGCGTGATGGCCATGTCGACGTCCTCCCCTTCGTCACCGCGATGCTAGCGGCGGTCCCGGCCGGCGGACCGAACTTGTCGGACCGTCTTCGTACAGTGCCGTCACACGCTTTCAGCTGGGGAGGACCGATGGCACCGAAACCTGTAGCCGGCACACGACCGCTCGACATCGTCACGGCACGCTCGCGTCCGATGCTGTCGGTGGCGCTCGCCGTCCGACCCCGCTCGAGGTCGGTGTTCGCGTACTCGGCGAATTCGGCTCAGCAGTGCTGGTCCGGCACCGTCGATGCCGAGTCGGCCGATACCGCGACCCTCGACGTGATCCGCCGGATCCATGCGGCGGCAGACGCCGAGCGCATCCGGTTCGTGGTGCAGCTGCCGGCGCGCAGCACGCTGTGGGCGCTGCGCGACGAGGTGGCGCTGCTGATGCCCGGGGTGTGGATCGAGCGGCCGAGGTTCTCCGATGAGGCGCTGGTGCGCGGCGCCCTGTCGGGTCTGCGGGAGGTGATGGCGGCCGCTCCGGTGTGCGTGGCCACCGACGGTTCGGTGCGGGGAAAGATCACCGGCTACGGGTGGCTCGCGTCCACGGGTGAGTACGGACTGCAGGGATTTCGGCATTCGACGAAGCTCATCGGCCCGCAGGTGGTGCTGGTCGCCGAGCTGCGGGCCATCGGCGCCGCGGTGCAGCGGCTGCGCGGCCGCGACATCACGGTGCTCAGCGACAGCAGGCCGGCCATCGGGATGGTGAAGCGCTGGATGGACGGCGAGGACGTGCTTCCTGAGGGATACCTGGCCTACCGCGAGAGCGGCAAGACCCCCGGGCTGGTGCGGGCCCGGCAGATGATCTTCGAGGACCGCGCCCGGATCACCCCGCTGTGGGTCAAAGGTCACCGGGGTGAGCCGCTCAACGAGGGCGCCGATGCGCTGGCCCGGCTGGCCTCACGATATGCGTTGGGCGACAGCGCACTTGATGCTACCGAATACCACCGTCGGGCATCCGACCTCGCGGTGACGTTCTCGCGCGAGTTCACGCGCGCACGCAGCGCCTGACGGGTCCGGTGTCCGATGGCTGACCATTCCTCTCCGGGCGACGGGTCGGTGCCGGCCGCGATCTTCGTCCTGGTGATCATCGCCGGCCTGGTCGTCAAATACATCTGGTGGGTGGTCGGCGCTGCGGCGCTGGCGGGGGTGGTCTACCTCTGTGTCGTGCTGACGCGCAAGGCCGAGGAGAGGCGGTTGTGCGACGAGAAGTTGGCGGCCGAGCGGGAGTTCGAGCGGGCGCGCCTCGCGGAACGGCAGCACCGCTGGACGATGATCGGCGACAGTCGCGCGGTCTACGGTGAAAAGGGTTCTGCCCCAACGGCTGACATCACCGGCACCGACAGCGGGCCCGACACCGATGAGCCGATCGCGACCCTGGCCGCCACCAAGGCCGAGCTCGACGCACTGATACGCGACAGACCACAGGGTTGGGAGCAGGCGCTGTTCGCGTCGATCCTGATGCAACGGGCCGCTCCGCTGGCGTCGCGGCTCCGGGACAGCGAGCTCGGCTACACCGAGGCCGGCGCCTCCGGGCTCATGTCGGCGGGCGAGCTCGCGAGCACGGTCGTGCACATGCTCGACGAGATGATGAGAACGATCCAGCAGCTGGACCGCTTCATGATGGCGCCGGCGTTCATGGCGGCGTTCAGCGGCGTGGACGACGTGGACGAAGACGGCGCCGACCCGGAGGCGATCGCGCACATCGCCCACCGCGTCATGGATTATCACGAACGGCTGCTGGAACTCTCGGAACGATGCCGCGGCATATCCGCACCGGCGTATTACGACGACATCCTGGCCGACTGCGCTCGGATGCTCGACGCTCCCCTGCGCAGCTACCGGGAGTTCATCGACGAGTTCGCCGCCGTCATCAGGGCTCTTCCACGGGTGCTACCCCACGCGTCCGGACCCGTCGATCTGGGCAGTCTGGGGCTGTACATATCGATCGACAACACGCTGCATTCACGGATCCTGCGTCGCCTCGACGAGATCACCGCTCCGCGACGAGCCTAGGGCGCAACGTAATACGTCGTGTTCCCGACGACCGCACGCACCACGAGGGAGTTGACGTCGACGTCGTCGTACCCCCGGTGGTCGGTGAACATCCCGAGGAAGAGCCGGACCAGTTCGGCGGCGCTTTCGCGGGTGACGTTGGGCCAGTTCTCCCAGTTCGCCCAGCCGTCCCAGCGCTTGGCGATGTCGCGGACGGTGTATGCGGTGTCCTCCGGGGTCAACGCAATGCGGCGGAAATCCCACCCCATCAGGTCCGTGTTGGAGCCGAGCCGGCGAGAAGGGTTGCCCAGCAGCGTGAACCGGATCCGATCCGGCGCGGGAGCATCGGCGTGCAGCGCGAAGCTCGACAGCCACTCCCCGACGACCTGGGCACCCTGCGACATCCCGATCACGTCGACGAATCCCGTGGTCGACCGCAGCAGCCGGTCGAGGTTGGCGGCGCCCTGCGTGATCGAGCTCTGCCGCGCGGCCGCCGGGTAGACCAGCGGAATCCAGGTGTTCCCCGGGGATTTCGGGTAGCCCTGCAGATAGTCGCCCGCCTCCTCGGGCGTGGATCCCAACCCTCCGATCGTGACGACGGTCCGCGTCTCGGACGGGACGTCGGGGGCTGTCGGACTGTGCACCGGAAGCGGGCTGCTGTCCGGCTCCTCGGGAGGGGCGGTCGCCGGCGTGTCGGGATCGTCGACAGTGGGCTTACGAGGGTCGGTCACCTGGCTTCCGGCCGTCGCATCCGTGCCGGATCGGCCGGGCTGGCGCCACGCGGCCGTCAGGACCGTCCACAGGGAGGTCGACCGGGCAGGTGGTTCGGGACTGTTCGCGGCGGACGTCACCGGGACATCGGCATCGGCATCGGGCGTCCACTCCTCCGCTGCGTCGTCGGAGATGTCGTCGAGCTTGTCGGACTTGCGGGCGCGCGCCTCGGAGACGCGCAACGAGGACGGCTTGGCCTGCGCCCTGGTGCGCGCCGCCGGCGCCGTGGCAGGTTCGTCGCGATCCGGGCTGTTCGTGGCGGGTCCCCGGGACGGGCCGCCGGCGGCGTCCGCCGACGCGGCGGCCCGTCGCGAGTTGCTGACGGCGGAGTCGTCGGCATTCGCCGTCCCCGCCGCACTCCCCAGCCCGATACCGATGCCCAGCGCAAGTGCCAGCGCGCCGATCCGTCCGACATGTCGTGCAGAACCCATGAAAATGTCTCCCCCCATTGCGGACCACCCCCGTGGCCACCTAGGAAACATATTTTCGGCTCCGTCAATAGAAATCGGGGGTTTCCCCAGAAATTATCAAGACTGTAAAACTATCGTGACCTTGACCGCCTCTGAACTGCACTTTCAGCGTGGCATCGCGCGACACGCCCCTAGGGCCGGCGGAAGAGTTCTGCGGGGCGGCCCCGCCCGCGGCTGGTCATCACCCCGGTGGCGACGAGTTGCGGTTCCATCGCGCGGCGGAACCAGTCGCGCTGCAACGGCTCGCCGGCGACGGCTTCGTGCGCGAGGCGCAATTCCCGGAAGGTGAACTCGTCGTCGAGGAGATGGTCGGGGTCGGGGCTGCGCGCGTACCGGTCGCGCAGGTAGCTGAGCGCGCGCGCGACGATGTCGGCGTGGTCGAAGCTCAGCCGTCCGGGGCTGCCGACGGGCATCAGCCGCGTCGAGTCCGCGAACCGGTCGGCGAGGCGCTCCGGCCGGACGACGTCGACATGAGCCACCGACAGCACCCACCCGCGGTCGTCGCGGTCGGGGTCGTCGAACACATACAACTGCCGGGGGTCGAGACCCTCGACGTTGGCCTTGACCCGCAGCGAGCGCTTGACCGCATCGGACAGCCGCTCCCCCGGGTGCAGGAACGTGCCGGGAAGTCCCCAGCCGCGCCGGTTCTCGCGTCGCACCTGAAGCACGACCAGGCCGCCCTGCTCGTCGAGGGTGAGCACGGCCGAGTCGACCGCCACCGATGGCCGGGGGTAGTCGGTGAGCCTCTTGCGGCTGCTGTCTCGGTACTCGCGCGCGTTCATGTCAGTGGCACAGGCTACATTAGCCGTATTAGCTCAGATATGCTCTAATTAGTTCGTAGGGGGTGGACGATGACGTCACATGATGATCGGATCGCAGGGGTGCTGCTCGGTACCGCAGCAGGGGACGCACTCGGTGCGCCGTACGAATTCCAGCCGCCGCGCGGGCCGGACCTCGACGTAAGGATGGCTGGCGGCGGCGTGTGGGAGCCCGGGGAGTGGACCGACGACACCGCGATGGCCATCGCGATCGCGGAGGTGGCGGCCACCGGCGCCGACCTGTGTGACGAGCGGGCACAGGATGCGATCCTCACGCGCTGGCGCGAATGGTCGCACCACACGAAGGACATTGGCGTGCAGACGAGTTCGGTGCTGCGTGCGGCATCGCGTGGGGCGGCGATCACCGCGGCGCGGGCGCGGGACGCGTCCCGGGCGCACCACGCGAGGTCCGGTCGCAGCGGCGGCAACGGCTCACTGATGCGCACGGCACCGGTGGCACTGGCCTATCTGGACGACGAGGATGCGATGGTGGAGGCGGCGCGCGCGATCAGTGCGCTCACCCACTTCGACCCCGAGGCGGGTGACGCCTGCGTGCTGTGGTGCAGCGCCATCCGCCACGGCGTGCTGACCGGCGACCTCGACGTGCGGGTCGGGCTGCGGCATCTCGGCGACGAGAGCCGGGTGACGTGGTCGGAACGGCTCGACATCGCCGAGACGTCACGCCCGCGCGACTTTCCGAAAAACGGCTGGGTGGTGTCGGCATTGCAGGCCGCGTGGTCGGCGATCGCGACAACGGCCGGCTCCGAGGCAGATCCGGATGCGGCGGGGACGGGCCATCTACCCCGTGGCCTCGACGCCGCGGTGCGCGCCGGCTTCGACACCGACACCGTCGCGGCGATCGCGGGTGGCCTGCTCGGCGCCGTCCATGGCGCGTCGGCGGTACCCCGGGCATGGCGCGAGCTGTTGCACGGCTGGCCCGGCCTCGACGCGGCGGCACTGGCGGAGCTCGCCCACGCGGCGGCGCGCTGAACATCAACGAAGGGAGACGCATGACCGACGGCGGCTACGACATCATCGGTGACATCCACGGATGTGCCGAACAACTGGAAAAGCTGTTGCATACCTTGGGTTATCGACAGGACGGCCGAGGCGGCGAGTACCGCCATCCGCAGCGCCGGGCGGTGTTCGTCGGCGACCTCATCGACCGTGGCGCCGGGCAGGTGCGCACGCTTGAGGTGGTCAAGGCGATGGTGGACGGCGGCAGTGCGTACGCCGTGATGGGCAACCACGAATTCAACGCCCTGGCCTACCACACCGAGTCGCCGCCCGGCAGCGGCAAGTACCTGCGGGCGCACGACGACCCGGACGACCCGCGATCGGCGAAGAACACCGACCAGCATCAGGCGTTCCTGGAACAGGTCAGAGGCGCCGAGCGCAGTCATTACCTGCGGTGGTTCGCCACCCTGCCATTGTGGCTGGATCTCGGTGGCCTGCGCATCGTCCACGCATGCTGGCACGATGACTCGATCGCGGTGGTGGAACGTGAATGCGGTTCCAGCGCACCGTTTTCGGATGTCCGGCATCTCATCGCGGCGAGCACCCCGGGCGATCCGCTCTACACGGCGGTGGAGACGCTGTTGAAGGGTCCGGAGATCAGCTTGGTGGCGCACGGCCAGCAGCCGTTCAAGGACAAGGGCGGCCACCCGCGAAAGAGCGCCCGGTTGCGGTGGTGGAACGGGGACGCCCGCACGTTGCGCGAGCTGTCGGAGGTTGCGGGCAACTACACCACCGTCGACGACAAGCCCTATCCGCCGCTGCCCGACCTGGATGTGTCGGCTGTGAGTGCACCGCACCTCTACACCGCACAGGTTCCCGTGTTCTACGGCCACTACTGGCGCTCCGGTGAGCCCGAACGCGGAGGCGACTGGACCGATTACACCGCGTGCGTGGACTTCAGCGCGGTGATGGGCGGCTCGCTGACGGCGTACCGCTGGTCGGGTGAACCGACGATCCGTCCGGAGCACTACGTCGGGGTCCCGCCGCGGTCAGGCTCCGCTCACCCCAGCACCAACGACACGCCGCCGGCCCGCAATTCGTCGAACGAATAGCTCAGCTCACCGCGGCGTCCGACCGCGACGACGTAGCGGTCCTGGCCTTCGGTCACCTCGAAGGTGAATCCGAAGGTGCACCGGAATCGACCACCTCGACCGTCCTCCAGGTATGTGGTGGTGAGGATTTCGCCCTTGCCGTTCTTCACCGTCACCGGCGTTCCGGGGTTGACGTCGGAGTAGCCGCCCGCCCCCACACACGACGAGCCGTCGACCTCGATGGCCGGCGAGTACCGGTTCGGATCCTCGTCGTTGAGCGTGAAACTGCCCGTGATGGTCGCCGTCTCCAGCACGTGGAAGCCCTCGACGAACTGCGGGCAGAAGTACTGCACCGCAACCTCGTCGGCCGGCATTCCCTGCTGCGGGCCGCCGCCCTCCAGCGCCCGGCACACCTGCTTGCCGTGGGCGACGGCGTTCGCATCGGAGTTGAACTCCCCCGCGAAACCCGACTGTTCGAGCGCCACGAGGTAGCGGTCGTCGACGGTCGTGCGGTCGCGGTTGACGTACGCGTACGCGCCCACCCCGGCGCCGGCGATCGCCAGCACGGCCAGCACCGCGGCGGCCACGATCCAGCCGCGCCGCCCGCGGCGGCCTGCCGACACCGGGAGATGGTCAACGCCGGCCGGTTCCAGCTGGTGCCTGCCCATCGGGTCCAACGCCTCGACACCGCCGTCGCGAATGAGGTCGGTGGGTTGGCCACCGACGAAGTAGCGACCCTCGTGCCGACCCGTCGGGTCGGGCTGCCAGCCGCCTCCCGTCCCGCCGGAGTAGGCGGATTCGTGCCAGGTGCCCGCGATGTTCACCGCACCGCAGGAGTGGCATCGCATCGCGTCGGTGAGTGCACCGCCGCAGAACACACAGAAGCCCATCCGTCCCACCTACTTCCGGTACGCCGTGGTGCCTTCAACACCGAACAGCGTGCTCACGAACTTCGCGAAACAGTCGTCGACGCCCAACCCGTTCGCATCGCACCACCCATTCGCCTCCGCGGGCGACAGTTTCGGCGTCCCCACCACCGTCACCCAGAAGTCGTCCGAGTCGAAGGTACTCCACTGCGCCGAGGACACCAGGCGCGCGCCGCTGTACTTCGCCCTCAGGTCGTAGTGATCGCGCAGTACGTCGGCGCTGGTGATCGTCGCCCCGTCGACGACCAGACCGGCCTTCTTCGCACTGATCTGGGGCACCCATCGGTTCGCGATCGATGCGGACACATACCCGTAGTCGGCATCGCGCAACTCACGCAGCACCGCCTCGGCGACACCGTCGATGCTGCCGTGCTCGGGTTCGGCGACTGCGTGGGCGACCAACCGGTCCGAGCCTGAGGACACCGTCGCCGTGGTGGCGTCAGCCTGTTCACCGGGGTGGAACACCAGTTGCGGAGCGCCGGAGAACATCTCGGTGGTGCGCCAGTACATGCCCGCCGGGAACACCAGCGTGCGCCGCGCGGTCTCGCCCGGCTTCATGGTCAGCGGCGCCGCGGAGAAGTCGAAGATCCCGGCCGCGATATCCCGTTCGCCGTCGGCGACGGTGATCCTCGCTGACGGTGCGGCCTCGGTGTCGCCTCCCGCGCAGCGCGATATGAACGCGGCGTCGACGGTCATCCCGTCGCCGGTCATGTCCACCGACTCGGCCTGAACCAGCGGCGGCGTCGTGCAGGAGGGCACCATGCCGGCCGGATCCACCGTCCCCGCACCGAAACCCCCGGGTTGCGGGACGGCGACGTCGTCGCCGGACGACCCTGCCATCAAGACGGTGACGGCCACGGCCGCCGCGATCACCACGACCGTCGCGACGGCCCCGCCGATCAGCAGACCGCGACGTCGTGGGCGACGCTCGACCTCCACGGGGTCGTCGTCGGGAAAGGCCACAGCGCCGATCGGGGACCCGCACTGCCCGCAGAATTTGTAGTGCCACGCGTTGAGGTGCCCTTGCGGGCAGACCACCATCGGCGCGCCGTCGAATCCATCACTCATCGTTCATTCCCCACCGGCCGAACACTCGCGCCGCGATCCCGGCGCTCCCCCGCGTCTGCACGACATTTGCCTGACGGCAGTCGCTTCGACCCCATGTCACGATGATGCGCTCGCCCACCGACAAAGGGAATCGGGGATACCCCGCGTTGGCCCGGCGACCGAACATCAGTTGCCCGGTCAGCCACTTCAGCCACATTCGTCACGCTCAACCCCCGTCAGCGCGACGAAGACGGCGACCGGGCCGAGAATCCCCGATTCCCCCTGGCGCAGGACAACCGCATTGTCACTGCAATCACTACTGTCGTCGGCGAGGTCCGCGACGTTACGGCCGCGCCGAAATTCGTTCCCGGATACTTGCGTCCGCAAAATTAGCTGTGTCAGTCACTCGGCCATGGTTGGGCACTGTCGGCCGACGGCGCTAGGATGCCCAGCACAGGCAGGGTCCTCGGTCGGCAGGTTCGTTTGCTACCGGCCGTCGACCTCAGGTCCGCGACGAGGAAGGCAGAGCGATGTTCGCACGACGTGCCGCCTCCGCGGGGATCGCGGCTGTCGCTGCCGTCGGACTCGCCGCA
This sequence comes from Mycolicibacterium gilvum, assembly GCF_900454025.1. Taxonomy (NCBI): domain Bacteria; kingdom Bacillati; phylum Actinomycetota; class Actinomycetes; order Mycobacteriales; family Mycobacteriaceae; genus Mycobacterium; species Mycolicibacterium gilvum. The sequence continues at coordinate 1,060,152 of NZ_UGQM01000001.1, read as the reverse complement.
CCCGCCTCGGCTTCGCCGGAGGATGCCGTGTTCCTCGACCGGCTGCAGAAGGTGGGAATCACCAGTTCCAACCCGTACGCGACGATCTATGACGCCTACGCCGTGTGCCGCGAACTTGATCGCGGCACCTCGCCCACTCAGGTCGTCGGCTTCGTGTTGGGCGACAATCCCGACCTCGACTGGGAAGCCGCCGCGGACTACGTCGTGCTCGCGAACATGACGTACTGCCCGCCCGTGTGAGCCGACCTACTTGACCGGCTCCTGCCCCCAGTCCGCGAGGACTTCGGCGGTGTGCTCCCCGAGCCGGGGCGCGCCGCCGCGGACCCGACCGGGTGTGCGCGAAAAGCCGGTGGGCACACCGGGAAAGCGCACCGGGCCGTGCCCGGTCTGCACGGTCTCGAAGAATCCGACCGCGTCGAGGTGCGGATCGGTGAACAGGTCGCCGGTGCTGCGCAGCGGTGAGGCCGGGATGCCGAGTTCGTCGAACAGCGCCAGCCACTCGGCGGTGGTCCGCTCGCGCAGTGCGTCGCCGATCAGGCCGTAGACGGTGTCGATGTCGGCGGCGCGGCCCGCCATGGTCGCGTACCGGTCGGTGGCCCAGGCGGGCTTCACCGCGTCGATGAACGCCTGCCACTGCTTGTCGTTGTAGATCAGCGCGGCGAGGTGCCCGTCGCTGGTCTGGTAGGGCCGGCGGTTGCGCGCGACGGTGCGGGGGTACAGCGCAGGGCCCAGGGGCGGGTCGAACATGGCGCCGTTGGCGTGTTCGACCAACATGAACGCCGCCATGGTCTCGAACATCGGCACTTCGACCTCCTGGCCCTCGCCGGTGCGCTCGCGGTGGAACAGCGCCATCATGGTCGCGTTCACCGCGGTCAGCCCGCAGATCTTGTCGGCCATGATCGAACCGACGTAACCCGCTGTGCCCGTGAGCTCTTCCTGCACCGCGGCCAGTCCGCACTCGGCCTGGATGGTGTCGTCGTAGGCGGGCCGGGCGGCATAGGGTCCGGTGCGGCCGTAGCCGTAACAGTTGGTGTAGACGATCGACGGGTTGAGGTCGGCGACCGCCGCGTAGTCGAAGCCGAGCTTGGCGATCGCAGCGGCGCGCATCGAATGGATGAACACGTCGGCGCGCGCGACAAGCGTACGCAGGGCGTCCTTTCCGGCGTCGGTCTGCAGGTCGAGCACGACGCTGCGCTTGCCGCGGTTGACGTTGGTGAACACGCCACTCAGGCCAGGTTCCGGCCCGACGGAGATGTAGCGGGCGTTATCCCCCTGTGGCGCCTCGACTTTGACGACGTCGGCGCCCATGTCGGCCATGATCTGGGTGCAGTACGGCCCCGCGACGACGGCGGTCAGGTCGACGACTTTCACTCCGGACAGCGGTCCCGCAGATGGCATGGCGGGAACCTTACGCACGGTCGGTCTGGCAGCGAAACGGGCGTCGCGCGCTCAGTGGAACGCCGGAGAACATGGGGTGTCTTCTTTTTCTTGCGTCATCATTTGTTGACGGCCACCCGAGGGGTACTCAGCCCCCGCACACCACCTTGGGGATCGGGTCGTAGCGCACGGTGTGGGATTCGGTGCGGATGTCCCCGGTGACGATGTCGCGCAGCGTGCGGGTGTCGGTGATGGTGAAACCGGGCGCGCCGCCGCTGGCGCTGCAGGATTCACCGGCGGGGATCGTGATGGTGCGGGGGCTGGTCGGCTTCGAGCGGGGACTCTGTGCCGAGGACACCTCGTAGCGTTTGATCCCCACCAGCTGCACGGTGATCGCCGACGACGTCCATGTGGTCTGGATCTGCACCGGCGTCGGCCCGTCGTTGCGGAATTTCACGTCGATCTCGTCGCCGAACACGGTGGCCTCGCGGCCTGCCGGATAGCGGCTGATGTAGTAGCTGTGCTCCTGGTGCTCGACGAGATCCATGCCCGCGAAGTACGCGGCGTTGAACAGGGTGGTGGCGACCTGGGACACCCCACCGCCGACGCCGGTGTCCGGGCGGCCGTTGAGGATGATGCCGGACTCGACGTATCCGTTGGCCGCGGTGCGCGGGTTGGTGGCGCCGTTGAGGCTGAACGTCTCCCCCGGCGCGACGACGATGCCGTCGATCGCCTCGGCGGCACGTTTGATGTTGCGTCCGGAGGCACCGGAGAATCCGGAGGTCTGGAACTCGCCGATGACCTCGACAGGGCCGAGCTTCGCGATGTCCTCGGTGGTGAACGTCGCGGCGTCGTCGACGTAGACCGCCGCGATCTCACGGTCGTCGGTGCTGGTGAGCACATCCATGACGTCGTTGAGGGTCTCGCCGTAGTCGATGCGACGGCCGTCTTCGGACGGCACCTTCGCCGGCGGGGACACGGCGAAGTCGAGGGTGGCGTCGCGCCGCGGTGTCTCGGAGTCGGCGAGTTGGGGCCGTGCGGCGTCGACGATGACGTTCTCGTCGACGGTGGCCAGGATGTCGCCGTCCTCGACGTCGAAGGTCATGGCCGCGGCGATGACGTCCTCGTCGACGGTCGCGCGGGTGTCGTCGTCGCCGGTGATGACCAGCGGTGCCGAGACCGCCGGGGCGGCGACGTCGTCGATGGCCTCCTGGACGTCGGACGCCGTTGTGGCGGGCTCGGGTTCGACGATCGGCAGGTCGATGGTGCGGCCGGTGGCCCAGTCGCGTTTGAGCAGGTCTGCGGAGGTGTCGACGTCGAGGCGGAGTCCGTTCTCGGGGTCGACCGCGACGGGTTCGCGCCCGTCGAACCGCACGGTTCCTTCGACCGGATCCTTCGCGATGGTCTCGTCGAGTCGGTCGAGGGCGGCGGTGAGCGCGTCGTCGTCGGCGGTGGAGACGACGCCGATCTCGCGGGTCTCGAACAGTGACGTGAGCCGGGTGATCGGGTTCACCGGTTGGGCGCCGGATTGTTCGACGGTCGCGCGCCAGTCGACGGTCAGACCGGCTGATGCCGGATCGATCTCGTCGCGGGCCGGACCGGCGGTGACGGGGATCGGACGCGTCGCGCGCGGGCTGACCTCAGCGCGCAGGCGGTCCTCGGCGTCGGTCAGGGTGAGCCCGCCGATCGGGACACCGGCGGCCGTAACGCCTCGGACGACCCGGTCTTTGCTGTACAGCAGATCACCGATGTAGGCGACGGCCAGCAGCGCGAACGGCGCGGCGATCAGGGTCCACAGAAGCCGCCGGCGACGGGGACGTGCCGGCCCGGCGGGTGCGGTCGCCGTGATGACCTTTGGTTGCGCTCGGTCGGCGCGCATGGCATTCGTTCCTTAACACATCGATGGAGCTGCCTGCCCTCGACGGCATACAGCGCACTTCGCCAGGGTACCGATTCGTCCTCGACGGTGCCGGGCCGCGACCTGGCTACAGGCGTCTCCAAGGCCCTCGGTCGCTCGCGTGCGCCCCTTTGCTGAGCGAGTCGGTGCAGCCTGGGGCGGGTATACCCGCATCGGTATTGCAGGAGCACCCCAGACCGCGGGGCCCTGTCGACGTCGACGTGGGGTGTCCCACCGTGGGATCTGGCGATGACGTTCGGGGTCCGCGCGTCGATGGTGTCGCGTGAGTGACGAACGTGTCGGAGCACGGGATTACTCTGGCTTCAGCTCACGAGCGGACGACTGTTCGGGTACCTGGCCCGTCGTCCCGGCAACCGCGCGACCACCGCACGGTGCCCCAGGGGAAGAGCGGGCACGCGGTGCGTGCAAGCGGTGGACGCCCGAATGCGGCGTCGCCAGAAACGGCGAACGATGTCAGAGCAACCTATTACCGAACTGTCCGTGCACATTCCGTGCGGCGGGCTGCGCGGGCCCGTTCAACTGCGCGGGCGACGCTACGCACCCGGGGAGGTGCGGTGGCAGTCCTGCAGCGATGAGGTGCGTCCCGTCCGATGGGCGGACTCCGACGTCTCCCGGGAGTGCGACCTGTGCGTCATCTGCCTCCGGGCGACAGCCGGCGGCCGGTCGCGCTGGTCGTGGCTGGCCTGCGAGAACTGCCGGGCCGTCAACTCAGCAGTCGAGACCGGCTGGGGAATCCGCCCGTTCGCCCTAGGCCGGCACAGCGTCATGAACGGGATCACCGTGCGGTGCGGCGCCCCGCGCCATATCCGACAGCAGCAGATCGAGCGGGTGGCGTGGTTCGCGGACGGTTTCGGCCGGCTGCGGGAATGGCGCAACGACGAGTTCGCGCGGTTGGCACGCAGATTCGATCCCGAGGCCGATGTTCCGCTGCGGTTATGGCAGCAGGAGTGGCCGCCGGGTCCGCGCGCCTCGCGGGATGCCTTCGCCCGCGTGATCGGCCCGGAATTCGTGCCGCCACCGCTGTAGCGACAAGGCTGCCGATCAGCGCAGCGGCTGCGAGGCCCCTCGCCCGCCAGAAAGCCGTCGGGAACCGCGTGCCACACCCCGCCGCACCGGGCACACTCGGGGCGTGGTGGAGTTGCTGATCGCGCGGAACCCCGACGACGGATCCCGGCTGCACTATTTGATGCGCCTGCCGCAGCCCGGCGGCGACCTGCTGTTTCGCACGTCGGACACCTGGCCGCGGGTCAAGGCCCTGTACTGCCACCCGGTCGGTCTTGACGAATGGCCCGATGATCCGGAGATCGTCGAACGGATCCCGCTGCGGTCCTGCCAACGCCGGGGCGCCTCGATCGACGTGATCGCCCAGCGGGGCCGCGAGAACCGCTCCCAAGTGGTGTTCACCACCGCACGGGGCCGCGACGCGGTGTTCTGGCAGTCACCGCGCACCCGTAAGCAGGCCCGCCCGAATGTGCGCACGCCCACCGCGCGCGCTCAAGGCCTGGAGCAGTTGCACATCCTCGTCGACACCCACGAGCGGTACGCCTACCGGTTCGCCACCCAGCAGAGCATCACCGTGCCCAGGCCCCTGCCGTGCGGTGATTACGGCCTGGAGGTCGACGGTGCGCTGGTCGCCAGCGTCGAACGCAAATCCCTGGCCGATCTGGTGACCAGCCTGACCACCGGCCGGCTGCGCTATCAGGTCGCCGATCTGGCGGCACTGCCGCGGGCGGCGATCGTTGTCGAGGACCGCTACTCGCAACTGTTCAAACTCGACCGGGTCCGTCCCGCCGTGGTCGCCGACGGGCTGGCCGAATTGCAGGTCCGGTGGCACAGCGTACCGATCGTGTTCTGCGAGACCCGCCCCCTGGCCGAAGAGTGGACCTACCGCTTCCTGGCCGCCGCCCATGCCTGGGCGGTCACTGAAGCTGCTGCGCTGCAGCGTATTTCGCCGGTACGCATCGACGTCGCCGTGCAGGCTCCGACGGACAGCCCAAGCACCGCCGACGTGCGCGCCTGGGCCCGCTCCGCAGGGTTACCGGTTCCCGGTCGCGGCCGGCTGCGCCCTGAGGTCTGGCAGGCATGGCGCGACGCTCACCCGGAGTGAGCTCGGCCCAGTGCGCCATCCGGGCGATTGCCGCTCCCGGCCACTCCTGTCACGGCGTACGATATCTGTGATATCAGGAGGTCAATAGGATGGCTGACGTGTTGATCCGAGGGCTGTCGGAGGCAGCGGTGGCGCATATCGATGCCGCCGCAGCGGCGCAGGGCTTATCGCGACAGGAGTACCTCCGGCGGCGCTTCGAGGCCGAACGTCCGCGCAGCGACTCCGGCGGTCGGTTGACGATCGACGATTTGCGTCGCGCGTCGGCTGCGGCCTCCGACCTCGACGACCCCGAGGCGATGGACGGCGCGTGGCACTGAGGCCATGGCTGATCGACAAGTCGGCATACACGCGGCTCGCTGTGTCACCTGACGTCGAACTCTGGATGGAGCGCATCGACCGCGGGCTGGTGCGCATCAGCACGGTCACGCGTCTTGAGATCGGCTATTCGTTTCGCACAGCGGAGCAGGCACGTTCCGAGGTCGCTTCGCCGCCGTTGACACTCATGCCCATCGAGTACATGACACCGACCGTCGAAGATCGCGCCCGGGAAGTACAACTCACCCTCGCCGACCGCGGCAAGCACCGCGCACCATCGATTCCCGACCTACTCGTCGCCGCCACAGCAGAGCAGGCCGGATTGACCGTCCTCCACCTCGACAAGGACTTCGACCTGATTGCCGGCACCACCGGACAACCAGTCGAGGCGCTGCGAATGGGGTGACCCCGCACTCACATCCGCGAGTACCGCGTCAACGCGAACTGGTAGAGCCCGTAGGCGGCGAACCCCGCCGCCGCCACGAGCAGCAGTACCTGCCCGAACTGCGCCCTCCCGACCGCCTCGACGGCGGCGTCCAGACCGGTGGCCCGGCTCGGGTCACGCAGGAACGACGCGCCGATCACCGACAGTCCGGCCGCGATCAGCACCACGCCCTCGGCGACGTGTCCACACACACCGAGGACGGTGAGCAGCCGTCCACCCGGCACCGTGAGGTCGCCGTAGAACTTCCGCCACGCACCCTTGTAGACGAAGTAGGCGCCGAACGCGCCGATGGCGAGGCCGATGGCCACCAGGACGGCCTTGCCCTCGCCGGTCTGCATCAATCGGGCGCTCAGACCCTCGGCCCGCTCGGTGCCCTTTCTCCCCACGCCGAGCGCGAACTGCGCGGCGGTGAACGCCAGCGCCAGATACACCAGTGCCAGCCCGAAGGCCTTGAGCCGGTTGATGAGTGGAGCGTCGCGCAAGTGGGCGTAGCTGTGCTCGCCGGGATGCAGACCCACCACCGTCTCGGCGAGCCGCCACATCGCGAGTGCGACGAGTCCGAGAGCGACGACCCACAGCGACGTCGCTCCGCCCCGCTGCTCGGCGAGGGTGGCCAGCGCGCCGGTCTGGTCGGCTTCGCCGGCGAAGCCGAACGCGATCCTCGCGATGATGTAGGCGATCAGCAGATGCAGCAGACCGTTGACGGGGTAGCCGGCGCGCGCGATCCATTCCACGGTGCGGCTACCGGTGGCCCGGTTGACCGCGCCCTTGAAACTCATGTCCTGGTGACCAGGTCCCGCCGCAACACCGACGTCAGTTACCCCGCGTCCCTGCTCCCGAAACCGGGAGCCCCGTTCTACGCCGCGACGGTCTGCGACGCCTCGCCGGCCGCCAGCGTCGGCAGTCGCACGCTGAGCTCGTCGATGGTGATCGCGCCCCCGGAGTAGAAGTTCAGGAAAGCGAAGGACGATGTCACGATCTGCACCGTCAGCGTCTGCCCCGGCGCGAGCGTGTGCGCGACCTGCTCCAGCGGGACGGTCACGGTGTGGGTCTGCCCGTCGAGCTGGACGGGAATGGGCGTGGTGTGATTGCCGAGCACGAGTCCGGTCTCGTCGTCGACGATCTGCGCCCAGACGTGCTTGGCGGTGCCGGTGCCCGAATAGGTCAGCGTCACCTCCGGGGCGCCGACGACGTGCGTGGTCTCGGCGTCGTCGGGCGCGGTCACCGTCAGGTTCACCGCGTTGACGGCGGGCGCCCCGGACGGCAGGCCGAGCAGCGTGGCGATCAGACCGCGGGTGATGATCGACGGGTTGGGCCCCGAGCCGCCGACGAACGGGAAGTACAGCATCGACTGGTCCTCGGAGCGCTGCGCGGTGATCGGCGTCGGGTCCTGCGCCGCCGGGTAGGTGTCCGAGGAGTACCAGTCGCCGTGCTGGTCGACCCACTCGAACTGGGCGCCGGTGTCGATGTCCTCGCCCTTGACGTGGCGGTCGAGCCAGTCCAAAGTGCGGTCGACGACGAGGTCGCCGTTGTTGACGCTGCTCAGGCAGGCGCCGTGGCCGCCGCAGTACCAGACCACCTTCGTCGTGGTGCCGGCCGCGAGGAGCGCCCGGGCGTTCAGGTCGGCCTGCGACAGCGGCAGCAGCGTGTCGACGGTGCCCTGGACGAGCAGGGTCGGCGCGGTGATGTTGGCGAGACGGTCGGCGAAGTTCAGCGATTCGAACATGTCGAGGTCGGACTGCTGCACCTTGCCGGTCAGTACGCCGGCGATGGTGGCCGGCAGCACCCGCTCGTTGGGCCGCGACAAGGTCAGGATCAGCGCCGTGCTCAGGATGGTCCCCCACCCGTTGCGGACCGCGCCGTTCGGGAACAGGGAGTGGGCCAGGCTGTTCCACGCGATGGTCGGAACGATCGCATCGATACGGTGATCGATTGTCGCGGTGGACAATTGGATGCCACCGCCGTAGGAGGCGCCGACCATGCCGATCTTCGGGTCGCCGCCGACGGTCTGCACCTCGTCGAGGGTGGCGAGGTAGCTGATGATGTGCGAGACGTCGCGGCCCTCGAAGTCCGGGGACTGCAGTTGCATCCGGCCTTCGGAGCGCCATTCGCCGCGCGGGTCCCAGGTGACGACGTTGTAGCCTGCGGTGCGTGCGCGCCGATGCCGATGACGTCGTCGGGCAGCAGGCTGTCGACGTCGAGTTCGAGCGTGGTGGATCCGGGCAGCGACACCCCGGGGCCGTTGAGGATGGTCGGCGCGCTCTCGCCGGCCTGTAGTCCCTTGGCGGGCATGAAGTTGACGAAGATGCGGGTGCCGTCGAAGGAGGTGACGCGGAAGCTGCGCGCCCGCGGTGTTCCGGGTGGGGCGTCATGGTCGATCGGGAAGCCGAACACGGGGTGAAGGACGTCGCCGATGAGCGGGATGTTGTGCAGCAGACCGACCAGTGGGGTCATCACGAAGCGGCCGAACAGCGGGATCTGCTGGAGCCATTCCAGCGGCGGGGTCCATTCGGTGACGACGACGTCGGTCGGGATCTCGTACTGCGAGGCGTCGGCGGTGGCGGCCTGGTCACTGGACGGTTCCTGGGTGGCCTCTCGGCCCGCGGCGGCGACAGAGGTGAGCAGTGAGGTGACCGCGGGGGCGGCAGGGACTTCGGGGTCGGTGTCCTCGGCGACGGCCGTGGTGCGGGTGAGCCGCGCGGTGGTGACCTTGGAGGGCTTCGGTTCGTCCGGATCCTGCTCTGCCGCATCATCTTCGGTGACCAGCTCAGCGTCGGAGTCGTCGACGACGGTGTCCTCCTCGGTGGTTTCCTCGGCAGCGGTGTCATCATCAGATGACGCGGCGGTGGAGTCTGCCTCTGAGGCTTCCTCGGACGAATCGTCGGCGGTATTGCCGGTTGGTGCCGGGTCCGAGTCTTGGGTCGCGGACTTCAAGGACTGGGACGTCTCGGACTGCGACGACCCGGTGTCGTCGTCGGCCGCGGACGCACCTGCCCCGACCAGGACAGCGGCACCGATTCCCAGTGCGACCGCGAGACCGCCGACCCGACCCACATATGTACCTGCGCGCACAGGGATCATGCTTACCGGCTTCGAGGTGGCGGCTTGAGGTGTTCGGGAAATCGAGCGCGAGAATGCGGATTGATCAGGAGTGCAGGTCGTCGGCCAAAATCGCGGTGCGGACACCGAGTGCTTCATAGGTCCACCGCGCACGTGCGTCGCGGGTGAACAAGACGGCGCCACGTTCGCGCGCTGCGACCGCCACCAATGCGTCGTAGGTAGCGCCACCGGCGATACCCAGTCGAGCGAACTCGCGATGAGCGGCGCGTGCAGCACGAACTCCGAGCGGGAACGACTCGGCGAAATTCTCGTCGATCAGCATCGCGGCGTCGGCGGGTGCGACACGGGCATCACCGGGCAGTCGCGTGAGAACCGCATACGTCTCGGCCAGCGCATGCCCGCTGAGTCCGAGTACCCGCCCCTTCGCCCACCTCGCGACCGGGCCGTGGTTCTGATGCGAAGCGACGAGCAGTGGCACCGCGACGCTCGTATCGACTGCCGCGACGGACGCGGTCGTCACCGCCGACCGGAATCGATGATGGAGAACATCATCTCGTCGGTGACAGCGGTCTCCGCGCGGGCAACCAGGCGTCCGTCCTCATCCCGCTCCACCCGGGCGGTCCGACCACCAGGTAGCACCTGCAGACCGCCACCGTAAGCAGAGATGTCAACCTTCGAACCAGGCACTAAGCCCAACGCATCTCGTAGTTGCTTGGGCAGGACGATGCGACCGCCCGAGTCGATGACAGCTTCCATGGGATTATGGTACCAATCTAATCCCATTCATCGGTGCGGCGTGCTGACCACCCTGGCCTTCGCAGGGCACGAACGGGTGCGATCACCACCGGTGTCCGCAATAGGTGCAGTGCCACTTCTCGTCCTTCAGGCAACAACCACCCAAGTAAGACCAGGGCCCCCATTCCTCGGGGTCGTTGGGCATGCCGTACCCGATGTGCTGGGTGCGTCCGCCCCCGCACTGCGGGCATTCTGGGTGTTGGGCGAACTGGAATGCGACGAATGAGGTGAACCCGCCGTCGCGCATGCCGTGATGGCAGAAGCGGCACAGCAGGGCCGGCCAGTCGGTGGCCGACTCGCGGGTCAACGACATGTGGGGTCGTCGACGGCCGGGACCGTCCGGGGCGCGAAACGGCGAGGGCGGATCGGGGCGCAGTAGCGGATCCGCAGTGTGGACATGAATGTTGTCGCGGGCGTCGTCGCCGCGCAGGTCGATCGGGTCTCCGCAGGCGTGGCAGTACCCGTTGAAGGCCAACAGGTTCCGTGCCGCCACCATCGAGGAGTGGCCCCACCGATTCCGGGGTCGGCCGTGGACCGGGCTTTCGTGCAACGCAAGGATTACCCGTTCGGCGGCGGCGCCGTCGAGTCGCCAGGTCGTGAAGGCGTCGTCGAGGTCGAGCAGCATCGCCAGGGTGACCAGGTCGACCACGTCGGCGCGATGCCGGCGCGTGTCCAGCAAGGCGGTGTCGAGGCCGCCGTCGTCGCCGATGCGGGCCAGCACAGTGAGGACGGAGACCGGGTCGGTGCCGAGCACAAGCATCGCGTAGTCGCCCGGGCGGGCTTCACCAAAGGCGTACCGCCACGGCAGGTAGGGCGAGTCCGACTCCAGGATCGTGATGACGCCGGCCTTCCAGTCGGCGGCTTCCAGGACGTGGAGGCGGTGGTGGATCGTTTGCGACACAAGCCATTATCTCAGTGGGGTATGACAATTCACGGTCGGCGAAGCGTCGATTGGCGGCGCTCTCGCGCGCTCATCCGTCCTCTCGGGCCCGTTCGATCTGGCTCTTGATCTCCCGGTATGCCTGCACCCGCGCCATTACTGCGGCCGCCGCTGAATCGCTCGGAGCGGCGGGAGGTGCCGCCTCGATGCCGTACAGCATTCCGCTCAACTTTCCGTGCAGCTCGGCGCGCTGTGCGGCAATACGCGCATCGTCTCGTTCCGTCCGAAGCGTTTTGTCGATGAGTTGCGCTTCGGTGGCGCACTTCTCGATCAGTGTTACTCGCTCGATCGCGGCGCCTTCGAGGGCCGCTATCGCTGTCTTCGCCTCGTCCAAGATCTTCTTGTCATCGGCGTTGGGCTTGTCCAGGGCCGAAAGCTTGCTCGTCACCGCCCGGAGTGCGTGTGCTTTCTCGAAGTTCTCCGTGATGCTCTTGATGTCGGCGCTGAAGTCGACCTCACCGAGCCATCCCGTGCGGGCTGCTTCGGACGCCTTGACCCTTTGGACCGCGCTCAATGTGGATTCCACGCGTGCTGCGTTCTGTTTGCCGAGGGTGTCGATGCGCCGTTGCTTTGCCTTGCGCGCGCGTTCTTCACGCTCACGTTTCTGAGCGGCAGCCTGCTGTGCGCGTTCGACGCGTTCACGTTCTTCTTCGGCGGCGCGGTGTGCCTCCACTGCCACGACGATGCGATAGACGATCCAGGTCACGAGCACCGCCGCGGCGACGATACCCAGGGTGATCCAGACCGGCTTCGGGACCATCGCGATGAGGACGATCACGACGAAGATGAAGCCGCCGACGACGCTCGAGCCGTCCGACGAGCCTTTCTTGCTCATCAGCAGATCACCGTGCCTTCGGTGACTCGTCGTTCCTCGACACACCTCAGACAGTCAGCTTCATACCTGGCCATAGGTCCCCACCCCGCCCTACGGCGCCGCCCCCTGACGGCGCTTTCTGCCAAGGCTAAACGGCGCCTACGACACATTGTCGGCACATGCGGCTACCGGCGGCGCTGAGATCGGGTTAGCCTCGGCCAGCCGGGCCAGGGTGTAGCATTCTGCTGCAGGTGTATCACATTGCTACAGCGGAGGGTTCCATGTCCAACACGGCCGACCGTGTGACCAGGGTCGCCGCGGATCTGATGGACAGCGCCGCCGCCGAAGGCGCACGTCAGAGCAGGTCGGCGAAACAGCAGCTGGACCACTGGGCGCGGGTCGGACGCGCGGTCTCCACTCAGCACAGCGTGGCGCGCCGCAAGGTCGAAGCTGCCCTTGCCGGCGATGTTCCCCTCCGGGATCTGACCGACGAGGAAGGTGTCGTCTTCAACGCCGAGATCTCCGCGGCGATCCAGGAACGGCTCGTGAGCGCCGATTACGGCGCGGTATTGGCCGCGCGAGGAGTCACCACGGTGGCGCTCGACGAGGATGGCGAGATCGTTCAGTACGCACCGGACGGCAGTTCGGTACGGCTGGGCCGCGGCGTGTGAGGCAACTTCTCGCTGCGGCCATGACGTCGGCACCGTGAAGCGCCTCGACCTCGTCGTCGGATCCAACGGCGCGGGCAAATCCACGTTCATCGAGCTGACCCTCGCGCCGCTGCTGCCGCGCAGCTTCTTCGTGAACGCCGATGAGATCGCCAAGCGACGCTGGCCCGACGATCCCGCCGGGCACAGCTACGAGGCAGCGCGGATTGCCGCCAACACTCGCGCACGGCTCATCGAACTCGGCGAGTCCTTCATCGCCGAGACCGTGTTCTCCCACCCCTCGAAACTGGAACTTCTCGACATCGCCCACGCCGCGGACTACACGATCGTCTTGCACGCGGTGTTGATCCCGGAAGACCTTGCCGTGCAACGTGTCCGACATCGCGTGCGGGCCGGTGGCCATGACGTCCCCGAATCCAAGATCCGGCAGCGCTATCAACGGCTCTGGGATCTGGTCGCCACCGCGGCCGACCGTGCGGACGAGGCAACGTTCTACGACAACAGCGCGATCCGGGGTCCACGCATCGTCGCTCAGCTCACTGCCGGCATCGCAGTGGGTTCGGTCTTGTGGCCCGACTGGACACCGGCCCCGCTCGCCAACCGTTGGCCAGGCGGGTGACGGAGGACCCGTCCCGCACATCTGGCCATCAGAGGCCTTTTGCCTTGAGCGCCTTCATCAGCGACGGTCGCCGACCGTAGTCCTGGCGGATCTGCGCCAGGAGAACCGCGAAATCGTCGCTGCGCCCGCCACGTTCGTAGAGCTCGGCCATGGTCACCAAGGTCGCGGCGATACCGGGATAGAGCCTGGTGTTGGCGTATCGAAGATCCTCCTCGAGTTGGGGCCGATACAGCTCGGCAGCGGCCACCGGCCGCGCCTCGGCGCCGCGGTCGGCGAGCTCCTTCCACGCCCCGCCGGGGCCATACCGGTCGGCGGCCTCCCAGGCCGCGTCGAGGTCACCTTCGCTCAACAACAGTAGAACCAGAACCGCACCGCCACCCGGACGGTCCGACGCCAGCTGCCGCGCATGATCGAACGCCCATTCGCGTTCAGTGTCAGCGCTTTTGATGCCTGCGGCGAAGCCGCACAGCGCCTGATAGGAACGAACCGAGGGCTGCCTGACGAAGTCGGTGCGCAAGACGCCGATCGCGTCCACGACGCGGCCGTGTGCTTGGTAGGTTCGCGCGACGTCGACGGGACTGAGCCAGTACGCGGTGCCGCCACCCTGCCCGCTGACGCGCCCCTCCGCCACGGCGCGATCGATCCACGTGAGAATCTCTTCGTCACGCCCGGCTGCCCGCAACCGGGCGATGATCGCCCCGTACTGAGGGTGTTCGCGCTCGTTCAGCAGCTGGACCGCCCGATCGACGTCGCCGTCGTGGTCGGCGAGCTCCAGCAGCATGGTGTCGACGTGGAAGCGACTCCAGCGATCGCCTTCTGCGAGTTCGTGGTCGAGTTCGGATACCGCCCGACGGTAGGCAGCGAGCGCGTGGTCGTCGAACGCGTCGACAAAGTCCGCCAACGCCACATCCGGCCAACCTGGCGAGTCCGCACGGAACTTCACCAGCCAGAGTGCGAGGTCCACCGGATCGGGCGCACCCTCCCGACAGGCCCGCGCGTACAGCTCGGCAGCCCGCTGGCATTCACCCCCGATGGCTCCGGACGAGTCGTCGGCATGCTCGGTGATCGAGCGCAGCAGCGTCAACGCAGACAACAGGGCCGGCCGCACGATCTCGGCGGCCCCATCGTTGAGGTGATTCTCCAGCTCGTCGAGCACCCGACCCGCCGTTTCGGCCGCCACGAAGGATTCCCGATAGTCGGTGAAGCCGTAGGATTGCAATGCATTTCGCACGTAGTCCTCGAAGTCGGCTTTGGCGGCGGCGTCGTCCCCGGACTCAGCCGTCGCACGTACCTCCAGCATGCGGCGAACTTCGCCGTCACGCCGTGCGAGCGTCATGACGAGGTCGCGGAGCTCATGGACGTCCATCGCGTCCACCGCTGCCCGCACCGCAGATTCGGGTGTGATGTCGAAGCTGCCTTCGCCGCGGGCGATCGCCGCGAGCCCGACCGCGACCAGATGCTTGCAGAAGTGACCGTCGGCGTGATGAAGGCAGGTACAGGAGCCGGCGGGTAGTGGACCTGACCAGTCCAGTTCGACGGTGTAGACACTCTTGGCCTGGACCGACGCATGTGCCTTGTCGGTGGCGACCCGCAGACCACGGACATAGCGGACGTAGTCTCCACCGCGGGCAAAGACCCGTTCGCCGGCCACATTGAGCAGCATCGCCTCCGATAACGGCATAGCGTCATGGTGCCCGACGAGCACATTCACCCGCGACCGGCACGGCTCTACAGTGATCAGGATGAACACGGCGAGCCTTGCGATGCGGGTCCGATGACGACCCGCTCGCACCTGCGTGTGGTGACCGACCTGGAGTCGCGGCCCGATCTGCGGCACCCGCGGCGACGTGATGTCGTCGTGTACCGGGTCAGGGTGGACATCGACGACGCCGATCCGCCGATCTGGCGGTGTATCGATTTTCGCTCGGATCTGACGTTGGACGTGGTACATCAGGTCCTGCAGGTGGCGTTCGACTGGACCGACTCCCATCTGCACCGCTTCTCGCTCGGCGGCGGGGCCTTCGACCGAGACAGCCAACTGTTTCTGTGCCCGTACGACGTCGAGGAGGCCGACTTCGAGGACGACGGCGTTCCTGCCGCCGAGACCCGTCTGGACGAAACCCTCACTACTCCTGGCGATGCGCTGCACTACCTCTACGACTACGGCGACAACTGGGAGCTGACGCTGCACCTGGAGCAGGTGCTGCCCGCCGAGGGTGAGTACGCGGTGGCGCTGGTCGTCGGCGGTGAACGGGCCGCCCCGCCGGAGGACTGCGGGCACCTGGTCGACGCGGTAGGCCTCGCCGAGGTGCTTCCCGACCCCGCCCGTTTCGAGCAGGATCGGATCAACGACGCGCTGCGCGGCCCGTACTTCGTGTTGCGCGACGCGAAGGTCGACCCGCGTCTGGTCGACCTGGTTCACCAGCTCGCCTACACCGCGCATGGCGACAGCCTGTCTCAGGCGGCGCTCGCGCTGACCGGGGAACCCATCTCGCTTGAGGCGGCGGATCTGGTCGGCCACCTGCGCGGCTTCCAGTGGTTCTTGGATCGGGCGGCAGACGGCGGCATCCCGCTGACCGGGGCGGGCTACCTCAAACCGGCAGACGTGGTGGAGGCGTCGAAAGTGGTTCCGGTGATGGCGGATTGGATCGGAGCGAAGAACCGCGAGGCGCACTGTTACCCGCTGCTGCAATTCCGCGAGGCAGTGCAGGATCTGGGACTGCTCCGCAAGGTCAAGGGCACACTGGTGCTCACGAAAGCCGGCCGAGCCGCCCAGCGCGATGTCAACGCGTTATGGGAGCACCTGGCCAGTCGGTCGAACCCCAAGCCCGGCGACAGGTTCCAGGTGCAGGCCAGCCTGGTGATGCTCGCCTACGCCGCGGCGTCCCCGGATAAGCAACTTCCGCTGAGCACAATCGCCGCGATCCTCACCGAACTCGGGTGGCGCCACGCGAACGGAACTCCCGTCACCGGATCCGTCGTGCGCGACCTCCCCGCATACGAGGTTCTGATCAACGTCACCGATCAGCCCGCCACCTGGCGTCGGCGTGACATCGTCAGTCCGATAGCGGCCGCGTTGGCACGGAGGGCGCTCGGCGGTTGAGGACAGTACGCCATCTTGTCGGTGCGTTGGTTTAGTCTGACTTCAGCTCACGAGCGGACGACTGTTCGGGTACCTGGCCCGTCGTCCCGGCAACCGCGCGACCACCGCACGGTGCCCCAGGGGAAGAGCGGGCACGCCCTGCGTGCAAGCGGTGGACGCCCGAGTGCGGCGTCGCGAGAAACGGCGAACGATGTACCAGCGAAAGGTGAGCGCCGCCGATGCGGCTCTGCGCGAACGTATTACCGAACTGTCCGTGCACATTCCGTGCGGCGGGCTGCGCGGACCGGTTCAGCTGCCCACACGATCACCTTCGGACCGAGGGGTGCGGTGGCAGTCCTGCCGACATGAGAACCACCCAGTTGTCTGGGGAGACGCCGACGTCTCGCGGGAACGCGACCTGTGCATCATCTGCCTCCGGGCAACGGCCGGCGGCCGTTCACGCTGGTCGTGGCTGGCGTGCCAGGACTGCCGGGCCGTCAACTCCGCGGTGGAGGCCGCGTGGGGTTTTCGTCCCTTCGCCCTGGGCCGGCACAGCGTGATGAACGGGTTCGGGGTGCGGGCCGGTGCCCCGCCGGAAGTCCAACAGCGGCAGATCGAGCGGTTGACAGACTTCGCGGACGGTATCGGCCGTCTACTGAAATGGCGCAAGCACGAGTACCGCCGGCTGGCGGGCCACTTCGATCCGCAGGCCGACGTTCCTCTGCGGGTATGGCAGCAGGAGCTTCCGCCTGGCCCACGTGCCTCGCGGGACGCCTTCGCTCGGCTGATCGGCCCGGAGTATCCGCTGCCACTGCCGTAGGCCGACTCCGGCGACGATCAACTTCTGTGCGACCGATCCGAGTCGACGCCAGTGATCAGCGCATCGTCGGCTCCGAGGCTGCGCAAGCAGTCGGCAACTCGCGTCCATCCGCTGCTCGACTTCGCTTCGGCACTTGCCTTTTCGGTCATCGCGATCACGAGGTCCCGGAGTGCAGCGTCTGGATCGGACAGTCCGCTCGAATAACGCTTGTCCAACAGGTACTCGCTCGCGAGTGCGCTTTGCGTGGCGGCGGTCCACACCATTCGGTCCAGAAAGATCTCCAGGATGCGCGCGCCCTGGGCTGACGACTGTGCCCCCATCGACAACATTCGGGTGATCCGTAGCCTCTGCCCGCCGCCATCTCGGGACGGTGTGTAGTCATTGTCGGAACCTCGGCGTACAGTGAGAAGTAATTAGCGCAAATATGCGCTAACGGGGTAGAGGGGGATGTCATGACGTCTTTGCATGACCGCATCGAGGGTGTCCTGCTGGCCACCGCGGCCGGTGACGCGCTCGGCGCGCCGTACGAGTTCGGCTCGCCGCGTGGCCCCGAACTCGAGGTCGCGATGGTCGGGGGTGGTATCTGGGAGCGCGGCGAGTGGACCGACGACACCTCGATGGCGATCGCCGTCGCCGAGGTGGCCGCGACCGGTGCCGACCTGCGTACGCAGGATGCCCAGGACGCGGTCGTCGCGCGCTGGCACGAATGGTCGCGGCGGGCGAAGGACGTGGGTGTTCAGACCCGCTCGGTGCTCACCGCCGCCGCGCAGGAGGGTGTCGTCACAGCAGCGCGCGCCCGTGAAGCAGCAGCCAGACTGCACGCGCGCACCGGTCGCACAGCGGGCAACGGTTCGCTGATGCGGACCGCGCCGGTGGCGCTCGCCTACCTCGACGACGAGGACGCGATGGTCGAGGCGGCACGGGCTTTGAGCGAGCTCACCCATTTCGATCCCGACGCCGGCGATGCGTGCGTGCTGTGGTGCTGCGCAATCCGGCACGCAGTGCTCACCGCGCAGATCGACGTCCGAATCGGGTTGCGCCACATCGACTGGAGCCGCCGCAAGGTGTGGCAGGAGCGGCTGGATGCGGCCGAGGCAGGACGCCCGTCGTCGTTCGCGCACAACGGCTGGGTGGTGGCCGCGCTGCAGGCGGCGTGGTCGGCGATCAGCACCACGCCCGTGCCCGTCGACGACCCGGCGTCGGGGGTGTTTCACGCTGATCATCTCCGGCTGTCGCTCGACGCCGCGGTGCGGGCGGGCCACGACACCGACACCGTCGCCGCGATCGCGGGAGGACTGCTCGGCGCGGCGTACGGGGCATCCGCGGTGCCCGTGCAGTGGCGAGAATTGCTGCACGGATGGCCAGGGGTCACGGCGCGCAACCTCGTTGGCGTGGCGTCGGCGATCCACCGTGGTGGTGAACCGGACCAGTTCGACTTCACCTATCCCGGTTCCTCGGTCGACGCGGTCGCGCGTCATCCGTACGACGACGGTGTGATGCTCGGCGGTATCGGGGTGCTGCGCCGACTCCCGGCGGATGTCGACGCGGTGATGTCGCTGTGCCGACTGGCCGACGACGACGTCCCCGCGGTTATGCCGCACGTCGAAGTGCGTCTGATCGACCGGGTCGCCGACGACGAGAACCCGCACCTCGACTTCGTCCTGCTCGATGCGGTGCGCGCTGTGGAGCGCCTACGCCGCGAGGGACGCACCGTGCTGGTGCATTGCGTCGGCGCGTACAGCCGCACACCCACGGTGGGCGCGCTGTACGGAGCACGGCTTCGGGGTGTCGGTGTCGATCGGGCGCTGGCCGACATCCAGAAAGCACTGCCGGGCGCGCACCCCAACCCCGCTTTCCGAAAGGCGTTGCAGCGCTTGCATCCCAGCCCGCCTTCTGCGTTTGCAGAGGCGGCCCAGCACCGGTTCGCGGACGCGGCGAAGGTCGGTGACTGGGCGACCGTGTTCGCGATGCTCGACGACCCGCGAACGCAGGTCGACGTCAACGGGGTGCGTCCGGATGGCTCGGCGCGGTTCACCGCGCTGCACCAGGCGGCGTGGCACGGCGCACCTGCCGGCATCGTCTCGGAGTTGATTCGGCGCGGCGCGGTGAGGTCGTTACGAGATGCGAAGGGGCGGACACCGTTTGACGTTCTCATCGAACGGCACGGAGGTCGCGCGGAGAGTGAGCGTCATCTGAGGCCATCGCGGCCGTAGTCGTGCACCCTGTGGAAGATCATGCGCGCGTAACCCCACCGTCAGGGCCGTTGTCCCGCGCCAGTTGAATCTGGTTCTTGATCTCGCGGTAAGCCTGTACGCGGGCCATGATCGCGTCGGCGGCCGATTCGCTCGGAGTGGCGGTCGGTGCCGCCTCGATGCCGTACAGCATCGCACTTAACTCGCCGTGCAACTCGGCGCGCTGTTCGGCGACGCGGGCATCGTCGCGTTCCGCCTGGAGTGACTTGTCGATGAGTTTCGCTTCGGTGGCGCACCTTTCGATCAGTGTCACCCGCTCGATCGCCGTCCGTTCGAGGGAGGTGATCGTCGCCTTGGCCTCGGCGAGGATTCTCTTGTCGTCGGCATTCGGCTTGTCCAGAGCCGAGAGCTTGCTCGTCACACCTTGCAGCGCGTGCGCCTTCGCGAAGTTCTCCGAGATGCTCTTGAGGTCGGCGCCGAAGTCGATGTCGCCCAACCATCCCGCGCGGGCTGCTTCGGAGGACGTGACCTGCCTTATGGCTGTCAGCGCGGATTCGACCCGGGCAGCGTTCTGCTTACCGAGAGTGTCGATGCGCCGTTGCTTCTCTCTGCGTAGACGTTCGTCGCGCTCGCGTTTCTCGGCAGCAGCCCGCTGTGCCCGCTCGACCCGTTGCCGTTCCTCTTCGGCGGCACGACCCGCTTCCACGGCCCCGACGATGCGATATACAACCCAGGTCACGATGATGGCGCCGACGATGACGCCCAGGGTGATCCACACCGGTTTCGGGACCATCGCGATCAGGACGACCGCGAAGAAAATGAGAGCGCCGATGGCGCTCGAGCCGTCGGCGCTCTTCTTGCTCATCGCGACGCCCAGTCGTACTCGGCGCGCACGACTTCAGATCGTTGCGTGCCACCCGACACCCAACCGCTTCCCCTCATCGGCCAATACCCCATACCGGTCCCCCAACATGCCACTCCCACCGAAGGCTAATCGGACCATCCGACACATTGCTAGGTCATTCGCCAATACCATCTGGGGCCCTCGCCGAGAGGCTGCTCGATCACCTACCGTGGCCAGGTGGCTGCGAAGCGTGACCCCACCGACGTCCTTGCGCGAATCCTGGTCGAACACGGCCCGCTGCACGAGGACGACATCGCGCAACGGCTGCACGAGGCGGGCATCCCGGATGCGGAGGATGTGCTGCCGCAGTTGTTGAACGAGATCAATTGTGCTGCAGTTCCTTTAGCAGATGAGAGCTGGGTATGGCTGCCCGCCCTGCTGGCCGGTCGGATATTCACACACCGGGTCGACGCCCAGGAGATGGCTCACGACATCCTGGTCGTCACCCCGGACCTCGACCCGATCACCCACCTCTGCGAGTTCGAGCAGTACGCGCAGCTGGCCGACGGCACCCCGGTCAGCGTGGCGTTACCAGCGTTCGACGAGGTGTTCGACGAGCGGGACGTCCCGCTGGACATGGTCGACGACGGCGGCGCGCTGGTCCTGCCGCCTGGCACGCTGCGCGGCCTCGGCCTCGAGGCCGGTGACCTGGTCGGTCTGCGATTGGCGCCTGCGGGACTCACCCTGTCGAAAGCGACCGCGGGCCCGGCGCCGCAGGTTGGGGCCGCGCTGGCGGCCACCTTGGACCCTGACGAACCCACGCCGTTCGATTCCGCGGTGTGGAGCGCGTGTTCGGCGGATCCGTCGCTGTTCACCGAGCCGGTGCCGCCGCTGTCGGAGATCGCCGACGACCACAACCTGGTGCGCCGGCTCGACCTGCTCGCCCCCGCAGACTTCGACTACGACCGGTGGCGCTTCGACCTGGACTGCGAGGTGCTGAGCAGGCGGTACGACATCGATGAGGATGCCGCGCTCGCCTTGCGCACGCTGGTGTCGATCTATGAGCAGATGTCGCAGCTGGTCATGATGCCCCTAACCGATGACGAGGAGGTGCCCGACGGGGACGCGCCGACACCGGCGGTCGAGGGTTACCGAGAGTTGGTCGCCGAGTTCGGGGCGGGGCTGGCCGATCCCCGTCTGGCCGAGGTGTTGCTTGCGGAGACGGTGGGTCGCAATCCCGACGGCGCCGCGGCACTGGGGTTGTTCGCCGAGACACTGGAGCCGCAGGTGCCGCGCCGGGCCCGGGTCGCATTCCGCTGGCTGCGCGCGGTGGCGCTGGAGCGTATCGGCGACATCGAGGCCGCCGAGCGGGAGCTGCTGGCCGCTGAAACCATGGACACCGACTGGCCGTTGCCGCTGTATGACCTGGCCCGGATCGCGTCGGACCGCGGAGACGTCGAGCGCGGGTTGGCACTGCTCCACCGTGCGGGTGCCGCACCGGACGATCCGATGCTCACGATGCTGCGCAGCCATCGGGCCGAGGCGCGCCCCGACGTGGGTCGCAACGAACCGTGCTGGTGCGGTTCGGGTCGCAAATACAAGAAGTGCCATCTCGGCAGGGAGCAGTTGTCGCTGCCGGAGCGGGTGGGGTGGCTGTACGCCAAGGCCGCGCAGCACACGCTGGCCGGCGAGTGGCGCGGCCTGGTCGCCGAGCTGCACTTTGAACGTCACCGGCATCAGGATGCGCCCGATGAAATGATCGACCCGCTGGTGATCGATGCGGCGCTGTTCGAGGGAGAGGCGTTCGCGGACTTCCTGGCCGTCCGCGGGCCGCTGCTGCCCGACGACGAGCGGTCCCTGGCCCAGCAGTGGCTGCTGATCGACCGATCGCTGTTCGAGGTCGGGCAGGTGCGGCCCGGCCACGGGCTGACGGTGCGCGACGTGCGCACCGGTGACGTCCACGAGGTTCAGGAGCGCACTGCCAGCCGGCAGCTCAAGGCGGGACAGCTGATCTGCACCCGGGTGCTGCCCGCCGGTGACGGCACCGCACAGTTCTTCGGAGGGTTGGAACCCGTGGGGCTGCATGACCGCAGCGCGCTGATCGCATTACTCGACGAGGGACCTGACCCTGTGGAGGTCGTGGCATTTCTGAGCCGTCGGTTCGCTCCGCCGACGCTGACCAACACCGAGGGCGACCCGCTGATCATCTGCGAAGCGGTTGTCCGCGTGAGTGATTCGGCGCGCATCGAAGCGGCTCTCGACGACACCTATGACCGAGTCGAGGACGCGGAGTTGCCGCAGTGGTTCGAGCATGTCACCACCCACGGCGCGGAGCGCATCCGCGCGACGGTGGTGCTCGACGGTGACACGTTGCGGGTGGAGACCAACAGCGAGGAACGGATGGACCGGGTGCTGGAGACCCTGGAACGGCTCGACCCGGGGATGCAGGTTGTCGATGACACGCGCACACCGATGGACGACCCGCGCGACATGGCTGCGCAGATGCCGGCAACGGCGAAGGGCGCGGTGGACCCGGACGACCCGCAAGTGGCCGCACTGCTGGACGCGATGATCCTGGACTACGAGGCGAAGTGGCTCGACGAATCGATCCCGGCGCTCGACGGGCACACTCCGCGCCAGGCAGCCGACGACCCGACCCGTCGGCCTGACCTGATCCGGCTTCTCGATTCCTTCCCCACCGACGCGGGCCGGCACGGGATGAATGCGGACCGGCTGCGGGCGGCGTTGGGGTTGGAGTGAGTGGCTAGCGGCTCGGCGTCATCATGCAACGACTTCGGTGTCCACACCCAGGGCTTCGTAAGTCGCCCTGGCGCGGGCATCACGAGTTGCCAGCGCCACCCCGTGTTCTCGCGCCGCCAGCGCAACGAGTCCGTCGTAAGTCGCACCGCCGCCGATTCCTCGTCGAGCCAACTCGCGATGCGCACTACGTGCGACGCGGGCGCCGAGTGTGAGGGATGCGGTGAAGTTGGCGTCGATCAGTGCGACCGCATCCCGCGGGAGCAGTCGCGCATCACCGGGTAGCCGTGTCAGCACCGAGTACGTCTCGGTCAGCGCATGCCCGCTCAGTCCCAGCGTCTTGCCTTTTGCCCATCTCGCCACGGCGGCGTGTTCCCGGTGGGAGCCGACGAGCAGCGGTACAGCGACACTCGTATCAACCGCTGTGACAGGCATCGTTTATCAGCGCCGACCGGAGTCGATGATGGCGAACATCATTTCGTCGGTGACGACGGTGTCGGCTTGCGCCACGAGACGACCATCGTCGTCGCGTTCCAGTCGAGCGGTTCGCCCGCCCGGAACGATCTGCAGCCCAACGCCGTAGGCAGAAATGTCCACTTTCATGCCGGGGGTCAAACCTAAGGCGTCCCGCAGTTGCTTCGGTAATACCACTCGACCACCGGAATCGATCACAGCCTCCATGGGGCCACGCTACCAGTGAAATCCCATTGCCATGGTTGCGGCGTCGGCGACGCTCAGAAACCTTATGCGCTTGGTCCACGTCAACAACAGTTGACGACCCACGTCTACCCTGCGACTCTCAACCCGTCACCGGTCTGGCTCCCATCGAGGGCGGTCAGGGCTTCTGCGGTCAAGCCGTCGCGGATCCCGCTTCGCTGATGCGCGAACGGGATGAATGCCCGCAGGAGCGCGGGTACCTCCAGGAGGACTTTCAACGAGTGGTCGTGGAGCGTCGATGATTCGAGCACATGCTCGACGCGCCGGGCGCTCCACCGCAGGGGATCCCCCGTCCCGGATTGCATGAGGTCCGTCAAGAGGAGCAGGTGGTCGCGGCGATCGAAGCGTGCGCCGGCCTCACATCCGAAGAACTCGTCGCCCAGTGCTCTGCCCGATCCCCATGCCGAGCCCGACCACTGGTACCCGTCGCCGCCCTCCGGTAGATGACCGACCAACCATCGCACCAGCGGTCGGCAACCAGGCCACGTCGCGGTCTCCCGGAAGACGAACTTCTGCTGCAGGCTGCGTTCGATCCACGCCCGCGCATCGGCGAGGCTCATGTCCATGGTGGTGAAGTCAGCATTGGAGCTTCGCCGCAAGTGGATGTCGATCGCGTCGACCCAGAGGTCTGCATCGACGATCTCGGAGTCTTCGAGGTGCTCCATCCGGACCACACAGGTCGCTTCCCGTCCGTCGGCGAGTCGGGCGCCGATCCAGAGCTCGTCGAAATCTCCGAGCACATGGGAGTGACGCACCGCCCGATGAACCTCGACCTCGCGAAGTCCAGCGGCCCACAGCGGTAGCGGCCCGTTGTACGCGTCCAGCGCCGAACGATAGCGCTGCTGCAGCGCCTCATCGTCCAACAGTTCACTGAACAGAGCGACGAGCATGGCGCTCTCGGAATTGGGAGCGTTGCGGAAATTCTGGAGGAGGTGGCCGAAGTCGAGTGAAGTGCGCTTATCAAGGCGCCAATTCGCGACGGGGTCTGGCTTCGCCGCCTCGACCTTCTCGCTCGCGAACATCAAGAGACCCCAGGGGTTCTCCATCGCGAACGAGAGCGGCGACACATCATCGGGAGGCGGTTCGGGGACTGCATCCACCCGGCGTTTCTTTGCACGAAGCGCATCGCGGCGCGCCTGCTTCATCTTGCGGTTTCTACGCCCGTGACTCATGACGCGGACGCTACGCGGGAGCCCCGACATGTCGGCACACTCGGAGAGGCCCTCGTCATGGCAGACAGCCTCAGGACCGTCGGCGGTCCTACCCCGAACCACCGACCACAGGAGTTCCCCCTGGACACGAAGTCGTTGACGGCGTACCGGTGTTCGGCGGTACAGCCATCCGTCGAGAGAGCTACTTTTTCGGGCGTGGACGATCAAGCCGTCACCGCGATGAGTTTGGCGACGCGGGACTCGAGTGGTTTGGGTTGATTCCGCGCTTCGAATCGACGTTGATTCAGGGCGCCGGCAGCGGAATAATCCTGTCCCTCGTGGGATCGATGTTTCGCTGCGCCCACTCGACGACTTCGTCCTCCTGAGAGAAGAGGATGACCTGATGCTCTGCGCTGAGCTCATGCAGCAGTTCCATCACCGCGAGCGTGCGAGTGGTGTCCGACTGGGTGGTGACATCGTCGAAGATCAGCGGCGCGGTCTCGGCGCCACCGGAGAGTACTTCCGAGAGGGTTACCCGAAGTAGGAGGTAGATCTGTTCGGTCGTACCGAGTGAGAGCCGATCTGCTTGGCGTACTTGGCCGGTCGTCTCTGTCACGTGGATCGTCAGATCGCCCGGATCGACGGTGACGTCACGGTACCGGCCGTTGGTCACCCTGGGTAGCCAAGGCCGCATCCGATCAGCGAGAGCGGGTGCAATGGAAGCGTTGGCGCGTTCCTTGGCGTTGGTGAGTTCGGCGGTGGCCGCGTCCAGACACGACGCCAACGTCTCGACCTGATCGACTGCCCGCTGTGCGTCGGCCTCCTCCTCCACGGCCTCCGCCACCGACCCGAGGGCGTTGCCGAGGGCCTGAATCTTTCCCTTGAGCTGACCGTCGAGGTCGATCATCCTGTCGTAGAGCGCTTTTGCCTCCGTGACGAACGTGTTCAGATCCGGCGGCATCGGCTCCTCCGGCTCCTCACCGGCGCCCGCAGTCAACGTCGCGAGATCCGCTTGCAGGTCAGCCAGTTCGCGACCACTCAGTAGTTGTTCGAGTAGGGCGACGTCGGTCTTCCACTTGGTCAGCGCCGCGCGCTTTGCGTCTTGCTCACTCACCCACCGGCGTAGCTGTTCGATCGCGGTCTCCAGAGTATCGGCGGTTACGCCAAGGCCAGCGGCACGCTGGATCACCTCGCGTCCTTGCGCTTCACGCACGGAGAGCGCCTGGAGGTGGCTCGCTTCGAGCTGTAGCCGCTGGCTATGCGCCTCGACGAGGTCGGCGTGACGAGCGGCTTGGTTGGCGACCTCCGCGCGAGACTTGCAGGCCTCGACGTAGTCGGTGAACCTCTGAAGTGTCTGCGCAAGAGGATCTTCCGTGGTGAGAGGATCCTGTCCCCCGAGTAGGCGCGCAAGTGCTCGGACGCGGTCGTCTCGTGCGGCCCGGAACTCCGCGGCTCGATCCGCATGCTTGGCTGCCGCGATCCGCGCTGCGCCGGCGGCATCAATCTCGCGGGCGATCTTTTTCAGGGCCTCCGGGTCGGCGTCGAGCGATTCCTCACGTACCTGGGCTTGGGCGGCACCGACGCGTTCCTGATGTTGGCGTAGCGCAACCTCTTGCGCCATCACGCCCGCCTGAACTTCCTGCGCCGACAGTGCTCCCGTCAGAAGGTCGACTTGTCTGCGACGGGCGGCCAAAACGTCTTCAGCGGCCGATCGCTCAATGGCGTGGAGCGCGGCCAACTCGAGAGCCAGTCCACCGTTTTCGACGGCGGCGTCGTAATCGACCTTCGCCTGCCGGTACGCGGCATCGTACTCGTCGACGTTGCGCTGCAGTGCTGCCAACTGCGCCGTCCGCTGTTCCCTGTCCTGCTGAAACGCCGCTACCGCAGCCGCGTCCACCACAGGCGGCGGCGACGCCAGAACATCAGCGAGAGTGCGCAACTCGTCCGAGAAGAGTGTGGTCGGTGGAGGTGGCTCGACGTCGGGCGGCGTGGCCTGCATGTGGGTGTCGAGTGCAGTTTGAGCCTTGAGCAGGTCGCTGTGGGCGTCGACGACGTCTTGACGTGGCTCGCGATCACCCTCCGGCACCTGGGGCAGCTCGTCGATCTGGATTTGCAGCTCGGCCGCTGTCGGTCCGTCACCCAGTGGCGCTACATCGGTCCCGCGGTCAAACACCACCAGAGCCTCGGTGGCGGCCGCGGCTTTCTCCTCGTCAACAGTCAGGTCGGCTTCGCGTAGTTGAGCCACTCTGGTCGACAGCTCTGCAGCCTTCTCGACACGGCCCCGCAACTCGTACACGCTCTGCCACTTCACGAAGCGTTCGGACAGTTCGACTTTCGCGCGGGCTTTCACGAGGGGTGCGACAAGCTTCTGACGGTTGGCAATGGTCTCGAGGAGCTCAGCGAGGTCGTCTCGTCGTGTCTGCGCCAGCGCTCGCGACGCGTTCAGAGCAGCTCGGGTGGTCGCGAGCGGCTTCTTTCCGTGCGCCACTCCCACCCATTCGGCACGTCGCTCCTTGAGCCAGGCCAGCGCCGCGTCGGCAGTCGCATCGGTCGCCCCGGTCGAGGCGGCCCTCTCCAGGAGCTCCTGAAGTTCGCCGGCGTCGTCGCGCACTCGGAGGATGTCGGCTTGGCCGGTGAAGATGGTCGATCGCGCTGAGTGGCGGTTGAGGCCCAGTAGGCGGGTGCCGTCCAGGCTTGCGTCCGTGAGCAATTCAGCATCGGATATCGCCTGGGCAGTCGAGCCGTCGACGATCGTCCATTCTCCCTTCGCAAGATCCTGGGTAATAGCCAGTGCGCGATCGTCGTCGAGCGTGACGGCAACGCCGGCAGCCCATTTGGAGCCCGACCAGGGCTTGTGTCGGTTCCTGAACTCCGTCTCGGCGGCACTGCCTCTGCCCTTGTACTTCCGCCGTCCGGCGAGAGCCGTGTACGTGGCGTTGAACCAACTGGACTTTCCCGCTTCGTTGGGTCCGTGTACGACATTGAGACCGGGTGCGAACTGCAGTGTTTCGCCGCGGAGTGGACCAAACGCGGTGCCGATGACGCGGTCGATGCGCATGTGTCACGCCCCCTGGACTGAGGCGTCGAGTGCGGCCAGACCGAGGGCGGTGGTCTGATGCCGTTGCAAGTCAGAGGCGTTGGCGTGCGCCATCGCTCGGAGGAATTCGGCTCGGGCGCTGCGGTCGGCCGGGTCCACCGACGGTGTGGCGAAGCTCAGAGAATCGACGTCGAGCACGACGTCGGACGGAAGGTTTCGGTCCGGTCCGCTGAATCCCGGGAGCAGTACCCCGGGTGCGAGCGTGCCGACCAGTCGCAGAAGCAGTGGATGTCCCGGCGTGAGGACGGCCTCCACGGCGGCCGCGAGCGCGTCGGAGTGCGCGGCGTCTGTGACGTCGAGGTCTGCCAACGATCCGGGTTGGCTTGGTAGATCGACCCGCCGGGCAGGCTCTTCGGGCGAGGTGCCGTCGATCAGCACGGCGAACCCTCCCGGTTCACGTGGATCACGGACGAGGTTCGGGACGGCGAGGATTCTGCCGTCGCCACCCGCGCCGGCGCGGATGAGCACGTGCGGTTCCGGCACGTCGGGAAGACGTGGGACGGCGCCACCCGGCGAGGTCCACGCGCTCACCCATACCGACGGCGCGGTCGCGCAGGGTTGGTATTCGGAGGACGAACAGATCGAGGTATTGGGAGCCCAGCGGTGAGTGTTGTACAGGCTGGTGCCGTCGATCCAGTCGGGCTTGCCGGGAACGACGACAACGTCGCCGCCGAACGTGCCGAGTATCTGGGACGCGTAATCGACGGTGGCAGGTAACACGGACGTCCGGTCAAAGAGACCGCCCGCGATCAGCAACGTTCCAGCACCCCGGCGGTTGGCCTCCTCGACAACGAGCGCCAGCACTTGACGCGACCAATCGCGTAACGCCGCTCCGAATTCAGCACCGAGACCGACCCACGCATGGTCGAGTTGCACCCCACTGGCAACCATGATGTCCACGCCGAATCCTCCCCGTTGCTGTCTATCATGCGGGTAGCTGATCCCGGAAGATTGGAGACGAGGTGCTGCCTGGCTTCGCTCACCTGTCGCCGGGAAGCAAAGTCGAGGGATTGGCATTCGATGCGGTCGTCGAGATCGTCGACATCACCGCCGCCGGCTCCGGGGCCTTCGTCCGCTATCGGGATGAGTTCGGCATCGAGGACTCGCGGCTTCTCTCTGCGGACGAGTTGAGGAAGGTTCTGCCGGTGGGCGGTCGAGGCCCTACCCTCGCCGCCGATCCCGACCAGTTCTGGCTCGCGATCGAAGCCCTGCGGTTGCGGCACGCGGCCGTGCTCAACCCGCTGCTCGCGGTGTCGTCGTCCAATGTCGAAGCTCTGCCGCATCAGGTGCAGGCTGTCTACGACTGCATGCTCACCGGACACCCGAAACGATTCCTGCTCGCCGACGACCCCGGCGCGGGAAAGACCATCATGGCGGGCCTGTTCATCAAAGAGGCGCTCGCGCGGGGCTGGATCCGGCGGTGTCTCATCGTGGTGCCCGGAAGTCTCGTTGAGCAATGGCAGAACGAGCTGAGAGAAAAATTCGCACTCCACTTCGAGATCTTCGAGAATTCGTTGCTGGGTGATTCGCCGCACGAGTCACTGCAGGACTTCCCGTTTCTCATCGCTCGGCTCGACCAGTTCAGCCGCAGTAGCGAACTGACGGCTAAGGCCGTCGATGGAGACTACGACCTGGCCATCTTTGACGAGGCGCACAAACTCTCCGTCAGCTCCTGGGGCAGCACGGTCACCAAGACAAAGCGCTTCAAGCTCGCCGAGGCTATTCGCGACGCGGTCCCGAGCACGTTGTTGATGACGGCGACTCCGCATAACGGCAAGGACGCCGATTATCGGGAATTCCTCACGCTCCTGGGGTCCGCGGATAAGCCCGTCGTCGAGGATCCTGCCGGCGACGGACTGATGCGTCGCCTGGTCAAAGAGCAACTCGTCCACTTGGACGGGACACCCCTGTTTCCCGAGCGCCGCGCGAGCACCGTGCCCTACCGACTCAGCCCGGTCGAGAGCGAGCTCTACGAGGCGGTCAGCGAGTACGTGCGTGAGGAGATGAACAAGGTCTCCGATGACGACACCAGGCGCAGTGTGGGTTTCGCGCTCGTCGTTCTCCAGCGCCGACTGGCGTCCTCTCCGCAGGCGATTCTGCGGTCGCTCACCCGTCGGCGCGACCGGCTGCGCGCGCAAGCGGACCAGGCGCAGGCAGCCGAGGGGAAGATCGCCGTGGCTCTCGCGGCGACACTCGGGGTGGGCAACGACGATCCCGATGAGATGAGCAGCGTGCGGGCGGAGACGTACCAGGACGAGGTGGTCAGCGTCGCCACGAACGCGCGAACAGTCGCGGAGCTCGAGGCGGAGATCCTGGTGCTCGATCGGCTCGTCGCGAAGGCCGAGGCCGTCTATTCGGCCCGTGCCGACGCGAAGTGGGCTGCGCTCGCCGAGCTGCTCACGAGTGAAGCGATGTTCGAGGCGGACGGGCAGCGGCGCAAGATCATCATCTTCTCGGAGAATCGGGACACCCTCGACTACCTTGAGGACCGTCTCGTTGAGCTCCTTGGTAGGACCGTCGACGTTCAAGTGATTCACGGTGCGCTGTCGTGGACCGATCGCCGGCGCGCGCAGGCGAACTTCATCACGCAACCGAGCAGCTCGGTCCTCATTGCGACAGACGCTGCGGGTGAGGGCGTCAACCTTCAGGTCGCACACCTGATGGTCAACTACGACGTGCCGTGGAACCCAAATCGGCTCGAACAGCGGTTCGGCCGGATCCATCGAATCGGTCAACGACACACCTGTCATCTGTGGAATCTCGTCGCCGCCGACACCCGAGAGGGTGATGTCTTTCAGACCCTTCTCGAGAAGGTCGAGGTGCAGCGGGAGGCGCTCGGTGACCAGGTGTTCGACGTGCTCGGCGAGGTGCTGACCGAGATCAGCCTCAGTCAATTGCTACGGCGAGCGGTGGGCGGAGAGGCGCAGCGCGACGAGATCGAATCCCAGCTCGAGTCGGTGTCGGGACGCCTCGAATCGGCCGTCGAGAAGCGGGCGGCATCGGTGAGCACGCTGACGCCGGAGGAACTCGCTGTGCTGCGTCGCGACATGGAGATCGCGAAGGCAATGAGTTTTCAGCCGGATGTGACCCGCGACTTCATGTTGCGGGCCGCGCCGCTCTTTCATGTGGACATCACGATGCGGGGTGATGCGTGGCAGGTCGGGTATGTGCCCACACGGCTGCGAGACGAGTTCGGGTCGTCGCTGATGGCCCGCTACGACAGGGTGGCGTTCGCGCACTCTGACGATCAGGTCTTCGCGGCAGACCCACCGGAATTGATGGCACCCGGGCACCCTCTGGTGTCTGCGCTCGCCGACGCCGCCGGCGAGGAATTCGGCTCGTCGCTCAATCATGGAATTGTGCTGTCCGACAATCGGTCCAGCCATGATTATGTGTTGGTGACCGTCGTCGCCACCGCCGAGGGGAATCCGTCGACAGTCACCACCTACGCCGTGACCGTCGGGGGTGACCGGCAACAGGTGAGCCCGGGCCTATACACCGACCTGGAGATGGGGGCGACGCCCGAGCCGCGCGAAGTCGCCGCGGCCGAGGCGGCGGTTGCCGCGTTCAGCGACGACCTGGACCACGAGATCGCCGCTGTCGCGTATGTGCGTGGAACGGCAAGCCCAGCGACCGCGAGCGCGTGGCGCACCGCGCGCGAGCAGGTGCGCGACGAATTGACCGCGCGAGGACTGGATCCCGTGGCGGCATTACCGGGTCAGGGCTGGGATTTCACCACGGGTAATGACGAGATCACGTTCTGGTCAGCGGCCGCGCCAGGCGAGATGGACCGCAGACGCACCGAGAAGCAGGTGGCTGCCAATGTCGGGGGCAAGTACCGGGTGGAGCGGGGCTAGCGTTTCTTGCACGAACGGCATTGACGCGGGACATCTTTTCACCGCAGTAGAGCCACTTGTCGGTACCCACCCTCATACTGACTGGCTCGCGGGAGATTCCACGCCGAGCGAAAGGGCACTGCGATGGGGACACGGATCGCGACTCTCAACATTCGGCACGGCGGCACGAAGTCCGCGGAGGCGCTGGCCGGCCGACTGCTCAGGTACGACGCCGACATCCTGGTGGTCACCGAGTTCCGCGCCAATGCTGTCGGTGAGCGACTCATCGACCGCCTCACCCAGGTCGGCTATGACACCTCACATCCCGAGGTCGGGGTGAAGGAGAATACGGTGCTCATCGCGGCGCGCGGCGGCATCGACCGATCGTGGGCGTTCACCGAGTCGCTGGACCGGCGGCATCTGTGGTGTACCGAGATCGACGGCGCCTACGTGTGCGGGGTGTACATGCCGCAGAACACCGCGAAACTCCCCTATTGGGAGGCTCTGATCAACGATGCCAATCGTTCTGGCATCGATCTGTTGATCGGCGATTTCAACACCGGCAACAACGATCTCGACAAGGCTCCGCGAGGAGCGAAGTTCATCGGCCCGGAGATGCCGGGGAGGCTGATCGCCTCTGGCTACACGGATGTGTGGCGGTCGCTGCATCCCGACGTCCGTGAGTACTCGTGGTTCAGTCGGCCCGGCGACAACGGGTTCCGGCTCGACTATGTCTTCGCGGGGCCGGATTTCGCGCGGCAGATCAGCTTCTGCGAGTTCGATCATGCGCCACGGACATCAGAGGAGACCGATCACTCCGGTCTCGTGGCAGTCGTGGATGGCTGACACATGACACAACTTCGTCCGCAGTTATTGCGGCCTCCGCATATTCTGCGGTATGGTGGCACATGCCCAACCGGTACGACCGCATCCGCGCAGATCTCGCCCATGCAGAGAGTGCTCCATCCGCAGACCAAGCCCTCCGACACCTTCGGTCAGTGTTGACGGAGGTCAGTCTCCTACTCGATGAACAACTGGCCCGCGCGGTCGTCGACGACGAGATGTCGATCGCGGCGGCCGGAAAGAGCGCCGGCCTCACCGAGAACGCGGTCGGCCCACGCCTCGCCAGCACGCCCCGACTCAACCCGTACGCCAGCAACGGCGCTCGGATCACCGCCGAAGACGTCAAACGCGCTCGCAACGACAAGCACGCCCGCAACCCTCTGCCACCCGCTGTGCCAGCAGAGCCGATGCGGTTCAAGCCACGCCGAAAAGCCAACCCTCGCTAGTCAACAACCGGAAGGAACCGACCATGTCGAACCAGAACCTCACCCTCATCGCCTTCCTGCTCGACCGGTCCGGGTCGATGCAGTCCATCAAGTCCGACGTGGTCGGTGGTTTCGACGCGTTTCTCGCCGAACAGCGTGCCGGCGACGGTGACTGTCGGGTCACGCTTGCGCAGTTCGACGACCACTACGAGGTGGTTTACCGTGCGGTGCCCGTCAGCGAGGTGCCACCGCTGGTGCTGAATCCGCGCAACAGCACCGCGCTGCTGGATTCGATGGGCAAGCTCATCACCGACACCGCTGCCGAGATTGCCGCACTCGCCGAGGACGACAGGCCGGGGTCGGTCATCATCGCGATCATGACCGACGGCCTGGAGAACGCCAGCCACGAATGGAGTCGACCGGCCATCAAGTCTCTCGTCGAACAGCAGACCAACGAATTCGGTTGGGAGTTCCTCTATATGGGTGCCGATCAGGATGCCGTCGAGGTCGGTAAAGACCTGGGGGTCAAGGCCGAGCAGGCCGTCACGTACAGCAGGGGGAAGTCCCGGGAGGCGATGGCGGCTATGTCGGGCAATGTGCGCGGGTATCGGACCGCGAAGATAACTGATGGAGCCGCGGCTATGCCGGCGTTCACCGAGGATCAGCGGTCCGCCCTAACCGACGACTGAGCCCCTGCGCACCAGGCGATTCCACGTGACAGAGCCCTAAGCAAAGGTGTCACGCCGCTCGCTATGGGGAAACATCCCAATACCCCAAGGATGGCGAAGGCAACGAGGTATTGACGCAGGATTTCGTGCGACGATGGCATCGGCCCCGACGTCAGCAGTCCTGCGATCACGATGCCGGAGTCAGCGGAAAGGTTCGCGACAGCTGGGATCGCGTAAGGGCGGACAGCGCCACTTACTGAGAACCAAGGGGACCATGGACATATCGGCGCAGACGTCAGACTCGCTCATCGCGGCGCTGTCGGAGGCACGAATACCGGCAGAGAATCACGCGTTCATCCGCGAAATCATGAATGCCGTCGACACCGTTCGGTATCGCGTCGTTCATAACGTGGGCAAGTCATACATCGTGGCCACAAGACGCGACGGTGGCCGCGATCTACACATCGAGTACGGGGCTACGAACGGATTCAACTCCGAAGACGAGGCCATCCGAATCGCACCCAATGCGGTGGGCTGGGGACCCAGTTCTCGGAAGGGAACGTGGTACGTCTTGCATCCAGTCAACAAGGCTCGCGTGACTGGCGAACGTTCCCGGGACGTCCGACGCAAGGCGACCTTCTGTGCCTGCGGCATGGAAATGTCTCTGACAGGAGTATGTGGTAACTGCAACTAGCGGGATCGAAAGTTCTCTACCCCACCGCGCGGTTCACCAGTCGGAACCGACCTCGCCGGAACTGGAGTGAGGCTTTCGGAACGGTTCAGTTCTGCGTACTGATCCCCGGTCGGCATCCGCTCCATCAAGCCCTCTAGTAACGCTTACCGCTTTAGCGGCAGAGACCGACAAGCGCCTTTGCTCAGTCAGTGCAGGCTGTCCTTGGATCAGTCCTGCAACTCGAGAACGGTTGGCCGAGTCGACCGAATGTGCACATCCGGAAACTTCGCTACCAGTGCACACACGAATGCTGAACGCTTGACGTTTAACTCGTTAAGTAACTCCTGTTGACTTAGCTCCCCCTTGTCACACAACCTGGCCCATGCCGTGGCTATCATCCACGCCGGCACCAACTGTGGCCCTGAACCGATACTCATCGAGCGCTCAGTCTCGACCCACACTCCCTTGCGCTCCACAGCGGTGATCCTGTTCAGGTTCTTAGTAGATAGCGTCAAGATGGCAGTGCCTGGGCTCACCACTTCCGAGACCTGTTCGAACAGAGCGTCATCAAATTCGGCTGCGCTCATACGAATCCGACCACAATGATCCCCGAGGGCAGACGCTTGAGAGTGCCGGCGGCCAAGGCCCGTTCCAATGCCTCATCAAGACGCGCACCGATGTCCTTGGTGATGCGGATGCCACCAAACAGGGCCAAGGCATCACGTTTGAGGTCGTCGACCGCACTGCCGCCGGCCTGTTCGGCCACCACGCGCATCGCATTGCCGATCTCGACCAGGCTGATCTCGCCCAGCGGGCGGCTCTCCCCGCGCTTCGCGGTACGCACGGT
This sequence comes from Mycolicibacterium gilvum, assembly GCF_900454025.1. Lineage (NCBI taxonomy): Bacteria > Bacillati > Actinomycetota > Actinomycetes > Mycobacteriales > Mycobacteriaceae > Mycobacterium > Mycolicibacterium gilvum. The sequence goes on along the minus strand of NZ_UGQM01000001.1, from coordinate 1,025,142 downwards.
CCGCCAAGAAGCAGGTTCCACACCCATGGGCCAGTAGAAGTCGCGGTCGTCGCCACGGACGTATTCAGTTGGAACCACGTGCTGTATCGCCGTCCGCCGCGCCTCACTGACCTTGCCGAGGCTGAATGCCCCGGCCACCAGCTTGGCCAGCCGATCCCGATGCACCGGCCCCTCGGCGTCGATGATCGACTCGACGATCTTCACCACATGCGCCCGGTTGTTCCTGGTGTGGATCTCATCGAGCACGCTGATGCTGCCGATCACCACCGGATTCCACGGGGCGAAGTCGGTGAGATCGGCATGCCGCCGCGGCGCAGCCGGCTTCGGCTTCAGCTGCACCGACCGGAATGCAAAAGGCTCCTGTTCCATGGGTGTCATCACCGTTGGTGGCGGCGTCACGACCTGCTCGGCCGGTGGTTTCAGCGTGCGCTGTTTGGCCGCGGCCACCGCATCGCGCAGCCGGGTCACCGTCGCGTCGCGATCCCCCAACCATTCCGGCAGCCACACCCGTTCCACCCCGGGCCAATGCAGCAGCTTCGAGAGCACCTCGACCGGTAGGCCGTCCCGGTCGGCGACGGTCCGGCGTGCGAACCACTCGGGACCGTCCAGTAAGACTGCCACTAATGGCCGCTCGGCTTCATCGGGATCGGCGATCACCAGGTCCACGCGGAAGTCGGAAAGCCCGACGTCTGACCTTACGACCAATCCTTCACTCCGCAAAGCGTGAGCTATGTCGTCACGATGCCGGTCGATCACCGCATTGCGTCGACCACCCTGGGTGATGGTGTCCACACCGCGGTGCGCCAGGTCAAGATAGGCGCGCAGATGCTTAGTGCCGACCTGCGTGGTCTCCTCGGCGCGCAGATCCGCGGGTTCGAAGCTGGCGTACAGCACCACTTCACGACGGGCGCGGGTGATCGCGACGTTGAGGCGCCGCTCCCCACCCGGCCTGGACAGCGGACCGAAGTTCAATGGCACCACGCCCTTGTCGTTCTTGCTGAACGCCACCGAGAACAGGATGGTGTCACGCTCATCGCCCTGCACGTTCTCTAGGTTCTTGACAAATAGACCATCCGACTCGTCGAGGGCCTGCAGCAGCCGGTCATCACCGGCATCGCGCAATAGGTTCTCTATGTAGTCACGCTGTTGCGCATTGAAGGTGATCACCCCGATGGACGGCGCAACCTCGGGTGACGCATCGAAACGGCTGCGGATATCGGTGACAATGCGCTCGGCCTCGACCCGGTTGGTGCGCAATGTCTTACCACGCCCGGACCGTTCGAACTGCCCGTCAACCCGGATCAGCGAGATTCCATGCCCGGACGCGGGTGTCAGCGGCGCCGGGAAGGACGCCAGCCGGCCGTTGTAGTAGTGGATGTTGCTGAACGCGATCAACGCCTCGTCCTGGCTGCGGTAGTGCCATGACAACCATTGCTGGGGCACCAACGACTGCACGCACTCGCTGAGGATCGATTCTTCGTCGGCCACCACTTCGGGGTTGGCGTCCTCCTCACCGTCATCCACGGCCGCGCTGGTCTCGGCGAAGCTAGTCGGCGGCATCTGCTTGCTGTCGCCTACCACCACAACGGATTTGGCCCTCCCCATTGCGCCGATGGCATCGGCGACCCGGATCTGGGACGCCTCGTCGAACACGACGATGTCGAAGATGTCGGCGTGCGCAGGGAAGAACCGCGCCACCGAATCCGGGCTCATCAGCGTGCACGGAAGGATTTGCGTGATCAGCTCTCCGAAATTCTCCATCAACGCACGCACGCTCATGCCGCCGCGTTTTCTGTCCAACTGTCGTTTCAACAGACCGATCTGGCCGCTTTCAGTGAACGCGTCGAAGGTCCGCCCCTCGAGCAGCCGGGCCGGGATCGACCGGCACAGTTCGTAGCGGATCGCCGATGCGCTGGTGGTGAACCGATCGATGGTCTTGCCGTGCGCAGTGACGTCGAAGTCACTCAATCCGCTTGCGTCCAGCCGTTCGGCCACGGAGGCGACCGCGACACCGCGGTCGAACGACAGGCTGGCGTCCTCGGCCACGATCCGGCCGGCGAGGATATTGCTGCGCGCCTCATGCATATCCGCACGCAGCAGGGGCTCGACGTGCTGCAGCAGGGTGACCCACCGCTCGATGGTCACTGCCGACTCCAACCGGCGGGGGCCGCGGGTCGCCCACCACCGCCCGATGAACGATGCGTCACCGGCCCAGACGCCTTGGAGCGCAGCGCTGCCGGTGATATCGGTGAGTTGACGCCAACTCTTCGACAGCGCCTGCAGGGCGGACGTGCACGTTCCGGTCGCGGTGTCGCTGTAGAACTTTCGCAGATCGGCGATGTGCGGGTCAGCCGGGGTGGCGGACAGTGTGTGGCCGAGGCGGCGCAGCGCCGCCAACCCCTGCGCCAAGTGCGCCGCGTCGGCGTCCACGAACGGGTTCCACGGCCGGTCGAACAGCACTGCGGGCAGCGCGGCGACCCGATGCCGCAGATCGGCGACCACGGCGTGGCTGGCCTGCAAGTCCGCGGTCAACGCGGACAGCGTTTTAAGTTTGACCTCGGCAGGGTCCACGGCGAGCACGTCGGTGAGCTGAGCCAGCACCGCGCGGCGGCGCTTCTTGCGGCCGAACATCCCCGACTCATCGGCCGCGACGGCCGCCGCGTGAATGGCCGGGATATCGAGGTCCATGGCCGCCGGCGTCACGCTCGCCAGCCACTCCGGCTTCTGCTGCAGGCCCGCCAGCGCATGTTCGATCCCCGCGACGTAAGCCTGCCAATCGGCGGTGTGCACGGCGTCGACCACCGACAACGGGTAGCGCGGTTCCCCGGTCAGCCGCGCCCATCCGTCGACGGTTTCTGGGCTGCGGCATCTACTGAGGGCTTCGGTGGTGATGCCCAAACCGTGCAGCTCGGCGAGGGCGGTGTCGAATGCGACTGCGGCGGAGTGGATCCGTGCGGGATCCAAACCGCTGGGCGGGATCATGGCGATGAAGGCCCACGGGTGGTCCGGGCTCGGGCGGGCGTCGTCGAACTTCTCCGGCAAGGTACGCATAACCTGCGCCACGGCGTCGAAAAGGGCTGGGTCGGCGTTGGTGATCAGGCTGCGCGGCACCGCCAGCGGCGCGATGTCCTGATCGGCGGCGAGCTCGAAGGAGCGTGCTGTGTAGAGAGATTGACCAACAGCGTTGGCCTCGTGCAGCCGGTCGGCGTAGCGGGCCAGGCTGTGCCTGCTGGACTCGACGACCTGCAGCTTGGTGCGCAGCAGATCCGCGTCGTGGCTCATCCGCAGTTCCAGCGCATGTTTGATCTGCGCGCGCACTGCGGCCGGACGCGCGGATTTGTCGTGGATGTCCAGTGACAACTCCCCCAGCCCAACGCTTTCCAGCCGCTTCTTCACGACATCCAGCGCGGCGCGCTTCTCGGCGACGAACAGGACGCGCCGGCCGCTAGCCATCGCGTGGGCCAGCAGGTTGGTGATGGTCTGCGACTTGCCTGTTCCTGGCGGGCCCTCCAGGACGAAGGTCCGCCCGCCGACGGCGTCGGCGACGGCCCGCAGCTGGGAGGCATCGGCGGGCACCGGCACCGCGGTGCTCAGGTCGTTGAGGTCGGTGTGCGGTACCTCGGCAGCCGGGTCCACGTACGGGTTCTGCGGTGTCTCCAGCAGGTGGCGCACCAAGCTGTTGCCGGACAGCGCCTTCCAGGATTCGTCCAGGTCCTTCCACAGTGGGAACTTGGCGAACTGCAGGATCGACAGGTGCACGCTGTCTTCGACCAGGAAGGGCAGCTTGGCCTCTGCGACAGCGCGGCGGACCGCGTCGAAGGTGGCCACCAGGTCGATGCCGGAGGCGTCCTCATCGGGCTGCGCTAGCCCCGGGATCTCCAACCCGAAAGCGATTCGTAGCTTCTCGATCAAGCAGTAGTTCGGTGTCGAGGCACCAGTGTCATCGATGGTGACCAGATAACGCTCGCCGCGGTTGGTAGTGGTCAGCGACACCGGAACCAGCACCAGCGGTGACCGCAGCGGTCGGTCGTTCAGGTGCCAGCTGAGCATCCCGAAGGCCAAGTAGAGGTTGTTGGCGCCGGTTTCCTCGCGGATGGTCTTTGCCTTGTTAGCAAGGTATCTCAGCTTGTTCTTGTAGGACGCCGCGGTGATGTCGATGTAGGCACTGTGCTTATCGGCAAGCAGCAACTCGCGTTCGGGCTCGGGCAGGTCCCTGCCGAACCGCATCCCGCGGGCGACGTCGACGTTCTGCACTTCGTCGGAACCGAGCAGGTTGACCCGCGCGCCGGCGTTGACGGCGTCTTCGAAGCGGCCGAGCGCCGGGCCGGGAACTTCGAGGCGGTAGCCGGCGCGGTCGGTGTAGTTGATCAACTTGTTGCGCAGGCTCAGATCCAGGAGGGCGTTCTTCCACTGCCGGACGCGCGCAGGTACGGCCTCGGCCGCGGCCGCCGGCTTCGACTCGGTGGCCTCGTACGGTTGGAACATCGGTCCGTCGCCGGGCTTGTACTCGGAGATGACTACGTTGCCGTCGGCGTCTGTGCTGCGGCTGGGCAGCGGGAAGATGAGGGAGCGCCGTGCTTGCCGCACATCGGTGATGCCGAGGATGTTGGTCAGGTCCTCGGCGAGGTGCTGGATGCGTGGCGCACGCCGGGCGTCGTCGAAGGTGGCGTCGGGCACCGACTGTGTCACAAGGGTGGTTTCAATGAGCCCAATGCTCTTCAGGTCGACCTGATTGACCACCTCGGCCGGTTCGGTGGTCGACACGGTGGCTAGCGCGCCGTCGATGCGCCAGTAGCCGAGGAATGCGTGCCCGCGCAGCAGCCAGATGGTCGAGTTGATGCCGCACTGTTCCAGCACGGCGGCCAGCGTCAGCGTGGTGTCCAGGCAAGTGCCGAGGCGACCGTCGAACACCTCGGCGGGCGTGCGGACCTTCTGCCCGATGTCGCCCCAACTGGCGGGCGGTTCGGCGTAGCGGATGTCGCGGGCCTTCACCGCATCGAATACCGCGCGGGCGATAGCGTCGACGCGTTCCGGGTTCTCGCTCTGGTAGCCATCGATCGAGGAGTTGCCGGTGGCCGCGCCGAGCCGGTCGGAGACCTCGACCAGCAGCGGGGCGATGGCGGCGGCGTTGGGCTGGATGTAGGCCGCCAGGATCTCCAGGGCCAGTTGCGGTGGGGTGGCCTTCCACTGATTGGCCGCCAGGATGGTGACTTCCTTGGCGGCCTCGGCGAGGACCGCGCCGGCGCTGTCGCGTAGCACGACGCGGATGTCGCCGGGACGGGCTTCGTCGACGCGCCACATCGATGCCGGGTCGAGTTTGAGGTCGACGGTCTGCAACGTGGTTGGCTGATGCGCCAGCAGGTCGAGGTGGATCTCGGCGGGGCCGCCGTGCGAGCCCTCGGCGCTGACGACGTCGATTTCGAGGACGGCGCCCTGACGGTCACCGCCGGTGTTGTCGACGGTAATGTGGTCGATGACCGGGATGCGGCAGTGGGCCATCGCGTAGCTGAGGTCGGCGATCGCGGAGATGTCGATGCGCGGGGCGTCGGCGGGCGGCACCGGTTTCCGCGCCGGAACAGTGGCGGGTCCGGACTGCGGTGGCGCCGGCGTCGCTGGCTGCAGTGCCGGCGGGGCCGCCATCGGGGCTACCGCGGTCTTGAGGTTGTGGACGCGCTCGGCGACGTCGGCGGCCCCGACGGCCCGGAGTAGGAGTTCGGCGGAGTCGATGGCCCGATAGGTTTCGGCGTCGGTGAACTCGCCGGTGTGCGCCCACTTGTTGCGGACCTCGCGCAGCTCCTTGGCGTAGATCTCCGCCTGGCGCGGCATCGCACGGTTGAACGGGTAGCCGAGGTCGCCGAGCCGCTCGGTCATGGCGCGAAGCATCAGGGCAACATCGCGGCTCTGGTACTCCCCGCCCCCTCGGCCATTCGCGGTGTCCTTTGCTCGTAGCAAGTCGGCCCAGTCGGTGCCGGGCGGGATGACGCGGTTAAGCACCTGTGTGACGAACGGCGATAATCCGCCGGCCAGCGCCGTCAGTGTCTGACCGATGAGTTGGTGGCGGTCAACGTTGTTCACTTCTCAGACCTCGACATTCAGGGCGTCTTGCGAATTCTCGACAAGTCGGACTCTTGCCGACAACCGGTGCGGGCACGGCCCCACAACATCGGACATACCGCGTCGAACCCCCGTGAATATCACCGCGCACGCCAATTTGCTACGTATTGTACTGGCGAAGATTAGCGCAGCTAGGGTTGGAACGAACGTCAATCTCGGGCAGTCGGTCATCGATCATTCCCATCCGTCGGGTTGTGCGCCCGCGGGAGGCGAGCCGACCAGGATGACAGAGGGCACCGACAAACGATCGTCCCCTGCGCTGATTCAAGCACTCCATCAGCCGCCCCGCCGCGCGGATCTGTCAGTGCCCCGTAGGGGTGTCTGTCGCGAGTCTCGCGATAACTCGATGAAGGGTGCCGTTGAGGACGGGGCGGGTTCTAGTCACGTCGCAACACTGACGGACTGCTTGACGCTACGATGGCGCGAATAGTCCGGCGGGACAACGGTCTTTGAGGACTGTTCGGGGATTATTGAGCTGCTCTTCGACTGCCAACGGTTGCTTCCAGCGAATAGTCGGCGAGGGTGACGCCCTTGGGAAGGTAGTCGCGCGGCCATTTTTTGTCGGTACCTCTTCGCCGACTTAGAACTCCCACACCTGATTCGGATCGTCAAGTGCCTCACGGATTTTACCCAAGTCACCGAGGTCCGCCAAAGGCGAAGACTTCGCAATATCCACGATGCCTCGGACAACCAAGTTGATCGTCTCACCATCCTGCGCCTCCAAGGCGGTATCGAGACGAGTGAACAGCTCCTCGAAGTTCGCGCGTCGCTCGGCGAAAATTTGAGCGAAGTAATCTCTCAGCACTGATTCCGCAGCCTTTATGCGCGCGATTTCGGTCGTCTCGTAAACCTCAAGCCTTGCACGTTTTGTCTTCTCCACCTGGTGCACGGCGATGCATTCCCGCGTAGCGTTGACGATCTGGTTCAGCGCGTCGAAGCCCTGCAGCGGCGTAATCACATTCGCCCCTGGCCTGGCCAGCTTGGCAGCATGCGTCCTGGCAGGCTCAGGCATTAAAGTTCTCCTTCGACATCGCGCGGTATCTGACCGTGAGTTGAGCACTCTCCTCGGTCAATTCGCCCGCATCATCGACAATGGGCGCTGCGGCCACGTCCCGAACCGCCATGGCTAACGTCATAGCCCTCTGGAATCGATCTGCATGCACCTGAGCCTCAAATGCCTCTGATTCGAGGAGGTCCAGCGCAGCGACAGCTCGCTCGCGCAAGTCACCTAGTACTACAGCCGTAGATCGTTGCTCGTCGGCGTGTTTGCCTTGCTGGATTGGGTGACCGCGGCATCGTTCGGAGTTTGTGAGAACTAACGATGATGCCGCGGTCGCCGCGGCTTACAGGGTAGACGTTGATCGGTGGCGAAGTGGCTTTGATGAGGTGCTGGATCGGGTCGCGTCACGGTTCGCTCGGTGCGAGCCGCTGCGCAACGCCGGCGCGTTGATGCTCGGGTTGGTCTGTGACATTGACCGTAAGAACTGTTGGACGCTGGCCGAGCGTTGCGGCCACAGCAGCCCGGACCGGATGCAGCATCTGCTGGCGCGGGCGAAGTGGGACGCCGAGGGAGTGCGTGATGATCTTCGCGCCTACGTGGTCGACCACCTCGGCGATGACGAGGCGATCCTGATCGTCGATGAGACTGGAGACGTGAAGAAGGGCACTCATACCGTCGGGACTCAGCGCCAGTACACCGGTACCGCGGGCAGGATCGAAAACGCCCAAGTCGCTGTGTATTTGGCCTATGCGGGGCCCAACAGTCACGCACTGGTGGACCGCGAGCTATACCTGCCGAAGTCGTGGATCGACGACTCGGAACGCCGTCAGTGCGCCGGGGTGCCCACCGATGTCGAGTTCGCCACCAAACCTGCGCTGGCCGAGCGGATGATCACTCGTGCTGTGGCCGCCGGAGTCCCTGCGCGATGGGCCACCGGCGACGAGGTCTACGGCGCCGACCCCGACCTGCGCGCCGCGATCGCCGCCCAGGGGCTGGGCTATGTGCTGGCCGTCGGGTCCAATCGCACCGTCACCACCAGTACGGGCAGCCAGCGAGTAGACGAGCTTGCCCGGTCTCTGCCGCGGCGGGCCTGGCGGCGCGTCAGCGCCGGAACCGGCGCCAAGGGCCAACGCTGGTACTCCTGGACGTTGGTCGAAATCACCGACGCCGAGCCCGGCCACCATCACCTGCTGGTGCGCCGCAACGACAAGACCGCTGAATTGGCCTATTACCGCTGCTACAGCCCCAATCCGGTCACCCTGGCCGACTACGTACGGGTCGCCGGGCGGCGCTGGAAGGTCGAGGAATCGTTTCAAGCCGGCAAGGGCCTGGCCGGGCTCGACGAGCACCAGGTACGGACCTGGACCTCTTGGCACCGCTGGGTCACCCTATCCATGCTTGCCCATGCCTTCCTCGTCGTCACGACCGCCGCTCAACGGCGCAGCGACGAACCCGACGACCAGACCGGCCAGACACTGATCACGTTGACAGTCAATGAATTCCGCAGACTCTTCATCGCCCTGGTATTGCAGCCGCTACACGCGGTTGCCGACGTCCTCGCCTGGTCCACCTGGCGGCGACGACATCAAACGAGAGCCCGCACCTACCATTACCGCAAACAACATCAACAACAATGAACGCTATCTACGGCTGTAGTACTAGGACAGTGCGCAGCTCGTGCACTCGCGTGTCCACCGCCGCCATTTTCCCATCGAACTCGTCGAGTTCGGCAATGCCGACATCAACCTTGGCGCAGACTTCCTTCGCCTGCGTCAGCGCTTTATCACCCTGCGCGTGGGTGACAAGCCCGGCGACGAGAAGCCCAGGCCCGATCGTCACAAAGTTCAGTGCTGCGGCTCCGAGCGCCATTCCTCCGCCCCCAGCTGCCAGGCTTCCCCCGCCCAGAAATGCCATTGTTGCGTTCGTGGCCGCCGCTCCGGACAGACCTGTGATCGCCGCACCAGTGCTGGCCACTCCGAAAGTGCCGGCGGCTGCGGTCACCCCAGCTCCAGCACTAACCCCTGCACCGACTGACCCGATGGCCCCGGCGATCCACGAGGTCGCATCTATATCGAGACTCGTGAGGCCGGTAACCCGATGCATCGTCGCATCAATGCCGTCGACCAGCAGGCGCTCGTTCTCTCGAACTTGGCGCGCGTTGCGGCGAAGGAAGTCAGCCATCCGCAGCACGACATCGGTCAGCGCCAGCTGCTGGTCCTCGCCGAGCGTTTCGAGTAGCCCGTTGGTGGCCGCAACAGCGGCTTCGCTCTGCTCCCGGCGCTGCTCGTACCGTTTTATTGCTTCGCTGCGCTGCGACTGGGCTTTCTTGATCAAAAGAGCGCCCTTGCCCCCAAACGCCAGCCCACCAGTCCCGGTAACCGCCCCGACAGCTATCAGCGCCACCGGTATCAACGGAAGTACCATCCCCACCCCTTGTTCGATGCCCCCAGGCGCACAGTACCGTGACACGCTGCCGCACATCTAGCTAACGTCTCGACCGGTCGTTGAGCACACAGTTCTGTGCACTTGACGGCGACACTTGGCTCAATTGCTCGATGTCGGGACGTTTGCGCCATTTCGGCAGCCAATCGCTTAGGTTGTCTGTCAGCAGCCGCCTGCATACTCGCTGTCCGTGCGCGCACCGCGCCACCCTGGCGTGACTGCCGGCAGCAGTCTGGTAGCAGCGACGCGACTCGGTAGCGTTTGTTGAGACGATAAGGGGGGTGACTCACCGGTGAAGGACGGCCGCTGGGTCACGATCGCCGAGTCGCAGTTCGACCACGAAAAGGCCGGGCTCAACGCGGTCAAGCAGCTGCTGCCCGACGCCGAGCCGTTCCGTGCCTGGGCCAACTTCGAGTTCCGCGACAACCGCGGCCGCTGGCACGAGGTCGACCTGCTGGTGCTGGCTCGCGACACGCTTTACCTCATCGAGCTCAAGCACTACCGCGGCATCCTGACCGGCAACGATCACCTGTGGCGGCGCAACAACCGCGCCGAGGACTCGCCGCTGTTGCTAGCCCGCCGCAAGGCCCAGTACTTCTCCTCGCTGCTCAAAGACGCCATCCGGGAACGCGGTGGCAACGAGGCGGTCAGCAGAATCCCCTACGTCCAGGAGCTGGTGTTCCTGCACCACGAGCAGTTCGTCTGCGACCTACCGACGAACTCGAAGATCAACCTCTACGGCCTCGACGGCCGCGAGGGCATCACCAAGCTGCCCGGCATCTCCAAAATCCTGCTCGCGCCCGCCAAGCACGACCCCATCAGTGAACGCGACAGCCAGTTGATCGCGGGGCTGATGAAGGCCATCGGCCTGGCGCCGCGCCGCCAGCGTGAGGTGGGCTCCTGGATCATCGACGACCAGCCGCTGGCCGACGGCGACGGATGGCAGGACTGGCCGGCGTTTCACCACGTCAACACCGAGGACCATGTCCGCATCCGGTTCTACACCACCAACCCCAGCGCCACGAAGGCCGAGGATCACGCCCGCCGCCAGGCCGTCACCCACGAATACAACCTGCTGCAGCGTCTGACCTACGACGGTCTGCAGGCGCCCAAGGATCTGGTCGACGAACCCGAACTGGGCATCGGCCTGGTGTTCCCGCAACCCAAGTCCGACACCGCGCTGGACCTGTGGCTGGCCGACCACACCCTGTCGTTGGACGCCCAGCTCGACCTGATCGCCCGGCTGGCCGACATCGTGCACTACGCGCACCGCAACCGGGTGGTGCACCGCAGCCTCAACCCGCGCTCGGTAGCCGTCCGGGAACGCGCCGACGCGCTGCTCCCCCAGGTCGTCGACTGGGACAGTGCGGGCATCCTGCCGGCCAACCCCGACACCGCCGTCACCCGGCTCTCAGGTGGTTCGCTGACACTGATGGCCGGCGCCCCCAGCGACACTGCGCGCCTATTCGCCGCCCCGGAAGGCTCGCGGCCCACCGACCCTGCCCGCATCGACGTCTTCGGACTCGGCGCGCTGGCGTTCTTCATCCTCACCGGCGGCACCGCCCCGGCCACCGAACGCGGTGAGTTGATCGACCGGCTGCGTCGCGACCGCGGCCTAGACCTGGCCGCTGAGATGCCCCAGGTCCGGACCCCCCTGCGTCAGCTGGTACTCGACGCCACCAACCCGAGCCCGGCCGACCGCATCGCCGACATCGGCGAGTTCGTCGCGCGGCTCGACGACGTCCGCAACGAGCTGTTGCTAAAGACCACGGGCACCGACCCGCTGGAAGCAGGGCCGGGCGCCGAGCTCGCCGGCCGCCGGTTCGTCTACCAACGCAAACTGGGCGCCGGCTCCACCGCGGTGGGAATCCTGGTGAAGGACAACCAGATTGGCGGCGCCTTGCGAGTGCTCAAGGTCGCGAAGGACCCCGACGCCGCCGAAAGGCTGCGCGCCGAAGCCCAGGTGCTGGGCCGCTTCGAGAACGACGACCGGATCGTCACCCTGCACGGCGTGGAAGACGTCGGCGGGCGCACCGCACTGATCCTGCGCTACGCCGGGCGCACCACCCTGGCCGAGGAACTCAACAACCGCGGACGCCTGTCCATCGACGTGCTGCAGCGCTGGGGCACCGACCTGCTGACCGCACTGGTCGCGCTGGAACGCAACGGCGTCACGCACCGCGACATCAAACCGTCCAATCTCGGTGTATATCAGAGCAGTTCACGCGCCGACACGCATCTGGTGATGTTCGACTTCTCGATGGCCGGGGTGTCGCCGGACAATGTCGAGGCCGGCACCCCGCCGTATCTGGATCCGTTCCTGGGCACCGGCATTCGCCGCCGGTACGACACGGCGGCCGAGCGCTACGGCGCCGCGGTGGTGCTGTTCGAGATGGCCACCGGCGCCACCCCGCACTACGGCCCCGACCCCGGCGCCCACCCGGCCACCGTCGATGACGACGTTGCCGTGGCACCGGCCATGTTCGAGGCCGCCCTGGCCCCGGCGATGGTCGCCTTCTTCACCGCCGCGCTGTCCCGCGACCCTGCCCGCCGACCAGACACCGCCGAGGACATGCTGCGGGCCTGGCGGCAGACCTTCACTGCCGCCGACACCCCCGTCACGCCACAGGCAAACGACGCTGACGCCGAAAAGGCCGACGCCGCAACCGCTTTGAGTGTCGCCGGGCTCAGTGCCCGGGCCGTCTCCGCGCTGGCCTCGGCGGCGGTGACCACCGTCGGGGAGTTGCTGGCGGTGGATTCCACCACCTTGAACCGGCTGGTGGCCCGCGAGGCCAAGGACACCCGCAAGGAGATCGTCGAGCGCTACCGGGCCTGGACCAAACGCCTGGGCAAGCAGCAACCACAGCCGTCGGGCACCGAACTGCGCAGCCTGGACGACACCGTCGCATTGCTGCTGTCGGCGGTCTCGTCGCCGCGGTCGTCGACCACCCGCCGCGACGCGGCCGCCCTGCTGCTCGGCACCACCCCCGGGCTGGACGGCTTCGCCAGCAGCACCGAACTGGCCGAGAAGCTCGGCAAGGCCCCGCAGCGCGGCACCCAGCTGATCAAGGAGTTGCAGGAGGACTGGGCCAACACTCCGGCCACCCGCGAGCTGCTCGACGCGCTGACCGACATCGCCCGCGGGGTGATCGAGGATTTCGGCGGGGTGGCCGCGGTGTCCACGCTGACCGCCGAGATCCGCTCCCAGCTCCCCCAGTCCGGCCTCGGCGGCATCGACCCCCGCGCCGAGCGCGCCGCGGCCGGGCTGCTGCGGGTCGCCTTGGACCGGCTGCACGAGCACGAAACCGCCTCGGATGAGAAGACTCTGGTGCGACGCCGTCACGGCCGCCGCCTGGCACTGCTGGCCACCGACGAGATGCTGCTCAGCGCCGCCGAGGCGGCCGCGAAATGCGCCGACGAGCTGGTGTCGGCGGACCCGAACGCGGTCATCCCCGCCGTGCGCGCCGCCGCGGCGCTGCGCACCGCGTTCCAGGCCGGGTACACCGCCGTCGCCGACAACGACACCACCGCCCCGATGCCCACCGACGGCCGGCTGGTCCGGTTGGCCGCCGCGATCGCCAAACACGCCGCGGTGTCGGGCCGCGGGGAACTGCACAACGCCGCCATGTCCCCGGCCGCCGCGGTGGCCGAGGCGCTGCGCGGGTTGGCGCAGAATGAGTCGCTGTCGGCCTCGCAGATCCGCAGCCGGGTCACCGCACGGTTCCCCGAACTGGACAAGGTGCCGCAACGCCCGCACCTGGACACCATCCTCGCGCAGACCGCGCTCAACCTGACCTGGGATGCCGCCCGCGAGGTCTACTGCTTCCCCGACGCCGAACCGCCCAGCGTCACCAGCATGCACACCCGGCAGCCCACCGCCCTGCCCGCGACGGGCGAGACGGTGGCCGACATCGATCAGGCAGCCAACTCCGTTGCCCTGTTGCGCCGTTCGCTCGACGAAGCCGGGTTCGTGGCTGTCGGGGTGCAGATCCCGCGGGACCGCCCCGGTGACCACGAGCGGGTGGCCCAACACCTGGCCATGACCTACGGCGGCGAACTGGTGGACGTGACGACGGAGTTGATCGCGGGCATGCAGAAGCTCGCCGACGAGCGCGGCATCCCGTGGGATCTGATCCGCGGAGCCGATGCCGCCGAGGCCACCGCCCGCGACGCCCAAGGCCTGCGGGCGGTGATCGACCGGGTGGCCCCGGCGCTGCGGGAGAAGTTGCGGGCGGCGGTGTTCGATGGGCCGCGCAGCGCTTCGCCGCTGATCCTGACCGAGCTGTCCCCGCTGGCCCGCTACGGGCATCTGGACCTGCTGGCAACGCTCAGCGATCTGGCCGCTCCGCGCCGGCGACCGGTGTGGGTGGTGCTGCCGCAGCTGCGTGGGCAGGTCGGGGCGCTGGTGGACCGCAAGCCGATCCAATTGGGGTCGCCGGGCGGTCAGTTCGTGTTGTGGCGGGATGCACTGGATGCGGTTCCCGTCGTCGGTAACAGGGAGACGACGTAATGGGTTGGGCTGCAGCGGAACTGGCGACCGTGCTGAAACGTCAAGTCTTGGCGTTGGAGAGCGATCTGCGGGCGCGTGTCGACGGCGCTGACGAGCACGCCCGCCAGGACCGTGTGCTCGACGCGTGGCGGCGCGACTACGACGCGGCGTTCGCCGCGCAGCGCACCGCGGCCACCTGGCAGGAGTGGCGCAATGACCGGGTGACGCAGGCCGCGGTGGCCTGGGTGCTTCTGACGGTGTTCGCGCGCTACTGCGAGGACAATGCGCTGCTGTCCCCGCGCTGGATCGGTGGCGCCGATGCCGATCACCGCGCTCAGGCACTTGACGCCCGCCGCGCCTACTTCCAGAAGCATCCCGAGCACACCGACCGGGAGTGGCTCGCCCAGATCATCGCCCACTTCGGCAAGTTCACTGCGACGGCGGGTCTGGTGGACCGGTTCTCGCCGCTGCATCTCGTGGCGCCCTCCGGTGACGCGGCGCGTGCCCTGTTGGAGTTCTGGTGGCAACAGGATGACGGCGGGCAACCGCTGTACGGGTTCGCCGGGGTGGACACCCGTTTCTTGGGCGACGCGTACCAGGATCTGTCCGAGCACGCCAAGAAGACGTATGCGCTGTTGCAGACCCCGGAGTTCGTCGAGGAGTTCATCCTCGATCAAACCATGGAGCCCGCGCTGGCCGACCGGCCGCTGCAGGGGTTCACGGTCATCGACCCGACCTGTGGCTCAGGGCATTTCCTGCTCGGCGCCTTCGCTCGGCTGCATCAACGGTGGCAGCACGAAGCCCCGGCACTCGGTGCGCGGGAACTTGTCGCCAAGGCGCTCGACGGCATCTACGGCGTGGACATCAACCCGTTCGCGGTGGCGATCGCCCGCTTCCGCCTGCTCGTCGCCGCGCTGCACGCCGCCGGGGACAGCAGCATCGAGCAGAACATCGGCTATACCCCACACCTGGCGGCTGGCGACAGCCTGCTGTGGGGTGCCAACCAGCAACTGCTGCCCGAAGACCTGTTGGCCGGCCCGGCGATCCGCGCCGATGCCACCGAAGACGCTGACGCGCTGCGCAGCATCCTGCAGCGCGAACACGATGTGGTAGTGGGTAATCCGCCGTACATCACGGTCAAGGATGCTGCGCTGAACGCGACGTATCGACAGTTGTACAAGACCCCCCATCGGCAGTACGCGTTGACAGTTCCGTTCATGGAGTTGTTCTTCCGGCTCGCACGTGGCTCGGCCGGAACCCGCCCAGCCGGATGGGTCGGACAGATCACGTCGAACTCATTCATGAAGCGTGAGTTCGGGTCGAAGCTGATTGAAGAGTTTCTACCGACCGTCGATCTTCAACTCGTGATTGATTCTGAAGGCGCGTGGATTCCTGGGCACAATATGGACGGAACCCCGACGGCCATTCTCTTTGGACGCAATCGCCCGCCAGTTGCGACAACTGTGCGCGCCGTGCTCAGCAAGGGAGTGAGGGAGACTCCGGCCGATGCCATTGAGTGCGGATTTGGCCCGTATTGGACATCGATCGTCGAGCACGTTGCCAAGGCTGGCCACGAAGATGTCTACATCAGTGTCGCCGACCTGCCGCGACAGGCCCTCAATACCCATCCGTGGAGCCTATCGGGCGGCGGTGCCGTACAACTTCAGCAGCAGATCGATCGTCAGACAGCGAAGCTCTCAGAGCGGATTCTCGTTACGGGCCGCACGACCCACACAGGCAGCGATGATGCCTTCTACTTGCCAGCCGCTACCTCCAGAACATTGGGTCTTGAGGACAATGTCGTCTCGGTGATCCTCGGCGAAGACGTGCGCGACTACACCATCACCCCTCAACTAGACACCTTGTTCCCGTACGACTCCGAGGGTGAACCCGCTTCTCTTGGCACCCGCGCTATGCGCTATTTGTGGCCAAATCGCGTACTGCTTAGCCAGAGAATCGATTTCCAGCAGACACTCGAAGAACGCGGTTTGCGTTGGATCGACCACTCGATGTTCTTTCCGCAGCGTTTCCGCAGTCCTCTCTCCATTGCCTTCGCCTTTGTCGCCACTCACAATCACTTCGTCCTGGATCGCGGCGGGAAGGTATTCAAACAGTCTGCGCCGGTGGTCAAGTTGTCGGCGGGCGCGTCGGTCGAGGATCATCTGCGACTCCTGGGTGTGCTGAACTCGTCAGTGGCCTGCTTCTGGCTAAAACAGAACAGCCAACCAAAAGGCGGTGCGGCAGAACATCCTTGGTCACGAACGTATGAGTTCACCGGTACAACCCTCAATGACTTCCCATTGCCCTCTACCACACCCATCGAACGCGCCACCCGGCTCGATGATCTCGCCCAGGGACTTCAAGACCAGTCCCCCGCAAAAGTCGCCGAGGCCGAAACGCCAACTGCGGCAGCGCTCGGCGCCGCTCGCACCGAGTCAAACCGCCTGCGCACCTTGCTGATTTCCCAGCAGGAAGAACTCGACTGGGAGTACTACCGTATCTACAGGCTGGTCGAGGACGACTTCATCTTCACCGGTGACCTGCCCGGGCTTGCGCTCGGCGAGCGTGCTTTCGAGATCGCCCTCGCGCGTCGCATGAAGGATGGCGAGGAGACCGCCTGGTTCGAGCGACACGGCTCCACGCCTACCACCGAAATCCCCGATCACTTCCCCGCCGACTACCGCGAACTGCTGCAACGTCGCCTGGATGCCATCGAATCCAACCCGCACATCCGCCTGTTGGAGAAACCGGAGTACAAGCGGCGCTGGGCATCCGAGCCGTGGGACAAGCAGGTCGAGTCCGCACTGCGGGGCTGGCTGTTGGACCGGGTCGAGGACCGCGCACTGTGGTTCGACCGGGACGGCCGACCTACGCCGCAGTCGGTGGCGCAACTGGCCGATGTGCTGGATCGTGACGCGGACTTCCGCTCTGTGCTGCGGCTGTGGGCCGGTGACCCGAACGCCACCACCGGTGCCGCCCTGGCGAAACTGCTTGCCGACGAGACGGTTCCGTTCCTGGCGGCTTACCGTTACAAGCCCTCCGGTCTGGACAAGCGTGCCGCCTGGGAGGACACCTGGGCGCTGCAACGTCGCGAGGACGCCGGCGAGAAGCTGCCCTCCCCCATCCCGGTGCCGCCGAAGTACAAGCCCGCCGACTTCGTGAAGTCCTCCTACTGGGCGCACCGCGGCAAGCTCGACGTCCCCAAGGAACGATTCATCGGCTACCCCGCCGTCGGACGCGACACCGACGCCACCGAACTGCTCGGCTGGGCCGGCTGGGACCACGCCCAACAGGCGCTGGCCCTGGCGTCGCTGATCAGTGCGCGGATCGACGAGGGCTGGGACACCACTCGGCTCGTGCCGCTGCTGGCCGGCCTTCACGAGCTGGTGCCGTGGGTGCGGCAGTGGCACAACCAGATCGACCCGGAGTACGGCGAATCGGTGGCCGACACCGTCGACGCCGAACTGACCTCACGTCTGAACGAGCATCACCTCACGGTGACCGACCTGACCAGTTGGCGGCCGCAACCGGTCCGCCGCGGCCGAAGGGCAGCCCGCACATGACCGTCCTCCTTCGTGACGTCATCGACATCCCCGAACGCGTCGGCAGCGACGACTACGTGCTGCGACTGACCGACAGCACCGACGACGCGCACATCGCCGCCACCCTGGACGCCTACGTGCTCACCGTGTCGTTGCGCGAGAACTTCGACTCCGCACTGGATCTGGTGGCCGATGCGGTCAATCAGAACACCTCCCGGGCGGCGTATCTGACCGGGTCGTTCGGCTCCGGTAAGAGCCACTTCATGGCCGTGCTGTACGCGCTGCTCGGCAACCATCCCGCGGTCCGGACATCAAAGTTCCAGGCGCTCACCGGGCACTACGACGGCGAGCTGGCCGGCAAGAAGCTGTTACGGCTCACCTATCACCTGCTCGGCGCCACGTCCCTGGAGCAGGCAGTGCTGCGCGGCTACGTCGACCAGATCACACGGCTGCACCCCGAGGCTCCGCTGCCGGCGGTGCACCTGTCCGACAAGCTGCTCACCGACGCCGAGAACCTGCGCGACAAGATGGGTGACGAGCAGTTCCTGGCGGGGCTGGGTGGCAGTAGCGGCGGCGGCAGTGGCGATCCCTGGAGCGGGCTAATCGGCGGTGGCTGGGATCTGCCTCGCTACCGGGGTGCGCTGGCCGCGGGCCCGGAGGACCCGGAACGTCGAGAATTGGTGTCGGCGTTGGCGGGCAGCTACTTCGGGTCGTTCGCCGAGACCGCGGACTACGTCGATCTGGATCGCGGGCTGGTGGTGATCTCCGAGCACGCCCAGGCACTCGGCTATGACGGGGTGGTGCTGTTCCTCGACGAACTGGTTCTGTGGTTGGCGTTCTCGGTGCGCGACACCGAGTTCTTCGCCCGCGAATCGCAGAAGATCACCAAATTGGTCGAATCCTCGGGCCGCCAACGGGCCATCCCGCTGATCTCATTCATCTCCCGGCAGATGGACCTGCGCAAGTGGTTCGCGGACGCCGGGGCCTCCGGCGCCGAGCAGGACGCCCTTGACCGTGCTTTTCAATATCAGCAGGGCCGGTTCCGTGAGATCGAACTGGGTGATGACAACCTGGCCGAAGTCGCCCACGCCCGGCTGCTCAAGCCGAAAGACGAAGCTGCCCAGGAGATCCTGAACAAGGCGTTCGCCGATCTGACCCGTAGCCCGGAGGTTTGGGAGGTGCTGCGGGACAGCCTCAACGCCGACGATAAACACCGCGGGGCGTCGGAGGCCGAGTTCCGCCTGACCTATCCGTTCTCCCCGGTGCTGGTATCCACGCTGCGCAACCTGTCCTCCGTGATGCAGCGCGAACGCACCGCACTCAAGGTCATGCAGCGCATGCTGGTCGACCGCCGCGATACCCTGACCGTCGAGGACCTGATCCCGGTCGGCGATGCGTTCGACTACATCGTCAAGGGCAGCGAACCCATCGACAGTCACGCCAAGAACATGTTCGACGCCGCCCACGACCTGTACCGCAACCGGCTGCTGCCCACACTCCTGGACAAGCACGGGGTGAGCACCGAACAACTCGACACCGACCCCGACTCGGTGCCGCGCGGGTTCCGCGGCCAGGAACGCATCGCCAAAACCCTTCTGCTGTCGGCGATCGCACCGAATGTGCCCGCGCTGCGCGACATCACCGCCGGCCGGCTGGCCGCGCTGAACCACGGCTCCATCAAGGCGATGGTCGCCGGCGGCGAAGCCCGGGTGGTGCTGGGCGTGGTGCGCGACTGGGCGCAGAAGGACGCCCCGGAGATCAGCGTCTCCGACGGCGCCAACCCGGTGATCCGGGTACAGCTCGCCGAGGTCGACTACCAGTCAGTGCTGGATCGCATTCGCGCCGAAGACAATTCGGGCCGCCGCCGCGCGCTGCTGCGCCGGCTCATCCACCAGGCGCTCGGCGTGGGCACCGCCCAGGACGATCTGGGCGGAGCGGCCACCCGCACCGTCATCTGGCGCGGTTCGCGCCGCGAGGTCGACATCGTGTTCGGCAACGTTCGCGACGCCGCGTCACTGCCCGAGCAATCGTTCGACGCCCGGCCCGGCACCTGGCGGGCGGTGGTGGACTACCCATTCGACGAGGCCGGTTTCACCAGCGCCGACGACATCAACCGCATCGACCGGTTGCTGGCCGGCGGCGACCGGCACACCGTGGTGTGGCTGCCCCGGTTCTTCACCGAGTCGGCGATGGAGGACCTGGCGCTGCTGGTCAAGTTGGACTGGCTGTTCACCGGCAGCGGCGACCGCTGGACCGAGAACTCCGATCACCTCTCGGCCACCGACCGCGCCCAGGCCCTGGGCATCCTGAAGAACCTGGAGAGCGGCACCCGCACCGGCTTCGACAACCTGCTCAAACAGGCCTACGGCATCGAACCGGCCGACTCGAAGCGCATCACCGCCGACTCCCAGCAGTTCGACGTGCTGACCTCGCTCAGCCGCGACTTCCAGCCGCAACTGCCGCCCGCGGCAAACCTCGAGAACGCATTCCTGAACATCATCGACCAGGCGTTCAGCGCCACCTACCCCAACCACCCGCAGTTCGATCCCGCCGACAGCGAGGTCACCGCCCGCAACTTCGAAACCGTCCGCGATTACGTCGAGCAGGCCAGCACCCACCGAGACGGCCGGGTACCCACCAACCCCGGCGCCGACCGCACCGCGGTCCGCCGCATCGCCGGCCCACTGCGCGTCGGCAAGGCCACCGAGGACCACTTCCTGTTCGACCAAACCTCGTTCGACTACTGGGCCACCGAACTGGACCGGGCCGCCCAGAACGCCGACCCGGTGACCGTCGGCGCGCTGCAAACCCACATCGACGCACTCACCCCGGCGTGGGGGCTGCGACCCGAGGTCCGCGATCTCGTGGTCAGCGCCTGGGCGCTGCTGCGCAAGCGGGCCTGGTTCGAGGCGGGCAGCGCCATCACCGCGCCACCGCTGGGCCGGATGCGGCAAAACATCGAACTGCGCGCCGAACAACTCCCCGAACAGCAGGCCTGGGACGACGCCCGCGCCCACGCCGCCAAACTGTTCGGCTACACCATGGCCCGCACCTACCTCACCGGAGCCAACGTCGCCGACTTCGCCGCACAGGTTCGCACACACGCCACCGAAGTGGGCACCAAACTGGGCCACCTGGTCGACGAACTGGACAAGGCCTACGGCCGGTTGGACGCCGTCGCCGGTGCCGACGACCGGCTGACCGCCGCACGGGCGCTGCACGACGCGGCCGACACCCTGTCCCGCACTGCGGGAAACGTCGCGGTGATCGACGCCCTCGCCGGTGTCGGGCTGCCGGTGGCCTTGGAGACCGCCGGACAGATCGGCGCCGACGCACCCCGCGACAGCGTCACGCTGCGCAACTTCAAGTGGCCGCTGGTCGAGGTGCTCAAGACCGGCGCCCGCACCGGTGGCGACGTCGGGGACCGGGCCAACGCCATCTGGAAGTCACTGCAGGAGGCGGTGTCGATCCCGGGCCGCTCGCTGTCTGACGACTTGACCGCCGCCGAAAGCAAACTGGTGCACTGGGTGGTCGAACGCGAACCGGCCACCCCGCCGCCACCGCCCCCGCCAACCCCGCCGACAGTGACCGAACGCGACCGGGTACTGCGCAACACCGACGACCTCGCTGGGCTGCAGAGCGAGATCACCGCGGCGCTGCAGGATTCCGGCAAGAAGGTGCACGTGCGCTGGTGGCTGGAATGAGCCCACTCACCGCCACCGAGCCCATCATCCGGGCCCGCTTGGACAAGGCCGCCGCCAAACGCTACCGCCGGGGCGTGCTCGGCCTGCGTGCCGAACCACGCTGGGCCGGAGACTCTTTCGACCACAAGGGTATCCCGGTGACGGTGGTGCCCTGCCCGTCGGTGCTGGCGATCTGGGAGGCCATCGACACCCGCGACGCCGACGGCTGGACCGTGGTGCTCACCGACGTCGATGACGACGATCTCGGCGACACCGTGCTGGCGCACCTGCTGGACGGCCGACTGATCACCCCCGACCCGTGGGATGCGTTGCGCGGCAACTTCTCCGCCAGCACCATCGAGCCCGCCCTGTACCGGGGGGTGGGCAACGACCGCGCGGTGGCCAACGGTCTGCTCGCCGTGCTGTCCCCCGACTCCTACACCCCCGCCCCCGGCGGCGTGCTGACCCGCGACCACGCCATGACCACCCTGGCCCGCGACGCGCTCGAGATCGTCAAGGACACCGGTGTCGAGGTGGACCCGCTGGCAATCCTGGAGTGGACCCGTTCAGCGGACACCCCGGCCAACCTGGCCGACCTACGGGTCCGCGGCGGCGCCGACCTGTTCGACGCGGCGGCCGGCTGGCTGGGCAGCCGCGCAGGCCTGCTGGCTGAGCCGCTGGCAGCCCTGCTGAGCGCCGGCCGGATCAACGAATTGGTGCCGCTGGGGGTGATCGCGGGGCTGTTCTGCCAGGACGACACCACCGACCCGAAAGCGCTCGGGATGTTCCTCGGCCACTACGGACTGACCAGCCTGGGTTCCGAAGCCCTGCACGCCTGGTACACCAGTGCCCGCGGCCTGGTCACCACCGCCCTCAAAGACCCGCACACCGTGCTGCAGGCCGCCGCATCGATTGCCAACGACCTGCACATCGGCACTGCCGCAGCATCATCGGATCTCTTGCCGCAAGGCTTGCAGGCCCGCATCAATGCACTGGCCGACGCCCTGACCGAGGCGCTGCCTCAGGCACTGCCCGCCGACCTGGACGCGGCACTGCTCACCCCCGCCGTCCAGGCCCGCATCGAGGCGCACTGGGCCGAGGTCAACCGGCACTTCCTGGCCGCCGACTCGCAGACCGTCGACGCGTTCTCCGGCGCAGTCCGGCTGTCCCGCTGGCTGGCCTCGCCCATCAGCGTCGCCACCGGGCTGCCCGAGGCCACCACTGCCTACCTCACCCGCGACTCCTGGGTGGACACCGCACTGACCAAGACGCGCCGCGGCGCCGAGCAGCCGACGGCTGCCGCTGCGCTGCGCGCCGTCATCGACACCGTGCTGGCGCGGCGCGCCCGCCATGACCGCGTGTTCGCCCACGCATTGGCCGAAGCACCCAAACCCCGAGTGCCGTTGGTGGAGAACGTACTACGCGAGGCGGTGGTGCCCATCGCCCGCCAGACCCCCACGCTGCTGTTGGTGGTCGACGCGCTGTCGGTGGCCGCGGCCAACGATCTGGTGACCGCCATCCAGCAGGACGGCTGGACCGAGGTGTCCGCCGACAGCCGCCGCGGCGGTGCACTGGCAGTGCTGCCCACGCTCACCCGGCGCAGCCGCTGCTCGCTGCTGTGCGGCGAACTGCGCGAGGGCGCCGACGACGTCGAACGCAGGGGCTTCCTGTCGCTGATCCGCGACGCCCACCTGGAAGCCACCGGCGGCGGACCGGACCCGATCTTCCACAAGGCCGCGCTGGACGCGATCACCCCCGGCGCGTCGCTGGCCACCGACGTCACCAATGCGCTGGCCGACACCGACCACCGGCCACTTGTGGCGGTGGTGCTCAACTACGTCGACGACACCCTGCATCACACCGATCCCGGCGGCACCGACTGGACCATCGACACCATCACACACCTGCGCGCCCTGCTCGGTGTGGCCCGCAGCGCCGGGCGTGCCGTGGTGATCACCTCGGATCACGGGCACCTCATCGACTACGGCACCGGCGCCACGGTGAACAGAGCCAACACCTACGGCCAACGCGCACACGGTGATCTCGCGAACGTCGACCCCGAGCGCGAAGTCGTGGTCGAGGGCCCGCGGGTGCTCACCGACACCCATCGGGTGGTCCTGGCCGTCGACCCGGACATCCGCTACGGCGCCCGCAACGCCGGCTACCACGGCGGCGCCGCCCCGGCCGAGGCGATCGTGCCGGTGCTGGCATTCGTGGCGGGCCAGCTCCCGGCCTGGGCCCAACAGGTGGCTGCGGTCGAACCGACTTGGTGGCACGCGGGCACGCCGGCGCCGATACCGGCGGTCACGAAGCAGGGCGGTGCCCCGAGCCTGTTCGACGTTGAGGAGCCGGTGCGAGCGAACCCGCTGCCCGCCAAGGTGATCGGCAGCAAGGTGTACACAGCGCAGCGCAAGCTGGCCGGGCGCATCGTGATCACCGACACCCAGATCAAGACCCTGCTGGCAGAGTTGTTGGCCGCCGGCGCACGCGAGCTCACCCTGGCCCAGGCTGCGGCCGCGCTGGGTGTGGCGACCGCCGGTGTCAACGGGGCGTTGATGCAGGCCAAGCGGGTGCTCGACGTCGAAGGATACGAGGTGCTGGCCGTCGGCGCCGGCGTGGTGAAGTTGGACGAGGCCGCGCTGCGCGAACAGTTCAGGGTGGCGCCGTGACGGTGTCCGCGCGACGGCGCCGCGAAATCCTCGACGCGCTGCGCCGCGGCACCGTGCCGTCCAACGGTCTGGACCAGTTGGCTGTCGGGCTGGGCCGCTTCGAAGCCGAACTGGACAACGAACTCGATGTCGTCGCCGCCGGCGGTGCGGTGTTCAAGGCGGTTCGGGGTGAATATGGTTCTGGTAAGACGTTTTTCGCGCGCTGGCTGGGCGACCGCGCGATGAAGAAGGGTTTCGCCGTCGCCGAGGTGCAGATCAACGAGATCGACACCCCGCTGCACAAGCTGGAGACGGTGTACCGGCGCAGCATCGAATCGCTGCGCACCGCATCGGTGCCGCCCAGCGCACTGCGCCCCATCCTGGACGCCTGGCTGTTCACCATCGACGACGATGCCCGCCAACAGCACGTCGACGTCGACGTGCTGCTGGAGCGGCGCCTGGCCGACGTCGCCGCCCGCGCCCCGGTGTTCCCGATGGCGATCCGGGCCTACCGCCGCTTCGTCGCAGACGGTGATCACGACGGCGCCGACGCGCTGGTGGCGTGGCTCGGCGGGCAACCGCACGTGGCGGCCGCGGTCAAACGCAAGGCCGGCATCAAGGGCGATCTGGATCACTATCTTGCGCTGGGATTCCTGCGCGGTCTGCTGGCGATCCTGGCCGATGCCGGCCACCCGGGCCTGCTTCTGGTGCTCGACGAGGTCGAGACGCTGCAGCGGATCCGCAGCGACGCCCGCGCCAAAGCGCTGAACGCGTTGCGGCAGTTGATCGACGAGGTGCACGACGGCCATTTCCCCGGCCTGTACCTGTTGATCACCGGAACCCCGGCCTTTTACGAAGGACGGCAAGGCATTCCGCTATTGCCGCCGCTGGCCGACCGGCTACACACCGAGTTCGCCAAAGATCCGCGCTTCGACAACCCACGGGCGCCGCAGCTGCGGCTGACAGGTTTCGACCCTGCACGCCTGGTCGAACTCGGCGGCCGGGTGCGCGATCTGTATCTCGCCGGGATCAGTGATCCCGCCCGGGTCGCCAGCGTGGCCGATGACACCTTCCTGGAACAGTTCGCCGCAGCAGTGGCCGGTGAACTCGGCGGCAGGATGGGCATTGCGCCACGGCTGTTCCTGCGCAAGCTGGTGGATGTGCTGGACAAGATCGAACAGTTCCCCGACTTCGACCCCTACTCTGACTACGAGGTCAAGATCGCCCCCGCCGAGCTGTCCGACGCCGAACGGGCCGCACTCACCGCGGACGACGTTCCGCTCGATCTGTGATGGACGCCTTCGATCAGCTACATCCCGGGGTGCAATACCACCTAGCCAACACATTGCGGTGGAACGGATTACGGCCCACCCAGGCTGCTGCTGTGGAACCAGTCTTGGCAAGCTCCGATGCTGTGGTGTTGGCACCCACCGCCGGCGGAAAAACCGAGGCCGCGATGTTTCCGCTGCTGTCCCGAATGGCCACCGAAGACTGGCAGGGCCTGTCAGTGCTGTACGTGTGTCCCCTGCGGGCGCTGCTGAACAACCTGCAGCCCCGCATCGATGGCTACTGCCGCTGGCTGGGCCGCTCGGCCGCGGTGTGGCACGGCGACGTCAGCCAGGCGCAGCGCCAGAAGATTCTTATTGAACGCCCGGATGTGCTGCTGACCACCCCGGAATCGCTGGAGGCCATGCTGGTGTCCACCAAGGTCGATCCCCGGGTGCTGTTCTCCGGGTTGCACGCCGTGGTGGTCGACGAGATCCACGCGTTCGCCGGGGACGACCGCGGCTGGCATCTGCTCGCGGTACTGGAGCGGCTGTCGCGGGTGGCGGCACGACCGCTGCAGCGGATCGGGCTGTCGGCCACGGTCGGCAACCCCGACGAGTTGCTGTCATGGCTGCAAGGCAGCTTCCACTCCCGCACCAGTACGGTCGTGGCGCCCGCGGTGGAAACCCCGGCCGCACCGGAAATCACGGTCGACTACGTCGGCTCACTCACCAACGCGGCCACCGTGATTGCGTCCCTGCACGCGGGCGAGAAGCGGTTGGTGTTCGTCGACAGCCGGCGCCAGGCCGAGGAACTCGGTGCTGCGCTGCGCGAGGCCGGCATCGAGACATACATCTCGCACTCGTCGCTGTCGGCAGCGGAGCGGCGCCGCTCCGAGGCGGCGTTCGCCGATGCTCGTGACACCGTCATCGTCGCGACCTCGACGCTGGAGCTCGGCATCGACGTCGGCGACCTGGACCGCGTCATCCAGATCAACTCCACCCGCACGGTGGCGTCGTTCCTGCAACGACTGGGGCGCACCGGGCGCCGCCCCGATTCCTCGCGCAACTGTCTGTTCCTCTGCCTGGACGACGAGGCTGTGCTGCTGGCCTCCGGGATGCTGCAGCGATGGTCGCGGGGTTGGGTGGAGCCGGTCACCCCTCCCCCGCATCCGCGGCACATCGCGGCTCAGCAGTTGCTGGCGTTGTGCCTGCAGCAGCACCGGATCGGCGCCACGGAGTGGTCGACGTGGTGGGGGGACCTGCCGGTCTTCGACTCATCGGCGCCGGAGATTCTCGAATTCCTTCTCGCTGAGGGTTATTTCGAGACTGATGGGCCCTTTCTCCACATCGGCCCGGAGGCTGAGCGGAGATTCGGACGCCGCTACTTCTCCGACCTGACCGCGGTGTTCACCGCGCCGCCGGAGTTCATCGTGCTGGCCGGACGGGTCGAGGTCGGCACCATCGGCACCGACCTGCTGACCGAAAATGTTGACGGGCCTCGGCTGCTGCTGCTCGGCGGGCGGTCGTGGAAGGTGACGCATGTCGACTGGGAGCGGCGACGCTGCTTCGTGGATCCCGTCGACGGGGGCGGCAAGGCGAAGTGGTCGGGAGTGCCGGGCGGTCTGTCCTATGAGGTGACGCGCGGCATGCGCGAGGTGCTATTGGGGTCAGCGCCTGGGGTGACGTTTACGACCCGTGCCGTTAATGTCCTGGCGGATTTACGTTCGTCATACTCCGATTCGGTTTCTGCGGATCGTCTGGTAGTGCGGCTACCCGACGATTCAACGGGACGCTGGTGGACCTGGGCCGGCACCAAGGCCAACCGGACGCTGCAGGCCTCGTTGCCGGCCGTAGTGGACCCGCGCCAGCGCATCGACGAGAAGTCGGTGCGGTTGCTGCCCGGGGTGTCGGTGCAGGAGCTGTCTTCGGCACTGGCCGATGTGCAGTGGCGCTCGCCCAACGTGGACACGAATGCGTTGCGGGGGTTGAAGTTCTCGTCGGCGTTGCCGGAAGCATTGGCCAAAGAGACGTTGAGCGCCCGCCTAGGGGATGTGGCGAATGCCGCGATAGTGATGGCGGAATCACGGGCGGTCTTCAGGTAAGACGGGAGTGGGAGGCAACAATGATCAAGTCCGTCGGTAACGACCCGGTGTACAAGCTGCTCAGCTCGGAGGACACCGTGATCTACCAGATACCAAAATACCAACGCGAGTATGCCTGGTCGCGACAGCAGTGGGATGAACTCTTCGATGACCTGCTCGAGGAGGAAGACCCAAGCGCCGGGCACTTCCTGGGCACCATCATCTGCATTAACCGCACCTCAAACACCACCAAAGAGAACGTGCTCGAACTGGTCGACGGCCAGCAGCGGATGACGACCGTATCGATTCTCATGGCGGCGATCTATAAGTTCTTGAACGACCACATCGACCAACTCGACGCTGACGAGCACACCGAGCTCAACAACCTTCGGCGACAACTGATCCTGAAGGACCCCATTCGCCTCCGGGTTCGTCCACAGATCCAGAACTCTAACTACGACGACTATCTACACGTCCTCAAAAGCAGCGGCTTGGACGTCAAGGCGCCTCCGGTCAAGTTCCTCGGCAACCGACGCATCATGAAGGCCTACAACCATTTCGGCAGCCGTATCGAGAAGCAGGCCGGGTCCAAGCTTTCGGTTAAGCCCATTCTCGATCTCCTCACGCGGGTCAAGCGGGCAATCCTTGTCAAGCTCGAAGTTGAGAGCACCTCCGACGCGTTCACACTGTTCGAGTCGCTGAACAACCGCGGCATGCAGCTCACCCCGATTGACATCATCAAGAACTCGCTGCTCGCGGCGGCAGATAAAAAGCGCCACAGCAGTTTTACCGCCGACCACGTGTTCGATCAGTGGAATGAGCTTCTCAGCGACCTAGGCGACGACTACCAAACGCAAGAGAGATTCTTCCGGCACTACTACAACGCATTCAAAGACGAACTTCCTACGGTATCGAAAGCACCGATCGCCACCCGATCGAACCTCATCCGGATCTACGAGAAGCTCATATCTACCGACGTCGAGAACCGACTGGCGGACATCCTCTACTGTGGCGGGGTCTACCGGCGCATCATTGGCAATCTGGACGCCGACGAGCAGAAGAATGACCTCGACGAGGCCTTCGCTGATTTGGCACGGGTTCAGGGCGCACCTTCCGAAGCGCTACTCCTGTATTTGATGACGTATCGAAATGACTTGCACTTAAACGACAAACAGCTCACTACGATCACAGAAACTTTAACCAGCTTTTTTGTCCGAAGAAACCTGACGGGCGATCCCGCGACCAACGCGCTGCAGCGACTCTTTATGTCCATCATTGCGGAAGCATCCGAAATGTCTGGCCAAGCGATCGTTGATTCAGTGCGCCGGCGCCTACGCAAGGTTGCGTCCAACGATACGACCTTCTACGCCAAGTTGGTGGGCCCGCTCTACAACGAGAATGCCGTCGTCACGCGATACATACTCATTGCACTAGCTCGGGAAAGCATGACCACCGAAACGTTCACCGATTTGTGGGAACGTGAAGGGAAGCACTTCAAGTGGACGATCGAGCACATACTGCCGCAAGGCCCCGGCCTGCCGAAGGAGTGGATCGCCATGCTGGGGGGTGCCGATGTCGCAGCGGCAATTCAGCAACAGCATGTTCACAGGCTGGGCAACCTCACCATTACGGGCTACAACAGCACTCTGGGCAATCGGTCGTTCCAGTTCAAGAAGAACCGAAAAGACAGCAAGGGCAACTTTGTGGGCTTCAAGAACCGACTACCGCTGAATGACGATGTCGTTCAGGCGACGGAATGGACTGCCACCGAGATCGAGGCCCGAACCGAGAAGCTGGCGAAGCTGGTCTTGAAGCTGTTCCCGCTCTAACCTGTTCATGACCAAGCTGCAGAGCAGGGGCGTATCGCGGCGATAATCAACTTCCGACTGAATCGTTAACCGCACGGGAAACGTCCTCCCCAATCTGCCAAAACCTCGTCCGGATCGAACTCTGCAACGGCGACCGACCGTGCCGGGCCAGTGTGGTTTTGCCCCAAGAGTGATGCGATCGGGGCATATCCCTGACCCCTCCCTGCGGCCTCCCGCGTTTGATGCGCTCCGGACTCGCCGGGAGGGGTCACCCTGATACTCCCTGCTTTCCCATGAAGGCGAGCCTCAATCCAATCCCCTCCGCTCTGATAGTGCAAGAGACCGGCGATCTAACAAGTCTGCTCTCGGCCTTCCACGCCGAAAATGTGGAGAAATGTCGTGCACGTAATTCTAAATCAGGTCTCGTAGCTTTGATTCCGGAGCTCCAGAGGCTCTTTGTCATGCGTCCGAGGCTGCGAGAAAGGGCTTTAACCTTGAACTAGTCGCACCACCACTTTCGATGGCTCGCCTGCCAGTTCGTCTGCCGACTCCGTGAAGAAGTCAACCCACTCGGCCGCCCGCTTCGGGACGTCGTCTGCACTGGCGCCGCTCACCTCCATGTAGTGGGTCGCCTCAAAGCGCTTTAGTAGAAAATCTGTTTCGTCGAGAACGTCAACCTGCACATTCGGCAGCCGAATCTCGAATTCTCCGTCCTCGTGTCCCTCATCGCGACTAGCGGTCACTTCGACCAGCTTTCGATACGCAGCCATCGTCGTTACTCCGCGTACGCAGACGGTGACTTCTTCGTCATCGGGATCCTCACTAGAGACGTAGGCGTCCACATCTATCTCGTGATCGAGAGCATCCAGGCCGGCCGAAGCCGACCGGAACTGCACTTTGAGTGGCCTTCGGACTGTCTGAAGCGGCCGTATCGAAAGGGGTACATCGGCCGCGTCGAAACTCGTCAACTTCAGTCGAAGATCAGAAGCCGAGACCGGATCGTCGCCATAGGAAATGACACCCGACACCGCTTCATGGATATCACCGGCAACCGCCGAAGCTGCGTCACGGAAGCCGAACGATGCGTAGCTGATCAGCCCGGTGGCCACACTGGTGACCTCAAGAACCAAAGGACTGAGCATGAAGTCAGGATCAATGAACCGGTTAGTCCAGGCTTCAGCGTCATGGCTGAGCTCAAGCGAAACCGACAGCCTGCTCCAGTTATCAACCTTGAGGCGAGCGCGCGCGTCGAGACAGCTCCAGCCTCTGTGAGCCAACGCAACCTCGTCTAGACCGATTGGAACATCAACAAACTTGTTTGGCACTTGCTCTCCCTTCAAAGGCGACTGATACAACCCTCATTCGATTCCCGCACACACGGGGACCGACCTGAACCGACATAAACTGACTACCTAAACTCCGTCGATAGCGCTGCTCAACAGACAGCTGAGTCCACTGCCTACACCACCTCACCCAGTAGCTGGAGCGCGGCACCTCGCGAAAGCTGTTCGTGTTCCTTCGCATTCCGGTATGTCCTTAGACATCCGTAACACGATGTCTCCAGGCCGCAGTCGCAGTTGTTGAGTCTCTCCACTGCGTTCTTCAGCACAGGACCGATGTTTGCCGCGATGACCTTGGCCGCTCCGGCGCCTCCCGGCACGGTGTCGTAGAGCACGATGCTCCGGCGCAGATCCGCACTCCACGCGAGAGTCCCCCCGATGTCGTCCCGGCTGATCTCCAGCGCCTCCGACGCACCCTCAATCAGTGCGTACAACGCGGACAGCCACACCGGCTCGTCATCGTTGTGGAAGTGCACGCCCTCGAACGTAAATTCGGCAACGTCAGACTGATATTGGTGTCCGAGAGAGAGAATCTCCAGCGGCCCACCGCAGTCGCGTCCATCCTCCGGACGCTGGTGCTTCTGCCGCTTGCTGCCGCGCTGGGGCATGGCCGCCCATCCGCACCAGTCGCACACGATGAAGCCCCCACCACCACCGTCCGACAGCACAGCCAACCGAGCCCTTATCCCCGCACGCGCTGTCACCTTCATGCCGCCTGCTCCGGCCCAGGTGTAGCTCGCGACCTCTTCACCTGCGTCCTCCACATAGCTTGAACCGTGCCAACGACTTTCAGGCGGTGTAGTGCCAACATCGCGGTTCTCGCGCTCCGCGACGAATCCGAACTCGGGCTTGACCAGCCGGCGCGTGGGTTTGAACGCGCTGTTACAGGTGGGGCAAGAGGCGGAGTCGTCGAGAGTGTGGCCGCTCTCAAACCGCTTACACACCTCGCAGATTCGGTACTCCAGCGGTACCAATCTGTGGCCCGGCACTTTCCGCAACCCCGCTGAAGTCCACACCTTTCCACCCGCGACCACCTGGTTACCGGGTGCGTACTCGTAAATCGCGAGAGCGAGATCACGGCCTAGTTCAAGTCGGCGGCCGATCGAGTCGGTCGCGTGCAGAGTCCGCAGTTCGACGGTGTCGACCGGGAACCCGTACTTCGGCAACACGTTCTTATTGGCCAAGAAACCAAGCAGTTCGCGCTTTTCGATCGTGTTCAGCGTGTCTTTCAGCTTCTCGGCAAGTCTGAACTTTCGTTCGCGCCCTGCTTCGTCGATCTGCTCATTGTAGAACTTGACGTCAGCCTTGACCTCGTCTTCGACGCTGGCGAGCAGCTCCACCAACACGTGGACCCAGCTTCCGTCGTGCACACCGATCTCTGCTTGGACCTCCAGCGGCAGTGCCGCTCGCAGCGCCTCGTGAACCTGGTCGGGTACTGGGTCGAGAAAGTGCCGCACGCGCGCCGCAGGAGAGTCCTCTCCCGCGGTCGATGATGTGAAGAACGGGCCGGCGTGCTTCCAGGTTGCGTCGTCGCGCTCCGCACGATGCCGGAAGTATGCGGCCAGAGCGATTGAATGGGCATGTCGGCGTGCGATTCTCGCGTTGTCGACCGGAACCCACGGGATACGCATCTGGCCGGCAATCATCGAGACCGGGTCCTGGAACTTTGCCAAGTCGTGGGGGCGGCGATTGGCATAGGTCACCACCAAAGCAGCAGAGGCGGCGCGCCGACCGGCACGCCCGGCGCGCTGTACGTAGTTCGCAGTCTTCGGCGGCATATTCCGCATCACCACAGATTGAAGGTCACCGACATCGACACCCAGCTCGAACGTCGTGGAACACGACAGCACGTTCACCCGTCCATCGATGAACTGGCGCTGAATCATGGCTGCTTCCTTTGAGTTCCACTGCGCTGTGTGTTCTTGGGAGCTCAATGGCGCCGACGTCATCGTTTGATAAACAACGCGGTAGTGGTTCGTGTCATCGGCGAGATTGGGCAGCGCGAATGGTTGCAGGGTGCCCACGCACCGACTGTTCGGACAGACGTGTCGTACCGAGTGAGCCGTCAGCGTCCTACAGGTGTCACACATGAACCACTCGTGTGAGCGGCCGTCCGCCAACGTCAGCATGGTGTGGTCCAGCTGGGACACCGATCCGAGTACGCGATCTGACTCCGCCGACAAATATCCGCCGGATTCGAGGAGCTTCCAGCACCCTTCGAGAATCTTGGCCGCCGGAACTTCGCTGTTCAGAGCAGCAAGGACCTTGGTTAAGAACACGATTCGACTGTTCGACGTTCCGGGTCGCCCGCTGGGGTTCCAGCTGATCACTTGCTTCTTAGCATCCGAACCCGTCGACCGCATGCGCACTGTGGCGTTGCGCGGGGCGAAGCGCTCGTCTTTGATGTCGACCCGCTCGAGCGGGCTGAGCGCTCCTTGCATCCTCGCGGTCTTTACAAGGATGTTCAGCAGAGCCCACGCCTCATCCTCATGCAACCCAAGCGAAGTCAATCCCCGCAACTGCACGCGTGAGTCGCGTTTGAGTTCAACCGACAGCAAGCCGAGTCCCTCAAGCGACTGTCGCGTCTCGAGAGTGATCAACTCGCCCATCACCCATTGATTGACTTCCTGCTTCTCCTCAATGGCGCCCATGGTTCGAGGGAAATGCCCGGCGGCCTGCGCCTTCTCCCGAGTGAGGAGAGCGAGGTCGCCAGTGTTCAAAGACTCTCCACCAGCGTCTCGCAGGGCTTCGGCCATATATCGACGTTCGAGTAACCGCGCATACGTTCTGTTCAAGTACGGTGCCGCGAATGCCGCAGCCTGGCGGGAGTCAGAAAACATCAACAGCTTTCGGCCAGCGCCCACCTGGTCGGCGGTCTCATCCGCCGCCTCCGGCAGCTGCTGGTAGAGCGCTGTCGTCACCACGGCGGGTGCCGCGTTCGTGTCAGTCCGCAACCGACGAATGCCTTGCCGCGATTGCGCCCCGCATTCCGTGCATCGCGTCATGATCTTCTTGGCCCGCGGATGTTCACGCACGGCCAATACCGGACCGCCGGTGCATTGCGCGTTGTCACATCGAGTCATCCCAGCCGCGCCGAGCAATCCGCATCCCGTGCAGAGGGTGCGGCTCGTCGGATCGACCGTCGCGTTCACCTCGTCCAGTGTGATCTCGTCCTCGTCGACAAGTGCGTCAACGCCCGCATCGGCAAGTACGAGCCAGTTGACCGCCCCGTCCGCTTTCTTCGTCGGAACGAAGAACTCCTCCCGCCCCCGCGAATCGATCTCCCCCGAAAGATGGACGGCGCCACAGCGACTACACGTACCAAACTCGAAGACAGCGCGGCCTGTCTCGGGATCGACTTCGTGCCGGCCAAGGAAGATGCGGGGACCTTGCTCGGTGAAGCTGGCGAAAGCTCCCTCGGTCGCACGCACGAAGAGGTGGTATCGGGCCGAGAGCACAGGGTGTCCGGTCTCGTCGTGGATGCGACTACCGAGCAACACCAGCGCGTCGAGCTTCTCGGGCGACTGCGGGTCATCGGGGAACAGATGCTCCTGGAGCTCGCGAACATCGCGCGGACCGCCGCTCAACCCTCGTCTGAGGCCGACAATCGCGGATTCGGAATGCAGTGCGGCGGCTGGCGTCGCGGCACCACCAAGTTGGGATAATTCGTGGTCCCGCGAGGCATCCGAGGCGTGGCGCAGGATCTGTTCCCCGGTGAGACGCCACGTTGCACTGTCGACATGAGCCTTACGGGTCGGCTTCACGAGGTCTTGACGCGAGCTGTCGCCATCGACGTACTCGAACGGAACGTCAAAGAGGTTGCTGGCGAACTGCATTGCTTCGCCGTTGGGATCGTTTCGGACACTCCCGGTCAGGGATGCTGATGTCGCAATGCATTGGACGCTCGAGTTCGGCGCGACCCGTTGTTTAAGGCGTCGCAGGAGCAAGGCGACTTCCGAGCCCTGCGCACCGTCGTAGACGTGCGCCTCGTCCATGACGATGAATTTCCAGGTCCCGCCGTGGGCGCCGTCGAACAGGTCGATATCGGCCGGTCGGATCAACAAATACTCGAGCATCGCGTAGTTGGTAAGCAGCAAATTTGGCGGAATGACCCGCATCTCTTCGCGACTGAGCAGTTCGTTCGCGAGGCGTCGATCTCCCGGATTGTTCTGCAGATAATCATTCTCTGCGTCCCTGGGTTTCTCAAGTGTCTCGCCGGTGTAGCGGCCGAACGTGATGTCGGGGAATACTTTGAGCACTGAGCGCAGTCGCTTGAGCTGATCGTTGGCGAGCGCATTCATCGGATAGAGCAGGAGCGCGCGCACACCGGGGCCGAGAGTTCCGTTGGCACGCTCCTCTAAGAGCGAGTTCAGGATCGGGATCAAGAAGCTCTCAGTCTTACCCGAACCCGTACCTGTGCTCACCACCAAGTTGCGGCCGGCGAGAAACTTCCGGATCGCAGTCTCCTGGTGAACGTAGAGCGGTTGCTCCACCGGAAAGCCGAGCTGCGCGAAGTCCTTGTGGAGAACGCCCTCATCCATCAGCTGCCGCGGTGTCGCACCCGTTTCGTAGGGCGGCGTCAACTCCAGAAGCGGTCCCTTGGTGAGCAGGCGCGTGGCATCGACCTCCGCGTCGAACGCCTCGGCAAGGCGCCCATCCCGCGGTGACAGC
Organism: Mycolicibacterium gilvum; assembly: GCF_900454025.1. Lineage (NCBI taxonomy): Bacteria > Bacillati > Actinomycetota > Actinomycetes > Mycobacteriales > Mycobacteriaceae > Mycobacterium > Mycolicibacterium gilvum. The sequence goes on along the minus strand of NZ_UGQM01000001.1, from coordinate 990,056 downwards.
AGCGTCTTTAAGTAACGCTTGTAGCTGTCTTCAATCTGACGGGACGTCTCAAGCGGATCGAGCCGGTTCGTCATGAATCCTCTCCAGTGAGATCACCGCGGCGCATGTGAAGAATCAACGCTTCGGCGATCAACAGATCATTGGCGACCATGGTGGGACACAGATGCGCCATCGTCGCCCAGTTTCCGAGCAGTCCGCGGTTCAGGTACTGACCGGTGATCCGACCGTGAGCCTCAAGTCGAGCCAGCAATGCCAGAGTCAGAGACTCCACGGACATCAATACCCACGGATTGTCCTGCACATCAATGTCTTTAACATGTTCACGCCGGTTCATAAGCACTTCATACGCTGGTTGAGCGGCCCTTTTGATCGGTGTAAGCACCAGTGAGAGTTGCTGTGCATAGTTGACCGACCAGCCCGATTCCATCCACCCGGTTCGCTGCAGAAATGCCTCGTAGACGGCGGCGCGCAGATTGTCAGGGTGAAGTTGCGCTAGGGGCACCGAGTGCACCTCGCGAAGCTTGCTTTCAATCTGGCCACGCGGGACTGACACCATGGCCAACACGTTCTTGTCGAAGCACGCACCGCAAGCGGACGTACTCTTGCCAGTACTCAGAAGGTCCATCAGCGGATTGCCACCACGGTCCCGCAGATAGGACAGAGTCTCGGCTCTCTCCTCGGGCACCTCGGCACGTCGGTTATGGAGAGACGGCAGATCCGCGAGTTCCACCATGCACCCGAACCAAGGGTGGTTGTGGAGATCGTTCAGCGTGTCGTCCGCGGCGAAGCTGCTGTTAATGATTTCACTGCGAATCAGCATCGCCATCTTGTCGGCGGCCGGAATCGTACTGTCTCCCAACCGTTCCAAGGCACGCCGCGGGTCGTCGATCAGCACCTCGATCAACCCATGGAAGCGGTCCATCGCGTCGTCAGCATGCAGGCGAGCCAATGCCGCCCAAACCTCTGGCGCGGACCCAACGTTCTTGGGCGCTGATCGCATGGTGCCCAGATAGCGGGAGAGCTGAACCTGGAGATCCGTGCCGTCCTCGCGCCAGCCGAGCTGGTCGATACGAAAGGCGTTCTCGGAAGGGAAGACTGGCGCCTCGATAGCGACCCACGGATCATCTACGAAGAGTTGGCATCTCAACTCGCCGGCGTCGATAAGTCTCTCGGGAAGCGTAGCTACGCCGTCAATGACAGGTAGGACATCGGGCGCGACCCAGGGTGCTGTTGAGCTCCAGACATACGACGCGAGGTCGCTGATCTGAGCCGCATCGATGAATCGCAGCCGGCCCTCGTCAAGAACAACACCCGACGCGAGCTGACGCGCCTGGGCCATCAGCATCGTCACCTCGACGGGTCCGTCCGTCGTAAAGAGTGTCGCGACGAGCCGTCCTCCAGGGTTGGCGCGGGCGGTATCGGCGAACTGCTGGGTACGGCATTCGAACACATCACCCGGCCGTCGACGCGGGTTCTCATCGGTTTGAAGAAGTCCCCCACTGGCCGAGAAGTAACTCATCGTGGCGGCGGCGACGCCAGGCGCTCGAACAGCAATAAAGCGATCTTCGGCGAAGTCCTCCGGATCGCACACTGCCGGCGTCATGCGCCACGCGGCCGGAGTCCCCGCCTCGCCCGTTCGGACTTCGATGTGCGGCGGTCGAACCACGAGTTCTTCACTCGTGTCGTCCGCGTGGAGCTTGAACTTCGCCTCCAGTCGGCGCGAATCGAACTCAAAGGTGGACTCCGGCATGATCGAAAAGCCTTGGCCGAGAATCTCAGCCGTGCATGGCGTCAGCCCTCCCTCATCAGGGACGCGCACTGCCGCGCTGAAGGATGCCGCCAACCCCTCCGCCAGGAAGATGACGCAGCGGGCGTCGGCGCCCAGGGGACCGCTGACAACGATCTCGAAAAGTCCGAGTTGTGGTTCTTCTGCCTCGTCGAACGGGTCGACGCACGTTTCCTCGCGTTCGGCAGCCCAGTTCTCGTTGACGAGCCACTCGGAGTCGCCCAGATGACGCACCCGGACGTTCCACGATGGGCCAGGGTCTGATTGCGCCGGGGGCAGCATGACCCACGGCCTGGCGCCATATACGGTGCGTCCGTCATTGGTGTACAGGCCGATTACGGGCTCACCCAGGTCGAAGGACGGGCGGGCGTCCTTGCGGACCCACCGCTCGGTGCCCACTGTCGTTCCGTCGGCAGCTCGCAGCTGCAGCGCCGCCACGTCGTCAAGTTCGACGAAGGCGCTTCGCCATCCGTGCCAACCCGCGGGCACGCCAACGTCGCTGACATCGAGCGGCCTGGATGACTGTGGATCGACCAATTCGTAGAGGTCAGGGTAGACGGCCCACGTCGCGTCTTTCAGTCCGTCATTGCGAGCGATCCAGCGCCCCGCTCTATCGAACGTCAGCATCGGGTCGGCCTTGATGACAACCGGCAACGCTGAGCTGCCGTGGCCCGGGTGTGAGAACACCGTCTCACGCACCGGACTTGGTACTGCGACACGGACCGTCTGGGCATCGCTGCCCCACTTGCGCGCAGGGTGAACGTCGCGCACCTCGCCGTCGAAAGACACCCGCCACGGCAGGTCGTTGTCCACCTCGGGCGTCGGCAGGATGAGCACAATCTCGTCATCGTCGACGTTGTAGATGATCGCCGGCTGCGACGAGTTTCTCGCCACCAGCCGCTTACGCTCGAACCGCAGAGGCTCCTCCCGGAGCTGCTCAATCAGCTCACGGAGCAGAACGCTGGGCAGCCCAGTTGTCGACGCATCAAGGTGCAGATCGAACAGCGTCGGATCCGCCGTCGCCGCTTCGACGAATTCGATGATGCGGTCGAGGATGTCGATGGCAAACTCTGCGCCGTTCACCAGGAAGTTCCGCACCGGAACGTCCAGATCCGCGGCCCGATGCTCCTTGCCGGGTTCGTGTAGCCATTCGACCAGTGCAGCGCCACGCGCGGGGCGCCCCTGCGCGATGTGATCGTTGATGAGTTTGAGGAGGTCACGCAGGCAATGCACGGGAATGCCGGCGTGCAGGGCCAGCATCATGACGTACCTGTACGCGGCAGCCCTTTCGATGTCGGGGAAACGTGCGAGGGAGAACTTGTCGAGAAACTTTGTGAGATTGCGACGGATCGCGCTTTCGAAGTCCTGATCCTGGCCGCAACCCAGCTCTTCCCAAAAGCTGTCCCAGTATCGTCCCTGGTCGTAGTCCAAAGATGCGTGGCCGACGAGTACCAACAGCGTCAGCGCCGGGTAGGTCTTTAGGAAGCCGTCGTGAGTCTCACCGCGAGCGAGCAGATGCCGCGCGGCAGCGCCATACCGCTTTTGAGCTTCCCGAACCTCGTGTTCGCTGAAGTCCGTCTCCACGACGAGCTTGACCGGCATTAAGCGCTGACGCCACTCGTACTCGTGATCGCTCATCCACGCTGAAAGCGACACTGCTTCGATCCCCCACCGTCAAAACGAATATTGACGCACTGTAAATTATTGCACTGCCAAATTTCCCCGTAAGGCACCAGTTAACTAGTGCCGGTTACTGTTGGGAAGAGCCCCCTCACCGATTCTGACGCCTTGATGCTTGCGGAGGGAATCAGGGAACTCCCCAGTCCTTAGCCGATCAGGCATGTACCGGGTACATGCCTGCGGGGAATTCCTCGCGCAATCCATAGAATGGCCGCAGCTCATGTCAGTGGATGGTCATACCCTGCGAATGTGATGTCAGGACTCGACTCTCGCGTTGAGCAGATCGCGGATGACGCCTTGGCCGATCAGCAGTTCGTGACGCCCCTCGATGTCATGCTCGGCCTGGGCTGGGCCGCAAAGGCGAAGGTCGATCTGTGGCTGGCGGGGTTCGTGACGTCACTCGACCGCTGTCTTCGCGTCACCCCGACCGCGACGCACGACGCGATCGACACATTGAGTGCCTGGGCACACGAGAGCGGCCTGCAACCGTGGGAAACCGATTACGCCGGGCTCGCTTTCAGCGATGATCCGGCATATGAGCGTGCCTTCCGCATCCGCTGGGCGCCCAGTGACACTCCAGCGCCCAAGACCCCGTCCCCGCGGCCGACCGTGCGCATCGAGTACCTCAAAGTGGACTGCGACAACTGCGGCGGCATCCACAAACCGATCGTCAGCACCAACGGCGGCGGCTTCTGCCTCGATTGTGCCGGCCTCGGCCATCTGGTGTACCTGCCGGCCGGCGATGCCGCGCTGACCCGTCGAACGACCAAGACCGCCCGCCTGACCATCGCCGTCGGTCGCGTCCACACGCGACGGTCACTAGAGGGCGTACTGGCCGAGCAGCGCGACATCGAGTATGCAGCGCAGCAGTGCCTCGCCGACGACCACCGAAATGCGCACACCGACGATCTGGGACGTAACACCGCCGACGGTATACGCGCCGAATTCCCCGGCTGCCCACCCGCGCGGGCGGGCGGAATCGCCCGCTTTCTTGCGGTGTACGGGGGCTATTCCCCCAACGCCTGCAAGCACCCCGACACCATCTGCGAATGGGCCGCAGCATCCGTCCGTCACATCGACACTGGCTACGACAATCTCATCCTGTCTGGAGTCGGACCCCTTGACGCGCGCCGTCGAGTGCAGCCCCGCGTCGACGACATTCTGGGTACCTGGCGCAGCGGCATCATCGACCTGGACGCCCCCGATCCGGTGAGATAGCCATCAGGGTCGCGGCGGTAGGCCGATCTACAGCCTTGAGTGCCATCTCGGCGCAGTCCTGTTTCGATTGTTTCAATCGGAGCGATAGCTTCCGGCATGGCTGGCCCACTTGGGGCCTTGCCGAGATTCACGCGCTGGCCGGCCAGCGGGACGAGCTCCCATCCGGTCGGCCAGGTGATCAAGCGCCCTCCGGCGCGGTGGCCTGCGCACGACCGCGCTACGTCAGATCGAAACGCCCGTCCTCGAGCCGCTCCCCAACTCGACTGTCCACCAACTCCATCCGGTCTTCGGGGTGTCGCCAGTAGTGCCGCACCAGCCAGTACAACGCCACACCGCGGGGCAGGTAGATGTCGGCGACGCTGATGATCTCCTCACGGCCGTCCGGAAGTCGTAGCACCACCGCCCTACGCGCCCTTCGTGTTTCGGCATGGTCGACGACATCGACCACGTCATCCCATTCGAAGACCCGCGTCGAGAAAATATCGGCGTTCTCCACCATGGCCGGTGTCAGTTTGACGTGACCCACTCCCCCGCGACGCCACGCGGTGACCAACCCCGCAGCGCCTATGAGGGTGACCAGTCCGGCGGCGAACGACCCGAAGGTCCGCATCCCCGCACTGAGCGGTAAGTCGATAAGGCCCTGCGGGGCAAGAAAGGAAAATAGCACGCCGCTGGGGATGAACACCACCATGCATCCGAGGATCAGCATGCTGAAGCGCCTGTCCGGCCACACCGTGAAACCCGTTGCGTCCGTGCTTGTCCGCGGTGAGGTCCGCCCCGACAGCACCAGACCCACCGCCGCCACCATCAACGCGATAGAAGCCGCCGGTCCGAGTGCCACCACCGTCGTCAGGTAGTTGCCGCGGAACGCGGCCATCACCGCCCAGTAGAGGTACGCCGCCGCGACAGCCAAACCGACAACTGCTGCGAGCGCACCGATCCGGTTCGCCGCGCGCCACCCGGCCGGCTCTGGAAGTTCTAGTACGGACACACCACATCCCCTACGAACTTGCCCAACTCGGCACCTCCGAACGCTCCGATGCCCCCGAGTACGAGCGCACCCAGCGGAACCGTGACGGGTGCGGCCGGCCCGCCGAACGCCCCCAGCGCTGCACCGGCCTCCGCCATCCCCCATCCCGCTCCGCCGCCGGCCACACCGGACACGAACGCAATGCATCGATCCTTTCCCGAATCCGCCATCACCATGTCGAACACCGTCGTCGCCGCCCCCAGCGCGGGTCCACCGACTTTCATACTCTTGCCGATGTTTTCGAGGGACTCAGCAGTGACCATCGGCAGCGAGCCGCCCCTGGTGATGTGAGCCTCCAACCCCGACATGGCGGCGCCGGTTCCCAGGGACATCTGATCGATCAGCTCGACAGGGACCGCACTGTGCCGACCATCGGCCGTCGTGAAGCCCCCGGTGCGATACCCGGTCGGGTCCATCGACATTGTCCAATTGGAACCGTCGGCATAGGTGATCGAGGTGTAATCGCAGTCGTTGGACAGGTCGTGCCACGAACTCGTCCTGGCGATGAAGTCCCCGCTCTTGTCGAACTCCTCGATCTGGTAGAAGTTCTGCTTGCTGGGCCACTCGAACGGATCCATCCGCGTCTTGACGATCCTGCTGCCGTCCTGCTTGATCACCGTCGTCACCTCCTCGCCGTACTCGTTCGTCGAGTCGATGACCTCTCGTACGTTCTGCTGTTGATCGGCCGACCGCATCGACTCCTGCGCCACCACACCCGCCGCGGTGCGCGGATCAGGCACCTCGTCCGCAGGACGCTGCGCAGCGGGCAACAACAGGTCGCCGAGACCGGTCGGCTGTCCCGGCTCGACGAACCCGAATTCGGCGCCGGCCACGAGCACCGCCTCGGCGACGGCGTCGTCGGCCTCGTCGACCGCGATCAGCAGCTGGTTGAGGACTGCCTGTTCCTGGCGGGCCCTGGCCTGCAGCGTGGCCATCTCCCTCTCCGACATCATGACCGGGTCGACCAGAACCACCCACTGATCGGTCACGCTCAGCGGCCCAGCGTCGACTTCCTCGGCCTTGGACAACAACGCCGTGCGCGCGCTCCCGATCGATCCCGCCCCGCTGGCCAATGCCACAGCTACCGCGTCGGTGTACTCGGAGAACCGCTCGGCCTCCGCGTCGGCGCGGCCGAACATCCTGCCCGCCGCATCATGGGCCGGCCCCGACCACGCTCGGACGTCCGGGAACCGTCCCAGGGCGTCGTCGATGCCCGATACCGCGTCCTTCACCGAAACACCGGATGTCGCGACTGCGCCCGCCGTGGCGCCCAACGAATCCGGCCTCCAGCCGGCTAGGGTCGATCTAGACGGCAACACCGCTCCGATTCTGCCCCCTCCACGACTACCCCTGGTGCACCAATTGACCGACGTCGACGCCCTAGACCCGCGTGAACGCCGCCCCGCGCTCCCGATCCAGATGCGTCTCCGACTTGTTCCGCAGGAAGAACACATAGACCACCAGCGATACCGCCACACACACCGTCACGTACGCGATGAACAGCGGCACGTGCCCCTGCTCTTTCGCCGCCTGGTAGATCAGCGGTGCCGTCCCGCCGAAGATCGAATTCGCCAGTGCGTAGCCGATTCCCACGCCCAACGCGCGCACATGCGCCGGGAACAGCTCCGACTTCACCAGCGCGTTGATCGACGTGTACCCCGTCAAGATCACATAGCCGCCCGCCACCAACGCGAAAGACACGAAAGGCGAGCTACTTTCGGGCAGGAACGTGATCAGGATATAGGTGTAGAACAACGCCCCGACTCCGAAGGACACCAGCATCGGCTTGCGGCCGATCTTGTCGCTGATCATTCCCCCGACCGGCTGCAGCAGCATCAGGAAGATCAGCCCGATCAGGTTCACCCACGTCGCCGTCATCCCGTCGTCCTTGAACGCGGTCTTCACGATCGCCGGCGCATTCACGCTGTAGGTGTAAAACGCGACCGTGCCGCCCATCGTGATCAGGAAGCACATCAGCAGCGGCCGCCAGTAGTCGGTCAACAGCGTCCGCATCGAGCCCGCACCCGGATCCGCCCCCGCGCGCGCCGCCTCGATGACCTCCTCGGACAGCGACTCGTCCATCGTGCGCCGCAACCAGAACACCACGATCGCCGCCACACCGCCGATGGCGAACGCTATGCGCCAACCGAACTCGCGCATCTGAGCATCCGACAGGAACGTCTGCAGGATCAGCAGCGTGAACTGCGCCAGCACATGCCCGCCGACCAGCGTCACGTACTGGAACGACGAGAAGAACCCGCGGCGCTCCCGCGTCGCCGCCTCCGACATGTACGTCGCCGACGTGCCGTACTCCCCGCCCGTCGCAAAGCCCTGCACAAGCCGCGCCAGGATCAGGATGATCGGCGCCGCGATGCCGATCGACGCCTGCGACGGCACCAGCGCGATCACCGCCGAGCACAACGCCATCAGCGACACGCTGAACGTCAACGCCGCCCGCCGCCCCCGCCGGTCGGCGAACCTTCCGAAGAACCACGACCCCACCGGCCGCATCACGAACGTGATCGCGAAGATCGCGTACACGTACACCGTGGAGTTCTTGTTGTCCTCGGCGAAGAACTGGCCCTCGAAATACGTTGCGAACACGGTGTAGACGTAGACGTCGTACCACTCGACGAGGTTTCCCGACGATCCGCGCAGCGTGTTCCAGATTGCCCGCCGGGTCTCGGCGGGACTGGACCGCGGTGCTGTTACGACGGTGTTCGCGGTCATCGACGTCCTCCCCAGTGTGTACTTCGACGGATGCCGCTTGCTCGACGTCTGAGCACGCTACTCCGCCCCGATCACATCGGCCGAAGCACACACCCGACACCGCCGGCCGTCCTAGTACTACAGCCGTAGATCGTTGCTCGTCGGCGTGTTTGCCTTGCTGGATTGGGTGACCGCGGCATCGTTCGGAGTTTGTGAGAACTAACGATGATGCCGCGGTCGCCGCGGCTTACAGGGTAGACGTTGATCGGTGGCGAAGTGGCTTTGATGAGGTGCTGGATCGGGTCGCGTCACGGTTCGCTCGGTGCGAGCCGCTGCGCAACGCCGGCGCGTTGATGCTCGGGTTGGTCTGTGACATTGACCGTAAGAACTGTTGGACGCTGGCCGAGCGTTGCGGCCACAGCAGCCCGGACCGGATGCAGCATCTGCTGGCGCGGGCGAAGTGGGACGCCGAGGGAGTGCGTGATGATCTTCGCGCCTACGTGGTCGACCACCTCGGCGATGACGAGGCGATCCTGATCGTCGATGAGACTGGAGACGTGAAGAAGGGCACTCATACCGTCGGGACTCAGCGCCAGTACACCGGTACCGCGGGCAGGATCGAAAACGCCCAAGTCGCTGTGTATTTGGCCTATGCGGGGCCCAACAGTCACGCACTGGTGGACCGCGAGCTATACCTGCCGAAGTCGTGGATCGACGACTCGGAACGCCGTCAGTGCGCCGGGGTGCCCACCGATGTCGAGTTCGCCACCAAACCTGCGCTGGCCGAGCGGATGATCACTCGTGCTGTGGCCGCCGGAGTCCCTGCGCGATGGGCCACCGGCGACGAGGTCTACGGCGCCGACCCCGACCTGCGCGCCGCGATCGCCGCCCAGGGGCTGGGCTATGTGCTGGCCGTCGGGTCCAATCGCACCGTCACCACCAGTACGGGCAGCCAGCGAGTAGACGAGCTTGCCCGGTCTCTGCCGCGGCGGGCCTGGCGGCGCGTCAGCGCCGGAACCGGCGCCAAGGGCCAACGCTGGTACTCCTGGACGTTGGTCGAAATCACCGACGCCGAGCCCGGCCACCATCACCTGCTGGTGCGCCGCAACGACAAGACCGCTGAATTGGCCTATTACCGCTGCTACAGCCCCAATCCGGTCACCCTGGCCGACTACGTACGGGTCGCCGGGCGGCGCTGGAAGGTCGAGGAATCGTTTCAAGCCGGCAAGGGCCTGGCCGGGCTCGACGAGCACCAGGTACGGACCTGGACCTCTTGGCACCGCTGGGTCACCCTATCCATGCTTGCCCATGCCTTCCTCGTCGTCACGACCGCCGCTCAACGGCGCAGCGACGAACCCGACGACCAGACCGGCCAGACACTGATCACGTTGACAGTCAATGAATTCCGCAGACTCTTCATCGCCCTGGTATTGCAGCCGCTACACGCGGTTGCCGACGTCCTCGCCTGGTCCACCTGGCGGCGACGACATCAAACGAGAGCCCGCACCTACCATTACCGCAAACAACATCAACAACAATGAACGCTATCTACGGCTGTAGTACTAGGCTGGCGTGATGCGCGACCGACGTCGGGCACAGGTGATCGCCGCCGGCAAGCTGGCCGGCTGCGTCCTGATCGCGGGTCTGCTCGTCGCCGCACTGATGTTCCCGTTAGTGGGCGGCGCCGGCACGGTGGTCATGCGCGTATCCAACTCCGCGACCGACGAATCCGCCGACCTGATCAACGGCGAACTGCCGCGCGTGTCCACCATGGTCGATGCCTCCGGGAAACCCATCGCGTGGCTCTACGAGCAACGCCGCTGGGAGGTGCCCAGCGACCGGATCTCCGGCGCGATGAAGCTCGCCATCATCTCCATCGAGGACAAGCGGTTCACCGAACACAACGGCGTCGACTGGCAGGGCACCCTGACCGGCCTGGCCGGCTACCTGCGCGGCGACAAAGGGGTCCGCGGCGGGTCGACGCTGGAACAGCAGTACGTCAAGAACTTCAACCTGCTGGTACGCGCGAAGACCGACGCCGACCGGCGCGCCGCGGTCGCCGTCACCCCCGCACGCAAGCTGCGCGAGATCCGGGCAGCCCTGGCCATGGACAAATTGCTGTCCAAGACCGAGATCCTGACCCGCTACCTGAACCTGGTGGCGTTCGGCAACGGGGCCTTCGGCGTGCAGGAAGCCGCGCGCACCTACTTCGGCATCGACGCCGCCGACCTCGACTGGGCGCAGGCGAGCCTGCTCGCCGGGATGGTGCGCTCCACCAGCCTCCTCGACCCGTACACCAACCCCGACGACGCGCTGGCGCGGCGCAACATCGTGCTCGACACGATGATCGACAACCTGCCCGAGCACGCCGACGAACTGCGTGCCGCCAAGGCCCAGCCGCTCGGGGTGCTGCCGCGACCCGCTCCCCTGCCGCAGGGCTGCATCGCCGCCGGCGACCGGGGCTTCTTCTGCGAATACGCGATGCGCTACCTCGCTCGAGCGGGCCTGAGCATGAAAGACGTCGCACGCAACGGCTACCTGATCCGCACCACGCTGGACCCGAAGATCCAGGCCGGCGTGAAATCGGCCGTCGACCACTACGCCGAGCCGACCACCCCCGGTGTGGCCAGCGTCATGAGCGTGATCCTCCCCGGCAAGGACGCCCACCGGGTGGTCGCGATGGCCGACAATCGCAGCTACGGGCTGGATCTCAACGCCGGGCAGACGGTGCAGCCGCAACCGTTCACCCTCGCCGGCGACGGCGCCGGGTCGATCTTCAAGATCTTTACCACCGCCGCAGCGCTGGAGATGGGTCTGGGCATCAACGCCACCCTGGACGTGCCGCAGACGTTCCGCGCCACCGGCCTGGGCGACAGTACCGAACCGGGATGCCCACCGAAGACCTGGTGCGTGAAGAACGTCTCTGGCTTCGCCGGCCAGATGAACGTCACCGATGCGCTGGCGAAATCACCCAATACCGCGTTCGCCAAACTGATCTCGCAGATCGGGGTGCCCCGCGCGGTGGACATGGCCGTCCGGCTCGGGCTGCGCTCCTACACCGAGCCCGGGTCCGCCCGCGTCTACGATCCCGAAACCGACGAGAGCATCGCCGATTTCGTCAAGCGGCAGAACATCGGCTCTTTCACGCTGGGCCCCTTCGAGCTCAACGCCCTGGAGTTGACCAATGTCGCGGCGACGCTGGCCTCCGGCGGCATGTGGTGCCCGCCGAGCCCCATCGACAAGGTCTTCGACCGCCACGGCAACGAGGTCCCGCTGCAGACGCCGCCCTGCGAGCAGGTGGTCCCCGAAGGGCTCGCCAACGCGATGGCCAACGCGCTCGGCAAGGACCACACCAGCGGAACCGCCACCGGCGCAGCGGGTTCGGTCGGATGGGATCTACCGATGTCCGGCAAGACCGGCACCACCGAGTCGCACCGGTCCTCGGCGTTCCTCGGGTTCACGAATCGCTACGCCGCCGCGAACTACATCTTCGACGACTCCCCGTCGCCGTCGGGTCTGTGCTCCTACCCCCTGCGCAAGTGCGGCGACGGCGATCTGTACGGCGGTACCGAACCCGCGCTGACCTGGTACCGGGCCATGAAACCGATCGCCGAGGACTTCGGTCCGGTCGCGCTGCCGCCCACCGAACCCCGCTATGTCGACGGCGGCCCGGGCAGCGAGGTGCCCAGCGTCACCGGGATGAAGCTCGACGCAGCGCGGAACAAGTTGGTAGAGAGCGGCTTTCAGGTCTCCCCCGATCCGACCGCGATCAACAGCAACTCGGCGAGGGGCACAGTGGTGGGGACGTCACCGCGCGGTAAGACGATCCCCGGCTCGATCGTCACGATCCTCACCAGCAACGGCATCCCGCCCGTGGTCTACCGTCCACCGCCACCGCCCAGCGCACCGCCACCTCCACCGCCCGGGGACGCGCCGCCGCCACCGCCTCCGCCGAACGTCATCGAGATCCCGGGGCTGCCGCCGATAGTGCTGCCGTGGCCGGCGCCCCCTCCGCCGCCGCCCCCTCCACCGGCACCACCCCCGCCGCCGCCGGCGTGAGGCCGCGAGATTGCAGTCAGGGCTGTGGAATCGGCACGCCCGCAACCCTCAGCGCAATCTCGAGGCCGGGTCACTGCGCGGAGCCGTACTCCAACGCCGGCTCCGCGGAATCCACACTCCCGCCGCTGGAGATCGTCAACTGATCCGGCTGCACGTCATAGCGGGCACCGTCCGAGCCCGTCACGGTGAAACCGTCACCGGAGCGCCGCGCCCCGTCGATCTCGCGATTCGCGCCGTCCCGCAACCGCTCCCCGCGGTAGTAGTAGTCGCCGTCCCCGCGGTCGCAGATGATCGCCAGCGACAGCGACGTCCGGATCAGCGCCGCGGGCGTGTCCCCCGAATCGCAGCGGGCCGTATGTCCCACGAAGCCTTGCGAATCCGTGCCCGACACCCCGTCGACGGCCGACGTGGTCGGCGGTGTCGTCTCCGACGACGAGGACGGCGGTGCCGCGATGCGGGGCGGCTGCGGGTCCGAGCCGCCGGTGAACACCAGCACCAACGCCAGCACCGCGGCCGCGACGAACATCACGACGATCCCGGCCACCAGCGCGGCCTGCCCCCGCCCGGCCTTCCGCGCCGGGGCCACCGGTGCAGGCGCCGGCGGCGGGGTCATCGCGGGATGCACCCCGGAGAACTGCCGCGTCGACGGCGGCGCCACCGGGGCCACCGGCTCGGCATCGGGTGCCGCAGCGGCCGCGGCGGCCGCCGCGCGGGCCAGCTCGCCCGCAGTGGCGTAGCGCTCGGCCGGGTTCTTCGCCATCCCGCGGGCGATCACGTCGTCGAACGCGCGGCTGACCCCGCGGCGCATGATGCTCGGCCGCGGCGGTGCGGCGAACATGTGCGCGCTCCACACCTGCCGCACGTCGGCCGCCTCGAACGGCGCGCGGCCCGTCAGCGACTCGTACAGCAGGCAGGCCAGCGAGTAGATGTCCGACGCGGGCCCGCCGCGTTCCCCGCTGAAGCGTTCGGGCGCCATGTAGGCGCTGGACCCGACGACCAGACCGGTCGAGGTCACCGACGCCTCCCCGCCGCCGTGGGCGATGCCGAAGTCGACCAGGTAGGCGAAGTCGTCTCCGGTGAGCAGCACGTTCTCCGGCTTGATGTCGCGGTGCACCAGCCCGTTGGCGTGCGCGTCGTCCAGCGCCGCGGCCACCTGCCGGATGATCGACACCGCCCGCGCCGGCTGCAGCGGGCCGTCGCTGCGCAGCACCTCTTTGAGGCTGGAGCCCTCGACCAGTCGCATGTCGATGTAGAGGACGCCGTCGATCTCGCCGAAGTTGTGCACCGGGATCACGTGCGGCTCCTGCAGCCGCGCCGCCACCCGCGATTCGCGTCGGAACCGCTCCTGAAAACTGTGGTCGGCCGCCATCTCGGGGCGCAGCAGCTTGATCGCGACCATGCGCTCCCGCGCGGTGTCGTAGGCGCGGTACACCTCGCCCATTCCCCCGACCCCGATCACGGAGTGCAACTCGTACGGCCCGAACCGGGTACCCAACCGAGCGCCACCCTGCGGGGTGCTCACATGCACTCCTTCCGTCGACGACCAGCAGCCGACGTCTAGGCTTCCCGCTTCGCCCGCACTCTTAACCGCCGGGGTGCCCGCCGAGGGATATCAGCTGCGTGCGAGCAGGTCGGCCAGCTCGGCGTCGAAGCGGTCGGCCAGATCCCACAGGTCATCGGTGAGTTTCGGGCACGAGATGATGCCGACGTTGAGCTTGTCACCCATCGACATCACCGTGATGTTCAGGCCGGATCCCGGGAAGATCGGGCCCAGCGGGTACAGGCCGGTGATCTCGGCCCCGCCGCTGTAGAGCGTGGTCGGCGGGCCGGCGACGTTGGAGATGATCACGTTGTGGATCGCGGTGTTGCCCAGCGAGGTCCGCGACAGCCCGCCGAGCAACCATCCGAACATGGTGCGCGACACCGACTGCGCCAGGTCCATCAACATGGACGGGCCCAGCGACCCGCTGTGTTCCTTGGCCCGCACGTTCGAGGCGCCGATCGCGTACAGGCGGTCCAGCGGATCCTCGATGTCGGTGTGCAGGTTGCAGAACATGCCCGAGAGCTGGTTTCGGCCGGGACGGTCGGTCTGACCGTGCACCGAAGACGGGACGACGGCGATCAACGGCTTGTCCGGCAGTGCGCCGCGCTCGTCCAGGTATCCGCGCAACGCGCCCGCGCACAGCGCCATCACCACGTCGTTGACCTTCACCTCGGCCTGGTTCTTGACCTTCTTGACGTCGTCGAGGTCCAACTGCGCGAACGCAATGTTTCGGTCGGAGGTCAACGGGGCGTTGAACGGTGTCGACGGCGCCGAGAACGGCAGGGCCATCGCGTTCCCCGAGAAGGCGCGACTGACGGTGTTGGTGACCAGCGACGTCGCGACCGGCACCACGCGCGTGAGCTGCCAGGGTCGCGTCACGACCCGCCAGAGCCCGTCCGCGGCGATCTCCCACGTGCTCGCGCCCGTCGGCGCGTCGACCGGGTCGGGCGGCGGGGCGTCGGGTTCGGTGTCCAGCAGCTTCGCGAGCAGGTCGGCCGCAGACACACCGTCGACGGCGGCGTGATGGACCTTGAGCAGCAGCGCCAGCCGTCCGTCCTCGCGCGCGGCACTGCCGCCCACGCCCTCGATCACCCACATCTCCCACAACGGCTTGCTGCGCTCCAGCGGCATCCCGATGAGGCGTCCGCAGAGCTCGGCCAGCTCGTCGCGTCCCCCGGGTTCGGGCAGCGCGACCCGGTTGAGGTGCCGGGTGAGGTCGAAGTCGTCGTCCTCCACCCAGACCGGATGGTCGAAGTTCAGGTCGTTGTCGGCGAGCTTGGTGCGGAACTCCGGGATGGCGGGCACCCGGGAGGCGAGATGGTCGCGGAACTTCGCGAACGTGTAGCCGCCCGGGACGGTCGAGGTGTCCAGTTCGGTCACCGAACACACGTGCAGCGGCACCGTGGGAGATTCGCTGTACAACATCCCCGCGTCGAGACCGCTCAGGCGTTCCATGGCGCCCGCGTACCCAATGTGACCGGCATCTCAAACGGCCGCGGCCACGAACCCGTTCGGCAGCGCCAGCCGATGGATGGTCCGCAGTGTCGACGCGTACTGACGCGCCAAGGAACCCGTGAGGTAGGGCAGGTCGTACTTCTCGCACAACGGCCGTACCCGTCGCGAGATCTCGGCGAGGCGGTTGCTCGGCAGGTCCGGGAAGAGATGGTGCTCGATCTGATAGCACAGGTTGCCGCTGGCGAACCCCAGCAGTCGGCCGGCCTTGAAGTTGGCGGTGCCCAGCATCTGGCGCAGGTACCATTCGGCCCTGGTCTCGGTCTCCAGCACCTCCGGCATGAATTTCTGTGTGCCGTCGGGGAAATGCCCGCAGAAGATCACCACGTACGCCCACAGGTTGCGCATCAGGTTGGCGACGACGTTGGCCTTCAGGGTTCGGCGCCAGCGCCTGAGACTCAGCGCCGGCCACAATGCGTAGTCCTTGACGCCCTGGCGCGCGACCTTACCCACGACCGCCTTCACCTGGGCGATCTTCTCGGGCCGGGTACGGCCGAGGTCCACACCGTGCAGGGCGATGGCCCACTCGAACGTCAGCGCCAGGAACAGGTTCTGCAGCGGCTGCAGCAGATGCGCCTTCGTCCATGGCTGCTCCGGGGTCACCCGCATGACGCCGAATCCCAGGTCGTCATCCTCGCCGAGCACGTTGGTGAACACGTGGTGGCGGTAGTTGTGCGACGACCGCCACTGACTCGACACCGCGACCATGTCCCACTCCCAGGTGCTGGAGTGGATCGCCGGATCATTCATCCAATCCCATTGGCCGTGAGACACATTGTGCCCGATCTCCATGTTCTCGACGCTCTTGGCGACGCCGAGCGCGGCGGTCCCCAGCAACCAGCCGGCCGTCGAGCGAGTCGTCGCGATGAGCGCCCGCGCTGCGACGTCGAGTGTGCGCTGGAACGCGATGGTGCGCCGGATGTAGGCGGCGTCGCGGGAGCCCAGCGACTCCTCGATGTCGCTACGGATCGCGTCCAGCTCCCGGCCGAGGCTTTCGATGTCCTCGGGACTGAGATGCGTGTACTTGGCGATGTCGGTGATGGCCATTGGGGGTCCTAGCGTCGATCCAGCCGAAGGGCGCCGTGACAGACCCTGAAACCGAAAGTGATGGGAACCGGTCGGCGGTGGCGGAGTGAACAGCGGCATCGCACCGACGGGTTGCCTTTGAGCATACCCGTGCTCGACGCCGACGCTTACCGTCCGAGTTCACCCATCAGATCGGCGAGTGGCACCGTGGCCACGCCGATCGCGCTGTCGCAGATCCCGATCGGGATCACCAGCGTGCCGGCGTGGACGAGCGCACCGCACGAGTACACGACATTCGGGACGTACCCGTTGCGCTCATGAGGCTCCGGAGTCAGCAGCGGTCTGCGCAGACGGCCGATCACCCGGGTCGGATCGTCGAGGTCGAGCAGGATCGCGCCGATGCTGTACGTGCGCATCGGCCCGACCCCGTGCGTCAACACCAGCCAGCCCTCCCCGGTTTCGATGGGCGGACCGCAGTTCCCGAGTTGCAGCGTCTCCCACACCTCGGCCGGCGCCTGACACGGCGAGGCCGTCGGCCACACCGACAGGTGATCGGCGAACGCGACGGTGTTGGTCTCGCGGTCCGATCTGGACATGGCCGCGTACCGACCGTTGATGCGGCGCGGAAACAGCGCCAGCCCCTTGTTCGCGGCGGCACGTCCGACAAGCGGTCCAGACGTGAAGGTGCGGAAGTCCGTGGTGGTGAGCAGCTGCTGGCTGATATGCGAGCCGCTGTAGGCCGTGTACGTGGCGTGGTAGCTGACCGAACCGTCGTCGACGAACCGAACGAAGCGGGCGTCCTCCATGCCGGCGTGCTCGGCGTCCATCGCCGGCCACAGCACACACTCGGAAAGATTTATGTCTGAGGGGAATTCGACGGCATACGCGCGGGCGGCGATACTGCGGATGACAGTGATCGTCTCCTCGACGTGCCCCCGGGTACGCAGGTGGTCGTGCAGCTTGTCGAGCTGCTCGTCGAGGTCGGACCAGGTGAACAATTCACCGAGGGCGTCGAAGACGTAGTCGGCGGCCTCGCCGCCACGGCCCTGCTCGCGCAGCTCCGTGCGGAAGACGGCGGCCTCGAGCATGGTCGGCCTCATCCGCCCGGTGCCGGCGAACCGGGCAGCCTCGTCGACGGTGGCGTTACCCGCCGAATCGACCACGCCGCTACGAAATCCGATGGTGGAGCGGTGCCCCTCACCGATCCCCCGCACGCTCATCACGAACCGCAAGCTGCCAGCGGCGACGTCGGACTGATCGGGATGGGCGACCATGCTCGGATTGCACAGCGCCGCACCCTCGATCGCATACTCGTTGGTGAATGTCGCGCCCACCAACAGCATTCGCGACTCATCGAGCTCACAGTCCTTGTCGAGCCGGTCGGCGAACTCGCCGGCATGCCGGCGCAACGTCGCTTTCAGATCACGGTGGCGCCCGTCGAAACGGGACAGCACGTCGTGCAGGGTCGCACGCACCTCGTCGTCGGTCAGGCTCAGGATCCGGGACAGCACGGCCCCGGCCCGGGAATCCTGGGCCTCGAAACCCTCCTGGCCCGGCACGAACAGCCGGGTGACCACGCGGCTCGGATCGGCCGCGACGCGCTGCGGGCTGCGGGTCGCCAACCGTTCCCCGGCGAGGGTCATGATGCGACCTGTGCGAAGGTGCGCGCGTGTTGCAGCGTGGCGATCACCGCGAGGGTGGACTCCGCACCCTGATTCAGGTTCACCCGGTCGGGGTGCAAGCCGTCGAAGCCACCACCGGTCTGTGGATCCCACATCGGTGATCCGCGGTCATTGTCACCCTGGAACCAGGCCGCCGCGGCCAGCACCGCCTCCGGCCACATCGGGTCCGGGTCGGTGTCCGCGGCGCGGGCACACGCCTCGGCCAGGCTGGCCACCTCGATCGGCTGCTGGTCGAATCCGGGGGCGCCGTCGCCGGGCCCGCGCCCTCCGACGGGGGTCGGCGAGAGGTGACCGTTCGAGGTCTCGACGCGCAGCAGCCAACGCAGCATGTCCAGTCCGCACTGCCGAAGTTCGCCGTGGTGCAGCGCAACCCCGGTGGCGATCATCGCCTCGGCCAGTGCGGCGTTGTTGTAGGTGAGTCTTCTTTCAGGCCAGTACCATTCGGCATCGCCGGCCGGTCGCGGTGCCGAAGCGGCGTAGTCGGCGAGCAGTGTGAGCGCTGCGACATTGCCGGGGTCCACGCTGAGGATCTCGGCAGCCCCGATCGCGGCGTAGGCCATTGCGCGAGAATGCGGTGAGCGGGCCACCGCGGCGCGTTCGAACTGGATCACCGCCAGCCGACGGACCATTCCGACCGCGCTGTGGGCGGCGGCTGTGCCCAGCCCCCAGATGGCGCGACCCCAGTGATCGTCGGTACTCGGCGCGTCGGTCCAATGGCCGTCGGCACTCATCCTGTTGCGGAAGGTGCCGTCGACGCGTTGCGCGCGGTTCAGGAAGCGCAACGCGTGGGTGGCCAGGCGGGTGACCTCCCCCGTCGATTCGGGTTCGCGGGCGGCGACGACCAGCACGCGGGCCATGTCGTCGGTGCAGTAGCCGTGTTCGCGGCGCGGGTCGGCGAGAAGTGCGTGCTCGAACGTGGCGCGATGGTCCGTCATACGCAGCAGATGGGCGAATACCGGTCGCGGCACCTCGCCCGTCATGCGGTTGCCAGCTTCTCGGCGACGAGGCGCTGCGCCAGTGCGGCGTACGCGTCGGCCACCACCGGCCAGGCCACCGAGGGAGCCAGCGTGCGCGCCACAGCCGCCATCGAGCCCGCAGTGTCCGGATCGGTGATCAGCCGTCGCAGCGCATCGGTCAGCGCTTCGGGATCGTCGTGATCGACGACGGTGCCCGCACCGTTGCCCAGCACCTCCACCGCATGGGGGAAGGCGGTCGCGACCACGGGCCGCCCATTGGCGATGGAGTCGATCAGCACACCCGAGGTGACCTGGTCCTTCGAGTCGTAGGGCAGGACGACGACGGCGGCGTCGCGCAGCATCTCGGCCAGCGCCTGGGGGCTGCGGTAGGTCGCGTCGAAGATCACCGAGTCGCCGACACCGAGGCGGTCCGCCCGCGCGGCGAGGCCGTCCCGATAGGCCTCACCCTGGGCCGCGAGCACTTTGGGGTGGGTGCGACCGGCGATCAGGTATCGCGGTGGATCGGGAAGGTCCTGCAGCGAAGCCATCACGTCGATGACGCGCTCTACACCCTTACCGGGGCCCAGGAGGCCCCAGGTCAGGATTGTCGGCCGTACCGCAGGCTTCCACTCGACGTCCTCGGCCGGCGCCGCTCCGTGCGGGATGATGATCACCTTCTGCGGGTCCACGGCGTAGCCGGCGCACAACAGTGACCGCGCCGCCTCGGACATCACGACCGCGCATCCGGCCAGCGCGAGAACCTCTTCCAGAACCGAACGTTGGTGGGGCGTAGGCGTTTTGAGCACGGTGTGCACGACGACGATCGCGGGGACCCGCAGGCCCCTGATGATGTCGACGACCTCGTCGCCGTCGGCGCCCCCGTAGATGCCGTACTCGTGCTGGATGACGGCGATGTCGTTGCTGTTGAGTGATTCCGACGCGGCCGCGACCGAGGATGCCGAACCGTTGACGAGCTCCCCGACGACATCCGCGCTGGTCGAGGGGGTCCCGTCGGCGATGCGCACCACGTTGACGCTGATGCCCTTGGCCGCCAAGCCGCCTGCGAGAGCGGCGCTGAACGTCGCGAGGCCGCATGCCGTCGGCACGTAGGTGCTGAGGATTCCGACGCTGGGCAGATAGGAGAATCCCTGCATCCCAAAGGGTGCGACCAGATGGTTGACTAACGATGGAGCATTCAAGATCGTCCCGACTGGACTGTTGCCACCGGCGTGAAAGTCGGCGTGTGTGAAGACTCGGGGGAGAACACCGCGACGCGGAGATCGAACTCGACCGGACTGCCGGGATTACCAGCTGTTGCAAGCCTACACCCGCACACCCCCGAACCGGCCCGTCGCGGCGGCACGTAAACGCCGATCGGAGGGCCTCATCCCCGACCTACGGGGTCAGACGCGCTACGGTTTAGTCAGGTTGACACCCCAGCCTCACGGAAACGTCGCGGCGGCGACACAGTCCCCGCCGAGCCAACCTCGACGTCAGCCGCCAATTCACGGTTGCGACACACTCGGGTCTGCTGCGACGTCAGAGACGATTTCCGCGGCTGCGTTCTCGCGGCTTTCTTCACCGTCTCCGCACATTCCCGATGGCCCCGCACCACAGGGCGGGCCACCTCGTTCAGATCACCATCTGTGCGGACCGACGCCATGAAGGGCTGCCGATGAGCCAGTTCACCGAAACCATGTACGCCAACGCCCACCGCAGCAGCAAGGGCCTCAACACCGGCGAGCCCCACTCGCCGGTCCGCCATACCTGGGAAGAGGTGCACCAGCGCGCCCGCAGGATTGCCGGCGGACTGGCGGCTGCCGGGGTCGGACACGGAGACGCCGTCGCCATGCTTGCCGGCGCACCGGTGGAGATCGCCCCCGCCGCGCAGGGCGTCTGGATGCGCGGCGCCAGCGTGACGATGGTTCACCAGCCGACACCGCGGACCGATCTGATTCGCTGGGCCGACGAGACCACCTCGGTCATCGACATGATCTCGGCCTCGGCTGTGGTCATCTCCGATCCGTTCATGGCGGCCGCACCGCTGCTGAGCGGGATGGGCATGACCGTGCTGAGCATCGCCGACCTGCTGACGGCCGAGCCGATCGACCCCGTCGACACCTGTGACGACGACATCGCGCTGATGCAGTTGACGAGCGGCTCCACGGGGTCGCCCAAGGCGGTTCAGATCACCCACGCCAACATCGTCGCCAACGCCGATGCCATGACCGCCGGCTGCGATTTCGACATCGACACCGATGTGATCGTCAGCTGGCTGCCGTGCTTCCACGACATGGGCATGACGGGCTACCTGACCGTGCCGATGTACTTCGGTGCCGAGCTCGTCAAAATCACGCCGATGGACTTCCTGGGAGATATTCTGTTGTGGCCCAGGCTTATCCACAAGTACCGCGGCACCATGACCGCCGCACCGAACTTCGCCTACAACCTGCTCGCCCGAAGACTGCGCCGACAGGCCACCCCGGGTGAGTTCGATCTGTCGTCGCTGCGGTGGGCGTTGTCGGGGGCCGAGCAGGTCGACCCCGACGACGTCGAGGATCTCTGCGCCGCCGGCGCTCCGTTCGGGCTCAGGCCCGAAGCGGTGATCCCCGCCTACGGTATGGCCGAGACGACGGTGGCGGTGTCGTTCTCCGAGTGCGGCGGCGGGATGGTCGTCGACGAGGTGGACGCCGATCTGCTCGCCGTTCTGCACCGTGCCGTACCTGCCGCCAAGGGGCACACCCGCCGCCTCGTCGCCCTGGGGCGCCCCCTGGCCGGGCTGGAGATGCGGATCGTCGACGAGGACGGCGCCGCGCTGCAGCCCCGCGGAGTCGGCGTCATCGAGGTCCGCGGGCAGTCCGTCACCAGGGGATACACCACCGCTGCCGGATCCATTGCCGCACAGGATGATCGGGGCTGGTACGACACAGGCGACATCGGCTATCTCACCGAGGACGGCGACGTCGTGGTGTGCGGGCGCCTCAAGGACGTCATCATCATGGCCGGCCGGAACATCTTCCCCGCCGACATCGAACGCGCTGCGTCCCGGGTCGAGGGGGTACGACCCGGATGCGCCGTCGCCGTGCGACTGGACGCGGGCCGGTCACGAGAGTCGTTCGCCGTCGCGGTGGAGAGTAAACACTTCGACGACGAGGTCGAGGTGCGTCGTGTCGAACGCCAGGTCGCCCATGAGGTGTTCGCCGAGGTCGACGTCCGGCCCCGCAACGTCGTGGTGCTCGAACCCGGCACGATCCCGAAGACACCGTCGGGAAAACTGCGCCGCGCACACGCGCTCTCGCTGGTCAGCTGAGGCGAGTACCGTCATAGCACACGATGGCGGATTTCGACGCGCAGCCCGGACGGGCGCCGAAGGTAGATCTGTCGGCTTCACAGCGTGAGGCCGACGAGATCGACCTGTACGCGGGGATGTCCGGCGTCGCCGGCCTCGTTGCCGGTGCCCGCACCGTCGAGCAACTGCTCGCCGACGTCGCCGAGTTCGCCGGTCACGCCATCCCCGACGTCGACGGGGTGAGCATCGCGCTGCTGCAACCGGGCCCCGCCGGCCCACAGATTCAGATGTGCGCCGCCACCGATGCTTTCGTCGCCGACATCGACCGTATCCAGTACCAGGAGCTGCATGAGGGGCCGTGCATCACCGCCATGGTCACCGGCCGGGTCTCCGTCAGCGGTTCACTGGGCAGTGACAATCGGTGGCCGCACTTCGGCGGCCGGGTGGCCCGGATGGCGGTGCATTCGGCGCTGTCGTTGCCGCTGATCGTCGACGATGACGTCATCGGCGCGATCAACGCGTACGCCCGCGCCCGCGACGCTTTCGGCGACCACGCCGTCGAGTTGGGGTCCCGTTTCGCCGTACCTGCGGCGGTTTCGGTGTACAACGCCCGCCTACTGGCCGGCGCGCGCGAGCGAACCGAACGCCTCCAGCGGGCCTTGGGCAGCCGCGCGGTGATCGACCAGGCCGTCGGGATCATCCGCAGCCGCTCGGGCGGCACTGCACAAGAGGCGTTCGACCGGCTCAAACACCTGAGCCAGACCGACAACGTCAAACTCGTCGAGGTCGCTCAACATCTGGTGGACGAGGCGGTCCGCCGGGCCCGCGCCAGGAGGGGCCCTTAACGCTGTGAGCCGGCCGCGAACTCGGTGATCGCCGCGACCAGCACCGGCCGGGTGTACCGGTCTGTCATCAACCGGCGGGCGACGTCGGTCAGGTGTTCCCCGTGGGCACGTGAGTAGCCTCGGAGAACCTTGAAGGCCTCGTCGATCGACACGTCGAGGATCTCCCGGAGGAAGCCCTTCGCCTGCTCGACCACGACGCGACTGCTGAAGGCGTTGCGCAGCTGCGGGATGATGGTCGCCGGTGTCGGCGCCTGCTCCTGCAGGATGGCGACACACGCGATGTGGGCCAGCGTCTGGGCGATCAGGCGGTCGCCGTCGGCGAGCTCGCCGGGCCGGACACCGAACAGACCGAAGGTCCCCAGAACGTCGCCGGCCGCCCGCATCGGCACGGCGTGCACTGCCGAAAACCCGGCGTCGACTGCCGCCGGAACGAACACCGGCCACCGCGCCGCGGCAAAATGCACATCGGCGACCGAGATCGGTTCGCCGGTGGCGTAGCAGTCCAGGCACGGGCCCTGTTCGGCTTGCAGCTGGAGGACCTCCAGGTCCCGGGCCTGCTCGGTTGTGGCAGCCAGCAGGCTCAGCTTGCCGAACGCGTCGGCGAGCAGGAAACCCGCGGCCGCCACGTCGAGCAGCTCTGCGCAGCTCTCCGTCAGCTCGGTGAGCAGGTCCACCACGTCGAAATCGACGAGCAGGCGGTCGACGAAGGACCCCACCACATCCAGGACTTGTGTCTGTCGCTCGTGCTCAGTCACGTCGCCCTCCTCCTTGAGAATCACGGGTGCACATCAATCGACGGCCAAGTTCAGTCTGCGCTCCAGGATGTCGCGGGCAACCTCGGACGCCGGATTGCCGGTCACATAGGCGTGGGCGCGCAGTCGAAGCAGCGCCTCGGCAGGCTCCACGTCCAGTTGTGCGACCAGCATGCCGGTGGCCTGGCTGACCTCGGCACGGGACAGCGCATTGAGCTCTGCCCAGGCGTCGCTGTCCGGTTCTGCGATGGCGGCTTGCAGATCCGAGTCGAGGAGGTCGAGCACCGGAACCGCGGCCAGCTCGGCAGCCGCCGCCGCCCCACTGAGTTGCGTAGTGGTCAGCGCCCCGGGCTCCACCCGAAAAAGGTCGAGCGCACCGACGTACTCTCCTGCGACCACGACCGGCATCGCGCTGACGCTGCGGATACTCTTGCCCAGCATCGCCGGCCCGTACAGCGGCCAGCGCCGTCCTGCCGGTTCGGCCAGATCGGTCACCAGAACGGGAGCACGTCGCTGCACCGACTCCAGACAGGGCCCCTCGCCGAGGACGAACTGCAGCTCATCGCAGTCCCTGGCACGAGGGCTACTCGAGCCCAGCGTCCCGGAGTTGGCGCCGTCGAACACCAGGGAGATCGCCGCCGCATCGACGTCGAGAAGTGTCACGCACGCCTCGCACAGCCGGTCGGCGGCGTCGACTCCGCGGCGACCGTCGACGGCCGCGAGCAACTGTTCGGTGATCGACACATCAACCGGCCGGGAACGGGCGCCGTGGTGCGCTCAACGCCAGAAACGCGATTTCTTCCACCGCTTCTCATCTCCGTCGACATCGGTCCACTCGCCGACCGCATACGTGAACGCCTGCCTGGCGCCGGTACGAACCACATCGAGCGTGCCGTCGTCGTGTTTGACGTAGGAATCACCGGATCTCATATATCCGTCGACTCGCCCGTCAGGCAATGTCACCGTGACTGTCATTGTCATGCACCTTCATTCCGAGCATTCGCAGGAGTCGGCGCTACCGCATCTTCTCGGGAATCGCGTCCAGCACATGCAGCACGCGCACTGCGAGCTTGCCGGCATCTTCATCGCCGAGCTTGGAATTGTCCTTGATGGTGTCCTGCACGAGCGCGACGCGCTTTTCGTACGGAGTCCGGAATGATTGTGGCGAAGCCATCATGATTTTCCTTCTGAAGTCAGGCCTGTTCACTCGCAATCGAGCTGCCCGATACCTCCAACGTACGCTGCTTTGCTCCGCAGGGGGTGGTTACGCCAGCCCTGCCGTGGAACCGAGAAACTTTCTCTCCGAAGCAGTCTCCGGCGCGTCGTCACTCGTGGCCCTGAGGAACCGGTCCGGAAACGCGAGTTTGTGAATCGTGCGCAATGTCAGAAAGTACTGGCGCGCAAGCGAACCGGTGGTGTAGGACAGTCCGTACCTGTCGCAGATCACCCGCACCCGGCCCGCGATCTGCGCGTAACGATTGCTCGGTAGATCGGGGAAGAGATGGTGTTCGATCTGGTAGCACAGGTTGCCGCTGGCGAACGACAGGATCCGGCCCGCCTTGAAATTCGCCGCGCCCAGAATCTGCCGCAGATACCACTCCCCCTTGGTCTCCTGTTCGACGACACCCGGGACGAATTTCTCGGCGCCATCGGGGAAATGCCCACAGAAGATCACCACGTACGCCCAGAGATTCCGGACCAAGTTGGCGATGAGGTTGGCAGATAATGTTCTGCGCCAACGCTTTCCGCTGAGAGACGGCAGCAACACATAGTCTTTGGTCACCTGTCGGGCGATCTTTCGCCGCAATTCCGCTCTCGCCTCGGCCAATCGAGCGGTGTCGGGCAACACGCGGTCCCGCTCTGAGTGGATGCCGTGCAGAGCGATACCCCACTCGAAGATGACGGCCAACAGAAGATTTCGAAGCGGTTGGAGCAGGTGGACCGGTTGCCAGGGCTCGTCGCGGGTCATCCGCATGATGCCGAACCCGAGGTCGTCGTCGACACCCACGATGTTGGTCAGGACGTGGTGACGATAGTTGTGCGAGTACCTCCATTGCGAGGAGACCGCCACCATGTCCCATTCCCATGAGGTGGAGTGGATCTCGGGATCGTTCATCCAATCCCACTGGCCGTGGGACACGTTGTGCCCGATCTCCATGTTCTCCACGCACTTGGCGAACGCGAGCGCCGCCGTCCCCGCCAGCCAACCGGTTCGCGACCGGCTACGGGCGATCACCACCCGCGCGACCACGTCGAGCGTCCGCTGAAAGAAGATGGTGCGCCGGATGTAGGCCGCATCCCGTTCTCCGAGCGACCCCTCGATATCCCGGCGAACCTCGTCGAGGTCCTGCGCGAGGGCCTCGATGTCCTCTCCGCTCAGGTGCGCGTATACAGCGACATCGCCGATTGCCAAACGATTCCGCCGATCGGTCTTGTGGATGGAGCGTCTGGGCTCTGTGTCGAACCCGGGAGTGCGGACCACCGGCGCTACCTCACGGGCAGAGTCTGTGTATCGGCACCCTCAGCCTAGTGAGGCTCCCCCCACACGTCAACGCAGACCGGCCACGGAGTGGGGAGGTACCCTGGCCCGGTCGGGCCACCCGGGCCCCGGCAGACGAGTGCGGACGGCACCCGGTGACGTGGATAGGTCCGATGTCAGAAAAAGCTGAGCCAGAACAACTTTCGATCGGGATCCTCGCGACCTCCCGCAAGGCGGACGAGCGCCGACTGCCGATCCACCCTGCGCACCTGAGCCGGATCGGTCGCGCGGTGGGGCGCAGGGTGTTCCTTGAACACGGCTATGGATCCCACTTCGGGGCGACCGATGACGCGGTGTCCGATCACGTCGGAGGGGTGCGCAGCCGGGAGGAACTCATCGCCGAGTGCGACGTCATCCTGCTACCCAAGGTCCAAGCCGAAGACCTTGCGGAATGCCGTACCGGACAGATCATCTGGGGCTGGCCACACTGTGTCCAGGACACCGGCCTGACCCAGGTTGCCATCGACCGGAAATTGACGCTGATTGCGTTCGAGGCGATGAACCACTGGCGTGCCGACGGCGGGTTCGGTCTGCACGTCTTCCACAAGAACAACGAGCTCGCGGGTTACTGCTCGGTCCTGCACGCCACCCAGTTGGCAGGTGTCACCGGCACCTATGGCCGCCGGCTGAGTGCCGCGGTCCTCGGCTTCGGCGCGACCGCCCGCGGTGCTGTGACCGCTCTCAACGCGTTGGGCGTCGACGATGTGCACGTGCTGACCAACCGAGACACCGCGGCCGTCGGGTCGCCCATCCACTCCACTCAGATTTCGCAGATGGGACCGGAGCCGGACGCACCCGACCGGATATGGGCCGATACGCCGGACGGACGCATCCCGGTCGCCCAGTTCCTCTCCGACAAGGACATCGTGGTCAACTGTGTCCTCCAGGACCCCAACGCGCCACTGACCTTCGTCTCCGAGGACGACCTGTCGTCGTTCGCGCCTCGCAGCCTCATCATCGATGTCTCGTGCGACGTCGGAATGGGCTTCTCCTGGGCCAGACCCACCTCGTTCGCCCGGCCCGTCATCGCGTTACCCAACGGCCTGCTCTACTACGCGGTGGACCACAGCCCGTCCTACCTGTGGGATTCGGCGACCTGGGAGATCAGCGAGGCACTGCTGCCCCATCTCGCCCCGCTGCTGGAAGGCCCCGCGACGTGGGACACCATGCCGACGCTGAGCCGCGCCATAGAAATCCGCGAGGGTGTCGTCGTCAACGAGAACATCCTGACGTTCCAACACCGCGCCTCCGCCTATCCCCACGAAGTCAGCGTCACCGCGCGGTGAGCATCTGTCTGATCGCGCGGGTCGGTCACATCCGCATCTGCCGCTCCCCGACCACTCGCGCGGCCAGCTGCGCATAGGCGTCAGCCACGACCGGCCACGCCATCGTCGGCGCGAGTTGCCGCGCCTCGGCCGCCATCGACCCGGCAAGCCGTGGTTGCGAAAGGACCCGGCGCAATGCGACGGTCAAGGCCTGCGGATCGTCATGTGGGACGACGATGCCGGCACCGTCACACAGGAGCTCGACCGCATGCGGGAAAGCCGTGGCGACCACAGGTCTGCCGCTGGCGACCGCATCCACCAGGACACCGGAGGTCACCTGGTCCTTCGAATCGAACGGCAGCACGATCACCGCGGCGGTCTGGATCAGCGCCGCCAACGACGCCCTGTCCAGGTAGCGGTCGTCGAAGGACACCGAGTCGGCTACCCCGCTCGCCCGGGCCTGCTCGACGCGGGCTTCCCGGTACGCCTCACCGTCACGGGCCAGAACCTCCGGATGCGTGCGGCCGGCCACCACGTAGCGAGGCCGCCCGGCGACACTGAGCAATGACGGCATCGCATCGATGACGTGTTCGACGCCCTTCCCGGGACCCAACAGTCCGAACGACAGGATCACAGGCCGGCTTCCCCGCTTCAGCCGCGGCTGGGTGGGAAGTACCGCCCCGTGTGGGATCACGACGATCTTGTGGCCGGCGACGCCATACTCACCGCGCAACCGCGCTCTGGCGGCCTCGGACATCACCACCACGCTGTCGGCCATGGTCACGATCTGCTCGAGAACCCAACGTTGATGCGGCTCCGGACTTTTCGACACATCGTGAACGATCACTATGGACGGGACACGTAATCCCCCCAGGATGGCCAGCACCTCATCGCCGTGGGTGCCACCGTAAAGTCCCTGCTGGTGCTGGATCACCGCGACTTCGCTGCCGTTGAGCGACTCGACACAGGCCGTCACCGACTGCGGCGATCCCTTGACCAGCTCTCCGATCACGCCGGCATCCGAGGACTCCGACCCATCAGCGACCCGGACGACGCTGACCTCAGACCCGCGCGCAGTCAGTGCAGCCGCCAGTGCCGAGCCGAAAGTCGCGACTCCGCTGGTGCTGGGCGGGTAGCTGCCGAGAAGGCCGAACCGGACTCTTCCGGAAGTCCACCGGCGCGCCGAGGGCGCAAGTATCGATTCGAAAGTGGGCACAGAAGCGTTCACGACATTCCCGACAGCAGATTGGTACCGGCGCGGCGGCGTGAGCGGTTGCTCGTCGAGATCAGCAATGTCAGCTGACACATCCCGGATCGGCTGGGTTCCCAATTACTTCGAGGTTACACCCGCCGACGGGGGTAGGCTCGAATGGTCGGGACCGTTCAGGCCCCATGATGGAGGGCCACTCATGTCTGACAAGTCTCCGCGACAAGCGATGTCGAAGAAATCCGGGAAATCGCTGAAGGAGAAGCGCGCCGACAAGCATGCCAAGGGGGACGCGAAGACCTCGGCGGCAGAATCAATCCATGAGATCAAGAAGCGCTGAGAGCCAGTACTTTTCATCGCAATGAGCCCGGGACTGCGCTACCCGGGCTCTTACCCGGTCGCCCCGGTCGTCAACAACAGATCGACGGCGGATCTGTCGCCCGGTGCGGCGGCAGCCATCATCACGTGGTGCGCGTCGTCCGAATCCGTCGCCGCCGGAACCACCAGCAGGACATTGCTCCAGCCTCCGCGACCGGTGACCCCGATCGTGTGTGCGGGCTGACGGTCGTACCCGTCCAACCGCACCACGCGGTTGTCGATGAGCATCTTGCGCGGGGTGGTGGAAGTCCATTCGCCCCGGTTGTAGGCCACCCGTGCGATGTCGCCGAGACGAACCGACAAGACAGCCAACAGATCTGGTAGCTCAGCAAGAAGGTCCGTACTGTGCGGCCACCAAGCCCCGTCGACGAACCCGGTGGTGGCCGCCTTCGGTTTCAGCCGAAGTCTCGGGGTGGACTGAGGTCCGTTGTGGGGTTGGCCGAAGCCGACTCCTCTGTCTTGTCCGCTCTGCGTCATGTGACGTCCCGACCGGGCTGGGATCAGCCCTGCTCTTCGGCGACGACGCGATCAGAGATGCCGCATAAATCGTTTCGCCGAGGATTTCACTGTACTCCGAAAACGAAAGTGGACCGGTGGAAAATCCACCGGCCCAACATTCGATCTCCCGAGACTCAGAAGTCTCAGAGTCTCAGATCGCGGAAACCCCAACGGCCTGCGGGCCCTTGGCGCCTTGCTCGATCTCGAACTCCACGCGCTGGTTCTCGTCGAGTGACTTGAAACCGCTGCCGGTGATGGACGAATAGTGGACGAACACGTCCTCAGACGCATTGTCGGGGGCGATGAAGCCGAAGCCCTTGTCGCCGTTGAACCACTTCACAGTTCCCTGTGCCATACTTTTCCAACTTCTCTCATTTTCAACGGATGTCGAACAGACACCCTGGATCACCGTAACACGGTGATTGTCTCTGCCGCCCGATCGCATCGAATGATCAACGGTCACTTACTTTTTGGCTGCCACCTTGACCGGCGGGCACCACTGCGCACTCTCGGTGCGCACGATGTCCATCACGACCTGCGCGGTATCGAACAGCCGCGCGTCACCGTTGCCGCATCCGGTCGGCAGACCGGCCGCGGCGCGCATCACGATGGCGCCCAACGCCGGAGATGTCAGACTCGGTACGACCAGAAGCTTCACGCAGGCGTCGCGTCCCGCGACGCGCATCAGCCGGGGACGCCGGTACGCCGCGTCGGGGAGTTTCGATCCGGTCGCGATCCATGCCAGATCGAGCTGACCGTCGGTCGCCGTCCAGTTGATCTGGATGTCGAGGACCTCGCCCAGCGGCTTGTGCAGCACTTCGATGAGCTCGGGAAGCTCCGACGCGATCTGGCCGGAGCGGGGCCACCAGGCGCCGTCGATGACGCCACCGAGCTGTTCGCACAGGGTCAGCCGCACCGGGCGGCTGCCGCGGCGAGAGCCCACGAGGCCGTTCACGACGCCGCGGAGTCGCCGGGGGTCTTCCTGCGCGGAGCGTCGGAGAACACCGGGGCCTGCACCGGCTCGCTCGAACGCGCGTCGGGGGCGAACACCTGCGGAGTCTGCAGGTGGGAGAACAATTCAGATGAGTCCATAAACAATCCTTGGGTGGTACGGAAGGGCCGTACAGCGGTCGCGCGAAGTTCATCGCGTCGCGGGTCGAGATCGGGCTGAAAGCAATCACGAAGGGAGACCAGCGGAGAAATCGGGCTGCGGACGTGAAACGGCCTGACACCCAGCGTACACCCGTTCGCCCTCAAGCGACAGCGAGCGGCTCCCGCGACGCCCCGGCGCCGGCCGGTATCCGCGTCGGCAGTTCGACGGTGAGCTCCTCGACCGTGATCGCACCCCATGAGTAGTAGTTGATGAACTTCGCCGTCGACGTCACGATCTGCACGGTGACCGACTGACCCGGCCTCAGCGTGTGCGCCACCGGCTCGAGCGAGAACGTCGCGGTGCGTGTCGTCCCGTCGAGGGTGACCGGTATCGGGGTGGCGTGGTTGCCGAGCACCAAACCCGTTTCTTCATCCACGATTTGGGCGTACACGTGCTCGGCTGTGCCCTCGCCCGAGTACGTCATCGTGACCTGCGGGGCGCCGACGACGTGGGTCAGCTCCGTGGCGTCGGGGACCTGCAGGTTCACCGCGTTGTACGCCGCGGCCGCCGACGGCAGCCCGAGCAGCGCAGCGATCAACCCGCGAGTGATGATCAACGGGTTCGGTCCGGATCCGAACAGCGCCGGGATGATCGGCATCACGCGACTGTCCTCTTCCCGGGTCACGACGATCGGCGTACCCGAGGCCGCTGGGTAGCTGTCGTCGCTGTGCCAGAGGCCGTTCTGGTCCACCCACTCGAATTGCGCTCCGGTGTCGGCGTTCTCGTTGCCCTTGACGTAACGGTCCAGCCAGCTCAAGGTGCGTTCGATGACGAACTCGCCGTCGTTGACGTCGCTCAGGCAGGCGCCGTGACCACCGCAGTACCAGATCACCTTCGTCGTCGTGCCGGCGTCGATCAGATCCAGCGCGTTGCGGTGTGCCTGATCGAGGGTGAACAGCGTGTCCACGGTGCCCTGGATCAACAGCGTCGGCGCGGTGATGTCCTTGATCTGGTCGCCGAAGCTGAGGCTGTTCACCAGATCGATGTCGGACTGCTGCGCGAGGCCGAACAGCACACCCTGGATCGCGACCGGGAAGATCCTCGGATGCTCACGCGCGAACGTCAGCGCCAGCACAGCCGGCAGGATCGTGCCCCAGCTGCTGTTGACCGCGTCGCGGGGGAACAGCACGTCGACCAGGTTGTTCCACGCGATGGTCGGCACGAGCGCGTCGACGCGGTGATCGATTGCCGCGGTGGCCAATTGGATACCACCGCCGTAGGACGCGCCCGTCATCCCGACCCGTGGATCGTTCTCCGCGTCGAGCGCGACCTCGGGCAGCGTGGCCAGGAAGCTGATGATGTGCGACATGTCGCGGCCCTCGAGGTCGGGCGAGTTCAGATGCATGACACCCTCGGAGCGCCACTCGCCGCGGGGATCCCACGTGACGACGTTGTAGCCGTTCTGCCGCAACGTGCCCACGCCGATCACGTCGTCGGGCAGGAAGCTGTCGACCGGCAGCTCGAGTGCCGTGGACCCGGGCAGTCCCAGGCCCGGGCCGTTCAGGATCGTCGGCGCGGTCTCCCCGGCCTGTAAACCCTTGGCGGGCATGAAGTTCACGAAGATCCGGGTGCCGTCGAAGGACGTGACCCGGTAGTTGCGCGCCTGCGGCGTTCCGGCGGGCGCCCGATGATCGATCGGGAAGCCGACCACGGGGTGAATGATGTCACCGACGAGCGGGAGCACGTGGATGAAGCCGACGATCGGGGTCACCAACAGCGGTCCGAGCACCGGAATACGTTGCAGCCATTCCAGCGGCGGCGTCCACTCCTCGACGGTGACGCCCGTCGGGATCGGGTACTGCGCGCTCCCCGACTCGGCCAGGCTCGTGGCCACCTGCGCGCCGACCGCTGTCGGCGACTCGTTGGTGGCTTCGCGGCCGGCCGAGAGCACCGACGAGAACAGGGCGGCCAGCGCCGGCAGCGCCGGATCTCCAGAATCTTCGCCGGGCTCGGCGCCCCCCGCGGGCTCGTCGACGAACTGAGCGGTCACGGTCTGCGCGGGCGGCGCGGACGGTTCGGTGGGAGCGGGCGGCTTCTGAGGGACGGACGGCGCAACCTCGGTCGGGACAGGTGCTGCGACGGGCTCGTCCGCGGCGGGCGCCTGGAGCCCCTCCGGCGCGGCAGGTTCCTCAGCGTCGGCTGCAGCATCGACTGGAGCGTCGACCTCGTCGGCTTCGGTGGCTTCGTCGGCTTCGTCGGCCGGCTCGCCCCGCTTGTTCGCGCTCCCGCGCCCGGGCGCGTCGTCAGGCTCATTCGATACGTCAGCGGACGCGTCCTCGTCGTCGCCGGAGGGCACCGACGGAGTCGTGCCTGCGGTCCGTTCACCGCGCGCGACCTGGGGCTTGCCCGGCGTGCGGGCGCCCGACATCGAGGCCGTCGACTCGCCCGGCGATGTCGCCGAGGAGGTGGGAGCGTCCTTCGTCTCGGATCCGCCGTCGTCGTCGGCGTAGGCCGATCCGGCCCCGGCCACGACGGCGGCGCCGACCCCCAGCGCGACCGCCAACCCACCGATTCGACCCACGAACGACGCGGCACCCATGGTGTCAATGTCTACCCTGCGTAAACGCCCTGGGAAAGACGCCGAGCGCTTTTCTTACCGGTGAGTCAGATCGACGGGTTACGGCCTACGGATTTCGTGCGGGATATTCGATTTCGCCACGAATTCCGCGCACGCTTTCTCGCTTCGGCGCGTCAAACGAAACGTGGGCCGGTAGGAAATTCCTACCGACCCACGAATTCGTTTTAAGTCTTGTCAGATCGCGTTGACCCGGACCGCCTGCGGGCCCTTGTTGCCCTGCTCGACCTCGAACTCGACGCGCTGGTTTTCTTCCAGCGAGCGGTATCCGCTGCCACTGATCTCGGAGTAGTGGACGAACACATCCTTCGAGCCGTCATCGGGGGCGATGAAGCCGAAGCCCTTTTCGCCGTTGAACCACTTCACAGTTCCCTGCGCCATACTTTTTCTTCTCTCACTGTTGATCTGGATGTCAGTCAGTCGAACATCCGCAGGTCAGGCTAGCACGGGTAACCGCCAGGGACTGACTGAAGTTTCGGGATCACTGTGATCGCAACTTTTTCGCGACATAGCGGCATTCCAGAACCGGGTCAGCGAGGGTGGAACCTGTTCACTCCGAGGGTGAATCGGTCGGATGCCACTTCTTGGGCTGATCGGAGAAAACCGGCATTTCGACCGCCTCGTGCGAGGTGTCGCCGGGCGAACCGGTCTGCGTCGTCTCCCGATGGGAAAACAGGTCAGACGAATCCATGGGTGGGGTCCTTACGTATTGCGACACGTATTGCGACGTCCTTGTGCCGTACCGGGTTTCAGCCCCGCGGGGGGCGTCGGCAAGCTATGCGTCGCGAGTCGGGAACTTGATCCAGGGCCGACAGTACACCCGCCCCTAGGCCCAATACCGTTCAGTTAAGACTACATGGGTGTAGTTTGTTGGTATGCCTCGCGCGGGTTGGCGGAAGCCTGAATCGGATCGTCGGTTGTCGGATCTGGTGTCTGTGGGTGTCCTGACGAGGGTGTTCCCGCCGGCGATGGTTGATGAGGTGATCGAGGCGACGGGGCGTACTCAGGTGCGTCATCGTGCACTGCCGGCACGGGTGATGGCGTATTTCGCCATCGGCATGGGCCTGTACTCCGATGGCTCCTACGAGGATGTGTTATCCCAGCTCACGGATGGTTTAGCGTGGGCTTCCGGGTGGCGTGAGCAGTATCAGTTGCCGGGGAAGTCGGCCATTTTCCAGGCGCGGGAGCGATTGGGGTCCCAGCCGTTGGCTGCGTTGTTCGCGAGGGTCGCTCGTCCGTTGGGCGCGGCGGATACGCCGGGGACGTGGGTGGCCGGACGCAGGGTGGTCGCGATCGACGGGACGTGCCTGGATGTGGCGGATAGCCCGGTCAATGAAGAGTTCTTCGGGCGTCCGGGGGTGAACAAGGGTGAGAAGTCGGCGTTTCCGCAGGCGCGGTTGTTGGCGGTCGCCGAGTGCGGCACTCATGCGATCTTCGCCGCCACGATCGGCGCCTACCGCGACGCGGAGTCCACGATGGTCGAGCACGTGCTCGATGCACTGACACCGGAAATGCTCGTGCTGGCTGATCGTGGATTCTTCTCATACGCGTTGTGGCGTAACGCTTCCGATACCGGAGCCGATCTGCTGTGGCGCGTGAGCACCGGACGCAACGGCCCGACCCCCACTCACGTCGAGGATCTCGCCGACGGTTCGTGGCTGGCCCACCTGCGCGCGGCCAAGGACCGACACGGCGAGCCAATGCTGGCTCGCGTCATCGACTACACCGTCGACGACGGCCGCGACAACCCCGTGGCCTACCGGTTGCTCACCACGCTGACCGACCCGGACACCGCACCCGCGGTCGAGTTGGCGGCCGCGTACGCCCAGCGCTGGGAGATCGAGAGCGTCTTCGACGAACTCAAGACCCACCAGCGTGGGTCGAAGGTGGTGCTGCGGTCGAAGTCGCCCGACCTCGTCCTGCAGGAGATCTGGGGATACCTGTGCTGCCACTACGCGATTCGCTCGTTGATGAGCCAAGCCGCACACCACAGCGGACACGACCCGGACCGACTCAGCTTCACCGCCGCGTTGCGCGTCGTGCGCCAATCCGTCGCCCATCAGGGCGCTTTTTCCCCCTAACCGGCGCCGATCCGCCGACCCTCACTGGCAGGCGTTCCTCCGTCGCCTCCTCGACCGCATCAACCCGGCACGCCGCACACGGTCAGCTCCCCGCGTGATCAAACGCAAAATGCCCAAGTGGCATGTCAAAAGATCAGCGCACCAACACTGGCCACAACCCGAACACCCACCCAGCGTCACCGTCATCAGCCACTAACTGAACGGTATTGCCCCTAGGCCTGTCCCCCGACAGGACACGACCCCTCGTCGCCACCTGAGCGCACCGGCACGCTCCTCGTGGCGGTCACGCGGATCCGCGCGCCCCGGTGGGGCACGAAGATCACGTGCTTGAGCCTGCGTCGCTCCCCCGGCGCCGTCGTGGTCTGCAGGTCGACGCGGCGCAGGATCTCGCGCAGCACCACACGGAACTCGACCATCGCGAACGTGGCCCCCAGGCATCGGCGGTTGCCGCCGCCGAACGGCAGATACGTCGACGGGCCCGGCGTGACGCCCAGCATCCGGTCCGGGTCGAAACGGTCCGCGTCCGGGTAGATGTGCGGATCGCCGTGCACCAGCACCATCCCGGGGATCGCCATGACCCCGGCCGGCAACGTGTAGCCGCCCAGGTCGACCGGTTCTTTCAGCACGCGGCCGACGTCGAACACCACCGAGCGGACGCGCAGTGTCTCCCTGGCGACGGCGTCGAGGTAGTCGTCCTGCCCCGTGCGCGCCGCACGCACCGCCCGGGTCAGCACCTCGGGGTGTCTGCTCAGCCGTTCCAGCGCCCACGACAGACCCGTCGCGGTGGTGTCGTGGCCCGCCACGAGCAGCGTGATCAACTGGTCGCGCAGTTCCCGGTCGCTCATGCCACCGGTGCGCACCAGAATCGAGAGCGCGTCGGTTCTGGTCACCAGGTCCGGATCCGCGCGGCGGTCGGCGATCTCGGCGTAGAGCAGGCCGTCGGCGGCGTCGATGGCCTCCCGCAGCGTCCGCCACGGGCTCTTCCCCAACAGCGCCTCGTTGGCCAGCGCCAGCGTCTCCCACGCCCCCACCCGCAGCACCCGCGGCATCACTTCGCGCAGTGCGGTCAGCCGAGCCGGGTCGCTGGCGCCGATCACGGTGCGCAGGATGATCTCCAGCGTGATCTGAGCCATCTTCGGCGCGGCCGCGAACGGACGGCCCACCGGCCAGCGCGCGATGTTGTCCGCGGCGATCTGCGCCATCAGCCCGGTCTGACCGGCGACGGCGTCCCGCGTGAACGGCGCGAGCATCACCCGCCGCCGGTCCCGGTGCGCATCGCCGTCGACCACCAGCACCGAGGTGTCGCCCAGCAACCCCTTGAGCATCGAATTGGCTTCTCCGGCATGGTAAATGCGCGGGTCGCCGGCGAACACGGTCTTGATGTCGGCGGGATCGGTGAGGTAGACGAGAGTGCCCATGCCCGCGACGCGCAGTGTGAACGTCGGCCCGTAACGGCGCTTGCACGCGTCGATGAAGCGCGGGCCCAGCCGCAGCATCAGGCCCGCCTGCACCGCTCTCGGGAGCCGCGGACCCGGCGGCAACCCTGTCGTCACCATGCCCTTCAGCCTACGAGCACAGCGTACGAGCCGTCGCGCAGATCACAGCCGATCGGCGCGTATTTCGGATGCGAACGGGAACAGGGGTGCACATGTCGCGATTTCTGTTCACTCTCGGTGCCGCGAGCTTTCGGCGCCGGTGGCTGGTCCTGGGCACGTGGCTGGCCGTTCTCCTCGGAGTCGGCCTGGCCTTCGTCGGTTTCCGGGGCGAACCCAGTGACAACTTCACCATCCCCGGCACCGAGTCGCAGCGGGCCGTCGAGCAGCTGCAGCAGAACCTGCCCGACTTCAGCGGGGCGCAGACGCAGATCACCATCGCCGCGCCCGACGGCACGACGCTGACCGACCCGCGGATCGCCGCGCCGATCGACGGTGCCGTCGCGACGTTGAACACCCTGCCCGACGTCGCCGTCGCCGCCGGACCCGCTCAGACCCGGCAGATCTCCGAGGACGGGCGGGTCGGCCTGGGCACCGTGCAGTGGACCGCCCCGATCGGTGAGGTCAGCGACGGCGCGCTGACCGAACTCGAGAAGGCGATGCAACCCGCGATCGACGCCGGCGCCACCGTCGAATACGCCGGCGCGGTGTTCCCCGGCTACAAGGTCGCTGTCCCCCACACACCCGAGATCATCGGCATCGGCGTCGCCTTCCTGATCCTGTTGATCACGTTCGGCGCCGTGGTGGCCGCCGGCCTGCCGATCCTGACCGCGGCCATCGGCGTCGGTATCGGTGCGCTCGGCATCTTCGTCGTCGCCGCGTTCGTCGACATGCCGACGGCATCGCTGTCGCTGGCGCTGATGTTGGGGCTGTCCTGCGGCATCGACTACGCGCTGTTCATCCTCAACCGATACCGCAACAATCTGCTGCTGCTCATGCCTCGGCAGGAGGCTGCCGGTCTGGCCGTCGGAACCGCGGGCGGCGCAGTCGTTTTCGCGGCGCTGACGGTGATCATCGCACTGTGCGGGCTGTCGGTCGTCGGCATCCCGTTCCTGACCTACATGGGCGTGGCCGCCGCGGTCGCCGTCCTGATCGCGATGCTCATCGCGCTGACGCTGCTCCCGGCGCTGCTCGGTTTCGCCGGCGGCAGGGTCGCGAAGTTCATCGAGCCGCCGCTGCAGCCCCACCGGCCCAAAGAGGTGGCCCAGGTGGCGGCCTACACGCCGCAGCGCACGATGGGTGCGGCGTGGGCACGCTTCGTCGTCCGATTCCGCAAGCCGCTGCTCGTCGGAGGCTCGGCGGCCCTGATCGTGATCGGATTGCCCGCGCTGGGAATGCAGCTGGGCCTGCCCAGCGGCTCGTCGCAGCCGGAGTCCAACACGTCGCGCCAGGCCTATGACCTGACCGCCGAACATCTC
This sequence comes from Mycolicibacterium gilvum, assembly GCF_900454025.1. Taxonomy (NCBI): domain Bacteria; kingdom Bacillati; phylum Actinomycetota; class Actinomycetes; order Mycobacteriales; family Mycobacteriaceae; genus Mycobacterium; species Mycolicibacterium gilvum. The sequence goes on along the minus strand of NZ_UGQM01000001.1, from coordinate 951,362 downwards.
GGTCCCGGGTTCAACGGTCCCCTGCTCGTCGTCGCCGACCTGACCCGGGCCACCGACCCGAACGCCGCGCAGATCATCGCGTCCAACATCAGCCGCGAGGACGGTGTCCTGGCGGCCACCCCGGCCGGCGGCGATCAGCGCACCGCGGTCATCCAGGTCATCCCCGACACCGGACCCAACGACGCCGCGACCGCCGACCTGGTCGCCAAGATTCGCGCCGACCGCGACGCGATCGAAGCGGACACCGGCGCGACGTTCCTCGTCGGCGGCACCACCGCGTCCAACATCGACACCTCCGACAAGCTCGCCACCGCGCTGCCGATCTTCCTGGTGGTGGTCGTCGGTCTTGCGTTCCTCCTGCTCACCATCGCGTTCCGCGCGGCCCTGGTGCCTCTGACGTCGATCGTCGGGTTCCTGCTGTCGGTGTTCGCCGCGCTGGGTGTGCAGGTCGCGATCTTCCAATGGGGTTGGGGCGCAGACCTTCTCGGTGTCACGCCCGGCGAGACGATCAGCTTCCTGCCGATCATCGCGCTGGCGATCATCTTCGGCCTGTCCAGCGACTACCAGGTGTTCGTGGTCTCACGCATCAAGGAGGAACTCAGCAAGGGCGACCACGGCGCGCTCGACGCCGTCCGCAGCGGCGTCGGCCTCTCGGCACGAGTGGTCACCGCCGCGGCGCTGATCATGTTCGGCGTGTTCATCGCGTTCCTCGCCGCCGGCGACCCGATCATCAAGTCCGTCGGCCTGACGCTCGCGGTCGGGGTGTTCCTCGACGCGTTCGTCGTGCGGCTCACGCTGATCCCCGCGGCGATGGCCGTACTGGGCGACCGGATGTGGTCGCGGTCGAAGTGGTTCGACAGGTACGTGCCCGATCTTGACATCGAAGGCACCGCACTGGAAGTCGAGCATCGCGCCCCGGTCACTGCGTCGGCATGAGGTGTGACATGACGTGTGATGAGGTTGTGACACGATCGAAAAGCCCAGGCGAATAAAGCCGCTCACGGCTGGGTAGCCCACAGAGCATGAGCGTCACCGCAGTCGAGTCGCGAACCTCAGAGCAGTTGACAGTCCGAGGCGTGGCGACGGCTGCGTGTGCCGCGGAACTCCGCGACGAGTTCGGCGACTGGCTTCGCGACCGCGGGGTCTCCCCGTTGCAGACCAACGAGATCCTTCTGGCGGTCAACGAGGCGCTGGCCAACTGTGTCGACCACGCCTACTCCGGACGCCCCACCGCAGGCACCATGGCGGTGCGCGCCGACTTCGAACCGGCCGCCGGCTGTCTCAGTATCTGCGTCACCGATCACGGCACCTGGCGCCGGCCCGGCCCACAGGCCGCCGCCGACCGCCGCCGCGGCCGCGGCGTCGCACTGATGCACGCGATGGCCGACCACTGCACGATCAACGGCCGCCGCGACGGGACGACCGTCTGCCTCGACTACCGCTGCCGCTGAGCTTTCAGCCGAACATCTGGACCACGAGGTAGACCCCGGCGGCCAGGAAGCACACCACGAAAAGACCGATCACCACGAACGCGATCACGGCGCGCGGAGTGAGGTTGCGCCCGGCCGCCGGATCACGGTTGGCCGTAGCTTTCGTCTGCGCGGAATCGGGTGGGGTGTCGCCCGGACGGACACCCCCGGCGCGGTCCACGCCGGGGGTGCCGAACGGATCGGGATCAGGAGGAACTGCCGTCACGGCTTATCCGCAGCAGCCTGGCGCTTGAGCTTCTCGGTCTCGCTGTAATCCTCCAGCTTGTCGGCGTGGGCGCGGGCGCCGACGGCCGCGCTGCGCTTGTCCGCCGCGTCGTCGAGCTGCTCCTCGGCAACCTTGACCTCGGCCTTCTCCGCAGCACGGCTGCGGTTCTGCACGTTCTGCTTGGCCTTCTCGGCATTCTGCTTACGCTGCTGGGCGCTCTGGTCGATCTGCTCCTTGGCCTGCGAGGTGCGCTTCGCGACATTCTCGGCGGCCTGCCGTTTGCCCTGCTCAGCCTCGGCGCGAGCCTCCTGCACCCGCTCCTTGGCCTCTTCGCGGGCCTTCTGCGGAGCAGCCACGGCCTGGTCCCGCTTCTCCTTCAGCTCGTCGCCTGCCTGCCGCTTCTTCTGGTCGGCGACCTCATCCAGGCGGGCGGCCTCGGCCAGCTCGACGGCCCGCTCGATCCGGGTGATGCCACTCTGCTCGAGGTCGCGGTCGCGCAGCAGGTTGCCGACGGTCGCGTCGATCGAGCCCACGGCCCGCTCGAACATCAGCCGTCGAGGGGCCTCGGTGTCCATCCTCGAGATGACGCTGCTCTCGAACAGTTGCAGCGGTGTGCGGGCGATGCGGTACTGCAGTCGCAGCACGGCGAATGGAAGATCGGTGATTGTCATGTGTCTCTCCTTGGTTCGACGCCGTGCGTCGGTCAGGTCGGGGTGGAGTCGTTCGCGCGCTGCCGCAGACGCTCGGCCTGGGCTTCGGCCCGGGCCGCTTCGCTGGTCGCCTCCTGGTAGTCCGCGGCGGCCTCCTGGTACTCCTCGGCCGCCTCGACGATCTCTTCGCGCTGCTCGGCCTGGGCGCGCGCAGACTCCTGCGCCACCTTGGCCTCGGCCTGGGTCTGAGCACGGGCGACGTCGCGCCGGCCGGCCTCCTCGACCGACTGGCGCGCGGCCGCCTGATCGGCACTGACCTGGGTTTCCACCCCGGCGGCACGGACCTCGGCCGCGGCACGCTCCTGCGCTCCTTCGAGCCGCGCCTCTCTGGCTTGCGCCTGGGCCTGCGCGGCCTCGGCGTCGGCCTCGGCCTCTTTGCGGCTCGCCTCGCGGCGTTCCTTGGCCTCGGCCTGCTCCAGCTGGCCTTCCGCCGTCAACGAGTCATTGCCCGTGACAGCGCCCGCCAACTCCTTGGCCTTGCCCTTCACCGACTCCGCAAAGCTCTTGCGGGTCTGGGCAGCCTTGTCGTCCTGGGACATCTTGCTCCTTCTGGGGTCGGGCATGAACTGCCTCCAGGTACCCCGAAGGAGGGGATCTACACAGACCGCGGCGGACACGGCCCGAAACTCAGCGGCCGGCGCCGTTGACCACCGGTTTGTCGATCATGCCGCGCTCGACCCCCCACATCGTCGCGATGGCCCGGTACTCGCCGGTCTCCATCAGGTGCTCGAGCGCCCGCTGCAGCGGCTCGGTCATCCCAGATTCCTTCGCTACCGGCCAGCCGTACGGCGCGGAGTCGAACACATCACCGGCCGGCACCAGATCGCCGCGGCTGAGTTTGATCGCGAAGCCCGTCACCGGCGAGTCGGCCGACATCGCGTCCACCTCACCCTTCACCAGCGCCGAGGTCACCTCGTCCTGGCTCTTGAACACGACCATCTCGATCGGGGGCATCCCGGCCGCCGCACACTGGTCGCTCTTGGCCGGTAGCTCTTCGGTGGCCTGCAGAGTTCCTTCTGCCACACCGACTTTCAGGCCGCAGGCGGACGCCGGCCCCAAGGCGGTGCCCGGCCTGCGCGCCCACTGCGTGCCGGCCTGCAGATAGGTGACGAAGTCGACGAGCTCCTCGCGCTCCTTGGTGTCGGTCACCGACGACATGCCGACGTCATAGGTCCCGTCGACCACCCCGGGCAGGATCGTGTCGAAGGCGGTGTCGCGGTAGTCGGGCACCAGGCCCAGCACCCGCGACACCGCGTCCATCAGCTCGACGTCGAAGCCGACGAGCTGACCGTCGGCGTTCTTGAACTCCATCGGCGCATACGGCACGTTCACGCCGATGACGAGCCGGCCGGCGGCGCGGACGTCGGCGGGAACCGTCGCCGCGATCTCGGCCACGGCCCCGGCGGGCAGCGCGTCGTCTCCGCCGTCGTCCCACGGCGCCCACGCCCACAGCCCGAGGCCGGCCGCGACGAGGACGAGCGCCCCGACCGTCGCCGCGATCAGTCCTTTGCGGGGCCGCTTGGCGGCGGGGCGGGCGGCGTGGCGGGAACTTCCGCGGCGCACCGGCGCGCTCAGCGCACGCTTGGCGGCCTCGGCGAGTTCACCGGCGCTCTGGTAGCGCTTGGCCGGCTTCTTCGCCATGCCCTTGGCGATGACCTCGTCGAACGCCGCGAGCCGCGGATCGACATCGGAGGGTCGCGGGATCGGCGAGACCATGTGCCCGGCGATCTGCTGCTCGAGGCTTTCGGCCGGGTAAGGCCTTGCGCCGGTGAGACATTCGTAGAGGACGCAGGTCAGCGCGTAGATGTCGGAGCGGGCGTCGACCTCCCCGCCCTCGAACCGCTCCGGCGCCATGTAGGCGAGCGTGCCCAGCGTGCTGCCGGCCGTCGTCAGGCCCTGCTCACCCGCGGTGCGGACCAGACCGAAGTCGATCAGGTACACGAAGTCTTTGTCGGTGATCAGGATGTTCGACGGCTTGATGTCGCGGTGGATCAGACCGAGCCGGTGCGCGGCGTCCAGACCGTTGGCCACCTGGTCGACGATCATCACCGCGAACGCGGCGCCCAGCGGTTTGTCGGTCTCCTGCAGCATGGTGCCGAGGTTGCGGCCCTCGATGAGCCGCATGTCCAGATAGAGCCGGCCGTCGATCTCGCCGAAGCCGTGGATCGGGACGACGTGGGGGTCGTTGATTCCGGCAGCGGCCTGGGACTCGCGCCGGAACCGGGCCTGGAACGTCTCGTCCTGGGCCATGTGGTGCGGCAGCACCTTGAGCGCGACGACGCGGTCGGTCTTGGTGTCGTAGGCCTGGTAGACCTCGCCCATCCCACCCTGGCCGATCAACTTCTGGAGTCGATAGTGCCCGAATGGTGTCGCATTCACCGGTGCTCTCCTCGGCTGCGGCCAATCGGACTGTCGACTGAAGCTACATCTGTTTGCCGGGGCTGCCCGGACCCATGTCAGTCGCCTCAGAGCGAGTTGCCCGTTTTGGACGTACCGGTTCGAGACGACGCCACGGCGTGCTGCAGGGGTGCAGCATTCTTACCACGCGGGACCGTCATCGACAGCGGTGTCGCGCATGCCTGCGATGTGGTTCTGACGCCCGAATCGACGGCATTCAAGGCCAGGATCGCTGCTCAACGCCGCTGAGCAGCGGTTTTGCGCCGACTTCCCGGGCAGCTCAGAGCCGGTACATCTCGCGGCGCATGGCGGCGGTTTCGAAGAACGAGTCACGCGGCGGGGCGTAGTTGCGACGCTTCCGCAGGTCTGGGCGCCGCGATGCGGACTCGACGACTGCGACGGCCGAGGTTGCGGGGGCTTTGCGGAAAAGCCCCGGCAGTGCCCATCGGAGTGTCCATCTGGGTGTCCATCGGGGCCAGGGGCGGAATCCGGCGATCGATGCCATGAGCGTTCACCTTTCGACAATTGCGCTTCTGCTTTCGCAACGTAACATAAGATTTAGAAGTAACCAATGGATAAGTAAGCTTGAGCGTGAAAGAGGAGCTTGATGGGTAGGCTTGCCGACGTGTCACGACGGACCTACGGGCAGTACTGCGGGCTCGCCCACGCACTCGACGTGGTCGGCGAGCGGTGGACGCTGCTGATCGTGCGTGAACTCGCCTCAGGGCCGAAGCGCTACACCGAACTGGCCGAGGCACTCGCCGGCATCGGGACCTCGCTGCTGGCCACCCGAATGCGACAGCTGGAGACCGACGGCGTCGTGCAGCGCCGGCTCGCGCTGGACCAGCCCGGCTCGACCGTCGTCTACGAATTATCGGATGCCGGAAGGGAACTCGCGGCCGCCGTGGTACCGCTCGCAATGTGGGGCGCGCGCCACCAGATGGCCGACGCCGACGCCTGCCACGAGGCGTTCCGGGCCGAATGGCTGCTGAGCTTCCTGGCCGCCGACGTCCGCCGCGACGGCCCGCACGACCTCGACGCGGTCTACGAATTCCACATCGACGACAGCACCGCGTGCCTGCGCCTGCGCGACGGCGGGGTGACGGTCACACCCGGCGCCCCGGCCTCACCCGGCGATGTCGTCGTCCGGTCCCGCGCCTCGACGATCGCCGAGATCGTCGGTCACAAGATCGCCGTCGCCGACGCCCTGGCCGACGGCAGCCTCGAGATCACCGGCGACGCCGACAAGATCTCCGCACTCGTCGGGGTGATCGAGAAGCGCCTGGCGCGGTAAGAGTCCCCCCGCCGAAATTGCATTCCAGCAGGGCTTTACTCGACTTTTCCCTGCTGGAATGCAATTTCGGCGGAAGAGTCAACGCGGGGCGGCGGGGCTCTTACGGTGTGTGAATGCCAGATCCCACCATTGATGCCGGGCATCCGCCCGAAGCGATGCTCGCGATCGTCAACCCCGCTTTACGCCTCGCGCTGAAGACCCCGCTCGGAGGTCTGCTCAGCGACTTCATGCTCGTCAGCTTCACCGGCCGCAAGTCGGGCAAGCGGTACTCGACGCCGGTCAGCGCACATCAACTCGACGGCGACCTCTACGTCGTGCTGGAAGCGCAGTGGAAGTACAACTTTCGCGACGGCGCCGACGCGCGGGTGTCCCATCGCGGGAAGACCCGCACGATGCGCGGGGAACTCATCACCGACCGGTCGGCCGTCGCCGGCATCTGCGAGCGGGTCGCCACGTCCTACGGCGCCAAGAAAGCGCAGCGCCAGATGGGGATGACGTTCGACGGCGGTCGGCTGCCGACGATCGCGGAGTGGGAGGATGCCGTCGACCGGATGAAGATCGCCGTCATCAAGCTGACGTCAAAGACCTAAACCCCCCGCCGAAATTGCATTCCAGCAGGGCTTTACTCGAAAGTTCGCTGCTGGAATGCAATTTCGGCGCTCGGCCCAGGGCTACACCGGGGTGACCAGTGCCCCCGTGGTGAGAAAGCTGTGGAGGTTGCGGACGGTGAGCTCCTCCATCGCCGCACGGGTCTGCACGGTCCCGCTGCCCACGTGGGGCAGTAGCACGACATTGTCGAGAGCGAACAGCTCCTCCGGAACATGTGGCTCGTCGGCGAAGACGTCCAATCCCGCTCCGGCGAGCCGCTTTTCGACCAGTGCGGCGACCAGCGCGTCCTGGTCGACGACGCTGCCGCGAGCGATGTTGATCAGATAGCCGCTCGGCCCGAGCGCCTCGATGACTTCGCTGCTCACCAGTCCCCTGCTGCTGTCACCGCCGGCCGCGGCGACCACCAGGACGTCCACCGAGGCGGCCAACTCGACCGGTGACGCGAAGTACGGGTACGGGCAGTCGGGCACTCGGTGCCGGTTGTGATAGGAAATCGAGCATCGAAAAGCCTTGAGCCGCTGCGCAATCGCGGTGCCGATACGACCGAGACCGATGATGCCCACCGTCGAGTTGCTGACGTCGCGGGTCAGCGGGAACATGCCGTCGACAGGCCAGCGCCCCGCCCTGACGTAGCGGTCGGCCGCCGGGAGCTGCCGCATCGTGTCGATCAGCAGCCCCACCGCGGTGTCGGCCGTGCAGTCGGTCAGGACGTCGGGGGTGTTGCTGACGCCGATACCCCGGGCGTGTGCGGCATCGACGTCGGTGGTGTCGTAGCCGACGCCGAAGTTCACCACCGCACCCAGGTTGGGGAGGGCCTGCATCAGCGAGGCGTCCACGCCGACACCACCCGACGTCACGGCGACGGTGAACTCCGCGCCGTGGTCGGCGAGAAACGCCGCCCGCTCGGCGGGGTCGGACGGCAGACGGCGAGCGTCGTAGTCGTCGGCGAGCTTCCGGACCAGCGACGGCATCAGCGGTCCGACCTGAAGCACCGACCCGCCGAACTTGCATTCCGGCAGGCCTTCACTCGACATTTCTCTGCTGGAATGCAATTTCGGCGAGGGTCAGTACGGGGGTTCGTGGAAGCGGTTGATGATCGGGATGCGCTCGATGATCCGATCGCGAAGCCGCGGCTGCGGCACCGGCTGCTGAGGGATCAGCGGCGTCTGGACCGGCGGAACGTACGGCGGGGCCGCGGGCGGCGGAGCCGGCGGCAGATAGTTCGCCGGCGGTGGCGGCGGCACATAGGCCGGCGCGGGTGGGACGTACGGGGCGGGGGCCAGCGGCTCCTCGTAGACGGGCGGCGGCGCTTCCGGGACGACCGGCGCCTCGGGCATCGGCATCTCGACCGCGACCGGCTCGGCGACCGGCGGGGGTGGCGGCGGGACGGGTGCCGCCTCGGGCGCCTTCGGTGCCGCCTTGACCGGCGAGGGCTTGGTGACGGGCTCGGGTGCGGGTTCGGTGACAGCGCGGGCCATCTGCGGTGCCGGCGGATCGGGGGTCAGCGTCATGCCCAGCGCGACCGACAGCGAGACGACGAACGTCACGACCGCGGCGGCCAGCACCCCGGCCAGCGTGGCCGTGGGTGTGAGCTTGCGACGGGCGGGCGCATCCTGCGCGTCGAGAATCGACACCGCCGACGCCGAGGCCAACGCCGCTCCCCGGGCCAGGGCCAGGTCGGCTTCCTCGGCGGACACCACCGGCGCCTGCAGACGCTGCTCCAGTTCGGCGACGACGGGGGCGACGTCGCCGGATCCGAGCACGAACACCGCGTCGGGCGCGAGGGGCTCGACGTCGGTCAGCGCGGACGGGTCGACACGGTCGGCGGTGACCCCGTGGGGCGTCACCGCGGCCAGGACGGACGGTCCGGGCTCGGCCACACACACCACCAGGCGCTCGCATCCGGCGATGTCGGCGATACCGCGGGCCAGCGCTTCGGCGGCCTCGACATCCGAGACGGCGAAGACGTTCTCGACGCCGCGGTCGGTGAAGGCCTGCCACACCGCGCTGACGGTGCTCTCTGCCGTGATGTCCCAGGTCAGGCCCACCGCGTGCACCGAGTGCTGCAGCAGTCGGTCGACGAGGGCGCGTGCGTCGAAACCGTCGTCGACCGGCGTGGAGCCACGATCGATGGTGCGACTCTCTTCACCCGCGGCGCCGTCGACGACAACCCAGCGCACCGATGACGACGTCATCGACAAACCGAGTACGAGGTCCATGTATTGCTACCTATCTCCAGCGACTAGCACTCGACACTACCTCCAGGCCCTCTCACGGCACAGTCGGTCGTCTGCCGGGGCTCCGCGGCAGCAACACCGCAGACCGTGTCGCGTCGCAGTGGTCTCACACCCCGCCGGGAGCGAGCGTGCGCGCGAACTCCGTGGGCGGCGCCCCCGCCACCCGCGTGAACGCCGTCGTGAACGCGGTGGCCGATTGGTAGCCGACACGCTGCGCCAGCTGCGCGATCGACAATCTCTCCGAACGCATCAGATCCTTGGCCACCGCGACACGCCATTCCAGCAAATACTGCATCGGTGTCAGTCCCATTGCGCGCGTGAACTTTTGCGCAAACACCGCCCGCGACACCGACGCGGTGCGGGCCAGACCCTCGACCGTCCAGCCGTGCGCGATGTCGGCATGCAGCGCGCGCAACGCCGGGGCGAGCACCGGGTCGGCGAGACCGGTGATCAGACCGCGGTGCCGTCCCGCCAGGTCCGACGCGGACTGCACGCGGGCGGCCTCGATCAACAACACCTCGACCAACCGCTGCAGGATGGCGTCACGGCATGCGCCGTCGGCGTCGGCCTCCTCGGCGATCAGCTCGACGAGCCTGGTCAACCGTGGCGCGTCGGGGTCGCCGCCGCGGACGTGGATCACCGGTGGCAGCAGCGCCACCAGCAGCGCGGCGTTGGCGGGATCGAACCGGAAGTACCCGCCGAGCATGCGCATCGTGACGGGGGCGGATGCGTCCCCGTGCCGGGTGTGAGGTGAGTGGTCCAGCGCGCTGAACGACGGGGTGGCCTCGGGGTCGGCGCTGAGGGTGAACTCCGGGGTCTCGGGCAGCAGCAGGAAGTCGCCCTGGGAGAGCGTTACGGACGCCAACCCGTCGGCCTTGAGCACGCACGAGCCTTCCAGCATCAGGCAGAACGCCGGATCGCCGTAGCGCGGCTTGCGCACACCCCAGCTACCTGCGCCGGTGATGACCTTCGACAGCACGGCTTGCGGGCGCAAGAGCGACATCAACACGTCCATCGGCCCCGCAACGCCCACACCGCAGACGCTAGCGCGATCTGCGAGGCCACGCGGGTTACTGCGCGAGCGCCACCGCGTCAGCGCCTGCGGCGAACCGCAGCCGGCCGGAGGTGTCGGTGGCCGCCTGGAACACGACGTCCGCGACCTCATCGGGTGTGGTCACCATGCCCGGTGAGCGGAATTCCTCGAAGACGGGCGCCGCGAAGTCCTGGTACTCGGCAGGAATCAGGCCCGCCATGCGCTCGACGCCGTTGCTGGTGAATTGCGTCCCCGGCCCGTAACCAGGCTCCACGAGTTTCGCGCGCACCCCGAAGAACCCGAGTTCCAGCGCCAGCGACCCGGTGAAGCCCTCGATGGCCGACTTGCTGGCGGTGTACGCCGCTGCCAGCGGCATCGGGGCGAGCGTGGTGCTGGACGTGACGTTGACGACGACGCCCGACCGGCGCTCGCGCATCTGCGGTACCACCGCCTGCGTCATCGCCATCACGCCGAAGGTGTTGGTGTCGAACAACTCCCGGATCGTCGACATCGGTGTGGCCTCGAAGGCGCCGACCGCCCCGATGCCCGCGTTGTTGACCACGGCGTCGAGCGGGCCGGCGGCCTCGACGGCAGAAGCGATGCTTTCGGGGTCGGTCACGTCCAGAGCCGACACCCGCAGCCGGTCGGAGGCGGGCAGCACGTCCGGACGCGGATCGCGCATGGTGGCAACGACATTCCACCCTTCGGCGAGAAACTTCAGTGCCGTCGCACGTCCGTAGCCGGAGGAACATCCTGTGATGAGCACGGTAGCCATGCGCTCACGCTACGAATGTGTCTCGCCACGTTCAACGCTGTCGCGTCTGAGAATGCTTCGCGATCGTCTGGTCAGGCTGCGGTGTCTGCGCCGTCGTCGCTCGAGTCGCTGTCCGCCGCCGTCTCGGATGTCGAGTCGGTGTCGGTGTCGGGGCTCTCGGCGTGGTCCTCGCCGGCGGCGGTGTCCTGCTCCTCCACCGGATCCGACGACAGCGCCTCGTCAGCCACCTCGGACTCCCCGGACCCTTCGGACTCCTCGGACTCGGTATCCACGCTGCGCTTGCCGGAGTTGCGCGAGGCGGACCGGGCCGTGTCCTCCGCGTCGGCCTCCACCGCCTCGACGGCGACGGGCTCGGTGGTCTCGACGACGTCGGCGGTCTGCGCACTGCTCCGGTCGGCCCCCCACGGCTTGAACAGGCTTGCGCGCGCGGGCTCGCTGTAATCCGCTCGGTCGTAGGCGGTTTCGATGAACTTGCGCAGCGGCGCGTCCAATGCCGCCATCGCGGAGTCGGACAGGAACGGATCGAGCGGCATCAGCAGCGGGATGGGGTACGTCCTGATCACGTAGTAGTGCGTGTTCGAGTCCGCATCGAACTGGTAATAGTCGGAGTCGCCGGACGCCTTGGCCTCCTCCAGTTGCTCTGCGGTGAGCTCGAACTGAGTTGCGCCGTGTATCAACGCGATTCCCGCGATGGCATTGGCGATCGCGACCGGGTTCCAGAGGTACCGCGGAAAGTCGGCCCAGCCGTCGTACTGGCGGGTGACGTCGATGGTCAGGTCGCCGGGGGCTCCGTCGACGCCGTTGTTCGGTGTGGCACCGCCGAACGTGACGTCGAGCAGCGGGATCTTCGCACCGTTGAAGCGTTGCATGACACCGCCGTTGGGGCGGCTCGGATTTCCCACGAGGATGTAGGTGTTCCCGGTGTGGGTCGCCTTGTACAAAGAGGCGACCACGGCTCCCTGTGAGAACCCGAAGATCACATCACCGGGGGCGGGCTCCTGCGCGGCCAGCAGTTCCAGACCCTGCTCGACGGAGTCGTCGTAGGACAGGTCGTCGAAACCGCCGTGGGAGAACGGGCGGAGCCCGGCGTTGTACGGGACCTTCTGGTAGGGCCCGTCGGGCTCCATGACGCCGGAGCCGTCGATGACGGTGGTGATGAAGTCCTCGTACTGCTGGTCGGTCGGTATGCCACCGATGTTCGTACCGCGCAGATAGTGCAGCGACGCAGCGAGCTGCGGACTGATCGACAGCGTCGGCGCGGCTCCGAGCACGACGGCACCGCCGACGGCCGCAGCCGCCACCGCCGCAGCGGACACCGCGGCCTTGACACCCCTGCGCTCAGTCCGCGGCCGACGCCCGCCGGTGACCCGATGCTTTCCCATGTGGCTTTCCCTCCCCGCTCCGGGCCGTTCCAGATGCGACCCGCCGAGCCAGCGCGAGCATACGCCAACCGCTTTGCTGCGCGGACCCGAACCCGGGTTCGCCGCAGCCGGGTGGACTTGATCTTGATGCAGTACAGCGCCGAATTATGACCTCACCGCCGAAACGCACTCGCATGGCCAGAGCAGGCAATAGAGTTTGCCTGGCTACGGACAATCAGCGCCCGCGTCAACGACCGGCGGCCGCGATGTCCTTTTCGCGAGGAGGCGACATGGGGGTATCCGCAGACACCGTGCGAGCGGGCCGTCCGCCGGGTGGGCACAGCCGGTACATCGGCCGCGTGGGCGGTCTGGCATTCGCTCTGGGCATCGGAGCGGCGATGTTGACCGGAACCGCGGTGGCGTCGGCCGAGACGTCGGAGCCGAGTTCGTCCTCGGCGGAATCCTCGGCCGGGCCGTCGGCCACCGAACGCGAATCGTCCAAACCCACCGTCGAATCGCGCAGCGAATCCGACGCCGACGCCGACGCCGACGCCGACGCCGAGTCTGACGCGTCGGAGGATTCCGACGACGCAGACGCCCCCGACGAGAGCACCGAGGACGCCGGTGACGACGTGGATGACCGCGCGTCGCGAAACACCACGCAGCCCACAGAGGTCGAGGAACCGGCGACCGGGACCAGCAGGGCGCAGGCCGAAGCGGAGGAGCCGACGTTCTTCGAGCGGATCTTCGACAACAAGACACCGACCATCAGCCACAACCCCGCCGACGACACCGTCGTCGAGGGCCGGGTCATCGGCAACCTGCACCCTGAGGATCCCGACAGCACCCAGCTGACGTACACGGCAACGCGCCCGGCCAGCGGCACCGTGACCATCGAGTCCGACGGCACCTTCACCTATACGCCGGGGGCGACCTACACCGGCCAGGACCGATTCCGGGTGACCGTCAGCGACGCCCGCAGCGGATTCCACATCCACGGCGCGGCAGGTCTGCTCAACCTGTTCACCTTCGGCCTGCTCGGCAGCAGCGGCCACCGCAGCACGCAGGACGTGTTCATCGGGTCGCAGCGCGCCACCGTGGTGTCGGGCCTGAACTCGCCCGTGGACTTCCGGTTCCTGCCCGACGGCCGAATCCTGGTCGCCGAGAAGGCCGGCGCCATCCGCGTCGTCGAGGACGGCGTCCTGCGCACCGATCCGCTCATCACGATCGCGGTCCGCACCGAGTCCGAGCGGGGCATCGGCGGGCTGGCGGTCGATCCGGACTTCGAGGACAACGGCCGGATCTACGTCGCGTACATCGCCGCCGATACGACGCGGAACACGTTGTCGCGCTTCGTCGTCGACGGCAACACCGCCTCGTTCGACGTCCAACTCGTCGAGTCGACGCTGACCGCGGCACCGAACCATCACGGCGGTGCGCTCGCCTTCGGCCCCGACGGGAAGCTCTACTGGGGCGTCGGCGACAACGCCAGCGGGCCGAACGCGCAGAACCTCGCCAACATCCACGGCAAGATCCTCCGCCTGAACACCGACGGCACCGTCCCGACCGACAACCCCGTCCTCGACGGCGAGCGCACCGGGATCTACGCCTACGGGCTGCGCAACCCGTTCCGCATGACCTTCACCCCGACCGGTGAACTGCTGGTCGCCGACGTCGGCGCCGCGGCCTTCGAGGAGGTCAACAACGTCGTCAGCGGCGGCAACTACGGCTGGCCGAGCTCCGAAGGGGTGTGCACCAGCAACTGCGGCGGCAAGATCGACCCGATCTACAGCTATCCCCGCGCCGGGGGCGCGGCGATCACATCGGTCGCGGTGCACCGCGGCAAGGTGTTCATCGCCGACACCGTCAAAGGCTGGATCACCGTGCTCACCTGCACGCCCGGCTACACCGCATGCGGAGACCCGACGACCTTCGACCCGGATGCCGGCGCGACCGTCGTACTGGCCGAAGGCCCCGACGGGGCGCTGTACCAGCTGATCTACCAGCCGGGAAGCCTGGTGCGCATCGAGCTGGCCGACGTTGCGCCAGAACAGGTCTGATCCGGCGCAGCGTCACACGATCAGTCGTTGCCGCGGGCGGGAGGGTCGACCGCCACCCCGCCGGATTCGTGTTCCGGTCCGGCGGCCGGGTGTTCGGCCGGCACCCGACTCCGGAAACGCTCCGCCTCACTGACACCCTGCGGCAACCGACCGCGCTTCGGGCTGCGGTAGGGACCGGGCTTCGGCCGCGGCGTCCCTCCCGGGAGCGCCAGCCGAAAGATGGTGCGGTGCACCGTGAACCACTGCTTGCCGAACCGGCCCGAGTTGTAGGGCAGCTCGTAGCGTTCGCAGATGTCCTTGACCTTCGGGGCGATCTCGGCGTAGCGGCTGCTCGGCATGTCGGGGAACAGGTGATGTTCGACCTGGTAGCCGAGATTGCCGCTGAGGACGTGGAACAGCGGGCTGCCCTCGATGTTCGCCGCCCCGAGAAGCTGGCGGACATACCAGCCGCCACGGGTTTCGTCCTCGACCTCCTCCTCGGTGAAAGTCCATGTCTGGTCCGGGAAATGGCCGCAGAAGATGATGGCGTGGGCCCATACGTTGCGGATCAGGTTCGCCAGCGCGTCGGCACCGAGCGTGCGCAGATAGGTGCTCTCGACGCCCGACGCGTACCGATCGAGCAGCGTCGCCACGCCGCCGACACGGCGATTCCCCGTGGTCCTTCGGAGGAGCTTCCCGATACGCGAGTGGCTCGGCTGGTCCAGCCGTCCCCGCAGCGCCAATTGCGCCAGCCCGAACGCGCCGGCACTCACCAGCGGCCAGCCGATGTAGTCCTTGACGATCTGCTGTCGCGCTTTTCCGCCGATGGACTTGAAGTCCTCCTTCAAGTCCTTCAGCTTCTTCTCCCCGCGGAACAGGGATTCCACGTCGGTGTCGTGGACGGCGACTCCCCACTCGAAGAGAACCGTCAGCAGGAAGTTGTAGAACGGCTGACCGAGATTGCTCGGGCGCCATTTCTGATTGGGGTCGATCCGCATGATCTCGTAACCGAGATCTTTGTCCTTGCCGAGGATGTTGGTGTACGTGTGATGGATGTAGTTGTGGGAGTGCTTCCACGCCTTCGCGCTCGACGCGGTGTCCCAGTCCCAGACCGACGAATGGATGTCGGGGTCGTTCATCCAGTCCCACTGCCCGTGCAGGATGTTGTGGCCGAGCTCCATGTTCTCCAGGATCTTCGCCAGGCCCAGGCAGGCGGTGCCCAACACCAGCGCGGTCCGTGACCGTGATGCCAACAGCAGGACGCGCCCGGCGACGACGATCTGCCGCTGTGCCGAGATCACGGTCTTGATGTACTGCCGATCGCGGTCGCCGAGCTCGGCGAACACCTCGTCGTGGATGGCGTCGAACTCCTTGGCGAGCTTTTCGAGCTCCTGTTCGCTCAGCCTGGTCAGCGGGCTTCCCGCGGTGATGGTCATGGCGTCCTCCAGTCAGAGTTCGATCTCCACGTCGCCTTCGGCGGCGTGAATGCAGATTCGGATGTCCCCGCCGGTCGGTTCGGAGACCTCGCCGGAGCGCAGATCCCGGACCTTGCCCGACTTCACGGTGCCCGTGCAGGTGTGGCAGATCCCGATGCGGCAGCCGAAGGCGAGCTCCAGTCCGGCCTGTTCGCCGGCTTCGAGAATCGGTGTGCTGCCGTCACATTCGACGGTCTCGTCGCTGTCGAGGAAGGCCACGGTGCCGCCCTCGCCGGCCTGGACCTCACCCCCGCCGATCTTGGGCTGGAACCGCTCGTAGTGCAGCCGCTCGGAATCGCCGTGGTGTTCCCAATGCTCGATGAGCGCATCGAGGAGTTCACCGGGACCCGAGCAGAACGCTTCGCGCTCACGCCAGTCCGGGCAGACGTCGTCGAGTTCGTCGGCCGAGAAGCGACCGCGTTCGGAGGTGAGCCGGATGTCCAGGCGCACCCCGTCGTGCCGGTCTTCCAGATCCTCGAGGACGGACAGGAACATGACGTGGTCGCGGGTGCGGTCGGAGTGGATGACGACGGTGTCGCGCAAGTCGTCGCTGTGGTCGAGGCTGCGCAGCATGCTGATGATCGGGGTGATACCGCTGCCGGCGCTGATGAACAGCATCTTGGCGGGCAACGGCTCCGGCAAGGTGAACTGACCCTCGATCTCACCGAGCCGGACGAGTTCGCCCGGTTGGATCTTCTCGACGAGATAGGGCGACACGACGCCGCTGTCGACCTTTTTCGGGGTGACGCTGATCAGCCCGTCCTCGGGGTGCGGATCCGAGGTGAGCGAATAGGCGCGCCAGTGGTACCGGCCGTCGATCACCAGTCCGAGCCGCACGTACTGCCCCGGCTTGTGCCCGGGCCACTCGTAACTCGGCCGGATCAGAACGCTGGCGGCCTCCGAACCCCGCGGCTCGACCCGCTCGACCTTCCCGCGAAGCTCCTTCGTCGTCCACAGCGGGTTGATCATCTCCAGGTAGTCGTCCGGCCGTAGCGGCTTGAACAGGTGGTGCACCGCTTTGAGAAACAGCCGGCGCCCGCGGGGCACCGGTGGTTGCGCACCGCGTTCGGCCATTCAGAATCCTCCCGTGACAAGCGGATGTGAGCCCCATCACGCCCCCCGGGCATAGCCGACTGCTCACGAGTTGAAACATGCGCAAGCGCCACGATCCGGATGCCGTCCGAAACGCATTCAGGCCCCCTCGAAAGGGGGCCTGACGATGGTGGCAGGTACAGGATTCGAACCTGTGTAGGCGTAAGCCGACGGATTTACAGTCTGTCCCTCTTGGCATTTGTGGATATTGACACTGTTGGCCTACCAAGTAAAGCGCAGGTCAGAGCGTTGGTGCTGTTGGCGGCAAACGGCGGTTCGTGAAACTACTGCGGACGCACTGCGGACGGAACGACTACTCCACGGTCTTGGTGATCAGCTCGTAGTGGTGCAGCCGGCCGCGGACCATATGCCGTTCGACAGTGCCGTCGACCCGTAGGCCGGTGGCGCTGTCGGCGGGGTCGATGGCGAACGGTCCCCACCCGAGGCGCAGGTTGTCGCCGAGGCCCGGTGGAATGTCCACCGTGGGGGCCAGGACTATGCGGTAGCGGCTGGACACGATGGCATCCTGGACGACGACCTCGGTGCCGAGCGGGAACACCTCGGCGCGCACGGTCTCGTCGACGGTTTCCGTCTGCGGGAACCCGTACTCGTCATAGACGGGCGGGTCGGACATCACCGTGAATTGCACGGTGACTTCGTCGTGGAGGATCACAGCGCGGTCCTGCGGTAGCGGTTGAGCACGAACGTCTCCGCGAGGCTGAACCCTTGGAATCCGCCACGGATCTCCACCGAGCCGACCTTGCTGGAGAGCTGCTCGGGGTTGGCGACCAAGCGCGCCGAGGCGGTGGTGATGACCGCGGCCAGTTCGTTGTTGGGCTCGGTGGCGGTGAATCCGCGGCCACGGGTGTAGGCGGACACCATTGCGGTGATGACGGGCACGACCTCCCCGGCCAGGGCCACCAGTGCGGTGTCTGTTCCCTGACCGAGGAAGTCGGCGACGTCTTGGCCGGTGACCGGCATTATGCCTCGGTGAGCAGCGTGACGGCCTTGTCCTGCAGCAGGCCGACATCCCAGCGGGACACCACGCGGATACCGATGCTGTCGTAGTCACCCCACGTCTGATCGAGGATCTTGACCTCGGCGTCGACGTCGCGGGCCACGACCACCTTGGACATGTCAACCAGGGCTACACGGTTCTTCGTCGACGCGACCGGGATGTTGTCGGTGATGATGACCGGCAGGCCGAACAGGCGGAACGCGGTACCGTTCTGAATCCCGGTGGGGTCGAACAGGTATTGCCGGAAGTCCTGATCCGACGTCGCGCCAGGCTCGGCGATCTTCAGCTTGCGCAGCGCGGCGAACGATGCCGACGTCATCACCCAGTGCGAGGGGTTGACCTTGTTGCCTTGGGCGGTGGCGATGCCGTCGATGAGGCTGTCGGCGTCGGTGAGATCGAGTGTGCCGGTCGCGATGCCGGTCTGGCGAAGGATGCCCTTGATGGTGTTCGACGTGCCGGGGCCGTCCCACAGTGCCGCGTCGAGGGCGTGGGCGACGTCAGCGACCAGGCGGGTACGGAGCACCGATTCCAGGCCGACGACCGAGGTGCGGATCAGTTCGTTGGTGAGCTTCACCAACACCTTGAGGCCCTTGAGTGTCGAGGGCAGCAGGGTCACTTCGTCGAACGCGACGTCGCCGTCACTGATCTGGGCTCCCTCGGCGACGAACCCGGCGGTGACGCCGTTGACGACGCGCGGGATGCGTACCGGGCTGGACGAGTCGAGGATTGTCGGGCCGGCGGCGAGGAACGTTGACGCCTGTTCGAGCGGCTGGACGAGCAGGTTGGCTACCTGCGACTGAATGAGAGTGGAGTTACCCGAAGTGGTTTCGATGGCCACGATTGAGTCCTAACGGTGTCAGATTGGGGGGAATCGACACGTCGCCAGGACGTCAATCGGGCGAGGGCGCCAGGCCCTACAGGGTTGAGTGTAGCGCGCTCAGGTCCGTTCTTTGAGTAGGCCGAGCAAGCTGAACGGTTCAGCCGCTCCTCCGCGGTGGCCTTGGCCGATGTCACCGGAGGGCTTGCGGGTGGCCAGGTGGGGTTTGCGGCCGAGCAGGTCGTCGATGGCGGCGGCCAGCGTCTCAGGGTCGTCGAGGTGGGCCTCGTCGAACTCGAGGTCGGTCGGGTCGGCCAATCTGCCGGTGGCCTTGACCATTTCGAGGTGCAGCCGGTGGGCGTAGGCATCGGCCTGCTGAGCGCGCTGCCGGTAGCGTCCGTTCTCCTTGCGCAGATCCTCGACGACGTGACGCGGGAAGGTATCGGGGTCGTCCGTGGGGTCCGATTCGGAATCGGACCCTGCGTCCGTCGCGGCGGTCGCGTCTGAGGTGTCCCCCTCGGCGGTCGCGTCTGAGGTGTCCCCCTCGGGGGTCGCGTCTGAAACGCGATCCTCGGCGGGCTCGGTCGTGGTGTCGGTGGTGTCGCTCATTGTTCGGTCCTTTCGGTACTGGCGGGTTGGGGTGGGAGCTTCTGGTAGTCGTCGATTGCATCGGCGAGTGCATTGGCCAGTTCGACGGTTTCGGCAACGTCCATGCAGTAGGTCATACCGCCGATGCGCAGCCGGATCGGCCGCCCGGACACAGGAGATAGGCGAATGTTGTAGGCGAAGTCACGACCGCTAAGCCACATTGGAATCCTCCTGTGGTGCAGCGGCTCCCGACGCCAGCACCTTGGCGATCTCGTCGTTGGAGTAGCCGAGCTTGCCAAGTGCGTATGCCTGCGGCAGTAGGCCGGCCTGGTACAGCTTGACCACGGCGTCGGCCTCCTGGGCGACAGAGCGGGTCGCGGCGTCGGCCCAGTGCACGCGGATGTCGTCGATGACGTTGGGGTCTCGGCCATCCCGCACCGCGATCATCAGCTTGGCGACCTGCTCCCAGGACCGGCCGAAGGTGGCTTGCCGGGCCTCGGCGCGCGCGGTCAGGGACGCCTCGGCGGCACGCAGTGCGTCTGCCGAGGCGGGGTTATCGGTGAACACCCCGACGTAGTGCGCAGGAAGCGTTGACACAGCCATGATCTGGCCGAGGATGACCCGCACACTGGCCTCGTAGCCGCCGAGATCGGCCGCGTTGAGCTGCCCGAACTTCGCTTCGTTGTTCTCCGAGATCATCGCGCGGTGGCCCTCGGGGATCGGGTTGACCTCGATCATCACCGGCTGGTCGTCCTCGTCGAGGACCGGATTTCCCTCGTCGTCGATCACCGGGGCCTCGGTCAGTTCGATGCCGGTGGCCCAGCGGCGCGGCCGGCCGACATATTCGGAGGTGACCATCATGTCGGCCAGGCTCTTGTTAAGCGCGTCGACGAGCGGCTTGAGGTCGTCAATCTCACTGATCCCCCACTCTCCGACGATGCGGTCAGTGTTGCGCAGGTTCACGACCGGGACGACACCGAGCGGGTTGGCGATGGACTCGACGGCGGTGAATCCGGTGATTGCGCCGACCTGCTGGGCAATCAGGCGCGTGATCTGGTCGGGCTCATAGAGAACCGCGTGAGTGACGTTGCGGTCCTTGTCCTCCCAACGCTTCACCGCGGCGGTGATCTGTCGGGTGCCGGGGTCGGTCTGTACGGCAACCTGCTTGCCGCTCTCGACGGTCACGGACGGCCGGCCGAACCTATCGGCCCAGACGATGACGTAGGAGTCGCCGAGCAGCAGCGCTTCTCGGTGGGCGACACCGCTGGTCTGATCGAGGTCGTTGCGAATCCAATCGGCCCACAGCGCCTCGTCCCCGGAGAACCCGGTGATCCGCAGCCGCTCAGCGAGTGCCGTCACAGACAGGCGTGGAATGTTGCTCGACATGATGCCGAACCTGTTGCCCAGAGCGGTCTTTGCCTCGGGTGAGAGGAACGCCAACGGCGGCCGGCCCTCGTAGTATCTGTCCAAATCGGAGTATCTGGCCAACGGCATGTTGAGCCGCTGAATCAGCCGGGTCAGTAGTTCGTCTTGGGTTGTCACGATGCGAAACTCCTTGCTCTGTTGCGTTTCTTGGTTGCACGCCAGGTGGCGCGACTATGGGCCATGACCAGACAAGCGGCCAGGTCGATCTTCGGAGCGGTACGGGACCGTGACGCCTTGTCCAGCCGCATCCCCCGCGCGTCCTCGCGGATGACCGCAGCCGCGACGTGAGCGGCCAAGGTGGCATTACCGGAGTGAGTGATCCGGCCGTTCACCGCAGCGCTGTACAGGTCGCCCGTCGCGGTCGTCAGACGCGATGGGCTGTGCGGGAACTCGACGACAGGCAGCCGCTCGGATTCCAGGACTTGCAAGGTGCGGGTCCAGCGGAACGGGTCGGCGATCACCTCGACGACTTGCCAGCGTCGGCACGCGGCGCGGATCTCGTCCTCGACGTCGGCGACCGGCACCCGGTAATCGTCGTCACCTCGGGGTCGCTCCCAGACCTTGATGACGTCGAAGTGCGGTGTCGGCGAGACGGTAGCGACAAGCAGCGCGGTGGTGTCGTCACTGAACGAACCGTCGAGAGCGACGACCACCTCACGGCCCGCGGGAATGCCGACGCCGGTACTGAGTCCGTCCCAGACCCCACTGGGCAGGAACGCATTGTCAGTCGCGCTGGCGAGCTGACACAGCCGAGCCCGCCGGAACGTGCTCTCTCGCACCTTCGGTGGCAGCAAGGCGTGCAAGGCGTCGCGGTGCAGAAAGTCATCCAACGCCGGGTTGGCCAGCTTCCAGCAGTGTTCGCAGTCCGGCGGGTGATCCTCGAAACCCGCTGCGCTGAACTCCCGCCACACCTGCGATCGGTCCTCGGGGTGCTCGGCTGCATAGGCCCGCAGATCCAGGAGGACCTGATCGTCGAGCCTCGGTCCGGGCGTCCCGATGGCCACCACCACTGAGCGTTTCCTCTTGCCCTGGGCGAGCTGCACAACCTCGAAAAGGTCGCGGTTGATGACACCGGCCTCGTCGCAGATTGCCAGCACATAATCGAGCCCTTCCGCCCCAGCCGGTGACGCCGCGTACACGGCGAACGACGAGTCTGAGGAGGGCAGATACAAGCGCTCTTTGAACACCTGGCACCTGTTGGCAAGCTCGGGTGACAACTCGACCATGCGTCGGGCCGCCGAGAACGCCAGATTCGCCTGTTTCTCATCGACCGCGAACACCACCACGTTCGCACCGTCGCCCCAGCAGAAGAACACGTACAGCCCGATGGCCGCGTTCAACGTCGTTTTGCCCGACCCCCTCGGCAGCATCAGCCCTACCGTGCGAGCACCGGAGTCCAGCACGTCCCGCACGATGTCCATCTGCCACGGGCGAGGGTTGAGCTTCCCGCGGGAGTTCGTACCCTTCGGCACCCGAATGAACTTGTCGGCGAACGCAAGAAAACGCTCAGATTCCACCTCTGAGCTGGGGCGGAACGGCAACGGACTGTCATCGACTGCGGCCTTCGGGCCTGCCTTCACCTCATACCCCCCAAGGGTGTGTAATCGGCTTCTCGGCTGGGCGGTCTGGCCTGGGCTTTCGCTCGGGGCATCCCCCCACTTACTGACCTGCGAGTATGGTTGTGCTGCAACGGATCTGGTCGTGCCTGTCCTCTCGTGGTGTTGCATGGTCCGCACACGACGTCGATGTCCTTGAGGCGGATACGCTTGCCGGCCGCTCGGCGTGCCCATGCCTCGGGGCTGTGGTCGGCCTGCAGGTTCTCGGTGGCGCCGCAGTCGGAGCAGAACCGTTGCAGCTTGCGGGCACGCTGGCTGAGCCTGGTCCATGCCGCGTCGTAGCCGCGGTGGGCTGAGCACCGGGTCGAGGCACTCGGCACACCGCAGTCGATGCAGGGCTTGAGGGTCACCGATCGACCTCGCCAGCTTCGGCTCGCTCGGCGGCGGCCAGCCTGCGTGCGAACTCGGCCGCCTCATCGGGCAACGCGGTGATCCGATGGACACCGAGCTGGATCTGTACCCGCTTGTTGGCGCTGGCCCATGCGCGTGGCTCGATGCCGTTGTAGGCGTTGATCCTCACGACCCCTCCTCTTCGGCCTTCGCCTGGGCGCGCACCATGTTGTCAAGAATCTGTTGCTCGGCGGCGATGCGCGGGTCGGTGTGCAGTGGGGCGGTGTCGAAGTTCGGGCCCTTGTGCAGAACAGCGTCTTCCCAGCGGTCTCCCGGTTCCCCCACCAGGATGTAGCGGCCCGTCTCGATGCCGTAATCCCATGCGTGCTGCCAAGCGAGCTTCGGTTCACCGGTCATCGCTCGCCGTCCTGGTCATCGAGACCGGCCAGATCCTCAGCGGCTCGCAGCTCCCGCACGATCATCTCCACGGTGGCTTTCGGGTCGTCACCACAGGACTGCAGGTGGGTGGCGAAGACCACGCCCACAAGTTGATTGAGGATGCGTTTGAGGCGCGGGTCGGCGAGGGCATTGTCGAGTGCTGAGTTGTAGACGGCAGCACCGCCGGGATTGCCGGTGAGCGTCATTGCGCCATACCCCACCAATAGGCGGTACATCCCAGCGCGGGCATGGTAGTCGGGTGTCGGTTCGGTCATGCTGTCCTCTCCTCGGAAACATCGCCGGTACGGTTCACCGCAGTGTTTTCCATCGCGGCGCGCAGCGTCTGGAGAACCGCGATGTTGCCGTCCAGCTCCACGCGGTCTTTTTCGGTGAACCGATCCCGAGCTTTCGACCAGCGTGGATCGTCGACCAGATCCCGCATGCTGCAGGCGACGGTGCTCAGCGTCTTGATCGACGCGCGATAGGCAGTAGGGATCTGGATTTGCCGAGTGCTGACGGGCTCCGTTTTCAGCTCGACCACCGGTTCCTGTTTGGGTTCCTTCTTGGCCCGCGGCTTGCGCCGTCGAGACTTGCCGTCGAGTCCGGTGGTGACCTTCTCACCGGTCGGTCCGGGGTCCACGTCCGCGCGGTCTGAATCTGAACTGTCCCGTTGTGGGACAGTTGATTCCGGCGCACTCGCACCGTCATCATGTGGCACCTGCGCGAGGTCTCGGTCGACGGTCGACTTGCTGACACCGGTCGCGGCCGCGATAGCCCGGACAGACATGCCCTCCCCCGCCATCATCTGGACCATCGCCTGGCGCGCCTCCCCCGAAAGCTGCAGCGTCCCGCCGAGCGCGTCGGCGACATAGGCCGTCCAGCTCGGGAACCCCAACGCCTCGTGTGCGCGGCCGGCCCGGGCCTCATCGAGGAGCCGACCGACCTGGAGGAGCTGATCCCCCGCCTGCTTGGCCAACCGGCGGATACGACCGTCAAGCTTCTCCGCACCCGAACGGTCGAGCGGGACCAAAACCTCGTGGTCCTCCATCACCTGTACTTCACTCACCTTGATCTCCTCTGAAAGTTGTTGCTGCTACTTGTATTCATCGAATGGGTTAGGACCAGAGCCGCGCCACTGCGGGGGACCGTTCACGACAGCGGCAAGCGGAGGTGGTACCTCCCCTTTACTACGCCTAGCCTGTCCTGGCCTGTCCTGTCCTGTGTTGTCCCCCGGGACATCCCCTGGGACGTCTCCGGGGACATCTGCATCTGCACTGGTCGCAGCCGACTTCTTCGCCGCGCGCTGTCGGGCCTTCTTCTCCCGATCCCGGGCACGAGCCATCTCCGCGGCCGAAAGCTGTTCCCGGCTGGTCTGAGTCGTCGCGTAGTCGGTGATCAGCCAACCCTTCACGAGCGGGGACCACAGGTCTGCGTCCATGAATGCCTTCACGGCACCGGCAGAGAAGTTCGGAATCAGTCCCAGATCCTCGGGCTCGATCACCCCGTCTGTCCGGTTCGACACCGACCACGCCAACGAGGTGATGAAGGCCCGGAAGTGGCTGTCCGACAACCGCTGGAGACGACGGTCGGACAGCCACCGGTCCGGGAACCTTGCATCTGTCATTTATCCGCCGGCCTCGCTCCCGATCACACCGTCGATGGCTTCCTCAAGCGAAATCAGGTTCGCGGTGATCTCGGCGATGGCCCGACGGCTGTCGACATTCACGAGCGGAAAGGTGTCGGCGATGAGGCGCGCCCCGCCGGCCTTCACGTGTTCCCGTGCGGATTCGAGGTTGGTTCGGATCGCCTCGTTCGGGTCGTCGAGGTTAGCGTCGTTCACCAGACACTCCAGCGGATGCCCTCGGATGCGTAGACGCCGGTGATGATCTCCCACTCGTAGCGGAGGTCGTTGGCGACTTTGGCCAGTGCGCCCAGACTGTCGATGCTGAATGCAGCGACATCGCACGTACCCGCGTCCTCTTCGGTGCCGTTGATGCGCACCTCGTATCCGACTTCGCCGTCGCTGGCCACCCAGCGGATCAGTTCACCCTTGATGCCTGGGTCCCAGCCAACAGAGGTGACCATCGTGTGAAACGCCACACCTCCGTCCTCGACATCGACGCACTCGACCGCAGGCTGGTTGTGGCGGTAGATGCCGCGCTTGCCGAGCCAGCGGCCGCCGCGTCCATCGACCAGTTCGTCGGTGGGTGGGGTTACAGTTGTTGTCATGAACTTGCCTTTCTGCTGATTGGTGGGTTCGGACGGCTCCCGCCGGTTGCGTCAACAACCGGGTTCACGGGAGCCGTCAGCATTTCCGTGTTGTCGTCGTCGACTAGGCCGCGGTCGTCGAGCGCGTCCCGGTCGGCTTGTGTGATGTGGGGATGGCTCACGCTGCGTCGCCACCACCGCGCCGGGTTGTGGCCTCCTGCTCGGCCAGCCAGCGTTCAACCTCGCTGCGCCGGTACACGACGCGGCCACGTCGGCCGAGCGTGAAGGACGCCGGCCCCTGGTCCGTAGACCTCCAGAACCGCAGCGTTCCGGCGTTGATCCCGTACTGCTCTTCAACCTGCTTGGTGTGGAGCAGCTCGTCACCTGCCATCCAAATCAACCCTTTCGTTGTTGGTATTCGACAACCAGAAAGTAGCAACCGTTTGGGTGTTGAGTCAAGGTGATGTCACGTTGTAGCGTTTGGCGCGTGACAGGCGACGGTGGGGACGGTGGGGCCGAGGTTGGGTTCGACCAGTTGGTTGGTGCGAACATCAGGGCCTACAGGACGGCTATCGGCATGTCGCAGCTTGAATTGGCCGAGGCGCTTGGCCGGTCACTGGGCGAGCGTGTCCACCAGCAGACGATTCTGAAGATCGAGAAGGGCACGCGTCCGTTGCGCTTCAGCGAGGCGCGCGCGGTGGCGAAGGTGTTGGGGGTCCAGGACTACATGCTGCTCGCGGGGCGTGAGGACCGAGCGGCGCGAGGGCTATTGCTGCAACTGAACAAGGATTTCCGAGGCCACCGTAAGGCGCTGAAAGAGTTCGCGGCCGACCTGGCGCCGCAGTTGGTGGACCTCGCCCTTCTAATGGCGGCGCTGGATCAGGAATCGGCGTCAGACGAAGACGGCAGGACTGCCGATCTGGGCCCGATGAAGGCGTGGGCGGAGTCTTGGCTGCTTACAAACTGGGGGCGTGAATTGAACCGGGAGATTATGTCCACGCTGCGGAAACAAGAATTTATGACCGACCTTCGCGACGAGTTCAAGGGGGATTCGTATCGGGAAGTTCTTGATCGAGTGAGAGGTACAGAATTGCGGCCGATACATCCCTCAATTTCTCAACTGGCGATGCTCGATGCGCTGAAGTATCGGCCAGCGCCGCCCGATGGCCTAGATGACTTCGATGACTTAGATGACCCAGACGCGTAACCGCCGCTCCGGTGTCGAGGATCGCTGGACGAAGACGGTCCGACTCCACGACGGCACGACAGAGACAGCCCCATCCGCGGCCAACGGCAATGGGTTGCGTTGGCGTGCACGGTATGTCGACGAGAACGGGAAAGAACATGCCAAGGGATTCGGCCGTAAGGCTGACGCGCAGAACTGGCTGAACAAACAGGTTTCCGATCAAGTCACCGGCACCTGGACCGATCCGGCACTATCGGGCATCACCTTCGGGACGATGGCCGAGAGGTGGATATCCACGAAGGCGCATCGGTCGGCGAAAACTGTTGCGGGATACCGCTCGCTGCTTGACACCATCGTTTTGCCTCGGTGGAAGGATGTGGCACTACGGGAAATCCGATTCGAAGACCTGCAGGTGTGGGTGACGGGTCTGTCCGTCGAGGGGTCGGTTCGCTTCGAGGGCAAGGGGTTGAGCGCGTCACGAGTGCGGCAAGCGCACCAGCTCGTCGGTGCCGTATTGCGGTTCGCGGTGAAGGCCAAGCACCTGGCGGCTAATCCCGCCGAGGACTTGGAACTGCCGGTGTTGCCCGATACCGAGCAGCGGTACCTGACACACGAGCAGCTGCACAGGATCGCTGTCGCGTCAGGCCGGCTACGGACGCTGGTCCTGGTCCTCGGCTACTGCGGTCTGCGGTTCGGCGAGGCCGCCGCGCTCCAGGTGGCTGATGTCGATGTGATGGGCCGCCGGATTCGGGTGCGGCGGTCAGTGACGTACGTCCGCAAGACAGGGTTGGTTGAGGGGTCGACGAAGAATCACACCAATCGCACGGTGCCGGTGCCAGCGTTCGTGGCGAGGATGCTGGAGACGGAGATCGGCGACCGGGACAAGACGGCGTTAGTGTTCCCGTCTGCGCGCGGCGGGGGGTACCTGACGCTCGGTCAGGCCCGCTACACCTTCCAGAAGGCCTCGGCGGCGGTCGACGGGTGCGAGGGTGCGCGGCTGCACGACCTGCGGCATACATGCGCCAGCTTGGCCATTCGGTCAGGGGCGAACATCAAGGTCGTACAGAAGCTCTTGGGCCATAAGTCGGCGGTGCTGACGCTGGACCGCTACGGCCACTTGTTCCCGGACGATCTGGACGCCGTAGCGGCCGCGTTCGATGCGGCTGCCGCGACTACTGCGGACGCACTGCGGACGGCCGTCCCCCAGAACGCAAGCAGGCCCCCTCGAAAGGGGGCCTGACCAGCGTGGCAGGTACAGGATTCGAACCTGTGTAGGCGTTAGCCGACGGATTTACAGTCCGCTCCCATTGGCCGCTCGGGCAACCTGCCGGGGTGCTGCGTGCGCTGTGGAGCGCGCACAGCAGGATATAACGAACCCATACCCCCACAACAAATCGCCAGGGTGGTTTGGCTGTCACCGCCGGCTACGGCCAAGATGGTCGCAAGCACCGACACCGCGAGGGAGGGACGGGTCCAATGGCGGATTCTTCGTTCGACATCGTCAGCAAGGTCGACCGCCAGGAGGTCGACAACGCGCTCAACCAGGCGGCCAAAGAGCTGGCCACCCGATTCGACTTCCGGGGCACCGACACCACCATCGAGTGGCAGGGCGAAGAAGGCATCATCCTCGTCTCCTCCACCGAAGAACGCGTCAAGGCCGCCGTGGACGTCTTCAAAGAGAAGCTGATCCGCCGCGACATCTCGATGAAGGCGTTCGACGCCGGCGACCCGCAACCGTCGGGCAAGACCTACAAGGTGATCGGCAGCATCAAGCAGGGCATCTCGAGCGAGGACGCCAAGAAGGTCACCAAGCTGATCCGCGACGAGGGCCCCAAGGGTGTGAAGGCGCAGATCCAGGGCGAGGAGATCCGCGTCAGCTCCAAGAAGCGCGACGATCTGCAGGCCGTCCAGTCCCTGCTGCGCGGCGCCGACCTCGACTTCGCGGTGCAGTTCGTCAACTACCGCTGAGCGCAGCGACCGTGGGCCTTGTGTACGCGAAACCGTCGTTGCGCGTACACGGGCCCCACGCTCGTCGCCCGCGGACCTGAGCGACGTCATTTCCGCCCTCGGGGTGGCTCCCCCGACCTAGGGTGATCGCCATGGCACCTGCGCAGCGCGAACCCAAGGTTGTTGTTCTCGGCGGCGGCTCCTGGGGAACCACCGTCGCGTCGATCTGCGCCCGGCGCGGCCCGACGCTGCAGTGGGTGCGCTCGGAGGAAACCGCGAGCGACATCAACGACAACCACCGCAACAGCAAGTACCTCGGCGACGATGTCGAACTCGCCCACACCCTGAAGGCCACGACCGACTTCTCCGAGGCCGCCGAGTGCGCCGACGTGATCGTGATGGGCGTACCGTCGCACGGATTCCGCGGCGTGCTCACCGAACTGGCCAAGGAGCTACGACCGTGGGTTCCGGTGGTGTCGTTGGTCAAGGGCCTCGAACAGGGCACCAACTACCGGATGAGCCAGATCGTTGACGAGGTGCTGCCGGGCCATCCCGCCGGGATCCTCGCCGGACCCAACATCGCCCGCGAGGTCGCCGACGGGTACGCCGCCGCCGCGGTGCTCGCGATGCCCGACCAGCATCTCGCCGCCAATCTCGCGAACCTGTTTCGTACCAAGCGTTTTCGTACCTACACCACCGACGACGTCGTCGGCGTCGAGATCGCCGGTGCGCTGAAGAACGTCTACGCGATCGCCGTCGGCATGGGCTACTCGCTGGGCATCGGCGAGAACACCCGCGCGATGGTGATGGCCCGCGCCGTCAACGAGATGTCGAAGATGGGCGTCGCGATGGGCGGGCACCGCGACACCTTCGCCGGCCTGGCCGGTATGGGCGACCTCATCGTGACGTGCACCTCGCAGCGCAGCCGCAACCGGCACGTCGGCGAGCAGCTCGGTCAGGGCAAGACGATCGAGGAGATCATCGCCGCGATGAACCAGGTCGCCGAAGGGGTCAAGGCCGCCAGCGTCATCATGGAGTTCGCCGAGAAGTACGGGATCTCCATGCCGATCGCGCGCGAGGTCGACGGGGTCGTGAACCACGGCTCGACCGTCGAGCAGGCCTACCACGGTCTGGTCGCCGAGAAGCCCGGGCACGAGGTGCACGGCTCGGGGTTCTGACCCCTAGTTGAAGTACGGGTTCGTGCCCTCGGGACGCGCGACCAGCGGGTTGACCGCGTTCACGATCCAGGTGGCATCCGGGCTGACCACGAAGCCGGCCTGATTCATGCTGTCGACGCACGCCGTGACGGTGCCGTCCCCGCCGCAGCTCACGGTGCCGAAGCTGATCCGGGTGTTCGGCGGCAGCGCGTTGACCGGTTCGCCGACGATCGGCTGCGGTGCGGCGCCGAACCCCGGAACCGTTCCGGAGCGGCCGCTCACCAGGTTCGCGTTGTTGGGGGCACCGGGCAGGACCCCGCTGCACCCGTAGGGTCCCGAGCGCTGCACCATGCACGTCAGACCGGCGGTGGTGAACGCGTACGCCGACCCCTGATGGACCGCGAAGTCCTTCGGGTTGGCCGGTGGATAGGCATTGATGTCGGGAGCCGGCGGAGGGGGCGGTGGCGGCGGCGGTTGCGCCGCGGCCAGGCCGGACGCGTTGAGGACACCGGCCGCGGCGACGCACACGGCAGCGACTACAGATCGGCTCAGCACCATCACAGCCTAAGTGTCGGCAAAAGGGTCGGCAGTGTTTCAGAACGCGTACGAACCGGTCGGGCTGATGACGAAGCCCGACTGGTTGAACGTGTTGATGCACGACGTCGCGAACCCGTCGGTGCCGCAGCTCACGGTCTTGAAACTGAGGCGGCTGTGGGGCGCCAGCGCCGGGGCGTTCTCGACGATCCCGTACATCGGCTGCGCAGCGTTGGCGAACCCCACGCCGCCGCCGGCGTTACCCGTGACCAGGTTCGCCCCGCCCGGCGCGGCAGGCAGCGGCCCGCTGCAGCCGTAGCTGCCCGACCCGCGGTCCAGCACGCAGGTGACGCCGTCGAGTGCGCTGAACACGTACCAGGCGCCGTCGTTGGCGGCGTAGTCCTTCGGGTTCGCCGGCGGCATCGCGTTGATATTCGGCAGCACCGGCTCCGCCGAGGCCACACCCGAGGCGCCGAGCACCGCTGCCGCGGCTCCGGCCAGCACGATCATGATTCTGCTCAGCACGGACCACACCCTAAACGGGTGCCCGCGGGTGTGCAGATCTCGCCCGAAAGTGACGGGGGTGTCAGTACTGACCAGGCCCGCGCCCGGCCATCGCCTCCAGTCGCGCGATGCGGTCGGCCATCGGCGGGTGCGTCGCGAACAGCTTGCCGATCTTCTCGCCCGCGCGGAAAGGGTTGGCGATCATCAGGTGCGCCTGGTCGGCCAGCTGCGGTTCCGGCGGCAGCGGCGCCCGCTCCACCCCGGAGCTGATCTTGCGCAGCGCACTGGCCAACGCCAGCGGGTCGCCCGTCAGCTCGGCACCGGACTGGTCGGCCTGGTACTCGCGCGACCGCGACACCGCCAGCCGGATGACCGTCGCCGCGATCGGGCCGAGCAGCGAAACCAGAAGGATCGCAAAGGGATTGGTGCCACCGTCGCGGTTACCACCGAACATGCTCGCAAAGAACGCGAGGTTGGCCAGCGCGGTGATGACCGAGGCCATCGCACCGGCGACGCACGAGATCAGGATGTCGCGGTTGTAGACGTGGGACAGCTCATGGCCGAGCACGGCACGCAGCTCGCGCTCGTTGAGCATCTGCAGGATGCCCGTGGTGCAGCACACCGCCGAGTTGCGCGGGTTGCGGCCGGTCGCGAACGCGTTGGGGGCGGCGGTGTCGCTGATGTAGAGCCGCGGCATCGGCTGGCGCGCCGTCGTCGCGAGCTCGCGCACGATCTTGTACATCACCGGCGCCTGCATCTCGTTGACCGGCTGGGCGTGCATGGCGCGAAGCGCGAGCTTGTCGCTGTTGAAGTACACGTAGGCGTTCATGCCGAGCGCGAATAACACCGCCAGGAACATGATGTTGCGGCCGAACATGGCGCCGACGGCGACGATCAGACCGGAGAACACCGCCAGCAACAGGAACGTCTTGGCCCTGTTGGCGTGCGGGTGCCAAGTCATCGTGGGTTCCTCCTTGTAGAAACCTGCGTGTAGAAACCTGCGTGGGTCATCGCAGAGGCAACGACCGGACAGCCCGCCCGGGTTCCGACCCGCTAGCCGTGCCGATTGACGGTGTAGTCGACCAGGCTCGCGAGCGCCTGACGGCCCGGCACGTCCGGGAGCTGGTCGAGCTCCCGCTGCGCTTCCTGCGCGTACCCGATGACCGTCTCCTTGGCCTTGCGGATGCCCTGCGACCCGCGCAGCAGGCGCAACGCCTCGGCGACGTCGGCGTCGTCGGTGACCGGACCGGCCAGCAGCTCGCGCAACCGGTCTGCGTCCGGACCGGTTTCGCGCA
Organism: Mycolicibacterium gilvum; assembly: GCF_900454025.1. Classification (NCBI taxonomy): domain Bacteria; kingdom Bacillati; phylum Actinomycetota; class Actinomycetes; order Mycobacteriales; family Mycobacteriaceae; genus Mycobacterium; species Mycolicibacterium gilvum. The sequence goes on along the minus strand of NZ_UGQM01000001.1, from coordinate 919,582 downwards.
ACGCGTACAGCACCGGCAGGGTGTGCACACCCTCGCGCAGGTCGGTGCCGGGAACCTTGCCCGACTCGTCGGCGTCGCTGTCGATGTCGATGATGTCGTCGGAGATCTGGAACGCGGTGCCGACGATCCCGCCGAGCTTGGCGAGCCGTTCGATCTGCGCCTCGTCGGCGCCGGAGAACGTCGCCCCGAACCTGCCCGACGCCGAGATCAGGCAGGCCGTCTTCTCGTAGACGACCTTCAGGTAGTGGTCGACCGAATCGACCTGGTCGGCGGCGCCACGGGTCTCGCGCATCTGGCCCGTCACGAGCAGAGCGAACGTGTCGGCGATGATGCGCACCGCCTCGGGGCCCAGCCGGCTGGTCAGGCGCGAGGCCGTCGCGAACAGGTAGTCGCCGGCCAGGATCGCGATGTTGTTACCCCACCGGGCGTTGGCGCTGGGCGCACCGCGACGGACCTGGGCCTCGTCCATGACGTCGTCGTGATACAGCGTGGCCAGATGCACCAGCTCGATCACGGCGCCGGCGACGGTGACCTGCCACGCGTCCGGCTCGGGACCGAGTTGGGCCGACAGCACGGTGAACAGCGGCCGGAAACGCTTGCCGCCCGCCTGGAAGAGGTGGTTGACCGCCTCTGACATCAGGGCGTCGGCCCTGCCCAGCTCCTCGGACATCAGAGCCTCGATACGGGCAACCCCGTCGCGGACGTCCTGGGCGAATTGGGCATCGCCGAAGTCCACTCCCGCCACCACGTTCGCCGGTGTCCTCACACAGCCAACATACTGGGAGACATGGACACACCGGCGGTCGGAGCGATCCGGGGCTCTTCTGGTGCCGATGTGGTGGTCATCGGGGCAGGACCGGCGGGCTCGTCGGCCGCGGCGTGGGCCGCGCGGTCGGGTCGCGACGTGCTCGTCATCGACTCCGCGCAGTTCCCCCGCGACAAGGCCTGTGGCGACGGATTGACCCCGCGCGCCGTCGCCGAACTGGATCGGCTGGGTCTGCGGTCGTGGCTGGACGGGCGTATCGCGCACCGCGGACTGCGGATGTCGGGTTTCGGCTCCGACGTCGAGGTGCCCTGGCCCGGGCCGTCGTTCCCGCCGACCAGCAGCGCCGTGCCGCGCACCGAACTCGATGAGCGGATCCGACTGGTGGCCGTCGACGACGGCGCGAAGATGAAGCTCGGCGTCAAGGCCGTCGACGTGGAGCGGGACTCCACGGGCCGGGTGACCGGCGTGGTGCTGGACTCCGGCGAGCTGGTGCGGTGTTCGTCGCTGATCGTCGCCGACGGGGCGAGGTCGACACTCGGGCGCACGCTCGGCCGGCAGTGGCACAAGGAGACCGTCTACGGCGTCGCGATCCGCGGCTACATCGGCACGCCGCGCAGCGACGAGGAGTGGATCACCTCGCACCTGGAACTGCGCTCCCCCGCCGGCGAGGTGCTGCCCGGGTACGGGTGGATCTTCCCGTTGGGCAACGGTGAGGTGAACATCGGCGTCGGCGCGCTGGCCACCTCGAAGCGTCCGGCCGACGCGGCCCTGCGACCGCTGCTGAACTACTACACGGGTCTGCGGCGCGCCGAGTGGGGTTTCGAGGGCGACCCGCGCGCACCGCTGTCGGCGCTGCTGCCGATGGGCGGCGCGGTGTCGCGCGTCGCGGGGCCGAACTGGATGCTGACCGGCGATGCCGCCGCGTGTGTGAATCCGCTCAACGGCGAAGGCATCGACTACGGGCTGGAGACCGGACGGCTGGCGGTGTCGCTGCTGGGCACAGGGTCCTTCGAGGCCTCGTGGCCCGCGCTGCTGCACGAGCACTATGCCCGCGGGTTCTCGGTGGCGCGGCGGCTGGCGCTGCTGCTGACGTTCCCGCGGTTCCTTCCGGTGGCCGGACCGGTGGCGATGCGGTCCTCGACGCTGATGAAGATCGCGGTGCGGGTGATGGGCAACTTCGTGACCGACGAGGACGAGGACGCGGTGGCGCGGGTCTGGCGCGGCGCGGGCAGGCTGTCGCGCCGGATCGACGAGCGCCGCCCGTTCGCGTGACCCTCGTGTATCGCGCGCCGATGCGGTCGCGCAGCGACGACGTGCCTTTCGGCCGGACTTTCGACCGCGCGCAGTCGTTGGGGCTGTGCGGATTCGGCAGATTCGGCGACCCCGAGAGGCTGGCACGGCGGGTGGATCGGTTCGCCGACGTGCCCGACGGGTCGTTCGTCTGGAGTCGCGACCCCGACGGCCGGTACCGGCTGGGCCGCATCGAGGGACCGTACTTCTACGACTCCGACGGCGAGGGGGTCGACCTGGTCCACGTGCGTCCGTGTCGGTGGCTCGACGCCCCCTTGACCGAATCCCGTTGTCCGACAGCCGTTGTCGCCACCTTCGGCCGCGGCGGTCGGAACTTCCAACAGATCCACGACGACCGTGTCGGCGAGGAATCGACTCGAATATGGAACACCTTTCGCACCGACCAGGAGACGATCTCGTAGCCTGAACGCAGACACCCACCCGGCACCAATGTTCAACCCGGAGGTAGCAGTGACGAACCTGAGTGGACCCCACCAGCAGCAAGGCGACCCCAAACCTGCCCCTCGGCAAGTCGTCGCCTCGTTCGACAACTACGCCGACGCACAGCGGTTGGTCGACCGGATGTCGGACGGCGGCTTCCCCGTCGAGCACGTGCGCATCATCGGCGACGAATTGCGCACGGTCGAACGCGTCGTCGGGCGGATGACCAAGGGCAGGGCGGCGTTCGCAGGTGCTGCCAGCGGGGCCTGGTTCGGGTTGTTCATCGGACTGCTGCTGGCGATCTTCACCGTCGGGCCCGTGTGGATCGTGACGATGCTGACCGCTTTGGTGATCGGTTCGTTCTGGGGAGGGGTGTTCGGCTTCGTCGCTCATATCGCCACCGGAGGCGAGCGGGACTTCGACAGCGTCAAGTCACTCGAAGCACGCCGCTACGACGTCTGCGTCTCAGCAGAGTTGGCCGCCGAGGCGGCACGGTTCACCCAGGCCCCCTGAGGACCCCCAGACTCTTGGCGAAGCCGCTCACATCGTTGATGCTGGCGGCGAACACATCCGGCATCGCCGTCCCGCACAGCAGGTCACCACCGTGGCACGTTCCCGCCACCACCCGACCGACGGCGGGCACGCCGGCACGCAGCAACCTGCGGTAGTACTGCAAACCCTCGTCCCGCAGCGGATCGAGCTCGTTGACCGAAATCACATGCGGCGGAAGATCTTTGAGGTCTTCGTCGGTCGCTGCCGACGCCCAGCAGGTCGGGTCCTGCGAGTACGCTCCGTCCGGGTCGTAGAGCGAACCGAGCAGCGCCAGCTGCTCCCGGCTGATGAAGTAGCCGTCGTTCTCCTCCAACGACGGCAGGTCCTCACAGGTGTCCATCCACCGGTTGGAGATGTACGGGCACTGCGCATAGAACCCGGCGATGTCGCCGATCCATCCTTCACGTTTCGCCCTGTGCGCCAACGTCAATGTCAGGTTTCCGCCACCCGACTCCCCGGACACCACGATGTGACTGACGCCGAGTTCGGCCCGCTCCGCGCTGACCCACCGCGCCGCGGCAGCGCAGTCGCCGAGCCCCGCCGGATACGGATGCGGCCCCAGTTTCCCTGCGCTGTTACGGAATTCGACGCCGATAACCACCAGTCCGGTTGCCGCGAGATGCTCACGCAGTCTCATGTACGGCGCGTCGGCGGCACTCGCGATCGCCATCCCACCGCCGTGCAGATGCACGATGCCCGGCAATACCGTCGACGCCCCCGCGGGCCGGCTGACGTAGACGATGATGTCGTTGCCGTCGGGTCCCGGGATCGTCGACGTCGTGGTCTCGACACCGGGCGGCTGCGGGAGACTCCCGGCGAGGGCGTCGAAAACGGCGCCGACGGCCTGCTCGCTCATCGCGGCGAAGGCGTGGCGCTGGTCGATCGGCGAATCGACGGTCAGTCCGCTCGACGGGAACCTGCCGTCGAGACCGAAGCCGGCGAACGCCTCCACCATGCGCGGGTCCGCGCGGGGGTCGGTGCCGAGAGTGGATTCCGGATCAGCATGACGTCCGAGAAGCATGAGCTGACGGTAGCCCCGCGGTATGGGCACGGAGGGCGATTTCGCTCTCCGCGAGCGCGCGTGCAGGACCGCGGCGCGCGGCGTGTCTGCGTGCAGACCCGCGCGCTCGCGGTGCAAGGGATGGGGCTCTCAGGGTTTGGTGGCGGCGTGCAGTGCGACGATGCCGCCGGTCAGGTTGCGCCATCGCACATCCGACCAGCCCGCCGCCTCGATACGCCGGGCCAGCGCACGCTGATCGGGCCAGGCCCTGATCGACTCGGCCAGATACACATACGCGTCCGGGTTGGACGACACCGCCGTGGCCATCGCCGGCAGCGCCTTCATCAGGTACTCCTTGTACACCGTCGAGAACAGCCCGTTGGTCGGCGTCGAGAACTCGCACACCACCAGCCGCCCGCCCGGCCGCGTCACCCGCGCCATCTCGCGCAGCCCCGCCGAGAAGTCGACGACATTGCGCAGGCCGAAGCTGATCGTCACCGCGTCGAACACACCGTCGTCGAACGGCAGCCGCGTCGCATCACCGGCGACCTTCGGCACCCGGCGCGAGGCGCCCGCGGCCAGCATGCCGACAGAGAAATCGGCCGCCACGCACCACGCGCCCGAGCTCGCCAGCTCGACGGTCGACACCGCGGTTCCGGCTGCCAGATCCAGCACCTTGTCCGCGGGGCTCAGCTGCAGTGCCTCCCGGGTGGCGCGTCGCCAGAACCGGTCCTGCCCCAACGACAGCACGGTGTTGGTCAGGTCGTAGCGTCGTGCGACACCGTCGAACATCGACGCCACCTCGTGCGGGTTCTTCTCCAGCGAGGCGCGGTTCACGTTGCCGAACGTATCAGGCAGACGGGTCGGCGCTCCTCGGGCTGCGAGGCCCGGGCGCTCAGCCGAACTCCAGCAGCGTGTAGGCGCCGCGGTAGTTCTTCGTCGCCTTCAATCCCCAGAACGCCGGGAACACCTTCTCGAAGAAGAAGCCGCGGCCCTGCGGCATCGGCAGGTCGTGCACGGCGCGGACGCCGGGCACGGTGTGCACCAGGTCGGCCAGTTCTGCCGCCGACAGGCTGAACGGCATCGGAGGCACCCGGTAGCGCGACGACGAGCGCACCCCCTTCGGCGCGAACTTCTTCACCATCACCGGCGGCAGATCGAAGATCATCTGCGCGCCGGGGAACCGCGCCGCGCACTCGGTGATCAGGCCCATCGACTCCTCGGGCTGCAGATACATCAGCAGACCCTCGGCGGTGATGAACACCCCGTGCGTGGTGTCGACGGCGTCCATCCAGCTGTAGTCCAGCGCCGACTGCGCCAGCGTGGTGATGCGCGCAGACTCCGGCAGCAGTCGTCGCCTCAGTTCGATGATCGGTTCGAAGTCGACGGTCAGCCAACGGAATTCCGCTGTCGGCAGCGCGGCGTCGAGCCGCCAGAACGAGGTCTGCAGACCTTCGGCGAGCGCGACGACAGTCGCTTTCGGATGCTTCGCCAGATACGCCGTGGCGGCACGGTCGAAGGCCAGCGACCGCAACGCCATCTCCTGACCCTTGCGCCGGCCGAACTTGTCGAAGTCGAAATCGATGGAGTCGACGACCCGGATCGCCATCGGATCGTCGAGGATCGCGTTCGGGTGGCGTGCCTGGTAGGCACGACCGTTCAGCGTCAGCAGGGCGGTTTCGGAGACGCCTGCCAGCATTCCGGCGTCGACTTTGCGATCGGGATCCACACCGACGAACCTACCCGCGGGCCCGAGTGCCCCCGAGTTGACTACGCCGCGCGCAGCGCACGGGCACCGACCACGGCCTCGTAATGCCCGACCAGCTCGTCGCAGATCACCGGCCACGTCCGACCCAGCACACTCCGGCGCGCCGCCTGCGAATAGCGGCGACGCTCGACGACGAGATGGTCGACGGACTCCGAGAGCCTGTCCTCGAATTCGGCGACCGGGAGCAGCAGCCCGCTGCGGTACGGCGCGACGAGGTCGCGGGGGCCGCCCGCGTCCGGGGCGATGACCGGCAGACCCGACGCCATCGCCTCCTGGACGGCCTGACAGAACGTTTCGTGCTCCCCGCCGTGGACGAACACGTCCATGCTGGCGTAGGCCGCCGCGAGTTCCGGACCGTACAGGGCGCCGGTGAAAACCGCACGGGGAAACGCGGATTCGAGACGGGCCCGGTCGACGCCATCGCCGACGATGACGAGCTGGATGTCGTCTCGGGCATGCAGCGGCGCCAGCCGTTCGACATGCTTCTCCGGCGCCAGCCGCCCGACGAAACCGACGATCGGCTTACCCTGCGGCGACCACGACTGCCGGAGCCGCTGGTCGCGCGCAGACGGCGCGAAGCCCGTCACGTCCACCCCGCGCGCCCACTTGTGCACGCGCGGGATTCCATGAGCAGCAAGGTTTTCCATGGCCGAGGTGGAAGGCGCCAGAGTGCGGTCGGCCTTGCTGTGCAGCCGCCGAGTCCAGGCCCAGGACGCGCGGGACATCATGCCGATGCCGTAGCTCTGCGCGAATCCGGCCACGTCGGTCTGGAACACCGCGACGGTCGGGACGCCGAGGTGACGCGCGGCGTGCACCCCGCCCCAGCCGAGCAACGCCGGCGAGGCCAGGTGCACCACGTCGGGATCGAAACCACGCAGCACACCGACCATCCGGGGCCGCGGGACACCCAGCGGCAGCGAGGTGACCTTCGGGAACATCGCCGACGGCACCCGGTGCACCCGCACCCCGTCGTACACCCTGTCCGCGGGCGGCTCACCGCGCGGGGTGTCCGGCGCGATGACGAGCGCTTCGTGTCCGGTGCGGCGGAGATGCTCGATGACCCGCAGCACCGAGTTGGTGACACCGTTGACATTCGGGAGGAACGATTCTGCGACGATTGCAACGCGCACACCGCGACGATGACATGGGCACCTGTCGGCGAGGTTGCGCGCAGGGATATGTCACACGAAATGCGGGTGGGACATGACCGGGGCACGTCGTCGAAAAGCGTGCCCGTCGTCAACGCCGCAGCGAGGATGGTGGTATGCGTTTCTCTCGTCCGCTGGCCCTGATCGCCGCGCTCGGACTGCTGGTCGGACCGGGCTGCTCCAGGGCCGTCACCGGCACCCCGCGCGCAGATCCGGCGCCGGTCCCGCTGGCTGTGGCCGAGGACGGCTTCGGTGTCGTCGCCGGGTTCGACACCGCACCCGCCAAGATCGAGATCTACACCGAACCGCAGTGCACGCATTGCGGTGACCTGCAGCGCGAATACGGCGACGAGCTGGCCTACCACATCACCGTCGGCGACCTCCAGGTCGTGTACCGTCCGCTGACCTTCCTGGACGACTCCTACGACGGGTACTCGGCCACCGTGGCCAACGCGTTGTTCGCAGCCACCGAGGCCAAGGGCGAGTTCCCCGCGAACGGGACACAGTTCCAGCGGTTCGTCGAACAACTCTGGGTCAATCAGGACCCGGGCGGCCAGCCGTTCGCCGCCGACGAACTACGCCGCATGGCCGACGACGCCGGTCTGCCCGGCCCCGTCGCCGACCGTGTCGCCGGCGGATCGGAGGCCGTCGACCTGGTCGACATGGAGGACCACAACTTCGAGATGCTGTTCGAGGTCGACCAGATCACCACCGGCACCCCCACGGTGTACGACCTCAACGCCGCCGAGAAGCTCGACATCGCCGACAGCAGCTGGCTCGCCGACCTGGTGAAGTCCTAGGCGGACACAGGACGCTGCGTGCGCCGCTCGATCAGCGCGGTCGCGCCCAGTGCCGCCGCGGCGACTAACCACCCGACCACCGCGATCGACCCCGCCGGAATGATCGCCAGCGCCGCGTTGCGGTGCTGCACACGCACCAGATCCGGGTTGTTCACGTCGTATTCGACGTAGATGCGCATGCCGTTCTCGAGCTCCGACGGGTACAGCACCCCGAGCTCGGGCCGATAGGTGATCCGGTCGGGGGTGACGAACTCGATGGTGGACCGTCGCGGACCGGCATCGAGCACCGTCGCCTCGGCGACACCGAGATGACGCTCGATCTGCCGGTCGTTGCGCCACGCACCCAGGACCAGCAGCACCGACTGCAGCGTCACCAGGCACGCCAGCACGATGATGCCGATCCTGATGCGGCGGAACACCGTGGCGCGGCGGGTATCTCCGCCCGCGCCGAACAGGAACGCGGTCAGGTACGGACGCACCGCGCGCCACCGGGCCCTGCCGCGGTCCAGCACGTCGGTTGCCGTCACAGGCTCGCCTTGATCGACGCGTGCAGCGCCCGCAGCGACGACCGGTCGGCCTTGACCTCCAGCACCCGCATACCGTCGAAATCCTCGGCGAGGGCCGTCGCGAGCTCACCGGCCTCGATCTGTGTGCTCTCGACGTGATAGGCCCGGCACAGCGCTCCGACGTCGACGTCGTGCGGGGTGCCGAAAATCCGTGACGACACATCGGAGAACCGCGGGTCGCCCTGCTCAAGCAGCTCGAAGATTCCGCCGCCGTTGTCGTTGGACACCACGATGGTGAGCTTGCGCGGCGTCGGCTCCGTCGGCCCCACCAGCAGCCCCGAGCTGTCGTGCACGAACGTCAGGTCCCCGATCAGCGCGACCGTGCGACCGCCGGTGGCGCGCTCGTGGGCCAGCGCGGCGCCGATGGCCGTCGACACCGTCCCGTCGATGCCGGCGACCCCACGGTTGGACCGGACCTTGACATCCGCGGTGTTGAAGCCGACCAGGGCGATGTCGCGCACCGGATTCGACGCCCCCAGCACCAACTGGTCACCGGGGCCCACCGCGTCGGCGACGACCGCCGCGACATGCAGACCGGTCGTCAGCGGATGCGCCGCGAGCTGGCCGCGGACCGCCTCCACGGCGTGCCGGTTCACCTCCGCGCAGCGACGCAACCACTCCGGCGACGCGGCACCGGAGGTGACGGCCCTGGTGCCGGTCGCCTGCGAGTTGCCCGACACGTCGGGCCAGCGCGGACCCGTCGTCAGCGCGAACACCGGGACCGCCGGATCGGCGAGCAGCGTCGACACCGGCCGGTGCAGCGTGGGCCGGCCCAGCATGATGACCTGACGGGGCCGAATCAGGCTGAGCGCCAACGGATGCAACGGCGTCTGGGCGTAGGGGGCGGTCGGCTCGGCGACCGTCGGCAGGTGCGCGAGGTTCGGATGCACCCCGGCGCCGTGGCCGGCGATGACCACGGTGTCGGGGGTGAGGTCGATCTCCAGCGGCTGATCGAACGTCACCGCCGGCGTGTACGTCCACTCCTTGCCGCCGGGACGTCCCTCGGGCGCATACGCCGAACCGTCGTCGGCGTCGGGCACCAGCGGCTCCCGCAGCGGGATGTCGAACTGCACCGGCCCGGCGTTGGCCGAACGAGAACCCTTGGCGGCCACCAGAACCCGGCACGTTGCCGAACGCCACTGCGCGTTCAGCGAGCCCATGTCGGCGTGATCCCCGGCCAGGCCGAGGCTGATGCTCTCCCGCACCTGGGTGCCGAAATAGCCGAGCTGCTCGAAAGTCTGGTTGGCGCCGGTGCCCAGCAGCTCGTAGGGCCGGTTGGCGGTCAGCACGATCAACGGCACCCGCGCGTAGTTGGCCTCCACCACCGCGGGGCCGAGGTTGGCCACCGCCGTGCCCGACGTCATCGCCACGCAGACCGGCGCCCGCTCAGCGACCGCGAGACCGATCGCGAGGAAGCCCGCGGTGCGCTCGTCGATGCGCACGTGCAGGCGCAGCCGTCCGGCGCGGTCGGCGTCGTGCAGCGCGAAGGCCAGCGGCGCGTTGCGCGACCCGGGGCACAGCACCACGTCGCGCACGCCGCCGCGGACGAGTTCGTCGACGACCACGCGGGCCTGCGCCGTCGAGGGATTCACCATTACAGGGTATCGGCGAAGAAATTGAGGATCGCGGTGTTGACGACCTCGGGCTTCTCGATGAAGCCCAGATGCCCGGTGTCCGGGATCTCCACGAACCGCCCGTTGGGCAGTGCGTTGGCGACCTCCCGGCCCAGGTGCGGCGGCAGCACCACGTCGTCGCCGAACCCGATCACCAGCGCCGGTGTGGTGACGTTCTGGTAGGCCGCCAGCCTGTTGTCCTGCGGTGAGATGGACAGATGCGTGCGGATGCCCGGCGTCGGCTTCTGCGGCCACATCGTGAACATGTCGATCCAGTCCCGGACCGCGTTGTCGTCGTTCAGCGTCTTGGGTGAAAAGCTCTCCAGGAGGCGGACTTTGGCGTCGAATTCGGGTGGAAGATCGAGGCCGGAGGAAGCCAGCGCGTGCTCGCCCCGCCAGAAGAACTCGCGGGTGCGGTCATGTCGCCCGCGGGTCGCCATCAGGACCGCCGAGTGCACCAGTTCAGGGCGGGCCACCATCAGTTCCTGGGCGATGAACGAGCCCATCGACACCGCGACGATGCGCACCGGCGCGAGGTCGAGCTGCTCGATCAGCGCCGCGGTGTCACCGATCATCGTCTCGGTCGTGAAGCCCTCGGCATTCTCGGTGGCGCCGATTCCACGGTTGTCGAACGTCACACATCGGTAACCGGCCCGGGTGAAGACCGGCACCTGATGCAGATGCCAGGTGCGCCCCGCACCGCCGCGACCTGCGATGAACAGGACCGGATCCCCGGAGCCGCGGTCGTCGTATGCCAAATTCACCCCGAAGACGGTACTCGGGCGAATCGGGCGCGCTTATGCACCCTGGGCGTCGCATTTCGCGCCGAATCCGCGGGGGACGGAACCGTGGGGTCGGCCGGGCGCGTCCTTTCGACATGATCAACGACTATCTTCGGCGTCAGGACGGGGTGATCACCCTCGCCCAGGCACGTGCATCGGGCCTGAGTCGGCGCTCCGTGCAACGTCGGGTCAACTCGGGACAGTGGCGGCGCTGCGCGCGTGGGGTCTACTTCGCCGATGACCGACTGTTCACCGACGAGGCGCGGATCCGGTCGACGGTCTGGGGCTACGGAGCGCACGCAGCAGCAAGCGGGCTGACCGCCGCCCGGTGGCACGGATTGACGCAGTTCACCCCCGAAGTGCTCGAAGTGACGGTTCCCCGGGACAGCCACGGTCGCCGGCACCCGGACAGCCGAGTGCGGCGCCGAGACCTCGATCCGGTCGACATCGTGGAGCTGCGCGGGGTCCGCGTGACCGCGATGCCACTGACCGTCGTCGAGGCCTCCGTGCAGTCCCGCGGCGGTATGAAGTTGATGGACAACGCGTTACAACGACACGTCACCCTCAACAGCCTGTGGTGGTCTCATCTGCGCAACAAGGGCCGAACGGGGGCACCGCGTGCACGTCAGCTGCTAGAGACGGCGTCCGGCGGTGCGCGCTCACACGCCGAACGGCTGCTGCACAAGCTCCTGCGCGAGGCGGACATCACCGGCTGGAAACCGAACTATCGGGTCGCGGGTTACCGCGTCGACGTGGGGTTTCCGGGTCCGAAGGTCGCCCTCGAGGTCGACGGGTACGCGTTCCACAGCGGCGCACACGCATTCCAGATCGACCGTGAGCGCCAGAACGCGATCGTGCTGCGCGACTGGCAGGTGCTGCGGTTCACCTGGCTCGACCTCACCGAGTACCCCGAGCGCGTGATCGCCGTCATTCGCGCGGCGATTACGGCGCGCTGAGCGACCCCTGACGTCGTTTTGCGCGCCGGATTCGCTTCAACGCGGCGTCCCAGAGCAGACCGCTCGACGCGGCGAGCGCGGCGGGCCGGACCATCTCCCGGCCCATCATCGCGGTGGCCAGGGCCTTGGTGCCCGCGGACGCCTTCGACATGTGGCCCGAATCGAACGGCGGCTGCGGGTCGTACTCCATGGACAGCTGAATGGCCTTGGCCTTCTCCTCGCCGGCGATGCGACCGGCCAACCACAACCCGAGGTCGATACCCGCCGAGACTCCGGCCGCGGTGACGGTCTTCGGGTCAGCCTCGACGATGCGCTGATCGCCGACAGGTTGCGCGCCGAGGGTCTTGAGCACAGGTAGCGCCGCCCAGTGCGACGTCGCCCGCTTACCGTCGAGCACCCCCGCGGCGGCCAGGATCACCGAACCCGAACACACCGACGTCGTCCACGTCGACGTCTCGTGCGCGCGGCGCACCCACGCCAGAACCACCTCGTCGCGCGCGTGCTCCATCGTCGCGAAACCACCCGGGATCAGGACGACGTCCGGCGACGGTGTCTCGTCGAACGAGTGCGTGGCGCCGACGAGCAGCACGTGGGAGTCGGCGGCGATCGGCCCGGGCTCGTGCCAGACGAACCTGACCTCGGTGTCGGGCAGCCAACGCAGGCTCTCGTACGGGCCGATGAAGTCCAGGGCGGTGAAGCCCGGGTAGAGCATGATCGCGACCTGCATCGTGAAACTCCTTCTGTGTCAGGCGAATGTCTTGCGGTACTGATCCGGCGAGACGCCGAGACGGCGGACGAAACTGCGGCGCAGCGTCTCGGCCGAGCCGAAGCCGCACCGCGCGGCGATCACCGTCACCGTGTCGTCGGTCTCCTCGAGTTGACGGCGAGCCGCTTCGGTGCGGACACGTTCGACGTAGGCACCCGGTGCCTCCCCGACCTCGTCGGTGAACACCCGAGTGAAGTGCCGGGTACTCATGGCCGCGCGGCGCGCCAGTTCGGAAATGCTGTGCACGGCACCGGGTTCGGACTCGATGACCTCCTGCACGTCGCGGATCGGGCTGCGCCGGGCCCGCGGCATCCACACCGGGGCGGCGAACTGCGTCTGCCCGCCCGGCCGGCGCAGATACATCACCAGGTGGCGGGCGACGGTCTGGGCGAGCTCGGTGCCGTGATCGTCCTCGACCAGCGACAGCGCCAGGTCGATGCCCGCGGTCACGCCGGCCGCGGTCCACACCTTCTCCGAGCTGCGCACGAAAATCGGGTCGGGATCGACTGTCACCGAGGGGAATTCGGCGGCCATGTGCGGCGCGTAGGCCCAGTGGGTGGTGGCGACGCAGCCGTCGAGCAGCCCGGCCTGCGCGGCCAGCACGGCCCCGCTGCACACGCTGACCACCCGGCGGGCGTGCGGAGCGATGGCGGCGATCCAGTCGATCAGCACGTCGTCCCTGCGCGCGGCGTCGGCGCCGAAACCGCCGGGCAGCACCAGGGTGTCGATCGGGTGACCGGGGTCGGGCAGCGGTTCAGCCGCCAGCGTCAGGCCGGTCCCGGTGCTCACCGGGTCACCACCGACCGAGACCACCGTCACCGCGTACCCGTCGCCGCCCCGGGCGGTGGCGGCCACGGACGCACCGGTGAACACGTCGAACGGCCCGACGATGTCGAGCGCCTGCACCCCGGCGAAGCCGACGATCAGGACCGTGCGCGTCATGCACTCAGTGTTGGGGACGGCGACGATGGCGTCCAGGACATGGTCCCCACAGATCAGGACATCAGCGGATAGCAGGCCCGGACGCGGTCGATCCACCACTGCCGGCGGTCCTCCGAAGCGGCCAGAGCCGTGATCCGCGCCGGATCCGGGGTCACCGCCGCTGCGGGCAGGTAGCCGTCGACCGGCGTGCGCGGTTCGGCGACGTCGTCGACGAACAGGCTCCCGGTACCCAGTCCGCACGCGTGCTCCAGCCGCGGCAGACACCCCGCCGCGACGAGCCCCGCCCCGATGCCGACCGCGGTGTCCAGGGCGCTGGACACGACGACCGGGATGTCGATCTGCGCGGCGATGTCGAGCATCGTCTGCACGCCGCCCAGCGGCGCCACCTTGAGCACGGCGACGTCGGCCGCCCCGGAACGCACGACGTGCAGCGGGTCGTCGGCCTTGCGAATGCTCTCGTCGGCGGCGACGGGGACGTCGACCCGGCGTCGGACCTCGGCCAGCTCGGGCACCGTGCGACAGGGTTGTTCCAGGTATTCGAGCGCACCGTCGGCCGTGAGTGCCTGCGCGGCCGCGACGGCCTGCTCGACGGTCCAGCCGCCATTGGCGTCGACGCGCGCGGTGAGCCCCGCCGCACGCACCGCGTTCACCCGGGCGACGTCGTCGGCGAGCGTCTGGCCGGGCTCGGCGACCTTGACCTTGGCCGTGCGCGCGCCGGGGAACCGGGCCAACACATCGGGGACCGCGTCGGCGGCGACGGCGGGCACGGTCGCGTTGATCGGGATCCGGGCGCGTCTCACCTCGGGCATCGGCCGGTAGGCCGCGGCGACGCCCGATGCCAGCCAGTGCGCGGCCTCGGGCGGCTCGTACTCCAGGAACGGCCCGAACTCGCCCCACCCGGCGGGGCCGTCGATCAGCGCCACCTCACGAGTGGTGATGCCGCGGAACCGCACCCGCATCGGCAACGCGACGACATGCAGACGGTCGAGGATGTCGGCGAGGTCGGCCACGGTTCCATGGTCCGTCAGCGCTTCGCCGACTCCCTGTCCGGGGTGCTGCTCGGCAAGACTTTGAGGCCCGCCACCGCGGCGATGATGCCGGTGAGGAACACGGCCTTGCCCAGCGAGGCGTGCTCGTCGCCGCTGAGCATCGCGTAGCCCACCGTCAGCGCGGCGCCGAGACCGGTCCACACGGCGTACGCCGTGCCGATCGGGATGTGCTTGGTCGCCCAGCCGAGACCGCCGAGGCTCGCCAGCATCGCGACGAGGAACACCACCGTCGGGCCCGGCGCGGTGAAGCCGTCGGCTCTGCCGAGCGCCGTCGCCCACACCGCTTCGAGGACCGCACTCACGATCAGCACGAACCACGCCACGTCAGCTCACCGCCTTCAGTCCGACGACGCTGCCGACCAACAGGCACAGCAGCAGAACCCTCGCCGTGGTGGCGGCTTCCTTCTTGGTGACGATCGCCCACACCACCGTCAGCGTGGCGCCGATGCCGACCCACACCGCGTAGGCGGTGCCGGTCGGCACCTCGGTCATCGCGTACGCCAGACCCGCGAGACTGGCGGGCATCGCGACGGCGAACACCACCGTCGGGCGCCAGCGCCGGAAACCGTTCGACATGCCGAGCGCGGTCGCCCAGACGGCCTCGAGGAAGCCACTGGCGACGAGTATCAGCCACGCCACAAGACCCTCCTGCGAGTCAGTCTTGTCTGTGCGGGTACTGCTCCCTCGTCCGCCGGCATCCGGAAATGGACGCCGCACCAGCCACGTTACACACGGGTTTCAGGATGGTCATGTCCCGGAAACACCGGGTGACGAGGGTCTCCGGCACGCCGATCTAGACGGTGGCGCGGTCGCGGCCGTCCCAGTGCGGCTTGCGCAGCTCCTTCTTGAGGATCTTTCCGGTGGGGTTGCGCGGCAGCTCATCGGTGATGTCGACGGACTTCGGGCACTTGTAGGCGGCCAGCCGCTCGCGGGCGAACGCGATCAGCTCGGACTCCGAGGTCTCCCCCTCGATCACGACGACAGCCTTGACGACCTCACCCCACTTGTCGTCGGGCACCCCGATCACCGCGACCTCGACCACGGCGTCGTGCTCGGCGAGCACCCGCTCGACCTCGATGGAGTAGATGTTCTCCCCGCCCGAGATGATCATGTCCTTGAGCCGGTCCTCGACGAAGATGTAGCCGCCGTCGTCGACGCGGCCCACATCGCCGGTGCGGAACCACCCGTCCTCGGTGATCGACTCCGCGGTCGCCTCCGGCTTGTTGTGGTAACCCTTCATCAATTGCGGTGAACGGAACCACAATTCGCCCTGCTCACCGGTCGGGACGTCCTTGAGGGTGTCCGGGTCGACCACCCGCAACTCCGCATTGGGCACCAGGGTGCCCGCGCTGGACAGCCGCTCCTCCCGGCCCGGGTCGCGGTGCGCCTCGGGCAGCAGGTGGCTGATCACCCCGCACAGCTCGGTCAGACCGTAGGCCTGCATGAAATCGGTGTTGGGCCAGGCCTCCAGCGCCTGACGCAGCAACGGCAGCGGCATGGGCGACGCCCCGTAGGCGAAGGTCTTGAGCGACCCGAACAGCTTGACGGCGTCCTCGCCGGCGTCGAGCACCTTGGCCAGCACCGCCGGCACCAGGAACGTGCGGTTGGCGCCCTTGAGGATCGCGCCCGCCAGCG
Source organism: Mycolicibacterium gilvum (assembly GCF_900454025.1). NCBI lineage: Bacteria > Bacillati > Actinomycetota > Actinomycetes > Mycobacteriales > Mycobacteriaceae > Mycobacterium > Mycolicibacterium gilvum. Next base: position 903,508 of record NZ_UGQM01000001.1, on the reverse strand, counting down.
TCGTGCCGTCGACGTCGCGGGTCATCACGCTCGGGAAGCCGTCGTGAATCCCGAACTGTACGTAGGACGATCCGCCGACGTGGAACAGCGGCATCGACACCATGTTCTTGTCGCCCTCGTCGAACTCGAAGCCTTCGTGGGCGTTGACGGTGTGGGCGATGATGTTGGCCTGGGTGAGCTCCACGCCCTTGGGCCGGCCGGTGGTGCCCGACGAGTACATGATGATGCAGACGTCGCCGGGTTCGACGTCGTCGGCACGGTCGACCGGCGAGGACGCCTCCAGCATCGCCTCGTACTCGTCGTCGCCGTCGGGCTTGACCGAAATGACGTGCTCGACCCGGCCCAGCTTGTCGCGGATCTTGTCGATCGACCCCGTGAACTCCTCACCGACGATGAGCAGCTTGGCCCCTGAGTCGTTGAGCACGTAGTCCAGTTCGTCGGGCGCCAGACGGCAGTTCACGATCGCGGTCGCCGCGCCGAGCGACGCCGCGGCGAAGGTGAGCTCGACACACGCGGGGTGGTTCTTGTCGAGGAACGCGACGACGTCCCCGCGCGAGATCCCGCGTTCGGTCAGCGCTCCGGCCAGCCTGCGGACGCGGTCGTTCCACTGCGACCACGTCCAGGACCGCTCGAGGTAGTCCATTGCTTCACCGTCGGGATTGACGGTCGCCCAGTGGGCAAGTCGTTCGTCCAGGAATCGGGGTTCGGTCAGCTCGGCCATGCCCAGAAGCGTGCCACGCGAGCCGCTGCCGCTTGCCGGATTCGCTGGTTTGCCCCGGCTCAGCGCACCAGCGGCGCGAGGTAGGTCCGGGCGTACCGCGCGACGGCCTCGTCGTCGGTCACGTCGAGCACGTCGGTGTTCACCTGCACCAGCGACGCCGCGAGACGGATGTGGACCTCGGCGACCGCCAGCAGCTCACTGTCGGGCATCGTCGCGCCGGCGGCGCGCAGCGCCTTGGCCATCGCCGTCGCGGCGCTGACCAGGAAGAGCCGGGCCTCGGCGACCATCTCCGTCGTCGCGGTGAACTCGCCGTCGAGCTGCAGGAAGCGGCGCATCACCGGTTCGCCGGTGAGCAGCCGGACGCCTTCGCGGAACGCGGCGACCGCGGCCTGCTGTGGACCGTCGTCGATCGCGACGGTCTGCAGCCGCGCCATCGCGAACTCGAACGTCTGGCGGCCCAGTTCGGTGATCAGCGCGTCTCGGCTGGGAAAGCGCCGGTACAGCGTGCTGCGGCTGACGCCCGCCTGGCGTGCGACGACGTCCATGCTGAGCCGGCCGACCCCGACCAGCGCGACCTCCTCGGCCGCGGCCTTCAGGATCGCCGACTCCTGCTCGGTGGGGCTGTCGGTGTTGCGTGCCCGTCGCATCGGCCTAGCCCACCGGGCACCGGCCGGCCGGCGGCGCGAACGAATCCAGCGCCACCGACCGATGCAGCCGGACCAGCTTCTCGTATTCGATCCGGTTGCGCGCCAACGGGATCAGCAAGACGCGGTCGGGAAGCGTGCGCCATGCCAGCTGCAGCAGGCGCGTGTACACCGCGAACTCGCGGTCGTGGCGGGACTCCCACCGGAAGCCCGTCATCTCCCGGATACCGGGATGCAGAATGCCGAATGAGCACACCTTGACCACCCGACCGGCCAACGGCCGCAGCGCCATCCAGCCCGGCGTCAGCGCCACCCGCAGCGCGGGCGGCAGCACCAGCGTGGGCAACGGCAGCTTGGTCAGATCTTGGGTGACGCGGCGCAGGAACGGATTCGACGCGAGCTCGGTGTCGACCATCTCGTCGTAGTAGGCGACGGCCTCGGCGTAGCTGGCGGGAAACTTCGCGCTCTTGCCGGGCAACTCCAGGGACCGGAAGCCCTCCAGGAGTTGCTGATAGGCGACCTCACGCTCGTCGTCGTTCAGCGTGTGCCCGGTACACGGGGTGAACGAGTTCATCACGAGAAGCAGCCCGCTGACCGCGATCCAGTTCCACAGCCGGGGATCCAGCGCGCTGTAGCGGACATCGGAGAACTCCCCTGTGCCGTGGCCATGGACCTCGCGATGCATGGTCTTGAGGCGCTGCCCCTCCGCTTCGCGGTCGGTCGCGTCACCCCAGATCGCCAGCAGCGCCGAAAAGCCGCTGCGCACACCGCGATCGGCGAAGTTGGAGGCGAACCGGCCGGTCTTGTCGACGGCCGCGGCGACCGGCACCAGGGCCACCTCGTCGAACGCTGCGGCACCGAACAGCCCACCCAGCACGCTGCCGGAATGCTTGCGGAATTCGTGGATCATCTTCGGGCGGACATTGCTGTCGGAGCTGAGCGTGGAGTCGACGGACTCCGTGGCGATCGCGACCATGGCGCCTCCCGGCATTGTCGTTGACACAAAGACTAGCGATTTGTGTCAACATGTCAACGGTTGGGGCGGTCGGCCGTTGCTCATGCGCCCCTGCAGACTCCGGAATTGCGGATCACCGAGCCGTAGACGTTCGCCGTCGCGATGTTGGCGTTGATGACACCCGAGGGCAGCCGCTGCTTGATCTTGTCGCTGATCTGGGTGAACTGGTACCAAAGCCGGTAGATCGAGTCACCGTGGAACAGCGGCGAATACTCGCTCTGATCCGGATAATTGACGATGAACAACGTGTGCGCGCGCGGGTCCAGGAATGCCGCCGACTGGTCGAGGTTCGCCGCGACCGTGTCCCCGGCTTCGCTGACGCCCGGCCGCGTCCAGTAGTCGCCCTGCTCGGCGAGGAAGTGCTGGAAACCGTAGACCTGGCTCATCAACTGGTCGTACTGCGCGTTGATCCACTGGCAGGATTCCCGTTGCGCGGTGATCTGCTGCGGCGTCACGCGCATCTGCCAGAGGTTGTACGGAAACTGGCTGTAATCGGGTTGCCAGTTCGACGGGTACGGGGTGAACACCGGCAACGTCGGGGCGGGTTCAGCACGGCCCACCGGCGCGCAGATCACGAGCCCGGCCAATACCGCGGCCACACCCGCCATCGCGCGAAACATCACTACACGCCGCCGAATTCTGGCCGCAGGATCGGCGCCAACGCCGCGAGCGGGATGTGGGCCTGCACGGTGCCCCCGTCCATCGACCACTGCATGAGCCCCGGCGTGAAGTCCGTCGGGCGGTCCCGGCCCACGGGGTAGTCCGGCATGTAGATCACCAGCTCATCGGGCGTCAGCGCCCACGCCTTGTACGCCCCTGAGTACACCTTGTCCGGGGTCCAGCGGTCCGGCGTGAACGGGTAGGTGCCGGGCTGGTGCGGCGGCGGTGCGGCGTCGAGGGCAGCGACGATGAACGGCGCACCCAGGCGCGGGATCTCGGCCAGGTGGTCGACGCCGGGTTTGAACAGATCGGCCAGTTGCAACTGCCGCCCTCCGGCGAACGTGAAGGTGCGGTAGGCGTCACTGACGATGGGTGCGTTCGGATGGGCCAGTGCGTCGGTACCGACCGTACCCGAGTACATCTCGTGGAAGACGACCGTCATCGCTTCGCCCCGATGAAAAATCTGGAAGTGCTGCTCTCCGAAGCTGTTCTGGACCATCTTCTTCGCCGCATTGCGCCAGTTGTTCATCAGGTTGGTCAGGTACGCCCGAATTACGGGGTTCTCCACGAGATCACCGGGCAGCGCCATCTTGATGTCCCGGGTCGCTTTTCGCTCCGACACCACCGAAGTCGTACAGAATTGCCCGTCCCACTGACCGCCCAGCTCATCACAGAACGAGGGAGCTGACGCAGACACCGGCGATGCGGTGGCCAACACGGCCGCGGCCACCACCGCGACAGCACTACTGCAGATGAACCGGCGGAACATCAGGGCAGCTCGACTTTGCTTGCGCGCCAACGGCCGTCGACGTCCTCCATGGTCATCTTGATGCGGCTGCGGTCGATACGCGGGTCCGGCACGTTGGTGTTGGAGACCGACTGATCGACGAACAGCAGCACCACTACCTTGTCCTTGGATGCCGACTGGACCGCTGATTCCAGCACGACCCCGTGCGCGGACGCCTTGTTGTCGATCAGCAGCTGCCGCAACTCGGTGCTGGACTGCGAGTACATGTCCTTGAACTCGCCGGTGGCGCCGTCGAGCACGGCGTCGAAGTTCTCGTCCACCTTCGCCGAGTCGATACTCGTCAAGACCTGTGCGTATTCGACGGCCGCCTGCTGGGCCTGCTCGCTCGCCCGGGTTACCTCGCGCTCCTGCCACAGTTGCCAACCGAGGAACCCGGCGACAGCCAGGAGTGTGACCAACGCCGCCGCCACCAGTGTAGTCAGCAACCGACGCCGTCGTCCGCGGGCGGTGACCGGCTCGGCGGGGTCCGAGTCGTCGTCCACGGGTTCGCCGGCAGTCTCGGCGGATTCGGTCTCGGCGGTCTCCGACTCCGACTCCGCAGCGGGGTCGGCGGCGTCGGCGGCGGCGGCGGCGGCGGCGGCGGCGGATTTCTTGCCGGTGTCTTTGTCGTCGTCGGTGCTCACGGACATCATCATCTCCTAGCGGATGGCACGGTCAGCGGGGCGGCTCGATGGGCAGCGTCGGCCCACCGTAGGGCGTCGGAATCGTGTAGCGGCCCTTGGGCGTTGGATCGGTCTGGCGGCCGAGGTCGGCACCCGGCGGGGGTCCGGCGGTGTCATCGCCCGCGGGCCTCGGCGCATTCTTGGCGCCGCGGATCAGGACACCGGGATGGTCGTCGCGGCAGTAGGTGTACATGAACGGCTCCGGGTAGTCCGCCGCGGACGGCGGCAGCTTCGGTGTGCCGTAATCGCAGGTGTAGCGCGGATATATCTCCGCGGTGCCCCACAGGCCGCCGTCGTGCATCGCAGCGCCGAGAGCGTCGAGCACCGACGTGCGGTGCGTCGGGAACAACGCGTTCAAGGCCGGCACCCGCAGATAGAGCAGGCGGGATGTGGTCGTCAGATTGCCCAATAACTGCACCATGGTGTCGGAGTTGTCGGCGAAGAGGTTGTCGACATGGGCCAACGTCTCCGGCGCCTGCTGGGTCAGCCGGCGATAACCGTCGCGCATCGCGTTGATGCCCTCGAAAGTCGCACTGAGATTATCCGACGCGGCGTCGATTCCGGCGTTCTTGTCGGCGACCATTGTGAAGACCACCCGGCTGCTGCGGAGCAGTGAGCTGGTCTCGGGCAGCACCGAATCGAGGGTGGACAGCAGGAAGGTGCCCCCGTCGACGATGTCGGCGAGCTTCTGCGGCCCGGCGTCGCTGAGGCTCAGCTCCTTCTTGATGATCTCCAGCTTCGCCGTATCCGCCTGCGCCAAAGCGCCGTCGGCATCGGCGAGCAGCTTCGCGAGGCTGACGGGCACCGTCGCGCGACCTTGACGCACCACCGCGCCGTCGGCCAGGAACGGTCCCACATCGGATGCAGGAACGAAGTCGATGTACTGCTCGCCCGCCGGTGACAGACCGGACACCCGAACATCGCTGGACTCCGGAATTTGCGCTGCCGCTTCGACATTGACGACGGCATTGACCCCGGCCGGGGTGATGTCGAGCCGCTCGACCCGCCCGATGGGCACACCCCGCAGGGTCACGTCCTGTTCTGGCAACAGGCCGGCGGACTCCGGCAGTTCGATGGTCATCCGGTAGCTGGACGCGAACGGATTGACCCGCAGCGCACCGAATAAGAGATACGCCGTCGCGACGACCAGCGTCATGACCAGTCCGAGCGCCGACAACCAGGCGCGGCGCCGATAGCCGTACCGGACGATGCCGACGACCCGGTCGGCGACACCGGCGATCATCGGGGGGCCTCCGCGGGTAACGGCGGTGGTGCCGCCGGTGCAGCCGGAGCCGGAGCCGCCGGTGGCGGAGGGGCCGGTGGCGGAGGGGCCGGCGCGCGGGGATCGGCGATGATCTCGCCGGGTTCGGTCGGACTCGGGATCACCGGCATCTGCGGCACACCAGGACCCTTCCCGACGACACGTTCCTGCAACCGGAACAACGTGTACTTCAGCGTGCCGACCAGCTGATGCCAGTCGTGCCGCTTGGGCCCGTGCAGCCCGGAATCACCGTCGTAGCCGATGTCGGGGATGGATCCGAGGATCAACCGGTCGGCGCTCGCGTCGAGGGCGATCGAGCTGCTGGTCATGGACTTGATGAACGGCGGCATCAGGCGGTTGAGCGAGTAGAGCGTGGCGTCCGGTGCCAGCGCGACGTCGTTCCAGGCGGAGGCGATGGTGTTGGCGTCGGCGATGACGCTGCGCCCGCTGGTGTCGGTCCCGGCGATCGACGGGAACTTGCGCAGTTGATCGGAGACTCCGCCGATCTGGGTGACGAGATCGGCGATGTCGGTGGTGTGGGCGGCCAGCGTGTCGGTCGCCGGCCGCGCCTGCGCCATCACATCGCTGATCACCTGGTTCTTGGCCGCGATCTCCGATGCCAGCCGGGATGTCTCGTCCATCGCCGTCGAGATCTCCTCGGAGCGGGCGTTCAACTTGCCGAGGGTGGTGTTGGTCTTGCTGATCAGGGTGCCGAACGCCTGACCTTCCTCGCCGGTGGCCTTGCCCAGCCCATTGATGACGTTGGTGAAGTTGCGCACCGCGCCGCCGTTGACCAGGATCGCCGCCGATCCCAGCACCGATTCGACGGTGGCGGCCGCGGTGGTCGACTCCAGTCCGATGGTGTCACCGTCGCGCAGCAGAGGCGCACCCGGCTGAATCGGCGACGGCGGCTTGATCGCAACGAACACATCGCCCAGCGGTGTCGCGGAACGCAATTCAGCTGTGCTGCCCTGTGGCAACTGGACCCCGTCCATGATCCGGAGGGTCGTGACTGCCGTGTAATTGCGCGCGACCATGGATTCCATCTGTCCGACGTCTGCGCCGGCGAGCTTGACCTTCGCGTTGGCAGGCAGGTTCAACGCGTTGGAGAACACAGCCGTCAGCTGGTATCCACCGGTACCCACGCCGGGCGCCGGCAACGGCAGGCTGGACAGGCCGTCGGTGGCGCAGCCCGACACGGTCAGGCACGCGACGGTGGCCAGCGCGGTCACCAGCCATTGGCGGGTCGGAGGCGACGTCTTCACTTCTGCCCCATCGCCGCAAGCCCGTCGAGCATGTAGCTCAGACCGAAATCCGGCCCAAAATCCTGAAGAGTTCCTGTGCTGCAGCCCAATTGACGCAGGCCCATCATATTGCAGACCTCCTTGACCAACTGGTTGTCGAACAGGACCTTGTCGGTGACCACCTTCACCCGCAGCGCACCGTTCTTCTGATCGGCCACGTTGTACAGGTTGTCCAGCAGCATCGGCGCAACGTCGAGGAACTCCATCAGGTCACGCTCGTGATCGACCGCGGCGGTGTTGAGCACGATGTCGCCGTTGGCGACCAGAGCCTTGATGTCCTCACGGTGGGCCTCGAGCACCTCACCGGTGTGGGTCAGAACCTCGTTGATCTTCTTGCCGGTGGTGCCGGTGCCCAGGTTCTCGTCGGCGAGGATCTGGCTCAGCGCGCGCACCGACGAACCGAACTCCCGCATCATCTCGTCGTTGCGGGCCGCCGCATCCGACAGCGAGCTCACGTTGCGGACGATGGTCGTCAGCTGATCTTTGGTCACCATGCCGCGATCGGAGCTGAGCCGCAACGCGTTCGACAGTTCGCCGAGGGCATCCTTCATCTGCTGGCCGTTGCCGTCCACCACGGCCGCGCCCCCGTTGATCGCGTCGGCGAGCGGCCCGTTGCCCTTGCCGTCCCCGCGCAAGGACACCGCGAGCTTGTCGAGAACATCGAGCACCCGAGCGAACTCCACCGGCGTCCGTGTCCGGTTCAAACCGATGGTGTCGTGGTTCTGCAGGACCGGTCCGTCCCGGTAGGGCGGGGTCAGCTCGATCTGGCGGTCGGTCAGAATCGAGTTGGAGATGGTGGCCGCCTGCACGTCCGCGGGCACCTTGACGTTCTTGTCGACGGTGAACTCGACCTCGACGTATCCACCCTTCGGGGTGATCGTGGTGACCTTGCCGACGGGCATGCCCAGCACCGCGACCGTGTTGCCCTCGTACAGGCCTGCGGCGCTGTCGAACTGGGCGGTGACGCTGATGGTGTCGAGCTGGTCCTTGGCGTACTTCCCGACCACGACGGCGACCACCAGCGCGAGCGCCACGCCCACAGCGACGAACGCGACGACCCTCGACCTGGTGCTCATTTGCAGTCCTGGAAGTACTCGATCATTCCGAATTGCTTGGCGCGGCCGCTGATCGCGCACATCCAGGAGTCGACCAGCAGACCGCTGGAGGCGTTGAAGTCGATTGCGTTGCCGGTGCCGGTGATGTTGGTCAGGTTCCGCAGCGCGATCGGCCCGGACTGCAGGATGCTGCGCACCATGCCGTCGTTCTTGCCGAGCAAGGTGGCGAGCTCCCGGAGGTCGGTGAGCAGCTTCTCGAGCTCGGGACGGTCGTCGACCACGATGTTGCTCAGCGTCTGCACGAGGTTGGTCAGCGCGCCCATCATCGCGTGGAATGAGGCGCGCCGGGCGACGAACTCTCCGAGAAGCGAATTCCCCTGATCCATCAGGCTTCCGATGGTCGCCTGCTGGCGTCGCAGCGTGGTGCTGACCGCATCGGTGGTCTCGAGCAGTTCTCCGAGCTGATCCCGGCGCTGCGCGATGATCGTCGAGAGGGTGTGGGTGTTCTCCAGGGCCTGCGGTACCACCGGGGGGAGAGTCTCCAACTGCTTACCGAGGACCGCCAGTGTCTCGGCGAACTGATCGGAGTCCACCTGTTCGAAGGTGGTGGTGACGTCGGAGAGTGCCTCCTGCAGGTCGTAGGGCACCTCGGTGTGCGACAGATCGAACGTGTCGTCAGGCAGGGCGCCGGTTCCCTCGGGGTACAGCGCCAGGTAGCGCGAGCCCAGGATGGTGGTGACCTTGATGGAGGCCCAGGAGTCCTCCCCGAACACCACGTCGTCACGGACTTTCAGTCCGGCCACGACGTGATCGCCGGCGAGCTCCATGCTGGTCACCTCACCCACCGGGATACCCGCGACGGTGATCGGATGTCCGGGTTGCAGGGCGGCGGCCTGCAGGAATCGTGCTGTGTAGTGGCGGTATCCGAAGTCGGCGACCCGCACCAGCAGCAGCGCGCCGACGAGCACGGCGACCACCGCGACCGCGACGACGCCCAACCAGACCTTGTTGTAGCTCTCCAGTGGGCGACGCCTGCGCCGCATCTTCGACGACGGGTCAGCCATTGGCCATATTCCTGCACTTGGGGGTGTGGCGGGCCTTGTTGCCGGGGGTGGCGGCGGCGACGACGATCGGCGTCACATCGTTGAGCCCGGGGAAGAATGCGGTGCCGTCCAACTCACACGCATAGGCGTTGGCGTAGGTGCCTTCGCCGGTGATCCGCGCGAATCCCTTCAGCATCAACGGGAGATTGGCGCCGACGAATGCCAGCTGCGGTTCGATGCCGACCATGTGCGCGGCGAAGCCCGGTTGGCGCTGCACGAGCTCGCTCAGCGGCGTGTACACCTCGTCGGAGATCGTCGACAGCTGCCGCACCACCTTGGCCATCGACCCCATGGACTCCACGAGCTGCGGGCGCCGCGCATTGAACGTGGACACCACCGACTGGGCCTGACCGACGATGTGGTCGAGATCGTCGTTGTGCCGGGCCAGGTTTGAGACGACCACGTTCAGGTCGGTGATCACCCCGCCGAGTTCCTCGTCGCGGCCGGCGAACGCGTCGGTCAGCTGCGCAGTCTGATCCACCAGTGCGGTGATCGACGCCTCGTCGCCCTGCAGCGACTGGATGACGCCTTTGGTCAGGTTGTCGGCGTGACGGGGGTCCAACAGAGAGAACAGCGGCTCGTATCCGTTGAGCAGGGTGCCGACGTCGAACGAGGGGTCGGTCTGCTCGACCGGGATGACGCTGCCCGCGGGCAGCGGATCCGGCTGTCCGAGATTCCCCAGCGACAGCCCGAGATACCGCTGTCCCACGATGTTCTGGTAGGTCACCGACGCCACGGTGGTGCCCAGCACCTGCTGGTCGCTCTGCACCACGAACGACACCTTGGCGTGCTTGCCGTCCAGCTCGATGCTCTCTACGCGGCCCACCCGCACACCGGCCATTCGCACGTCGTCGCCCTCGCGCAGGCCGAACACGTCGGTGAACACCGCCGAGTAGGGCACCGTCGGCCCGGTCACGTCGCGCCGCAGGGTGACGTATACCAGCCAGGTCAGTGTCAGTGCCGCCACCATGAACAGCGACAGCCCCACCATCGCACCCCGGTACTTCATCGAGGCTCCTCTCCGGGGGCAGGCGGCGCCGCAGACACCGTTGTCCCGCGAGCCACCGGCCCCAGAAGCAATTGGGTTGCCGCAGTGGCTGGTTGACCGGTGATGACGCTGAGGGTCGCTCGTTCGTACGCGCTGCCCACGGGTCCCACATTGCCGCCGAAAGACGCCGGTGCGGCCTCGGCCGGCAACAGCGGTCCGGGCGCGGGACCGGCGGGCGGTGCGACCGGCGCCGGACCCGCCGGCGGAACCGTCTGCGCCCGAGGCGAATCCGGCCGCTTCGGCGCCACCGGCGCCAGCGGCGACTGATTCACCGGCGGCGGGGGTATCGGAACCAGCGCGTCATTGGCCGTCCCGGGGACCGGCGGTGCCGGCGACATCCACGGCGGTAGCGGCGGATTGGGGTCGGCCAGACTCGGATTCGGGTTGACCAGCGGCGGCCCTACCGCCACCAGGTTGCCGTTCTCGCCGAGCACCGTTCCCTGGGGCGGCGCCAGATCCTTCGGTGGCTGGTAGTTCTGGGGCAGCAGCACGTCGGGCAGCTCCGGTCGGGTCACCACCAGCGGCGCGGTGTAGCAGCTCGGCCCCTTCAGCTCGCCGTAGCGCGGGCAGTCGGCACGGGTGTAGGTATAGGTCGGGGTCAGCGACAGGTTCATCCGCATGTTGCCCACGTCGCGTTCCGGGCGCCACACCTCGTTGAAGAACTTGTCGGACAACCCGTTGAGCTTGCGGAACGCGGGCAACCAGTGGTGCGAGGTGTCCGCGAGGTTGGCGATCACCGGTGTGAACTCCTTGGTGATCGTCACCAGCCGGTCGGCATGGTTGTTCAATGCCGTCTGGCTGGTACCGACGGTGTTGAGGCCGCCGGTGACGAGACTGTCGAGCTGGGTGCGCTGCTCGACGAGGACCCGCATCGGCTCGACCGCCATGTGCAACGCGTCGAGCAGTTCCGGCGCGGTCGCCCGCAGTCCGCGGGTCGCGTCGACGAGCGCCGACACCGTGGTGGGCCCGGGATCGGTGGCCACGATCGAATCGAGTTCGTCGACAAGGCGATTCAGTTGCGCACCACTGGCCAACAGCTCGCTGCGGCGGTCCTCGGTGGCGGCGTTCACCGCGGCCAGAACGCCTACTGTCTTGTCTTCTCGGCCTCGCCCGGTCGCGGCCAGGATGTCGCGCAGCTTGCTGATCGTCGTCTGGAACAACACGGGCGGTAGCTCAGTGTCCTCCGCGATGTGCGCGCCGGGTTCGATCGCCGGGCCGGGTCCGTTGTCGACGAGTTGCACCGAGGACACCGCGAACACATTGCTGGGCACGACCCGGGCGGTGACGTTGGCCGGGATCGCGTCTGCATACTGCGGATTGAGGTTGATGTGCACGAAGTTCGGATCACCATGCGCTGCCGGTGTCACACTGTCCACCGCCCCGACCAGCACCCCGTGGTACTTGACGTCCGAGCGCTGCGGGAGCCCGTCACCTACGTTCACCAAATCCGCGACGACCCGGACGAACGGATCGAGGCGTCCGGTCGCCTTGACCAACAGACCCGCGGTGACCAGCGCTGCCACCACCATCACGGCGGTGCCTGCGACAAGCAACTGACGATTGGTGGGCCCGCGGCCGTCGGTGTCAAAGGAATTCGGCATCTATCCCCCGAACCTCGCACCGGAGTCGATGTTCCACAGCGCCATCGTCAGCAGCATGTTGACGATGATCACCACGGTGATGCTGGCGCGCATGGCATGTCCGGCGGCGACCCCGACCCCTTCGGGTCCGCCGCTGGCGTAGAAGCCGTAGTAGCACTGGATCGTCGTGGCGATCCACACGAAGATGATGGCCTTGAGGAGCGAGTACAGGATGTCCTGACCCGACAGCATCAACGTGAAGTAGTGCATGTACGAACCGGTCGCACCGCCGCTGATGGCCCGGACCACGATTTGGGTGGTCAGGTAGCTCACCGCCAGGCACACCACATAGAGCGGGACGACGGCGACCACCGAGGCCATCAGCCGAGTGGTCACCAGATACGGAATCGGCCGGATGGCAATGGAATCCAGGGCGTCGATCTCCTCGGCGATCCGCATCGATCCCAGCTGCGCGGTGAACCGGCAACCCGCCTGGGTGGCGAACGCCAACGACAGCGCGATCGGAGCGAGTTCGCGCGTGTTCACCAACGACGAGATGATGCCCGTCGCCGGTCCCAGGCCGAGCAGGTCCAGGAAGTTGTATCCCTCGATGCCGACGAGCGCGCCGACCGTGATACCGAGCACGATCGCCACCCCCGCCGTACCACCACCGACGACCAAAGAGCCGTTACCCCAGGCGATATCGGACAGCAGACGGACGAACTCGGCGCGGTAGTGCCGTAGGGCCAGCGGGATGGCGACGAGCGCCCGGACGAAGAACACCAGCATGTGGCCCAGGCGGGCGACCGGCGGTGTGGACTTCTGGTAGAGCCGGACGAAGGGCTTCAGCAGCGGCGGTACGTAGGTCGACGCCATATCAGAGCCCGACCCTGGGGAACAGCATGATGTAGAGCTGGCTGATCGCGACGTTGACGACCATCAGGATCAGAATCGATTCGACGACGGCGGCATTGACCGAGTTCGCGACGCCGGTGGGCCCGCCCCTTGTCGACATCCCCTTCTGGCACGAGACGATGGCGACGATCGCCCCGAAGATCACCGCCTTGACCAGTGCCACGATCATGTCACCGGTGGTCGTGAACGACGCGAAGGTGGCAACGAAGCTGCCCGGCGCGCCGTTCTGGAAGTACACATTGAACAGGTAGCTGGCCAGGAAGCCGACGAAGCACACCACACCGGTGAGCGCGACACCGATCATGATCGCCGCGGCGAAACGCGGCACCACGAGGCGGCGGATCACCGACACGCCCATGACCTCCATGGCGTCGGTCTCCTCGCGCATCGTGCGGGAACCGAGGTCCGCGGTGATCGCCGAGCCGACCGCCGCGGCCATCAGGATCGCGGCGGTCAACGACGCGGCCTGCCGGATCACGGCCAGCCCGCTGGCCGCACCGGCCAGCGATGTCGCGCCGACCTGACCGGCGAGCAACGCGAACTGGATCGACAGCGTCACCCCGATCGGCAGCGCGACCAGGACGGTGGGCAGCACAGCGGTGCCGGCCATGAACGCACCCTGGCGCACGAACTCCTGCCATTGGAAACGCCCGGTGAAGAGGTCGACGAAGAACCACTGCAGGGTGCGGACACCCATGACGAACTGGTCTCCGACCGTGGCCAGCGACGCCAGCGGATGGCGGCGCACATAACCTCCGACCCAGTCCTGCACGGCGTGGACGGAGTCATCGCGACGAACCGGCTGATCCGCCGTGGTCATGCCTGAAGTCCGTTCCGCCGCAGCGCATTCTGACCGACTATGCCGACGGCCGCACCGCGTGCGCGGACCTGGGAGGCGCATGAGGGATTCACGTTCCACGCCTCCCGATTTCGATGACCCACCCGTTTGAAGCAACCTAGGTAACCAGGTTCTGGATGGTCGTCACCGTAGGGCGGCGGCGATGATTGCGTCAAGGTTTCGGGAATCTTTCATTAACTTATTAGGCAGAGCAGGACGTCCCACGCCGGGATTGACGGAGTTGTAGATTTCAGACGGGCTCGGGAAGCAGGAGCACCCGCAGCAGCCGCCCGATCAGCCGGCGTGAAGATTCGGTGTCGGCGAAGCGCTCCAGCCTGCCGATGTCGACGACGAGACCGAGGCCGGCGTGCACAGCGAACCGGGCCTCGCGCACCGACAGATCGGGGCGCGCGGCCACCACCTGCCGGGCCCAGCCCTCGACGATCGACCGCTGGATGTTGTGCAGCGCGGCCCGGTCCTCGGCGGGCACGTTGAGCTGTTCGGCGTAGTAGACGTAGGCCAACTCCGGCTCGGCGAACGTCCGCCATACGTACGCGTCGATCAGCTGGCCGACGGCGGTGCGTTCGTCGGGCGCCATCGCCAGGATCGCGCCCATGTCACCGGAGACCCGGTCGGCGGCGCGTCGGTAGATGGTGCTGAGCACCGCGGACTTCCCGCTGAAGTACCGATAGATCGTCGATGCGGGCAGGCCGATCGCCGAGGCGATGTCGTCCATTCCGGTCTCGCGGAATCCGTGTTCGTGGAACAGCCGAAGCGCCGCGGCAAGGATCGCTTCGTATTCGCCGGCGGGACCGACCGACGGGGCGGCCCGCCGTCCTGGCTTTTCACGGGCGGATACCGGCGGCAGATCGGCGTCACGGAGCCGGCGCGCCAGGCTCACCAGCAATCGACGCATGTCGTTGACCGGAAGCTTGGCGCGGTGGTCACAGATGCTGCCGATGGCACTGAGCACCGACGCGGTCACCGTCCACCGCTGCCTGCTGTCGAGCTCTGGCCGGAGCGCCGACAGCGGCCGCTGCAGGCGGCGGTTCACCAGCCTGATCTGCTCGTTCGAAATGGCCTGGTCGGACTCCTGCAGAAACCGCGCCTCCCACCGGTACAGCCCGCCGCTGGCGCGGGTCTTGATCGCCGCGTCGGCCAGTGCAGCAACGATGCGCTCCCACAATTCCTCCGGGGAGTCGCCGGATTCGTCGTCGGCGAAGGCCGTCGCCGAGACCAGTTGCTCGCCGAGATTCAGCACGGCGGCCCGGAACAGGTCGTACTTGCCGGAGTAGTGGCGGTACAGCGATGCGGCCGTGACGCCCACGCGCGACGCGATGTCCTCCATGCTGACCGCGTGGTAGCCGAGTTCGCTGAACGCTTCCGCCGATGCTCGCGCGATCTGTTGCTTACGATCTTTGGGTCGCCTGCGCGCGTCGCGGACGCCCACAGAGGGTGCCATAGGGCACACCTTAACGCTGCGCCCCTTGCTGCGGACTCAACTGTATTTTTCGCGAACACTCATTAACTTTTGGCGGCTCCCCCGGACGTCGCGCGCGGATGCTGAAAGTCTACGGTTGGCATCGTGTGCCACGATGGCGTCGTGGCCGATCGGCGCCCTCGTGGGAGCTTTCAACGTGCGCCCGTAATCTCTGCGCGCGGGGATCGAGCGCAGATCGCGGGTGGGCCGCATGACCGAACACCTTTGTGTGCGTTCCATTCTCGACCGTCCGCCGCCCTGCGTCGGGTGAATCCGTGACAGGCGACGAACCCGAGGGCCGCGGCCGGCGGTTCCTGCACGCGCACCGAAAGGACGGCGGTGCCGGGTCCTTCGTGGACCGTGCGCTGCTCGTCGCGCTGGCCTACACCGCGATCGGGGTCGTGTACCTCGGCTTCAACGTGCCCGTCCTCGATCGACTCGAGGCTTTGTTCAGCGCGCAATTCACCGTCTTTGCCGATCTTGTCGCCATTGTGGCGGCCGTGGTGCTGTGGCCGCTGCTGCTCGTCAGCTCGTGGGTCTGCGGGACGGCCGGGTGCGGCGTGCTGTGAACAACGATTTTCCGTCGGACCCTTCTGCGGGAATTGGAACACGTTCTAGTCTGTAGCCATGGGTGATCCTCAGCTCCGTCCTTTCCTGCATTCCGGCCACCTCACCGTCGGCGCGCTGAAGCGCCACAAGGACCGGCCCGTGCTGTTTCTCGGCGACACCACGTTGACCGGTGGCGAACTCGCCGATCGCATCAGCCAGTACATCCAGGCGTTCGAGGCGCTCGGGGCCGGTACCGGTGCCGCCGTCGGCCTGCTGTCGCTGAACCGGCCCGAGGTGCTGATGATCATCGGCGCCGGCCAGACCCAGGGCTACCGCCGCACGGCACTACACCCTCTAGGCTCGCTCGACGATCACGCCTACGTGCTCACCGACGCCGAGGTGACGTCGCTGATCATCGACCCCAATCCGATGTTCGTCGAACGTGCGCTCGGACTGGTCGAGAAGGTGCCGACCCTCACGCAGGTGCTGACCATCGGCCCGGTTCCCGAGGAGTTCGCCAAGGCCGGGGTGAAGGCGGTGGACCTCAGCGCCGAGGCGG
This sequence comes from Mycolicibacterium gilvum, assembly GCF_900454025.1. Classification (NCBI taxonomy): domain Bacteria; kingdom Bacillati; phylum Actinomycetota; class Actinomycetes; order Mycobacteriales; family Mycobacteriaceae; genus Mycobacterium; species Mycolicibacterium gilvum. The sequence continues at coordinate 887,306 of NZ_UGQM01000001.1, read as the reverse complement.
CGAAGTACTCCCCCAGGCCGCTGACGGCTGCGGCCCTGCCCCCGGACCACATCGGCGGGTTGACCTACACCGGCGGCACCACCGGTAAGCCCAAGGGCGTCATCGGCACCACGCAGTCGATCACCACGATGACGACCGTGCAGCTCGCGGAATGGGAATGGCCGGAGAACCCGCGCTTCCTGATGTGCACGCCGCTCTCGCACGCCGGCGCGGCGTTCTTCACCCCCGTCATCGTCAAGGGCGGTGAGCTGATCGTGCTGACGAAGTTCGATCCGGCCGAGGTGCTGCGCGTGATCGAGGAGCAGAAGATCACCGCGACGATGCTCGTGCCGTCGATGATCTACGCGCTGATGGACCATCCCGATTCCCACACCCGCGATCTGTCGTCGCTGGAGACCGTTTACTACGGCGCGTCGGCGATGAATCCGGTGCGGCTCAAAGAGGCGATCCGCCGGTTCGGGCCGATCTTCGCGCAGTATTACGGCCAGTCCGAGGCGCCGATGGTGATCACCTACCTGTCCAAGAAGGAGCACGACGACAAGAGGCTGACGTCGTGTGGCCGGCCGACGCTGTTCGCGAAGGTCGCACTGCTCGGCGAGGACGGGCAGCCCGTCCCGCAGGGTGAGGTCGGCGAGATCTGCGTGTCGGGTCCGCTGCTGTCGGGCGGGTACTGGAACCTGCCGGAGGCGACGGCCGAGACGTTCCGGGACGGCTGGATGCACACCGGCGATCTGGCCCGCGAGGACGAGGACGGCTTCTATTTCATCGTCGACCGCACCAAGGACATGATCGTCACCGGCGGTTTCAACGTGTTCCCGCGCGAGGTGGAAGACGTTGTGGCCGAACATCCTTCGATCGCCCAGGTATGCGTGATCGGCACTCCCGACGAGAAGTGGGGCGAGGCGGTGACGGCTGTGGTGGTGCTGCGGCCCGACGCGGCCTCCGACGCCGCGGCCGTGGAGGTCATGATCTCCGAGATCCAGGCGTCGGTGAAGGAGCGCAAGGGTTCGGTGCACGTGCCCAAGCAGGTGGTCGTGACCGACTCGGTGCCGATCACCGCGCTGGGCAAGCCGGACAAGAAGGCGGTGCGGGCGCAGTTCTGGGAAAGCGCGGGGCGCGCCGTCGGCTGAGCCGACAAGTCAGCTGGAGTCGGCTGAGCCGACGATTCAGCTGGAGTCGGCTGAGCCGAGGCCGTTGATGATCCGGTCCAGGAACTCGCCTGCGGTGCGCGCGGCCAGGTCGGGGTCGCCGGCGGCGATGTGATCGAGCAGCACGCCGTGGTCACACACGTCCACCGGCACGTGACGGGTGTGGGCGACGCTGGCGGTGACGGCTTCGAGCAGACCGCGGTACAGCTCGATCAGGGTGTTGTTGCGTGCGCAGCGCACGACCGCGAGATGGAACTCGGTGTCGATGCGCGCGAAGGCCTCGACGTCGCCGGCGGAATCGCGTTCGTCACGGCGTGCCAGCAGCCCGCGCATCTCGGCGACGTCGGCCGGGGTTCGGCGCGACGCCGCCAGCCGGGCGGCCTCCACCTCGAGTGCCCGACGCACCTCCAGCACCTCGCGGAGTTCCTCACCGCACAGGCGCCGCAGGGCGCCGGACACCTCGCTGGTGGCCCGGACGTAGGTGCCGTCGCCCTGCCGGACTTCGAGGATGCCGGCGTGGGCCAGCGCGCGCACGGCCTCGCGCACAGTGTTGCGCCCGACTCCGAACTTCTCGACGAGCACGGTCTCATTGGGTATCCGTTCGCCGATGCGCCATTCCTGGCCGGCCACCGCGTGCCGTAACTGGTCGATGACCTGCTCGACCAGCCCGCTGCGTCGTGCTGTGCTCAACGGCACACGGATATCCTTTCGTCCAATCATGGGATGTATGGCACGGTACCAGGATGCGTTCTGAGCGGCAGCCGATGATCGTGGATCCACGGGCGACCCCGGACTCCGTGCCGCCCGTCGCCGGCGGTGCACTGCTCGCGGTCGCGGTAGTGCTGGCCGCGCTGAACCTGCGCCCCGCGGTGACGAGCATCGCGACGCTGCTGCACGACATCCGCGGCGACCTGGCGGTGTCGGCGACCTGGGCCGGTCTGGTGACGACGCTGCCCGCCCTCTGCTTCGCCGGCGCCGGTCTCGCGGCACCGTGGGTGGCCTCCCGCATCGGGCTGAGCCGGGCGATCTCGGTGGCCCTGCTGGCGCTGACCGCCGGCCTGGCACTGCGCGGCGTGGGCGGCGAATACGTCGTCATCGGCGCGACGCTGATCGCGTGCGCCGGCATCGCGCTGGCCAACGTCCTGATCCCCGTGGTCATCAAGACGTCGTTCCCGGCCCGGATCGGCATGATGACCGGTATCTACACCGCCGCATTACAGGGCGGTGGCGCGCTCGGCTCCGCCGTCACACCCGGGCTGGCCGATCCGCTGGGCGGATGGCGGACCGCACTGATGGTGTGGGCGGCGGTGTCGCTGCTCGCGCTGACGCTGTGGATTCCGGCGACCGCACGCCACCGCAGCGCCTGGGCCGTGCACACCCGTCCGAGCGCGGCGCGCCGCTCCCTGTTGCGGAGCCCCCTCGCGTGGACGGTCACCGTGTTCTTCGGCAGCCAGGCGTTCCTGGCCTACATCATGATGGGTTGGCTACCACAGGTTTTCATCGACAACGGGATCGACAAGGTGCAGGCCGGCCTGCTGGTCGCCGTCGCATCGCTGGTCGGGGTGCCCTTGTCGCTGGTGATCACGCCCCTCGCCGCGCGCAGCGCCAGCCAGAGCGGCTGGATCGTGGGCGTGGGCTCGTTCGGCTTCCTCGGCACCGTCGGCCTGATGGTCGCCCCGACAGCACAACCGCTGCTGTGGAGCGTGCTTCTCGGCACCGGGCTGAGCGGGTTCTCCCTCGCACTGGCGCTGCTCGGGCTCCGCGCCCGCACCCCGGAGGACACCGCGGCGCTGTCGGGCATGGCGCAGGGATTCGGCTACCTGTTGGCAGGCACGGGCCCGTTCCTGTTCGGGCTCCTGCACGACGTCACCCACGGATGGACGGCGCCGTGGGTGCTGTTCCTCGCGGTGTTCTGCGTACAGACCGTCACCGGCGCACTGGCGGGGCGAAACCGTTACGTGTGAACGCCCCAGGCACAATCACGGCATGCGGACCTTCCCCGGCGATCACCTCGGTCTCGAGTTCCCCGCCGACGCCGCGTCGCTCGGCCAAGCCGGCCCGCGGTTTCTGACCGCGGCGTTTCGCAGGTCCGGGGTGTTGCCCGACCAGGGCACCGTCGTCTCCGTCGACGAACTGCGCGAGTTCGGCGGCGGCAGCACCGGACGCAAGGCCGTCCTGTCCCTCACCTACGGCGGCGCCGACACGCTCCCGCGGGAACTCTTCGTCAAGTTCTCCCGCGACTTCGACGATCCGGCCCGCGATCTCGGGCGGACCCAGATGGCCCACGAGGTGCGCTTCGCCCTGCTCACGCGAGCGCCCGGCTTTCCGATCGACGTACCCCGCTGCCTCTACGCGGACTACCACGGGGAATCGGGCAGCGGAATCCTGATCACCGAGCGGATAGCGTTCGGCCGCAACGGCATCGAGCCGCAGTACGAGAAGTGCGCCGACTATGCGATGCCGGACCAGCTCGGGCACTATCGGGCGTTGTTCAGCGCGCTGGGCCGGCTCGCCGGTGCGCACAGCGCCGGTGCGGTGGCGGCCGGTTCCGATTTCGCCGTCGACATCCGTAGCCTGTCGGTCGGGGAGCGCGCACCCTACACCGCCGACCAGTTGCGCCGCCGCGTCGACCGGCTCGCCCAGCTCGCCGAGCGTCAACCGGGCTTGCTGCCAGCGGATCTGGGCTCTCCGGAGTTCGTGTCCCGCCTCCGGCGCGACGTCGCGGTCATCGCCGACCGGGTCGACGCCCTGTGGGACAGCCTCGGCGCCGACCCGGAGTACGTCGCGCTGTGCCACTGGAACGCCAACGTCGACAACGCCTGGTTCTGGCGCGACGGCGATCTGCTGCGGTGCGGCCTGATGGACTGGGGTTGCGTCGGGCAGATGAACCTCGCGATGGCGATCTGGGGTGCGATGTGCAGCGCCGAGACCGCGCTGTGGGAAACACATTTCACCGTGCTGCTGCAGCATTTCGCCGACGAGTACGCGGGCGCGGGCGGACCGTCGCTCGACATCGCCGTGCTGCGGGACCACGTGCTGGCCTACGTCGCGATCATGGGAACCGCATGGCTGCTCGACGTTCCCGGGTATCTGCTGAATCTGCTCCCCGAACCCGTCGCGGACCGCTTCGATCCCCGGATCGCCGGCAGCGAGCAGGCCCGCAGCCGGCTGCTGATGATGACGAATTTCCTTCACCTCTGGCGCACATCGGACACGACGGCCGTTCTGGGCGGCTGACCCGGGTGGTCAGGAGCCGGGAACTCCGGTGCGTGCGGCCACCGAAGCACCGCCCGCATTGTCGAACACGTCGATGACGACGTCGGCGTCCCGGTACCCGCCGAGATGATGAAGACCCTCGGTGGCCCCGATGACGTCGTTGGCGTGATCGCCGTTCATCGGATACTCCTCGACGTCGTGGCGCCAGTGTGCCGCGACGACGGTCGTCGGGTGACCCAGGCGGGGCACCTCACGGTCCAGCACCGCGCGCAGAGTGGCCGGCTGCAGGTAGTAGCACACTTCGGAGAGCACGATGAGATCGAAAGGTGTTGTCGGCCAGGGATCGTCAAGCGATCCCCGGAGCAACGTGACGCGGTGCCTGATGCGGCGATCCGACAACCGCCGGTGTGCGGCGTCCAGCGCCGCGACGGCGACATCGGAACTGGTGACGTGATCGCAGCGCGCGACCAGACGCTCGGTCAGCACGCCGATTGAACACCCCGGCTCGAATGCGTGCCGGTACCGGGGGTAGGGCAGCAACGCCATGGTGATGTCGTACTTGCGCTTCTCGTACCACCGGGATTCGAGCTGCCACGGATCGGCCGCGTGCGCATACATGCGGTCGAAGAAGCCGTCCGGAAGCCTGGGAGTCACCGAAACACCACCTCGCCGACGGTGAGCAACCGCGGGAGGAAGTACGGCGGCAGCACGGGCTCGTCACCGTACTCCGTCGGCTCGAACTGGCTGCGAAAAAGCGCAGCCGCCTTCATCTTCCGCGCCACGGCCGCCGGCGTCGCGCCCACGGCACGGGCCCGCTCCCACGGGACCGCCGGATCCCCGGGGCGCGCCCAGTGCCACATCCACACCGGGTACTCGAGCAGCACTGTTCCGGTGCACTCGGCGGCCACCGCGGCGGCCCGGCCCACAGCTTCGTGATCGGGGTGCCCGTCTCCTCGCCACGTCGCGGCGCACCAGGTGCCGGCCGGAGTGTCGGTCAGGATCTCGATGAGCAGATCGGTCAGACGCTGCTCGTGACGGGCGATCTCGCCGTCGGGCAGACCGAGGCTGATCGGCGTCGACAACCCCAGCGTGTCGGCGGCGGCGCGCAGTTCGGACCGACGTAACGCCTCGATCCGATACCGCTGCAGCAGGGACACATTCGGAAACGCGGCGCCGCCGTCGCTGGCCGACACGATCTGCACCCGCACCCCGGACTCCGCCAGCATCGCTGCCGCTGAGCCGAATCCGAGGGTCTCGTCGTCCGGGTGCGCGCCGACGATCACGATCTCACGGCAACCCGCGAGATCCAGCGGGGGCAATCGGAGACCGGCTCGCGCCCACACCTTCTCGGGTGTGCCCCCGTCCGGGAGCGGATGGACGGCGAACCGGTCGGAGTTGCCGGTCTGTGACGCCGTCATGACGGCTCCGCCGCGAGCACCCCGAGACGCTCAAGGTCCCGTTCGGCGTGGCTCTGCCGGACGTAGATCGACAGATCGGCCACCCGACGCGCATGGTCGGAGTCCATGGCCAGTGGCGACGGGCCGAGCGCCCGCGCGGTTCTGCTCAGCGTTTCCTCGACAGCGGTCTCGACGACGGCGCGGGCGCGGCGAGCACCTAGTTCCGCACGGCCACCGCAGTTCCGCGGATCGGCGTCAATGTCTGCGGCCACGGCCGCCAGCGTGGCGTGCGCGGCGGTCAGCGACGCATCCACGGCGCCCAGATGCGCCGCGGTGTGCGCGTCGGCGTTTCCCGCGGCGACCCGCGCATACAGTGCTGCGGCCACGGCGCGGGCTCCGCCGAGCCAGCAGGCGGCCACCCCGACCGCGCCGTGCCAGAAGCCCGGACGGGTCAGATACTCGCCCGGTGCCCCCACCGCGACCGCGGGGGTCATCGCGAATGCCACCGAGCGGGTGTCGGATTCGGCCATACCGGTGGTGTGCCACCCGCTCCGCAGCGGCCGCACCCCGTCCGCCGCGAGGTCGACGGCGAACAGGCCGCGCTCACCCGTCGACAGCCGCGCCGTCACCAGTGCGTGTGTACACAGCCCCGCCCCCGAGCACCACACCTTCGTCCCGTCGAGCAGTACCCGGGTGCCGTCGTCGTGTGCGGTCACCACCTCGTCGCCGGACTCCGCGGCCCACACTCCCCACCACTGGCCCGGCGCCGGTGCCCGGCCCCCGAGTTCTGCGAGGATCGCCGCCGCATCGGCGTGCGCTTCCGCCAGACGCCCTGCCACGACGTCGATCTCGGCGAGTTCGGCCAATCTCTCCCAGCGCAGGGCCGTGTCGCCGCCCCCCGGCAGCGGCAGGTCGAGCCGACCGGATTCCAGCCAGCTCCGGACCAGGCCGGCAGTCATGCCACGTCGGCTTTCCCGGGGTCGTCCGAACGCGACAGATTCCGCAGATGCTGGGCGAAGCCGCCGGGCGCACGACCCTCCCGACGGTCCGAGGTCGCCACCGACAGGCGCCGGTCCCGGTGGATGAACATTCCGGCGTCTTCGAATCTACGGACCAGGTCGACATCCTCGCTGCTCTTCAGCGCCCGGAATCCCCCGACACGCCAATAGGATTCGGCACGGAACCCCATGTTCGCACCGTGAATGTGCCGGTGTCCCGTACCGCGAGACCGGTAGCCGCGCAGATAGCGTCGCGCCACCGCAGGTGAGAAGTGCCGCCAGCTCGACACCCGCACCACACCGAGCACCATGTCGGCGCCGGCGCCGAGCATCCGGACCAGCCAGTCCGCGTCGACCGTGCTGTCCGCGTCGGTGGTCGCATACCAGGTGCGCCCGATCTCGTCGTCGCCGAACAAGGTGCGGGCGTACTCGAACCCGGCGGCGCGGGTGGCGCCGACGTTGCCCGCGTCGACGGAGACGAAGTGGACGTCGGCGCCGAACTGCCCGGCGAGCGCGTCGCTGCCGTCATCACAGGAATCGAGGACCACCACGATGCCGACCGGGATGGGCACGCACAGCGCGGCGGTGGTGAGCGCGCGGAGGCAGTCCGGCAGATGGTCCTTCTCGTTGTGCGCAGGCACCACCACGACGGCACGTGACAAGTCATTCACCCCGGTTTATTAGCCATTTCGCGAAAATTTCACACCTGGCACCATGGTGGAGTGACCGACCTGGACGCGGTGCTGTTCGATTTCTCCGGCACGTTGTTCCGGCTCGAGGAAGACGAGAGCTGGTTCGACGGGATGACCCTCGCCTCCGCCGGCAACCGGGACGTCGACGAACACGTGCAGGCCGAGTTGATGCGGCGGTTGACCGCACCGACGGGACGGTCGGTATCGATGACGCCGGAAGCCTTGGAGGCGTGGATGAACCGCGACCTCGCCCCGCACCTGCACCGCGAGGCTTATCTGCACGTGCTGCGGGAGTCGGGACTCGCGTGCGAGCACGCCGAATCGCTCTACTCCCGGGTGATCGACCCCGCCTGCTGGACGCCCTACCCCGACACCGCGACGGTGCTCACCGGTCTTCGCCGGCGCGGCATCAGGACAGCGGTCGTGTCCAACATCGCGTTCGATCTGCGGCCCGCATTCGACGGCGTCGGGACCGTCGACGAGTTCGTGCTCTCCTTCGAGGTGGGCGCCGTCAAACCGGATCCGTCGATCTTCCAGACCGCCCTGGACCGGCTCGGAGTGCCCGCAGAGCGCGCCTTGATGGTCGGAGACAGCGACGAAGCCGACGGCGGCGCCCGCGCGCTGGGGTGCGCGTTCGCGCTCGTCGACCCGCTACCGACGCGTGAACGCAGCGACGGGCTGCTCGGCGCCCTGCGGGTACACGGAATCCGGTTGTAGCGTCGAACTCATGGCGAGTGGCGAGCGGATCCGGCCTCCGTGGTGGCTCAAATACGTGAACAAGGCGATGATCGCGATCAACAGGACCGGTCTGCTGAAGAACGGGCCCGTGGTGCTGACCGTGACCGGACGCAGAACCGGTAAGCCGCGCTCCACACCGATCACCCCGTTCGAGGTCGACGGGCGGCGGTATGTGGTCGGCGGGCTTCCCGGATCGGACTGGGTCCGCAATCTGCAGGCCAATCCCGATGCCGTGCTGACACGCGGCCGGACGCGGGAACGCGTGCGGATGGCCGAGCTGCCCGTCGAGGAAGCGCGCCCGCTGCTGCGGCAGTTCCCGGTGCTGGTGCCGACCGGCATGGACTTCATGAAGAACGCCGGTCTGGTCACCGGACCTCACCCCGACGAGTTCGAGGCACTGGCCGAACGCTGCCCGGTGTTCCGCTTCGATAACGTTTGAGGCGTGACTACCCCCGGGAGCAATCCGTTCGACCCCAGCCTCTGGGAGCCGGTGTCCGGCTTCGACGACCTGACCGACATCACCTATCACCGCGCCGTCGACCAACCGACCGTAAGGATCGCGTTCGACCGCCCGGAGGTGCGCAACGCGTTCCGACCGCACACCGTCGACGAGCTGTACCGCGTCCTGGACCACGCCAGGATGTCGTCGAACGTCGGGGTGGTGCTGCTGACCGGCAACGGGCCGTCGCCGAAGGACGGCGGCTGGGCGTTCTGCTCCGGCGGCGACCAGCGGATCCGCGGCCGCAGCGGCTACCAGTACGCCAGCGGCGATACCGCCGAGACGGTGGACCCGGCCCGTGCCGGGCGGCTGCACATCCTCGAGGTCCAGCGGCTGATCCGCTTCATGCCCAAACCGGTGATCTGTCTGGTCAACGGGTGGGCCGCCGGCGGCGGACACTCGCTGCACGTAGTGTGCGACCTGACCCTGGCGTCGCGGGAGCACGCCCGCTTCAAGCAGACCGACGCCGATGTCGGCTCGTTCGACGGCGGCTACGGTTCGGCGTACCTGGCGCGCCAGGCCGGGCAGAAGTTCGCCCGCGAGATCTTCTTCCTGGGCCGGCCCTACACCGCCGAGCAGATGCACGCGATGGGCGCGGTCAACGAGGTCGTCGACCACGCCGAGCTGGAAAATGTTGCGCTGCAGTGGGCTTCGGAGATCAACGGCAAATCTCCACAGGCCGTCCGGATGCTCAAGTATGCGTTCAACCTGCTCGACGACGGACTGGTCGGCCAGCAGCTGTTCGCCGGCGAGGCGACGCGGTTGGCGTACATGACCGACGAGGCCGTCGAAGGTCGCGACGCGTTCCTGGAGAAACGCGACCCCGACTGGTCGCCGTTCCCCCGCTACTTCTAGTGATTTCCGCCGAAATTGCGTTCCAGCAGGAGAAGTGCGAGTGAGGTCCTGCTGGAATGCAATTTCGGCGCTGGAAATAGACTCCGCGGCGTGACGAGTAGGAATCCGCTGCGGCGTCTCGCCGACCAGGTGGTGCTGACCAGCATGCGTCCGCCGATCCTGCCGGCGCTGCTGAACCGACCGACCCGCGAGACCATCGAGCTGCGGGGCAAGCGCGTCCTGCTCACCGGCTCGTCCTCGGGTATCGGGGAGGCCGCCGCCGAGAAGCTCGCCCGCCGCGGAGCGACGGTGGTGGCGGTCGCGCGGCGCCGGGATCTGCTCGACGAGCTCGTCATCCGGATCGCTGACGCCGGGGGTGACGCCCGGGCCCACGCCTGCGACCTGTCCGACCTCGACGCCGTCGACGAGCTCGTCGCGACCGTCGAGAAGGACCTCGGCGGCATCGACATCCTGGTCAACAACGCCGGCCGCTCGATTCGCCGCCCGCTGGAGGAGTCGCTGGAGCGCTGGCATGACGTGGAACGCACGATGACGCTGAACTACTACGGCCCGCTGCGGCTGATCCGCGGCCTGGCGCCCGGCATGCTGGCGCGTGGCGACGGGCACATCATCAACGTGTCCACCTGGGGCGTGAAGACCGAGAGCCCACCGCTGTTCGGCGTCTACAACGCCTCGAAGGCCGCGCTGAGCTCGGTCAGCCGCATCATCGAGACCGAATGGTCCGGCCGCGGCGTGCACGCGACCACGCTGTACTACCCGCTGGTGAAGACGCCGATGATCGCCCCGACACGGGCCTACGACGGACTGCCCGGTCTGTCGGCCGACGAGGCCGCCGGCTGGATCGTCACCGCCGCGCGGCACCGTCCGGTCAGCATCGCACCGCGCATCGCCGTCACCGCCCATGCGATCAACAGCGTCGCCCCGGGCGCCGTCGACACCATCATGAAACGCCAGCGGATGCAGCCCAGGGACTGAAAAGCCGTGTTCCACAACCTCGCCGACATCGTCCGCAGCCACGGCCGCGACCGCCCGGACGCGCCCGCGCTGATCGTCGGCGACCGCACCGTCAGCTACCGCAAACTCGACGAGCGCTCCAACCGGACCGCCCAGGCGTTCTCCCGGACCGGCGTCGGGCCCGGCGACAGGGTCGCTTTCGTGGAGCGCAACGGCATCGAATTCTTCGACGTCGCTTTCGGTTCCGCGAAACTCGGCGCCGTCGCGGTACCGGTGAACTGGCGGCTCACCGCGCCGGAGATGCGCCACGTGATCGCCGACTGCGGCGCATCGGTGGTGGTCGTCGGACAGGAGTTCACCGGTCAGATCGAAGCCATCGCAGACGATCTCGACGTCGAGGTCGTCGTCATCGGAAAGCACCGCCACTGGCCGACTTTCGAGGACCTGCTGGCCGCGGCGCCGGCCGTCGACCCCGGTGTCGTCACCGGACCCGACGACCTGGTGTTCCTGATGTACACGTCGGGCACCACCGGGGCGCCGAAGGGGGTGATGCTGAGCAACGCCAACGTCGTGTGCAAGACCGCGGGCGTGGGCGGGCCGTGGAAGTTCGACGCGGACTCGGTGAGCCTGGCGGTGATGCCTCTGTTCCACATGGCGGGATTCGGGTGGGCGCTGGCCGGGCTGTGGGAGGGCGCGGTCACCGTGGTGCTGCGTGACGTCGACCCCGGCGCAATCCTCGACGCCGTCGCGCGCCACCGCGTCACCAACATGCTGCTGGTTCCCGCGGTGATCCAATTCCTGCTCGACACACCGGGTCTCGACGACACCGACCTCTCCCGGCTGCGGATCGTCGTGTACGGGGCCTCCCCGATCACCGATGACGTCCTGATGCGCGGGATCGACCGGTTCGGCGGGATCTTCGCCCAGGTGTACGGCATGACCGAGTCGACCGGATCGGTCACCCAGCTCGACGGCGACGAACACCTGCCGCAGCTGCTGCGCTCCTGCGGCAGGCCCTACCCGTGGGTGCAGATCCGCGTCGTGGACCCGACGGGACGCGACGTCGCGCCCGGCACCGTCGGCGAGGTGTGGACCCGGTCGGACCAGAACATGCTCGGCTACTGGAACAACCCCGAGGCGACGGCGGCGACGCTGACCCCCGACGGCTGGCTGCGAACCGGCGATGCCGGATACCTCGACCGGGACGGCTACCTGTACCTGCACGACCGGATCAAGGACATGATCGTCTCGGGTGCGGAGAACGTGTATCCCGCCGAGGTCGAGAACGTGCTGATGACGCACCCGGCCGTCACCGACGTCGCCGTCATCGGCATCCCGGACACCCGGTGGGGCGAGGCCGTCAAAGCCGTCGTCGTCGCCGGCGCCCCGGTCACCGAGGCCGAGTTGATCGCCTTCGCGCGCGAACAGCTGGCCGGGTTCAAGCTGCCGAAGTCCGTCGACTTCGTCGACGCGCTGCCCCGCAACCCCAGCGGCAAGCTGCTCAAACGCCAGCTGCGAGAACCGTACTGGACAGACGAGCACCGCCACATCGGCTGAGCGGGCGTGATAGACACACACCCATGGAGATCCTGGCCAGCCGGGTGTTGTTCCGTCCGAAGGACTGTGCGCGCACGGTCGCGTTCTACCGCGACAGCCTCGGACTCGCGATCGCCCGGGAGTACAGCGGCGGCACGGTGTTCTACGCGGGCCAGACGCTGATCGAGATCGCCGGACACGGAGCGCCACCCGTCGGGGCTCCCCCATTTCCCGGCGCGCTGTGGCTGCAGGTGCGAGACCTCGCCGCCACCCAGGAGCAGCTGACACAACGCGGCGTGACGATCGCGCGGGAGGCCCGTCAGGAACCGTGGGGACTGCACGAGATGCACGTCGCCGATCCCGACGGCATCAGCCTGATCTTCGTGCAGGTACCCGACGACCACCCGCTGCGCAGGGACACCCGCTAACCGGCAGGAGCGGCCAGCGGCCAGCCGACCGACGCGAGCCGCGCCGCCACCTGGTGCATCTCTTCGGGATTGGGTTCCTTGTCGGTGACCAGATGGATCGCCGCGCGGATCTCCTGCGGCGTCACCGTGTCGGAGTCCGTTCCACGCAGCACGGTCTGGGCGACCCCGACGACCTCGTCCTCGGTCAGCGTGCGGGACAACAGCGCCGACAGCGGGAAATAGTCCGTCGTCGGGATGCCGTGCGGGTACCCGTGTCGCAACCAGCCCAGGACGTTGTCGAAGACGTTCTCACGCATCTGCGTCGCCTCACTTCGCCGGAAGGAACGGGAACATGTCGATGCCGGTGTAGTGGATGACCGTCCCGCGCGTGATCCACAGGACCGCGGTCAGGATCACCCAGCCGACGAACACGAACATGCTGACGCCCAGGATCTTCATCGCAGGGTTCGGTGCGGCCACGGCGCCGCCGTCGGAGCCGTCCGATCCGGCGCCGCGTGAGAACGCGACCAGGCCGAGGGCGAAGACCGCCGGCAGCCCCGCACCCAGCAGCAGCCCGATGCCGAGCACCTTGAAAATGCTCTCGAAGTACGTCATCTGGATTCCTTGCCGATCAGACCGTGGCGACGGGCTTGGGGTCGGGGGTGGTGGTCACGCGCAGTTCGGCGGGCACGACGGAGTTGGTGGTGTCGTCCCAGTCGGCGTTGACGTTCTTGTGGTCGACCTTCTGCTGCTGGGCGCGCCACCACATGAACGCCGACAGGCCCACCAGGATCACGAAGATCAGGCCGTCGCCGGCGAGATCGGAGCCGGTCGCCGACGTCACGCCGCTGGACAGCCAGTAGGTCAGCGCACCGACGAGGCCCGCGGCCGGCAACGTGATCAGCCAGGCGACCGCCATCCGTCCGGCGACCGCCCAGCGCACCTCGGCGCCGGGCTTGCCGACGCCGCTGCCCAGGATCGACCCGGTGGCGACGTGGGTGGTCGACAGCGCCATCCCGGCCGCGCTCGAGCTCAGGATGATCGCCGCCGACGAGGCTTCGGCGGCGAAACCCTGCGGCGACTGGATCTCCACCAGACCCTTGCCGAGGGTGCGGATGACGCGCCAGCCGCCGAGGTAGGTGCCCAGCCCGATCGCGACCGCGCAGCTGAAGATGATCCAGAACGGCAGACCCTCTTCCTTCACATCGCCGGTCAGGTGCCCGGTGGTGATGAGCGCCAGCGCGATGACGCCCATGGTCTTCTGCGCGTCGTTGGTGCCGTGCGAGAGCGCGACGAGCGAGGCGGTCGCGATCTGCCCCCAGCGGAAGCCCTCACGCCGACGCTTCTCGGCGACCCGGCGGGTGAGGCGGTAGACCAGCCAGGTTCCGCAGCCGGCGACCAGGCACGCGATCATCGGGGCGGCCAGCGCGGGGATCAGCACCTTCTGGGTGACACCCGACCAGTTGACCCCCGCCAGGCCGAGGGCCGCGAGGCCCGCGCCGATCAGCCCGCCGAACAGCGCGTGCGAGGAGCTCGACGGGATGCCGAACAACCACGTCAGCAGGTTCCACAGGATGCCGCCGATCAGGCCCGCGAAGATGATCGTCAGACCTGTGGAGGCGTCGATACCCGACAGCAGTTCACCGGACGTGGAGTCCTGGACCTTGAGGACCGAGGTGGTCACCGTGACCGCCACCTCGACCGACAGGAAGGCGCCGACGAGGTTCAAAATTCCGGCCAGCAGAACCGCGGTCTTGGGCTTGAGAGCGCCGGTGGCGATCGACGTGGCCATCGCGTTCCCGGTGTCGTGGAACCCGTTGGTGAAGTCGAACGCCAGTGCGGTGATGATCAACAGCACCAGCACGACCAACTCTGCGCTCATGCTGTTGATTCTGCGTCCTTCGGCGCCCGTTTTCCGAATTTTCGCGGGCGTGGGCGCGTGTGAGATTGAGCCCACAACATGCCGTTTTCCCAAGTCACGCGCAGCTGTTCATCCAATGTTCATCTTGGGGGCCACCCCCGTTCGCCGGGGCCTTCGCGTGGCCGGTCCGGCGGGGTCCTCGCGTCTAAGATCTACGGCCGTGGGCATTCCGATGCCGTGTGGGGAGTGAGTTCGTGACCAAGTTCCTGGCCAGGATCGTCGCCTGGATCGTCGAGGGATATCCGGAGGGTGTCCCCGGCCCCGACCGGGTACCGCTGCTGGCGTTGCTGCGCCGCCGGTTGACCGACGACGAGGTGCGGGCCGTGGTCACCGAATTGCGCACCCGTGCCGAACTGACCGACACGCCCGGCATCGACACCGTCGACATCGGCGTGCTGATCACCGAGATCACCGACGGCCTGCCGTCCCCCGACGACATCGAAAGGGTCCGCGCCCGCCTCGCCGCGCAGGGCTGGCCGCTCGACGATTCGCGCGATGAGGAGGACACATAGCGATCCTACGAGCGGTCGAATTCGGTTCCGGCGCAGCGGCATCGGCGCAGCTGCCGGTGATCGCCGACGTCCTCGACGGTCGCGCCGCGGTGCTGCCGGTGCCCGCGGACGATCCGCACCAGAGCGCGGCGCTGGCCACCGCCCTGCGTGCCGGCGAAGACATCGACGACGCCGTCGGCGCGGTGCTGTCGACGTCCGGAACCACGGGAACCCCCAAAGGCGCCCTGCTGACCGCCGCCGCACTGAGGGCCGGCGCGGAGGCCACCCACGAGCGCCTCGG
Source organism: Mycolicibacterium gilvum (assembly GCF_900454025.1). NCBI lineage: Bacteria > Bacillati > Actinomycetota > Actinomycetes > Mycobacteriales > Mycobacteriaceae > Mycobacterium > Mycolicibacterium gilvum. The sequence goes on along the minus strand of NZ_UGQM01000001.1, from coordinate 872,153 downwards.
CGGTCCCGGTCAGTGGCTGCTCGCGCTGCCGGCCCATCACGTCGCGGGATTTCAGGTCCTCGTCCGCAGCGTCGTCGCGGGCACCCGCCCGGTGGCCGTCCCGGCGTCGTTCGAACCCGAGGCGCTGACCTCGGCGATCGCAGGGATGGAGCCGGGTCGGCGGTATGCGTCGCTGGTTGCGGTCCAATTGGACAAGGCTTTGGGCGACGTCGCGGCCACCCGGGCGCTGGCCTCCCTCGACGCGGTGCTGATCGGCGGTGGCCCGATGCCGGCCGGGGTCGCCGAAAAGGCGTCGGCCGCAGGCATTTCGGTGATCCGCACGTACGGCATGAGCGAGACGGCCGGCGGCTGCGTCTACGACGGGGTACCTCTGCGCGGCGTCGAGGTGCGTATCGCCGAGGACGGCCGCATCGAGCTCGGCGGGCCGACGGTCGCGGTCGGGTACCGCAACCCCGTCACACCGGACCCGTTCGCCGAGCCCGGCTGGTTCCGCACCGACGACATCGGTGTCCTCGACGCCGGGGTGCTGCGCGTCCTCGGCCGCGCCGACGACGCGATCAGCACCGGCGGGCTGACGGTGCTACCCGGCATGGTCGAGGCCGCGTTGGCCACCCACCCCGCCGTCGCCGAATGCGCGGTGTTCGGGGTCGCCGACGCCAGGCTCGGCCAGCGTGTGGCCGCCGCGGTGGTGACCACTCCGGAATCATCGGTGACGTTGGCGCAGTTGCGATCTCATGTCACCGAGACGCTGCCGTCGAGCGCCGCGCCGCGCCAGCTGCATCTCGTCGACGAGCTTCCCCGCCTCGGCATCGGCAAGATCGACCGACGCGAACTGGTCCGGCGCTTCGGTGAGTCGGACTGAGGGACCTCCCCTTTCGCCGCCGCCGACCCGCATCATGGACACCATGAGCCGCCACGTCACCACCGTCGAGGAACTGCGCGCGATCGTCGGACATCCCCACGCCGTGGTCGCCGGCAAGGTCCGCGACCGCCTGTTGCCGGCGATGCGGGACTGGCTGGCGCATTCGCCGCTGGGCTTCGTCGCGACGACGGATGCCGACGGCCGCGTCGACGTCTCCCCGAAAGGTGATCCGGCCGGATTCGTCCACATCATCGACGACCACACCATCGCGATCCCCGAACGGCCCGGCAACAAGCGCGTCGACGGCTACCTCAACGTGCTGGAGCGCCCGCGCGTCGGCACCCTGTTCGTCATCCCCGGCCGCGGCGACACCCTGCGGATCAACGGCAGCGCCCGCGTGATGGCCGACGCCGACTACTTCGACGCGATGTCGGTCGAGGGCAGGCGCCCGATCCTGGCGCTGGAGATCGCGGTCGAGGAGGTGTTCTTCCACTGTGCGAAGGCGTTTCTTCGGTCGGACGCGTGGGACCCGCAGAGCTGGGATCCGGCGGCGGTGCCCAGCGCGGCGCACCTGGCCAAGCAGATGTACGCCGACGCCGACCTCGACGACATGCGCAGGGCGCTCGACGAGGACATGATGCGCCAGGCCCTGTACTGAACTGCGGGCATGACAAAAGCGTGACGTCGACGCTGGTAGCCGGTCCGTCGCGCTAACCTCGGTGTGGTGACCCGAGTCCTCATCGCCGATGACGATGGCGTCGTCCGCGACGTCGTCCGCCGCTACCTGGAGCGCGACGGACTCGAGGTGTCCACCGCACACGACGGCAACGAGGCGCTGCGACTGCTCAGTTCGCAGCGCATCGACGTCGCAGTGCTCGACGTGATGATGCCCGGCCCCGACGGGATGGCGCTGTGCCGACGTCTGCGCCAGAACGGCCACTACTCGGTGCCCGTGATCCTGCTGACGGCCCTCGGCGAGGAGGACGACCGCATCGCCGGGCTGGAAGCCGGTGCCGACGACTACCTGACCAAACCGTTCAGCCCGCGTGAGCTGGCGCTGCGCGTCCGGTCGGTGCTGCGACGCTCACCGGCCTCGATCGCGGCCCACCCGGTCGACATCACCTCCGGTGACCTGACCGTGTCGACGGCGTCGCGCTCGGCCACCGTCGGCGGCAGGACGGTCAGCCTGACCAATCGCGAGTTCGACCTGCTGTTGTTCTTCCTGACCCACGCCGGCACCGTCTACACCCGCGAGGACCTCCTCAAAGAGGTGTGGCACTGGGATTTCGGCGACCTGTCCACGGTCACCGTGCATGTGAAGCGACTGCGCTCCAAGCTCGGTGACCGGCACCGGGTACAGACCGTGTGGGGCCGCGGCTACATGTGGGCCCCCGACGAAGCGTCGCCCGGGCAGCCGGATGCTGCCGGCTGAATACTGGGAGATCATCGGGTGGGCGCTGGCCTGCTCGGTGCCTGTGGTGCTCGTCGGCGCCGCGGTGGTGCGGCTGGCGAGGGCGTGGTCGCTGGCGGTGAGCATGGTCGCGCTGGTGCTGATCCCGGTGCTGGCGACGCTGGCCGGGGTGCTGGGAGCCAGCGGCTTCATGATCAGCGGGACCTTCGAGCGGACCGCCGTGGTGCTGGTGATCGTCTCGATCGTGACGATCCCGGCGGCCGTGATGCTGGCCCGCTATCAGGCGCGACGGATGGTGTGGGAAGCCGAGATCCGCGATTCCGAGGCGGCGGCAGAGCACTCCCGGCGACGGCTGGTCGCCTTCGTCAGCCACGACCTGCGCACCCCGCTGGCCGGTATCCGCGCGGTGGCCGAGGCGATCGCCGACGGTGTGGTGCCCGACGAAGAAGTCCGGGTGCACGCCAAACACATTGAGAACGAATCGATTCGGCTCTCCGAGATGGTCGACGACCTGTTCGAGATGTCGAAGATCAACGCCGGCGCGCTGACCCCGACGTTCGACATGGTGGCGCTCGACGAGGTCGTCGACGACGTGATCGCCGCGCACCGAATGCCCGCCGAACGCGCCGGAGTCCGGCTGCGTGCCAGCCTGCCCGAGCAGCCCGTGCAGGTGGTCGGCAGCGACCGTGCGCTGGTGCGGGTGCTGTCGAACCTCGTCGCCAACGCGATCGCCCACACCCCGCCGGGAGGGACCGTCGAGCTGGCGCTGGGCGCCGACGAGATCAGCGCGTGGGCCCGCGTCGACGACACCGGGGTCGGCATCGACGAGGCCGACCTGCCGCGCGTGTTCGACGTCGCCTATCGCGGATCCAACAGCCGTGTGCCACGGTCGGATTCGTCACTGCCGAGTGGCTCCGGGCTGGGGCTCGCCATCGCGGCCGGGCTGGTGCAGGCCCACCGCGGCACGCTCACGGCGCACAACCTGCCGACGGGCGCACGGTTCGAGGTGCGCCTGCCGCTGGCCGAGTAGCGCGCGTTTCGCGCGCGAAATATCATTCCGGGCTGCGATCGGGTCCGAAAGCACGACCCGGAATGATATTTCGCGGGGTGTCAGCCCGGCAGAGAGCTGCTGAGGCGCTCGGCGGCGGCGAGGTAATCCTCGATGAACTCGCGGACGACCTCGCGGGCAGGCTTCACCTTGTTCATCAGCCCCACGCCCTGCCCGACGAAGTACGTCGCGAGCGCCTGCGCACCCTCGTGGCCCTGCGAGGCCAGCACGTCGATGCGGCGGATCACCGGCTCGCACAGCATCGACTGCAGCGGCAGGCCCAGCGGCTGCTCCCCGTCCTTCGACGGCGCCCACGCCTTCGTCCAGTCCGACACCAGCTGCCGTGACGGCTTGCCGGTTCGGCCCGCCGAGCGCACGGTGTCGCGTGACGTCGCGGCCAGCATCTTGGCCACGGTGTGCGGTGCGGTCTCGGCCTCTTCGGTGGTCAGCCACACCGACCCCGTCCACGCCCCGGAGGCGCCCATCGCGACCATGCCCGCCATCTGGCGTCCGGTGACGATGCCGCCGGCCGCGAGCACCGGGGTGGACACGCCGAGCGCCGCCAGACCCTCCAAGACCTCGGGCACCACGACGAGCGTGCTGACCTCACCGCAGTGTCCGCCCGCCTCGGTGCCCTGCGCGACGATCAGGTCCACGCCGGCGGCGGCCTGCTTGACCGCGTGCTCCTTGGCGCCGACGAGCGCCGCGACCGGGATGCCGCGTTCCTTGCCGGCCTCGATCATGTAGTCCGGCGGGACGCCGAGGGCGTTGGCGATCAGCTTGACCGGATGGGTGAGCGCGACGTCGAGCAGCTCACGGCCGGTGTTGCCGGACAGCATCGGCTTGCCGATACGCCGCTCAGGCTCGGGCTCGATGTCGTGCTTGCGCAGCAGCTCGTCGACGAGGTCCTTGTAGGTCTGCGGGATGCGCGCCGCGAGATCGGAGCTGGACAGCTTCTCGCCCTTGCCCTCGAACTTCGCCGGGACGATCAGGTCCACGCCGTAGGGCCTGCCGCCGACGGCCTCGTCGATCCAGGCCAGCTCCTGGTCGAGCTGGTCGGGCGAATACGCGGTGGCGCCGAGCACGCCGAAGCCGCCGGCATTGGTCACCGCAGCCACCACGTCGCGACAGTGGCTGAACGCGAAGAGAGGGAAGTCGATGCCGAACTGTTCACACAGCGCTGTGGACGTCATGGACATGAGTATGACTTGACGGGTGTCAAGAAGGAAGCGCCGGTGTCACGATGTGGCGGGAACCCCCGCGCACCTGCGTGGGGCTAGGCGTCGTCCTCGTGGAACTCCTGGGTGGCGCGGCGGGCGCCGTCGCGGATCTCGAACACGTCGGTGGCGAAGCCGCCGATCGCGTTCGCGACGTCCTTGACCGCGGTGGTGATGATCGTGGTGACCTCGCCGACCGCCGAGGCCCCTGCCGCGACGATCTCCTGTACCGCGTCCTTACCGATCTCGGACTTGCTCAGCCGGTCGTCCATGCGCCCAGTCTGCCACGGTCGGCACCTGCAAGACTGGCCGTCGTGGCCAGTCTTGCCCAGTGGATCGAGGGCGCGCGTCCCCGGACGTTGCCCAACGCCGTCGCACCCGTCATCGCCGGGACCGGCGCCGCCGCGTGGCTCGACGGCACGTCCTGGTGGAAGGCGCTGCTCGCTCTGGTCGTCGCCGTCGCACTGATCATCGGGGTGAACTACGCCAACGACTACTCCGACGGCATCCGCGGCACCGACGATGTCCGCTCCGGCCCGCTGCGCCTGGTCGGATCGAAGCTCGCAGCACCGAAGTCGGTACTGACGGCGGCGGTGGTGAGCCTGGCCGTCGGCGCGCTCGCCGGCTTGGTGCTGGCCTGGTTCTCCGCCCCGTGGCTGATCGCGGTCGGCGCGGTGTGCATCGCCGGCGCATGGCTCTACACCGGCGGCTCGAAACCGTACGGGTATCTGGGGCTCGGCGAGGTCGCGGTGTTCGTGTTCTTCGGCCTCGTCGCGGTGCTCGGCACCCAGTACACGCAGGCGTTGCGGGTGGACTGGGTCGGGCTGACGCTGGCCGTGGCCATCGGCTGCCTGTCGTCGGCGGTCCTGGTCGCCAACAATCTGCGCGACATCCCCACCGACGCGGAGTCGGGCAAGATCACGCTGGCCGTACGGCTCGGCGACGCGAAAACACGGGTGCTGTTCACCGTGCTGACGGCGATCCCGTTCGTGCTGACGCTGGTCCTGATCGCCGCGACGCCGTGGTGCGCGGCCGGCCTGCTCGCGCTGCCGCTCGCCCTGCGTGCGGCCGGACCGGTGCGCAGCGGACAGGGCGGCAAGGACCTGATCCCGGTGCTCAAGGACACCGGCCTGACGATGCTGGTGTGGGCGGTCGTGGTGGCCGCAGCGCTGATCCTCGGCTGACGACGGCTGTTTGCGGGCCCGAATCGCGTGGTACATAGCGCGGGATGACCGCCGCCCCCATGCCCCGCGAGTCCGACGACGCCCGTGAAGCGCAGCGGGTCGTCGCGGCGCTGTCCGAAGCGTTCTCGGCGAAGGTCGTCGGCCAGGAGCACCTGCGCGAGACGCTGCTGATCGGCCTGCTCACCGGCGGGCACATCCTGCTCGAAAGCGTGCCGGGACTGGCCAAGACCACCGCGGCGCGGGTGATCGCCGAGTCGATCGACGGCGAGTTCCGCCGCATCCAGTGCACCCCCGACCTGCTGCCCAGCGACATCATCGGCACCCAGGTCTACGACGCGACGACCACCGCATTCGTCACCCAGCTCGGACCGGTCCACGCGAACGTCGTGCTGCTCGACGAGATCAACCGCTCCAGCGCCAAAACCCAGAGCGCGATGCTCGAAGCGATGGAGGAACGCCAGACCACCATCGCGGGCACGGTCTACCCGATCCCCGAACCGTTCCTGGTGATCGCCACCCAGAACCCCGTCGACCAGGAGGGCACCTACGCGCTGTCCGAGGCGCAGACCGACCGCTTCCTACTCAAGGAGATCGTGCGGTATCCGTCGCCCGAGCAGGAGGTCGACATGATGTCGCGCCGCGACGCCGGGCTCTACGACAAGGATCACCGCAGCAGCCCCGTCGTCGGCCTCGACGACGTCCGCCGGCTGCAGCGGATCACCCGCGACGTCTACATGAGCCGCGACCTCATGCTCTACGCAAGCCGGCTGGTCGGGGTCACCCGGGACCCGGGCAACCACCTGCCCAGCCAACTGGCCCGCATGGTCGAGTACGGGGCGAGCCCGCGCGCGACGATCGCGCTGTGCACCGCGGCGCGGGCGTTGGCGGTGCTGTCCGGCCGCGACCACGTGATCCCTTCGGACATCGCCGATCTCGCGCACCGGGTACTGCAGCACCGGCTGATCCTCGGCTTCGAGGCGGCCAGTGCCGGCGTCACCCCGAACAGGGTGATCGACGCAGTGCTGCACGCGGTGCGGGTGCCCTGAGCGGCGGCACAGATTGGGCACGCATCTCAACCGCGCCAGGGCGCATTTCGGCACCGACACCCGGGGCATGCTGGAGGGCGGCCGTCACGCGTTGCTGCACACGCGCAGCCTGGAATTCGACGAGCTGCGACCCTACGTGCCTGGCGACGACGTGCGCGACATCGACTGGAAGGCCTCGGCGCGCTCCGGGAGTGTCCTGATCAAGAGGTTCGTCTCCGAGAAGCACCACAAGGTGCTGCTGGTCGCCGACACCGGACGCAACATGGCGGCACTGGCCGCCGACGGTGAACGCAAAAGCGATGTGGCGCTGCACGTCCTGGGCGCGGTGGGGCTGATCACGCTGGGCCGTTCCGACCAGATCGGGATGGTGTACGGAGATGCCCGAGGCAGCCTGCGGGTCCGCCAGAGTCGCGGCGAGAACCACATCGAGAGCATGCTGGCCGGCTACCACGGCCACGCGGGGCGTCACGGACCCAGCGACATCGTCTGCCAATTGACCTATGTGGCAACGCACTACCGCCATCCGATGCTGATCGTGGTGGTCTCCGACGAACCCGACACCGACAGCCGACTCGAAGACGCCGTGGCGCGGTTGACGTCTCGACACGACGTGATGTGGGCGATGGTCACCGACATGCCCGCGGCCGGCGTCAAGGACGGCGCGTACGACGTCGCCACCGGACGCCCGGTGCTGGGCAGCGCCGCGACCGACCCGCGGGTCGTCGCCGCCTACGAGCGGGCCGAGCTGCGGCGCGCCGAGCGCCTGAGCCAAACTTCTGGTGGCACGCGGTGTCCCACGCGCCACCATCACCGGATCCGGGCAGATCCGGCGGGCGGTCGGCGAGATGACGCGGGTGTGGTCCCGTGCCGGATGATCTACTGGAGTTCGTCAGCGGACCGCCGGGGTACTCCGCGATCTGGCTGTGGCTCGGCATCGCCCTGCTTGGTGCCGTGATCCTCTGGTACACCGCGGTTTTCGTCGCGACCATGCCGTCAGACCGGCTACGCCGCATCCCCGGCGTCGAGGACGCCCACGCGCGCATGCTGCGCAGGCGCTTCGCGGGAACCGCCCGCGACATCACCGACCGCCACCGCAGCGGTGAGATCACCGCCGAGCAGGCCGGGGCCGACCTCAGCCGCACGCTGCGCAGTTTCCTGCACCAGGCGACGGGTGTCCGCGCGCAGTACATGCAGGTGCGGGCCATCGCCGCGAGCGACCTCGCCGCCGCCGCACCGCTTCTCGAGTCGCTGGGCAGCGCGCAGTTCGACCGCGCGTCCACAGTCGATGTCGGGTCACTCGGTGACGCGACCGAAGAGTTGATCCGCTCATGGACCTGACGTGGTGGCCGGTCGCGGCCCTCGGAGCCGGCGCCGTCGTGCTGGTGATCGCGGTGGCGATCCTGCTGCCCGTCACCGGGAACCAGGACCGCCGGCTTCCGCTGGCCAACACCGACCGGTTGACCAGGCTGCCCGAATACCGGGCCGTGCTACGCCGCCAGACGCGCGCCGCGGTCGTGACGCTGACCCTGCTCATCCTGCTGTGCGGCACCACCGCCCTCGTCAGCGCCCGGCCGAGCGAACCCCGTCGCGATGAGGCGGGTGCTGTCGCGCGCCAGGACATCATGCTGTGCGCCGGATCTCCCGTCGACGAGCCGGCGACGTCGGACTTCCTCCGCTACTTCGCGCGCCAGGCCCCGACGTACGGCGCCGAGCGGATCGGCCTGACATCGTCGAACCGGCGGCTCATCCCGTTGACCCGCGACCATCAGTTCGCCGCGGGCCGCCTCGGCGACTTCGCCCGGAACTCGCCCGCCGCACCGACGTTCGCCTCATCGGTGACCTATGCCGACTACTCCCCCACCGTCGCCGACGTCCTGGCGTTGTGCCTCACCGGATTCCCGGATTTCGAGAACGAATCGACGACGCGCCGGTCGCTGATCTACGTGGGCCCCGGCTCGCTGCGAGCTCCCGGCGACACCCGGCCGTCGCTCTACACCGACGCCGAGACCGTCGAGATGGCGCGCCGCGCCGGGGTGCAGATCAGCGCGATCGCGACACCCGGCCGCGACACCGGGGCGCTGAGCGCGGCGGTCGGCGAGACCGGCGGGCAGTTCTTCCGATTCGACCCAGCCAGGGTCGACGGGCAACTCGACGCGATCCGCGCCGCCGCGGCCGCACCGCCCGAGGGGATCGACGTCCGTGAGGACTCACCCGTCGTCGCCCTGATCGTCGCGCTGGCACTATCTGCCCTGCTGGCGGTCTCGCTGTTGGCGGTGCGCCGATGACGTTCGATCCGGTGATGCCGGGAATCGTGCTCGCGGTCGCCGCCGCAACACTTCTCGCGCTGCGCGCGGTCGCACTCCTGCCGGCGGCGAGGGCGGGCCGCACGTCGGTGGCCCGGTGGGCGGTCACCACCGTCGCGCTGCTCCTCCTCGTGCTCGCCGCGGCGCGGCCCGTCACCGGATCCGCTGCCGGAGAACAGAACGCGCAACGCCCGCAGGCGGGCGCCAACATCTACTTCCTCGTCGATCGGTCGTCCGACTCGGCCATCCCGGACTTCGGAGACGCTCCGCGGATCACGGCCATGCGCTCCGACATCGAGGAGGTGATCCGGGCCCACCCCGACGCGCGGTTCGCGATCATCGGGTTCGCTGCGCGTCCCTCGATCGACTGGCCGCTGTCGGCGGACGCGTGGAGTCTGCAACCCGCCGTCGACGCGCTGACGCCGCATCCGGGCATCGACAGCACCGAAGTCAACGCTGCCGCGGCAGCCAATGTCCTTCGCTATCAACTGATTTCAGCAGGACAGCAGTTTCCACAAGCCGAGAATCTGGTCTACTACCTCGGTTCGGGGGCGGGTGAGTCCACGGTGCCGCAGGGCGTCTTCGACACCCCGCGGATCGACGACGGCGCGGTTCTGGGCTACGGCACCGGACCCGGCGAGGCCAGGCTGCGTGAGATCGCCGGGCAGCTGGGGCTGCCCTACGTGCCGCGCCGCGACGGCGCCGAACTCCCCTCCGACCGCGCGCCTGCATCGGGAACCGCCACCGCGACGGATCCGGCGACTGCGCCGCAGCCCACCGAGCTGTACTGGGTGCTGACGATGCTCGCCACCGCGCTGCTTCTCGTCGAGATCTACCTGACCACCAGGGATCTGCACCGTACCCGCGCCGTCCGCCGGCAGGCCCCGTCATGACCCGCCCACCCGCGCGCATCCGTCTGCGGCGCCGCCTGCTGCTGTTCTCCGCGGTGCCCGCCGTGCTGGTCACGCTGCTGGCCGTCAAGCTGATCTCGGTAGTCGTCGTCGGCGGTGCGGCCCAACAGCACTACGCGTCCGGCGACATCGGCGCCCTGTCCGACGACGTGTCGCTGCTGCAGGTCGCCAACATGATCGAGCCGGCGAACGCGACCGTCGCCGCGGGCGTCCTCGCGGTGCTCCAGGATCGACTCGACGTCGCCGACATGCAGTTCACCGCGGCGCTAGAGACCACCGACGACAGCCGTTCCTGTCCGGTGCGGATCAATCTGGAACTGGTCCGCGAGCGGCGCGGTGACATCGACGCGTGGGAGGCGCGACTGGACGACGCCAGACAACGCTACGAGGAAGCGCTGACCGTGATCGCCGAGGCACCGCCTGCGTGCTTCTCCGGCAACGACGATCCCGATCCGCAGCGGCGCGCGGTCCGTGCCGATGCCGCTGCGCGGGTCCAGGCCAAGATCGACGCGCTGGGGACGGTGGCACCCCTCGCACCACCGTCCCCGCCGCCACCGGCCGCACCCGTCGCGCCGACGGCTCCCCCGCCTGCCGGCGCCGATCAGCCGCGGCCGGACGAACGTCGCCTCGATATCGGTGAAGACCCGCTGGCGGCCCTGCGCCAACTCCTCCGGGACGCCGCCGGTTAGGCGCGCGAGGTCCCCGACCAGTACTCGACGACCTTGCCGTTCGCGATCCGCAGCAGGTCATTGCCCGTGTAGCGCACCGGACCGTTGCGGCCGGCCCCAGTGGCGATCCAGCGCGCCGCGACCATGTCACCGTCCACGATCGGCCCGACGTCGACGACGAAGGACAACTCCTTCAACGTCAGATGGGTCCGGTCGACCTCGGCCTGCAGCCCCGCGGGCCCGCGAATCTCGCGGTTGGGCAGATGGCCGACGAAATCGGGCGACACCAACTGCTCGGCGACACGGCGCCCGGACCACAGTTCGTGGATCCAGCGGCGGTAGAGCCGGTGCGCTCCCGCGCGGCCGGGGCTACTGAGGGCTCTGTGGTCGGTCAGACCACGAGGACGGTTCATGACCTGCGGATCAGTCATGTACCGAGTGTTACCCAGAACACACCTCAGCTACGCCGCCAAATTACGAAAAGTACATGCGCATTCAGCCGTCCCGACGTTTCGGATCGGACTTCGGCGCAGGCTTACCGGCACCGCCACGCAGCCGCTCCTGCAGTTGCTCACGGTCCCGGCGGCGGCGTTCGTCGATCGCCGCGATGCTGGCATTGGCGCGCCGGCGAAGCGGGCTGAACAACCAGATTCCCAGCGGCAACGCCACCACGATCGCGAACAGCAAAGCCACCACGACGGGGAAATCGCGAATTCCGATCAGATGGCCGATACCGAGCACGGCGGCCGCCACCGCGGCGACGAGGACAAGTCGCGCCGCCACGTAGGCGAGCACATCGAGATACAACCGGGAGCCGGGTCGCGGGTCGTCAGACACGAATCCGAGCCTAGCGCCGACGCGTATATTGGCAGGAAGGAGGTTTTGAGTGGCGTATTTGCTCCTTGTTCTCGTCTTGGCCGGACTGGTCTACGTCGGCTGGCGGGTGATCCGGATGAACGCGAACAGACCGCGCACCCGGACGATCGGGCCGGACGACGATCCCGAGTTCCTGCGGCGGATCAATCCGCGCGACGACCAGCCCAGGTCCTGACGAGAAGTGACCGCGAGACCCGGTGTCAATCGGCCGGGTCGGACCGACTGCGTGCCCCGGGAAATCCGTCGGCCACCGCAGCCGCCAACTCCAGCAGGGACTCCCGCGTCTGCGGGCGCAGTCGCTCAAGGCTGATCTCGGCGCCCTCCTCCAGGTGGGTATCGAACGGCACCTGACACACGGCGCGGCACCGTCTCGTGAAATGGTCGACGATCTTGTCCAGGTCGACCTTCGCGGTGCCCCGGCTCGTCCCCCGACGGCCCCGGGGCCGCACCCCGTTGATGACCGCGATCGAGTTGCGCACCATGTCGTCGTGGCCGTGGGCGTCGAGCCAGTCCAGCGTCGCCGACGCGCTGCGCGCGCCGTCCGCCGATCCCGAGCTGATCACGACCAGAACGTCCGCCTTGTCGATGACCGCCGACATCGCCGAGTGCAGCATGCCGGTGCCGCAGTCGGTGAGCACCATGCTGTAGAAGCGCTCGAGGATGTTCAGCGCGCGGACGTAGTCGGTCGCCGAGAACGCCTCCGACACCGCGGGATCGCTCTCCGACGCCAACACCTCAAGCCGGCTGGGCCCCTGCGAGGTGTACCGGCGCACATCGCTGTAGGCCGAGACACCCTCCGCATCGCGCAGCAGATGCCGCACCGTCGCCGGAGTCTGCACCGGCACCTTCTGGCTCAGCGTGCCGCGGTCGGGGTTCGCGTCCACGGCGATCACGCGGTCGCCGCGCGCGCCGGCGAACGTCGCGCCGAGGGTTGCGGTGATCGTGGTCTTGCCGACCCCGCCCTTCTGCGAGAGCATCGCGACCCGATAGCAGCCCTGCAGTGGCTGCTGCATCCGCACCAGCAGGTCGTCGTGCCGGATCACCTTCGGGCTCTCGCCGGGATTGATCAACCGGCCGGACGCCCGGTACACCCATTTGCGCCAGCCCGCCGACGGGGCCTTCGGGAGCGCCCCCAGCAGCGCGACCGTCGACAGTTCGCGATACGGCACAAGTTCGGTGGACGGGGTGGCCGCGGCGACGACGGGCACGACGCCCTCCGGGGGTGTCGGCGCCGTCCACTCGGCGGGCACCGGCGCCATCGGATCCGAGAACCGTTGCTGCGCCCGAAAGCTCATCGGCTACCCGACGCCTGCATAGGAGTGCAGGCCCACCGTCACCAAGTTGATGAAGAACAGGTTGAACACCATCGCGACGAACCCGGCGATGTTGATCCACGCGGCCTTACGGTCGCGCCACCCCGCCGTCGACCGCGCGTGCAGGTACGCCGCATAGACCACCCACGCGATGAACGACACCGTCTCCTTCGGGTCCCAGCCCCAGTAGCGGCCCCACGCCTCCTCGGCCCAGATGGCGCCGAAGATCACCCCGAAACCGAACACCGGGAATGCGAAGATCGTTGTGCGGTAGGCGATCCGATCCAACGTCTGACCGTCGGGCAGTTTCGCCACGATCCGGCCGATCGCGTCGTCGCGGTCGGCCAGCCGCGACATCTTCACCAGGAACAGGATGCTGGCCACGCCCGCCACCAGGAACACCCCGGACCCGAGGCTCACCACCGACACGTGGATCGGCAGCCAGTAGGACTGCAGCGCGGGCATCACCGGCGCGGCATGCGAGTACAGCCACTTGCCCGACACCGTCAGCAGGATCAGCACGGGCACCAGGACGAACACCCACAGCGACCGGTACTGGGGCTTGCGCAGCACCCACGCCGCGGCGACCAGACCGCAGAAACACGTCAGGTTGATGAACTCGTACATGTTGCCCCACGGCACCCGCGACGTGGACAGGCCACGCAGCACGATGCACGCCAGCAGCAACGCGATCCCGACATACGTCAGCGACATGCCCGCCGCGCCGAGCCGCTCGTCCATCGAGCGCCGAGGCGCATCGACGACGACCCCGGGCGCGGAGCTGTCACCCGACACCCGGCCCGAAGCGGCGCCGACCAATTCGCGGTCCTCCACCTTGCGACTGCGGCTGTAGGCCAGTTCGACGGCGAACAACAACAGCGCGGCGACAAGGACCAGCACCGACGACGTGAACGCCCAATCGGAGTAACGGGCCAGATCCAGGTCGATGGTCGTACTCATGAATGATCCGCTTTCTTCGCTTTCTCCGCCGGCGTGGCCGACTCGACTGCGGTGAGCAGCCGTTCCGTCAGCCGCTCGAACTCGTCGCCCCATCCCGAGTTGTCGGTGCGGGCCAGGCCACCCAGCTCGACGTTCACCGTACCTGCCGGTCCCGGGGTCAACCGCACCCAGACTCGTCGCCGCCGGACGATCAGCGACACGAGCAGTCCGCCCATCATCGTCATCGAGAAGACCAGCACCCAGATCTGGGCGGGATCGTGGGACACCTGCAGGTTCACGAACTGCTCCGCCCCGTCGAACCGCACGACGGTGCCGTCGGCCAGACGGGTGTCTTCCCCGACCTTCAGGTTCACCCGGGCCATCTTCTCCAGGCGCCCCTGCCCGATCATGCGCTCGTCGAGGGAGAAGACCGACTGCGGCCGGCCGGTGTCCAGGCCGGTGTCGCCCTTGTAGATGTCGATGGCGACCGCCGGATCCTGCATCTCGGGGAAGCGCGACGACAGCAGTGCGCCGTGCAGCAGCGCGGTCGGGGCGAACAGACCCTGGATCGCGATCTGATTGTCGCGGCGTTCGTCTTCGTCGGGGTAGGTACCCGCGGGCGGATCGAACCGCATCGCGCCCGAGGACAGGAACGTGAACTGGTCGTCGGGTCGCCACTGCAGCGTCTGGGTGCGGGTCTGCCCGTCGGGGAACGTCACGGTGAACGTCGGGGCGTAACCGTGGCCCTGCAGGTAGACGCGGTCCCCGCCGACGCGCAGCGGCTCGTTGACCTTCAGCAGGTACGGCTGCCACGTCCCGGTGGTCAGGTCGTCGTCCGCCTGGTACCTGATGTTGGCCTGGAATCCGACGGCCTGGCCGTTGTCCAGATAGGTGGCGTCGAAGTCGTCGACCTGGATGCACATCGGATACAGCGAGGTGCCGTCGACGGTGTTGCCGGCGCGGAACGAGTCGAACGCCGCCGGCGACGCGGTGCAGAAGCCCGGCCCGCCGTTGGCGATGACGATGACGTTGCCCTCGTAGCTGAACAGCTTGCCGGCGGCGATCGCGACGAGCAGACCGAGTAGCGAGAAGTGGAAGACGATGTTGCCGAACTCGCGCAGATACCCCTTCTCCGCGGAGATTTCTGTGGCCTCACCGTCGCGCCGGGTGGTGCGGCGCCACCCGCGGAGTTGGCCGTCGACAGCCGTCGCGGCGGCGTCGACGTCGGCGCAGGGCACGTCGGCGCTGTGGTGCTTGGGGAGCCGGCTCAGGTTGCGGGGGGCCGGGACGGGTGTCGCGCGCAGGCTGCGGAAATGCTCGAACAGTCGCGGCGTCAGGCATCCCACCAGCGACACGAACAGCAGCACGTAGATCGAGGTGAACCAGAAGCTGGAGAAGACGTCGAACGCCTGGACGCGGTCCAGCCACGGGCCGAGCGTCGGATGCTCGGCGATGTACTCGGCGACCTTGCTCTCGTTGAGGCTGCGCTGCGGCAGCAGGGCGCCCGGGATCGCGGCGAGCGCGAGCAGGAACAGCAGCACCAGGGCGGTGCCCATGGACGTCAGGGTCCGCCACGTGTTGCGCACCAGCGCGAGCAGACGCGTAATCGGGCGTGTCGGCGGCGTGTTGCGCGAGTTTGTGTCTTCTCGCGGGGTGGTGGTGACCATCAGATCGGGAGCCTCACGTCGCTGACGAACGCGTCGCGCACCCACGACACGAACTCGTTCCACAGACCGGTGACGAGCGCGGCGCCGACGAGGATCATCAACACCCCGCCCAGGATCTGGATGGTGCGGGTGTTGCGGCGCAGCCAGCCGAGACCCGCGACGGCCCGCGCCGAACCGAACGCGAGCAACACGAACGGAATTCCGAGGCCGAGGCAGTAGGCGATCACCAGCACCACGCCGCGGGCCACGTTGCTGCCCTCGGTCGCCGAGGCCACCGCGATCACACCGGTCAGCGTCGGCCCCAGGC
This sequence comes from Mycolicibacterium gilvum, assembly GCF_900454025.1. Lineage (NCBI taxonomy): Bacteria > Bacillati > Actinomycetota > Actinomycetes > Mycobacteriales > Mycobacteriaceae > Mycobacterium > Mycolicibacterium gilvum. The sequence continues at coordinate 856,401 of NZ_UGQM01000001.1, read as the reverse complement.
ACGGGGTCCAGCCCAGCGCGAACACCGCGCCCAGCAGCGGCGCCCCGCCGACGGTGGAGATGCGACGCGGGGTGAACCTGGTGTCGCGCTGCAGCACCGGGACCAGGCCGATGAACACCAGACCCATCAGTATCGTGATGACGCCGCCGATGCGTTGCAGCAGAAGCTGATTGGTGATCAGCGTGGTCGTCATACCGAGCACCGCGACGGTGCCGAGCAGGAACACCACGGTGAACCCCGCGACGAACAGCGCCGCCGCACCCGCCACGCGCAGCCGGGCACCCTTGACGGCCACCGCCCCGGATCCGGCGTTGCCGTCGTCGACACCGACGACCGCGGCCAGATACGACAGATAGCCGGGCACCAACGGCACCACACACGGCGACGCGAACGACACCAGACCCGCCAGCGCCGCCAGACCCATGGCCAGCAGCAAGGGGCCGGACGCGGTCAGCTGGTCGATCTGGTCGACGTTCACTGCTCGGCCGCCAACCGCTCGACGACCGGCTGCAAGTCCTGGGCGAGCAGCTCCCGCAGGAACACCGCCGCGACCCGGTGCTCGCGGTCCAGCACGACCGTCGACGGGATCACCGTGGTCGGGTACCGGCCGCCGAACGCGATCATGGTGCGCATCGGGGGGTCGTAGATCGACGGGAAGGTGATCGCCCGGTCGATGATGAAATCCCGCGGGGCGTCGATGTTGTTGTCCCGCACATCGATTCCGAGGAATGCCACACCCCTGTCGCGGGTGGCGTCATAGACCTTCTGCAGCTCGGTGATCTCGGTGCGGCACGGTCCGCACCACTGCCCCCACACGTTGATCACCACGACCTTGCCGGCGAAGTCGTCGAGGGAGATGGTCCTGTCGGTGTCCATCAGGTCCGGTCCCGACAGCGGGCCCGGCGTGCCGCGCTCCTGCGGCGGGTCGTAAAAGATGTCGGTCTGCCCACCGGGAGCGACGAACTCGAAGGTGCCGCCCTGGGCGACGGCATCGCTGCCTGTGGCGCACCCGGCGAAGACAGCAGTGGCCGCGCACGCTGCCATCAGCGTGCGCCCGAAGGCCACCACACGGTTCACTGCCCGGCCAACTCCGAATACCCCCAGCCGACACAGACCCCGTCATGGAAATAGAAGGACGTCACCGACGCCAGGTTGCACATGCGCCGGGTCGGGAAGTGGTGCAGCGGCCTGTCGGTCATCGCCCGGCGCAGCGTCTCCACCGGCAGCTGATGACTGACACATACCGCTTCGTGACCGTGGGCGGCCTCGCGTGCGCGCAACACCGCCCGCTTCATGCGTGCCGCGATGTGGCTGTACGGCTCACCCCAGGACGGCGTGCGGGGGTTGCGCAGGTGCCACCAGTTGCGCGGGTCGCGCAGCGCGCCGTCTCCCGGTGAAACCCGTTGCCCCTGAAAGATGTTCTCGGATTCGATCAGCTCGTCGTCGGTGCTGACGGTCAACCCGTGCGCCGCGGCGATCGGGGCGGCGGTCTCCTGGGCGCGTTCCAGCGGCGAGGCCACCACGTGGGTGATGTCGCGCGAGCCCAGCCACTCGGCCACCCTTCTCGCCTGCGCCTGACCGCGGTCGGACAGGTGATAGTCCGGCAGCCGCCCGTACAGGATCTTCTCCGGGTTGTGCACCTCGCCGTGGCGCATGACGTGCACGATCGTCTGATTGGCACCTCCGGCGCCGGGCGTCTGATTGGCACCTCCGGCGCCGGGCGTCTGATTGGCACCTCCGGCGCCGGGCGTCTGATTGGCGCCTCCGGCGCCGGGCGTCTGATCGGTCATGCGGCGGCCTGCGCTGCGGCACGGGCCGCGCCGGGCAGCGCGTCCGCGATCTGGTCGAATGCCTCGTCATCGAGAGCCGTCGACACGAACCAGGCCTCGTAGGCGCTCGGCGGCGGGTAGATGCCGGCATCGAGCAGCGCATGGAAGAACGCCGGAAACCGCCACGTCTCGGTGGCCTTCGCGGAGGCGAAGTCGGTGACGGGATCACCACCGAAGAACACGCTGAACATGTTGCCCGCCCGCGGAATCTGGTGTGTGACACCGGCTTCGGTGAGCGCATCGCCGATCAGCCCGACGAGGCGGTCGGCGTTGGCGTCGAGCTTCGCGTACGCGGCGTCGTCCGCCGCCCGCAGCGTCGCCAGGCCGGCGGCCATCGCGACGGGGTTTCCCGACAGCGTGCCCGCCTGATACACCGGACCCAGCGGGGCCAGCCGTCCCATCACCTCGGCCGTGCCGCCGAACGCCGCGGCGGGCAGGCCGCCGCTCATCACCTTGCCGAACGTGAACAGGTCGGCGTCGACCGGATCGAGGCCGTACCAGCCGGAGCGGCTGACCCGGAAACCCGTCATCACCTCGTCGACGATCAGCAGGGCGCCGTGCGCGGCGGTGATGCGGCGCAGCGCGGCGTTGAAGCCGGGCAGCGGCGGCACCGTGCCCATGTTGCCCGGGCTGGCCTCGGTGATGACGCAGGCGATCTCGTCGCCGAACTGCGCGAAGATCTCCTCGACCGCGGCGACGTTGTTGTACGGCAGCACGAGGGTGTCGGCCGCGGCGGCACCCGTGACACCCGGCGACGACGGCAGACCCAGCGTCGCGACCCCGGAGCCCGCGTCGGCCAGCAGCGCGTCGCTGTGCCCGTGGTAGCAGCCGGAGAACTTCACGATCTTGGCGCGCCCGGTGAATCCCCGGGCCAGCCGGATCGCGCTCATGGTGGCCTCGGTGCCGGAGTTCACCAGCCGGACCCGTTCGACGGGAGCGACCCGGTCGATGATCTCGCGGGCCAGTTCGGACTCCGACGGCGTCGGCGCGCCGAAGGACAGCCCGTGGGCGGCTACCCGCTGCACCGCCTCCACAACGGCCGGGTGGGCGTGTCCCAGGATCATCGGCCCCCACGAACACACCAGGTCCACGTACTGATTGCCGTCGACGTCGGTGAGCCGGCAACCCTTGGCGGAGGTGATGAAGCGCGGCGTCCCGCCGACGGAGTTGAACGCGCGGACCGGGGAGTTCACCCCGCCCGGGATCACAGAGGACGCGTCGGCGAACAGCTTCGCGGACTCCTCGGTTGTGCTCATGCCGACCAGTGTCCCAGCCGGATGAGGAACCTCCAACTACAGGGTGTAGTGGAGCCCCGTCCCGCCGGTGACCTGCGCCACTCGCCTCACGCCCGGCGGGCCTTCGGGATCTCCAGAGCCGCGTACAGCGAGCCGGCGGCCAGGCCCCCGGCGAGCCAGGACAGGTCGACACCGCCGAGGGCGACCGCGATCGGGCCCTGCATCATCGGCACCATCCCGTACATGAACAGCCAGGTGAACACGATCCCGACCGCCAGCGAGATCAGCGCGCTGGGGCGCACCGCGGGCAGGGTCGACTCGTTGGGCGGGGTGAGCAACGTCGCAGGATCGACCTGACGACGCGCGACCCCGAACCAGTGGACCAGCATCACCGCGGCCCACGGCGCCAGCCAGCCGACGATGCCGACCAGCCACGCGTCGATCGTCGCGGCGAAGTCGCCGTTGAGGACGAAGTAGACCACCCACGCCATCGCGACCACGCCGATCACGATGTTGAGCACGCGGCGGTTGACGTGGATGTCGAGGGCCTGGGTGGAGACCGCACAGGTGTAGATGTTGAGGATGTTGGTGGCCAGGGGGCCGTGCACGACGAGGAGCAGGACCGGGATCGCGAGCACGCCGTAGGCGTCGACGATGATCTCGCCCGGGTCCGACGAGGCGCTCAGCGTGGCCAGGGTCGCGCCCAGAGCGCCGAGCCACACGACCGGGATGAACTGCCCGAGTGCGCTGGCCGCGAACAGTTTCCGCGCCGGCACCGAGGACGACACGAACCGGGAGTAGTCTCCGGCGTAGCCCAACCACGTGATGCCCCAACCGATTCCGATCGCCGTCATGACCGCGGTGATCGCGGTGAAGTGCTCGGCGCCGGTCAGCGCGGCGTCACCGGTGTAGCCCCAGTCGACGTCGAGACCGAACCAGGCCACGGCCGTCATCGCGACGAGCACCGCGACCGTCGGCGGCACCGTCCAGCGTTCGAAGGCCGCGATCAGCCGGTACCCGAACCAGGCGATGACCACCTGGGTGGTCATGATGATGCCGGCGACGACGATGCGCGCCGCGTGGTTGCTGAGCTCGGGATCGACAAGGCCGATGCGCCCGAGCAGGGCCATCACCAGATCGAGCACGATCCAGGTGTTGACGGCACACCAGCCGATACACAGCGCGGCCTGCACGGCGGCCGGCACGTAGGCGCCGCGGCGGCCGAACACCATGCGCGACAACACCATCCCGGTGACGCCGGTCTTCTGACCGATCACCACGAACGTGCCGAACAGCGACATGCCGATGGCGTTGCCCACCACCAGCACGGCGATGGTCTCGAACAGACCGAGCCCCATCGTGACGCCGAGCGCTCCCAGGATCCAGTTGATCGGCGCGATGTTGACGCCGGCCCAGATCCAGAACTGACCCCGCAGATCGGTGGTCTTGGCGGACTCGGGGATGACGGTCAGTTCGGCTTCGAGATCGTGCATGCCATTCCCGGAGCCAGAGCCGGGGCCGGTCGGCGCCGAGGGGGTATCGAGCGAGGTCACGGAGAACATCCTGATTCACTGAAGAGGCCGGAATGGAACGCGCGACGCTGCGCCGGTGGGTCCGCCCCCCAGGGGATGTCACCACGATGGTGAGAGTCTCGTTCATCCGGCCGTCATCCGCATGTCGAAATCGGCGCGGGGAGATCAGCGCGGTGTCAGGTGCGCCGGGATCGGTCCGTGCGCGACGGTCGTGAACGGCACATCCACGGGAAAGTCGTTGTCAGAAGACGTGACTCGCATGCTGCGGACGATCGTCGCCAACGCCAGCGTCGTCTCCAGCCGGGCGAAGTGCTCTCCGATGCACGAGCGCGCACCACCGGCGAACGGCAGGAAATGCCAGCGGTCGCGCTGCGCGGTCTGCTCGGGGCTGAAGCGGTCGGGGTCGAATCTGTCCGGGTCCGGCCAGATCTCGGGATCCCGGTGCAGCGCGTAGATGCCCACCGCCACCAGGGTTCCCGCCTGCACCCGGTGGCCGTCGACGTCGATGTCGCGGACCGCCATCCGTCCCACCCCGGCGGCGGGCGGGCACAACCGCAGCGCCTCGAGCAACACCTGCGTCGTGTACTTCAGGTGCGGCACGTCGCCGGGCTCGAGTTCACGCCGCCCGAGCGCGGCCGCCTCGGCGGCGACGCGATCCTGGACGTCGGGATGGTGCCCGAGAACCCACAGCGCGTAGGTCAGCGCGGTCGCCGTGGTGTCGTGACCGGCGAGCATGAAGATCAGCAGATCGTTGCAGATGTCGTCGTCCGACAACGCCATACCGGTCTCGGGATCCCTGGCGTCCATCAACGCGCGCACCAGCGGGGCGTCGCGGTCCGGGTCGTCACGGCAGACCTGCAGCATGTCCGCGGCGACCTGCCGCATCTCGGCGACGGCGTGGGCGGCCCGTCGGCGGGCCGGCGTCGGCAGCCAGCGCGGGGCGCGCACCGGGCGCAGGGCGCGGTCGGCGGTGTACGAGGACGCGACGTGCATGTGCTCGGCGATCACGTCGGCGCTCTCGTTGAGATCCACGCCGAGCACCGAGCGCCCCAGCGACTGCATGGTGATGCGGCGGCATTCGAGATCGAGATCGACGTCGCCACCGTCGCGCCAGGCGTCGACGAAGACCTCGGCGGCGCGCGACATGTGGCCGCCGAACCTGCGCACGTTCTGCGGGGTGAACACCGGTTGCAGCGCGCGTTTGCGCGGTCGCCACGGCTCGTTGGGCAGCACGAACAGGCTGTCGCCGGCCATGTCCCGAACTTCCTCGTGGACGATGCACCGTTCGGAGAACGCATCGTTGCGGCCAAGGACGTCGCGCACACCTCGGGGGGAGAACACGGCGACGAACGGGGGGAACAGCCAGCGCGGCGCGACCTGAACCCGGGTGATCGGCCCGCCGGCGGCCCGGACCTGCAGCTGGCCGGTGTCGAGCGCGCGCACCAGCGTGAGCAGTCGCCGGTACGGAAGCGGGTTCTTCGGCGCCAGCGGCAGATGCCCGACGCCGGGCTCAGTCCCGGCGACCACTGTGGTCACTCCACATCAGCGGGGCACCTTCACCGCGCATCATCACCGCACCCGGCATCACCCGCAGCCGGTACGGCGCCAGCCGCAGGACGGCGAACTCGTGCGAGGTCGGACCGTCCTTCCACATCGGGATGATGCGCGGGTCGTAGCCGACAGGTGCCGGGCCCGTCGCGAACTTGTCCCATACCTGGGCGCAGGTGTCGTCGTCGGTGTACCACTCGACGAGGCATTCGGCCGAACACGTGTCCTGGGTGGTGGTCCAGTAACTCACCGACACGTCGGGATGCGCGGCCAGGTGAGCGCGTTTGAGCGGAGTCGGGACCGTCGCGATCCATCCGAAGAGGTCCGTGCCGTCCCACTCCCAGATCGGGTGCAGGATGCGGGTGCGCGGTCTGCCGACGGCGTCGACGGTGGCAACAGATGCCCACACGATCGAGTGAGCCATGTCGACGAAGGCGGGCGCGATGCTCTCCAGCGCTGTCACGGCTCTCAGACTAGGCAACCGCTCCCGGCGGCGCGCCGGTCGACCCCGGTCAGCCCTCCAGCTTCTTCTTGAACTCCTCGGTGTTGCGGTACTCGACGTTGCCCTCGTCGGCCGAGGTCTCGATCTTGCCCTTGTCCGCGTCGTCGACCCAGTCGGTGACCGACGTCCCCGACACGGTCCCGCTGCTGCCGGGCAGCGTGGTGGTCTGCAGGTCGTCAGAGTAGGCCTTGGCCATCTCCTTGGCCTTTTCCCGGTGCTCGTCGGTGATCTCGGGCTTCTCGGTGCGTTCGTCGGTGTCCGGATCCGGGGTTTCGGTGACGTGGTCGAGTGTGACGTCCGGTTTGTCCCCGGTGGAACGTTGCTGGGTCTGATCATTGGTGGTCATGACTTTCGGGCTGCCCGAAAGTGTGACGCGCGAAACACCCCGTCACGCGGGCACCGAGCGCAGCGCTTCGGGAAGGCTCGGCAGGAAATGGCGGCGCGCGAAAGCACGGATGTCGTCGGCCGTCTCCAGCGGTTGGGCGCTGGGCAGCAGCAGCACCATCGTCGCGTACCGCAGGATGGTGTCGGCGAGTTCGTCGACGGCGTCGGCGCCGATCCGCTCGGCGAAGCCGGGCGGGAAGATGACCCGCAGCGCCTCCGCCATCCGCTCGATCGCCGCGCGGTAGTACAGCGACGCCAGCTCCAGCACGAGGCCCGGTTCCTCGGTGATCATCCGGTGCAGCACGCGATGTCCGCGGAACTTCAGAATCGACAGCGTGAACGCCTCGACATAGTAATTCGACTGCGGGCCGGCCTGTTTCAGCTCAGTGGCGATGTCGCTGAACAGCGCGACGTTCTCGCGCTCGATCACGGCGCCGACGAGTTGGTCCTTGTTGGCGAAGCGCCGGTAGATCGTCGTGCGGCTCACGCCGGCGCGGCGCGCGACGTCTTCGAGCGCGACGCGGCGGAAGCCGTGCCGTTCGAACTCGACGACGGCGGCGTCGAGGATCTGTTCGGACGCCGGATCAGGCCCGGACATCGGATCGCGGGTCGGATCGGGTGAAGCCCTTCACGGCGTAGCCGCTGTAGCGCACCGTCATGGGCAGGCGATCCCAGACCCAGTTCACCGGCCGCGAGCGCCAGAACGCGGCGAAGCGCTGATACCGGCGCTCCTGCTTGTCGCTCCACGGAAGCCCCAACAGCATCCGGGCCCGTGGCGGCAGGCCGCCGGTGGTCAGGAACGCCGCCAGCGGGTTGAACACGGGGGCCACGAGCCGCCATACGAGCGGGTGGACGGCCTTCGGCTTCGGGAAGCCCTTGGTCACATAGCCGACCCCGTACTTCGCGGTCGGGTGCGCGACGACGACCTGGTCCATCATCCGATCCCAGTACTGCACGAACTCGGCGTAGGTCGCGGGCATCACCCGGTCGCTGACCCCGTACCGGCGATACCAGGTCTTCGACTCGAGCCAGATCTGCTCACGCTCGGCGTCGGTCAGGCGCTTCACGAAGGTGTCGGCGAAGTAGTAGACCTGCTCGACGAACGTGGCGTGCGCCCAGAAGTACGTCTCGGGGTCGAGCGCGTGGTAGCGACCGGCCTCTTCGCCGTCGGGACCGGGCATCACGCCCTTGATGTCGGTGTGGAAATCGCGGACCTGCAGCCCGGCGTTCTCGTCGTCAGAGCCGTAGACGGTGTTGAAGATCGGCGGGATGGTGCGCTTGAGGCGCTCGGCGGTATCGGCGAAGAACGTCGAGTGGTCGTACACCCCCTGGCCCAGTTCGGCCAGCATGTTCTGCAGCACCGCCGGACGCGGGCCGATCAGATACATGCGGTTGTCGCCGAAGTAGCGCCAGACCAGGGACTGCGGCCCCAGCGGCAACGCATCCGTATCAGCACCGTCGAGATGTCCGTTCTTGTCCGCCAACTCGGTCATGGACACAGTGTTACAGATCTTGAACTTTGTACCAAAGCGGATGTGGCGAGACCCACAGTTGCTGTCCTGAGTCGCCGAGTGTGCAACCACGGCTGTGGTTCGGGGGCAATTGACGACCCGGAATGCTATTTCGCGGAGGTGCGGCGCAGCCGCGTGACGCCGACGACGACGAGCACCCCGGCGAGCGTCGCCAGCAGCAGCGACAGTGTGAGCATCGGCGCGTAGTAGGTGTAGGACGAGGTGGACGGTTCGCCCGGCAGCACCGGGGCCACGGTCACCGGGGTGGCGGCGCCGAGCCAGGCCGCCACACAGCCCACGGCCGCCAGCGCCCCGAGCAGGAGCTCGACGAGTGCGCGCCGACGACTCACTGAGCCGGCTCGGGAGGTATGCGCTCCTCCACCAGATTCGTCAGCGCCGCCCGCAACTGGTGATGCTTGCGGGCCCACGCCTGAGCGGTGCGGTCGTTCGTCAACCGGACGCCGATACCGGTGCGCCCGCGCGGCACGCCGGTGAGCTCACCGAGCGCGCGCGCGTACTGCCACTTCGGCGTCTCCGAACCGCTGGCCTCGGGGTAGATCCGGACGATCTCCTCGGTGCGGATGAGCTCTGTGCCCTGGCGCAACGACTCGGTCGTCAACTCCACCGACGTGTGGATGCGCGCGGCCTTGACCTGGATCGCGAGGAAACCCGAGACGAGCACGAGGAACAGCACCGGGACGACCCACTGGATGCCGTATCCGCCGGAGTACTGGATCAGCGCCATCGCGACGCCCGCGGCGGGACCGGCCAGCACCCACAGCCAGCTGGCGCCCTGCTCGGAGAACAGCACCTCGGGCGCGCGTAGCCCGGTCACGATGCGCCGTCCCGCTGGAACCACTCCCGCGCCGACGGTTGGACGAACAGCAGCGCGCCGATCACCGCGGGCAGCAGGCCCAGCAGGATCAGCGGTTGGGCCACCCCGATCCCGAGTGCGAGCAGCCCGATGACGACGACGGCGGCGAAGGTCAGCGCGAGCGTGGCCAGCCGGAACCGGGCGTCGCCGCGGCGGGCGCGTCCCGCGAGAAACGCCAGGGCTCCCGCGCCCAGCACCGCGCCGAACCCGGTGCCCCGGTAGATGGTCAGATAACTGCGGACCTGGTCATCGGAGACGGTGTCCGGGATCGCCGAGCGCGCTGCCTCGAACGTCGCGGTCACGGCCATCAATCCGCCGACGATCATGATCACCGCGCCGGCCATGAAGCACCAGAAACCGAGATCGACGATGCGGGGACGGCCGGACGAGGTGGGGGCGCTCATGGTCGGGTCAGCGTAACCAATCATCGAGTGAAGAACTCGTGGGAGTCCTTACGGTGCAGCAGGTACACCCCGCCGGCGATCAACACCGACCCGATGATCACGCAGGCGGCATAGGCCATCGCCCACACCTCGGCGCGTTCGGTCGAGAACAGGCCCGACACCGAGAACACCACGGCTGCGATCGCACCGCCCGTGAGCACGGTCCGTGTCCAGCGGTACCCCTGGCGCATCAGGATCTGGAACGTCAGCACCACCGACGCGACGATGACCACGAACACCAGCGAGATCGCCAGCACCAGCGTGTTCGGGAACTCCTGCACCGTGAGCATGTCGATCACGTAGCCGGCCGTCATCAGCGGCAGCGCGGCCACCCACAGCCAGAAGCCGGTGTCCACATCCGCCGGGCGGGCGCCAGGTGCCGCGGGCGGCCCGGGCGGCGGTTGGTGCGGTCCCGTCACGTCAGCCAACGGGCCACGTCGACGGCCCAGTAGCTCAGCACGATGTCGGCGCCGGCGCGCCGGATCCCGACCAGCGACTCCAGGACGACGGTGGGCAGATCGATCCAGCCCTTCTCGGCCGCGGCCGCGATCATCGAGTACTCCCCCGACACCTGATAGGCGGCCAGCGGCAACGGGCATATCTCGGCGGTCGCCCGCACCACGTCGAGGTAGGACATCGCGGGTTTGACCATCACGATGTCGGCGCCCTCCTCGATGTCGAGCCGAACCTCGTGCAGCGCCTCCCGGCCGTTGCCGGGATCCTGTTGGTAGGTGCGGCGGTCGCCCTCCAGGCTGGAGCCCACCGCCTCGCGGAACGGCCCGTAGAAACCCGAGGCGAACTTCGCGGAGTAGGCCAGGATCGCGGTGTGCGTGTAGCCGGCGACGTCCAGACCGTCCCGGATGGCGGCCACCTGACCGTCCATCATGCCGCTGGGGCTGACCACCTGTGCCCCTGAATTTGCTTGGGCCACAGCGAGTTCGACGTAGCGACGGTTGGTCAGATCGTTGTCGACGCGGCCCGTCGGGTCCACCACCCCGCAGTGGCCGTGGTCGGTGAACTCGTCGAGACAGGTGTCGGCCATCAGCACGGTGTCGTCGCCGAGATCCCTGGTCAGGTCCCGCAGTGCGCGGTTGAGGATGCCGTCCGGATCGACGCCGATGCTGCCCGTCGCGTCCTTGTCCTCGTCCCGGGGCACGCCGAAGAGCATCAGGCCGCCCACACCGGCCTCGACCGCCTCGGCGGCGGCGCGGCGCAACGACTCTCGGGTGTGCTGCACCACCCCGGGCATCGACGCGATGTCGCGCGGCTCGTCGAGACCGTCGGCCACGAACATCGGCAGCACGAGATGCCGTGGCTCCAGCGACGTCTCGGATACCAGACGGCGCATCGCCGGCGTCGTGCGCAACCGCCGGGGGCGGTGTCGGGGGAACCCCACTATCGCGCGTCTCCTTCTCCGGCGAAATTGCATTCCATCAGAGACAGTCCGAGTAACGGCCTGCTGGAATGCAATTTCGGCGAGTGTTCTAGCGGCGGCGACTCTTCTTCCGCGGCGGCGGCAACGCACCCTCGGCGCGCAGCCGGGCGGCGTGTTCGGCCAGCGCCTCGACCAGCGGTCCGACCGCGGCCACCTCGGGCTGGACGTCGACGCGCAGCCCGAATTCCGCTGCGGTTTCGGCAGTCTTGGGTCCGATGCACGCGACGATCGTGCGGGCGTGCGGCTTGCCGGCGATGCCGACCAGGTTGCGCACCGTCGAGCTCGACGTGAAGCACACGGCGTCGAAGCCGCCCGTCTTGATCATCTCGCGGGTGTGCGCCGGCGGCGGAGCCGCGCGGACCGTGCGGTACGCGGTGACATCCTCGATCTCCCAACCGAGTTCGCGCAGACCTTCGGCCAGCGTCTCGGTGGCGATGTCGGCACGCGGCAACAGCACCCGGTTGACCGGATCGAAGATGTCGTCGTACGGCGGGAATTCGTCGAGCAGGCCGAGGGACGACTGCTCGCCGGTGGGCACCAGCTCCGGGTTGATCCCGAACGCGCGCACCTTCTCGGCGGTCGCCTGTCCGACGCAGGCGATCTTCACACCGGAGAACGCGCGGGCGTCGAGGCCGAACTCGTTGAACTTCTCCCACACCGCACGCACGGCGTTGGTGGAGGTGAACACCACCCACTGGAATCGGCCGTCCACCAAACCCTTGACGGCCCTTTCCATCTGGGCGGGGCTGCGCGGCGGCTCGACGGCGATGGTCGGCACCTCGATCGGCAGCGCGCCATGTCCTACGAGACGATCGCTCATCTCACCGGCCTGGTCCTTGGTGCGCGGCACGAGGACGGTCCAGCCGTACAGCGCACGGCTCTCCCACCAGTTCAGCTTCGCGCGGTTGGCGACGGTGCGACCGATGGTGACGACCAGCGTCCCCGTCAGCGGCCCGGCGGGCTCGGTACCGGCCAGCGCGGCCTTGTCGAGCAGACCGGCCAGCGTGGTCTCGACCGAACGCTGTTGGCACGTGGTGCCGTTGGCGGTGACCACCGCGGGGGTGGACTCGGCGAGGCCGTACTCGATCAGCGTGCGCGCCGCCTCGGGAAGGTGCGACGGGGTCGCGTGCAGGATCAGCGGTCCCGGCGCGGCGGCCAGCGCCGCCCAGTCCACATCCCCGCGCACGTCGGCGACGGTGTGCGAGGAGCCCAGCGGCAGACCGGCATACGTCGGCACAGCCGAGGTACCGGGCAGTCCGGGCACGATCTCGAAGCTCAGCTGGGTCTTGGCCAGCGCGTTCACCTCGGTGATCACAGAGTCGTTCGACAGGGGATCCCCGGCTACGAGCCGGACCACGTCCACACCCGTACGAGCCTCGTGGGCCAGCGTCTTGGCGACCTCGGCCGGATCACCGAGCGCGGGCCGCACATCGGGGCCACCCGGGATCACCGCATCCTCGGCGGCTTTGGCGGTCTTCGCGGCGTCGGCTGGGGCGGCGTCCTGGCTCGCCGGCTGATCGGCGCCGGCAGCGGCGGTCTTGGGCGCCGCGTCGGCCACCGGGGGCAACGGCCCCGACGGCGGCGGCAGCTCGGAGCCCACCAGGGCGCGCACTGCCTCAGGCACGTCGGGATCGGTGAACACCAGGGCGGCGTTGGCCAGCACAGCGCGGGCACGTGACGTCAACAGACCCGGATCACCGGGTCCGGAGCCGACGAACGTGATGCGGCCGGGCTTGTTCTTGCGTCCTCGCAAGCTCATGTGTCTCTCCCGCGTTCGTCCAACAAGTCGCGCGCCCCCAGATCGAAAAGTTCCGCGGCCACCGAGAGACCCAGCTCTCGTGCCCGATCGGGACTTCCGATTCCGGACGCGCGGATCACGTCGGATCCGTCCAGCGTCGCCACGCAGCCGCGCAACGACAGCTCTTCGAAGACCCGGCCGTCCTCATCGATCGACTCGACCACTTCCGCGATCGCGCCCACCGGTGCTGAGCAGCCCGCCTCCAGTTCGGCGAGCAAGGTTCGCTCCGCGGTGACCGCCGCTCGCGTGTCGGCGTCGTCGAGCTCCGCCAACAGCTGTGCGAGCGCGGTGTCACCCGCACGGCACTCGATCGCCAAGGCTCCCTGCGCCGGGGCCGGCAACATCTGCACCGGCTCCAGCGTCTCGGTCACCACCTCGAGACGGCCGATGCGGGACAGACCCGCCTTGGCCACCACGATTGCGTCGAGTTCACCGCTGCTTACCCTGTTCAACCTGGTATCTAGGTTGCCTCTTAGGGGGCGGATTTCCAAACCCAGACCCAGTGCTTTAAGCTGTGCCACCCTTCGCGGGGACGACGTGCCGATCACCGAGCCCGTCGGCAACTCCCCGAGCACCATCCCGTCGCGGGCGACGAATGCGTCCCTGGCGTCCTCGCGCACCGGCGTCGCGGCGATCATGAACCTCGGGTCGACGGCCGTCGGCAAATCTTTGTACGAATGCACGGCGGCGTCGACGACGTTGTCGGCGATGGCCTCGCGCAGTGCGGCGGTGAACACCCCCACCCCGATGTCGGCGATGGGCTCGTCGGCGCGACGGTCACCCTCGGTGGAGATGATGACCAGCTCGGCGTCGTGCCCGGCGGCGATCAGAGCGTCCCGGATGGTGCCGGCCTGGGTGGTGGCAAGCAGGCTTCCCCTGGTGCCGATTCGAATCACGTGGCAGCTTTCGGCTGAGTGGGTGTCACTCGGTTAGGTCGATATCGATTGCAGGAGCGGCCAATTCGTCACTGGAAACCGCTCCGAGTTCACTTCCGGCGACGGCGTCGACGGCATGCTGGTCGAGTTCGAACAGCTCGCGCAACGCTTCGGCGTAACTGTCACCGCCCGGAGCGCTGGCGAGTTGCTTGACGCGCACTGTCGGCGCGTGCAGGAGCTTGTCCACGACGCGGCGCACGGTGTTGGCGACCTCGTCGCGGTGCGACGACTCCAGCCCTGGCAAACGGTTGTCCAGGCGCAGCAACTCGGCCTCGACGACGTCGGCGGCGCGCTGGCGCAGCGCGGTGACGGTGGGCGTGACCTCGGCGACCCGCTGGCCGGCAAGGTAGTTCGCCACCTCGGCGGCGACGATCGTGCGGGCGGCGTCGGCGTCCGACGTCGCGGTCTTGGCCGTCGGCTCCCGCAGGATGCGGTCCATGTCGATGACGAAGACCCCGGGCAGCCCGGCCACCGCCGCATCGACGTCGCGCGGCATCCCCAGGTCGCAGATGACCAGCTCTTTGGGTTCGCGGACGTGCGCCAGCCCGCGGTGCACGTCGGCGAGGGAGACCACCGGTCGCACCGCCCCGGTGCAGCTGATGACGATGTCGGCGTCGGTGAGCAGCGGGGGCAGGTGGTCGAAGGGGTAGGCCTCGGCGGCGATCCCGTACCCGCGGATGTTCTCGGCGAGCCGCTTGCCGCGAGGCAGGCTGCGGTTGACGACGTGGATGCGCTCGATGCCGGCCCGCGCCAGCTGCGTGGCCGCGAGCGCTCCCATGGATCCTGCGCCGACGACGACCGCGCTGCGGCCCGCCAGCGGGCCGACCTTCTTCTCGGCGACGTCCAGCGCGACAGAGACGACCGACGCCCCGGCCCGGTCGATCCCGGTCTCGGAGTGCACGCGTTTGCCGACCGCCAGCGCCCGCTGGGACAGCTCGTGCAGGGTGCGCCCGACGGTGTGGTTGGACTCGGCGGAGGCGTAGGCGCGCCGCACCTGGCCCAGCACCTGCTGTTCGCCGACGACGGCGGAGTCCAGTCCGCTCGCGACGGCGAAGAGGTGCTCGACGGCGGCTTCGGCGTAACGCACGTAGGCGTACTTGGTGAGGTCCTGCAGCGACATCCCGGAGTGGTCGGACAGCACCTGGCCGATCACCGAGAGGCCACCGTGGAACGCCTCGACAACCGCGTAGATCTCCACACGGTTGCAGGTCGAGAGCACCATTGCTTCGGTGACCAGGGACGATCGCAGCACTTCGGCGATGATCTTGGCCTGATCGGATTCATCGGTGCTCAACTGCTCCAGCACAGACACCGGCGCGCTGCGGTGCGAAACCCCGAAAAGCAAGACGCTCATGGCTTCCTCACCACGATTTGCACAGGTCCAAGGTAGTCGTTAACCAGCTGGGCTACCAAATTTGCTCCGACTTCCGCCGAAATTGCATTCCAGCAGCGCACGTGCGAGTGCGGGCCTGCCGGAACGCAATTTCGGCGGGGGTGTCACCCGCTCAGATCGGCCCGCAGCCGGGCTTCGTCGACCTCCCAGTAACTGTGCTCGACGCCGTCGAGCAGGACCACGGGCAGCCGGTCGCCGTACTCGGCGCGCAGCGCGGCGTCCCCCGCCGCGGCCGCGGCGTCGACGTCGGTGACGACGACGGTGAAGCCGAGTTCGCCGGCCAGGGCGTCCAACTGCGCCGCGGCAGCCGCGCACATCGGACATCCTTCTCGCGTCAGCAGCTCCACCTGTCGATCCACCCCGCCAGTATCCCGGCGAGGTGACCTAATGTTGTCACCGTGTCCGATATCGGAGGC
The DNA here is from genome assembly GCF_900454025.1 of Mycolicibacterium gilvum. Classification (NCBI taxonomy): domain Bacteria; kingdom Bacillati; phylum Actinomycetota; class Actinomycetes; order Mycobacteriales; family Mycobacteriaceae; genus Mycobacterium; species Mycolicibacterium gilvum. The sequence continues at coordinate 840,566 of NZ_UGQM01000001.1, read as the reverse complement.
CGGGCCCAGCAACTCGCAGGTGAAGCCAGCGCCGAGGCGGCCGTCGAGGGTCTCACCGAGCCGTTGGGCCCCGCCGCGCCACCTCCCCCGCCGCCCCCGCCCGACCTGACCGCCGCCGCGTTCTTCGACGTCGACAACACCCTGGTGCACGGATCGTCGCTGGTGCACTTCGCGCGCGGCCTGGCCGCCCGGGAGTACTTCACCTACCAGGACCTGGCCCGCTTCGCGTATGCACAGGCCAAGTTCCAGCTGACGGGCCGCGAGAACAGCGACGACGTCGCCGCGGGCCGACGCAAGGCACTGTCGTTCATCGAGGGGCGCTCGACGGCCGAGCTGGTCGCCCTCGGCGAGGACATCTACGACGAGATCATCGCCGACAAGATCTGGCCGGGCACCAGACGGCTGGCGCAGATGCACCTCGACGCCGGCCAGCAGGTGTGGCTGGTGACCGCGACGCCCTACGAGCTGGCCGAGACCATTGCGCGCCGGCTGGGCCTGACCGGGGCGCTCGGCACGGTCGCCGAGTCCATCGACGGCGTGTTCACCGGACGGCTGGTGGGCGACATCCTGCACGGCACCGGCAAGGCGCACGCGGTGCGCTCGCTGGCGATCCGCGAGGGGCTGAACCTGCGCCGGTGCACCGCGTACTCGGACAGCTTCAACGACGTGCCGATGTTGTCGCTGGTGGGCACGGCCGTCGCGATCAACCCGGACGCCGCGCTGCGCGACCTCGCCCGGCAGCGGGGCTGGGAGGTTCGAGACTTCCGCACCGCCCGCAAGGCCGCCCGCATCGGCGTCCCGTCGGCGCTGGCACTGGGCGCGGTCGGCGGCGCGCTGGCCGCCGCGGTGTCCCATCGCGACAAGAAGTAGGCCCTCCGAGCGCTGATAGGCTCGCGCGAGCCAACCGACGAGGAGCGCGCATGGCGACGAGCATCGCTGCAGACATCATCGGCACCCACTACCGGTATCCCGACTACTTCCAGGTGGACCGCGAGAAGATCCGCGAGTTCGCCCGGGCCGTCAAGGACGAGCACCCGGCGCACCACGACGAGGACGCCGCCCGCGAATGCGGGCACGACGCGCTGATCGCGTCACTGACGTTCCTCGCGGTCGCGGGCCGGCGCGTGCAGCAGGAGATCTTCAACCAGTTCGACCTCCCGATCAACATGGAGCGGGTGCTGCACCGCGATCAGAAGCTGGTCTTCCACCGGCCTATCCTGGCCGGCGACAAGCTGTGGTTCGACTCCTACCTCGATTCGGTCACCGAATCGCACGGCGCCGTGCTGACCGAGATCCGCGGTGAGATCACCGACGACGAGGGCAACCCGATCATCACCAGCATCGTGACCGTGATGGGCGAGGCCGCGCACGAGACCGAGGCCGACGAGCTCACCGCTCAGATCGCCGCCAAGCGCGACGCCGATGCCCTGGCGAAGTTCGTAGCTGGGCAAAAAGGGCAGACCGACTAGATACCCGCAGTGGGCCGACGGCCCGGGAGTCAGCCGAAGAAGGTGTTCCGCCGGTTGGCCAGCAGCTGGTAGAGCGTCTGCTGGATCGTCTCGCGCACCTGGTCGGTCAGGTCGAACGTGACCATCGGATCCTCGGCGGCGGACTCGTCGTAGTCGGTGGTGTCGATCGGCTCGCCGAACTGGATGTACCACTTCGACGGCAGCGGCACCACACCCAGCGGTCCGGCCGCCGGGAACAGCGGGGTCACCGGGAAGTAGGGCAGACCCAGCAGCCTGGCCAGCAATTTGACGTCGGCGATCATCGGGTAGATCTCCTCGGACCCGACGATCGAGCACGGCACGATGGGCGCCTTGGTGCGCAGCGCGGCGGACACGAAGCCGCCGCGGCCGAACCGTTGCAGCTTGTACCGGTCCTTGAAGTGCTTGCCCAGGCCCTTGTACCCCTCGGGGAACACGGCCGTCAGCTCGCCCGCGGCCAGCAACCGGTGGGCGTCGTCGGTGCACGCCATCGTGTGGCCGGCCTTGCGGGCGGCCTGGCCGACCATCGGCATGTCGAACACGATGTCGGCGGCCAGCAGGCGCAGATCGCGGTGGGCGGGATGCTCGTCGCGAACCGCCACCTGGGTCATCAGGCCGTCGAACGGGAGCACCCCGGCGTGGTTGGCCACCACGAGCGCGGCACCCGTCTCGGGGAGGTTCTCGATTCCGCTGACCTCGACCCGGAACCACGAGTTGAACAGCACGCGCAGCAAAGGAAGAAAGATTGCGTCGTTGAGGTGTGGGTCGAACCCGAACTCGTCGACGGTGTACTCGCCCGTCATCCGCTTGCGGACGAACTCGGCGATTGCGGCGATGCGCTGCGCGAGTTCGTTGGGCGGCGGGGCGTCGAAACCGGTGCCGGAACTCGGCCCGCGACGCTGGTCGATCTCGCGGACGACGGAGGCGATCTGCTCGGCCGAGGCGCGGCCCTTCGGGTCGGACAGAACCGACGGATGCCGCGACGCACTGTCAGCCCGCTGCGACGCCGAACGACGAGCGGCCGCACCGCGACCTGAATTCGCGTGCAGCGGAATGACTTTCGCTTTAGGCTCGCCGGCCACCGTCTCTACTTCCTCCCCACAATCCCCCGTTGTCGCGCTAGCCGCTGAGTCTACCGTCCCCAGCGCTGCGCCGCCGCTACCGCGCGATTCTCCACGGCGTGTATCCACCGCGGATCGATGATCGGCGTCAGACCGCGGCCCCGGACATAATCGTCGAAGGCTTCGGCAGTGGTCCACTTCGGCGAGTAGCCGAGCTCGTTGCGCATCCTCGACGTGTCCATCACCCGGCCGTAGCTCAGATAGTCGAGTTGCTCGCGGTCGAGTTCGGTGTTGCGGGTGGCCCGCCACAGCGAATCCACCGCCACCAGCGCCGAACGCGGAACCGGAAGGGCCAACCGGCCGGCGCGCCGGATCGCCTGGCTCATCGTGATGATTCCGGAGGCTCCGATGTTGAACGCCCCTGACCTGCCTGCCATGGTGGCGCGTTCCAGGGCTCCGAGCGCGTCCTGCTCATGGAGCAGCTGCAACCGCGGATCGTGTCCGATCACGGTCGGTACCACCGGTCCGGCCAGATACCGCGACAGCGCGGTGTCCATGGCCGGGCCGATCATGTTCGCCAGCCGCAGGATGGTGACCGCGATGTCGGGCCTGCGCCGGCCCATGCCGCGCGCGTAGCCCTCGATGTCGATGCTGTCCCGGGCGAAGCCCTCGCCCGGAGGTCTGCGGCGGCTGCTGCTCTCGGAGAACAACACCGGATCCCGTGAACTGGACCCGTAGACCTCCGACGTCGACTTCAGGATGACCCGGCGCACCGACGGCGCCTTCTGGCACGCGGCGAAAAGCTGGATCGCACCCATGACGTTGATCTCTTTGAGCGTCGCCCGGCCGCCCGCGCGGGGCGCGTAGGACGCGGCCGCGGCGTGGACGACGGTGTCGACCTCGCCGTTACGGATGACCTTCGCGATGAACGGGTTGCGGATGTCGGCGCGGACGAACTCCGCGCGGCCCATCCTTCTCAGCAGATCCTTGCTGGGTGCGACCGCGTCGACCGCGATCACATGGTTGATCAGCGGGTTCTGCGCCAGTCGGGCGGTCAGGTATCCGCCGAGAAATCGGCAGGCACCCGTGACCAGGACGACCTTCGGATAGTCCAGGCCCTCGCGGGCGTCGGATCCTTCGGGGCCTGTCCCGGACCGACCCTCGGAATCCATCCAGACAGCCTAGCGACGACGAGCCGGCGGGTTACTTGCCGAGTTTTCTGCGCTGCACCCGGGTGCGACGAAGCAGCTTGCGGTGCTTCTTCTTCGACATGCGCTTACGCCGCTTCTTGATGACAGAACCCATGAACTCCGCTACCTACGTCCGATCAGTTGACTAGAAGGCACTCCGGACACCATCCGTGCCGGTGCCAGCCTCGACCGATCACCTTACCTGGCGACCGTCCTGGCGCTGAAATCCGGTTGCCGGGCGCAACCGGGGTGCTCGGGCAGGCTCAGCCTGCGTCGAAGTACGAGCTCTCCAGCATGTCGTGCACCGCTTTGGCGTGCACCCGGAACGAGCGACCCACCCGGACGGCGGGCAGCTCACCGTTGTGCACCAGGCGGTACACGGTCATTTTGCTGACCCGCATCAGGCTCGCCACCTCGGCGACGGTCAGGAACTGGGCACGAGGCGACTGCGCGTCACCCGCACTGCCCTGCCCGGCGTCCCGCGCCGCCTTGCCGCCAGCCGAATCCCGCGAAGATGGCCCGTTCATAGACGTCATCGCAACCCAATCCTCAGGCGCGGGCAGTTCCAGCGGCTTCCCCACCGCTGGACCCACCCGTGCTTACCACTGGGAGAATAGCGTGGCGGGTGGGGTTACTGCGACGGGTGTGGGGTATTCAGTCCCAAATTGGTGAACTACTCAGTTGTAATTCCGAGCTGCTCAGAGCGCTTTTTTGCGGCTTCCACGGCGTTCGCGACCGCCGCCCGCAGACCGCCCCGCTCCAGTTCCCGCAGACCAGCCGCCGTGGTACCGCCCGGGGACGTCACGGTGGCCCGCAGCTGGGCGGCCGAGGTGTCCATCGACGGACCCGCCGACGCGCTCCCCGCCGCGTTCTGATCGAGCCGTTCCAGGAGCATCGCCGCCGAACCCGCCATCGTCTGGACCGCCAGATCCGTCGCCACCGCGCGCGGCAGACCGGCGTCCACTCCGGCGTCGACGAGCGCCTCGACCATCAGGAAAAAGTACGCCGGGCCGGACCCCGACACCGCGGTGACGGCGTCGATCTGTGACTCGGCGACGGTGAGGACGCCCCCGACGGCGTCGAACAGCAGCGACACCTCTTTGAGTTGCTCGGGGCTCGCGAAGCGCCCCGGGGCCAGCGCGCTGACACCGCCGCCGACGAGCATCGGCGCGTTCGGCATCACCCGGATCACCGGCGAGCCCGCCGGCAGCTTGCTCTCGTAGAACGATGTGCCGACGCCCGCGGCGACGGACACGAACACCTGCTCGGCGGCGTCGCTGTCGGCACGGGCCGCGGTATCGGCGATGTCGCCGATCACATGCTGCACGTCAGCGGGTTTCACGGCGACGATCACGTAGGTGGCCGCGTCGACGGCGTCGGCCACCGTCGTCACCAGCACGGAGTACTTCTCGGCGAGGTACTTGCCGCGATCGGGGCTCTTCTCCGCAACCACCAGGTCCTTGACCTGCCTGCCGGCGCGCAGCAGCCCCGCCAGCAACGCCTCACCGATACTTCCGCCGCCAATGATCGCGATTCTGGCCATGCGGGCAAGCATTGCACGCGATCCCCGTCGGCGTGCGCCCGGCGGCTACCGGGACGGCACCATCGCCAGCTGTCGTGTCTGCACGATGATCCGGCCCTCGCAGTCGACGACGATATGGTCCTCGTCGAACCAGTCCTCGCCGATCTGGGTGGCCGTGCACATCACGCGCAGCCAGCCGTCGGCGGGCAGCGCCCGCAGGTACGCCGTCAGCTGCACGGTCGGGGCCCAGCCGAACCTGTTGACCCCGAACGTGACCGGAGCCGACACATCGCCGCACAGCAGCGCGAACAGCAGATCCGGCGCCACACCCTTGGGCCGCACCCAGTACTCGATCACCGGCATGCCCCCGTCCTGGCGGGGATCGAACGTCGTCAGCGACGGCCTGATGTCGCAGCCGTGGGCGAGGTGGACGATGTCGGCCATCGAGTGGCCCGGCCCGATCGGTTCCAGCCCGGGCGGCGGCTCCGGCGTCATCAACGGGACGACCGGGTTCACCGACAACAGCGGCGGCACATGATGTTCCGGGGTGCCCATAGTGATGGCCGCCCGCAACGCGACCCGATCTCCCTGCTGAAGCTCGACGTCGAGCAGGCTGACCCGGCGGCCCCGCTTGCGTACCGTCGTGACGACCTGCATGGCACCGGGATCGGGCGCCCACAGGAAACTGCCCGACACCGCGATCGGTTCCACGCCCTCCTCGCCGAACTCGGTCCTGGCCGCGTTCGCGCACAACGCGAGCATCGCGCCACCGTGCACCTTGGGCCCGATCGTCCAATGTTCGTTCAGCACACCGTGATACACACCGTCGCCGGCCGGCGTCAGCGCCATCGCGTCGGTGAACAGGGTGGAACTCGTCATCACCGCAACCTCAGCATCCTCGGCTCAGCGCAGCAGATGCGTCCTGGCGAACTGCAGCGACTCGGTCAACAACGCCTCCCGCTCGGCCGCGCTGCGCGCGCCGGAGGTCGTGACCTCGAGGATGACATGCCCGGCGAAGTCGCTCGCAGCCAGCATCTCGCACACCTCGGCCGTCGGCTGGGTGCCGCGGCCGGGCACCAGGTGCTCGTCGTAGGAGGCGCCGCTGCCGTCGCAGAGGTGGAGGTGGGCCAGGCCTTCGCCCATCCGGGCGGCCATGTCGAGGGCATCGGTGCCCGCTGTCGCGGTGTGGGACAGGTCGAGCGTGTAGTGGGCGTGGCCTCCGTCGAGCGGGTCATAGGACGGTGCGAACGCCGAGATACCCGGGCCCGGAGTTCCGCCGCGTTTGCGCATCCGCTCGATCGAGGTGGGGCCGGCCCCGAAGAACCGGTCGGCGCGGAACGGGAACATGTTCTCCACCGCGACCAACACGTCGCTGCCGGACTCCAGTTCGGCCACCTGGTCGCTGAAACCCTCGGCGTAGCGCCGCTGCCAGCGGAACGGTGGATGCACCACCACGGTCTGGGCGCCGAGCTGTTCGGCCGCGCGCACGCTGCGCGCGAGCTTCGTGATCGGGTTGGCGCCCCACACCCGCTGGGTGATGAGCAGACACGGAGCATGCACCGACAGCACCGGCACGCCGTAGCGCTTCGACATCGCGGCGATCGCATCGATGTCCTGGCTGACGGCTTCGGCCCACACCATCAGCTCAACCCCGTCGTAGCCGAGGTTCGCGGCGTACTCGAAGGCCGCCTCGGTCTTGAGCGGATAGACCGAGGCCGTCGACAGGCCAACCTTGATTGCAGGGCGCACAGTGGTGTGGGGTACCGGGATCCGCGCTCAGCCCGACTGCAACAACGCCAGCGGGCCGAGGGTGACCAGCGCACCGACCGCCACGGCGATCAACGTGCTGCCGATGTCCTCGGTCTTGCGCACCAGCCGGACACCGACGACAAGGCCCAGGATCACCAGGACCGACAGCACCAGCGCGATGATGTTGTTCCACTTCCACAGCTGATCGAAGGCGACGAACAGGCCCGCACCGAAGACCACGGCGATCACGCTCTGCCCGATGATCCACAGCGCGCTCACCAGCGGTGACATCGTCCGCGGTGCGTCGTGGTCGTCCGGCTCGTCGACCAGATCGTCGTCGGTCTCGTCGGCGTCGACCGTCTCGACGGCGGCGTCCCTGTCCTCGACCGTGTCGGCACGCGACGAGCGGTCGCCCTGCCGTGCCAGCTCGTCGACGACGGACTGTCCTCCGAACAGCGGTTCCTCCGACGAGCGCAGGTAGGAGGGCAGCTCGTCACTGTCCCGGTCGTCGAGGTCCTCGTCGTCGAAGGCCGGTTCGAGGTCCTCGGCGTGCAGGTCCTCGTCGTGCGCGTCCTCGGTGATCGTGTCGCTGGGCTCCTCGGCGATCGCGTCTTCGGCGGTCTCCCCGGACTCGGTCTTCTCGATCTCGGCCGTCTCCTCGGCCACCGGGGCGTCGTCGACCGTGTCGACCTGGTCGGCGGGAACTTCGGCGACAGAAGTCTCAGCGACGGGAGTTACTGCGGCGGGAGCGCTCCTGCGGCCGAGGCGAAGGAAGCCGAAGCGGCGCGACCGGGAAGGCTCCGCGGCCGGCGGTGCGACGGGCGCAACCTGCTCGACGGTCTCAGCCTCAACGTCGACATCGGTGGCCTCAGCCTGAACGTCGGTGTCCACGACGTCGGCGGGGGCCTCAGCCTCGACGTCGGGGGCCTCGACGTCGTCGGTGGCCTCAACCTCGACGTCGGTGGCGTCCTCGACGTCGGTGTCCTCAGCCTCGACTTCGGACTCGGCTTCGACTTCGGCTTCAGCTTCGACTTCGACTTCAGCCTCAGCGGGAGCTTCCTCGATCGGCTCGGCCACCGGCTCCGTGGCCGTGACCGGCGCGGGCGGGGGGTCGTCGGGACGGATGATCGGGATCTCACCGGTGAGCTCGGCGACGGTGACGGCATCGCTGTTGCCGCGGCGTCGGCGACGCCGGCCCCCAACCGGCGGTGCGCCGATGGTGCCGTTCTTGGCCAGCAGTTCGGCGACCGAGATCGGCCGGGTACTGCTGTTGCTGTCCTCAGTTCCAGTCATCGCCTGTCGCCTTCGAGCCTCGCTGCTTCACCGTTGAGCATTACGTACGGGCATCTGCCGTGCGGGCGGATTCCCGTGCGCCGGTCTTGGCTGCCTTGCCCCTTCCACTCACTTGGTTCGAGGATCCGCCGACGAAATCGCTGCCGTCGGCCTCGCTGTCGAGTTTCCGCAGGATGAGCCCTTCCCGCAACGCCCAGGGACAGATGTCGACACTCTCGATGTTCAGGGCGTTCATGCTCGCCTCCGCCACCAGCGCGCCCGCAACGATCTGCGGCGCACGATCGGCGCTCACTCCTTCCAGTTCAGCTCGGTCAGCCGCGGTCATCCTAGAGATGAAATTTATGAGTTGCCGAAGACCCGTTGCGGTGAGCGTGCGCTTGACCCTCGGCCCGGCTCCCGACGGCGCGGCACCGGTGAGGCGCGCCAGCGAACGGAACGTCTTCGAGGACGCGACCGCGAGGTCCGGGGTCCCGGCCTCGGTGACCGCCGCCGCGGCGTCGGACAGCTCGTTGGTCAGCCAGTCGCGCAGCATCGCGACCCGGCGCCGCCCCGGCGGATCGTCGGGAAGCCATTCGCGGGTCATCCGGCCCGCGCCCAGCGGCAGCGACAACGCCACATCGGGCTCCTCGTCGACACCGCTGGAGAGCTCCAGCGAGCCTCCGCCGATGTCGATGTTGACGATGCGTCCCGCACTCCAGCCGTACCAGCGGCGCACCGCCAGGAAGGTCAGCCGTGACTCGTCGACCCCGCTGAGCACCTTGAGCTCGACACCGGTCTCGGCCTTCACGCGGGCGAGCACCTCTTCGGAGTTGCGCGCGTCGCGCACCGCCGAGGTCGCGAACGCCATCAGCTCCGCACATCCGGAGCTGGTCGCGATGCGGGCGAACTCGTCGAGGGTGCCGATCAGCTTGTCGGCCCCCCGGCGGGTCAGCTTCCCCGAGTCGTCGATCGCCTCGGCGAGGCGCAGGGAGGCCTTCGTGGAACTCATCGGCGTCGGGTGCCCACCCCGGCGGGCGTCCACCACCAACAGATGAACGGTGTTGCTGCCCACGTCGAGCACGCCTAATCGCACTCGTCCAACCTAACCCGGATTTTTCGTGGAATGTTGACTGTGGGGGTGTGTAGATAAGCGAAAGTGCCTGTCCTGCAAGGAATAATTGGACTTCTCTACGGTTCAAAAACCCTGACGGGAAGGCACTTCGCAGGTGAAGAATATCGCGGCGGCATCGCCGGTGAAAGTTTCCGCCGACGGCCATGGCGTTGTGTCGCATGCCGGGATGGGCATGCTGCGTGAGCTTGCCGACCGGACCGGCTTATCGGCGCAGGTCACGGCCGCGTTGGCCGACACCTACCGCGGCCCGTGGGTGTATGCGCCTGGGGAGGTGTTCGCTGATCTGGCGGCCGCGGTCGCCGACGGCGCGGACTGCATCGACGCGGTCGGTCAGCTGTGCGGTGACCGGGAGCACGTCCTGGGGGCCAAGGCCTCAACGACCACCATGTGGCGGCTGATCGATGAGCGGATCGATGCCGCGCATCTACCCGGGGTGCGCGCAGCCCGAGCCGCGGCGCGGGCAGCGGCCTGGGCTGTCGGAGCCGCCCCCACCACCGGCGGCTGGCTGCATATCGACATCGATGCCACGCTGGTGATCGATCACTCCGACAACAAGGCCGGGGCTGCGCCGACCTGGAAGAAAACGTTCGGGCTGCACCCGCTGCTGGCGTTTCTGGACCGCCCCGACATCGCCGGCGGCGAAGCCCTGGCCGGGTTGCTGCGCAACGGTAACGCCGGCTCCAACACCGCCTCCGACCACATCATCGTCCTGCACCAGGCTTTGGCATCGCTGCCAGCGGCGTGGCGGCCCAACCCCGACGATCCCGACAACCCCGAGGCCCCGAAGGTGTTGGTGCGCTGCGATACCGCCGGATCCACCCACAAATTCGCCGCAGCGTGCCGGGCCGCCGGGGCCGGGTTCTCCTTCGGGTACCCCGTCGATACCCGCGTCCAGGACGCCGTGGACACCCTCAACCTCGGCGATTGCTGGTATCCAGCGATCGACACCGACGGCGGGATCCGCGACGGCGCGTGGGTCGCTGAAGCCACCGACCTGGTCAACCTGGCCTCCTGGCCCGAAGGGACCCGGCTGATCCTGCGTAAAGAACGCCCCCACCCCGGCGCGCAGTTGCGGTTCACCGACGCCGACGGCATGCGGGTCACCGCGTTCATCACCGACACACCACCGGGTGTCGTACCCGGTCAGGTCGCCGGTCTGGAACTACGGCACCGCCAGCACGCCCGCGTCGAGGACCGTATCCGCGAACTCAAAGCCACCGGGCTGCGTAACCTGCCCTGCCACTCCTTCTGGGCCAATGCTGCCTGGCTCGAAATCGTCCTGGCCGCCGCTGACCTGGTCACCTGGACCCGCCTCATCGGGTTCGCCAGCGATCGCGCTCTGGCCCGCGTCGAGATCACCACGTTCCGCTACCGGGTCCTGCACGTGGCCGCCCGTATCACCCGCGGCGCCCGCCAACTGCGGCTACGCATCGATGCCACCTGGCGCTGGGCGGCGGCGATCGCCGCCGCCTGGCACCGCGTCCGCACCGCCTTCGGATAACACCCCACCCCATCGGACCCATCAACGATGAAGGACCCACAGGCCCCAGGAAAGCCCGCCCCACCCGGCGACACGGGACAGCACCTCTACGCCACCACACGAAAACCACTACCCAACAACACAACTCGGCATCACACCGAACCCACACCAATTACCACGCAAAATCCGGGCTAATGGGTCTACCGTTGAAGATCGTGAGCGCATCGGCATCGCATCCTGGTGAGGTCGAATTGGATTTCGCCCGCGAATGGGTGGAGTTCTACGACCCGGACAATCCCGAACATCTGATCGCCGCCGATATGACGTGGCTGCTGTCCCGCTGGACCTGCGTGTTCGGCACCCCGGCCTGCAAGGGCACCGTCGTGGACCGGCCCGACGACGGATGTTGTTCCCACGGCGCGTTTCTCTCCGACGACGACGACCGGGCACAGCTCGACGACGCCGTCACGCTGCTCACCGCCGAGGACTGGCAGTACCGCGACAAGGGGCTCGGCAAGAAGGGCTACCTGGAGATGGACGAGTATGACGGTAAGCCCAATTGGCGCACCCGAAAGTACAAGGGCGCCTGCATCTTTCTGAACCGTCCCGGCTGGCCCAAGGGGATCGGCTGCGCGCTGCACAGCAAGGCGCTCGAGATCGGCGTCGAACCGCTGACCCTCAAGCCGGAAGTGTGCTGGCAGCTGCCGATCCGGCGCACGCAGGAGTGGATCACCCGGCCCGACGACACCGAGATCCTCAAGACCACGATCACCGAGTACGACCGTCGCGGCTGGGGTGAGGGCGGAGCCGACCTGCACTGGTACTGCACCGGCGATCCCGCCGCCCACGTCGGCGCCAAGCCGGTGTGGCAGTCCTACGCCCCCGAGCTGACCGAGCTGCTCGGCGAGAAGGCCTACGCCGAGCTCGCGGCAATGTGCAAGCGGCGCAGTGGATTAGGTCTCATCGCGATACATCCGGCGACCCGGGCCGCCGAATGAGCACAGAGCGCTCGCAGCTCTTCCTGTTCCGGCTCATCCCGCCGCGAGCGGATTTCGCCCAGACCATGACCGACATCGAAGAGCACACGATGCACCTGCACATGACGTACTGGCAGGAGTTGCTGGCCGCCGGCCGCGTCGTCGTCTACGGCCCGGTCGCCGATCCCGAAGGCGTGTGGGGCCTGGGCGTGCTGCGGGTCGCCGATCGCGCCGAGGCCCTCGCCATCGCCGAGGCCGATCCGTCGATCATCGCCGGTGTCAACACCTTCGAGGTGCTCGAGATTCTCGGCGGCACCACCGGCTGACCCCGCGATTTCGGTGTAGTTTGTCACGCTGACGTTGACCAACTACACCGAAATCGCCCGTCGGGAGCCAAAGCGGGGGGCTCAGCCCTCCAGCTTGTAGCCCAGCCCGCGCACGGTGACCAGGTGCACCGGGTTGGCCGGGTCGGATTCGATCTTGCTGCGCAATCGCTTGACGTGCACGTCGAGCGTCTTGGTGTCACCGACGTAGTCGGCCCCCCAGACACGGTCGATCAACTGGCCGCGGGTGAGCACCCGGCCGCTGTTGCGCATCAGGTACTCGAGCAGATCGAACTCCTTGAGCGGCAACGTGATCGGAGCACCGTTCACACTCACCACATGGCGCTCGACATCCATCCGCACCGGGCCGGCCTCCAGGACACCGTCGGCGACGCCGAGGTCGTCGGCGTCGGCGCCGCGGCGCAGCACGGCACGGATCCGGGCGATCAGCTCACGTGCCGAGTACGGCTTGGTGACGTAGTCGTCGGCCCCGAGCTCCAGTCCCACCACCTTGTCGATCTCGCTGTCGCGGGCGGTCACCATGATCACCGGCACGCTGGACCGTGACCTCAGCTGCTTGCAGACATCGGTGCCGCTCATGCCCGGCAGCATCAGGTCGAGCAACACGATGTCGGCGCCGGCGCGTTCGAATTCGGCCAGCGCAGAAGGCCCGTCGGTCACCACCGTGGTCTCGAACCCCTCTTTACGGAGCAGGAACGCCAGAGGATCGGCCAAGGACTCCTCGTCCTCCACGATCAGCACGCTGGTCATCGATGAATCAATCCTCTCGTTGGGCGAGATCGGCGGCACCGCCGGCGGCATCGCCGCTGCGCTGCTCCCCGGGGGGTGCCGCGGGTATGGACAACGTGAACGTCGACCCGGTGCCGGGTTGACTCCACAACCGGATGGAGCCGTTGTGGTTGGCGGCGACGTGCTTGACGATCGCCAGCCCGAGCCCGGTGCCACCGGTGGCCCGGGACCGTGCCTTGTCGACACGGAAGAACCGTTCGAACACCCGCTCCTGATCGGCGGGCGCGATGCCGATACCACGGTCGGTGACCGCGATCTCGATATTGTCGCCGTTTCTGCGACGGCTGATGGAGACGGCAGATCCGTTGGGCGAGTAAGCGATGGCGTTGGAGACCAGGTTCGCGACCGCCGCCACCAGCAACGTCTGGTCGCCCAGCACCTGAAAGCCCGTCGGCGCGTCGGTGGTGATCGCGATGTCGGCGTTGTCGGCAGCCACCTTGTGCCTCGACAGTGCCTCGGAGACAACGACATCGACGTCGACGGCCTCCAGATCGGGCAGGGGTTCACCGCCCTGCAGTCGCGACAGTTCGATCAGCTCGCCGACCATGTTCGCCAACCGGTCGGCTTCGGTCACCATCTTCTCGGCGAAGTGCCGGACGGTGTCGGGATCCTCGACCGAGGCCAGCACCGCCTCAGCGAGCACACCGAGTGCCCCGACCGGGGTCTTGAGTTCGTGGCTGACGTTGGCGACGAAGTCGCGGCGCGTGGCCTCCATCCGCGCGTGCTCGGACTGGTCGTCGACGTAGACGACGGCGAACCGGCGGTCCTCCTCGGCCAGCAACCGGCAGTAGCCTCGCACCGAGAGCCCCGAACGGCCCGTCCTGCTGCCCTTGCGCGGTGACAGATCGAATCCGTGCGGTTCGCCGGTGGTCAGCGTGCGCTGCGCCGCGACCCAGGCCCGGTCGTCGAGCAGACGGTCGCCGAGCAGGCCGAGTTCCTGGGCCCGGTCGTTCTTGTAGACCACGTCGCGGAAGTTGTCGACGACCGCGATCCCGATCGGGGAGAACGACACGATGCGTTCGAGCATCTGCGACACGGTGATGCCCGACTGCTCAGCCGAGCGCCGCTGGCGGCGCTCCCGAAGCCGGGGCACCGCCCGTACGCCGATCGCGACACCGATCGCCAGCGCGAGCAGTGCGACGATCGCCGCGAGCAGCAGCGCCGATACGACACTCACGCGCAAAGCGTACGCATTCGGTGAACGTCATCCCAGCAGCGTGCGGCCAAACCGGGACAAGTCACAGACTCAAAGACGGAAGTTTCGTCCACAGTCCCCGGTTGTTCACCTTCCGTTCGCGGCGGCGACCGAGACCGGACTACTTGGCTCCCTGCGCGGCCACCGCGGCCGCACCGGCGGCCGCGGCATCGGGGTCGAGGTAGCTGCCACCGGCCACGAGGGGCTTCAGGTTCTCGTCCAGGTCGTAGCGCAGCGGAATGCCCGTCGGGATGTTGAGGCCCACGACGTCGTCGTCGGACATCCCGTCGAGGTACTTGACCAGCGCGCGCAGCGAATTGCCGTGCGCGGCGATCAGCACGGTCTTCCCGGCTTTCAGGTCGGGAACGATCACCTCGGTGAAGTACGGCACGAACCGCTCCACGACGTCCTTGAGGCATTCGGTCAGCGGAGCGCCACCGTCGATGTCGGCGTAGCGCGGGTCGCGGTCCTGGCTGAACTCGCTGCCTGCCTCGATCTGCGGGGGCGGGGTGTCGTAGCTGCGACGCCACGCCATGAACTGCTCGTCGCCGTACTTGGCCTTCGTCTCGGCCTTGTTCAGTCCCTGCAGCGCGCCGTAGTGGCGTTCGTTGAGCCGCCAGTCGCGGTGCACGGGGATCCAGTGCCGGTCGGCCTTGTCGAGCGCGATGTTCGCGGTCGTGATCGCGCGCCGCAGCAGCGAGGTGTACAGCACGTCGGGAAGCTTGTCCTGTTCGCCGATCAACTCGCCCGCCCGGGTCGCCTCGGCCCTGCCCTTGTCCGTGAGGTCGACGTCGACCCAGCCGGTGAACAGGTTCAGGGCGTTCCATTCGCTCTCACCGTGGCGGAGCAGGATCAGCGTCGCGGTATCAGCCGTCGCGGTATCAGCCATGGCCAGATCCTCTCACGGCCCGGTTCAGTCGTCGGAGATCAGATGCTCGAACGCGCGCAGGTTCTTCAGCGACTCCCCGCGCGACACCCGCCACTCCCATTCCTTCTGGATCGAGGTCCGGAAACCCAGCTCCAGCAGGGTGTTGAAGTCCGCGTCGACGGCTTCGAGCACCTGCCCGAGCACCCGGTCCACCTCGTCGGGGGTCACCGAGGCCAGTGCCATCCGCCCGACGAGATAGATGTCGCCGACGTTGTCGAGCGTGTAGGCGACGCCGTAGAGCCGGCGATTGCGTTTGAGCAGAAACCGGTAGACGCCCTCGTGGTTCTCGTCGGGCCTGCGGCACACGAACGCCTCGACGCGCACCGAATGCTCGCCGACGGACAGGATCGTGTTGGTCTTGAGCCGCCGCTCCCCCGGCAGCGCGACCACCAGACCGGGCAGGCCGCCGGCCGCGCCCTCGTGGCGGACATACTCCAGGTCGTTGTCCTTGAGCGTTCGCTCGATCAGGTCGGAGACGTCGTCGGTGGTGCTCATGCCCGCACTCCCCGCCGCATCGAGAACCGGCGTCCGCTGCGTCGCGCCGCGACCTGGAGCGTGTTGTCGGCGCGGTGGTCGGCGATGGCGCGGCCGTACCCCGTCAGCAACGCATCCACGGTGTGCGCCCAGGAGAACGTCGCCGCGTGGTCGACGGCGGCCCGCCCGAACGTCGACGGATCGGCGGCAAACACCTCACCCAGCGTCGTGGCCCACGCGTCGGGTTCGTGGCTGTGCACCAGCGCTCCGCTGACACCGTCGCGCACCGCGACGGGAAGCCCGCCGACCGCGGCCGCGACCACCGGGGTGCCACAGGCCTGCGCCTCGACGGCGACCAGACCGAACGATTCGTTGTGGCTGGGCACCGCGACGATGTCAGCGGCCCGGTACACCCGGACGAGGTGATCACGCGATTGCGGCGGCAGGAACGTCACACGCTCGGCGATACCCAGTTCGCCGGCGAGGTGAACAAGGTTGTCGGGAGTCGCCATACCGGACCCGGACGGCCCGCCCGCGATCACCACGTGCACGTCGGGCAGCAGCGCCGCGGCGCGCAGCAGCACGTCGGGCGCCTTCAGCGGCTGGATGCGTCCGACGAACGCGACGATCCTGGCTGCCGGATCCAGGCCGAGGGCGGCGCGCGCCGCGGCACGGTCGCCGGGGGTGAACGTCGCCAGGTCGACGCCGGGGTGCACGACGTCGATGCGGCCGGGGTCGGCGTGATGCAGCGAAACCAGTTGCTGCGCCTCGTGTTCGGTGTTGACGATCAGGCGGTCGGCCTCGTCGACGACCTGCTGCTCACCGATCGCGCGCATCGGCGGTTCCGGGGTGTCCCCGGCCGCCAGCGACGCATTTTTCACCGCGGCCAGCGTGTGCGCGGTGTGCACCAGCGGCACCGCCCACCGGTCGGCGGCCAGCCAGCCGACCTGACCGGACAGCCAGTAGTGCGAATGCAGGATGTCGTAATAGCCGGGTTCGTGGGTGGCCTCGGCGCGCAGCACGCCGGCGGTGAACGCACACAGCTGCGTGGGCAGGTCGTTCTTGTCGAGTCCCTCGAAGGGGCCTGCAACGACGTTGCGCACCACCACTCCCGGCGCCACCGAGACGATCGGCTGATCCGCCGACGAGGTGGCCCTGGTGAAGATCTCGACCTCGACGCCGCGGCGCGCCAGCTCCAGAGAGGTTTGCAGCACGTAGACGTTCATGCCTCCGGCGTCACCGGTTCCGGGCTGCGCCAACGGGGACGTGTGCACGGACAGCACCGCGACCCGCCGTGGCTGAGGAAGTCCGGAGGACGAACCGGCCGGATCGGTTGCTAGGCGCACACCGTCATGTCTACACCGCCGCCGGAGAGGCCGAACCGAGGCGTTCGTTTCGGGCCAGCGCCCGGCGCATCGCGGCGATCGGATCGGCGTAGAGCCCGCCGAGGGATACGATGCCGGCGCCGGCCTCCTGCACCCGGTTGCCGAAGGCGGTCAGACGGATGTCGCGGTGCCCGAGCGCCGACCGCTCGTTGAACGCCTCCTCGACGATGCTCATGCCCTCGGGGTACTCCGTGAAGGCCTGGCCGCCGACCACGAGGTCGTCGGGGTTGAGCATGTCGCGCAGCAGTGCGACCGCCTCACCGAGCACCCGCGCGCGTTCGGCGATGAGCGCGACGGCGTGCTCGTTGCCCTTCCTGGCGGCGCGAAGCACCGCGGTCAGCGTCGAGGCCGGGCCCTCGGCGGGCACGATGCCTGCCCTGCGTGCCGCGGTCAGCACCGCCTCGTCGCTGACGGTGGACTCCAATTGCCCTGTGCCGCCCAAGAGTTCGGAGCGCACCGGCAGCGACGCGATGGTGCCGGGTCCGCTCGTCGGGGAGTGCACGCGTCCGCCGATCGACAGCGCGTAGCCGACGGTCTCGCGGGCGTAGACATAGAGGCTGGTGGCCGCCTTGCCGGGCCGGCGGCGCGTACCGAGCAACAGTTCGGCACCGGCCATCGCGTCGACGTGCGACGCCACCGACACCGGCAGGCCCAGGGTTTCGGCGAGCACCGGCCCGACCGGAGCGTCCGCCCAGCCCAGCCGCGGATGGTCCAGGTAGCCGGTGGCGCTGTCGACGACGCCGCCGGTGGCCACGCCGACCCACAGCGGACGCCTGCGGTGCCAGCGGCTCAGATACCGGCTCGCGCTGCCCGCGATGGCGGTCAGCGCGACCGCCTGCGCGACGCGGGGGGTGGGCGTCTCGACGACGTCGAGGGTGCGGCCGAACAGGTCGGCGGCGACGATGCTGGTGGTGCGGGCGCCGATGTGGATGCCGAGCGTCAGGAAGGGTTCATGGTTGACCTCGACCGGAACGCGGGGCCGGCCGATGGCACCCGACACCGCGAGGTCCGCCCGTTCGCGGAGCAGTCCGGCGTCGAGGAGCGCGGTGACCTGCCGGTTCACGGTGGCGATGGACAGGCCGGTGACCTGCGCGATCACGTCGCGGGCGATCGGCCCCCGCTGCCGGGCGGCGGCGAACACCGACGCCGCGGCGGCCTCGGGGAGGCACAGCGACGGTGCCACGATCTGGTGCAGCAGAGCCTGGGGGTAGCGCCCGCCGACGGCGGGACTCTTCGCGGGGGCGCCCGTGGCCGACGTGGTGCGGGTGCGCGGGGCGAGGGTGGTGGTGCTCACGGGAGGGTCCTTCGTCGAGTCGGGAGGTGGGACGAAGCCACACCTGGCGACTCAGCAGGACTCGATCAGTCCCGGGCGCAGTCAGGCGCGGCGGTGTGCGCAACAACAACACGCACGCCGCGCGGCAGCGAGAACTGCCTGACTGTTCGGGAACACGCGGTCAACGTAGCACGAGCATCGCCGTCATCGCGACGACTCGTGAGAGGGGCCTAGTCTTGATCCCATGACGACGCCATCAGACGCCCGCCGGGTCGCAGTGGTCACCGGGGCCAGCGCCGGAATCGGTGAAGCAATCGCCAGAACTCTTGCGGCGCAGGGCTTTCACGTGATCTGCGTGGCACGGAGAGAGGGTCCGATCAAGGCGCTGGCCGCCGAGATCGACGGGACGGCGATTGTGGCGGACGTCACTGACCCGACGGCGGTGGCGGCGCTCGCCGGACGGCTCGACCGGGTCGACGTCCTGGTCAACAACGCCGGCGGCGCCCGCGGCCTGGAGTCCATCTCCGACGCCGACGTGGAGAACTGGCGGTGGATGTGGGAGGCCAACGTGATGGGCACCCTGCACGTCACCAGGGCACTGCTGCCGAAGCTGATCGATTCCGGCGACGGGCTGATCGTCACGATCACCTCGATCGCGGCGGTGGAGATCTACGACAACGGCGGCGGGTACACGTCGGCCAAGCACGCGCAGGGGGTCCTGCACCGCACGCTGCGCAGCGAGCTGCTCGGAAAACCGGTGCGGCTCACCGAGGTTGCGCCGGGCATGGTGAAGACCGACTTCTCGCTGAACCGCTTCGACGGCGACGCCGAACGCGCCGAGAAGGTGTACGAGGGGGTGACGCCGCTGGTGGCCGAGGACATCGCCGAGGTCGTCGGCTTCGTCGCCAGCCGACCGTCGCACGTCGACCTCGACCTGATCGTGGTCCGCCCACGCGACCAGGTGTCCGGGGCCAGCGGCTCGCGGTTCCACCGGCAGAGCTGACCTTCTGACCGCCGCGAGACCGCCGAAATTGCATTCCAGCAGGCCTCTTCTCGGCATTTTCCTGCTGGAATGCAATTTCGGCGGGGGTCTGGGGGGCTATCCCCCGGGCCGGGCGCCGGCGGGCTGGGGCGCGCCGGACGGGGTCACGGGCGCCGAGCTGGGAATGTCGTCGGTGCGGTCGGCCGACGACAACGCCGACATCGAGGTCCACTCGTCCCACGGCACAGCCCAGTCCCAGATGTCGCCGTCGGCGTAGGAGAGCTGGATACGGGTGCCCGTCACCTCGACCGGATCGCCGTAGATCGCGGTGTTGAAGTACTGCTGGGCGTCCGACTCGGACAGGTTGATACACCCGTTGGTGACGTTCGAGTTGCCCTGCGAGCCCAGACTGGCCGGGTTGGCGTGGATGAACTCGCCGTTGTTGGAGATACGCACCGCGAACCGCTCGCGCACATTGGCGTAGCCGGCCGCCGGGTTGGTCATGTAGAAGTCCTCGTACTTCTCCGTGACCACGTGGATGCCGCTGCGGGTGACGTTGCGGTCCAGGTCCCCCTCGCCGTAACTGCACGGGAAGTCCATGATGACGCCGGCGTCGGTGATCACCTGGATGCGGTGCGACGACGCCTCGGCCTTGACGACCTGGAAGCGCCCGACGGTGAAGTCCAGCGTCGAGTCGGCGGCGCCGTACGCGCCGTCGCCGAACGGCACGCCGTAGAGGTCGGCATCGACATGCACCGTGGCGCCCGCCGGGTAGTACTCCCTGGTGCGCCAGTGCATGCGCGAACCGCCCGCCTCGTCGGGCAGCCAGGCCCAGCTGCCCTCCACCGGCGGGGTGGTGGTGACCGTGACGGCCTTCTCCACCTCGGCGCGGTCGGCGTCGGCGATCGCGGCGTCGAACTGCAGGATGATGGGCGCGGCCACCCCGACGGTCTGCCCGTCGGCCAGCTGGAATCGTCCGTTGACCTCGGTCGTCGGGGCGACGGTCGTGAACGATCCGGACAGCGGCACGGCCTTGCCGTCCTCGCCGACCACCGAGCCCGACCACTCGTAGTCGGCGCCGTAACCCAGCGATTCGGTGACGGTGAAGGTGGTGCGGTCCTTGTCCAGGGTCCCGGCGACGACCTTGCCGGTATTCGCGTTGACCAGCGAGACCTTCTGGAACCAGCCGTTCTCGACCGTGACGCCGACCGCTCCCTTGGGGGCCACGTCGGACGACCCGTCGACGGGCTCATAGCTGACGGTGGGCGCCTGGGGCGCCTCGTCGGCGTTCTCGGCGCCTGCGCCGCCGCCGTCGGACATGCAGGCCGCCAGGGTCGCCGGCGCGACGATCCCGACCGCGAACGCGGCCAGCGCGCGCCTACGGGTGATCGACGGCAGTGGATCGGCAGGGCTCACGTAGACCCAGCGTACTTACAGCGAGCAGCCGACCAGCACAGGTTCAGGTGTGAGTTCGATCCCGAAGGCCGCCTTGACACCGTCTCGGACGGTCCTGGCCAGCGCGAGGACGTCGGCGGTGGTGGCGGTCCCGCGGTTGGTCAGCGCCAGGGCGTGCTTGGTCGACAGCCGGGCGGGCGCGTCAGCACCCGGATAACCCTTGCCGAATCCAGCCTGTTCGACGAGCCAGCCCGCCGCGAGCTTCACACCGTCCTCGGCGGGATAGTTCGGGACCGCAGATCCGACGGTCGCGGCGATCCGCTCGAACTCGGCACGGGACACGACCGGGTTGGTGAAGAAGGATCCGACGCTCCAGGTGTCGTGGTCGGCCGCGTCGAGCACCATCCCCTTGCGGGCGCGAAGCTCCAGCACCGCCGCGCGGACCCGCTGCGGATCGGTGCGCTCCCCCTGCTCCACGGCCAGTTCGGTGGCGAGCTCGCGGTAACGCACCGGTGCGCTGCGCCCGGCGGCATCGAGGCCGAACTCGACCTCCAGCACCACCCACTGCGACGAGTGCTTGAGAACGCTTGTGCGGTAACCGAACCGGAGGAACTCCGGAGACACCCAGCGGACGGATCCGGTGCCGCGCTCCAACAGCCTGACCCGGCGGATGGTGTCGGCGACCTCGGCTCCGTAGGCGCCGACGTTCTGCACCGGGGTCGCCCCGGCCGAGCCGGGGATACCGGACAGACACTCCAGCCCGCCCAACCCGTGGGCGAGCGACGCCGCGACGACGTCGTCCCAACCGGCGCCGGCCTCGGCGCGCACCACGTCGCCGTCCACGCTGATCCCGGTGTTGGCCAGCCGCACGACGGTCAGATCGGCGGCGTCGCCGGCCAGCACCACGTTCGACCCGCCGGCCAGGATGAGCGCCTCCGGACCCGCGGCCATGACGGCGTCGACGATTTGATCGGTGGTGACGCAGGTGACCAGGCGACGGGCGACCGGCCCGACCCGCAGCGTCGTCAACGGCGCGAGCGGCACGTTCTCGGCGACCGGCACGCCGCCCAACAACGAAGTGCCCACGGCGGGTAACGGTAGCGTGCCGACCATGCCCCGTTCATTCGACATGGCGACCGAGTACGGCGGCACGGTCGAAGACGTGCACCGCGCGTTCAGCGACGAGGACTACTGGCAGATCCGCCTCGACGACTCCGGTGCCGACTACGCCACCCTCGACGAGTTGACCGTCGACGACGCCGGTGGCCTGCGTATCCGCACCACCCAGACGCTGCGCGCCGACCGGCTGCCCGGGATCGTCAGCCAGTTCCACCGCGGCGACCTCAGCCTCGTGCGCGAGGAGATCTGGACCCCGATCAGCAACCGGCGCTCCACCGCACGGGTTACCGGTTCGATCCCGGGGGCCCCGGCCTCGCTGACCGGCGACGCGGTGTTGTCATCGGTGGCCGATTCCGCGGGCGCCATCGCGTCCCGGCTAGCGTTCACGGCCACCGTCGAGGTCCGGGTGCCGCTCGTCGGCGGCAAGATCGAGAACTTCATCGGCAGCCAGCTCGTCGAACTGCTGATCGCCGAACAGCGATTCACCACGGTGTGGATCACCGAGAACAGCTGATCTGGTCTCTACCATCGAGCCATGGCCCCCCTCGGACAGGTGACCCGGGGCACGACGGGGCACAACAGGCTGCGTCGTAGCGACCGCTGGCTGGTGCACTCGTCGCGCGTGCGCACCGCCCTGCAGGCAGCGGCGGACCCGCTCGTCGTCGATCTCGGATACGGGGCCAAACCGGTGACGACGCTGGAACTGGCGATCCGGTTGCGTGAGGTGCGCCGCGACGTGCGGGTCGTCGGGTTGGAGATCGAGCCGGAACGGGTGCGCGCCGGTCAGTCCGCTGTACGCCACGGCGCGCACCCCGGCGTTGAATTCGCCCTCGGCGGTTTCGAGTTGGCCGATCATCGGCCGATCCTGGTGCGCGCCTTCAACGTTCTGCGCCAGTACCCGGTCGAGGACGTGGAGGGGGCGTGGGCCGCCATGCGTGACCGGCTCGCCACCGGCGGCCTGATCGTCGACGGCACCTGCGACGAACTGGGCCGGCTGTGCTGCTGGGTGCTGTTGGACGCGACGCGGCCGGTGAGCCTGACGCTCGCCTGCGATCCGTTCGCCATCGAGCGTCCCTCGCAGCTGGCCGAGCGGCTGCCGAAGGTGCTGATCCACCACAACGTCGAGGGCCAGCCGATCCACACCCTGCTGCGTGCCGCCGATCGTGCATGGGCCAGCGTCGCCGGCCACGGGGTTTTCGGCCCACGGATCCGCTGGCGGGCGATGCTGGATCTGCTTGTCGCCGAGGGGTTTCCGATCGAGGTACCGCGACGCAGCCTGCGCGACGGCGTCCTCACGGTGCCGTGGGACGCCGTCGCACCGGTCAGCTGACGGGCTCGGGTTCCTTCTCGAAGCGGTCCGCATCGTCGAGGATGTCGTCGAGATCCCTGGCGACCTGGATGTCCAGTCCGCGCATGTGGGCCGGCTTCGTGGCCAGTGCGACCGCGACATAGGTCGCCAGACCCGCCGCGAATGCGATGAACGTCGGCCAGCCGTCGAACGATGCGCTGACCAGATCGTTGGGGATGTACAGGATGGTGTTCTCGACGCCGAACATCGTCGGGGTCAGCACGAAAAGACCGATCCGGACGGTGAATCCGACCGCGATCGCGGCGAGCGCCGCCGTCGTCGTCCCCCGTCGCCACACCAGGCCCAGGATGAACGGAACGATCAGGCAGGCCAGCATCAGGTCGAACGCCAGCGTGAGCAGGATTCCCGTCTGCTGCACGTAGATCGCGAACAGGATCGAGAACAGCGTCATCGGCGCCATGGCGACGCGGGCGGCGCGCAGCAGCGGATCCTTCCTGCCCGGCTCGTGGATGCGCCGCACCCCGCCGAGGTTGCGCACGCACACGTTCGAGATCGCCAGGATCGCGCCGTTGGCGGTCGACATCGACGCGCCGACCAGTCCGCACAGCACCAGCACCGTCAGCCCGGCCGGCGCGTACTGATCGAGCAGCACGAACAGCACCGGCCCGTCGAGTTCGGCGGGCAGGAACGAGTGCGCGGCGAGCACGACGAGCCCGAACGGCACGCAGATCGCGGCCGTGCCGGCCGCCGCGGTGAAGCAGGCCCGGCGTGCCGCCTCAGGCGATTTCGCCGAGAACACCCGCGCCATGAAGTCGATCGCGACGATGTCGCCGATGCCCAGCGCGATCAGCGTCGCCCAGTTGATCACCGCGCCCTGTGCCGGGTCCGACAGCTGGCCCAGCGCGAAAGGACCTGTGCCGTCGGCGATGTCGAGTCCGTGGGTCGTCGTCATCCAGAAGAACAGGCCGATCGCGCCGGCCAGGATCAGCCCCATCTGGATGATCGCGGTGTACGCGTCGGCGATCAGCCCGCCGGTTCCGGTGTAGGCCACCGCGATCGCCGCGATCAGCACGACCCCGAGCCAGTACGGCATGCCGAGGAAGTAGTTGAACAGCAGACCACCGGCCACCAGGTTGCCCGCCACGAGCATGCAGAACGCGACGGCGAGCAGTATCGAGGCGCCGATCTCGACCGAGCGCCCGAACCGCAACCGGTAGTAGTCCGGGAACGACGTGAGGCCCATCCGGTTCATCGGCTTGGCGAAGAAGATGCCGGTGATCAGTAGGCACAGCGCCAGCCCCAGGGGCAGGCACGCACCCGCCCAGAATCCGAATTCGTAAGCAAGGTCGGTGTTTCCGAGGGTCGCATTGGTGTCGACGGCCGCGCCCATCAACGCGCCGCCGACGAGCCAGAACGGCAGCATCCGGCCGCCGACGAGGAAGTTCGAGCTGTCGCCCTTGATCCGTGTGGACACGAAGAAGCCGACAGCGACGACCACGGCGATGCTGATCGCCACGCCGAGAAGAATCATGTTGCGGGAGCCTCCGATTGACGCGCTGGAGTCTCCCGGGCTTTTCTCCCGCCGTGGAACGGTCTGCGTCGGTGCCGGCCGCCTGCGTCTCTCGGACCAGACCCGGCCTGTTCGACGAATGCCGCCGGCGGAACCCTAGACGCGCCCCACATGCACATGTGAGTCCACGTCAGGAAAAGCCCTGCGCATTACCTCCGGTCGCACGTCGCGTTAACGGTAGGTTTCCACTTCCGCTGGACAGGGATTCGCCGACGTGCCAACAATTGTCGCAGGCGCCGTCGATCCGGCGCCCCGGACGAGGTGTGCCGTACCCGGTCAGCGACAAGACGGCGCGTTGGGAGCTCTCATGTCCGACTACCCAGACCCGTCGCTACCGAATGCCGAAGGCGCGTGGGCGCAACAGGTCGAGGCCAACCTCGGCGACCGTCGGCTGCGCGAGGAGATCGACCGCGGCCTGACCTACGGCCTGGAGGCCGCGCCGACGATCAACGACCGGACGATCTCGACGTTCGTGCGCGGCGAGAAACCCCACTTCGCCGGTGAGCGCGGCACATTCCTGAAGTGCCCCTTCATCGAGGACGTCAACGAGGTCGACGACGCCGAGGTCGCGATCTTCGGTGTCCCGCTCGACGCCGGGGCGACCTACCGACCCGGGACGCGATTCGGTCCGCAGGGAATTCGCCGCTCCACCAACCTTTTCGGTACCTACAACTACGAGTCCGGGGTCGATCTGCGCGAGCAGCTCAACATGGTCGACATCGGCGACGTGTTCACCATCCCGGGCAATCTGGAGAAGTCGTTCGACCAGATCAGCACCGCGATGGCCCACGTCGCGAGCAAAGGCGTGATGCCGATCGTGCTGGGTGGTGACCACTCGATCGGCTTCCCGACCATCCGCGGCCTCGCACCGCACATGGACGGCAACATCGGCATCATCCACTTCGACCGTCACGTCGACACGCAGGAGACCGACCTCGACGAGCGGATGCACACCACGCCGTGGTTCCACGCCACCAACATCAAGAACGCGCCCGCGACCAACCTTGTCCAGATCGGGATCGGCGGCTGGCAGAGCCCGCGCGAGGGCGTCAAGGTGGGCCGCGAACGCAAGTCGACGGTCATCACCGTCGGGGACGTCGAACGCGTCGGCATAGAGAAGATCGCGGAAACGGCCCTGGAGATCGCGTGGAAGGGCGCCAAGGCGGTCTACCTGTCGTTCGACATCGACGTCATCGACGCCGGGTTCGTCCCCGGCACCGGGTGGCCGGAGCCGGGCGGGCTGCTGCCCCGCGAGGCGCTGAATCTGGTCAAGATGATCTCCGAGCCGGGTCTGGCGGGCATCGAGGTCGTCGAGTGCTCACCCCCGTACGACTGGGCCGAGCAGACCGCGCTGATGAGCTCGCGGGTGATCCTCGACAGCCTCGCCGCGCAGGTCCGCTCCGGAAAGCTCGGCAAGAAGGCCGCCAAGGCCGACCGGCCGGCCTGGGGGCCGTAACTAGGCTGGTGCCATGCGTTCAGGAATGCGAATCGCGCTGGCCCAGATCCAGAGCAGCACCGACCCCGCGGCCAACCTGACGCTGGTCGAGGAGTACACCCGTCGCGCCGTCGACGCGGGTGCGTCGCTGGTGCTCTTTCCGGAGGCCACCATGGTGCGCTTCGGGGTCCCGCTCGGCGGGGTCGCCGAACCGTTCGACGGGCCCTGGGCCAACGCGGTCCGCGACATCGCGGCACGCGCGGGCATCGTCGTCGTCGCGGGCATGTTCGTGCCCTCTGACGATGGCCGCTCGTTCAACACGCTGCTGGCCACCGGGCCCGGGGTGGAGGCGCGCTACGACAAGATCCACCTCTACGACGCGTTCGGCTTCCTCGAGTCCAAGACGGTGGCGCCGGGACGCGAACCGGTCGTCATCTCCGTGGACACCGAGTCGGGCCCGGTCACCGTCGGGCTGACGCTCTGCTACGACATCCGCTTCCCGGAGCTCTACGTCGAGCTCGCCGACCGCGGCGCCGAGATCATCACCGCGCACGCCTCCTGGGGCACCGGTCCGGGCAAGCTCGAGCAGTGGACGCTGCTGGCCAGAGCCCGGGCGATCGACACCAGCAGCGTGGTCGCCGCGGTGGGTCAGGCCTACCCCGGCGACGAGATCGCCGCGCTCGGGCCCACCGGGGTGGGGGGCAGCCTGGTCGCCTCCGCGCTGGGTGAGGTGCTGGCCTCCGCCGGTGACGATCCCGAGTTGCTGGTGTGCGACGTCGACCTCGAGGCGGCCCGGAAAGCACGCCAGACGGTGGCGGTGATGCAGAACCGCTCAGGTTTCGCTCATCGCGGTAAGGCAGAATCGCGGGGATGACCGATCCCTGGGCCCGTCCGCCGCAGCAGCCCGGCACCGCGCCGGGGCCGTTTCCGCAGGACCCGAGCCAACCGTCGGCGCCCGCGCCACAGGACGACTCCTCGCTTCCCGCGAAGCTCAAGAGGATCTTCAGCGACCCCGTATCGGTCGTGCTCGTGGTGGTGATCGTGCTCGCGCTGGTGTTCGCCGGCCTGCTCGGCACGGAGCTCTACGCGCGCAACCGCGCCGACACCGTCGTCGCCGGCACCATCGAGTGCGTCGTGCAGGACGATGCGACCGCATCGTTCGGTGTCATGCCGCCGTTCCTGCTGCAGCACCTGTCGGGCCACTACGACAACATCCGCATCGAGACCGCGGGCAATCAGGTCCGCGACGCCAAGGGCATGAAGCTCAACATCGACATCAACGACGTGCGGCTGGAGGACTCCGCGACGTCGAGCGGTTCGATCGGCTCACTCGTCGCGAACATCAGCTGGAGCACCGAGGGCATCCGGGAGACGATCCAGGGCGCCATTCCGCTGGTCGGCAGCTTCGTCAACGCGGTCACAACCGATGCCGGCGCCGGCACCATCGAGCTCGAAGGCGCGCTCGGCAGCATCACCGCCAAGCCTGTCGTCGTCAACGGCGGACTCTCCCTGCAGGTTCAGCAGGTCACCGGTCTCGGGTTCACCCTCCCTCGCGAGGCGGTGCAACCGGCTCTCGACGCATTCACCGAGCGGCTCACCCAGGACTACCCGATGGACATCCGCGCCGATTCCGTCGAGGTCACCGATTCCGGTGTGGTGAGCCAGTTCTCGACCAGCAACGCATCGATCCCGAAGGGCCAGCAGGATCCCTGCTTCGCGGGCCTCTAAGCGCGTAAGCCGTCGAGCACCGCGCGGGTTCCGGACAGACCGAGCCGGGTCGCGCCGGCGTCGAGCATCTCCGTCGCCGCTGCGGCGGTCCGGATGCCGCCGCTGGCTTTGACCCCGAGCCGGCCGCCGACGGCGCCCGCCATCAGTTCGACCGCCCGCGGCGACGCGCCGCCGCTGGGATGGAAGCCTGTCGAGGTCTTGACGAAGTCGGCACCGGCGTCCTCGGCGATCCGGCACACGTCGAGCAGAATCGGCTGCCCGCCGAACTCCAGCAGGGCCGCCGACTCGACGATCACCTTGAGCACCGCTTCCGGCGCGGCGTCGCGCACCGCGGCGATGTCGGCGCGCACGGCGTCCAGCTGACCGGCCAGCGCGGCGCCGACGTCGATCACCATGTCGATCTCGGCGGCCCCGGCCGCGGCGGCCGCCTGCGCCTCGGCGGCCTTCACCGAGGACAGGTGCTTGCCGGACGGGAATCCGACGACCGAGGCCACGGTGGCCGCGGGGGCCAGTGACGCGACAGCGGCCACGAAGGTGGGCGACACGCAGATCGCCTTCACCTCCAGCGCGAGCGCCTCGGCGACCACCGCCTCGATGTCGGCCTCGGTCACTTCCGGCTTGAGAAGCGTGTGATCGACCAGGGCGGCGACCTGGGCGCGGGTGTAGGACCCCATCAGAAGGGCTCTTCGGTGCCGCCCGGGTTGCAGCGCTTGGCGACCATCTGCTCGTAGCTGACCTCAGGACGCCATGGTTCGAGGTTCCAGCTCGTCTTGCCCGGTTCGACGAATTCGGCGAGGTTCCAGTGGCACAGGAACTGATCGCGCATGCCGGGGATCGCGGCGTCCGGGGCCAGCGCGAGGATCTCGTTCCACGCGGCATCGGCCAGCGGTTGGGTGCCGGCGTGACCCGACGCCCGGCGGGCCCCCGGCGTCGGGTAGACGCGCAGGCTCGACAGGTCTCCCCACTTCGCCCACGTGACGTGGTCGATGTAGGGCGGAGCCGGGGCGGCCGGCGTGGCGGTCGCCGCGGGAGCGAGCAGAACGGGCAGCGTCACCGCCGCCAGGGCCGCGGGCATCCACCGCATCAGCGCGACTTCCCTTGCACCTCAAGAATCTTCGGACGTACATCGACGATGTAGACGCCGGCTGCGACGGCCGCGATCGCCATCCCCATCACGTCGAACACCGCCAGAAGCAGCACACCGACACCGAGGATCACCAGCCAGACCGGCTTGGTGAGCTTGTCGACCGCGGTGTAGGCGTCCGGACGCTGCATCGCAGCATGTACGAATGCATAGACCGCAGCAACCAACACAGCGACCTTCAATGCACGGAGGACGTAACCCGCCAAGTCGATGAGCTCCACGCTCCACAGCCTACGGGTTACGTCCCCTGTTCGACCTTCACCCACTCACGGGTGATGTCGGCTTACTTCTGGGTGACCTTCTTGGCCGGCGCCTTCTTGGCGGGGGCCTTCTTGGCCGGGACGGTCGGGTTGGCCTTCGCAGCCGCGGCCGGGGTCGCCTTCTTGGCCGGCGCCTTCTTGGCGGGAGCCTTCTCGGCGGCCTTCTTCACCGGCTCGGCGGCCGACTCGGCCTTCTTCGGCAGCTCGACACCGACCAGCTTGGCGGCGCGCTCGCCGACGGCGCGGGTCTGCGACGCGACGTTGCCCAGCGCCTCCTGCGTCAGCTCGACGGCCTGGTCGGTGTACTCCTCGACCCGGCTGGCCGCGCCCTCGAGGGCGGGCTGGCTGCGCAGGCGCTCCAGAGCGGCCTCACCGCGCTCGATCAGCTTGGTGTAGGTGGTCTGGGCGGCCTCGGCGTAGCCCTCGGCGAACTTGCGCAGTTCGTCGGAGGTCAACCGGTCACGCAGGTCGCCGAACTGGTTGGGCAGGTCTTCCTGCAGCTTCGCGACCCGGGCGCGGCTCTCTTCGACGCGGGTCTCGGCGTCGGTGCGGGCGTCGCCGGCGCGCTCACGCAGCGTCGCGACGATCTCGTTGACACGCTCGAGAGCGAGGTCGGCAGCACCCACGGCGGCGAGCAGCGGGGCCTTCAGATCGTCGACATCGAGTTGGTTCTTGGCCTCAGCCATGGTGGAGTCCTTCCTTCTGAAGATTGAGTTCTGCAATGGATTGCGGAGTTCGGGAGATTTCTAGAGCGCTCGTGCCTTGTTCAGTCGTGGGCTCCTCATCTGCGTCGCTGACACTGTCCGCGGATGCCTTCGCCATTTCCTCGGCGGCGGCGGCCTCCGCAAGTGCGGCTTCGTTCTGCTGGCAGAACGACGTGTAGATGTCGAGCAGCACCTGCTTCTGCCGCTCGTTGATCGCCATGTCGGTGATGATCGCGTCGCGGACCTCGTTGGTGTCACCCGGTTCGAGGATCCCCGCCTGGATGTAGAGCACCTCGGCAGAGACCCGCAGCGCTTTGGCGATCTGGTTGAGCACGTCTGCGGACGGCTTCCGCAGACCGCGCTCGATCTGGCTGAGGTACGGGTTGGAAACTCCCGCCTTCTCAGCCAGTTGCCGCACCGACACCTGCGCAGCTTCGCGCTGGGAGCGGATGAACGACCCGATGTCCTGTGCGGCGTTGGACACGACAGCGGCAAGATTCTCATCCTGCGGCGGCGGTGGCATGCCTGCTCCCTCACGTGCGATGGGTATCCGGTTACCGACAAAACCCACCGTACGACGGAGTGCTAACTTTTGCAAGCACTGAGTTAGCGCAGGTCAGAACAGTAGCTGCGCCACGGTGTAGATCACCAGACCCGCCAACGAACCGACCACGGTGCCGTTGATGCGGATGAACTGCAGGTCACGGCCCACATGGAGTTCGATCCGGCGACTGGCCTCTTCGGCGTCCCAGCGCTCGATCGTGTCGGTGATGATCGTTGTGATCTCCGCCCCATACTCCGAGACCAGATGGTTCGCACCGCGCACGATCCAGTTGTCGACCTTGTCGCGCATCTCCACGTCGTCGCGCAGCGACTCCCCGAACCGCACCACGGTGTCCGCGATACGCGCGCGCAGGGTCGAGGACGGGTCGTCGACCGACTCCAGGATGATCCGCTTCGCCGCGCTCCACGCGGTCTCGGCGGCCCGGGCGACCTCGTCGCGGGCCATGATCTGTTCCTTGACGTTCTCGGCCTTCTGGATCGTCACCGCGTCGTTCTGCAGGTCGCCCGCGAACTCGAACAGGAACCGGGTCGCCGACCGGCGCAGCTCGTGGTCGGGGTTGCGCCGCACCTTGTCGGTGAAATCGACCAGTTCGCGGTGGATGCGATCGCCGACCAGATGGTCCACCCAGCGCGGTGACCACTGCGGTGAATCGCGCTCGATGACGCGCTCGATGATCTCTTCGGAGTCGAGCGACCACTGGAAAGCGCGGTCGGCGAGCAGTTGCAGCAGCGCCTCCTGGCGGCCCTCGTCGAGCAGCGAGTTCAGGACACGGCCGATCGGCGGGCCCCACTGCGGTTCGGCGATCCGCTTGATGATCATGCGGTCCAGCACCTGCTGGACGTCCTCGTCACGCAGCATCTCGACCAGCACGCGAAGCACGGTGGACGCCTCGGCGGCCACCCGCTCGGCGTTGACCGGCTCGGCCAGCCACTTGCCGGCCCGTCCCGCGACATCGGCGTCGCGCAGCTTCGTCTCGACGTTCTCCGGGGACAGGAAGTTCTCCCGCACGAAGCTGCCCAGCCCCTCACCGAGCTGGTCCTTCTTGCGCTTGATGATCGCGGTGTGCGGGATCGGGATGCCCAGAGGGTGCTTGAACAGGGCGGTGACGGCGAACCAGTCGGCCAGCGCGCCGATCATGCCGGCCTCGGCGGCCGCCCGCACGTACCCGACCCATCCGGGAGCGCCCGCGGACTGCCACCAGCTGCAGACGAGGAAGACAACGGTCGCGCCGAGCAGGAAGCTCAGCGCGACGGCCTTCATCCGTCGCAACCCGCGACGGCGTTCCGCGTCGGCGGCCGAATCTGCCCCGGCGAGCTTCTCGGCGAAACTCCGGCGCACCGGGGCGTCGACGACATCAGGTCGGTGTGCCACCCCTACATCATCCGCTACCGCGCCGAGTGCCCCGTCGGCGCAGCGGTCCGACACGACCTGCGCCCCTGGCCAACGTATTATCGACACCGACTTAAGGAACGGATCTGCACGAACGTGGCCCAACACACTTCGCCCGTGGCGGTCAAGACCGATGGCCGTAAGCGTCGCTGGCACCAGCACAAGGTCGAACGGCGCAACGAATTGGTCGACGGGACCCTCGACGCGATCCGCCGCCTCGGCAGCAACGTCAGCATGGACGAGATCGCCGCGGAGATCGGCGTGTCCAAAACGGTGCTCTACCGGTACTTCGTCGACAAGAACGACCTCACCACCGCGGTGATGATGCGCTTCGCGCAGACCACCCTCATCCCGAACATGGCCGCGGCCCTGACGTCGAACCTCGACGGCTACGAGCTGACGCGCGAGGTCATCCGCGTCTACGTCGAGACCGTCGCCAACGAACCCGAGCCCTACCAGTTCGTGATGGCCAACAACTCGGCGAGCAAGAGCAAGGCCGTCGCCGACTCGGAGGCGATCATCGCCCGCATGCTCGCGGTGATGCTGCGCAGGAGGATGGCCGCGGCGGGAATGGACGCCAGCGGCGCCGAGCCGTGGGCGTTCCACACCGTCGGCGGAGTGCAGCTCGCCACACACTCGTGGATGTCGAACCCGCGGATGACCTCCGACGACCTGATCGACTACCTGACCATGCTGTCGTGGAGCGCGCTGTGCGGCATCGTCGAGGTCAACGGATCGCTGGAGACGTTCCGGCAGAACCCCCATCCGTCCCCGGTCCTGCCGTCGAGCCTGCTTGACTGAGGGCATGACCGAGCCTGACGACCTTCCGTCGCTGTGGAGCCACGAACCGCACGTCGAGCTGAGGTTCCGGCCGGGCGACCGGGTCGCCGACATCGACGCCGATGCGACGCCCGGATTCCGCGGCGACAAGTCCGACGCACCCACGCTGCAGGCCGAACGCAACGTGCGTTTCGCCGAGCTGCAGGAGATGCTGTACGCCAACAGCCGCTCCGGCGACACCCGCTCGGTGCTGCTGGTGCTGCAGGGCATGGACACCGCAGGCAAGGGCGGCATCGTCAAACATGTTGTCGGAGGCTGCAACCCGCAGGGCGTGCAGTACCGCAGCTTCGGCAAGCCGACTGCTGAAGAGTTGGCGCACCACTACCTGTGGCGGATCCGCAAGGCGCTGCCCTCGGCCGGCCACATCGGGGTCTTCGACCGGTCGCACTACGAGGACGTGCTGATCGTGCGGGTGCACAACCTGGTGCCGCCGGAGGTCTGGGAGCCGCGCTACGACGAGATCAACGCCTTCGAACGTGAACTCGTCGACGGTGGAACGACTTTGGTGAAGGTCGCGATGTTCGTCTCGCTCGACGAGCAGAAGAAGCGACTGGCAGAGCGACTGGAACGGCCGGACAAGTACTGGAAGTACAACCCGGGCGACATCGACGAACGCCTCAAATGGCCTGCGTACCAGGAGGCCTACCAGGCGATGCTGGACCGGACGTCGACCGATCACGCGCCGTGGCACATCGTGCCGTGCAACCGGAAGTGGTACAGCCGGCTGGCGATCACCGAGTTGATGATCGAGGCACTCAAAGGGCTCAACATGGCCTGGCCGCCACCGGATTTCGACGTGGCGGCCGAGAAGAAGCGGCTGGCGTCCGCGTAGGGGCGGGTTGGCGCGCCGAATGCACGCATTCTGCGCAGTTTTCGCCGAAATTCAGTCAATGTTCGTGCACTCGCGGCGGTCCCGGCCACCCCCGCCGGCGCAATGCCTGCTCGACCCGAAGGAGTATGTCGTCGGCGTCGCGCAGATGGAGTGCGCTCACCCGCACGATGATCCACCCGCGGCCGGCCAGAAATTCCAGCCGGCCGATGTCCTCGGCATGCGCTCGCGGGTCCGTCCAGTGTCCCCCGCAAGCGGGAGGTGCCCCCAGACCGCCGTCGTACTCGACACCGACCCGGTAGCAAGGCCAGCCCAGGTCGATGCGTCGTACCACCCGGCCTCTGGAGTCGGTGACCGGGACCTGGGTGACGGGCCGGGGAAGCCCGCGGCGCACGAGCACCAGCCGCAACCGGGTCTCCTGCGGCGATTCCGCTCCCCCGTCGACCAGCGACAGGACCGTGCGAAGACGACGCAGTCCGCGCACCCCGGGATGCCTGCTTGCCAGTACGCTCACCTGCGACACGGGCAGAGGGTCGCGTTGAGCAGCGCGTCGATGCGAATGATGGCCTCATCGCCGGGAATTCGACGGCCGAGGTCGAATGCGGTGCGGGCGACCGTCGTGCAGTCGATGCTCCGCACCAGGCAGACCTCGTCGTCGAACAGGGTGTCCCGATGGATCGCGATACCCGGCGGCCTGCCGCACCGCATGCGGGTGAGCTCGGCCGGGGCGGTGTCGGGCAGCCACCGTGACCCGTGCATGGCCGCCGCCGACAGCCCCGCCACGGTGGCGCGCCGTCCCGACCACAGCCACGCCGCGACCGCGCGATCGCATGCCGAAAGCTCCATGCCGACAGGCGCGTACACGTTGTGATGGAGTTTGACGTATCTCCGACGAAGGTCGTAGCGGGTCACCCGTCCGTCGGCCAGCGCCTCCGATCCGAGAAAGAGTCCACTCACACACTGTTAGGCGCACGGGGACGCCGGCCGGTTCCCGACTGCACGCGTTGCGTTCGGCGCGACTCAGTAGGAGTAGAAGCCCTTACCCGACTTCTTGCCCAGCTGACCGGCCTCGACCATGCGCTGCAGCAGCGGCGGGGGCGCGAAGTTGGGGTCCTTGTACTCGTCGTACATCGAGTCGGCGATGAGCTTCATGGTGTCCAGACCGATCAGGTCGCTCAGCCTCAGCGGGCCCATCGGGTGCGACAGGCCGGCGACGACCGCGGTGTCGATGTCCTCGACCGTCGCGACACCCGCTTCGGCCATCCGGATCGCCGAGAGCAGATACGGCACCAGCAGCGCGTTGACGATGAAGCCCGAGCGGTCGCCGCAGCGGACCACCTTCTTGCCGAGCACCTCGCTCGCGAACTGCTCGACGCGGGCGACCGCCTCCTCGGAGGTGACCAGCGTGTTGATGACCTCGACGAGCGGCAGCACCGGCACCGGGTTGAAGAAGTGCAGGCCCAGCACCCGGCTCGGATTCTTGGTCGCCGCAGCGATTTTCATGATCGGGATGCTGGAGGTGTTGGACGCCAGCACCGCGTCGGGGTCGGTGACGACCTCGTCGAGCTGCGCGAAGACCTTGGCCTTGACGGCCTCGTCTTCGATGATCGCCTCGATCACCAGCTGGCGGTCGGCCAGGTCGGCGAGGTCGGTGGTGAACGTCAGCCGCGCGAGTGTGATCTCGAAGTCGTCGGCGGCGAGCTTGCCCTTGGCTTTGGCGCGCTCCAGCGACGCGGTGATGCGCTCGCGTCCCGCGTTGACGAGCGCGTCCGACGGCTCGTAGACGACGACGTTCGCGCCGGCCTTGGCAGCGACCTCCGCGATGCCCGAGCCCATCTGCCCGGCGCCGACCACACCCACACGTTCAATGCTCAAGTCTTTTCTCCTGTTACATGCGACAGACCCCGCCCAAGAGTTGTGGGCGGGGTCTGCGCTGTCAAGCTAGGCGAGCGTGCGCGCGATGTACGCCTACGGCGGCGTGTTGCCGTGCAGACGCGCGCGCTCGCGGTGCCGACGCGACTGTCAGTGGAACTGGCCCTCTTCGGTCGAGCCCGCGAGCGCGGTGGTCGAGCTGGTCGGATCCACGGTGGTGGCGATCCGGTCGAAGTAGCCGGCGCCGACCTCACGCTGGTGCTTGGTCGCGGTGTAGCCGCGCTCCTCGGCGGCGAACTCGCGCTCCTGCAGCTCGACGTAGGCGCTCATCTGGTTGCGGGCGTAACCGTAGGCCAGATCGAACATCGAGTAGTTCAGGGCGTGGAAGCCGGCGAGGGTGATGAACTGGAACTTGAAGCCCATCGCGCCGAGCTCCTTCTGGAACTTCGCGATCGTCGCGTCGTCGAGATGCTGCTTCCAGTTGAACGACGGCGAGCAGTTATAGGCCAGCATCTGGTCCGGGAACTCACTCTTGACGCCCTCGGCGAACTTCTTCGCCAGCTCCAGATCCGGGGTGCCGGTCTCCATCCAGATCAGATCGGAGTACGGCGCGTACGCCTTGGCGCGCGCGATGCAGGGCTCGAGGCCGTTCTTCACGCGGTAGAAGCCCTCGGCGGTGCGGTCACCGGTGATGAACGGCTGATCGCGCTCGTCGACGTCGGAGGTGATGAGCGTGGCGGCCTCGGCGTCGGTGCGGGCGATGACGACGGTCGGCACGCCGGCGACGTCGGCGGCCAGGCGGGCCGAGGTCAGGGTGCGGATGTGCTGCTGGGTCGGGATCAGCACCTTGCCACCGAGGTGGCCGCACTTCTTCTCCGAGGCCAGCTGGTCCTCCCAGTGCGAGCCGGCGACACCGGCGGCGATCATCGCCTTCTGCAGCTCGTAGACGTTCAGCGCGCCACCGAAACCGGCCTCGCCGTCGGCGACGATCGGGGCCAGCCAGTTCTCGACGGAGGTGTCACCCTCCACCTTGGCGATCTCATCGGCGCGCAGCAGCGCGTTGTTGATGCGACGGATGACCTGGGGCACCGAGTTGGCCGGGTAGAGGCTCTGATCCGGGTAGGTGTGGCCGGAGAGGTTCGCGTCGCCGGCGACCTGCCAACCCGACAGGTAGATGGCCTTCAGGCCGGCGCGGACCTGCTGGACGGCCATGTTGCCGGTCAGGGCACCGAGGGAGTTGACGAAGTCCATGTCGTGCAGCTGCTCCCACAGCACCTCGGCGCCGCGGCGGGCCAGGGTGTGCTCCTCGACGACGTGGCCCTGCAGGGCGACGACATCGGCCGGGGTGTAGGTGCGGGTGATGCCCTTCCAGCGGGGGTTGTGGTCCCAGTCGTGCTGGATCTGTTCCGGGCTCTTCGGCATGCCAACGGTCGACATTGGGCTGCTCCTTCGTTGAGTTGCAAACCGCTGCGAATCTCTGTGTTGTCCAGGAATCGCAGCTTCTGTTAACGCTTCCAGCTCCTTGGCCGGATTGCTAAGACGAGGATGCACCACCCGATAACCCCAGGTCCACCCGTTTCGCTTGCCAATTTTCGCCAAGCAGCCCGCAGAAGTTGCGAACCTTGCGAAGCCATGTTGCAGCTGAAACGGTTCAGAAGCTACCGGCGGGTAGCGAATCGTCGCAGGTCAGTACGCCCGTACTGTTTAACTCTGCGTGTCAGAGCGGGAAGATCGCGGCGACCGCTTTGGTCTCGTCGCCGACGACATATGTGAGCGTTGTAACACCGCGGTCGGCGAGTTCGGCGCCGAACTTGTCGGTCGATCCGGCGGGATACTCGTGCCGGATGATCTCCAGATCGTCGCCGAGAGCGACGGGCAGATCGTGCTCGATGGTGACCCGCAGCGGAGCCGTCATCAGGTCGGGCCGGGTGTTCAGATACTCCTCGATCACGCCCCAGTACACGGAGTTGTTCATGTGGTCGAAGATGTCGATGTCGCTGACGCGGACCGGATATCTGTGCACCGACGCGGCGTCCTCCCTCGAGCCGCCCTTCAGATACGGCTTCCACCGCAACCGGTTCTCGTCGGTGGTGCGGCGCAGGCCCTCGATGAAGTCGTCGCTGATGCGTGCCGGGCCCTGGGTCTCCCGGTTGATGTTGATCCAGAACGCCTCGGACTCGACCAGACCGCCCCGTCGTCCCTCGATGCGCACCCGCATCTCGCACCAGCGGTTGGACGTCCCCGAGCACCAGCGCCGCAGCCGCAGGATGTCCTTGAACACGATCGGCTCGACCATGTCGATCATGGTCCGGCGCACGATCCAGAGCGGGTGGGTCTCTTCGTAGCCCATCTCCCGCAGCTGATCGGTGCCGATGTCCTGGATGTGGCGGGTCGCGGCGTCGAACTTCAGCCGGCCCTCGCGGTCGACGTCGGCGACACGCAGCGGCCACTGGGTGTCGAACACGTCGGGATGCGGATCCGGCACCGGCATCAACGTCTTGGCCAGGCCCTGCTTCCCATCGCCCGCGGTACT
Source organism: Mycolicibacterium gilvum (assembly GCF_900454025.1). Lineage (NCBI taxonomy): Bacteria > Bacillati > Actinomycetota > Actinomycetes > Mycobacteriales > Mycobacteriaceae > Mycobacterium > Mycolicibacterium gilvum. The sequence goes on along the minus strand of NZ_UGQM01000001.1, from coordinate 802,634 downwards.
CACGGATCCCGATCCTGCCACACGCTGCGACGTTCCCATCTCTGCAAACCTGGTCTTCGCAGGCGTGCTAGGCCGGACTATCCTGCGCTCGTGGCGAAAACCTTCGTCGGCGCCCGCGTCCGTCAGCTGCGCAGCGAGCGCGGCTTCAGTCAGGCAGCGCTGGCGCAGATGCTGGAGATCTCCCCGAGCTATCTGAACCAGATCGAACACGACGTCCGTCCGCTGACGGTCGCGGTGCTGCTGCGCATCACCGAGGTGTTCGGCGTCGACGCGACCTTCTTCGCATCCCAGGACGACACCCGCCTGATCGCCGAGCTGCGCGAGGTCACGATGGACCGCGATCTCGACGTCGAGGTCGACCCCGCCGAGATCGCCGAGGTGGTCGCGTCCCATCCCAGCCTGGCCCGCGCGATGGTCAACCTCCACCGCCGCTACCAGTTGACGACGACGCAGCTGGCGGCCGCCACCGAGGACCGTTTCAACACCGCCGGGCTCAGCTCGGCGGGCGGCGGCTCGGGTTCCGGGGCGATCTCGATGCCGCACGAAGAGGTGCGCGACTACTTCTACCAACGCCAGAACTATCTGCACGAACTCGACCTCGCCGCCGAGAACCTCACCGCCGACATGCGCGTGCACCGCGGCGAACTCGCCGGCGACCTGGCCGACCGGCTGCGCTTCGTCCACGGCGTGACGATCATCCGCCGCATCGATCTCGGCGAGGTCGTGATGCACCGCTACGACCCCGACACCCGCCGACTCGAGATGAGCGCGCAGCTCTCGGCGGGTCAGCGGGTGTTCCGGATGGCCGCCGAGCTGGCTTACCTGGAGTGCGGCGACCTGATCGAGAAGCTGGTCGCCGAAGGACATTTCACCAGCGAGGAGTCCAGGAAGCTCGCGCGGATGGGGTTGGCCAACTACTTCGCCGCCGCGACGGTGCTGCCCTACGGGCAGTTCCACGAGGTGGCCGAGAAGTTCCGCTACGACGTCGAGCGGCTCTCGGCCTACTACTCGGTGAGTTACGAGACGATCTGCCACCGGCTCTCGACGCTGCAGCGCCCGTCCATGCGCGGGGTGCCGTTCTCGTTCGTCCGGGTCGACCGGGCCGGCAACATGTCGAAACGCCAGTCCGCCACGGGTTTTCACTTCTCCTCCAGCGGCGGCACCTGCCCACTGTGGAACGTCTACGAGACGTTCGCCAACCCTGGCAAGATCGGGGTGCAGATCGCCGAGATGCCCGACGGCCGCGCCTACATGTGGGTGGCGCGCACCGTGGAACGCCGCGCCGCGCGCTATGGTCAGCCGGGTAAGACGTTCGCGATCGGGCTGGGCTGCGAACTGCGACACGCGCAGCGGCTGGTCTATTCGGAAGGGCTGGATCTGTCGGGTGACCCGAGTGTGCGGGCGACACCGATCGGAGCCGGCTGCCGGGTGTGCGAACGGGACAACTGTCCGCAGCGCGCTTTCCCGGCGCTCGGCCGCGCACTCGACATCGATGAGCACCGCTCCACGGTGTCGCCGTATTTGGTGAGGCAGACATGAGTACAGCCCGTATCCCTCCCGGCGGTTTCAAGGAGCTCGGCCCGCTCAACTGGGTCATCGCCAAGGCCGGCGCCCGCGGCATCCGCAGGCCGCGCTTCAGCCTGATGAACGTGCTCGGTCAGCACCGGCTGCTGTTCCTGGCGTGGCTGCCGCTGTCGGGATATCTGCTCTACGCGGGCAAGCTGTCCCGCCACGACGCCGAGGTCGTCATCCTGCGGGTCGGGCATCTGCGGGGCAGCGAGTACGAGCTGCAGCAGCACCGCAGGCTCGCCAGGTCGCGAGGGCTGGACAAGGAGACGCAGGCCCGGATCTTCGCCGGGCCCGACGCCGAGGGCCTGACCGATCGCGAACGGGTGCTCATCACCGCGACCGACGAGTTCGTCGTCACGCGCGGGATCTCGCCGGAGACGTGGCAGATGCTCGCAGCGCACTTCACGAAACCGCAGCTGATCGAATTCTGTCTGCTCGCAGCGCAATACGACGGATTGGCCGCGACGATCTCGACGCTGCAGGTGCCCCTGGACTTCCCCGACTGACAGCACGGGTTGACATGCGTGACCGCGGTTGTAACGCCGCGGTTACCATTCGTCCATGATCTCCAACCCGTGGCGGCATCCACCCGGTGTCCCCCGCTGCGAGGCGCCGCGCGCCGAGGGCACGTTCTTCCTCCCCGACGGCCGCCGGCTGGGCTACGCCGAATTCGGTGATCCGACCGGCGATGTCGTGCTGTGGTTCCACGGCACCCCGGGTGGCCGCCGTCAGCTGCCGATCGTCGGGCGCCGCGCCGCCGAGCGCCTCGGTCTGCGGGTCGTGCTGGTCGAGCGCGCCGGTGCGGGTCTGAGCTCCGCGCACCGCTACGACAGGATCGGCGACTGGGCCGACGACATGGCGCACGTCGCCGACGCCCTCGGCGCGGACAAGCTCGGTGTGGCCGGGTTGTCCGGCGGCGGCCCGTACGCGCTGGCCTGCGCCGGGATGCCCGCGCTGCGCGACCGGGTGGCCGCCGTCGCCGTCCTGGGCGGGGTCACCCCGTCCGTGGGTCCCGACGCGACCGCCAGCGGCGCGATCACGCTGGCCCGGCAGCTGTCCGCGGTGACGTCGGCGCTGCGCCGGCCGTTCGCCGCCGTCACCGCCGGCCTCCTGACCCCGGTGATCCCGCTCGCGCACCTCGCCTATTCCGGGCTCGCGGCCGTGATGCCCGACGGCGACAAGCGCGTCTTCGCCAACCCGGAGATCGAGGCGATGTTCATCGACGACATCGTCCAGGTCGCCAACGGCAGGTTCCAGGCGTTGCTCGACGACGCCCGGCTCTTCGGGGTGGACTGGGGGTTCCGGCTCGCCGACGTGGCGGTCCCGGTCCGCTGGTGGCACGGCGACGCGGACTCGATCATCTCGCTGGCCGATGCGCAGGCCGCCGCCGAGCACCTTCCCGACGTCGACCTGCTGCTGATGCCCGACGAGAGCCACCTCGGCGGGTTCGCGAAGGCCGACGACGTGCTCGCGTTCCTGGCGCCGCACCTGCGGCCCGACGACGAGCAGCACCGCAGGAAGGTCTGAGCGGGTTCAGGCCGCGTCGGCGGTGATGACGACTTTGTTGCCGCCGTCGGCCTTGGCCTTATACATCGCCGCGTCGGCGGCGGAGATCACGTCGATCAGATCGATGTCGGCCCGCTCGCACGTCGCCAACCCGATGCTGACGGTGACCGTCGGCTCGGCGGGTTCGGCGACGGCGGCACGGATCCGTTCGGCGACCGTCTCCGCCTGATTGCCGGGGATCCGGTCCACCACCAGGAATTCCTCACCGCCCCAACGGACCACGACCGCGTCCTCGGGCACGCTGGCGCGGATCCGTCTCGCCGTCCGGATCAGCACGTCGTCGCCGACGGCGTGGCCGAACGTGTCGTTGACGCTCTTGAACCTGTCGACGTCGATCAGCAGCGCACACAACGTCGCGTCCGCCCGCGCATCGGTGTTGAGCCGCTTCACCGACACCGCCAGACCGCGGCGGTTGGTCAGCTCGGTCAGGGGGTCGGTCAGCGACTGCATCGAGCTGTCCTGCAGCAGCCAGAACCCGAACTGCAACGCCGGCAGCACGCACACCGTGACCGCGAGCGCGATGATCGCCCGCGACACCGCGAGTTGCGGACCGAACACCGGATCCGACACCGCGAGCCAGATCGCGATGCCCACCACGGACGCGGTGCACCAAGCGATGTGCACGAGATGCAGTCGCGGGCCGTGAAAGAACACCACGTATCCGCCCGCGCACAGCAGGATCGGGATACCCGACATCGCCAGGGTCGGGTCGCCGAACAGCAGCGCGGAGACGGTCATCATCACGTCGACGAACACCACCAGCGCCGCCGACTCGCGCACCGTCGGCCACGACCCCAGCGCCCAGCGCGCCGCCCACCCCAGCGAACCCACGGCCAGGATCGCCCACCCGGTGCGGATCAGCACACCGTCGGCGCCCGGCGGCACGAACGCGTTGTACACCGACAGCACGCCCAGCGAACCGCCGATGCCGGCGATGATGTAGCGCAGCACCGGTAACAGACCGCGGGTGCGCAGGAAGTCGATCCGCCACTGGTAGTCGTCACGCTGATTCCACCACTGCCGCAGCAGGGTCCTGACAGTTCCGTCCACCACCTGGCCAATTGTGGCTTACAGGTAGGTGACCCCGAGCACGATCAGCGACAACAGCACCGGCGAGATCGACAATCCCCACAGGAAGGCGGCACGCGCCTCCGATTTCTCGTCCTTGCGCTGCCACAGCCGACGCCCGAGCAACGCCGCGCTCACGCCGACGACGAACGACACCGCCGCCACGACCAGCACCCAGGTGGAGATGTCGGTCGAGGAGATGGCAAACGAGATTCCGGCCAGCCACAGCACATGGCCGACCACCAATCCGCCGACACCGGCGACCCAGATCGCTCTCAACTAGAAGTTGATCATGTGGCCGACCAGCCCGTGGAAGCACTCCTGCATCGCCTCGGACAGGGTCGGGTGGGTGTGCACGTTGCGGGCCAGCTCGTTGGCCGTCAGATCCCACTTCTGGGCCAGGGTCAACTCGGGCAGCAGCTCGGCGACGTCGGGTCCGATCAGGTGGCCGCCGAGCAACTCGAGGTGCTTCTTGTCGGCGATCAGCTTCACGAAGCCGGTCGGGTCCCCCAGACCGTGCGCCTTGCCGTTGGCGGTGAACGGGAACTTGGCGACCACGACGTCGTAGCCCTCGTCCTTGGCCTGCTGCTCGGTCAGGCCGAAGCTCGCGACCTGCGGCTGGCAGAACGTCGCGCGCGGCATCATCCGGTAGTCCTCGAACGGGAGCGTGTCGGCTCCGGCGATGGTCTCGGCGGCGACGACGCCCATCGCCTCGGCGACGTGGGCGAGCTGCAGCTTCGCGGTGACGTCGCCGATCGCGTAGATGTGCGGCACGTTGGTGCGCATGTAGTCGTCGATGCCGATGGCCTTGCGGTCGGTCAGCTCGACGCCGGCCTTGTCCAGCCCGAAGCCCTCGACGTTGGGCGCGAATCCGATCGCCTGCATGACCTTGTCGGCCTTGAGTTCCTCGGTCTTGTCGTTCTTGGAGACCGTGACGGTGACCTGCTTACCGTCGTCTTCTATTTTCTCGACCTTGGTGCCCGTCAGGATCTTCACACCGAGCTTCTTGTACTGCTTCTCGATCTCCTTGGAGACCTCGGCATCCTCGTTGGGCAGCGCGCGCGGCAGGAATTCGACGATCGTGACGTCGACGCCGTAGTTCTTCAGCACGTACGCGAACTCCATGCCGATGGCACCGGCGCCGGCGATGATGATCGACCCCGGCAGCTCGCGGGTCAGGATCTGCTTCTCGTAGGTGACGACGTTCTCGCTCAGCGAGGTGCCCGGGACCAGCCGGGTGCTCGATCCGGTCGCGATGATCGCGTTGTCGAACTCGAGCTTCACAGGGCCTTCTTCGCCGTCCCCGGTCGGTTCGACCTCGATGCTGTTGGGCCCGGTGAACCTGCCGTACCCGTGGACCTCGGTGATCTTGTTCTTCTTCATCAGGAAGTGCACACCGGCCACACGGCCGTCGGCGACCTTGCGGCTGCGGTCGAACGCCGCGCCGTAGTCGAAGCTGACGTCCCCGCTGATGCCGAACGTCTTGGCGTCCTTGTGGAACACGTGCGCGAGTTCGGCGTTGCGCAGCAGTGCCTTCGACGGGATACACCCGACGTTGAGGCAGACGCCGCCCCAGTACTTGGGTTCGACGATGGCGGTGCTCAGTCCGAGCTGGGCCGCGCGGATGGCCGCGACGTATCCGCCGGGGCCGGCTCCGAGGACGACGACGTCATAGTGGGTCACGCCTACCTACCCTAATGGGCTCGGCAAGGCGAGCGTGGCCGCTGTGAGCGTCTCGACCAAGACGGCGTCGTGGCTGACGAGGACCACGGCCGCGCCGCCGGAGGCGAGCCCGCGCAGCAGCGTCACGACCGACGCGGTGGAAATGGGGTCGAGCATCGCGGTCGGCTCGTCGCACAGCACGAACCGTGCCCGCTGGATGAGCACCCGCGCGATGCAGGCGCGCTGCAGTTGTCCGTCGCTGACCTGCCCCGGATAGCGGTCGAGCAGCGCCGGGTCCAGCCCCACGTCGCCGGCGGTGCTGTGCAGGTCGTCGGGGCCGAACCGATCACCGCGGATCAGTGCGGGCTCGGCGATGATCTGGCCCAGGGTCCAGCGCGGGTTGCACACCAGACGCGGATGCTGGGCGAGCAGCGCGATCGACCCCTTGGGCGCCACCGGCTCCCCGTCGTAGCGGATCTCGCCGGTGTCGGGCTGGTGCAGCCCGGCCAGCACCCGCAGCAGCGTGGTCTTGCCGCTGCCCGACGTGCCGGTCACCCCGGTGACGTCCCCGGCGGGCGCGCTCAGGTCGACCGCGTGCAGGACGGTCCTCCCGCCGAGGGCCAGCCCGACGCCGGTGGCCTGCAGTCCGGTCACACCAGAACCGTCCCGAGCAGGGCCTGCGTGTACGGATCGGGACTGCCGAGAGCGTCGGACAACGGCGCCTGGGACAACACCGTGCCTCGTGCCATCACCGCGACCTCGTCGCACACCTGCGCGCGCAGCAGCGATGGCATGTCGTGGGTGATCACCAGCACGCCGGCGCCGTCGGAGGCAGCGTCGCCGAGCAGCCGCCAGATCACGGCGGCGTTGTCCGGGTCCAGCGCCGAGGTGGGTTCGTCGGCGATCAGCAGACCGGGGCGCCCGGCGAGTGCCGCGGCGATCGCGACGCGCTGGGCCATGCCGCCCGACAGTTCGTGCGGGTAGCGGTCGACGACACCGGCGGGCAGCGCCATGGCGGCACACAGGTGTTCCGGGGTTCGGTCGGATCTCAGCCGGGCGCAGATCTCGGCCAGCTGGGAGCCGACCGTGCGTACGGGCGTGAACGACGTCGCCGCCGACTGCGGCACGGAACCGACGTGACGGCCGCGCAGGGCGCGCCAGGCGCGCTCGTCGTCACAGCGCACCTGCCGGCCGCCGACGTGCACCGTGCCGTGGACCCGGGAACCCGGCGGCAGCAGCCCGCTCAGCGCGGCGGCCACCAGCGACTTGCCGCACCCCGACTCGCCGACCAGGGCGGTGACGCGGCCGGCGGGGATGTCGAGGTGGACGTCGTCGAGAACGTCGACGACGGCCGAGGCGCGTCCCCGGCGAAGATCGATGCCCACGGTCAGCCCGGTCAGGCGTGCGGCGCTCACCACACCTGTCCCGTCGGTGGTCGGTGCCTGTTGCGCATGAGGGTGCCTGCCGCGGCGAAGGCGAGCGCGGTGGCGATCAGCGCCGCGGCGGGGACGGCCAGCGTCCACCAGGCGCCGGTGAGCACGTCACCGCGGGCCTCGCTGAGCAGCGTGCCGAGGCTGGCGCGGTCCGGGGAGAGGCCGACGCCGAGGAACGACAGCGTCGACTCGTGCCATACCGCGTGCGGCAGCAGCACGATCATCGCGACGAGCGCCTGGCCGGTCACCGCGGGCACCAGATGGGTGCGTGCGACGAACCACCGCGACGCCCCCGCCAGCCGTGCCGATTCCACCCACCCCGCGTCGGCGACCGCGAGCAGCTCGGCGCGCACCACCCGCGCGACCGCCGGCCAGTGGGTCAACGCGATGGACGCGATGATCGCCAGCGGGGCGCCGCGCCACATCGCGGCGATCACGATGCCGACCACCAGGTGGGGCAGCGCGTTGAAGCCGTCGACCAGACGCATCACGACCGCGTCGAACCACCCGCCGACCAGTGCCGCGGCCACCCCGACGGCAAGGCCCAGACACGTGGCCGCCACCGCGCACACCACGGCGATCACGAGTGAGACCCGCAGACCCTCCGCAGTGCGGACCAGCAGGTCGTAGCCCGAATGATCGGTTCCGACAAGGTGTTCGACGCTCGGCGGGCGCAACGCGGCGGAGAAATCAGCCACCTGCTCACCGGCGATCAGCGGGATGCCGACAGCGGCCACGGCGATCGCGCCCAGCACGAGCCACGGCCACCGGGAGGTGCGCGCCAGAACGCTCATGGCCGATGATTCGCTCGCAAGCTCGCTCATGCGCTCATCCTGACCCGCGGATCGATCGCCACCGCGGCCGCGTCCGACAGTGCCGAACCGGCCAGCACCGCGGCGGCCGCGGCCACCGTGAGCGCTGCGAGCAGCGGAAAGTCCAGCGCTGCAGCGGAATCCACCAGCACAGCGGCCATGCCTGGCCAGCCGAAGACGGTCTCGACGATCGCGGCACCGGCGATCAGCTCGGGTAGGCGGGTTCCCAGCAGCGCCAGCGTGGGCAGTACCGAGACGGGTGCGATATGGCCGCGCAGCAGCGCCCAGCCGTGCACCCCGCGCGACCGCGCGGCGCGCACCGCGTCGGAGTCGACGCTTTCCACCACGGCGGCACGGGTGGTCAGCAACAGCCAGGGGATCATCGACACCGTCAGCGCGATCCACGGCAGGATGCCATGGCGCAGAACACCTTCGATGGTGTAGTCGGCGCCCGGCGCAGCGGCGCCGGACGCGGGAAGCCACCGCAGGCCGACCGCGACGACCACCACCAGAGCCAGCGACACCACGAACGGCGGCACCGCGGCGAACGTCACCGAGAAGCCGGTACACAGCCGGTCGATGAGGCCGCCGCGGTGCATGCCCGCCAGGCACCCCAGCAGGATCGCCACCAGCGTCGCGGTCAGCAGCGCGGCCCCGGACAGGGCCAGGGTGAACGGCATCCGCTCAACCAGGACGGTGGTGACCGGCTGCGACTGCGTCGACGACCAGCCGAGCTCACCCCGCGCGACGCCACCGATCCATTGCCACCAGGCCTGATACCACGGCATGTCGGTGTGGTAGGCCTCGCGCATCGCGTCACGCTGGGACTGCGTCGCGAACTGGTAGTTGCCGCCGAGGTAGGCGGCCAGCGGGTCGAACGGCGACAGCGACGCGACGGCGAAGATCGCCGCCGAGATCCCCACCGTCAACGGCGCAGCGACGGCGGTCCGGATCGCGAGCAAGCGGGCCGCGGCACGCGCCGGTGTCAGCGTGTCCACGCCGCGAGATTCCACCAGGGTCCCCACGAGACCCCGTGCGAGTGGGGCTCCATGATCGGCGCGCTCTGCTGCCAGCCGAGATCCCGGTAGCTGTAGGTGTGGTGCAGGAACACCAGGAACACATGCGACGGCGCGGCCGCGTACCTGGCCTGGATCTCGCGGTACAGCGCGTCCTTGGCGGGGCCGGACGGAGACTGTGCGGCCTGTTCGAGCAGCGCGTCCAGTCCCGGCGCGGTGAAGTTTCCCGGGTTGGAGTACGGCGACGAGTCGGGCACCCGCGTGTGCAGGGTGTCATAGACCTGGGAGTCGATGCTGTAGGGCGTCGCGCCGCCGCCGAGCACCACCGCGGAATCGGCGAACCGGGTGTCGATCTCGTCCCAGCTGGTGCCGCGGGGGCGGACGTCGACGCCGAGCGGCTTCATCGCCGCGGCGTAGGCGACCGCCAGATCGCGTCGCAGCGTGTCCTGCGCGTTGTACAGCAGCTCGAATGATGCTCGTGCACCGTCTTTTTCGCGGATCTGTCCGGCGCCGGGGCGCCATCCTGCATCGTCGAGCAGGTTCCGGGCCCGGTCGAGGTCGAGCAGGTTCCGGGCCCGGTCGAGGTCGAACACGTACTGCGCCCCGGGGTCGTAAGCGTCGCCGTACGCGTCGGCCACCGGTGTGGCTGCCGGGCTGCCGTAACCGACGAGGACATCGCGGACCAGCGCGTCGCGGTCGATGCCGACGTTCATCGCCAGCCGGGCGGTCACGTCGGCGGTGAACGGATTGTCCGCGGGCAGCGCGATGCCGCGCCAGTCCGCGGAGCGCACGGCGACGGTCTGCACGTCATCGTTCGAGCCTTTGACCGAATCGATGAGCCGCGGTGGAAGATTCGTCCCGTCGACGGCCCCGGAGACCATGCTCTGCGCCCGCGCGTTGTCGTCGGGCGCATAGGTGTAGACGAGCCGTCGGACCTGCGGGGCGTCACCCCAGTAGTCGTCGCGCGCGACCAGGACGGCCTGATCGGGACGCAGACTGTCGAGTCGGTAGGGGCCGGTGCCGACGGGGGCGGTGTTTACGGCCCAATCCGCGGCCGGTGTCGCCTCGACCCTCTCCGAGGGCAGGATGCCCAGCAGCAGATAGGGTTTCGGGTCGGCCGCGGTGTCGAGCTCGACGACGACGGCGTCGGGGCCGTCGGCCTCGATCGACACGATGGGTGCCACCGAGGTCGAGATCTCCGACGCCACCCGGGGATCCCGGACCGCGTCGTAGGTCGCCACCACATCGACGGGGTCGAAGGTGGTTCCATCGGAGAACACGACGCCGGGGCGCAGGGGTACACGCCAGCGGTTCGGTCCGGCCGGCTGCGGTTCCTGCGCGGCGAGCGCAGGGACCAATTCCGGAATGACGGCATCGGTGGTCGCGCTCGGCCGGTAGAGACCGTCGTAGATCGGTGAGACCCCGGATTCCGCGTAGCCGTTGACCGGGTTGAAGCCGCCGAGCTCATATCCTTCCGCGAGCACGATCTGGTCGCGGGGCTCGGCCGGGGAGGAGGACGAGCACGCCGTCACGGCGACCAGGACAGCCGCGAGGACCGACGCAACGCGGAAGTTCATGTGTCTATCTGAACACATGAACTAATTCATGGCTCAACTACCTCACCCGAGGCACACCTACGTCGAGATCCACCCGAACACGTAGCTCGCGTACAACCCGCCGGCTCCGAGGGCAGCGGCCAGGGGCGCCGACATCAGAGCCAGCGACATCGCCGCCAGACCGGGTCGCTCCTGCACCATCGCCGTCAGCAGACTGCCCACGGTGCACGCGACGACGAACACCAGAACGGCGAAGACCGGCAGGGACTTGTCGGCCCCGTGGAACCACCAGTAGTAGAGGCCTGCGCCGGCCGCAGCGGCCGCGATCCACATTCCGGCGGTGACGAGAACGAACCGCCACCGGCTGACGGACTGCTCGGCCGACGGGACGACGATCGGCTGCGCGTGCGGTGGCGGAAGCTCGTTCGAGGGGGAGGGATCCTCCAGGATCGTCTGCTCAGACACCGGAGGCCACCTGGATCGCGGTGAGGGCACCGAACCAGCCCGGTCCGATGGCCAGGATCATTGCCCCGACGGCAGTCACCCATCGGCGGCTCGACATCAGGATCATCAGCATCCCCAGGACACCGGGGACGCCGATCACGAGACCGATCACGACGTCCGGACGGACCGTCGCGGTGACTTCGACGGCGGCGAGGAGCGCGGCCATCATTCCCAGAGCGACACCGATGATCATCACTCCGGCGAGGACCGATGCTCGTGGCAACGGGATCACGGGTTCGACGATAACGCTGCTACGGGCCACTTTTGGGACGGCGCGCCGTGCTTGCGGCCACGGGGCCGTCACAACTCGGTCACGAAGGGGATGCGGGAATTCGGCCAACAGCCGGTTGTCCCTCGAGTTCTCAGCCACGGCGTGTCCAGTGCGCGGCCAGGGCTCGATCCGCCGCCGGAATGACTCTGATGACAATGCCAGCCTGATCAATGGGGCAGATGCGGGTGAGAACATCACGGGCGAAGCGAGAGTGCAGTCAGGTCGCAGAAACACGCGAGAACCCGCCCTGGGCGCACGCTCGGCGAGCAGGCCTACTTCTGCGGAATCGCGCACGCGTCAACCGCATCCGCAACGAGGTGCGACCCGGTGGGCGACGGCCGCTCCCCGCACTCATACGCCGCCCCTGTCACCGGCGGGGCGTCGTCGAGCGCCCGGTTCTCGTCCTCGGTGAACGCCCGGCCGCGGGACAGAAACCGCTTGCCCTCCGGCGATTCGAGACTGAAGCCACCGCCCCTACCCGGCACCACGTCGATCACCAGCTGGGTGTGTTTCCACGTGTCGAACTGGGGACCGGAGATCCAGACCGGAACGCCGGTTCCCACGTCGAGCACCGCGAGCAGCACGTCACGGTCTCCGACGATGAAATCCCCGGCGGGATAACACATCGGCGACGATCCGTCGCAGCAGCCACCGGACTGGTGAAACATCAACGGGCCGTGACGTTCCTGAAGAGTCAGTAGTAGTTCCGCGGCGGCGGCGGTGATCAGCGCCCGGTGCGGTACGGCCATGTCAGCCATTCTCCCTCGCGGCGCGGATCACCGGGGCGTTCGACGGCGGGAGAACCATGCGCCGGTCGGCGGGATACCGGACGGACAACTCGATCGCCCCCGCGAACCGGTAGGGCTGCGTGGCGAGGATCCCGGCGAACTGCTTGCGCAGCCGCGACATCTCCGCGCGCACGGTCACCACTTTCGACCGGTCTCCGTAGAGGTCCTCCGCGAGCTGGGGCGCCGATCGTCCTTGCGGCGAGAGCGCGAGAGCGACAAGGATTTCCGCGTGCCGCAATGACAGGTCGTGGCGCCAGCTGCCGGACCGTCCGACCATGACCAGCGACGGCCGGTCCGGGTCACTGACGTCGAGCGTCGCCCGCGACGGTTGCGCCTCGTCGGCGTCCTCGCCGTCCTCTCCCCCGGCCGGACGCACCAACCAGCCGCCGGGCAGAGGCTCGACGGCGCACATCCCCAACGTCGCCAACCGCACCCGCCCAGGGCCGAGCCGCTCGGGTAACAGGATGCGGTGGTGCAGCGGCATCGCGTCGACCGCGGCCACCCACCCGTCCGTGTCGACGACCAGTGCGGGGCTGCCCATCCGCGCCAGGATCGGCGCGGTCAGCGCCCGCAGCCTGTTCAGCGTGCGGTCGTGCTCCACCCGCAGATGGGATTCGGCGAGCCGGGCGACGGCGTCGACGAGGGCCACGGTCGTCGGGTGCACGGTCGCGGCCGGACCGGACACGTCGACCACGCCGATGACCTGCCCCGTGCGCGGATCCCGGATGGGCGCTCCGGCGCACGTCCACGAGTGGTGGCTGCGCAGGAAGTGCTCGGCCGAGAACACCTGGACGGCCCGCTGGGACACCAACGCCGTCCCGATCGCGTTCGTGCCGACCGCGCGCTCACCCCAGTTCGCCCCTTCGACGAAGCCCAGCCGGTCGGCGTTCATCAGCACCGACGGCGACCCCGAGCGCCACAGCACCCGGCCCTTCGCGTCGGCCACCACGAGGATGTTCTCGCCGTCGGCGACCAGCGGCCCCAGACCGTGGGAGATGTCGTCGAGGACCTCCATCAGCCCGGAGGACCGACGGAGCATCTCCAGCGCACCCGTCTCGACCACCGGCTCGGCGTGTTCGTCGGGTTCGATACCGCTGGCCATGATCCGGCGCCACGAGTCCCCGATGACCTCCCGCGGACGCGCCGGCGCACGATCACCGGCCATCGTCGCGTCGTAGACAGCCGACATCAGCCGCGCATAACTGCGCGGATCCTCACCGACTGCGACCGCGGGTTCAGGCACGAGCGGGCTGCCGACATTGCTGGGCATCGACTCCGATTGTGCTCCCCATCTCAGCGGTAGACCAGACCGCCGTCGATCAGCCCCGCCTGCCCCGTCATGTAGTCCGAATCCGGCCCGGCCAGATACGACACGAAACCGGCGACGTCGTCCGGGGTCTCGGCCCGGCCCAGCGCGATGCCCCCGACGAACTTGTCGTACGTCTCGCCCTCGGCGGCACCGGTCAGCTCGGCGAACCGTTTGTCGATCTCCACCCACATGTCGGTGCCGACGACGCCGGGACAGTACGCGTTGACGGTGATGCCGTCGGCGGCGTGCTCCTTGGCGGCGGCCTGGGTGAGAGCCCTGACCGCGAACTTCGTCGCGCTGTACGGACCGAGCATCGCGAACCCGTCGTGGCCCGCGATCGACGAGGCGTTGATGATCTTGCTGATCTTTCCCTGCTCCTTGTTGTGCAACGCCGTGAACTGCGCGACCGCCGCCTGGATACCCCACAGCACCCCGTCGACGTTGATCGACCAGAGTTTCTGAATCTCGGCCGGTGTCACCTCGCTGATCGGACCGACGAGCGCGATGCCTGCGTTGTTCACCATGATGTCGAAACCGCCGAGGGCCGAAGAGGCGTGGCGCACCGCGGCGAAGACCTGGTCGCGGTCGCTGACGTCAGCCACGAACGTCGTTGTTTTGCTGCCGATTTCGGCGATCTCCGCGGCGACGTCATCGAGACCGTCCTGATGGACGTCCACCAGAGCCACATCGGCGCCGTCCCGGGCCAGGCGCAGGGCGATGCCCCGGCCGATACCGCGGGCCGCTCCGGTGACGAGCGCGACTTTTCCGTTGATTGCCATGACTATTGCGCTCCGTTCGGATCGACGAGAACCTTCATCTTCGTGCCGGCGTGCAACGCTTCGAAGCCCTCGTCGACCACGTCGTCGATCGGGATCCGGGTGACCCAGCCGGTGGTGTCGTATCGGCCGTCGGCCATCAGCGCGATCACCGACTCGAAGTCGGCGCCGGTGTAACACAGCGAGCCCTGGATCCTCGACTCGTTCATCACGAGATTCAGAAGCGGTGTCTCCAAGGGTTTTTCGTAGATGGCGACGCTGATCATCGGCTTTCGGGACCCGACGCAGCCCAGCGCGGTGGCGACCGCCGGTGTCACGCCGGCGGCGTCGAACACCGCGTCGGCGCCATCGCCGCCCGTATGGTCGGCGATGAAGGCCGGCACGTCGTCGGCTGTCGGGTCGAGGGTCCTGGCCCCGAGCGCTTCGATCGCGGTGCGGCGGGTCGGTGACGGCTCCACCACGAACACGTCGTCAAGCCCTTTGCCGCGCAACGCGAACCACAGGCCGATCCCGATGGGGCCGGCGCCGAACACCATGGCCGTGTCACCGGCGCTGACCTCGCCGAGGGTGGCGGCGTGATAGGCCACCGACATCGGCTCGACCAGCGCGCCGAGCTCCAGCGACACGGTGTCGGGCAGCCGGTGCAGCATGCCCGTCGGCACCACGGTGTATTCGGCCATGCCGCCGTCGGACATCAGGCCGTGAAAGCCGATCTGCTGGCAGACGTTGTAGTTGCCGGCCCGGCACGGGCCGCACTGATCGCACTTGTAGATCGGCTCGACCGCCACACGATCGCCCTCCCGCCACCCGGTGACGCCGTCGCCGACCGCGGTGATCGTGCCGGAGAACTCGTGGCCCATCGTCAGCGGCAGCTGCGCGCCGGTCAGGGGATGCGGCGCCGTCGGCACGAAGATCGGGCCCGCGTAGTACTCGTGCAGGTCGGTTCCGCAGATGCCGTTGAAGCCGACCTTCAGCTTGACCGTCCCGGGTCGAGCCTCGGGTTCTGGCACGTCGTCGACCTCGAGTTTGTTCGGTCCGTAGTAGACAGCTGCTCTCATGCCGCATTCCTATGTGACGGCCGACACAGCGCGAAAGAGTTGCAGGGGGTTGCAGCCCCCGGCGCTCGGGCCGTTGCAACTCTTCGCAACTCTTGCCGCCGGTAACGCCCCCGGTGTGTCCTGGCTCACATGACTTCGACTCTTGACCCTCAGACCACCACCGAGCTGACGCCGCAGCAGCGGGTCGACGGGTGGCTCGCCGCGTTCGAATCGGCGCTCGCCGTCCGTGACATCGAGCGCATCACCGGCATGTTCGCCGTCGACAGCTTCTGGCGCGACCTCGTGTCGTTCACCTGGAACATCAAGACCGTGGAAGGCCGCGACCAGATCGCCGACATGCTGGAGGCCCGCCTCGCCGAGACCGAGCCGTCAGCGTTCCGCACCCGCGAACCCGCCGTCCTGGACGGCACCGGCGAGGACGCGGTGGTCTCGGCGTTCATCGAGTTCCAGACGGCCGCCGGCCGCGGAACCGGGCATCTGCGGTTGCGTGCCGACGACGGGACAGATCGGGCGTGGACCCTGCTCACCGCGCTGCAGGAGCTCAAGGGTCACGAGGAACGCAGAGGGCCCAGCCGGGTGCTCGGCGCCGTGCACGGCGACGATCCCGATCCACGGTCGTGGGCCGAGAAGAAGGCGGCCGAGGATGCCGAGCTGGGCCGGACCATCCAGCCCTACGTCCTGGTGATCGGCGGCGGGCAGGGCGGCATCGCGCTGGGTGCCCGGCTGCGCCAGCTCGGGGTGCCGGCGATCGTCGTCGACAAGCACGAGCGTCCCGGCGATCAGTGGCGCAAGCGGTACAAGTCGCTGTGCCTGCACGACCCGGTCTGGTACGACCACCTGCCGTATCTCCCGTTCCCGCCGAACTGGCCGGTGTTCGCCCCGAAGGACAAGATCGGCGACTGGCTGGAGTTCTACACCCGCGTCATGGAGGTGCCCTACTGGTCGAAGACGACCTGCCTGTCGGCCACGTTCGACGAGGCCGCGGACCAGTGGACCGTCGAGGTCGACCGCGACGGTGAGCGGCTCACGCTGCATCCGACGCAGCTGGTGCTGGCCACCGGCATGTCCGGCAAACCGAGAGTCCCGACGCTGCCCGGCCAGGACGTCTTCCGCGGCGACCAGCACCATTCCAGCGCACATCCCGGTCCCGACGCGTACGCCGGGAAGAAGGCGGTCGTCATCGGGTCGAACAATTCGGCGCACGACATCTGCAAGGCGCTCTGCGAGAACGGCGTCGACGTCACGATGGTGCAGCGCAGCTCCACCCACATCGTCAAGTCCGACACCCTGATGGACATCGGGCTCGGCGATCTGTACTCCGAACGGGCACTGGCTTCGGGGATGACCACGGAGAAGGCGGACCTGACGTTCGCCTCGCTGCCGTACCGGATCATGCACGAGTTCCAGATCCCGCTGTACGACCAGATGCGCGAACGCGACAAGGAGTTCTACGACCGGCTCGAAGCCGCCGGCTTCGAATTGGACTGGGGCGCTGACGGTTCCGGACTGTTCATGAAGTACCTGCGACGTGGCTCGGGCTATTACATCGACGTCGGCGCCTGTGACATGGTCGCCGACGGACGGATCAAGCTCGCCCACGGCCAGGTCGCCCGGCTGACCGAGGACTCCGTGGTGCTCGCCGACGGCACCGTGCTGCCCGCCGACGTCGTCGTGTACGCGACCGGCTACGGCTCGATGAACGGGTGGGCCGCCGACCTGATCGGACAGGACGTCGCGGACAAGGTCGGCAAGGTGTGGGGCCTGGGCAGCGACACCCCGAAGGATCCCGGCCCGTGGGAGGGCGAGCAGCGCAACATGTGGAAGCCCACCCAGCAGCCGAACCTGTGGTTCCACGGCGGCAACCTGCACCAGTCGCGGCACTACTCGCTGTATCTGGCGCTGCAGCTCAAAGCCCGCCACGTCGGGATGCCGACCCCGGTCTACGGGCTGCAGGAGGTCCACCACCTGTCCTGACCGTCTCCGCCGAAATTGCATTCCAGCAGGGAAAGTACGAGTGCGGACCTGCTGGAATGCAATTTCGGCGGGTGTGAACAATGGGTGAGGTGACCGACACCCGCCCCGAGCCGACCGCGCACCCCCCCGAGACCGACCCCTACCTGTGGCTGGAGGACGTCACCGGCGACGACGCCCTGGCCTGGGTGCGCGCGCACAACGACCCGACGGTGACCGAACTCGGCGGCGAGCGCTTCGAGCAGATGCGCGCCGAGGCGCTCGAGGTGCTCGACACCGACGCGCGGATCCCGTACGTGCGGCGCCGCGGCGAATACCTGTACAACTTCTGGCGCGACGCCGCCAACCCGAAGGGCCTGTGGCGGCGCACGACACTGGAGAGCTACCGCGCCGAGAACACCGACTGGGACGTCATCATCGACGTCGACGAGCTGGCCCGCACCGACGGGGAGAACTGGGTGTGGGCCGGCGCGGACGTTCTGGAGCCCACCCACTCGCTCGCGTTGATCAGCCTGTCTCGCGGCGGGGCGGACGCCGCCGTGGTCCGTGAATTCGACATGCAGACAAGGGCTTTCGTCGACGGTGGCTTCGAGCTGACCGAGGCCAAGTCGCAGGTGTCCTGGGAGGACGAGAACACGCTGCTGATCGGCACCGACTTCGGCGCCGGTTCGCTCACCGAGTCCGGCTACCCGCGCCTGGTGAAGCGGTGGCGGCGCGGCCAGGCGCTCACCGACGCCGAAACACTGTTCAGCGGCGCGGAGTCCGACGTGCTCGTCGCCGGGTCACGCGACCACACACCGGGTTACGAGCGCACGCTGATTGCACGGGCCTTCGACTTCTTCAACGAACAGGTCTACGAGCTGCGCGGCGGCGAACTCATCCGGATCGACACCCCCACCGACGCCAGCATCTCCCTGCACCGCGAATGGCTGCTGATCGAGCTGCGTACCGAATGGCAGCACCTCGGGCACGCCTACCCCGCCGGTTCACTGCTGGCCGCGGACTACGACGAGTTCCTCGCCGGCGCCGCCGAGCTGCAGGTGGTCTTCACCCCCGACGCGCACACCTGCCTGCACCATTACGCGTGGACCCGCGACCGGCTCATCGTCGTCACGCTGGCCGACGTCGCGAGCCGGGTCGAGGTGTACACCCCCGGCGAGTGGACCTCCGAACCGGTGCACGGCCTGCCGGAGAACACCAACACCGTGATCGTGGCGGCCGACGACCTCGGCGACGAGATCTTCCTGGACTCCTCCGGCTTCGACACCCCCTCGCGTCTGCTCTACGGCACCGCGGGCGGCGAGCTCGCCGAAATCAAACGGGCACCGTCGTTCTTCGACGCCGCCGACCTGGAGGTTTCGCAGTTCTTCGCGACCTCCGACGACGGAACCGAGATCCCGTACTTCGTCGTCGGGCACCGTCACCGGCAGGGGCCCGGCCCGACGCTGCTCGGCGGTTACGGCGGGTTCGAGGTCTCCCGCACCCCGGGGTACGACGGGGTCATGGGCCGGCTGTGGCTGTCGCGCGGCGGCACCTACGTGCTGGCCAACATCCGCGGCGGAGGCGAGTACGGCCCGACATGGCACACCCAGGCCATGCGTGAGGGCCGGCACCTGGTCTATGAGGACTTCGCCGCCGTGGCAAAGGATCTGGTGGCACGCGGCATCACGACCGTCGAGCAGCTCGGAGCGCAGGGCGGAAGCAACGGCGGCCTGCTGATGGGGGTCATGCTGACGCGATACCCCGACCTGTTCGGCGCGCTGGTCTGCAGCGTGCCGCTGCTCGACATGAAGCGGTTCCACCTGTTGCTCGCCGGCGCGTCATGGATGGCCGAGTACGGAGACCCCGACGATCCCGACGACTGGGCGTTCATCTCCGAATACTCGCCGTATCAGAACATCTCGGCAGACAGGCGCTACCCGCCGGTGCTGATCACGACCTCCACCCGGGACGACCGGGTACATCCGGGGCATGCCAGGAAGATGACCGCGGCACTGGAGGCCGCCGGGCACCCCGTGAGCTATTACGAGAACATCGAAGGCGGACACGCCGGTGCGTCGGACAATCGGCAGGTCGCTTTCCGCTCCGCGCTGGTCTACGAATACCTGCTGCGCACCCTGGGCGGATGAGGTCAGGCAGACTGGACCCATGCAGACGTCGCCGCGCCTCCGGCCGCAGCATCTGATCGTCGCCGCCGCGGCGGTCCTGCTGACCGCGTGCACGCAGGACGTGACGGGCACCGCGGTACGCGCCACCGGTGCCGGACCGGACGCGACGGGTGGTGATCAGAACGCCTGCGTGTCGGTGTCGGCCCCGCTCGACGACATCCCCACCGAGGACGACAGCGAACCGCTCCTGCGCATCCCGGTGCCCGACGGCTGGGAACGCAACACGATGATGGACAACGACGTCATCCGGTACAGCATCGTGTCCGACGATCTGGTCGCCAACGGGTTCGCCACGAACGCCGTCGTCATTCTGGAATCCGTGCGGGGCAGTCAGGATCCCGCGGAGGTGTTCGACCAGAACCGGGCCAACCTGGAGACCGGACTGGGCGCTTTCGACCTCGAAACCATCGACACCACCACGTGTGGGCTGCCCGCGGAGACCACGTATTACATCGCTCCGCAGATGGGATCAGCTCCCGAGCGTCCGGTGGTGATGCACGCCGTGGTCGCCGAGGACGGCGGGTACACGTTCCTCGCGACGCTGACGATCCAGACCACCGAACCGGACGATCCGCAGTACCTCGACGACGCGCAGGAGATCGTGGACGGCTTCCAGATGGTGCTACCCGATTCATGAGCACGTTGTCGTGGGTGCTGTTCGGCGCTGGAGTGCTCGCGTTGATCCTCGGCGCCGCGGTTCCCGGCCGGGACACCGCGACGGCGCCCAAACGCGCCGTCAAACGCCGGATCTACTGGACGGGCACGGTCGCCGGAGTTCTCCTGCTGTTCTGCTCGGGACTGCCGGACGTGCAGAGCGCCGTGGCGTCGGCCGCGGCGGCGGCGATCCTGATGACCGGGTCCGCCTACTTCCGCACCCCGCACATCAAGATCGGCGACCGCATCTACTCGGCCTATGCGCCGCACCGCAGACCCGACCCGCCGCCGGCCGCGTGAGGCGACGCGCTCAGGACTCCTGACCGGCACGCGCCTTGCGGCGGCGCACCCGGCCCGCGATGAACCAGCCGACGAGCACGATCACCCCGATCATGACCACGGTCTGGAACGTCGAGGCGTAGGGCTCGACGAGGTGCCAGTTGGCGCCGAGCCCGTAGCCGGCGCCGATGAACACGCAGTTCCAGATCAGGCTGCCCAACGTGGTCAGCACCGTGAAGACGACGAAATTCATCCGTTCTGTACCTGCCGGAACGGAGATGAAGCTGCGGAAGAACGGGAGCATCCGGCCGAAGAACACCCCCTTCGTCCCGTGCCGGGCGAACCACTGCGCCGACCTGTCGATGTCCTCGTCGTCGATCAGCGGCATCTTCGTCATGAGCGTGCGCATCCGGGTGTGGCCGAGCCACGCGCCCAGGAAGTAGATGATCCACGCTCCGACGACCGAGCCCACCGTGGTCCACACGATCGCCTCGACCACCGACAGGCGGCCCAGTTTGGCGGCGAAGCCCGCCATCGGCAGGATCACCTCGCTGGGAAGCGGCGGGAACACGTTCTCCAGGAGAATGGCCAGTCCTGCGCCCGGTCCCCCGAGCCGTTCCATGAGGTCCACCGTCCAGCCGGCGAGACCGCCGATGTCGGCTGTGCCCTGTGTCGACAAAAAGGAACCTTCCCGGGAGACGTCGCTACGAGCCTACCGACGGCGACGGCCGGCGCAGCACACTGCCGAGCACGGCGCCGAGCGCGCCGATCACCACCAGACCCACCCCGGCCAGCAGCGTGTAGTTCAGCCACAGGTGCATGCTGCTCTCGGCGTGGGCGACCATGACCTCCGCAACCGTGCGGATGTCACCGGTGGTGCGGTTCAGACCCGCCTCGACGAAGCGTCGGCCCATCTCGATGCCGGCCCAGCCTGCCGCGCCGACGAGCAGCGCCGAAACCCCCAGGGCGGTAAGGGCTTTGCCCCGCGACCGCGCTGCCGCGAGGGTCAGCAGCGCGAAGACGCCGGTGATCGCGGCGGCTCCTACGGCGGCCCACGGACCCCACGTCGCGAGCCAGCGGAGCTTGCCGGGCTGCAGTTCGGGGGTGTCCACGGTGATGGGCACCGTCAGCGTCGGGGGCACCTGGAGATCGAGGGTGCCCAGCGTCGCGGCGAAGGACGGATCCGACAGCATCGGGGCGACGTCGATCAGCCACTCGTCGGTGGAGTTGCCGCTCGGCACGGCACCGGTGAACATCCACCGGTGTGCGATGCGGTTCGCCTGCGCGAACTGCCCCGGGAAACCGTCGTTGCGCGTGTAGGCGTCGGCGACCTCACGGGCCAGGCCGGGGTTGAGCGAGTAGCCGTTGTCGGTGGCAAGCGCCAGCACCTGGGTGGTGAGCTCGCCCGCCATCGCGTCCTGCAGACGGCTGTCCCGGGCGGCCGAGGCGGCCAGTCCGGCGTAGCCGTCCTCACCGATGACGTTCCACTGGGTCCACACCGCGGGTATCGCGACCGCCAGCGCCATCGTCGTCAACAGCCACAGCAGCAGCGCGGCGAGAAAACGCACCGGAGCGCCCCGGACTACTTGGCGACGCGGCGGGGCCGGATCAGCGCGAGCTTGGTCATCATGGTGTTCATCCGCTTGAGCGCTCGGTGGGAGTTGTTGTAGTAGTTCCCGCCGGCGCCGACGTTGGTGCGCGGGGCGACGACCGTCTCGATCCGGCAGTACTTGCGCAGGCCCTCGGGTCCGCCGAACCGGGCGCCGATCCCCGAGGTCTTCCACCCGCCCATCGGCGCGGTGGTGCACATCAGGTTCGAGATCACGTCGTTGATGTTCACGCCGCCGCAATCCAGTTGCACCGCAACGGCTTCCGCGCGTTCGAGATCCTTCGAGAAGACGGCGGCAGACAATCCGTACGGGCTGTCGTTGGCCAGCCGCACCGCCTCGTCGACCGTCGAGACCCGCATGATCGGCAGGGTCGGGCCGAACGTCTCCTCGGTCATGCACAACATGGTGTGGTCGACGTCGACCAGCACGGTGGGCTCGTAGAAGCTGCCCGAGCCCGCGCTGCGCTTGCCGCCGGTCAGCGCCCGCGCACCCTTGGCCAGCGCGTCGGCGACGTGGCGCTCGGTGACGGCGACCTGATCGTCGTCGATCAGCGCACCGAACGCGTTGCCCTCTCCGGCGCCGACCTGCAGCTTGGCGACGTCGCGTACGACCGCGTCGACGAACTGGTCATAGACCTGATCGAGGACGTATACGCGTTCCACCGACACGCACGTCTGCCCCGCGTTGAACATCGCACCCCACACCGCGGCGTGCGCGGCGAGGTCGACGTCGGCGTCTTCGAGCACGATCATCGGGTCCTTGCCGCCGAGCTCGAGGCTGACCGGGGTGAGCCGGCGCGCGGCCCGCTCCATCACCTTGGCCCCGGTCGCGCTGGAGCCGGTGAACTGGATGAAGTCGGAGTTGTCGATGACGGCCTCCGAGACCGCCCGGGCGCCCTGGGCCAGGGCGAGCACGTCGGGACCACCGGCTTCCAGCCAGCCGCGCAGCAGCAGTTCCGCGGTCAGCGGGGTCCGCTCGGACGGCTTGAGCAGCACCGCGCACCCGGCGGCGAGCGCGCCGATCGCATCCATCAGCGCATTGGCGACCGGGTAGTTCCACGGCGCGATGATGCCGACGACCGGGCGGGGCCGGTAGTGCACGGTGATCTTCTTGATCGACAGGAACGGCAGCGCGGCGGGCCGCGACTCGGGGGCCAGCGCCTTCTCCATGGTGCGCACGTAATAGGAGGTGATCATCAGGATCAGCGGCACCTCCTGGGCGGCGTCGACCGCGGATTTGCCGGTTTCGGCGATCAGCAGTCTCTCGATCTCGGCGCGGTGCTCACCGAGCCAGAGCGCATAACGGGCGAGCACCTTCGCCCGCCCCTTGGGGCCGCGGGCCTCCCATTCCCGCTGGGCGGTGCGCAGGCCGGCCGCCACCTGGGCGACGTCGGCCGGATCGGTCCAGTGAACCGTGCCCGCGACGGCGCCGGTCGCCGGGTTGGTGATGGTCCCGGTGCCGGTGAACGGGTTGGCGGTGTGCGCGTCGGACGTCGCTGTCATGCACCCATGCTAGCGAGGGTTGTGATCTGAATCGCCCTGGGGTTGACACCTGTCAAGTTTCCCGAGCCAGACCGCGAGGCACACGAACGCGCTTCCGAGGAACAGCGCACCGATCGCATCGGTGAAGTAGTGGTAGGACACCGCCTGACCCACGACGCCGAGCAGCATCGCCGTAACGGCCGCGGCCACCGCCCACACCGTCACTCCCGCCACGATCACGGCCATCGCCACCACCACGACCGCGAGCGTGGTGTGCCCGCTCGGATAGCAGATCTCGCCGTCCTTGAGCCGCCCGAAGGACCGCTTGCCGAGCCGAGCGGCCATCACGGCCAGAAAAGGTGTCGCGACCGTCGCCACCGCCAGCCGCCACCGGCGCTGGACCGCCGCGACCCCGCACGCGACCGCGCACAGCGTCAGCGTCACCACGCCGTCGGTGAAGATCAGCAGCCGACCGAGCTCCGGATGGGTGGCGCCCAGTTCCTGGAACCAGTCGTCCACCGGTGTCGAGCCCATGCCGACGGCGAGCCCGAGCAGCACCAGTGCGGCGAGGCCGGCGAAAGGCCACCACCGCACGAATAGGTTCAGCGCACCAGCCCTCGGATGTAGGCCGCCTGCCCGAGGTGCTGCGCGGCGTCGTCGACGATGCTGACCAGCCGGGCACTCGCGGTCACCGGCGGCGTCCAGTTCTCGTCGACGACGCGCGCGAGTTCGTCGGCGGACACCGACGCGACGTACTCCAGCGACAGTTTGTGGACGGCGCGGTAGTAGCCGGCCAGCAGCTCCGCCGGTGCGCGCACCTTGGCGACCTCCTCGGGCGTCTGCCCGTAGCCGTGGGCGTCGCGCGGAAGATCCAGCCCGAAACGGTCCACCCAGCCGTCGCGGAACCACACCTGCTCGACGCCGGCGATGTCGGCCACCTGCGCATCCTGCATGCGCCCGGTGTGCCAGATCAGCCAGGTGATGGTGTTGGCCTCCGGCGCCGGCCGGAAGTACGCGACGTCCTCGGTCAGATCCTCGGTGAGCGCGTCGACGTGCTCGGCCAGACGGGTGAACGAATCGCGGAGCAGTTCGCGCGCAGCTTCGATATCGGCCATGCGTCTCAAGCTACGCCGAGCCCGCCGTGGAACACCGCCTCGACGTTGTTGCCGTCCGGGTCCCGGACGAACGCGCCGTAGTAGTTCTCGTGGTACTCCGGCCACAGTCGCGGTTCGTGCAGCGGCTCGACACCGAGGGCCAGCGCGGTCCGGAAGAACGCCTGAACCGACTCGGCGTCCTTGGCGGCGAATGCGATGTGCACCTCCCGGTTGGGGCCGGCCGCCGCGCCGGTGGACATGTCGGCGATCCAGAAGTCCGGATGACCATCGGTCCCGTAGCCGATGGCGACGCCGAAGTCCATCTGCCGGGTGTAGCCGAGGACGCCGAGGACCTTGTCGTAGAACGCCTTCGATCTCTCCCAGTCCGCACAGTTGATTCCGAAGTGGTCGATCACGGTCCCACCGTACATTCGGGGTATGACATACGACCTCGTGATTCGCGGAGGAACTGTCGTCGACGGCCTCGGTGGCGAACCGTTCACCGCCGACGTGGCCGTGACGGACGGCATCATCCGAGAAGTGGGGGCCGTCGGGTCCGCCGGCGCCCGCGAGATCGACGCGACGGGCCTGCTCGTCACACCCGGGTTCGTGGACCTGCACACCCATTACGACGGTCAGGCGATCTGGTCGGACCGTCTCACGCCGTCGTCCGCGCACGGGGTCACCACGGCCGTGATGGGCAACTGCGGCGTCGGATTCGCGCCGTGCCGGCCGGCGGATCACGACGTACTCGTCGACGTGATGGCCGGCGTCGAGGACATCCCTGGCGTGGTGATGGTCGACGGACTGCCGTGGCAGTGGGAGACGTTCCCGGAGTTCCTCGACGCCGTCGCGTCGCGACAACGCGATATTGATGTGGCCGCGTTCCTGCCGCACTCACCACTGCGGGTGTACGTGATGGGCCGTCGCGGCGTGGACCGCGAGCCCGCCACCGACGAAGACCTCGCGATGATGCGCAAACTGGCCGCCGAGGCCGTGCACGCCGGCGCGCTCGGGTTCGCATCGTCACGCTTCACGCTGCACAAAACCGAGAGCGGACAACCGATTCCGAGTTACAACGCGGACTACGCCGAGATCGAGGCGATCGCACGCGGCGTGCAGGACGGGGGCGGCGGCCTGATCCAGTTCGTTCCCGATCTCGTCGCCGGTGACTACGAACCGGTGCTGCAGACGGTGTTCGACGCCGCCGCCGACGTCGGCCTGCCGGTGACGTTCACGCTCGCGGTGGGTAACGCAGGCGATCCGTTCTTCCTCGACGCGCTGACGATGGTCGAGAAGGCCAACGCCAATGGTGGGGACATCACCGCACAGATCTTCCCCCGCCCCATCGGGCTGGTGCTCGGCCTCGAGCTGTCGGGCAATCCGTTCGTGATGTATCCGTCCTATCGGGAGATCGCCGCGCTCCCCCTGGCCGAGCGCGTCGCCGAGATGCGTAAACCCGAAGTGCGGGAACGTATCCTGAACGACACGCCCGCCTCGGACGGTCACCCGCTGATGTTCGCCGCACAGGCGTGGAACTACATGTTCCCGCTCACCGATCCCCCGAACTACGAACCGTCACCGTCGGATTCGATCGGCGCCCGCGCCCGGGCCCGCGGCGTCAGCCCGCTGGAGGAGGCCTACGACCGCCTGCTCGACGACGACGGGCATGCGATGCTGCTCGTCACGCTCGCCAACTTCCGCGACGGCACCCTCGACACCGTCGCCGAGCTCATCCGTCGCGACGACGTGGTGCTCGGCCTCGGCGACGGCGGCGCCCACTACGGAATGATCTGCGACGCAAGCTTTCCCACCTACATGCTGACCCACTGGGTGCGCGACCGGCCCTCGGGCCGGTTGACCGTCCCCGAGGCGGTACGCGAGCTCACCTCGGTTCCGGCGCGCGTCGCTGGCCTCGGCGACCGGGGCCGCATCGCCGTCGGATACAAGGCAGATCTCAACGTCATCGACGCCGACACACTGCGCCTGCACCGACCCGTCATCGTGAAGGACCTGCCCGGCGGGGGACGACGCCTCGATCAGACCGCCGACGGCTACGTCGCCACGATCGTGTCCGGCGAGGTCATCGCCGAGAACGGCGAGCCGACCGATGCCCGCCCCGGGGCGTTGATCCGGGGCCGGCGACCGGCGCCTGTTGCATGAGTCGCGTTGCGCCGCTTGCTCCCCCGTGGAGTGAGGAGGATGCGGACGGGATCGGCAGCTGGGGCCACCCCGACCGCACCTACGAACCGCTGCTGCTGGTCCGCTGCCTGCAGCGTCACCCGGCACTGGCCGCGAAGCTGCGCAAGCTCGGCGAGGCACTCTACGTCGACACGCTGCTGCCGCCGCGTGTCCGCACGATCGCGATCCTGCGGATCTGCGCGCTGCTGCGCTGCGCGTACGAGTGGGGCGGGCAGGCCGCGTTCTGGGGTCCGCTCGCCGGGGTCTCCGACGAGGAGTGCGACGCGCTGGTCACCGGTGCGCGCGCCGACTGGTCGGCCGACGAGCTGATCCTGATCGACGCGGTCGACGAGCTGGAGCGGTCCGGATCGTGGTCCGAGGAGACCTGGATGTCGTTGGGCCGCAGCCTGTCCGACGAACAACGGATGGAGCTTCTGATCGCGGTCGGCTGGTACCGCACGATCTGCACGCTGTGCAACGGGCTGGATCTGCCCGTCGAGGGCTGGATGCGGCCCTGGCCGGCCTCAGCTGCGTGACCGGCGCAGCGCCGGGTGCTGATTCCTGATCAGCGGCAACAGGATCCGGCGCGGCAGGAACTCGAAGACCCGTGCCGGGATCTCGTTCTGCAGGCCCGGGATCACGCTGCCGCGGTCGGCGGCCAGTCCGTCGATGCCCTTCTTCGCGACCTCGCGCGATTCGATCCACAGGAACTTTGGGAACGCCGAGGCGAACGTGCGCTCGTCCATCCCCGCGGTGTCGAGGAACTCGGTGCGCACCGGCCCGGGATGCAGCGCGGTGACGGTGACGCCGGTGCCGGCCAGTTCACCGCGCAGCCCGTCGGTGTAGGTCCGCACGAACGCCTTGGTCGCCGCATACCCCGACTGGCCGGGAAACGGCTGGAATCCCGCCGTCGAACCGACGTTGAGGATCGCGCCGCGCCCCCGCGGCACCATCTGCTGCACCGCGCGGGTCGTCAGGTCGATCACCGCCTCGACGTTGACCCGGACCTGCCCGATCTCGGCCTCCGGCGTGGAGTCCACGACCGGACCGATCGTGCCGATGCCGGCGTTGTTCACCAGAACGTCGACCGTCAGGCCGCGTCGCTCGATCTCGGGGAACAGGCCCGCGCGTGCGTCCGCGTCGGCGACGTCGCACGCGACGACCTCGACGCGGACGTTCGACGACGACAGTTCGTCGGCGAGCGCACGCAACCGGTCCTCACGCCGCGCGACGAGGGTCACCCCGTGGCCGCGCGCAGCCAGCTCCCGCGCCAGGTCCGCGCCGATCCCCGAGGAGGCTCCCGTGACGACGGCTGTGGTGGTCGGAGACGGAGTCGGTAGGCCCATACCTTGCAAACTACGCGCAGGATGGACCCATGAGCATCACGGTGGATCTCGACAAGCTGGCCGAAACCCTCGCCGACTTCGCGTACGCCTACCTCGTCACCGTCGGCGACGACTACCGCGCGCACACCGTCGCCGTCACCCCGGTGCTGTCCGGGAGGGAGCTGCACATCGGGTCCGTCGGGAACAGCACCCGGCGCAACGCGGCCGCCCACCCCACCGTCACCCTGCTCTGGCCGCCGCGGGAGCCCGGCGGGTACACGTTGATCGTCGACGGCGGCGCCGCCGTGAACGACGACGGTGTGTCGGTCCGGCCGACCGGCGCGGTGCTGCACCGTCCCGCGACCCCGGGCGTCCCCACCGCGTCCGGGTGCGGGGACGACTGTCTACCGCTCTGACCTCGACCCCGGGGCGGGATTTTCCGTCAGGCCGATCGCAACCCTTGTCGTCGCGCGGCGGAACGTGGACTGATAGATCACCGTGACACTGACGAACGCGCCCGACGATGCGAGTACCCGGGAGACGGTGACGCCGCAGGCCCGCACCGCGCTGTGGGCGAGCCTGGTCGGCACCACCATTGAGTGGTACGACTTCTTCCTCTACGCCACCGCGGCGAGCCTGGTGTTCAACCAGGCGTTCTTCCCGGACCAGTCGACGTTCGTCGGCACCATGCTGTCGTTCGCGACGTTCGCGGTCGGCTTCGTGGTCCGCCCGATCGGCGGCTTCGTGTTCGGGCATGTCGGCGACCGCATCGGCCGCAAGAAGACCTTGGCGCTGACGATGCTGCTGATGGGTGGCGCGACGGCGCTGATGGGCGTGCTGCCCACGGCGGCCCAGATCGGCATCCTGGCCCCGATCCTGTTGCTGCTGTTGCGGATCGTGCAGGGCTTCGCGCTCGGCGGGGAATGGGCGGGGGCGGTGCTGCTGGCCGTCGAGCACGGGCCGGCACGCCGGCGCGGACTGTTCGGCAGTATCCCGCAGGTCGGGCTCGCACTCGGGCTGGCCTTGGGCACAGGGGTTTTCGCGCTGCTGCAGATTGCATTACCCGATGAGGCGTTCCTGACCTACGGCTGGCGCATCGCGTTCCTGTTCTCGATCGTGCTGGTCGTCTTCGGTGTGGTGGTGCGACTGAAGGCCAGTGAGACACCGTCGTTCGAGAAGGTCCGCGACAGCGACGACCGCGCGGCAGTGCCCCTGCGCGAGGTGTTCCGGCCGCCGGTCCTGAAGTCAACTGTGCTCGGCATGCTGTCGCGATGGGGCGAGGGTGCGGCGTTCAACACCTGGGGAGTGTTCGCGATCGCCTATGCGACGGGCACTCTCGGCCTGGCGAAGGTTCCGGTGCTGCTGGTCGTCACCGCGGCCGCCCTGCTGATGGCGGCACTGCTGCCGGTCTCGGGGCTGCTGGCCGACCGGTACGGTCCCAAGCGGATCTACGCCACCGGTATCGCCCTCTACGCCGCGGCCGTCTTCCCGGTGTTCGCGTTGTTCGGCACCGAGGACATCGCACTCTACGCGCTCGGGATGATCCTGGTGTTCGGCATCGTGCACGCGTTGTTCTACGGGGCGCAGGGGACGCTGTACGCGTCGCTGTTCCCGGCGCGGATCCGCTACACCGGACTGTCGACGGTCTACCAACTCTCGGGCGTCTACGCCTCGGGCCTGACGCCGTTGATCCTGACCGCGTTGATCGGGGCTGCCGGCGGTTCACCCTGGATCGCGTGCGGCTACCTCGTCGCGACCGCGGTGATCAGCGTCGTCGCCACCCTGGCGCTCAAACCCGCACCGCTGCACACGCTCTGACGGGTCGTCGACTGCACGGTTTCTGGCGGAATTTTCGCGAATTCCCGTCAGAATGCGTGCGTTCGGCGCCGGGGACAAACGAAAAGCCCCGGCTCGCCAAGCGAGCCGGGGCCTCTTCGTAGGGGGACTTAGAAGTCCATACCGCCCATGCCACCGGTCGGGTCGCCCGCAGGTGCGGCGGCCTTCTCCGGCTTGTCGGCGACGACGGCCTCGGTGGTGAGGAACAGCGCCGCGATCGAGGCTGCGTTCTGCAGCGCCGAACGGGTCACCTTCACCGGGTCGGCGACGCCGGCCTTGAGCAGGTCCTCGTACTCACCGGTCGCGGCGTTGAGGCCGTGACCCGCGGGCAGGTTGGACACCTTCTCGGCGACGACACCGGGCTCCAGACCACCGTTGAAGGCGATCTGCTTGAGCGGAGCCGACAGCGCCACGCGGACGATGTTGGCGCCGGTGGCCTCGTCACCCGAGAGGCCGAGGTCCTCGAGGACCGGAGCCGACTGCAGCAGGGCCACGCCGCCACCGGCGACGATGCCCTCTTCGACGGCGGCCTTCGCGTTGCGGACGGCGTCCTCGATGCGGTGCTTGCGCTCCTTGAGCTCCACCTCGGTGGCAGCTCCGGCCTTGATCACCGCAACACCGCCGGCCAGCTTGGCCAGGCGCTCCTGCAGCTTCTCGCGGTCGTAGTCGGAGTCGCTGTTCTCGATCTCGGCCCGGATCTGGGCCACGCGACCGGCGATGGCGTCGGAGTCACCGGCGCCCTCGACGATGGTGGTCTCGTCCTTGGTCACGACGACCTTGCGGGCGGTGCCCAGCAGCGCGACGTCGGCGGTCTCCAGGGACAGGCCGACCTCTTCGCTGACGACCTGGCCACCGGTGAGGATCGCCATGTCCTGCAGCATCGCCTTGCGGCGGTCACCGAAGCCCGGGGCCTTGACGGCGACGGACTTGAAGGTGCCGCGGATCTTGTTGACCACCAGGGTCGACAGGGCTTCGCCCTCGACGTCCTCGGCGATGATCAGCAGCGGCTTGCCGGCCTGGATGACCTTCTCCAGCAGCGGCAGCAGGTCCTTGACGGTCGAGACCTTCGAGCTGACCAGAAGGATGTAGGGATCCTCCAGGACGGCTTCCTGACGCTCGGCGTCGGTCACGAAGTAGCCCGAGATGTAGCCCTTGTCGAAGCGCATGCCCTCGGTGAGCTCCAGCTGCAGGCCGAAGGTGTTCGACTCCTCGACGGTGATGACACCCTCGTTGCCGACCTTGTCCATGGCCTCGGCGATGAGCTCGCCGATCTGGACGTCGCCCGCGGAGATCGCGGCGGTGGCAGCGATCTGCTCCTTGGTCTCGACCTCCTTGGCCGACTTCAGCAGACCCTGGGTGACAGCCTCGACGGCCTTCTCGATGCCGCGCTTGAGGCCGAGCGGGTTGGCGCCGGCGGCCACGTTGCGCAGGCCTTCGCGAACAAGCGCCTGGGCGAGCACAGTGGCGGTGGTGGTGCCGTCGCCTGCGACGTCGTCGGTCTTCTTGGCGACCTCTTTGACCAGCTCAGCGCCGATCTTCTCGTACGGGTCCTCGAGCTCGATCTCCTTGGCGATGGACACACCATCGTTGGTGATCGTGGGGGCGCCCCACTTCTTCTCCAGGACGACGTTGCGGCCCTTGGGGCCCAGCGTCACCTTTACCGCGTCGGCGAGGCTGTTGAGGCCCCGCTCGAGGCCGCGACGGGCCTCTTCGTCATACGCAATTGTCTTGGCCATTGCGAAGTGTTCCTCCGGGATTGGGGATGCACGTCTTGTTGGTCGGAGTCAGTGCCCGCGACGGACGACTGGGGCTGTGCTCGCAGATGCGGCCCCGGTCTCACCGTCCGACCTAGCACTCACTGGTCGCGAGTGCCAACAGCATTCTTAGCACTCGACCAGGGCGAGTGCAAGGTCGGACCGGCCTACCGAAGAGGCCGGAGCCCGTCCTCGATCACCCGCGTCACGCGCTCGGTGACCTCGCTGTCGAAGACCTGGGGGACCTTGCAGACGACCAGCAGCGCCTTGACGACCGCGACGTCGACGTCCGGACGCACCGTACCGGCCCCCTGGGCGGCGGAGAGCAGGTCGCCGAGCGTCGACAGAAACGCCGCCTCGACCCCCGGGGCGACAGCCTCGAGGTCCAGACCCTGGTTCATCAGCGCATCGACCAGGCCGTGATCGACCGCTGCGCTGCGCACCATGTCCCTGAAGAACACGAAGAGGGCCTGACCAGGGCCTTCAACGGCCAGCAGCGTGCGTGCACGCTCGGCGATGCGGCGCACCCGGTCTTCGGCGACGGCGACGACGAGCGCCTCTTTCGTCGGGAAGTGCCGGTAGACCGTGCCGGCGCCGACCCCGGCCCGGCGCGCGATCTCGTCGATCGGGACCGTGAGGCCTTCGGCGGCGAACGTGTCGTAGGCGACCTCGAGCACCCGCGCCCGGTTGCGCGCCGCGTCGGCCCTCAACGGTCGCGTCACGATTTCCCTCCTGGCGAACACTAAGCGGGGCGGCGGTTCCGTATAGTCGGAAACAACCGGGGCCAGCGCCCCGTTTGTCCACTATACGAGGAGACCTGAGATGACCGACTGGACCAACTGGAACGTCGCCGACATCCCCGACCAGACCGGCCGCACCGCCGTCATCACGGGCGCCAACACCGGTTTGGGGTTCGAGACCGCCAAGGCGCTCGCGGAGAAAGGCGCACGCGTCGTGATCGCGGTCCGCAACACCGACAAGGGTGCGCAGGCCGCTGCCAGGATCCGCGGCGACGTCGACGTCCAGGAGCTCGACCTGACATCGCTGTCCTCCATCCGTACCGCTGCAGAAGCCCTGAAGGCGCGCTTCGACAAGATCGACCTGCTGATCAACAACGCCGGCGTGATGACGACACCGAAGGGCACCACCGCCGACGGCTTCGAGCTGCAGTTCGGCACCAACCACCTCGGCCACTTCGCGCTGACCGGGCTCCTGTTCGACAACATCCTCGACGTCCCCGGTTCACGCATCGTCACCGTCAGCAGCAACGGACACAAGATGGGCGGCGCCATCCACTGGGACGACCTGCAGTGGGAGCGCAGCTACAACCGGATGGGCGCCTACACGCAGTCCAAGCTGGCCAATCTGCTGTTCACCTACGAACTGCAGCGGCGGCTGGCCCCGCGCGGCAAGACGATCGCCGTCGCCGCCCACCCCGGCACCTCGACCACCGAACTCGCGCGCAACCTTCCGCGGCCCGTCGAGCGCGCGTTCCTGGCCGCCGCTCCGGTGTTGTTCGCCCAGACCGCCGACCGGGGGGCCCTGCCGACGCTGCGCGCCGCGGCCGATCCGGGCGTCCTGGGTGGGCAGTACTACGGACCGGACGGCCTCGGCCAGCAGCGCGGCGCGCCCGTCGTCGTCGCATCCAGCGCACAGTCCTACGACGTCGACCAGCAGCGCCGCCTCTGGGAGATCTCGGAGGAATTGACGAAGGTGACCTTCCCGGATTTGTGACCGGAGCACACTGACGCCATGTCGCTGGTCGTGCCGCCCTATCCCCCGCCTCGCTACACCGCCGAGCAGCCCGAGGTCAGTGCGTGGCTCAAGCGTGCCGACGAGCCGCCGGACTACGACGCGTTCGGCCACGTCCAGTACCACTACCTCGCCGGCCAGCAGGACACCGACGGCGACTATGGCCTGTACCGGGTACAGATCGCGCCGCGCGGCGGGGGTCCCGGCCCGCACTTCCACCGCGGGATGTCGGAGGCGTTCTACGTGCTGTCGGGCACGTTGTCGCTCTACAACGGCACCGAGTGGGTCGACGGCAACGCGGGCGACTTCCTCTACGTCCCGCCCGGCGGCATCCACGGCTTCGGCAACACCGCCGACGAGCCCGCGTCGATCCTGATCCTGTTCGCTCCCGGCGCGCCGCGCGAACACTACTTCGAGGGATTGGCGCAGCTGGGTGAACTGTCCGACGACGAACGGCGTGAGTGGTTCGACAAGAACGACAACCACTTCGTCGACTAGTCCCACAGACACGCCGCCACCAACACGCCGCGGATATGCGATCGCGGAAGGGGTTGCCCTAGACTGCATCTCGTTCTCGTCGCGTAAGCGGTCAAGGTGTCTGAGGGGAGTCGTGGGTGCGGGCTGACACGGCACCCATCTCCGACGACGCCGGGGTGCCGGCCGTCCAGGCGCTGCGCAGCTGGCAGCGGAGGGCGCTGGTCAAGTACCTGACGGCCAGGCCCCGCGATTTTCTCGCCGTGGCCACACCGGGCGCGGGTAAGACCACCTTCGCGCTGCGCATCGTCTCCGAGCTGCTCGCCGAGGGCACGGTCGACGCGGTGACGATCGTGGTCCCGACCGAGCACCTCAAGATCCAGTGGGCGCAGGCCGCGGCCCGCCACGGCATCGCGCTGGACCCGAAGTTCTCGAACTCCAACTCGCAGACGTCGTCGGAGTACCACGGCGTCGTCGTGACCTACGCCCAGGTCGCCAGCCACCCGAGCCGGCACCGGGTCCGCACGGAGAACCGCAAGACACTGGTCGTGTTCGACGAGATCCACCACGGCG
Organism: Mycolicibacterium gilvum; assembly: GCF_900454025.1. Taxonomy (NCBI): domain Bacteria; kingdom Bacillati; phylum Actinomycetota; class Actinomycetes; order Mycobacteriales; family Mycobacteriaceae; genus Mycobacterium; species Mycolicibacterium gilvum. The sequence goes on along the minus strand of NZ_UGQM01000001.1, from coordinate 768,094 downwards.
GCGACGCGAAGAGCTGGGGTGACGCGATCCGGGAGGCGTTCGACGACGCGACCCGGCGCCTCGCGCTGACCGGGACACCGTTCCGCAGCGACGACAGCGCGATCCCGTTCGTCACCTACGAAACCGGACCCGACGGGTTCCAACGCTCCCAGGCCGACCACACCTACGGCTACGCCGACGCACTCGCCGACGGCGTCGTGCGGCCGGTCATGTTCATGGCGTACTCCGGCGAGGCGCGCTGGCGCGACAGCGCGGGCGAGGAACATGCCGCCCGACTCGGGGAACCGCTGACCGCCGAGCAGACCGCGCGCGCGTGGAAGGCGGCGCTCGACCCCAAGGGTGAGTGGATGCCCGCGGTGATCGCGGCCGCCGACAAACGGCTGCAGGGCAAGCGTCAGCACGTCCCCGATGCCGGCGGCATGATCATCGCCACCGACCAGACCGCCGCCCGCGCCTATGCCGAACTTCTGCTCAAGATCACCGGCGAGGCGCCGACGGTCGTGTTGTCCGACGACAAGGGCGCCTCGGACCGCATCTCGCAGTTCTCGGCCGGGACGTCGCGCTGGCTGGTGGCGGTGCGCATGGTGTCCGAGGGCGTCGACGTGCCCCGGCTGTCGGTCGGGGTCTACGCGACGAGCGCGTCGACCCCGCTGTTCTTCGCGCAGGCGATCGGACGCTTCGTGCGGTCCCGCCGGGCGGGTGAGACGGCCAGCATCTTCCTGCCGTCGGTGCCGAACCTGCTGCTGCTGGCCAGCGAGATGGAGGCCCAGCGCAACCACGTCCTGGGCAAGCCGCACCGCGAGACGCTGGAGGATCCGCTTGACGCGGAGCTGGCCGAGCAGAACCGTGACGAGCCCGGCGAGGAAGAGAACAAGGTCGAGTATCTCGGCGCCGACGCCGAACTCGACCAGGTGATCTTCGACGGATCGTCCTTCGGCACCGCAACGCCCGCGGGCAGCGACGAAGAGGCCGACTACCTCGGGATCCCCGGCCTACTGGATGCCGCGTCCATGCGAGACCTGTTGCGCCGCAGGCAAGATGAGCAGATGCAGAAGCGCACCGAGTCCGGTGTGACCGCGCCGAAAACGACCCACGGCCAGCTGCGGGATCTGCGCAGCGAACTCAACACCCTGGTGTCGCTGGCGCATCACCGGACCGGCCGGCCGCACGGCTGGATCCACAACGAACTGCGCCGCCGATGTGGCGGACCGCCGGTGGCCGCGGCCACCCGCGAACAACTCCAGGAACGCATCGAAGCGGTCCGGGTGTTGCAGCGCGAGTTAACCGCCTGACTCGGCAATCGGCCGAACGGCTGAGATTTCAGCTCACAACGAGCGTGGCGAGGTTGTCCAGAGAGTTCTTCAGATGCGTGTCGGGGAACGGCGGGAACTCGATGTGCTCGCGCAGTTCGGCGGGTACGCCCGACCAGTCATAGGTCAGCGTGACTCGGGTCTGCGCCGGGCCGATCGGCTCAAGCGTGTAGTGCCATGTCCAACCGCCGTAGCCCACCACCCCGTCGGGTCCGGCCTGCCCTGGCTCCCAGCCGATCTCGCGGTCGCGCTCGAACGCGATCACCTTGTTGACCATCTCGTAGTGCCCGTTGGGGACGTTGTCGTGGTACATCGCCATACGGAACAGCTGGCCCGCCCGCGAGAGGAATTCGCCGTCGAGCCCTTCACGCACCCAGCCGGTGCCGTCGATCGCGGCGTGCTGCGCCGGGTCGGCCAACACGGAGAAGACGGCGGATACAGGCGCATCGACGGTCGTGCTCACAATCATGTTTTCGGTCATGGCAGTTGGACCGCGCATCGCTGCCGAACTCATCGCCTCACAGCCCGAGCAGGGCGGGCAGGTCGGCGATCGAGTCGATGACGTGGTTCGGTTGCATCGCGAATTCGTCTGCGGCCCAACGGTCGAGGGTGTCCTGGCGAAACTTGCCGGTGCGCACCAGCACGCCGGTCATTCCCACCACCTGTCCGGCGAGCACGTCGTTGTTCAGGTCGTCACCGACGATGAACATCTCTTCGGGATCCACCCCGAGGCGGTTGGCTGCCGACAGGAATCCCTCCGGTGCCGGCTTGCCGACGGCGGCGGCCTTGCGCCCCGAGGTCTGCTCCATCCCGATCAGATACATTCCGGTGTCCACCCGCAGCCCGTCGACGGTGGTCCACGCCGTGCTGCGGTGCATCGCGACCACCGGCACACCCTGGGCCATCCAGTCGTACACCCAGGACAACGTCAGGTGGCTGTACTCGGGGCCGGCTCCGCCCAACAGCACGACATCGGGCCGTTCGGGCGCTCGGGGGCCGGTGAACTCCGAGGAGTAGACGATGTCGATGCCCGGCATGTCCTCGGCGATCTGACCGCTGTTGACCAGGAAGCACCGCGCGTCGGGATAGCGGTCACGGACGTAGTCGGCGGTCAGCACCGCCGCTGTGATCACCTCGTCGGCGCGCACTGCCATCCCGGCCTCGGTGAGCAGGTCCGCGATCTGCGAACGGGTCCGGGTGGTGGTGTTCGTCAGGTACGTGCACGCGATCTGATTGTCCGCCAATGTCCGCAGGGTCTCGGCGGCACCCGGAATGGGCTTCCACGACGTCACCAACACGCCATCGATGTCGAACAGCACCCCACCGACAACCATGGTGCGACAGTAAACGGCAGGCGGGCTCGCGCAACTCGGGACCCTGAGGACTTGACCCTCACGCAGCGTGAGCCACCAGGGTGATCGATATGACGCAGGAGACGCGGATGGAAGAGCTCACCGTGGGCGAGGTGGCGAAGCGCTTCGGGATCACCATCCGAACGCTGCACCACTACGACCACATCGGGTTGCTGACGCCGGAGCAGCGGAACGCCTCGGGTTACCGGGTGTACACGTCGGCCGACCTGACTCGCCTGTCCCAGATCATCGTCTACCGCCGGCTCGAGATGTCCCTCGACGAGATCGCCTCGGTCCTGGACGAGGGCGACGAGATCAGCCATCTGCGCCGTCAGCGCGAACGCGTCATGTCCCGGCTCGACGAGTTGACCGAGCTCGTCGGGGCCATCGATCAAGCATTGGAGAACGCGATGACGAACACCCCCATGACCGATGACGACATGCGCGAACTGTTCGGTGACAGCTTCGACGATTACCAGGCGGAGGCCGAGCAGAAGTGGGGTGAGACCGCCGAATGGAAGGAATCGCAGCGTCGGGCCACGTCGTACGGCAAGGACGACTGGGTCCGGATCAAAGCCGAGGGGCAAGCCGTGGAGAAGGCTTTGGCCGACGCCTTCCGTGCCGGTCTGCCTGCCGACTCCGAGGAAGCGATGAACGCGGCCGAGCAACACCGCCACCACGTGAATCGGTGGTTCTACGACTGCCCGCCGGCCTTCCACCGCACGCTGGGCGACATGTACGTCAGTGACCCGAGGTACGTCGCGACCTACGACGAATCGTTCGGGCTGCCCGGTCTCGCGCGCTATTGCCGCGACGCGATCCACGCGAACGCCGACCGGAGCTAGCGGCGTGCCCAGCCGGTCGCGGCCAGCCACGGCGAGGTGGCGCCCGCGATCGCCCACGCCGCGTCGGCCGGCACGTCGATGAGCTCGTAGCGCTTGACCCCGGCGGCGGTGGCCGCGATCAGCGTCGCGACCCCCGCGCGGCGCTGAAACAGCGTCTGACGCACCGTCCATCCCACGATGCCGGCCGCGGCGATGCAGTCGCGGCGGCGCTGCAGGCTCCCGGCACGGGCCACCAGCCACCCGTCTCCGATCCGGTGCCCCAGCGCCCGTACCCGGTCTGCGGCCAGCAAGGCCCCCGCCACCGCCGCCGCGGCCGGCAGCGCCCACGCCCAGGGTGGGACCGCGTCGAACACGGCCCAGACCAGCAGCGCCGCGGCCAGCAGCACAGGCACCGTCATCGCCCGGGTCCAGCGACGCCGCATCGCCGCCCGGCCGTGCCCGGTCAGCGGACCGGTCACCGCGGCGGGCTGTTCGATGAGGTCGATCAACACGGACTCGGCGGTCGCGCGCGGGCACGGCGGTAGCAGCTGCGAGGCCTCGCCCGCTCCGGTGACGCCGGTCATCACGGCGTCGAGGCGGGCGCCGCCGAACAGCCGCACCAGCAGCGGCTCCCGCAACGTGCCGCCCCGCAGGCGCCGCATGTCGAAGGTGCGTTCCCGCACCCGCAGCAGGCCGTGGGACAGATGGAGGACCTCGGCGTCGCGGCGCAGCACCAAGTTGCCGTACGAGATCAGCGACTGCGTCACCGACAGCACCACCGACGCCACCAGCACCGCACCTGCGCCGAGCGCCACCGCCACGGCCACCCCGACCCTGTCGGTCGCCTGCTCGCCGGCGCGTACGATCTGCGAATCCTGCAGCGCGCCAAGCACTCCGGTCTGCGAGATCACCCCGAGGGCGGCGACGATGGTGATCAGTCCGGTGAACGTCAACGGGCTGTAGCGCAGCCAGGACGGTTGCCAGCGCGCCAGTTCGCGCCCGCCGGCGCGCGCCACGTCAGGAGCGGCCAGCGACTCCGCCAGCAGCACGGCCCGCAGGCGCCCCACCTCGGCGGCCGGCACCGCGTCGAGCTCGAAAACGCCGTCACCCGTTGCCTCCTGACCGGTGCTGACCTTGAGCACGGTCAGCCCGAGGAGCCGGTGCAGCAACCGGGCGTCGGTGGACACCGAACGAATCCGGTTGCGCGGCACCGACAACACGGTGCGCTGCAACACCCCGGTGCGCAGCTGCACTTCGTCGGCGCCGATGCGGTAGGTGGTGGTGAACCAGCGCGCCAGGCCGTAACCGACGATCAGGACGACACCGACGACCGCCCAGAGTGGATTCCCGGTGGCCGACCCCACCACCAGGGATCCGATCAGCACCGGGATCTGGCGCACCACCTCGTGGACGGGATGCACCACGAGCATGCGGGGGCTGAGCCGCAGCCAGTCCGCCTGCGGCGTCACGTCGCATCCTCCTGCCCGAGCGCCGCGATGTCGGTCAGCTGCGCGACGACGCGGTCGGCGACGTCGAGGTCCAGCGCGACGATGCGCACCGCACCGGCCGACGACGCCGTCGTCACGGTCACGTTGGCCAGCCCGAACAGCCGGTCGAGCGGTCCGCGGTAGGTGTCGACGGTCTGCACGCGGGAGATCGGCGCGATCCGGCGTTCCTGCACCAGCCACCCCGAGCGGGTGTACACCGCCGTGGGGTCGACCTCCCACCGGTGCACCCGGTACCGCCACAGCGGCGCGACGACGACGGAGACCGTGACACCGACGACCGTGCCGAGCGCGGCGAGGATGTGCAGCCACGGCAACCGGCCGTCGAACAGGAACCACAGCACCTGGGCCACGATCGCGATCGACCACGGAACGGCGGCGCCGAGAGCCCATACGAGCGGCGCTTTCCGGCTCGGGGGATGCGCCGGATCGGCCAGGTGCACGGGGTCGAGCCTAACTCTGCGGCGGCAGCGCACAGCGGAAGGCAGTCGGAAGTTAGGTTGAAGGTCATGACATCGAAATGGACCGCCGCCGACGTCCCCGACCAGTCCGGCCGGGTGGCCGTCGTGACCGGCGCCAACACCGGAATCGGTTACGAGACGGCTGAGGTGCTCGCCGGTAAGGGCGCTCGGGTCGTCATCGCGGTGCGCGACGCCGGCAAGGGGCAGAAGGCGCTGGACGCGATCACCCGCAAGCATCCCGGCGCCGCCGTGTCGCTGCAGGAACTCGACCTGTCGTCGCTGGGCAGCGTCCGCAGAGCCACCGATGCGCTGCGCTCGGCGCACCCCCGGATCGACCTGCTGATCAACAACGCCGGCGTCATGTACCCGCCCAAGCAGGTCACCCGCGACGGGTTCGAGCTGCAGTTCGGCACCAATCACCTCGGTCACTTCGCGTTCACCGGTCTGCTGCTGGACAACCTGCTCGACGTGCCGGGTTCGCGGGTGGTCACGGTGGCGAGCCTCGCGCACAAGAACCTCGCCGACATCCACTTCGACGACCTGCAGTGGGAGCGCAAGTACAACCGGGTCGCGGCCTACGGCCAGTCCAAACTCGCCAACCTGATGTTCACCTACGAGCTGCAGCGCCGTCTCGCCGCCCGCGGCGCACCGACGATCGCGGTCGCCGCGCACCCTGGCATCTCGAACACCGAGCTGATGCGCCACGTCCCGGGCACCAGCCTGCCCGGGGTGATGAAGCTGGCCGGGCTGGTCACCAACACCCCTGCCGTCGGCGCCCTCCCGACGGTGCGCGCCGCGACCGATCCCGGGGTCACCGGCGGGCAGTACTACGGACCGTCCGGTTTCAACGAGATGGTCGGCCATCCCGTCCTGGTGACGTCGAACCGCAAGTCGCACGACGTCGCGGTCCAGCAACGGCTGTGGACGGTGTCCGAGGAGCTCACCGGCGTGAAGTACGGGGTCTGACGATGAGCCCCCTCTCTGCGATGCGTACCGTCGACGAACACCGGCGCGTTGTCGCCGATCTGATCACCCCGCGCCCGGCGCTGACGGTTCCGCTCGCCGACGCGCTCGGGCTGGCGCTGGCCGCCGACGTGGTGGCGCCGCTGTCGTTGCCCGGCTTCGACAACTCCGCGATGGACGGTTATGCGGTGCTGGCCGGGGACATCGCGGCGGCCACCGACAGCGCCCCGGTACAGCTGCCCGTCGCCGAGGACATCCCCGCCGGCCGCACCGACATCCCGACGCTGACCCCGGGGACCGCGCACCGCATCATGACCGGCGCGCCGCTACCTTTCGGCGCTGACACCGTCGTCCCCGTGGAGAGCACCGATGCCGGTGTGCACACCGTGACGATCCGGGAGTCCAAGCCCGTCGGCCGCCACATCCGCCGCGCCGGTGAGGACGTCACCGAGGGCACGACCGTGCTGCACGCCGGCCAGGTCGTCACCCCGGCCGCGCTCGGGCTCGCGGCGGCGCTCGGCCTGGGTGAGTTGTCCGTGATCCCACGTCAGCGGGTCCTCGTCGTGTCCACGGGTACCGAGCTCGTCACCGCGGGCACACCGCTGCAGCCGGGCCAGATCTACGAGTCCAACGGCGCGATGCTGGCCGCCGCGGTCCGCGATGCGGGCGGTGAGGTGGTGGCGTCCCCGATGACCGGCGACGACGTCGAGGCGTTCACCGCGACGCTGCGCGCCCACGCGGGCGACGCCGATCTGATCGTCACCACCGGCGGCGTCAGCGCCGGGGCTTACGAGGTGGTCAAGGATGCGCTCGGACCCGGCGAACGGGTCGAGTTCGTCAAGGTCGCGATGCAGCCCGGCACGCCCCAGGGCTGCGGAACCATCGACGGCGGCACGCCCATCGTCACGCTGCCCGGCAATCCCGTCTCCGCGCTGGTGTCGTTCGAGGTGTTCCTGCGGCCGGCGCTGCGCGCCGCGATGGGGCTGTCCGACACCCAGCGGCCGCGGCGCACCGCGATGCTCACCGAGGACCTGACCTCGCCGCGCGGCAAGCGGCAGTTCCGGCGCGGTGTGTTCGATCCCGTCACCGACACCGTCACCGGGTACGGGCCGCCGGCATCACATCATCTGAGATGGCTCGCATCGGCCAACTGCCTGCTGGAACTCGACGAGGACACCGCCGAGGTGGCCGCGGGGTCACGTGTACAGGTCTGGGACCTGAGATAGCCTGGCGGGACGATGGCCAGACGCCCCGACCTCAAGACAGGACCAGAGCGCCTGGCGGCCCTGGTTCGCACCACCGTCCCCCCGATGCACCCGGCCGGTCTGCCGTTCGTCGGCGCCAGCCTCGCGGTGGCGCTGGCCGGGCGTAAGTCCCGGTGGCTGCGAAACGCCGGGGTCGCCTCGGCGGCCGCGAACGCCGCGTTCTTCCGGCATCCGCCCCGGACGCCGCCGACGCGGCCGGGCGTCGTCGTCGCGCCGGCCGACGGGCTGATCTGCCTGATCGAGGACGAGCTCCCGCCCGCCGAACTGGGGCTGCCCGCCGTACCGCTGCCGCGCATCAGCATCTTCCTGTCGCTGTTCGACGCCCACGTACAGCGCGCCCCGCTGGCCGGTGAGGTGGTGGCGGTCGAGCACAGGCCCGGGCTGTTCGGCTCCGCCGAACTCGCCGCGGCCAGCGCCGACAACGAGCGCAACAGCGTGGTGATCCGCAGCCCCGAGGGCGCCGAGGTGATCGCCGTCCAGATCGCGGGTCTGCTCGCCCGCCGCATCGTGTGCAACGTCAAACCCGGCGACAAGGTGGGGCTCGGCGACACCTACGGCCTGATCCGCTACGGCTCCCGGCTCGACACCTACCTGCCCGCGGGCTCCGACGTCCTCGTCGAGGTCGGGCAACGTGCGGTCGCCGGCGAGACCGTGCTGGCCGAGCTGCCCTGATGAGACCACGCATCAAGACCCCGGTCGTCAGCGTCCGCATCCTGCCGAGCGCGATGACCGTCGCGGCCATCTGCCTGGGTCTGAGCGCGGTGAAGTTCGCGCTCGACGGGCGCCCCACCGAGGCGATGGCGTTCCTGGCGATCGCGGCGATCCTCGACGCGCTCGACGGCCGTCTCGCCCGGGCGCTGAACGCGACGTCGAAGATGGGCGAGGAGATCGACTCGCTGGCCGACGCGGTCAACTTCGGTGTGGCACCGGCGTTCATCGTCTACGGCACCCTGTTGTCGACGTCGCGGATCGGCTGGATCGTGGTGCTGCTCTACGCGGTGTGCATCGTGTTGCGCCTGGCCCGCTTCAACGCGATGCTGGCCGTCGACCAGCCCGCCTACGAGAAGAAGTACTTCACCGGCATGCCCGCACCGGCCGGTGCGATCGGCGCCATCGGTCCGCTGGCGGCCAAGATGCAGTTCGGCGACGGCTGGTGGACCTCGGAGCCCGCGGTCGTGATCTGGATGATCGCCGTCTCACTGCTGGTGGTCAGCACGCTGCCGATGCGCAAGATCCACACGTTCTCGGTGCCGCCCAACATGGTGGCCCCGTTGCTGGCGCTGCTCGCGATCGGCGTGGCGACCTCGATCCTGTACGGCTACATCGTGATCCTGGTGATCATCGTCGCGTACTTCCTGCACATCCCGTTCGCGCTGCGCACCAAGCGATTCCTCGCCGCGCACCCGGAAGTGTGGGACGACAAACCGCGTCAGCAGCGCGCAGCGCGACGGGCGATCCGCCGCACCCACCGGACCCAGCGCGCGCAGCCGCGGCGTTCCACGCTGCGCCTGGGACTGCGCAGACCGCCGCGAGGCTGACATGGCGCAACTCACGCTCACGGCGCGGCTCAACACCTCGGCGCTGGACTCCCGCCGTGGCGTGGTCCGCCTGCACCCCGAAGCGATTGCCGCGCTCGGCATCCGGGAGTGGGACGCCGTCTCGCTGACCGGCGCGCGCACCACCGCCGCGGTCGTCGGGATCGCCCCCGCGGGGACACCCACGGGCACCGCGCTGCTCGACGATGTGACGCTGTCCAACGCCGGGCTGCGCGAGGACACCTCGGTGCTGGTCTCCGACGTCACGGTCTACGGCGCGCGGTCGGTGACGCTGACGAGCGTGCAGGCCACTGTGCACAACTCACCGGCATCCTAAAATGTCGGGAACACTCGTAGCAGCGTTGGGAGGCTGCCGGCGACCACCGAGTCGAACGCCCCACCCGACCACCCGCACCAGGCCGCTGGCACGGCCTACCCAGCCGTTGATGATCGGCTGCGCGCCAAGCACATATCGGGCTCCGGCGCAGAGGCGCTCGACCTCCACTATCTGATTGAGCCTGCACCACCGATCAGGTCTTCAACCAATCTTCGCAGGATCTCAATCGATTCGGTGCATATCGCGGCGCACGGTTGAAGTCGGGTAGAGGAAATCGAACCCGACATCGAGGGGGTACTGGAAGGGGCTCGCTTGCACCAGATGTGTCGCTTGCCAGGGTGATGGGACCACCTGATTGCCAGGGGGATGGGACCACCGTGGCGCGTTACTGAGGATGCTCGTCGGCGGGGTCTGGGTCAAGCTGGGGCCGGGTCCGTTGGCGGTAGGACGGTCCTTCGATGACCAGGGTGTGCGCGGCGGAGGTCAGCCGGTCGATGGCTGATTGAGCCAGCAGGGTGTCGGCGGTCATGGTCAGCCATTCAGCGGGCTCGCGGTTCGACGTCACGATGGTGGTCTTGGCGCGGTGGCGCTCGACGACGATTTCGTAGAAGTCGCTGGTTTCGGTGGCGTCGAGCGGGCGTAGCGCGAAGTCGTCGATGATGAGGACGTCGACGGCGGCCAGGCGGCGGATCTCGGCGTCGACGGTGTGGTCGAGCCTTGCGGCGCGCAGTCGGGTGAACAGTTTGTCGGCCCGGCCGAAGACTACGGTGTGTCTGCGTCGAATGGCCATGTGTCCCAATGCTGTTGCCAGATGCGTCTTGCCAACACCAACGGGCCCGAGGACGATCGCGGACTGGCCGGCGTCGAGGAACCGCAGTGAGGTCAGATCCCCCAGCAGGGTGCGGTCATAGCGCAGGTCCTCGTGTGCGGTCCAGGTATCAAACCGCATGGTGGGGTCGAGTCCGGCTTTGGTCGCCCGCAACGCGGCGGAGCGGGATTCGCGTCGGGAGACCTCGTCGGCCAGCAGCGTTTCCAGGAACCCGATGTGACTGAGTTTGTGTTGGCGGGCCAGAGCGGCGCGTTCGGGCAGGGTGTCGGCCATCGCGCCGAGTTTGAGGGTCTTGAGCAGTCGGAGCAGGTCAGCGCCGATCGGGTCGGTGGCGCCACGGGCGGTGGTGGTCATGTCAGCGGTTCTCCTCGGCAACGGTGGTCGTGATGATGGTCAATGGTGTTGGGGTGGAGCTGAATTCGGATGGATCGCGGGCGAAGCGGGTGGCGGTGTGGCGGACGGCCTTCGGCAGCGCGGGTGTGCTGGTCTCGGTGGCACGCTCGAGCATGGAGGCGATCTTGTTCACCGAGACGACATCAAGATCCAGCGACAGTGCGCAGGCCTGTTCGACCCGGTCGGCGCCGTAGCGGCGCACCAGGCCCAGCAGCCGGTAGACGGTGCGCATCTTCGTCCAGGGCAGCCGGTCATCGAGGATGCGTTCGGCGTAGATCCCGACGTTGGGGCCGTGCGCGGCGCAGGTGGCGATCAATGTCGTCACATCGCGCAGCGCGTAGCCGGTCTTGTGTTCGGGCAGATCAGCGGGGTCGGTGCTGCGCCCACCGGCCGGCTGGCGAGGATGGACCTTGACCAGCACGCCGCGGCGATAGAACTTCACCAACTCGGTGTCGGCCCGCACGTCCAGGTACTGACCGATCCAGCACTCGGGCAGCGAATACAGCGCCTTGGCGACCTCGGCGTGGAAATCGCGGTGCACCTTGACCGTCTTGAACACCGGCACGTCATAAACCCCTGGCACCGGCAACAGCCGGGACTGTTCCTCGGCGGTGAACACCTCCAGCGGACGAGCGCAGATGGTGCCGTGTGTGCGGGTGCCCGCGGTGTCACGACACCACACCGTCGCCGCCTGCTGCGCATGGGCCAGGCTGGTGAATGTTTCACCGTCCCAGAAGTTTCGGCGCACGTACTGCACGGCGCGTTCCACTCGCGGCTTGTCCTTCGGCGAGGCCACCCGCGCCGGGTCGGTCAGGAACCCGACATGCCCGGCGTAGTCCAGCCAGCCCTGGCTGAACTGCGGGTTGACCGCATCGGCGGCGGCGATCACCGGTTTGAGGTTGTCGGGGATCAGCACGGCGAACACGCCGCCGAAGAACTCCCAGGCCGCCTCGCAGCCGGCGATCACCGCGGCCAGAGTCTGCGAGTAGGACAGCCACACAAACATGTGCCGGGAGTACACCGCGGTGAAGATCAGCGCATGCACCTTGCGGCGGCGCCCATCATCGACGTCAGTGAGCATCCCCAGATAGCCGAAGTCGACCTGGCACTCCACCCCGGGATCACCATCAGCGACCCGCACCGTGAGATCTTTGCGGCCGAAACCGCAACGCTGGCTGGCGAATCGGTGCAACGTCCGATACGGCACCACACAGCCCTGCCTTCCCAGCAGAGTGTGGATCTTGGTCACTGTCAACGGCCGCTGCTCACCAGAGCCGGCCACCCACTTGGTGATCTGATCCTCGAACCCCAATAACTGCTCCCACGCCGCGCCGTGACCATCGGGGCGAACCGGGCGCACCGCTTCGGCGACCATCCCGATCAGACCGTCGTCGATCGCGCCGGCGTCGTCGCCGCGGCGCAGACCGGCCGCGTGGGCGGCCTCGACGTAACGGCGCACCGTTTTGCGATCCACACCGCAATGCGCGGCGATCGTCCGGTACCCCGGCGCCGGTAACCCCGCCACGCCCAGCCACACCCGCAGAACTTCCCTGATCTCGTTCACACTGACCTCCCGAAAAGCCATGCCGGCGACCTCCGTGACTTGAGCTGTCACGGCGATCGAACGAACAAATGAAAAGACCACCGACGCGACGCGCCGGTGGTCCCATAACTGGCAATCCAGGTGGTCCCATCACCCTGGCAAAAATCAGGTCACACTGGTCCCATCCTCATGGCAGGCGACACCAGATGGCTGGAACGCTAGCCAACGATCATCGACAGGATCCGCCCACCATGACCAAGATCATCGTCACGGCAGGCGCCATCGCCGCTACCGTTGCGGCAATTGCCCTGTTCTCGTTGCCGGGTATTGCATCGGCTGCGCCTGACCTGGTGGGCCAAACCTACGCCGAGGCCACGAACGCCATCGCGCAGCAGGGTGGCACGGCAATCATCGCGTCACGGGTCGGCGCCAAGCTTCCCCTCAGCAAGTGCATCGTCACTGGCGTTTCTCAATCGACATTCGTGAGACCTCCGTTCGTCCAGGCTGTCCCTGGCCGTGATGGGCGGTACGCACGTCAAGGAGTCCGCTACTGAATGGTTACCAACGAATACCGGCTCAGCTTGAACTGCAATGCCGCCGTTGCTACCGCGAACACCCCGGGAAACTCGGCGGCAAGCCCTGAGGGCCGGGAAGCCAAGAGAGAGCAGGAAGTCCAGGAATGGAGACGTACCGCCAAAGGTCAGCAGTGGTGCAAGCAGGCAGAAAAAGAGCACCCTGAATGGTTTCCCCTCGTCGGATGCCAGGCGGATAATTAATACACGGTCCCGAGGCGCGGCGACATCAGTATCCCGGGTGACCACGTTGGCGAACAGCATCACCAGACGCGCGCTGACACTTCACATTGAATGAGGTCCACCTGCTTCAAAATCCTTGGCACCAAGCCACGCCGGAATGGACGACCCAGACTTGCGGCGGGCGAAGCGGCAATCCGCGCAGGACACAGGCGCAAGCTGCGCCCCGCCGACGCACTGGCCGGCGCGGCAATCTCCCTGAGAAGGCAGGCCGGCCAGCCACTCAACCAGCGCGCAGCTCGCTTCATGATGTCATTGGCATGCCCGACTTTTCGGCCCATCCATGCGAGGACTACGACCAGTGGCGATTCGGGGGCCGAACCCTCGACTGGCCGATTCAGGGAAGATGTGGTGGCCCGCCCCCAGGACCGGTTTGAGGTTGCGTCCAGCAGAGTGGTGTATGAGTCGGACCTGATTAGCGGTACCGGCGTGTCGTAGCCGACTGATTGAGGGTCATCGCGTGATTCTTCGAGGGACCCGTCAAAGTCACTCGAGCAAAGGAACCACGCGATGACCGTTGCCCAGAATATCGACCTGCCCACCGTGCTGGCCGAACGACTCACCACCACACATCCCGACGTGCTGCGCGAGCTGCTCGCCACGTTCATCCACACCCTGATGGGTGCCGAAGCCGACGCCCTGTGCGGCGCCAGCTACGGCGAACGCAGCACCGAGCGGACCAACTCCCGCAACGGCTACCGGCACCGCCAATTCGACACCCGCGCAGGCACATTAGATCTCGCGATCCCGAAGCTGCGCCAGGGCTCCTACTTCCCGGACTGGCTGCTGGAACGCCGCAAACGCGCCGAGCGGGCCCTGACCACCGTGGTCGCCACCTGCTACCTACTCGGTGTCTCGACGCGGCGGATGGACAAGCTCGTCGAAACCCTCGGCATCACCAGCCTGTCGAAGTCGCAGGTGTCGGTGATGGCCAAAGAGCTCGACGCCGCCGTCGAGGCCTTCCGCACCCGACCGCTCGATGCCGGCCCGTATACGTTCGTCGCTGCCGACGCCCTGGTGCTCAAGGTCCGCGAGGGCGGCCGGGTCGTCAACGTGCACGCGCTGATCGCGGTCGGGGTCAACGCCGAGGGCTACCGCGAAATCCTCGGCATCGATGTCACCACCGCCGAGGACGGCGCCGGCTGGCTAACGTTCTGGCGGGCTCTGACCGCCCGCGGCCTGTCGGGGGTCAAACTGGTCACCAGCGACGCCCATGCCGGGCTTGTCGCCGCGATCGGCGCCACGCTGCCCGGTGCGACGTGGCAGCGCTGCAGAACCCACTACACGACCAACCTGATGGCGGTGACCCCGAAGTCGTCGTGGCCCTGGGTGCGCACCCTGCTGCACTCTGTGTTCGACCAGCCTGATGCTGAATCCGTTGCTGCACAATATGACCGGATCATCGACGCCCTGGACGACAAGCTACCTACGGTCGCCGATCACCTCGAAGCGGCACGGCCGGATCTGCTGGCGTTCACGGCGTTTCCCAAACAGATCTGGCGCCAGATCTGGTCCAACAATCCCCAGGAACGGCTCAACAAGGAAATCCGCCGGCGCACCGACGTCGTCGGTATCTTCCCCGACCGCAACGCCCTCATCCGCCTCGTCGGAGCCGTCCTGGCCGAACAACACGACGAATGGGCCGAATCCCGGCGCTACCTCGGCCTCGACGTCCTGAGCAAATCACGCACAGTCAACGACACCCCGACCGAACAGGAGGCCACCCCGGCGACACTGACCGCCTGAACCATCACCTCGAAGAATCACACGACGACGTCGTACACCACGTCCCTGGACTTGACCCGGTTTGAACATTAGGGCCGCCTGGCGCACGAGGGGGAAGGTGAATCTGTGTGCATGTTCGGGCGAAGTGCACTGGTGCGTGGGAAGCCAAAGCCGGCGGAGCGTGACCGCTGCCGTAAGGACTAGCACTCCGAAGAGCGGAAGGAATTCCGATGCTGCCTCGACTCAACTACTTGTTCTTCGTCGCACGACGGCGGCCAGCGACGAATCGTCGCCGCTCCAGCAGAATCGACAGTAGCCCCACTGGCTGACGAATTAGGGCCGAAAGTCCCTACGCGACGCGATGGCTGGTCAATGCTGTCGACAGGGCTGCTAACCGCCCCAATGCTGCCGGAGGTACCAATATGTCTGAGTTCAACGAGACCATGAAGACCGCGGCTTTCATGCGCTCTCGGGTTGGTGAGCCGGCCGGTCGGTCAGTTCGACTCCGCAATCGTCTCAACGGCGAAACCTCACCCGCTTGGACACTGCCGTAATAGGCCGCCCACTCACTCGCCTCGTCATCACGGCGTTGCCATACCTGACAGCAGCCGCGCCCGGCTGCGGGTCCAGGGATCTTTTCGCAAGGCACCTACTCAAGAAGGGAAATGCGCATCAAGCGGAGCAGGGGTTCGCAGAAAGGTGCCGCGTCATCAGCGTCAACGATGCCGCGACACCAGCGCGTCAGAGTCGCGACCGAACCTCGCGTAGTCTCCCACCATGCCGATTAGTCCCGTGTCGGCATCGGATCGATCACCGTGGCGCAGCGGGTCCATGACGTGACGACCTCCTGGGTGGGATCGTCGATCACGTTCGGCTGCTCGGGCGGCTGTGTTAGCAGCAAGTCATGGCGACGGCAGTAGTCGTCGTTGTAGACAGTGTCGAAATAGCGTTGTGGCCCATCGGGGAAAACCGCGGCGATCGTCGTGTCACTTGAGAAGGTGCGTGCCGCCCAACCCGCGACCAGCGCGACCGCGCCTACACTCCAACCGCCCGTTGCGTAATGGGTGCCCGCCAAGGTACGGCAGGCCCACACCGCCTCCGCCGGCGCCACCCAGTGCACCTCGTCGAATGCGGCGTAGTCCACGTTGCGTGGATAGATACTCGAGCCCAGCCCTCGCATCAGCCGGTTCGCGGCGGGTTGACCGAAAATCGTTGAGCCGATGGTGTCCACGCCGATCAGGTGTAAGTGCGGATTGAACTGACGCAGTACCCGCGCGATGCCAGCGGAATGGCCTCCGGTTCCGACCGAGCACACCAGCACGTCGACCGTGCCCAGCTGAGCTTGGAGCTCCAGGGCCAGCGGCCGGTATGCGTCGACGTTGTCGGGGTTGTTGTACTGGTCGGGACACCAGGCCTCGAGGTCTTCGGCCAGCAGTTCAGCGACGCGGTCTTTGCGCGCCTGCTGCCATCCGCCCGTCGGGTGCGGCTCGGTGACCATGTCGACGTCGGCGCCGTAGGCCCGCAGCATCGACACGATGATGGGCTCCATACCCGGATCGGTCACCACGGTCACCGGATGGTGATACACGATGCCGGCCAACGCCAACCCTAAGCCCAGTGTGCCACTTGTGGATTCGACGATGCGCGCCCCCGGACGCAGGTTCCCGCGTGCTCGGGCGCACTCCACCATGTGCATTGCGGGGCGGTCTTTCAAGCCACCGGGATTGATGCCTTCGAGCTTGGCCCAGAATCCGCGGTCCGCGCTGCTGAACGGCTCAGAAACCCGCAGTACCGGTGTGCGGCCGACTAGGTTGTCCGGTCGTTCGTAGCGGCCCAATCCGCGGTACTGCGCCGCATGTAGTTCGGGCGCATGGATAGACAAGGGATGACTCATGTGATCGTCGCTTCTCCATCGATCGGGGACGAGCCTCGGGGGCCCGTCCGCTCGGGTCTTATCGACCGAGTCAATCGACATGTCGCGCGTCGCCACACCCAAGTTGCGGGTATTCCGGTCGCTGGAAAAGGCGCCAAACCATGCGACCGCCGTCGCGACCACAGCCGTCCAGGATGCGGCCAACGTGCCGCTAGCCACCAGCCAGCTTTCCCAGCCCCAGTACGGCACCATGTATCGACCCGGCCTTCCTTTCGATCTCCAAGGTGCCCGCCCACGTCCGCTGATTCAGTGGAGGTTTTGTGAAGATTTGCTCAAGACCCGATCGGCTGGCGCCAGTGTGCCGCCGCGAGCGGAGTATCGGTGTAGTTGGTGCCTGTTCACGGGCACTATGGACGGCATGGATGGCACGTCAGCTCAGGGAGGTCTGGGCGCGCCGGGCTACCGGGCATTGATCGTCGACGACGAGGCGGCACTCGCCGAAGTGGTGGCCAGTTATCTGCAGCGCGAACAGTTCGAAACCCGCACCGCCGTTGACGGTTCGGAAGCGGTGGCTCTGGCGCGTGAGTTTGATCCCGACGTGGTGGTGCTCGACCTGGGGTTGCCCGGTGCCGACGGGCTGGAGGTGTGCCGGCAGCTGCGCAGCTTCTCTGATGCATACGTGGTGATGCTCACCGCCCGTGACACGGAAATGGACACCATCGTGGGGCTGACCGTCGGCGCCGACGACTACATCACCAAGCCGTTCAGTCCACGCGAGTTGGTGGCCCGTATCCGCGCTCTGCTGCGCCGGCCACGCACGGTGACCGGCGGCGACCAGGCCGCGCCGCCGCGGCGCTTCGGGAAGCTGCAAGTCGACATCGCCGCCCGAGAGGTGCACCTCGATGGTGAGCCGATCCGGTTGACGCGCACCGAGTTCGACTTGCTGAGCGCGTTGTCTGCACGCCCGGGCGTGGTCTTGACCCGCCGCCAGCTACTCGAAACGGTGCGGAACGGACCGTGGGTCGGCGACGAGCACGTCGTCGACGTGCACATCGGTCATTTGAGACGCAAGCTGGGCGAGAACGCGAGCACCCCGCGCTACGTGCTGACCGTGCGCGGCGTGGGATACCGGATGGGAGGCGGACAATGAGCACGCCTGCGAACGCCCAACGAGCGCCGGTGCGCGCCTGGTGGCGCCCGGGGATCGGCATGCGACTACTGGTCGCTCAAACCATGGTGTTACTGGCCGGTGCGCTGACCACCTGGATCGTCGCCGCCATCGTAGGGCCACCATTGTTTCGTGACCACCTGCGCCAGGCCGGCGTCGCGCCACATTCGGCCGAGCAACATCATGCCGAGGAGGCCTACCAGTACGCCATGGTCGCCGCGGTGGGCGGCGCATTGGCGGTCTCGGCACTGGCGGCCTTCGCGGTCAGCTGGTACATCAGCCGGCGCCTGCAGCGCTCCGTCACAGAAGTAGCCTCAGCAGCGACCGCGGTCGCCGACGGCCGCTACACCGTGCGGGTAGCTCCACCGCACCTCGGGCAGGACTTCGACGCGCTGGCGGCTGCGTTCAATCAGATGGCCGGTCGCCTGCAGGCCGTGGACGCCACCCGCCGCCACCTCTTCGCTGACCTGGCCCACGAAATCCGCACTCCGGTCGCGGTTTTGGAAGCCTACATGGAAGCGGTCGAAGACGGTGTCGAGAAACTGACTCCGACCACCACTGCCATGCTGCGTGATCAGACGCGCCGACTGGTGCGTTTCGCCCAAGATGCCGCCGCTCTCTCTCAAGCTGAGGAAAGCTCCGCATCGATGACGACGACTGACACCGACATCGCCGAGCTGGTCAGGACCGCGGTCAGCGCCGCAGCCAAACGCTACCGAGCCAAACAGGTAACCCTGGCCACCCACCTGCCACCCCGCGTTCCCGCAGTTTCAGGCGACCCGCAGCGACTCGCTCAGGTAATGGCCAACCTGCTTGACAACGCATTGCGGCACACACCGCCGCACGGCCACGTCGACGTCCGCGTCCACATAGACCGTCACCAGCTCGAAGTCAGCATCTCCGACACCGGCGAAGGCATTCCCGCCCAACACCTTCCGCACGTATTCGAGCGGTTCTACCGCGTGGAAGCAGAACGCACCCACGACAAGAGCGGAGCCGGCATCGGTTTAGCAATCGCAAAAGCACTCGTCGAGGCACACGGGGGCTCCATCACAGCACGCAGCCAAGGACCGGGCACCGGGGCCACGTTCATCATCACACTTCCGGTCGCCACGTCGGAGCACCGCCGACCAGACTTGCCGAGGCCAGCGTCTCAAGACCTGCACGTCCGACCCTAATTGGACAATCTGTCCACGTCCGCGGCCGGGCTATGTAGTTAGCGGCGTGTCGTGTCAGATCGGTCTGTCTCCCTGGGTTTACCGCGGCGTTTGGCGGCGGTGGGCCAGGCGTTGGCCAGTGGGCCAAACACATCTCGCCGCAGAGAAGACGAGCGTCGAGGTTCAAGTCCTCCAAGGTCTTGATCCGCGGATCGCTGCAAGGGTCCCCGTGCCGGCGGAAATCACCGGCACGGGGACATCGAGGAGAGCTCGACGCTCCTAGCGTTCTGACATCCCTACAGCGAGCCGAGGATCTGCTCCATGGTCTGGATCTCTTTTTGTTGCGAGGCGATGATCGTACGTGCCATCTCGATCGCCGGCGCGAACTGGCCGTTGTCGACCTCAGTCTGCGCCATCGCGACGGCACCTCGGTGATGCTCGATCATCTGCGTCAAGAACAGCCTGCTCGCCTCGACACCCTGCGCGTTACGAAGCGCGGTCAAGTCTTCCTCGGTCATCATGCCGCCGCCCATATTGCCCATGTCATGGCCGGGCATGCCCGGCATACCAGCGCCCGGGGACGTAGTGGGAGACACGCCCCATTCTGATAGCCAACCTTGCAATTGCTGGATTTCCGGGCCCTGAGCCGCCTTGATCTCGTTGGCCAACGACACCACGCGCGGGTCGATGCCCTGCTTTGCCAGCAGCATGTCGCTCATCTCGATTGCCTGCTGATGGTGCGGGATCATCCCTTGGGCGAAGGTCACATCGGCGTCGTTGTGCGCTTGAGTCCCCGGCGCGCGCTCGCTTGGAGAAGCGGATGACGACGGGGTGGCCACCGCCGAAGTAGTCATTGACGACATGTCTTGTTCGCTTTGTGGGCTGTTACTGCAGGCGCTCAATGCGAGTGCTGCAGCGGCGGCGATGCCAATTAACCGGTTCAGGTGCACGCGAATTCCTTTCGTTGCGCAGCTAGCTAGCCTGCAGGCAGAACCTAAAGGGTCGCTTCCGTATTCGATGAAGAATCGGTAAAGACCCTGACCGCCGGACCTCGTGTCGGTCGCCCATCCCCTTAGTCGTGATGGCCTGCCATGTATCCGGAGGCAAACGTAAACCCCTGTCCAGCACTCGGCCGACCCTCTGATCGAGAACGAATCGAGCCAGGTGGCTTCATGGTGTATCGAACGCCTCCAACGTAGTGACACAACGACGGACGAAGGCTTCAACGATCATGTCGACCGGCATAGCCATCCGGTGAGTGGCGTGCACTGCGCCGAAGGCCACCACTCGAACGACTGGACTTTCAGCGGCTCCGGCGTGTTCAAGCAGCGGAAGTAGGATCACCGCAGCATCCCCGACCACGACCTCAAGGCTCCCACACTGCATAACAGCCAAACGTCGCGACGATCGGCGGCGACCACCGGGCTCAGCGCTCGCCGCAACCAGGTACCGAAGCGACTCTGCGGGCGTCAGTCTGTGCCCGCACGCCGCGGCGGCGGCGGTTTGCAAAGGCACGATTGCCGGCTGAGCTCATTACATACGTAGCAACTGCGCGTACCCAGTAGCAGCTGAGGATTTCTCTCTGACGCGCCAGACCCTCCCATCGCCGAGTGTGAAGTGTGACAGGTGCCCTCGGCCCGCTCGCGCCAGGGAGTCAACCGACATGTGCGCTGACGGGTGGCTACGATGTACGTACCGATGCAGTAGTAGCTTCGGTAGCACGCACGCTCGTGTTGGTAGGTCAATGGCGACGTCCGAACCTTTACCGAACCTTCGACGAAGGGCTAGGTAAGCAAAACACCGAGCGGTGACCATGGAGGGTGGTCACATGCGCAGCGTGGCGCGACTGTGCCGGGACAGCAATGCTTGCAGCCGTCGCATCCGCGTTGAGACGACGGCAGAGAAGGAGTAGCCATGCTGCTGCGGCGGCGGACTTCACGGATCGGTCGACGGAACACTCGGCTCGGGCTCATCGCCGCGGCCGTGGTGGCGTTGACGGTGCTGCTCATGGGATGCAGCAGCAACGCGGCCGCGCCGGCCCCTCAGGTGATTGCAGACAAGGGCGACCCGTATAGCGAATTACTGGTACCGACGCTGCAATCCTCAGTGGCAGACGGCGCCGTCGGCGTCGCGGTGGACTCTCCTGTCACGATGACCGCCGGCGACGGCGTCCTCGGTCCGGTAACCATGGTCAATGCAGACGGCATTTCAGTCGACGGGCACCTCAGCCCAGATGGAGTGACGTGGACGACGACCGAACCACTGGGCTACAACAAGCAGTACACGTTGCACGCCGAAGCATTCGGACTGGGCGGCGTCACTCGCAACAGCATGACATTCCAAACGCAGTCGCCGGAGAACCTGACGATGCCTTACGTCATGCCGAACAACGGCGAAGTCGTCGGAGTCGGCCAACCCATCGCCGTCCGCTTCGACGAGGACATCCCGAACCGTCTGGCTGCCCAGAACGCGATTACGGTCGTCACTACTCCCCCGGTAGACGGAGCGTTCTACTGGCTCAGCAGCCGCGAGGTCCGCTGGCGCCCGGCCGAATATTGGAAACCCGGTACTACCGTTGAGGTTTCGGTCAAAACGTATGGTGTCGACCTCGGGAACGGCTTGTTCGGCCAGGACGACGTCAGCACCCGGTTCACCATCGGTGATCACGTCATCGCCACCGCCGACGACAGCACCAAGACGCTGAGCGTCAGGCGCAACGGCGAACTGATCAAGACCATGCCGCTGTCCATGGGAAAGGACAGCACACCAACTGACAACGGCGCCTACATCATCGGCGACAAGTACCCGAATCTGATCATGGACTCGTCGACCTACGGCGTGCCGGTCAATTCACCAGACGGTTACCGGCTCGATGTCGATTGGGCGACCCAGATGTCTTACAGCGGCATATATGTGCATTCAGCACCATGGTCGGTCAGCAGTCAGGGGCGTGCCAACGTAAGCCACGGCTGCCTCAACGTCAGCCCCGCGAATGCCATCTGGTTCTACGAGAACACCAAGCGCGGCGACATCGTCGAAGTCGTCAACACCGTAGGGCAAACACTGTCCGGTACCGACGGCCTCGGTGATTGGAATATCCCGTGGGAGCAGTGGCGAGCAGGAAATGCGAACCTCTGAGCCCGCCGAAAAGCACCGATCACGCTGCAATCATCACAGACGGCTGTCGTGACAACGCCCTTGAGATGGCAGGCACGCATGCGCTCGGCCCTGATCACTATCTCTACGGTTACCGCATTGCTGAGCGGAGCATGCTCAAGTGCTGACAGCCCCTCTGGCCGATCCAACCCCAGCGGTTTTTCGCACATCCACGCCATGGGCGTGGATTCCGACGGCGTGTTGTATGCCGGCACGCACTACGGCGTGTACCGACTCGCCGGGGAGCGCGACCCCGAACTCGTCGGCGACCTCGTGCAGGACTTCATGGGATTCATTGTCGTAGGACCGAATCATTTCCTGGGCAGTGGGCATCCCGGCGCAGACAGCCGCGACGCTCCACCGAACCTTGGTTTGATCGAAAGCACCGACGGCGGCCAAACCTGGCACACACTGTCGATGACCGGCGAGGCCGATTTCCATTCCCTCGACTACCGGCATGGACTGCTCTTTGGACTCGACAGCGGAACCCGATCGGTGATGGTAACCGCAGACAAAAAGACCTGGGATCGACGTGCGGAGATCAGCGCCGTCGACATCGCGGTGTCACCCACCGACCCCAACGGCGTCCTCGCCACGACCGGCACGGGCATGTTGCGCAGCGTCGACCAGGCTAAGACCTTCACACCTGTCGTCGGCACACCCCCTCTGATCTTGCTGAGTTGGCCCGACGAAGGACCCTTGATCGGGGTTACCCCGACCGGGATGGTGTATGCCAGCCAAGATTCGGGGGCAACGTGGCAAGCGCAACGCGATCTGGGTGAGCGCCCGCAGGCTGTGTTGGCAGCGGGGCGAGGCCTGGTGTTCGTTGCGACCGAGAAGGGCATCCACCGCTCGACCGACAGTGCAACCACCTTCGAGACGTTCTACACCTTCGACGCACCATGAACGGGCTTACTCGCAACCCCGCTGCGACGTTGACGACGCTGCAAACGGCAACAAAGGCGCGGTACACCAAGCGAACAGCAATGGATCCGAGGGGTTCTGCTGTCAACGTACGTACACAGTAGGATCTATGCCAGTGCGTGGCCCGTACGGTCACTTCCCCACCCGTGCGGACCTCGTCGACGCGGTATTCGTCCGCACGCTGGCGGAGGCGCAACAGACCCTCGACACAGTCGACCTCACCTGGTTACCCCCGAGCGGCACTTTGCTCGGCTGGTGACCTCTTCATGCCAGATCATGAATCGGCATCGTGCACTTCTTCAGGCCGCGCAGCGCACCATCAGGCCCGGTTGGGATTCACAACCAGCACGAGATTCCGCACCGGCGGGTGCAGGGGCGGATCACGGGGCCGTCGCGCGGGCGTCTTCCGGGACGATCTACCAACCATGTGGCTAACCCGGATTTTGCGTGGTAATTGGTGTGGGTTCGGTGTGATGCCGAGTTGTGTTGTTGGGTAGTGGTTTTCGTGTGGTGGCGTAGAGGTGCTGTCCCGTGTCGCCGGGTGGGGCGGGCTTTCCTGGGGCCTGTGGGTCCTTCATCGTTGATGGGTCCGATGGGGTGGGGTGTTATCCGAAGGCGGTGCGGACGCGGTGCCAGGCGGCGGCGATCGCCGCCGCCCAGCGCCAGGTGGCATCGATGCGTAGCCGCAGTTGGCGGGCGCCGCGGGTGATACGGGCGGCCACGTGCAGGACCCGGTAGCGGAACGTGGTGATCTCGACGCGGGCCAGAGCGCGATCGCTGGCGAACCCGATGAGGCGGGTCCAGGTGACCAGGTCAGCGGCGGCCAGGACGATTTCGAGCCAGGCAGCATTGGCCCAGAAGGAGTGGCAGGGCAGGTTACGCAGCCCGGTGGCTTTGAGTTCGCGGATACGGTCCTCGACGCGGGCGTGCTGGCGGTGCCGTAGTTCCAGACCGGCGACCTGACCGGGTACGACACCCGGTGGTGTGTCGGTGATGAACGCGGTGACCCGCATGCCGTCGGCGTCGGTGAACCGCAACTGCGCGCCGGGGTGGGGGCGTTCTTTACGCAGGATCAGCCGGGTCCCTTCGGGCCAGGAGGCCAGGTTGACCAGGTCGGTGGCTTCAGCGACCCACGCGCCGTCGCGGATCCCGCCGTCGGTGTCGATCGCTGGATACCAGCAATCGCCGAGGTTGAGGGTGTCCACGGCGTCCTGGACGCGGGTATCGACGGGGTACCCGAAGGAGAACCCGGCCCCGGCGGCCCGGCACGCTGCGGCGAATTTGTGGGTGGATCCGGCGGTATCGCAGCGCACCAACACCTTCGGGGCCTCGGGGTTGTCGGGATCGTCGGGGTTGGGCCGCCACGCCGCTGGCAGCGATGCCAAAGCCTGGTGCAGGACGATGATGTGGTCGGAGGCGGTGTTGGAGCCGGCGTTACCGTTGCGCAGCAACCCGGCCAGGGCTTCGCCGCCGGCGATGTCGGGGCGGTCCAGAAACGCCAGCAGCGGGTGCAGCCCGAACGTTTTCTTCCAGGTCGGCGCAGCCCCGGCCTTGTTGTCGGAGTGATCGATCACCAGCGTGGCATCGATGTCGATATGCAGCCAGCCGCCGGTGGTGGGGGCGGCTCCGACAGCCCAGGCCGCTGCCCGCGCCGCGGCTCGGGCTGCGCGCACCCCGGGTAGATGCGCGGCATCGATCCGCTCATCGATCAGCCGCCACATGGTGGTCGTTGAGGCCTTGGCCCCCAGGACGTGCTCCCGGTCACCGCACAGCTGACCGACCGCGTCGATGCAGTCCGCGCCGTCGGCGACCGCGGCCGCCAGATCAGCGAACACCTCCCCAGGCGCATACACCCACGGGCCGCGGTAGGTGTCGGCCAACGCGGCCGTGACCTGCGCCGATAAGCCGGTCCGGTCGGCAAGCTCACGCAGCATGCCCATCCCGGCATGCGACACAACGCCATGGCCGTCGGCGGAAACTTTCACCGGCGATGCCGCCGCGATATTCTTCACCTGCGAAGTGCCTTCCCGTCAGGGTTTTTGAACCGTAGAGAAGTCCAATTATTCCTTGCAGGACAGGCACTTTCGCTTATCTACACACCCCCACAGTCAACATTCCACGAAAAATCCGGGCTAATGGCGACCTTTCCCAACGTCCTTCATGGCGCCGCCGAGGAGCTCACCGCCGGCCGGTTGAATGAACGTGCCGCCGACAATGTGATCGTGGCCACGTTACTCGCCGCCTTCACCGTCCCGAGTCAGCCGGTGCCAGGTCACCGCCCATGGCTTCCATAAGCCATGCGGCATGAACCTAAGCTGATCCGTCAACGTTCGGGCCGGCGCGCGATCAATTCGACGGCGGGGCTGTTAAAGCGCCTTGCACGCACGGAAAGCTTCCCATCGGTGAACCCCGCCGACTGCGCGTCATCGACGAGTTGAACGGGATCGACATCAAGGACGTGCCGGTGAACACTGAGCAAGAGCCGTCCGCCCGGACGCAGGACACGGAACAACTCTGCAAACCCCGCGGGACGATTCCATAACATCACGTTGTTGACCGAGATCGCCACATCGACAGTGCCGTGGGCACATCCGGTCGCTTCGGCGGTGCCGTCCCGAACCCGTCAACGTTCGGGCTGGCGCGCGATCAATTCGACGGCGGGGCTGTTAAAGCGCCTTGCACGCACGGAAAGCTTCACATCGGTGAACCCCGCCGACTGCGCGTCATCGACGAGTTGAACGGGATCGACATCAAGGACGTGCCGGTGAACACTGAGCAAGAGCCGTCCGCCCGGACGCAGGACACGGAACAACTCTGCAAACCCCGCGGGACGATTCCATAACATCACGTTGTTGACCGAGATCGCCACATCGACAGTGCCGTGGGCACATCCGGTCGCTTCGGCGGTGCCGTCCCGAACCTCGACGCGGCCGTCACGGATAAGCGCAGCGCATCTGGCCGCGGCCATATCACGCATGGTGGCCGAGGGGTCCACAGCGACCACATCACCGGTGGGTGCCGTGGCAGCCGCTGCCTCCCTGTTCTTCGGCAGCGCCGGTGTGGCGGGGATGACCATCCGTTCGAGCTGACCATCACACGAACCGATGGCGCAGGCAATATCTATCTGGAAGCTGGCGCGGTCTGAGCTGAGCGGCGTCGCGCGCTGACCGGCGGCATTGCCGACGTGTTGATCCGAGGAAAGATCCGTGCGAAAGGCTCGACACTTCATCATCAGTTCTTGCGATCAGGTTCTTGCGCGAAGGGTCATCCGACACGGTTCGGCGTCAGCAGGCTGTCCCCGCTATGGATGAGATTCGGCGGTGCCCTCGTGTCCAAACTTGGCATGCGGTACAGGCTGCGGGGCCAAGATACCGGGCTTTCGGCCCAGACGGGTGCACTCTGGCTCGGTGGTGCATGGCACCCCCCGTATTGCGGGGACATCCGGATTGCCCGGGATGGGCTGCAACGGCGAGCGCGGTGCAAGGTGCGGTGTGCATGACAGGCTGAACACGTCGACTTCTTCTCCGTTAGGGCAGGGAGCCGCCGGTGTGATCAGATCACTGCTTGGAACGGCGAATGCCGGCACCGCCGCGATCGCTGCGAGGACTCCACCGGCCAAGGCAAGCCGAAGCCAGTGCTCACGCCCAGTAGTTGACGGTCCAGTATGGGACGCTTTCTGGCGCTTCATGGTTCGACCACCTTTTCTACGGAGTTAAAACGTACGTAATAAATCGATAATACTGAGTTATCAGATTGTGTGTGACACATCTGAAGGTCACTAGGTCCGCGACTTCCGCCCCCTCGTCGCCACGTGCGCGTTGATGCCAGCGCGGCGCCGAGCCGACTGCGCCACAACAACGGCGATGGTGTTCTGCTCGCCCGAATGCGCCCAGCGATTCGCCGCAGCACCAACTCAACACACGCGCGGGCCCGAAGATCGGCGGCTGTAACGTTGCCCGCTTCGATGCGGCTTTGCGAAGAAACTTGCTGCTCAACGCATTTGGTGTCAGCGGTCACGTAATTCCTCCAGCTTGAGGGGTTGTCCGTCACGGAATTCCCCCACCCCGTCTGTCACGTAATTCCCCCACCCTGGGGCGGTGTGGCAGCCGGTCGTGGGCCTCGTACACAGGTTCGCTCGACTCACGGTTCGACTCGTGAGGAAGGGCGCCGAATGGCGAGGAGAAGTTTCGACGTGTTCGACCTGATCGAGTTGTTGACCCATTGGCATGCGGGTCGGTCTCAGCGCCAGCTGTCGGAGAGTTTGGGCATCGACCGCAAGACGATCGCGAAGTATTTGGCGCCGGCGATCGCCGAGTCGCTGACCCCGGGCGGGGAGCCGGTCACCGAGCCCGAGTGGGCGGCGCACATTGGTCGGTGGTTTCCCGAGGTCGCCGACCCCGGTCTGCGGGCCACGACCTGGCCGGGCATCGAAGTGCACCGCGACCGGATCCGTGACTGGCTCAAGGCCGAGGTCAGTGCGGCGACCGTGGCGCAGCGGCTGCGTGACGACTATGGCGTTGCCGCGTCGGAATCCTCAGTGCGCAGGTGGATCTCGGCGAACCTCTCCGAAGAGGCGACGCGGGAGAAGGTGACCGTGGCCCGCGGATCGGTGCCAGCGGGCAGCGAGGCCCAGATCGACTACGGCCGCCTCGGGATGTGGTTCGACCCAGTCAGTGGTCGACGCGTGACGGTGTGGGCGTTCGTGATGGTGCTGGCCCATTCGCGGCATCTGTTCGTCCAACCGGTCCTGAAGATGCATCAATCCTCCTGGTGCGCTTCGCATGTGGCAGCGTTCGAGTTCTTCGGTGGCGTCCCGGCCCGGCTGGTCCCGGACAACCTGAAGACCGGTGTCACTCGACCGGATCTCTATGACCCGAAGATCAACAAGGCCTACGCCGAACTGGGTGCCCACTACGGTTGCCTGATCGACCCGGCGCGGGCGAACAAGCCGAAGGACAAACCACGCGTCGAGCGCCCGATGCAATACATTCGGGACTCGTTCTGGCGGGGCCGCGAGTTCACCTCGCTGGAGCAGATGCAGGCCGCCGCGCTGGTCTGGTGCCGTGAGGTAGCCGGGGCGCGAAACTCTCGGGCACTCGACGGTGAGCAACCAGGGTTCGTGTTCTCCACCGTTGAACAGCATGCCCTGTTGCCGTTGCCGCACAGTGATTTCCAACTTGCGGTGTGGTCGACGGGCAAGGTCGCCGCCGACTGCCACGTGAAAGTCGGCAAGGCGCTCTACTCGGTGCCGTGGCGGCTGATGGGCCAACAGGTCCACGCCCGCACGTGCGGCGACCTGGTGCAGATCGTGCACGACGGCGACGTCGTGGCCACCCACGTCACCCATCACCGTGGGCGGGCCACCGACTTCGAGCACTACCCGCCGGAGAAGATCGCCTTCACGATGCGCAACCCGACCTGGTGTCGCCGAGTAGCCGCCGAGGTCGGACCGGCCTGTACCCAGGTGATCGCCGAATTCATGGAAGTCAACGCCATCCACCGACTGCGCAGCGCTCAAGGCGTCCTCGCCTTGCTCAAGACCGTCGGCCACGACCGCCTGGAAGCCGCCTGCGCGCGGGCGATCACCGTCGGCGACCCGAGCTACCGCACGGTCAAGGGCATCCTGGCCGCCGGCACCGAACTCGACGGCATCATCGAATCCGCCGCCCCGCAAGCCGCGGCGCATCTGCGCGGGCCGCAAGCCTTCGACACCACCACCGGCGAGATCGCGTGATCAACGCATCGTATCCAGCTGGCAACCAACATCATTCGATCTGAACCTAAGGACATCACCACCATGAGCATCCTCGACCCCGCACTACGCAATGCGCTGCGCACCCTCAAACTCACCGGCATGCTCGACACCCTGGATGCCCGGCTGGCGCAGACCCGCGACGGCACCCTCGGGCACCTCGACTTCCTCCAGGTGCTCTGCGAAGACGAGATCGCCCGCAGAGAATCCGCCGCCCTCACCCGGCGCATCCGCCGAGCCCGCTTCGAGGAACAATCGACATTCGAATCCTTCGACTTCACCGCCAACACCAAGCTGCCCGCGGCGATGCTGCGCGACCTGGCCGCACTGCGGTGGCTCGACGCCGCCGAATCAGTGATCCTCTACGGACCCGTCGGAGTCGGGAAAACCCATATGGCACAAGCGCTTGGGCACGCAGTGGCCCGCCGCGGCGGCGACGTCCGATTCGCCAAGACCTCCCGGGTACTCTCCGACCTCGCCGGCGGTCACGCCGATCGCAGCTGGGGTCAACGCATCCGCGAATACACCAAACCGCTCGTGCTGATCCTCGACGACTTCGCCATGCGCGAACACACCGCGATGCACGCCGACGACCTCTACGAGTTGATCTCCGATCGCGCCGTCAACGGCCGCCCCCTCATCCTGACCTCCAACCGATCACCGAAGGACTGGTACAACCTGTTCCCCAACCCCGTCGTCGCCGAGTCGCTGCTCGACCGCCTGATCAACACCAGCCACCAGATCCTGATGGACGGACCCAGCTACCGACCCCGAAAAAGACCCGGCGCTAGCGCGCCGGTAGACAACGCCAAGCCCACCCGGTAGACCTACACCGAGGCCCACCGGTGGCGGAATTACATGACGGACACCCCGGGGGAATTACGCGACGGTCGACAATTTGGGTGCTGGCGGGCCTGAGGGGCGTCGCGCCGCGGTTAGTGATCGTAGGGCCATCTGCCGTCGGCGATTGGGGATTGGGGGTCAAATCGAAAGCGAGCCTCGTCGGGGTTGGTGCCCAGTGCTCGAACGATCTCGGTCCAGCCGTGGCCGTTGGCGCGGGCGTCGTGGACCAGGTGGGGCAACCATCTTTCGGCTTGCTCGATGAGACTGGCGATCAGCGCGATGCTGGCCAGGTCATCGCCGAGCCAGACTCCCCGGCGATCGGCCAGCGCGGCGACGGCGTCGTCGATGAGGGTCGTAGGTGTCCTCGCCCCTGCGCGGATCCGGAGTGATCACCGTTTCACGGCACGTGCAGCGGGCAGCACGACACTGATGTCGCGGTACCGTAAACAAGCTCGTCGATGTCACGGTTGCCTGACATCGAAGCCGGTGAAGTGCGCAAGCAAGCTCCCATCGCACTTTTCCGATATCGCTGTTATGCGGTGTACCAACGGGATTAGTCAGCCCAAAACTGTGGACCAATGTCTGGTATCCATGAACCGTTTCTGCTACTTCAAATGACAGCTTGGTTCGGGGCCCCTGGTGCTGTTGCCTCGGTGTTCACTGCGGATGAGGGTTGATGGGAGGCGTGGCTGGCGAAGCGGCGCAGGCGAGACTGTTGCTGACCACGAAAACGGAGCTGAACGCCATTGCGGCGCCGGCGATGAGCGGGTTGAGCAACCCGAGTGCGGCCAGCGGCAGGGCGGCGATGTTGTAGGCGAACGCCCAGAACAGATTCCCCTTGATCGTCTTGAGCGTCGAGCGGGACAGCCGGATGGCATCTGCGCCGGCGCGAAGATCACCGCCGACCAATGTCAGGTCAGAGGCCTCGATGGCGACGTCGGTGCCTGTGCCCATGGCTAGGCCCAGATCGGCCTGCACCAGTGCGGCGGCGTCGTTGACTCCGTCGCCGACCATGGCGACAGTGCGCCCCTGCGCTTGCAGGTCTTTCACCGCATCGAGCTTGTCGGCTGGTAGCACCTCGGCGATCACATCTCGCGGGTCGATGCCGACCCGCGCGGCCACCGCGTGTGCGGCGCGCCGGTTGTCCCCGGTCAACAGAACCGGGCGCAAACCAAGCCGGCGGAACTGGCCGACCGCGGCAGCCGAGGTGGACTTTATTGTGTCGGCGACGACAATCACTCCGCGGATCGCCCCGTCCCAGCCCACCCAGACCGGGGTCTGGCCCAGTGTTTCGGCTTGCTCCGCGGCGTCGACGAGGATGTCGGGGGCGGTCAGCGACCACTGTTCCGTAAGGCAGCCGCGGCGCCCGACCAACATGGCGTGCCCAGCGACGACGCCACTGACACCCAATCCGTCGTGGTTGGTGAACCCGTCGACAGACGGCAGCGCGTCACCGTTGGCAGCGGCACTCGCAACGATCGCTTGGGCGATCGGGTGTTGCGAAGCGTTCTCCAAGGCCCCGGCAAGTGTCAGCACCTGCGCGGCGTCCTCGCCGACACCCGGGTACACGGCGATCAGGCTCATCCGGCCGGTGGTGACGGTGCCGGTCTTGTCCAGCACGATGGTGTCGACGCGGCGAGTCGACTCGAGGACCTGCGGTCCCTTGATCAAAATACCGAGCTGGGCGCCTCGGCCGGTGCCGACCAGCAGCGCGGTGGGGGTGGCCAGCCCCAGGGCGCACGGGCAGGCGATGATCAGGACGGCGACGGCGGCGGTAAACGCCGCCGCCGTGTGCCCGGCCAGCAGCCACACACCCATGGTGATCAGGGACAACGCTATGACGATCGGGACGAAGATCGCCGAGACCCGGTCAGCCAAGCGCTGCACAGGGGCCTTTCCGTTCTGGGCGTCGGCGACCAGTCGCGCCATCCGCGCCAGCTGGGTGTCGGCGCCGATCCGGGTGGCGCGCACCAACAGTCGTCCGCCGAAGTTGACGGTCGCCCCGATGACCCGATCTCCCGGTCGCACCTCGATTGGCACCGATTCCCCGGTGAGCATCGAGGCGTCCACCGCCGAAGCGCCCTCGGTGACAACACCGTCGGTCGCAACCTTCTCCCCCGGACGCACGACGAAGATATCCCCCAAGGCCAACTGGGCAGTGGGGATCCGGGTCTCGGCGCCGCCTCGCAACACCGCGACATCCTTGGCCCCCATGTCCATCAGCGCCCGCAGCGCCGCACCCGAACGCGTCTTCGCGCGTGCCTCGAAATAACGCCCGGCCAAGATGAACACGGTGAGCGCGGAGGCGACCTCAAGGTAGATGTGGTCGGCGCCCCCGCCCGTGGCCGGGAACAGGCTGAACGTCATCCGCATGCCGGGCATGCCGGCATGTCCCAGGAACAGTGCCCACAGCGACCACAGATAGGCTGCAGTGACACCCAGTGAGATCAGCGTGTCCATGGTGGCCCCGCCGTGGCGGGCGTTGACCCAGGCCGCCTGATGAAACGGTAACGCTCCCCAGACCACGACGGGCGAGGCCAAGGTCAGAGCGAGCCATTGCCAGTTCGTGAACTGCAGCGGCGGAATCATCGACAGGACCACGACCGGCACGGTCAACACCAGCGAGATCAGCAGTCGGGTCCGCAACGAGGCGGCCTCGTCGGATTCTGCTGCCGTGGTTTCGACGTCTTCACCGCCGGCGGCCACCGAGGGTGGCGGTGCGGCGGCGGTGTAGCCGGCGGCCGCCACAGCGGCGATCAGTTGTGCGGTGTCGATCGATCCGCGATAGGTGACTTTGGCCTTTTCGGTGGCGTAGTTGACGCTGGCGCTGATCCCGTCGAGCTTGTTCAGCTTCTTCTCGATCCGGGCGGCACACGAAGCGCAGGTCATCCCGCCGATCGACAACTCGACGCTGAGCGGCTCATCGAGCGCGGCCGCGTGATCGGTGGTGCTCACGTGCTGTTGTCTCCTACAGCCGACCCGCTTGCGGAGCGCGGTGCGGTGTTGGTTAGGAAGTGGCCAGGTGGTAGTCGCCGGCCTCGTGCAGCGCGGCGTGCACCTCATCGGTGTCGAGCGGGGTGTCGCTGGTGATGGTGACTGTCGAGGTGCCTGCGGGCACCAGCTCCACGCTCACACCGGTGACGCCGGGCAATGCGGTGAGTTCGTCGGTGACCGCGCCGACGCAGTGACCGCAGGTCATCCCGGTGACGGGGTAGCTGGCGGTGGTGGTACTCATGTCGTTCTCCTGCACGGGTGTGGTTGGGATGGATAGAGCAGTCTGTTGCCGCCCGCAGCAACCGCATCCGGCGGTTGCGGGCTCGGCCAGTGGCACCGAGGAGGTGAGATTCGGTTTCATCGGCTCATTTCGTCGGTAATAGGGGTCGTTCAGTAGGTGGGGTCTGTTCATGAGCGCACGAGACGGGCGATGGCCGCGGAAGCGTCGGTGAGCCGCTGCTGGGCCGCATCGCCGCCTTCCTGGACGGCGTGGCTGACGCAGTGGTTCAGATGTTCGTCGAGCAGCATCAACGCCACCGATTGCAGCGCCTTGGTGGCAGCCGAGATCTGGGTGAGTATGTCAACGCAGTAGGCGTCTTCCTCGATCATCCTCGCCACACCGCGCACCTGACCCTCTATGCGGCGCAACCGCTGCAAATAGCCGTCTTTGGACTGCAGGTAACCGGGCGCCGTCGTGTCCACGACTAGGACTCCTCTCACTTACCCCATGGGGGTATTTGCGTACTATACCCCTCGGGGGTATGCAAGTGTCAAGAGGATGGGAAACGGATTCGAGACCCTCGGCGTCAGAATCGTCCGTCCGCGCAGCGAACTGCGTGATCTCCATTTGGCGGGGTTGTCAACTCGCGCAGCGGCCGTGTTCGGTCACCAGGCGGTTGCAAAGGGCATTAATGCGCGAACTGGGTTCGGCCGTCGGCACGCGAAGGGTAGCCAGACCGGTGTCAGTGGTCATGGTCGAACACGACAAGAGTGTCGGCCAGATTGCCGTCGATAAAATACGCCCGGCACACGAAGGGGTCGTGCAGGGTTCCGCCGACCTCGCTCGGGGCCTCGACAATGCCTTCCACATTCCGAACGGTGATGCGAGAGTGGTCGACGCCGTAGAGGGGCCCCCCTTCCAACGACGAGAACAAGTCTTTCACCTCCGGATCAAGTTGCGTGCTCGTCACGGTGATGTCGGAAAGTCTCGCTGTCGATGGTGACGCTAGCCTCGCGACGACATCACGCTCGCACCGCTCCTGTGCCGCACGCGCGGACGCGTTCGCGACTGTCGAGTTGATGAGTCCGAAACCCCGCGTGCTTATGGCGATCACAACCAGGGTTGCACCACATATCGCAGCGGCTGCAAGAAGCAGCACGCGTGTCCTTCTCTGAGCGGCCATGCAGTCCGACTCTGTCTACAGCGAGGACAGAATCGACTTCATCGTGTCGATCTCCTTCTGCTGGCTGCTAGTGATCGACTTGGTGTCGCTTGCCAGGGTGATGGGACCACCTGATTGCCAGGGGGATGGGACCACCGTGGCGCGTTACTGAGGATGCTCGTCGGCGGGGTCTGGGTCAAGCTGGGGCCGGGTCCGTTGGCGGTAGGACGGTCCTTCGATGACCAGGGTGTGCGCGGCGGAGGTCAGCCGGTCGATGGCTGATTGAGCCAGCAGGGTGTCGGCGGTCATGGTCAGCCATTCAGCGGGCTCGCGGTTCGACGTCACGATGGTGGTCTTGGCGCGGTGGCGCTCGACGACGATTTCGTAGAAGTCGCTGGTTTCGGTGGCGTCGAGCGGGCGTAGCGCGAAGTCGTCGATGATGAGGACGTCGACGGCGGCCAGGCGGCGGATCTCGGCGTCGACGGTGTGGTCGAGCCTTGCGGCGCGCAGTCGGGTGAACAGTTTGTCGGCCCGGCCGAAGACTACGGTGTGTCTGCGTCGAATGGCCATGTGTCCCAATGCTGTTGCCAGATGCGTCTTGCCAACACCAACGGGCCCGAGGACGATCGCGGACTGGCCGGCGTCGAGGAACCGCAGTGAGGTCAGATCCCCCAGCAGGGTGCGGTCATAGCGCAGGTCCTCGTGTGCGGTCCAGGTATCAAACCGCATGGTGGGGTCGAGTCCGGCTTTGGTCGCCCGCAACGCGGCGGAGCGGGATTCGCGTCGGGAGACCTCGTCGGCCAGCAGCGTTTCCAGGAACCCGATGTGACTGAGTTTGTGTTGGCGGGCCAGAGCGGCGCGTTCGGGCAGGGTGTCGGCCATCGCGCCGAGTTTGAGGGTCTTGAGCAGTCGGAGCAGGTCAGCGCCGATCGGGTCGGTGGCGCCACGGGCGGTGGTGGTCATGTCAGCGGTTCTCCTCGGCAACGGTGGTCGTGATGATGGTCAATGGTGTTGGGGTGGAGCTGAATTCGGATGGATCGCGGGCGAAGCGGGTGGCGGTGTGGCGGACGGCCTTCGGCAGCGCGGGTGTGCTGGTCTCGGTGGCACGCTCGAGCATGGAGGCGATCTTGTTCACCGAGACGACATCAAGATCCAGCGACAGTGCGCAGGCCTGTTCGACCCGGTCGGCGCCGTAGCGGCGCACCAGGCCCAGCAGCCGGTAGACGGTGCGCATCTTCGTCCAGGGCAGCCGGTCATCGAGGATGCGTTCGGCGTAGATCCCGACGTTGGGGCCGTGCGCGGCGCAGGTGGCGATCAATGTCGTCACATCGCGCAGCGCGTAGCCGGTCTTGTGTTCGGGCAGATCAGCGGGGTCGGTGCTGCGCCCACCGGCCGGCTGGCGAGGATGGACCTTGACCAGCACGCCGCGGCGATAGAACTTCACCAACTCGGTGTCGGCCCGCACGTCCAGGTACTGACCGATCCAGCACTCGGGCAGCGAATACAGCGCCTTGGCGACCTCGGCGTGGAAATCGCGGTGCACCTTGACCGTCTTGAACACCGGCACGTCATAAACCCCTGGCACCGGCAACAGCCGGGACTGTTCCTCGGCGGTGAACACCTCCAGCGGACGAGCGCAGATGGTGCCGTGTGTGCGGGTGCCCGCGGTGTCACGACACCACACCGTCGCCGCCTGCTGCGCATGGGCCAGGCTGGTGAATGTTTCACCGTCCCAGAAGTTTCGGCGCACGTACTGCACGGCGCGTTCCACTCGCGGCTTGTCCTTCGGCGAGGCCACCCGCGCCGGGTCGGTCAGGAACCCGACATGCCCGGCGTAGTCCAGCCAGCCCTGGCTGAACTGCGGGTTGACCGCATCGGCGGCGGCGATCACCGGTTTGAGGTTGTCGGGGATCAGCACGGCGAACACGCCGCCGAAGAACTCCCAGGCCGCCTCGCAGCCGGCGATCACCGCGGCCAGAGTCTGCGAGTAGGACAGCCACACAAACATGTGCCGGGAGTACACCGCGGTGAAGATCAGCGCATGCACCTTGCGGCGGCGCCCATCATCGACGTCAGTGAGCATCCCCAGATAGCCGAAGTCGACCTGGCACTCCACCCCGGGATCACCATCAGCGACCCGCACCGTGAGATCTTTGCGGCCGAAACCGCAACGCTGGCTGGCGAATCGGTGCAACGTCCGATACGGCACCACACAGCCCTGCCTTCCCAGCAGAGTGTGGATCTTGGTCACTGTCAACGGCCGCTGCTCACCAGAGCCGGCCACCCACTTGGTGATCTGATCCTCGAACCCCAATAACTGCTCCCACGCCGCGCCGTGACCATCGGGGCGAACCGGGCGCACCGCTTCGGCGACCATCCCGATCAGACCGTCGTCGATCGCGCCGGCGTCGTCGCCGCGGCGCAGACCGGCCGCGTGGGCGGCCTCGACGTAACGGCGCACCGTTTTGCGATCCACACCGCAATGCGCGGCGATCGTCCGGTACCCCGGCGCCGGTAACCCCGCCACGCCCAGCCACACCCGCAGAACTTCCCTGATCTCGTTCACACTGACCTCCCGAAAAGCCATGCCGGCGACCTCCGTGACTTGAGCTGTCACGGCGATCGAACGAACAAATGAAAAGACCACCGACGCGACGCGCCGGTGGTCCCATAACTGGCAATCCAGGTGGTCCCATCACCCTGGCAAAAATCAGGTCACACTGGTCCCATCCTCATGGCAGGCGACACTTGGCCATCTCCACCGCCGCCTGGTACTGGCCGTTCTCGACCTCGTTCTGCGCCATATCGATCGCGCCCTGGTGATGGGCGATCATTTGTGTGAGAAACAATTTGCTGGCTTCTACGCCTTGCGCGTTCTTCAGGCGGTCCATATCGGCCTGCGACATCATTCCCATACCCGGCATGCTGTTTGCGCCGGGCGACATCGACCCGCCAGGCATCATCGAGTTGTCGGGCATGCTGCTGGAACCGGGCATGTCACCGTGATGGGCTCCACCGCCGTCACCGGGCGTCCCGCTAGCGCTGGGCATCGAATGACTTGGCATCCCAGGCATGTTGCTGGAGCCAGGCATGTCCATCCGGGGCATCGTGGTGGGCATCCCCCAGGCACTAAGCCAGCCCTTGAGTTGTTCGATTTCGGGCATTTGAGCGTCCTTGATTTGCTTGGCAAGGTCGGTGACCCGCGGGTCAATGCCTTGCTTGCCGAGGATTATGTCGCTCATCTCGATGGCCTGCTGATGATGCGGAATCATGTGCTGGGCGAACATCGCATCGGCGTTGTTGTGTGCTTGAGCCCCGGCGGGCATCGAGGTGGAGGCTGCGGGCGTCGAAGGCCCCGATTGTTCAGTGGCGGTGTTGCTACAGGCCCCGACAGCGAAAAGTGCACCCACGGCGGCCACCCCCGCCACCACTGTGTGGATCGATTTCATTTTAAAAGCTCCTTTTCCTGTCCAGCGCACCGGTCGTCGTCATACCTGTCGTTGGTCATCACAAGTCTCGACGTCTTCGCTCTGGCTCGGCTAGCGGTTTCTTGAAGATTCGGTGAAGGCCGGTCCTGCCAGCGGTCGTGAGTGCATAGCGGCTGCGCGCCGCAGGACATCCTAGCCGCTGGTGGTACTTAGGTTCGTCGACTCGCGTGCGAAGCTGCACGCCAGGGCTCGACGGAGTAATCGACGCATCGATGACCCGAGCGAGGGCAAGGTCTCCACCGTGACGACCACGAGCGCACGCCCGGCGGCGCACACGTGTAAGCCCTGGCCGCGATCCGCGACGACAACTAGCAGCCCTTTTGGCACTTGCATCTCGATGACGCGCCAGTATTGGAAGACTCGGTCGCGGTACAAGCAACGTTGTCCGCCTATCGACCTGCGGGTAGCTGTGTCTGTCCGGCCGCTTGGCGCGGTTGTCGCAGTATGTCGAGGGCTGACAGCCCAATGCCGTAACTGAATATCGTTTTGTTCGGCTGGATCGCGATGAAACACATTTGACCGCCCTGGCTGACTATGGGTTGCGTCCAGCAGAGTGGTGTATGAGTCGGACCTGATTAGCGGTACCGGCGTGTCGTAGCCGACTGATTGAGGGTCATCGCGTGATTCTTCGAGGGACCCGTCAAAGTCACTCGAGCAAAGGAACCACGCGATGACCGTTGCCCAGAATATCGACCTGCCCACCGTGCTGGCCGAACGACTCACCACCACACATCCCGACGTGCTGCGCGAGCTGCTCGCCACGTTCATCCACACCCTGATGGGTGCCGAAGCCGACGCCCTGTGCGGCGCCAGCTACGGCGAACGCAGCACCGAGCGGACCAACTCCCGCAACGGCTACCGGCACCGCCAATTCGACACCCGCGCAGGCACATTAGATCTCGCGATCCCGAAGCTGCGCCAGGGCTCCTACTTCCCGGACTGGCTGCTGGAACGCCGCAAACGCGCCGAGCGGGCCCTGACCACCGTGGTCGCCACCTGCTACCTACTCGGTGTCTCGACGCGGCGGATGGACAAGCTCGTCGAAACCCTCGGCATCACCAGCCTGTCGAAGTCGCAGGTGTCGGTGATGGCCAAAGAGTGACCCGTCCCGGCGTTTCCGGAGACTTCCGATCTTGGGAGGATCTGAGTTATGGGACGTGTCAGCAAGTACCCCGAGGAGCTGCGTGAGCGCGCGGTGCGCATGGTCGCTGAGGTGCGCCCGCAGTACCCGTCGCAGTGGGCGGCGATCACCGCGGTCGCGGGCATGTTGGGGATCGGCACACCCGAGACGTTGCGGACCTGGATCCGCCGCGCGGAAGTCGACACCGGCCAGCGCCCGGGGGTGACCTCTCAGGTGGCCGAGGAGAACAAGGCGCTGCGCAAAGAGATCGCCGAGCTGCGTCGGGCCAATGAGATCTTGAAAGCAGCGGCGATTTTCTTCGGGGCCGAGCTCGACCGGCCCGGGAGACGGTGATCCGGTTCATCGCCGAACACAAGGACCATCAGGTGGCCGGCCCCGACGGTGGGGCCGGGTTGCGCTGGGGTGTCGAGCCCATGTGCGCCGTGCTCTCGCAGCACGGTGTGTCGATCAGTCCGTCGACCTATTACGAGTGGATCGCCAAGACTCCGACGCAACGGCAGGTGCGTGATGCCGAGTTGGTCGAGATCATCACCACGGCCAGGGAAGACAGAAAGACCGGCAAGTTCGTTCAGACGCTCGGGTCACGCAAGTTGTGGATCTGGCTTCGCGGCCAGGGCCACGACGTCGCCCGCTGCACAGTGGAGCGGATCAT
Organism: Mycolicibacterium gilvum; assembly: GCF_900454025.1. NCBI lineage: Bacteria > Bacillati > Actinomycetota > Actinomycetes > Mycobacteriales > Mycobacteriaceae > Mycobacterium > Mycolicibacterium gilvum. Next base: position 728,710 of record NZ_UGQM01000001.1, on the reverse strand, counting down.
GCGCAAAAACGGTTGGGAGGGTGCACGGTACGGATCCAAGCACAAGACCACCATCGCCGATGACAGTCACGTGCGCTACCCCGACCTGGTGGACCGACGCTTCTACGCCCCGTCGCCAAATCGATTGTGGGTAGCCGACTTTACCTATGTACCGACGTGGACGGGGTTCGTCTACGTGGCGTTCGTCATCGACGCATACAGTCGCCGGATCCTGGGGTGGCGGGCCGCCCGATCGATGACCACCGACCTGGTCCTCGACGCCGTCGAGCATGCCTTCTTCACCCGCGCCCAGGACGGCACCACCAGCCTGCACGGGTTGATTGCTCACAGCGACGCGGGCAGCCAGTACACGTCGGTGGCGTTCACCCAGCGGCTCATCGACGAAGGTGTGGATCCCTCGGTCGGATCGGTCGGCGACGCCCTGGACAACGCGCTGGCCGAGACCACGGTCGGGTCGTTCAAGAACGAACTCATCCGCCGGCAAGGCCCGTGGCGTGACGTCAACCAGGTCGAGCTGGCGACCGCCGAGTGGGTCCTCTGGTTCAACACCGAACGCCCGCACGAGTACCTCGACGACTTCACCCCCGAAGCCGCCGAGAAGCTCTACTACGATCACAGACGCACCCCACCAAAGGCAGGGTAATTCAACGAAAGCAGTCTCCGGACTCACCGGGACGGGTCAGAGCTCGACGCCGCCGTCGAGGCCTTCCGCACCCGACCGCTCGATGCCGGCCCGTATACGTTCGTCGCTGCCGACGCCCTGGTGCTCAAGGTCCGCGAGGGCGGCCGGGTCGTCAACGTGCACGCGCTGATCGCGGTCGGGGTCAACGCCGAGGGCTACCGCGAAATCCTCGGCATCGATGTCACCACCGCCGAGGACGGCGCCGGCTGGCTAACGTTCTGGCGGGCTCTGACCGCCCGCGGCCTGTCGGGGGTCAAACTGGTCACCAGCGACGCCCATGCCGGGCTTGTCGCCGCGATCGGCGCCACGCTGCCCGGTGCGACGTGGCAGCGCTGCAGAACCCACTACACGACCAACCTGATGGCGGTGACCCCGAAGTCGTCGTGGCCCTGGGTGCGCACCCTGCTGCACTCTGTGTTCGACCAGCCTGATGCTGAATCCGTTGCTGCACAATATGACCGGATCATCGACGCCCTGGACGACAAGCTACCTACGGTCGCCGATCACCTCGAAGCGGCACGGCCGGATCTGCTGGCGTTCACGGCGTTTCCCAAACAGATCTGGCGCCAGATCTGGTCCAACAATCCCCAGGAACGGCTCAACAAGGAAATCCGCCGGCGCACCGACGTCGTCGGTATCTTCCCCGACCGCAACGCCCTCATCCGCCTCGTCGGAGCCGTCCTGGCCGAACAACACGACGAATGGGCCGAATCCCGGCGCTACCTCGGCCTCGACGTCCTGAGCAAATCACGCACAGTCAACGACACCCCGACCGAACAGGAGGCCACCCCGGCGACACTGACCGCCTGAACCATCACCTCGAAGAATCACACGACGACGTCGTACACCACGTCCCTGGACTTGACCTGACTATGCGCTGTTCTGCAGCAAGGATCCGACGATGGAACCATGATTTTTGAAAGGCGCCGATTGCAGCGGTGTCGTTAGCCTCCAATATCGTTGCTAAACCCTGAAATTGGACGGCGCTCGGTGGGAACACGGGTAGCCGGTGAGGCACTGGGATGACGAACGCCACTTCCGGATGCTTGCGGATGTGGTGCACTTTGGCTGTGGTGCTTCTGGTGGTGACGAAGAGCGTCAACGGCTGATCGGGCGGTGACACGGCGTAGATCACGGCGGTGGCGTGAGGTGCTCCCCGTCGGTCCATTGTCGATAACGTGCCGAAGGTGCGTCGTCGGACGGCCCGGTCGATTTCGTCGAAGCCGCTGTCTTTGATGATCACTATGGTGTTGTTCGAGGGGCGCCCCGCAGAACCTGCAGGCGGTCGTGGTACTCCGCTTCGGTGATCTCGCCGCCGGCGAATCGTGCGGCAAGAAGTTGTTCGGCGGAGAGTGGAGGTCGGATTGGCTGGGTCGCGTCGCCGGCGGCGAGTTTGATCAGTAGTACGATCCCGCCGACCAGCAACGCCCAGAACAGCACCATTCCGATGCCCATGGCGGCGTATCCCCACCATCCCATGCCGTCGCCGTACCAAATCATCACGGCAATACCTCCTCGTGAACGTCGGCTGCTCCTGCAGCGCCTTACTACGATGGTTGAGACGCAGAGACGCCGACAGAGGCGTATGCAATCGGTTCGAGGGCCTTTGGACCCTCGCCAGAAGTCCGTTCCAACGCGCTCGTCATGCGTGCGTGCGCGGGATCCGGTGCTGGCGCGGGCAGGCTCAGCCGCTACCAAGAGGGCGTTGACAGCGACGATCAAGCTGGACAAAGCGGCGATCTCTGGGCGCAAGACGAGCCCGAATGCAGGCTGAAACGCTCCCGCGGCAATAGGGATCGCGATGACGTTGTAGCCGACTGCCTACCCAAGGTTTTGTCGCATCTTTCGCAGAGTGCCCGCGGCCGATACGAAGGGCGATGGGTACATCGAGCGGATCGGAGCGCATGAGCACCAGGTCGGCAGTCTCGATGGCGACATCGGTGCCGGCACCAATCGCCACACCGAGATCGGCTTGAGCCAGGGCAGGTGCGTCGTTGACTCCGTCACCGACCATGGCGACCTTTCGACCGTCTCGCTGTAGTTCGGCGATTTGGGCGGCTTTGTCCTCAGGCAGCACGTCGGCGATGATCGTGTCGATACCCAGTTGCGAAGCGATCCGTCTGGCGGTCGCCTCGTTGTCACCGCTGAGCATGACGACCTGTGCTCCGATGTCGTGGAGAGCGGCGACCGCGCAGCTGATGTTGGTCGGGCCGCGTCTGCTAGCGCGATTAACCCCGACACCGCGACCGTCCACTGCGACCAGTACGGCGGTGCGGCCGCTGGATGCCAGTTCGTCACGTCGGTCCATTATCTCGGCGCCTTGCTCGATCATGAGCTTGCGATTGCCGACGGCGACCACGTGTCCGGCCACGTCAGCGGTGGCTTCATGTCCGGGCACGCTTCGAAAATTGTTGAGCGGCAGTGACGTAGCGCCTTGCTCGGTGGCATAGCGCGCGATCGCCGCTGCCAGTAAAATGTTCAGATTCCGTCTCCACCGCCGCCACCAGCGCCGGGAGTTCGTCCTCGGCGATGCCTTCGACGACGGCGTCGGTGACCTCCGGTTCACCCTTAGCCTGAATCCACCGATGAATTGCCTGGTCGTGGGGTGTCGGAATGAGGAAAGTGCCCCTTGAGCTGGAAAGATTGGTGTTCTCTACGCATCAATCAGATCAGTTCAGAAAGGCACTTCCAGTGCAAGTGTCCCATAGGTTCGCGGCGTCGTCGGCGGTCTTCGACGATGAGCATCTCGTGTCGTGCGCAGGGCTGGTGCCAGTGATGGCGCTGGCCACCCAGACTGGACTGCCAGATCTGTTGGCCGACAAGATCTCCATCCCCGCACCGAAGATCAAGTCGGGATCGGCCAACCCGGCACCGAAGCTGGCCACGGTGATCGCCGGGATGTGCGCTGGCGCCGACAGCATCGATGACCTCGACGTCGTGCGCTCGGGTGGTATGGAAACACTGTTCGACGGTGTGTACGCACCATCGACCATCGGAACTTTGTTGCGGGAGTTCACCTTCGGACACGCACGCCAACTCGAATCAGTGCTGCGCGAGCATCTGGCTGCACTCTGCCAGCGGGTCGATGTGCTGCCCGGCGCCGAGACCCAGGTGTTCATCGACATCGACTCACTGCTGCGACCGGTTTATGGTCACGCCAAACAGGGCGCCTCATACGGACACACCAAGATCGCCGGCAAGCAGGTCCTACGCAAGGGTCTGTCACCGTTGGCCACCACCATCAGCACCCCTGGTGCGGCACCGGTGATCGCCGGGATGCGCCTGCGGGCCGGCAGGACCGGCTCCGGTAAAGGAGCCGGCCGGATGGTCGCCCAGGCCATCACCACCGCTCGCGCGGCCGGGGCCAGCGGTGCGATCCTGGTGCGCGGTGATTCGTCCTACGGCAACCGCTCTGTCGTCGGCGCCTGCCGACGACATGGTGCGCAGTTCTCGCTGGTGATGACCCGCAACGCTGCAATCGACCGGGCCATCAATGCCATCGACGAAGCCGCGTGGACGCCGGTGAAATATCCGGGCGCGGTGCGTGATCCCGACACCGGCGAGTGGATCTCTGATGCCGAAGTCGCTGAAATCGGCTACACCGCGTTCGCATCCACCAAAGAGCGGTTCACCGCTCGCCTGGTGGTGCGTCGGGTCAAAGACGCCCGCTTCCGCGACGCCTTGTTCCCGACGTGGCGGTATCACCCGTTCTTCACCAACACCGACCTACCGACCGTCGACGCCGACATCACTCACCGCCAGCACGCGATCATCGAAACCGTGTTCGCCGACCTGATCGACGGACCGCTGGCCCACATGCCCTCTGGACGATTCGGGGCGAACTCCGCCTGGGTGCTCTGCGCGGCCATCGCTCACAATCTGTTGCGCGCTGCCGGCGTCTTGGCCGGCGGCACTCATGCGGTGGCCCGCGGCGCTACGTTGCGCCGCAAGATCGTCACCATCCCGGCGCGACTGGCCCGGCCCCAACGCCGACCCGTCCTGCACCTACCCAGCCACTGGCCTTGGGCGCAGCACTGGCTGCGACTGTGGCGCAGCGTCATCGGCCATAGCCCACCAAAATTCGCTACCACCTGACCCTCGCCGAAAGGCCACCGGAGCACACAGGAAAAGCTGGGCAGACCAGCCGATAACCCCTGCTCACAACCGCTGCGAACTGCAACAGCCACCTCAGCCGACGCTCATCCGGCTACTCGGTGGATTGAGGCTTAGTCAAGGTGAACCACCCCGGGTTTGATGCACACCTTCTTTCGAGGGAAGGTTGTTTGCATCATGCCGAACAAGTACGACGACGAGTTCAAGGCCCGCGCGGTACGGCTGGTGGCCGACCATGCCGAGGAGTACGACACCCGCACCGCCTGCATCACCGCGGTAGCCAAGCGGTTGGGGGTGTCCTACGAATCTTTGCGCCGGTGGGTCAACCAGGTCGAGGTGGACACCGGCCAGCGGGATGGAGTGCCCACCGATATCGCGCGGGAGAACAAGGAGCTCAAGCGCAAGAATCGTGAGCTTGAGGAAACCATCGAAATCCTCAAGGCGGCAACAAGTTTCTTCGTGCGGGAGAGCGACCCGCGACACCGTTGATTTGTGCGTTCATCGCCGAGCATCGTGCTCGGTTCGGGGTCGCTCCGATCTGCCGCGTGCTCACTGAGCACGGGTGCCAGATCGCCCCGAGGACCTTCTACGCCTGGCTGACCCGCCCCCCATCCGCTCGGGCGCTGTGGGACACCGTGATCACCGAGGTGCTGGCCGGCTTCTACGAGCCAGACGAGCACGGTCGGCGCAAGCCCGAGTCGCTGTATGGCGCCACCAAGATGTGGGCTCACTTGCAACGCCAGGGCATCGCGGTGGCCCGCTGCACCGTGGAGCGTCTCATGCGGACCAACGGCTGGCGTGGAGTTACTCGCCGCAAGAAGGTCCGCACCACCGTCTCGGATCCGGCCGCCGACCGGGCTGCCGATCTGGTGAAGCGCCAGTTCCGGGTGCCGGCCCCCAACGTGCTGCTGGTGGCGGACTTCACCTACGTACGGCTGTCCAACGGGATGTTCGTGTACACCGCATTCGCCATCGACGCCTACGCGGGCCGGATTGTGGGATGGACCTGCTCGGCCAGCAAGGAAGACCGGTTCGTGCGCCGAGCGATCCGCCATGCCGCACACCTCCGAAGCGGCGAGGGTAATCCATTGTTGGGCAATACTATTCACCACAGCGACGCGGGCTCTCAATACACGTCTGTGCGGTTCGGGGAAACCCTGGCTCTGTCCGGGCTTGTGGCCTCGATCGGCACGGTCGGGGATGCCTTCGATAACGCTTTGGCCGAAACGACCATAGGGCTGTACAAGACCGAAGCAGTCCGCGACGACTCACCATTCCGGCGGGGTCCCTTGCACCGTCTGACCGATGTCGAACTGCTCACCGCCGAGTGGGTGCACTGGTACAACACCGACCGGCTCATGCACCGCCTGGGCCGCATCCCACCCATCGAGTACGAGACCGTCTACTACGCTACAAACACAGCCCCATCAGAGGCTGCGCACCAGTAACCGGTGTGCATCAAACCCGGGGCGGTTCAAGGTGCCGGTGTTGTCCGTGACGACGGTGTCGATGCGTGCTGAGGTCTCCAGTGCAGCAGCGTTTTTGAACAGGACACCGCGCTTGGCGCCAAGTCCTGTTCCGACCATGATTACTGGCGTGGCCAAGCCGAACGCGTCAGGCACGTGATCACCACCACGGTAATGGCGAACAGCATCGCGGTTTGCACGCTGGCGCCGAGGGCCCACCACACCGCGAAGGTGGCTGCGCGAGCCCGAGCGCCGCCAGCGTCGTCAGCCTCGCATGGTGGCCAGCAGCTGAGCGGCCTGCTCGGCGAACGCCGGCGTGCACACCACGTCGTAACGCTCAGCGGCCAGCGTCGACATCGACGTGAAATCTCGCCGGCCACCGGTCGCCCAGTGCTCGACGAACCCGAAGATCGCTCCCCAGACGGTGCCGATGAGCAAGCCAGCCACCATAACGCCGAACCAGGCGGTGCCAACGGCGAACATTCCCAACAGCAGCCCAATCAACAGGCCCCACCAGGCTCCGCTCGACGCGCCCGTGAGCGCGGCGCGGCCCTTGGTCAGGCGGCCGATGACGGCTTCCACGGTGGTCACATCGTGACCGAGGATTCGGAGGTTCTCCACCGGGAATTCTGAATCGGACATGAAGTCGACTGCGCGCTGAGCTTGCGCGTAGTCGCGGTAGCTGGCTATCACCCGGTACTCGGAGCTAGCGGCAGCCCCGCTGGTCGTGCCGGTGAATGGTTGATCGGAAGATGTGTCCATGGTGCTCCTATGGTGAGGCCGGTTGGCATCGAGATTCGCCGCCAGATGCCGACGGGTCAGCCCTGGCTAACCGGCCCGGCGCCGCGTCGGCCGACAAACTGTCCACACGCTGTCCGTCTCCGCATACTACTAAATAGCTTAGTAGTATGCGGAGCGTCTACTGAGTCGCTTAGTAGAATTGTCGGCCCTTTGGTAAAGGCCGGGTGCCGAGCACTCCGGGTTCAACAGCGACGCCTTCTACGGCCGCGATCGGGCAATGCCGTATTCATGCCGTTGCTGGTCGCCGGCCCTGAGGAAGCGATGCTTCTGCCATGAGCGACCGCGGTGCTGACCGCACTAAAACTAGCGCCGGTCGTCAGGCGCAGCCGGCGACGCGCTAGCGGCTCAAGTATGCCCGCGCTCGCCCATACTCGCCGGTGAGCAGAGAGCCACCCACCGAAGACGAGTTTGCGCTCAGAGGTTGTGACGCCACGTCGCACCACTGTCATTTCCCGCGTAGTCATTAAGCGACGAGCGCCAAGACTCACTGCCCAGGCATCGCTCCAGGCGCCATCTGCCCGGGCCCCATGCCGCCGGGACCCATCTGTCCGGGCGCCATACCACCGGGCCCCATGCCGTCGGGCATCATCCCTGGGCCCATGGGCAAGCCGCATCTCGCACTCAGATCCTTAACCGGTTGATGGATGTTCTGAAAGGCAGCAGCCACGTCTGGGTGATTCTCGGTGAACGCTTGAATCACGCCGTGCCGCTCCTGGGGTGTGGCCTTGCTTCTGGCATCGACAAACACCTGTTGAACGTCGGGGCGGGAGTCGAGATAGTCAGCCATTCGAGTCATCGCTGCAGCGTGCGCGCGCATCACGGCGGCCGGAGAACACGGATCCGGCGGCGGTGGCTGCGCAACCGCAGCTCCGGCTGCTACCGACGCTACGATGCACGACGCCGCAACAGCGGTAGTCGCCCCACCCAGACGCCGTCTTACCCATCTGTATTGCAGAACCTCATTCATTTCATGTCTCCTCTCGATTGCTACTCCCCGACTACCGCCCGTTGCCGCGCAAACGTGCGTGTGTGCTATGCCCGTGCACGAACCGAACCAAAGGAGTTCGCACTAGCCATTGCTCCGAAGTGCAGTCACGTATTAATCGCCGACGGACATATAGGCTGGACGCGGCATCTGCCGCCGGAGGGCTCGGACCGGTGACTCGCCGGCTCTGCGCTAGCTTCATCAGCCTCTCCTTGTCGAGCCTGTTACTTCACTCCCTGCACTACCGAAGTGACTCTGCTATATGAGAATTGACGATAGCGTGTGACGCTGTCAAGGTTCTGCGAAAGAGGTGATTCGAGCATCTTCGTTCGCGGCTGATACTCCCTCCCTTGGCTCGGTAAAGCTCTACACGGTCGCTCGAGGAGCTTGCCACAGTAACAGTTAGCTCCCTTTGCGGCGACGCACACCGCACGCCGAACGCGAGCAAAGCGGCCGCAATTTCCTTGTAGGCCAACGTCCTTGCCCAGTCGGTCAGCTTCTCCACCTCAACCCATCCTGGAGGAAGTGCGTCCCGACGTTGCCATGCTCAATCTCAACTGAACATTCCGCTCAGCGCATCACTGCCACTAGATAGACGTTGCAAGCTATATGTAGTTGGTCAATACTAAGATGATCCGTGTGCGGACTGTGCACACTGCAGTAGCGACTCGTCACGCACAAACACCCAAAGTTGGGCAAGCGAGCCGCCCATAATTGAAGCACCGTCGCGGTGACCGTCTCCGCAAGTCGGCACAGCATTCCGTCCGCAGGGCCGCCGATGGGCAGGCGCTCGAATGGCTCAGCGAAGTCGACCGCCGAATTGGATGCGCGACAACGGTGCTTGTGCTGACGAAACTAGAAGTGAGAATCTGCCTTACCAGACGGCGTGGGAAGTAGGGCAGGTTCGCTGGTAGGCCACGCTTGCAGAGTCCGGTGCCCGCCCTGCCTGCGATGCAGCACGTTCCGGTGTGGGTGCCGGCCAACACCGTTCACCCCGCGTCGACGTGCAGCAGCGGCGGCGCCAATGCTGTACGCGGGCCGACGCGACCGCGATCGATGTCGGGCATCGCAATCGGTGCCCGCGGCGGCGGGGCGGTTCCGCAGGCCGCCAGCATCAACACCGCGACAGCGACGACAGCGCCGCGTTCGGCCACGAAAGGATCTTCTAGGCATCGATACTGACTGATGCACCTCTGTCGGTGCGGATGTGGCGAGTGGCTTGTCGGGTCCGGGCCAAGTGGGCGGGGTCCAGATCAAGGCGGCGCAACAGCTGGGCGTTGAGCGCGACGACGATCGTCGAGACCGACATGAGCACCGCCGCCGCGGCAGGCGGCAGCACCACCCCGATCGGGGCGAGTACACCGGCGGCCAACGGTACGGCGATGATGTTGTATCCGGTCGCCCACACCAGGTTCTGCCACATCTTGCGGTAGCTGGCGTGGGACAGTTCGATGATCGACAGCACTGCGCGCGGGTCGTTGGCTGCCAGCACCACCCCCGCGGATTCGATTGCGACATCGGTACCGGCGCCGATGGCCACGCCGACGTCGGCGCGGGCCAACGCCGGTGCGTCGTTGACGCCGTCGCCGACCATCGCCACCCGGTGCCCACGCTTTTGCAGTTCGGCGACCTTGGCGTCCTTGTGTTCGGGCAGCACCTCGGCGAACACCTCATCGATGCCCAGATCCGTGGCAACCGCATCGGCGACCTGTTGGGCATCGCCGGTGATCAGCGCCACCTTGACGTTTCGGGCGTGCAACGCGTCGATCGCCTGACGCGATTCCTCCCGGACGGCGTCTTCGAGTGCCACCGCGCCCAGCACCTGGTTATCGCGGACGATATGCAGCACCGAGGCGCCGCGCTGCACCCAACCGCGGGTCACTGCGCTGACATCATCGGGGACCGACAGTCGCAGGTCGGCCAGCATGGCCGGGCCACCGACCGAAACGTCGGTGCCGTCGACGCTGGCGCGCACCCCCCGGCCGGGCAGGGACCGGAAGTCGTTAGCGACAACCCGCTCACTGGACGGCATCCGTGATTGGGCCGCGGCCACGATGGCCCGGGCGACCGGATGCTCACTGTCGGACTCGACCGCGGCGGCCAGCGCGAGCAGCTGCTCTTCACTGATCCCGGCGGTGGCAACGGTGCCGGTGACCTGATGTCGCCCCTCGGTCAAGGTGCCGGTCTTGTCGAAAAGCACCACATCCACCGTGCGCATCCGTTCCAGCGCCAGCCGATCCTTGACCAGCACCCCGGCGCGTGCGGCGCGTTCAGTGGAGATTGCGATGACTAGCGGAATCGCCAGCCCGAGGGCATGTGGACACGCGATGACCAGGACGGTGACCGTGCGGGTCACCGCATAGTCGAGGTTGCCCAACAACGTCCACACCGCGAAGGTGATCACACCGGTGACGGCGGCGAAATAGAACAGAAACGCGGCGGCCTTGTCGGCGAGTGCCTGCGCCCGCGAAGAGGAAGCCTGCGCGGCGGCGACCATACGCTGGATACCGGCCAGGGCGGTGTCATCGCCGACCGCGGTGATCTGCACCCGCAGAGCGCTGTCGGTGGCCACGGTGCCGGCCACCACGGTATCGCCGACCTGGCGGGTCACCGGCTTGGACTCGCCGGTGATCATCGACTCGTCAACCTCGGCGCGGCCGTCGGTGACTGCGCCGTCGGCTGGCACCCGGGCGCCGGCACGCACCAGCACCACATCGCCTAGCTCCAGCTCTGAGAGAGGGACCTCGCGGACTCCGTCGGCGGTGACCTTCTCGGCGGTGTCGGGCAACATCGCCGCCAGTGCGTCCAGTGCCCCCGATGCTGAACCCAGGGCCCGCATCTCCAGCCAATGCCCCAGCAGCATGATGACGATCAGCAACGCCAGTTCCCACCAGAAATCCAGGTTGAAACCCCCGATCCCCAGAGTGGTGACCCACGAGGCGACGAACGCGACGCTGATCGCCATCGCGATCAGCAGCATCATCCCGGGACGGCGCGATTTCACCTCGGCCCAGCCGCCGGTGAGAAACGGCATGCCACCATAGACAAAGATCACCGTGCCCAGAATCGGGGCGATCCATGTCATGCCCGGAAAGTCCGGCCGGGTGTAGCCGAACAGTTCGGCGATCATGTGGCTGAACACCACCACCGGTACCGACAGAACCAGGCTGAACCAGAACCGGCGGCGAAACATCTCCCCGTGCGCGCCATGGCCGGCATGTCGATCATGACCGTCATGTCCGGCCTGGGGATCCTGTCCGATGTAAGCCAGATGCTCTCCGTGCCCAGCGTGGGGATCTTCGGCGCTGGGCGCTGGGCTCTGCGCCTGGGGGGCGTGCTCGTGTCTGGCGGATCCCGGATGTGGGCCGACGTGTCCCTTCTCTGGGTTGGACATCACAGCTCCTGACAGCAAGTAGGTGGGATGAAACTAATGCAGGTATTCACCGGTCAACCCTGCGCGCTTGGTTGAATCGGTACTCTCAACGTCTACTGACCGCCATAGTACGATAGCGTCCCATTACTCGAATCTTTCGGGACGTCGCCGGATTGCGTCCGGTTGTGGCATCATCGGCAGCTCAAGTCGATGGCGTAATGGTCCGCGCCGGCGCTCGAAAAATTAAGGCGCACGCGATCCGTGTAGAGCCGATCATGGTCGCGGGCATTGGCGTTTCATGGACGCGGAATCCGGGTTCCGTCATGCACGTAGTGGACAACCGATAACCAGCTCTAGATAACACTACCGGCCTTCGGCAAGAACGAGATCTGGCTCGATCTCGCCGCCCTGGCCTACGAGCTGCTGACCTGGACCCAATTGCTGGCCTGGCCCGCCCCCCGCAGCTGGGAACCCAAACGATTACGCTTGCGGCTGCTGAGCGTGGCCGGGTGGATCATCATCACCGGCCGCCGCCACATCCTGCGCCTGAGCCGACGATGGCCTGCTGATCAACGGACTACGAAACCTCGCCGCGCTCAACTGAATTCACCACCGGCAACCCCACCACCAAGGACACAGGAGAATCAGCGACACCGCGCCGAGGACCACCAACGCCCAGTCCACCGCACCCGACACAACCGACCCCACCCCCCAGCAAACTGAGCCCTTCACCAAAGATCGAGGCTAGGGGCCGATTTCGAGCACGTCGGTTAGCGGCCGCCGCGGTGTGGGAGGTGGCGGCGGATCGGTTGGCGGCGCGGTGCCGATTCGGATCAACACCTGCGGCTCGGCGGTTCGTCTGGTGAGGCGGCGCACGATTTCGCGGCTGGCGGCCGCTTCGATCATGTGTGTCAGGGTGCAGGTGCCCAGATCGGCCATGGTGGCCTCCAGCAGCACGGCGGAGAGCACTTCGCCGCAGACCAGCACGGAGTCGCGGCTGTCATCGTAGGTGGACAACACCAGAATCTTGGCGTCATCGCGATCGATGTCGGCGCGCCGGTTGGTCTCGCCGCGGACAGGAAAGGCCCGCCCCACATCCACCCGAGCCGATTCAGCGCCGGAGACCAACGCGGTCGGCGGGATGCCCTGTGTGGATGGCGGTTGTGTTGTCCACCATGCTAATTCGGCGTGGTAGGACGCATCGTAGCGTCGCAACTGCTCGGTGAGCCGCGACGCGTGTGCCAATTGGGAGCGGGCATCCGCGTCGAGGACGTCCAGATGCGTGCCGTTGCCGATGACCGTTGCGCGCAACACGGTTTCAAACGCCTCCCAGCTCGCGGGGACCGCGAACGCAAGCCGATCGGTGCGCCGGTGGGCGATGGCCGCCGCGCGGCCGCGTTGGGCATCGGTGACGAACACCGCACGCGCGAACTCAACTGTTGCCAGGTGATCGCGATCGTTCGGGTTGGGGAAGCGCTCGGTGAGGCTGTCCCAGCCCGCCGCGGCCATGGCCACCCGTAAATGATCCAACACGGCACCACAACTGAGCAGCACCTCCTTCCCGGTGTGGTCGCTGCCGTGACCGATACGGGTGGGATCCGCATGCAGATCAAGCACCCCGTCGTGTAGCACCCATCGCCAGGGTTGACTGTTATGCAGCGACGGCGCCCGCACCGCCAACTCCAGCGCATGCTGGATCACGTCCAACGCCACCATGTGTTCGTTCACGGCCACTCCCGAATCCTTCGCGCCTGTCCCCCACACTCAAGACTGGAGGCCGCTGGGGCGTCAATGCAGCGGTACTAGGACACGGAATCGAGGGTAGAAGGCCCCTTTTCAATCCGCGGGGAGTTCGTCAAAACCGCTGGGCCCCGACGGTGCCATGTCGGCTGGGCTATTGGGGCGTCTGGATCATCGCGCGTAGGCGCTCGGTTTTGTCGGCGGTCCATGCCGGTGGTCTGCAAGGCCAACGCCCAGGCGTCACAAGGTCTTTGACGTAGCGGTGGCCGTGGCCGTCGGGGACTCCGGTCGCCACGGCCATGTCCGCGGCGATCTGCAGGAATGTCACCACCGGAATCCACTGTAATTCATGCTCGCCAACGCGTCATTGCCGCGGTCCTCTTTGAGCCAATCCGGTTTGCGCAACGCCAGATCGGGATCCCACCAGGCGATGGGATCGGAGGGGTGCTGCAGATAGACGATGCGCGGGTGGTCCCACCCAGCGTCGGCCGGAAAACATCGCCCCATCCGTGCGGGCGATGAGGTTGTTCAGCGACGAGAACGCCGCCTCGGCGCCGAAGGACCCCAGGCTTTCCCCGAACACCACGAGATTGGGCCGCTGCCCGTCGGGCAGCGTGCGCACCCGCGCGGAGACCGCTTCGAACAGGGCCTCACCGGCGTTCGGTGCGACGGTGCGCCCCGATGGCGGTTCGGTGCGCGGCGCCGAAACGTTTGACGCATCGGCTTTGAGGCGACGGATTGGATTGGGTCCACAACGCCCTTACCGTCAGTGGCGTGGCTGGCGCGTGCACCAGGCGATCCCGCGGTAGCGTCCATGCGCGCCGAAAACGGCGACAACCATGCTTCCCTCGTCACGGTTGATCACCATGTCTTCTGACTTGCCGGTTGCATCGGCCATCGCGCTGCCGTCCGATCCGCGGTGTCTTTGGTGGTTATGGCCGCCCGGCGGAGTCGCGATGATCGTGGGTGTCGGTGGACTCACGATCGGAACCATGGCCATGGCCATGGCCGCCGCCCATTCCGCCCATCATGAACATCATCATCACCGGGCATGCCAGCAAGAGCAGGGCCAGCAGGACAAGCGACGCCGGGGCGCCCAAGACCATCGCGGCCAACGCGACGGCGACGACCGCTGCGCCATACCAAAGAGCGCGCTGAGTCTTCATCGGGGATCCTTTCATCGGTGCTACAGTGCCGATTTTGCACTACCCACCGGGACGCGCCAACAGCACAACGTCCACTACAGGCGGGCCAATTGGGCTCTATCGCAACCGACCAAAGTCCCCGGCTGTGCCCGACGGGGCGCAATGCCGGCGCATGCCGGCCAGCGACATTCGCCCCTCGCCTAATACTGTTTGAATTGGCAGCGATGGCGACACCGAAGCGCCGGCAACGATACATGCGGTGGGTGAGGACACTGCGAGGTGTACGCGGTACTTCGCTCCCCAGGCGGTGCCGCCGAGGCGGCTCGATAACATCCCACGCCTTCTCGCTGGGCCGTTCGCAGGCGATAATGAGCGCGGCATCCATGCGACATCACCGAAAGAGATATCGCGCCCCCGGAGATCATCGCTGAACGGGTTTCTCGCACTTATGCTCAAGCGACTGCAGCGACTGTTCTGTCGTCTTACGGCAACGTGCTGCGGCGGGCGAAGATGACCGCTGCGGCAATGACTAACCCGGCGAGCCAGGTCAGGCCAATCAACAGCGGGCCGATCTGGTCGAATTGTGCGGTGAGGCCGGTATCAAAGACCACCTTCGTCCAATCGTATCCGGGCAGCGCCCGTGCCCGGGCCTTGCCCCCATGTAGTGGACACGGGATTTGTGGTTATGCGGCTTCGGGCAGCGTAGCCGGTGTCAGGTTCCTTTCGTAGGTCGCGGGGCTGGAATGACGGCAGTAGGAGTGCCGTCGTGTGGTGTTGTAGCGGGCCAGCCACCGAAAGACCTCACGGCGGCAGATCGCCGCGTCCGGCCAGCAGTTACGGTCTTGCAGAATCTCGCGCTTGAGGGCGGCGTTGAACGATTCGGCCAACGCGTTATCGGCACTTGACCCCACCGCACCCATCGACTGGACGACCCCCAGATCGCGGCAGAGATTCGCGAAATCCCGTGAGGTGTACTGACTTCCATGATCTGCATGGAATATTGCACCAGCCAGTGAACCCCGCAGTGCAGCAGCGGCTTTGAGCGCATCGATGACCAGTTCGGTGCGCATGTGATCGGCGATCGCCCACCCGGCGACCCGCCGTGAACAGCAGTCGATCACGGTGGCCAGGTACAGGTTGGCGCCGGTCGCCAATGGCAAGTAGGTGATGTCGCCGACGTAACGGGTGTTGACCTGCGCGGCGGTGAAATCCCGTTTGAGCAGGTCGGGGACCTTCTGGTTCGCCGGGTCCGCCACGGTCGTCTTGACCCGACGTCGGCGTCGATAACCGGCGATCCCGGCGCCGCGCATCACCCGAGCCACCCGCTTGTGGTTGACCCGCTGCCCCTCGGGCGCACCGTCGTTGAGCTCGGCGGTGATCCGCGGCGCCCCGTAGGTGTTGTCCTCGTCGTGGACGGCGCGGATACGCTCGGCCAGCGCCTCGTCAGCAGCCCGACGGGCCGCTCGTCCGTCAGCACCGGCCAACCACGCGTAGAACGACGAACGCGCAACCTCGACGACTGCGCAGAGCCACTTCACCTCGAAGGCGTGCAGGTGGTCGGCGACAAACTGAAAGCGGCTCACCAGTTCGTCTCCCCGGCGAAATATTTGGCCGCCGACCGCAAGATGTCACGCTCGGTGGACAACCGCGCCTCGGTGGCGCGTAACGCCTTGACCTCACTGCGGAGGCGGGCCAGCTCCTGCTCAGGGCTCTCGGCCCCTGGCACAGGCTCGGCCACTACGACACCGCGGCGGTGCCGAATCGGCACCCCGGCCGACTTGCACCACGCCGAGAGCGTGGCCTCGCTGACACCGAGCTCGGCAGCGATCTGGGCGATCGTCGCGCCCTCGGTGTCCCGGTAGAGCGCGACCGCGTCACGCTTGAACTCATCGGGGTAATTTTTCCTTGCCATCGGGTTGGATCATCTCGCTTCCCCCAGCACATTCCTGGGATTGAGCGTGTCCAACACACGGGGTCAAGTCCCCCCCTGGTGGCGGCGCAGGCCGAAGCATAGGGCTTTGGACGTTCGTCCCGGATCCGGCGGTGGCCTGCCGTGGTGGCGATGAAATTCGCGTCCTCCCCCGTCCTACCCGACCCTCCGCGCCGTAACGGCGAAAGCCGCCTCCGTGCCCGCATGCCCTCCAGGACGAAAATCATTGGCTCGATTCGGTTGTCGACCACAGCCGCAGAGACAACCTGACATTCTGCCCAACGTGAATCCGTCGACGACACCAGAGATGTGGCAGCGACGACAGCCGACACTGTCGGTGACAGACACAACTGACCGGAGTTGGCACAAACGTGAATCGCCCCGGGTTTGATGCACACCGGTTACTGGTGTGCAGCCTCTGAGTTGGCCGCGTTTGTAGCGTAGTGGACGGCTTCGTACTCCAGGGGTGGGATGCGACCGAGGCGGTGCATGAGCCGGTCGGCGTTGTACCAGTGCACCCACTCGGCGGTGAGCAGCTCCACGTCGGTCAGACGGCTCAGAGGGCCGCGCCGAAACGGCGAGTCATCGCGGACGGCTTCAGTCTTGTAGAGCCCTATGGTCGTCTCCGCCAGAGCGTTATCGAAGGCATCGCCGACTGTCCCGATTGAGGCCACCAGTCCAGACAGCGCCAGGGTCTCGCCGAACCGCACAGACGTATATTGAGAGCCCGCATCGCTATGGTGAATAGTGTTGCCCAACAATGGATTACCCTCGTCGATACGAAGTTGGGCGGCGTGGCGGATCGCCTGACGCACGAACCGGTCCTCCTTGCTGGCCGAGCAGGTCCATCCCACTATCCGGCCCGCGTAGGCGTCGATGGCGAATGCGGTGTAGACGAACGTTCCGTTGGTCAGCCGTACGTAGGTGAAGTCCGCGACCAGCAGCACGTTGGGCGCGGGCACCCGGAACCGGCGTTTGACCAGATCGGCCGCCCGCGCCGCGGCGGGATCGGCGATCGTGGTGCGGACCTTCTTGCGGCGGGTAACCCCGCGCCAGCCGTTGGCCCGCATGAGGCGCTCCACGGTGCAGCGGGCCACCACAATGCCTTGTCGGTGCAGGTGAGCCCACATCTTGGTAGCCCCGTACAGTGACTCCGGTTTGCGTCGGCCGTGCTCGTCTGGCTCGTAGAAGCCGGCGAGCACCTCGGTGATGACGGTGTCCCACAGCGCCCGAGCGGATGGGGGGCGGGTCAGCCAGGCGTAGAAGGTTCTCGGGGCGATCTGGCAGCCGTGCTCAGTGAGCACGCGGCAGATCGGAGCGACCCCGAACCGAGCACGATGCTCGGCGATGAACGCACAAATCAACGGTGTCGCGGGTCGCTCTCCCGCACGAAGAAACTTGTTGCCGCCTTGAGGATTTCGATGGTTTCCTCAAGCTCGCGGTTCTTGCGCTTCAGCTCTCTATTCTCACGGGCGACGTCGGTGGGCACCCCGTCACGTTGGCCGGTGTCGACCTCGGTCTGGTTGACCCAGCGGCGCAGTGATTCATACGACACCCCCAACCGCTTGGCGACCGCGGTGATGCAGGCCGTGCGGGTGTCGTACTCCTCGGCATGGTCGGTGACCAACCGGACCGCTCGGGCCTTGAACTCGTCGTCGTACTTCCTTGGCATGATGCAAACGACCTTCCCTCGAAAGAAGGTGTGCATCAAACCCGGGGTGGTTCAACGTGTGCGGTCACCACTGGTTGTTTTCGGCGAGGCTATCGCCGCAGCCGCAACCGCCATGATCGACCGCCTGGGGTCCACCGCGCCGAAGTGATCGCAACCAACGGACACAAAGCTGCAGTTGACCGTTGCACGGACTTCGGCGCAGGCCGTCCCCCGGGTTGTATGTGCATCCTGATCACCGGCGTCGACGACGCCGGCCGCTTGTTCGGAGTGCGTTTGGATGGCCGAGTAATTATGACCTCACATCGAGCATTCAATGTCGCATGGTTAGCGGTATCGGCCAAACACGCCCCAGCGGTGACCGCGGCGGTCAAGACGGTTTTCGCCCACACCGACCCCGCCGACGTCGCTGCCCCGAGGGCACGCGTGAAGTGTTCGGGTACCGCGGTGGGTGACAGTGAGTCCTACGAGTTCTGGCGCGAGTTTTTGGCCTCGCTGCGCGCCCGCGGCGGTTGCGTCCAGCAGAGTGGTGTATGAGTCGGACCTGATTAGCGGTACCGGCGTGTCGTAGCCGACTGATTGAGGGTCATCGCGTGATTCTTCGAGGGACCCGTCAAAGTCACTCGAGCAAAGGAACCACGCGATGACCGTTGCCCAGAATATCGACCTGCCCACCGTGCTGGCCGAACGACTCACCACCACACATCCCGACGTGCTGCGCGAGCTGCTCGCCACGTTCATCCACACCCTGATGGGTGCCGAAGCCGACGCCCTGTGCGGCGCCAGCTACGGCGAACGCAGCACCGAGCGGACCAACTCCCGCAACGGCTACCGGCACCGCCAATTCGACACCCGCGCAGGCACATTAGATCTCGCGATCCCGAAGCTGCGCCAGGGCTCCTACTTCCCGGACTGGCTGCTGGAACGCCGCAAACGCGCCGAGCGGGCCCTGACCACCGTGGTCGCCACCTGCTACCTACTCGGTGTCTCGACGCGGCGGATGGACAAGCTCGTCGAAACCCTCGGCATCACCAGCCTGTCGAAGTCGCAGGTGTCGGTGATGGCCAAAGAGCTCGACGCCGCCGTCGAGGCCTTCCGCACCCGACCGCTCGATGCCGGCCCGTATACGTTCGTCGCTGCCGACGCCCTGGTGCTCAAGGTCCGCGAGGGCGGCCGGGTCGTCAACGTGCACGCGCTGATCGCGGTCGGGGTCAACGCCGAGGGCTACCGCGAAATCCTCGGCATCGATGTCACCACCGCCGAGGACGGCGCCGGCTGGCTAACGTTCTGGCGGGCTCTGACCGCCCGCGGCCTGTCGGGGGTCAAACTGGTCACCAGCGACGCCCATGCCGGGCTTGTCGCCGCGATCGGCGCCACGCTGCCCGGTGCGACGTGGCAGCGCTGCAGAACCCACTACACGACCAACCTGATGGCGGTGACCCCGAAGTCGTCGTGGCCCTGGGTGCGCACCCTGCTGCACTCTGTGTTCGACCAGCCTGATGCTGAATCCGTTGCTGCACAATATGACCGGATCATCGACGCCCTGGACGACAAGCTACCTACGGTCGCCGATCACCTCGAAGCGGCACGGCCGGATCTGCTGGCGTTCACGGCGTTTCCCAAACAGATCTGGCGCCAGATCTGGTCCAACAATCCCCAGGAACGGCTCAACAAGGAAATCCGCCGGCGCACCGACGTCGTCGGTATCTTCCCCGACCGCAACGCCCTCATCCGCCTCGTCGGAGCCGTCCTGGCCGAACAACACGACGAATGGGCCGAATCCCGGCGCTACCTCGGCCTCGACGTCCTGAGCAAATCACGCACAGTCAACGACACCCCGACCGAACAGGAGGCCACCCCGGCGACACTGACCGCCTGAACCATCACCTCGAAGAATCACACGACGACGTCGTACACCACGTCCCTGGACTTGACCCCCGCGGCCTGGCCGGGATGCATCTGGTCATCTGCAATGCTACGCCGGACTGAAAACCGCTGTGGCCCAACAGTTACCGACTCATCATGGCAGCGCTGCCGGGTGCATTTCATGCGCAATCGGCACACCACGGGGTACCACGGCGCAAAAGCTTGATAGCGTCCGAGCCCATTCGGTCTCAGCCTCGAAATCCCACCACCCCAGGAGACTTACCCCCGCAACCAGCCAAGGTCCAGGCGCCGGCGCCACGTTCACCCTCAGGTTGCCCATAGCCACCACGTCTACGCGACAGCTACCAACGCCGCGCCGTTACAGCCACGTGATGCCCGGCTTTAGGTGAGTGTGGCCCCGGCCCACCGACGGGTGTTCCCAACCACTTACCCCGGCCAGGTCCATTCGGCGACTTCGGGAATGTCGGCGCCGTAATGTCGGGTCCAGGCCCTCGCCCGAAGACGGGCATCGACCATTTCCTGACGCAGCCCGGCGGCCCGGGTGCCTAGTGCGCAAACACGGTCGATGACATCGATGACCAGGTGGTACCGGTCCAGGTCGTTGAGCATCACCATGTCGAAGGGTGTTGTGGTGGTGCCTCTTTCCTTGTATCCGCGTACATGGAGGTTCTTGTGGTTGGTTCGGTTGTAGGTGAGCCGGTGCACCAGCCACGGATAGCCGTGGAAGGCGAAGATCACCGGACTGCTTTCGGTGAACAGACTGTCAAATTCGTAATCGGGCAGCCCGTGGGGATGTTTGTCTTCGGGCAGCAGTCGCATCAGGTCCACCACATTGACCACACGAACCCGTAAGGCTGGGAGGCGATCCCGCAAAATCGATGCAGCGGCAAGGGTTTCCAGTGTTGGGATGTCACCAGCGCATGCCAGTACGACATCGGGCACGGTTCCCACAACATCGTTGTTGCCGGCCCAGGGCCAGGTTCCCACCCCACGCGCGCAGTGCAGGGCCGCATCGGTCGCCGACAGCCAATCGGCTTGTGGTTGTTTGCCCGCGACCACCACGTTGACGTAGTGCCGCGAGCGCAGGCAGTGGTCATAGGTCGAGAGCAAGGTGTTGGTATCCGGGGGCAGGTAAACCCGCACGATCTCGGGTCTTTTGTTCATCACCACGTCCAGGAAGCCTGGGTCCTGGTGGGTGAAACCGTTGTGGTCCTGCCGCCAGACATGTGATGACAGGAGGTAGTTGAGGCTGGCGATGGGGCGGCGCCAGCGCACCGCCATGCTGGCTTGCAGCCACTTGGCGTGCTGGTTGTACATGGAGTCGACGATGTGGATGAACGCCTCATAACAGGTGAAGACGCCGTGTCGGCCGGTCAGCAGGTACCCTTCCAGCAGCCCTTGGCACATGTGTTCGGACAGCACTTCGATCACTCGGCCGTGCGGATCGAGCCCTTCGTCGAACTCGCCGATGTCGGCCTGCCATTTGCGGCCGGTGACCTCCAGAATGTCCTGCAGCCGGTTGCTGGCAAGTTCATCAGGCGCGAAGGTCAAAAAATTCGTCCGATTCCAGTCGGTCACATCGCGAAGCCACCGGCCCAACACCCGGGTGGCCGCGTGCGAGGTGGCCCCCGGAGCCGAAACCTCGACACTGTACTCGCGCCAGTCGGGCAGCCGCAGATCGCGCAACTGGGTTCCGCCGTTGCTCACCGGGTTGGCGCTCATTCGTCGATCGCCGTCAGGCACCAGCTTCGACAGCGCGGCCACCGGTCGCCCAGCTTCGTCGAAAAGGTCCTCCGGACGGTAGGACTGCAACCACTCTTGGAGGACCTCGCGGTGTCGCGTATCGGTCCGCGCGGCGGGCAGGGGCACCTGGTGGGAACGAAACGTACCCTCGACCTGCTGCCCGTCGACGATGGGCGGACATGTCCAGCCCTTCGGCGTGCGTAACACAATCATGGGCCAGCGCCGGTCGGTATTCAACCGGGCCGACTTCTTGATCTGTTCGACCTGGTTAAGACAGGCATCCAGAGCGGCGGCCATCGCTTGATGCACGGTCGCGGGGTCATCACCGCTGACCACATGCGGGTCATAGCCGTATCCGCGCAACAATTCCAACAGGCGAGATTCGGGCATACGGGCGAAGATGGTGGGGTTGGCGATTTTGTACTCGTTCAGCGCGAGAATCGGTATTACCGTGCCGTCGCGGACCGGATTCAAGAATGTGTGCGCGTGCCAACTGGTCGCCAGCGGCGCGGTTTCGGCTTCACCATCACCGACGACGCAAAAGACCGTCAAGTCAGGATTATCCAGCGCTGCCCCGAACGCATGGAACAACGAATAACCCAACTCACCGCCCTCGTGGATCGAACCCGGCGTCTCCGGCGCGCAATGGCTCGGAACACCCCCTGGATAAGAGAATTGGGTGAAGAACGCCTTCATCCCGGCGAGATCCTGCGGGATGTGGCTGTAAAGCTCGGAATAGGTGCCTTCCAACCAGGCGCACGCGTTGGGGCCCGGTCCACCATGCCCGGGCCCGGCAACAAACAAGGCGCTCAGCTCGCGGCGAATGATCTGTCTATTGGCGTGTGCCCACACCAAGTTCAGCCCGGGTACGGTGCCGAAGTGGCCGAGCAGACGTGGCTTGATGTGTTCGGGCTGCAGCGGCTCACGCGCCAGAGGGTTGTCCAACAGATAGATCTGCCCGACCGACAGGTAGTTCGCCGCGCGCCACCAGGCATCGACAAGGTTCAGCTCATCGCGACTCAGCGGCCCGCCAGCATCCCCCAGGGTGTAAGGCTGCGGTGCGATGGATTCCCCGGTGCTCGTGTCCACGTCGTCGGCCGACGTGTCCCCTCCCATACTCGCTAACTGCGCCATCTACCGTGCCTTTCTTCGTTGCCATGATCAAGTCTGAGGTTGTTTGCGATGTCGGCTCAGCCATCACCCCTGATGTGCTGCGGCCGGGTCGTGATGCGCCCGGCAACGGCGACGATCGCCAGGGCGGTGACCACGGTTGCTGCACCCAGCAGTTCGGCCAAAGCCAGCCTTTCGCCGACCACGACGACGCCCAGCGCCAAACCCACCACAGGCACCAGCAACGTCCACGACGTCACCGCAGTGATCGACGCGCGCCGCAGCTCGACAAACCACAACAGGTAGGGCAGCGCGGTGCCCCCAACAGCCAGCACAAACAACGCCACCCAGCTGTGCGCCGACATTCCCACGGTCGGTGGCCCATCGATCACTGCTGCGAGGACGGCCAGAGCGGCACCGCCGACCAGAAACTGCCTGTAACCCAACTTCAGCACATCGACGTCGGCCAGCCGGCGAGCCAGCAGAGCACCCGCCGTGACCCCTACCGCCGCCAGCAGCGCCAACCCGTAACCCCGGCCACCGCCCGAGGGCACCGCAATGAGAAGCAGGCCTCCCACCCCGAACACCACCGCGGCGATTTCGGCGGTTCGGGGCCGCTCGCCGAACAGCGCCCACGCCGGCAATACCACCAGGAGCGCCTGTGAATTCGCCAGCACCGTGGCCATACCTGTGGCGATGCCGGTGGAGCTGGCGGCCATCGCCGCAAACGACACCGTGACATTCATCAGTGCCAGTACGCCGATCAACGCCCACGTACCCAGCCTCATCTGCGGCGATGGCGCCCCAGGAGTCCAGTTGACCGCTGCACCTAGGGCCCACAACACCAACCCGGCCACGATGGCGCGCCAGGTGACGAACCACAGCGTCGATACACCGTCGAGACCCCAGTCCAGCAACGGGAAGCAGGAGCCCCACGCTATGGCGATCACCACCATCCGCCACGGCCGCACCCCTCCCTTCGAGACACCACCGCGGCCGACATCGCTCACAGGCTCGCCTTCCACTGCGTGCGAATAACGCGCAGTTGACACGTCGGGCGCCGAGAAGATCTCCTACTATCGAAGATAGTACTAACCAAAGACGGGCTGGGCGACACCAGTCGTCAGTTGGCTGACAACTCACAGACCATCGCGACGGCTGCCCCCATCAGCAGCAGCGCGTGACTTCTTGGAAGCCGGATTGAGAGTTCCTCCCTATCGACGTATGCACCGTCTTCCTCGCGGTAACGCCGGCTCGGCCGTAGTCACACGACACATAGGTGGGCGCAATGGATCATGAGAATCGCTTTGCCAGCGGCTTACACGCGGTCATCATCGATGCCGGCGCGGTCCGGGCGGACGAATCAGTGGCGAAGCTGGTGCACACTTTGCACTCGGCCGGCGTACCCACCGCGGTTGTCCTCAAAGAGCTCCCCGCCGACGAAAGCCTTGAGGGCTGAAACGCCCTGGAAATCCTGGAGGCTCCTGACCTTGGAAACGAGGATGCAGGTATGCCGAAGGAACAGTCGCCCGGGAAGCCGACGACACGCAGGTACAGCACTGAGGAGAAGGCCGCCGCGGTGCGGATGGTCCGCACCTTGCGGGCTGAGCTGGGCACCGAGCAGGGCACGGTGCAGCGCGTCGCTCGCCAACTCGGCTACGGCGTGGAATCGGTGCGCACCTGGGTCCGCCAGGCCGACATCGACGAAGGCCTGGCTCCTGGGGTGAGCACCTCGGAGTCAAAGAAGGTGCAGGAACTCGAACAGGAGATCCGAGAACTCAAGCGTGCCAACGAGATTCTGAAACGAGCAGCGAGTTTCTTCGGGGCGGAGCTCGACCGCCAACACAAGAAATAGTCGAGTTCATCGACGACAATCGCGAGGAGTTCGGGGTCGAGCCCATCTGCACGGTTCTGCGCAGCGCAGGCCTGCAGGTGGCCCTGAGCACCTACTACGACGCCAAAGCCCGGGTCCCGTCAGCGCGGGCCCTGCGTGACGCCGTCCTGGGGCCGGCGTTGTGTCAGCTCTGGAAAGACAATTACTGCGTCTACGGGGCCCGCAAGCTCTGGAAGACCGCCCGCCGCGACGGCTACGACGTCGGCCGCGATCAGGTGGCCCGGTTGATGCGGGCGGCCGGCATCGAAGGAGTCCGGCGCGGCAAACGGGTCCGCACCACCAAGCCTGATCCAGCGGCGGCGCGGCACCCGGATTTGGTGAAGCGGAACTTCACCGCGACGGCCCCGAACGACCTCTGGGTGACCGATCTGACATTCGTGCCGACCTGGGCGGGGGTGGCGTATGTGTGCTTCATCATCGATGCGTATTCGCGGATGATCGTGGGGTGGCGGGTGGCCAGCCATATGCGGACCTCGATGGTCCTCGACGCGGTGGAGATGGCGCGGTGGTCACGTGGAAATACGTTGCCGGGCTTGAGATGTCACTCCGATGCCGGGTCGCAATTCACATCCATTCGCTATGGGGAAAGGCTCGCTGAGATCGGCGCAGTCCCGTCAATCGGGACCGTTGGGGATTGCCTGTTGACCGGCTAATCGGGGACGGTACTGGCATGTAAACGACACGCCAGCAAGGAAAATGCTTGACCGGTGGGGGCCGGCGGGGTTGCACTTGTCTCATGACGATTCAGCATCAGCTGCGTCTGCAAGCAGGCACCGATGTCGCCTGGGTGTTGTCCGGTCCGGGTTGCGGGAAGTATGCGTTGGTCAACGAATACCTCAGGTATCTGGCCGACCGGAATTACTCTCCTCGCACGCTGCGGGCCTACGGCTATGACCTGTTGGCATTCTGCCGGTGGCTCGGCAGCGTCGACGTCGAGTTGAGTTCAGTGACCACCGAGACCGTGCTCGACTTCATGCGGCACTGCAGGCAGACTCCGATCGCGGGACGCCCCACCAACGTGGTGTCGATGACCGGCACGCGTCTCGACCGTTACTCGTCGACCACCATCAATCACCGGCTTGCCGCGTTGACGGGGCTGTTCACCTTCCGGGAGCTGCGTGACCCCGGACTGCGTACCCCAATCCCCAGCGGCCGCGAAGCGCGGCGGGTCAGCGCCGAGGAACGCAACGGCCTGCTCGGACATCTGGTGAGGCCGAAACGCCGATCGGCGCTGCGCCTGCGTGAACCGCGGCGGCTTCCGCGGGCTTTGAATCGCCGCGAGACCGCCGAGCTGTTATCGAGCCTGCGAACCTGGCGTGACCGAGCGCTGGCCGGGCTGATGTTGTTGTCCGGGTTGAGATCCGGGGAACTGCTCACCCTCGACGTGACTGACGTCGATATCGGAGCCCGCTGGGTGAAGGTGATGGGCAAAGGCGCCAAGGAACGCCGCGTGCCCCTCGATGTGGAGGTCGCAGGGCTGATCCAAACGTATCTTCTCGTCGAGCGACCCGAATCGGACAGCAACCGCCTTTTCCTGGTCGCCAAAGGCCCCCACCGGGGTCAGCCGTTGACCGCGGCCGGACTGCGCACCATCTTCCGGTATCACCGGATCAAGTCCGGAGTGCTCGCCGGTCACCCGCATGCGTTACGTCATACCTTCGGCACCGCGATGGCCGAGGCCGGTGTGGATCTAGCGGTGATGCAGGCACTGCTCGGACACGCCCACATCGACACCACAGCCCGCTACATCCATCTGGCACCCACCCATGTCAAGGCGGAATACGATGCTGCCCGAACACGATTACGCTCCCACACCTGAAACACCGGCGCAGATCTACGCCGCCTACCTGGTGCACCTACAACGCCGGGACCGCGGCAACACCGCCTACGCCCAGGCCGCCCGATCGTTCCTGCGGCGCTGGCCCCGAGTCCAGTCATGGGCCGACATCCCACTCGATGAGCAGCTGGCGGCGAACTGCTCGACACGCCCATTCGTCACCTTCTTGATGGTCAGCCGACGGTTGCAACCGGGCTACGACTACCTCGTTCACCGCAAGCTGTCGAGTCTGTGGCATGAGCTGACCGACAGTTGCCTGCAACCCGACCTCGATCAGTTCATCAGCGCAGCACTGGAACTGGGTTTCACCGAACGGGTCGCCTCGGCCATCGGCTCGCAGATCATCGCCCGGCTGCTGATCCAGACCGGCCGCCCCTTGACCGGCCTGCGGGAAAGCGACCTGCAGGAGTTGCTGCACGCCTGCCATGTTCGCCAAGAACGTACCGGACGCGGCGCCAAGCACTATCGCAGCACCACCCACAGTGCCCGCCAGATTCTGTTCCACCTCGGCATTCTTGATACACAGGCACGGCCGGCGGTCACTGCGTTGACCCTCGAGCAGCGGATGGTCGACGTTCCTGTCGCGCTGCGACCGGCGTTCGTGGCCTACCTGAACCGCAAATACGCCACCTGCGTGCCCAAAACGGTCAGTTCCCTGGCCACCCGATTGGCCCATTTCGGCCGGTACCTCGCCGCCGCCGACCCCAGCTTGACCTCCCTGAACCAACTGGACCGCCGCAGGCACATCGAACCGTTCATCACCTCGCTGACCACAGCCACCAACAGCGTCACCGGTGAGCCGATCACCGTCGCAGACCGGATCAGACGCATCCACGCGGTGGGAAACTTCCTAGCCGAGATCACCGAATGGGGATGGGACGACGCGCCACCGCGGCGCCTGATCTTCCGCACCGACCTGCCACGGCCACCCCGCTGCCTGCCCCGATACCTGCCCGTCGACTCCGACCGCAAACTCACTGCCGCACTGGCAAAATCACCCTACCGACTGGCCGCTGACGCACTGCTGGTGCAGCGAGCATGCGGACTGCGCATCGGTGAACTGCTCGACCTCGAACTCGACTGCATCCACGAGATCCCCGGCCAAGGATCCTGGCTCAAAGTTCCCCTCGGCAAGCTCAACTCCGAACGCATGATCCCCGTCGACGACGAGGTCCTCACCCTCGTGGACCGGATCACCACAACCCGCTCATCGGGCCGACCGATGATCCACCCCCGCACCGGAGCCCCAGCCGACTTCCTGTTCACCCACCACGGAAAACGACTCTCCCAGAACGCAGTACGTGAAGAATTGAACCGGGCAGCACAGGCCGCCAGCCTGGGACACATCACACCGCACCAACTGCGACACACCTACGCCACCGCGCTGATCAACGCCGGAGTCTCCCTGCAAGCACTCATGGCATTACTCGGCCACGTCTCCACCCAGATGAGCCTGCGCTACGCCCACCTCTTCGACCACACCGTACGCACCGAATACGAACGCGCCCTGGATCTGGCGAAGAGCCATATCGGAGCGCTGCCGAAAACCGCAGTCGGGCTGCCCATCACCGACATCACCGGCACCGGATGGAAGGACACACCGGCCATCAAATCCCGCCTCGCCGGCGGATACTGCCTACGCGCACCCGCGCAAGGATCCTGCCCCTACGCCAACATCTGCGAACACTGCCCAAGCTTTCACACCGACTCCACCCACCTGGCCGTCCTCGCCGCCCAACGCATCGACGCCCAAGATCTGGCAGCAGACGCAGAAAAACGAGGATGGATCGACGAAGCAGAGCGCCACCACAACCTCGTCTCCCGACTCGACGCACTCATCACCGGATCGGCATCCGCATGAATGAACCCGCCCTGCTCCGAGTCGAGCGCGTCTGCGCCGAACTCGCCACCTCAGGCCAACCCATCACCTTCACCACCGTGGCCGAACACGCCCAGATCAGCCGCGCGACGCTCTACCGCGACCACCAGCTCCGCGCCATCGTCGACGAACACCGCACCCGACAAACCGACGCCCGCACCCTGACCGGCCTGGCCACCGAAGTCGCACACCTGCGCACCGCCGTCGAAGCACTCGCCGCAGGAGTCAAACGCCACGAAGAACAAATCCGCAAGCTCACCAAACCACCCCGACGATGAACCATTCCGCCCAACACCGCGAGTCCATGAGCCCGGATTAGCCGGTCAAAGTTTCGATAACGCTCTGGCGGAGACTGTGAACGGCTACTACAAGGCCGAGCTGATCTACGGGCCGGCTCGCAGCGGGCCGTGGAAGACCGTCGAAGACGTCGAACTCGCC
Organism: Mycolicibacterium gilvum; assembly: GCF_900454025.1. Lineage (NCBI taxonomy): Bacteria > Bacillati > Actinomycetota > Actinomycetes > Mycobacteriales > Mycobacteriaceae > Mycobacterium > Mycolicibacterium gilvum. The sequence continues at coordinate 700,018 of NZ_UGQM01000001.1, read as the reverse complement.
ACCCTCAGCTGGGTCTACTGGCACAACACCAGCCGACTGCACAGCTACCTCGGCGATATCCCACCTGCCGAGTTCGAAGCCGCGTTCTACGATGCAGACCGGACCGACCAACCCTTGATCGGAATCCAATAGCCCGAGCCTCCGGGAAACCCAGGGCGTCTCAGGCAGCGACGGCCCACCGGTTTTGCGCAGTAACAACTCCGACCGCGCAGTGTTTGTACAAGCCGCACGTCGCCTGCGCACCGCGCCGGTGGAAGCGGTCGTGGTGACGCGCGATGCGGCGGGTGTGCGCACTGCGGCGGCGGCGGGGATCGGCTTGATTGTCGGGGTGGACACAACGGGCGACCGTTCTCAACTGATTTCATCGGGCGCGGACGTGGTGGTGACCGACGTGGCCCAGGCCAACCTGACCGGTCTGCTCAGCGGTACCGACCCCGAGCGTGCAGCCAGCCCGTCGGACGGCGCCGGCGACCGATGGTGCGGCGGAGCGGACCCGGCAGTCAGTGGCTGGCTTCTCAGCTACGATGGTTTCGATCCCGACCACGAGGGAACCCGGGAAACGCTGTGCACGTTGGGAAACGGCTATTGGGCCACCCGCGGGTCAGCACCGAGCAGTACTCTCGGCGAAACTCACTATCCCGGAACCTATTTCGCAGGCGTATACAACAGGGTGATCAGCGATATCGGTGACCGGCTCGTCGAGTCCGAACATATGGTCAATGCACCCGATTGGACTTACGTCAGAATCCAGGTAGCCGACGGCCAACCCATGTGTCCCGGAAGCACCGAGATGATCAGTCATGACCAACGCCTCGATTTGCGCCGTGGAGTGTTGACCCGCACCACTCGTTACCGCGACAGCCACGGCCGCGTCACCCGAATCACCAGCCGACAGCTGCACTCGCTGGCAACGCCACACCTGGCCGCTCTCGAGATTGCAATCCAGGCGGAGAACTGGGCCGGACGGATCCACGTGCGTTCAGCGGTCAACGGTGACGTGAGCAACAGCAACGCCGCCGACGACGCGCCGTTGAATCATCACCACCTGACGATTGTCGATGTGACTCGGCCAGACGCAGAGAGGGTGGTCGTCGAAGCCGTCACCAACCAGTCGGGGATCAGCCTGGTCACCGCAGCGCGAACCCGGCTACGTCAGGGCCAGGACCCGGCGGTGGACGGAAAGGCCTTCACCGAAGCCGCGCTGGCCGGCCATGATTTCGTGCTCGACGTCGAACCCGATGCTGAGGTGATCCTAGAAAAGGTCGTCGCGGTTGCCACCTCACGCGACCGGGGCATTTCAACAGCACCGTTAGCTGCCACCGACCGGATCCGACAAGCACCCCACTTCGAGCAACTGCTCGCCGAGCACGTCAACGCATGGCAACAGTGGTGGACCCGGTTCGGCATCGGCATGCTGACCGGAGCGCGCCAGCGGCTCGCGCTGAACCTGCACATCTTCCACACTCTGCAAACCGTGGCAGCCACCAGCCCCGAACTCGACGCCGGCGTACCCGCGCGCGGCCTGCACGGCGAGGGCTATCGCGGACACATCTTCTGGGACGAACTGTTCATCTACCCGATGCTCACATTGCGCCGACCCGCACTGACCCGCTCGCTGCTGCTCTACCGCTACCGCCGACTCGCGAAGGCGCAAACCGCCGCGCGCACTGTTGGGCTGGCAGGGGCGATGTTTCCATGGCAGAGCGGAAGCGACGGCCGCGAGGAGACGCCCACCGAATTGTTCAATCTGCGCAACCAGCAATGGATGCCCGACAATTCCCACCAGCAACGTCATGTCGGCCTTGCCCTGGCTTACAGCGTATGGCAGTACTACCAAGCCACCGCCGATATCGATTTCCTCGTCCATCACGGTGCCGTGATCGTGGTGGAGGTCGCCCGGTTCTTCGCCGACCTTGCCACCCACGACGCAACTGATGACCGCTTCGACATCACCGGCGTGATGGGCCCTGACGAATTCCATGACGGCTACCCCAACGCCCCCGGCGAGGGACTACGCAACAACACCTACACCAACGTGCTCGCATCCTGGGTACTGACACGAGCGCGCGACATAATTGATCTGCTACACCAGCGCGACTGCGGCCCATCGCTGTCTCGACTCGCAGTCAACGCCGAGGAACTGAACCGATGGGACCGGATCAGCCGGCGGCTGCGGATTCCGTTTCATGACGGCGTCATCAGCCAGTTCGAAGGCTATGAGGACCTCGCCGAATTCGACTGGGACCGCTACCGCCAACGTTATGGCAACATCGGGCGCCTCGACCTGATTTTGCAAGCCGAAGGTGACAGCACCAACTGCTACCGACTGTCCAAACAGGCCGATGTGCTCATGCTGTTCTACTTGTTCTCCGCCGAAGAACTACGGGCCGTCTTCACCCGCCTCGGCTACCAGCTGCCACCAGAACTCATCCCCCGCACCGTGCACTACTACCTTTCCCGCACCAGCCATGGGTCCACCCTGAGCCGACTGGTGCACAGTTGGGTGCTTGCTCGGTCAGACCGTGCGCATTCATGGTCCCTGTTCACCGAGGCATTGGACAGCGACCTCGCCGACATCCAGGGCGGGACAACACGCACGGGTATCCATTTGGGTGCGATGGCCGGCACCGCGGACATGGTGATCAGATGCTACGCCGGAGTCGAAACCCGTGACGATGTCCTGCGCCTTCACCCACTGCTGCCCCGCCAGCTCGGCGCCGTCACCTTCCAAATCTGCTACCGCGGCCAACCGATCGACGTCGAACTCAGCAGCAACCGTGTGGTGCTGGACCTTCATCCGTGTGCGACCGGCCCGATCCGGGTTTGCCTCGAAGATGTCACACGAACACTGATCCCAGGCCAACGCTGGGAAATGGCCCTGTCCGATCCGAGTCACACACCAGTAGCTAGCTTAGCTAGGCAACAGGCACGCGCGACCGATGCTACGAAGTAGGCAACTGGACGAAGCCCAGCCGTTCATCGGATCGCGGGATTTTCAGTTATTCCGAGAGTGGCGCCGTATGTGTTCTCCCGCTGCACTTTCTCCGCCGTCGGCGTTGCGTTCCGCGCATCAGAAGCGCTACCGTGGTTGACACCGACGATACCCCTTAGGGTATCGAGTCAGACGACGCCTAACCTAACCAAAGTGTTCTGCCCTCACGGAAAAAGGATGTACTGACCCCGATGATCATCGGAACGTATCGGTCGTATTGAACCGAACAAGCTGGCTGCAAACGGTCACACGAGCCTCCGGGATTATTAGCAATCTTCAAAATAGTGGCAATGTATGCGCATAGCCTTGCCTGGCGATGACAAGATATTTTCTTCGCTTCTTGTCCCAGGAACGGAGGACTTCCATAGCTGACCTGTAACCGATTCTCTCCGCATAGCCATTGAAGGTGGCCAGAGATCGCAAAAGATGCCAGGCAACCCTACCTAACCGTGACGGTTTGAACCCTGTTATATGAATAATGTCCCACCCCGGAAGGAAACCGTCGTCTTGTAAGAGGCGTTCCCTTTCGAAACCAATCATCCTTTCTACAGAGTCATTTTTCCAAAAATGCGTGATAACAGGTCGTGAAAACTCATACTGCTCTCTATAATATTCGGCGCGTGTCTCAAATCTCGACACAACGTATTCCATTATGTGCCAAACAGGAGAGCTTTTGGCTCCACCGCCTCGGGGATAGTACATATCCATGCCTGGTTGAATAAGAAGAACTTCTGCTCGCAATAACGTCCTCGGTACCGCGGAACTGCGTATCGATTGCCAAACGATGTCGGGGTCCGTGTCAAACGCAAGGACAATAACCCAATAGTCAGTCCAGAAACTTTCCACGCTTTCTGTTCTTAATGGCTTATGGCGGAATGGAAGCAGCCCCACAATTTTCCTGGACGTATGCAGTGCAACTAAACTGGGTATCAGCTCTTGATCTACATCTCTATTAAATTGCATACGGCGGTTTTTGGGGACGCGCCACGTCAACCCAATCGCCCTATCAGTCATGTTGTTGGCTCTTGACCTCGATCTTTCACCCAATTCGGTCTGATCGGGTGTCGTAGACCCGAAAGGTGCACTGCCTCAAGGATATCGGAGCTACTCACACAACGAATCTCCACGAGGAAGCGCACCTGTCAGGTGAAGACTACTACGGATTGGTCGAAAGCTCCCTTTCAAGCTCGCGAATGCGGCGGGCCGGGGCGATTCGTCATAGAACGCGCGCCGCAAACTGGTCGCGGCTCCACCCTGTAGCGCGCATCGGGTTGACAGCCCGCAGCAGGGGTAACGTGCGGTTCTCCGCGGGCGAATCCTCCCAAAGTAAGGACGAAAGACAGGAGGTGGAGAGTCCGGGAAGGTCGGTTGCGGTAGGTCGGCCAGAAAGGGTGCCGGCCATCCGCCCATTGCTTCGGGTTGGGTCATCCATGTGGCGCGCATGTGACAGCGCGGCGCACCGTCACACCAGCTTTGAACCAATCCCAAGGGCTGCATCAGTTTTCGACATCGACGCCTGAGGGTCCTGATCGCGACTTGTCAGAGCTCGTATGGCATCGATCGTATCGGGAACGACGATGGCCTGGTTGTCCACCATGTAGGCGTAGAAGGCTTCGCCCTCGCTCACCGCCACCATGTCTTCCCACAACGCGACCTCGTAGAGATCGTCACGCGGGCGCCCGAGGTCTGCCATCAATTCCTTGACAGTGTTGAGCGCTGTCAATCCGTCGTCCACGCGGATCATCGCGATACGCGAGGACTGCCTGAAGGCGTCGATAACCTCTTCGGCGGTGGAGTTCCGGGTGAGCTGAATCGACCAGCTGTGCATGTGAGCGAGCGTCTGCGGCACCTTGACCGCGATCGTCACCACGTCAAGCTCAGCATCCACGGTCTGCGCGTCCGGCGCCTGATGGCTGGGTATCTTGGCCTCGGGCACCAGCGTGTTCATGATGCCGCCCTCGTGACTCTCCCAAGGGTCAGTTGCCCGCCGCATCAACGTCCCCCGTGCCTTCTTCAAAAGGCCGACGCGTTTGAGCGCGATCAGCGTCCGCACGATCGAGGTGGTGTTGCAGGAGACGACGCGAGTGGACTCTCGGCCTACCGCACTGGCGTAATTCGCATCGGCAACAAAGGAGTGTCCGGTAACCTCATGCTTCTCACCGCCTTGAACTATGAACCTCACCCCGTGCGCGCGGTAGTACTCAGCGTTCTGCGCGCCCAATGGTTTGGGCGTGCAATCGACTACCACTTCGGCATCGCGGAGTAGGTCGTCGAGATTGCCCGCGACTTGCAGACCTCGATCGCGCATGGCCTCGGTACGGTCGTCAAGGGAGGCGAAGATTCGGAACCCTTTTTGCTCCGCGATTCTCATTCGCCAACCGGCGTCGACATCGGCGATACCGACCAGTTCCATGTCTTCCTGATTCGCCACCGCGTCGGCGACCCGCTTGCCGATGACGCCATATCCGTTCACCGCAACCCGAACTCTTGCCGACTGTGTGGTCATATCTGCTCCGTCTCTGATGTTCTTTTGCTGCCGGCCTCCGCCGAATCAGCGGCGCTTGCCGGTTCCGCGTCGCAAAGTGGACGCCTTGGCGCGTTCGCATCGGTTCAACGATGCTGCAGCTACCGAGCATCGTGGTCGGATTGCACGGATTTCGCATGCGGGTGCGGAGCCACGGTCCGAAATCACCCGACAGCAGACGTTGTAGAAGGATACATGGACGATGGCGAGTAGACGCTTCCCGGCGCCGTGACGCACCGCGGCCCGGCCACCGTTGTGCTTACCCTTCGGCCGCAGGCCTCGCCGATCTCGGCCTCAAACATCGCGGCCGTCACCGCCATCCGGGCGGCCACGCTCGTCGCCATCAGCCCTCACGTGCGGCGCCGACGATACCGAGAGCGTGCACTTGATTGGAGCGCGGAGAACTTTCCGTCGATTGGTGAGATGTATTTCCGCCGCGCGTGGGACCATCGTGTGGCGATGCCAGAGTCAATAGAGCACCCTCCAGCGACTTGCGACGAGGAACTGCTGCGTTGGTTGGGACCGGACTTCGCTGCACTGGCCGGTGTTGACCGTCTCTCAGCATGACGACCACGGGGTAGTTATTCGTCATTGAGGTTGCTGATGTGAGGCGCCGGATTCTCGTGAGGTTGCTGGTGTTGGTGTGCACCGTCAGGGTGAGGACGTACTGATGGGTCGCGCGGCACCCCGCTGAAGTCTTGGCGGGCTCGCAGGGTGCCGCGCTGTAGTGCACGGAGGCACTCATGGTGACGGTAGAGGCTGATCTGGTTTCCGTCGAGTCCCGGCTGGCTGCCGGCGAGATCGGGTGCCCGTCCTGCGACGACGGTGTGCTGGGCGGCTGGGGATTTGCCCGGCCCCGCCGCATCCGCGGCGTAGCTGGCGCGGTGCGTCCGCGACGGGGGCGTTGCCGGTCGTGTCTGGTGACGCATGTGCTGCTGCCGGTGATGATGTTTGCGCGTAGAGGGTATGGCGCACAGACGATTTGGAATGCGTTGGTGCAGCGAGCCGACGGCTTTGGGCATCGCCGAATCGCGGAGAATCTGAGGGTGCCAGCGACCACGGTGCGCGGATGGCTGCGCCGGGTGGCCGGGCGTGTGGAGTCAGTGCGGGCGTGGTTCATCCAGGTCGCGATGCGCACCGGAATAGACGTGCCGGTCCCGCAGGGGTTCGGCTGCGGCTGGCGTGATCTGGTGGCCGCGATAATCACCGCCGCTGCGGCGATCGGTCAGCGGTTCGGCCCGGCGGGGGTGCTGGGCGTGGTGACGCCGCACTTGGTGATGGTGGCGGTCAGCGGCGGGCGGCTGTTGGCGCCGGACTGGTTACCGGCATGACGTGGGGTGCACGCAACACCAGTTGCCCCTGACGCGACGCGCCGTGATCGGTGATCCTCGCCAAGGAACCTGCCCGGCAACGGTTTCGGGCAGGGCCGCCGAGCATGCGAGGAGGACACTGCGGTGTCATTGGAAGAGCACAAGCGTCGGGAGCGGGCCCACGCGATCGGGTTGTTCCGCTATCAGTTGATCTGCCCTGCACTGGAGGCGGGGTTGTCGACCAAGCAGCGGGGCAGGCTGGTCCGCGAGATCGCCGAGCGGCGCCATATCGACCCGTTCGGCAGTCAGGTGCAGGTGGCGCGGGCGACCTTGGATCGCTGGATCCGCCGTTACCGGGCTGGCGGCTTCGAGGCACTGGTCCCTGAGCCGCGGCGGTTGGCCACCCGCACCGATGAGCAGGTGTTGGAGCTGGCTTCCTCGCTGAAACGGGAGAACCCGGCCCGCACCGCCGCCCAGGTGGCCCGGATCCTGCGCACCGCGACCGGGTGGGCACCCTCAGAGTCGACCCTGCTGCGCCACTTCCACCGCAGCGAACTGATGGGCCCGGCCACCGGCGCGGCAGGTGAGGTGTTCGGGCGGTTCGAAGCCCCCGACCCGAATGAACTGTGGGTCGGCGATGCCCTGCACGGCCCGCGGGTCGGGGACCGCAAAACCTACCTCTTCGCGTTCCTCGACGACCATTCTCGGTTGGTGGTCGGGCACCGCTTCGGGTTCGCCGAAGACACCGTGCGCCTGGCGGCGGCGTTGAAGCCGGCGTTGGCTGCTCGCGGAGTTCCCGCCTCGATCTATGTCGACAACGGGTCCGCGTTCGTCGATGCGTGGTTGCTGCGGGCGTGCGCGAAACTCGGGATCCGGCTGGTGCATTCCGCGCCCGGTCGCCCGCAGGGCCGCGGCAAGATCGAACGGTTCTTCCGCACCGTGCGTGAACAGTTCCTCGTCGAGGTCACCGACACCAGCAGCGAGGACCTCGCCGCGGCCGGGGTGGATCACCGCGGGGCGTTGTTGGAGCTCAACCGGCTGTTCATGGCCTGGGTCGAGACCGAATACCATCGCCGCACCCACTCCGAGACCGAAGCGCCGCCGCTGGCTCGGTGGGAGGACGGCTGGGATCGGCTCGGCGGGCTGCCGGCGTTGCCGACTGCTGCGGATTTGACTGAGGCGTTCTTGTGGTCGGAGTTCCGCACGGTGACCAAAACCGCCACGGTCTCGCTGCATGCCAACACCTACCGGGTCGACCCGGCCCTGGCCGGGCGCCGGGTGGAGTTGGTGTTCTCCCCGTTCGATCTGGAAACGATCGAGGTCCGCTACCGGGATCAGAGTTTCGGCGCCGCGATCGCTCACACCATCACCCGCCATGCCCATCCGAAAGCCCGGCCCGAGACCGTTGACTCAGGACCTGCGCCGGCGGTGACGGGGATCGACTATCTGGCGTTGACTGCCGCTGCCCATCATGAGCAGCTGCGCCAGGATGAACGTATCGGCTATCACGCCCTCTACGGCCCTCGCACTGACCGCACTATCGACGCCCCTGGCGACCATGCTCAGATTCCTGGCCAGCTCTCCATCACCGACCTCGACCCCAGCAACGCTGCTCATGAAGATGGGGTGTCGGCATGAGTATTGAACGGCTGCAATCGCATTGGGGTTTCTCCCGGATGCCGTTCGGGCGGAATCTAGCTCCGTCGATGCTGCACCGCCACCCCGGCCACAGTGAAGCGATCGCCCGCATCGGCTGGTGTGTCAATCAGTGCGCGATCGGGGTCATCACCGGTGAAGTCGGCGCCGGCAAAACCGTGGCCATCCGCGCCGCGGCGACCGCCCTGGACCCCGCCCGGCACGTCATCATCTACCTGGCCAACCCCACCATCGGAGTCCGCGGGATGCTCACCCACATCGTGGCCGCACTCGGACACACCCCGGTCTTTCACACCGCCCGCCTCGCACCCCAGGCCGCGGACGCCCTGGCCGCTGAACACGCCGAACGCGGCCGCAACCCCGTGCTCGTCGTCGATGAAGCCCATCTGCTCGACAACCATCAGCTCGAAGCGATCCGGCTGCTCACGAACCATGACATGGACTCCGGGTCACCGTTCGCGGTGGTGCTGGTCGGCCAACCCACCCTGCGGCACCGGCTACGCCTCGGTGTCCTTGCCGCGTTGGATCAGCGCATCGCCGTGCGCTACACCCTGCCCGGCATGAGTCCAGCTGACACCGCCGACTACATCAGCCATCACACCAAGATCGCCGGCCGCTCCGACACCCTGTTCGCCGAGGATGCCGTCACCCTGATTCACAACGCCTCACGCGGACACCCACGAGCGGTCAACAACCTCGCCTTGCACGCGCTGACGGCTGCGTTCGCGGCCGGTCATTCCATCGTCGGTGAGAAAGCTGCCCGCATCGCCATCAGCGAAACAGCCTCAGACTGAACCAGACTCCCATCACCGAGACCACCACGGCATCACCGCGGCGACGATCCCGTCACCGAGACCACCACAGCCCCGCTCAAAACACCGAGCGGGGCTGTTCTCATCGATCCGTCATCATCACCACCGATGACGACAACATCGTCACGCTCAATGACGGGCAACAGCCGGCGGTGACCCCGACCGGGTGACCCGGATCCGGGACGAAGTGACGTCCGGATTTACGGCTTTGGCGAACGTCACGAACGCCGTGTCAGTTTTCGGCTCCGCGCGCACGCCGCCGGATCACCCGCACTACAAGCTGGCGCACGCGCTGGCTGCACGGCTGGGCGCGCTGGGTTTCGACATCATCACGGGTGGAGGACCCGGGATTATGGAGGCCGCCAACCGCGGCGCACGCGAGGCTGGCGTGCGTTCGATCGGCCTTGGCATAGAGCTCGCCCAAGAACAGGGCATCAATCCCTTCGTCGATCTCGAGCTTCACTTCCAGTATTTCTTTGTCCGCAAACTGATGTTCGTCCGCTACGCGAACGGGTTCGTAGTCCTTCCGGGAGGCTTTGGAACGCTCGATGAGCTCTTCGAGGCCTTGACTCTGATACAAACCGAAAAGATCCGCCACTTTCCGGTCGTGCTCGCGGGATCGGCGCACTGGAGTGGACTGCAGCGATGGATCCGCGAACGGCTGCTCAAGCCGGGAATGGTTGCGGCCGATGACGTTGAGCTACTTGTGCTCGCCGACGATCCTGACGAGATCGGCGAGATTGTCGATCGTTGCCGCCATCTTCAGTTGCAGACCTACCGATCGTCTGGATCGTGAGTTGAGCGGGACTATGGTGTTGCCTGTTTCACCGCACAATTGTTCGGCGTCGTCTCGGTTGAGGGCAGCGGAGGCGAAATGGCGATTACTTCGAGGTGCCGCAGCCGACGAGCACCAATGTGGCACGATGAGCCTCCCACCAAGCCAGGCCAATCCGCGCCCTCAGCTGCCCGGTTCAGTCAGAGTGGGCGGTGGGCCCAGGGTCGAAGAGGATTTTGGTCCAGCCGTATCCGGGCAGCAAATCCGCCGTCGACCGAGAATGAAAGACGGTGCCCGAGCCTTGCGCGGTCGAACACGCGACAATGACCAGCCACGGGTGTGGACTACATGTGCCGATCGGATTCCGGTAGTACTGAAGTATCCGACGATGCCAGGCCGCGCAGAACTTCTCCAATTTCGTTGGAAGTCCACATGAGTCGGGCTGATCGACGACTATTGCTAGTGCTTGCGCCGTGGTTTGCTGGTTCGCTTACCACGGTTGCGGAGCCAACAGCTTTGCGCCGGACAGTGCCGCTTTTAACGGACGCTCTGGTGTTCGGCACGCGAACGACGGTCGACCGTGACGCGGCAGCACAGGTTATATGCCCAGACGAACACCACCCCGGCGTACACGCTGTAGACGATGCTCCAGCCCATGCCGGTCAAGAATCCGACGACACTCCAGCTGAAGCCGGGAAATGCGGCGGCAAAGGCACTGTCGGTAAACGTCGAGTGCGCCAGAGCCCGCCAGATGAAGCAGAGCACGTAGGTTATGACGCCGAACACCGCCAATGCTGAGCTCACGCGCGTGATGCTCAACCTCTTGTTAATCACCTGACGTCCCCTCGATGTATGCATTCTGTGTGTATGAACAACGACTGTGACTTAGAAGTGCGACACCGGCAAGAGGACTTCTGATCACCATGCGGCGCCGAAAGCTCTCATTGCTTCAACCGCCCGGCCACTGGCGAGCCCAACTTCGACTCGTGGCGACCGACCGACCGCCAGTCCCAAGGTACCTGCTCACATCATGTTAGATCTCGCAAAACGCTTCGCTGGTTGTCCTCATAGAGACGACGCACTTACCGGATCCCAGTGCGGTGTTGGCATAGTCTCCTCGATCGCAATGCCCCGCGTAGCGGCCCCGTTTTGCAACAACTCAACCGCCGTCGGGGACGTCGATGCGCAGGTGCGGGCTGGCGCGGTTATTAAGGTTCCCCTAATGGCTCTAGTACTGGTACAGATAGTACTGATATGTCACGTACTGATGATGCAAATAGTACCTCAAGGGTGCGCACGGACACGTACGGAGATCGGGACGTGGTGCGATGCGCTCAGTTTGTTCCGGCGCATTTCGGAGCCGTTGGCAGGCCTAGGACTAAGCCGTCATGTCTGAGCAGGGCGCAACCGGTGAGGGGCCGCCTCGCAGACGTCCGTTGACGGCCTTGCGCGGGACGCCACCATCGCTAATATGGACATTGTTAGTACTAGGTCACCCAATGGAAACTTCCAGCGGGCCTCAACGGCAGAAAGCATCGTGATGGCTATCGACAATCCCGTGCGGCGGCTTTTTGTGAGGGCGTGGATTGCAGCCGCTGCTGGGCTCCTCCTGTTGGCCCTGGTCCCGGCTGTGAACAGCGAGCCGACCGCGTCAGCGCAACCGTGTGTATCCGGCGAGGAACCAGATCCGTTGACCGGGACGTGTGTGCCCCACCTCGTTCCCAGAACACCGCAAGGCGCCATCCCCGGGAACCCCGACGTACCAGCGGTGCTGGGGCGGCCCTGCACTACACCCGCGGAATGCGCCCGCCTGGGGCGGGATCCGGGGACTCTGCCCCCCCAACCGGTTCCGCATTCCAAGACCGGCCACGACGGTAATGCAAGCAGTCACCCATAGCCACAGCGCGTCGGCCGCAGTTTCCGAAGACGACCACACCCCTGCGATCCGGGACGAGTCGGACATCTAGAAAACGAACGTTCCGGCGTGTCGCCCCGCGGCGCGAACTTGCGATGTGGCTCGCGCTCAGTAGGCAATGACGACCCGACGAGGATGAAGACGGCGAGCGAACCCCGCGGTTACCCAGCTCGATGACGACGTCCTGCAGGAACATCGTGCCCTCGCTGTGTCGAGTGCAAAGCCTTGATTTCATCGACCGCGACCTCGGTAAGAATTGGAGATCCGCTCCCCGCGACACCGACACGCGTACACCTCGGCCAGGTGCATCATGATATCGGGGGTAGCTATGCCGCGCGGATACAGCGACAGCACAATGGAATTGATGCTGTCGAACCGGCGGTCTTTCTTCGCCGCAAATCGCCGGATCAAACGACCCGTGCGGTCGCGGGGCGAGTCAATCTTGACGCGACCATTGAACGTGGTCACCGTTTTCGGCGTCGTGCCGTTCGCGAGAATACCCGAGCCAGGCCCTGCCGGATCGCCGGCCTCATACCCGAAGATATGGGTCAGCTCCGAGTTCAGCGCGCGTTCCAGCACGGCCTTGGTCAACTCGTTTCGCAAACCATCAGCGCCGTCGATCGTGGTTCCCTCTTTGACCGCATCCTTGATCAGCGAATCCAACTCGGCGGTAGGCGTCTCAGCGGTAAACGTCTCCGCCAATCGCCGAGGCGCGTTCCGCCGTACCCGCCACCTGACGTGGTCTTGCCCGCAAAACATCCTTACTGTCTGCCCGAACGGCGCTCCGCTGATGGACTACCCCGGCCTTACACAGACGGAATGACACGGCCCGTGGGAGGGCTGGCCTCGTACAGGTGCCCGCGGAGAGCGCGCAGCACTTTGGTGCCGTCGGGGAGCTGGTGATCAGTCCAGCCTTCGAGCCCGGTGATGAAGAGTCTTGATCACATGATGAGTGCGGCAGTGGTGTAATGCCCGGTGCTGCTGATACCTCGTTAGTATGTCTTCCGGTCGGTCCACCTGTGGCGAGTGGTGTGGTCATGCGATGCGTGCAAGCCCGTCGCTGGCCGCGACCGATTTGAACGCCTGTCAAACTGCAGTCGGTGTGGTCTGTGGCTAATGCCCATGGTCGTCGGGCGACTCTTCTTGACTGCTGGTAGCCGGTTCTGGCAACTTCAATGTCGTGGTTGTGGACGCGCCCGGTGCGGGGCGGCGGATTGAATAGCTGATGCCGGTGGGTTCGGCGCCGGTTGGAACCGTTGCCGCCACCGAGGACGTGGCTAATTCGATAACCGAGACTGTGTCGCTGTAGCTGTTGGTCACCCATGCCCGTGTGCTTGTGTCATCGATAACGACACCGTGGGGTCCGGAACCGGTGTTTACTCTGCTGCGCACGGTCATTGAATGGGTGTCGATCACCGACGCGGTGTTTCCCGGCTGGTCGCGTGTGCCCTGGTCTGCGGACACGACGGTTTCTCCATCGGGAGCCAGAAAGACCTGGACTGGCGGGGTCGGCACGGATACGGTACCGACCACCGTCCGAGTAGCCAGATCCACCTTCGCCACCGACGACGGATCACTGATTCCTGTGTAGGCGTAGCGGCCATCGGCGGTGACGGCCACCTGAGCCGGGCCCGCGCCCACGGGAACCGCGCCCAACAGCGTGTCAGTGGCGGGGTCGATCACATCGAGCGCGCCGGCCATGGTGTTGGCCACGACGATGATTGAGCCGTCGCCGGCGGGTCGCAGACCGTGCGGCATCCCGCCAAGCGTGATGCGGCCGGTCGGCTGCAGTTCAGGGGCCCGGTACACCGACACGGTGCCATCTGCCGCATTGGTCACGTAGACCTTGCCGTTGGCTTCGATGACGTGCGCAGGCTCTGCACCGGTTGGGGCGGTTGCCTTGACCGCAAATGTCGCTGCGTCGATCGCCACCAACAGATTTTCGCTACCGCTGACCGCGTACACGGTGTCCCCGCCAGGGCCCATTTGAACGTTGTGCGGCTCCTCGATCCCGTCGAGCGTGGCGATCACGGCGTTCGTCGACGCGTCGATGACCGTGATGCTGTCGCCGTCCTCATCTGCTACCCATACCGAGCCGGTTACGCTGCCAGCTGGCTCGGGCGATGCGCCTTCCTGTCTCGCGGGTCCATCCGCTTCGCCTGAGCAACCCGTCAATGCCATTGCCAGCGTCACGACTAGGGCTATCGGATGTAGCGGAACTCCCCTTTTACTCATGGTTGAAATTGGCTTCAGCCGATGCGGCACATAGTGAGTCCATCGGAACACAGCCGGTCTCGCCGAAGGCAAAAGACTTCCCAAGCGCCAGACGAAAGCCGTTCATGGTGCTGCTCTATGTTTCCTGAGCACGCTGAGGCGCCGACGGTACTCGTCGTGATCCAATTCACCCTGCGCGTAGCGTTCGGCGAGCACATCTTCGGCCGGGCCGAAGGGTGAGTAACGAGGCGGCGAGGAAGTGCTGTTACGAGTCAGAAAGCGCATGGCCAGCACCACGACCGTGAGGATCGCCGCCAACACCAACACCATCGCGATAACCATTAACGCCCAGCCGCCCCAGCTCCAGCCGTCATGCCACATCCACCCGTCATCGCCATGCATTCTGCGGCCACCTCTCCTACTGTCTTGTTTCCTTGTGCGTTCGCGTGCTCGCTACCACGCTGTTCCGTAGTCCGATGGTCGTGGGAGTGTTGAGCTCGCCAGGTCGCGCCCCGATACGCGACCACTGCTCTCGTTGCCGGCGCTTCGATGGGCGGGCACGTGGATACTCCACCACGTAGAAGACGCTTGAGGCCGGGTCAGGCCCTGCTGATATAAAGGCCTCGGGCATTCGAGCTCGCGAATAATTCGACACGGTCCCCGATCGTCCTTGGGACTCCTCGTTTCTGGCCAGACGACGAAATGTTCCATGCGGCTAGGTCGCCTGGAGTTCGCAGCACGCACACGGCGTTGCCGATTCCTTACACTGGCAATCGCCCATCTGCATGCCCGGCCCCATTTGCATGTCGAGCATGGGTCCGCTGCAGCACCACATCATCACAGGTCGTGGCGTGCCGGTGGTATAGATCAGGGCAACAGGGTCGTCAGCGGTGACGTCGAAGTACAGTTTGCCCGTCGAGGTCTGTCCGTCTGCAAGGGTCGTACTGGGGATTCCGTTGGGGCTGGGCACCTGCCAGAGCGCCGGATACCGGACGCCGGAACGCGATACGGCCTGAAAATTGGGGATGATCGGTGTGACCGCTCCGTTCATGGCGCTCACCGACACGCCTGCCTCCCACAGCTTGCCGACTGCCGAATATCCAGGCAGGAGGTCGGCGCCTCGCTGCAGATCGATGGCTGTCCACTCTTGCACCACCGGCGCACCGGCGTCAGCCACTCGCTGTTGGGAGCCGAACATGTGAGGACACTTCGCCGCTGCAAACGCGGCTGGTATGCCGGTGCCCACCAACAGCATCATCGCTGCGGCCGCCGCCATCACAATCACGATATTTCGCACTGCCTGTCCATTCTTTACGCCGCCGCAGGCATACGCAGCTGCTACGTACTTCTACGACCATGCTTACCAGATGCGGCACCGCACGCGGAAGGCGTCCAGTAATCGGTCGCATGAACTTCGAGGCGAAGGGACCCGGTTCAGATTTGCACCGACAGGCAAGAGCGACAATGCTTCTCGTGACCTCGACGGCCCTCGCATCAGCGCCGGCTGGCATGTAAGGAACGACTGAGGCGCCACCCGAGCTAGGGAGATCGGACCGGCGCCCCAGCCGCCCCGACACATACTAACCTAAATAGTAGATAGCGAAAGTACTTCCTGAGACAGATACCGAAAGTTCGCGTATAGCCGTGTCGTTCGTGGCAAACTGCCACGGCTGCAGATACCGAGGCGGCTTTCGAAGGGCGCTGGAAGCGTCCGGAGCGTCACCCGCCCCCGGCGCCATTCGAGCGGTTGCAGCCTCCCTGAATCGCCATGGGGAGCCGTGCCAGAGAGCTGCCGTTCTCGACGCTTGTCAATAAGTAAGCGCCACCCGCGTCAGCACCTGGGCTGGTTTCGGCTGAGTGTGCCATCGTGGCGTGCCGCCGCTGTGGACACTACCTGGACGGTACTCATGTCATCCGCACGGCGGTATATCCGGACTCGTCTACGGCCGCCATTATGGCCGCATCGGCGATGGGCTCCTCACTGGTGACGACCAGTTCGCCGGTGGCAGCGCTCACCTCGACATGCTTGACGCCGCCGAGGGATCTGACTTCCTCGCGGACCGACATCTCACAGTGACCGCATGTCATCCCGGAGACGCGTATTCCGCTGTGGCCATTGGTGTATTCCTCCTCATGGGGACGATCGGCCAGCTCACTTCGTTTAGGAAACCGGGGCAGGTCAGGCTCTGCGTGTCATGCCGCAGAAGCGGGCCGGGCCCATACTGAATCACAGAAGCCAACGATGCCATCGGCAGGCTGGCTACCCTCGGGAGGCTTCGCAGCGATCAGCCCAGCGATGAGAGCAGCTGTTCGCACGCCTGCCCGCAACGCCGACACACCTCGGAGCAGATTCGGCAGTGCTCGTGGTGCTCGGCATGCCTAGCGCATTCATCGCCACAGGACTGACACGCCGTGGCGCAGGCCTGCAACACCGAACGGGTCAGATTGGCATCGTAGCCGGTGTGGCGCGAAAGCACCCGACCCGTCGTCTCACACAGATCTGCACAATCGAGGTTGGTGCGAATGCAGGTGGTCAGCTCTTGGACCGATTGTTCACTCAGACAGGCATCTGCGCATGCGGTACATGCCTGTGCGCATTCGATACACGCCTCGATGCACGCCGTCAATGCCGCACGGTCGATGCCGCCGAGATCCTGCGGGTAGGTTTCCAGCATTTCAGCCGCGGTGCTCATTTGCCTCACTCCATCACTGTTGTCAGGTGTTGTGCCGCGAGGTTTCATCAAGACGCGGCTATCCGTGTGACCGCGGCCAGCCTGACGGCACAGCCACAACTCATGGACGACAGGCGCATACCCCACACATCTACGGTGAAACTCCGTAGGCCAAGCGTAGGGCAAGGGCGTGCCGTCGACAAGTACCCCGCGCGCCGCATCGGCCTGCATCGAACGCCGGCGGCTTGGATACCGGGACGCGATACGCCAGTTAGCCTGCACCACACCGACGCGATGAACGCGACGCTGACGCGATACCGATCAGCAGCATCATCCCCGGGCGACGGACTTCAGCTCGGGCCCACCCGCCGGTGAGATAAAGGCATACCGCCGGAGACGGATAAGCGTGCCCCAGATTCGGTGCGATCCACGCGACACCACGCTGCCCGCCATCCGAGGTAGCCGAACAGTTCGGCGACCATGTGGCTGAACAGCACCACCGGTACGGACAAAATCAGGCTGCCCCAGAGAACCTGCCGCGCAACACATCCCCGGACGTCCCCGTGCCCGCCATGGCGGTCATGGCCCGAGCCCGGGCTATCTTAAGCGACGTAGGCCAAGTGTTCGCCGTGTCCGGCCTGGGGGTCGTGTTCGCTCAGGATAGGACTCTGTATCTGAGGGGCCGTGGTGTCCGAGCCGTTCGAGGTGTCGGTCAGCATGTCCGTGCTCCGGGCGAGAGATCACAACTCCTTCTGTGGGCCGCCGTGTGGCCGGTGGCGCTGTCGCCAGCCCGTTCGCGGTCGCGTGTCCGGCGGTCGAGTCGGATACCGTGATCTTCTACTGGCCGTCTTAGTAGGACAATGTCGGACTCCGCAGAGTTCTAACTTGTCTGCATCCGAGTTGGCGATGATGTCGGCTGAACAACGCTTGACAGAGCTAAAATCGGTTGCGGGCCTGCGTCGGACGGGCCGCACATGTTCGCCGGAGCAGCCACCGGCCACGCGGTTTGCCCTACTACCAGGCCAGCGCGCGGTCGGCGGCCACACCGATCCTCTGGTCTCATGCTTGCGCGACATTCCTGGAGCTAACCGCACATCAGCGTGCCCGATGCCATCAACGCAAGAATAAGCAACGGTCCGCCGGCCATCAGCGTCGATGCGCTAGTCAACGCTGCCCGGGCGCGTATCTGCGTCGGCGGTGTTGCGGGAACCGCCAGGCGCTCGGCTCTGCTGAGCACCGCCACATCGGCCGCTCCCAATGATCCTGCCGGCGCTGCGCCGGCCAGTGACATCAATCCTGAAAGCAGCGTGCGGTGACCGAATCGACGGGCCGCCGCGTCGTCGGCACACATCTCCAGTATCCGCGAAACCTCAGTGGCGCCCCGTGTCATCAGCGAGAGTTTCGGGAAGACCACCGCGAGACTGCGTAGGGCGGCTATCACTTGATGATGGCGCCCCGCCAGATGAGCGCGCTCGTGTGCGAGAACGGCGCCCAGTTGATCGTCGTCCAGGGCCGCCAGCGCACCGGTCGTCACCACAATGACCGGTGGGCGACCCGATACGCAGTAGGCGGCACGCTCGGAAGCATCGATCACGAACACGTCCTGCCCGACCGGCCGACCCACCAACCGCACCCCGTCAGCGTGCTCGAGCGCCCCTGCCCGCAGGCGAGCAAGAGCGCGGGCAATTCGGGCACCGGCGAGCGACGCGGCGATGACACCGGCGGCTGCAGCGGCGAGCAACAGTACTTGCGGGATGCGACCGGCATACCCAGTCAGCACGTCGCACAACACGGCAAGACACGACGCCACCACACCGTTGCGGTGTTCGCCGCCGGTGACAAGGTCCCCGACGATGAGCACTGCGGCCATCAACCAGCTGATAAGCACACTGCCGATGGCAGTCAGCCATGCCGCCACACCGTAGCGAGGAGCATGCCCTTCACGGGTGAGCCGACGCAAAATCGGCGGGCCGACCACGCACACCACGAAGCTGTAGAGCAGCAGGCACGCAGCGATGCTCACCGTTTACCTGACCGCTTCTTGGGCAGCCGTCGCAACGCCGTGCGCAGCCGCTCGGACTCCCGGGGACCGATCTGCTCGATGAAGTGGCTCAGCACCAGGTCTGACCGCCCTCCGCCCTTGAGGGCATCGCGCATCAACCGTGCCGTGTGCTGCTCGCGCGACAGTGTTGCCCAGTAGCGATAGGCCCGACCGTCGCGTTCGCGGGCCAGCCAGCCTTTGGTATGCAGATTGTCCATGGTGGACATTACCGTGGTGTAGGCGATTTGCCGTTCGGCGGCCAGTTGCTCAAAAATTTCCCGTACCGTCATCGACGCATCAGGTCCGTAGTCCCACACGCGTTCCATGATGACCGCTTCCAACTCGCCGAAGCCGCGCACCCGCACCGTTGAACCTCCACTGTTCGACGAAGAGCTTACCGGCCACCATGGCATACGCGCGATTCAACAGACGCTGAGGCAGGGCGCACAGAAATGCGCAGGGGTGGCCGCTGTCGCCGAAACGGCACCAACCGCATGCTGGATCGGCGCGACCCGCTACGCCTGAACGGTGACGGGATCCCCTACTCGCACCATGTCGAAATACCACTCGGCGTTTTCCGGGCTGAGGTTGATGCAGCCGTGGCTGACATTGGCCGATCCCTGCGCGTCGACCGACCAGGGGGCCGAGTGCACGTAGACACCTCCCCATGTCACGCGCACGCCGAATTCGCCGTCGATAAGGTAGCCCTCCGGGTCGTCAAGGGGGATACCGATGGTGCGTGAGTCGAACACGACGTTGCGCTGCTTCTCCAACACCGTGAAGTCACCGACAGGTGTCTCGAAACCGGGCTTGCCGAGCGACGCCGGCATTTCACGGACCACCTCGCCGTCGACTTCGACGGTGAATGTGTGTGCATCGATGTCCGCGATACCGACCACCGCAGCACCGGTGCTGAACTCGGTCTTCAACCCGCCTGCCCGCACTTCGATCTCATCGTGGGCCGGCCAATAGCCGGTCGGTTTCCACTCCAACGTTGCATCGTCGAGCCATGTGAATTCACCGGTCGTCGACTGCGAGGTGGTGATTGCAACCGTGCGTTCGGCGGCCTCCCTATTGACGACGGGCGCAATGAACTCCACCACCACTGGGTGGGCGACCCCGACCACCTCACCGGGGCCCGGAAGGACGCGAATCACGCCGATAGCCTCGGTGGCCGCAGCTTCGGCGGCTGGGGTGCCCGCCGACGGCGCCACGAGAGCAGCCACCACGGCTGCCGTGGTTAGGAGCCATCGCAACTAACCTTCACCACCTTCGTCTTTCAACCGCGGCGTGCGCCACAATGTAGTCTACGTACTTACTACGTATAGTAGCTTCCAACCGTCCGCGACGAACGTCCCCGCCACACGGTTGGACCCCGTGCTCGAACGTCATATATGCCTTGCGTTGGTGTTTAGGGATCATCGCCACGACGCCCTTGCGGCACCGGTCGATCGGCCGCTAGCCACCGCGCCGCATCGCCGCCTCCCTTAGCAGGTGACGTCGACGTAGATGGTCTTGTACACCACCCGCTCCACGGTGCGGTCGCGCATGTTCCTGCGCATCTCGGTGACGTCGCGTCCTGGTCGAATCGAGCTCACGGCGCACTTCGTAAGAGGCGCGGATCCGGTCTTGCTCACGATGACCGTATATCCGCTGTCCTCAAGGCTTTTCACCGTATCCTGCGCAGAGCCAGGGCCCGTTGGGGCAGCAGGTGCCGGCGCGGCGACCAACACGGCCGCGGTGGTGATACCGGCGACTATCGTCACCGTCTTTGCCAATGTAGCCATGTCCACTCCCAATTCGCCGCTGGACCAGCCATTCATCGCCCTGGTCTAGTACGTAGTAGATCAGTAGTTACTAGTCAACGTTACCTCAAACACTGACAGTCATACCGGTCTTGCGGGCACGGTTGGATAACGATGAGAACGCGTTTGAAACAGCTACTTTCAACTTTTCGAGAGAAGCCGATGGCCGCGATCCGGAAGTTCGCGCACGGGCTGGCACCGCGACGGCCGGGCAGTCACTGCACAGGACGATGGTCCAGCTAGGGCAGCCGATCCGGATCCATGGCGGCTTTGACCGGCGCCGGCTGCAGTCGCCCGCTGCGATTGAGGTAGAAGAGCGCTGATGCCGTCAGCCCGCCAATTAGGCTCAGCGCTGCCCAGATCAGCTCTGGTGCTCCGGCATCGCGTGCGGCTTGCATCAGTGCGCCGGTACCCAAGTTGCCGGCGAGTATGCCGACACCGATGATGGTGTTGTAGAAGCCGTAATGTGTTGCGACCAACCGGTTGTGGGCGAGTGATACCACGGTGTCCATTTCGAAGGGAAATACCGCTGCTGATCCGACTGCGAGCAGTGCAGCGGCAGAGAGCAAGGCGATTGCGGAGGCCGCCAGGCCGAACCGGCCGCTATCGGGAACGACGGCCAGCGGCACGAACGCGACCGCCAAGATGAGTGTTCCAATGATTAGTGAGCGTCCCGCGCCCCATCGTGCACCGAACACGCGAGTGATGCGCAGTTGTCCGCCCACGGCGATCACTCCGGAAATCGCGAACACCGCTGCAACCAAGAGCGTTTCGGCGTCTGGCGCCAGAATCGCTGCGTGCAGCGGCAGTGCGAGATATACCTGGAAGGACAACACGTAGGAGCCGGTCATGGCCGCTGCGAACAGCAGAAAGGATCGGTTGGCCACCACGGCGCGCCAGTCATCGAGTACGGACGCCTTCTCGGCGTTGAGTGTGGCGCTGTGCTGGGGAAGGGCGAACAGTTGGGCAACGGTCAGTAGCGCGAACACTGTCGCCGCCGCTGCCGCGGTGACGCGGAAGTCGAGCGCCATCAGTGCCAGTCCCGCCAGCGGGCCGGCCAGAATGCCCGCCTGGTAGAAGATGTTGAACACTGCGAACGCTTCGACGCGCCGATCACCGGAATCGGCTGCCAGGTAAGCGCGTACCGCCGGGTTGAACAATGCTCCGGCGAAGCCCGTGGCCGCCGAGGCGATTAACACCATCGGCAGTGACTCGGCCACGACCAGCAACCCGAACCCTGCGGTACGCAGTAGGCATCCCGCTACGATCAGCGGTTTGTAGCCCAACCGGTCAGCGAGTGTGCCTCCGATGATGAACATGCCCTGCTGTGAGAAATTACGCACGCCCAGCACGAGACCGACCGCCCATGCTGCGAGCCCCAACGGGCCGGCCAGATATCCCGCCAAGTAGGGCATCAGCATGTAGAAGCCCAGGTTGATGCCGAACTGGTTGATCATCAGCAGCCGGCTCGGCCAACCAAAACTCCTGAACTGTGCGGCCACTGCCCTCACCGCGCCACCGCCACGGGGTCAACCACCCGCGCGCACCGCGTCCACGACTGGACGACGCACTCTGTGGGCTCCGCGACGACCGCGGGCTCTGCACCCGGGGGGCCTGCCAGGATTCCGTGTGCCCGGCAGTAGTCGTCGTTGTAGACGGTGTCGAAGTAGCGTTGCGGGCCGTCGGGAAACACCGCGGCGATCCTTGTACCCTGCGGGTAGGTGCGCGCCGCCCAACCGGCCACCAGCGCGACCGCCCCCACACTCCACCCGCCGCTGGCGTAGTGGGTGGCGGCCAAGGTTCGGCACGCCCACACCGCCTCCGCGGGCGCCACCCAGTGCACCTCGTGGAATGCGCGGTAATCCACATTGCGGGGGTAGATGCTCGAGCCCAGGCCGCGCATCAGCCGCGTGCTTGCCGGCTGGCCAAAAATCGTCGAACCAACGGTGTCCACGCCGATCAGCTGCAAGTCGGGATTGAACTCGCGCAACACTCGCGCCACGCCGGCTGAATGCCCGCCGGTGCCCACGGAGCACACCAAGACGTCGATGGACCCCAGCTGATTCTGCAACTCCAGCGCTAAGCCCCGATACGCGTCGACATTGTCGGGATTGTTGTACTGATCCGGATACCAGGCGGTCGGATCACCGGCCAAAATCTCGGCCACCCGATCGCGCCGAGCCTGCTGCCAACCGCCCCGCGGGTGTGGCTCGGTCACCAGATCCACCTGCCCACCGTATGCCGAAAGCATTCGTTGAACAATCGGTTCCATACCGGGATCAGCGACCAGCGTCACCGGATGCCCGTATACGGTGCCCGCCAGCGTAAGCCCCAGCCCGAGTGTGCCGCTGGTGGATTCGACGATCCGGCCACCCGGCTGCAGATCGCCACGGGCGAGGGCACGCTCCACCATGTGCATGGCCGGGCGGTCCTTCATCCCGCCGGGGTTGAAGCCCTCGAGTTTGGCCCAAAAGCCCCGCTCTTCAGAGCTGAACGGAGCACCGATCCACAGCACTGGAGTGCGGCCGACCAGCGTGGCAGGCCGGCGGTGATACCGGCCGACGGCGCGGCGACGTGAGGCGGACAGGTCGGGCGTGTGTACGGATAGGACATGGTTCATGGGGTTTCCACGCTTCTGCGTCGGAGCCGCAGCGCTGAAGAGGACGCGGCTATGGATGGTGGGCAGCAGACATCGACCCGAGTCCGCTCAATGCGGACAGGTCATGCGCCGCCCACTCAGCAGCGTGTGATACAGAACCGGGTGAGCCGATCACGACCCCAGAGCACAGCCCGGGCCGCCGGCGGCGGGCCACGCATGGATGTGCCGACCGCGGCGCCCCACCAGCCCAGCGCCAAAGCCACGGCGGTGACCAATCCAAGCGCAAGGGGCAGGGTCATGACCCGGGGCAGCACAGCCGCGGCAATACCGTGGTGCGGTTCGCGCCTGGCCAGCCGGTCCATCACCCCCGCCACTCTGCGGCAGGCCCTGCTGGGCAAGGTGATGACCGTCGGGGACACGGTCTCGTTGCTGCCCCGCGATCTCGGGCCCGGCACGTCGACGTCGACGGCCAGTGCCGCGCTCGCTTCCTCGGTCGGCATCACCTGGACCTCCGAGCTGCTGACGGTCACCGCCGCCGACCCGATCGGACCGGTGAGCGTGCAACCGAATTCGCTGGTGTGCTGGGCTTCAGGGGCGTCAGAAGCTTCCGGGACGTCCGAGGCGGCCAACGGGACGTCCGAGGTGTCCGGTGCTCCTGTCCGGACGGAGCGACCCCGGACGCAGGCCGTCGGTTTCGACGACCTGAAGGGCGCGCACGCGCAGGCCAGTCGGCTCACCGAGTGGCTCAAGCTCGCCCTCGATCAACCCGAGCTGCTCGAAAAGCTCGGCGCCACCGCGAATCTCGGCGTTCTGGTGTCCGGTCCGGCCGGCGTCGGGAAAGCCACGCTGGTGCGCACTGTGTGTGCCGAGCGACGGCTGATCGAACTCGACGGTCCCGAGGTCGGTTCGCTGCGCGCCGACGACCGTCTCGCAGCGGTCTCCTCTGCTGCCGCCTCCGCACGCGACGGTGGAGGCGTGCTGCTGGTCACCGACATCGACGCGCTGCTGCCCGTCCCGCCCGACCCGGTCGCCACGCTGATCCTGACCGAGCTGCGGTCGGCCGTCGCCGGCGGCGTCGTGTTCGTCGCGACGTCGGCGGTCCCCGACAACGTCGACCCCCGGCTGCGGGCACCCGATCTGTGCGACCGCGAACTCGGTCTCAGCCTGCCCGACGGCGCTGTCCGCAAGCAGCTTCTCGAGGTGTTGCTGCGCGACGTCCCCTCCGCCAACCTGGAGATCGGTGAGATCGCCGACCGCACACCGGGATTCGTCGTCGCCGACCTGGCCGCGCTGGTGCGCGAGGCCGCGCTGCGGGCGGCCGCCCGCGCCAGCGAGAACGGTGAGCCACCGGCGTTGCGCCAGGAGGATCTCGTCGGCGCCCTCGGAGTGATCCGCCCGCTGTCGCGGTCTGCCACCGAGGAGGTGTCCGTCGGTGCGGTCACCCTCGACGACGTCGGTGACATGGCCGAGACCAAACAGGCGCTCACCGAGGCGGTGCTGTGGCCGTTGCAGCATCCGGAGACCTTCCAGCGGCTGGGCGTCGAGCCGCCCCGGGGCGTACTGCTCTACGGTCCGCCCGGGTGCGGCAAGACGTTCGTGGTGCGCGCGCTCGCCAGCTCGGGCCGCCTCAGCGTGCACGCCGTCAAAGGTGCTGAGCTGATGGACAAATGGGTCGGTTCTTCGGAGAAGGCCGTACGCGAGCTGTTCCAGCGCGCCCGGGACTCGGCGCCGTCACTGGTGTTCCTCGATGAGATCGACGCGCTCGCGCCGCGCCGCGGCCAGAGTTTCGACTCCGGGGTCACCGACCGCGTGGTGGCGGCCATGCTGACCGAACTCGACGGCATCGACCCGCTGCGCGACGTCGTGGTGCTGGGCGCGACCAACCGGCCCGATCTGATCGACCCGGCGCTGCTGCGCCCGGGCCGGCTGGAGAAGCTGGTATTCGTGGAGCCGCCGGACGCCGAGGCCCGCACCCAGATCCTGCGCACCGCAGGTAAATCGGTGCCGCTGGCGGCTGATGTCGACCTGGAGGTGCTCGCCGCCGATCTCGACGGCTACAGCGCCGCCGACTGTGTGGCGCTGCTGCGGGAAGCGGCGTTGACCGCGATGCGCCGCAGCATCGACGCCGCCGACGTCACCGCCGACGACGTGGCCCGGGCACGCGAGACGGTGCGCCCGTCGCTGGATCCGGCGCAGGTGGAGTCGCTGCGGCAGTTCGCCGACACCCGCTGAAATCGTGTATCCGGCCCTGCCCGCGGTGCGGTAGGAAAGAGGGATGCCGCTGATCGACCCCGGAGACGACTGGGAGGACGCCGGCAGCGACCTCGATGCCCTGGTCGCCCCCGAGGAGGACCCCGGTCCCGAGATCCCCGTCGTCCAGGTGACGAATCCGTCCGGAACCATCACGATCACGGCCAATCTGGACGGGTCGATCGCCCGGGTCGCCCTGACCCCGGCGGTCACCCGGTGGACCGAGTCCGAACTCGCCGCCGCCATCACCGAACTGGCCGAGGTCGCGGCCAAGCGCGCCACCGCCGTGATGCATGTGACGGTCGTCGAGATGTTCGTGGCCCAGGGCGTCGACCGCACCGAGGCACGCGAGTTCGTGTCGTCGAATATGCCGTTCGCGACCCCCGCTCAGGCCGATGCCGCGCTGGAGGAACTCAGTGCGCGCTATGCGCACGAGGGCCGATGAATTGGTGCATCTGACCCTTTCCGCCCGTTGATAGGGTCGAATTCATGGCTTTGGGGAAGCTGTGGGTGGACGCCAATTACTTCTACGGCGTGGCCGATCACGCCAACATGATGAGTTCGGACCCCGCGCTGGGCTCGGCCGCGATCGCCACCGACGCGGCGATCCTGATGCAGTCCCTGGCGGCTGTCGGAGGGTCGACCATGGGTGCGACCGGGCTGGCGACCTCGGTGGCGACGCCGATCATCAACGCCGGTCTGATGACGCTGACCGCGGCGTCCAACACCCTCGGATTCGGCCGGCCCGAAGACGGCGAGCGTTTCACCGACGGCGCCCGACAGTTCTCCGAAGCCAATGATGAACTGCAACAAGCGGTTCCGCCTCCGGACTGGCAAGGTGACGCCAGCGATGCCTACGGTCTGCGCAACACCGAGCAGCAGCAACGGGCCGGCAGCATGGCCACGTTCGACGGGCAGATCCAGGAAGTCCTGGCCGAGGAGGCCGGGCAGGTGCAGGACACCCGCGATTTCGTCTCCACGCGTCAGGTAATGCTGGCCGCAGCCATTCCCGCCGCCATCACTGCGAAGCTCATCCCTCCGGGCGGCGCGGCTGCCGCGATGGCCATCGAGCTCGCGGCCGTCGCCGCGACCGTGCCGTTCGCGATGCAACGGGTCACGGAGATGGTCTCGCACAGTGCCGACAACGCCGACCGGATCCGCCAGATCGGATCGCACTACGGCGTCGTGGACGAGAGCGCGCAGATGCCCGGCGGGCTGTCCGGGGCGCAGTCGGGCACACCCGCACCGCTGCGCGTCTCCGAGTCCATCCGGGGCACCGCCGGAATACAGCAGAATGTCGCCGCGACGATCGACTCGGCGAGGTCCGCGCCCGACGGATCGGCCGGCGACGTGTTCAAGACCCACGGTGTGGTGTGCACCTCCACCGCAGCGGCGTTGAAGTCGGCCGAACTCGCGCGTCGCAGCGCCGCCGAGAAGATGCATCTCATCTCCACCGATCTGAGCGCCAAGCTGGGCTCGTCGGCGACCGAGTACTCCCACACCGAGCAGCAGAACGCCGACGCCGTCGACCGGCAGATGCCTCCGCGCTGATCTCATGAACAAGGTACTGAGAAGGACTGGCATAGCCGTCACGCTCGTCGTCGTGGCCATGTGCTGGGGTTGGGCGTATTTTGCTGCGCGCGAGGGCTATTGGGCCACTGTGGCCATCGCCCTGGTCGCGTCCGTCACCTGGCCCGTCTCCATCCGCGTGGTGCTGGCGTCGACCAGCACGTCGCCCCGGGTCGAGTTCACCCCCGAGGGCACCGTGTTGAAGCCCGACGCACGCATCGACACGGCAGTACGACGGATGACCGGCACGGGTGCGGCCCTGTGTTGGGCCGCGCTGGTCGTGTCGGTTCCCTACGGAAACCTCTACATCCCGATCTTCTCCACGTTCCCCGAGTCCTTCGTGATCATTCCGCTCGCGTGCCTCGGAGCGGCAGTGGGGTTGACGTGGTGGTGGTGGGGCTACCGGCGGCGTGGCATCAGCTACGTGCAGTTGACCCCCGAGGGCTTTCGTTTCCCCGCGCTCGTGGGCACACACCACGGCAGGTGGGATGACGTCGTCGGGATCGGGACCGAGGCGCGTGACGGTCACACACGGTTCTGGCCGCCGATGGTGCTGACGATGAGGGACGAGTCCCGGTGCGTCCTCGAATCCCCCGGCATCTACACCCCCGAGGGCACCGCACTGATCGAGCTGGTCCGCCACTACTGGCAGCATCCTCAGGAGCGGGTGGAACTCACCACGGGCCGCGCCGTCGACCGCCTCCACGCGCTGCGCCAGTTTTATCTTGACAGTGACTAGTTTGAGTGCCATCGTCGAACTTGTCACTGTCAAGACTTGGAGGACTCATGACCTCACCGACACTGCGTACCGGTGACCGGGAGCGCGAGGCCACCGCGGACGTTCTCGGCCAGGCACTCGCGCAGGGCTACCTGGACATGACCGAGTACGAATCCCGTCTGCTGGCGGTGTACGACGCGTACACCACACCGGACCTGCGCCAACTCACCGCCGACCTGCCGGTGGCCGATCTCCGCCGCAACGATCCCCGCCGGCAGGCGGCCAGGACCGCGGCCGCCCGCCGCGGCATCCATGTCCACCTCGCGGGCTACGCCGCGATGGTCGTCATCGTCCTGACCGTCTGGCTGGCCGTCGGACTGGGCTCGGGCGGCTGGTACTTCTGGCCGGTCTGGCCGATCCTCGGCGCGGGCATCGGCGTCCTGGTCCACGCATTACCCATCCGTCTGGCGATGCCGCCGTGCCCGGGGTTCACCGGCCACCGGTCCCACCACTAGGCCGGGTCGCCGTACTCGTCGAACCAGTACGCGAGCTTCCCGCGCCGGCTCACCGCCCGCAGCCGGCGCTCGGCCTGATCCCGCGTCACCGACGTCGTCACGATCAGCAGCTCGTCACCGATCTGCAGACGGGTCACCGGTTGCGGGACGAAGGACTGCCCGTCGCGGATGATCAGCGTGATGACGCTCGGATCCGGCAGCCGCAGCTCGAGCACGGTGACGTTGTGCAGCCGCGATCCCGGCAGCACCGTCATCGTCAGCAGTTCCGCGCCGAGCACGTCCAGCGGCGCCGCGTCGACCTGGATCTCGCGGGTGGTGTCGCGCGGGATCAGGTTCAGCCACTCGGCGACCCGGCGCAGACTCGGGCCCTGGATCGCGGTGTAGAGCACCACGAGGATGAAGACGATGTGCAGCAGCCGCCAGCTGTCGGGCACCCCGGCCACGATCGGGTAGGTGCACAGCACGATGGGCACCGCGCCGCGCAGACCGGCCCACGACAGGAACATCTTCTCCCGCCACGGCACCCGAAAACCGATGAGCGACAGAAAGACCGAGATCGGGCGGGCAAGCAGCAGTAGCGCCAGCCCGGCGACGATGGCCGGCACCACCTCGTCGAGCAGCTGGTCCGGGGACACCAGCAGACCGAGGATCACGAACACCCCGATCTGCGCCAGCCAGCCCGCGCCCTCGGCGAACGACCGCGTCGCCGACCGGTGGGGCAGGCCGGAGTTGGCGAGCACCACGCTGGCCAGGTAGGCCGCCAGGAATCCACTGCCGTGCGCCGTTCCGGCGGCGGCGAACGCGAGCATGCCCAGACCGAACGTCGCCAGCGGATAGAGGCCCGCGGCCGGCAGCGCGATGCGCCGCAACGTCATCGCGCCCAGCACCCCGAACCCGAGGCCGAGCACTGTGCCGATCCCCAGCTCGTAGACGAGGGTTCCGACGATGTCGACCGCGTTCAGCTCCATCGGGACGACGCTGAACAGCATCACCAGGATCACCGCGGGAGCGTCGTTGAAGCCCGATTCGGCTTCGAGCAGGCCGCTCAAGCGGCGCGGGAGCGGGACCACCCGCAGCACCGAGAACACCGCGGCCGCATCGGTACTGGAGATGACCGCACCCAGCAGCAGGGCCAGCTGCCAGTTCATGCCGAGCAGCCAGTGCACCGCGGCCGCCGTCACCACCGTGCTCACCGCGACACCGAGGGTGGCCAGCACCGCCGCCGGTGCGAGGACTTTGCGGATGTCGCTGAAGCGTGTGGTGAGACCGCCTTCGACGAGGATGACCGCCAGCGCCGCGGTGCCCAGATCCTGCCCCAGTTGCGCGTTGTCGAACTGCAGGCCCAGGCCGCCCTCACCGACCAGCACGCCCACGCCGAGGAACAGCAATAGGCTGGGCAGACCGACCCCTGTCGCCAGCCGTGTCGCGGCGATGCTCGCCAGCAGTACGAGACCGCCGAGGAACAGCGCGACGTACAACTGGTGCAGGGTCACCCGAGTGAGTAAATCAGTGACGGGAGCTCGATGCGGATCGCAGTAGCCGGCGCCGGTGCCGTCGGTCGATCGGTCGCCCAGGAGCTGGTCGACTACGGCCACAAGGTCCTGCTCATCGAGAAGGAGTTCGACCGGTATCAGCCGGCGACCGTCCCCGGCGCCGAATGGTTGTGGGCCGACGCCTGCGAGATCGCGTCACTGGAAGAGGCCGAGATGCAGATCTGCGACGTCGCGATCGCGGCCACCGGAGACGACAAGGCCAACCTCGCGATGGCGCTGCTGGCCAAGACGGAGTTCGGCATCGACCGGGTGGTCGCGCGCATCAACGACGCCCGCAACGAATGGCTCTTCACCGAGGCGTGGGGTATCGACGTCGCGGTGTCGACCCCGCTGGCCCTGGTCGCCGCGGTCGAGGGGGCCATCGACGTCGGTCACCTCGTCCGGCTGATGGCCCTCGGGCGGGACTCGCGCGGCGACCTCGGACAGAAGGCCACCAACGTCGCGAAGTTCACGCTTCCCGACGGCGGCCCGCTGGTCGGGCGGCGGGTGCGCGACCTGGAGATGCCCACCGACAGCGCCCTGGTGACGCTGATGCGGGGAATCCATCTGATCGTTCCGGGTCCCGACGAGGCGCTCCGGGCGGGCGACGAGCTCCTGTTCGTGTTCGCATCGGGAGTCGAGGAGCGCATCAGAGCGATGGTGCAGGGCACCCGTAGACTGGAGTGACTCCAAAGTCAGTACGGCTGACACCCCATGTCCACCTGCCCGACGGTAAGCCCGCCCGACAGCGTGCCGCCCACGACGAGACGGAGCCATGCTCGCCATCCTCGCTGCCCACGCAGCCGCCGCCCTTCTGGCACCTCTGCTGGTGTACCGGTGGGGCCGTTTGGCGTTCTATCCACTCGCGCTGGTGCCGCTGGGATCACTCGTCTGGGTGGTGCTGAACTGGCCCGCCAAGGGTCAGTCGCGCAACGTCGACGTCCCGTGGGTGCCCGGCCTGTCGATGGACATCACGCTGCGGTTCGACGCGCTTGCCGCGATCATGAGCGTGCTGGTGCTGGCGATCGGCGCGCTCGTCCTCTTCTACTGCGCCGACTACTTCCGCCACCACGACGGCCGGATCGAGAAGCGCCTGCCCAGCTTCGCCGCCGAGCTCGTCGCGTTCTCCGGGGCCATGTTCGGCCTGGTCACCAGCGACAACATGCTGGTTCTGTACGTGTTCTGGGAGATCACGACCGTCCTGTCGTTCCTGTTGGTGGGGCACTACGCCGAACGCGCCACGACGCGGCGGGCCGCGATGCAGGCGCTGCTGGTGACGACGTTCGGCGGCCTCGCGATGCTGGTCGGCATCGTGGTGATCGGCAACATCGCGGACACCTTCCTGCTGTCGGAGCTGATCGCCAACCCGCCGACCGGGGTCGCCGCGTCGGTGGCGCTCGTGCTGATCCTCATCGGCGCGCTGTCGAAATCGGCCATCGTGCCGCTGCACTTCTGGCTGCCGGGCGCGATGGCCGCGCCGACACCCGTCAGCGCCTACCTGCACGCGGCCGCGATGGTGAAGGCCGGCGTGTATCTGATCGCCCGGATGACCCCCGGCTTCGCCGACAGCCCCGAGTGGCGCCCGACGGTCGTCGGCCTGGGCCTGCTCACCATGCTGCTCGCCGGGTGGCGGGCGATCCGCGAGTACGACCTGAAGCTGATCCTGGCGTTCGGCACCGTCAGCCAGCTCGGCTTCATCACGATCATGGTCGGTGTCGGCGGCAGCGAGATGATGCTCGCCGGCCTGGCGATGCTGTGCGCGCACGCGATGTTCAAGGCCGCGCTGTTCATGGTCGTCGGCATCATCGACCACGCCACCGGCACCCGTGACATCCGCAGGCTGGCCTGGTTGGGTGACCGGTCCAAGCCGCTGCTGATCATCGGGTGCGCGGCCGCCGCCTCCATGGCGGCGCTGCCGCCGTTCTTCGGCTTCATCGCCAAGGAGGCCGATTTCGAGACCGTGCTGCACAGCCCCTACCTGGGTGCCGCGTCGCCGTTCGTGCTGGCCGGCATCGTCCTGGGTTCGGTCCTGACCACGGTCTACAGCCTGCGGTTCGTGTTCGGCGCGTTCGGCCGGAAAGGTCTGCCCCACCCGAGCACCCGCGTCGAGGAGATGCACCGCCCGGAGCTCGGCTTCCTGATCCCGCCGGCGATCCTGGCCGCGGCGGGCCTGGTGTTCGGCCTGTGGCCCAAGCCGCTCGACACCGTCCTGAGCAACTACAGCGACACGGTCCCCGACCCGCAAGGCTACGACGGCGACTACTACCTCGCGCTGTGGCACGGGGTGAACCTGCCGCTGATCCTGTCGGCGCTGGTTCTGCTCGCCGGTGTCGCGGTGTACGTCGGACGCGGCCGGCTGCGGCGGGCCCGGCTGCCGTACGTGCCGCTGGGCAACGCCGACCGCACCTACGACGCGGTGATCCGTGGCGCCGACATCCTGTCGGTGCGGCTGACCGCGCTGACCCAACGCGGATCGTTGCCCCAGACGCAGTCGTTCATCCTGATCACCCTGGTGCTGCTGCCCCTGGGCGTGCTGGCGTTCGGCGCCCGCGACCGGCCGGAGTTCGCGCTGTGGGATTCTCCGCCGCAGGTCATCGTCGGGCTGCTGATGGTCGCCGCCGCGATCGCGGCGGTGGTGATGCGCAATCGCCTCGCGGCGGTCCTGATGGTCGGAGTCACCGGATACGGCTGCGGAGCGATCTTCGCGTTCCACGGTGCGCCGGACCTCGCACTGACCCAGTTCCTCGTCGAGACCCTGACGCTGGTCGCGTTCGTGCTCGTGTTGCGCACGCTGCCCGCGGAGACCAGCCGCGAGGAGAACACCCGGTACCGCCTGCCGAGGGCCGCGCTCGCCCTGGCCGTCGGCGCCGCGGTCACCACGCTCGCGGCGTACGCCATGGCGGCCCGCACCGGCCGGCCCATCGCCGACCTGCTGCCCGAAGCGGCGTATGTGCTCGGCCACGGCTCGAACACCGTCAACGTGCTGCTCGTCGACATCCGCGCGTGGGACACGATGGGTGAGATCTCGGTGCTGCTCGTCGCCGCCACCGGCGTCGCGTCGATGGTGTTCCGCAGTCGTCGTTTCGGTGCCGCGCCGAGGGTCTCGGACGCCGGCCAGCCCGACATCGGCCTGCTGCCGTCGTCCTACAACATCAGCCCCGCCGCCGGCGAGATCACCTGGCTGCGCGGCAGCGAACTGCGCGACCCCCGGCACCGGTCGCTGGTCCTGGAGGTTGCCACCCGGCTGATCTTCCCGGTGATGATGGTGCTCTCGGCGTACTTCTTCTTCGCCGGCCACAACGTTCCCGGCGGCGGGTTCGCCGGTGGCCTGATGGCCGGCCTGGCCCTGGTGCTGCGCTATCTCGCCGGCGGCCGCTACGAGCTCGGCGAGACGCTGCCGCTGGACGCGGGCAAGATCCTCGGCGCCGGCCTGGCGCTGTCCGCCGGGACCGCTGTGGCCTCCCTGTTGCTCGGCGCCCCGGCCCTGTCCTCGGCGGTGATCGAGTTCGACGTGCCCGTGCTGGGCAGCGTCAAGTTCGTGACCGCGCTCTTCTTCGACCTGGGGGTGTATCTGATCGTCGTCGGTCTGGTTCTCGACGTGCTGCGCAGCCTGGGCGCGCGCATCGATGTCGAGCTGAGCGAACAACGCCGGCAGACCGACCGGACGGTGAGGCAGCGATGACCACGTTCCTGATACCGCTGATCCTGATCGGCGTCCTCGCCAGCGCCGGGGTGTACCTGCTGCTCGAGCGCAACCTGACCCGCATGCTGCTGGGTCTGCTGCTCATCAGCAACGCGATCAACCTGCTGATCCTCAATGCGGGCGGACCGTCGGGCAACCCGCCCGTGCGCGGCCGCACCAGCGGCACCGAGACCGCGACGGCGGACCCGCTGGCGCAGGCGATGATCCTGACCGCGATCGTGATCACGATGGGCGTCGCCGCGTTCGTGCTGGCCCTGACCTACCGGTCGTACCGCATCAACACGATCGAGGAAGTCAGCAACGACCCCGAGGACATCAGGGTCTCCCAGCTGTCCGGCAAGGAGGACGACGACATCGAGGAGCGCCTGATGCCGGACGCGTCCCGCGACACCGACCTGCCCGACGAGCTCGACGCGCTTCCCGGCTACGAGGGGTCGCGATGATCGGGGCACATCTCGCGTCAGTCCTCACCCCGCTGCCGGTCCTGATCCCGATGCTCGGGGCGGCCGCAACGCTCATCGCCGGACGACGCCCGCGCCTGCAGCGCGCGATCGTGGTGTCCGGGTTGTCGGCGGTCGTCGCGGTGTCGGCCGCTCTGCTCTATCTGGCCGACCGCGACGGCACGATCGCGCTGCAGGTCGGTGGCTGGGGCCCGACCGAGGACGGTCTGGGTCCGCTGGGTGTGACGCTGGTGGTGGACCGGCTCTCGGCGCTGATGCTGGTGGTGTCGTCGATCGTGTTGCTCGCGGTCGTGTTCTACGCCATCGGTCAGGGCATCCGCGACGGCGACGAACGCCAACCGGTGTCGATCTTCCTGCCGACCTATCTCGTGCTGTCGGCGGGCGTGTTCATGGCGTTCCTGGCCGGCGACCTGTTCAACCTGTTCGTCGGCTTCGAGGTGCTGCTGACCGCGAGCTTCGTGCTGTTGACCATCGGCGCGAGCAAGGAACGCGTCCGCGCCGGCATCTCCTACGTGATGGTGTCGATGGTCTCGTCGCTGGTGTTCCTGTTCGGCATCGCGCTGGTGTACGCGACGACCGGCACGCTGAACCTCGCCGAGATCGCGGTGCGCCTCGACGACGTCCCCGAGGGCACGCGGATGGCGCTGTTCGCCGTGCTGCTGGTCGCGTTCGGCATCAAGGCCGCGGTGTTCCCGCTGTCGGCCTGGCTGCCCGACTCCTACCCGACCGCGCCCGCCCCGGTCACCGCGGTGTTCGCGGGCCTGCTGACCAAGGTCGGTGTGTACGCGATCATCCGGGCCCACTCCCTGCTGTTCCCCGGCGGCGGGATGGACCGCATCCTGCTGGTGGCCGGTCTGCTGACGATGGTCATCGGCATCTTCGGCGCGATCGCCCAGAGCGACATCAAGCGTCTGTTGTCCTTCACGCTGGTCAGCCACATCGGCTACATGGTGTTCGGTATCGCGCTGTCGACGCAGCTGGGCATGGCCGGGGCGATCTACTACGTCGCACACCACATCCTCGTGCAGACGACCCTGTTCCTCGTCGTCGGGCTCATCGAGCGCCAGGCCGGCGCCTCGACGTTGGAGCGGCTCGGCGGACTCGCCGCCGCCAGCCCCCTGTTGGCGTTCGTGTTCGTGGTCCCCGCACTCAATCTCGGTGGGATTCCGCCGTTCTCAGGCTTCATCGGGAAGGTGGCGCTGCTGGAGGCCGGCGCCGAATCCGGATCGGTGCTCGCGTGGATCCTGGTCGCGGGCAGCGTGATCACCAGCCTGCTGACGCTCTACGTGGTCGCCCGCGTCTGGACGAAGGCGTTCTGGCGGGCCCGCAAGGACGCCCCGGAAGGTCACCTGTCGGGTCCCGCCCCGACGGCGCTGCTCGACAACACCGACGAGACCATGGACATCGAACACTCCGACCGCGACGACGTCGGCAGGATGCCGGTCGGCATGCTCGCACCGACCGGTGCGCTGATCGTCGTCGGCCTCGCGCTGACGGTGCTGGCCGGGCCGATCATCGCCTACAGCGACCGGGCCGCCGCCGAGGTGTTGGATCGCAGTCAGTACATCGGCGCGGTCCTCGGGGGGCAGCCATGAGGCAGCCCATTCTGCGGGTGTGGATCGTGTGCTGGCTTGTCCTGGTGTGGGTCCTGTTGTGGGGCAACATCTCTGCGGCCAACATCCTCTCCGGACTGGCGGTCGCGCTGGTGATCACGCTGCTGCTTCCGCTGCCGCCGGTCCCAGTGGAGGGACGGTTCCATCCGCTGTCGGTGCTGCGACTGATCGCCACGGTCGCCGGATGGCTCGTGGTGTCGTCGTTTCAGGTGGCCGCGCTGGCGGTCAAACCCGGACCGCCTCCGCTCACCGCGGTGCTCCGGGCGCACCTGCATCTGAAGTCCGATCTGGTGCTGGCGCTGGCGGTCAACATCCTGAACCTGACACCCGGCAACATCGTCCTCGAGATCGACCAGTCCCGCCGGATGATCTACGTCCACGTCCTCGACGTCGGGTCCGAGCGGACCGTCAACCGCTTCTATCACCAGATCGACAAACTGCAGAAGCTGCTGGTGGCGTCGTTCGAGCGTGAAACCGACTGGCGGCCGTCGGAGGACAAGGAGGTGGACCCCGCATGATGTACGTCTGGATCGCCGCCGGCGCGATGCTGTCGCTGGCCGCGCTGGTGACCATGTTCCGCATGCTGCTGGGCCCGACCACCCTGGACCGACTGGTCGCCCTCGACACGCTGGTCGCGGTGACGATGTGCGCCATCGGCACCTGGGCGGCCTTCAGCCTCGACACCACCGTCACCTACAGCCTCACCGCGCTGGCACTGATCACGTTCGTCGGATCGGTCAGCGTCGCGAGGTTCCGCGTCCCCGACGTCGCCGATCCGGCGGACAAGGGGACTGCGCGATGACCGTCTCCGACATCATCGCCTCGGTCCTGATCCTCGGCGGTTCGGCGCTGGCCCTGACCGCCGCGATCGGCGTCGTCCGGTTCCCCGACACCCTGTCCCGCATGCACGCCGCGACCAAGCCACAGGTGCTCGGTCTGCTGCTGGTGCTGGCCGGTGCGGCGATCCGGCTGCGCGGCAACCTCGACGTCGGCATGTTGATCCTGACCGGGATGTTCACCATCATCACCGCGCCGGTGATCGCGAACCGGGTGGGCCAGCTCGCCTACCGTGAGCAGAACATCCGGGACGATCTGCTGACCAGGGACGAAATGCATGAATTCGCGGCCGAACGGGAATCCGGCGAGCATGACGATTCTGGACAGTCCCGGCGCACCTGACACCGGGATCGACGCGCTCGCGCTGGGCACTGCGGTCGCGCGCGTGCGCGAAACCTCCAGCGATCAACCGTTGTTCACCGATCGGTACTCCCAGATGCTGGTCGACGCCGCGGGCCCGATGGAACCCGACCAGGCGGCACTGGCGGTCCCCGACTATGTCGCGGCGCGGACCAAGTGGTTCGACGACTTCTTCCTCGCCGCGAGCGCCGCGGGCCTGGCGCAGATCGTCCTGCTGTCCCCCGGCCTCGACACCCGTGCGTGGCGGTTGCCGTGGCTCAACGACACCGTCATCTTCGAGGTGGACCGCCCCCGGACGCTTGCCTTCAAACAGCAGACGCTGACCCGTGCCGGTGTGACACCGACGGCCACCTACGTGCCGGTCCCCGTCGATCTCGGTGACGACTGGCCGCGCGCGCTGACGGCGGCGGGGTTCTCGCACAGCGAACCGACCGCGTGGGCCGCCGAGGGCCTGTACGCAGACCGGCCCGAGGCGGAACAGGACAACCTTCTCGAGCGCATCGACCTCTACAGCGCACGCGGCAGCAGGATCGCGATGGACGTGGATGCCGACGGACCCGACGTGGTCTGCTGGCTGTGTGCGCGGCACTGGGAGATGGGCTCGACGGATGCGCCTGATGTGATGGCGCGCTACCACCGCGACGCCACCGGTGCACCGTCCGGCGTGTTCGTGGAAGGCCGCAAGCTCTAGAGAATTGGTGCGCCGGGCCATCTTTGGACTGCGGTAACGTCAGATCCCATGTCGTTGAGGGTCGATCCCGAGGTCCTGCGCGCCTTCGCCGGTCAGGTGAACTCGACGTCGACGGAGATCGGGGAGACTCAGGCCGCTACCGCCGTGTCAACGGCTGCCGACGGGATGCCCGGGTCCACGACGCAGTGGGCGGCCCGTCTCGTCGGCTCGCACGTGAGCGGACAGGTCGAGGCCATCGCCGCCGGCGTGGCACTGATGGGCGACGCGGTCCGGGGTGCCGGCAACGACTACACGGTGACCGACGCGGCGCTGGCGCAGAGTTTCCAGGGCATCTTCTGACACCGAACTGGCGCCGGAACCTCACCCCGTCGACGTGGTTCGGCGTCGTGGTGTTCGTCGTCGGGACGGTCTACTGCGTGGTGCAGGCCGCAACGTCGGTGGCGCGAGAGACCTTCACCGTCTCCGCCGCCCGCTACCGCGAGTCGGTTGATTCGGCGACGACCCTTCGGGTCAATCCCGCGATCGCGGTCCTCTACGGGATCGCGCTCGTCGGCGCCGTGTTGGGTTCGTCTCTGTACGTGATGTTCTCGGCCCGCGAGTCCGTCCGGGTGTTGTTCAGCGGAGGCGTGGTCTTCCGCTCCCTGATGGCCGCTCTGCTGGGGCTCTCGCTGCTCGGGCTCAGCGGTCTGGTCAGGTCCCGCGAACCCGGACGCCTACGGTTGACGCCGGCCGGGATCGAACACGCCACACTTCTCGGAACCCGTTCGGCCACATGGGATCAGATCACCGACATCGCCGACGTCGCCGCCAGCCGGGCACACAACCCGATCGTCCTGACCATCCCGGACGCGAAGCCGATCGTCGTGTCGAACGCCGACCGCTACGGTGACGCCGGTCCGGCGGTGTACTGGATGGTGCGCCACTACTGGAAGCACCCCGAGGACCGGGGCGAGCTCACCGACGGTCGCGCGCTGGCACGACTGGTCACCGCGCAGTTCGCGACCGACTGATCACTCCGAGAGCTGGAACTCCACCATCGCGATGACGGTGTCG
Organism: Mycolicibacterium gilvum; assembly: GCF_900454025.1. Lineage (NCBI taxonomy): Bacteria > Bacillati > Actinomycetota > Actinomycetes > Mycobacteriales > Mycobacteriaceae > Mycobacterium > Mycolicibacterium gilvum. The sequence continues at coordinate 661,401 of NZ_UGQM01000001.1, read as the reverse complement.
ACCGCCTCGGACAGCGCGGCCACCCGATCGGCGACCGACGGAGCCGCCAGGATCGCGTACCGGTCGGCCTGACCCATCGGGAGGCGAGCGGTCAACGCGTACAACCACTGTGCCGGGTCACCCGAGTCGTCCGCGCCGTGCACGATGTCGCGGGCGTTCACCTGGGCTCCGCGCGCGGTCGCGATCCGCTCGAACAGGCCGACCATCCGGTCCTCGATGTCGCGGATCGCGGCGAAGTCGACGGGGCCGCCCGGCTCGTCGGGCCACTCCTGCATCACCGCACGGGGATAGGGATCGTCGGGCAGCCACTCCAGCACCCGGATCCGTTCGGCCATCGCACATTTGAGCCGGTAACGGCCCGCACCCATGTCGGAGTGCTCGGTGATGCGTGCGAGCGCACCGACATCGCTGCGCGCGTCACCGCCGCCGACCTCGCGGCCCGCCGCGATCAGCACCACACCGAACACCGGATCCACGGCGGCCAGACATGCCTGAACCAGTGCCGAGTACCTGGGCTCGAAGATGCGCAGCGGCAGCTCTTCTCCGGGCAGCATCGCCACTTCGAGCGGGAACATCGGCAGCGTCGGCATCAGCTCAGAGCACCAACTCCGAGACCAGGGCGTCGACCACCGCCCGCAGATCGCCGTCGTGTTCCTCGGCGACGCGCCGCTGCCGTTGGTAGGAGGCGCCGTTGTGGTAGATGTCGGGCACCCTCGCGAGCTCGTCGACGCAGTCGAGCTTCCTGGCCACCGGCTGCAGGCGCTCCAGGAGATCGTCGAGGTCCTCGGTCACCAGCCGCTCGTTGCTGTCCGCGTCGAGGATGATGATCGCGTCGAGACCGTAACGCGCTGCGCGCCACTTGTTCTCCTGCACATGCCACGGCGGCATCACCGGCAGCGACTCACCGGCCTCGATCCGGCGGTCCAGGTCGACGATCAGGCAGTGCGTCAGCGCGACCAGAGCCGAGAGCTCGTGCAGGTTGGACACCCCGTCGAAGATGCGGACCTCGATCGTGCCGAGATGCGGGGACGGCCTGATGTCCCAGCGGATCTCGTTCATGTGGTCGATGATCCCGGTCTTCTTCTGGTCGCTGACGAAACGCTCCCATTCCCGCCATTCCTGGAAGTGGAACGGCAGGCCCGCGGTCGGCAACTGCTGGAACATCATCGCCCGGTTGCTGGCGTAGCCGGTGTCCTCGCCGTCCCAGAAGGGCGACGACGCCGACAGTGCCAGCAGGTGCGGGTATTGGTGGAGCAGCGAGGTGATGATCGGCATGACCTTGTGCGCCGAGGACACCCCGACGTGCACGTGGACACCCCAGATCGTCATCTGCCTGCCCCACCACTGGGTCCGCTTGATCAGCTCGGCGTATCGCGGTGCGTCGGTGAGCTTCTGCGCCGACCAGTCCGCGAACGGGTGGGTGCCGGCGCAGAACAACTCCATGCCGCGTTCCCGCACGATCTCGCGGACCGGGCGCAGCGTGGACGCGAGGTCGTCCATCGCCTGGCCGGAGTTGTCACAGATGCCCGTCACGACCTCGACGGTGTTGCGCAGTAGTTCCTTGTGCACCCGCGGGTTCTCACCGATCTCGGCGATCACCGACGCAGCCTCGTTGCTCAGGTCCCGCGTCTGGGCGTCGACGAGTGCGAACTCCCACTCGACGCCCAGTGTCGGTCGTACCGATCCGTTGAAATCGATACGGCTGTCCGGTCTTTGGTCAGGAACCGCTGATGACACCGCAGGCCACCCGCGCTCCGGCGTCGCCGGTCGCCAGGGTGGTCTGATCCGGTGGCGGTGCACCGTCGACCTGCTGGTAGCGCTCCGGCGGGATGTTGGCGAAGTTGTCGGCCTTCTCGTGGATGATGATCGCGGTGCCGGCGTCGCCGGTGAGATCCTCGGCGGTGAACGCGTCGGTCGTCGTCACCACCTTGGCCGAACCGTCCTCGCGCACCTGCAGCGACGTCAGATCGCCGCTGGCCGGATGGCCGGTGTTGCCCCCGACCTGAAGGTGGCCGCCGGCGGAATTGAAGTTACCGGGCGCACCGCCCGTGGGCGCCACGGAGTTGGGCTCGCACTTGCCCACCTGGTGGATGTGCATGCCGTGGAATCCCGGCGTCAGATCGCCCTCGCCGGTGGTTTCGACCGTGACGGTCGCGTATCCGTCGGAGAACACGATCTCGGCGTTGGCGACCGTGGTGCCGTCGGCGAGATTGAGCTCGGCGGTCAGGGTCTCCCCGGAGGCCTGGCCCGATCCGCCGCCGTGTCCGGCTCCGTGCTCGCCCGCTTCCGCGGACGGCGACGGGGATCCGGTCCACACCGACGGTGTGGTGCCGGGCGAATCCGACGGCACTTCACCGGGAGGGGAGCACGCACTCAGCGCGAGTGCGGGCACTGCGAACAACGTGGCGGCAGCGACGGACCTCAGCATGTGCAAGAGCCTAGCCGGTGACGAGTACCACTACGCCCGGTGGCTGCTCTATGAGCGCGGGCACTCGCGGTGCGACGGGCGCCTCCAGGAGCCGGCCCACCTCTTCGGCCGCCTCCTGTTCGCCCTCGGTCTCACCGAAGTACACGGTCGTGACCGTGACGTCGGGCACCGTCAGGTTGCCGACCTCGGTGACGTTCCACTCGTCGTCGCGCAGGCGGGTGGCGGTGGATTCGCCGGCACCGGGGGTCTCGGAGATGTTGAAGACGCGCACTTCCGGCCTGGCCGGTTCGGGCGCGGCCGACGTGGTCGTGGTCGTGGTGACCACGGTGGTGGAGGCCGTGGACGACTGGTCGTCGTCGGATCCGCTCAGCGCCTGGAAACCCACGAGCAGGAAGACCACGCCGAGGAACAGCAACACCATGACGATGGCACGTAGGGGTAGTCCCGAGGATTCTCGCTGGTTCATCGGCGCCTACTGTATCGCGGGCCGGCGTGCTGCCCGGTGACCTAAGTGACGTCGAATCCGAGTCGGCGTGCGGCCCGGGCCTTCTGCCGGCTGGCCCGCAGCCTGCGCAACCGCTTCACCAGCATCGGATCGGCGGCCAGCGCCTCCGGCCGGTCCACCAGCGCGTTGAGCACCTGGTAGTAGCGCGTCGCCGACATGGAGAACAGTTCCTTGATGGCGTCTTCCTTGGAGCCGGCGTATTTCCACCACTGCCGCTCGAAGGCCAAGATGTCGTGCTCGCGACGGGTCAGACCGTCGGTGGGCTCGCTGTCGTCCCCAGAACGCTCAGCCCGCGCGATGGCGCCGTCCATATCGCTTCTTGGACCCTTCCGGAGATCGAAATGACATACATGTGGTTTCGGCGAGTATTCAATCACGGTTGTGTCACGCGCACAGCCAACAATCGCCGCGAGTCGGCGGTCAAAACAACCGCGCCGAGCCCGCCCCCTAAGCTTTCGGCATGGCCGTCAGACCGATCTGCATCGTCGGAGATCCCGTCCTGCACACCGCGACCGAACCGATTCCCGTCGGGCCGGACGGTTCGCTGCCCGCCGACCTGGCCGATCTGATCACCGATCTCTACGACACGATGGACGCCGCCCACGGAGTCGGATTGGCGGCCAACCAGATCGGGGTCAACAAGCGGGTCTTCGTCTACGACTGTGCCGATGCGCGCAAGAAGACGGTCCGGCGTCGCGGCGTCGTCGTCAATCCGGTGCTGGAGACCTCCGAGGTTCCCGAGACCATGCCCGACCCCGAGGACGATGACGAGGGCTGCCTGTCGGTGCCCGGCGAGTCGTTCCCGACCGGCCGTGCCGACTGGGCGCGCGTCACCGGCCTCGACGCCGACGGCACCCCGATCACCATCGAGGGCACCGACCTGTTCGCGCGGATGCTGCAGCACGAGACCGGTCATCTCGACGGCTTCCTGTACCTGGACTCTCTGATCGGCCGCAACGCGCGGGCCGCGAAGAGGGCCGTCAAGTCGCACGGCTGGGGCGTTCCGGGGCTGACGTGGATGCCCGGCGAGGATCCCGATCCGTTCGGTCACTGACCCGTGATCGAGCTACCTGAGATCGGGTCTCGGGTCAGCCTGCGCTACCGACTGCCGACGGATGCCGAGCGGCCGATGACCGACGTCGTCGGCCATATCGTCGACGCCGGTGCCGTGGTGCGGATCCGCACCCGCCACGGCGACGTCGTCGACGTGGACCGCGGGGACGTGCTGGCCGTGCGGGTCGTACCCGAGATGCCGGTGCGTACCGGCGAGATCCGCAACCTGGAGCACGCTGCCGCACTGGGATGGCCGGGAGTCGACCACGAGTGGCACCACGGCTGGTTGCTGCGGTCCGGCCGCGGAGCCACCCGAAGGGCCAATTCCGCAGTGCCGCTGCAGTATTCATCGTTCGCTGAGATCACAGAGGCCATCGACTGGTACGCCCGGCGGGACCTGCCGGCACTGATCTCCGCCCCCGACCGCCTGTTCCGGATACCCCAGGGCGTTCCCACCGACGCCGAAAACGTGGTCATGGCAACGGATGTCGCGCCCTCCCGGACCGTGCCGGTGTCCCCCACCCCGGATGACTCGTGGCTGCGCGTGTATCAGCGCGACGTACCGGTGGACGTGTTGACGGCAGTGATCGACGGGGAGGTCGGATTCGGCGAACTCGACGGCGCTGCCGTGGGACGCGTCGCAGTCACCGAGGCGCCGGACGGCACCCGCTGGGCGGGCCTGTCAGCCGTGCGCGTCGACGAGAGCGCCAGGCGGAGGGGTCTGGCACGAACGCTGTGCGAGGGCATGCTGACGTGGGCGCACGAGCGTGGCGCGACCCGCGCCTATGTGCAGGTGGTCACTGAGAACACCGCGGCCCGTACGCTTTACGAGTCGATGGGGTTCGTCGTGCATCACCGCTCGCGCTACGTGCGGGCGCAGGACCTACTGTAGAGCCCATGCGTCTGGCTACCTGGAACGTCAACTCGATTCGCGCCCGGGTCGACCGCGTCACCGACTGGCTTGAGCGCGCCGACGTGGATGTGCTGGCGATGCAGGAGACGAAATGCTCCGACGAGCAGTTCCCCACCATGCCATTCGCAGCGCTGGGTTACGACGTCGTGCACTGCGGCTTCAGCCAGTGGAACGGTGTCGCGATCGCGTCCAGGGTCGGCATCGACGCCGTGGAGGTCGGGTTCGAAGGTCAGCCGACATGGAGCGACAAGCCCGAGGCGGAGGCGGCCGCCGAGGCGCGGGCCCTCGGAGCGACCTGCGGCGGTGTCCGGGTGTGGAGCCTCTACGTCCCGAACGGGCGCTCCATCGATTCACCCCACTACACCTACAAGCTGAAATGGCTTGCCGCACTTCGTAACACCGCGCAGGGCTGGTTGACCGACGACCCGTCGACGCCTGTGGCCTTGGTCGGGGACTGGAACATCGCCCCGGTCGACGACGACGTCTGGGACATCTCACTGTTCTCGGAGAGCACCCACGTCACCGCTCCCGAGCGCGCCGCCTTCAACGCGATCGTCGACGCCGGGTTCACCGACGTGGTACGGCCTTTCACGCCGGGACCGGGAACCTTCACGTACTGGGACTACACGCAGCTGCGGTTCCCGAAGAACCGTGGCATGCGGATCGATTTCATCCTGGGCTCGCCCACACTGGCCGAGCTCGTGACCCATGCCGAGATCGCTCGCGACGAGCGCAAGACCGGCAAGAACCGGGTGGGCTCCCCCAGCGACCACGCACCGGTCGTCGTCGATCTGCGGACATGAGAAAGGCGCCCCCGCAGGGGCGCCTTTCTCGTTCGCCGCTCAGCGGACGTCTGCCTCATTCGCCGCTCAACGGACGTTCACGTAGTAGACGTAGCCGGTGATGGTGTTCTGGTAGGTGCGGTCGTTGGCGTAGTCCTGGACCGTGCCGCGGATCGGGGCACCGCGGTTGATGCCGACGACGGTGGCCTCGTCGAGGTCGACGTCGGCGAGCTTGTGGACGATGACCCGGTTGCCCTGGGCTTCCAGCTGGCTGATGGTGGCCTGGGCGTCGCCTCCGGTCGGGGCAGCCAGGGCCGGGGCGGAGAGCCCGAGGACCCCTGCGGTCAACGCTGCGGCGACGGCGGTGGTGATAGTGAGTTTCGACATTGTCTGCTCTTCCCTGTGTCGGGTCGGAGCCGTGGAGCGGATCGCGCGGTTTCGACTGTTTCCTGTGGTGATCTTGATGATCTGACTGCTTAAACCCGCAGTTCAGGCGGATAATTCCAATGGCAGGATTTGATCGGTCGGTGGCAGAAAGTAGTGCCCCGACCTGTCGGTCAGCCCGTCTATACTCGAACACATGTGCGACTCCTCATGTTCTTGTGGGTAGTTGAGGGTTCAGGCCGCCGAGGCAGAGGTAGATCATTGAGGTCAGGGCTTTGGCGGAGTGGTGGCCGTAGCCGCGTGCGTTGATGAGGCGGATTTTGGCGTTGATGCCTTCAATGAGGGCGTTGCTGATGCCGAGTTTGATGGTGTTGATGATGCCGTCGAAGTGCAGTTCGAGGCGGCGGGCCAGTTGAATGAGGGGACGGATGCCGCTGTCGGCCGCGCGGCGGATCCAGCGTCGGAGATACCGTGGTGCTCGTGCGGGGTGTGTAATTCGAAAGAGTTGTCGTAGTTGCTCTTTCATTCTCCAGGCGGTGCCAATGTCGTGGTTCTGTGCGGTGATGGTTTCAACGAGGTGACCGCGGGCGGAGTTGAGTCGCTCGGCGCCGGTCCTCAATGCGGTGCGGGTTTTGCGCCATTGGCCTGAGGACATGTTGAAGTCGGCTCGGTTGGTGGTCATGGCAGCGGCGAACACCTCGTCGAGCGCCCGGTTGGTCCATTGCATGACGTGGAAAGGGTCGTAACAGATCGTCGCGTCGGGCAGTTTGTCTTCGGTCGCGGAGCGAAATGCGGTAGAGCCGTCCATGGAGACTGCTTCGATGTCTGCGCGCTGCTCGTCGGTGAGCTTGTCGTAGAACGTGGTCAGCGAGTCGACGCCACGGCCGGGTTGGATATCGATGACGGTGCCGGTGGCATGGTCGCCGATGATGGTCAGGTATTTGTGCGGGTGGCGGTAGCAGATCTCGTCGACGCCGATGCGGTAGATCTCACCGAGTCGACGTTCATCGAGCAGTTCATCGACGGTGCGGTTGATGATGGCGGTGACCGTCTCCCAGGAACAGCGCAGCAACGTCGCCACCGAGGTGCGGTCGGTTCGGGTCGCTAGCCACAGCACGGTGTCCTCGAAGTCGCGGGTGTGGCGCGCCCCGGGGCGACTCCATGGGACTTCCTCGGTGCGTACTCCGCAGTTTGGGCAGCTTAATCGGCGAATGTCATAGATCAGCCACAGCCGGTGACTGGCGAGATCGAGATGCCTCCAGCGCCGCTGGCGTCGGTCATAGCCGGCACTGACGCGTTGACCGCACGGACAGTTCAGCAACCTGCTCTTGGATCGCAAGGTGACCTCGACGTCGCGGTCGCCGATGACGACCTTGTCGACCCATGCTCCAGGGATCTGGAGAAGACGGTTAAATGCAGTACTGACGCGCACGCGGATCGGTCCTCTGGTTGAGGTTGGTGTGGTAACCCCGAAACCTAGAGCCCTGCCGCGTGCGCGTCCTTCATCTCCACGCCGACACGCCCAGAGCCCTTGCGCCGCAGCATGAAATATCTTTGAACAGCAGAAAAGCGCCCACTAGAACACTAGGAGCGCCACACATGTTCGATAGTTTGGTTCCTGAGCCCGCCTCCCTGGCCGGGCTCTCGGATGCCGAACTCGTCGACGCCGCGGGCGCCGCCGCGCGCGCGGAGAACGCGGTCTGTGCCCGCAAGCTGGCCGTGATGGCCGAACTGTTCACCCGCCGGGTCGACCTGGCCCCCGAAGACCGGCTGAACTGGTGGGTCGACCCCGACGCCGCCGTGGCCGCCGAAATCGCCGCCGCAGTCACCATCACCCAGGGCCTGGCCACCCACCAGACCTACCGGGCCGTCGTCCTGCGCGACCGCCTCCCCAAAGTAGGGGCCTTGTTCCTGGCCGGGCTCCTCAGTGAACTGCTGGTCCGGGCCATCATCACCCGCACCGACCTGATCACCGACCCCGAACTCATCGCCGCCGTCGACGCCGACCTGGCCGCCGACATCCTGCACTGGGGACCACAGTCGGCCAAGAAAACCGAAGCCGCCATCGACCACATCGTCGAACGCCACGACCCCGACGCCGTGCGCCAAAGCCGTCAACACGACGTGGGCCGCACGATCGAGATCGGCAACCCCGGCGATGCGCCCGGATACACCACCGTCTGGGCGCGCATGTTCGCCGGCGACGCCGCCGCCGGACACCGCACCCTGACCACGATGGCCTACAGCGTCTGCGACAACGACCCCCGCACCCTCGACGAACGCCGCAACGACGCCCTCACCGCCCTCTTCCACGGCATCACCACCCTGGCCTGCCGCTGCGGCCACACCGACTGCGACGCCGCCACCAACCCCCGACCCCCACGCGAACTCACCGTCTACGCCCTCACCGACCAAACCACCGCGAACGCCGCGAGTGAAGAACCGCGAGGCGACGCGACCGACGCCGATGCCGGTGCCGTTGACGCGCAGCCCGCGACGCCCCCACCGAAGCCGCGCCGCTCCAAGCCCACACTCCTGCCCGGCCGTTCGGGCTACCTGTTCGGGTCCGGGTTCATGCCCGCCCCACTGTTCGACGCCCTGCTCGACGACGCCCTGCTCGACGGCGCCAAGATCCGCGAGATCATCCACCCCGGCCAGGCCGGACCCGAACCCCGCTACACCCCCTCCACCGCGCTGGCCGACTTCATCCGCTGCCGCGACCTGACCTGCCGCTTCCCCGGCTGCGACACACCGGCCACCGAGGCCGACATCGACCACACCGTCGCCCACCCCGTCGGACCCACCCACGCGTCAAACCTCAAATGCCTGTGCCGTTTTCACCACCTGCTGAAAACGTTCTGGACCGGACCCGGCGGCTGGCACGACCGCCAACACCCCGACGGCACCATCACCTGGACCAGCCCAACCGGCCACACCTACATCACCCACCCCGGCAGCCGCCTGCTCTTCCCCACCCTCTGCAAACCCACCGCCACCCTCTGGACCGGCGACCCACCCCAGGTCCCGATCCGTGAATGGCGCGGCGCCATGATGCCCCGCCGCGCGAAGACCCGCGACCACAGCCGCGCCGTCTACATCACCGCCCAGCGGCGGCGCAACGCTGCAGAACGCGCCGACGGACCACGCGGCAACGACCCACCCTTCTAGGAGAGACGATGAAAATCCTTGTGGCGACCGGCCATACACAGGGCACCCACCCTGGTGACTACCACTTCTGCATCGAGCGTGAACTCGTCTGGGTGCAGGAACCCTGCGACCGCGATCGTCGCGATCCCGAAGGTCCGTGCGGGTGCGGCCGCGGCTTCGCCGGAGCCGCTTCGCATCGAGCCACCACCACCGCGATGGTCGTGGAGTCCGCAATGACCCGCGACGATCTCGTCCTCGCGTTCGAGACCAGCCTCGGCGACGGCGGCTGGCCGGTGGCGTGGGCCGAGGACGTCGCCGACGAGAACCTGGAGATCGCCGCACGCTTACCGGCAGGAGCGATCATTACCAGGAACCTGGAACACTTCTTCGTGCGCGGTGCGCTGTTCTGAAGCGACACCGGACAGCACGTCGGCGTTCCCCGCGCCCCGCGACTGCGCTAGCGTGGCAACCGCCAACACGCGGGAGCGCACACCGAGCGCGCTGAGAGGACGGGTGGTCCCGTCGACCGTACGAACCTGACCGGGTAATGCCGGCGTAGGGAGAACCGAGATGACCCATTCCACCACCGCCACGACATCGAGCTTCCTGCCGTTGACCCCCGCCGGTCAGACCCCGCTGCGGGTGCTGACGATCGCGGGGTCCGACTCCGGTGGGGGTGCCGGAATCCAGGCCGACATGCGGACCTTCGCACTCCTCGGCGTGCACAGCCTCGTCGCCGTCACCGCCGTGACAGTGCAGAACTCCCTGGGGGTCAAGGGTTTCCACGAGATCCCGCTCGATGTCATCGCAGGCCAAATCGAGGCCGTCGCCTCCGACATCGGACTCCAGGCGGCCAAGACCGGCATGCTCGCCTCCTCCGAGATCATCGAGACCATCGCCGACACCTGGGTCGCGCAGGGCCTCTCCGGTACCGTTCCGCTGATCGTGGATCCCGTCTGCGCCTCCATGCACGGCGACCCGCTGCTGCATCCCAGCGCGCTGAATGCCCTCAAGGAGAAGCTCTTTCCGCTCGCGACCCTCGTGACACCGAATCTCGACGAGGTCGGCCTGCTTACCGGCATAGAGGTCGTCGACGAGGACTCCCAGCGCGACGCCGCCCGGGCACTGCACGCGCTCGGCCCGAAGTGGGCGCTGGTCAAGGGTGGGCACCTGCGCTCGTCGGCGCAGAGCCCCGACCTTCTGTTCGACGGCACCGACTTCCACCGGTTCGACTCCACGCGCATCGACACCACCCACGACCACGGCGCCGGTGACACCCTGGCCGCCGCCACGGCCAGCGCACTCGCACACGGCTATTCGGTGCCCGACGCGGTGGCGTTCGCCAAGCGATGGGTGACCGAATGCATCCGCTCGGCCTATCCGCTGGGCCAGGGGCACGGCCCGGTATCGGCGCTGTTCCGATTGGCCCCATGACCTCGACGAGCCCCACAGAGATCGACGCCATCGCCGGTGTGTCCCACCACCCCGACGGCACACCGCGCGGAGCAGTCGCCCTGACCCACGGGGCCGGCGGAAGCCGCGAGTCCCCGATGCTCGTGGCACTGTGCGACGAGTGGGCCCGCCGCGGGTTCCTCGCGGTGCGCTACAACCTGCCGTACCGGCGTCGACGCCCCAAGGGGCCGCCGTCGGGATCGTCGGCCGCCGATATCGCCGGCATCGTCGAGGCGGTCGCCACCGTCCGCGCCCTCGTCGACGGTCCCGTCCTCGCGGGTGGCCACTCCTACGGGGGCCGGATGACGTCCATGGCGGTCGCCGACGGCCTCGCGCTGGACGTCCTGACGCTGTTCTCCTATCCGCTGCATCCGCCCGGCAAGCCCGAGCGCGCCCGCACCGAGCACCTGCCGCGGATCACGGTCCCGACGGTCTTCACCCACGGCACCGCCGATCCGTTCGGCACCCTGGACGAGCTCCGTCCCGCCGCGGCGCTGATCGGCGCCCCCGTCGAGATCGTCGAGGTGACCGGCGCCCGCCACGACCTCGGCTCGAAGAAGCTCGACGTCCCCGCGCTCGCGGTCGACGCGGCCCTTCGCCTGCTCGGCTGAGCTATCGTCGCAGCGTGACCGTACCTCCGCCGCCAGGGCCGCCGTGGGGGCCGCCGCCGCCCTACGGCCAGCCCCAGTACGGCGAACCCCAGTACGGCCAGCCCGCGTACGGCCAGCCCTACCCGCCGCCACCGCCGCTGCCCTACCCGAACGATCCCTCGGATCCGTCCCTCGGGGAGGCCCCGAGAACCAACTGGTGGGCCATCGTCTCGCTGATCTTCGGCGTGATCGGCGGCGTTCTGATCGCCCTCGTGTGCGGTGTCGTCGGGTTGATCAAGGCCAAGCAGTACCGGAGCGGCCGCGGCATGGCCATCGCCGGCATCGTGCTGGCGGCGGTGTGGACCGTCGGCATCGCCGTCTTCCTGGTGCTCGCCGCCAACAGCGACCGGGTCACCGCCACCGACGTCAAGGTCGGTGACTGCCTCGCCGAGATCCCCGACGGGGAGCGTGTTCTGACCGTCAAGACGATCAGCTGCGAGGAACCGCACGCCGGCGAGGTCTTCGCGGTGCTGATGATGCCCGACGGCGACTTCCCGGGCCAGGCCGAGGTCGAGGCCTACCACGAGAGATGCAGTCCGGAGCTCGTCGCGTACTCGCCGCAGTCGATGCTCGACGAGTCGGTTCAGCTCTACGTCCTCTACCCCACCGCGGAGACCTGGGACAACGGCGATCGGGCTGTGACCTGCATCGCAACACTCGACCCTCCGCGCACCGGATCCATCCGGGGTTGATGCCCGGGTTTGGTGAGTTCCCCGGTACCTCGGGTACCGTCTTCGCATGACTTCGGAGCAATTCGACGCGGTCATCGTGGGTGCAGGATTCGCGGGAATCGGTGCGGCGATCCAGCTCAAGCGGTCCGGGATCGAGAACTTCGTCATCCTCGACCGCGAGGACGATCTGGGCGGAACGTGGTACGTCAACCACTATCCCGGGCTGGCCGTGGATGTGCCGACGACCACCTACTCGTACTTCTTCGAGCCGAACCCGAACTGGTCGCGGCTGTTCTCCACGGGCGATGAGATCAAGCAGTACGCCGACGACGTCGCCGACAAGTACGACGTCCGCCGCCACATCCGGTTCGGCGTCACCGTCGACGGCGCCCGTTGGGACGAGGACGCCACGCTGTGGCGGGTGAACCTCGCCGACGGCACGACGCTGTCCTCGCGGTACCTGCTGACCGCCACCGGGTTCCTGTCCCAGCCGCACATGCCCGACATCCCCGGCATCACAGAGTTCGAGGGCCGGGTCATCCACACCACCGCGTGGGACGACTCCTACGACCCGTCCGGCGAGAAGATCGCCGTCATCGGCACCGGCGCGACGGCCGTGCAACTCATCCCCGAGTTGGCGAAGAAGTCCGCCGATCTGACGGTGTTCCAGCGCACCCCGATCTGGGTGGTGCCCAAGGTCGATTTCCGCTTCTCCGAACGGGCCAAGCGGCTTTTCGCCCGGGTTCCGTTGACCCAGCGACTGATTAAGCGGTTGACCGACAGCCTCTACGAGGTCATGGTCTCGGTGGCCGTCCGCCACTACGGCACGTTCCGGGGCCGGTTCAACATCTCCGCGTCCGATCTGGCGAAGATCCACCGCTTCGTGACGATCCGCGACAAGGACCTGCGGCGCCGGCTCACGCCCGACTACGACTTCGGCTGCAAACGACCCACGTTCTCCAACAGCTACTACCGCACGTTCACGAAACCGCACGTGCACCTGCAGGACACCGGCATCGCCCGCGTCGAGGCCGACGGCATCGTCGCGGGCGACGGCACCAAGACCGTCATCGACACTCTGGTCCTGGCCACCGGTTTCGACTTGTGGGAGGCGAACTTCCCGGCCATCGAGGTCATCGGACGCAACGGCCGCAACCTCGGGAAGTGGTGGCGCGAGACCAGATTCCAGGCCTACCAGGGTGTCTCGATACCGCACTTCCCGAACTATCTGTCGCTCGCGAGCCCCTACGCCTTCATCGGGTTGAATTTCTTCAACACCATGGAATACCAGATGCGCCACATGGATCGGCTGTTCGGCGAGGTGCATCGAAGAGGCGCAACGACATTCGAGGTCACCGAGCAGGCCAATGCGGAGTTTCTCGACCGCATGACCGATCTGCTCGGAAATTCGTTGTTCACGATCGGCGACTGCGCGAGCGCCCGCTCGTACTACTTCAACCCCGCCGGGGAGCCCACCCTGTTGCGCCCCACGTCCACACAGACGGCCATCAGGGAGGCTTCCGAGTTCCCGGTCACCGACTATTCGTTCGGCTAGGCTCCGCCTGTGTCCAACGAAAACTCACGTGCCGCCACCATCGCCGGTCTCGCCCTCGCCGGCACCGGCCTCTCTCACTTCGTCGCCCCGCACCTGTACGAAGACCTCACCAAGCAGGCCTTCCCGACCGACACGCGGCAGCACGTGTACATCGACGGCGCCATCGAGACCGCTGTCGGGCTCGGCATCGCCTCACCGAAGACCCGCAAGTTCGCCCTGATCGGCCTGGCGGTCTACCTGATCTACATGCTGGGCAACGTCGCCCGTAACCGGTAGCTACCCCGCAGCGCCGCGTCCACAAGCCCTTCCACGGTGTCACGGGCCTCGTCGGACGCGGCGTAGTGCACCAGGCGTCCGACATCGATGACCAGCGCCATCGCCGCGTGCACCGCGAAGCGGGCCTCCCCGGGGGTCCAGTCCGGCCGCACCGCGGCCACCAGTTCGACCCACGATTCCACGGTCGATCGCTGCAGGTCCCGCACAATGCGCTGGTCCGACGGCGACATGTTGAGACGCTCGCTGTAGTACAGGCTCTCCATCTCGGGTTGGCCGAACGCCCGCGTCACGTACGCGTCGATCACCGCGGCCAGCGCCTCCTGCGGATCGGGCACTGTCGAGACGATCTCGGCCGTCTCCGCCGACACCCGGTCGGAGGCACGGCGGAAGATGGCCGCCAGGATGTCGTTCTTGCCCGAGAAGTACTTGTAGATGCCCGATGCCGGCATCCCGACCGCCGACGCGATCTCCTCCATGCTGGTGTCGCGGTACCCGTTGAGGTTGAACAGCCGCATCGATTCGGCCAGAAGTGCTTCGTACTTGGACGATTCCGCGGCGGACCGGATGCGTTCGGCGGCCGGTGCGGGTGTCGCCGGTGGTGCGGCGTCGGGTAGCTCGGTGGCCAGGATCGCCCGCGCGACCTGCGTCAGCACCCGGTGTATCTGTGCCGCAGGCAGTTTCGCGCGGTGGTCGACGATGCTTCCGACGATCGAGAGCACCGCGGTCGACAACGTGGAGCGCTGCCGGGCGGTCAGCTCCGGACGCAGCACGGACACGGGGGTCTGCAGGCGGTGGTGCACCGTCCGCAGCTGCTGCAGCAGCTCGGCCTGGTCGTCGCCGCGCAGGTATCGACGCTCCCACCGGTACAGGCCGCCCGAGCTTCGATTGGCCAGGGCGATGTCGATCAGCGCGGACACCAGCCGGGCGAGGACCACCTCGGGGTCGTCGCCGTCGATGCCCGCGGTGCCGTCGACGAGCTGCTGGCCGAGGTTGAGCACGGCGTCGCGGAAGAGCTCGTACTTGCCGGCGTAGTGGCGGTAGAGCGCCGCGGCCGAGATCCCCACGCGCGACGCGATCATCTCCATGCTTACGCCGTGGTAGCCGAGTTCACTGAACGCCTCCGCCGATGCGCGCGCGATCTGCGCTTTTCGGTCCTTGGGCCGACGTCGAATGCCGTTGTCCTCGGCGGAGTGCGCCACCTGGACACGATATCGTGGCGCGGTGACCCCGCCCGAGGACTCGGTGATGCGGCGACGGCTCGGCACCTTCGACACGGTCACGCTCGGTCTGGGCTCGATGATCGGCGCGGGGATCTTCGTCGCGCTCGCCCCCGCCGCGGCCGCCGCGGGCACCGGTCTACTGGTCGGACTCGCCGTCGCCGCGCTGATCGCGGTGTGCAACGCGATGTCCTCGGCACGGCTGGCCGCCCGCTATCCGGAATCGGGCGGAACCTACGTATACGGCCGCGAGCGCCTCGGACCGTTCTGGGGGCACACCGCGGGGTGGAGTTTCATCGTCGGCAAGACCGCATCGTGTGCGGCGATGGCGTTGACCGTCGGGTACTACGTGTGGCCGGCGTACGCCAACGCCGTCGCGGTCGGGTCGGTGGTCGCGCTCACCGCGGTGAGCTACGCGGGGGTGCAACGGTCGGCGACGCTGACGCGGGTGATCGTCGCGCTGGTGCTCGGCGTGCTCACGATGGTGGTGGTCGTCGTGTTCGGCTCCGGCGACGTCGACGCGTCCCGGCTCGCCCTGGGACCCGACGTCGACGCGTACGGCGTCCTGCAGGCGGCGGGTCTGCTGTTCTTCGCGTTCGCCGGGTACGCGCGGATCGCGACGCTCGGCGAGGAGGTGCGCGACCCGGCCCGCACCATCCCCCGCGCCATCGGTCTGGCGCTGGTGATCGCGCTGCTGACGTACGCGGTGGTCGCGGTCGCGGTGCTGGCCCAGCTCGGCAGCACGGGTCTGGCCACCGCCGACGCGCCGCTGGCCGACGCCGTGCGCGCCGCCGGATTCCCCGCGCTGGCACCGGTGGTCGCGGTCGGGGCGGCGCTGGCGGCCCTCGGGGCGCTGCTGGCGCTGCTGCTCGGGGTGTCGCGCACGACGCTCGCGATGGCCCGCGACCGCCACCTCCCCCACCCGCTGGCACACGTCCACCCCGGCCACGGCACCCCGCAGCGCGCCGAGGTGGCCGTCGGGGTGGTGGTCGCCGTCGTCGCGGCCGTCGTCGATGTGCGCAGCGCCATCGGTTTCTCGTCGTTCGGCGTGCTGCTGTACTACGCGGTGGCCAACGCGTCGGCGTGGACGTTGACCGCGACGCCGAGGGCTCGGCTGGTGCCGGCGGTCGGCCTGATCGGCTGCGTGGTGCTGGCGTTCACCCTTCCGCCGGTGTCGGTCCTGGCGGGCGCGGCCGTGGTGCTGGTCGGGATGTTGGCCTATACAACTGGCGGCGCCCTCCGCCGTGGTGTGTAGTTCTCCCGTGACACTCACCTGGAAGCGCGTGGATTCGACGACGGACCCGGATTTCGTGGTCGCGCCCGACGAGCGGCTGAGCTGGCCGAGCACACTCGGCCTGGGCGCCCAGCACGTCGTCGCGATGTTCGGCGCGACGTTCCTGGTGCCGGTGCTCACCGGCTTTCCGCCCGCGACGACGCTGCTGTTCTCCGGCGTCGGCACGATCCTGTTCCTGCTGATCACCGGGAACCGGCTGCCGAGCTACCTCGGGTCGAGCTTCTCGGTCATCGCCCCGGTCACCGCGGCGACGGCGTCACACGGCACAGGGAGTGCGCTGGGCGGGATCATCGCCGTCGGCGTGCTTCTCATCATCATCGGCGCTGTCGTGCATGTGGCCGGCACGCGCTGGATCGACATCACCCTCCCTCCCGTCGTGACGGGCGCGATCGTCGCGCTGATCGGGTTCAATCTCGCGCCGGCGGCGAAGAACAACTTCGAGCAGGGGCCGCTGCTCGGGTTCGTGACGTTGGTGCTGCTGGTCGTGGTGCTCGCGGCGTTCCGCGGCCTTCTCGGGCGGCTGGCGATCTTCGTCGCCGTCGCGGCCGGTTACCTGCTGGCGGTCTTCCTGGGGGAGGTCGACACCTCCGGCATCGCGGCCGCGGCGTGGATCGGTCTGCCCGACTTCCAGGCGCCGACGTTCACGCTGTCGGTGCTGCCGCTGTTCCTTCCGGCGGTCGTCGCGCTGGTCGCGGAGAACATCGGTCACGTGAAGTCCGTCGGCCAGATGACCAAACGGGACATGGACCCGCTCACCGGCCGTGCGCTGGCGGCCGACGGCGTCGCGACGACACTGGCCGGGTTCGGCGGCGGATCGGCGACGACGACCTACGCCGAGAACATCGGCGTGATGGCCGCGACCCGCGTGTACTCGACGGCGCCGTACTGGATCGCCGCGTTCGTCGCGATCGTGTTGTCGTTGTGCCCCAAGGTCGGTGCGGTCATCGCCGCCATCCCGGCCGGGGTGCTCGGCGGAGCGACCGTGGTGCTCTACGGCCTGGTCGGCATCATCGGCATCCGCATCTGGCTGACCAACCACGTCGACTTCTCCAAGCCGGTCAATCAGATGACCGCGGCGATCCCCCTGGTCATCGGGATCGCCGACTTCACTTGGAGCGCAGGCAGTCTGACGTTCACCGGGATCGCGCTGGGGTCGATCGCCGCGCTGCTGATCTACCACGGAATGCGGCTGCTGGGCTTCCGGCCGGGTCGCGAGCGACCCTCTACGGTGTACGCCGATCCCGCCGGTCCCGCTCCGGAACCCCGTTGACACCGTCGAGGGCGTCGGCATACGTGCCGACGGCGAAGGCCGCCGACGATGCCATCCGCCCGAGTGCCGTGCGGTCCACGTTGTCGATGTCGTCGCGTCGCGTGTGGTAGTTCGGGTCGAACGGCACACCGGCTTCGCCGCCCCACAACCGGGCCTGCACCTCGGTCTTGCGCTGGGACGACCCCGTGGTGAGCCCGCCGACCGGGATGCCCGCAGCCAGGAACGGTGCGTAGTCGGTGGTGCGCATCAGGGGGATGTCGGCCGGGCGCACACCGGCCAGCAGCAGACTGCCGGCGAGTGTCCGCTCGATTCCGGCCGAACCTTCGGGAGCGACAACGAAATCGGGCTCCATCTGGGTGGACTGGTCGCCGTCGTCGGTGAAGTAGCCGGCGTTGATCGAGCCCAGCATGTCGAAGTTCAGGTACAGCGCGATGTCGTTGAGCTGATCACGCTCCAGCGAGCGCAGATACGCCTTCGAACCGTCCAGTGAGATCTCTTCGGCGCCCCAGAACGCGAAGCGCACCGCGTTGGCGGTCTGCGGCTGCGCACCGAGTTGCAGCGCGGTCTCCAGCACCGCGGCCACGCCGGAGCCGTTGTCGTTGATACCCGGACCGGACGCCGCGCTGTCGAGGTGGGCGCCGACCATCACGATGTTGCCGGGGTCGCCGGTTCTGGTCTGCGCGATGACGTTTCGCGACGTGGTCATCACCGGCTTGTTGTCGAGCACCAGCGTGACGGGTGCCTCCGTGCGGCGCAGCGCCGCGTCCGCGGTCGGGTCGATCACGCCGACGGGCACCGTCAGGTCGTTGTAGTAGCCGGGGGTGAACAACGTCGGCGGAGCGCCCACCGGCCGCGACGGCGTGGCCGCGCTGACGACGAGCACGCCGACCGCGCCTTCCCCGACGGCCACCCGCTGCTTCTGGACGACCGAACAACCGCTGTCGTCGACCACCGCGATCGCCTTGTCGACCGACACCTCGCGGTAGTCGGCGGCGGTGCAGCCGGCCGGTCTGCGCGGCCGCAGCGTGATAGCCCTGAGCCCGCCGGGCGGTGTGGTGATCTTCAGCGACGCCTGCTCGACGCGGAAGCCCCGACCGGCCACCGTCAGCGCGGGCGCACCGCCGCGAGAACCCGACAATCTCTCGAACTCCGGTGTCTGCACGTCGAATCCCTTGTCGCGCAGCGCTTGTGCCACGTAGTCGACGCTGGCTTGATATCCCGGTGAGCCGTCGGCACGGTTCCCGTCATGGGCGTCGGCGATCTCCTGCAGTGTGACCAGATGGCCGTAGACGTTGTCGATCACCACCCGTTTCGCGAGCTCCGGACCCCAGTCCGGCGCCGGCGGAGACTCGGCCGGGGCGCACCCCGCGATCGACACGGCGAGCGCGAGGAACGCGGCGGCGTACCGTCGGATGTTCACGGGCCGGTCAACTGGTGCCGGGTGCGGTCCTCACGCACCGGAATGCCGTTGCGGCCGCGCTGATCCTGCGCGTACAGCCCGGCTGCGTAGGCGACCCCCCTGCCGTGGATCTGCAACGCCGTACGGTCGATGTGCTCCAGGGTGTCGGAGGCCTTGTGGTAGTTGGGGTCGAAGGGCTGGTCCGCCTCACCGCCCCACAGCTCCGCCTCCTCAGAGGACATCTTCGCCTCCGCCCCCGAGAAGAGCCCGCCGGCGGGCACCCCGGCCTTGGTGAACGCGTCGTAGTCGGACCTGCCGTCGAACGAGGTGTCCCGGGCTGGTTTTCCGGCCCGGTCGAGGTATGCGGCCAGCGTGCGTTCGATGCCGGCCGACCCCTCGGGCACCCGCGGCACGCCGATCCGCGGATCCGGCGCCGTCGACTGGTTGCCGTCATAGGTGAAGTATCCCGGGTTCGGCGAACCGAGCATGTCGAAATTGAGGTACAGCGCAATGTCCTTCAGCGTCTCGGTGTCGAGGGTGCCGACGTAGTTGTTCGAACCACGCAGCCCGTCCTCCTCTGCGCCCCAGAACGCGAACCGCACGGCGTTGGCCACCTCGGGTGCGCCACCGAGCTGCACCGCGGTCTCCAGAATCGCGGCCACCCCGGAGCCGTTGTCGTTGATCCCCGGGCCCTCGGAAACGCTGTCGAGGTGGGCGCCGAGCATCACCACGTCGGCCGTCGAACCCGTTGTGGTCTGGGCGATCACGTTCTGCGTCCGTTCGACGCGCACGCCCGCGTTGAGGTTGAGCACGGCGGGTGCACCGGGCTCCCGGCGCAACTGCTCACCGGCTTCCCTGGTGACGCCGACGACCGGGATCTTGACGTCGGTGTCGCCACCGAGGGTCCCGCCGCCGAACTCGTCACCGTCCTCGTTGTTGGCCACGATCAGGGCCACCGCTCCGCGTTCCGCCGCGATCGCCTGTTTGCCGCCGAACGGGCAGGAACCGCGGTCGACGAGGACGATCGCACCGTCGACCGGCAGACCGTCGTAGTCGTCCGCGGTGCAGCCCGGGGTGTCCTCGGACTTCGCGACCACGATCGGTCCGGAGACCCCGTCGCCGTCGGTGCCGATCGTGTACATCATCGGCCGTGCCTCGACCTTGTTGCCCGCAACCGTCAGAGACGGTTCGTCGGCCCACGGGATCTTCACGACGAAGTCCTGCGTATCGACGTCGAATCCCTTGTCCCGCAGGATATCGGCGACGTAGTCGACGCTCTCCCGGTATCCGGGGCTGCCCAGCGCGCGGTTGCCGCCGTTGGCGTCGGCGATCTCCTGCAGTCTGGTCAGGTGGGTCATCATCGCGTCGGCGGTGACCTTGCCCGACAGTTCGTCGGCGAATTCTCCTGCCGGGGTCGGGTCCGGCTGCGGCTGGGGGGCCGGGGCGGTCTCACGTCCGCAGCCGGCGACGGCCAGTACGGCGACGGCCAGCACAGCCGCAACTCTTCTCCGGGTCACGGCCACCACGTTAGCGCGGCCCGCGACGGTCACCGAGATAGTCCAGGACAGCGTCCGCGGTGACCTGCGGTCGCTCGATCTGCAGGAAATGTCCTGCCTCGTCGATGATGCGGACGCGGCTGCCCGCCGGCAGGGCCGTCGCGATCGGTGCGGCGTACTCGGCCTCCATCGCGCCGTCCAGTTCGCCCTGCAGGTGCAGGATCGGGACCCTCGGTACGTCGAAGCACCACCTGTGCAGGTCGGCGTACCGGGCCGACGGCTTCGACGGACGCACCATCGCGCGGTAGTACGCCACCGCGGCCCGGCGGTGGGCCGGGCTGGGCAGGGCGGCCAACGCGTCCGCCAACTCGGCGCCGGTGTCGTAGCCCTGCGGTCCCCAGTCCCGCCACAACCTCGGGATGACCCGGGGCAGCAGGCGCTCGGGCAGTTCGGGAAGCTGGAAGAACATGATGTACCAGCTGTTGCGCAGCTGCTTGGGCAGCAGCGCGAGCTGGCGGGTGAGCGGCCCGCGGGTCCTGTTGACGGCGCCGATCGGCGCGACGGCCATCGTAATGTGTTCGGCGAAGGGCGAATCGGGGTATGCGGCGATGCCGGCCGCGGTGAACCCGCCCCAATCGTGGCCGATGAGGACCGCGTCGTCGGGTGCCCCCAGTTCGCGATGCACCGCCAGCGCGTCGTACATCAGCGCACCGATGTGGTAGTCACCGTCGGGCGCCGGCCCCGTGGGCGCGTAGCCGCGGCTGAACGGGGCGACGACCCGGAACCCGTGTTCGGCGAGTCTCGGCGCGAACTTACGCCATCCCCAGGCGCTGTCGGGGAATCCGTGCAGGCACAACACCAGCCGTCCGTCGGGGGGTCCCCAGGACAGCGCCGTCACGGTCAGGTGGGGCAGCGTGAGCGTCAGCGTCTGCGGGTCCGTCATGAGCAGCCATGCTAGGCGTCGCGGCGGTTCACCATGACCAGTCCCGCGGCGAACACGACGCCGACCACCGCGGCGAAGTAGCCGAGCGAACCGAGAGTCCCCCAGTGCATCGGATACTCCGGGAAGAGCCATTGCACGTCCAGGAAGCGGAACACGTTGGCGAACGGCAGATACGGGCCGATCTCCACACTGCGGCCGGGCAGGTTCCCCAACAGCGGTTCGATCAGCAGGGGCCAGAGCAGCAGCACGGTCACCGCGCCGGCCGTGTGGCGCAGCAGCACGGCGACCCCGACGCCGAGGACCGCGGTCAGCGCGGCATAGACCGCGATCGCCGCCGCGAAACGCATCGTCGCCGACACGGTCAGACCGGCCGCGACGCCGGGAGCTGCCGCCGCGCGCGCCACCATCACCGACCCGAACACCATCACCGCCGAAGCCACCACCGAGAAGGCGGCGGCGACAACGGCTTTGGCGCACACCACCAGGGTCCGACGCGGGATCGCCGTGAACGTCGTCGCGATCAGACCGCTGCGGTACTCCCCCGTGACGGTCATCGCCGCGACGACCATCAGCACCGGCACGCCGAACACCGCGACACCCATCGCGGCCGTCGACACGGGCATGGCGGCGTAGCCGTAGGACACCGATGCCTGCAACGCGGCCAGCGCGAAGCTGAGCACCGCCGCGGCCGCGGCCGCCCACAGCGGGGAGCGCAGGGTCAGCAGCTTGATGCGCTCCGCGTCGACGGCGCGGGCCGCGGTCCGGATCATCGGGTCCTGCCCCGGTACTCGGTGGCGTCGTCGGTGACGGCCAGGTAGGCCTGCTCCAGCGACACCTGCTGACCGGTCAGCTCGTGCAGCGGGATGGAATGGGTCGCAGCCAGTTCGCCGACGGCGTCGGTGGTCGTGTGCCGCACCGTCAGTGCCGCCCCGTCCCGGACCACCGCCATGCCGGCGGCCGCCAGGGCGACGGCCAGGTCGTCGAGGCGCGGACTGCGCACCCGCACCGCCGCGCCGTCTGCGCCTCCGATGAACTCGGCCACCGTCGTCGACGCGATCAGGCGGCCCCTGCCGATCACCACCAGCCGGTCGGCCGTCTCGGCCATCTCCGCGAGCAGGTGACTGGACACCAGCACGGTGCGACCCTCGGCGGCCAGGGTGCGCATCAGGGTGCGGACCCAGTGGATGCCCTCGGGGTCGAGGCCGTTGACCGGTTCGTCGAACAACAGCACCGGTGGGTCCCCGATGAGCGCAGCCGCGATGCCGAGACGCTGGCTCATCCCGAGCGACAGGGTGCCCGCGCGTGACCCGGCCACCGCGGACAGCCCGACCATGTCGACCACGTCGTCGACGCGTCGGGACGCGATCCGGTGCGTCGCGGCGATCCAGCGCAGATGGTTGCGCACCGTGCGGTTCGGGTGGACCTGCTTCGCGTCGAGCAGCGCGCCGACCGTGCGCAGCGGCTCGGCCAGTTGCCGGTAGGTCCTGCCGTCGATGGTCGCGGTGCCCGACGTCGGACGGTCCAGGCCGAGGATCATGCGCATGGTGGTGGTCTTCCCGGCGCCGTTGGGGCCCAGGAAACCGGTCACCACGCCGGGTTCGATCGTGCACGTCAATCCGTCGACGGCGGGAGCCCGTCCGTCCCGGCCCGATCCGAACACCTTCGTCAACGCGTCGAGTTCGATCATCGCGACACCTCGGCGATCACGAGATCGGCGACGGCGCGCATGCCGTCGGCGTTGGGGTGCAGCGGCGCGGGCCGGCCCGGGACCGGAAACCCGAATCTGGTGGTCCACGGGTGCGCGGACCATGCGTGGTGCTCGCGGCTCGCGTCGGCGGCCTGGACGAGTCCGCACCCGGTGGCCTGCGCCGCGTCGGCGGTGAGCTGCCGGAGGGTCTCGGCGATGTGTCTGCCCAGCGCGAGGTCGGCGGGTCGCAGCGGCGGTGCGTCGCCGGTCGCCGGCACCAGCGTCAGATAGTCCACGAACAGCACGGTCGCCTTCGGAGCGCGTCGCCGGATCTCGCGACCCACCTCGATCAGCGCCGCACCGATCTCGGCCAGCGCGACGTATCGCGCGGACGGGTCGAGCAGTTCGCGTAACCGGCCGCCGAGCACGGGCACCGCCCGCAGCAGCCGCGGCAGTCCCGCCGCGAACAGCATCGGCACGTAGCCGGCGTCGTTGCCGCCGATGGTCACCGTCACCAGCGACTCGCTGCCGTCGAGGGCCCGAATCTGCGGCGGGACGCCGCGCTGGGACTCCGTGAGCACGTGCGCCGTCGTCGCACCGGAGTACGTGACGTCGACCAGGTCGAGGCCGAGCGCGTCGGCGACAAGATGCGGATAGTTGCGCGCCGATCGTCCTGCCGCGCGGGGTGATCCCGGCGCCCGCGGCCCGATGCCCGGTCCGGCGGCCATCGAACTGCCCAGGGCCACATACCTGTTCACTCGAATGCCGGGCTGCTCGCGTGCGCCCAGAACCTCTTCGGGATCCGGCCGGCGTGCCGGGCCAGATGCCCGGCCCGCACCGCCGCCGACATCGCGGCGGCCATCGCCGCCGGATCGGCGGCGCGGGTGACGGCGGAGGCGAGAAGCACGGCGTCGCAACCGAGTTCCATCGCCAGCGCGGCGTCGCTGGCGGTGCCGATGCCCGCGTCCAGGATCACCGGCACCTGCGCGCTGTCCACGATCATCTCGATGTTGTGCGGGTTGGCGATCCCCAGCCCGGTGCCGATCGGCGAGCCGAGCGGCATGACCGCGACACACCCGGTCGCCTCCAGCCGGCGGGCCAGCACCGGGTCGTCGTTGGTGTAGGGCAGCACGGCGAATCCGTCGTCGACCAGTTGCTCTGCGGCCCTGACGAGTTCGACCGCATCGGGCAGCAGCGTGCGCTCGTCGGCGATCACCTCGAGCTTGACCCAGTTCGTCTGCAGCGCCTCGCGGGCCAGCTGCGCGGTCATCACCGCCTCGGCCGCACCTCGACACCCCGCGGTGTTGGGCAGCGGGGTGATGCCCAGCCTGGTGAGCAGATCCAGCACACCGGTGCCCCCGTCGGCGTCGATGCGCCGCATGGCGACGGTGGTCAGTTCGGTGCCCGACGCCACGAGCGCGGCCTCGAGCACCGCGAGGTTGGCCGCGCCGCCGGTGCCGAGGATCAGCCGCGAGCCGAACTCCCGGCCCGCGATGGACAGCTTGCCGGTGCCGAACTCAGCCACCCTGCACCGCCGTGACCACTTCCACCTTGGCGCCGTCGGTCAGCGCGGTGTCCCAGTGGGAGCGTGGGATCACCGCCCAGTCCACCGCGACCGCGATGCCCTTCTCGGGGATACCGAGCAGGCCCAGCAGCTGCGTGACGGTGGTGCCGTCGTCGACCTCGACCGCTTCGTCGTTGCATGTGACCTTCATTCGGCGACCTCCATGACCATCGCTCCTTCCAGCTCGGCGGCGATCTTCTCCACCGTCCACGGCGCCAGCAGAAAACCCGACCGGCCGTGTCCCGCCGCGACCAGCGTGCGCTCGTCGAGCCTGCTGACGAGCGGCAGGTTGTCCGGCGTCATCGGCCGCAGACCCGCAGCCGCCTCGGCGAATTCGTACTCCCCCAGCCCGGGCATCACCGCACACGCATCGTCGAGCAGATCGCGCACACCCCCGACCGTCGGCGCGGTGTCGCGGCCGTGTTCGTACTGGGTGGCGCCGACCACCACCCCGTCGGGGCGCGGCACGACGTACACCTGCCGTCCCCGCACCCGGGCCCGCACGACGCGGCGCGGAACCGGCAGACATCCACGGCGCCAGCGCAACCGGAGCACCTCACCCTTGACCGGGCGCACGGGCAGACCCGGCCACAGCGCGGGCGCGTCGATGCCGTTGGCGATCACCACGGCGTCGGCGTCCGCGGTCTCCGCCAGCGAGTCCACGGGCGGCGCCCACCGCACGTCGAGGCGTTCACACTGCTCGGCCAGCGCGGCGACCACCGCGCGATTGTCCACCGCGAGCTCGGTGTCGGCACTGAATCCGTGCCGGATTCCCTGCGCGAGAAGAGGTTCCAGGTCACGGGCCGAGGTCGTCGGCGTCACCGGATGGCCCTGCGCGCACAGCCACGCGGCGACCGTCCTGAGGTCCGCGGCGTCGGCCTGGTCGACGGCGACCACCAGGGATTCGCGCGCGGTCACCACCTGAGCGGGGAGACTGCCGAGGAACTGTTCGTGCCACAGTCGCAGCGATTCGAGCCCGAGCGTGAGCAACTGTTCCTCGCCGGGCCACCCTTCGCTGTGCGGGGCGAGCATCCCACCGGCGACCCACGACGCGCCGGGTTGCTCTGTCCGGTGGACCCGCGTGGCCCATCCGTCGAGCGCGGCGCGACGGGCCACCGCGAGTCCGATGACGCCCCCGCCGATGACGGCCAGTCGTCCGCGCGTGTGCGCCGGCATTCGTACTCCCTTCGCCGGCATGATCCGGATCAGGTGCGACGGTAAGAGCCGGCGGGCCCACTCTCAGTCCCCGCTCCCGGGACTCCCGTGTGGTCGCGTTCCAGCCTACGTCGGCTCACCGCTACCGTTTCGACCGTGCCCGAATCCCCGAGCCTGCAGGGTGCCCGCCTGTACCTGTGCACCGACGCCCGCCGCGAGCGCGGCGACCTCGCCGACTTCGCCGACGCCGCGCTGGCCGGCGGTGTCGACATCATCCAGCTCCGGGACAAGGGCTCGCCCGGCGAGAAGGCCTTCGGCCCGCTGGAGGCCCGCGCGGAGATCGACGCCCTCCACGTCCTCGCCGAGGCGGCACGCCGGCACAACGCGCTGGTCGCGGTCAACGACCGTGCCGATATCGCGCGGGCGTCCGGGGCCGAGGTGCTGCATCTGGGCCAGGACGACCTGCCTCTGACGGTGGCGCGACAGATCGTCGGCGACCGGGTGGTCGGTAGGTCCACCCACGACCTCGCGCAGGCCGAGGCCGCGATCGCCGAGGATGTCGACTACTTCTGTGTCGGCCCGTGCTGGCCGACGCCGACCAAGCCGGGACGCGCCGCTCCCGGGCTGGACCTGGTGCGGGAGGTCGCCGCACTGAACACCGCCAAGCCGTGGTTCGCGATCGGCGGCATCGACGCACAGAGGCTGCCCGACGTGCTCGACGCCGGGGCACGCCGGGTGGTCGTGGTGCGTGCGATCACCGCGGCCGAGGATCCGCGGGCGGCGGCCGAACAGTTGGCCGGGATGCTCGACTCCGCGGTGTGATCAGCGCTGCGGATTGACCATCAGCGGAATCAGCGCCGTGACCTCGCGCAGCCGGGCCCAGCTCGCCGCGAACCCGGGGTGCAGCGGCAGGTCGGTGACCTCGTCCTCGGCGACCCAGCGCAGTTCGGCGCTCTCCCGGTTCGGGACGGTGACGAGTTGCTCGGTGGCATCGGCGATGACGGTCGTGTACGTCCATCCGGAGTTCTCGGCGGTGACGACCGTCGTGCGCACGGTCAGCTGGTGGGGCGAGAGCCCGGCCTCCTCTTCGGCTTCGCGGACCGCGGCCTGTTCGGGGGTCTCGTGGCTGTCGCGGGCACCGCCCGGCAGTCCCCACGTCCCGCCCTGGTGGCTCCACGGCGCCCGGTGCTGGAGGAGCACCGCCGGTGCTCCGTTCGGGCCCGGCGCGCGGAGCAGAAGCCCCGCCGCACCGTGCCTGCCCCAGAACGCGGCGCCCGAGGCCGACACCACCCAGCCGTCACCGTCGCCACGCACGAGGACCAGCTTAGGTAACGGTCTGCGAATTCGGGGCACCTGATTCCGCACGCGTCGCAACCCGAGCTCTTAGAATTCTTTTATATAGTTCGTGAACGACCGCCGTAGAGAACGAGACCAGGATGAGGTCCGCGCAGACGTGACTGTGGAGTTGGCGCACCCGTCGACCGAACCTCTCGCGTCGCGGTCACCGACGGCGCCGTCGCATCCGCGGTGGTGGTTCCTGTGGACCACTCCCGGCCGCATCCTGTCGATCGGCATGGTGCTGGCCGCGCTGGTGATCGCCAGCGCGTTCGCGACGTCGACGACGATCAACGACCGTCAGCAGGCGCTGACCGCCGTGCTCAACCACACCGAGCCGCTCGCGTTCGCCGCCGGACAGCTCTACACCACGCTGTCGGTGGCCGACGCCGCCGCGGCCACCGCGTTCATCGCCGGGGCTGAGCCGCGTCCGGTGCGGCAGCGCTACGAACAGGCCATCACCGATGCCTCCGTCGCGGTCACGCGCGCGTCGAGCGGGCTCACCGAGGAGTCTCTCGTCCAGTTGCTGGGCCGCATCAACGCGCGACTGGCGGTGTACACGGGTCTCGTCGAGACCGCGCGGACCAACAACCGTGCCGGCAACCCGGTCGGCTCCTCGTACCTGTCGGAAGCCTCGGCGCTGATGCAGTTGCAGATCCTGCCGGACGCACAGCGCCTCTACGAGGAGACCTCTGCGCGGGTCGACGCGGAGACGACGGCGTCGACGCGCATCCCGATCCCGGTGATCCTGGTGGTGACCGCGACGTTGCTGTTCGGGGTGTTCGCCAACCGCTGGCTGGCCAAACGCACCCGCCGGCGGGTGAACATCGGCTTCGTCGCGGGCGGTCTCGCGGTGCTGATCATGCTGATGTGGGTCGGCACCGCGCTGATCATCTCCACCGCCGACAGCCGCAGCGCCAAGGAGACGGCGGCCGAATCGCTCAAGACGGTCACGACGCTGGCGATCACCGCCCAGCAGGCCCGCGCCGACGAGACACTGTCGCTGATCCGGCGCGGTGACGAGGACATCCGCAAACAGTCCTATTACCAGCGCATCGACGAGATGAAGCAGCAGCTCGCCCGCTACGTCGCACGCGACGACTCGATCGACAAGAGCGATCTCGCCGACGCGGAGGCGCTGCTGGACCGGTGGCGCGCGGCCGACGACCGCATCACCGCCTACATCGCGGTGGGCAACTACCAGGCGGCGACGCAGGTCGCCCTCGGCACCGGTGAGGACGATGCGACGCCCGCGTTCGACAAGATCGACGAGGCGTTGACCCGGGGTATCGATCAGAGCCGCACCCAGCTGCGCAGCGACATCGTCAACGCGCGCAGGGTGCTCTCCGGGGCGACGGTGGGTGCGGCGCTGCTGTCGGTGGTGGCGGCGGTGTCGGTGGCGTTGGGGATCTGGCCGAGATTGAGTGAGTACCGCTGATGAGCGCTTGCGCGAAGAAGAAACCAACCCTGATGAGTAAGCGAGCGCTTCGGCGCGTCGGTGCGGCGCTGGCGACCGCCGTGATGCTGAGCGGTTGCGCGCAGGCGCTGCCGGTGGTCCCGACGCCGACGGTGACGCTCGCCCCGCCGACACCGGCGGGTCTCGAGGAGCTGCCGCCGGTGCCCGCGCGGCCGGCGACGCCCGCCGACACCGACTGTGATCCGCGGGCGAGCCTGCGGCCGTTCGCCACCCAGGAGGAGGCCGACGCCGCGGTCGCCAACATCAAGGCCCGCGGCCGGCTGATCGTCGGGTTGGACATCGGCAGCAACCTGTTCAGCTTCCGCGACCCGATCACCGGGGAGATCACCGGTTTCGACGTCGACATCGCCGGCGAGATCGCCCGCGACATCTTCGGCACCCCGTCGCAGGTGGAGTACCGCATCCTGTCGTCGGCCGACCGCGTCGACGCGCTGCGCGACAATCAGGTCGACGTCGTCGTCAAGACCATGACCATCACCTGTGAGCGCAAGAAGCTGGTGAACTTCTCGACCGCCTACCTGATCGCCAATCAGCGCATCCTGGCCCCGCGCGACTCGAACATCCGTCAGTCGAGCGATCTTTCGGGCAAGCGGGTGTGTGTCGCCAAGGGCACGACGTCGCTGGAGCGGATCCAGCAGATCAGTCCGCCGCCGCTGATCGTCGGGGTCGTCACGTGGGCCGACTGCCTGGTGGCGTTGCAACAGCGTCAGGTCGACGCCGTCAGCACCGACGACGCGATCCTGGCCGGGCTGGTGTCCCAGGATCCGTATCTGCACATCGTCGGACCGTCGATGAACGAGGAGCCCTACGGCATCGGCGTCAACCTGCAGAACACCGGTCTGGTGCGCTACGTGAACGGAACACTGCAACGCATTCGGCGCGATGGCACGTGGAACACGTTGTACCGCAAGTGGTTGACCGTGCTGGGTCCGGCGCCCGCACCTCCGGTCGCGAGGTACACGGATTGAGCGAGTACCCGGACGACATCGATCCCGACACCGAACCCGAGGACGGTCCGGGGACCCAGCCCGCCGGTTTCGCCGACCTGGCCGACGACTCGATGGCGACACTGCGGCCGATGGCCACCCAGGCCGTGTTCCGTCCGCACTTCGACGATGACGACGACGACAGCGACGCACTCGTGCACAGCGGGGACACCGAGCCGCAGGACACCGCGACGACGATCACGCGCCACCTGTCCCCGACGCGCAGGCTCGGCGGCGGGCTGGTGGAGATCCCGCGGGTGCCCGCGCGGGATCCGCTGGCCGCCTTGATGACCGACCCGGTGGTCGCCGAGTCGAAACGCTTCTGCTGGAACTGCGGCAGGCCCGTCGGCCGGTCGACCAAGGACGGCCGCGCACTGTCGGAGGGCTGGTGCCCGCACTGCGGCAGCGCGTACTCCTTTCTGCCGCAGCTCAATCCAGGTGACATCGTCGCCGACCAGTACGAGATCAAGGGCTGCATCGCCCACGGCGGGCTGGGCTGGGTGTATCTGGCGTTCGACAAGAACGTCAACGACCGACCGGTGGTGCTCAAAGGCCTCGTGCACTCCGGCGACGCCGAGGCGCAGGCGATCGCGATGGCCGAGCGGCAGTTCCTCGCCGAGGTGACCCATCCGGGAATCGTGAAGATCTACAACTTCGTCGAACACGAGGACAAGCACGGCAATCCGGTCGGCTACATCGTGATGGAGTACGTCGGCGGCACCTCCCTCAAGCAGGCGACCCTGCTCAAACACAGCTCGCGGATCCGCCTGCCCGCGGCCGAGGCGATCGGCTTCATGCTGGAGATCCTGCCCGCGCTGGGCTATCTGCACTCCCTGGGCCTGGTCTACAACGACCTCAAACCCGAGAACATCATGGTCACCGAGGACCAGCTCAAGATCATCGATCTCGGTGCGGTGTCGCGGATCAACTCGTTCGGCTACCTGTACGGGACGCCGGGATACCAGGCGCCCGAGATCGTGCGGACCGGGCCGACCGTGGCCACCGACATCTACACCGTGGGGCGCACGCTGGCGGCTCTGACGATGCGGCTGCCGACCCGCAAGGGCCGCTATCTCGACGGTCTGCCGGAGGACAACCCGGTCCTCGAGGAGTACGACTCGTTCGGCCGGCTGCTGCGCCGCGCGATCGACCCGGATCCGCGCCGGCGCTTCCAGACCGCCGAGGAACTCTCCAGCCAGTTGATGGGTGTGCTGCGCGAGGTGGTCGCCAGTGACACCGGGGTGCCGCGTCCCGGCCTGTCGACGATGTTCAGCCCGTCTCGATCCACCTTCGGTGTCGATCTGCTGGTCGCGCACACCGACGTCTACCTCGACGGTCAGGTGCACTCGGAGAAGCTCACGGCACAGGAGATCGTCAAGGCGCTGCAGGTGCCGCTGGTGGACCCCACCGACGTCGGGGCCACCGTGCTCTCGGCGACGTTGCTGAGTCAGCCTGTGCAGACGCTGGATTCGCTGCGCGCGGTGCGGCACGGCGCCCTGGATTCCGACGGCGTCGATCTGAGCCAGTCGGTCGAGCTGCCGTTGATGGAGGTGCGCGCGCTGCTCGACCTCGGCGATGTCGCCAAGGCGACCCGCAAGCTCGACGACCTCGCCGAGCGGGTCGGCTGGCGCTGGCGGCTGGTCTGGTTCCGCGCGGTCTCTGAACTGCTCACCGCCGACTACGACTCGGCGACAAAGCATTTCACGCAGGTCCTGGACACCCTTCCCGGCGAACTGGCGCCCAAGCTGGCGCTGGCCGCCACCGCCGAGCTCGCCGGTGCCTCCGATGAGCGCACGTTCTACAAGACCGTCTGGGACACCGACCACGGGGTGATCTCCGCCGGGTTCGGACTCGCCCGCGCGCTGTCCGCCGAGGGCGACCGCGAGGGCGCCGTCCGCACCCTCGACGAAGTCCCCGCCACCTCAAGGCATTTCACCACCGCGCGGCTCACCAGCGCGGTGACGCTGCTGTCCGGGCGGTCCACCAGCGAGATCACCGAGGAGCACATCCGCAGCGCCGCGCGACGGGTGGAGGCACTGCCCGACACCGAACCCCGCGTGCTGCAGATCCGCGCACTGGTCCTCGGCACCGCGATGGACTGGCTTGCCGACAATACGGCCAGCACCAACCACATCCTCGGTTTCCCGTTCACCGAGCACGGGCTGCAGCTCGGCGTGGAGGCGTCCCTGCGCAGCCTGGCCCGGGTGGCGCCGACGCAGGCGCACCGCTACGCGCTGGTCGATCTGGCCAACAGCGTGCGGCCGATGTCCACGTTCTGAGCGTCGATTCCAGCAACGACGGATTCCGTTGCTGGCCGTTCCGAGATGTCCGTCAGGCCCGTGCCCACCCCCCGCAATGCCGCCTCGCTGCCGGGATAACTCCTGGTAGGAGTACACGCATGGAATTCACATCGACATATGGTCAGGCCACGAATTCCGTAGTACGGTGACTCCACTACACACGGTGATGTCATCGGCGCAGCGTTGAACCCCCAGGGCCGATCCATTGACCTCACCCACAGTGCGAATTTCCGTTCGTCTGAGGGGAAATGCATATGGCCATATCGGAAGCCTTACCGCCTTCGAGCACCCAGAGGGTGTTCCGGCCGGATCCGACATCGTTCGAGCTCCGCGAGGAGCACCACCGCGCCACGTTCTCGGCGTGCGAGTTGCCGCCGACGACCGTGCTGGTGACCATCCACGGCGAGATCGACGCCACCAACAACATGCCGCTGGCCCACTACATCGAGAAACGTATCGGCGATTCCCGCAAGCTCATCGTGGACCTGCAGACCGTCGAGTTCTTCGCCGCGTCCGGCTTTGCCGCTCTGTTCAACGTCAACGTGGTGTGCCACCGCCGTGGCGTGCGTTGGCAGCTGCTCGCCGGCCCGCATGTCCGGCGCCTGCTGCGGGTGTGCGATCCGCAGCGGGAACTACCCGTCACCGGGTCGAGCGCCAAGTACGCCCGTACACGCCCGAGCGATCGCAAGCTCCTCGTCGGTGGGTATCACTAGCACCGTCGTCGGGGCGCCGTCGGCCGAGATGCGCCGGGCGCCCCTGCCCGGGCTGTCGTTGAGGTGCTCGTCGATCTCGATGCCGAACGCGGCCAGGCCCGTCAGTGCGTCGCGCCGGACGACCGCGTCGTTCTCCCCGACCCCCGCGGTGAAGGTGATGACGTCGGCCGACCCGAGTATCGCGAGGTAGGCGCCGATGTACTTGCGCAGCCGGTGGATGTACACCTCGTACGCCAGTTCCGCTGCGTCGTCGCCGGATTCGATCCTGCGGTGCAGCTCCCGGAAGTCGACCTCACCGCCGAGTCCCCGCACCCCGGAACGCCGGTTGAGCATGGACTCGATGTCCTCGACGGGCATCCCGGCCTCGCGCCACAGATAGAAGATCACGCCGGGATCCACGTCGCCGGAACGTGTTCCCATCACCAGCCCCTCCATCGGTGTCAACCCCATCGAGGTCTCCACCGGTCGTCCGCCGACGATCGCCGAGACCGATGCGCCGTTGCCGAGATGCAGGACGATCTGGCTCAACGACTCCAGCGGCACGTCCAGGAACGCCGCGGCCTGCTCGCTGACGTACTGGTGCGACGTGCCGTGGAAGCCGTAGCGGCGGATGTTCCAGTCGCGGGCCACCTCGGCGTCGATCGCGTACGTTGCCGCGGCGGCGGGCAGGTCGTGGAAGAACGCGGTGTCGAACACCGCGACGTGCGGCAGATCGGGCAGCGCGTCGCGCGCGACCTCGATCCCCAGGACGGCCGGCGGATTGTGCAGCGGGGCAAGCGGACCCAGTTCCTTGAGTCGATCGATGACAGCCTCGTCGACGATGGTCGGCCGGTACAGGTCCGGACCGCCGTGCACCACCCGGTGTCCGACCGCCATCAGACCGAGGTCCTCAAGCTGGTGTCCGTCGGCGGCCAGGGAGTCGAACACCTCTTTCATCGCGGCGGCATGGTCGCGCGCCCCGCCATCCTGGCCGATCCGCTCGACGATGCCGTCGGCGATCAGCACACCCGAATCAGGTTCCAGGACTGCGTATTTCACCGATGACGAGCCGGAGTTGAGCACGAGTACCGTGCGTGTCATCGGGGAACCCCCTGAGCCTGGATGGCGGTGATCGCCACGGTGTTGACGATGTCCTCCACCAGCGCGCCGCGTGACAGATCGTTGACGGGCTTGTTCAGTCCCTGCAGGACGGGCCCGATCGCGATCGCGCCGGCGCTGCGCTGCACCGCTTTGTAGGTGTTGTTGCCGGTGTTCAGATCCGGGAAGATCAGCACCGTGGCCCGGCCCGCCACCGTCGAGTCGGGCATCTTGGTCTGGGCGACCGACGGTTCCACGGCGGCGTCGTACTGGATCGGTCCCTCCACCGGCAGATCCGGTTCCCGGGAGCGCACCAGTTCCGTTGCCTGCCTGACCTTGTCGACATCGGCACCGGTCCCCGACGTGCCCGTCGAGTAGGACAGCATCGCGACCCGCGGCTCGATGCCGAACTGCGCGGCGGTGCGGGCCGAGGAGATCGCGATGTCGGCGAGCTGCTCGGCGGTCGGATCCGGCACGATCGCGCAATCGCCGTAGGCCAGCACCTCGTCGGCCAGACACATCAGGAAGATGCTCGACACCGTCGAGACCCCGGGCGCCGTCCGGATGATCTCGAACGCGGGCCGGATGGTGTGCGCGGTGGTGTGGCGGGCCCCTGACACCATGCCGTCGACCATGTCGTTGTGTACGAGCATGGTGCCGAAGTAGGAGACGTCGTGGATGACCTCGCGAGCCCGGTCGAGGGTCACTCCCTTGTGTTTACGCAGCTCGGCATACTGCTCGGCGAACCGGTCGCACAGCTCGCTGGTCTTCGGATCGAGCACCGCGGCGTGGGACAGGTCGACGCCGAGTTCAGCCGCGCGCGCCCTGACCTGGCTCTCGTCGCCGAGGATTGTCAGATCGGCGACCGAGCGCTGCAGCAGACGTCCGGCGGCTCGCAGGATGCGGTCGTCGTTGCCCTCGGGCAGCACGATGCGTTGCCGGTCCGCGCTCGCCCGCTCAAGGAGTTGGTGGGTGAACATCTGCGGGGTGACCACCGACGGGATCGGCAGGGCCAGGTGAGCGAGGAGTTCGGCAGTGTCGACGTAGGTGTCCATCAACGTCAGCGCGGTGTCGATCTTGCGATGGGACTGGGACGTGACCCGGCCGCGGGTCGCGGCGACACGGCTCGCGGTTTCGAAGGTGCCGAACCGGGTCTCGACGATCGGCAGGCGCTGCCCGAGACCGGCGACCAGGCCGTCGATGGCCGGGTGCAGCGGCAGGCCGCCGTTGAGGATCACCCCGGACAGCGACGGAAAGCCCTCGGCCGCATGCGCGCTGAGCACGGCGAGGACGACGTCGGACCGGTCGCCCGGGGTGATGACGACGCCGCCTTCGGTGAGCCGTTCGAGGACGTGCTCGGCCGTCATGCCCGCCACCAGGACGTCGAGCACCTCCCGATGCAGGAGCGCTGGATCCCCCTGCACCACAGCACCTTCGACGACGGCCTGCAATTCGGCGACCGACGGCGCCACCAGCAGCGGCTCCTCGGGCAGCACGTAGCTCTGCGGTTCGATCTTCGTCAGCGCCTCGCCGACCTCGACCAGCTGTGCAGGGTCGCAGCGGTTGGCCACCACCGCTGCGGTGTGGGCGTGCTGCGCGGCGATCTCGTCGACGCACAGCTCGACGACCTGCGCCACCTGTTCGGGGGTGCGTCCCTTGGCTTTGACGGCGAGCACCACCGGCGCCCCGAGGTTGGCGGCGATGCGGGCGTTGACCGACAACTCGCTCGGTGCGGCGACGTCGGTGTAGTCACTGCCCACCACGAGCACGGCGTCACACCGGTCGGCCACCGCGTGGAATCGGTCGACGATCTCGGCGAGCGCGGCCTCCGGATCCTCGTGCAGCTGGTGATAGGTGACCCCGACGCAGTCCTCGTAGGGCAGGCCCGCGGTGGTCTGGTCGAGCAGCAGTTCGAGAATGTAGTCCCGCGGCGCCCCGTCGCCGCGGGTGATGGGCCGGAAGACCCCGACACGGGCGACGGTGGCGGCCAGGCGGTGCAGAATGCCCAGCGCGATGGTCGACTTCCCGGTGTCACCTTCCGGCGACGCCACGTAGATGGCGGAGATGGTCGTCTTCGCAGCGTCGGGCACGTCCCAAAGCCTGCCAAATTGTGCCGTCGCGCGCACCCGCCCCCCGTTCGGCAACATTGCTAGCCTGCCGAACATCCATTCAATGCCACGCGCTGATGTAATCCGCGCAAAAACTAGTTCATCAAATTGACATTTTCGCCAAATTTCGGCTTGCGGCTTCTGAACTGCTCTGACATGATCAAGTACCCGGTCCTTCTATCAAAAAACGGCAGACAGTGACTACTACAGCAAATTTGCGGCGTAACCTTCGCGTGATCGAAGGTCCGCGACCCGTCACCACAAGCAACCACCCGTCGCCGACGGTCAAGCTCCCCCACATCGATGTCCGCTGGGGTTTCCGCGAACGGGTCACGGCCATCGCGGTGCTGGTGCTGATCGGCTACGGACTCGATATCGGACGACTCGTCGCCGACGCCGTGGCGGGGTCGCGCACGCCGATGCTCGCCCTGACCCCGTTGCTGGCACTGCTGATCGCCTCCGCCTACCGGTGGCCGCCGCCGGGTGTCAACGACAACGAGTCCGACTGGCTGTTCGTGTCGATCCTGGGTCCGATCGGCTTCGCCGGCATCGCGCTGGTGTCGACGCGTTTCGAGACGCTGGCGGCGGCGTTCCGGCTCGATCTGCTGGGGGCCGCCCTGTGGACGGTCTGTGCCACGGCGATCTTCCTCGGTGCGCGGCACACGGCGCGCATGTGGCGGGTATGGCTGTTCACGGTGATCGGCTGCAACCCAGTCCTGTTCACCCTGGCTGCCGGCATGCTCGGCGGCTCCGACTCCGCCGTCGCCGCGCTGACCGTCTGCTACGGGGCGACCGCGGTGTACCTGGCCGGAGCGCGGGCGCCCCGCCTCAAACGACTCGCCGCGACGTCGGTGTGCCTGATCGGGGGCTGGGGACTGGGGTCGGTACTGCTCGGCACGCTTCCGCTGTTCGGAACGGTCGCGGTCGCGGCGGCGGTCCTGCCCGTCGTGGTCCACGTCGGTATGCGACGGTGGGTCGGGCCCGACGCCGGTGCCACCGGGGAGATGCCGGCATACCCGGTGCGGTCGTGGAAATCGTTGCTGGCGCTGGTTCTGCTGGCCTTCGCGGTGGCGGTCGTGCACACCTCCCCGGCGCCGATCCGCGAACCGGCGGCCGTGCAGGGCGACTGGATCGCGAAGTCGGGCCTCTACGCCGAGCAGGAACTCCCGGAGGCCGAACGGTTCCTCGGCCCGAACGCGCGATTCGTCCGTTACCGGGTGCCGGTCGCCGTCGGGCTTCCGGCTGCGGCCGTCGACGTCATCACGACAAGCAACCTGGCTTCGCTGCACGACCACCGCGACACCGTCTGGTATCCGAGCACCCGTCCGCTGAACTTCGTTCCGGCCAGCGGACTGCAGAGCACCGCACCGGTCGAGGTCCGCGCAGTATTCAGCAATGCCGATACGGCGATCGACACCACGACCCCGCAGTGGTACGCACTCACCTGGGACTGGCGAACCGACTCCGGCTATCAGCAGGTCACCGTGGTCGTGAACCAGAACGTCGCCGAGTCGGCGACCCCACCTCCCGCGCCGACGGGTCTCGAAGTGGTCGACACCTTGCTCAGCCCCGCGCTGTGGATCGGCCGCCAGCAGGCCGACGATCCAGGCCGGGTGGACGATGTCGTCGTCCGGCACGCGACCGAGATCGCCGACAGCCTGCTCGCACACGCCGCTGCTCGTGCATAGCTACACCCCGGGAAGCCGCCTGCCCGAGGATCTTTCGGCGAGGAGGGTGACCACCGACGGATCGGTCATCCTCGGTGTGTCCGGCATTCTGGGAGTGGCGGCGACCGGTGTACTCGCACCGCACCTCGTGCTGCCGGCGGTCACCACCGTGCTGGCCGCCCTGTACCTCGCCTCGACGATCGACCGCCACTGGCTCTTGGTCCAAGGCCTGCGCTCACCCAGCCTTCTCACGATCAGCGACGAGGAGGCACGGGCTGTCCCCGACAATCAGCTGCCCGTGTACACGGTTCTTCTTCCGGTCTACAACGAGCCGTCGATCGTCCACAACCTGATCGCGGGAGTCGGACGACTCGAATATCCGAAGGACAAGCTCGAAATCCTGCTGCTGGTCGAAGAAGACGACATCGCGACGCGTAGGGCGATGGCGACAACCGAGCTGGAAGCCGTGCGCCTGATCCTGGTTCCGAACAGCCAACCCAAGACCAAACCCAAGGCGTGCAACTACGGAATGGCCACACCCGGGCTCAAGGGCGAAATGGTCACCATCTACGACGCCGAGGACATCCCTGACCCTCTCCAATTGCGCAAAGCCGTTGTGGCGTTTCAACAGCTGCCCGACAACGTCGGTTGCCTCCAGGCCCGCCTCGGTTACTTCAACGAAGAGCAGAACCTGCTCACGCGATGGTTCTCGATGGAATACGACCAGTGGTTCGGCATGACGCTTCCCGCCGTCGAAGCCGCCGGCTGCGTCGTGCCTTTGGGCGGCACTTCCAACCACATGCGCACCTCCGTGTGGCGCGCCATCGGAGGCTGGGACGAGTTCAACGTCACCGAGGACGCCGACCTCGGGGTCCGGCTCGCCCGCGCCGGATACCGGACCCGGATTCTGGATTCGGTGACGCTGGAGGAAGCGAATTCCGATGTCCTGAACTGGATCCGGCAGCGGTCGCGGTGGTACAAGGGTTATCTGCAGACCATGCTGGTACACCTTCGCCATCCGGCCGCCCTGTGGTCGCAGATCGGCGGCAAAGGCATTCTGCGGCTGCTGAACATAACCGGAGCCGTGCCCCTCGTGGCCGTCATGAACCTCATTTTCTGGTCGACCATGGCGACCTGGATCCTCGGCCGGCCGCAATTCGTCGAGATGGCTTTTCCGACGCTGACCTACTACGTCTACCTGACGATGTATCTGGTCGGAGCTCCCCTATCTGTCTACCTCGGGTTGATCGTCTTGCAGCATCTGGGAAAGCCGCACCTCTGGTGGGCGGCCATTCTCGTTCCGCTGTACTGGGTGCTTCAGTCCATTGCCGCCATGAAGGCAATCCTTCAACTCGTGACACGACCACACTTTTGGGAGAAGACTGTGCACGGCCTATCGAACCAGGTCCCCGCGGGGCGGGTCCTCTGACATGCGATCCCTAATCGCGAGAGCCGGTCGTCTCGCCGTGGCGATCGCCCTGGTCGCTTCGACCGCCTTGACTCTCAGCCCGACCGTTCACTCGATACCCGGATCGTCGACTGATGTGGGCTGGACTCAGCTGGGCCTCTCCAATCAACTGGAACTGGTCGGGGTGGAACGGACGGCGGATGTCCAGTTTCCGGTTCCGCCGGGCGTCACGGCCACCCGGCTGACCGGCCGAATCGGGTCCGTCATCGACACCCCCGGACGTGTCGACATTCTCGACCGCGAAGGCACATTCCTCGGAAGCATCCCGATACCGCCGGGAATCGACTCTGTCCCGTTCGCGGTGGACATCTCTCGGTCGAAGGTCGTCGACAATGTCACGAGGGTGCGCTTTGCGCTCCGCGGTCGCGGCGACGATCGCACGGACAGCTGCACCAGCATGCCGGCAGTGACGTTGACCGAACTGCGGACGACGTACTCCGGGGAGGCGGAACTGCCCCGCACGGTCGCCGATTTCCTGCCCGGCTATCTCGAGCGCATCACCGTTGCTCTCGGACCGGACCCCGGCCCGGACG
Source organism: Mycolicibacterium gilvum (assembly GCF_900454025.1). Taxonomy (NCBI): domain Bacteria; kingdom Bacillati; phylum Actinomycetota; class Actinomycetes; order Mycobacteriales; family Mycobacteriaceae; genus Mycobacterium; species Mycolicibacterium gilvum. The sequence continues at coordinate 621,896 of NZ_UGQM01000001.1, read as the reverse complement.
AACAACAGGCCGCGCTCACCCTCGTCGCCCAATTGACCCGTCTCTACCGACCCATACCCGTACGTATCGCGATAACCACCGACATCAATCTCGGTACGGCCCGAGCGGGGGTGGCTCAGCGAACGATCGTCGTACGCCGCGGCGATACCGCGGGAATCTCGGTCGACAGGGCCGGAACGCCTGAAGCATCCCTCGTCATCACCGGTACCGGTGATGAGCTGGAACGGCAGGTGAGCATCTTCGCCGACCGCCGATTCGAATTGGCCCAGACACCCGATGCTTCCGTGGACTCGACATCCGCCGAAGTTCAAACAGCCTCCTACACAGCGACATTCGGTCAACTGGGGATGGCTGCGGAGTCTTCGGTGTTGGGCATGTCGATGCTGTACCTGGGATTCGATGCGACCTCGTTCGCCGTGGGGTCCATCGACAACGCGCGGATCCGATTGATGGCCAACCACACTCCGGTCGTCTCGGGCGATGCCTCGGTGCTCGTTCGGTCCGGCGGCGCGGTGGTGGCTTCACACCGCCTCGACGAATCTGGGCTCCTCGACCTCTCTTTCGACGTCCCACGAGAGGCCGTGTCCTCGAGTACCGGCTTTTCTCTTGAGCTCCGCTACAACCCGCAGCAAGCTTGCGCGCCACTCACCGACAGGATCACATTCGTCGTTGATCCCAGGTCGACGGTGAGCGTCGATCCCGGAAACGCGAATCGCGGCGGGTTCCCGGTGCTACCGATGGCATTCTCGCCGGACTTCGACGTCTCCGTCGACCGTCCCGAGAACCTCCGCTTCGCCTCGCAGGCAATCAATCTGATGGGTCAGCAGACGACCACCACACTCCGTCCGCGGCTCATTGGCCTCACGGAGGCTTCCCAGCGAGGTACCGGGTGGTTGATGGTCGGCCCCAGCGAGGATCTCGCCACTGCCGGTGTCGCTCCTCCGATGCTCTCCACCGGCACCAATGTCAACGTCGAGGGCGTCCCGGTCACCGACATCGACATCAAAGGCCCGCTCGGTGTCGTCCAGGCGTTCACACACAACGATCGAGTGGTGCTGGCCCTCGACGCCGGCGACGATCCGGAATTGCTCGATGAGAGTTTGGAATACGTGTGGCGCCTCGAGAACCGCTGGGCGACGTTGACCGGTGACACGATCGCCACCGGTTCCGCCGGGACGACGGTGAACCTGGCGTTGGTCGCCGGAGGTCCGATCCTGCCGCAACCGGACTTCGCCGATGGCTGGAAATGGTGGATATGGCTGACCGTGTCTGTCGGCGCCGTGGCGGCGATCGCCGTCTGCTGGATCGTCATTTGCCGGCTGTGGCGCCGACGAGGTCGGACCGGTGGCAGTTGATCCCGTCGGGAGAAGCCCGTCCACCGAAAGGTGGTATGCCGGCGCACTGTTCGTCTCACTGACCGCGTTCTACATTGCCGTCAGCGCGGTGCTTTCGGTCAGATACAACCTCTTCGACGGCGACGGACCGAGTCGCGTCGCGCATGCAGGCTTCGCTCTGATGAGCCGCCACCCGCATCTGTCGGCGATCGGTTTCGTCTGGAACCCCTTGCCCAGCTTGCTCGAACTCCCCTTGCTGCCGCTTCACCGGATATGGCCGGAGCTCAAGACCTACGGCCTGGCGGGCGGACTCCAGAGCGCACCGTTCATGGCGGGCGCCGCTCTGGTCGTCCGCCGGATCGCCATCGACAGGGGCGTCCCGAGCGCGTGGCGGATTGTGGCAGTAGGGGTTTTCGCTCTTCATCCCATGGTGGTCACGTACGGCGGGTCCGGTCTGAGTGAAGCCGCCGCTCTGTTCTTCGTCCTGCTGTGCGTGCGATATCTCCTGTTGTGGCTTGACACCCGAAGCGTGCAGCAATTGGCTGTCGCCGGCATCGCACTGGGCTTGGGCTACCTGGCACGCTACGAGGTGATCGTGGCGGCTGCCGGCGCGGCATTGTTCGTCGGTGTCATCACCGCAACGACACGCGCTACCCGCGCACGGTTCTCGTCGACGATTCTCAACGTGATCGTGCTGGTTTTTCCGTTGATGGTTTCCTTCGTGACGTGGGCGCTGGCCAGCTGGATCATGACCGGTCAGATGTTCCCGACGCTCACATCCCAGTACGGCAACGCGAGCCAGGTGACGACAGCGCTGACCCGGAACAGCCTCAGTGAGGACCAGGACTGGATCACCCAAGCCGTCCGCTTGACCGCCATGCAGCCGTTCGCGGGGATTGCCGTCGCGGTCGGGGTTGCGATGGCGATCTACCGGCGCCGTGCCGACATCGCGGTTCCGCTCCTCACACTCGGGGGGATCCTGGCGTTCTCCATCTGGGGCGCATACACCGAGACGACGTTCGGGTGGTTTCGCTATTACATGCCGGCCGTGCCGATGGTGATCGTGGTCGCGTTGATCTGGCTCACGCCGGGCATGTCACCCCGCGACAAGATCACCGCACGCGCACTGCCTCAACGGTTGGGTGGCGCAACGCTCGCGTTGTCGCTCGTGGTCGGGCTCCCTGTGACGGCGGTGTCGATGCTGAACAAAGACATCGGAAATCACCAACTGCAGTTCGGGCTGAAGTCGCTGGTCCTCCCCGACGAGTATCCGGCGGACGAGCAGTGGTATCGACGGGTCGGCGTGGACGACCGGATCCTCGCCCGATACCTGGACAGACGGCAACTGCCGGATGGGGCGATCCTGATGGACACGTTCATGAACTGGGGGATCTGGCTCGCCTCGGACAGACCCCGACAGTTCATCATCGACACCGATTACGACTACACCGCAACATTGAACAGACCCTGGGATTTCGGGGTGCAGTACATCCTGGTCACCAACCCGGCCTACAACGCAGCCCCGGACACAGTGCAGATGCGATATCCCACACTGTGGTTCGACGGCGCGGGGATCGGCACCCTGGTCCACTCGGCGCAGGGTGCCTTCGGCCAGGAGCAATGGCGGCTGTACCGGATCAGCAAACCTGACCTGCCTGACCCCGTCCGTACTCCCCGCTGACCCCTTCAGCTCGCGGTCATGTCCACCGGCACCCGGAGCGTGGCGAGCAGCCCCCGGTGGTCCGCGCCCGGCACCACCACGGTCCGTGCGGTCGCCGCCGCACAGTTCTTGATCAGGATGTGGTCGATGCCGATCAGGGGCAGACCGATGCCACCTGCCGGATAGCTGCGGGCCAGGCCGGCACCGGACTCGTTGCCCGCATCGGAGTACCCCCCGTCGAGCAACCGCCGGAACGGCGCCATCTCGTAGGTCGCGTTGAAATCGCCCGCCACGATCACCGCACCCGCGCCGGCGGCGACGCCCATCTCGCGCAGCGTGTCGGGAAACGTGGCGTAGTCGGACTTCCAGTCCTCGATGGGCATCGGCCACGGCGCGGCCAGGTGCACCGACAGCACCGTCGCGTCGACGCGGACACCCGGTACCCGGATCCTCGTGCCCACCATCGGCAGCGCATAGCCGTCGATCCGTCCGGAATGGACGATGGGGTGTCTGCTCCAGATGCCGATACCCGTCGCCCCGGGCGCGGGAACGATCACCCGGTGCGGGAACACGGTGTCCATACCGGCCGCCGACAAGCCGTCAGCGGCCTCCTGTGTCAACTCCTGCACCGCGACCACATCCGCACCGGCGCCGGCCAGCGCGACCAACTGCCTCGGATCCGCTTCTCCCATACCGAGATTGGAGGTCAGCACCCGCACGTCGACGGCGTCGGTCTGCTCGCTCGGCCCCGGTAGGTAGCGAGGAACATAGACCCACATCAGCGCAACCGTCAGCGCCACGGCGAGCAGAGCGAGCACCCAGCGCCGCGCGACCACGAACAACAGCATCGCCGCGAGCGCCGCCACCGACAGGTAGGGCGCCGCCGCGGCCAGGATCAACGTAGGATGCCCTGCGATCGGCAGATAGCGGGCGGCGAACCCCGTCACCGCGACGGCCAGGGCACCGAGGCCCAGCAGCGTCGCGAGAATCCGGATCATCTCGCGGACTGCGGATGTCAGCCGAGCTTGCGCAGCCTCGGCTCCAGATCCCGCTGGAACAGCTCCAGGAACCGGCGCTGATCGTGCCCGGGCGCGTGGAACACGAGGTGGTTCAGTCCGTAGTCGACGTAGTCGGCGACCTTCGCGACGGCCTCGTCGGGATCGGATGCCACGATCCAGCGCTTGGCGACCTGCTCGATCGGCAGCTCGTCGGCGGCCTTCTCCATCTCCATCGGATCGTCGATGGAGTGCTTCTGCTCGGCGGTCAACGACAGCGGCGCCCAGAACCGGGTGTTCTCCAGCGCGAGTTCCGGATCGGTGTCGTAGGAGATCTTGATCTCGATCATCCGGTCGACGTCGTCGGGGTTCTTGCCCGCGGCCTCAGCGCCTTCGCGCATCGCCGGGATGAGCTTCTCCTTGTAGAGCTCCTCGCCCTTGCCCGAGGTGCAGATGAATCCGTCGCCGGCGCGCCCTGCGTACTTGGCGACCTGCGGTCCACCCGCGGCGATGTAGATCGGGATCCCGCCCTCGGGGACGTCGTAGATCGACGCGCCCTTGGTCTTGTAGTACTCGCCCTCGAAATCGACACGGTCACCGAGCCACAGCTCACGCATCAGCCGGACCGACTCGCGCAGCCGCGCGTAACGCTCCTTGAACTCGGGCCACTCACCCTCGTATCCGGTGGCGATCTCGTTGAGGGCCTCGCCGGTGCCCACACCGAGGAAGATCCGGTCCGGGTACAGGCAGCCCATCGTCGCGAACGCCTGGGCGATGACGGCCGGGTTGTAGCGGAACGTCGGCGTCAGCACCGAGGTGCCCAGCTGCAGCCGCGTGGTGCGCTCGCCGACGGCGGTCATCCATGCCAGCGAGAACGGGGCGTGGCCACCCTCGTGCCGCCAGGGCTGGAAGTGGTCGCTGACGGTGGCGCTGTCCATGCCGTGCTCTTCGGCGGCGACAGCGAGTTCGACGAGTTCACGAGGCGCGAACTGCTCCGCCGACGCCTTGTAGCCCAATTTCAGTTCAGCCATACGTTAGTTTCTACACTCGCCCCATGGCACCCGTCGTCACGGCCGTGACCGATCGCGTCCACTTCGTCCGGACCGAGCTCGTCAACTGGACGCTCGTGCGCGATGACGACGGCGTGATCTTGATCGACGCGGGCTTCCCCGGCCACCGTGACGAGGTGCTGACGTCACTGCACGGCCTCGGCTTCGGCGTGGGTGATGTCCGCGCAATCCTGTTGACCCACGCGCACATCGACCACTTCGGCACCGCGATCTGGTTCGCGGCCACCCACGGCACCCCGGTCTACTGCCACGCCGACGAGGTCGCGCACTCCCGTCGGGACCATCTGGAACAGGCGTCCCCGCTCGACATCGCCAAACATGCCTGGCAGCCGACGTGGCTGAAGTGGTCGGTGTCGATCATCGGCAAGGGAGCGCTGACCCATGCCGGCATCGCGTCCACCGCGCCGTTGACCGACCACATCGCCGCGGCGCTACCCGGCTCGCCGGTGTGCATTCCGACGCCCGGGCACACCGGCGGGCACTGCTCCTACGTCGTGGACGGGGTTCTGGTCAGCGGCGACGCGCTGATCACCGGTCACCCGGTCGCGTCACGGCGCGGGCCTCAGCTGCTGCCGTCGGTCTTCAACCACGACGAGGACGCCTGCCGGCGCAGCCTCACCACGCTGGGCGCACTGGATACGGAGGTGATCCTGCCGGGCCACGGCCCGCTGTGGCGGGGTCCGGTGCGCGACGCCGCCGCGCAGGCGGCTCAGGCGAGCGTGCGGTAGAGCAGCAGGAAGATCGCTGTCAGCACCAGACCGCAGGCGACGACGATCGACGGCATCAGGATCATCGCGTCGAGTTCGTCGTCGTCGAGCACGTCGTCGTCGAAACGGCCGAACAGCACGCGGGCGATGCCCGTGCGGCGGAAGGTGTGGACGACCATGCGTACCGCTCTGCTGTCGCGCCGCGCGCCGATCACCAGCCGTGAGACGCCACCGAAGACGAAGGTCACCGCCGCAGCGGCCAGCAACAGCCAGCCCACGGTCGCCTGCGACACATCGCCAAGCCTATAGGGCCGGCTGCGCCAGGTGGTCCCGCAGCGTGTGACCGCAGTAGCCGGTGCGCAGACTCCCCCGCTCCTGCAGCAGCGGCACCACGTCGTCGACGAACTCGTCGAGGCCGTGCGGCGTCGGGTCGGGCACGAGGAGGAACCCGTCGCAGGCGCCCGACTGGACGTGGAGGTCCATCTCGTCGGCGACCTTCGCGGGGCTCCCGGGGGAGAGTTTTGTCAGCGCGAACACCGTGACGCTGTCCGGATTACGGCCGGCCGCAGCCACCTTCGTCCTGACGTCGGCGACGTACCGCTGCCGCGCCTCCAGTCCGGCGTGCGGGGTGATCACCGCGTCGGCGTGCGCGGCCGCGAATGCGGTGCCGTCCTCGGAGTCACCGTCCTGAACCAGCACCGGGTGGCGCTGCGGTGAACGCGGCAACGTCGCGAAACCCCGGACATCGAAGTGCGGACCGCGGTGTTCGACGGCCCTGATCCGGTCGGGGTCGACGTAGCGGCCGGCGTCGTGGTCGGCGAGCACGGCGTCCTCAGCCCAGCTGTCCCAGAACAACCGGGCGACGGCGAGGAACTCCCAGGCGCGACGGACATCGGCCCCTGCGCGGTGCCACCCCGCCCGGCCGTCGGACAGATGGTCGAGCGTCGCGATTCTGCGCGCCACCTCGAAGGGCTCGGTGGCACCGGTGTCGACGGTGCCGACGAGCCCGACCCGGTCGGTGACGGCGGCCAGGGCCGCGAGCATCGTCAGGGCGTCGGACCGCTGTTCGCGCAGCCGCGCGCCGTCGTCGACGAGGACGAAGTCGAACTGGCCGCGTTCGGCGGTGCGGGCGAGGTGGACGAGCGAGTCGCACGAGTCGAACGAGGCAGGGAGGCGCGCACCCAGGTGAATGTGCTTGCGCCGCTCAGCCTTCACCGGTGATACCCCAGCGTTCGGCGAGCAGACGGTGTGAGCGCAGGCGGTCTTCGTGACCGTGCGTGACCGAGGTGATCACGAGTTCGTCAGCGTCCGCGACCCGCCGCAGCGCCTCCAGCCGGTGCGCCACCTCGTCGGGATCACCGACGAATTGTGTTGCGGTGCGGTCTTTCACCGTCGCCGCCTGCTCGTCGGGCAGCGGCGCGACCCTGTCCGGGTCGGGGTAGGGTACGGCGCCGTCGCCGGTGCGGATCGCGTGCACCCAGTGGCCGTAGCTGGACGCCAAATGCCGGGCCGTCGCGGTGTCCTCGGCGACGACGACGTCCGCCGAGACCACCACGTACGGTTCGGTCAGCGTGGCCGAGGGACGGAAGTGCGCACGGTAGACGTCGACCGCATCGAGCGCCGTCGCGGGCGTGAGGTGGTAGCTCGCGACGAACGGCAGGCCACGCGCGCCGGCGACGCGCGCGCTCTCGCCTTTGCTGCTGCCGAACACCCAGGGCGTCAGCGCGGAACCCTCGCCCGGAACGACGTGCGCGGCGAACCCGTCGATCTCATAGCGTCCCGCGATCAGCGCGAGGATGTCGTCGACCTGGTCGGCGAACTCCGGTGACACCGCACCCGGTTGCTGCAGCACCGACATGCGGGCCTTCAGCCGCGGGTTGCGCATCAGGGTGGAGAGGTCGAACGGGGACGGGATGACGACACCGTCGATCTCCCGCCACGGCGGCACCGGTCTGGGTGTCCGCTTCTGCCCGTCGGGGCGCGGCGGGCGGGCGCGTCGGCCCGATCGCCCGATGCCGAGGTCGATGCGGCCGGGGTGGAACGCGTCGAGCATGCCGAACGTCTCGACGACCGCCACCGCGGTGGTCTGACCGAGCTGGACTGCCGCAGCGCCGACGCGGATGGTCCGGGTCGCGGCGGCGATCTGCCCGATCAGCACCGCCGGCGCGGTGCTCGCGACCGCGACGAAATGGTGCTCGGCCACCCAGAACCGCCTGTAGCCCCAGCGTTCGGCGTGCCGGGCGAGGTCGACGGTGTTGCGCAGCGCGGTGGCCGCATCGGAACCGTCGCAGATCGGTGCGAGATCCAGAACGGACAGCGGAACGTTCATGACTCGATCCCCAGCCGGCCGCGCAGCGTCTCCCCGGGGCGGTAGGTGCTGCGAAACCCTGTGCGGCACTGCAGCAATGGGATCACCTCGTCGGCGATGACGGGCAGATCGACGGCGTTGACGGCGGGCCGCAGCCGGACGCCGTGCACACCGTGGCGGTGCCATCCGGCGATCGTGTCGGCGAGTTCGTCCGCGGTACCGGAGAACACCCGCGCGTCCGAGCGTTCGTCCACCACCCCGGTGAACGTGACGTAGAGGTCGGCGTACACCCGGAGTTCGTGCCCGCCGGCCTCCCGCACCTCGGCGAGGATGGTCGACAGCGACTCGTCGTCGCGGGGCGTGACGAACACGAGATCCGCACTGTCCGCGGCGAACTCGTAGACGGTGGGGGTGTGGGCGAGCGCGGTCACCACCGGCCGGCCTCCCCCACCCTCCCAGCGCGTCCGAACGATCTCGACCACGCCGCGAGCGTGGGCGAACAGGTCTCCGAGGTCGTCGGGGTCACGACGGCCGAACAGCTGCGCCTCATGACGCGAGGCGCTGATCCTGACCTGCCAGCCGGCGCGCCCCTGCGAGAGGTGATCAAGTGTGGCAAGGGATTCGGACAGGGCGGCCGGCTCGGTGTGCGTGGTGGTCGCGACCGGGATCAGACCGATGTGGCGTGTCAGCGGCGCGACCCGCGCCGCCACCAGCACCGCGTCGGGCCGCCCGGCAAGCCAGCGCGGGTCGATCTCGGGGCGCCTGCGGCGTTGCGGGGCCAGTGCGTCGTCGAACGTCACGAAATCCAGCAGTCCGCGCTCGGCGGTGGCGACCAGCTCCGCCCAGTATCCGCCGCTGGTGACCGGAGGGGCGCCGGCGCTGTGCCGCCACGCCTGCGGGTGCCAGCCGTACCCCTCCAGCGCCACGGCGACGTGCGGTGCGCCGCTCACCGCAGCTCACCCCTCACCGGACCGGACATCACCTACATGTCTAGCGCAGGACCGCAATGCCCGTTCTGCGGGCCGACCGAACGCCTCTTCCCACAGAAACTTGACACGTGTAAAGTTTCGCCGCATGGACAACATCCGAGGCAAGACCATCGCCATCACCGGTGCCGCCCGAGGTATCGGCTACGCCACCGCGGAGGCGCTGCTCGCCCACGGCGCGCGGGTCGTGATCGGCGACCGCGACGTAGCGCTGCAGGAGTCCTCGGTCGCCAAGCTGACCAACCTCGGACCGGTGTCGGGCTATCCCCTCGACGTGACCGACCAGGAGTCGTTCGCGACGTTCCTCGACAAGGCCCGCACCGACGGTGGCGGGCACATCGACGTCCTGATCAACAACGCCGGCGTGATGCCCGTCGGCCCCTTCCTCGACGAGACCGAACAGTCCATCCGGTCGTCGCTGGAGGTCAACGTCTACGGGGTGCTCACCGGCTGCCGGCTCGCACTGCCGGACATGGTCAAGCGCCGCAGCGGGCACATCATCAACATCGCGTCGCTGTCGGGCGTCATACCGCTGCCCGGTCAGGTCGTCTACGTCGGCGCCAAGTACGCGGTCGTCGGGCTCACCACCGCGCTCGCCGACGAGATGGCGCCGCACGGGGTGAACGTCTCGGTGATCATGCCGCCGTTCACCAACACCGAACTGATCGCGGGCACCAAGTCCGGCGGGGCGATCAAACCCGTCGAACCCGAAGACATCGCCGCGGCCATCGTCAAGACGTTGAACAAGCCGAAGACCCACGTGTCGGTGCCGCCGCCGCTGCGGTTCACCGCCCAGGCCGCGCAGATGCTGCCGCCCAAGGGCCGGCGTGCGATGAACAAGGCGCTCGGCCTGGACACGGTGTTCCTCGATGTCGACACCGACAAGCGCAAGGGCTACGAGGAGCGCGCCCGCGCCGCCCGGGGCGTCGTCGAGGGATCGCAGGGTTAGTCGAAGACCGGGGCCGGGTCGCCGAGCCGGAACGCCTCGATCATGTCGATGTGCTCGAAGAGCTCATCGAGGTTGAACTGGTAGTCGGCCGCGGTTCCGACGAAGACGACGTGCGCCGTCTCACCGCCGTCGTCGGGGCTCAGCAGGATCACGGTTGCGTCAGCGCGCTCCGCGTCGTGGTCGACGTCGCCGGCCGAGTCGGGCCAGACCCAGAACACACCCGAGCCCTCGTCGGCCTCTTCGCCGAACACCCAACCGCGCTCGGTCAGGCGGGCATCGAATTCCTCGAGCTGCGAGGCGATCTCGAGTTCGTCGAGCACCCCGGCCGGTAGCCAGGTCTGGTCGCGGACCGTCCGGCGTTTCCTGCGGCGCGCCTTCTTCGCCTCCGATGCGCGCGACAACTACCCGAGTGCCCTGTCGAGGTCGGCGATCAGGTCCTCGGTGCCCTCGAGTCCGACCGATATCCGGACGACGCCGTCACCGAGGCCGATCGCGGCGCGTCCCTCCGGGCCCATCGCCCGGTGAGTCGTGGTGGCGGGGTGGGTGATCAACGATTTCGCGTCACCGAGGTTGTTGGAGATGTCGACGATCTGCAGCTTGTCGAGCACCTCGAAGGCGCGCTCCTTCGTCGCACCCGCGAGCTCGAACGTGACCACCGTGCCGCCACCCGTCATCTGCCTCTTGGCCAGGTCGTACTGCGGATGCGACTCCAGGAACGGGTACTTCACCCAGCTCACCGCCGAGTGGCCTTCGAGGAACTCGGCGATGCGGTGCGCCGACGAATTCTGGTGCTGCACACGGAGAGCCATCGTCTCCAGGCCCTTGAGCAGGGTCCACGCGTTGAACGGGCTCAGCGCAGGACCGGTGTGGCGCATCAACTTCTGCACCGGGCCGTCGATGTACTCCTTGTCGCCCAGGATCGCCCCGCCGAGCACCCGGCCCTGCCCGTCGATGTGCTTGGTGCCCGAATACACCACGACGTCGGCGCCCAGCGGCATCCCCTGCTGCAGGATCGGAGTGGCGAAGACGTTGTCCAACACCACTTTTGCCCCGGCCGCATGAGCGAGGTCGCACACCGCGGCGATGTCGACCAGCGACTGCATCGGGTTCGACGGGGTCTCGAAGAACACCGCCTGGGTGGGCACAGACAGTGCCTCCTCCCACTGGGCGAGGTCCTCACCGTCGACGAACACCGTCTCCACGCCCCAGCGCGGCAGGATCTCGTTACACACCACGAAGCAGGAGCCGAACAGACTGCGCGCCGCGACGAGTCGGTCCCCGGCCCCGAGCAGCGCACCCAGGGACGTGAACACCGCCGACATGCCGCTGGCGGTGCCGAAGCATGCGGGAGCGCCTTCGAGCAACCGCAGCCGCTCCTCGAACATCGAGATCGTCGGGTTGCCGTAGCGCGAGTAGACGTAGCGGTCGATCTCGCCGGTGAACGCCTTCTCCGCCTCGGCCGCCGATTCGTAGACGTACCCGGACGTCAGGTAGATCGCCTCCGCGGTCTCCTCGAACCCCGACCGCAGCAGTCCGCCCCGCACACCGATGGTGGCCTGACCGACGCCGTCGGGCAACGGCGTCGGTATCCGGACCGACGGAACGGAATCGGGTTCGGAGCTCACGACTGCCTCCACGGCAGTCCGACCGCCTTCCAGCCGGTGACACCGCGGTGCCCGTTGTCGTCGGGGTTGCCCTCGAACCCGTCCAGAACGTTGTACGACGGACCGATACCCGCCTCGGTGGCCGCCTCGGCCGCGCCGATGGAGCGGTTGCCCGAGCGACACAGGAACACGACGGGCCGTTCGCCGGGCGTGACGCCGGCAGCCTGCAGGTCGTCGACGAAGCCGGCGTTGCGGGTGCCGTCGGTGCGGTTCCACTCGATGTAGACGACATCTCGGTCGAGGCCGGACAGGTCGGGCACCCCGACGAACCGCCACTCGGCGTCGGTGCGGACGTCGACGAGCACCGCATCGGGGTTCTCGTTCAGCAGCTTCCAGGCCTGCTCAGGCGTGATGTCTCCGGCGTAGCTCACGCCCGTGAGTGTCCCACAGCTAGCTGGGACCGGTCGAACACACCTTCCACGTCCCGTCCTCGCGCACGAAGGACATCTCGACGGTCTGTTTGGCCTCGCGATCGCCGTCGAAGTAGTAGGTCACGTCCGCGGTCGCGCGGTCGCCCTCGATGTCGACACCCTCGACCCGGTCGACATACCGGTCCCCACGCTCGGCCACCGAATCCTGGTGCTCGGACAGCACTTTCGACTCGTCGCCGTGCTGCGCGGGACAGGTGAACGCCTGGTAATCGGGGTAGCTCCCCCGCTGCAACGCGTCGTTCTGACCGGATGCCGCCCGCGCGATCTGCTGCGCGTCGGTGAGCTCCTCGCCGGAGAACACGTTGATCAGCCAGATTCCGATCACGACGGCGACAATGATCGTCAGCGCCCCCAGGAACGGCGCGATCGCGGAACCGCTCGACGAGTCGTCGGAGGCATTCCCCTGTGGTTCGGACATCACGTCACACCGACCTGCGCAGCGCCGAGGCCACCCGCCGCGCCCGGTCCCGGGCCACGATCGGGTCCGGGGCGGTGGCCAGGGACACCCGTACCGGCGGTTCGGACCGCAGCACGCGGACGTCGCTCTCGGCGACCGCGAGGGCCTCGCCGAGCACCAGACGGGCATCGGCGTCCGCGGAACAGGTCACCTCGGCGGCGCCCGGCGAGATCATGATCGTGTCCACGGGCAGACCGAGGACGGCGCGTGCGTGCAGCTCGAACTGCGACAGCCGTTGGGACCGCAGCGTGACAAGCCCGCTGTCCTGCAGGCGCGGGCGCACATCGGAGAAGTAGACCTCGTCCCCACGCACGAGCAGCTCCACCGCGAAGACACCGCGGCCGCCCAGCGAGTTGACGATCCGCGCGGCGATCGACTTCGCGGAGTCCAGCGCCACCGGCGAAAGCTGTTGCGGCTGCCATGATTCCAGGGATCCTTCGGGCGACTGGTGATGCCCGATCGGTTCGCAGAAGGACACCGTGGGCCCGGCCGGGCCGGCGGTGCGCACCGTCAACAACGTCACCTCGACGTCGACCTCGACCACCGATTCGGCGATGACCCGCCGGCGGGTCGGCGCGCCGGCGGCCACCGCACGCTGCCACGCGGGTTCGACGTCCTCGGGCCGCAGCAACACCGATTCACCCTCGCCCGGCGCGCCGGACACCGGCTTGACGACCAGCGGGAAGCCCGCGTGCTGCCCGATCGCGGTCAGCTCCTCGACCGTGCCGGCGAACCAGAACGGCGCGGTCGGCAGACCGAGCTCATCTGCGGCGAGCCTGCGCAGCGCCTCCCCGTCGAGCGCGAACCGGATGCTGCGCAGCGTCGGGAAGACCTCGACGTCGTCGCGATCGGCGATCGCGTGCAACGCCCCCGTCGTCGCCACGTTCGTCGCCTCGGCAGTATCCAGGTCGGCCACCACGTAGCGCGCCGCGTTCTGTTCGATCAGGGCCGTGAGCGTCTGGGCGTCGGCCGCGGCGTCGGCCGTCACGACCTGCGCACCCAGATGCTCGAACGCAGGGGCGAGCTCGCGGGTGCGCTCACCGGCACCCAGCAGCAGCACCACTGTCCGGCCTTCGTGCGCTGTCTCCATCTCAGTCATCGGTTTTCAGCCTGCCAGATCCGAGTTCCGCACCGAACGAGACCATCGCGGCGGTCAGCGCCGCGAACACCCGGTGGGCCGCCAACAGATCCTCGTCGGGCAGGTCTGCCAGGGCGGCGTGGGTGTGCGCGCTGAGCGGGCTGAAGAAGTCGCGCGCGACGGCCATCCCGTGGTCGGCGACCCGGAGCATGACCTTGCGACGGTCCGTCGGGTCGGTGTCGCGCAGCACGTGCCCGGATTCGATCATGCGCTCCACCAGGTAGGTGATGGCCGCGCCCGAGGTGCCCATCCGCGCCCTGAGCTCGCCGGCTGTGAGCGGCGCGCCGTCATCCTCGGCGACCGTGACGTGCAGCAGCGCCCGGAAGTCCGACGCCGTCAACCCGTGCAGGGCCGCGAAACTCTGTCCGATCCCATCCGATGCCGCGCTCAGCGCCCGCACATCGGCGGCGATGAGCGCCTCGACCTGGGCGCGATCTCCGTTCTGCACGTGACCACCCTAACCGAAGTTTCAGTTGATTAATTGTTAATCTTCTGAAATGTTGGTGCGATGAGCCGTCGATTTTCGTGGGTGATCGCGCTTCTCGTCGTCCTGGTCTCCGGCGCCCTGATGGGTCTGCTCGGCGGTGGCGACTCCAGTTCGCAGTCCCCCGTCGCTGTGCCCGCCGATTCGGAGTCCGCCCGCGCCGACGCCGCCCGGGCCGCGCTACCCGGCGGAGATCAGGTACCCGCGATCCTGGTCGTCACACGCACCGATTCGGCACCGCTCGGTCCGGCCGACCTGGCCGCGGTCGACGGGGCCCGCGACCGGATGCTCGCCGCGGCGCAGTCCGGCCCCGCCGGGCCACCCGTCCAGGTCTCCGACGACGGACAGGCGGCGGTGGCCACCGTGCCGATGTCGTCGGACCTGTCCGGGTTCGATCTGACCGACACGGTCACCGAGCTGCGTGGCGCCGCCACCGACGGGCTGCCCGAGGGATTGCAGGCCCAGGTGACCGGTGGCCCGGCCTTCGGTGCCGACATCGCGAACTCGTTCTCCGGGGCCAACTTCACCCTGCTGGCCGTCACCGCCGCCGTGGTGGCGCTGTTGCTGATCATCACCTACCGCTCGCCGGTGCTGTGGCTGGTGCCGCTGCTGGTCATCGGCTTCGCCGACCGCGTCGCCGCCGTCATCGGCTCCGCCGTGGCCGAGGCGCTCGGCATGAGCCCGGACGGGTCGACCTCCGGAATCATGAGCGTGCTGGTGTTCGGCGCCGGCACCAACTACGCCCTGCTGCTGATCTCGCGCTACCGGGAGGAGCTGGGCCGCACCGATTCTCACAACGACGCCATCGACACCGCGGTCCGTCGCGCCGGCCCGGCGATCATCGCCAGCAACGCGACGGTGGTGCTGGCGCTGCTGACCCTGCTGTTCGCGTCGTCGCCGAGCACCCGCAGTCTGGGCGTGCAGGCCGCCGCAGGACTCGTCGTCGCCGCGGTGTTCGTGCTTCTCGTCCTTCCCCCCGCGCTGGCCGTCTTCGGCCGAAAGCTGTTCTGGCCGTTCATCCCTGCCGTCGGGGACCAACCGCTCACCGACAGCGGGGTGTGGCACCGCATCGCCGCGGCGGTGGCCCGCCGGCCCGCGCGGGTCGCGATCGTGTCGATCGGCGGCCTCGCGCTGCTGTGCACCGGCATCCTCGGCACCCCGGTCGGCCTGTCACAGACCGAGCAGTTCCGCGTCGAGGCCGAGTCCGTCCGCGGCTTCGACACCCTCGCCGCACACTTCCCGAGCGGTCTGACCGACCCCACCCGTGTCATCGCCACAAGCGATCGCAGCGCCGAGGTCCAACGCGCCATCACCGCCACCCCGGGCGTGGTGTCCGCGTTCCCCGCGGGCGCCGAGGCCGACGGCCGCAGCCAGTGGTCGGTGGTCCTCGAAGCCGAGCCGGCCAGCGACGAGGCCTTCGACACCATCGACGCACTGCGCGAATCGGTCCATCGGGCCGACCCCGATGCGCTGGTGGGCGGATCGGACGCGACCGCACGCGACGCCGCCGCGGCCGCCGGACACGACCGCGCCGTCGTCATCCCGGCCATCCTGGTGGTGGTGCTGATCGTGCTCTACGTGCTGCTGCGCTCGGCGCTGGCACCGCTGGTGCTCGTCGGCGTCACCGTGCTGAGCTCCGTCGCGGCCCTGGGCCTGGGCGGCTGGGCCAGCGTGCACCTGTTCGGCTTCCCGGCCCTGGACAACACCGCACCGCTGTTCGCGTTCCTGTTCCTGGTCGCCCTCGGCGTGGACTACACGATCTTCCTGGTCACCCGCGCCCGCGAGGAGACACCCGGGCACGGCACCCGCGACGGCATCGTGCGCGCCGTCTCGGCGACCGGCGCGGTGATCAGCAGCGCGGGCATCGTGCTGGCCGCGGTGTTCTGTGTGCTCGGAGTGCTGCCGTTGATCGTGCTGACCCAGGTCGGCATCATCGTCGGGCTCGGCATCCTGCTCGACACGTTCCTGGTGCGCACCGTGATCATCCCGGCGCTGTTCACCCTGATCGGGCCGAAGATCTGGTGGCCCGCGCTGCGGCAGGAGACCCGTTCCGACGCGTAGCGTCGAAAGATGAGTCAGGCCACCGGAGAGGCCGCACCCGATCTGCCACCGCTGCACATGCGGCGCGACGGATTCGATCCCACCCCGCACCTGCGGGAGATCCGCGAGCGCGAAGGCGTCCGCAGCGTCACCAACGCGTTCGGCATGCAGGTCTACCTCGTCACCCGCTACGACGACATCAAGACCGTGCTGTCGGACCACTCCCGGTTCTCCAACGGCCGGCCGCCCGGCTTCGTCGTCCCCGGCGCACCGCCCGTCGACGAGGAGACCCAGGCGCGGGCCCGGGCCGGCAACCTGCTCGGGCTCGACCCGCCCGAACACCAGCGGTTGCGGCGCATGCTCACCCCGGAGTTCACGCACCGGCGCATGCAGCGGCTGCGACCCCGCATCGCCGAGATCGTCGACACCCAGATCGACGCGCTGGCCGCCGCCGGTCCCCCGGCAGACCTGGTCGAGCACTTCGCCCTGCCCATCCCGTCGCTGGTGATCTGCGAACTGCTCGGCGTCCCGTACGCCGACCGCGACGACTTCCAGCGCCGCAGCGCCCGCCAACTCGACCTGTCGATCCCGATCCCCGAGCGCCTCGAGCTGCAGCGCGAGGGCCGCGAGTACATGGCCGCGCTCGTCGCCGGCGCCAGACGTCACCCCGGCGACGACATCCTCGGGATGCTGATCCGCGAGCACGGCGGCGAACTCACCGACGACGAGCTGATCGGCGTCGCGAGCCTGCTGTTGCTCGCCGGCCACGAGACCACGTCGAACATGCTGGCCCTCGGTGTGCTCGCGCTGCTGCGCCACCCCGACCAGCTCCCCGCGATCCGCGACGATCCCGCGGCCGTCGCACCCGCGGTCGAGGAGCTGTTGCGGTGGCTGTCCATCGTGCAGACCTCGATCCCCCGGATCACCACCACCGACGTCGAGATCGCCGGTGTCGCGATCCCCGCCGGGCAGCTGGTCTTCGCGTCACTGCCCGCGGGCAACCGGGATCCCGAGTTCATCGAGCACCCCGAGGTTCTCGACATCGGCAGAGGTGCGCCCGGGCACCTGGCGTTCGGGCACGGCGTGCACCACTGCCTCGGTGCGCCGCTCGCGCGGATGGAGATGGCGATCGCGTTCCCCGCACTGTTTCGCCGCTTTCCGTCGCTGGAACCGGCCGAGGACTTCGCCGATGTCGCGTTCCGGTCCTTCCACTTCATCTACGGTCTGAAGTCATTGGAGGTGAGCTGGTGAAGGTTTCCGCGGACCGTGAACTCTGCATCCAGGCGGGCAACTGCGTGATGGTCGCCGGCGACGTCTTCGATCAGGACGACGAGGGCATCGTGGTGATCCTGCAGGAGGAGGTCGCCGACGAGCAGGCCGCGCGTGCCGCCGAGGCAGTCAAACTGTGTCCGGCGACCGCGTTGCGCCTCGACGATCGATGACCCCGGCGCGGGCCAGCATCATCACGCTGACGATCAGCACCCAGACCGGGAACAGCACCGTCATCCACTTGCTGACGTCACTGCCCACCAGCACGGTCAGCGACACCACATAGGTGAGCACCACGAGCCAGGTCGGCATCAGCCTCGTCCGCAGCCAGATGGTGGCCAGCGACATCATGAACACCCCGGCCATCCGCAGCGCGTAGGTGTTCGACAGCGCCAGCAGAAGGCCCTCGCCGAATGCCGCGACTTCCGAGCGGGTGCCGGGAACCGCGATCTGCCTGGCGGCCAGCAGCCCCGCGCCCACGGCGGTCGACGCGAAGATCATCGCGAGGAACACCAGCGCACTGCCGATCATCACGGTCGAGAAGAACCTGTCCTCCAGGGTGCCGAGACCGTCGCGGACCACCCCGAGGAACCACAGGAACGCGATGCCCGCGAAGGGCATCAACACGATCGCGATCCGCAGCCGATGCGTCGAGCCGTCCTCCCACTGCATCCCGGCGGAGCCACCGCCGGGCAGCTCCGTCCGGATCAGCACCAGCGCCGCCCCGAACAGCAACGCGAACAGCACCCCGGCGAACGCGGCGGCGCGCGGCGTCGTGAGGCGGCGCAGGTGACGGTCGGCCGGATGGGTCATCGGGCCATCATCTCCTCACGGCTGACCGGGCAGCAGCCTGATCATCAATCCGTTCGACTCGGCGAGCACATTGCCCTCGGCGTCGAGCAGTTCGGCGTTGACGAATGCCTTGCGCCCCTCGGCTTCCCGCAGCCAGCCGCGGGCGGTGAGCACGGTGTCGATGGGCGTGACGCGGCGGTAGTCGACGTGCAGGAACGCGGTACGGCTGATCGGCCGGCCGGTCGCGTGGATGACCATGCCGAACATCGAGTCGAACAGCAGCGGCAGCACACCGCCGTGCACCGCCGAGTTGCCGCCCACGTGGTACCGGCTGAACGTCACCTCGAGTTCGACGCCGTCGGCCTCGAACTTCGTCACCGTCCACGGCGGCATCAGCAGGCTGCCCGCGCCCGGCAGGGACGGAACCCGGTTGGACGGCCCGACCCCCTCACGGGCGCGGTACGGGTCGAGCAGCTTGACGAGCTCCTCGACGCGGTCGGCGGCCTCGTTCCAGGTCTCGGGATCCGGGTCCGTCGACACCGCCAGATCCTGCGCGAGGCGCATGGCCGTCAGGAACCGGCCGAAACCCGGTCCGGGATCGGCGGCCTCGAAGACCGGGAACCCGCCGTGGCGGTCGTACTCCGGATCGACGCGGCGCGGATCCAGCCCGAAATCGGAGCTCATGATGTCGCCAGGATGTCTCGCCGCACGATCGTCTGGTCCCGCCCCGGACCGACGCCGATGCACGAAACGTGTGCTCCGGCAAGCTCTTCGAGGCGGAGCACATAGTCGCGGGCCTTGGCGGGCAGATCATCGAATTCCCGGGCGCCGGAGATGTCCTCCCACCAGCCGGGCAGTTCCTCGTAGACCGGTTCGGCGCGCGCGATGTCGCTCTGCGTCATCGGCATCTCGTCGGTCCGCTTGCCGTCGACCGTGTAGCCGACGCAGATCGGCACCGTCTCCAGGCTGGAGAGCACGTCGAGCTTGGTCAGGAAGTAGTCGGTGATGCCGTTGACCCGCGTGGCGTACCGCGCGATCACCGCGTCGAACCATCCGCAGCGCCGGGCGCGGCCGGTGGTGACACCGACCTCGCCTCCGGTCTTGGCGAGATAGGCGCCGTGCTCGTCGAACAGCTCGGTCGGGAACGGGCCCGAGCCGACACGCGTCGTGTACGCCTTGAGGATCCCCAGCACCGTGGTGATGCGGGTGGGACCGATGCCCGAACCCACCGAGGCGCCGCCGGCGGTCGGATTCGACGACGTGACATACGGATACGTGCCGTGGTCGACGTCGAGCAGGGTGCCCTGCGACCCTTCGAGCAGCACGATCTCGTCGCGCTCGAGCGCCTCGTTGAGCAGCAGCCGGGCGTCGGCGATGCGGTGCTTGAAACCCTCGGCCTGCTCCAACAGGTTCTCCACCACCTCGGCGGGCTCCAGCGCCTTGCGGTTGTAGATCTTGACCAGCACCTGGTTCTTCAACTCCAGTGCGCCCTCGATCTTCTCGGCCAGCACCGCCGGATCGAGCACGTCGGCGACGCGGATGCCCTGACGGGCGATCTTGTCCTGGTAGCACGGTCCGATGCCGCGACCGGTGGTGCCGATCTTCTTGCTGCCCGCATACCGTTCGACGACCTTGTCGATGGCCACGTGGTAGGGCATCAGCAGGTGCGCGTCCGCGGAGATCAGCAGGCGGTCGGTGTCGACGCCGCGATCCTCGAGCCCCTTGAGCTCGGTGAGCAGCACGCCGGGGTCCACGACGACGCCGTTGCCGATCACGTTCGTCACGCCCGGGGTCAGGATCCCGGACGGGATCAGGTGCAGCGCGAAGTTCTCGCCGGTCGGCAGCACCACGGTGTGGCCGGCATTGTTACCGCCCTGGTAGCGGACCACCCACTGAACCCGTCCGCCCAGGAGGTCGGTCGCTTTTCCTTTGCCCTCGTCACCCCATTGGGCGCCGATCAGGACGATTGCCGGCATTGCAGAGCCCTTCGCGTCTTTCCGCTTGTTTCTCGCTCAAGCTGCGCTTCGATACTGTGTGCAGCCGGTGACCCACCCTATCCGATTACATCCGGCCTGATCACCAGTCGTTTGCAAGGAGCAGATTGGACCCGTCCAGCATCGCCGTCGTGCGCCCCGGCGCACGTCGCGTCCCGCGGTCGCTGCGGGACCTTCCGGTGCTCACCGGCACCGGCTCGGATCTCAGCGACGACATCACCGGGTACCGCCGCCTCCTCGTCGTCGGATCCGACCGCGACCTGTCGGCCGTGCTCACCAAGCTGCTGCGCGCCGACCGCCTCGACATCGAGGTCGCCCACCTGCGGCGCCCCTGGGCGGCGCGGGCCGCGCGCACCGCACCCGCCGGCCGCGTTCCGCTGATCCGCGACGAGACCGGCACCGTGATCGCCGGCGCGGCGTTGTGGCTGCCCCCCGACGGCGCCCGCACGGTGCGGGGCGAGGCCATCGTCGACGACGAGCGCCTGTTCGACGGCGACGTCACCGGTGTCCGGATCGAACCTACGACGGCGATGCCGGGGCTGCGCGCCACCGTGCTGACCGGCCCGATGCGTCCGAAGCGTTGGATCAGCGGTCGCGCCGCGCAGCTGGGCACCAGCGGTGCGATGGTCGTCCGCGACGGCGAGCCGGCCAAGCGGCCGGTGCGCCGCTCGACGTTCTACCGGCACACGCAGGGCTGGCTGCGGGTCGGTCGTGGTTAGCCGTGGTTAGCCTCGTCGGGGTGCGTCCGAGCCCGGTCTTCGCCGCCCTGGTGGCGGTCACGGCCGCCGGGGGCGCGCTGGCGTGGACGTCCGGCGACGACGTCCGCCCGCTGTCCTACGCCGCGGTCTTCGTCCTGGTCATCTTCGGCTGGCTGGTCACGCTGTGCCTGCACGAGTTCGGCCATGCGTACTCGGCGTACCGGTTCGGTGACCGCGACGTCGCCGTGCGCGGCTACCTGACGCTGAACCCGCTCAAGTACACCCACCCGCTGCTGTCGCTGGGGCTGCCGGTGCTGTTCATCGCCCTCGGCGGCATCGGCCTGCCCGGCGGGGCGGTGTACGTGCAGACGGCATTGATGACCGATCGGCAGAAGACGGTGGTCAGCCTCGCCGGGCCTGCGGTGAACCTGCTGTTCGCGGTGCTGCTGCTCGGGCTGACCCGGCTGATGTACGACCCGGCGCACGCGGTGTTCTGGGCCGGTGTCGCGTTCCTGGGCTTTCTTCAAGTGACGGCGTTCGTGCTGAACATGCTGCCGATCCCCGGCCTGGACGGCTACGGCGCGCTGGAGCCGCACCTGAGCCCGGAGACCCGGCGTGCCCTGGCGCCGGCGAGGCAGTGGGGGTTCTTCATCCTGCTGATCCTGCTGATCGCGCCGCCGCTGAACCAGTGGTTCTTCACGGCGGTGTACTGGCTCTTCGAACTGTCCGGGGTGGACGTGTACCTCTCGCAGCTGGGCGGCGGTCTCACCCGGTTCTGGTCGCCCTGGCTGTAGACGCTTGCAACGTATGCAGTAATGCGCATATATTTCTGGCCTATGGGTGCCGGACACGATCACAGCCACGGCGGCGGTGACACCAAAGTCTCCCGGATGGTGATCGCCGCGGGCATCCTGACGATCTTCTTCGTCGTCGAGCTCACCACCGCGCTGGCGATCAACTCGATCGCGCTGCTGGCCGACGCCGGGCACATGCTCACCGACCTCGTCGCGATGTTCATGGGCCTGACCGCGGTCCTGCTCGCCAAGCGTGGCAGCGCCTCCCCGTCGCGGACCTACGGCTGGCACCGCGCCGAGGTGTTCACCGCGGTCGCCAATGCCGCACTCCTGCTCGGCGTCGCCGGCTTCATCCTCTACGAGGCGGTCGAGCGTCTCGGCGACGCACCGGACGTGCCCGGCGTGCCGATGATCGTCGTCGCGCTGGCGGGCCTGCTGGCCAACCTCATCGTCGTGCTGCTGCTGCGGTCGCACTCCAAGGAGAGCCTCGCGGTCAAGGGCGCCTACATGGAGGTCGTCGCCGACACCGTCGGCAGCATCGGGGTGCTGATCGCGGGCATCGTCACGGTGACCACCGCCTGGCCCTACGCCGACGTCGTCGTCGCGGTCCTGGTCGCGCTGTGGGTGCTCCCCCGCGCCATCGCACTGGCCCGGGCCGCGCTGCGGATCCTGTCGGAGTCCTCACCGGCGCACATCGACGTCGACGAGCTGCGCGACGCGCTGTGCGCGGTCGACGGGGTGACCGAGGTCCACGACCTGCACGTGTGGACGCTGGTGCCCGGCAAGGACATGGTCACCGCGCACCTGACCAGCGTGCGGGAGTCGGCCGCGGTGCTCGACGACGCACGCGCGGTGCTGACCGCCCGGGGCCTGGGACACGCGACCGTTCAGGTCGAACCGCCCGACAGCGCCGCCGACTGCGAGTGCGAAACCGAGAAGCGTTAGCCCAGCCCGAGCCGGCCGCGAGCGGCCGGGTCGCAGTCGTCGAGCAGGTCGAGGCAGCGCTGATACTCCGGCGTCTCGCCGATGGCATCGGCGGCACGGGCCAGCGCGGCGACGCACCGCAGGAAACCCTGGTTGGGTTCGTGCGCGAACGGCACCGGACCGAAGCCCTTCCAGCCGTTGCGCCGCAGCGAGTCCAGCCCCCGGTGGTAGCCGGTGCGGGCGTAGGCGTACGCGGCGACGGCCTGATCGGCCTCGAGTGCCTGCTCGGCGAGCACCGCCCACGCGATCGACGCCGCCGGGTGCGCCGCCGCCACGATGGACGGGTTCTCGGCCGCGTCCAGCTCGGCCTCCGCCGCGGGATCGCCCGGCAGCAGCACAGGTTCCGGTCCGAGGAGATCGCCCATCCTTGTCATGTGGCCCATTGTGCCGTGCGGCTCCCCGCAGCCGTCACCGCGCATGGATAAGCTCCGCGGTATGTCGAACGCACCAGGGCCAGACGGCGAGGACGACGCGCCCGCCGAGTCATCGGAAGCCGAGACCGAGGTGCTGCCCGGCACCGATGCCGAGCACGAGCCGGCCACCGAGGTGTTCGCCCCCGCCGAGCCGCAGGACGGCGACCCGTCGGACGATGCCGGCGAGCGGCGCTTCACGGCCCCGTCGGGGTTCGACGCCGGTTCGACCCAGGTCATCAACCGCCCGCACGAACTGCCCACCGAGGCCTTCGCCGCGCACAAACCCGCGGCGCCGCAGATGATCCCGCCGCGGGGCGAGACTCCCAAACCGCCGAAGACGGGACGCAGGAACTGGGGCTGGGTGATCGCGATCATCCTGGTGATCGCCGCGCTCGCGGCCGCCGCGGTGGTCGGCACGCTGCTGCTCACCCGCGGATCGGCGACCTCGGTGTCGCAGGAGGACAGTGTCCGCACCGCCATCCAGAACTACGACGCGGCGATCGAGAAGGGTGACCTGGCGACGCTGCGCAGCATCACCTGCGGCGCGACCGCCGAGAGCTACAACAAATTCGACGAACGTCAGTGGAAGGACACCCACAGCCGCGTCGCCGAGGCCGGCCGGTACCCGGTCGTCGCGAGCATCGACGAGATCGTCATCAACGGCGACCACGCCGAGGCCAACGTCACGACGTTCATGGCGTTCGCACCCCAGACCCGTTCGACCCGCAGCTTCGACCTGCAGTTCCGCGACGACCAGTGGAAGATCTGCCAGGCGCCGCAGTAGGGACTCAGGCACCCCGCCTCAGGCTCAGCCCCCGCGGCCCGGCGACTGCGTCGAGATCCGCTTTTTGCAGGGGTTCACTCGCACTTCCGTCGCAAAAGGTGGATCTCGACGGCGCCTGCGGCAGGGTCAGCCCGCTGACACGCTCCGGCCCGCGCTGTGCAGGTCGTTGCACGCCTCGACGACGCGTTCGGCCATCGACGCCTCGGCCTTCTTGAAATAGCTGCGCGGGTCGTAGACCTTCTTGTTGCCGACCTCGCCGTCGACCTTGAGCACACCGTCGTAGTTCGAGAACATGTGCGCCGCGACGGGCCGCGTGAACGCGTACTGGGTATCGGTGTCGACGTTCATCTTGACCACGCCGTAGCGCAGCGAATCCTCGATCTCGGACTTCAGCGAACCCGAACCACCGTGGAAGACGAAGTCGAACGGCTTGGACCCGTCCTCGAGGCCGAGCTTGGCCGACGCCACCTTCTGCCCCTCGGCGAGCACCTCGGGCTTGAGCTTGACGTTGCCCGGCTTGTAGACGCCGTGCACGTTGCCGAACGTGGCGGCGAGCAGGTACTTGCCGTGCTCGCCGACCCCGAGCGCCTCGATGGTCTTCTCGAAGTCCTCGGGCGTGGTGTAGAGCTTGTCGTTGATCTCGGCTTCGACGCCGTCCTCTTCACCGCCGACGACGCCGATCTCGATCTCGAGGATGATCTTTGCCGCCGCGGCCTGCTTGAGCAGTTCCTGGGCGATCGACAGGTTCTCGTCGATCGGCACCGCCGAGCCGTCCCACATGTGCGACTGGAACAGCGGGTTGCGGCCGGCCTGCACTCTCTCCGAGGAGATCGCCAGCAGCGGGCGCACGTAGGTGTCGAGCTTGTCCTTCGGACAGTGATCGGTGTGCAGCGCGACGGTGATCGGATACTTCTCGGCGATCACGTGCGCGAACTCCGCGAGCGCCACCGCGCCGGTGACCATGTCCTTGACACCCAGACCGGACGCGAATTCCGCACCGCCGGTAGAGAATTGGATGATTCCGTCGGAACCGGCATCGGCGAACCCCTTGATGGCGGCGTTGACGCTCTCCGAACCCACACAGTTGATGGCCGGGAACGCGAACGAGTGTTCCTTGGCCCGGGCCAGCATCTCGGCGTAGACCTCGGGCGTGGCGATCGGCATGGCGGTTCCTCTCGGGCCGGCTGAGCCGGCGATTGGGCCGGCGTGCGTGTGTCGAGTATGTCAAGAACGACCCCGCCGCACAGCGCTGCAGCCGGATGCGGAGTCCGGAGCGCGGCCGGACAGGGTGTTTTCCCCTATTCCCGTCCCGATGGCGCCGCCCGGAAACAGGGAGACACCCTCTACAGTCCTCGGCCTGTCGCGGCTTACGGTCGACCCACCGAACGCATCCAAGGAGACGGCCGTGACCAAGACTCGATCAACTTTATCTGCTTCTTCTGCAACACTTTTCGTGGCCGCTGTCGCGCTGTCCGGGGTGGCGGCGCCGACGGCGCAGGCCAGTCCGCTCGACGGTATCCGTGCGGCCGTCAACGCGGCGCGCAGTGGGTCGCCGTGCGGGCCGCTGAACTACAACATCGACCTCGAGGGCAATGCGCAGGCGATGGTGGGCAACAGATCACCGGGTGTACCCCCGGCCGGCCGCTACAACGGCAAGACCGCCGAGGGCGACTCGCAGGAGGATCCGACCTCGGAGGCGATCCGGGTTCTGGTCGACAAGATGCGTCCCTTGATCACCAACTGCGCGTACAAGGACTTCGGCGTGGGCATGGTCCGCAACGACGACCGGGAATTCAGTGTCGTGAGTCTCGCGCTCGGCGAACCGCCCGCCGCGCCGCCACCCCCACCCGCGGCGCAGAAGCCCATCCGGTGCACCGGAGGTGGAACCGTGCCTGCCGGGCAGACGTGCCCGCCCAAACCGCCTCCCGCGGCCGTCGAACAGGCACCGACGAACGCCGTCACGCTGGACATCGTGCGGGAAGGGTTGCGTGCCAAGGTGACTGTGGGAAACACGTCGAATCTGCGGGCGCAGTGCACCTACAACGCCACGGAGGTCAACGGTCTGGGCATTCCGGTCAGCCGCGAGTTCGAGGTCAACCCGAAGGGCACCACGCCGCTGGAGTTCGCGGCTCCGCTTCCCGGGCAGACCTACACCGTCGTGGTGGCGTGCCGCGCCGACTTCAACGGCCAGAACGTTGAAATAGGTCGCGTGCAGCAGGACTTTTCGAGCTTCTAGAACGCCGCCGGCCTCAGACGGTCAGCACCATCCGGTAGCGGGCCCGGCTGGAGTCCATCGCCTCGTAGGC
The DNA here is from genome assembly GCF_900454025.1 of Mycolicibacterium gilvum. NCBI lineage: Bacteria > Bacillati > Actinomycetota > Actinomycetes > Mycobacteriales > Mycobacteriaceae > Mycobacterium > Mycolicibacterium gilvum. The sequence goes on along the minus strand of NZ_UGQM01000001.1, from coordinate 595,639 downwards.
CTCCGCGGCCTGAGCCAACGGCACTTCCTCCACCCTGGCCCGTACCCCGGACAGCATCGCGAAGTGCAGGGTCTCCTCGACATCGCGCGAGGTGCCCGACGGGTGGCCGGTCACCGACAGCCCGTCGTTGATCAGGTGCAGCGGGCTGATCGGGAGATTGTCCGCGGAGACGCCGACGACCACCAGCTCGCCGGCCGGACCCAGCCCCCCGACGGTGGCGGCCATCGCCTCGGCGTTGTTGGCCGTGGCCAGCACGACCGCCGCGCCGCCGAGCTTCTTCAGTTCCGCGGCGACATCCTGCCCCGTCGAGTCGATGTAGTGGTGGGCTCCCAGCTCGCGGGCTTCCTCGGCCTTACCCGTCCCCCGCGCGATCGCGACCGTCTCGAAGCCCATCGCCCGCGACCACTGCACACCGAGGTGGCCGAGCCCACCGACCCCGAGCACCGCGACGACGTCACCCGCTTTGGCGCGCGTCTGCCGCAGACCGTTGAACGTGGTGACCCCGGCGCACCCCATCGGTGCGGCCTCGACGAATGACAGTCCGTCCGGGATGCGCGCCAGGGCCGTCCACGGCACCGTCACCGACTCGGCGTACCCGCCGGGGTAGTGCCAGCTGGGCACCTGCATGCGCTCGCACTGCATGAACGATCCGCGCCGGCACGGGATGCAGCGGTTGCAGTTGCCGCCGAACCAGCCGACGGCGACCCGGTCGCCGACCGAGAAATCCTCGACGCCGTCACCGACCTCGGCGACGGCCCCGGCGATCTCGTGGCCCAGCGTCAACGGCCACTGCAGACCGGGGAAATGGCCGGCGCGGAACTCCCGGTCGGTGCCACAGACGCCGCAGGCCTTCACGGCGAGGCGGACGTGGCCGGGCGGTGGTGGCGCGGTCTCCACCTCGACGAGAGTCAGATCTTCGTTGGCACCGGCGACATGCACGGCCTTGTGGGTGGGCATGGTCGAAGACTAGCGCCGGTACCCTTGGTATCCGTGGTCGTCGACAATCTCGCGCTGATGCCCGATTTCCTGGACCCGATCAACCTTCTGAGCTACTTCGGTACGTGGGCTCTGATCGGTCTGCTCGTGGTCGTCTTCGTCGAGTCCGGGGTGCTGTTCCCGATCCTTCCGGGTGACTCGTTGCTGTTCGTCGCCGGCATGCTGGCGGCCGGTATCTCGGCGCAGTCGGCGGAGGGCAACGTCGCCGTCGTGAACTTCCAGCTGTGGCAGCTGCTGGTGTTCATCCCGATCGCGGCGGTCCTCGGCGCCCAGGTGGGGTATTGGATCGGCCGCAACGTCGGCACCGCGATGTTCACGCCGAACGCGCGGTTCCTGAAGCAGAAGTACCTCGACGAGGCCCACCTGTTCTTCGAGCAGCGCGGTCCGTTCGCGATCGTCATCGCGCGCTTCGTTCCGATCGTGCGCACCCTGGCGCCGATCACCGCGGGCGCAGCCAAGATGAACTACGCGGTGTTCACCCTCTACAACGCCGTCGGCGCCATCGTCTGGGGTGTGGGTCTGACGCTGCTCGGCTTCTTCCTGGGTCGCATCGAGATCATCCAGAAGCTCCTCGAGCCGATCGTGATCGGCATCGTCATCCTGTCGGTGCTGCCCATCGCGATCGAGTGGTACAAGCGTCGCAAAGCCGCCAAGCAGGCAGGCATCGCGACACCGCCGATGGAGGCCGGCGAGCAGGCGGGCTAGCCTCTGCCCGCTTCGAGCGCCCGGATCAGGCTCGCGGCATCCCACGGCCCGCGGTGCCGCTTGCCGTTGACGAACAGCGTCGGTGTGGCGTTGAGATCCATCGCGTCGGCGTCCTCGGCGTCGTCGCTCACCCGGTGCAGCACCTTCGACGAGTGCACCCGGACGTCCTGGTCGAACTGCTCGATGTCGCACCCGGCCGCCACCGCGTAGCGGTACATGTCCGACCACTCCAGGTCGTCCTGATGGGTGAACAGTTCGTGCGTCATCTCCCAGAACCGGCCCTGCAGCGCCGCCGCCTCGCTGGCCCGCGCCGCGTCGAACGCCCGAGGATGGGCACGTTCGAGCGGGAAGTGTCGCCACACGTAGAGGAGGTCGTCGCCGAAGTGCGCGCGGACCTCGTCGATCGCGCCCGTCACCCGGCTGCAGAACGGGCACTCGAAGTCGCCGTACTCGACCAGCGTCAGCGGTGCGTCGGGACGGCCGCGCACGTGGTCGCGCTCCGGGTCGATCGGCCGCAGCAGTTTCAGGCCGACGGGCTCGGGCGGGCTGAGCCAGTCGGTGATCCGGAAGATGGCCCAGCCGAGGGCGAACGCGAGCACCGAGGCGGCCAGGACGCCGATGCGGGCCTGATCCTGGCGCGACGGATCGTCGATCGCGATATCGACGATGAACAGCGAGATCGTGAAGCCGATACCCGACAGGGCCGCGCCGCCGGCGATGCGGCGCAACGTGAGCCCCGGGGCGAGCACCCCGAGACCGGTCCTGCGGATCAGCCACGTGGCGCCGGTGATCCCGACGAATTTGCCGACCACCAGGCCCGCGACGATGCCCCAGGTCAGCGGTGACCGCAAGGCGGCCGTCAGGCTCGGCCCGTCGAGCAGCACACCGGCGTTGACCAGCGCGAACAGCGGCAGGATCACGAACGACACCACGGGGCTCACCGCGGTCTGCAGGCGCTCGTTGATCGAGATCGAGTCGCGCAGCGAGCGGCTCGCCGCGCGGGCGTAACGGGAGTTCGGCGACTGCCGGAAAGCCCGGATCTGCTGGACGGCCCGTTCCACGGGCGCCCGCTCCGGGGTGAAGACGGGGATCAGCAGCGCGACGGCGACACCGGCCAGGGTGGGGTGGATCCCGGCCAGGTACAGAGCGATCCACAGCGCGGCGCCGAGCACCGCGTACGCCGGACCGCGCGCCTTGGGCAGGTAGCGCACCAACGCGAGCGCGCCGAGCAGCGCCACCGCCACCACGAGCGGCGCCACCTGGATGCTGTCGGAGTAGAACACCGCGATCGCGATCAGCGCGCCGACGTCGTCGACCACCGCGAGGGTCAGCAGGAACAGCCGCACGCGGGCGGGGAACTTCGGCTTGATGATCGCCAGCGCGCCGACGAGGAACGCCGTGTCGGTCGAGATCACCACACCCCACGCGTGCGCGTTCTCCCCCGACGGGTTGAACGTCAGGAACACGACGGCCGGCAGGATCAGTCCGGCGGCGGCCGCGACGACCGGGACGGCTGCGCGCGAGCGGTCGGTGAGCTCGCCGATGGTGAACTCGCGGGTCACCTCGAGCCCGACGATGAAGAAGAAGAACGTCATCAGCGCGTCGTTGACGACGTGCTTGACCGTCATCTCGGCGTGATGGCTCCCGAAGCTGAACCCCACATGGGTGTCCAACAGCGCCGAATACGTGTGCGCCCATGGGGAGTTCGCCCACAGGATCGCGACGACGGTGAACGTCAGCAGCAGTGCGGCTGCGGTGTTGTCGGTGGTTCTGGTGGCCTTGCTGCCCCGGCTGAGCCGCGACGGGAGCAGCGGGAAACCCCGCTGCGTGGCCGGTTCAGTCACTGTCACCTGCGGTCACAACGCAGGCGGCCTCCATGAGCATCCATCCCGCCAACTGGACCGACAGGTCCCGCTCTGGGATCTCCGAGGAGTTGACCGCGCCGTCGACGCTGCGGGCGTCCGCCGTCCCCGCGGTGGGCACCTGCGCGGGCCGGTCCCAGAACGCGCCGAACAGGGGGAGATCCTCGGTGTCCTTGCCGGTCTGGCGGTTGTCCCAGGCCGCCCGGCCCGAGGCGAGCACCAGCTCCGTCGCGGTCCGGCGGGCCTGCTCGTCGGCCGGCGAGGTGCCGGGCAGCGCGGTCGCGACCAGCGCCAGGTAGCGCGCGAGGATGCCGTTGAACAGCCCGCCGTCACCGCCGCCGGCGCCGTTGATGACGCCGCCCGGCGCCATGTGTTCGGCGACTGCGGCCACCAAGCGGTGCACGCGTTCGGCGTGCCGGGAGTCGGATGTGCGCGCGGCGAGCTCGGTCTCGACGCCCAGCACCACACCCTGGCAGTAGGTGTACTGCGCGCGGACCAGCGAGCCGCCCTTGATGCCGTCGAAGATCAGATGGGTCTGCGGGTCGAGCAGCGTCTCGTCGATCCAGTCGGCCATCTGCTGGGCCCGGCGCAGGCTCTCGCCCTGCGCGGCCAGGTGCCGTGCCAGGAAGATCGCCGCGGGCCCGTTGGCGGGCGCGTTGAAGAACTGGTCCTGCTTGCGCCATGGGATTCCGCCGCCGTCCTCGGGCACCCACGCCGTGAGGAACTGGTCGGCCAGCGTGTCCAGCGCCTTGGGCCGGCCGACGCCGGTGAGCCGCTGCGCGCGTTCGAGCGCCAGTGCCAGCCAGGCCATGTCGTCGTAGTAGCTGTTGGTCCACTTGCCGATGTTGCGGATCCGCTGACCCCGGATCTGGCGGTTGATCCGGGTGAGGCGCTCGGGCGCAGGGTCCCGCAGCTGGGCGTCGACGAGGTTGTCGAGCAGATGTGCCTGCCACCAGTAGTGCCACGTGCCGAACCGGCGGTGGCCGGTCGCCGCGGGCCAGGCGACCACCCCGAGCTGCGTGCCGGGTAGTCCCCACACCCGACGCAGGTGCCGGGTGGTGATGGCGGCTTCGGCGCTGGCGGCGCGGTTGGCCCACATCTGATCCATGACGTTGATCCTGCCCTATCGGCGGTCCGACAGCTATGAGACATTTTTGTCTCATTTGAGATACTCTCGTCGCATGGCGCTGTCCCGGGACGATCTCCTGCGCGCTGCCGCGGATTTTCTCGGTCGGCGTCCCAACGCGACGCAGGACGAGATCGCCGCCGCGGTGGGCGTGAGCCGCGCGACCCTGCACCGGCACTTCGCGGGGCGTCCGGCGTTGATGGCGGCGCTCGAGGAACTCGCCGTGGCGGAGATGCGCGATGTCCTCGAAGACGCTCGGCTACAGGAGGATTCAGCCATCGACGCGCTGCGCCGGCTGGTCACCGCGTGCGAACCGGTGTCGCCGTACCTCGCGTTGCTGTACAGCCAGAGCCAGGAACTCGACTTCGACTCCACGCTGGACGCCTGGCAGGAGATCGACACGGCGATTACCGACCTGTTCCTGCGCGGGCAGCGCGACGGCGACTTCCGCCCCGAACTGCCCGCGGCCTGGCTCACCGAGGCGCTCTACGGCCTGATCGGGGGCACGGCGTGGAGCGTGCGCGCCGGGCGGGCCGCCGCCCGCGACTTCAACCGACTGATCCTCGACCTACTACTCAACGGAGCGACTCCCCGATGAGCAGACGCTGGCTCGCCCTGGGCGTCCTGACCCTGGCCGTGCTGCTCATCGGTGTCGACGGCACCGTGCTCGCGCTGGCCACCCCGTTCATCAGCGCCGACCTCGGCGCGACGGGCACCGAACTGCTGTGGATCGGCGACATCTACTCGTTCGTGCTGGCCGCGCTGCTGGTCACGATGGGCAGCCTCGGCGACCGCGTCGGCCACCGCAAGCTGTTGCTCTGCGGCGCAACGGCATTCGGCGCCGTCTCGGCACTGACCGCGTACTCGACCAGCCCCGAGATGCTGATCGGGACCCGCGCGCTGCTGGGCATGGCCGGAGCGACGCTGGCACCCGCAACGCTGGCCCTGATCCGCGGCCTGTTCCCCGACTCTCGTGAGCGCAGCATCGCCGTCGGCATCTGGGCTTCGGCGTTCTCGGCCGGCGCCGCACTGGGTCCGGTGGTGGGTGGCGTTCTGCTGGAGCACTTCTGGTGGGGGTCGGTCTTCCTGATCAACATCCCGGTCATGGTGATCCTGCTCGTGGGCGGACTGGTGCTGCTGCCCGAACACCGCGATCCCGACCCGGGCCCCTGGGACCTGCCCAGTGTCGCGCTGTCGATGGTCGGGATGCTGGGCATCGTCTACGCGATCAAGGAGGGCTTCACCGGCCTGGTGCACGGGCTCGGCGCCGAGGTGGTGATCGCGGCCGCCGTCGGGGCCGCGGCGCTGACGCTGTTCGTGCGGCGCCAGCTGCGGCTGCCCCACCCGCTCATCGACGTCCGGCTGTTCGCCAACCCGAGGTTCTCCGGCGTGGTGGGCGCCAACCTGTTCTCCGTGCTCGGCCTGTCCGGCCTGGTGTTCTTCCTGTCCCAGTACTTCCAGCTCGTGCACGGTTACGGGCCTTTGAAGGCCGGGCTGGCCGAGCTGCCCGCGGCCGTGACCGCCACGGTGTTCGGCGTCCTGGCCGGAGTGGCCGTGCGCTACTTCTCGCATCGCAGCGTGCTCACCACGGGGCTGGCGCTCGTCGGGACCGCGATGGCCGCTCTGATGGCGTCGTTGCTGATCTTCCGGCCCCTCACCCCGTATCTGCCACTGGGGATCTCGCTGTTCGTGGTCGGCGTCGGGCTCGGTCTGGCGTTCACCGTCGCCAGCGACGTGATCCTCGCCAGCGTCCCGAAGGAACGTGCCGGCGCGGCAGCCGCGGTGTCCGAGACCGCCTACGAACTCGGTATGGCCCTGGGTATCGCGGTGCTGGGTTCGATCCTCACCGCGGTGTACCGCACGGTCACCATCCCCGCGGGCGTCCCGGCCGACGCCGCGGCGCAGGCCCGCGACTCGCTCCCGAAGGCCATCGACGCCGCCCGCGGGCTCCCCGACGCTGCGCAGAGCGCGCTTCTCGACTCCGCGAAAGAGTCGTTCACCCTTGGCCTTTCGGTCTCGGCCGGTGTCGGAGCGGCACTGCTGCTGACCTCGGCCGTCGCGGTGTGGTGGCTGCTGCGGTCACCAGGCCCGGCTGAGGTCGGCGTGCTGCCTGATCCAGGCGTGCATCACGATGCCCGCGGCGACGGAGGCGTTGATACTGCGGGTGGAGCCGAATTGGGCAATCGACACAGCTAGTGCCGCACCGGTTTTCGCGTCCTCGGTGATCCCGGGACCTTCGGCGCCGAAGATCAGCAGGCACTCGCGGGGCAAGCTGAGCTCCTCGACCCTGACGGCGCCCGGCACGTTGTCGACGGCCACGACGGTCAGTCCGGCCTCGGCGGCGAAGCCGAGCAGCCCGGCCGTGGTGTCGTGATGGCACAGCCGTTGATAGCGATCGGTCACCATCGCACCGCGCCGGTTCCAGCGGCGCCGGCCGACGATGTGGACGGTGTCCACCGCGAACGCGTTCGCCGTCCGCACCACGCCGCCGATGTTGGCGTCGTTGCCGAAGTTCTCGATCGCCACATGCAGCGGGTGTCTGCGGGTGTCGATGTCGGCGATGATGGCCTCACGCGTCCAATACCGGTAGGCGTCAACGACATTGCGGCTGTCACCGTCCCTGAGCAATGCCGGGTCGTAGCGCGGGTCGTCGGGTGGCGGACCGGACCAGGGGCCGACACCGTGACCGTCGCCGCCCCACTCGGTGGGACCGGGCGGCTCAGCCATCGTCGGTGGTCCACAGCGCCGCGTGCGTCCCGACCAGGGACACCGTCGCGTACAGCAGCGCGGCGTTGATCTCGCCCTGCGTGCACAGCGACGCTCGCAACTGGACCGCCTCCCGTGACGCCTCCGGGAGCACCAGCACCGAGGAGCCGTAGACGTCGCAGGCGTGGCTGAGCCCCTTGCCCGGGATGGTCGGCGCGGTCAGCACCATCATCGGCCCGCCGCGCTGCGCCGAGTCGTCCCGGTATCGCGCCGCCAGGCCGTCGACTTCGAGTCCGAGCAGCATGTATCCGTTGCCGGTGAACGCGGCGGGGTCACCGAGGGCGGTCGGGTTCAGCTGCGCGCCGTCGGCACGGAACGCATCCACACTGCTGGTCTTCACCGACAGTCCGGTCTCGCTGGAATTGGTGGGCAGCACCCCGACCGGGAACGCCGCCGGGTACGCGACGGTGGTTTCGGCGATGCGGTCGCGCGGCGAATACGCGTATACCCCGCGCACCTGGGACCGGTCACGCAGCGGGCCGATGCACACCGTTCCGCTCATCCGGTCCGGTGACGCCGAAACAGGGTTGACGCCAAGGCTTGTCACGTCCTCGCAGCTGCCGAGTCCGTCGGCCTCCAGAGGGTGGACGAGGGCGCCGTAGAGCCCGAACCGCAGGTCCTCGGGCGCCGCGTGCGGCTCGCCCTCCCGGGCGGGTGCGGCGTCCACGTCGACGAGGACGTACTCGGCCTCGAACCGCAGGTTGGCCACCGACATGTTCCATCCGAGCAGCGTCTGCGACTCGCCCAGCGTCGCCGTCGGCACCGAGAAGACATCGCGGCGATCGGCGGAATCACCCGAGCACGAGGCGACCGCGAGCACCAGCGCGGCCAGCAGAGCGATCAGACGCACAGGCACTCAGGTCCGGCCACGGCCCTTGCCCACCACTTTCGTCAGCGCGCGCACCACGTTGCGCGGCACCAGCCGGCCCCCGGTGGTCAGCGCCTTGTACTGCAGACCCGGGATGATGACGACCCGGTTCTTGGCCACATCGGCCATCGTCTCGCGCACGACGTCGTCGACCTCGAGCCACAGGAATCCCGCGGTGCCGGCCATGTCGATGCCGGCCCGCTCGTGGAACTCGGTGTGCACGAAGCCCGGACACAGCGCGTGCACCCCAACGCCGGTGCCGTCGAGACCGTTGGCCAGGCCTTCGGTGAACGACACCACCCACGCCTTCGACGCCGAGTACGTCGAGCCGCGTCCCGGGAGCAGCCCCGCCACGCTGGCGACGTTGAGGACCGTGCCCCGCCCGGCGTCGAGCATCGACGGCAGGGCCGCGTGGGTGAGCTGCATGACGGCGGTGACGTTGACGTCCAGCTGGGACTGCAGCACGGCGTAGTCGGTGGTCCAGAATTCACCGGAGGTGCCGAAGCCCGCGTTGTTGACCAGGACCTGAACCCCGGCGCGCAGACGGTCGGCGACCAGGGCGCGGTCCGCGGCATCCGCCAGATCGGCGCGGATCACCTCGACGGCGGTTCCCGCCTCGTCGCGCAGCTCGGCGGCCAGCGTGTTCAGCCGTGACTCGTCGCGGGCGACCAGCACCAGGTCGTAACCGTCGACGGCGTAGCGGCGCGCGAAACCCTCGCCCAGACCGGACGTGGGTCCGGTGATCAGTGCGACGGGGCGGGTCATGCCCCAGAGAATACTTACCGCTGATAGTTGGGCGACTGCTGCCCGCTGCGGGGCGGGGGCGGGCCCTGAGGTGCCGGTCGACGCGGCGGCGGACCGACCGGGCCGGCGGGGCCGGGCGGCAGGTCGCGGCCTGCGGGTGCGGGCGTGAGCGGGCGACTCGGCGAGCCTGTGCGGCGGGCGACGGGCTGACCGGTGGCCGCGGTCGGCACCGGCGGCAGCACGCGCAGCAGGTCGTTGAACTGCCGCACGGTGCGCAGCCCCTCGTCCCACTGGGCGCGGGTGCTGGTGACCGGCATGCTGATCAGCGTCCAGTTGCCTTCGTTCCACATGATCTCGGCGCAGTCCGGCGCGGTGTGGGCGAACGTCACCATGCGGCGGTCGCAGGCGCGGCGCGCGGCGTCGAGGTTGGTGGAATACACCATCCGCGGTCCGATCGCACCGAGCAGCCAGATGTCGCTCTCGCGGGGCTCCTTGACGTCCTTGAGCCGCATGTCGACGGTGACGTTGGTGCCGACCTTGCGGTGCAGCGCGATCACCGTCGCGACGTCGTCGAGGTCGAAGATGAACACCGCCTCGCCGCGGATCTGCCCGAGCACCACGTTCCTGGCGGTCACGTCGCCGACGGTCGACATCACGCCGCGCTTCCAGCGCTTGATGATGTCGGTGGACTCGTGTTCGTAGTCGAAGCCGTGCGATTTCGCCCATGACTTGCGGCGACGGCCCAACCCGCGACGACGGTCGAGATCGACGTACAGCAATACAGCCGCACCCACGAAGCAGAGTGCGGACAGCGTGAACCAAAGCGGGACCATTGGCTCCAGAGTAACTTCTCGGCGGCGGGATCTGAGAATTCGAGCAGATCACAACCAGGTCACGAGGTGGATCGACGCTCTGGACGCTCGCTCGCGACGTCCACACACGAAAAACCCCGCCACACCGAGGGTGTGGCGGGGTCTTCGCGCCAGCGCTCAGCCCAGCTGTCGGGTCTTCGCGCGAGCGCTCATCCCAGAACCAGGGAGTCCCCGTCCGCGCTGAGGTTCACCGGCACCACGTCGCCGTCGTGCACCTGACCCGCCAGCAGCATCCTGGCCAGCTGGTCGCCGATGGCCTGCTGCACCAGCCGCCGCAGCGGCCGCGCGCCGTAGAGCGGGTCGAACCCACGCTCGGCCAGCCACTTCTTGGCGGGCAGCGACACCTCCAGCGTCAGCCTGCGCTGAGCCAGCCGCTTGGCGAGCTGCTCGAGCTGGATGTCGACGATCGACACCAGCTGCTCGGGATCGAGCGCGTCGAACATGATCACGTCGTCGAGCCGGTTGATGAACTCCGGCTTGAACGCCGCCCGCACCGCGGCCATCACCTGCTCCTCGGAACCGCCGGCGCCGAGGTTGGACGTCAGGATCAGGATGGTGTTGCGGAAGTCGACCGTGCGTCCCTGCCCGTCGGTCAGCCTGCCCTCGTCGAGGACCTGCAGCAGCACGTCGAACACGTCCGGGTGGGCCTTCTCGATCTCGTCGAACAGGATTACCGTGTACGGACGCCGCCGCACCGCCTCGGTCAGCTGACCGCCCTGGTCGTAGCCGACGTAGCCGGGAGGCGCACCGACCAGGCGAGCCACCGAGTGCTTCTCGCCGTACTCGCTCATGTCGATGCGGACCATCGCGCGCTCGTCGTCGAACAGGAACTCGGCAAGTGCCTTGGCCAGCTCGGTCTTACCGACACCGGTCGGGCCGAGGAACATGAACGAGCCCGTCGGCCGGTTCGGGTCGGCGACACCGGCCCGCGACCGGCGCACCGCATCGGAGACCGCGGTGACGGCCTTGCGCTGGCCGACCACCCGCTTGCCCAGCTCCTCCTCCATCCGGAGCAGCTTGGCGGTCTCGCCTTCGAGCATGCGGCCGGCCGGGATGCCGGTCCACGCCTCGACCACCTCGGCGATGTCGTCGGGACCGACCTCCTCCTTGAGCATCACGTTCTCGCGTGCCTCCGCGTGGGGCAGCGCCGCGTCGAGCTTCTTCTCGACCTCGGGGATGCGTCCGTAGCGGAGCTCGGCGGCCTTGGCCAGATCGCCGTCACGCTCGGCCCGGTCGGCCTCGCCGCGCAGCGATTCCAGCTGTTCCTTGAGTTCGCGGACGACGTCGATGGCGCTCTTCTCGTTCTGCCAGCGCGTGGTCAGCTCGGCCAGTTGTTCCTTCTTGTCGGCCAGCTCGGCGCGCAGCTTCTCCAGGCGGTCCTTCGACGCGGCGTCTTCCTCCTTGGCGAGTGCCATCTCCTCGATCTCGAGGCGACGGACCAGCCGCTCGACCTCGTCGATCTCGACAGGCCGGGAGTCGATCTCCATCCGCAGCCGCGACGCCGCCTCGTCGACCAGGTCGATGGCCTTGTCGGGCAGGAAGCGCGACGTGATGTAGCGGTCACTGAGGGTGGCCGCCGCGACCAGCGAGGAGTCGGTGATGCGCACACCGTGGTGCACCTCGTAGCGGTCCTTGAGCCCGCGCAGAATGCCGACGGTGTCCTCGACGGACGGTTCGCCGACCAGCACCTGCTGGAAGCGTCGTTCCAGCGCGGCATCCTTCTCGATGTACTTGCGGTACTCGTCGAGGGTGGTCGCGCCCACCAGCCGCAGCTCGCCGCGGGCCAGCATCGGCTTGATCATGTTGCCGGCGTCCATCGCCGATTCGCCGGTGGCACCGGCGCCGACGATGGTGTGCAACTCGTCGATGAAGGTGATGATCTGTCCGGCCGAGTTCTTGATGTCGTCGAGGACGGCCTTGAGCCGCTCCTCGAACTCACCGCGGTACTTCGCGCCGGCCACCATCGAGCCCATGTCGAGCGAGACGACGGTCTTGTCGCGCAGGCTCTCGGGGACGTCGCCGGCGACGATGCGCTGGGCCAGGCCCTCCACGATCGCGGTCTTGCCGACACCGGGTTCGCCGATGAGCACCGGGTTGTTCTTGGTGCGGCGGCTCAGGACCTGCACGACACGACGGATCTCGTGGTCGCGGCCGATGACCGGGTCGAGCTTGCCCTCCCTGGCGCGCGCGGTCAGGTCGGTGGAGTACTTCTCCAGCGCCTGATAGGTGCCCTCGGGATCGGGGTTGGTGACCCGGGCGCTGCCGCGGACCTTGACGAACGCCTCGCGCAGCGCCTGCGGTGAGGCGCCGTGCCCGGTGAGCACCTTGGCGACGTCGCTGTCACCGGTGGCGAGGCCGACCAACAGGTGTTCGGTGGAGACGTACTCGTCGTCCATCTCGGTGGCCAGGTGCGTCGCCGCGGTGATCGCGGCGATCGCCGGTGGGGACAGCTGGGGTTGCGACGCCGAGCCGGTTGCGCTGGGCAGCCGGTCGAGCAGACGCTGCGTCTCGGCGCGGATGGTCGCGGGTTCGACACCGACGGCCTCGAGCAGAGGTGCGGCAATGCCATCGTTCTGGGTGAGCAATGCCATCAACAGGTGGGCGGGAGTGATCTGCGGGTTGCCCGCGGCTGTCGCCGCCTGCAGCGCCGAAGTCAGGGCCGCCTGGGTCTTGGTCGTCGGATTGAACGAGTCCACGACACTCCCTTTCGTATACAGAGGGCCATGAGGTGGCCCTGGAAAAATGCTTCTCGCCTTCCTCAACGCCGTCAAGGTTGAGTCTGTTCCGCTCAACTCTGATCAATTTCGGCGGGATTTTCAAGCCTGGACACGGACCGCGTGCCGACACAACCGGCCGCGGCCGGGTTAACGTCGCCAGATGTCCGATTCCGGCATCGGTGATTTCGAGTTCGAACGCAAGTTCTTCGTCCGTGACATGCCCGCCGTCGCCGCGTCCGACCCGTCCCCGGTCCTGATCGCGCAGGCGTATCTGTTCGCCTCGGACGGCTACGCGGTCCGGGTCCGGCTGCAGGGCCCGGCGCCCGCGGACCTGGACCGGGAGGTCTCCGATCTCGTGACGGCGCTCGGCGACGACGCGATCGGCACCATGACCGCCAAGGGCCCCGCCGCGGGCGGCACCCGCTATGAGGCCGAGCGTGAACTCGATCCGTTGGTCGCCGGCCAGATCGTCACGCGCGCCGCCCACGTCGTCCTCAAGATCCGGTCGTCGGTCTGGCTGGGTGAGGACGGCTGGGTGATCGACCGGTTCCTGGGCGGCAACGCTCCGCTGGTGCTGACCGAGGTCGAACGCGACGGACCCGTCGTCGATCTCGCGATCCCGTCGTTCTGCACCACCGAGGTCTCCGAGGACGACCGCTTCCGCAACGAGTACCTCGCGCACCATCCGTTCGGCGGGTGGGCCGAGGCGTACGGCCGCGAGCTCGACCTGATCGGACCGCGGTTCGTCGACAGCCTCGGACAGAACCAGTTCGAGGGCACCTAGGCGCTGATACAACGCTTGGGACGATTCGACTCACCCTGAGTTCAAGTCTTCTCCGAAGCCTCCGGGGCGACGAAGCTGGCGCAGCCGCTGCACTGCGGCGAGAGTCAGCCCGCCCGAGGAGTCCCGCGTGTTCCACCCGTCCAACCTCTCACCGGGCATCGGCATCGCGCTGATGCTCGGGCTGGGTGCCCTGATGTTCGTCGTGGCCTTCGCGGTGCGCACGATGGTCAGGAACACCCACGGTTTCGTGATTGCCGACCGCCGCATCGGTTTCGGCTTCGGCGTCGGATCCGTCATCGCCGTCTGGACCTGGTCGATGGCGGTGATGATGTCCTCGGCGCAGGCCTTCTCGTTCGGCACCTCGGGCCTGCTCTGGTTCGTGGTGCCCAACGGCCTGGCGGTCATGGTGATGGTGCCGTTCGCGCTGCGGCTGCGCCGTCAGATGCCGGCCGGCTACACGATCGTCGAGTTCATCCGTGAGCGTTTCCAGAACAAGCCCGCGACGACGGTGATGCTGGTCGCGATGCTGCTCGGGCTACTCGCCGAGATCTTCATCAACCTGTTCGGCGTGGTGCTGGTGATGGGCGTCGTCTTCGGCCTCGATCCGACCGCGGTGCTGATCCTGACGCTGCTGACGGTCACCGTCTACTCCTACTTCGGCGGGTTGTGGACCTCGGCGATCACCGCGACGTTCAACACCCTGCTCATCACCGTGCCCGCCGCGATCGTCGTGCTGTTCGTGCTGCAGAAGGTCGGCGGACCCGAGCTCGTGTTCCTGAAGGTCGACGAGGCCGGCGCGAACACCCTCGACGCGTTCGACGGTTCTGCCGCAGCGGCATTCGGCATCTCGCTGGCGCTGGGCCTGCTCGCCTCGACGATGGCCGACCAGACGTTCTGGCAGAAGGCCTGGGCGCTCAAGCCGGCGTCGATGGGCCGCACCTTCGTGTGGGCCGGGCTGTGGTTCTATCCGATCCCGATCGTGCTCGGCCTGCTCGGCCTGGTGGGTCTCGGATTCGGGGTGACCCCAGAGGATCTCGGCGACGCGGGCGCCGGCGGCATCGGGCCGTACGTCATCAGCCACCTGGGTCTGCCGGTGATCCTGATCGCGCTGTACGTGCTGATCATCCTGAACGCCTGCTACTCGTCGATCGACGGTGCGTTCTCGGCGCTGTCCTCCGTGGTCGCGGTCGACATCCTCAAGCAGGCCAAACCGGACATCGCGCCGAAGTCGTTGTTCCGCTACACCAAGACCTCGATCCTGGTCGCCGGCGTGATCGGCGGCATCGTGGTCAGCTCGGGCATCGACTACGTCGAGCTCGTCACCACCGTGTTCTTCCTCAAGGCAGCGCTGATCATTCCGCTGGGCCTGGCCATCTTCTGGAAGCGCATGACCTCCACGGCGTTCGTCGCCAGCCTGGTGCTCGCCGTCGCCGTCGGTTACCCGGTACGTCAGTACGTCGGCGAACTCGCCGGAATCATCACGTTGGAAGGGATCTCACTCGTGGCCGCCGTCGGCATCAGCCTGCTGTCCAGGCAGACCTTCGATTACGGATCGCTGCGCCGGGGCGACGCCCTGGCCGGCGATGTGATCACCGAAGCCCCTGTCGCAGAACCGGATCCGGTCCGATGATCGCGTTCTGGATCGCCGTCATCGCGGGCGTCGCCATCGGAATCGTCTATGTCGCACTGGGAATTCAGACGTTCCTGCGGGTCCGTCGGGACATCCTGACCAGTGACGGTGATGCCGGACCCGACTCCGCCGGGGAGCTCGAAGGGGCCGCGACGACGTTCACCTGGAAGGCCGGCGCTGCGGTCATCGCTTCCACATCGGTGATCGTCCTGCTCGGTGTCGACAGCGTGTTCTGGTACCTGCCGGCCATTCTCGCGATCGGCTCGGCGGTCGCGGTGACAGTCGCATTCCTCATCGATCGGAGAGTTGCCGCATGACCGACAGCGCTAAGCGCAAAGCCCATCTGCTGGGGTTCGTTCAGCACGGTGTGATGAACCACGCCTCGACGATGTGGGCGCACCCGCGCGACAAGGTCGGATACCACTGGTCACGCCCCGAGTACTGGCGCGACCTGGGCCGGACCATGGAACGCGGGCTGTTCGACGCGATGTTCATCGCCGACGAGCTGGCCCCTTACACCACCTACAAGGGCAGTTCCGATCCGGTGGTGAAGTTCGCCGGCCAATGCCCGGTGCACGAACCCGCCAGCGTCGTACCGATCGTCGGCGCCTTCACCAAGCACCTCGGCATCGGCATCACCTTGTCGACGTCCTTCGTGCCGCCCTACATGATGGCCCGCCAACTCTCCACCCTCGATCACCTCACCGGCGGCCGCGTCGGCTGGAACATCGTCACCTCGTACTCCAAGAGCGAGTTCCAGGCCATGGGCAAGGAGAACCTCACCCCGCGCGACAAGCGCTACGAGGTGGTCGAGGAGTACATGCAGCTGCTCTATCAGCTGTGGGACTCCTGGGATGACGACGCGATCGTCTACGACCGCGACAACGGCGTCTTCGCCGACCCGGCCAAGGTCCGTGAAGTGAACTTCCAGGGCGAGTTCTTCCAGTCCAGGGGACGGCACTTCGTCGCGCCGTCACCGCAGAAGCGCCCGGTGCTCTGGCAGGCCGGCTCCTCGGATCAGGGACGCGAATTCGCCTCCCGCCACGCCGAATCGGTGTTCGGCATCTTCCCCACCCCGAAGAGCATGCGAGCCTACGCCACCGACATCCGCACCCGCGCCAGCGACGCCGGACGTGACCCGGAGTCGGTGAAGCTGATCTACGGCCTGCAGACCATCATCGACCGCGACAAGGGCCGCGCCAACGACCGCTACGCCGAGTTCGTCGAGAACGTCCAGATCGAAAGCGCACTCGGAATCCTGTCCGGCCACACCGGTTTCGACTTCTCCACCCTCGGCCTCGACGACAACGTCGTCGACGCCGACGTCCAAGGCATCCGCGGTCTGTTCGACGCGATCCTCGAAGCCAAGGACGGCGCCCCCGTCACCGTGCGCGAAGCCGCCCAGATCTACGGGGTCTCGATGGGCGCGCCGGTCGCGGTCGGCATGCCCGCCGACGTGGCCGACCAGATGGAGCAGTACCTCGACGAAGGCGACTGCAACGGCTTCATGATGCTGGCCACCGACACCCCCGGCTGCTTCAACGACATGACCGAGCTGCTGGTCCCCGAACTGCAGAAGCGCGGCCGGTTCCGCACCCGCTACCCCGGAACCACACTGCGAGAGAGCCTGCGGGAGTATTGATCTCAGGACCGGGTGAGTCGGGTCAGTACACGACCCGGAACCCGCCTATCAGGGTGACGACGTTGCCGTCGGGATCCGGCATGCGCGACAGGCGAACCCCGTTGCTCGCGTCGACGATGTCACCGGGCTCCAGACCGCGGGCCCGCAGTTCCCGGACATGCCGGTCGAGGTCGTCGACCGCGAAGTTCAGCTCGTCGGTGCCCGCCCTGTCCGGGTCAAGGAAGACCTGTACCCAGGCTCCGGGCAGCACCTGCCATTCGACCAGCGTCGGCATCGGGTTGTTGCCCTCGGGTCTGCCGAACAGCGTGGCGTACCACCTTCTGCCGGCGTCGACGTCGGTGACGTGGACGACCGCGAGCACATGGGTGAGCGACATGCGGCTCCCTTCTCGTCTGATTCGAACGGTCTCCTCCGTACCGACCGGGCACTGCCGCCGAACTCATCGCAACCCCTGGCGTCGCTTGCTACCTTCTGTCGGTGCCGGGTACCTGGGGATCCATCCTGATCGAGCTCATTCCGCTCGCCCTCGTCATCGCGTTGTCCCCGCTGTCGATCATTCCGGCGGTGCTGGTGCTCAGCGCCGCGCGGCCCAGGCCGACGGGACTGGCGTTCCTGGCCGGCTGGGTACTCGGTCTGGCCGCGCTGACCGCGGTCTTCCTGCAGCTGTCGGATCTGGTCGGCGGCATCGGCACCAAACCGCCGAGTTGGGCGTCGTGGCTGCGGATCGTTGTCGGCGTTCTCCTCATCCTCTGGGGCGCCTACCGCTGGCTGAAGCGTGCGAGCTCAGAGCACATGCCGGGGTGGATGACCCGCATCAGCGCGCTGACCCCGGCGAAAGCCGCCGCGACGGCAGCGGCGCTGACCGTGCTCAATGTCAAGGTCCTGTTCATCTGCGCCGCAGCAGGATTGGCGATTGGGTCGTCGGGTCTGGATACGCCCACCGTGTGGGCCGCCGTGCTGTGGTTCGTGCTTGTGGCGGCATCGACCGTCGCGGCGCCGATCGTGGCCTACGCGATCTCCGGTGAGCGCCTCGACCCGACGCTGAACCGGGTGCAGGCGTGGATGGAGCGTCAGCACGCCACGTTGATCGCGGCGATCCTGGTCGTCATCGGTCTTCTGGTGCTCTACAAGGGTATTCACGCGCTAGCCGGGTAACCCGAGCTCGTCGGCGGGCGCGGTCAGATAGCGGGTGACCGTCGGTGCGACCAGTCTGATGACATCCTCGGTGGCCAGTTCGGACAGCGGTGGGATCTCCATCAGGTACCGCATCATCGCCGTGCCCACCAGGCTGCTCGCCGCGAGCATCGCGCGCAGCCTGGCCCGATCGTCGCCGCCCAGGGTGCCGGCCACCGCGGCGAGCACATAGTCCTGGATGAATCCGCGGAAGGCCTCCCGGGCGTCGGGGTTCGACGTCGCCGAGGCCAGCATCGTGCGCATGCTCTCCGCGCTCTCCGGGGATTCCCACACCCCGAGATAGGCCCGCACCATGCGCGTGCCGATGTCGGCCTCACCCCCGGACAGGGCCTCGATCAGAACGCCGGGATCGAGGATCAGGCGCAGCGACTCGCGGAACAGCGCCTCCTTGGAGCCGAACAGATACAGCACCATCGACGCGTCCACGCCGGCGTCCTCGGCGATGGCCCGCAGCGTCGTCTTCTCGAAACCGTCCCGGGCGAACCGGCCCTTGGCCGCGGCGAGCACCGTCTCCCTGGACACCGGGTCACCCTTTCGACGCCCGCGGCGGCGGCCTGTCTGGGCTGGTGGGGGCACCGGATCACCCTAACATTTCAATAGCCATTGAATTATGGGCACCAGAGTCCTAGCCTTATCCTCACCAGTAATTCAACAGCCAATGAATAGAGGGCGTCATGTCGTCAGCCGTCTCCCACCGGGTCACCCACGCCCACGCACATCACCCGCCCGCGGGCGCTCGCGCCGCCGGCATCGTCCTCGCCATCACCGCCCTGCTCGCGGTCGTCACGGTCGCGTTCGCGCTGCCCGCGACCAGGTCCGCGCCGCATGACGTCCCGATCGGCGCGGCCGGGCCACAGTCCGCCGGCGGCCGGATCGCCGACGTCCTCGAACAGAAGGCGCCCGGAGCCTTCGACGTCACGTTCTACCCCGGGGAGGAGGCGTTGCGCGACGCGATCCGGCGCGGGGACGTCTACGGCGGTATCGCGCTCCCAGGTTCGCCGGGCGACCAGCCCGCGATGCTCATCGCCACCCAGGCGGGACCCGCGGTGGCGCAGGTGCTGACACAACTCGGCACCGAGATCAGCCGCCAGACCGGGATGCCGCTGACCACCGAGGACCTCGCGCCCCCGACCGCCCGCGATCCCCGCGGCGTGGGTCTGGCCGCGTCCGCGCTGCCACTCACGCTCGCAGGGATCCTGCCCGCGATCGCACTCCTCCTCGCTCTGCGCCGCGAGGTCTGGATCCGGTACGCCGCCGCGGTGGTCTTCTCGGGGCTCGCCGGCATTACGACCGCAGCCCTGCTGAGGTTCACCCTCGGCGCCATCGACCACAACTTCTGGGCCGTCGCCGCCGCCCTGTCGCTCGGGGTCGCCGCGGCGGTCCTGAGCGTGCTCGGGCTCGGGTCGCTCTTCGGTCGCGCGGGCCTCGGTGCCGGCGCGGCGTTGGCGCTGCTGGTGGGCAACCCGTTGTCGGGCCTGGCCAGTGCGCCGGAGATGCTGCCGGCGGGCTGGGGGCAGTTCGGCCAGCTGCTGCCCCAGGGCGCGACCGCCACCCTGCTGCGGTCGGCGGCCGCCTTCGGCGGTGCCGGCGCCACCACCGCGATCACCGTGCTGACCTGCTGGATCGTGTTAGGCACCGCTCTCGTCGCGGCCGCAGCAGTTCGCGCCCGCGCGGTGCCGGCGCAGTGACTTAGTATCGGGCGGCGTGGGACTCGAAGACCGTGACTCGGTGCGCATCCTCCGGGAGGCGTTCGAGCCCGGGCCGGGGTCCGAGCGGCTCGTCGGCGAGTTCTACACGCGGTGGTTCGCCGCCGATCTGACGGCCCGCGACCTGTTCCCGCCGGACATGGCCGGGCAACGCCAGGTCTTCGCCCACGCCATGCGCTGGCTGTGCGACGAACTGATCGCCCAGCGGGCCGAGGAGCCCGTCGCGTTCCTCGCCCAACTCGGTCGCGATCACCGCAAGTACGGCGTCACACCGGAGCACTACGCGGGACTGCAGGACGCGCTGCTGGCCACCGTGCGCACCACGCTCACCGACCGGTGGGACGCGCGCCTGGAAGAAGCCGCGACCGACGTCGTGACACTGGCCGTCGGGGTGATGAGCGGGGCCGGCGAGGCCGAGACCGCTCCCCCGTTCTGCGACGGCACCGTGCTCGAACATCTCCGTCCCACCCGCGACGTCTCGGTGATCCGTCTCAAGATGGATCACCACATCGATTACCACGCAGGCCAATACGTCTCAGTACAGGTGCCACAGTGGCCGCGGCGCTGGCGCTTTCTGAGCCCGGCGATCCCGGCGGATCCGCAGGGATACGTCGAATTCCACGTCCGTTCGGTCGCCGGCGGCATGGTCAGCACCACGATCCTCGGGGAGACGCGGCCCGGGGATCGCTGGCGCCTGGCCGCCCCACACGGCGCGATGCACGTCGATCGGGAGGCCGGCGATGTGCTGATGGTCGCGGGTAGCACCGGGCTGGCGCCGCTGCGGGCACTGATCATGGACATGTGCCGGTTCGCGGCGAACCCGCGGGTGCACCTGTTCTTCGGCGCGAAGTACCCGTGCGAGCTCTACGACCTGCCGACGCTGTGGGAGGTCGCGTCCATGAACCCCTGGCTGTCGGTGACGCCGGTCTCCGAGTTCGACTTCGACCCGCCGTGGGCCGCCGAGTATCCCGACAACCGGCCGCCCCGCGGGTTGCACGTCCGCCAGACCGGCCGCCTCGACGAGGTCGTGACGAGGTACGGCAGCTGGGGGGACCGGCAGATCCTGGTGTGCGGGCGGCCGGAGATGGTGGCCGCCACACGGTCGGCGCTGATCGCCAAAGGCGCACCTGCCGAGAGGATCCAGCACGATCCGCTGGGCAACTGAGGGTCGCATGGCAGGATCGCTGCCATGGAGGAGTTCGAAACCGTCACGTTGCGCGATCCGTCCTCGGCGCTGACCGCGACCTATGTCCCGATCGCCGGCATGGTCGCGACGTCGCTGTCCGACGACGGGGTGGAACTGCTCGGCCAGCGCCGCGGCCTGCAGGCCTACGTGTCCAACCACAAGACGATGGGGATCCCGATCCTCTACCCGTGGGCCAACCGGCTGAGCAGCATGGGTTACGGCGTCGACGGCGCTGTGGTGACGCTGACGCCCGGCACCGGCGGTGTGCGCACCGATCAGCACGGCGTGCCGATCCACGGCACGTTGGGCGGCTACCGGGACTGGACCGTCACGACGCTGCTGGAGTCCCAGCTGACGGCCGAACTCGATTTCGCGGCCCGGCCCGCGCTGCTGGCGACGTTCCCGTTCCCGCACCTGCTGACGCTGGACATCACGCTGGCCGACCGCACGCTGACGGTGACGACCACCGTCACCGCGACGACCGGCGCCCGGGTGCCGCTGTGCTTCGGATTCCACCCGTATCTGCAACTGCCCGGTGTGCCCAGATCCCAGTGGCAGATCGAGACGCCCGCGATGCGCTATCAGCCGGTGAACGCGTGGGGCATTCCCACGGGCCGGGTGGAGCAACGTCCCGCAGCCACAGAAGTGTTGGGAGACAAGTTCATCGACGACGGCTTCGATGAGGTTCCCGCCGGGTCAGTGTTCGCGCTCTCGGGCGGCGACCGCCGCATCGAGGTGCACTTCGACCAGGGCTACACCGCCGCGCAGGTTTACGCCCCGGGCGACGACGACGTCGTGTGCTTCGAGCCGATGGCCGCGGCGACCGACGCGCTGCGCCGCGGCGGGTACCACGAAGTCCAGCCCGGGGAGTCGGCCGTGGCCCGGTTCCGGATCAAGGTCTCCTGACCCCAAAACGCCGAAATTGCAATCCAGCAGGGAAAGTTCGAGAAGACGCCTGCTGGAATGCAATTTCGGCGATGTCGTCTAGCGTTGGTGGCGTGGCTGCCAGACCACCAGGGCCGTGCTCTTGGGCCGCGGCTGCGAACGCAGGTGCTCGACCTCGTTGGTGAGTTCGCGGACCCGCGACTGCAGCGCTTCGACCTGATTGGTCAGCTCGATGATGCGTTTGATGCCGGCCAGGTTCACGCCCTCGTCCTGCGACAGCCGCTGCACCTCGCGCAACAGATCCACGTCGCGCTGCGAATAGCGGCGTCCGCCACCGGAACTCCGTTGCGGGCTGACGAGGCCGAGCCGGTCGTAGGTGCGCAGGGTCTGCGCATGCATACCGGCCAGCTCGGCGGCCACCGAGATCAGAAACGTGCGTGCTTCTTCCTTACGGCCGCTCATCAGATATTCCCCGCCCATCCTGCCCGGGGGTCGAACCCACTCGCACGCTCGGCCTTGGCGTACGTCTCCAATGCCTCGGCGGCCTCGCCTTCGAGGTTCGGCGGCACCGCGACCTTGACGGTCACCAGCAGATCCCCGTGGCCGCCTGCGCGTTTCGGCACGCCGCGACCGCGGACCCGCAGGATTCGGCCGTCAGAGGTGCCCTTGGGCACCCGCACTCCGACCTTCCCTTCCAGCGTCGGCACCGAAAGTGTTGTGCCGAGCGCCAATTCGTGGAAGCTGACCGGGACGCTGACCGTCAGGTCGTCACCGTTGCGGCCGAAGACCTTGTCGGGCTTGACATGCACGGTCACGTAGAGGTCGCCCGAGGGCGCACCCCGTAGCCCAGCCTCGCCCTGGCCGGCGAGCCGGATCCGTTGTCCGTCCTCGACTCCCGGGGGGATCCGCACGTTGATGGTGCGGGTGCGGGTGGTGACACCGGTGCCCTTGCACTCGTCGCAGGGGTTGTCGATGATCGACCCGCTGCCCCGGCATTCGGTACACGGTTCGGAGAACCCGAACGCCCCCTGGTTGCGGCTCACGACGCCGGCGCCGTTGCAGTTGGCGCACACCCTCGGGCTGGTTCCCGGGCGCGCACCGCTGCCGTGGCAGTTCGTGCACGGAGCCGGGCTGGTCAGCCTCAGCGGCATCGCCACGCCCTTGGTGGCTTCCAGGAAGCTGAGTTCGGTCTCGGTCTCCAGGTCGTTGCCCCGGCGGGGACGGCTCGGCCGCGGCTGTTGTGCGCCGCGCCCGAACAGTCCGCCGAAGAGGTCGCCGATGTTCGCGCCGCCGGCCTGACCGGCGGCGTCGAACAGATCGTTGAGGTTGAACTCCTGCGCGCCGTCACCACCGAACCCGCCGAAACCACCCCCGCCACCGCTGTAGCGGCCGCGGCCGAACCCGCCTCCGGCGAACAGTCGACGGGTCTCGTCGTACTCCTTGCGCTTCGCGGGATCGGTCAGCACCTCTTTGGCCTCGGACGCCTCTTTGTAGCGTTCCTCGGCGGCGGAGTTGCCCGGATTCCGGTCGGGGTGGTTCTCGGCGAGAATCTTGCGGGCGGCCCGCTTGATCTCCTTCTCGTCGGCATCGGAAGCGACGCCGAGCACTTTGTAGAAGTCCTTCTCAACCCACTCACGCTGGGCCATGACGCGTCACCTCCTCACCTGTTGTCATCTCTGATACGTCAATTCTTACGATTCTGAAGGCTGTTGGGCCCCAGAGTCGGCATTACCGGATCCGGACGCGTCGGGCACGGTGTCGACGACACCGACCATCGCGTGGCGGACGACCACGTCGCCGACCTTGTAACCGCGCCGCATCACCGAGCCGAGGACCGGATGGGTGCCCTCTCCCTCGTGTTGCACAGCTTCGTGCAACTCGGGGTCGAACTCGTCACCCTCCTCGCCGAAGCCCGAAAGTCCGAGCCCCTCAAGGGTTGTCACGATCTTGTCGGCGACGGCCTTGAGCGGACCGGAATCCAGGTCGCCGTGGCTGCGTGCGCGGTCGAGGTCGTCGAGCACGGGCAGCAGCTGGGTGATCACCGACGCCTTGGCCCGGTCGGCGATCACCTGCTGGTCCCGCAGCGTCCGTCTCCGGTAGTTGGAGAAGTCCGCCTGCACCCGCTGCAGATCGGCGAGCAACTCGGCGGCCTTACCGGCCTCCTCCTCCGTCTCCCCGGCGAACTCGTCCGTGGCCGGCCCGCTGGGGGCCGGCTCGGACGGGTTCTCGCGCACCTGCCCGGTGTCGGGATCGATGCGGCGCTTGTCGGTGACGGTGATCGGTTCTTCTACTCGATCTGCGTCACTCACTTGCGCTCCTGATCATCCTCAACAACTTCGGCGTCGACGACGTCGTCTCCGGAGTTCGACGCACCGGCGGACTCACCGCCGGGCGCGCCGCCCGCGGCCTGCTCGGCCTGGGTGGCCTCGTAGATCGCCTGGCCGAGAGCCTGGCTCTCCTCGCCGAGCTTCTCCATGGCCGACTTGATGGCGGCGATGTCGGTGCCGGCGAGCGCGGCCTTGGCGTCGGAGATCGCGGCGTCGACCTTGGTCAGGGTGTCCTCGGGGACCTTCGATCCTCCCTCGGCCTCGCGCTGCTCCTTGACGAACTTCTCCGTCTGGTAGACCAGCGACTCGGCCTGGTTGCGGACGTCGGCCTCTTCGCGACGCTTGCGATCCTCGTCGGCGTGCGCCTCGGCGTCCTTGATCATCCGGTCGATCTCCTCCTTGGACAGGCCGGAGCCCTCCTGGATCTTGATCGTGTTCTCCTTGCCGGTGCCCTTGTCCTTGGCGGTGACGTGCACGATGCCGTTGGCGTCGATGTCGAAGGTGACCTCGATCTGCGGGACACCGCGCGGAGCCGGCGGGATACCGGTCAGCTCGAAGGAGCCGAGCAGCTTGTTGTGCGAGGCGATCTCGCGCTCACCCTGGAAGACCTGGATCTGCACCGACGGCTGGTTGTCGTCGGCCGTGGTGAAGGTCTCCGACCGCTTGGTCGGGATGGTGGTGTTGCGTTCGATGAGCTTGGTCATCACGCCGCCCTTGGTCTCGATGCCGAGACTCAGCGGGGTGACGTCAAGCAGCAGAACGTCTTTCACCTCACCCTTGAGCACGCCGGCCTGCAGCGCGGCGCCGACGGCGACGACCTCGTCCGGGTTCACACCCTTGTTGGGTTCCTTGCCACCGGTCATCTCCTTGACCAGCTCGGACACCGCGGGCATACGGGTGGAGCCACCGACGAGCACGACGTGGTCGATCTCGCCGACCGAGATTCCGGCGTCCTTGATGACGGACTGGAACGGCTTGCGGGTGCGGTCCAGCAGGTCCTGGGTGATCTTCTGGAACTCCGAGCGGGTCAGCTGCTCGTCGAGGAACAGCGGGTTCTTGTCCGCGTCGACGGTGATGTAGGGCAGGTTGATCGAGGTGCTCTGCGAGGAGCTGAGTTCGATCTTGGCCTTCTCGGCGGCCTCACGGAGCCGCTGCATCGCCATCTTGTCCTTGGTCAGGTCGATGCCCGACGTGCCCTTGAATTTGTCGACGAGCCATTCGACGATCCGGTCATCCCAGTCGTCGCCACCGAGGTGGTTGTCACCGGAGGTGGCGCGCACCTCGACGACACCCTCGCCGATCTCCAGCAGGGACACGTCGAACGTGCCGCCACCGAGGTCGAACACCAGGATGGTCTGTTCCTTCTCGCCCTTGTCCAGGCCGTAGGCCAGCGCGGCCGCGGTCGGCTCGTTGACGATGCGCAGCACGTTGAGGCCGGCGATCTGGCCGGCGTCCTTGGTGGCCTGACGCTGGGCGTCGTTGAAGTACGCGGGGACGGTGATCACCGCGTCGGTGATGTCCTCGCCCAGGTAGCTCTCCGCGTCGCGCTTGAGCTTCATCAGCACGCGGGCGCTGATCTCCTGCGGCGTGTAGTTCTTGCCGTCGATCTCCACCGACCAGTCGGTGCCGATCTCACGCTTGACCGACCGGATGGTCCGGTCGACGTTGGTGACGGCCTGGTTCTTGGCGGGCTGGCCGACCAGCACCTCGCCGTTGCGCGCGAACGCGACGACCGACGGGGTGGTCCGGGAACCCTCAGAGTTTGCGACGACGACGGGGTCGCCACCTTCGAGCACTGCGACGACGGAGTTGGTGGTCCCGAGGTCGATACCGACCGCACGAGCCATAGTTACTGCCTCCTGAATAGACGTTTCCTGGTTCTCAGTTGTATGAGTGCACCGGGCTCAAGACTGCTCCACCCGGGTCCACCGTGTCAAGCGAGACTTGAGTCTATGTGACTCAACTGTCGAAAGGGTCAACGGCACCCCTGCGGGGTTTGTTCCCGCCCGGCGAAGAATTTGTGCGCGGTGTCTAACGCGTGATGTCGTCGCGGAAGAAGAACCGCCGGCCCGTGACGTTCATCGGGCGGATGCGCACGTAATGCGACTTGTCGTCCGGGTTCGTCCACGGCAACAGCGCGGCCTCTTCGGCCTCGGCGATCTCCTCGTTGGTGTGCAGCGACCGCGCCGGCCCCCGCACGATCACGCTCCACCCTTCGCCGCCCGAGTATCCGTCGGCCTCGAACAGCACTTCCCTGCTGACCGCCGAGGCGACGAGTTTCGTGCCCTCGGCGGTGCGGAACAGCACGGTGCGGTTCTGCACGGCGAAGTTCACCGGGAAGATGTTGGACTGACCCTCGAAATTGGTGACCAGTCGACCGATCGGGGCGCCGGCCAGCAGTTCCCAGCATTCGGAGACCGGGAGGATCGAAACCGGTTGCGGCTCTGAGGGCATGCGCGTGATGCTACCCATCGTCGCCGGATTGCGGATGCCAAGATCGGAGTCGCCGCATCAGCGCGCTCTTCTTGTGATGGTGCTCGGTCATGCGGCACAGGATGTCGTCGAGCACCGTGACCGCGTCACCGATGTGCGGGCCCTTGTTGAGCATCACGCACTCGGCCCGCGCTCCCATCGCCGCATCGCTGACCTCCGCGCGTGACGGCAGACCGCTCTTGGCCAGCGACTCCAGCACCTGGGTCGCCCAGATGACCGGCAGATGCGCCGATTCGCACAACCACAGGATCTCCTCCTGCAACTCCGCGAGGCGTTCGTAGCCGACCTCCACCGCGAGGTCCCCGCGCGCGATCATCACGCCGACGCGGGGGCGGCGCATCGCGGCGAACAGCAACCGGGGCAGATTCTCGAACGCCCGACGGGTCTCGATCTTGAGCACCACGCCGATGCCGTCGTCGCCGAACTGCTCCAGCGCGTCGTAGAGCGCGCCGACGTCGGCGGGGCTCTGCACGAAGGACAGCTGCACGATGTCGGCGACCTCGACGACGGTCGCCAGGTCCGCGAGGTCCTTCCCGGTCAGCGCCGAGATGGGCAGGTGGGTGTCGGGAACGTTGATGCCCTTGGCTTCTCGCAGTTTCGAGCCGGTCTCGGCAGCGCGCGCGATCCGCACGTCCAGCGCGTCGGGGGTCGCCGCGACGACGACGCCGCTGATCTTGCCGTCGTCGAAGAAGATCCGGTCGCCTGCGCGGGCGTTGTCGAACACCTCGGGCAGGGTGCAGCCGATCCTCGGGATACCGTCGGCGTCCGGTGCGGCCGGCGAGCAGTCCCGGGTGACGCGCAGTTGGTCCCCGGGCCGCAGAAGCACGCTCTGTGCGAGATCGGGCACCGTGCCCAGCGCGGCGCTGTCGCGCCGGCCGTCTGCGTGCAACGCCGTCCCGGTGCTCAGGTACGTCGTCTTGGTCGCCGTGACGATCCGGCCGCGGTCCGCAGTTCCGCCGACGACGAGACGGCGGGCGGCTCCCCGGGTGTCGCGCACGGTGATCTCGTCGCCGGCCCGCCGCCGCGCCAACCAGTCGCCCGGCACGGGAAGCAGGAGCCGGCCGGTCGAGGGCTCCGGCGCCTCCTGCGCGATCAGCAACGCCTCCGCGGGTGCGCTGACACGTCCCCAGCCGTCGCGTCGCGGCTTCATCTTGACCACTCGCGGACCCGGCCGGATCGGCCCGGTTCGCAGCTTGGGCCCACCGAGGTCCATCGCGATCAGACACGGGCGGTCGATCGCCGCGGCTGCGGTGCGGACGTGGTGCGCCATCGCCCCCCACGCGGACGCGTCGTCGTGGGCGCAGTTGATCCGTGCGACGTCCATCCCGCGTTCGAGCAGGTTCCGGGCGACGTCCGGGTCGGTGGCCGCCTCCGTCGGAAGGGTCACCATGATGCGGGTCTCGCGATCCCGCGGCGCGGCACCCAACAGCTCGACAGTCCTGCGCTGCAACAGCTCCCGTCCCGCCGACGGACTCAGTCCCGCAGGAGCGGGGTCGCCGAATCCTTCTCCGGCCATCGCCCGGGCGGCGGCGCGGACCCTTTGCAGTGTCGCCTCGACATGAGCTTCGCTGCGGCCCAGGGAGGACAATCCGTGGTCGGCGAGGCGACGTTGCAGATCCCGCAGGTCGGTCTGCCGCAGCGACCAGTAGTGCGCCATGTTGCGGGCACTGGCCCGGCGGGTCGCCGGCACCGCGGGGAGGGCATCCGCCCAGGCGGCCTCGCCGGCGGCGAGGTTGTCCAGGAGCGAGTCGAGCTCCTCGGCGAGGCCGGCAAGGTCGCCGATCCGGCCGTCGGCCCCGTCATCGTGGGCCCGCGCATCCGATCGCTGTGTGGTCATGGTGCGGGCGACGCTATCGAAGCCGGGTTACCCGCGGGTGAACGGCGAAATGACCTTTCGACAGATGCGCTGCGCCTCGGCCACCGATTCGGCCAACGGACGCCCGGTGTCGAGCGGGTGCCTGCCGGCGACGCCTGTGCGTCCGGCGAGTGCCTCAGCGATCTGCGGGGTCGCATCCGACGTGGTCTGCGTCCGCGCGCGGATCCGTGCGCCGGCCTCCTCGACCGGGAGCACACAGGTGAATTCGGTCAGCGGGGTCTCGGTGCTCTCGGCGAGCCGGCGTGCCCGCCCGGTCGCCTCCTCGTCGCGCCACGTGCCGTCGAGTATCACCGAACACCCGCCGGTCACCGCCGCCTCCGCCCGCCGCAGCACCTCGTCGTAGACCCGCGCAACGCTCTCGGGCGCATACAGCCCGCTGTCGAGAGCACCGACGGCGCCGCTGATGACGCCGGCGTCGCGCAGCTCCCTGCGGACGTCGTCGGTGGAGATCACCTGCGCGCCAAGTACTTCCGCGA
The DNA here is from genome assembly GCF_900454025.1 of Mycolicibacterium gilvum. NCBI lineage: Bacteria > Bacillati > Actinomycetota > Actinomycetes > Mycobacteriales > Mycobacteriaceae > Mycobacterium > Mycolicibacterium gilvum. The sequence goes on along the minus strand of NZ_UGQM01000001.1, from coordinate 566,784 downwards.
GCGCCCGGGACACCGTGGTCTTCCCCGAGCCGGGGCCGCCACCGACGATGACCAAGCGGACCGCCCCGTCCCGCAGACGATCGGCGGCGAGGTGCAGGTGCCGGCGGGCGTCGTCGGCCGGCTCGGGGTGACCCTGCTCGACGCGCACACAGTCGACCTTGGCGCGGACCACGGCGCGGTAGGCGATGTAGAAGTTCTGCAGCGACCGCGGTGCCGGATCCGCCGCACGCGCCACGTACTCGCGAAGGAACTCGTCGCCGAGGTCGCCCCTGCCGTGGAACTCCAGATCCATCGCGAGGAACGCCGCGTCGTCGACGCCGTCGACATAGCGCAGCAGGTCGTCGAATTCCAGGCAGTCCAGCATCGCGGGACCGTCGGGCATACAGAAGATGTCGTCGGTCAGCAGATCGGCGTGCCCGTCGACGATGCGCCCCTGCGCGATGCGCTGCGCCATCAACACCGACCGGCCCGCGAGGAACCGCTGTGCGAGCGCATGGATCTCGTCGAGGTCCGCGCGGTCGAACACCACGTCGGCGTGGCGGCCAAGCTCGGTGAGGTTCTGCGCCCAGCGCTCCCACACCGCCTCCGGGCGGCCCTGCGCGTCGATGTCGGGTCCGCGGCGGGCGTCGCGGTGGAAATCGGCGAGCCTGCCCGCGATCTCACGGAGCTCGGCGGTGAGCGGTTTACCCTGTGCCACAAGCGAGGTCAGGCGCGCCGAGTCCGGGTAACGGCGCATCACGATCACCGGCTCGGGCTGCGAACCGCCCGGCATGGCGAACTCGCCGACCCCGAGGTAACTCTGCGGGGCGAGACGTCGGTTGAGGGTCACCTCGTGGTGCAGGGCCCGCGCCCGCTGCTCGACGGTGCTGAAGTCGAGGAAGTCGGTCTTCACCGCTTTCTTGGCCTTGTACGCCCGCTCGCCGAGAAGAACGACGAGACCCGTGTGCGTCTCGTGGATCTGCGCGTCGAGGTTCCCGGGTGTGCCCATGGCCCCAGGTTAGGCTGGCACCCGATGAGGACGCGATTGATGGCGGCGGCGGTGCTGGCCTCGGCGACTGTGCTCGCGGGGTGCCAGACGGTGATCGACGGGACCGCGACCCGCACCCCCGATTCGTCGTTCACCGAGCCGGAGTTCCCGACGCCGCGCCCCAGCCGGCCGACCACAGCGCCTCCGTCGACGTCGGCGCCGACCCCCACCCCCACGCGGCCCCGACCGCCGGGCGGCGAGGTCCTCCGACCGCAGAACGGCTACGTGTTCATCCAGACGAAGTCGGGCAAGACGCGCTGCCAGCTCGACGAGCAGGAGGTCGGCTGCGAGTCGGCGTTCACCGACGCGCCCGTGATCGACGGCATGCCCGCCAACGGCGTGCGCCTGAGCGCCGACGGTGAGCTGAGCTGGGTGGTCGGCAACCTCGGCGCCATTCCGGCGGTGACGCTGGACTACCGCACCTACAGCGCGCTGGGGTGGACGATCGAGGCCACCGAGAGCGGCACCCGGTTCACCAACGACGCCACCGGCCGGGGCATGGTCGTCCGCATCGAGGGCGTCGAGAGCTTCTGAGATCCTCGCGGGGTTTGATCCCCGCCGCGTTGCGGGAACAGCAGGCGGGTGCGCACACACGACCTGGTCGTCATCGGCGCGGGGTCGGGCAACATGGTCGTCGACGACCGCTTCTCCGATCTCGACGTCGCCATCATCGACGACCGCAAGTTCGGCGGCACCTGCGTCAACTACGGGTGCATCCCGTCGAAAATGCTGTCCTACACCGCCCAGGTCGCCGACACCGTCGCGGCCGCGGGCGACTTCGACATCCACATCGACATCGACGCCGACACCGACACCGACACCGACGCCGACTTCGGCCGGCTCCGGTGGGCACAATTGCGGGACCGCGTCTTCGGGCGCACCGACGCGATCGCCGCCGACGGCGAACAAGGCCGCCGGGACAGCGATTTCATCACCGTCTACAACGGACACGCCCGGTTCACCCAGCCGGGCCGGCTGCAGGTCGCCGTCGACGGGGACACCGTCGAGATCGCCGCGGACCGGATCGTCATCGCCGCCGGAAGCCGGCCGGTGATCCCCGACGTCGTCGCCGGGTCCGGCCTGCCCTACGAGACCTCCGACACCGTGATGCGCGTCGACGCCGCGCCGGCCCATCTGGCCGTGCTGGGCGGCGGCTACATCGCGGCCGAACTCGCCCACGTCTTCGCCGCGGCGGGTAGCCGGATCACGGTGATCGAGCGTTCCGACCGGCTGCTCGGCGGCTTCCAGGACGACGCGGTCCGCACGACCTACACCGAGCTGATGCGCTCCCGCTACGACCTGCGTTGCGGGAGTCAGATTGCCGAGATATCCGGTGCGCCAGGCGATCTGCGCATCCGACTGGACGACGGGTCAATCGTCGACGCCGACATGCTGCTGGTCGCGGCGGGACGCCGCTCCAACAGCGATCGCCTCGACGTGGCCAAAGGGGACATCGACACCCACGAGGACGGCCGCGTCGTCGTCGACGAATACTGCCGCACCACCGCCGACGGGGTCTTCGCGCTCGGTGACGTCAGCACCGAGATCCCGCTCAAACACGTCGCCAACCGCGAGGCCGCCGTCGTCAAACACAATCTGCTCCACCCCGCCGACCTGCGTGCCGTCAGCCACGAACTGGTGCCGTCGGCGGTGTTCACCCACCCGCAGATCGCGTCGATCGGGCGGACCGAAAAGGACTGCCGCGACGAGAATCTCGACTACCGGACCGGGGTCGCCGAGTTCTCCGACGTCGCCTACGGGTGGGCGATGCAGGACGAGTCCGGTCTGTGCAAGGTGCTCGCCGCCCCGGACGGGCGCATCCTCGGCGCGCACGTCATCGGTCCGCAGGCCGCCACACTGGTCCAGATCTTCGTCGTCGCCATGAATTTCGGCATCACCGCCGCAGAGCTGGCCCGGCGGCCCTACTGGATCCACCCTGCGCTGACCGAGGTCGTGGAGAACGCACTACTCGCCCTCGACAAGGACGGTTCATGACCGGCGACGACCATCCCGTGATCCTCGTGCTGTTCGGCGCCCGCGGAGATCTGGCCCGCCGCATGCTTTTTCCGAGCCTCTACCGGCTCGCCGCGGCCGGCCGGCTGCCTGCCGACCATCGCATCATCGGCTCGGGACGGTCCTCCCCCGACAGCGTCGAGGAGTTCCGGGACTCGGTGCGCGAGGGTTTGTCCGAGTCGATCGACGATCTCGACGACGCGGTGGTCGAGGGCCTGCTGCAACGCTTGTCGTTCCAGTCCGCCGACGCCGACGACGGCGCCGACCTCGCCGCCGCGGTGGCGTCCGCGCAGAAGGAACTGGGTGAGGACGTCCGGACGCTGATCTACCTGTCCGTACCACCGTCGGCGATGAAACCGATGATCGCCATGCTGGGCCGCGAGGGCATGGCCGAGGGCGCGCGCCTCATCGTCGAGAAGCCCTTCGGCACCGACCTGGACAGCTCACGCGAACTCGGCGCGGCCACCGAGTCCGTCGCCGACGAGCAGCGCATCTACCGCATCGACCACTTCCTGGGTAAGGAAGCCGTCCAGAACATCCTCGCGTTGCGGTTCGCCAACGGCCTGATCGAACCGGCCTGGAACAGACACCACATCGAATCGGTCCAGATCGATGTGCCCGAGGACATCGCGCTGGAGGGCCGGGGCAGCTTCTACGAATCGACCGGGTGCTTCCGCGACATGGTCTCCACCCACCTGTGCCAGGTGCTCGGATTTCTCGCGATGGAGCCGCCGTCCGCTCTGGACGCCGACGGTCTGCGCAACGCCAAGGCCCAGGTGTTCGAGGACATGCGGCCGTTGGATCCCGCCCGGGTGGTGTTCGGGCAGTACGCCGGCTACCGCGACGAGGACGGGGTGGACGACGACTCCGACGTGGAGACGTTCGTGGCGCTCGAGGCCTACGTCGACAACGAGCGGTGGCGTGACGTCCCGTTCTACCTGCGCACCGGAAAAGCCATGGAGGACAACCGCAGAACGGTCACTCTGACGTTCCGCACGCCGCCCGGGGAGCTGTTCGGTGACACTCGACGGCCGGACCGGCTGGTGCTGGACCTGACCGAGACCCCGACGGCGCAGCTGGCGCTGAACGTGAAACGCCCGGGCCCCGAGCTGACGGTGGAGCGGGTCGGCGTGCCGGTGGCGCTGACTCCCGACGGCACCGGCGGCGACGGCCTCGACGCCTACGAGCGGTTGCTGCTCGACGTGCTGCGCGGCGATCAGACACTGTTCGCGCGCGGTGACGAGGTCGACCGGCTCTGGCAGGTGTGCCAACCGGTCCTCGACGATCCCCCTGCCGTCGAGGCCTACGACAAGGGCTCCTGGGGTCCACAATCCGCGGTGGAACTGCCGCGGTCAGGATGGTGGCTGCCCGATGATGACTGACCTCCGTCCCGATGAACCGAAAGGCACCCGATGACCGTTGCTCAGCAAGAGCGGGCCGCCCTGGTGGCCACCTTCCGCGACACCGCACCCGACTCCCCGACGCTGTGCGAAGGGTGGGACGTCCGCGATCTGACCGCGCACCTCGTGGTCCGGGAGCGTCGCCTCGACGCGGCGCCGGGGATCCTGATCCCGGCGTTCGCCGACTACACCGAACGCGTGCAGGAGCAGGTCGCGTCGTCGACGGACTGGGATGTGCTGCTGGGCCGGGTCGCCGAGGGCCCGCCGCTGTACTCGCCGTTCAAGCTGCTCGATCCGATCGCCAACGTCGCGGAGATGTTCATCCACCACGAGGACGTCCGGCGCGCCGGGGCCGACTGGGAACCGCGTCCCCTCGACGACCAGACGGTGTCGGCGCTGCGCCGGCCGGTCGCGATGATGGCCAGGATGACTCTGCGCAAAGCGCCGGCGAAGGTCGTGTTCCGCACCCCGCAGGGTGACACCCTGGCCACCGTCGGCAAGGGCGCCGAGGTCGCCGTGACCGGGGACCCCGGTGAGCTGTTGATGTTCGCCGCGGGCCGCGATGAGGCCTGGGTGTCGTTCGACGGTCCGGCCGATCTGGTCGAGCGGGTGAAGAAGTCCCGGGGCGGATTGTGAGCCTAGACATCCCAGGACCGTAGGTTGTCAAGCAGCTCGGGAGTCGGTTTGGCGGTGGGCCCAGGCTTTGTGTTCGCTGTAGGGCGTGTGGTGGCGGAGGCAGCCGTGCAGGATGCCGACGAGGCGGTTGCCCAGGGCGCGTAGTGCTTGGTGGTGCAGGTCGCCGGCGGCGCGGTGTTGGTCGTAAAAGGTGCGTGCGCCGGGACTGTTGGTCAGGGCGCAGAAGGCCCATTGGTCGATCGCGTCGTAGAGGCGGCGGTTGCGGACGTGGCGGGCCAGTACGGCGCGTTTCTTGCCCGACGCGATGGTCAATGGGGAGGTTCCGGCGTAGTTCTTGCGAGACTTGGCGGTGGTGTAGCGGTTGGGGTCGTCCCCGAACTCACCGAGCACCCGGGCGCCGAGGATGACACCGAGTCCTGGCAGGGAGAGGTAGATGTCGGCGTCCGGGTGTGTCTCAAAATGTGCCGCCAATTCGGCTTCGAGGTCGGCGATGTGGTGGTTCAACTCGGTGATGATGGCGACCGCGGCGCGGGTGGTGGCCCCGAACGCGGCGGTGACCGCGGGCGCGGCGGCGAGCTGGTCGCTGCGCAATGCGGTTTGGATCTCGAGTGCCTTGGCGTCGAGGTTGCGTTGTCGCCCAGCAGCTTTGAGCGCTGATCGGATCTTTGAGACACTCAGCCGTGCGGCGTCGGTCGGGGTGGGAGCGCGGCCCAGGATCGCCAGGGCGTCGCGGTCGGACAGCGAGGCGAAGGCCTCCAACGCAGCGGGGTAGTACTCGCGCAGCGCGCTGCGCAGCGCGTTGGTGTTGCGGTTGCGGCTCCAGATCAGGTTTTGATGCGCCCGTGCCAGGACTTTGATCGCCTCCACCTCCGGGGTGTCCCCGGCGATCGGGCGGTGATTGTGCCGGTCGGTGCGCACCAGATCAGCCAAGAGTTTGGCGTCAGCAGCATCAGACTTCGCACCCGATACCTGGTGGCGGTCGCGGTAGCGGGCCACGGCGAGCGGATTGACCGCGAACACTTCGTAGCCGGCCGCGGCGAGTGCTTCGACCCACAGGCCGCGGTCGGTTTCGATGCCGATTACCACCTCGGTGGGATCCTGGGCGTGGGCAGCCACCAGTTCGTGGAACCCGCGAATGCCAGCCAGCCCTTCTGGTAAGCGACGCGATGCCAGCCTGGTTCCCTCGGCGGCGGGCGTGTCATTCCATCTGTGTAAGTCCGGGGTGGTCCAAGATCGGACCGCCGTTCGGGCGGACAGAAGGAGTGATTTGTGACCAAGGCCATAGCGTCGTCGGGTTCGGGAAAGTCGGCGGCTCGGCAACTGGCGGAGACGTTTTCGGCTGAGACGCTGGATTCGTTGATCAAGGATGCGGTGAAGTCGGGAACCCCGATTGATGGCGCCGATGGTTTGCTCAACGAGTTGACCAAGGCGGTGCTGGAACGGGCGTTGGATTCGGAACTGACCCACCACTTGGGATACGAGGCCGGTGACCCGGCCGGGCGCGGCAGCGGCAATTCCCGCAACGGCACGACACCGAAGACGGTGTCCACGGTCAACGGCCCGGTGGCCATCGCGGTGCCGCGTGATCGTAACGGCTCGTTCGAGCCGGCGATCGTGCCCAAAAAGGTCCGCCGGCTGGGCAACCTCAACTCGGTGGTGTTGTCGCTGTACTCGCGCGGCATGACCACCCGCGACATCGAAGCACATCTCGAGGAGGTGTACGGCGCGTCGGTGTCGCGAGAGCTGATCTCCAACATCACCGAGGTGGTGGTCGATGAGATCAAGGCCTGGCAATCGCGCCCGCTCGACGAGGTCTATCCGATCCTCTACATCGACGGGCTGCGGCTGCGCATCAAAGACAACGGGGTCGTCACCACCAAGGTGGCCTATCTGGCCATCGGCGTGGATCTCGACGGCCGCAAACACGCCCTGGGGGTCTGGATCCAAGACTCCGAGGGGGCGAAGTTCTGGCAGAAAGTCGTGATCGATCTGCGCAACCGCGGGGTGCGCGACATCCTGATCGCCTGCTGCGACGGCTGAGGGCGTGTCATTCCATCTGTGTAAGTCCGGGGTGGTCCAAGATCGGACCGCCGTTCGGGCGGACAGAAGGAGTGATTTGTGACCAAGGCCATAGCGTCGTCGGGTTCGGGAAAGTCGGCGGCTCGGCAACTGGCGGAGACGTTTTCGGCTGAGACGCTGGATTCGTTGATCAAGGATGCGGTGAAGTCGGGAACCCCGATTGATGGCGCCGATGGTTTGCTCAACGAGTTGACCAAGGCGGTGCTGGAACGGGCGTTGGATTCGGAACTGACCCACCACTTGGGATACGAGGCCGGTGACCCGGCCGGGCGCGGCAGCGGCAATTCCCGCAACGGCACGACACCGAAGACGGTGTCCACGGTCAACGGCCCGGTGGCCATCGCGGTGCCGCGTGATCGTAACGGCTCGTTCGAGCCGGCGATCGTGCCCAAAAAGGTCCGCCGGCTGGGCAACCTCAACTCGGTGGTGTTGTCGCTGTACTCGCGCGGCATGACCACCCGCGACATCGAAGCACATCTCGAGGAGGTGTACGGCGCGTCGGTGTCGCGAGAGCTGATCTCCAACATCACCGAGGTGGTGGTCGATGAGATCAAGGCCTGGCAATCGCGCCCGCTCGACGAGGTCTATCCGATCCTCTACATCGACGGGCTGCGGCTGCGCATCAAAGACAACGGGGTCGTCACCACCAAGGTGGCCTATCTGGCCATCGGCGTGGATCTCGACGGCCGCAAACACGCCCTGGGGGTCTGGATCCAAGACTCCGAGGGGGCGAAGTTCTGGCAGAAAGTCGTGATCGATCTGCGCAACCGCGGGGTGCGCGACATCCTGATCGCCTGCTGCGACGGGCTGACCGGGCTGCCCGACGCGATCCGCTCGATCTACCCCGAGACCGTGGTGCAGACCTCATCTATTAACAATGGACGAGCCGGGATGGTCTCGGCGTTCACCTGCACCACCACGGGCAGGACCTGTGCAAACGCGTCACCTTCGAGGTCCACATGCAGACCCGTCCGCCCGTGGTGGCTGCGGGGCATGGACCGGCCAGCGAGAGCAGCACCACCGGTATCAGCGGTGAGTGCCGAGATGAGGTTCCGGGCACGCCCCGTCATTGCAGCGTGAACTTTCGGATCGAAGGGATCTGACTGCAGTGATTCAGGATAGTCCGGACGGTGGGAAACGTTTCTGGTGCGGCATCGATTGGGGCGGACGCTCCCATCACCTCTGCGTCCTCGACGACGACGGCCAACAGCTCCTCAGCCGCAAAATCGCGCACACCGTCGACGGTCTGATGGCCCTGGTCGAGGTGATCGCTTCGTTGGCCGGCTCAGTGCTCATCGCTATCGAACGCGCCGAGGGCTTGCTTGTCGAACATCTCCAACAGCAATGCGAAGCTGAAATCTATTGCGTATCACCGAAGATCTCGGCTCGGGCCCGTGAACGGTATCGGATGGCGGCAGCAAAATCCGACGAGTTCGACGCCTACGTGCTGGCCGACACGTTGCGTCACCAGCATGCCCAGTGGCGGCCGTTAGCCACCCCGTCGCCGGTCCTTGCCGAGCTGACCGCGATCAGTCGCGACCGTCAACGCATCCTCGACATGCAGGTCGACACCGAAAACCGGCTGCGTTCGATCTTGGAGGCCTACCATCCCGCGCCATTGCACCTGTTCTCCTCACTGGACCGTGACATCACCCTGGCCTTCATCCAGACCTATCCCACGCCCGCGCAAGCGGGCAGGATCACCGCGACGCGGATGGGTGGATTCACCGGCCGTCACGGCTATAGCGGCCGCCAGAAGCCCGAAGCGCTCATCGAGCGCATGCAGCCGCACCTTTTGTCCGCTAGCGAAGGCACTGTGGCCGGTAAAGCGGTGGCGGCGAAAGCATTCACCGAACAACTCGCCTTGCTCAACACCCACTTACGAGGCCACGACAAGCGTCTACGTGAACTACTCGACGCTCACCCCGACACCCACATCTTCACCAGCTTCCCCGGTATCGGACCCGTCACCGCCGCAGTGCTGATCTCGGAGATGGGTGAAGAGCGCACCCGGTTTCCCTCGCCGTCGTCGCTGCTGGCCGACACCGGTTTGGCGCCAGTTACCAAGGCCTCCGGGCGCACACGGCAGGTTCGGTTCCGTTACGCCGCTAACCGCCGCATGCGGCACGCCATTGACTGGTGGATGTTCGTCGCCACCCGTGAAGATCCGTGGTCGGCCGAGATTTACCAGCAGGCCCGTGCTGCCGGCCATGCCCACCATCGAGCGTTACGCGGTCTCGGTGCTCGTTGGGTGCGGATCCTGTGGCGCTGCTGGCAAGACCACACCGCTTACGACCCGGCAGTTCATCACCGCCCGACCGCGGCCTAACTGGTTTACAGAAGCGTCCCGCTGCAGGCAGCAAACAATCGCTGCAGCGCGAACGAACGCGTCCGGAATCAGAAGGTTGACAGCGGGAGTCTGCGTGGTGCACGTGATCCGCAACGCGATGCGGTTCGTGTCCTACAAAGACCGCAAGAAGGTCGCGACATCGATGCGCGCGATCTACAGCGCGCCGACCGTGGAGGCCGCAGAGCTCGCGCTCAAGGACTTCGACACCGCCTACGGCGCCCAGTACCCGGGCGCGATCGACGTGTGGCGCAACGCCTGGCCCGAGTTCGTGCCGTTCCTGGATTATCCGGTCGAGCTGCGCAAGATCGTCTACACCACCAACGCGATCGAATCGATCAACTTCCAACTGCGCAAGATCACCAAGAACCGCGGCCATTTCCCCGACAAGGACGCCGCGATGAAGTTGCTGTACCTCGGGCTGCGCAACATCTCCAGCGAGAGAGGAGGGTTCTCGGGCACCGGAACATACAACTGGACTGTGGCATTGAACACACTCGCCAAGCTGTTTCCAGGGCGACTTCCGTTGTCTTAGAATACAATTCGTAGTCAAATCACCTCTGACTTACACAAAATTCGTGACAGGCTCTTCGCGGCAGCGGCGTGAGCACAGCACGCACCGGCCCGTCTCCGGAATCAACACCCGGCCCTGGCCGCAGCCCGGGCATCGCGCCTTGGCCGCCTGCTCTCGTAACCGGCGGGTGCACCGGCAGCAGTGCTCGCGGCCGATGTATCCGACCGGTGCGCCGCAGTCGAGGCAGTCTCGTTGCCGTTTCCCCATCAGCCGCAACCCGTTCTAACCCTTGAGTGGGGCCCTACATTGGCGGCATCGACCGACCCCGCGCGGTGGCGGTCTTGGGCTCTGAGACAACTGGGCGCGGCGATGGCGCGATCTGTTCGACTGGGGTGGTGTCGATCTCGAACAAGTCATCTGCGGTGCAGTCCAGCGCGGTGCATAAGGCGATCAGCGTCGAGAGCTTGATCTGGGTGGGCTCTTTGGTCAACAGCGCTGACACCGACGCCGCTGATAACTCCAGACCCGCTCGCTCGGCCAGTAGCCGCCGCAGCTCGGTGCCGGTCCAGACCTCGCGCTGGGCCGCGGCCATCCGTAGCCGCCATCGAATCTTCATGCCGTCCCGTCCTCTCCGCTCAGCTCGGCCAGCGTCGAGGTGACCGCACGCCGGTAGGCGTCCTCGATGAATGTCGCCGACGGCCGCACATACCGCATCGTCGAGCTCACCGTCCAATGCCCCAACAGCTGTTGAATCGCAACCAGATCCACACCGCGCTCATAGTTGTGAGTAGCGCAGGCCCGGCGCAGCGCGTGCGGGCTGAACCGCTCGGTCGCCGGCCGGCCCTCCAGCTCCATCAGATATCGCAGCCGATTGCGGATCGTGCCACGATGCAATGGGCCGCCGGACTCGTCGGCGAACAGCACCGGCGAGTCCGGGAACTTCGGGCGCACATCGGCCAGAAACCAGCGCAACAACACCTCCAGCCCGTCCAACATCGGTACCCACCGCGGCCGGGGACCGGACATGTGGGCAGCCTTGCCGAACCGCACGTGCAACTTACCGAACGGTCCACGATCGAAATGCACGTCCGGAATCTCCAGCAGCGCAGACTCTTCCGACCGCAACCCAGCGTGATACAGCGTCCGGAACATCGCGTAGTCCCGCGCGGCCGGACCGTACTTGCGGGCGGTGGCGATCCTCGACTTCAGGAACTCGAAGAACTCGCTCACCCGCTCCGGGGTCGGCGGCGCCGCGACTGCCGGCGAGTCGTCGCCCACGTGCCGGGAGGCGTTGAACTCGTCCACCGGGCATACCAACCGCGTCCCGAACATGGCCTCGATCTCAGCAGCCTTGCGGGTCTGCAGGAACCGATGGAACCCCTTGAAGATCTGCACGTACTCTCGGCGCGTCGACGCCGCTCGCCCCGCCATCGCCAGCTCGCCGACCACGCGATCGATGTCCTCACTGGTGACCTCCCACGCCGGACGCCCCAGCGCCGCCAACGTCCGCTCCAACAACCCAATATCATTGTCGATCGTCACCAGGCTGAATCCTCGAGCATGCCACGACGCCACCAACGCATCGACGCATTCACGTTGAAACACAACAGGATCGGCAGAAACAGGCTCGACCGGTGCGGCGCCACCGGGAATCAGCCGCAGACCCTCCACTAGCCGCACACCTTCTTCTCACCTAACTGGTTAAGGCAGCACCTAATATATCGCGACCACGCCTTGAAGATCGGCAAGACACGCAGACCAGTCGAAAGCCCAGCTAGCAGGGCAAAACGGTCACAACGAACATGTGCCAGCTCCAGTTGACTGGTACAACCTGTTCCCCAACCCCGTCGTCGCCGAATCACTGCTCGACCGACTGATCAACACCAGCCACCAAATCCTGATGGACGGACCCAGCTATCGACCGCGGAAACGACCCGGCGCCACCGCGCCAGTAGACAACACCAAAGCCACCCGGTAGACCTACACCCGAGGCCCACCGGTGGCGGAATTACCTGACGGATACCCCGGGGGAATTACGTGACGGTCGACAGCGTGGCGCCTCTGCTTTACTCGCCGGTTGTGGAGCATGCGCGAACGTCGGGGAGTGAAATCTGACGTGGTGTGCCGCCGATGCTCTGGCCTTGGGCGACCGGCGCGCTCGCCGAGATCGCGACCGAGACACTGAACGCGATCACCCTCCGCACCAGGACTGGCGCAACGGCCGAAGTGCTAGACCGGCTGATCGAAGCGACCGTCGACGCGGTCCGCGTACCACGGACCGGCGGAGGTTAACCGGCCGGCGGCGGCCCCGGTGGACTTACCGGCGGCGGCCCGGGTGAAACGATCGGCGGTTGATCCGGCAAGACCTGTCCCAGCCCGGCCGGAATCGCAGTACCGGGCGGGGGCGCGGTACCAGGCAGCGGCTCACCGAGCTGATCCAGTGGCATCTGGCCGAGAAGCCCGCCTTTCAGACGGTCGTCGCTATACATCGCACGCAGGCGCCTGAGGTAGTCCAAGCCGGAGATGTCCGCATTCTCGTCGCCCGGCGCCACCCCGAACATCGTTCCCTGGCCGGGCGCTGCGGGATCGACGTTCTGCGGGAGCAGGTAGGCGTTGTTGAACGCGTTGAGGTTCGGCGGCGTGCCTGGGGGGCCGCCCGGTGGCGAGGGAATTGGGTTCTGGCCCAGCATCAAGTCGTTGCCGACGGTCGGGTCGGGCATCTCGGGTAGGCCAAGAGGGCCGGCGGCAGGAGCCCCAATTTGCGCCAATCCCGAAAGCCCACTAGGCCCTAAAGGCGCGCCGATGATCGGTATCGTCGGCCCTTGCGGCGGCGGGACCGGAATCGCCGGATCAGCGGGCGGCGCGGGAGGGTCCGCAGCGGCGGGCGCCGCGTGGGCGACCGCCGCACCGACGGCGAGCGCACCGGCCACCACAATGCTCGCGATCACGTCCTTGGCGACCGCCCCGCGATCTCGGCTACTCATGGCTGGCGTCTCCTTCGGCTCGGATACCCACGCTCCACCTCTGATGTCAGACGGTCTTGGTGACGCCGTAGTAAGCGACGATGTCGTTGGTGTCCGCGGTCGAACTCGTCAATACCGCGAATGACCGCAGGAACGACTGACCGACGCAGCCGTCGATCTTGATGTGAACATCCTTGACGGTGACCCGGGCATCCTGGGCCTTGAACTTCTTCTTGGTCACCGAAACGGTGGTCACCTCGCCCGGCTTGGGCTGGACTTCAAACGTACCGCTGATCGGGAGCGAGGCGCCGGTAGGTACGAGACCCGCGAGCGTCGACCCCGACGTGCCAATGCCGATCTGGCCAGCCAGCCTGACCCTATCCAGTTCGATGCCGCAGCCGATCTGATAGCCGACCTCCAGCTTTCCGCCGTCCAACGTGGTGTCACCCGAGCCCGTGATCGACCCGGTAAACGTGGCGCCCACGAGGTATTCGCGCGACGACAGCGCGGTAGTCAGCGGCGCCACCGGCAGCTGGGTCTCGTTCAGCGCAGCCACCGTCAACTGCCAGCCGTCCGGGGTCGTGACGATTCCCGGCTGCTCCGACGGGACGGCGCCGGTGTCCGGCGGGGGACCGGCGTTTGCGACGGGTACCGGCGGCGGGTTGGGATCCGGCTCCGCCGCGGCGAGCGGAGCTGTCCCGGTCGAGACCAGCATGCAAACAGCGGCCAGAGTGGCTAAACGATAAAACATTGTGCGGGGGCGCCTCTCGTCGTCGTAATCCAAAGCAACTGTTCCGCCGAATGATCGATGGACCAGGTATCTAAACGGTGAACGGATGAACAACACTTGCCACCCGAAACTATCGAGTGCGCGTCTCTCAAGCTGGTAAGCCATTTCTGAAATGGATTCGCCGGATAACGGCACACGTGAACCATTGGCGCGGCTTGATCGCGCCGCGGCCAGCCGGCGACGCACCGTGACCCGCGGGACCGCTTCGGTCACTGCGCGATTGATCACGTCGGCGGACAGTTCAGGGCGTGACCACGGTGACGGATACGCCGGTGTCGGCGGGAGGCGAACCGGCGCCTCGATCCCTGAACCCACGAGGTCTCGCTGCATGAGCGGCTTTCGCGGCGGCACCAAATCGACGCCGGCACAGCCGCGCTTGCGAAACCGCATCACACGGCCTTGGTGACACCGAGATAGGTGATGACGTCCTCGGTGTTCTCGGTCGAGCTGGTCAACGTCGCGTACGACCGGATGAACGACTGACCGGCACATTGGTCGACGCCAATGCGGAAACCGGTGATCGTGACCCGCGTTTCTTTCCCCTCGAACTCTTTCTCGTCGACCGCAACCGTGGACACGGTGCCGGGACGGAGGTCTATTCTTCCCCGGTATGTGAGGTTCGGAGCGAAGGACGGATCGTTGTCAGCAAACGGTATGCGGATCGAAGGGGTAATACCGGCCCCGACAAGAGTTTCGATAGTATTTTGCGTAATGCCGCAGCCGATCTGATAGCCTGCCTCCAGTTTTCCGCCGTTCAGCTCGGTTTTACCCGAGCCCGTGATCGCCCCGACGAACGTGCCGCCCACGAGGTATTCGCGCGACGCCAGCGAGGTAGTCAGCGGCGCCACCGGCAGCTGGGTCTCGGCCACCGCGGACACCGTCAAATGCCAACCGTCCGGGGTATCCAAGACCCCCGGTGCCGCGGGCGGGACGGCGCCGTTGTTCGGCGGGGGTGGAGGTGCGGCGTTTCCCGCCGGCTCCACCGCGGGATCCGGGGGCGGTTCGGCCGACGCGAGTGGCGCAACCCCAACCGGGATCAGCATGCAGACGGCGGTCAAGGTGGCAAAACGATTCGGCATGGTCGCGGTGACGCCTCTCGTGGTCCGAATTCAAGGGAACTGTCGCGTCGTATGATTGAGTGGCCGAGTGTCCAAACGGTAAACGGACCGAAAACAGTTCATGCCACATACCCATCGAGAGCGCCTCTGGCTGTCCACAGCATCGAATGGACGCCGCACGGCCACCCAGCGTTGAGCGGCGGTTCATCATTTGGTGAGCTGTAGACTCGACCATTCGATATATACAACCATGCCTTGAACCTGATCATGAGAGCTCTCTGTCGATCACTGCGGCCTCGTATTCGCCTGACTCTGCTGTGGTCTCGCACGGAGAGCCGCTCAATGGCGGTGAGGGCAAGATCAGCTGGTCCGGTGGCGCGGCATCGCCCGCGATCAGGCCGACACGGCAGGAGGAATTGTTGAGGTCATCACATGTTTGCGAGCGCGGGTTGGCCGCGTCTCTCATCGCGTTTGGCATCGGGCTAGCGGTCGTCCCAACCGCATCCGCCGACCCCAACGACGCAGAACAGACGGACACGCCGGCTCCGGGTATGGTAACGGTCCCCGCGCCGACCTCGGACAACGTCAATCCCGCGGCGGCGGTGGCCTGCAAGCAGTTCGCCACAACGCTGAATTTCGCCGCGACCAATTACTCGGGTTTCGCCGACGCCACCGAAGGTACGGACCTTCCCGACTACAGAGATCCGACTGTCAGGAACAGTAACGTGACCGCTCGGACCGCGCTGCGGGAAGCGGCGGCCGCGGCCATGACCGCGGCGGCGACACCGGGTCTGCAGCCCGAGATCGCCGCGCCGATGCGGGCATGGTCAGTGGACGCGACGAAGCTCCTGTTGATCATGGGACTCCGCCGCGGCGGTGACACCCTTGACAATGTGGCCACCGAGCTCAACAACGACGCCTACAACGCCCAAACGGCATGTGCCGCCGCAGGAACGCACGCCTGAGGTTAGCCCCGTCGTCGTCAGAGGAGCTTGAACAAGAACGACTGCGTCCGTTCATGTTTGGGGTGAAGAGCACCTCGCCGAGGCTGCCTCTTCGAGAAGCATAGAGCGTCGACTTCGACCCATCAGGGCGTGGATGAAAGTTGCCAGCAGCTCGCGCAGCACATCGGGGCGGCAGGCGGTGAGTCGATCAGCCAGCACAGCCGGCCTGTCAATATTGTGGCCAGTGGTCATCGCGTCGATTCCTTTGCTCGAGTGACTTTGGTCGGTCCCTCGACGAATCACGCGATCGCTCCGGCGACCATGCGCCCCGCACCCTCGCCCGAGTTGGCCCGCCGGCCCGCAACCGCATCCCGGCGATCAATCATCCGGGCCGGCGCAGATTCGTGAGACCGATTGGAGACCCCGCTGTCGAGGCCCGAGGGACTTACCCTGTTGGAAGAGTCAGTCGTTCGGCGCGCCGAGGTTTTCGACGTCGCTCTCTGTAATACGCAGTACCCGGCCCGAGGCGATATCGAAGAAGAGCCCCAATGTATCCAATCGCTGCTCTTCCAGAGCGGGACCCACCACGGGATGGACTTTCAAGTTCTGAATTTGCCAAGCGACGTTGACCATTGCCAACTGATCGCAGGCGTCATACCCCTGCCTGGCCGCCGCCCGGCCGACGGGGTGACCGGCGCGGAACGCGTCGAGGCTTGGCAGCGCCTGTTCGATCCATGCCGCGACAGCGGGGGGAATGCCGTCACGATGGCCAGCCTCGGAGAGCAATGCCGTCATCGCTCCGCATCTGGAGTGGCCGCAGATGATCATGGTGTTGACGTTCAACTCGATGATTCCGTACGCCAATGCGGCTTCCATCGACATGTCAGCGGCGTTCGGCTGAACGAGGTTGCCGAGGTTGCGCACGGTGAAAAGGTCACCGGGCCCGCTGGCGGTGATGACATTGGGCACCAAGCGAGCGTCTGCGCAGGTCAGGAACAGAGCGCGCGGTCGCTGCCCGCCGCGCAGCTCGTTGAAATGTTCGCGAAGCAGCGGGGCGTGTCGGCGATGGTAACGCGCGACGCCGTCCAACACCGGGGTGAGCATCGAACCGGTGTCCCCTGGGTGGTGGCCGTGAGAGCGCCAGGGCGATAGGCCGCGGGCTATCGCGCTGTGCGACCGGCGAATCGGCGGCCCTACGGTGGCCGCTGCCATCGCGCTCTCGCCGATTTCGTCGATGCAAACCGAGCCGCCAGCTAGGCGGTGCCGCCGAGCCCACTCCTCGATGGCCTCGTATGCGGCGTGATCAAGGAAGTCGACTGTGATCTCCACGGTGACCCGGCTGCCACGCGGAATTGAGGCCAGCACGCGCGATAGCCGCGGCAAGGAAAGGAAACTGAGGGCTCCTTCGAGTGTGAGACGCCATTCGTGATGCTCCTCGTCGATCGGTTCGGCATGTACTGAGGCGCGCACCACCCGCCACAACACCACGACGAGGGTGACGGCGACGCCGATGGCGACGCCTTCCAGCAGGTTCAGGAACAGAACTCCGGTGACTGTGATCGCATAAACAGCCAGGTCGCCGGTACGCCAGGCCAGCCGGATGTGTGCCAACTTGACCAACTGGATACCGATCACGATCAGCAACCCGGCCAGGGCGGCCTTCGGAATTTGTTGCACCAGACCGGCCAGCAACACGGAAAACAGCAGCACCCACACGCCGTGCAAAATCGACGAAGCCTGCGTGCGTGCACCGGCCGCCACGTTGGTTGCGCTGCGGACGATCACGCCGGTTACCGGCAGCCCGCCGAGCATCCCCGACACCATATTGGCCGCGCCCTGACCGATGAGCTCGCGGTTCAGATCGGCTTTCGGGCCGTTGTGCATCTTGTCGACCGCAACTGCCGAAAGTAAGCTTTCCACGCTGGCGATCAACGCGATGGTCAACACAGCCAGTACAAACGGCACCCAGGTGCCGTGCGGCAGAGTCGGCAAGCCGATCGCGTCGAGGATCGAACCGTTGAGTTCGATTCTGTCGGCGTTCAGCGGCGGCACGAACGATATCGCCGTCGCGGCGACGATTGCGACTAGCGGCCCGGGAAGTATTTGTAGCCGAGCCGGGCTTCGTTTCCAGCTCAGCATGATCGCGACGACAATGAGCCCTACAACGATGTCGCTTAGGTGGGGAGCCCGAAGCTGAGCCGGCAATTCGGTCAGGTTGCGCCACACCGAACTCCGAGAGCTGCCGCCGAGCAGTACGTGAACTTGTTGCAGGGCGATCGTGATGCCGATCCCGGCGAGCATTGCGTGCACCACGATGGGCGATATGGCCAGCGCCGATCGCGCGAGCCGGCTCACGCCGAGAACTACTTGCAGCAACCCGGCTCCGACGACGATGGCGGTGGTGGTCTTCCAGCCAAAGGTATTGACCGTCTCGGCTACCACTACTGTCAAGCCGGCGGCCGGACCCGAGGCAAGCAGAGGCGCTCCACCCACCGCGCCAGCAATTATGCCGCCGACGATCGCGGCGATCAGCCCCGCCATAATCGGTGCGTTGGAGGCGATTGCGATCCCGATCGACAATGGCACCGCAACGAGAAAGACCACGATCGACGCCGGAAGGTCGTACCTCGCGACGGTCTTCAGACGGTCACGCAGGCTGTTAGGTGGGTCCACGGAGGCGTCGGCGTCCGCTACTACAGCCGAAGCAGAAGCCGGCATGGCGTGGGATCCTCTCTGTCAGTTCGCACACTCACTAAGCCTCGATCCACCGGTGAGCTGTCGGTGTGAAGTCGATTTCGATTGTGTGCGTTGGGCCCGGGGTGTGCCGTGAGGTGGGTGTGTGTGATGGCCCGATCTCGGTATCGGCTTGTTCCTGTGGGTCTTTCGTCTCGTGCGGGCGGTTGGGGTTGCTCTGTTAGGCCAGCAGTGGCCGGTTTCGGCCAAACAGACTGTGGAACAGGGTGTTCCACGCGGTTTCCCAGGGCCAGTTGCGTGGCAGGTGCAGGGTCAGGCGTCGGGCCGAGGAGGCGATGCGTGCCGGCACGCTGATCAGGGTGCGGCGGATGGTGCCGGTGCGGGCTTTGGCCAGCGCTGGTCCGGTCAGGGTGGCCGCGGCGCGGGTGAGGTTGAACGCCATCGCTGCGCACACCAGCCAGGCGGCGTTGGCGCCGAATCGCCCCGAGGGCAGATGGGCCAGAGCAGAGTCTTTGAGGTCGGCGTGGACCTGCTCGATGAGCGCGTGGCCGCGGTGGGTCTTGTCGGCGGTGACGGTATCGAGGTCGGTGGTGGTGAAGAAGGCATGGAAGCGCCAGGTGTCGAACAGGGTGGTCTGCCCCTCGCCGCTGGCGGGGTTGAGGTCGGGGATGCGCCGCACCACCAGCCTGCCGGGGATCTGCTCGCTGGTTTTGCGGGAGCTGAACGCGGTGAAGTCGATCTCGGCGACCTCGGCGCGCGAGATCCAGCGCTGGGTGTTCTCGTCGTAGATCGCGTCGGTGTACTGGATCGGGATCCAGGCGTCCTCGGGTATGGCGGCGATGGCGGCTTTGACTTTTGGGTCCAGGCGCACGGTGATCGACACGTCGGCACCACCGCGCAGAGCAGCCGCCACGGTTGGGTAGCCGTAGAACGCCGAGTCGGCTCGCAGCAGCGGCCGGGTGGCTGCCGCCGAAGAGCGCAGTCGTGTCACGGTGGCCAGCGTGTCGCCGACGATGCGGGCAGCTCCACGTGCTGATCCGCAGGCGCCTTTGCGTAGGCGTTGGCCGCAGATGATCGGTGCACCATGCTCAGTGGTGAGCGTGGCGATCAGCGCATTTAACCCACGGACCCCGGAGTATCCGTAACCAGATCCCTGTTTGGTGTAGCCGTGCACTTCGATGATGGTGTCATCGAGATCAACACACACCGGACCGTCAACACCGGCCAGCACCGGAGTGCGTTCGTGCAGACCGGCCAGCAACCGCGCCGCCACGGCGTCGAGTTGGCGGACATGACCGAAGCTGAATTCGCGCAGGAACGATCCCAGCGTCGACGGGGCGTACGGGCGGTCGAACACGGTGCCCATCGCGCCGTGGCGCAGCAAGGCCATGTCATCGATGCTGTCAGCACCAGCTACCATGCCCGCGACCAGCGACAAGACTTTCGCCCCGGCGTTGGCGCCCTTGTCGGTCGGCACCGTGATGTGCTCATCAGCCAGGCTGCTCAACCCGCACTGATGAGCCAGAGCGGCCATCGGGACCAGCCCGGCACACGACACCAGATTGGGGTCATCAAAGCGGGCTGACGCCACAGGACGAGTGTGAGATAGTTGCATCTACGAGATGCCCTTCGTTCTGACCGAATGTGATCCTAGACAAATCCCATTCTTTCACCGCGACAGGGCATTTCGTTTTTACAACCCGCCCCAACTCCTATTCGATCGGTGGATCAAGGCTAAGCCAGGAAGCAGAGGCATCCCGGTTATTCCGCACACTACCGAGAATTTTTCGGATAGCGGTACGGCGCTGGTCACATCGCGTATTCGATCACAGCACGAATCACCGAAGTCGGCAAAATCGCGCCCCTGGTGTCACCGATTCTCTAGCCCCAGGTCTGGTGGAAATTGAGGTGGCGGCCCCCCGCTCGTGACCTGCCGTATAGCCTGTCTGAGCGTTCGCCACCGCGATCGATCTGACCCCGACCGGGCGTGGCTGCGGGTGAGCTTGGGCAAGCTCACCTCGTCGCCGGGTGCCAGTAATCACCATATGTCCGAACCGAATACACCGCGGCGGTATGCCCACGATGTCGGATGGAAAGGGCTTAGCCTAGCCGCATCCCTTTGTGGCCGTTTAGTTTTCGGTCCTGCACAGCAGCCCGTTGAGTCTAGCTGGTCACCGCCGGGGTACCGGCCTTCGCGCAAGCCATCTGGACATTGTAGGTGGCCTCATTCAGCTCGGTGGCCGCGGTGTCGACAGCGTCGTTGCTGCGGTGAAGAAACATATTGACGAGCAGTTTCGCTGCCCGTGTCGACCAGACCCGTATCGGAGCCGCGACGTCTGACTGCAAACCCGGCGTGTCCGAGGCGCTAAGAGCTGCGCGAGCCGCTTCCCGTAGCGCGGTCCTGCCGGCCACATTGGCGCTCCGCACCGTCGGATTCGCGTAATTCCAGTCTGGAGATGACATCCCAGCAGCGAAATCGGAGTAGTTGACCGCGGCAGAGTCGAGCGCGTTGGCGAACTGCGAGCACGCTGCCGCCGACGCCGGGTTGGCGTCCGCCGCAGCGCTCGACCCCGCAACGACTGTGCCGGGCTCGGGCGTGCCCGGGACCGCCAGGTCGTTGGGGTCAGCGCCCGCCGCTGGTAGGGCAGCAAGGCTGACGCCAAAAGCGGTGAGCAACAATGCGAATGCCCGGGCAAGTTCTCCCACTGGTGACGCCGTCATGATGAAGCTCACTCCATATCTGGTCGTGTCAGCGCGTAGGCAGCCGGTCTCGCGGCGCTTCCTCTGGGACCAATGATCAAATACGAGCATCCAGCGTCAGACGGCCTTCGTGATGCCGGTGTAGGAGATGATGTCTTGGGTATCCGTCGTTGTGCCCGTCAGCGTGGCATACGAGCGCAGGAACGACTCCCCGACGCAGCCGTCGATTTACACGCGGAAGTCCGAGATGGTGATCCGCGGATCAGTGCCCTTAAACACCATCTTGCTGACCGGAACGATGTTGACTTTGCCTGGCACCAAGTAGACCGCAACCGAGCCGTTGATCGGAAGCCCGGCACTCAGTCCCGTCGGACCCAGCGCCGGGACCACGCCGACCGAGCCCGTTAATTGCACGCCATTGACCCCTAACTCGATGCCACAACCGATCTGATAGCCGACCTCGAGCGTCCCGCCGGTCAACGTGGTGGTGCCCGCGCCGGTCACCGACGCGTTGAACGCGCCGCCCACGATGTACTCACGTGACGCCGTGGAA
Organism: Mycolicibacterium gilvum; assembly: GCF_900454025.1. Classification (NCBI taxonomy): domain Bacteria; kingdom Bacillati; phylum Actinomycetota; class Actinomycetes; order Mycobacteriales; family Mycobacteriaceae; genus Mycobacterium; species Mycolicibacterium gilvum. The sequence continues at coordinate 545,066 of NZ_UGQM01000001.1, read as the reverse complement.
GTCGTCAATGGCGCCACCGGCACTTCTGACTCGTCGTCGGCCCAAACGCTGATCGTCCAGCCGTCAGCGGTCGTGCGGGTGGCGCGCGCCCCAGAGGGCACCAGGCCGTCATTTGGAGGTGGTGCAGGCGGATCGGCGCTACTCGCCGCGGCCACTGCAGGATCGGGATCTGATTCTGGAGCGGTCGATGCCAGTGGCGCCGTCGCAACAGAGATCAATATGTAAGCGGTCACCACCGTGGCAAAACGAAGCAGCATCACGTAGCCTCCCGATCGAAATCAACCGGCGCACTGAATCGCACCGGCGTCAACGGTGGACTGCCGCGATGGTGGTCTTTCACGGGGGAAGCTCTGCGCCGAGGCCAGCGGGACAATATCCCGTAGGGCTTCGACACGGTGAAGTTGGCGGCGCCGAGCTTGTTTTCGGTGTGGTTCGCCAATCTGCAGCGCGTTGTCACGGTTCCCCCGATCAATTTCGCACCCGTGTCTAGCGGACGGGTGTCTGGGACAGAGTCCCGTGGCGTGGTGGACTTCGGATCGGCGTGGGTGTACGCGTAGTGATCAACGAGTCGTGGTGAATGCTAGGCGATTTGGCGCTGTTCGGCGAGGGCTTTGGCGGCGGGTTCAGCGGCGGCCTGTTTGGCGGCGATGACTTTGCGCAGCTCGACCATCGAGATGTCGGAGAGGTAGCGGCGAGTGACTTGCCATTCGTCGTGGGCTTCTATGACCACCGCGGTCGCCAGTCGTAGGAACGCCGCAGGGTTGGGGAAGATTTCTACCACGTCGGCGCGGCGTTTGATCTCTTTATTGAGCCGTTCGATGGGGTTGTTCGACCAGATCTTTTGCCAGTGCGCCCGCGGGAACGCGGTGAACGCCAACACATCGGTTTTGGCCTCATCCATCATTGTCGAGATTTTCGGAAAGCTCGCCGAGAGCGTGTCGGCTACCTGATCCCATTGAGCGGCGACCTCGGCGGGATCGGTGTGGGCAAAGATCGTCTTGACCGCCGCCGTGACCGCCGGGGCATGTTTGGCCGCGACCGCGCCGTGCAGGTTGCGCATGAAATGCACCCGGCAGCGCTGCCACGACGATCCGGCGAACTGCTGGGCCACGGCGGCTTTGAGGCCCGCATGGGCATCGGAGATCACCAGATGCACCCCGGTCAGGCCGCGCGCTTTGAGCGAGCCCAAAAACTCGCGCCAGAACTCGAAGGATTCGCTGTCACCCACGGCCGTGCCGAGCACTTCGCGGGTGCCGTCGATGGACACCCCGGTGGCCACGATCAGCGCTTGGGACACCACATGGGCCCCGACGCGGACCTTGCAAAACGTGGCATCGCAAAACACGTAGGGGAACTGGGTGTGAGTCAGCCTGCGGGTCCGAAACGCCTCGATCTCCTTATCGAGACCGGCGCAGATACGCGACACCTCGGACTTGGAGACCCCCGAGCCGACGCCGAGGGCAGCAACCAAGTCATCGACGCTGCGGGTGGAGACACCGTGGACGTAGGCCTCCATGATCACCGCGTGCAGCGCTTTGTCGATGCGGCGGCGCCGCTCAAGCAGCGACGGGAAGAACGAGCCGGCCCGCAGCTTGGGGATCTTGACCTCGATGTCCCCGGACGTCGTCGACACCGTCTTGGCCCGATGCCCATTGCGGTGCGTGTTGCGTTGCTCGCTGCGTTGATAGCGCCCGGCCCCGATCGCCTCAGCGGCCTCGGCCTCGATCAACGCCTGCAGTCCAGCACGGATCAACTCGGCGAACACCGCGCCCGCATCAGCGGACTTGAGCGCATCGAGCTGGGCGAGCAAGGCAGAATAGTCCTGGGTCATCGCGTGGTGCGTCCTTTACTTGAGTCACTTTGGTCGGTAACTCAATGACCACTACGCGATGCCCCACTTCAAGAGGCTCACCGACACACCTCAAGTCAGTCCCGGCTCGCTCGCCTCACCCCCGAAACCCCACCACCCCAGGGGACTTACCCTACCCATCGCATCAACACCTCGAAGCGTGAATGCAGCTCGTGCCACCGATGCGCCCACGTTAGGTTCACCGTCGTAGGCATGGATGGGCTACTGGAGACCGCCGGTCTGTGGAGTTAGTCGCGGGTGGCGATGACTTTGGCGGCGATGTCGACGAGCTTGACGTTGCTCTCTTGGGACAGTTGGCGCAGCATGTTGAAGGCCGCCACGTCGTCGACCTTGAAGCGCTCCATGATGATGCCCTTGGCTTGACCGATGCGGTCGCGGGTGGATAGCGCAGCCTGTAGTTGCTCGTTGTTCTGGCTGGCCAAAATAGCCGCCGCGGCGTGCGCGGCCAGCACGGCGCCGACGTTCTCGGCGTCGGCGCTCCACACGTTCGGCTGGAAGCTGAACAAATTCAACGCCCCGGCGATCTGCTCGGCGGTGTACAGCTTGAACGACAATCCGCTCAAGATGCCGATCTCGACGCACGCCGGCGCGTACCGCGGCCAGCGTGCCTCGTGGCGGAAGTCGTCGGTGCGTACGACGACGTCCTCTAGGGCTGCCTGCACGCAGGGTCCTTCGTCGTATTCCATCTGCAACGCGTGCAACCGGTGCGCCAGATCGTGCTCAGCGGGGATCGTCTCGAACGTGCGATTTTTTCCGATCAGCAGCACTCCAGCGGCATCCACCCCAGGTATGAGATCCAGCGCGGCGGTGCACACGTCTGAGAGCACGCGCTTGACGGGGCGTGGGCTGGCCAGCGTTCGCGCCAATTCCGCCATTCGCCCCGCCAAGTCCGCGCCACCGGTGTATGTCATCGGGGGAAGTGTGCCTCATCGAACGGACGGCTGCTCGGAAACGGCGCGACCCCATGGTGTGGCCCACACCAGACACGCCAGGCTCCGGCAGCCGAGCTGTCGAGAGTGGCCTGATCGCCGCAGACTGCGGCCCGCTGCTCAGTCGAAACGCGTCAACGTGCTTCGAGGCGTGAGACGAGACAAGATACGAGCCGTCCACATTCACTACAAACGAGACAATCTCTGCACATAGGCGGTTTGGGAACACCGTGGGTGCGGCGCAGAGTTCTGGCAATCGCGGCGAAGATGGCCGTCGGCTTAATTTCGGGCTCCGTCAATCGCTGTGCACACCCCAAGTGATGTGCGATGGTGAAGTGCCGTCCGTCAGGCTCGGCTCCCTAGCTTCCTGGCGGGCGGCACTTCATCTCAGCGGAGAGGAGACTCGTCTTCTCGCAGCAAAAACGCCTGATTTTTCAGTCATTGACCCGTCCCGGCGTTTCCGGAGGCTCCCGATCTTGGGAGGATCTGAGTTATGGGACGTCCGAGCAAGTACCCCGACGAGTTGCGTGAGCGTGCGGTGCGCATGGTCGCCGAGGTCCGTCCGCAGTACCCGTCGCAGTGGGCGGCGATCACCGCGGTCGCGGGCATGTTGGGGATCGGCACCCCGGAGACCTTGCGGACCTGGATTCGCCGCTCGGAGGTCGATACCGGCCAGCGTCCGGGGGTGACCACGCAGATGGCCGAGGAGAACAAGGCGCTGCGTAAGGAGATCGCCGAGTTGCGTCGGGCCAATGAGATCTTGAAAGCAGCGGCGATTTTCTTCGGGGCCGAGCTCGACCGGCCCGGGAGACGGTGATCCGGTTCATCGCCGAACACAAGGACCATCAGGTGGCCGGCCCCGACGGCGGGGCCGGGCTGCGCTGGGGTGTCGAGCCCATGTGTGCCGTGCTGTCTGAGCACGGCACCGCGATCAGCCCGTCGACCTACTACGAGTGGATCGCCAAGTCCCCGACCCGGCGCGAGATCCGCGATGCCGAGTTGGTCGAGATCATCACCGCGGCAAGGGAAGACAAGAAGAAGGGCAGGTTCGTCCAGACGCTGGGGTCACGCAAGTTGTGGATCTGGCTACGCGGCCAGGGCCACGACGTCGCCCGCTGCACGGTGGAGCGGATCATGCGCGACAACGGGTGGGAGGGTGCCCGGTACGGGTCCAAACACAAGACCACCATCGCCGACGAGACCCACCGGCGGTATCCAGATCTGGTGGACCGCCGGTTCTACGCGTCGGCGCCAAATCGGTTGTGGGTAGCCGACTTTACCTATGTGGCGACGTGGATGGGGTTCGTCTACGTCGCGTTCGTCATCGACGCGTACAGCCGCCGGATCGTGGGCTGGAGGGCCGCCCGGTCGATGACCACCGATCTGGTCCTCGACGCCGTCGAGCACGCATTCTTCACCCGCACCCAGGACGGCACCAGCTTGCGCGGGCTCATTGCACACAGCGATGCGGGCAGCCAGCGCGGATTCAATTGGTCGACGCAACACTAATCTCGATCGAGGATAGTTCATCGTGCATCAGTTCGGCGGGTGTTCGCCACTTGAGTATCTTGCGCGGACGGTTGTTCAATGTGTCGGCAACAGCTTGCAATTCTGCTGATGTCCAACGTGATAAGTCAGTCCCCTTGGGGAAGTACTGCCGCAGCAGACCGTTGGTGTTCTCATCAGTTCCGCGCTGCCACGGGCTGTGCGGATCGGCGAAGTACACCCGCACACCGGTCGCCTCGGTCAACGCGGTGTGAGCAGATAGTTCCTTGCCTCGGTCCCATGTCAGTGACTTCCTCAGCGGCTCTGCAAGTTTCGTCAGCTTCGCTTCCAGCGCGGTGTTCATGGACAGCGCTCCGTAGCCGCCGAGAGCCGGGCCGTTCTTGACCGGTTTACTCACGCCCCACCCATCCTGGCGTGGCAGGTGAACAAGCATGGTGTACCTCGTCTTTCGCTCGACAACCGTGCCGATCGCCGAGCGTCCAAGCCCGATGATGAGATCTCCCTCCCAGTGGCCGGCAACTGCGCGGTCATCCGCCTCCTTCGGTCTCTTGCTGATCACGGTGTCCTCGGTGACATGCGCCCACGCGACCCGTTTCGAGCGGGCTCGCGGCATGCGCAACGCTCGACCCGTGCGCAGACTCAGGATCTCGTCACGGTCGAGGCCACCCCGTCCCTCGACGTATAAGGCCTGGTAGATCGCCTCGTGGCTGATCCGCATCGACAGATCATCGGGGAAGTCGATCGTGATCCGGTTCGCGATCTGCTCAGGACTCCACGCCTGCACCCACCGTCGATCGGCCCGATGCGGCTTGTTGCGGCCAGTCCACTGCCCGACCGCGGGTCCGGCGACCACATTGCCCTCGGCATCATGAACCTGGCCAGACAGTCGTTGATGCACGTACTCGCGCAGCTTCGGATTGGTCTCCAGCTTGGTGGCCTTCGGTCGGCGGGCGAACAGTTCTGCCTTCCATTGCGCTACCGACGCCCGATATTGCAGTGTGCCGCTGCGGGTCGCTGCGTTGCGGCGCAGCTCCCGCGAGATCGTCGACGGACTCCGCCCCAAAGCCGAAGCGATCTCCCGAATCCCTCTACCCTGCACGCGAAGTAGCGCGATCTCTTCTCGCTCGGGAAAGGTCAAATAGCGACCTGAAGGCGCCGGCCACGAGTACGGGGACATGCCCCCACCTTGACGGAACCATCGTGATCCCACGACGCCCGACACACCGACCGCCACCCCGGCTTCCGAAGGCAACATCCCCTCGGCCACCTTGCCCCAGAATCGACGCTCCAACCCACGATGGTGACCGGGATGCCCCGGCGACCGCAGCGGTCTACGCCCGGTAACCTCACGAACCCAATCCGACGGACGTCCCACAGTACCCTCCTGACCTCGGGTGTTGCGTCCACCGGTTGAGCCTGATCAGTACACCTCGGTGGCGTTCACCCAGCGCCTCATCGACGAAGGCGTGGATCCCTCGGTCGGCTCCGTCGGCGACGCCCTGGACAACGCGTTGGCCGAGACGACCGTCGGGTCGTTCAAGAACGAGGTGATCCGCCGCCAAGGGCCGTGGCGCGACGTCAACCAGGTCGAGTTGGCCACCGCCGAATGGGTGGTGTGGTTCAACGCCGAGCGTCCGCATGAGTACCTCGACGACTTCACCCCCGAGGCCGTCGAGAAGCTCCACTACGATCACAAACGCACCCCACCAAAGGCAGGGTGATTCAACGAACACAGCCTCCGGACTCGCCGGGAGGGGTCACACGAACTGACTCAACTTACGTTCCAAGACATCACTTATCCCGATGATCTCGACACCGACCTGCACGAGGCTGGCCGATTGCTGCAAGGCGATATCACGAGCTATCAGATGGACAAGCGCTACTACGCAAAGGATGGCCACCTTATCTGGGTCCATCTGTCGGCTTCAATGGCCCATGACGCCGAGGGGCAACCCCTCAATTTCATTGCCCACATTGAAGATATCTCGGCTCGTAAGCGGGACGAGCAACTTCTGCGGCGCCAGGCAACTCACGACACGTTGACAGATGTCTTCAACCGCGGGCGATTCGAAGAAGAACTTGCGCTTTACGCAGCGTTGAGTGGCTCTGAGGGTTACGACGGCGAGGCTGCGGTGTTGATGGGGCCTTGCCCCCATGTAGTGGACACGGGATTTGTGGTTATGCGGCTTCGGGCAGCGTAGCCGGTGTCAGGTTCCTTTCGTAGGTCGCGGGGCTGGAATGACGGCAGTAGGAGTGCCGTCGTGTGGTGTTGTAGCGGGCCAGCCACCGAAAGACCTCACGGCGGCAGATCGCCGCGTCCGGCCAGCAGTTACGGTCTTGCAGAATCTCGCGCTTGAGGGCGGCGTTGAACGATTCGGCCAACGCGTTATCGGCACTTGACCCCACCGCACCCATCGACTGGACGACCCCCAGATCGCGGCAGAGATTCGCGAAATCCCGTGAGGTGTACTGACTTCCATTATCTGCATGGAATATTGCACCAGCCAGTGAACCCCGCAGTGCAGCAGCGGCTTTGAGCGCATCGATGACCAGTTCGGTGCGCATGTGATCGGCGATCGCCCACCCGGCGACCCGCCGTGAACAGCAGTCGATCACGGTGGCCAGGTACAGGTTGGCGCCGGTCGCCAATGGCAAGTAGGTGATGTCGCCGACGTAACGGGTGTTGACCTGCGCGGCGGTGAAATCCCGTTTGAGCAGGTCGGGGACCTTCTGGTTCGCCGGGTCCGCCACGGTCGTCTTGACCCGACGTCGGCGTCGATAACCGGCGATCCCGGCGCCGCGCATCACCCGAGCCACCCGCTTGTGGTTGACCCGCTGCCCCTCGGGCGCACCGTCGTTGAGCTCGGCGGTGATCCGCGGCGCCCCGTAGGTGTTGTCCTCGTCGTGGACGGCGCGGATACGCTCGGCCAGCGCCTCGTCAGCAGCCCGACGGGCCGCTCGTCCGTCAGCACCGGCCAACCACGCGTAGAACGACGAACGCGCAACCTCGACGACTGCGCAGAGCCACTTCACCTCGAAGGCGTGCAGGTGGTCGGCGACAAACTGAAAGCGGCTCACCAGTTCGTCTCCCCGGCGAAATATTTGGCCGCCGACCGCAAGATGTCACGCTCGGTGGACAACCGCGCCTCGGTGGCGCGTAACGCCTTGACCTCACTGCGGAGGCGGGCCAGCTCCTGCTCAGGGCTCTCGGCCCCTGGCACAGGCTCGGCCACTACGACACCGCGGCGGTGCCGAATCGGCACCCCGGCCGACTTGCACCACGCCGAGAGCGTGGCCTCGCTGACACCGAGCTCGGCAGCGATCTGGGCGATCGTCGCGCCCTCGGTGTCCCGGTAGAGCGCGACCGCGTCACGCTTGAACTCATCGGGGTAATTTTTCCTTGCCATCGGGTTGGATCATCTCGCTTCCCCCAGCACATTCCTGGGATTGAGCGTGTCCAACACACGGGGTCAAGTCCCATGATCGACCTTGACGGGCTTAAACGGATCAATGATCAGCACGGCCACGCCGCTGGCGATGACTACATCAAGAGCGTCGCTCACACCATCCGTCGTCGCCTGAGTCTTTCCGATGTTTTCGCCCGTATCGGTGGCGATGAATTCGCCGCCCTGCTGCCACATACCACTTCCAACCAGGCCCATAAACTGGCTCGCACTCTGGTTGACGAGGTGCGGGTCCACTCCCGAGGGAGTGTTTCCATCGGTGTCAGCATGATCCGCCCTGGCCAATCCGGTGGCGATGCACTGCAGCGCGCCGACCAAGCCATGTACCGAGCCAAGCAACAAGGCGCCGGACACAAATGCGAGTCCTAGCGTCATGGTCTGGTCGGAAACGGGCGCGAGACCGCAGTGAGACGTTCCACGACAGAGTCGCGCGACCGCCCCGGTCCCTGACCCTGATACCGAATCGACGGAACAGGTTGTGTTAACGAGGGGCTAGTACTCCGGCCGATGCGGCGGATTGGTCCCGTAGGGCGATTGCTGCTGTCCGGGGGGCGGGTAGCCGGGCTGCTGGTAGTCGTAGGGTGGCTGACTGCCTGGCTGGGCTTGCTGCTGCGCGGAGGGGTCGTAGAAGTTCGGTGGCGCCCCGACCTGGTTTGGTGGCTGTGGACGCGAGGTGTCGGGCGAGGAGGACACTGTGTCGCGGAGGTTGCGGCTTTCCTGCTCGGCCTTGTTGAGGTAGTCCTCCCAGCGGTGCTGCATTGGTTTGATTAGTCCGCCGCCGACCCCGACCACCAGGATGCCCCCGATGGTGCCCAGGATCGCGACGAGCACCGGCAGGGTGACTGTCAGCGCGATGCCGATCTGGTTGAGGGCGGCGATGATCCCCAGGCCGAGGATGAAGATGCTGGCGATGTTGGCCAGCATTCTGCCGTAGGACAGGCCACTGAGGCTGTTGGACAACAGATCTCGCACCGCGGCGGCGATGGCCGACGCGACGACCACGATGATCAGGGCGACGAACAGTTTGGGCAGGAAGGCGATGACCCCGGTGAGCAGGTCGCTGACGGGGTTGGGGCCGAACACGCCGAACGCCAGTTGCAGCACGAACAGCACCAGTGCGTAGTAGACGATTTTTCCGGCGATGGTGGAGGCGTCGTATTGGCTGTTGGCTAGTACTACAGCCGTAGATAGCGTTCATTGTTGTTGATGTTGTTTGCGGTAATGGTAGGTGCGGGCTCTCGTTTGATGTCGTCGCCGCCAGGTGGACCAGGCGAGGACGTCGGCAACCGCGTGTAGCGGCTGCAATACCAGGGCGATGAAGAGTCTGCGGAATTCATTGACTGTCAACGTGATCAGTGTCTGGCCGGTCTGGTCGTCGGGTTCGTCGCTGCGCCGTTGAGCGGCGGTCGTGACGACGAGGAAGGCATGGGCAAGCATGGATAGGGTGACCCAGCGGTGCCAAGAGGTCCAGGTCCGTACCTGGTGCTCGTCGAGCCCGGCCAGGCCCTTGCCGGCTTGAAACGATTCCTCGACCTTCCAGCGCCGCCCGGCGACCCGTACGTAGTCGGCCAGGGTGACCGGATTGGGGCTGTAGCAGCGGTAATAGGCCAATTCAGCGGTCTTGTCGTTGCGGCGCACCAGCAGGTGATGGTGGCCGGGCTCGGCGTCGGTGATTTCGACCAACGTCCAGGAGTACCAGCGTTGGCCCTTGGCGCCGGTTCCGGCGCTGACGCGCCGCCAGGCCCGCCGCGGCAGAGACCGGGCAAGCTCGTCTACTCGCTGGCTGCCCGTACTGGTGGTGACGGTGCGATTGGACCCGACGGCCAGCACATAGCCCAGCCCCTGGGCGGCGATCGCGGCGCGCAGGTCGGGGTCGGCGCCGTAGACCTCGTCGCCGGTGGCCCATCGCGCAGGGACTCCGGCGGCCACAGCACGAGTGATCATCCGCTCGGCCAGCGCAGGTTTGGTGGCGAACTCGACATCGGTGGGCACCCCGGCGCACTGACGGCGTTCCGAGTCGTCGATCCACGACTTCGGCAGGTATAGCTCGCGGTCCACCAGTGCGTGACTGTTGGGCCCCGCATAGGCCAAATACACAGCGACTTGGGCGTTTTCGATCCTGCCCGCGGTACCGGTGTACTGGCGCTGAGTCCCGACGGTATGAGTGCCCTTCTTCACGTCTCCAGTCTCATCGACGATCAGGATCGCCTCGTCATCGCCGAGGTGGTCGACCACGTAGGCGCGAAGATCATCACGCACTCCCTCGGCGTCCCACTTCGCCCGCGCCAGCAGATGCTGCATCCGGTCCGGGCTGCTGTGGCCGCAACGCTCGGCCAGCGTCCAACAGTTCTTACGGTCAATGTCACAGACCAACCCGAGCATCAACGCGCCGGCGTTGCGCAGCGGCTCGCACCGAGCGAACCGTGACGCGACCCGATCCAGCACCTCATCAAAGCCACTTCGCCACCGATCAACGTCTACCCTGTAAGCCGCGGCGACCGCGGCATCATCGTTAGTTCTCACAAACTCCGAACGATGCCGCGGTCACCCAATCCAGCAAGGCAAACACGCCGACGAGCAACGATCTACGGCTGTAGTACTAGGACGCGTTTGACCCCACCGCGTTCGACGGCGCGGTCGAAACCGACCCGTTCCAGGATCTTGTCGACCGCTTTGGAGATCAGTTTGGCCACGATGATCCCGATGATCAGGATCAGCAGGAATGCCACCAGTTTCGGGGCGAAGGTGGCTACCGAGCGCCACATGTCGTTGAGAGCGTCCCTCATGTGCACTCCAGTCCTCGTGAGCTACGTCGTCGGAGACAGTTCCCTCATCCCGCTCAACGAAACACTTATCCCCTGACTAGGGTTCAGCGCGTTATTCGGTGAGCGGGTTTGCGCGCACGATGTCGATGACGGCGACGTCGATCTGATGTCCGAGGGCGGCTGCCCCGAGGAGGTCATCGAGGATGGTCGCGGCGATACCGCGCACGTGGTCGGCGACTTCGGTGAGCCGGTGGCCGTAGCGGCCGGTGATTTCGACGCTGATGTGGTGCAGTTCGGTGCCGTCGAGATGCACGTCGACTGCGGCGGGCGCGCAGATCTGGTCGAGGCGTAGCGCGGCGGCCAGTGCGGCGCGGATGACCAGATCGCTGACCGCGATACCGCCGGGCTGCGGGGGCTCCTGCGGGTCGGGGTCTTCGGCGGCCACCGGCCAGCCCGAGCGGGGGGTGTTGCGGATGGCGGCGATCACGGTGTCGGCGATGCGATCCCAGCCGGGTTCGCTGAGTTCTCGCAATGCTTGTCCGGCGCGGCTCAGCAGCACATCGAGCGGGTCGTCCCCGTTCATCGCTGCCACCGCTGCATCCTTTGTCGAAGGGTTGATTGAGCCCGGTGGTGGTGTCCACGCACTGCGCCGGGACTCAGATTCAGGGTCACTGCGATCTCGGGGAACGTCAAGCCATCGATCTCGCGTAGCACCCATGATGCGCGTTGGCGGACCGGGAGTTCGGCCAGGGCGCGCTCCAATGAGGCCAGGAATTCGGTGTTGGACAGCACCACGGCCGGGTCGGCGTCGGCGGCTCCGTCGACGGGATCGAGGAGGCGGTCATCGATCGGTTCGGCGTAGCGGACCCGCCGCGAGTCGATGATCTTGCGGTCACAGATGCGGAAGAGCCAGGTTTTGAGACTCGCCTCGCCGCGGTAGCGGTCCATTTGGCGCCAGGCGGCCACGAGCGTCTCCTGCACCACGTCGTCGACCGCACCGCCGTCAACGACCATGCGCCGCACGTAGCCGTAGAGCATCGGGCCGTAGCGGTGCACGATCGTCTCGAACGCTGCGCGTTCGCCCAACGCTGCGGCGGCGGCCAATGTCCGGTCACCTAAACGTGTGGCCGCCGCAGCAGCTGCACGGGGTGGGGGTTCCACCGCGGCCTCCTCCCGAGCGCCCTGCCTTGCCGGGTTGGCGCGCCACGGCGGCGCATGTCGGGAGATACCTCTTGTGCAGCCGTGTGAAACCGCGTGCATGTGTTCTACCTCACATCTGCGCGCTGGGCGTGCACTTCGCTGCTTCTACCCCGTCTACGCCCCTGTAACCGAAATCAGGATGATGAAAGGAACGTGCCCATGACGAGCACCCAACCGACTGCGACCGCCCCGAAGTCCCCGGCGGTGACCGCCGCCGATTCGGCGTTGACCTCCTCGCAGGGCAAGACCACGATCGCCGACACGGTGGTCTCCAAGATCGCCGGCCTGTCGGCCCGCGAGGTCAACGGCGTGTTCGATCTGGGCGGCGGCGCGTCGCGCATTGTCGGTCAGTTGCGGGAGCGCATCCCCGGCGCGACGGTCAACCATTCCCAGGGCGTGTCGGTGGAGGTCGGCGAGAAGCAGGCCGCCATCGATTTGGAGATCGTCGCCGAGTACGGCGTTGCGATCGCCGATCTGGCCAACGGCATTCGCCGCAATGTGATCGCCGCGATCGAGAAGATGACCGGCTTGGAGGTCACCGAGGTCAACATCACCGTCAACGACGTGCACGTCGAAGACGACAGCGACGACGACACCAGCACCGACAGCAGCCGCCCGGCTCGGGTGCAGTAGATGACCCTGGGGGGTGCGGCGACGCCGGCACCGCGGGAGCCCGCCGAGCGGCTCGCCGCGGCGGTCCTGGCGGTGCCCGGCGTCGCCGCGTTGCACCCCGGCATGTTCGGCGAGGTCGGCACCTATCTGCCGGGACGCCGTGTCGCGGGGATCCGGGTCACCGACGAGGCCGTCGACGTTCATGTGGTGATCGTGTTTGGTGCCGCCGTGCGGGAGACCGCCGCCGCGGTGCGCGCCACCGTCGGGCGCCTGCATCCAGGCGTCACGGTCAACGTCACCGTTGAAGATGTCGCCCCAGCGGTGGACACGAGATCGCGGTGACCGATCCGGGGGCGGAGGCGGGCCACGCTCGTCGCCGGGCGCGGCGGTCGGCCGCCTGGCGCCATCACCCCGACCGTGGCGGGTCCGCGGCAGCGTTCATCGCCGCGCTGGCCGCGATCGACCACGGCACCGACGCGGGCCAGCCGGTGCTCATCGTCCGTCACTCCCGGCAGGCGCGACTGCGCCGCCGGCTGTATCAGTGGCGGCGCCGGCGCCGGGCCCGCCGCTACATCACCCTCTGAACCGCCCACCCCTAACGACCATAAGAATGTGAGAGGACCATCGACATGACCACTGCCACTGTGGGTTTACTGGCCGGGCTGCTGCTCGGCGTCGCTGCCGCCGCCGGCGGATTCACCGGCTTCCTGATCGCCCTGATCCTGGGTGCGGTCGGTTACGCGGTCGGCGGGCAGCGCGACGGCGAGTTCGACCTGGCGGCGATGCTGCGGGGACGCGGCCGTGGCTGACACCCCGCCATCGGTCGGCCGCGATCCCGGGGAGCGGGGCTCGTTGACCGTGCACGACCGGGTTGCCGAACAGATCGCCGCCAAGGCGGCTCTGGACACCGCCGGAGTGCAGTTCCATGCCAGCGGCCTGGACAAGCTGACCGGACGCACGACCCCGAAGACCCAGGTCAGCATTGCCGGTGACCGCGTGCGCGCCACAGTCGACATCGCGGTGCCCTGGAGTTATCACCTCGGCGCGGTCGGTGCCGCGGTGCGGGCCAACGTGACCTTCGCGCTGTCGCACCTGGCCGGACTGCAGGTCGACGGGGTCGACGTGGCCGTCGCCGCGGTCACCACTCCCGCCGCCACCACCCGAAAGCGGGTCCAATGATGACCGTCCCCGAACACCTCGAACACCTTCCTTCGGCACCGTCGGCGCCCGGGGTCCTTCACAACGGCACCCGCCAACCCGCCGCGACGCCGCAGACACCGGCCGCTGCGCCCCCGCCCCTGGCCCCGGCGGCTGCGCACTATGTCGGCGTAATCAGCGCGCTGCTGCTGATCGCCGCTGGTGCGGTCGGTATCCGCGATGGAATCGCCGCCGCCGGCTGGATCAGCGGACCGTCGTGGACCCGCGCCGCCATTGACTGGTTCGACGGTCAATCCGCGCACGGCTGGATGGTGCCCGTCGGCGTGATCGCCGCTCTGGCCGGGCTGGTCCTGATCGGCGCCGCGCTGTCCCCGCGCCGCCGCAAGGCCATCCCCGTCACCGCGCAGACCAGTGTGTACCTCGACGTGTGCGACACCGCGAAACTGGCCGGCGCCGCCGCCCGCGTGGTGCCCGGAGTCACCAAGGCCACCGCCTCAGCCAGCCGCCGCGCCGTCAAAGTGACCGCCCGCACCACCGGACCCGACGTCACCAAAGACACCATCGCCGGCGCGGTCCGTACCGCGCTGCAACCACTGTCCTCAACACCGCGGATCTCGGTGCGCACCCGAGTGGAAAGGCCCTAACCCATGACCGGTACCGCCACCGTCATCGACCGCATCGCCGCCCTCGTCCTCGGAGTTCTGCTCGCGGCCGTCGGTGCTGCCATGGTGATCTGGACAACCCACCTCATCGACGGCACCCCGGTCTACCTGACCGCGCCGGGGCTGGTGTCGGCCGCCGCAACGGCGTGGTGGCCCTGGGCCGTCACCGCCGCAGGAGTCTTGCTGGTGCTGCTCGGCCTGCGCTGGCTGGCCACCCACCGGCCCGCCCGCCGCGCCCGCGATCTCACCCTGGCGGAAAGCAATCTGTCCGAAGGGTGCCTGTCGGCCAACCTGGGATCGTTGGCCGACGCCGCGGCCGCCGAACTGCGCGAGCGCCCCGCCATCGCGTCAGCCAGCGGCAAAGCCGTCATCGACCGCGGCAAACCCAGCATCCACCTCGATGTCACCGCCGCTGGCACCGACGCCCTGGCCCACGCCGCGCACGCCGCTGATGAGGTCGCCGCCACCACCGTGGGCATGCTCGGCGACGCCATCGCCGTCCAAACCCGCCTGCACGTCAACACCCGCAAAACCCAAGCCCGGCGACTCGCATAACCACACCCACCACCGAACACGTTGGGTATCACCAGGTTTCCCGTCCACATAGGGGGCGGGAGAAGTCAGCACCACCACCAGAAGGGAAACACCATCATGGCAGACAGCAACAGCGGCCCCGCCGAAGGCATCAAGGGCGCCGTCGAAGGAGTCAAGGGCAAGGCCAAAGAGGCCATCGGCGCGGTGACCGGCAACGACAGCCTCACTGAAGAGGGCAAGGCCCAGCAGGACAAGGCCGACGCCCAACGCGACGTCGCCCAAAAGGAAGCCGAAGCCGAAGCCGCCCGCGGTGAAGCCAAGACCCACGAAGCACGCCAGAAAGCCGCCGAGTAGTCACACCGGCTGCCCCGCCCCCTGCGGCGGGGCAGCCGACCTACCCGATCCCCACCGCCTGGCAGAGGCGGCCACCGTTCATCTTCCGGCGACCCCAAATATTCCGTCGCTACCGCGGCTCTCAAGAGACGCGGCCCCCAACCATCAAAGGAAAGAATTCCGTGATCGGAACCATCATCGGCGCGATCGTCGTCGGACTCATCGTCGGCGTGCTGGCCCGACTCGTCATGCCCGGCAAACAGAACATCGGCGTCATCATGACCGTGCTGCTCGGTGCGATCGGCTCCTTCCTGGGTACCTGGGTGTCCTACAAACTCGGCTACTCCAACCAGAACGGCGGCTTCAAAATCATCCCGTTCCTGGTCGGCATCATCTTCGCGGTCCTGCTCATCGCCGGCTACCTCGGCATCACCGGCCGCCGCGGCACCCGCACCCGTTAGCCGCTCCCTCGATTTCGGAAAGGACTCGCCATGCTGGCACTTCTGAGTTCGCCTGTGCGCCGCTGGCTGCTGGCCAGCCTGCTGCTCCCGCTGATCGCCTTCGTCCTGTCAAAGGTGGGCTTGTATCTGCAACGTCGCAACGGCGGCGCCCCGACCAGGCTCTCGCGCGCGCTGTTGTCGGTGTCGGCGTTCACCCGCCGCCGCAGCGGACGCGGCCACGACGACACCGACCTCATCGACAACCCGCACCCCGACAGCGCGCCCCTGGCGCCGCCGCCGGCCACCACGACCCCGGCCGCACCCCCACAGTGACCGGCTGACACGCACCGCCAAACCCATGGCGTCCCAACCCTTCAAACAAGGATTCATCATGGCTTCCACCCAGCGCTCCTCTCGCAAGTCGAGTCTTACACCGACATCCTCATCGGGTAAGAAGAGCACGCCGGCCAGCAGAAAGCCGGCGAGCCGCAAGCCGGCCAAGGCACCGACGCCGCCCGCGGCCAGCGTTGCGGCTGCCCAGAAAGTGCTGCGCAGCGTCGAACGCCGCGAAGCGGCACTGCGCACATCCCTTGAGCGGCACACCAAAGCATTGAAGAAGGTGAAGAAGTCCCTCTCTGAGCACCGCACCACGGTCAAAGGTCTGGAAACCGATCTGAAGAAGGTGAAGAAGACCCGCAAGTCGGTGACCTCTGACCTGTAGACCGCGGCGAGCACCGACCGGTCCGGCGGAGATCCCCTCCCTCCCCGGGGCGCATTCGCGGGCTGATGGACTCCGCTACGGCGGCGCGAAGCGCACGACATCGGGCACATTCCCGGCAGTGCTGGGGTGGGCGAGGTAGGCGATCTGATTGCGACCACGGTCCTTCCCCCGGTACAGCGCAGCGTCAGCTCGCGCCACCGTGGTGGCCAGTGCTTCCGGTGGGCGCCAACAGGTGTAGCCGATTCGAACAGCTCTGCTCCTGGTGGCATGTTGGCGCCGATGCGGCTCAACACGCGGTGACTGCTGCCCACGTCGCGGCCAAGCATCGCCACAACGAACTCCTCTCCACCCATCCGTCGGGCGAACACGGCGTCGTCGCCGAGGATGCGCCGCGCCGCCGTGGGCGAACTCGATGAGCACCGCGTCCCCGGCGTCGTGATCCCGCACCGGCGTTCAGCGCCGGCTCACGGTTCGATGCGCGGGAGGGCAGAATGACGCGGATGACCGCCTCGCCCGACCGGCACCACCTCGCGCGAAGGATGGCGGAGCTGGCTCGGGCGCTGGCGCAGCGCACCGTCGAGGACGTGTTGATCGACGTCACCACCGCTGCCAAGGAGATGATCCCCGGCGTCGACGTCGCCGGAGTGCTCCTGGTCGGTAAGGACGCCACGCACCAGACCCTTGCCACCACCGACGATCTGATGTTCGAACTCGACACCCTGCAGATGGAAACCGGCGAGGGGCCGTGCCTGCACGCCGCGCTCGACGAGGTCATGGTGCGCACCGACGACTTCCGCGCCGAGCCCCGCTTCCCACCTACGCGTCCAAGGTCGTCGACCTCGGTGTGCTCAGCGCGCTGTCGTTCAAGCTCTACACCGCCGAGCGCACCGCGGGGGCGCTGAACCTGTTCGGGTTCGCGCCCCACCGGTGGAACGGCGACGCCGAAACCGTCGGATTGGTGCTGGCCGCGCAACGCCGCAGCAGCGATCGTGGCCAGCCGCGAAGGAGAGCAACTGCAGTCCGCGTTGTCCACTCGGGACCGCATCGGCCAGGCCAAGGGCATCATCATGGAGCGCTATACCGTCGACGACGGCCGCGCCTTCGCGATGCTGCGGCAACTGTCCCAAGACACCAACACCAAACTGGTCGAGATCGCACAACGCGTCATCGACACCCGGTGACCATCCCAGCGACACCCACCGAGTCGACCAGCATCGAGTCCGGTCCAGGCCTCCACATACCGCGCCGACGACCGAGCGAACCAGCCAATCGTCACCCACGGGGCGGAGACCAACATCCGCGGGTCGACGCCTCACAGTGGCGCGCGTCGCTCGCAGCTCCGTCAGCTTCCTCGACGGACCGAGCGGTCCGCGAACCCGTTGGCCCGCGCCGGTTTAGCCGGTCGTGGACCGGGCACCCGCCCGGCATCAGCGGGTAGTGGATGAGATTGCGTCGTGGGCGACCTGGTGTAGGCGACTCCGGGTCAATCCTGATGTTAAGCAGTCAGCATCAGCTCGCGGTCGCTGCCCTGGAAACACGCGTGCCGGGTCGGGCTTGTCCCACGCTGCCAGGCACGGGTGTTGCCGGTCGCCGGGCCCCCACACCACGACGGTTCGATCTACGACGAATCGGTGTCGAAAAACGAAGAGCGGTGCACGGTTGCCGCGAGGTTCGCAACTGTGGGCGTAAATTCGCTGGTGAAGCGGACTGTCGCGTGGAGTGGGGCGGGGCCATGACCGTCGTGTCGAACGCGGACTTCGGGGCCGAGCCGTTGAGAATCGGATACGACTACTTGGGCACGCTCGACTTCGGCATCTACGGCGACGGCTGTCTGCTTCTGTTCGGAGAGCTTTTCGGTCGCCACTTCCGCAGGGTGGATGAGCTGATGGCCGAGACAATCGCCGTTTCCGGTCCGGGGTGCCGTTCGGTGATCGTGGATGTCAGTGCTGTGACGTGGTTCAGCCCCTGCGCGGTGGAGGCGCTTCAACGTCTCGTTGCGAACGGCGAGCGCGACGGCATCGCCATCGCGTTGGTTGCGATTCCCGGTGCAGAAGCCTATCGCGCGTTGAAAGCTGCGGGCCTGAAGGTGCTGCACAGTCCATCGCGCGAATGAGTTCGGGGTGCTGGGCCACACTCGCTCATTGCGCCGCCGGTCACAGGTGCAGGGCGGCAACGATGGCCGCGGGGCGTCGGCGGGAACCGCGGCGATCGGGGCCTGGCCGTCGAGTGCGGTGGTGGGGTCTTTGAGCCCGTTGCCGGTAATGGTGCACACCACGGTCGAGCCGCGAGTGAGCAGGCCTTGCTCGGCGGCGGCGAGCAGGCCGGGGCCCGGTCGTCAGGGTCTCCCGCTGCGGGCTGGCGGGCGCTCGGTCGGCGCCCTGAAGACTGCGGGATCTGGTGGGCAGTGATCCCCCCGGCGCCGCGGTGTCCCGGACGCTGCGCCTCGGCCACCCTCCGGCACTGGCCCTGCCGGCGGACCGGGGCACGCCGCCGCTTCCGCACAGACCGCGGGCGCGCGATGATGACACCATGCGCACCACTCGCGGTGGTCGGTGAGCCGCGCGCCGCGGCGACGCGGCCCCAGTGATGCCGAGTGGTCAACAGTGCGGGTGAGCGTGGTTGACGGCCTCACCTACCGGGTGTTGTGGTCGCCCGAGTGCCTGTTGTATCGAGGGCTGTGTGATTGCGAACCGGCGCTGTCGTGGCAGGCCGACACCGAAGACGAGGCACTCGACGGCATCCGGCGTCAAGTCCGCGGCCGTGCGCCGTCACACCCGAACCCGCCCGAACCCCCGTTGGGGTAACGGCGGCGCGCTTGGCGCTGATCGGCCCAGTGGGTGTCGACGTGAACAGATCACCGCCGGGTCGCTGAGCTACCGGCCGGGGGCTTTGCTGGGCGCGGGCTCGCAGGAGGGGCGAACTGCGCAGCGCAGCGGGGTCATTCGGGGGGCGCGGCGCGCTGCTGCCCGGATTTCGCCCGGACAGCAAGTCCGGTGATCACGGTGAGGCAGGCGGCGCTGGTCAGCAGCACCGCAGACAAACTTGTCCAGCGTTGGGCGAGGACACCCAGGGCAAGGACACCAGGAATCGCCGCGGCCGGCCATGGCCAGCCCGCTCGCCAGGAATGCGCTGTCCCGGCGAGCACGATGGTCGTGCCGAGGAGGAAGGCGGTGAAACCGATCGTCAACGCCCACCGCCCGGTGGTGGACACGTCCCCACCCGGATGTAGCACCAGCTGCTCGATCCCGACGCCCAGCACAGCCAATCCGAAGGTGAGCGGGAGATGGCCGTACACGTAGCGGTCAGCGGCGCCGCTGCTTTGGGGATCCCGGCCGTGTTGCAGGTGGCCTTGGGCGGCCTTGCCGCCGAGGTCGAAGTACACCCACCAGGCGGCCGCGGCGAGGATAAACCCGCACGCCGCCGGTAACAGTGACGGCCGGTTCCAGTGCGAATCGTGCAGACCGGTCGCCACCGCGGCGATGGATTCCCCGAGCACCAGAATGACCAGCAGGCCGAACCGCTCCGGGAGGTGCTCGACGTGAACCGGGACGTTGGATCCATACCGGCTCGCCAGCACCGGCGCCAGCGCCTCGACCGCGATCCCCACGGCCCACAGGGCGAGCTTCACAGCGCCGTCAACGGCTAACGACGTCGCCCAGGCGCCGATCCCGACGGCTATGCAGGCGCTGTAGATCGCCATGGTTGGGCGGGCCTGATGCACGTGACGTAAGGCGCGCAGGTACAGGCCCATCAGCAGGATGCGGGTGGCCAGGTAGCCGCCGGCGAAGATGTTGGCATCTGTTGTCGTTGCCGTGGTCGCGCTGCCGGCCATCACCACCACCGCACCCATGATGGCTAACTTGGTCAGTCGGTACAGCACATCGTTACTGGCGAAACGGTTGGCATAAAGCGTGGTGGTTACCCACGACCACCACACGACAGTGAACAGCCCGGCGAACTCCGCCGCGGCCTTCCACGACATGTCGCTGGCCCATCGGGACGCCAGCTGCGCGACCACCAGAACGTAAGCCAAGTCGAAGAACAATTCGAGGCGAGAGGCGCTGCGGGTGTCGTCAGTCGCCAAGACCGGCGGCGCGATCAATCGGTCGGTGCGTGTCGACGCGTCGTCAGTCACGCGCGGGAGCCGCCCCTGGCGCGTCGACCCGCCCGACAGCCCTCAGATCGCGGTGCCGTCGATGCGGCGACGCTGGAGCGCCGGAAGTCACCTGCCCACCGGTGGATCGTCATCGCCGCTGCTCGCCGGGGTCGGTGGCGTGGATGGCGGCCCGGACGGCGGCGGTGTGGGCGGGGACCGCGCTGATCGGGGGTAGCCCGTGCAGTGCCGTGGCGGGGTCTTTGAGGCCGTTGCCGGTCAGTGTGCATACCACGGTCGATCCGCGGGGGATCCAGCCCTGCTCAGCTGCCCTCAGCAGGCCCGCGATGCTGGCCGCAGAGGCTGGCTCGACGAACAGGCCTTCTAGGCGCGCCACCGTACGGTAGGCGGCCAGGATGTCGGTGTCGTCGACGGCGAGGAACGCGCCACCCGAGGCGTGTTGGGCCTCGACAGCGGAGGTCCAGGCCGCCGGTGCGCCGATGCGGATGGCGGTGGCGACGGTGTCGGGCTCGGTGACCGGCTCACCGCGCACCAGCGGGGCTGCGCCGGCGGCCTGCACGCCCAGCATGCGGGGCAGCTTGTCGGTGAGCCCTTCACGATGGTAGTCGGTGTAGCCCTGCCAGTAGGCGGTGATGTTGCCGCCGTTGCCCACCGGCAGCACGTGCACGTCCGGGGCGCCGCCCAGGGATTCGACGACCTCATAGGCGGCGGTCTTCTGACCGGCGATGCGATAAGGGTTGATGGAGTTCACCAACGCGATCGCCGGATCGTCTGCGGTCACGGCGCGAGCCAGGGTGAGGCAGTCGTCGAACGAGCCCGCGACGTGAATGACGGTGGCGCCGTGCATGACCGCTTGCGCGAGTTTGCCGGCGGCGATGTTGCCGTGCGGTACCAGCACCGCGCAGGTGATGCCCGCGCGCGCGGCATATGCTGCGGCTGAGGCGGCGGTGTTACCGGTCGAGGCGCACAGCACCGCTTCGGCGCCGCTGGCCACCGCCGCGGTGAGGGCCACCGTCATGCCGCGGTCTTTGAACGACCCGGTGGGGTTGAGGCCTTCGACCTTGAGCGCCACCGTGCACCCGGTGAGCGCGGACAGCCGGGGCGCCGGCAGCAGCGGGGTGGCCCCCTCCGCGAGAGTGACCGCGGCCCAACCGGTTTCCGTCGGCAGCCGGTCAGCGTAGGCGGTGAGGATTCCCGGCCACGGGCAGCGGGTGGCAGCGGCGGTTGCGGTCATGAGCGAAGGGTCTCCTCGACGGTTGTTCGGTTCGGGTCTACCGCCGGTGCTGTCGGGCGGAACTGAGTTGATGGCTCCTTGTCGACGGGCAAGGAGCGCGGTCGTTGTCACCGCGGCAGGTGGGCGGGGTGAACGACCGGGTTCTTCGCTCCTGGCCCGCGGAGTCAGCATCGTGTGGCGGCGCGGATCCGGCGTCGCCGATCCTCATCATCGGTGTAGCCGTATTCCGCCGTACTGCGCGGCTGCTCGCGCACGGCATCGGCGGGGGAAGTGGCTGCGGTGAGGTCAACGCAGGAGCATTGCATTCCCACCGCAGCGCGGTCACCGCCGCTGCGGTAGATCGGCGCCCCGATTACGACCACGTCGTGCACTCGGTTGTGGGTGTCGATGATGCGGTGGTGGGTGCTGAACGGTTGCGGCGTGCGCCATAGCCGTTGGAGAAGACTTTCGACGTGGCTGCGGTCATCGGGATGGATGTGGCTCAACAGCTGCCCGGTATCGGGTGCCGTCGTTCCCAGTCGGTAGCCGTGGATATGCGCGACGGTGGGCGACCAGTCCCACCGCGCCTCATCGAAGAGAAAGCGCACCGACCCCAGCTGCGGCACCGGAAACCCGCGCGCGGAGCCGGAGAAACCGCGCTGGCCATCGACGCGTCGATCTGCCAGTGCCCCCCTGTCGATTGTCTTCATCATGATCTCCATAAAGTCCCCCGGCGGCGAGGCCGGACACGAGTGAGCCCAGACGTTGGATTGCCTGCAGCAAGAACTGCCGGTCGCGCTTAGAGGGCGCTGTCGAGGCTGGCCGCGGCGGGCGTGTTGTCGGTATCGACTGCGGCCCACACATCACCAAAGACGGGCAACTGGTCCTGCCAGCCGGTGGCTGCCAGCACCCGGTCCACCGCGGATCGGGTGCTGACCAGACGCAGCGGGATCCCTTGCGATCGGCACCGGTCGGCGGCCTCGCTGAGCGCCGCGAACGCCGAACAACTCAGGAAATCGAGCCCGTCGAGATCGATCACGACCGGGCCGGGAGCGACCGCGGCGGCCGTGACCTCATCGAGCACGCATCGCCAGGTGGTGGTGTTGCGTGCATCGATCTCGCCGCCGGCGTGCACCACCACCGCGGATCCGACGCGCTCGGCGGTGATGCGCAGCATGCTGTGCGGATCGATGAGTGCGGCAGCAAGACACTTACTGAGCCGCAGACCAGGGTAAAAGGTGGAGACGGAGGTGTTCATCGGAGGTCCCGACCCTCTCTCGCGCAGGCTGCGCGGGGCTAGCGGTGATGGTTACCGCCCTACGCGCTGAAGCCGGTGAACCTGACCCTACCCCCACTCTGTTTACGGTGTAAACAGGCAATGTGTGTGGGGCGGGCCACTGTTCGGCTGCCCGACACAGCCGCGCTTTTCAGCGCCCACCGCGGCCCGCTCTACACTGCTCAGGGTGGGGTGTCACGCGGCAGGCGGGCAGTTCGACGACCCGGTGCGTCTGACAGGGCCGCCACTTCACCCCCTGGGTGTGGCGGGGCGGCAGCTCCGGCGTGGAAAGGACGATGGGCTGTGGACAGCCAGCGTGTGGTCGAGCGCGATGACGGTGCTCCTCACGCTGACGATCGTGCTGTTCAGAGTGTGTCTGGGCTGAGCCGCGAGGTCATCGTCGAGGCGGCCCTGACCTTCATCGATCAGCACGGCCTGGCCCGATTGACGATGCGCCGGCTGGGCGGGGCGTGCGGCGTGGAAGCAATGGCGCTGTACCGGTATGTGCGCGGCCGCGGCGACTTGTTGACCGGGGTGGTCGACCATATCGTGGACCGACTCCATGCCGACCACCTCGCCGCACGGTACCAACACGACAGCTGGCAGGACTATCTGCTGCGGCTGGCCCATGGGGTCCGTCAGATCGCGCTCGATCATCCCCAGGTGTTTCCGTTGCTGGCCTCCGAAGCGCCGGAGGCGCCGTGGGTGCGTCCCCCGCTGCGGAGTCTGCGCTGGATGGAGACCTTCCTGGACACCTTGATCTCCTATGGTTTCGACGATGTCGCCGCGGTCGCGGCCTACCGCACCTACACCGCGTCGCTGCTGGGGCAGCTGTTGTTGGAGATTTCTGCCCGCGGGGCTCACCTGCATCCCGACCAGACCGTTCTGAACCAGCGGCGCGCCAGCGGTGATCTGTCGAAGTATCCTCATCTGCAACGACTGGAGATGATGCTGTCAGCAGATCACAGCGCCACCGAGTTCGAGAACATGCTCGAATCCGTTCTGGACCGGCTCGAACGTCTCGTCGAGGGGCAGCACTGCTGGCCGATGGACCGGTGAAGGTATCCGCTGTCTCCGACGACGGATCGGTCGTGTCGACCTGGAGATTCCTGCTCGACGAGGGCGCCCAGGGCGGTGCCCGCCGAGCGATGTTGAGGTGGGAGCGGTGGTGAGCCCGGCAGCAGGTGAGGCGCAGCAAGCTGCGTGCGTGGTGCTTGGTGTGGTTGCCACCCCGGGCCGATCAATGGAGATGGCGCATCGGGTGATCGCCGATGGTCTTCAGTCCCTTCTCGAGCAGCGGTTGCCCGGCGCGACGTGGCGCATCGAGGTTGAGCAGGATCGGCTCGTCGCCGCGCCCGCCAGCGACGCGGACATCGTGCGTGCGGCCCGGCGGCTGCTGTTGCGCCGCGACTGGGATGTGGTGGTGTGTCTGACCGATCTGCCGTTGCACACCCGCGCCCGTCGTCCGGTCCTCGCGCATGCCAACCCGGTGCATCAAGTGGCGGTGCTGTGTGTGCCCGCGCTCGGCGCGGGACGGCGCCACCGCGCCCAACATCTGATGGTGCAGCTCGTCGAGCAACTCCTCGGCGTCGACCAGAACGTGACGCACACCGACGCGGGGTCTGCTGAGGACGTCGCGCAGCGGGTGCGGGAACTGGGCACCGACATCGGCGAGCAACCGTATGCCTTCACCGCCCGGGTGCTCACCGGCAACATCCGACTGCTGATCGGCATGGTCCGGGCCAATCAGCCCTGGCGGCTGACGCTGCGGTTATCGCGGGCACTGGCCGCGGCTGCGGCCGCCGGCGTGTTCGCGTTGGTGACCTCCGACATCTGGCGACTGGCCGACACGTTCGGCGCGGTGCGGCTGGCCGGCGCCACCATCGGCTCCCTCACCGCGGTGGTCGCCACCCTGATCATCGGCGCTGAGTTGTGGGAGCGTGCGCCGGGGCGGCGCAACCGGGAACAGGTGGTGCTGTTCAACATCGCCACCACGGCCACGGTAGTGATCGGCGTAGCGGCCTTGTATGCCGTCTTGCTGGTGCTCGCCGGTATCGGGGCGGCCTGCCTGGTGGTGCCGCGCAGCTTCAGCGACGCTGTCGGACATCCCGTCCACATCGGCGATTACGCCGAGCTGGCGTGGCTGACCTGCTCGTTGGCCACCCTGGGCGGCGCGCTGGGCGCGGGATTAGAAACCGACGATGTCGTGCGCGACGCCGCGTACGCCCGACAAAACAGCACCGCCACCGACAACACCAATCCCGACACCGATCCGCAGTAGCCCCGACTCCAGGGCCGGGGTGTGGGCTGACTCCCGAAAAGCAATACACAGCCGGCAAGCAGTTCGGCTTACGCGGGCGGGCGTTTACCGGGCTCAGCACCGGGAAACCGGGCCGGAAGTCGCTGGTGCAGCGATGTTGACGACATCCCTTCGAAAGCAGGACCACAGCCGTGACTAATAGTGACGTTTCCGCGCGCACGCGGCCCCGCCATCCGCAGGAGACGCCGTGCACAACACGTGTTGCGGCGGTGAGGCAAAGGGTCAGCGCCGTGACGTAGGGTTTTCGACCATTCGCAACACGCCGACCCCGAGAGAAGTGATGTCGGTGCCGTTGCGCGAGAACACGGTGACGGCGCCGTCGGCCACGACGATCGTGCCGCGCTGGCCGTCGGCCTTCACTTCCACGGCCCGCCCGGTGCCCTGGGGCGGGGCGCCCAGGGTGGCCAGCATCGGCGCGTACGCGGCGTCGCGCACGGCGGGCTTAGTCCTGGTGGTGGGCACGTTTCGACGGTACGCGCGAGACTCGGCTGTGCTCCGTGCGTGACCGGTCGGTGATGCACGGTGCATCACTGTCGGGGGTGAACCGTCAGGGTGGGGGTGCCTGTCCGTCGATACCGATGAACTGTATCTCCGACATTGCTACCGAGGTCACTTCGTCCGGGTTGGGTGAGGCGGTTTCACTTGTCGGCGTTGCTGGTTGGGGCGGTGGAGACGTTTCAGCGACGCGGATAAGCAATTTGCTGACGGTGGCCGGCGGGTTCAAGGCGATGAATCGCCAGTCGCGGGCGCCGCCGGTGTCGATTGTCACCGGGTCTCGCCTGAGGTCTTTCGGGAAGTACACCTCGAGTTTGGTGACGATGCGGTGCTTGGACCACTGGTCGGTGCCGTCGGGTGCGGTGGCGTCGAAGCCGCCGATGATGCGGATCTGGGTCAGCGTGACTTGCCGGCCGAAGTCGATCTGGATCTGCTGGCCGTCCTGGTTCTTGGCGCGGGTGCACACCCACGCGGTGTTGAAGTCGCTGTCGAACGCGCGGTTGGCGTCCGAATAGTTGGGGTCGCGGGGGCAGACGTCGGAGGCGGTGGCCCCGGACAGGATCGTGTCGCGGTTGAGCGGTGCCTGGCTGGGTGGTGGTGGTGGAGCCGCGGTGGCCGGCGTCGCCGGTGCCGGCGGATTGACGTCGGTGGTGAGGTAGTTGACGCCGGCCAGGGCGACTAACAGGATCGCGACCGCGGCGACGGTCATGATGGACTTCGGGCGGCCGGGTGCGAGCGTGTATGGACCGATGTGGCCTCTGGGGCCCGTGCGCGCCGCCCGGGCCTGGATGAACTGGTGGCGGCCGTCGTCGCGGGCGACACCGTGGTTGTTACGCGGCTGGATCGGCTAGGCCGTTCGCTGCCGCATCTCCTCGGCCTGGTGGAAAATCTGGCGGCCGCCGGGGTAGGGCTACGGTCGCTGGCCGAGGAGATCGACACCAGCAGCGCCACCGGCCGGCTGGTGTTGCATGTGTTTGGGGCGCTCGCCGAGTTCGAGCGCGGCATTAACCACGAACGCACGATGGGGGGCCTGGCCGCCGCGCGTGCTCGAGGCCGCATTGGCGGCCGACCGCCGGCGTTGAGGGGGCGCCGACTGGCTCACGCGCGAAAGCTGGCCGCCGCCGGTATGCCGGTGGCCGAGATCGCTGACACCTTGCTGGTCGGGCGCTCGACGGTGTACCGGGCTCTGAATGGAAGCAGAGAACAAGATGGGGAAGAGATGACGAGTAGTCCGATTGACCGGGTATGGAGCGTGCGGGACGCGGTCCTGAAATGGCTGTATCTCAAGGCGATGGTCGATGGCAACAGACACCCGGTGCTGAAGGCCGACGACATCGCGAATGCCGTTGAGTGGCAAGGCGACTCGCTGACACAACAAGAGGTCGCGGAGGCCTCTGAGTGGCTTCGGGACCAGGAGTACATCAGTGGCACCGCATCTTGGGGCCATGGTGTGGTGCGCCCATCCATCACCGCCAAGGGCGAGGCGCTAGCTGATGCGGGAAAGTCGGTGCGGGGCGGTAACGCGCCGGCAGACCCACAGGGAGCGACCACGATTCACATCAGTAACAGCGCCAATGTCGCTATCGGCAGCCCTGGCGCAACCCAGACGTACACGGTGGCCGAGCAGATTAAAAGAGCGCTGGCGGTTGCCGACGCCCTAGAGGCGGCCGCGGATGGGCCTCCTGAAGCAGTGGAGCACGCCCATCAGATCGCCGTGGAGATCAAAAGGGAAGCCGCTGAGCCTCAACCAAATCCCAGCCGGTTAAAGCAGCTTCTCCTTTACGCCATCACGGCTGGCGTCGGCGCCCTGGGCCAAACTGCCGCGACAGATTTGGTTCATCTGGCGAGCCAAGCGCTGCAAACGTTTTGAGCAGCGGCGTTTCTACAACGAGACAGCGACTACCGTTGACGGAGCCCGTGCCGTGTCTTGAAGAGCACCCGGCCGGGTCAGGCGGGGGCGCTTTCGGCCTGCCATTGCGCCCAGGGCACACTCCAGTCACCGTTGTTCTGCAACGACAGGGGCGGGCCCCCGGTGTTGCGGACCTCGACGATGTCGCCTGGTTGGGAAAACCCGAAGAACCATTTGGCGTTGTCGCCGTTGAGGTTTAGACAGCCATGGGAAGTGTTGGTGTTGCCTTGAGCCCACACGGTGCTGTCGAGTTGGTGAAGATAGATGCCGTCGGGGCTGATGCGGGTGGCGTAGTTGATGGTCTCGCGGTAGCCGAGGTGGGAATTGACGGGCAAGCCATAGGTGGACGAATCCATCACGACCGGATTGGACTTATCCATCACCGTGTACACCCCGGGTGGGGTCCAAAACGTGAGGGTCTGCCCGGCGACGGTTTGCGTGCCGCCCATGCCCATCGAGGTGGGCATGGTGCGCACCAGAACGCCGTTGTTGTAAACGTTGACCTGTTTCGTGTTGTCGTCGGCGATCGACACATGCGCGTCACCGATGGTGAACGAGGTCTGCTGGTCCTCTTGGCCGTACAGTCCGCCACCCAGCGGCGCGCCGTAGATGTTGGCCGCCACGGTGATTTTCGTGCCCGCCGCGTAGTAGTGCTCCGGGCGCCAATGGGCGTTCTGGTCATCAACCCAATACCAGGAGCCGTCCACGGCCGGAGCGGTCGTCACGGTCAGTCGGCGCTGCGCGGCCGCGCGATCGATGATGGGTTCATCGAAGTGGGCAACAATGACCGTGCCCACCCCGTAGGTGCCGCCGTCGCGCAGCGCCGCACCCGACGTCGTGGTCAGCGACACCGCAGCCTGATTGCTGGGTGTAAGCGTGGTGAACCTCGACATCTGCGACGCGAAAGTTCCCGTCGGCCCGCGACTGGCCACGGTCAGGGTGTAGCTGCGGCCATACCCCAGCGGCACGCCGGGCTTCCACACCAGGTGGTCAGGGGTCATAACACCCGGGATCGGCGTGTTTTGGTCGTTGACCATCTGCACATCGGACAGGGTGCCGTTGGCCGCGCTCACCATGACCGCGCCCAGCGGGTCAACGTTCACCGCGTCGGGGCCCGGAGTGACAGTGACGGTCGCAGGCGTTTCCGCGCGCAGGACCGACGCTGCGGGCAGCGCACCATTGTGGTCATCGCCTCGCCCGATCACCACGGCCACCACGGCCACCACCATCACACTGATCACAGCGACCGCGATAAGACTCATGCGAGTTCGTCGATCGATAGCCACAGACGCCTCCTGTCCTTTCTCACATTCGTCGCCGCCGGCGCCGCCCGGTGTATGTGTGCCGCACCGTCGTTGGGATCTATGTGTCGGGCAGCAATTTTTGGGTGCGTATGCGCGTCGCATTCCCGCTGAGACGAGCATCGTCACAGTCTGGTTTGTACCCCCTGCGGGTATCTGTACCCCGCCCGGGTACGGTATCAAACAGCCAGTAGTGTCACCGACATCGTCGCTTCGCGCAGAAGGGTGTGCTGGCGAATCCGGCATAATGCGGTGTAGGCGCGTGCGCCGTAGATGGTTGGCCCGGCGCGCCATGCGTTGCGTTCCAAAACCGACAAACGTCCTGACACGATGCCTATCAGCACTCCTGATTCCACGACGCGTAAAGCCGTGGACGGCTTGGTGGTCCGCTGGTTAAGCCCTCAGAGTTGCTGATTTCGGCCCGACAGCTACGGAGGTGTGCGTCGGTCTGCCTCTCGGAAAGTCCACGCTCACCGTTTACGGGAGTGCGTGCCGCGCCGCTGGCCAGGGCGGTCGCATACCCCCTGGCAAGGTGGCGGCCCCCCCACACGGCAAAGCCGTCGATCGGCGTGGCCGCCGCAAAGCAGGCTTACCAGCAGTGCTTGCACGTTAATCGCAATGCTGTCCCGATTCGAAGTCGGGTCGTTGCGCACGGACCTGGAGGACCAGGTCCCGCAGCAGCCGCTCCTCGGGGCTGCCGACGTATAAATCCAGCCATTCCGTGAGAGCCGCCAGCACGGCAGTCGACAACGGGAAGCCGTTTTCTACGACGGCATTAAGAATCCTCTCGATCGCCAGATGATTTTCCCCGCAACCCAATTCGACAAACACCATCGCGCGCTGGTCACCGGTTAGGCATGGCCCTGCCGCGTCAGCCAGCAGCCACGCCATGCCCGCGTCTGAGTCCATCACTTCTGCCAGTCCACCAAACAAACACACCAATCCCGAAAACTTTTGTTCCCCACCGACGTCGGCGCAGACGGCAGCTAAGCAACGCAGTCGCGGGTCGGCGCCTTTCATGATCTCGGCGATTCGCTCACGGCGTGGTTGGGCGATAGGTCTGTAGCTGGCGACGGAGCCCACCCTCGATGACCTCGCCAATCTCGTAGGGATCGTCAGCGACCACGAGCAGCTGGACGTCGTCTGGCGAAATCATTCCCAGCTCAAGCAGCTGGGTCCGGATCCACTGCTCTAGTCCGCCCCAGTGCTGCGAGCCCGCAAGCACGACCGGGAAGTGTCGTATCTTCTGGGTCTGGATGAGCGTGAGCGCCTCGAACAGCTCATCAAGCGTGCCAAAGCCGCCCGGAAACACCACAAACGCCGACGCGTAGCGGACCAACATCAGCTTACGGACGAAAAAATACTTAAACTCCAGCGAGAGATCCACAAATGAATTCATGCGCTGCTCGTAGGGCAGCTCGATAACCAGGCCGATCGAGCGCACCCCCGCCTCGCGGGCGCCCCGGTTGGCGGCCTCCATGATCCCGGCCCCACCGCCGGTGATGATGTCGAACCCCAAGGCCCCCAGCCGTGCGGCCAGCGTGCGCGCCAGCTGGTAGTACGGATGATCCGGCGGGGTGCGCGCGGAACCGAAGAACGACACCGCACGGGTCACGTCGGCTAGCGCCGCAAACCCGTGCGCCACCTCATCGCGGATCCTCACCACACGGTCAGGATCGCTGCCCGCCAACGCGGGAAACCCTGGTCCTAGACAGCACAGCAGCTCCTCATCACACGTGGCGGGGCGGTGCGCTTCGGATCCAGGCATTGACCCGATCGTGCCACACGAAGCCGCCGATGACACTGCACGCACCCCAACTGGAACCCACCGGGGATTAACTCAAAGTTCGAAAAGCCAACTGTTTACTCGACTTACGAGGGGCTGCTAGCTTATACCCTCACGGGGTAACGACGAGTGAGGAGATCTGTCATGGCGGTAACGGCCAACCAGGCCTGTCTGGATGCGTGCGCGAAATGTCAGGCGGCGTGCGAAGCGTGCGCCTACAACTGTTGCGTCAACGACGCGAAGATGGCCGACTGCGCCCGGTTATGCCTAGACTGCGCAGCGATTTGCGCGGTGTGTGTGACGCTGGTGTCCCGCGGGTCGCGTTGGGCGGCCCAGTTGTGCCAGCTGTGCGCAGAGATTTGTGATGCGTGCGCGGCCGAGTGCGACAAGTACGACAACGATCACTGCCGCGCCTGCGCAGAGTCGTGTCGCCGCTGCGCTCAAGAGTGCCGGGCGATGGCCTGATCCGATCAAGCGCACGCGCGCAATCAATCCAGGCTTTAAAGTTCGAGTCCGGAGTCGAGGCTCTGGTATTGGCTGCGGCTGCGGTGCTGGTCGAGCCAGTGCTGGTGTTCGAGGGCTTGCTCGACGCGCTGGCCGTGCCAGTTTCTGTAGGCGGCCCATCGCTGCTGTACAGCCCGATCACGGCGGTCGAGCAGGCGTTGGACGCGCTTGGGTAGCCGGGCGCGGTCCTGGGTGTGGGCGGCGATGTCGTGGGCGGTGCGGGCCCGCTCGTCGCGATTGGCGATGATGCCGCGCACCAGCTGAGCGGCATCGGCGCTGGTGCCGCGACGAGCCACGTGCACACCGGGCTGTTGGTCGGCGTGTTCGTGTTCGGTTTCGCCGGCCAAACGCTCATACAGGTAGGCATGGTTGGTGTGGCGGCCGCGGGTCAACGCGACATACAGCAGCGAGCGGGTGGTGGTTTCGCCCAGCACGGCATGCGTGGTCTCGGCGGTGACCCCTTGGGCCGAGTGCACGGTGACCGCATAGCCGTGGG
Source organism: Mycolicibacterium gilvum (assembly GCF_900454025.1). NCBI lineage: Bacteria > Bacillati > Actinomycetota > Actinomycetes > Mycobacteriales > Mycobacteriaceae > Mycobacterium > Mycolicibacterium gilvum. The sequence goes on along the minus strand of NZ_UGQM01000001.1, from coordinate 513,458 downwards.
TGACGTGCTGGTGTAGGTAGTCCCCGGAGAACACGGTGCGCGCGCCGTCGTCGAGCCGGCGGGCGGCGATGCGGTGCTTCTCCGGGTCGACAGCCAAGACGCGCCAGCGTTGCCCGTTGCGCACCGGATCGGCGGCGGGTGTGGTGATGTCGGTGGCCTCGACGACCGGGATGGCCGGGTCGTTGCGGCGGCTGATGATCACATCGCCTTTGGCGATGCGATGTCCGCGCGCCGCGGTGACGGTGGGCGCCTGGGCGTCAATCGATTCGTCGTGGATGCGCCGGTTAAGCGCATCGGCCATCTCTTTGGTGTCGCAGATCAGCAGCGCATCCTTGCCCGCCGCGGTGTCGGCCCGATAGGCGGCCAGGGCGTCGGCGGCCATCGCGATCGGATCCCCGGTGCGCAACCGGCCATGCGCCCGGTACCACGCGGCGGCGCGGCGCACCGGGGCCGCTCCGACGAGCTGAGCGCAAGGCGCGGCGCTGCTGAAAGCCACCGGCGTCCGTCAACGTGCCCTCCCGCAACGACTTGACAGCCTTGGCGCGGGCGGTCGCAGCCGAGGCAATGATGGCCACGCGGGCGCGGTTCTCCCGCGGTACCCGGTTGTTGAAGGCACGTCCGCCGGCGGTCACGGCACGGTCGGAGGCCCGCATTCCGCGGCTGAGAAGACCGGATTTGCGGGTTCCGTCCGGGTCGGCCTGAGGGGCGCTGTCACCGTCAGCGGGTGTGCTGCGGCGGGCCGGGCGCGTGGCTGAGCGTGGGGCCAGCGACGCCAGGATCAGGCGCCGGTTGTCCCAGCTGCGGTCGATCGGCAGATCGTTGTCGTCGTTGTCTGTGCCCATGCTCATCGTGTCGTGTCGTCGTTCATGTCGATGATGTCGTAGATCGCGTCGTGGGCCTTCTGGCCCTCGGTGCGCACCGGCAGGGCCGGGCGGCTGTAGTCGGGTCGCGGCATCGGCTGTGCTGCCGCGGGTACGTGGCCGTAGAAGTGGTAGTGGTTCACCTGAGTCAGCTGCGGCGAAGCCGTCTTGGGTGTGCGGGCGGGAGCCCTGTGGCGGCGGCGACGGCGGAGCGCCAGGCGCACGAGACGGCGCAGCAGGGGCCAGAAGAACCACAGCGTGACGCTGAGGACGAGGCTGTACCCGAAGGCCTCGTAGGGGTCGGTGTGCAGGAAGTGTGTCGCGGCGCCGGTCATGAGCGCCGCGATGATCAGGGTGCGTATCACGGTGATCCTCCTCCGGGGCTGACGGTGGTGATGTGGTGGCCGGCGGCGGCGCCGGCGAGTTCGGGGTCGTAGGTGACGAGGGTGCGCAGTCGTGGTCCGGCGCTCAGGGCCGAGGCGATGTGCAGTGCGTCGACGGTGCGTGCGGGGCTGGGGGCCAGCGCCACGGCGGCGTCGAGGAGGCGCTCGGTGACGGCCACGGTGTCGAGCCCGGCCAGGACGTGGTGCGCGTGACCGGTGGCTTCTGGCGGTAGGGCGGCCACTGCGCGGAGCAGCTCGACTCGTGACAGCGCGCAGGTGATCCACCGGGTGTCGGTGTGCGCGCTGAGGTATGCGGTCAGGGCGGCGGATTCGGGCGCTTCGTCAATGAGTTTCATGAGGGCGGTGGGGTCGAGGTAGATCACCGGTCGTCCCGTGGGGCGGCGGTACTGGCGGTCTGGCGGTACGAGCGGGGTGGGCGTTTGAGGATGTCGGTGACACTGTGTCGGGCGGCAGTGACTTCCTTGCTGGCGATGAGCGCGGTCCAGGGGTCGTAAGCGGCGGGGATCATCTGCGCGACGGGGTGCCCGTTGTTGGTGATCTCGACGGTTTCTCCGGCGGCCACCTCGCGTAGAACCATGGCTGCATTCTGACGCAGTTCACGGACACCGTAGCTCTTCATGTACACAGCGTAGCTCCCAGTAGCACACCGTGTACACAAGTCGATGTGAGAGGGCCGGCGGCGTTGGACGCGCCGAGGCGTGGGGGTAGCGAGCTGCGAAGCCGCATTCATCGCCGGGGCCACGGGTGAACGAGCTGCGCGAGGATCAGCCGGATGCCTGCGGCACAACCTTGGGTACACCCTCGGTTCGGTCGGCCGCTGTGACCGCCCGTGTCGGTCCGAGGTGGGCGGCCCCCTCGCCAGCGGCCGGGGTTGGTGAGGCCGTGGCGCGGGTCGTTGGCGCGCCCTGGCGAGCGGTGGCGCACAGCCTGCGCACCGGCGGCAGACGGGCGTTCAAGCGACATCAGGCCGGGCGTCGACCCGATCCGCCCGCCCGTACCCATCCGGCCCCGGAACTTGGTGGTGGTGCGCAATGGTGCGCCCCGTACGCGGGTACCGCGACCGCCCGCCGAGGGGCCAGCGGCCGAGCCCAGACACACGTCCCGATCTGTCTCCCTGAGGAATGCCGGCGCATGCGACGCGATGGTCGAACAGCCGAGCACCGTGTGTGGACCCGAGGAGCCCCGCAGAAGTGTCAGTGGGTCAGCTTGGCTGCATTCACTGAGCGTGTGTGAGCACCCTCTGGCGCAGGGTGGCGCAGCTGATCTGGGCGGTCATTTCGCGGTGGCCTTCCGGCCGTCGAGAGCGCTACGCAGGGAGGCAATGTCGGGGTGACGGACGTACACGTCCCAGTTCCGGTCGAGGTCGTTGAGGTCGGCTCCAGGAGCCAGATCGAGACCAAGATCGTGCAGGCAGTCGGGCAGCTGCTCGCGGTCGTCGCACAAGTCGTAGACGGGCCAATGGTCGGTGCGGGCCGGGGCGCCGGAAACGGCGTCACCGCTGCCGGTCTCCGACCATCCGGTGAGGGTGATGCGGCCGGTGTCGTCGGCGAGCAGCCATAAGCCGTAGTCCATGTACAGGAGTCCCTTCTGCATTAGCAGCGCTCGCGGGGTGCGGTGTCGATGGTCATGGGGGCGGTGCCTTTCAGACGAGCTTGTTGATCTGGTTGACGAAGTAGCGCTGCACGATCTGAGTGCCGGTGTGGCCGGCCTTGTCCAGTGGCGTGGTGGCGTAGTTCTCGTGAAACCCACCCTTGATGAACTCGGCGTAGTGCTTGACGGCCTGAGCGACGTTGGCAGCGGAGAACTGGGAGAAGGTGGGTCCGAACATTCCGGTGGACTGGCTGCCGACGCCGCCGGTGGCGACGCTGATGGCGTTGAGCACGGCGGTGGCGAGATCGCCGATGTTGACGCCGCCCCCCTGGGAGATGCCCGCTCCGACGGGGCCGAAGCCGCTGACGTTGATGGTGGTGGTGCGGTCCTTCATCTGGGCGAGTGCGGCGCCGACGCTACTGGCGGTGGTGGCGATGGTGGTGATGGCGGCGGGGATGGCCGCCCACGCACGGGAGGTCACCAGGTTGATGACGTTGGTGACGGCGTTGACGAGGTTGGTGGCAGCGCCGGCGACTTGGGGGCCGGCCAGGTAGAACAGCTGCTGGGCGAGGGCCTTGGCGAAGGCGACGCCGCGGCTCATCAGGTTGGGGATCAGGTTGGGATCGTTGACCAGCTGCAGGATCTGGTTGATGGCGGCGGCGGCGGGCGCGATGAGGCCTCCCATGAAGATGGTGGCGAGCTTCTGGGCGGAGCCGGAGGGGTCGGCGGCGTCGAGCTGAGAGCCGAGGTGACCGATCATGCGCATCACGAGGTCACCCTGGGGCAGGTTGCAGTAGTAGTCCCGGGGGGCGCAGACAGAGAGCAGCCCGTTGCGCTGCAGCAGTGACCCAAACCCTCCCGAGCGGACGCCGGCGAAGCCCATGCCTGGATCGCGCAGGCCGATGGTGGGTTGTCCGACTGGGGCCTGGGACGGGTCGGCGACCAGGGCTACGCCGAGCAGTTTGTTGGCGGGGATGACGCCGCGGTTGTGCCCGATGGCGGCGGCGACGTCACCGGCGACGTCGGCGCCTTGGCTGTAGCCGGTGAGGATGAACACGGTGTTCGGGCAGGCGTTCGCGACGGCTTTCAGCCGAGCATTGGTGGCGTCGATGCCGGCGTTCTTGGAGGCGCGGTATCCGCCGCCGTCGGTGCCGCCGACGATGGTCGCGGGGTAGGGCGTGTAGTAGGTGACCATTCGTACGGGGGCGTTCTTACGGAGCGGCTCCAGGATGTTGCCGAGGACGCCCACGGGCTTGTCCGGGTCGGCCTTCGGGTTGGTCTGCGTGGTGCCAGGGACGGCGATGGCTTCCACGGCGGGGCAGTTGGCGGCCAGTGCCGTAGGTGCGGTGTTCAGCAGCAGGGCGACGCTGACGGCGGGTGCGAGCGCCAGTGCGGTGAGGCGGCGGGTGCGGATCATGCGGCGACCGCACCGTCGTAGAAGGTGCACAGCTTGCGGATCGCGCGCTGGGCGCGGCGTTCGACAGCGCTGACGTTGGCGCCCAGGACGCGGGCTGCGGTGGAGGGGCTGAAGACGTCGGAGGTGAGGTAGAGAGCGCGCAGCGTGTCGTGCTCCAGGGCGGTGATGATGCGGCGGTCGCGAGCCTGCTGCAGCAGGGTGGAGGTGTGGTCGTAGTCGTTGCCCAGATCGGCCCTGTCGAGGACGACTGAGTGGGGATCGACGCGCACGGCGACTGCCGGTGATTCGGCGGCGGGCCGGGCTTTGAGGACGCGCTTGAGGGTCTGGCCGTAGAGGTAGCGCGAGTTGAGCAGCTGGGGGTCCCCCGCGGTGCGGATGATCTCGAAGAAGATGCGCAAGGTGTCGTTGTCGCGGGCGTCACGGTCGCTGGAGCGGTAACCGTCGGGGTCGGCCATGTCGGCGATGCGTCGCAGCGGGTGGCGCATGAGGACTGCGGCCATCAGGAGGGCATGGCGGTCACCGCTGCGGGCATAGCGGGCGATCTGAGGTAGGGCGGCGGAGGCGGTCTCCAGGTGCGCGCAGATCGCGGCCGGCGAGGGCGGCGGCTGCTTGTGCAGTGATTGGACGAGGGTCACAGAGGGGGTGAGGTCGCCGCGGCTCGGCCGGGTGAGGAGGCGGTGGGCCTGCTCGGCGAGGTGGTCCCAGGTGTTCATCGAATTCCTTGGCGTCGCGGGTTGGTGACGCGTTCATGGAATCCGCGGGGGTTGTTGCGGGGGTTTGCACAGGAGTTGGCCGCGGCATTGTCAACGCCGCGAAAAGCAAGTGATCTGGGTCACAGTAGGAGTCGGTGACGTGGCCTTTTGTGGTTGACAACTGGGTTGTCAGGGAAGTGGTGTGCGCGGCGGACCGAACGTCGCTGTGCATTGCTGGGGATGCCCAGAAGATGCGGCGCCGGGCCGGCGGAATCGCACGTGAGGACGCGCTGGTGCGGTACGTGCGGGCGCGGGAGGTATTCGCCCAGGTCGTGTGCGCCGCATATGCGGTGATGCGGTTGGCGAATAGTTGTCGAGCTAATTGCACTAGGGGTGTCGCTCGGGATTCCTCTACGCAAGCTCCGAGATCCCGAGCGTAATCCCCTTGTCAAGCATCTAGCGAACATATGCGGCGCATACGCGCGTATGCGTTATCAATTCGTTACCATATGCGGTTGTCGGGATTTCGGGGTCGCAGGGGTCATAAGGGGCTGCTCGAACACCACCGGGGCGTGTCATTCCATCTGTGTAAGTCCGGGGTGGTCCAAGATCGGACCGCCGTTCGGGCGGACAGAAGGAGTGATTTGTGACCAAGGCCATAGCGTCGTCGGGTTCGGGAAAGTCGGCGGCTCGGCAACTGGCGGAGACGTTTTCGGCTGAGACGCTGGATTCGTTGATCAAGGATGCGGTGAAGTCGGGAACCCCGATTGATGGCGCCGATGGTTTGCTCAACGAGTTGACCAAGGCGGTGCTGGAACGGGCGTTGGATTCGGAACTGACCCACCACTTGGGATACGAGGCCGGTGACCCGGCCGGGCGCGGCAGCGGCAATTCCCGCAACGGCACGACACCGAAGACGGTGTCCACGGTCAACGGCCCGGTGGCCATCGCGGTGCCGCGTGATCGTAACGGCTCGTTCGAGCCGGCGATCGTGCCCAAAAAGGTCCGCCGGCTGGGCAACCTCAACTCGGTGGTGTTGTCGCTGTACTCGCGCGGCATGACCACCCGCGACATCGAAGCACATCTCGAGGAGGTGTACGGCGCGTCGGTGTCGCGAGAGCTGATCTCCAACATCACCGAGGTGGTGGTCGATGAGATCAAGGCCTGGCAATCGCGCCCGCTCGACGAGGTCTATCCGATCCTCTACATCGACGGGCTGCGGCTGCGCATCAAAGACAACGGGGTCGTCACCACCAAGGTGGCCTATCTGGCCATCGGCGTGGATCTCGACGGCCGCAAACACGCCCTGGGGGTCTGGATCCAAGACTCCGAGGGGGCGAAGTTCTGGCAGAAAGTCGTGATCGATCTGCGCAACCGCGGGGTGCGCGACATCCTGATCGCCTGCTGCGACGGGCTGACCGGGCTGCCCGACGCGATCCGCTCGATCTACCCCGAGACCGTGGTGCAGACCTCATCTATTAACAATGGACGAGCCGGGATGGTCTCGGCGTTCACCTGCACCACCACGGGCAGGACCTGTGCAAACGCGTCACCTTCGAGGTCCACATGCAGACCCGTCCGCCCGTGGTGGCTGCGGGGCATGGACCGGCCAGCGAGAGCAGCACCACCGGTATCAGCGGTGAGTGCCGAGATGAGGTTCCGGGCACGCCCCGTCATTGCAGCGTGAACTTTCGGATCGAAGGGATCTGACTGCAGTGATTCAGGATAGTCCGGACGGTGGGAAACGTTTCTGGTGCGGCATCGATTGGGGCGGACGCTCCCATCACCTCTGCGTCCTCGACGACGACGGCCAACAGCTCCTCAGCCGCAAAATCGCGCACACCGTCGACGGTCTGATGGCCCTGGTCGAGGTGATCGCTTCGTTGGCCGGCTCAGTGCTCATCGCTATCGAACGCGCCGAGGGCTTGCTTGTCGAACATCTCCAACAGCAATGCGAAGCTGAAATCTATTGCGTATCACCGAAGATCTCGGCTCGGGCCCGTGAACGGTATCGGATGGCGGCAGCAAAATCCGACGAGTTCGACGCCTACGTGCTGGCCGACACGTTGCGTCACCAGCATGCCCAGTGGCGGCCGTTAGCCACCCCGTCGCCGGTCCTTGCCGAGCTGACCGCGATCAGTCGCGACCGTCAACGCATCCTCGACATGCAGGTCGACACCGAAAACCGGCTGCGTTCGATCTTGGAGGCCTACCATCCCGCGCCATTGCACCTGTTCTCCTCACTGGACCGTGACATCACCCTGGCCTTCATCCAGACCTATCCCACGCCCGCGCAAGCGGGCAGGATCACCGCGACGCGGATGGGTGGATTCACCGGCCGTCACGGCTATAGCGGCCGCCAGAAGCCCGAAGCGCTCATCGAGCGCATGCAGCCGCACCTTTTGTCCGCTAGCGAAGGCACTGTGGCCGGTAAAGCGGTGGCGGCGAAAGCATTCACCGAACAACTCGCCTTGCTCAACACCCACTTACGAGGCCACGACAAGCGTCTACGTGAACTACTCGACGCTCACCCCGACACCCACATCTTCACCAGCTTCCCCGGTATCGGACCCGTCACCGCCGCAGTGCTGATCTCGGAGATGGGTGAAGAGCGCACCCGGTTTCCCTCGCCGTCGTCGCTGCTGGCCGACACCGGTTTGGCGCCAGTTACCAAGGCCTCCGGGCGCACACGGCAGGTTCGGTTCCGTTACGCCGCTAACCGCCGCATGCGGCACGCCATTGACTGGTGGATGTTCGTCGCCACCCGTGAAGATCCGTGGTCGGCCGAGATTTACCAGCAGGCCCGTGCTGCCGGCCATGCCCACCATCGAGCGTTACGCGGTCTCGGTGCTCGTTGGGTGCGGATCCTGTGGCGCTGCTGGCAAGACCACACCGCTTACGACCCGGCAGTTCATCACCGCCCGACCGCGGCCTAACTGGTTTACAGAAGCGTCCCGCTGCAGGCAGCAAACAATCGCTGCAGCGCGAACGAACGCGTCCGGAATCAGAAGGTTGACAGCGGGAGTCTGCGTGGTGCACGTGATCCGCAACGCGATGCGGTTCGTGTCCTACAAAGACCGCAAGAAGGTCGCGACATCGATGCGCGCGATCTACAGCGCGCCGACCGTGGAGGCCGCAGAGCTCGCGCTCAAGGACTTCGACACCGCCTACGGCGCCCAGTACCCGGGCGCGATCGACGTGTGGCGCAACGCCTGGCCCGAGTTCGTGCCGTTCCTGGATTATCCGGTCGAGCTGCGCAAGATCGTCTACACCACCAACGCGATCGAATCGATCAACTTCCAACTGCGCAAGATCACCAAGAACCGCGGCCATTTCCCCGACAAGGACGCCGCGATGAAGTTGCTGTACCTCGGGCTGCGCAACATCTCCAGCGAGAGAGGAGGGTTCTCGGGCACCGGAACATACAACTGGACTGTGGCATTGAACACACTCGCCAAGCTGTTTCCAGGGCGACTTCCGTTGTGTTAGAATACAATTCGTAGTCAAATCACCTCTGACTTACACAAAATTCGTGACAGGCTCTCGGCGTCCACCAGATGAATGTCGTGGTGGTCTTCAGCCCAGTCGTCTCCAATAAATAGCGTCAACTCGCCTCCCTACGCGATGTCATGGAACCTTTTACGAGCCCAAGGACACCCGGCGGCAACCTAATGGATCAGTGCTCGGAGCACGACACCCCATCAGCGCTAAAGGTGACCTCACCAACCAGTCGGGGCACGATCTAGGCTTAGGAGTCGAACGATTCTCCAAGGCGAAGCAGTGCTCACCGAGCCGGCGGCTCAGCAATCAGCATCACCCGGACCGACCATTACCGATCGCAGGCTCGCTGATCAGATCCCATTAGGGTGGTCAGCGTGAGTTCCGTCGATTTCCGCGTCTTCGTCGAACCCCAGCAGGGCGCGTCCTACGCCGACCAGCTCGCCGTCGCGCGGACGGCCGAACAGGCCGGCTACTCGGCGTTCTTCCGGTCCGACCACTACCTCGCGATGGCCGGCGACGGTCTTCCGGGACCCACGGATTCCTGGGTGACGCTGGCCGGTCTGGCACGGGAGACGTCGTCGATCCGGCTGGGCACCATGGTCACCTCGGCGACGTTCCGCCATCCCGGGCCGCTCGCGATCTCGGTCGCCCAGGTCGATGAGATGAGTGGTGGCCGAGTCGAATTGGGCCTCGGCGCGGGGTGGTTCGAAGCCGAGCACAAGGCGTACGCGATCCCGTTCCCGCCGCTGGGCGAACGATTCGACCGGCTCACCGAGCAACTCGAGATCCTCACCGGCCTGTGGACGACGCCGACGGGAGAGACCTTCGACTACTCGGGGACGCACTACAGCATCGCCGACTCCCCGGCGCTGCCGAAGCCTGCGCAGAGCCCGCGCCCGCCGATCGTGATCGGCGGGCGGGGCGCCAAGCGGACCCCGGCCCTGACGGCACGGTTCGCCGACGAGTTCAACATCCCGTTCGTCCCCCTCGACGAGCTCACCACCCAGTACGCCCGGGTCGCCGCGGCCGTCGAGGACGCCGGCCGCGCGAAGGATTCGCTGACCTACTCGGCGGCGTTCGTGGTGTGCGTCGGGCGCGACGACGCCGAGATCGCCCGGCGCGCCGCCGCGATCGGCCGCGAGGTCGACGAGATGCGGTCGAACTCCCCCACGGTCGGCACCCCGGCCGAGGTCGTCGACAAGCTCGGGCCGTTCCTGGAAGCCGGCGTGGAGCGCGTCTACCTGCAGGTTCTGGACATGTCGGACCTCGAGCACGTCGAGTTCTTCGCCGAGCAGGTCATCCCCCAGATCCACTGACCGGGCCGTCCGGGGAGGTCGCCGCTACTATCAGTGCCCGTGAACCGACGGGACGACGACGCCGCCGAGGTGCCGCCCGACGCGTGGCACAACCAGACGTCGACCCTGCTCGGGGCCAGCATCGCGGGGATCGCGGCGATCGCGGCGATCGCGCTGATCATCTGGCTGATCACGGTCATCGCACGGCAGTTCAGCGAGCCCGACCCGCCGCCGCTCTACTACATCCCGCCGTCGTCCTCGTCGGCCACGGTGACCGGTTCGACGACGTCCACCACGTCGGGGACCATCACCAGCACCAGCCCCCCGATGACCAGCGACATCAACGACACCAGCACGTCGACCACGCCGTCGGAGTCCACGACGACCCGCAGTACCCGTCCGCCGCGGACACGAGAGTCCGACGAGAACGACGACCGGACGACCACGCGCACCACGCGGGCGCCTCGGACCAACGTGACACGCACGCTCTACCCCGGAACCTGACGGGCCAGCGCCTACTATCGGGTTCCGTGGCACGTTACGGCGATTCCGATGACCCGAACTACTCCGACGACGATCCGACCCAGCTCAGCAACTACGCCTACGGCGAGTACGAGCAGGCGCCGCCGCCGGATGCCGAGTCGCCCGTGCCCTGGTACCGCAAACCCGCCGCGCTGGTCGGGCTCGGCGCGCTCGGCGCCGTTCTCATCGCGCTGATCGTGTTCGGCCTGGCCAAGGCGATCACCGGCGACTCGGACTCCGAGACCACGCCGACATCGTCCCTGACCCCGGTGACCACGACGTCGGCTCCCGCCGCGGTACCTCCGGCCACCGTGACCGAGACCGCGAGCGAGTCGGCGACGACGACCACCGAGCCGACCACGACGACCACCACCACCGAGCCGACGACCACCACCACCACGACAACACCGACGACCACGACGACGCCGAGCACGTCGGTGTCCACCAGCACGAGCACCAGCACGGTCACTCAGACCGAGACGCAGACCGAGACCGTCACCGAGCCTCCGCCGGCGCCGCCGACCCCCTGATCAGCAGGCGAGTTCCGCCGTCGGCACACACTCCGTAGCCGGCGTCTCGGTGGCCGGCGTCTCGCTGACCGTCGTCTCCGCAGGAGCCGGCTCCTGAGTCGCAGTCGGTGTCTCGACGGGCACAGGCTGTGACGTCACCGGCGGCGGCGTCGAGGTAGGCGCGGGCGTCGAGGTGGGTGTCGGGGTCGGCGTCGGCGGCGGCGTCGAGGTGGGTGTCGGGGTCGGCGTGGGTGTCGAGCTCGGCGTCGGTGTGGGTGTCGAGCTGGGCGTGGGTGTGGGCGTCGAGCTGGGAGTGGGTGTCGGGGTCGGCGTGGTGCTCGGCGCGGGAGCCGCGCCCGTCTCCGTAGCCGGTGCTGCCGGACGCGGCACCGCCTGCGGCGCAGCCTGTTTCGCGACCACCCGCTGCGGGGCCGGGGACTGCGGGGCGGCCTGGACGACCCGTGGCGCCGGGGCTGCCGCGACGGTCTCGGTGACGGGCGGGGGCGGCGGTGCGATCTCCACCGGCATGGTGGGAGCCTGCACCGGCGCGGTCGCCACCGGCGCCGCGATGTCCGAGGCGTCCGCTTCCACGGGTCCGACCTGAGCGGTCAGCACCAGCCCGGTCGTCGCGACCGCGGCCAGACACGCTGCAGCGGCGAACAATACGCCGGGCCGGCGGTACCACCCGAGCGGTTCGACGTCGGCCTCGTCGATCTCGTCGGGTTCGAAATGGACATCGGGGCGCGCGTACGCGGTGGCGTACACCGTCTCGTCCTCGAACACGGCGTGCGCCCCAGGATCGTCTGCCTCTGCCGACCACGCCAGCGGCGTCACCGGTGCGGCCACCGTCGCGTTCGCGGCCGTCATCGGCGCCGCCACCGACACCGTCTGCGCCACCGGCTCCGCGCCACGTCGCGCGAGCAGTTCCGCACCAGCGGCCGCCGCGAGTGCGGCACCCGGGGTGGTGACCACCGGGCGTTGCAGAGCCTCCGAAAGTCGTTCGGTCACAAGCGGTATCCGCGCCCCACCGCCGACGGTCGCCACCGCGGCGAGCGCGGCGGGCGAGACGCCGTACCGGTGGAGCGTGGTCACGACCGCGTCGACGAAGCCGCCGACGGCGTCGTCGATCAGGGCTTCGAGCTCGGGGCGCGTCAGTCGGACCGTCGTGCGGCCCCAGACGAGTCCGGTCGCCGTCTCGACAGAGAGCCGCTCCTTGGCGGCCCGGCACCGGTCACGCAACCCCGACAGTGCCGCGACGTGCGCGGTGCCGCCGGGGTCGGTCTCGATCTCGGCGAGGACGTGTTGCAGGACCGCGCCGTCGACACCGTCGCCGGAGAGCACGTCGAGCCGCACGGTGTCCCCGACAGGGGCGAACCCGTTGCCGGCGTCCACCAGCGTGATGCTGCTTCCCCCCGCCCCGAGATCGCACAGCGCGATCACGCCGCGGGTCGGCAGTCCGGGTGAGGCCTGCAGTGCCGTCACCGCGGCCGACACCTCCGAGACGACCGTGACGTGCGGAGCCGCGGACCGGAACGCACCGATCGCCGCGCCGGACCAGTGGGCGGGGACCGCGACCGTGACCAGATCCGGGCGCCGCTGCGGGCTGGCCCAGCGGGTCAGGTCCTCGACCGCGGCTGCCGCGAGCGTCTCCGGCCGGTGGACCGAGTGATCGGCAAGCACCAACGGCACCGGATCCCCGACCCGTTCCACGAACCCCGTCACCGACAGACCCGACGGCACCGTGACGGCCGCGGGGCGGACGGTCGCCCGCCCGTCGGCCACGGCGACGAGGTTGGCTGTGCCCAGCGAGACACCCAGACAACTGCGCATACCTGTACGTCGTTGCGGCGGCCCGAAACGTTAGGCCTCAGCGCCCCCTGCGGGCGTAATCGGCCACGATCGCCTCGGCGCTGCGCACGGCGGCGCGGCATGCCCTCGCGGTGAACGGGTCGTTGAGCGGGTGGTCCGCTCGCCGACGCCACCGCTGAACTGCGGCGAAGGCCGCGCGGGGGCCGTCGAACTCGTCGCCCGGCGGCAGGCCGAGCCGGCTCGCGACGTCGGTGCCGGAGCCGCCGATCACCCGCCGCAACGACGCCATCTCGTCGTCGTTGAGCGTCGTCGGGCGCGACCGCAGCCGGCTGAGCAGCCGCAGCTCCTCGAACGCGTGGGTGTCCGCGAGCAGCGGCTCGATGTCGGCGAGGATCCGCGGCGTCGCATAGACCGGATTGCGCTGCACGAACTGCCGCAGCGACAGCAGCGCGGTGTGTGCCTTGAGCAGATCGGACCGCTGCGCGAACTGCTGGTCGATCACGTCGCGCAGCGCGACCAGCCCACTGCGCTCCAGCAGTTCCTCGGCCAGCGCCACCGAATCGCGCACTCCGGCGCGCAACACCGCGATCGAGATGCGCAGGCCGAACATTCCGAACCGGTCCAGCAGCGCCGCCCGGGTCGCTGCGTCCACGGGCAGCGGGCTGTCCTCGCGCACGAAGCGGTCCACCGACAGCATCGCCTTGGCCAGCTCGGCGGGTTCGACGCCGGCGAGCTTGTCCAGCGCCCCGAACTCGCTCTGCCGCAACGTGCGCGCGGTCAACGCGAGCAGACCGGAGACTGGGACGACGGCCTGGCAGATGCCGGTCTGCTCCATCTCCTTGGTGAAGCGCGCCGCCACGTCGCCGGCCGACATCATCGCGTCGATACGTCCCGCCCCGATCTCGTCGGCGCGGGACGCGACACCGATCACGCCGAGCGCACCGGACGACCCGCCGACCAGTTCGCCGATCTGCTTGAGCAGCGCGATGTCCGGGGCGTTGAGCGTCCGCAGCAGGAACACCACCGCATCCACCCGGGGGACGCCGTCGTCGGGAACCAGCAACCGCAGCGTGCGCGCCGACACGTCCTTGGACAACGACGAAGTGCCGGGGGTGTCGATGATCGTCGCGTCGACCAGTTCGGACGCCGGCCATTCCACGTCGAGGTCGAGCACGTCGTCGGGGTCGAGGCGGGCGAAGTCGAACGTCAGGCCGCCCGCGTGGGGGTCGCGGGCGATCGGCACGTTGGTGCGGCGCCCGCCCCGGTGGTTGGCGGTGACCTTCGGCGTGGGCCCGTGCCGGAACCAGGTGACGATGCGGGTCGCCTCGGTCGCGTCGGTGGGCGCGATCGTCTCTCCGACAAGCGCATTGACCAACGTCGACTTGCCCGCCTTGAGCGTTCCCGCGAGCGCGATCCGCATCGGTTCGTTGAGTCGGCGTCCGATTCGGTCGAGTTCGGCGTGCACGTCGGGACGGTGCCGGTACGCGGGGTCGCTGCGGTAGGCACCGATGGTGCCGTCGAGGATCGCCCGTACGTGGTCGCTGGTACTGATCCCCCGAGCTTAGTGAGCCGGCGCGCTCAGCTTGTGGTCGATGTGGTCGATGACCTGGCGCAGGACGTTGAGCTGGCGGTCCAGCTCCTTGACGCGGGCGGTGCGTTCGGCCTCTTCCATCTTGGCCGCGGAGAGTGTGGCCTGCAGCGACTCGTTGAGCGAACGCGTGGTCTGGTTGGCGATCTCGCGGTAGTGGTCACGCAGTTGACGCTGAATCCCTTTGAGCCGGTCGCGGGACTCCTTGCCCACCGCGAAGGCGACGTCGTCGACGAAGCGGCGGACATTGGTCTTGGCGTCGTTGCGCACCCGCAGCAGCCGGTTCTCCATGTCCTCCTTGTAGGCCTTGCGGCCGAGCACGAAGCCCGCACCCAGCGACAGCGGGTTGAACATGCCCAGGCCGGCGAACGAGGTGAGCATGCCGAACATCAGGACGCCGCCGTAGGAGCCGCGCATCCCGGTGACCACCTTGTGCCCGAACTTCAACGGCTTGGCTTCCAGCTGGGCCAGCGAGCGGAACTCGCCGAGATCGGCGCCCATGTCGCGGGCGTTCAGCGAGGGAATGCGCACGGCGTCGAGCCCCGCCTCGGTGAAGGTTCGCGCCACGTCGGCGGCGAGGGCTTCCGCACGCTGGTAGGCCCAGACGAAGTTGTCGCCGACGGCGGTGGCGACGGCGTCCTCGAGTTCGGCGCCGATCTCGGCCCAGTGCAGCGTCGGGTCGCCGGTCTCGATGACGCGCTCTGTGTGAAAGGTGATGTTGCGGAAGCGCTCTCGCAGATCGTGGTCGACGTCGGCGGTCAGGTCGGCGATACCGTCGTTGAGCACCTGTTGCCACAACGCCGTCTGCTGCAACGCGTCCTGGGCCTCCAGCTTGCGCGCCTCCAGGTCGGCGGTCAGCCGCTGCCTGGTGTGCGGGTCGGTCAGCGCGGAGCGTTCCGACTCCGCGGCGAGCGTCAGATGTTCTGCGGCGGCGCGGATCTCGGCGACGACCTGCTCCCTGACCCCGCCGTTGTGCCGGGACAGCACCTCATCGGAGAGGAACTTCACGATCGCCGGGAAGTTCGACTCCTCGTTGAGCTCTTTGTCGTTGAGCGCCACCGCGTGACTGCGCAGCGTCGAGGACACCGGGACCATCGGGGTGGTGATCCCCGCGCGCCGCAGATGTGCGGCGTTGGCCTCGACCACGCGGCGCCAGTGCGGATACAGGTCGGTTTTGGTCGCGGCGATGACGGCGACCGGGCAGATGTCCAAAGCCTGTCGCATGAACGTCATCTCGGGTTCGGTGAACTCCTGACTGACATCGCTGATCATCAGCATCGCGTCGGCATCGGGCAGCAGCCCCAGGGTCGCCGACAGGTGCGGTTGGCCGTGTCCGCCCACCCCCGGGGTGTCGATGAACGCGAGCCCGCCCTTGAGCAGAGGGCTGGGTGCGGTGACCTCCACCCGCAGCACCTCCCGGCCGCCGGCCTGGGGGGCGCGACGCAGATCGTTGCGCAGGTCCGCGGTCGGGATCTCGATGAGCTCCGGTTCCCGACCGTCCCCGCCGGCCACGACCAGTCGCGCCGACGGCTGCTCCCCGTAGGACACCACCGTCGCCACGACCGTCGATTCGTCGTCCCCGACGCGGGCGACCGGCATGTTGAGCAACGAGTTCAGCAACTGGCTCTTGCCCTGTTTGAGCTGGCCGGCGATCACGACGCGGATCTGCGGGTCCTCGACGCGCCGCGCGGCGCGGTCGAGCCGGGCCACGAGGTCGCCGCGGTCCTGCGTGTCGGCGATCTTCCTGGTGTGCTCGATGAGCTCGAGGACGACCTTCTTCGGGTCGTTCGGTTGCGTCATGGCTCCCTACTCAGGCGGGCGTGTGCTGCGCTGTCTCACGGTAGGCGGACAAACCGGCGGGGACCATCGTTCGGTCCCCGCCGGCAGCCTGGTCAACAGATCAGAACGCGTCCACCAGCGTCGTGTCGTTGTTCGACGCCAGATCGGTGTCGATACCGGTGACGTTGTCGGAGAACAAGTCCGTGCTGGTGTCGTTGCCCGACCCGATGTTGGACTCGTAGGTCGAGGAGTTGTCCTCGATCGAGCTCTCGGTCGAGGTCGCGATGTCGGTCTGCACCGAGGTGTTGGTGCTGTTGTCTTCGACGTTGCCGCTGCCGTAGTCACCGTCGACCTGGGTGCCGCTGTTGACGTCGGTGTCGGTGATGATGATGCCGCCGCCGTTGCCGCCGGAACCGCCGACCGCGGTGCCGGAACCGATGCCGATCAGGCTGCCGCCGCCGTCGGCGCCGCCACCGTTGCCACCGCTGGTGTCGACGTCGTTGAGCACCGGGGCGTCGTTGTCGGCGATCAGGTCGCCGCCGGCGGTCTTCGAGTTGTCCTCGACCTCGTTGTCCTTGCCGACCACGACGTTGGAGCCCGAGCCGGCCAGGATGTCACCGTTGTTCATGGTGTTGCCGTCCCCGAGGACCGCGCCGTCGCCGCTGACGATGTCGCCGTCGTTGTCGCCGTCGACCACGACGCCGCCGTCGGTGGCGGTGTTGCTGGTCTTGTCACCGAAGGTGATGTCGCCGAAGCCGAGGTTGAACGCACCGTTCTGGGCGTTCGCGCCGGCGTCCTGCACCGGGCTGGCCACCGGGACGTTGTTTCCGCTGAGCAGGTCGGTGGTGGTTTCCGGAGCGAAGGTGGGTGCGTAGGACGTCTGCGGCGAGAACGGCGACGCGAAGTTCGACGCGAGCTGGTGATGGTCGGCGACCGCGCGCTGCAGGCCGACGATCGGGTCGCCGCCGCCGAGGGCGTAGCCGGCCGGTGCGGCCGTCGCGGCCACCGACGCGAGCTGGGCGGCGGTCACGTTCGGCAGGCCGGCGTCGCGCAGTGCGCCGTCGGGGTCGATGACGAAGGACTGGGCCGCGGCCGGGCTGCGGAAGAGGTCGAGGATGAAGTCGATGAGAGTGTTCATGAGAGTCCCCTTTCTGGGTGTGTCTCGCCGGTTCCTCCCGGCGTCTGGGAACCAATGTATGGAGCCTGGCACGTGCCGGAAACGGGGCTCGTGCCCAATCCCCAGCACGGCCCACTAGGGCTGCGGGGGCGCCCCTATTAGGGGATTGGGGGATACATCGGGGGATCCCCACGGCCCTCCATTGGCGCAGGCCAGAACCACAGAAACGACAAAGACCCGCACGGATCACAGGATCCGTGCGGGTCTCGGAGTAGAGAGGGGTCAGTCGAAGAGGTCGAACGAGGACGGCAGATCCCCGGGGTCGGTATCGACGAGGTGCGTATCCCATTCCGCCCCGAGGCCGACCCCGGTCGATGGGACATCGTCGAGCACGGCAGGGTCGTCCATCTGCACCGATACCGCCGGCTCCACCAGATCGAGGGCCGTCGGCACCGCCCCCTCGGGCTCGATGTCCTCGACGACGGCAGGCGCGAACGGGGTGGAATCCGCGACGACCGTGGCGGGCACCTGAACGTCGAACGCGTCGAAGGCCGCGGTCGCGGCACCGGTTGCCCACACATTGGCCTGCGGTTCGGCGCCGAAGGCGTCGAGGCCGTGGGCAGGGACCGACATGGACAGTGACTCCGCGACGACAGGGATCAAGTTCTGCACATCCGTGCTGGTCACACTGCCCAAGTCCGCATCAGCGATCGCCTGGGCCGGATCCGCGGCATAGCGGGCCGCGGCATCGGGGTCGCGCACCAACGCCATCACGAAATCGAGTAGCGAGTTCGCCACGACCGTCTCCTTCCCCCGGGCTCACGTGTCCTCGATGGTAGGTGCGGTCGACCGTCGACCGGATCGGTGCACACCCCGCGCTGCCGCTTCGGGCGTTAGGGGCAGGCCCGTTAGGGGATTCGCCACACTAGGGGAACGTCCACCGCCGGGTGTCGGCGAGCGGTTATGGTGGTGCACGGTCCAGACAGGAGAGGCGCCGCAGCATGACCGAACCCCTCGGGTTGTCGATCGGCACGACAAACCTGGTGGCGGCCCGGGTGGGCCGTCCACCTGTGACCCGCCGCGCCATTCTCACCCTCGTCGCCGGCCAGGCCCCTCAGGTCGGCACCCCCGAGGAGAACGCGGGCAACAACCCGTCCGGCGTGGTTCTGACGGGCTTCGTCGACAGGGTCGGCGACCCGGTGCCGCTGATCGCCGAGGACGGCAGCGCCCATCGCGGTGAACAGGTGCTGGCCGCCGCGCTCGACGCGATGGCGCGACTGGTGGACGGTGGCTCCCCGGTCGCGATCGCCGTGCCCTCGCACTGGGGCCCGGGCACGGTGGGTGCGCTGCGCGGTGCGCTGCGGACCGTGCCAAGCCTGTCCCCCGGCGGGGTGCCCGCCACGCTGATCCCGGATTCGACCGCGGCACTGGCGTCACTGCGCGTCTCTCCGGGACTGCCCGGCAGCGGCGTCGTCGTCCTCGTCGATCTCGGCGGCGGCGGTTCCAGCGTGACCCTGGCCGACGCGGGCGCGAACCTCGTCGTCGTCGGTCAGACGGTCCGATATCCGGAGTTCTCCGGCGACGGCATCGACCGTGCCCTGCTCGACCATGTGCTCGCCGGGGTCGCCGACACCGACCAGGCCGACACCGCGGGAACCGCCGCGGTCGGTCCGCTGATGCGACTGCGCGAGGAGTGCCGCGCCGCGAAAGAGAGGCTGTCCTCCGAGACCGCCACCGCCGTCCCGGTCGACCTGCCGGGCTTCCGCTCCGAGGTCCGGGTGACCCGCCCCGAGCTGGAGCAGATGATCGCCGGTCCGCTCGACGGGTTGCTCAGCCTCATCGACGACACGCTGACGCGCAATGGCGTTGCGACAGAGAACATCTCGGCGATCGCCACCGTGGGTGGCGGTGCCGCCATACCGCTGGTGACCCAGCGGCTGTCCGAACGTCTGCGCGCGCCGGTGGTCACCACACCGCAGGCCCTGCTCAACATCGGCGCCGGCGCCGCGCTGATCGCGAACCAGACGCTGGACGCCGACGCCCCGACGGGCATGGCGCCGACCGGCATGGCCGCCGCGGCCGACGTACCGACCGCGATGGGCCCGGCCGTCGACGCACCCACCGCGCTGGGACCCGCGGCCCCACCCGTCGCCGGCGGCGCGCTCGCGTGGTCCCAGGACGACGACGGCGTCCAGGATCCGTTGCCCTACACCGGCGCCGACTACACCTCACCGGCGGGATACGGCGACGCCGCGACCGGCGCCCGCCCTCCGGTCGCGTTCGCGCCGGGCGACGACGGTTACTCCGACGACCTGCCACCACTGCCCTGGTACAAGCGGCCGCCGGTGCTGTTCGGGCTCGCCGCCGCGGCCGCGCTGCTGGCGGTGGGTGGTCTGGCGGTGACGCTGACCTCGTCGGAAGGATCGACGACGGTCACCGAAACCGCAAGCACCACAGCACCTTCGGACACCACCCCGGTAGAGCTCCCGCCCCCGGTGACCACGGTGACGATCGGGCCCGACGGCGTGGCGACCACCACGGTCAGTCAGCCGCCGCCTCCGCCGCCGTCGTCGACCTCGTCGACCACCACCACGACGCCGTCCTCGTCGACCACGACCACGACGACCACGACGACGACCACCACGACCACCACCACCACGGCGCCGACGACCACGACCACGCGGACCACCACGGCGCCACCGACCACGACACCGCCGCCGACCACCACCCAGGCACCGCCCCCGCCGACGACGGAGGAACCGCCTCCGACGGTCGATCCGCCGGACCCGATCGTCACGACGGTCATTCCGGACGGCGGCGCCTGACCTGTGTTGCCGGCCGCCCGCGAGGCGATCGCAGCCGTCGACGCCGATCCGCGCGCGGCAACCAAGTCACTGGTGACCGGGGGTATCGGCACCGGGAAGACGACGCTGCTGGCGGCGATGCGCACCACGTTCCGGTCCGCGGGTCGTCAGGTCCTCTCCCGACCACCCGACGCAGGGACCCCCGGCGACGGGGCCGGGTACGCGCTCGTCGTCGACGACGCCCATCTGCTCGGCGACGACGACCTCGACCGTCTCACCGACCTGGCGGGCGACCCGGCGTCCACCGTGGTGATCGCGACGCAGGCGCTGATGCACCGGTCTCGCCTGCAGGTCCTGATGACCGTGCTGGCGCGCGAGAACCCCGAGGTCGCGCTGCGCCCACTGACGGCGGCGCAGGTGCAGGAGGCGGCGACGTCGGCACTGGGCGCATCGGTCGTGCCCGAGCTGACCCGGCTGCTGGTCTCGGTGACGGGCGGCTTCCCGTTCCTGGTGTCGGCGGCCCTGTCGGCGATCCCCGACGGCGCACAGTCCGCGCGCCAGGCCGCCCACTTCGCGCTGATCGAGCGGCTCGCCCGGCTCGACGGGCACCTGCTCGACACACTGCTCGTGATGACGCTGAGCCCCGGTCTGGGACCCGACGATGTCGCCGCCGCGTTGCGGACACCGGCGGACGAGGCGGTCGCCGCGGTGGACTCGGCCCGCGCGACCGCGCTGATCGATCCTGCACACACATCGCAGTTCCTCGCCGCGGTGCACGACGGGATCGCCCAGATCGTCGGTGCGGCAAGGCATCACGACGTCGAGATGGCGGTGCTCGATTCGCAGCTGGCGCTGTGCACGCTGACCGCCGACCTCGCGTTGCGCATCGCCGACCACGGCGTCCGGGACGATCGGCTGGCGACCACACTCACCGGTTTCGCCGCGCGCGTCCCCGACCGTCCTGCGCGCGCCGCGCGGCTGTACCGCGCCGCGACCGACGCCGGCACCACCGCGGTGCGACCGGCCCTCGCCGACGCGCTCGTGCTCACCGGGGACTGCGTGACGGCAGGCCGGCTCGCCGATGATCTGCTGACCTCGCAGGACCCCGACGAGCGCGCCGCCGCCGTGCGCATCGCGGCGAGCATCGCGCTGCACGACGGCGCCGCGCGGCAGGCAGCGGACCTCTTCGCGTGGCTGGGTCCGGCACCGGACGCCGTCGTCGGGGCGGCCGAGACCATCGCCGCGCTGGCCGTCGGCGACGCCGCCGCGGTCAGGTCGACCGCGCAGGGCCCGCCGTCGGGTCCGCCGACCTCCGTCGCACGCTCGGCACGGGCCATCACCGAGGGCCTGGTCATGACCCTCGATCAGCCCTACCCCGCCGCGATCGCGCGGTTGAGTCAGGCGATCGCGGTGGATGCGGTGCACGGCGTTCTGCCCGACACCCCCGCCGCGCTGGTGACACTGGCCGCGCTGCACGGCGGCGATCCGGTGCGGGCCCGCAGCGTGATCGGCCGCGCCGTCCTCGCCGACAGCCGTCCCGATCGCGCCGACGCGACCTTCGTCACATCCCGGCACCGTCTGCTTCAGGGCTGGGCGTACATGCAGGACGGGCAGTTGGCGGCCGCGGCGGCGGCCATCCCGGCTGACGGCGACCCGCGCCTGCACCGACGGGACGCGTTGTGGGCGGCGGCGCTGCACACCGGGATCGCACGGCGCAGCGGTGACACCGGCGCGATGCAGATGCACTGGCGTTCGGCGATGGACGTGCTCGCGGAGAGTTCGGCCGACCTGTTCACCGTCCTCCCGCTCGGTGAGCTGTGGATCGCCGCGTCGCGGCTGCGTCAGGTCGACCAGGTGCGCCACTCGCTGGACGAGGTGTTCGGACTGCTGGCGGCGTTGGGCGATCCGCTGTTGTGGTCGATACCCCTGCACTGGGCCGGGGTGCACGCGGGCATCCTTGCGAACTCCCCGGATGCGGTCGCGCCTCACGGCGCGGCGCTGACCGCGGCAGCCCCGCACGCGCAGTTCGCGAAGGCCCTGGCAGCGGCCGGTCGGACCTGGCTGCGGGTACTCGCCGACCGCGTCGACGTCGCCGAGGTCACGGCTGCGGCTCGCGGTCTGGCGCTGCACGGCCACACCTGGGACGCCACCCGGCTCGCCGGTCAGGCGGCGCTGCAGACCACCGACTCCCGGGCAGCCCAGGCGATGCTGCAGCTCGCCCGGGATCTGAAGGCCACGGTCGCCGTCTCCGATGCGTCCGTCCCCTCGTCCGCGACCGACACGGTCGCGCCCCCGCCGGCGGTGCCCCAGCGGGTGTCGTCGACGCAGTTGTCGGAACGCGAACGCGAAGTCGCCGAGCTGCTGCTCCAGGGCCTGCCCTATCGCGAGATCGGGTCGCAACTGTTCATCTCGGCAAAGACCGTCGAGCACCACGTCGCCCGGATCCGGCGTCGTCTCGGCGCGGAATCGCGGTCGGAGATGCTGTCGATGCTGCGGGCCGCACTCGACACCCCGGCCTCGCGCTGACCGGCCCGCCCAACTAGTTAGGTCAGCCTTCGTAGCGCTGATTATCCGGCTGATGTAACTATGAGCAGGCACCGAGCTGAAGTTACTCGCCAGTAACCTACTCTAAGTTACCCACGGGTAACACGAAAACCGGAGGCCCGCGTGGAAACGCAGATGCTGATCAGGATCATTGCCGGGGTTCTGATGCTCGCCGTCGTCGGGGTGTTCGCCGCCAAGCGAGTGCTGTGGCTGACCAAGCTGATCCGCTCCGGGCAACCGCTGAGCGAGGGCAACAACCGCAAGGACCACCTCCAGAAGCGCATCACCACGCAGTTCGAAGAGGTCTTCGGGCAAACGCGCCTGCTGCGCTGGTCCATCCCGGGCATCGCCCACTTCTTCACCATGTGGGGCTTCTTCGTCCTGGCGACGGTGTACCTGGAAGCGTTCGGCCTGCTCGTCGACCACGACTTCCACATCCCGCTGATCGGCCGGTGGGACGCGCTGGGCTTCCTGCAGGACTTCTTCGCCGTCGCGGTGCTGCTCGGCATCATCACCTTCGCGATCATCCGCATCGTCCGCGAGCCCAAGAAGCACGGCCGCGACTCCCGGTTCTACGGCTCGCACACCGGCGGCGCCTGGCTGATCCTGTTCATGATCTTCAACGTCATCTGGACCTACGCGCTGGTCCGTGGCGCGGCCGCCGTCGTCGGCAACCTGCCCTACGGCAACGGCGCGTTCTTCTCCCAGTTCATGGGCTGGATCATGCGTCCGCTCGGCCACACCGCCAACGAGTGGATCGAAACGATCGCGCTGCTGGCGCACATCGCGATCATGCTGGTGTTCCTGCTGATCGTGCTGCACTCCAAGCACCTGCACATCGGCCTGGCGCCGATCAACGTCACGTTCAAGCGCCTGCCCAACGGGCTGGGCCCGCTGCTGCCCGTCGAGTCCAAGGGCGAACTCGTCGACTTCGAGGATCCCGCCGAGGACGCCGTGCTGGGCCGCGGCAAGATCGAGGACTTCACCTGGAAGGGCTATCTCGACTTCACGACCTGCACCGAGTGTGGTCGCTGCCAGTCGCAGTGTCCGGCATGGAACACCGGTAAGCCGCTTTCGCCGAAGCTCGTGATCATGAATCTGCGCGACCACATGTTCGCCAAGGCGCCGTACTTCCTCGACGGCAAGGAGTCGCCGCTGGAGAACACCCCCGAGGGTGGGCTCGGCGAGGAGCTGCGCGGCGAGAAGCACAGCGAGAAGCACTCCCACGAGCACGTCCCGGAGTCCGGCTTCGAGCGCATCCCCGCCGATTCCCCGCTGCAGGCGACCCGCCCACTGGTCGGCACCCTCGAAGAGGGCGGCGTCATCGACCCCGACGTGCTGTGGTCCTGCACGACCTGCGGCGCGTGCGTCGAGCAGTGCCCGGTGGACATCGAGCACATCGACCACATCGTGGACATGCGCCGCTACCAGGTGATGATGGAGTCCGAGTTCCCCGGTGAGCTCGGTGTGCTGTTCAAGAACCTGGAGACCAAGGGCAACCCGTGGGGCCAGAACTCCAAGGACCGCACCAACTGGATCGACGAGGTCGACTTCGACGTGCCGGTCTTCGGCAAGGACGTCGATTCGTTCGAGGGCTACGAGTACCTGTTCTGGGTCGGCTGCGCCGGCGCCTACGAGGACCGAGCCA
Source organism: Mycolicibacterium gilvum (assembly GCF_900454025.1). Lineage (NCBI taxonomy): Bacteria > Bacillati > Actinomycetota > Actinomycetes > Mycobacteriales > Mycobacteriaceae > Mycobacterium > Mycolicibacterium gilvum. Next base: position 489,379 of record NZ_UGQM01000001.1, on the reverse strand, counting down.
AGAAGACGACGAAGGCCGTCGCCGAGCTGCTGTCCGCCGCCGGAGTGAAGTACCTGGTCCTCGGCGAGGGCGAGACCTGCAACGGCGACTCCGCGCGCCGCTCAGGCAACGAGTTCCTGTTCCAGCAGCTCGCCGCACAGAACGTCGAGACCCTCAACGATCTGTTCTCCGGCATCGAGCGGGTGGACCGCAAGGTCGTCGTCACCTGCCCGCACTGCTTCAACACGCTGGGCCGCGAATACCCGCAGGTCGGCGGTAACTACACCGTGCTGCACCACACCCAGCTGCTGAACCGCCTCGTCCGGGACAAGAAGCTCGTCCCGGTGAAGTCGACCGACGGCAGCCCGAACGGTCAGGACATCACCTACCACGACCCCTGCTACCTCGGCCGGCACAACAAGGAGTACTCGGCACCGCGTGAGTTGATCGGGGCCTCCGGCGCGAAGCTGACGGAGATGCCCCGCCATGCCGACCGTGGTCTGTGCTGTGGCGCCGGTGGCGCCCGGATGTGGATGGAAGAGCACATCGGCAAGCGCGTCAACACCGAGCGCACCGAGGAGGCCATCGACACCGGCGCCTCGGCGATCGCCACCGGGTGCCCGTTCTGCCGCGTGATGATGACCGACGGCGTCGACGACGTGTCCGCGACCCGCGACATCGAAAAGGTCGAGGTGCTCGACGTGGCCCAGCTGCTGCTCGGGTCGCTGGACAAGAGCACCTTCACGCTGCCCGAGAAGGGCACGGCGGCCAAGGAATCCGAGGAGCGCGCGGCACGGATCGCGGCCGAGGCACCCGCCGAAGTCGAGGCCGAAGAGCCGGAGGCCGCCCCGGCCGAGGAGGCCGCACCCGCCGAAGCCAAGGCCGGCACAGCGACCGAAACCAAGCCCGTCACCGGCCTCGGTGTCGCCGGTGGTGCGAAGCGTCCCGGCGCCAAGAAGACCGCGGCTGCGCCCGCCGAGGACAAGCCGGCCGCCGCGGCGGCTCCGGCGAAGGGTCTCGGCATCGCCGGCGGCGCCAAGCGTCCCGGCGCCAAGAAAGCGGCTCCCGCGGCTGAGGCGGCTCCCGCCGCCGACGCACCGGCCAAGGCCGAGCCCGAGGTCAAGGGCCTGGGCATCGCCGGCGGCGCCAAGCGTCCCGGCGCCAAGAAGGCGGCTCCCGCGGTTGAGGCGGCTCCCGCCGCCGACGCACCGGCCAAGGCCGAGCCCGAGGCCAAGGGTCTGGGCATCGCCGGCGGCGCCAAGCGTCCCGGCGCCAAGAAGGCGTCCGGCACCGTGGTGCAGCCGCCCAACGTGGACCCGGACAAGGCCGAGGCCGGCACCGAGTCCGCCGGCACCGCCGATTCCGACCGTGGGCTCGACGACGCTCCGAAGCCGGAACCCGAGGTCAAGGGTCTGGGCATCGCGGCGGGCGCACGTCGTCCGGGTGCGAAGAAGAAGGCCCCGGCCGCGGCCCCGGACTCGGCTCCGGCCGCAGCGCCCGAGCCCGAGCCCGCCGAACCCGAGGCCGCCGCGCCGGAATCCGCACCCGCGACACCGTCGTCGAACGGTTCGGACGGCTCGAAAGGCGACGACCGCGTCGTCGGAGACGAGGCGCCGGTGAAGGGTCTCGGCATCGCCAAGGGCGCCCGCCGTCCGGGCAAGCGCTGATCCCACTCACGACACCAGGGCCGCCGTCGCACCTCGCGACGGCGGCCTCGGTGTTTTCGGCCCGGAAATCGACTTGGACACCCGTGGGACACTGATCGGCATGAGTACGCACCAGGCGCACTGGCAGGCAGGCACTGGCCAGCACGCGCGTCAGCGCGAGTTCGCGCAGTCCAGCAAGCTGCAGGACGTCCTGTACGAGATCCGTGGGCCCGTGCACGAGCACGCCTCGCGGCTGGAGGCCGAGGGCCACCGGATCCTGAAGCTCAACATCGGCAACCCCGCCCCGTTCGGCTTCGAGGCCCCCGATGTGATCATGCGCGACATCATCGCCGCGCTCCCCTACGCGCAGGGCTACTCCGACTCCAAGGGCATCGTCAGCGCCCGCCGCGCGGTGTTCACCCGCTACGAGCTCGTCGAGGGCTTCCCGCGCTTCGACATCGACGATGTGTTCCTCGGCAACGGTGTCTCCGAGCTGATCCAGATGACGCTGCAGGCGCTGCTGGACAACGGCGACCAGGTGCTGATCCCGGCACCGGACTATCCGCTGTGGACCGCGTGCACCTCGCTGGCCGGGGGCACCCCGGTGCACTATCTGTGCGACGAGACGCAGGGCTGGAACCCCGACGTCGCCGACATCGAGTCGAAGATCACCGACCGCACCAAGGCGATCGTGGTGATCAACCCGAACAACCCGACCGGCGCGGTCTACAGCCGCGAGGTCCTCACCCAGATCGCGGACCTGGCGCGCAAGCACCAGCTGCTGCTGCTGGCCGACGAGATCTACGACAAGATCCTCTACGACGACGCCGAGCACATCTCGCTGGCCTCGGTGGCGCCCGACCTGCTGACGTTGACGTTCAACGGGCTGTCCAAGGCCTACCGGGTGGCCGGGTACCGCTCCGGGTGGCTGGTGATCACCGGGCCCAAGGAACACGCCGCCAGTTTCATCGAGGGCATCAGCCTGCTGGCCAACATGCGGCTGTGCCCGAATGTCCCTGCCCAGCATGCGATTCAGGTGGCGCTCGGTGGCCATCAGAGCATCGACGACCTGGTTCTGCCCGGTGGCCGCCTCCTCGAGCAGCGTGACATCGCGTGGGAGACACTCAACGAGATCCCCGGGGTGTCGTGCGTCAAACCCCAGGGTGCGTTGTATGCGTTCCCGCGCCTGGACCCCGAGGTCTACGACATCGCCGACGACGAGCAACTGGTCCTCGACCTGCTCCTGCAGGAGAAGATCCTGGTGGTCCAGGGCACCGGATTCAACTGGCCCACACCGGATCACCTGCGCATCGTGACGTTGCCGTGGGCCCGCGACCTGTCAGCGGCCATCGAGCGGCTCGGCAACTTCCTCGTCAGCTACCGGCAGTAAGAAGGCCGCGCGCCGAATCTGAACTTGTTGCCGACGTCCGGCCCGAAGTTCGGGCACGACTTCAGATTCGGCGGAGCACAACCGGCCCGGCCACCGCGCTGATGCTGTCGCTCAAGGTCTTCCACCGGTCCTGATGCCCAAAGTACTCATGCAACCGGCCGACGTAGGCGTTCAGGGTGTCGGTGTCGTTGGTCGCCGCGAGGTAACAGCAGGTCTTCTCGTAGGCGATCAGCAGGTTGTTCGTGACGGCGTACTCGACGAGTTCGCGAGTTGACGTCGTTCGTTCGACTTCGTCGATCACCCGCTCCAGGTTGGTGCACAGGTTCGCGCCGAACGCCGACATGTCGGTTCTCAGGTCGAACCGCACCTCATACGGCGCGTCAGGCACGAGGTGCTCCCAGCGGCGGTCGAGCAGAAATCCCTCCGGGGGATGCACGTGCGGATGGCCGGGGCAGGCCTGGTCGATCTCCACGGACCCGACGCCGACATTGACGAAGAATCCGTACCAGGGAGTGACGCTGTTGTTCCAGTTGGCCTGGAAGTTGATGACGTCGTAGAGCGGTCCGCGTGATCTGCGAAAGGTGTTCTGGGACCTGGTGAACCCGCGGGAGCCGAGAAGCGGCATCACCTCGCCGGACAGAACGGACTCGTACACTCGCTTCAGCGCCGATCGTTCGGCCGCGCTTCTGACCATGCCCTCAGGCTAAGTCGCCGGAACGGACCCCCCGGGCACCAATTTCTCGACAACTACCCTGTGCGGGTGGCGCACTCACACTCACACACGCATTCGCTGAGCGGCCCGTCACCGCTGGGACCGCTGGCCGCCAAGGTCGTGGTCGGGCTGCTCGTCGTGATCGGCGTCGCGGTGATGATCGGCGCCGCCCTGCTGTGGCCCGACGGTCAGAAGTCCGACATCCCCCTGCCGTTCCAGAACGCCGCGGGCGGCGCCGTCACCACGGAGTCCGGTCACGTGCTGTCCAGCGTCGCGGCGACGTGCGGCAGCCCGTCGGCAGGATCGGTGCTCACCTCCCCGCCGCTGCCCGCCGAGGGCGGCGGAGCCGAATGCGTGCAGTCTCTGGTGTCGATCGATTCGGGTCCGAACGAAGGCGCCGACACCCTGCTGGAGATCGGTGTGGGTCCTGGTCAGCCGAGCCTCGCGGTCGGTGACGACGTCCGCCTCAGCCGTCAGGTCGACGACGCGGGCACCACCACCTATGCGTTCTACGATTTCGAGCGGACGTGGCCGCTGACCGCGTTCGCGCTCGTGTTCGCGATCGTCATCGTGGCGGTCGCCCGGTGGCGGGGACTGCGCGCTCTGGTGGGCATCGTGATCGCGTTCGGCGTGCTCGTGGTGTTCCTGCTCCCGGCGTTGCGCGACGGTGCGCCGGCCGTACCCGTGGCCCTGGTCGCGTCCGCGGCGATCCTCTACGCGGTGCTCTACCTCGCCCACGGTGTCAGCCTGCGCACCAGCGCGGCACTGCTCGGCACGCTGGCCTCGCTCCTGCTGGCAGCGGGATTGTCCTGGGCAGCAATCGAATTCACGCATATCACCGGGCTGTCGGAGGATCAGAACAACGAGGTCGCCGCCTACCTGGGCAACGTGTCGATCACCGGGATGCTGCTGGCCGGGTTCATCATCGGTTCGCTGGGTGTGCTCAACGACGTCACCGTCACGCAGGCCTCGACGGCGTTCGAGCTGGCCGCCGTCGGCGACGGCGCGACGCGCCGGCAGGTGTTCGTCGGGGCGATGCGGGTGGGCCGCGACCACATCGCGTCCACCGTGTACACGCTGGTGCTCGCCTACGCCGGAAGCGCGCTGCCGCTGCTGCTGCTGTTCAGCGTCGCGAACCGCTCGCTGGGTGACGTGTTGACCAGCGAGAGCGTCGCCATCGAGGTGGCCCGCTCCGCGGTGGGCGGGATCGCGCTGGCGCTGTCGGTGCCGCTGACGACGGGCATCGCGGCCATGCTGGCCACCCCGCAGCAGCGGCGTCACTGACCCCGCTGTTTGGCCGGTATCGCCTCGGGTACCCGCCGACGGTGAGCCAGCCCCTTCACACCTCCCACATCGATCTCACCGTCGACGGTGACCAGCGCTCGCTGGACATCGACAACCGTCTGACCCTTCTGGACGCGCTGCGCGAGAAACTCGGCGCCACCGCCCCCAAGAAGGGCTGCGACCACGGCCAGTGCGGCTCGTGCACCGTGCTCGTCGACGGGCGCCGCGTGACCAGCTGCCTGACGTTCGCCGTCGCCGCGGACGGCATGCGGGTCACGACCGCCGCCGGACTCGGCGACGCGGACACCCTCCACCCGGTGGCGCAGGCCTTCCAGGACGAGGACGCATTCCAGTGCGGCTACTGCACGCCCGGGCAGATCTGCTCGGCGGTCGGGATGCTCGACGAGGTCAAGTCCGGCGCGCCGAGCTTCGTCAGCGACGACCTCGACGCACCACCTGAACTCACCGCCGACGAGATCCGGGAACGCATGAGCGGCAACCTCTGTCGCTGCGCGGCGTACCCGAACATCGTCGCCGCCATCGGGCGGGCGGCGGACCGGTGAAGCCCTTCGAGTATCACCTGGCGACCAGTCCCGCCGACGCGGTCGCCACATTGGCCCGCCATCCCGATGCGGCCTATCTCGCGGGCGGCACGAACCTCGTCGACCACATGAAACTCGGTGTGGCGGAACCTCGCCTGCTCGTCGATGTGAGCCGACTGGACCTCACCGAGGTGGCCCTCACCGACGACGGCGGTCTCAGCATCGGGGCGAACGTGCGCAACAGCGACCTCGCGGCGCACCCGGTGGTGCGTTCGCGCTACCCGATGCTGGCCCGCGCGCTGCTCTCGGGCGCCTCGGGGCAGCTGCGCAACGCGGCGACGACGGGCGGGAATCTGTTGCAGCGCACGCGTTGTGTGTATTTCCAGGATGTCACCACACCGTGCAACAAGCGTGAACCCGGCAGTGGATGCGCTGCCCTGGGCGGATACGTGCGCTATCACGCGATCCTCGGCGCGTCCCGGCACTGCGTGGCCACGCACCCGTCCGACATGGCGGTCGCGATGAGCGCACTGGACGCCCACATCGTGGTCGAGGGGGCCGACGGCAGCCGGCGGATACCGGCGACCGACTTCCACCGACTGCCCGGGGATGAGCCTCAGTTCGACACCGTGCTCGACCACGGCGAATTGATCACCGCGGTGGAACTTCCCGCGCCCCCGCCGCACGCGGTATCCGACTACCGCAAGGTGCGTGACCGCGCGTCGTATGCGTTCGCCCTGGTGTCGGTGGCCGCCGAGCTCAGTTTCGTCGGGGAGTCGATCGCGACGGCACGGATCGCGTTGGGCGGGGTCGCTCACAAGCCATGGCGTGCGCGCCGCGCGGAGCAGATGCTGGCCGGCGCCGAGGCCACCGACGAGACCTTCGCCGCTGCCGCCGACGCCGAGATCTCCGCCGCCGAACCCCTGCCGGGCAACGAGTTCAAGGTCGAGCTCGCGCGCCGCACACTGATGGCGCAGCTTCGCATGCTGACCGAGCGGGGGACACGATGACCATGCTGGAACCACGCGCGATCGGTGCGCCGACCGCCCGCCGCGACGGACAGGCCAAGGTCACCGGCGCGGCCGCCTACGCCTACGAACAACAGGTCGACTCGCCCGCGTACCTGCATCCTGTTCAGGCCACCATCGCCCGCGGGCGGGTGATCGCGATGGACACCAACCTGGCGCGCGCGGTCGACGGGGTGCTCGACATCCTGACGGTGTCCGATGCGCCGAAGCTCGCGGACGCCTCCGACGGCGAGCTCGCCATCCTGCAGGACGCGACCGTCCACTTCCGGGGTCAGCTGATCGGCGGCGTGGTCGCCGAGACCGCCGAGATCGCCAGGGAGGCAGCCGCTCTCGTCCACGTCGAGTATCAGGAGAAGGAGCACGACGCGGCGCTGCGTGCCGACCATCCGGGGCTGTACACGCCCGAGTCGGTCAACCCGTCGTATCCACCCGACTCCGATCAGGGCGATGTCGAATCCGCGCTCTCCGCAGCGGAATTCACCGTCGATCAGACCTATCGGACACCGACCGAGCACAACAATCCGATGGAACCGCACGCGTGTGTCGCGCAGTGGACGGTCCGCGACGGGACTCCCGCCGTCACGATGTACGACTCGACCCAGGGCGTCCACGTCGTGCGCAAGACGCTGGCGCCGATCTTCGGTCTCGAACCGGAGCAGATGCGGGTCGTCGCACCACATGTCGGCGGAGGGTTCGGGTCGAAGGGCGCCCCGCACGCGCACGACGTGCTCACGGTGATGGCCGCGCAGCGTGCCGGGGGTCGCCCGGTGAAGCTCGCGCTGACCCGCCAGCAGATGTTCTCCCTCGTCGGCTACCGCACACCGACCATCCAGCGGGTGCGTCTCGGCGCGGACCGCGACGGCAGGCTGACCGCGCTCGTGCACGACGCGATCGGCCAGACCGCGACCGTCAAGGAGTTCGCCGAGCAGACGGCGGTCACGTCGCGCAAGATGTACGCCGCCGCGAACCGCAGGACCTCGCACCGTCTTGCGGCGCTCGACGTCCCTGTCCCGTTCTGGATGCGCGCCCCCGGGGAATGCCCGGGCACGTACGCCGCCGAGGTCGCGATGGACGAACTGGCGGTCGCGGCCGGCATCGATCCGATCCAGTTGCGTATCCGCAACGACCCGCCGACCGATCCTGAGACCGGAAAGCCCTGGTCCGAAAGGCATCTGGTGGAGTGCCTGGAGGTCGGCGCCGAGCGGTTCGACTGGTCGTCGCGAGACCCCGAACCGGGCACGCGCGTCCTGGGCGACTGGCTGGTCGGCACCGGCGTCGCCTCGGCCACCTATCCGGGTATGGCCATGCCGGGCAACGCGGCCCGCATCACCTACAGCGCCGAAGGCCATTACGACGTGCACATCGGTGCGGCCGACATCGGCACCGGCACGTGGACGACGCTGTCCCAGATCGCGGCGGACGCGCTGGACTGCGATCTCGCGGCGATCACGCTGCAGATCGGCGACACCGACCTGCCCGCGGCGTCGGTGGCCGGCGGATCCTCCGGGATGACATCGTGGGGAACCACGATCGTGCTTGCCGCCCAACAGTTCCGGCGTGATCACGGCAACCCGCCGGTGATCGGGGCGACGACCGTGACGGAGGCGCCCGATCCGGAGAACGACGAGGTCACCGTGCAGTCCTTCGGTGCGCATTTCGTCGAGGCGCACGTCAACCGGCACACCGGGGAGATCCGCGTGCCGCGGATGCTGGGTGTGTTCTCGATCGGGCGCGCGATCAACCCGCGCACACTGCGGTCCCAACTGATCGGCGGTATGACGATGGGTCTGTCGATGGCCCTGCACGAGGAAAGCGTGCGCGATCCGCGGTTCGGGCATGTGGTGACACAGGATTTCGCGACCTATCACATCAGCTCACACGCCGACGTGGTCGACATCGACGCGATCTGGCTCGACGAGGTCGACGAGCATCTCAACCCGATGGGGTCGCGCGGCGCCGGGGAGATCGGCATCGTCGGGTCCGCCGCGGCCGTCGTCAACGCCGTCTACCACGCCACCGGCATTCGGGTCCGGGATCTTCCCGTCACCCTGGACAAGGTGCTCGCCGGACTTCCGTAAGCGCCTCAGCGATCGAGCAGCTCCAGCAGATACGCACCGTATCCGGACTTCAGCAGCGCCTTGCCGCGAGCTTCGAGCGTGGCGTCGTCGATGAAGCCGACCCGCCACGCCACCTCCTCGGGCACGCTGATCTTGAGTCCCTGCCTGCGTTCGAGGGTGCGCACGTAGTCGCTGGCGTCCAGCAGCGAGTCGAACGTGCCGGTGTCCAGCCATGCGGTGCCGCGGGCGAGCACCTCGACGCGCAGACGTCCTTGATCCAGGTAGGTCTGGTTGACCTCGGTGATCTCGTACTCGCCGCGGTCGGATTTCTTGAGATGGCGGGCGATCTCGACGACGTCGTTGTCGTAGAAGTACAGCCCGGGTACCGCGTAGTGCGAGCGGGGCCGGGCGGGCTTCTCCTGCAAAGACAGCGCATTGCCGTCGGCATCGAACTCGACGACCCCGTAGGCCGCCGGGTCGGCCACCCAGTACGCGAAAATCGAGGCGCCCGTGACGTTCTGGAATCGCTGCAGACCGGTGCCCAGCCCGGGACCGTAGAAGATGTTGTCGCCCAGGACCAGAGCGACCGGGTCCGACCCGATGTGCGACGCCCCGATCACGAAGGCCTGCGCGAGCCCCTCGGGTTCCTCCTGCTCGGCGTAGGTCAGGTTCACGCCGAACGCGGAACCGTCGCCGAGCAGCCGGTGGAAGTCCGGCGCGTCCCGCGGTGTGGTGATGATGAGGATGTCGCGGATGCCGGCCATCATCAGCGTGGACAGCGGGTAGTAGATCAGCGGCTTGTCGTACACCGGCATCAACTGCTTGCTGACCCCGAGGGTGATGGGATACAGCCGGGTTCCCGAGCCGCCGGCGAGGACGATGCCGCGCATCAGCCGGTCAGGTCCGCTTCGCCGAGTCCGGTCGCCGCCAGCGCCGCGGCGAGGGTGTCGTGGCGGAACACCGACGTGACGTGGTCGTGGACCACCCGGAACGCCGACGCCTCAGATCCGGTCTCGCCGGTGACCGACACCGTCTGCTGTTCGGCGACGACGATGCCGTCGTTGACATAGACCCGGCCCGGTTCGATCCGGACGTCGAGCGCCTGGGCCCACTCGCGCAGGGCGGCGTGGCCCTGCGCCGCGCCGCTGGCGTCGCCGATCTCGATGTCCTCGCTGGACAACGACAGCAGCGTGTCCATGTCCGCCGCGTTGAGGGCGTCATGCCAGGCGAGAACGGTGGCCAGTTCGGAGGTGGTCATACTCGAAAGCTACCGAACTCAGAACGGAGTGCGCTCCAACCACGCGTCCCAGACGGCGGTGTCGCCGAACATCTCGAGTCCGGCCTGCTCAGCTGTCACGCGGCGGGTGATCGCCAGCAACAGGCCGGTCGCGGGACCCTTGAGCGCCACGCCGGCCTTGCCGTGATTGTGCGACCACCAGACACCGTCCTCGTCGTGGACGACGGTCCATTCGCCGGTCGGTCCGAGTTTGTCGTCGGTGGCGTGCAGGTGGAGGGACTCCCCGCGGTCCAGCGGCGCCGGGCCGCGGCGGTTGTTGGCGGCCAGCTCGATCCATTCGCTGATGCCGTCGGCGGCCATCTCCGGCTCCAGGCGCAGGTCTGCGCCCAGCGCGAGTGCCGCATCGGCGCGGTGCACCACCACCTCGTGCAGCCTCCTGCGCAGCCACCAGCCGCCCGGGCGGGGGCCGGTGAAGGTCCACACCTTGGTGTCGGGGCGGGCGCGGTCGACGGCATCGATGAGCACCTGCGCACCGGCGTTGAGCCACTCGATCGCTCCGTCGGGATCCTCAGGCGGACGGCCGTCGCGGACATCGCGGGGATCCAGCGGTTCGGTGCGACGTTCGCTGACGATCTGTGCGGCCCAACGGTTTCCGCGACCGACGTGCCGGAACAACTGTGTGAGGGTCCAGTCTCCACACGTCGGGACCGGCGTCGCCGGATCTCCCGACCGGATCAGTTCGCCGAAGGCTCGAGTCTGCTCGAGCAGGGCTGCCCGGAAGTCCACCCCTACGAACCTAGCGCGGCGCGCGCTTTTCCAAGCGTGATCGGCAAGGTTGACCACCCCCGCAGCACCCGAGTGTCACGGCGGCTGCCCGACCCGGCCAGCCGGGCGTCGGGATAGCGCTCGAAGAACGTCCGCAGTCCCACCTCGCCCTCGGCCCGAGCGAGCGCGGCGCCCAGGCAGAAGTGCCTGCCTCCGGAGAACGACAGGTGCCTGCCCGCGTTGTCGCGTTCGATGTCGAAGCGGTGGGGGTCGTCGAACACCTCCGGGTCCCGATTGGCGCCGGCGAGGTGCACGATCACCAGCTCGCCGCGCTCGATCCGCGTTCCGGCGACCTCGACGTCGCGGCGGGCGAATCGTGCGCTCATCTGTACCGGCGAGTCGAGCCGCAGGATCTCCTCCACGGTGGTGGGCCACAGTTCGGGACGCGCCGCCAGCGTCTCGAGGTGCTGCGGGGTGTCCAGCAGCATCCGGATGCCGTTGCCCAGCAGGTTGACCGTCGTCTCGAAGCCTGCGGCGAGCACCAGTCCGGCCGTCGCCTGCAGCTCCCGGTCGGAGAGCCGGCCGGCGTCGTCGGCGGCCGCGCTGGCCTTGATCAGCTCGCTCATCAGGTCGTCGCCCGGGTTGCGCCGCAACGATTCCAGGTGGCCGCCGAGCCACGCGTTGAATCCGACGAGGCCTTGTTCGACCTGCTGGAACTGCTTCCAGGACAATCCGATGTCGAGGCTGGGTGCGCCGAGCTCTCCGAAGTGCAGGATGTGTTCCCGGTCCTGCTCGGGGACGCCGAGGATGTCGCTGATGACGGCGACGGGGAGCTGCGAGCAGTAGCGCTCGACGATGTCGACGACGCCGGAATCCCGTTCGAGGTCGTCGAGCAGTTGGTCGGCGGTCAGCTGGACCCGGTCGCGCAGCGCGTTGACCGCCCGGGTGGTGAACACGGAGGACACGAGCTTGCGGCAACGCGTGTGGTCGGGTGGCTCGATCGACAGCAGCGACGGTGGCTCGATCGGGTGCAGGAGACCGGGGTGGGTCTTGCGGTTGACCCACTGCAGGGGTTTGGGCAGCCCGGCTCCGAGGGAGGACACCCGGAAGTCGTCGGAACGCAGGATCTCGTTGGCCGCCTGATGATCGACGGTGATCAGCACCGCGCGGCACCGCACGACGCGGCCCTGGGCGCGCAGGTCGTCGGCGAACGCGGCGGGATCGTTGCGCGCCTCGGGGTCGGCGATCAGCCTGGCCTGCGGATCACCGCTGCGTCGCGCGGCGAGCTTCGACAACCCGCGGATCACCCCGTGCAGCGCCAACCACCGGATCCGTTGGGTGAAGGAAGATGCCGCCATCACACCACCTTAAGGAGCGGTCGCAGGTCGTCCAAGCGATCGAACAGGTGCCAGACATACGACGATGAGCCGTTCTCCCGGTGCGCGTGCAGGTCGGCCAGTTCCGGGTCGTTGCAATACGCGTCGAAGGCCGCCTTGGATTCCCACTCCACCAGGATCAGTACGGTCCGCGGCGCGATGTCACCGGTGACGGATTCGCGAAACCGGCCCAGTGCCACGACCCGCCCGCCGTGCTTGGCGACTTCGGCCGGCGATCGTTTCGAGTACGCGAGATACTCGTCGCGGTCGGCGATGTCGAAGAGGTTCAGTGCATAGACCGGCATGCCTTGACGCTACGCGCCCGCCTGGCAGGCCCGGCCGAGCGCGTGGACCTGCCACCCCGCATCCCGCCACATTCCGACATCGAGGCAATTGCGGCCGTCGACAATCACTTTCGTCCGCACGGCTGTCGACAGGTCGTCGGGGTGCATGCCGACGAACTCGCTCCATTCGGTGAGCACCAGAACCGCGTCGGCGCGCTCGCAGGCGTCCAGCGCCGATGCGGAGTAGTTCAACGTCGGGAAGAGCCGGCGCGAGTTGTCCATCGCCTTCGGGTCGTAGACGTTGACGGTCGCGCCGTGCAACTGCAGCATCCCTGCGACGTTGAGCGCGGGCGAGTCGCGCACGTCGTCGGATTCCGGTTTGAACGCCGCACCCAGCACGGCGACGTTCGCGCCCAGCAGCGACCCGCCGCACGCCGTCGTGGCCAACTCGACCATCCGGGTACGCCGGCGCATGTTGATGCTGTCGACCTCGCGCAGGAAGGTCAGCGCCTGGTTGGCGCCGAGCTCACCGGCGCGGGCCATGAACGCCCTGATGTCCTTGGGCAGGCACCCGCCGCCGAAACCCAGGCCCGCATTGAGGAATCGCCGACCGATGCGAGCGTCGTGACCGAGGGCGTCGGCCAACAGCGTCACATCGGCGCCGGCGGCTTCACACACCTCCGAGATCGCGTTGATGAACGAGATCTTGGTGGCCAGGAACGCATTCGCCGACACCTTGGCCAGTTCCGCGGTCTGCAGGTCCGATACCAGGAACGGCACCCCGTCGGCGAGCAGTGCGGCGTACATCTCCCGCAGCACCGGCTCGGCCATCCGCGAATCCTTCTGCACCCCAAGCACAATGCGGTCGGGATGCAAGGTGTCCTGGACGGCGAAACCCTCCCGCAGGAACTCCGGATTCCAGGCCACCTCGACGGTGATTCCTTCCGGAGCGAGGCCTGCGGCCCGCTCGACCAGTTCGGCGGCCGTGCCCACCGGCACGGTCGATTTGCCGACGATGACCGCCGGCCGGTGCAGCAGCGGCACCAGCGTGTCGATCACGGCGTACACATGCCGCAGATCAGCGGCGTACTCACCCTTCTTCTGCGGTGTCCCGACCCCGAGGAAATGCACATCGGCGAATTCGGCCGCCTCGGCGTAGTCGGTGGTGAAGCGCAACCGCCCCGCTTCGATGTTGCGTTGCAGCGCCTCTCGCAGACCCGGCTCGTAGAACGGAACCTCGCCGGCGGCGAGTTTGGCGACCTTGCCGGGGTCGATGTCCACGCCCACGACCTCGTGGCCGAGTTCGGCCATACCGGCCGCGTGAGTGGCGCCGAGGTAGCCGGTTCCGAAGACGGTGCAACGCATACCGCCCTCAGTACCCGGTCGCGATGAGCTGAAGCTGACGTGCCCCTGAGCGTCGGACCAACGTCAGGTAACGGCCGTCAGTTGCGGCCCGAACCGCAGAAGATCAGGAAGCAGCCGTCGCCGTTGATGTCGCCGGGGACCCCGCTGCCGGAGCCTCGACCGGACCCGCTGTCGCCGCCACGGCCGCCGCTGTCACCGCGGCCACCGCCACTGCTGCTGCCGGACCCCGAGCCCGAGCCCGAACCCGCTCCGGGCCACTGCGGCGGCTGCGGAAGCTGCGGAACTTGGGGGACCTGCGGAACCTGCGTCACCGGGGGCCGCGTCGTGGGTGGCTGTGAGGGCGTCCACGGCTTCTGCGGGGTCCACGGGCTGTCGTCGGAGTCGTCGTCGTCGACATCGGGCCGCTGGTTGGGCCACGTCCACGCCGGCCGCGGCGGATTCCACTGCGGCCGCGGGAGCACGACGACCGGTGGGGGAAGCACCACCGGTGCGACCACGGGCGGCGGCGCGACGGGAACCGGAGCGGGCGCCGGGGCCGGTGCCGCCGGAGCAGGCGCCGGTGCGGGGGCCGCGGGTGCCGGCGCAGGAGCCTGCTCGACGAACACCGTCCGTGGCGCCTGTTGCGGTGCCTGCTGGACAACCGGTACCGGAGGCTTGATCGTCTCGGCCGTCGACGGGGGCGGCGGGATCTGCGCCGCCTCCTGCCGGGCCGGAGCCGGTTCCGCGGTCGGGGCCTGGCTGCTGGGCACGATCGCGGCCTGGGCGGGGCTGGGGCGTCGGTCGGCGGTGGGACGGATGCTGATGGCCAGTGAAATGACCAGTGCGACAACACCGACGACGAACAGTGAGGTCAACGCGCTTCCGACGAGCAGGAACGGCTTGCGCTCCTCGTCGACCGGGCGCATCTCGGTGGCCGCGAACTCGTCGACGGGCACGTCACCCCCGACGGGCGCCATCTGTGTCTGCGCGCCGGCGAGGCCGGCGAACACCGACCCTGCGGTGGTGCCGTCGGGGTCCTGCGAATAGGCGAGCCCGACGGTCGTCGCCTCGAACGCCGGTGCGGACGCAGAGGCGAGAGCCGCGCCGCGCGCGAGTGCCAGTTCGGCGTCGTCCGGTGCGTGGACCGGGAGCGCGACGAGGTGTTTGAGGTGGTCCTTGACCGAACTGATGTCCACGCCGGACCCGACGACGAAGATGCCCTGCGGCGGGGCGTCCTGCGCGGCGACCGCCCCGGCCATCTCGGTGAGCACCGCCATCGCGTCGGTGCTGTGCAGCGAGCGGCTGAGCACCTTGACCACCGAGCCGTCGTCGGTCTTGACCACCGACAGGGTCGCGGTGTCACGGTCGACGAACATGAGCGCGGTGGTGTCGTAGTCGACCGCCCGGCCGACGGCCTGTGCCAGCGATGCCGCGGCGTGACTCTCCGAGACCAGCATGACGTCGTCGATGCCGTGTGCGGCCAGCGCGTCGCGCAGTGCGGTCGCCTCGGTGTGGTCGCTCCACGTGACGCCGATGGATTTCAGGTGATGCCCGCCGGTCTCGGCGCTCTCCCTGGTGCCGAGAACGGCGGAGACAACGTGCTCCGCCGCGTTTGCCGACCCCTCGACGGAGTCGACGGCGAAAGTGTCGTGGTCGACGGTGACACCGTCGGCCTTCTCGCCCTCAACCAGCACCATTCGCACCGTGGTAGGTGTCATCGACACACCTAATACGATGTCCACGGAACCCCTCCAAAAGTTTGCTGCAGCCTGGTGGTCGGCACCGCGTGAACAGCCATGACGCGCCGACAACTAGATACTTCATCGTCGCGATCAGCTGCTGCGTTACACCTGCCGCTGTTAGCTGAGCGCGGTTGAAGACCTGGCCGGACGCACGGCACGAGTGCAGCGGTGGCGCCGGTGTTCAAAGACAGTACCCGCGTCGGTCGCGATTCGTCTGTGACGAATCTGCTCAGCTCGACTTCACGAAATTCTGGTACGACTTCGACGGCGTCGGACCGCGCTGCCCCTGGTATTTCGAGCCGACCTGGCTGCTGCCGTACGGGTGCTGGGCCGGGCTGGTGAGCCGCAGCAGACACAGCTGGCCGATCTTCATACCGGGCCACAGCGTGATGGGCAGATTCGCGACGTTGGACAGCTCGAGGGTGATGTGGCCGGAGAATCCCGGGTCGATGAACCCGGCGGTCGAGTGCGTGAGCAGCCCGAGCCGGCCCAGCGACGACTTGCCCTCGAGACGTCCGGCGAGATCGTCGGGAAGGGTGCAGCGTTCCAGCGTGGCGCCGAGCACGAACTCGCCCGGGTGCAGGACGAACGGTTCGCCCTCCTTGGGTTCGACGAGCGTGGTCAGGTCGTCCTGACGCTGCGCGGGGTCGATGTGGGTGTAGCGCGTGTTGTTGAAGACCCTGAAGAGGTTGTCCAGACGGACGTCGACACTCGACGGCTGGATCAGGCTGTCGTCGAACGGATCGAGGCCGAGCCTGCCGGCCTGGATCTCGGCCCGGATGTCGCGGTCGGAGAGCAGCACCGCACGAGCGTATCCGGAGGGGGCGCAGCCCGGGCCTCCCGAGGGTCCGCCCGTCCGTCGAGCCGGAACGCAGAGGCTGTGACGAGAATCACAGCGACTCGGCCAGCGGCAGGTCACCGCGCCGCGGGACAGCCGCACAAACCGCGAATACTCCGCGATCTCGCGGTCAGAGAACAGCGAATACCGAAGTCGTCCGACGCAAATATTCGACGCCGTCAGAACAAACGAATTAGGTTAGCCTAATTAGGTAAGGCTACCCAAACTATGCAGGCGGAAGCTCTCGTGAGGGCTTACGTCTATTTGCTGACTATCGCAAGAAATGCGAATTCGTAGTGGGCTACGTATTGCGATTGCGCGATTTCCCGCCGATTCCCACCCGGCATTCGTCGCATTGCACCCCTATCAGCTAATGCCATTCTTCTCATCAACTTTTCAGGTTCACCGCGCACAGTTCGCAGCTTCTGCACATCACTGCAGGTAAGACGTAGGTCTTGTTCCTCAGGTTGCGTTCAGTTACGTTCGCGCTGCCTTCGAGGCGCACCCACGTAGTTACTTAGACCAGGAGAACAAGTGCACTTAGCTCCAGCCATGGAAACGGGCCTTTCTGTCGCCCCGTCGAAGCCGCGCGTCAGCAAGTTCCTCGCTGCCGGTGTCGCCGTCGTCGGAGCCGGTGCCGTCGCCATCACCCCGGTGTCCCCCATCGTCGCCGACGATGTCCGCAGCCAGACCCACGCGGTGGCGCTGACCGCCGCCGCCAACCCGACGTACGGCAGCGACACGTCCGCTGTGTACGGCAACCTGTTCAGTCAGTCCTCCGCGAACTTCCAGAACCTCTTCCAGGCGTTCGCGACCGATCCGTTCCCGATCCTGAGCCAGGTGGCCGCCAACCAGTTGGCCTACGGCACGAAGTTCATCTCCGGCATCGCGGGCGTTCCGAACGCTTTCAACTCGTGGTGGACCGGCGCCAACGGCAAGGCGATGATCGAGGCCGGGTTCGAGTACTTCAGCAACGGTGAGTTCGCCGATGGCTGGGACAGACTCAACCGCTCGTTCGTGTACGCACTGAACATCGGTTCGCCGCTGTACTCCGCGTTCTGGTCGCAGGCCCCCAGCCAGCAGAATCCCGAGGGCAACATGGGCATTCCGGAGCAGATGGCGATCAATTTCCAGCAGGTCGTCTCGCTGGTCTTCGACCGCAACTCGATCGTCAACGAGATGACGAAGACGGTCCTGGGGCCGTTCCTCGGCCTGGGCTTCGAGGTCGCACTGCTCGCCGACGCCGTGACTCTCGCGATCAAGGAAGGCGATGGCGAAGCTCTGGTGCGCACGCTCGTGAACGCGCCCGGCGTCATGCTGAACACCTTCCTCAACGGCTACGTCAACCCCGAGTGCGAGGGCAGCAACTGCGAGGTGTTCCCGGGCCTGATCAATGCCGGCGGCACCCTGATCAGCCTGTTCTCCGAGCTCCCGAAGGCGATCGCCGAGGCGCTCAAGCCGGATCCGGTGCCGGGCGCCCCGTGGACCCCGCCGGCTCCGAGCCTCGCCGCCGCGGATTCGACCACCCTGCTCGCCGCGCGCACGGTGACGTTGGAGATCGAGTCGGCCGCTCCGGCCGCCGAGGGCGAGGCGGCTGAGACCGCGCCGGTCGCCGACGAGGCCGCTCCGGTCGAGGACGTGGTTGCCCCCGTCGAGGAGACCGAAGAGGCCCCCGAGACGGCTCCGGCCACCGAAGAGACCGAAGCCGAGGAGGACGGCGCCGCCGAGGCGCCCGCCACCGACGAGGCCGATTCGGACTCGAAGGACAGCGCCGACTCCGGCGAGGAGCGCACGTCCGGCAAGCCGAGCCAGACCGAACGGTCCTCGGCCGGCGAGAGCTCCGGCTCGGGCAGCAGCGACAGCTCGGACTCGGGCAGCAGCAGCAAGTCGGATTCCGGCAGCGACGACTAGTCCCGGAACGTAGAACAGCCGGAACATAGAACAGCGGCGGCCCCCTCGGTGACGAGGGGGCCGTCGTCTGGGCGGGGGCGCGCCCGCGCCCGAGCTCAGGTGCTAACCTCACTGACCACATACATGCCGATGTAGTTCAATGGCAGAACATCAGCTTCCCAAGCTGAATACGCGGGTTCGATTCCCGTCATCGGCTCCACATTGCGAGGTGTGCGAACGGAGCCCTTGTGGATGGCGCTTCGGGGTTCTCCGCACACGGTCAATGGTGAACGACGGCTGACTATTCGTCGACGTAGTCGATGCCGGACACAACGTTGACGTCTCCGCCGCCTGGGTGTCTCGCCGACAGGGCGCGCGCGAGTCACTCGGCTCTGCAGCACCCGAGCCCATGTGTTGAACACGTGTGAATGACACCCGCGAACGGACCTCGCTCGGACATCGACCGCTGTGCCGAGTGCCGAGGTATTTGCTGAAACTTGCTACCGCCGCGCACACGATCAAGCACCATCGCGCGATGCTCCAGTACATCGCTGGGTGGACTGTCGAGTACTGACCACCAAGGGCGAGATTGTTCTTTTCGCTGTCGTTCGATGTGCAGGTCGAACTCGGTGTAGTTCGCCATAGGTCCGAGGGGCCGTGTCCGACATTGCCGCGTTTCGCGGAAATCAACCCCCATCGAATGTGGGGACAGTTTGAACGGTTCGTGTTTGCCAGTAGCGGTGTGGACGCTACGCTGCCTACGGATTCAGTCAACAGGCGCGCAGGCATTTCGTCCTCCACCTGGGATTTGGTTCAGGTGGAGGACGGACTTGAAAACAAGGCAGCGACAGCCATATTCGGCGCGGCAATCACTTCTTGAATGGGCAGACGCGCATCAAGCGCCGGACGCCACTCGGACCGGATCCCTCCCATACGCGGACTGCCCCAAGACCTTGTCTAGGAGGCGGAGCATTTCCCCGAACATCGGGCGCGTGGGAGCTCTGGCTGCCGCACTCGGAATCGGTGCGGTGATCGCGGCAATGCCGTCGGTAGCCTTTGCTGAGACTGATGGGTCGGATGGTTTGGCGGGCGCCACCACATCCAGCTCGATGGCATCCGATTCCGGTTCCAAGAGCACACGGACCGAGACGGCAAAGCCGAATTCGGAGCTCAAAACTCATTCACGAAGCGAGGTTGCGGACCACGCTGCGAACGGAGGTCCGTCCGACACCCCGGAGTCGGATGGTGTCAGCGAAGATGACGAAAACCTGGCAGCCGATCCTGCTGAGCCGGCGGCCGACCCTGTGAGCGATCAGGACGTGCCGTGGTCGCCTCGGGACACGGTCGCCTCACCTCGTTCAGAGCAGGAAGACGCCGGCACCGAGACTACGTCGGGAGCTACCGCTACCCCGGCATCCGAGGACGAAAAAGAGGCATCCACCCCTGAGGCCTCAGAACCCGTCCCTGACATGGTTGAGCCGCCAAGCGCGCCGACCGGGGCTGAGATCACTGCCGCCACGGTCTCGATGCCTGGTCGGACGTCGCCGGCACTTCGAGATCGGGCACCGTCGCAGCTCTCCACGTTCTTGAACATGAACACGCATGGTTCAGGTGGAGATCCCCTCGCTCCCGCCGTCGCCCCGTTGATGCTCGGTACTGCAGCTGTAGGGCGCCGAACGACCGCCTTGACTGAGCCGACCGCAGACCAGCGCGCATCGCGGCTTTTCGGCGACGGCACTGCCGAACATCCCGATGCCGGGTTGCTGTTCGGCAACGGCTTCAGCTGGGACGGGTCCTCCTGCACGGGGACTGCTGCCTGTCACGGAGGGAACGCCGGACTGCTGGGCGGTAGTGCGGGCCATGGCTTCAATGGGGGAAACGGCGGGGCCGCGGGACTATTCGGTCGCGGCGGGGACGGAGGCGACGGCCGGCCCGACGGTAGCGGCGGCAATGGCGGTCGGGGGGGCTTGATCTCCGGCGACGGCGGCGACGGCGGCGACGCCGGGGCATCACTGCGGTCCGTCACCACCGCGGGTGTCGGCGGTGACAGCGGAATGTTGGGAGTCAGAGGTAAGCCCGGCAAGGGCACGCCCGCCCCTGTCACCGTCGGGTTCCCGCGCAGCGGCACCTACGTCACCGAGGGTGGCAGCGGAGCGCGGGTGGAGCTCTTGACGGTCCAGTTGTCCGGCGGATCCGCGACCGCAGTGACGGTCACCTACTCGGTGTCCAATTACACTGGGGCGCAATACAAGGCGACCGCAGGAGAAGACTTCGCCGCGGCCACGGGGTCAGTCGTTTTCGCACCAGGTCAGACCTCGGCCACCATTCCTGTCACGGTGTACGGAGACACCGACTACGAGCCGGACGAAACGGTATACGTCGAGTTGACCAGTGCCATCGGTGCTCTCATCGTGCGTACCGCGACAGACGGTCAACTGGCGGGTCAGAGCAACCTGATTCTCAACAACGACGACCGGGCCAGCGGGATCGGTATGACGCTGCACCTTCGCGGCGCTGACGCAGCGACCGTCAAGCGCGAGTTCGATCTCATGGCGGCCATGAACGTCTCCTGGGTCAGGATCGACGTGGACTGGTCTGCAGTCGAGCCGCGGCGCGGCAAATTTCAGTGGGAATCCACCGATTTGCTCGTTCGAGAGGCCGTGGCCCACAACATGAACGTGCTCGTGATGTTGGGATTCACTCCGGCATGGGCACGTTCGGCGGACACCAAGTCTCTCTCCTACCCAAGCCACGCCCGGGCCAAGGACCTTGCCGCTTTCGGAGCTTTCGCGAGTACCGCCGCCGCGCGTTACGCACCACTCGGTGTGCGCAGCTGGGAGATATGGAACGAACCGAACACGGCCAAGTTCTGGCCGGCTCGTCCTGATGCTGACGAGTACGGTGCGCTGTTCCGCACAGCTGCGACGGCTATACGCGGAGTCGACTCAAGAGCCACGCTGCTCATCGGTGGACTTGGGCCGCAATACGACACACCGGGCGCCGAGATACCTCCGGCGCAGTACCTCGACCAGCTGTACGGCAACGGCGCTGCTCAGCTCGCCGACGGTATCGCCGTTCATCCTTACAGTTACCCCCATCTCCCGATGGACCCGCAGCAGCGGCAGGAGGGTGGATTCGCCGATTTGCCCGAACTCCAGGCCGTGATGGCCGGACACGGAGACGGGGACAAGCTGATCTGGATCACCGAGTTCGGCGCGCCGACAGGCACCAGCGTGAACGCAGTCTCAGAGGAGCAGCAGGCGGCGATCCTTTTGGCGGCGCGCCAGCAGGTCGCGCAGTGGAACTGGGCTGGACCGCTGGTGTACTACGAGTTGGTCGATGGTGGGACCGACCCGTCGGACGGCGAACAGAACTTCGGGGTCCTCCGCAAGGATCTTAGTCCGAAAGCTGCCGCGCTCGCGCTGATGGAGAGCGATACCAACCGACGAACTTCCACTGCGCTATGAGGTCGAACCCCGACTAGGTTCCGGTCCCCTCCAGCCACTTGTGCAGCCGAGCAATAGCTAGCTGGCGAAGACCCGGATCCAGTCGACGCGCATCTCGGCGGGATAGGTTCCCCCGGCGGGTTCACGCCCGCCGGAACCGCCGACGGCGATGTTGAACACCGGGACCATCGTGAAGCCCGGATCGTTGAACGGCCAGTCGGGAATCGAGTTGGCCGGAACCGTGAAGAACGGCTCCATACCCGGCTGGTAGTCCTTCCAGAAGTACAGGCCGCTCGGCTGCCACGTCATGCGCCAGGTGTGCCAGGCGTTGTCGACGGGGTGGCGGTCGGTCGCGAATGCGGTGCCGTCGAGTCGTGCGTGCACGGTGGTGCCCGACGGCCAGTCGTTGTTGCCGTACCACTCGACGAGGTCGACCTCGCCGCCGCGGACGGGGTTCTCGTTGACGAGCCAGAAGGCCGGCCAGGCGCCGTCGGTGAGGCAGTCCAGTTTGACCCGCGCCTCCCACGTGGTGCCGATACCGCCGCGCCACAGACCCATGATCTTCGCGCTCGCGTACTTCTCCTGGATCGTGGTGCCCTCACCTCGGGTGGCACGGATGACCAGGTTGCCGTTGCCGTCCTGGAACACATGCTCCTGGTCGGTGACGTAGCGGCCCATGTTGAACGGCTTGTCCCATTCGACAGGGTTACGGATCGTCTCCCGGGCCGGGACGATGAACCACCGGGCCGGGTCCGGCGGAGATCCCGCAGGCCCGTCGAATTCATCCTGGAACAGCATCAACGGTCCCGACTCGTCGGCCGCGGGCGGCTGAGCGTGAGCGGAGCCCATCGGGCTCGCCACGACGGCGGCACCGAGCCCCATCATCAACATGGCCTTGCGGCGATCGAATTCAGGCACAGCAGCACCCTAAACGACCGCATACGCGGCTGAGCCCCTTTCGTCGCAGCACGCCATCGTGTCCCGTCGACCGAACTTGACGCTGCAGATGCCTTTCACTGTCCTCGGGTCGACACTGTGCCGCTGGGCATTCGGGCGGTGCTCGGACGCACGTCGCGGCGCGGAAATGACAGGTCGCTGACGTCCGCGCGAATTTGCTGGGACGGCGCCTGGCGCGGCGTTAGAGTCCGCCCGTGACGTCTCAACGATGGGCCATCTGGCTGGGTGCGTTCGGCGCCGGTGCGTGCCTCGCGCTGGGCGCCGGCCACGGTGTTGCTGCCGCCGACAGCGACACCACCGACGGCGCAGACACCTCCAGCCAGTCCGTGGAAACCAGGACCTCCACGGCGACTGCCGGGCCGGCGCGCGAGCCGGACAAGCCCGAGACCGAGACCGAAGCCGCGGCCGCGGCGGAGTCCGCGAGTGAAGACTCCGACACCGAAGACTCCGACACCGAAGACACTGACACCGAGGACACCGCCGCCGACACCACGTACGACGAGCCCTCGGTCGAGTCGGTCTCCGCGCAGAAGCCGAGGACCGAACATCGCGAGGTGATCCCGGGGACGGCGACTCAGGATGCCGTCGAGCAGGCATCTGCGCCCGCACCGGCGCCGGCACTGGCGGTCGCGTCCACGCCCACCGGCGTCAAGACCGGCCGCGCTCCGCTGACCATCCCGGTCGGCGACAGCGGCTACAGGACCCGGGCCGACTGGTACCTGCCGACCCAGGGCGACGGCACCGTCGCGGCGACGGGGGTGATCTGGCTGCAGCACGGCTTCCTCGGCAACAAGTCTTTCGTCTCCGCGCTGGCCAAGAACCTGTCGCAACAGACCAACAGCATCGTCGTGGCGCCGAACCTCTCGTCGTTCCCGCTCGCCTGCGCCGCTTGCTGGATCAACGGCGTCCCGCTGCGTGAAGCCGTGGCGGGCATGTTCCTCGACCAGCGGGCATCGCTGACCGCCAGCGCGCAGGCCGCCGGATACCTCGGCGCCCTGCCCGAGGATTTCGTGCTGTCGGGCCAGTCGGCGGGCGGCGGGTTCGCCGCGGCCGTCGGCGGCTACTACGCGACGAATCCGCTCAGTGACGACGACCTGCGCGGCGTGGTGATGTTCGACGGCTTCGCCTTCGACGGCGTGCTCGCCGACAGTCTCGCCAAGCTCGACGATCCGTTCATCCCCGTCTATCAGATCGCCGCGCCGTCCCAGCCGTGGAACGGCAATGGTTCCTCCACAAGGGAACTGGTGGCGGCGCGCCCGGGCCAGTTCGTCGGGGTCACGGTCGCCAACGGGTCACATTCCGACTCGCTGATCGGCAGTAATCCGATCACCGACCTCCTGCTGCAGTTGGTGACGGGACGGTCCCCGGCGGGCAACACCGCGGCCGCGTACACGCTCGCCACCGGATGGATCAACGACATGTACTCGGGGCTGGGCCCGGCCGACGGCACCGGCATCTACGGCGCCCCCGACCAGTACATCGTGATGGGCGATACCGCCGCCGTCGTGCTGGCTCCCCCGCCGCTGGTCGACCTCGACCGCTACCTGGGGACCTGGTTCGAGGTCGGCAGCGTCAAGCAGTTCTTCTCGATCGGCCTGGTCAACACCAAGGCGCAGTACAGCCTCAACCCCGACGGTTCGGTGCGGGTCGAGAACTCCGGCAACTACTTCGTCAACAACGGACCGCAGTCCTCGATCGTCGGCTCGGCGCTACCGGTCGACGCCACGAACAACAGGCTCAACGTGCGATTCTTCGGTCCCCCGTCGGCCGCGCCACCGGGCAATTACTGGATCGTCGATCTGGATCCCGACTACCGGTGGGCCGTCGTCACCGATTCCACCGGGCTCAGCGGATTCCTGCTCAGCCGCGACGCGGTCGTCAGCGACGACTTCTATCAGGAGCTGCTGGACCGGGCCTCCGTCTACGGGGTGAAGGGACGTATCACGCCCACCCGCCAGCCGGCTGCGCAGGCGACTACCATTTGAGAGAACACTTGTTCACTCAACATCGGAGTCCTGTATGCGAACGGCCGATATGCAGGCTCTCGGCAATGTCGCCGCCGAAGGCCTGACCGTCCTGAACAACCTGATCCGCGGCATGCACTCGGGTATCGCGGGGCGGGTCTTCGCCTCGATCGGGCCGGCCGCCAAACCCGTCGAGACGGTCCACGACGCGATCGCCGGCACGGTTTATGACCTGCTCGGCGCCGCCGCCCACCGCCTGCCACCGGTGCTCAGCTCGTTCGCGGCCGCAGGCCTGGCATTCGACGATGACGCCGCACTCGACGAGCACCCGCGGCTGGCCGAGTTTCTCGCCGCCCTCGACGGGATCTACGGCGACGAGCTCGCCGAGCGCGGCAGTCCGTTGGCACCTCCGATGACACTGCGGGTTTCCGGGCGGCCGGTGCCGCTGACACCGGATGCCGTCAGGGCCGCCTATCCGCGCCCGACCGACGCGATCGCGGTATTCGTGCACGGACTGTGCCAGACGGAGTCCTCGTGGCAGCGGGCTCCCCGGCCGTCGGCGCACACTGACGACCGGTCCTACGGCGAGCGGCTGCACACCGACCTCGGCTTCACGCCGGTCGACCTCCGGTACAACACCGGTCTGCACATCTCGACCAACGGCCGCCAACTCGACGAGACCCTCACCCGTCTTCTGGAGGTGTGGCCGGTACCGGTGCGACGCATCGCGTTGATCGGGCACTCGATGGGCGGTCTGGTGATCCGCAGCGCCTGCCACTACGGACACGAACAGAACCGGCGCTGGGTCCGCGCCACCCGTCAGGTCATCTGCCTCGGATCACCGCACCTGGGCGCTGATCTGGAGAAGGGGGTCAACGTCGCGACGTGGGCGATGGCCCGGCTCGGCGAGACGCGGTCGATCGCCGAACTGCTCAACCTGCGCAGCGACGGCATCAAAGATCTTCGCTTCGGGGCGCTGCTCGACGACGACTGGGCGGAGTCGGACCCAGACGAGTTCCTGCGGGACCGATGCCGGGAGGTGCCGTTCCTCCCCACTGCGACATACCATTTCGTCGCCACGTCGGCCGCGCCGAGATACCTCGGTGCCGTCCTCGGCGATCATCTGGTGCGCCCCTCGAGCGCCTCCGGTCGTGGCCGGCGCCGCAACGTCCCGTTCCGTGCGGAGTCGGGGTTGACCCTGACGGGACTGCACCACTTCGATCTGCTCAGCCACCCGGACATCTATGTCCGGCTGCGGGAGTGGCTGACCGCGACCTGAAGCAGCGAAAACCCCGCAGTCTCACCGGGTGGTGAGGCTGCGGGGTTTTCGCAGTATCCAGTAGGAGGGTGAGTGCCTACGGGGCAGGGACGCTGGCGCAGCCCACGCCGGGGATGCAGCCCGCAGCCCCGCCGGGTCCGGCCGTTCCGCTGGGTCCGCCCGGGATCGCCCCGGTGGCTCCGCCCGGCCCTGCTGTTCCGCTGGGTCCGCCCGGAATGGCACCGGTGGCGCCGCCGGGACCGGCCGCACCACTGGGTCCACCGGGGATCGTGCCCGCAGCTCCACCCGGACCGGCCACGCCACCGGGTCCACCCGGAACCGCGCCGGCGACAGCGGGCGCGGGCGGAGGAGGAGCCCATGCCGGGGGCGGCGGAGCCCAGCCGGCCGGCGGCGGTGCGTACACGGGAGGCGGTGCTGCACAACCGGTGCCGTGCATGTCAACGCAGCCGGGAGGACCTCCGGCAGCGGCGAGCGGAGCGACCGCAAAGGCGGCGGCGGCTGAACAGGCCAGCGCCAAAGGGCTGTACTTCCACGATTTCAGGGACATGACGGCCCACTACCCCACGTGCGAAGGTTCGAAACGCACGCGGCTGTTCTCACCCCCTCTCAGTCGGGTGCGACGGCAGCCCGGTGATCGCGCAGTGCGTGCAGTTCTCCACGGCGATCCGTTGATCCGAATGCGCCGAGGTGCGGCGAATGCCGACAGCTGCCAGCACCGCCGCAGCCACCATCAGCGCCGCCGAGATCACGACCGCGGTGTGGAAGCCGGCCGAGAATGCGGCGGGGTCCGTGTAGTCGTCCCCGCTGATGCCTGACACGCCGGGCAGCACGGCGACCGCCAGCAGTCCTCCGGCGCGGGCCACCGCGTTGTTCACCCCCGACGCCGACCCGGCCATGTGCTCCGGTGCCGCGTCCAACACCGTCGCCGTCAGCGGCGCCACGACGAGCACCATCCCGGCGCCGAACACGATCGCGGCAGGGGCGACGTCGAAGACCCAGGAGGCGCCCTCACCGATGCGCAGCATCAACAGCAGTCCCGCCGCCGCAACGACCGGACCCACCGTCATGGGCAGCCGGGGACCGATGCGGCCCGACAGCGCTCCGGCCCGCGCGGAGAACAGCAGCATGACGACGGTGAACGGCAGCAGCGCCGTGCCCGCGGCGACGGGGCTGAACCCGGACACCGTCTGCAACTGCAGCACCAGGAGCAGGAACACCGCGCCCAGCGCACCGTAGATCAGCAGCGTCACCGCATTGGCCACGCCGAAGTTCCTGTCGGCGAACAACTTCGGCGACATCAGTGGATGGCTGGACCTTTGCTCGACCAGAACGAACACCACCAGCGCCACCAGTCCGCCACCCACGGACACCACCGCAGCCGGAGACGCGCCACGGTTGCCGAGTTCGGTCAGACCGAAGGTCAGCGCTCCCAGTCCGACGACGGTCAGCACCGCACCGCCCACGTCCAGGCGTCGCGACGCGGACGGGTCGCGACTCTCGGGCACCCGCAGGAGCGTCACCGCGATCACGAAGGCAGCCAGCGGCACATTGATCAGAAACGCTGCGCGCCAGTTCCATTCGACGAGTGCACCACCGAGGAACGGTCCGATGGCGCCCGCGATGCCGCCGAGTCCCGACCAGGCGCCGACGGCCGCTCCCCGGTCACCGCTGGCGAAGGCCGCCGAGATCAGGGCCAGGCTGCCCGGTGTCAGCAGGGCGCCGCCGACACCCTGCAGGGCGCGCGCGACGATCAGCACCTCGATGCTCGGGGCCAGCCCGCACGCGATCGATGCCAGCGCGAACCAGACCACCCCGAGGACAAAGACTTTGCGACGGCCGAAGTGGTCCCCGAGTGAACCACCGAGCAGGATCAGCGAGGCCAGGGTCAATGTGTAGGCGTTGACCACCCACTGCAGATCTCCGAATCCACCACCGAGGTCGGCGGCGATATGCGGCAACGCCACGTTGACGACCGTGGCGTCGACCATCACGATGCCCGATCCCAGCACCGTCGCCAGCAGTACCCAGCGGCCGGCGGCCGTGCCCATGCGCAGCCCGGTCATCGGTCAGGCGCGGTGCAGCACGGCCGACAGATGATGCTGCAGCGGCATTCCGACGGCCGCCATCCGCACGCTGTAGGTCAGGGTGTCCCCGGCCAGCTCGATGGTGCGGCCCACGGCCGACACCTCCTTCGCCGACGCGCTGCGCCCGACCGCCGTCGATTCGACGTCGATCCGCAGGGTGTCGCCCTCGCCGGTGACGATGCGCTCCAGAATGCCCTCCAGGATCTCGGTGATTCCCGTCGGGTGCGCGAGGATCCACTCGACGCAGTGCGGCGCGGGTGAGCGCACGTAGCCGGTCTCGCTGTGCAGCGGGCGGCCGTCGTCGGCGGCGCGGGTGCGCTGGACGTAGCTCAGGAACGGCTTTCCGACGTGGCCGAAGGTGATCTCCTCGGTATAGGCGAACGACGGGACCGTCGGATACTCCCCCGTGCCCTCCCCGACCCAGACACCCAGCAGCGGCGCCAACGCGACGACGTCGGGATGCAGCGGGACGAGCGCGACCACCCGGCCAGGGTACGCCCCGGTCCGGCGCGCAGGACTGGTCGCGGGTCGACCGATACGATCGTCGACATCGTGCTGGGAAAGCAGAGATGGAACATCTGGCCGCGCCGGCGCCGGATCCCTCTGCGATGCCACGACGCCGGCGCCGCGCGATGGGTCACCGCCCCACGACGCCGCGACGACATCGTGTGCCCGGTTCTCACCGTATCCACCTTCAACATCTGGTTCGACGCGTACTTCGCCGACGAGCGCTACCGTGCGCTCGCGGACCTGCTGGCTGCGCATCCCGCCGATGTGATGGTGTTCCAGGAGGTCACCGATCGCGCGCTCGATGTGCTTCTGGCGCAGCCGTGGATCAGGCGTGACTACGCCGCGGCTGCGGTCACCGGCCGTCGTGTCGGCAACTACGGCATGCTGCTGTTGTCCCGCATCCCGCTGTCGCAGGTGACCTACACACGCCTGCCGACCGCGGCCCACCGCGGCTTCCTGACCGCGGTGCTCATCAGCGGCGGGACCGAGACGGTGCTGTGCTCGGTACACCTGGACAGCGGAAAACGTAACTCCGCTTTGCGCGCCAGGCAGTTTCGCGAGATCGATGCCGAGTTCGCACATGCCGATGACGTCGTGCTGCTCGGCGATTTCAACATGCGCGACGACGAGAACTCTCGTATCACCGCCCCGTGGTGCGACGTGTGGCCGGCGCTGCGCGCGCCCGAACCCGGGTTCACCGAGGACACCTCGATCAACCACATGCGCTTCGACGCCACCGGCAAGGAGCGGTTCGTCCGCTTCGACCGCGTCCTGGTCAAGGGCGAGCAGTGGCGCCCCGACAGCGTCGAACTGATCGGCACCGAGCCGATCTCGCCGGCGCACCCGCGGGTCTTCCCGTCGGATCATTTCGGGCTGCGCTGCGTTCTGGTGCGCAACACCGGGTGAATGCCCCCGCGTCGGCGGCGCGATGCGCGACGATGACACCGTGAGTGACACGACCACATGCGCGATCGTCGGCGGCGGGCCGGCGGGCATGGTGCTCGGGCTGTTGCTGGCGCGGGCCGGCGTCGAGGTCACGGTGCTGGAGAAGCACGCCGACTTCCTTCGCGACTTCCGCGGTGACACTGTGCATCCCACAACGTTGCGGCTGCTCGACGACCTGGGCCTGTGGCCCAGGTTCGCCGACATCTCCCACAGCCGGCTCGACCACGCGACCGTCGACGTCGGCGCCGGGAGGTCGGTCACCATGGTCGATTTCCGGCGGCTGCGCCAGCCGCATCCCTACATCGCGATGGTGCCGCAGTGGGACCTGCTCAACCTGCTCGCCGACGCCGGCCGCGCCGAGCCGACGTTTACGCTCAGGATGAGCACCGAGGTTACCGGCGTCCTGCGGGAAGGAAGCAGGGTCACCGGTGTCCGCTACGAAACCGCCGACGGCACAGGGGAATTGCAGGCCGACCTGACCGTCGCCTGCGACGGTCGCGGCTCACTGCTGCGTGAGAAGACCGGGCTGCGCACACAGGAGTTCCCGGTCGGGTTCGACGTGTGGTGGTTCCGGCTGCCACGACCGGAGACCGATGAGATGTACACGCTGTTCCCCCGGTTGGCGCCGGGGCGGGCCATGATCGTGATCCCGCGCGAGGGTTACCTGCAGATCGCGCTGCTGATCGAGAAGGGCACCGACGCCGCCCTGCGGGCCCGCGGCCTGGACGCGTTCCACGCCGACGTGCTCGCGCTGCTGCCGGAGGCGGCCGGAACCGTCGGGTCGATCGCGAGTCTCGACGAGGTCAAGATGCTCGACGTCAAACTCAACCGGCTGCGCTGCTGGCACATCGAGGGCATGCTCTGTATCGGTGACGCGGCCCACGCGATGTCCCCCGCCGGCGGCGTGGGGATCAACCTGGCCATCCAGGATGCGGTCGCCGCCGCGCGACTGCTCGCCGAGCCGTTGCGCCGCGGCACGGTCACTGGCCGCGACCTGGCCCGGGTACGGCGGCGACGCATCCTGCCCACCGTGGTGACGCAGGCGCTGCAACGCCTGATCGACCGGCGGCTGCTGGGCCCCATCGTCCGCGGCGGATCCGCCGGGCCCTCACCCGGCCTGATCCGGACGGTCGAGCGGCTGCCGTGGCTGACGGTGATCCCCGCCTACCTCGTCGGGGTCGGGGTGCGTCCGGAGCGCGCACCCGGGTTCGCGCGCAGACGACCCCAGTAA
Organism: Mycolicibacterium gilvum; assembly: GCF_900454025.1. Classification (NCBI taxonomy): domain Bacteria; kingdom Bacillati; phylum Actinomycetota; class Actinomycetes; order Mycobacteriales; family Mycobacteriaceae; genus Mycobacterium; species Mycolicibacterium gilvum. The sequence continues at coordinate 458,849 of NZ_UGQM01000001.1, read as the reverse complement.
GGTCACGCACGTGACCACAACCTCCGCGAATCCTTTCGACCTGACCGGCCACGTGGCCGTCGTGACCGGCGGCGGCTCCGGCATCGGCCTCGGGATGGCCGGAGGGCTTGCCCGCGCCGGAGCGACCGTGGCGATCCTCGGCCGCAACGCACAACGCCTCGACGATGCCGCGGCCACGCTGCGCACCCACGGCAACCCTGTGCTGCCCCTGGTGTGCGACGTCACCGACGAGGAGGCCGTCACCGAGACCATGGCGCGCATACGTGACGAATTCGGTTGGCTTGATTCCTGTTTCGCCAACGCCGGGGTGCGGGGGCGGTTCACCCCGGTCTGGAGACCTCGCTGGCGGAGTTCCGGTCGGTGACCAGCGTCGACCTCGACGGCGTGTTCCTGACCCTGCGGGAGGCGGCGCGACAGATGGTCGCCGCAGGTCGGGGCGGGAGCCTGGTCGGGGTGTCGAGCCTCGGCGCCTTCCAGGGCATGCCCCGGCAGCCGGCCTACGCGGCGTCCAAGGCCGGCGTCACGTCGATGATGGACAGCTTCGCGGTGGAGTTGGCCCGGCACGGCATCCGCGCCAACACGGTGGCCCCGGGATGGTTCGAGACCGAGATGACGTCCGAGGGGATGGCCGACGAGAGGTTCACCTCCCGCGTCCTGCCGCGTGTTCCGGTGCGGCGCTGGGGCGCGGCCGAGGACGTCGCCGGGGTCGCGGTGTACCTGGCCGGCCCGGCCAGCGCCTATCACACCGGGGACGTGCTGCGGCTCGACGGCGGCTACCTGAAGTTCTGATCCGCGAGTTCTGATCAGCCGCGTCGACGTTTGAGCGACCGCCGGGTTGGACATGATGCAACGGTGAACCTGCTGTTGTCCGCGCTGCCGGCACCGGACGTGCGCATCACCGACACCGGGGTCGAAGCCGCGCTCAGCGCCGCGGTGCGGATCATCAACCCGCTGCTCGACGTGCTGTGGGAGACCGACCCGCTCGACCTCAAACGCCGCGACGACGCGCTCGGCCGGCTCCTCAACGCTGTCGACGTGCCGGGGACCCCCGCCTGGGAGGATATGGACACCGATGCCCGCATCCACTGGTGGGTGTGGCGGGTCGGGGCGGTGAACACCGTCGCGGTCGCGTTCCCCGGGGTTCTCGGGATCGTCGCCCGCCAGTTGCCGCTGCAGGATCTGTTCGGCTTCGTCAGCCAGGCCGTGGTGCTGTGCGCGGTGGCCCGTGAGCTCGGGGTCACCGACCAGCGCACGCAGGTGCGGATGCTGGCGGCGGTGCTGTGCGAGCGTGACCTGTCGGTCGTCGTGTTCGACGGGGACGATCGCCGGCCGCTGGCCTCGATACCGCACAGCGCGACGGGTGTCGCCAAGGCGATCTGGAATCTGGTCGGCCTGTTCGACGCCATCGCCGACGAACTCGCCAAGCGGCCCCACCCACGCGGGCCGATCAAGTACCTGGGGCTGCTGCCGGGTGTCGGCGCGGTCGCCGCCTACATCGGTGAGTGCGGCGCGCTCGCCCGTGCGGCCAAACAGGGTCGCCGCTGGCTGGAGAAACCGGCCCGGTCAGAGCCCTAAGCGTTCCTGCGCCTGCCGCAGCGTCGTCGCCGACGCCTGCAGGCCGACCCGTTCGTCCTCCGAGAGCGCCACCTCCAGGACGCGGCCCGCGCCGTGCGCCGAGACCACGGTGGGCAGCGACAGCGCCACCCCCGAGATCCCGTACGCGCCCTCCTGCACGGTCGAGACGGGCAGCACCCGGTGCTCGTCGCCGAGCACCGCCTCGACGATGCGGGCGGTGGACAATCCGATCGCCAGGTTGGTGGCGCCCTTGCCGGCGATGATCTCGTAGGCGGCGTTGACCACCTCGGCCGAGATGCGTTTCCGGGTGTCCTCGTCGAACACCGGCACACCGTCGCGCCGGAATTGTGCGGCCGGCACACCCCCGACCGAGACACTCGACCACAGTGAGATCTCCGAATCACCGTGCTCGCCGACGATGATGCCGTGCACGTTGGCGACCGCGAGATCGGCGCGGTCGGCGATGAGATAGCGAAAACGACTGGAGTCCAACACCGTTCCCGAGCCGAAGATGTGGCCCGGAGCGGCGTTGACCGACCGCGCCGCGGCGAACGTCACGACGTCGACGGGGTTGGTGACGAACACGATGACCGCGTCCGGGGAGCGCTCGAGCAGCTGCGGCGTCAGCGTCTGCGCCATGGCGACGTTCGTCGCGGCCAGCTCCAGCCGGCTCTGGCCCGGCTTCTGCTTGGCGCCTGCGGTCACCACGATCACCGCGGACCCGTCCGTCACCGCGATGTCGTCGGAGCCCGTGATGCGGCAGTGCGGGACGAACTGGCTGCCGTGGTTGAGGTCGAGCACCTCGGCCCTCACCTTTGCAGCGTTGAGGTCGTAGAGCGCCAGTGCGCCCGCCGAGCCGCGGATCAGGCAGGCGTAGGCGATCGCGGTGCCGACACTGCCCATCCCGATGACGGAAACCTTGGTGTTCTGTTCGACTGGCATGGGTCCATCCTCGCCCCACAACAGAATGTCGGTCGATCGGCTGTCCCCTCCGCAGCCGATCGAACCGACTGCAGAGAACATTATGTGCGGGGGACCCCCCGAGGAATCGGGGAAAACCCTATTTCTTGCTGCGGCAATGACCGGGGGGCCGACGCTGACGCGTCAGGGGACGTCGGGCACCAGGATCGGGATGGGCACGGGGACGAACGGCACGGTCAGGTACGTCGTCGTCGTGGCGATGCCCCCCGTTGTCGTCGGCGGCACTGTTGTCGGCGGCACCGTGGTTGTCGGCGCGGTCGTCGTGGGCGGCGCGGTCGTTGTTGTCGGCGCGGTCGTCGTGGTCGTGGGTGGGGTCGTCGTGGTGGTCGTCGTCGTGGTCGTGGTGGTGGTCGGCGACGTCGTGGTGGTCGTCGTGGTCGTCGTCGTTGCCGTGGTGGTTTCGGGCGCCGCCGGGGGCGCGGTGGTGACGACCACCGGTGGAGGCGCCTCCGCCGTGGCCGGCGGCGGTGCCGGCTCGCCCTGCTGCTGGGGGACCGTGACCGTCTCGGGTGCAGCGCTGGGCGGTACGAAGGGACTGCTGAGCGGCGCGTTGGCGGGCTTCGGCGGCGTCCGGTCGGAGGTCTGGACGCTGGTGAGCGCGATGGCCGCCCCGCCGACCGCCAACAGGGCGACGGCGGCCAGGATCCCGGTGAGCGTCAGCGGGACTCGGGGCCGGGGCTCGTCGGCGGGCGGGGCCTCCTGCGCGATGACCTCGGTGGGACCGTACGGGTCCGAGAGCACATACGGATTGGGCCGCTCCGCGGGCTCCTCGCCGGTGTAGGGCACGATGTCGTCGGCCGACGGGTCGTCCTGCGACCACGCCAGCGCATACGTGGCGTCACCGCTGTCACCGCTGTCCACGCCGGGAGGCAGGACGACAGGCGCCGCGGCGACGGTCGAGGTGTCCGCGCTTCGGCCGTACGCGGCGAACATCGCGGCGCCGACGGCGCCGTCGAGGGCGGGCCGCGCGGTGGTGATCACCGGTACCTGAAGTCGTTGCGAAACCTGTTGGCCGATAAGCGGTATCGATGCGCCGCCGCCGACCATCGCGACGGAGGTGACTGCGTCCGGCGCGATTCCGTTGCGCGACAGCAGCTCGTCGAGCGCGGTGAAGACGCCGTCGAGGGGGCGCCTGAGCAGATCGTCGAGTTCGGCTCTGGTGACGCGTATTTCGGTCCCGGCGCCGGGCAGTTCGACGGTCAGCTGGGTCGCGGTCTGGTTCGAGAGGCGTTCCTTGGCGACCCGGCAGTCGTCGCGCAACCGGGCCAGCGATCCGACCGCGGCCGTCTGCGCAGGATCGGTGTCCCCGCCGGCGGCCGCGAGCACATGACCGAGCAGCGCCTGGTCGATCTGGTCTCCGGCGAAATCGGGGTGGCGGTGGGTGCCGATCACCGTGAACGCCGCCGCGTCGACGGCGGTGATGCTGGTGCCGCTGCCCCCGAAGTCGAGCAGCACCGCGACGCCTCGACGGTCCAGGCCGGGGTTGGCGTTGAGGGCGGTCAGCGCCGCCTCGGTATCGGAGATCAGCCGGGGCGGCGCTCCCGACGGTGCCAGCAGGTCGCTCGCGGTCAACGTCTGTGCCAGCGCGCGGGTCGCCTCCACGGTCCAATACGACGGCACGGCGATCACCACGTCGGCCAGCCGCTGCGAGGTCGCCAGGCCCGCCATGGTTTCGAGCGCCTCGACCAGGAGCTGTTCGGCCGGGTAGGTCGCACCGTCGGAGGCCACCAGCGGAACCGGATCCCCGACGCGTTCGACGAAATCGGTCAGCGTCGCACCGCCGGCATCGGCTCCGTCACCGACCTGCGGCGCGGCGTGGCCGTACACGGTCAGGACCGACCGACGAAGTACCGGCTCGTTGCCGACGGTTGCCGCGACGAGGTTGGTCGAACCGATGGACAGTCCCAACGCATCGCTCATGATTGAGGCCACCCTAGACGGGGTGGGCGGTCGGACGCATCTGACACGCAGCGGGCCGCGGTGTGCTGCAATGGCGGCCATGAGTGACATCGACGAGATCAAGCAGGTCAAGTATCGCTACCTTCGCGCCCTGGACACCAAGCACTGGGACGACTTCGCCGACACCCTGACCGAGGACGTCGTCGGTCGTTACGGCGAGTCGATCGGCGAGGAGCACCACTTCACCAACCGCGATGATCTCGTCGGCTTCATGCGCAACTCGCTCGGCCCCGAGGTGCTCACCGAGCACCGGGTGAACCACCCCGAGATCACCGTCGACGGTGACGAGGCGTCGGCGACCTGGTACCTGCAGGACCGGGTGATCGCGCCGGACTTCAACTTCATGTTGATCGGTGCGGGTTTCTACCACGATCGCTACCGGCGCACCGCCGACGGCTGGCGCATCTGCGAGACGGGGTACGACCGCACCTATGACGCGTCGATGAAGCTGGACGCGGTCGAGTTCAAGGTCAAACCCGGGCGCGCGCTGAACATCTGAACCGTCGCGGGCTACTCCGCGATCGCGATCACCGCGCCCGGTCGCAGCCAGCGCATGATCGTCACCAGCGTGGCATCGTCGATCGCCACGCATCCGGCGGTCGCATCCCCGGTCGAACTGTGCAGGAAGAAGGCGCTGCCCTTGCCGGGGATGCGCTCCTTGTTGACGCCCATCACCACCGCGTGGGCGTACTGCGGAATGTTCAGGTTCTCCGTGCCGGTGCCACTCGTCGCGAAGCGGCAGTTCTGTCGGTCGCACACCTGCATCGTGTTGTAGGTCGGGCTTGCGACGTCCCCGTCCCACCAGTGGTTCGAGCCGACCTGCACGTACTTCAGTCCGCTCCCGGGATCGGGCCGGGTACCGAAGGCGAAGTCGAGCGAGTAGACCCCCGTCGGGGTCATCATCGAGCCCTCGAAATGGTTGGGCGACAGTCCTTTCGCACCCACCTTGGCCGCGATGCCGACGCCGCCGTCCACCGGCTTCCACCCTGCCGGGGTGCGCTGCCAGACGTCGAGTTTCGCATCGGACCCGCCGGCCCCGGTGACCGCGAGTACCTGGGTGGCCGCACCGACCGAGTTCGCGAACCACGGCGCGAACGCGCCGGCGTGCGGCGCGGTGAGCAGTCCGGCGACGGCGATGGCGCACAGCAAAGTCGACAGGCGGCGCAGCATGGCCACAACTGTGCCATCGGTGAGTTCGATTTCCGCGCATCTGCGTAAGTTGGGCGCCATGGACCTTCTGCCTGTGGGGCGACGTGGCCGCGGTATCCGACAGATCGGGGTGGGCCTCGGCACGCTGGACAGGGAGGTCTTCGAAGCGATCGCGGAGTCGCCGAGCCCGCTGCTCGATGCGGTGATGCCGCGCCTGACCAGGGCCGCCGACCATTCGAAGCTGTGGTTCGGGATCGCGGCCGGTCTGATGGCGTTGGGAAGCCCGTCGGTGAAGCGCGGTGCGGTGCGCGGGGTGGCGACGCTGGCCGTGACCAGCCTGGTGACCAATCAGGGCGCCAAGAGGGTGTGGAAGCGTGAGCGGCCGAACTGGAGTTTCGTGCCGCTGGCCCGCCAGACACGGCGCCATCCGACGTCGAACTCGCTGCCGTCGGGTCACTCGGCCAGCGCGGCCGCGTTCTCCATCGGGGTCGGACTGGAGAACCCGCCGGCCGGGCTGGGTCTGGCGCTGCTGGCAGGGCTGGTCGGCATGTCCAGGGTCGCCACCGGCGCCCACTATCCGGGGGATGTGCTCGCCGGATTCGGCCTCGGCGCGGGCATCGCGGTGCTGGGTGCGCGGATCGTGCCGCCGATCGTCGAGACCCGGTTGCCCGTCTCGGATCCGTTGCGGGTCGACACCCCGGAGCGACCCGAGGGTGAGGGTCTCGTGCTCGTCATCAATCCGGCGTCGGGCAGCGGTACCGGGGCACGGGTGGTCGACGAGGTCCGCGAGGCGCTGCCGAAGGCCGAGATCGTGGAGCTCGACGAGGACGACGACGTGGCATCCGTTCTGCAGTCGGCCGCCGACCGCGCGGAGGTGCTCGGCGTCGGAGGCGGTGACGGGACGGTCGCGGCCGCGGCGTCGATCGCGGTGGCGGCGGGTCTGCCACTGGCGGTCTTCCCCGCGGGCACGTTCAACCATTTCGCGAAGGACATCGGCTGCGATACGACGGCCAAGACCGTGGCGGCGATCAGGCAGGGCACCGTGTCGTGTGTCGACATCGTCTGCATGAACGAGAAGCAGATGGTGGTCAACACCGCCAGCATCGGCGCCTACCCGCGCTTCGTACAGACGCGCGAGAAACTCGAGCACAAGATCGGCAAGCCGCTGGCCGGCGTCTACGCGATGTTCCACACCTTGCGGCGCGGCGAGCCGGTGCGGATCGAGTACGACAACAAGACGCTGCAGACCTCCCTGTTCTTCCTGGGGAACTCGGGCTATCTCCCGACCGGATTCGCGCCGTCGCGGCGAACCCGGATGGACGACGGCCTGCTCGACGTGCGGATCCTCGAGACGGGGCGACGGCTGAGCAGGCTGCGGATCCTGACCGCGCTGGTGCTGGGGCGGCTGACGCGCAGCCCGCTGTATCACGAGCTCAAGGTGCCGGAATTCTCGTTCAGGTCACCGGACGGGCCGACGGTGCTGGCACTCGACGGCGAGGTCGGGACCGAGATCGACGAGGCGAGTTTCAGCGTGCAATATCGAGCTCTGCCGGTGTTTCGTCCCGCCGTGTGAGCGTCGCCGGGGGAACCAGACGCAGGCAGACGAGGAAGTACGCGTAGCCCAGCGCCCATCCGGCCAGGACGTCCGACGGGTGGTGCACGTTGAGTATCACCCGACCCACGCCGACCGTCACGACGATGACGACACCGAGGGCGATCAGCCACGCCCGCCTCGACGGAGCGACCGCGGGCACGGCGACGGACAGCAGCGCGGCGACGGCCACCAGCACGCCGAGCGCGTGCCCCGACGGGAACGACAGCCCCCACGCATCGACGAACGCGGTGTCGGGTCGGGCGCGGCCGGCCAGGTGCTTGGCGATCTCGGTGACCAGACCGCTGAGTTCCACGGTGACGACCAGGAACACCGCGAGCCGGATCCTGCGCCGCAGCAGTGCCAGCACGATGAGAACGAGCACCGCGAGCCGGAACGCTCCGGGCCCCAGGACCGTGCAGAACACGTCCCAGGCCGTCACCCAGCCGCTGTGAGATTCGCCGACGCGGTACGCGGCGTCCAGCGCGGCGTCGTCGGCGCGGGTCAGCCATCCCCAGTCCTGCGCCCAGCCGGCCCACAGGAGCCCGTACACGGCGAGGGCGGCGACGACGCCGGCCAGTAGCCGCCTGTTGTCCGGGGTCACGTGACCACCTGTACCCCAAATCACCGAGCAAATCGAGCGCCCGCAATGGCGATGCCGGCGACAGTGCCCACCACTCCGCCGAAGTTCGTCTACGGCGCTCTCGGCGTTCCCCGCGGCTGAGCTACGGTTCGCACATGGCTGTCTTTCTTCGGAAGCTGTTCCGAATCGGCAAGCTGCCCAGCGCGTTGCGCGCGGAGGTGGAGGCCGAGGGGGTGCTTTTCATGTCGGAGTACGTCGCGGTGACACGGCGTTTCCGCGGCACCGTCCCCGGGTTGCGCTCCGGAGGGAGCATCGCCAGCTATGTCGGGTCGTTGGTGCTGACCAACGAACGCGTGCTCGGCACGCTGTCCACGGTGCCGAAACTGGCAGGCCGCACGATCGACCAGCGTTGGGACGCCCCGCAGACCGGGTCGGTCAAGGCCGAGCTGTCCGAGACGGGGCTGACCCTCGATGTCGACGTCTCCGCTGTCGACCCCCGCTGCTCGGGCGAGCTGTCGCTGCATTACAAGGAGGACATCCCCCGCGACGTCCTCGCCCGACTGCCCCGCACATCGCTGGCCTTCGACGCGTCCCCCGAGTTCGTGTTCCGCGCCGTCGGAGTGCCCTACCACCCCTAGGTCGCGGCGGGATTCAGAACGGAGGGGCATGGTTGCGACCCTCCAACAGTGCCTGGTTCTCGGCTCGTTGGTCGTGGATGCGCCTGGCCCGCACCTGCGCCCGGGTCTGCGTGCGGCGAGGCATGCCGAGCCCGGACGGTGCGCTCGGCGTGGGAGCCCGGACGCCGGCGTCGACCGCGACCGGCGCGGTGGGCCGGCACAACGACGGGAACAACACCCGGCTCCCAGGATGCGTCGTGAACGTCTGCCCACCCGGGGACGTCCACAGGACAGTTCCGTCCGGATACTGGACATCGCGCCAGCCCCAGAAAGTCTTGAGCAGGTGATGTTTTCGGCACAGACAGGCGAGATTCGACGCCTGCGTCGGCCCGACCGGATACGCGATCGTATGGTCGAGATCACAGCTGTAGGCTGCCACGTCGCAACCCGGGAAACGGCACGTCATGTCGCGACACCGCACGAAGTCCGCCAGCTTGGCCGACGGCACGTAGCGAGGTTCCGCTGGTGAATCCCCCGGATGAACCAGCCGCCTGATCGTCGCGGTCTGCGCGAGCGTGGCTGCCAGCAGCGGCCCTGGCAACAACCCGCCGCCCAGGACCACCGCCGGATTGGTCTTCGCCGGCCCCGCCGCCGGGACGGGTCCCAGCAGCGACTCGAACCGCGAGGGCTCCGGCTTGGGCTCCGACTCGGGCTCCGGTTCGGGGGAAGCGGGCTTGTCGCCGTTCAGAGCCACCGGCGTGTCGTCGGTCAGGCTCGACTCCTCGGCGATCACGTGGACGACGACCGAACTCGTTGTGCGCGCACCAGCTTCGCAGTCCTCGGCACCGCACAGACACGACAGCCGGTCCGCCTTGTTCATGATCGCGGCGAGAGCATCCGCCCGTCGCTGCTCATGCGTGCGCGGGTCCGCGAGGCACACGCCGCGCGCCATGTCGTCCAGTCGCCGGTCCATCACCTCGCCGTCGTGGGCGTACAGGACGGCTTCGACGAAGCAGGTCCCCGATCCGTCGGCAGCCGGTGTGACGTCGACATGCCGCGAACGGGCGGCACTCTCGGCATGTACGACCGCCGCGGGGTCGTAGAGGTCGACCCAGTGGTCGATCTCGGCCTCGTGCTTGGCCACCGACAGCGGGCCCCACCCGCGGATGTGCGCAGCGATCTCGGCGTCGATCTTCGCCATGACCTCCGGATCGACCACCAGTCGGGTGCGTTTCACCACCGACTTCACCAGGCGGTAGGAGATCGCCCCGGAGGCGAAGACCTCGGCGACTCGCGGCAACCGCCTCCTCAGTGTCCACGCATCGAGGAGTTCGTTCGACGCGACACCGAGCGACGTGTGTTGACCTGCTGCCACCTCGGCCGACACCGCGTCCCAGTTGTCGAGGCACCACTGATCGCGCTCGGCACTGTCCTTGTCCGTCAGCCTGCTTTCGAGCAGGTCGGCCATCGCCGAGAGCCGTTGCGCAACTGCGGCATTCTCGATGCGCGCCCATGCGCCGATCGCCGCCGCGCCCCGCGCACGCCCCGCCGCGTCCATCAACTCTTCGAACATATGAGCGACAGTAATCGCCGTTCGGCGGTGTCGACCATCGCCGAATACGCCGCCTGTGGATGAACTCGGATGTGGGGATAAGTTGGCGTCGTTAGTTCTTCACCCGCGCCACGACGAAGATCCGCCGGAACGGGAAGAAGGTGATCCCGTCGGCGCGGCGCGGATACGCCGCGTCGAGAAGCGGGATCAGCTCGGCGCGGAACTCCTGCCAGTCGTGGTCCGGCAACGCCGCACGAACCGGCCGCAGCGCGGTGCCTCCGATCCACTCCAGGACAGGGTTCTCGCCGGTCAGCTCGTGGACATAGGTGGTCTCCCACGCATCGACGGTGCAGCCGGCGTCGGTCAACAATTCGGCATAGCCCGCGGCCGGCCTGACGACCTCGGACTTCTCGAATGGGAAGTCCCGCAACAGGTGTGCCCATCGCGCGCTCGAAACGAGGTCGCGCACGGCCCGATGCGACGGCGCGTCGAAGTTGCCGGGCACCTGAAACGCGATCCAGGAGCCCGCACCCAGCTGCCCCGCCCAACGCAGCAGAAGGTCGGGATGCTCGGGTACCCAGTGCAGCGTCGCGTTGCTGACCACCACGTCGGTGTCCGGCAGCGGAGCCCAGTCCCGGACGTCACCCACCCGCGCGTCGACTCCCCGCTCCCGTGCCGCGGTCACCATCTCCTCCGAGGAGTCCCACGCCTCGACGACCGCGCCGGGCCATCGTTGGGTGAGCGTGCGGGTGAGATTTCCGGGGCCGCAACCGAGATCGACGATGCGGCGCGGCTCCCGGGCATCCACCCTCGACAGCAGGTCGTAGTACGGTCTGCCCCGGTGGTCCGCATAGGTCAGATAGACGGCGGGGTTCCACATGGCGCCAGTGTGGCATCTGCGGGCGATGCACGGGTTAGCATGCGAGACGTGGAGCCCGACAGTGTGCCCGACGAGGTGCTACCCCTTCCGGTACCCGATGTCCCCGGCGCCGACGCCACTGCCCGCGGACTCCCCCGGCGCGTCGACCTGACCCTGCGCCAGCGCCTCATCGTGGACTCCTCGGCCGTCGCTGACCTCGCGCTGCGCACCTCCATCGCCTCGCTTCTCAGCGTCACCATGGTGCCCACGCTCGCCCAAGCGCTGAACAGGTCCGCCGCTGCCACCGAACAGGAACACCTGCGCTTCTACGCCGAGTTGGCCGCGGCCCAAGATCCCCAGCTGTCGTTCCCCGCACCGCAGTCACCGCCGCGGGTGTCGTCCCGCGCGGCCAACCCGGTCGCCGAGTGGGTGGCGCACGGGAACGTCCGCAACATCCGGTTCGAGAGCAGCTTCCGCGCGGTGAACCCCGCGCTGCGTGACCACCGGGCAGGCTTCGCCCGCAACAACATCGTGCACGCCCAGCACTGGCGGCACGACGACGGTCCGCGACCGACGCTCTGCCTGATCCACGGTTTCATGGGGTCGGCGTACCTGTTCAACGGGCTGTTCTTCTCGTTGCCCTGGTTCTACCGGTGCGGATACGACGTGGTCCTCTACACGCTTCCGTTCCACGGGCGCCGCGCCGAGAAGTACTCACCGTTCAGCGGTCACGGCTACTTCGCCCACGGCATGGCCGGTTTCGCCGAAGCCATGGCCCAGGCGGTGCACGACTTCCGGTCTCTCCTCGACTACCTCGAGTTCACCGGCGTCGACCGGGTCGCGCTGACCGGGATGTCGTTGGGCGGCTACACCTCCGCGCTGATCGCGAGCGTGGACGACCGGATCCAGGCGGTCATCCCGAATGTGCCCGTGGTGACGCCGGACCGCACGGTCGACGAGTGGTTCCCCGCGAACAAGGTTGTCGCGCTGCGTGACCGGATCGCCGGCACCGACACCGCGCTGGTCGACGCGGCGACGATGTACTCGTCGCCGCTGAACTACCGCCCACTACCCGCCAAGGACCGTCGGCTGATCATCGCCGGCCTCGGTGACCGCTTGGCGCCTCCGGAGCAGGCCGAGATGCTGTGGAGACACTGGGATCACTGTGCCTTCCACTGGTTCCCGGGCAACCATGTGCTGCACGTCAGCCAACCGGACTACCTGCGCCGGATGACGAAGTTCCTGGCGCCGTTCATGTTCGGCTGAGGATCGCGCCGACCGGCAAGCGCAGCTGCGCCACCAGTTCCGGTGTCGCGGGGACCGGAGGTGCGAGCAGCCGCCGGTGCGACGTCGGGCCCAGCGCGTCGAGCGCCGAGCGGTGCAGGCCCCGCTCCGCGGTCAACCCGGCGATCGCCGGCGGACGGTCCGTGGTGCGCAACGCGCAGGATGCGGCGATCTCGGGACTGGTTCTGCTGCCAGTGAATTCGACCGCGGACCAGAATTCCGTCCCGGCCGATCCCGCGGCGGCCAGGGTTTCGGTCAGTCGTTCGTCGACGCGGACGCGGTAGGCGGCCAGGTGTCCGTGCCCGTCGACGACACCCCGCCAGGTCTCCTTGCCTCCGTCACCGGGCAGCGGTCCGGGCGCATCGTCGATCGTCACCTCCCAGCCGCGTTCGCGCAGATGGTCGGCGAGCCGCCGCGCGGCGACCTGCACGGTGTCCTGCAACGGGATCTGCGGCGACCTCGCCGTCAGCGCCGCGATGTTCGATGCGGCACCGAGGGTCAGGCTCACCCACGTGGTGCGATGACCGGCGGCCTCACGGCTGGTGACGCGGACCTTGTCGAAGGCGATGCCGTAGCGGTCCAGGTGGTCGGCCGCCAGGGCGAGCGGCAGGTCGGCCTGTCCCTGCTCCACCCGCAGCGCCACCGTGGCGAACTCGCCCGCGTCCCCGTCATCGGCACTGCGACCACGACGGGTGAGCAGCCGGATCCGGCGCGCGACCAGCGTGGTGACGAAAAGTCCCCGCCACCAGGCGAACAGGATGACGACCACAGCCACCGCGGCACCGAGGAGCCAACGGTCGAAAGTGGTCTGCCAGGGATACGCCATCGCCGCGGGGATGACGAACAGCGCGGCCAGACTGAGCCGGACGATCATGCGGACGGGTCCTTTCGTTTCGCGCGCAGCACCGCCGCGGCGATCACCACCGCGGCGAGCACCCCCACCCCGGCGTAGGCGACCAGGCGCGGCAATGGGTCAGCGGGCGGTGTATCAGGAGGCGCGGCAACCTGTTTCGGGACGGAAGCGTCCACGCCGGCAGCCGGTACATTCCAGGTCAGCGCGGCCACGGGATCGACGCGACCCGCACCGACCAGATTCGACGGCGCCCGCGCGGCCTGATTCGCCGTCCCCGTCAGACGCTCCCGTACCTGCGGTCCCGTCAGGGCGGGAAACCTGCTGCGCACCAGCGCCGCAACCCCGGCGACGTAGGCGGTCGCATAGCCGGTGCCACTGAGCGGGTCGTACTGCTGCTCGCCGTTCAGCGTGCCGTTCGCCAGGCCGCCCGCCGCGTCGTTGCTCACCGAGGTGATGTCCTCCCCGGGAGCGGCGATCCCGACCCACGGCCCCGCCATCGTGAACGCCGACGGACGACCCTGGGGTCCGACCGAGCCGACCGATAGCACGTACTGCTCCCACCACGCGGGGATCGCCAGCGTGGAGACCCCCGCCCAGTTGCGTGGATCGGCCGGTCGGGCCGGATCATTGAGCGGATTCTCCCCGCAACCCGTCGAGCCCTCGGTGTCGCCGGCCGCCGCGACGATCACCGCGTCCTTCTCCACCGCGGCATACCGCAGCGCGGCACCGAGTTCACTCTGGTCGACGCTCATCCCGGCCGGAACACAGGTCACCGACGAGATCGCGATGACGCGGGCACCGGAGTCGGCGGCCCGCACAACCGCCCGGGCGAGTGTCCGGGTCTCGATGCTCGCCCGGGTCAGCGCCGGATCCTCGCCGGTGCTGCTCGGCGCATAGCGCGGCGAGGTCTGTCGGATCGCGAGAATCCGGGCGGCGGGCGCCACCCCGGAGAACCCGTCCGGTCCGGGCGCTCCGGCGATGAGCCCCGCGACCAGGGTTCCGCTGCCGTCACAGTCGGTGAGCCCGTCTCCGGATCCGACGAAGTCGCCTCCCGGATCGACGTTGGGCAGCCGCGGCCCCGGTGTCACCCCGGTGCCGATCACGGCGACCAGCTGGTCCCTGCCATCACTGTGCCGCCACGCGTCGCTCATGTTGAGCGACAGCTGGTTCGGGCTCGGCGCGGCCGGGTCGGAGCCGGGGACGACACCGGTGACAGCACAGGGGTTGCGCTGTGTCATCGGTGCGACGGGTCCGGCGGCGCCACTGGGCGGTGTCGCCGCCGGGTCGACGTCCGGCGGCGGGATCGCGCCGGCGGGCGCAGCGCCGATCGTGAACACCGCCGCGGCCACCGCGAGGGCGGCCGCCGGCCGTATCACCGGGGTCATTCGTCAGAAACCGTTCAGAACCAGGGTGAACAGGCCGACCAGGTAGGCCATCACCGGGATCACCGATGCGTCGAGAGCCGTCGCGACGAACCCGACGACACGGCGCATCGGCAGCGAGTACGTATCGGGTTGTGCGATGCGCGGATTCAGTGCCGCCACTGCCCACGCCGCCACCAGCACCGCCAGCACACCCAGCGCCCACCATGCCGCGGGGTAGTTCTCGTGGGCCGCCGACAGGACGAGCAGAACCGTCGTCACCAGATAGCCGTGGCCGAGAAGCCATGCCTTGCAGGCGCTGGAGTCCCAGACCCGGGCCCGCAGTGCGGCGGCAAGGGCGGTCGCCGTCACGAGATACCAGCTCCACACCGGCACACCGCCGTCGCCGCTGACCGCGGGCCACACCACGAGAACCGAACCTGTCACGGCCAGCAGGACACCGGCGGCGATGAACCCCGTCTGGTACGCGTCGCCGGCACGGATGCGGCGCGGCAGATCCTCGAGGACACGACGCGGCAGCGCCGACGGCGCAGGGTCGCCCGGCGCCGGGATGACGGGCACGGGAAGACGGGCACACATCGCCGACAGCTGGGCGGCCTGCACGGTGATCAGCAGCGCGATGAGGATCAGCACGCACCCGATGTCGAGCAGGCTCAGCGACCACACCGTCGCGGCGGCCGCGGCGACGGCCACGCCGAGGGCGGCCGCGGCGACGGCGGTGAACACCGCGATCGCCCGCTCTCCGACGGTGATGCTGATGATCGACCACGCGGCAATGCCCGCGGCTCCCAACAGAACTCCGGACGCGCCGAAGTCACCGGGCACGGCGAGCGCGAACGCCGCGCCGACCGACGGAAGTGCGGCTGCGGCCAGCGCGGTGGCCACGCGGGGTGACCCCGTTCGGGCCACCAGTGCACCCAGTACGGCGGCGATCGCCACCGCACTGACGGCGAACACCCCGATGATCGAGTCGGTCACCACCCGGTGGGCGACGGCCAGTGCCGTCGCGACCAGCATCAGCCCGACGACGGCGACGGTCGCACCGCGTTGGATCTGCGCTGTCCCCCAAGGCTTCTCGCGAGCCGCGGAGAAGATCATCGCGGCGTCGGCGATGTCCTCGACGATGCGCGGCGCGGGCGGCCCCGCGGGGATGGGTTGCAGCGCGAGCAGATCACCGTCGACCACCCCGACCGTGGTCAGGGTCGCGTCCAGACTGTAGGGCGCACCACCGATCGGCGCCAGGCTCACCGGGTCCACCCCCGGTGCGTCGTCCGACGGTGCCACGATGCGCTGCACAGCGGGGATGATCTCGCGCAGCGGAAGCTGTGCGGGCAGGGCGATCTCGGTGAGTCGCCCGGCGCGATCCCCGTCCTCGTCGCCCGCCGTCGCGGTGAGGACGGCGACCCGCACGATGGGCATCGCGGTGTTGGTGTCGCTCAGAGCGGACTGTGGCATCGTTCTTCTCTTCTCTCGGCCGTGCGTTCGTCGAAGTCTCTGGTGAGCGCGTGGTCCGGGAACCACGGCCCGTCGGGCAGTGCGGCGGTGAGGCGCTCGACCGCGGCCGCGATGGCCACGGGATCGCCGGGAGCGAACGTGGAGATCCATTCGCCGTCACGCGCTTTGGCGGGGCTGACCAGCACCCTGCCGAGCACCGTGTCGACGACGCTGACACCGACGTCGGTGCTGACCCGGTGTCCGTCGCGGTGCTGTCCGGCGACGATCTCGACGTAGGTGCGGCTGTCCTCGAACGCGGCCACGACGACGGGCCGCGCCGACGGCGGGATGCCGAGGTAGTCGAGAAGGCCTCCGACGGCCGCACCCTTGCGGATCTGTTCGTCGGCCTTGGCGCCGACGCGTGCGGGCAGCGAGAACCCGTCGAAGCGTGCGGGCGCACGTCCGGACAGGCCCGCCGTCACGACCGGCACCAGCGCCTCCGGATGGTCGATGTCCAACTCCGTCAGCGTGATCAACCCGCCGCTGCGCAGCGCGATGACGGTGCCTGCGCCGTCCCGTGCGAGCACCCCCCGCAGGACCGCGCCACGGCTTCCGACGAACCGAAGTTCGAGCCACTGGGTGGGCCGGCACACGCGACGGATCCACCGCGCCACCGCGGGATCGACGGTCCGCTCGGCGGTCATGATGCCCGCACCGCGCAACTTCTCGGTCTGCTCCCGTTCGAACGGCCCGCGCGCCGAAACATCGCTGTAGGGCGGCGTTATCGCCAGCACCCACGGATACGATCCCGCGCCGAGCTCCTCGGCGAGGAACCACGCCGAGGCGGCGCTCAGCTCGACTGCGTTAGCGCGCACGGAGATCCGTCAGCCCCACTTGGCGCCCTCGGCCTGATCCCGCGCGGCCATCGACGTGGTGTTCATCTCGTGGGTACTGGCCATGGCGCGGTAGGCCCGCACGAGTTCCTCCATGGCGGTGTTCCACTGCGCCTGCCATGCTTGGTAGGTCACACCGGTGTCACCCTGCCACGCACTCTTCAGCGCGGCCTGCTCGGCGGCGATATCGGCGCCGATCGCCTGCAGCGCACCGGCATACGACGACATCTCACCGGCGTGGTTGAGCATGGCCGGATAGTTGAACATGATCTGCGACATCAGGATTCTCCGATCAGACGGCGGGGTAGGTGCTGGCGGCCGCGGCATCCTCGGCGACGTAGGCCCCGGCGGCGTCGCCGACGTTGGCCTGCGCGATGTCGAGGAGCGCGTTGATCTTCGCCGAAGTTTCGACGAACCGGGCGTGCGCCGCCTGGAAGGCGCCGGCGGACTCGCCCATGTGGAAGGCCTGCGCGGACTGCGCGGCCTGCTCGGCCTGGGCGATGGTGCTGCGCATCAGGCCCGCCTTCGCGCCGAAGGCCGCCTCCGAGGCGATCATCTGGGGAATGTGAGCATCCAAGAGGCTCATGGTTTTTCCTTTCCGTCGTGTCCATCGTGTCCATCGCGGCCGTCGGTGTGGCGGTCGTCTGTGGCGTCGGGATCCCAGGTCCCGGGAAGCATCGGTTCCCTGGGACCACCGCCGAAGGAGTCACCCGCGAGGGTGGTCAGTCCACCGGCCTGCTCGTCGCCTCGCGACACCGTGCCGGCGAATCCCATCGGTCCCGCACCGCGTGTCGAGGCGGTGACCCGGGGGGCGGGCTGTTCCGGCGGCCCGTCGTCGGGCAGTTCCTCGTAGTCCGCGTACGCATCGGCGTAGCCGCGGCCCTTGATCTCCTCCTTCTGGCGCCGGCGCCGCTTACGCCGTTCCGCCGCCGAGGCCGCGATCCCCGACGCCGCTGCCGGGATGGTGCCCGCGGGCGCCTTGGCGCCCGTGGAGTCACGCACGGTCGGAGAGAAGCCCTCGTAGGGATCCCGGCCGGCGACGACGTACGGCACGAACGTCGCGGCCGCCGCCGCCGGAGCACCCGGGGCGGGCGGCGAACCGGCGCTGACGGTGTTGGCGGCGATGGGGGCACCGCTGGGCGGTGGAGGCGCGGACATGGTGGCCGGGAAGCTCTGCTGATCGGGCCGCGACGGTGCGCTCTGGGCCGGGGCGGGCTCTTCGGCGGCCTCCTCGGCCGGCGGCGTGTTGAGCAGGCTCAGCAGGTGCTGACCGACCCCCGCCACGATGGCCAGGGTGGTCGCCAGCAGCGGCAGCAGAAACAGCGACGGGTAGAGGATCGACGCCCCGACCCACGAGACGGCCTGGTAGACCACTGCGAGGAGGAAAGGGCCCCAGGTGATCAACGCCTGGACCGGATTGGTGAGGAAGTCGGTGATCAGCGCGAAGGTGTTGCCGATCGGGTCGCGCAGGAAGTTGAAGATCGGCTCGAACAGGAACCGGAGGACCTCGCCATAGAGCCTGATGATGTCGGCGATGATGTTCGACACGTCGAATGCCGCACCGGCCTGGGCAGCCATCGGCTGTGCCGCGAACGCGGACATGTCGGCGGCGGCCCGTCCGGCCTCGCCGACGCCGGGCAGCAGCACCGACGGCGCCGGCGCGGACGTCGGCGTCGCGGCGAGTGCTGCCCCGGAAACCGACTGGTAGGTCGCCATCGTGGTCGCCGCCTGGATCCACATGCGGACGTAGTCGGCTTCGTTGAGCGCGATCGGAATCGTGTTGATCCCCAGGAAGTTCGTACCCACCAAAACCGCGTGCGTGGTGTGGTTGAGCGCCAGCTCCGGCAGCGTCGGCATCGTCGCCAGCGCCGTCGTGTACGCCGCTGCGGCGGTGTCGTGCTGCACGGCCGTCGCGGCGCTCACCGCGCTCTGCTGCGCCAGCCACGCCAGGTAGGGCGTGTGTGCGGCGACGTACTGCTGCGAACTGGGCCCTTCCCAGGCACCGGACTGGACACCGGCCAGGATGCTGGTCAACTCCGCTGCCGCAGAGGCATATTCGGCGCTCAGGGACTGCCAGGCGACACCGGCGGCCAGCAGGGATCCCGGGCCAGGGCCGCTGCTGAGCATGGTGGAGTGGACCTCGGGGGGCAGGGCCATCCAGACGGGGGATGTCACCGGGGCGAGCGAAGCGACGGGGGATGTCACAGCGGTCAGCCCCGGGCGATCAGATACGACGTCGCGGCCATCGCGTCACCGCTGACGTAGCTCGCCGCCGAGTCGCCGACCCCGACCCCGGACCGGCCGAGCTCCTCGACACCGCGGGCGGCGATCGACTGGTGCTCAACCCCGTTGGCGCTCAGTCCTGTTGCGGTCTGCAGGGATACGGCGTCGGCGGCCGGTGGCAGCACCGCCGTCACCAGAGGCGCCGCCGCCGCGTGCGCGGCAGCCATCCGGGCGGTGAGCGCCTCGACGGCCGCGCTCGCGGCCGTGAGACCTTCGGGAACCACGCGCAGGGTCATCAGCTGTATTCCTTTCCGAGGTGGCCGGCCGGTGCGGTCGCGTCGTCGGCGAGCGGATCGACGAGCTGCACATAGGTGGGTGTGTCGGACAGATTCGAGTCGTCGAGCAGGAGTCCGCGGCCGGCGGGTAGCCGGCTGAAACGGTGCCCGCGGATCTTGCCGCTGTCCTGGGGATTACCGGACAGCAGCAGCGTCGTCGCCTGCAGTTCGTTGAGGCGGCGCAGCAGGGGTGCCGTCATGACCGCATGTGCCGACCCGGCCGCCCTGGCCGTGACGATCACCCGCAGTCCGAGTTCGGAGGCCTGCGAGAGCAATCCGATCACCGGTGTCCACGGACGCTGTCCGGCGTACGGTCCGCTGACGGCGGGTCCGTCGGGGATCTGGTCGACGTCGTCGATGATCAGGTAGTGCAGGTGGCTGCCCGAACCGTTCGCGGAGGAGCGGAAGTCCCACCCGCGCAGCTCCTGCGGGCTCAGACCTGCCGGCGGACGGCGCTTTTCGAGCAGACCCGCCAACCCCAGCATCGCCGGCAGGATCCGGTCGATGTTCGGTGTGTACTCGTTGTCGGGGAAGATCGGCTCGTCGACGAGCTGCAGACGTCGGTCGATGACCGTGAAGGCGACCTGATCGGCCCGCGAGTTCTCCCGCAGGGTGCGGATCAGGTGCCGTAGCAGCGTCGTCTTGCCGGTCTTGGTGTCGCCGAACACCATCAGCAGCGGGTTGTCGGCGAAGTCGACACTGACGGCCGCCAGGTCTTCTTCCCGCTGGCCGATGACGACGCGCTCGGGCGCCGGGTACAGCGACGCGAAGGCTCTCGGGGACAGGCGGGTGGGCAGCAGCCGTACCTCGGGTGCGCTCTGTCCGGGGAAGCGGGCGTTGAGCGCCGGGATGGTTTCCGGTGCGGGCCGGGCGAACAGGAAGTGTTCGGCGGCCATGGTCAGGCCGCGCCCCGGCTGGTCGGCGGGCACGCCCTCGGCGGGTCGCCGCAGTGCCCCCACCACACGCACATTGCTGTCGTGCGCGTCGTGCAGACGCAGCTCCAGTCGCAGGCCGAGACCGTCGCGCATGGCCAGCGGCACCTCGAGCCAGTTCGGGGTGGTGATGACGACGTGGATGCCGTAGGCGAGACCGGTGTTGACGAGCTCGGTCACCTTGGCCAGCAACGGGTTACGGGTGTTGAAGGTGTCGGTGTTGTCGCGGCTGAACGCGTACAGGTTGTCGATGAGCAGGAACACCTCACCGTAGCCGTCGCGGTAGCCACCGTTGTTCACCGCGGCGCCGTGACGCTGCCGCGCCTGCAGCAGTTGCTCGAGCTCACCGAAGGTGCGTCGGATCCGCTCCGACTCCAACGGCGACGCGACGCTGCCGACGTGAGCGAGGCCGTCGAGTACCCGCAGCTGACCGCCGCCGTAGTCGAGGCAGTAGAAGGACACGTCGCCCGGTGCGTGCAGGGCGGCGGCCGAGAGCACGAAAGTCTGCAGTGCCGTGGACTTCCCGGACTTCGGTCCGCCGTGGATGACCATGTTCGCCGCTGCGGAGGTGGCGTCGAACACCAACGGGTCACGCCGCATGTCGAAGGGACGGTCGATCTCGCCGAGGGGCCAACGCCACTGCCCCGCACCGATACCGGAGCGTTCGAGCAGACCCTGCAGCGGAATCGCCTCCTCCAACGGGGGGAGCCACAGCTGCGGGGCGCGCGGCCCGTAGTGGGCCAGCTGCTCGCCGATCGTGGCGATCAGCTTGCGCGGGGGCAGCACCTCGACGTCGGCGCCGTCGTCGACGATCACGGTGTCCGGTTCGGGATCGACCCACCCCGCACTGAACAGCTGAGGCTTCGGAATCGCGTGCACGACGATCGATCTGTCGACCCTGGGTGGTTCGTAGATGCCGTCGACGTAGGTGCTGCGGAACTTGACCGGCAGGGCGCCCGGCGCGGGCACCAGGAAGCCGACGCCCTTGTGCTCCCGGCCGGATTCGATGTGATAGGCGTCCTCGACCCCGATGATCTGCCGGGACACGCTGGGGCTGGCCACCTTCAGGCCGATCCGGTACGACGTGTTCTTGTCGATGTCCTTGATCCGGCCGACGTCGAGGGTCTGCGAGGCGAACAGCAGGTGGATGCGGAACGACCGGCCCTTGCGCGCGACGTAGTCGAACAGATCCGCGTACTCGGGGTGGTCGGCGAGCATCAGCGTGAACTCGTCGGCGACCACCAGCAGCGTCGGGATCGGCGGCAGATCGTGTCCCTCCCGGACAGCGTTCTCGTACTCGGTGACCGAGTTGAACGCACTGCCCTGCACGCGACGGCCGCTGTCCTTGAGCAACTGCTCCCGCCGGGCGACCTCGCCGCGCAGCGTGTCGGCGAATCGATCGGCCAGCGAACGCTTTTCGGCCATGTTGGAGATCACCGCGACGACCTGCGGGAAGTTGCGGAAGATGTCGGCGCCGGCCTCGCCCTTGAAGTCGGCGTAGATCACGATGAGCCGATCGGCGGGATGGGTCGTCAACAGCGACAGCAGGATCGACATCAGTGTCTGCGACTTGCCCGAGCCCGTCATGCCGATCATCAGGCCGTGCGGACCCATGCCTCCTTCCGCCTCGTCCTTGAGGTCGAAGATCAGCGGCTCACCGGTCGCGGTGACACCGATCGGCACCCGCAGCTCGTCATCCCGGTTGCGCGGCGCCCACAGCGCGGCCACGTCGAGCGCGGACGCGTCCGGAATGCCCAGCAGCGTGGTGAATGCGGCGCCGCCGGTGGTCGCGGACCGGGCATGGTCGGGATTGGAGTCCCAGCGCGCCAACCGCCGGGCGATGTGCCGGGCATCCGCGGCGCCGAGGTGGTCGGCGGAATCGATGTAGGAGGACCAGGTTCCGTTCTGCCAGCGCTCGATCCGGCCCCCGGAGATCCTCAGCACCGGGCGTTCCGGGTCGGAGTACTGGTCACGGTCGGGCTCGGTGGCCGACCGGTGGATGACGGTGACGCCGGCCAGTCCGCTGCCGATGAACTCCGACGGATCGGCATCGGGATCGTCGAGCACGATCAGCAGATGCTTGGTGGTGCCGGTCGCGTCGCCGGTGAAGCCACCGCGGTCGGCGAGCGCGGGTGCGAGCAGGGTGCGCAGATCCGACGCATCGCCGGCCAGATAGCGGGCGGGTCCGACGCCGTCGATCCGGCCCGGTACGTCGACATGGGGCAGCCACTTCAGCCACGACCACGCCTCGGATTCGAGAGCTTCTCCGGCGAAGGCGATTCCGAGCACCGACGGGTCGTGCCACGTCATCGCCTGGGCGACCCACGCGCGCAGGGCACCGGTGACCTCGGCGTCGTCCCCGAGCACCGTGATGCGTGAGACCCTGGTCAGCGCGATGCCGGCCGGGACGTCGTACAGGGTGCGCTGGGCGTCGAGCAGCCCGCGCAGAGTCGTGTGCGACACCGGTTCCAGGTCGATCTCGTCGGCGGTGTCCTTGACCCGCAGGGTGACATCGAGGGGCTGGTCGTGCAGGCCGGCGCGCAGCACCAGGAAATCGGGGTCGTGAGGGTCGCGTTCCCACTGCCGTCGGGTACCCGGAATGCCGTTCAGCGCAGCGGGTTCGGGATGCGACCACTGCAGCGCGGTCCGCTGCTCGTCGGCATGGGCCCGGACGTTGTCCCGGACCACCGACAGATACCGCAGATAGTCGGCGCGCTCGGCGTCGACCTCCTCGGTGCGCATCTTGTTGTCGGTGCCGCGGTAGAGCGCGGTCGCGGCGAGCAGCAGCACGAACGGGAAGAACAGCGTGGTCGGCGAGATCAGCCGCAGACCCGTCGCCACCAACGCGACGATCATCCCGACGATCAGGATGACGATCAGGTACGGCAGCGCACGCCGCAGCAGTGACGGCGGTACGACCCGGGGCAGCTCGGGCGGCGGTTCGATCGTGATGGTGCCCTTGCGCGCGACAGGCGCCGGGAGGCGCTTGCGGTGCTCGAAGATCAACCTGCTCATGGGTTCTCCAAACCGGGCAGGGCCTCCACCCGGGCCGGCGACGGGTTCGGCGCCAGCGTGTCATGGGCCAGCAACGCGTCGCCGCGCGACAGCGTCGGGCCTGCGGCGAACAAGGACAGCACCGACGACGGGATGGGAAGCGGTGTGGTGGTCAGGCCCAGCGCGGCGACGGTGTCGGCGCCGTCCGCATCTGCGCCGGTGTCGATGCCGTAGCGGACACCCGTGTCACTCAGCCAGAACAACGAACCGGCATTGTCCACGAAATACCCCGTGCCCTGCGGCAGAGCGACCTGGTTCGCGGGCCCACCCGGGGCTCCGGCGCTGACGAGCGCCACAGTGCTCACCCCGTCGGCGACCGGGAGCGCGGCACCCGACCGCAGCTCCATCGAACTCTCCTGCGCTCCTTCGCGTTCCGACCACGCGGCACAGATCACCGGTTCAGCGGCGGTGTCGACGAGGGTCACCCGCTCGGCGGGGTAGGCGTCGACGTCGACGACCTCGGCCTGCGGGGTGCGCGCCACCAGATCGGCATCGAGCCGGGGCGGGGACGCGAGCCCCCACGAGTTGGAATTGCGCAGGATCGCGGCGACCACCGGAGAGATCGGCTGCAGACCGTCGGTCAGCACCACGTAGTGGCGCAGGGTGTTGTCCTCGTCGTAGGAGACCACGACGGAGCCGACCGGGAAGGGCTCGGGAAGCCCGAGGTCGGAGGGCAGGCCGGCATTCGGGATCACCGGGGTGATCAGCGCAGGCGCCTCCGGGATCGCGTTGAACAGTCCCGTCGCGATCGGGTGCGGTGCCGCGACGCCGACGCCGATCCCGACGCCTCCGGCGACCGCCCGGTCGGCGAGATCGATCGCGCTGCGCCTGCCGTCCCACAACAGCCATGTGCGCCCGCCGTTCTCGGCAAGTACCGCATGCCCGTCCGGCAGGACCGTCGCGCGCTCGCCGGTGTCGTCGGGGGCGCCGGCGATCACCGTGACCCCGGTGACGGCGCCGGCGGCGGCGTCACACACCGTCCAGTACGCGTCCCGAGTCGTGTTGACCGCCATCCGCCCCGGGGCTCCCGGGATGCCGAGCATGTTGCCCCGGGGAAGTTCGTCGAGTTCGCTGCTCTTCACCATGGCCGGGTTGTCGGGCCTTCCGGTGATGAGGCGCGCCGAGGCCAGGTTCAGCACCGGATGCACCTGATCACCGAGGCGCACGTACAGCGCCGCCGTATCGCGTTCGGCGAGAATCGAATCGGTGCCGACGTCGCCGGCAGGCCGGATCAGGGAGAACAGGAAGCAGCCGATCAGGCCCGTCACCAGGATCAGGGCACCGACGAGCACCGACCTGGACTGCGTGCGCAGCGGGTCGACCAGCATGCGGGTGTCGTGCAACGCGACACCGGAGGCCATGCGGCGCACCATGAACCGCCATCCGCTGACCTGGTGGCGGGTCACGAACCCGCGCCGGAACGACACCCGGTCGGGGTTCTCGTTGGTGGGGGTACGGGAGGTGAACGACCGCCTGTCCCCGTCGGCGCCGCTCACCGCTCGTCCGAAGCGTGCTGTGGCACAGCCAGTCCGAGGCCGCGCAGCAGCGGGCCCGCCGACTGGCCGACGTCGGCCGCGGTGATGGTCATCAGCTCGTCGTCGGTGAAGTCCTCCGCATCGGAGTGGTCGAGTCGGTACTCGCGCTCCTCTTCGGACCGTTCGACCAGGTTGCGGACGAAGCGGCCGTTGCCGGCGATGTCGAGGCTGCGCCGGTTCACGCCGTTGGCGTCGGGGCTCGACGACTCGGCGAGGTAGGAGAACAGGCTCTCCATGTCGGAACGGGCTGAATCCTCGAAGTGCGAGTCGCGCTTCTCGGCCATGCGCACGGCGATTTCGACGAGCTCCTTCGGTGAGTACGACGGGAAGTCGATGCTGCGGGTGAACCGGGAACGCAGACCCTCGTTGGCGTCGAGGAAGGTGTCGAGATCCTTGCGGTACCCGGCGACGATCACGACCAGGCGGTCGCGGTCGTTCTCCATCCGGGCCAGCAGCGTGTCGATCGCGACCAGTCCGAAGTCGTTCTTGGCGCCGGTCGACACCAGCGCGTAGGCCTCGTCGAGGAACAGCACCCCGTCGAGCGCGCTGTCGATGATCGCGTTGGTCTTGGCCTCGGTCTCACCGATGTGCTGGCCGATCAGGTCCGCGCGGTGCACCTCGCGGACCGTCTCCTTCTTGAGCAGGCCGAGCCCGCAGTAGATCTTGGCGACCACCCGGGCGATCGTGGTCTTACCCGTTCCGGGTGGGCCGGCGAAGACCAGGTGGTTCGTGCGCTGAGCGACGGCCAGGCCGCGTTCCTGACGGCGGATCGCCATCGCGACAGAGCTTTTCAGTCGCGCGACCTGATACTTGACCTCGTCGAGCCCGATGAACTCGGCCAGTTCCGCCTCGGCCTCGACGAGCAGGTGCGCCTTGCGGTCCTTGGCGCCGGAGTCGACGAAGTCGGCCTCGCCGGGTTCTGTCTCCGGATCCCACGGATTGCTGCGCGCCTCGATGCGGGCAGCGGTGGTCGTCGGGATCCCGAAGCTGGTGTCGAGCAACGCCTCTTCGATCTGGGCGTGTTCGGGGTTGACCGCGTAGAGCTCCTGGAGCAGCTGCAACGCCTCCTCGTCCTCGCCCTGCGCGCGCAGCGACAGCGCTTTGACCAGGGCACCGTCGGTGGCTGCGACCGTCACGGGCCCTTCCGGACGCTCCAGGTAGGACAGCGCGGGAGCGAACATGCCGAGCCTGGCCAGCGCGATGCCGAGGGTCACCCGCGCCGCGTGGGCGGACGTCTCGTCGAGGGTCGCGTCGGTCACCAGCGGGGTCAGCATCCGCACCACATCCGACCATCGAGCGGCACGGTGATACATCGCGATCCGGACCCAGCGCGCCTCGAACCAGTCGCGGCGACGTTCGAGCAGGCCTTCGAGGAGCTGGTCGGCCTCCTCGTAGCACGCGGCATCGGAGAGGCAGACGGTGTAGGCCAGCGCGAAGTCGTCGGGGGTGGACGCGCGGAACTGCAGGTACAGGCCGCTGTCGTAGGTGAACCCGAGGGCCTGGGGCGCGAGCTCGATCCTGCGCGACAGCAGCCCGGCGGTGGCGCCGGAGGTCTGCCACACCCGTTCGATCACCTGCGGGGTGACGTCGCCGGCCGCGGCGAGTCCCGTCCACGCGTCGCACTGGTCGCTCGCGATGCGGGTGAGCGCGGCGAAGCCGGCCCGGGCGGCGGTCAGATCCGCGGGCCGCCTGCGCTCGTGCACGGAGAGGCCCAGTGCGCGGCAGCAGGTGGCGAACCGGCTGACCACGTCCTGGTCGACGCGGGATGTCCCGGCCGGAGGCGCGAGCGTGTCACTTCCAATGTCCATGGACTTTCGCGGTGCCGGTGAGCGACCCGTCTCCAGGCCCCGACCCCCGCCATCTCCTTGCTCTGCTTATGTATGGCTAAGCTAACTTTCGCTGAAAGTTAGCATTGCATAAGCAAAGTGTCGAGACGCACGGTCTCACACTCTCCGGCACAGCCGCGAGTGCCTGGTCAGACCAGTGGCCGCCCGGTCCGGATCCGGCGGTCGACGTCCTTCAACAACAGGTTGAACGGGAACTGACGCACGAACTTCGGCGACACCGTGTTGGCGACGCGCAGCACCGTCATGAGCCGGTCGAACCTGCGCTGGTGGTCCGGCCCCCACGGAAGCCGCATCTCGTCGCGGAAACGCTGCGGCAGGAAACCGGTCGTGATCAGAAGTGCCAGCTCTTCGTTGCGCCGCTGCAGCGGCCCCGGCAGCCTCAGCCCTCGCAGCCGGGATGCGGCGATCGGGTACAGGTACTCGCGCACGGTGTCGTCGATGTGCACCTCGTCCAGCGACGCAGCCCAGTACCGGTCGAACGCCTCGCGGTCGGCCGGCCACATGCTCTCGGGCACCTGGAGCATGGTGGCGAGCGCCCGACCCTGCACATACAGGCGGTCGGCGGTCTCCTCGTCCATCTCCCCGACGAACAGCCGGTGGACGTCGACGACGCCTTTGTACAGGCAGGCGCCCACCCACAGCTGGAGGTCCTTGTCGAACGCGTGGTACTTCACCGGGCTCTCGTCGGTCGAGAACACCTGGGCGTGTGCGCCGTTGACGGCGCGCCGGAAGGCCTTCTGCTGCTCGGGGGTGCCGTTGGTCGACACCGCCAGATAGGTGAACGTGGTGCGGGCCCGCTTGATCGGGTGACGGTCCACCCGTCCGCTCTCGACACGGCTCTCGAGAACGCCGTACCCGACCGCCGGACGCGCCAGCTGCATGATCACGTTCGCGGGGCCGGCCAGCAGCCCCAGTCCCAGCATGCCGTCGTCCCCGCGTTGCGCACGGCGGCCGGTCGGGACGTCGACCACCACGTCGTTGATCGGGCGCTCGACCACGGGCAGCACCGCGGGCACCGACTCGTTCAGCGTCATGGGGTAGGGCTCCTCTCGGCGACACCGGCGTCACCAGGGTCCGCAAAGTGCGAACGCCTGTTTCCTGATATTGCTACCGCGCAGGCCGCAGTGTCAATATGGGACGCATGGCCCAGGTCCGTCCGTATCGCGGGGTTGATGCCCCCGCACGAGTCGCCGAACGCCGGCGGCGCCTGCTGGAGGCCGGACTGGACCTGCTGGGCGGTCAGCTGAACCCGCCCGAGCTGACGGTTCGCGCGATCTGCGCGCAGTCCGGACTTGCGGCGCGGTACTTCTACGAGAGCTTCACCGACAAGGACGTCTTCGTCGGCGCCGTGTTCGACCGGGTCATCGCCGACATCGCCACCACGACGCAGGCCGCGGTCGCGGCCGCGCCCCCGCGGGAGCAGAGCCGTCAGGGCATGGCCAACATCGTGCGCGCGATCTCCGAGGACGCGCGCGTGGGCAGGCTGCTGTTCAACGCGCACCTGGACAATCCGGTGGTGGTGCGCAAGCGCGCCGAATCCGGCGCGCTGTTCGCGCTGCTGTCAGGTCAGCACGCGGGGTCGGCGCTGCGGTTGGAGCGCAACGACAGGATCACCTCCGCGGCGCACTTCGTGGTCGGCGGAGTGGCCCAGACCCTCAGCGCCTGGCTGGCCGGGGATCTGACGTTCACCGAGGCGCAGCTCGCGGCCCAGCTCGGCGCGCTGATCGACCAGCTCGCCGATCCCGCGCTCTACCGGGACTGAGCAGAGTCATCCGTTGACGGGCACCCGGCGGTCCGCGGCGGTCTTCGGCACCGTGGCCGTATCGCTGTCCCCGAATTCCTTGGTCCAGCAGGCGAATTCCAGCGTGATGCCGTCGGGGTCGAGGAAGTAGAAGGACCGCACGTAGACCCCCGGGTGCAGCGTGGCCGAGACCTGCGCCGGGCTCTCGTCGTGATTGAGCACAGGGCCGACGCGAACCCCCTTGGCCTTCAGCTTCTGCCGGTACTCGTCGAACTTCTCGGCGGGCACGTGGAAGGCCAGGTGGTTCATCGTGCTGACCGCACTGACGATGTCACCGATCCCGGGGATCGCCTCGGGCGACGACATTCCCGGGACCCGGTCGGGCGCCTCGGCGAACCAGAAGAACGCGACACAGTCGCCGTTGCCCGCATCGAAGAAGAAGTGCTGGCCCATACCGCCGGGCAGATCCAGCGACTTGATCAGCGGCATGCCCAGCACATTGCTGTAGAAGTCGACGGTGCGCGCCATGTCGGAACAGACCAGAGCGACGTGGTTGATGCCGCCGAGGGCGAATTCGGTGTTGGTGTTGTCCGGCTTGATCATGATCGCGCCTTCCTGGACCGGCTGAAGTCTGGTCACGGACTGAAACTGAATCTAACATCAGGCACAGCTTCTCCACCGCCAAAGACGCCCGCCGGAGGCCGGACATCCATGAGCCGCACCACCGCCGCACAGGCGCCTGGAGTCACCCGCGAATTCGTCGGTCTCGACTCGACCACCGCCCGGCGGGCCGGTTCGGGCGGGCATCCGTGCCAGGGGCTCTACCACCGCGGAATGGGACGCAGACCCAAGGTCGCGATGATCGCGACGCATTACCAGATCGACTTCTCCGAGCACTATCTCGCCGACTACATGGCCACCCGGGGCATCGGATTCCTGGGCTGGAACACCCGCTTCCGCGGCTTCGAGAGCAGCTTTCTCCTCGACCACGCCCTCGTCGACATCGGGGTGGGGGTCCGCTGGCTGCGCGAGGTCCAGGGCATCGAAACCGTGATCCTGCTTGGTAATTCGGGAGGCGGATCTCTGATGGCCGCCTACCAGGCCAATGCCGTCGACAAGCACGTCACCCCGTTGGAGGGGATGCGACCCGCCGCCAGCCTCGACGATCTGCCTGCGGCCGACGGGTATGTGGCCAGCGCGGCGCACCCCGGCCGCCCCGATGTCCTGACCGCATGGATGGACGCGTCGGTGATCGACGAAAACGATGCCGTGGCAACCGATCCCGATCTCGATCTGTTCAACGAACGCAACGGGCCGAGCTACGACGACGAGTTCGTGACCCGCTACCGCGCCGCGCAGGTCTCCCGCAACGAGGCGATCACCGACTGGGCCGAGGCAGAGCTGACCCGCGTGCGCGCCGCGGGCTTCTCCGACCGCCCGTTCACCGTGATGCGCACCTGGGCCGACCCCCGCATGGTCGATCCGCTGCTCGAACCCACCAAGAGACCACCCAACATGTGTTACGCGGGCGTGCCGGTCAAAGCCAACCGCTCGACGCACGGCATCGCCGCGGCCTGCACGCTGCGCAACTGGCTGGGGATGTGGAGTCTGCGCCATGCCCAGACCCGGGCCGAACCGCATTTGGCCCGTATCGACTGCCCCGCGCTGGTGATCAACGCCGAGCAGGACACCGGGGTGTTCCCGTCGGATGCACAGCGCATCTACGACGCGCTCGCGGGCGAGGACAAGACGATGTGCGCGATGGACACCGACCACTACTTCACCACCCCGGGAGCCCGTTCGGAGAAGGCCGATACCATCGCCAAGTGGATCACGCGCCGCTGGTGAGAGTCCTGGCGCACTTCCTCCCCGGTCCGAAGGTCACCGAATTCCTTTCACCGCACACCGATTGGCTCGACATCCGGTACTGCGCCGAGGACGACGACGAGACCTTCTACCGTGAGCTGCCGTCCGCCGAGGTGATCTGGCATGTGCTGCGGCCGATCTCGGGTGACGATCTGGCACAGGCGGCGAAGCTGCGGTTGGTGCACAAGCTGGGCGCGGGGGTCAACACCATCGACGTCGACGCCGCGACCGGGAGGGGAATCGCGGTTGCCAACATGCCGGGCGCCAACGCGCCGTCGGTCGCCGAGGGCACCCTGCTGCTGATGCTCGCCGCGCTGCGCAGGCTGCCGGAGCTCGACCGTGCCACGAGGACGGGCAACGGCTGGCCGTCGGACCCGACGCTCGGTGAGAGCGTCCGCGACCTCGGTGGTTGCACCGTCGGCCTCGTCGGGTACGGCAACATCGCCAAGCAGGTCGAGCGCATCCTGCTGGCCATCGGCGCCGAGGTCGTGCACACCAGCACCCGCGACGACGGGCTGCCCGGATGGCGCACCCTGCCCGACCTGCTGTCCGAATCCGACATCGTGTCGCTGCACCTGCCGTTGACCGGCGCCACCGAGGGTCTGCTCGGCCGGAAAGCCCTGGCGCAGATGAAGACTGACGCAGTCCTCGTCAACACCTCCCGCGGCGCGATCGTCGACGAGGCCGCGCTCGTGGACGCGTTGCGCGCGGGCACGCTCGCCGCGGCGGGGCTCGACGTATTCGCCGTCGAGCCCGTCCCGTCCAATAATCCGCTGCTGGGCCTGCCCAATGTCGTGCTCACCCCCCATGTCACCTGGTACACGGCCGACACGATGCGGCGGTATCTGGAGTTCGCGCTCGACAATTGCGAACGGCTTCGTGACGGCCGCGCGCTCGCCCACGTCGTGAACGACCCCTCGGGGTAATCTCGGTCCCAACCAACCGGTTGGGACCAGTCACGACGACGTGAAGAGGTGCAGCACGCCATGCCCATCGCCATCCTCGAAGAGCACAACGACCTCGCCGATTCCGTCCGCGCGTTCGTGGAGCGGGTGGCCCCGTCGGAGGTGCTGCACGAAGCCCTCGAAACGCCCGTCCCGAACCCGCCCCCCTACTGGAGGTCGGCGTCCGAGCAGGGCCTGCACGGCGTCCACCTCGCCGAGTCGGTCGGCGGTCAGGGCTTCGGCATCCTCGAGCTCGCCATCGTCGTCGCGGAGTTCGGTTACGGCGCCGTGCCCGGCCCGTTCGTCCCGTCGGCGATCGCCTCGGCGCTGATCGCCGCCCACGATCCCGACGCCGCCGACCTCGGCGGTCTGGCCTCCGGGGACGTCATCGCGACCTACGCGATCGATTCCGGTCTCACCGCGACCCGGCAGGGCGAGAACCTCGTCATCCGCGGCGAGGTCCGCGCCGTGCCGGCGGCGGCCCAGGCGTCGTTGCTCGTCCTGCCGGTCGCGATCGAGTCCGGCGAGGAGTGGGTGCTGATCGACGCGGCGCAGCTCGAGATCGAGCCGGTGCCCAGCGTCGACCCGTTGCGCCCGGTGGCGCACGTGCGCGCCAACGCCGTCGAGGTCGGCGACGACCGTGTGCTGAGCAATCTGAGCCGTGCCCACGCCCGCGCGCTGATGTCGACGCTGCTGTCCGCCGAGTGCGTCGGGGTCGCGCGGTGGGCCACCGACACCGCGTCGGCCTACGCCAAGATCCGTGAGCAGTTCGGCCGCCCGATCGGCCAGTTCCAGGCCATCAAGCACAAGTGCGCCACCATGATCGCCGAGACCGAGCGTGCGACCGCAGCGGTCTGGGACGCTGCGCGCGCCATCGACGAGGCCCGCGAGAACCCGGACACCGCTTACGAATTCGCCGCCGCGGTGGCGGCCACACTCGCGCCGGTCGCCGCGCAGCACACCACCGGAGACTGCATCCAGGTGCACGGCGGGATCGGTTTCACCTGGGAACACGACACCAACGTCTACTACCGCCGCGCCCTGGTGCTGGCCGCCTCGTTCGGGCGCGCGTCGGAGTATCCGCAGCGCGTGGTCGACCTCGCGACGTCGACCGGGATGCGGGCCCTCGACCTCGACCTCGATCCCGAGACCGAGAAGCTGCGCGACGAGATCCGCGCGGACGTGGCTGCGCTGAAAGAGATTCCGCGCGAGAAGCGGGCCGCGGCGATCGCCGAGGCCGGCTGGGTGCAACCGCACCTTCCGGTGCCGTGGGGGCGCGCGGCCAAGCCCGTCGAGCAGATCATCATCGCCCAGGAGTTCTCGTCGGGCCGGGTCAAGCGACCGCAGATGGGCATCGCGGCCTGGATCATCCCGTCGATCGTCGCGTTCGGCACCGACGAGCAGAAGGAGCGGTTCCTGCCGCCGACCTTCCGCGGCGAGATGATCTGGTGCCAGCTGTTCTCCGAGCCCGGCGCCGGTTCCGACCTGGCCGCCCTGTCGACGAAGGCCACCAAGGTCGACGGCGGCTGGCGGATCACCGGGCAGAAGATCTGGACCACCGGTGCGCAGTACTCGCAGTGGGGCGCGCTGTTGGCCCGCACGGATCCCTCAGCCCCGAAGCATCAGGGCATCACCTACTTCCTCCTCGACATGGCCGCCGACGGAGTCGAGGTCAAGCCGCTGCGGGAGCTGACCGGCAACGCGATGTTCAACACGGTCTTCATCGACGACGTCTTCGTCCCCGACGAGTTGGTACTCGGGGACGTGAACCGCGGCTGGGAGGTCAGCCGCAACACCCTGACCAACGAGCGGGTGTCCCTCGGCAGCAGCGAGCCGCCGTTCCTGCCCAGCCTCGACAAGTTCGTCGAGTTCGTCGGCGAAGGACACTTCGACCAGATCGCCCAGAACCACGCCGGCATTCTGATCGCCGAGGGGCACGCCGCCAAGATCCTCAACATGCGCTCGACGCTGCTGACCCTGGCCGGCGGCGACCCGATGCCCGCCGCCGCGATCTCCAAGCTGCTGTCCATGAAGACCGGGCAGGGCTACGCCGAATTCGCCGTGAGCTCGTTCGGCACCGACGCCATCGTCGGCGACCCCGCCCAGCCGACCGGACGGTGGGCGGACTACCTGCTGGCCAGCCGATCCACGACGATCTACGGCGGCACCTCGGAGGTGCAGCTCAACATCATCGCCGAGCGGCTGCTCGGACTCCCCCGCGATCCCTAGGAGATAAGCCGACCCTGGCGTTTCGGGTGATCGTGTGCGGGGCAACCCGTCGACGCGCACACCGCGCCAAGGAGGACCCCGCCGCGGGGTCCACGGCAGAAAGAAGACTGCGATGGCACTCGACGACGACGACATCGACACCACGCCCGGTTCCGGCGAAGGAACCGCTGACGGCGGCAGCAACCCCGAGGGCCACGACGGCGGCGCCGACGGCACCGCCTCGGGCGAAGGCACCGCTGACGGCGGCAGCAACCCCGAGGGCCACGACGGCGGCGCTGACGGCACCGCCTGAGGCCTCCCTCATGCTCAGCCGTTGCATCGCGATCGACCCCGAGGTCTTCGCTGCCGAGTACTGGGGCCGCAGGCCGCTGCTGAGCCACGCCGACGCGCTGCCCCGCGACTTCTGCGATCTGCTCTCCCCCGCGATGGTGGACGAGCTGATCGCGGAACGCGGGGTACGCGCGCCGTTCATCCGGTTGGCGAAGGAGGGGCAGGTCCTGGCCAAGGACAGCTACCTGGGGCCCGCGGGGTTCGGCGCCGAGATCACCGATCAGGTGGATCCGGCCAAGGTGCTCACCCAGCTGGCCGCGGGTGCGACCGTGGTGCTCCAGGGTCTGCACCGGCTGTGGCCGCCGCTGATCGACTTCACCCACCGGGCGGTCGCCGACATCGGCCATCCGGTGCAGGTCAACGCCTACATCACGCCGCCGGGCAACCGGGGGTTCGACTTCCACCACGACGTGCACGACGTGTTCGTGCTGCAGATCGCGGGCAGTAAACGCTGGATCGTCCACGAGCCCGTGCATGCGCACCCGCTACCCGACCAGTCCTGGACACAGTTCCGGGACCTGATCGATGAGCGCGTCACCGCCGATCCGGTGATCGACACCGCGCTCACCGAGGGTGACGCGTTGTACCTACCGCGTGGCTGGGTGCACGCGGCGCAGGCGCTGGACACCACCTCGATCCACTTGACCGTCGGTGTGTCGGCGACCACCGGGGTCGACGTGGCGCGCGCCGTGCTCGACGAACTCGCCGGCATCGACGAGTTCCGCGCTCCCCTGCCGCTCGGGATCGACCCCGCCGCAGGGGATCACACGGCCGCCATCGCCGCCAAGGTCATCGCCCAGATGGTCGGCCACCTTCAGGAGGACGCGGCCGCGCTCAGCACGGCCGCCGCCGAACGCCTGCAGGCCCGACACCGGTCGCGCACCCGCCCCGAGGCCCTGCGACCGCTGGAATCCCTGCGCGCCGCAGAACACGCGGCGACGATCCGGGTCCGCCGGCGGGAAGGGTTGGCCGCGACCGTCCGCCACGGCGCCGACGGACGGGTGTCGATTCACCTGACCGACAAGACCGTCACGTTTCCCGCGCTGTGCGCCGCGGCGCTGGAGGAGATCCTGGGGGGCCGTGTCGCCGACGCCGACACCCTGCCCGGTCTGGACGGCGCCGACGGCGCGGTGCTGCTCCGGCGCCTGCTGCGCGAAGGCGTCGTGGTGCCGGCCTCGTGACGGCAACCAAGCGCCCGCCGTGCAGCGAGCAATCCCTGGCTCGTGACGAACCGATGTACGGCACCGCGTCGGCGGGCTCCTCCTGGCTGCTGCTGGAGCTCGAAGGCGGTTGGGGGCCCTCGGCTTTCCTGGAGTCCCCCGGATCCATCGAACCGGACCTCGGACGCGCCATCGTCCGCAGAGCGGAGGCCGCGGGCATGCGCATCGCGGCGATCCGGCGGCACGGACGCCGTTCGGCGACGCCGTGCTGGCGGTGGTTCGTCGCGAAGGCCGACGTCGGCCGGCACGCGCTGTTCAGCGGTGAGGTCGACGAGGCGCGCGACTACCTCGACGTGAGCCTCGACGGCGCCGACGGCGTGGCTACCGACGGTCCGCTCGTGGCCGTCTGCGCACACGGCAGACACGACCAGTGCTGCGCGGTGCGCGGCCGGTCGGCTGTCTCCGCGATCAGCGCCGCCTATCCCGAATCGACCTGGGAGTGTTCACATCTGGGCGGCGACCGGTTCGCCGCCACGATGCTGATCCTGCCGGAAGGACTGTGCTACGGCCGTGTCGACAGCACCGACGCGGCCGAGCTGGTACGCCTCTACTGCGACGGCAGACTCGACGACCGGTTCCTGCGCGGCCGCACCTCACTGCCGCACGCGGTCCAGGCCGCGCAGCACTTCGCCCGAGTCGCCTACGGGGACGACCGCATCGAGGCCTATCCACTCGTCTCCATGGAGGGCGGCGACGACACCGTCCGGGTCGTCCTGGCGGCCGGGCCCGGACCGATCGAGGTGGTGCTCGACGTGGTGATGTCGGAGCCGCTGTTCTCGCAGTGCCGGGCGGCCACGGCGGGCCCCGTGCGAACGTTCACGCTGCGATCCCTGAGTGACACGGGTATGCACCCGTCATGAGCCATGGCGACTACGACGTCCTCGTGATCGGGGCCGGGCTGGCCGGCCTCCGATGCGCAGCGCTGCTGGCCGCTCGGGGACGCTCGGTGGCGGTGTGGGAATCCGGCGACGCGGTGGGCGGCCGGGTCCGTACCGACGTCGTCGACGGATTCCGTTGCGACCGGGGCTTTCAGGTGCTCAATCCGGCGTACCCCGAACTCCGCCGAGCGGTGGACGTCTCGGCGCTCGCACTGCAACCCTTCGTCCCCGGTGTCGCGATCCGTGACACCGATCGGGCCCGCCGGTGGGTGCACCCGTTGCGCGCACCACGTCGCGTACCCGGGATGCTCGTCCGGGGCGGGCTGGGCCCGCGGGACGTGACGGCCTTGATGCATTGGGCGACACCGGCTTTACTGCCCACAAAGCTCAAGGCGCGCCGCGGCGACGTGGCGGTGGCCGCAGCCCTGGACCGCAGCGGAGTCGACGGGCTCGCCCGTCGCGTCGTCGACCGGTTCCTCGCAGGGGTGGTCCTCGACGACCGGGGCTCGACCTCGAACGCCTTCACCCTGCTGCTGGCCCGGATGTTCGCGCTGGGGGTGCCGGGCCTTCCCGCCGAGGGCATGCAGGCGCTGCCGCGCCTGATGGCGGAACCGATCGCCGACCGGATCACGCTGAACCGCAGGGTCGACCGGATCGTCCGTGACGGACGGGGTTGGGCGGTCAGCGCCGCGGGCGACACCGCGCGTGCCACGCAGGTCGTCGTCGCCACGGACCCGCACACCGCCGAGACGTTGACCGGCGCACCGGCACCGCAGATGAAGGGCGTCGTGACGGACTGGTGGGCGGCCGATGATCCGATCCCCGGTCCCGCGCTGCTCTGGGTCGACGGAAGACCGACGCCGTCCGGACCGCTGGTGAACACCGCGGTCATCAGCGAGGTCGCGCGCGGTTATGCCCCCGCCGGACGCCAGCTGGTGGCCGCGTCGGCGTTGATCGGCAGCGACGGCGCGCCACCGTCCGAGTCGGTCACCCGCACGCACGCGTCCGAGATCCTCGGGGTCGCCGCAGCAGGGTGGTCGCTGGTCACGCGTCACGTGGTGCCCGAGGCGCTGCCGGTGCAGCCACCGCCGCTGCGGGTGCGGCAGTCGGTGCGCACCCCGGACGGGCTGTGGCTGTGCGGGGATCACCGCGACACCGCGTCGATCCAGGGCGCGCTGGTCAGCGGTCGACGGGTGGCCCAGGCCATCGATCGGTGTGACCGACGCAGCGACACCGCCCACGCGTAGGGCACGCGAACCGGGGAACTCCACCCCCATGACCAATGATCGTGATTTTGTCGAGAAGCGGTTCAACCGACCCGCCGAGTACCGGTCCGCGGTCGTCTATTCGCTGATCGTGGTGGCCCTCGCCGCGGCGGCCTTCGCCGTCTACGCGCTCGGGCCGCGGGACTCGGTGTTCAGCGCCGCGCTGGTGCCGGCCTTCCTGTTCGCAGGCGGCGTCGGCGCACTGATCCGCACGTACCGCGAGTGGAAGGCCGGCAGCGGTTGGACGGCGTGGCAGGGCGCCGGCTGGTTCCTGTTGTTGCTGATGCTGCTCACCCTCGCGGTGCCGGGTTCGGCCGCATTCGCGGGCTGAGGCGCCGCTGTTCGCAGCCGAGTCTGAGGTTGGTGCCGCAGATCCAGCTGATCTTCGGCATCTTCTTCAGATCGGGCGTCAGGACTCCGGAACGTCCATCTCCCGCAGTTCGCGCTTGAGGATCTTGCCGGTGGGGTTGCGCGGCAGCTCGTCGAGGAAGATCACCTCGCGCGGCACCTTGTAGCGGGCCAGGTTGTCGCGCACATAGGCCTTGATCGCATCCTCGTCGATCGTCGCGCCCTCGGCCTTGACCACGAAGCACCGCAGCCGGTGTCCCCACTCCTTGTCCTCGACACCGAGCGCGGTCGCCTCGACGACCTCGGGATGGCCGCTGACCAGATCCTCGATCTCGGCGGGGAACACGTTCTCGCCGCCCGACACGATCATCTCGTCGTCGCGGCCGCTGACGTAGAGCAGGTCGTTGTCGTCGAAGTAGCCGACGTCGCCGGAGGACAGCAGGCCGTCGATGATCTGCTTGCCGCCGCCGCCGGTGTAGCCCTCGAACGGGAAGAAGTTGCCGACGAAGATCCGGCCGATCTCCCCGCGGGGCAGCTCGTTGCCGTTGTCGTCGAGGATCTTGACCCTCATGCCCTTGACCACAGGCCCGACGGTCGCCGGGTTGATCGAAAGATGTTGCGGCCCAGCGATCGTGGCGAACGCCACCTCGGTGGATCCGTACAGGTTGTAGACGATCGGGCCGAGGTCCTTCAACGCCCGCGTCGCGAGTTCGGCGCCGAGCTGCGAGCCGGACACGAACAGGATGCGCAGCGACGACAGGTCCGGTTTGGGCGAGGTCTTGTCGAGCTCGTCGAGCATGCGCGACAGCATCACCGGCACGACGACGATCGCGGTCGCCCGGTGCTTCTCGATGTCGGCGAGTACCGTCGAGGGCTTGAATCGCCTGCGCAGCACCAGGGTCGAGCCGAGCATCATCGCGATGGTCGCGTGCAGGAAGCCCAGCGCGTGGAACATCGGCGCCGGCAGCGAGGTGACCTCTTCGGATTTGAACGGCACCGCCGACAGGACGCCGCCGATCGGGGCCAGCGACGGCGGAGCACTGCGGTTGGCGCCCTTGGGCGTTCCGGTCGTGCCACTGGTCAGGATGATGATCGAGGAGTGTTTGGTGGCCTTCGGCGGCGGGGCCGAGCTGGTACGGGCGATCAACTCTTCGAGGGTTTCGTCGGTGCTTCCCGACGGCTCATCCTTATCGGGGTTGACGCCGAGCGAGCGCAGCTTGCCGAGTTCGGGTTCGGCCGCCTTGACCGCGGCGGTGTACTCGTCGTCGTAGATGACGAGCTTGGCGCCCTCGCGGTTCGACACCTCTTTGATCTGCGGACCGGAGAACTCACTGTTGAGCAGGATGATGCGGGCACCGACCTTGCCGGCGGCGTACACCGACACGAGGAACCACCGGTGGTTGCGGGCGAGGATCGCGACCCCGTCACCGCCCGTGACACCCTTGGCGAGCAGTCCGTTGGCGACCGCGTTGACCGCCTCGTCGAGCTCACCGAACGTGAACTCGCCGAAGTCGTCGATGATCGCCGTGCGGTTCGGGTGACGGCGGGCGTTGAGCGCGGGGATCATGCCGAATTCGCCCCAGCGCCGCATGTCCGCGACGAACGCGGCGATGTCCTGCGGTGGCTCCAGTTTGAGCGCGCCGGCCTCGAACATCTTGCGCGCGTAGTGAAGCTCGGCCGAACCGCGTTCGACGTACTTGCCCACGGATTTGCCGAGCGTCTGCGAAACGGTGGCGAGCGCCTGCGCCGGAAGGTCGCTGAGCTTTGACATGACTGAACCTTATGTGACATCGGTCGCAGTTCGGCCTGGAACCTACGATGAAGAAATGGCCGCCCGCGAGTCCTACGAGATCGGCGGACGGACCGTGCCCGTCACCCACCTCGACAAGGTGGTCTTCGGTGAACTCGGGCTCACCAAGCTCGATCTGATCGACTACTACGCATCGGTCGCCGACGGCGCGCTGCGTGGCGTGCGGGACCGGCCGATGATCCTCAAGCGGTTCGTCAAGGGCATCGACGAGGAGGCCGTCTTCCAGAAACGGGCCCCGAAGAACCGTCCCGATTTCGTCGACGTCGCCGAATTGAAGTACGCGTCCGGCACGTCGGCCGCCGAGGCCGTCCTGCGCGACCCGGCCGGTCTGGTCTGGGCGGTCAACCTCGGCTGCGTCGACCTCAACCCGCATCCGGTGCGCGCCGAGGATCTCGACCATCCCGACGAGCTGCGGGTCGACCTCGACCCGATGCCCGGCGTCGGCTGGCGCCAGATCCTCGACGTCGCGTTCGTGGCGCGCGAGGTCCTCGAAGACCACGGACTGGTCGCGTGGCCGAAGACCTCCGGTTCGCGCGGCTTCCACATCTACGCCCGCATCCACCCACGCTGGCCGTTCAAGCAGGTGCGGCTCGCCGCCGAAGCGGTCGCCCGCGAGGTCGAGCGCCGCGCGCCGGAGTCCGCGACGGCCCGCTGGTGGAAGGAGGAACGCCACGGCGTCTTCGTCGACTTCAACCAGAACGCCAAGGACCGCACGGTGGCCTCGGCGTATTCGGTACGGGCCACCCCGGACGCCCGGGTGTCGACGCCGCTGTTCTGGGACGAGGTGGCCGGCTGCAAGCCCGAGGAGTTCACCGTGCACACCGTGCCGGCCCGTTTCGCCGAGCTCGGTGATCCGTGGGAGGGCATGGATGACGCCGCGGGCGGCCTGGAGGCGCTGCTGGAGCTCTCCGACCGGCTCGGCCCGGCCGAGAAGGCGCCCCGCGGCGCGAAGAAATCCGTCGACGGACGGCGCGCGTCGGTGATGCCGCTGATCGAGATCGCACGGACGAAGACCAAGGACGAAGCCCTGTCGGCGCTCGCGCAGTGGCGCGACAAGTATCCGGCCGTGTCCGAAAAGCTTGAGCCCGCAGACGTTCTCGTCGACGGCATGAGGGGACCGAGCTCGATCTGGTACCGGATCCGGATCAACCTGCAGCACGTCGCCGAGGACCAACGGCCACCCCAGGAGGAGCTGCTGGCCGACTACAGCCCGTGGACCCATTACACGGGCGCCCAGCAACAGCGCCGTGACTGACGCGCGCTAAGTTACCGACGAGTTTGCTGACGAGCCTGCTCCAGGTTCTTACCGAACAATTAGTCGTTACTGCCGACAGCCTTAAATTGGCTTACTACCTTGAGCTACATACCGCCCGCCCTGGGAGGTACGCGAGCAACAGATCGAGGGGGCTGCGATGTACGGCAATCCGACGTTTCACTGCGCCGGCGCTGACATTAGGGCGCATTGTCGTCAGCTGGCCACCGTCGTGAAGGTGGCCGGCCGCCTCGACAATGCCAACGTCGAACGCGCCGGCCGCTACATCGACCGCTTCATCCTTCCGGAGAAGCCTTTCGTCCTGGACCTCAGCGAGGTCGATTCCTTTGGCGAGGAAGCCATTTCGCTGCTGTTCGTCATCGATGACCTCTGCACCGCTGCCGGTGAGGAGTGGTCGCTGATCGCCAGTCGCGCGGTCGAGCAGACCCTCCGCGACTCCGGGATCGAATTCCCGGCGGCTGGCTCGGTCCCCGAGGCGCTCAACCACTTCGCCGATGCGATGGTCGCGCGCCGCCGTTTGCTCCCCCTGCTCACCAAGACTGCGTAAGGATCACTGTGTTACTTGATGTTCGGTGGCTCCGATTCCTCCTCCAGCGTCGTCACAGGGCTCATCACGAGCACCTCGCGCTGACCGCTCACTGAGTCGGTTGCGCGTACCTGCCTGAGAGGCACTGGCTAATGTGCTCGTATGGGCACTGACGCCGACCTCGTCGCCGACACCGCGCGGCGGGTGGTCGCTGAACACGATCCGAAGACCGTCCCGATCCAGCAGTTCCTCGGCGCCTGTTTCGACGCCGGGCTGTCCTGGGTCCATTTCCCCGAAGGTTTCGGCGGCCTCGGGGTGTCCCGCGGCCTGCAGGCTGTCGCCGACGGGATCCTGCAGGGCGCCGGTAGCCCGGTACCGCTGGGGTTGAACCCGATGGGGTACGGCATGGCCGCCCCGACGGTGCGCGAGCACGCGCAGACCGACGACGTCCGCCGCCAGCTGCTCCGTCCGCTGGCGACCACCGAGCACATCTGGTGTCAGCTGTTCTCCGAGCCGGGTGCCGGCTCGGATCTCGCCGGTCTGGCGACCTCGGCGGTGCTCGACGGCGACACCTGGGTGGTCAACGGCCAGAAGGTCTGGACCAGCCTCGCGCACCGGGCCAAATGGGGCCTGCTGCTCGCCCGCACCGACCCGAACATGCCCAAGCACAAAGGGCTCACCTACTTCGTCATCGACATGCACGGCGAGGGCGTCCAGACCCGCCCGCTGCGCCAGCTGACCGGGCACGCGGAGTTCAACGAGGTCTACATGACCGACGCACGCATCCCGGACACCTTCCGTCTCGGGGCGGTCGGCGACGGCTGGCGGGTCGCCATGACGACGCTGATGAACGAGCGCAGCGCCCTGGGCGGCAGCGGTAGCAGGCGCGGCGCGGGCACCATCTCGGATGCGGTCGCGCTGTGGACGTCCCGGCCGGATCTGCACACGCCCGTCCTGCGGGACCGGCTCAGCTCGCTGTGGTTGCGCTCGGAAGCCCAGCGGCTCACCTCGGAGCGGTCGCGGGCCGCGGCGACCGTCGGCGGGCCGGGCCCGGAGGGTTCGGTCGGCAAGCTCGTCGGCGCGGAGCTCAACCAGCACATCTACGAGTTCTGCATGGATCTTCTCGGCCCCGAGGGGATCCTGTACGACGGGTACGGCATGGGCGACGGCGATGCCGCCGACTGGCGCGGACCGATCCAGCAGCGTTTCCTGCGCAGCCGCGCGAACACGATCGAGGGAGGCACGTCGGAGGTGATGCGCAACATCCTGGCCGAGCGGGTACTGGGACTGCCGGGCGATCTGAGGGCGGATGCGGGAATGGCGTGGAAGGAGATTCCGCGTGGCTGAGGAGCTTGCGGATCAGCCCAGGAGCATGGCTGAGGTGGCTGAGTGGGTCTTCTCCGATCAGCAGAACCAGCTGCGCGCCGCGGTGCGGGCGTTCTGCGCCGACCACGTCGACGAGAGCTCGGTACGGGCGGCGATGGAATCCGATCCGCCGTTCGACGCGAAGGTCTGGTCGAGGCTGGGATCCGAGCTCGGCGTCCTGGGCATGGCTGTTCCGGAGTCCGCCGGCGGCGCCGGTGGCAACCTGGTCGACCAGGCCGTGGCCGTCGAGCAACTCGGCGCCGCGCTGGCGTGCGGACCGTTGTTCGGCACGGTGTATCTCGCCATCCCCGCGCTGGTCGCCGCCTCGGGCGGCGAGGAATTGCTGGGTCCGCTCGTCGACGGCACGCGCACCGCGGCGTTCGCCGTGCGCGACGACGCCGGTGCGTTCGACGCGTCCTCGGTCGAGGTGCAGGCCGTGCCCACCGAGCAGGGCTGGGCTCTCTCCGGCACGGTCGAGCGGGTGGTCGATGCCGGTGCCGCCGATGTCCTGCTGGTCGCCGCCACCACGCCCGACGGAGTCGGCCTCTTCGCTGTCGAGGCTGATTCGCTTGGCGTGCAACGCATCCGGCTGACGACTCTGGATCTGACCCGGCCGCAGGCCACTGTCGGGCTGCTCGACGCGCCGGCGCAGCTGATCGCCGGCCCCGAGGAGGCCGAGCGGGTCATCACCCACGCACTTCAGGTCGGCGCGGCACTGCTCGCCGTCGAACAGGTCGGTGCGGCGCAGCATCTGCTCGACCTGTCGGTCGACTACGCGAAGAACCGTCTGCAGTTCGGCAGGCCCATCGGCTCCTTCCAGGCCGTCAAGCACCGGCTCGCCGACGACCTGGTCGCCCTCGAACACGCCCGGTCCACCGCCTACCACGCGGTCTGGGCGCTCAGCGACGGTTCCGACGACCCGGCGCTGGCGGTCAGCATCGCGCAGGCGACCACCTCCGCGGCGTTCGTTCGGGTTGCGACCGACACCATTCAGGTCCACGGTGGTATCGGATTCACCTGGGAACACCAGGCCCACCTGTACTACAAGCGGGCCTACACCGACGCCGCCCTGCTGGGTGGCGCCGAGGAACACCGGGCCCGGGTGGCCGACTTCGTGCTCGATGTCGCGCCCGAGAAGGACGCACCTCGCGTCGCCACCGGTATGCCGAGCTGAGAGGGACACCATGCTGGCCAAGACAACTGCGAGACAACAGATTTCGCGATATCTCGGCATCATAGCCGTCGCTGCTGCACTCGTCGGGGCGCCGCTGGCCGCCGCGTTGCAGACCGGGCCGGCCACGTCCCACGCGCAGTGCCCTCCCGGTCAGACCGGTGTCATCTACGGCTGCTCGCCGTTCTGCGTCGCCGGGAAGTTCCTCGACACCCAGACCGGGCTTTGCATGCCGGTCGCGCCGCCTCCGCCGGCACCCGCGCCGCGCTTCTAGGACCGCGACGTGAACTCAGTGGACCGATTCTTCGAGATCACGGCCCGCCAGTCGACGCTGGGCACCGAGATCCGTGGTGGCGTCGTCACCTTCATCGCGATGGCCTACATCATCGTGCTGAACCCGATCATCCTGTCGGGGTCGGAGGACGTCACCGGCGCGAAGCTGGACTTCGCCCAGGTGTCGGCGACGACGTCGCTGGCGGCCGGCGTGATGACGATCCTGTTCGGCCTGATCGCGCGGCTGCCGTTCGCGTTGGCCGCCGGGCTGGGCATCAACT
The DNA here is from genome assembly GCF_900454025.1 of Mycolicibacterium gilvum. Lineage (NCBI taxonomy): Bacteria > Bacillati > Actinomycetota > Actinomycetes > Mycobacteriales > Mycobacteriaceae > Mycobacterium > Mycolicibacterium gilvum. Next base: position 414,691 of record NZ_UGQM01000001.1, on the reverse strand, counting down.
CCTTCCTGGCCACCACCGTCGTCGGCGACCTCACCTGGGCCGAGGCGATGGGTCTGGTCGTCATCAACGGCCTGCTCATCGTGCTGCTGGCGGTGACCGGGTTGCGTCGGCTGGTCTTCGACGCGGTGCCGATGGAACTCAAGCTGGGGATCACCGCGGGTATCGGCCTGTTCATCCTGTTCATCGGGTTGGTGGACGCGGGCTTCATCGGATCGACGGGCAGGCCGTCGCCGCCGGTGGGCCTGGGTTCCGGCGGTCTCGGTTCGATCAGCACCGTGCCCACGCTGGTGTTCATCCTGACGCTGCTGCTGACGGCGGCCCTGGTCATCCGGAAGGTGCGCGGCGGCATCCTGATCGGTCTCGTCTGCGGCACCGTCGTCGCGGTGATCATCGAAGCCGTCTGGCATCTGGGATCGGCCGTCGACAAGCCCGGCGGCTGGAGCCTGTCGGTGCCGACGCTGTCGGGATCGCCGTTCGCGCTGCCCGACCTGTCGCTCGTCGGCGAGTTCAGCCTCGACAGCTTCGGTCGCATCGGGGTGCTCGCCGCGGTGATGCTGGTGTTCACACTGGTTTTCGCGAACTTCTTCGACGCGATGGGCACCATGACGGGCTTGTCCCGCGAGGCTGGCCTGTCCGACGCGAAGGGCACATTCCCGAGGCTGAAGTCGGCGCTGATCGTCGAGGGCGCCGGCGCCGTCGTCGGCGGCGCGACCTCGTCGTCGTCGAACACCGTGTTCATCGAGTCGGGCGCCGGTATCGAGGAGGGCGCCCGCACGGGTCTGGCCAACGTGGTCGCCGGCGTGCTGTTCCTGGCGGCGATGTTCATCTCGCCGCTGGCGTCGATAGTGCCGACGGAAGTGGCCGCGGCGGCCCTGGTGGTCGTCGGCGCGATGATGGTGTCCCAACTGCGCCACATCGACCTCACGGATTTCTCGGTGGCGCTGCCGGTGGTGCTCACGGTCGCGGTGATGCCGTTCAGCTACTCGATCGCCAACGGCATCGGGGTCGGGTTCATCTCATGGGCGGTGTTGCGCACCGCAGCCGGCAAGGGCCGCGAGATCAGCCCGCTGCTGTGGGTGGTCGCGGCAGGCTTCGCCGTGTACTTCGCCCGCACCCCGTTGGAATCCCTGCTGGGCGTGTGAGATCCCCGATCCGGATCAGTACACGTCGCGAAGATAGCGCCGACTGGTGATCAGGTCGTTCACGTAGATGTGTGCGTCGTCCTCGGACAGTCCGCCGGCAGACCGGATCACCTCGTGCAGAGCGCGATGGACATCCTTGGCCATGTGGTCGGCATCCCCGCACACATAGAAGTGCGCACCGTCCTGCAGCCAGGAGTACAGCCGGCCGGCATGAGCCGTCATGTGGTGCTGCACATAGTCTTTGGGTCCTTGCGGCCCTCGGTCGCGCGAGAACGCGCAGCTCAGCCGGTCGAGGGTGCCGGACTTCTGGAAGCCGACGAGTTCGTCGCCGTACAGGAAGTCGTCGGCACGGTGGCGGCCGCCGTAGAACAGCCACGATCCGCCTGTGGCGGCGGTGGCCTGGCGCTCCTGCAGGAACGCGCGGAACGGCGCGATGCCGGTGCCCGGCCCGACCATGACGATCGGGACGTCCGGTGCCGGAAGCCGGAATCCGTCGTTGGGTGCCAGATGGATTCGTACCTGTTCGGCGCGCTCGGCGAGGTAGCCGGAGGCGACTCCCCGGTAGGCGCGATCGCGGGCGCGATAATCGATGGCGGCGACCGTCAGGTGGATGCGGTCGGGATGCACCAGCGGACTGGATGCGATCGAGTAGTCGCGGTGCTGCAGGGGCCGCAGGGTGGGGATCACCTCGTCGGCGCCGAGGTCGGCCAGGGCAAGCAGATCCAGAACGTCGCGGCCGTACAGCCAGCCCGTCAAGGCCGCGGAATCACCACCCTCCAGGATCGCTCTGACCTGCGGGTCACTCGTCCGTGCCGCCACCAGAGCCTGCAGGGCGCCGGACGGGACACGCAACTCCAGATGTTCCGTCAGCAGCAGCCCCACCGGGTGAACATGTTCGGGCACAACGACATCGGCGTCGACGCCGAGTCTGGCCAGCACGGCGTCGACCAGCCGGGGGTCGTTGACGGGGTGCACACCCACCGAATCACCGGCCCGGTAGACGATCCCGCTGTCGGCGACGTCGAGCTCGTAGTGGCGCACCGACTTGTCCGAACCCGGCGAGGTCAGGAGCCGGTTGGCCGCCAGTCGTGCCGGGAACGGGTTTCTGCGGGTCCACGCTGAATCGGGTGCCAGGTCGGCGGGCACGACCGCGGCCCGGCCCGTGGTCGTCGTCAGCTCGGCCAGCCGCGCGACGACCTCGGCGGTCCACGCCTCGGAAGGCTCTTCGAATTCGAGGTCGCAGTCGACGCGGTCGACGATGCGGGTGGCGCCCAGCTCCTCGAGCCGGGCGTCGACCAGCTTGCCCGCATTGTTGAAGTACGGATAGAAGCTGTCGCCCAGACCGCAGACCGCGAAGGACAACTGGCCGAGGCGGCCGGCGGTGTCGGCGCTGAGCTCCTCCCAGAACACCTCCGCGTCGTACGGCAACTCGCCGTCGCCGTAGGTCGCGGTGACCACGACGAAATGTGTCGCCGCCCTCAGCGCGTCGAGGTCGAGGTCGTTGAGGTACTGCGGCTCGACGTCGATGCCGGCCGCGGCTGCCGCCTGAGCGAACTTCTTCGCCACCATCGCGGAATTGCCGGTCTCGGTGGCGAACCCGAGAATCAGCGAGAACGGCGGAACTTCGGCCATCGACGAACCCTCCGTTGTGAGCCACACCCTTACTTAGGGTGACCTTACTCAGAAGGAGGAGCTCTGTGCGGGCTCCCTTCGGCGGTCGGCCCGTTCGGCCGCCACCCCGCGGATGACCGCGCGGAACTGCCGGGAGATGTCCTCGCCGCTCAGTGGTTCGGGTGACCCGTTGGCGAACGCGAGGATCAGCCCGCCCAGATAGCTGAGGACCACCGACACCTGCTCGTCGAGAAGGCCTCGCTCGAGCGGTCTGCTGCCGGCCTGCACCGCGACGACCAGACGCTCGACGAGTGCCCGCATGCTCTCGCCGATCTGCTGGAAGTTGGCCGAGATCACCGGATCGTTGCGGGAGAGCAGCGTGAGTTCCAGCCGGGCGCGCGTGCGGGAGAGTTGGGGTTCGTCACGGATCGACAGGATCTGTCTGGCCAACTGCGCGGCGATGACGTCCCCGTCGTCCAGCGGTGCGGTCTCGAACGCGTCGGTGAACGCCTCGGCGTCGTAGCGCACCAACTGGTCGGCCACGCCGTGCAGCAGCGCCGTCCTGGTGCGGTAGTAGAACGAGGTCGTCCCGTCCGGGACCTCCGCGCGGCGGTCCACCTTGAGGTGGCTCAGACCGCGCGGCCCGTCCTCGGCCAACAACGCGATGGCGGCGTCGCAGAGGCGGCGACGACGCTCGGTCGCGTTGTGTTTTCGGCGGGTCTCAACACGGGAGATCTTACGGGGACGTCAGCTGCGGGGCAGGCTGAACGCGCGGGCCCGCGCCCGGCTCGTCGGAGGGCGTTGCGAAAGCCGTTGTCCGGCATTCCGTTAGCCCCGGCGTCGACCATCCCGATCGGGGCACCACCGGCCCGCCTCGAAACTGACGCTCGCCGCCGTTGCTGAAACCGGGACGTCCGGTGACGCATCGATGACCGGACACGTGTCAATCACCGGATTCGGCGGCGCTGCCAGCGGGGCGTCCGTACGCTCATGCAATGCGACTGTCCAGCGTCGATGCCGCCTTCTGGTTCGCTGAGAATCTCAAATGGCACATGCATATCGGCGCGATAGCCCTGTGTGACCCGTCCGATGTGCCGGACTTCGGTTTCGAGCAGGTCCGCGACCTGATCATCAGCCGGTTGCCCGAACTGCCCCAGCTGCGCTGGCGCGTCGTCGGAGCGCCGCTGGGGCTCGACCGGCCGTACTTCGTCGAGGATGAGGACATCGACGTCGACTTCCACATCCGCCGCATCGCCGTCCCGTCGCCCGGCGGGCGCAAGGAACTCGACGAACTCGTGGGACGGCTGATGTCCTACAAGCTGGACAGGTCGAAACCGCTGTGGGAGCTGTGGTTCATCGAGGGCCTGGAGAACGGTCGGGTCGCGGTGGTCACCAAGATGCACCATGCGGTGGTCGACGGGGTGTCAGGCGCGGGTATCAGCGAGATCCTGCTCGACGTCACTCCCGAACCGCGCCCGCCCGCGGTGGACGCGAGCCGCTCCCTGGTCGGGGTCAAGCCGCCGTCGCGCGAGCGTCAGGCGGTCAACGGCCTGATCAACGTGTGGTTCAAGACGCCGTACCGGATCACGCGGCTGCTGGAACAGACGGTGCGCCAGCAGATCGCCGTCCGCAACATCGACAACAAACCCCCGCGGTACTTCGACGCCCCGAATGTTCGCTTCAACGGCCCGATTTCACCTCATCGCAGCGTGGCGGGGGCGAGTGTCCCGCTGGAGCGGGTGAAGGCGGTCAAGAACGCCTTCGACGTCAAACTCAACGACGTCGTCCTCGCGCTGGTGTCCGGCGCCCTGCGCAACTACCTCAAGGACCGCGGCGAACTGCCGACCAAATCCCTCGTCTCGCAGGTCCCCGTGTCCACCCGCGCCGAGGCCGACGACACCGTCGGCAACCAGGTCAACGCGATGACCGTCGTGCTGGCCACCGACGTCGCGGATCCCGCCGAGCGCATCAAGGCCATCTACTCCTACACCCAGGGCGCCAAGGAGATGACGAAAGCCCTTACCGCCCATCAGATCATGGGCTACACCGAGACCACACCGCCCGGACTGCTCGCGCTGGCATCGCGCGCCTACGCGGCCAGCGGCATCGGGAGCAACATCGCCCCGATGAACGTGGTGATCAGTAACGTGCCGGGGCCGACGTTCCCGCTCTACCTCGGTGGCGCGCGGGTCGAGCACCTGATGCCGGTGGGCCCCCTGCTGTTCGACGTGGCCCTCAACGTGACGTGCTTCAGCTATTGCGGCGCAGTTGATTTCGGCTTCATCACCACTCCGGAGATCGCCGCCGACATCGCCGACCTCGCCGACCAGATCGAACCCGCCCTGCACGACCTCGAGGTCGCGGCCGGCCTGGTCGACGATCCGACGCGGCCGAAGCCCCGCAAACGTGGGCGGCGTTGACCACTACCGTAGTCTTTCCGCTTGCAACAATGGACGGCATGAGCGGTGCCGAGAAACCCGGATTGCGGGAACGCAAGAAGACGCGCACCCGCGAGACGGTGCGCCGGGAAGCCTTCCGGCTGTTCCAACTGAACGGCTACGCCCAGACCACCGTCGACCAGATCGCCGAAGCGGCCTTCGTCTCACCCCGGACGTTCTTCCGGTACTTCCCCACCAAGGAATCGGTGCTGTTCTCCGACGATCTGTTCGACCCGATCATCGAGGAGTTCCTGGCCGCGCCGGCGGAACTGTCACCGGTCGCGGCCTACCGGCACGCCGCCGCCCGGGTTTTCGAGACGATGGCGGGGTCCGACTACGACTACATCCTCGCGCGGCAGCAGTTGTTGTACGGCCTTCCCGAAGCAAAGGGCGCGCTGTGGAACGAGCACGTCGGCGCCATCCGGCGGCTCACGAACGCCATCGCGACGCGACTGGACAGACCCGGAAACGACCATCAGGCACGGGTGACCGCGGGCGCGATCATCGGCGTGTTCATGGCCGCCTCCGACGACGCGCCGATGTCCGGGGAGTCGTTCCTCGACGCGCTCGACCTGCTGGACCGAGGCCTGCCCCGGTAGCTCGTAACCGGTGCCCGTAGCGCCTACCGTTGGCATTACAGTAAGGTGCCTGTATGCCCGAGTCCGCCACGCAGTTCCGCGATGCGCCGATCTTCGACGCCGACCAGCACATGTATGAGACGCCGGACGCGCTGACCAAGTTCCTCCCCGAGCGGTACTCACGTGCCGTGCAGTACGCGCAGTTCGGCCGCCACACCCGGATCGTCATCAACAACCGGGTGTCGGACTTCATCCCGAACCCGACGTTCGAGCGGGTCGCCGCGCCCGGGGCCCACGAGAAGTTCTTCGCCGGTGAGAACACCGAGGGCCTGACGCTGCGGGAGATGCAGGGACCGGCGATCGAGGCCCCGCCGGCAACCCGCAACCCCGCCGACCGGATCGCCGAACTGGACCGCCAGGGTGTGCGCGAGGCGCTGAACTATCCGACTCTGGCCAGCCTGATCGAGCACGCCACCGCCGACGACCCCGAGCTCACCCTCGCCGTCATCCATGCGCTGAACCAGTGGATGGCCGAACACTGGACCTTCGACTACCAGGGCCGGGTGTTCTCCACCCCGATCATCAACCTCTCCGAGGTCGACGGCGCCCAGCGGGAACTCGAGTACATCCTCGCCCAGGGCGCCAGGGTGGCGTTGATCAAACCCGGCCCGGTCAACGGGCTGCGGGGCTGGCGCTCACCGGCGCTGCCCGAGTTCGACCCGTTCTGGCGCGACGTCGAGTCCGCGGGGCTGCCGATCGTGCTGCACGCCAGCTACCCGCCGCTCGACGACTATGTCGGCAAGTGGGAGCCGCCGCACACCCAGAACTTCATGACCCAGAGCGCGTTCCGCTGGATGGTGCTCGGCCACCGCGAGATCGCCGACATGATCACCGCCCTGATCTGCCACGGCACCCTGACACGATTCCCGAAGCTGCGTATCGCCAGCGTCGAGAACGGGAGCTCGTGGATCTTCCCGCTGTTCAACGACTTCAAGGAACTCTCCAAGAAGATGCCGCAGAACTTCGGTGAGCATCCGCTCGACGTGTTCCGCCGCAACATCTGGGTCAGCCCGTTCTGGGAGGGCTGCGTCTCCGACGTCGTCAACACCGTCGGGTGGGACAAGGTGATGTTCGGTTCCGACTACCCCCACCCGGAGGGTCTGGCCGAACCGAAGGGCTTCTGGAAGTACGCCGAAGGCATGGACGTCCGCCGCACCTATGACTTCATGGGCGACAACGCACGGCGCTTCATGGGCCTGCCCATCGCCAACCCCGACCCCGAAGCTGCCAGGCCTCCGGCGCTGAGCACCGCCTGAGGCCCGCCTAAACTCCTACGCGATGAAGACTCCCACCCGATGAATCACCCGGTACAGTTCGTCGGCGCGGGACCCGGCGCCGCGGACCTGTTGACCGTGCGCGCGGCCCGACTGCTCGCCGACGCCGGGCTGGTGCTCTACCCCGGCACCTACCTCGACCCCGACGTGCTCGCCCACTGCTCCCCGTCGGCCGACCTCGTCGACACCGGGAACCTCGATCTCGGCGCGATCGTCGCGCGACTGGTCGACGGTCACCGCGCGGGTGTGGCGGTGGTGCGGCTGGTCTCGGGTGATCCGTCGGTGTACTCGGCGGTCTCGGAGCAGACCCGGAGGCTGGACGCGGCCGGGGTGCCGTGGCAGGTCACCCCCGGGGTGCCGGCGTACGCGGCGGCCGCCGCGCGGGTCGGACGCGAACTCACCGTGCCGCTCGTCGCGCAGTCGGTGGTACTGACCCGGACCCGCGCGCGGTCGACGCAGATGCCCGACACGGAGTCGCTCGCCGCGTTCGCCGCGACCCGCGCCACCCTGGTGCTGCACCTGGCGATCACCCGGATCCGGGAACTGATGGCCGAGATCGAGGGCGACTACGGGCCCGACTGCCCGGTAGTGGTGGTCTACCGGGCGTCACAGCCGCAGGAGATCGTGCTGCGCGGCACCGTCTCCGACATCGCCGATGCGGTCGAATCCGCCGGCCTGCGGCAGGCGGCGGTGATCCTGGTCGGACGTGCCCTGGCCGGTAGGCCCGACCCCGAAGCAGGCGAGAGCTACCTGTACGACGCGTCGCGGGACCGGTCGGGACGGGACCGGTGAGCGCCGAGACTGCCGCGCTGTACGACGTGATCAACCGCCGTCGGGACACCCGACGCGAGTTCACCGGCGCCCCCACCGACGACGAGGTCCTTGAGCGGGTGTTGCTCGCCGCGCACGCCGCGCCGTCGGTCGGGATGTCACAACCGTGGGACTTCGTGCTGGTCCGCTCGCCGGAGACGTTGCGGGCGTTCCGCGATCACGTGGCCGGCGAACGGGAGGTCTTCGCCGCCGAGCTCTCGGGCGAGCGCGCCGACGTCTTCGACCGCATCAAGATCGAGGGCATCTGCGAGTCCGGTCTCGGCATCGTCGTCGGCTACGACCCGACCCGCGGCGGCCCTGCGGTGCTCGGCCGCCACGCGATCCCGGACGCGGGCCTGTACTCCGTGGTCTGCGCGATCCAGAATCTGTGGCTCGCCGCGACCGCCGAGGGCCTCGGCGTCGGCTGGGTGTCGTTCTACCGCGAGGAGACGCTGCGCTCACTGGTGGGAATGCCCGACCATGTGCGGCCCGTGGCGTGGTTGTGCGTGGGCCCGGTGGCCGATCTGCCCGACGTTCCCGACCTCGAACGGTTCGGATGGCAGGCCCGCCGATCGCTGGACACCGTGGTGCACCGGGAGCGCTACCCGGAACCCTGATCCGGCACCGATCGTTGACCGTCCATGACTGCGACGCCCCTGGCGGAGCGCCTCCTCGACATCACCCGGATCTACCACGAGCCCGGCATCGAGGGGTCCCCGCGCGCTGCCGAGGTGCTCGCTCGCTTCCCGGACGCAGAGCGCATCGAGGTGCCGTCCCATCAGGCCATACCGGGTCTGTACGGCAACGCGGGCAACATCGCGGACTGGGTGCGGATCAAGCAGCAGGTGCTCGTCCTCGGCGAGAAGAAGAGCCTGACCGCACGGCGCAACGAACGGTCCAGCGACTGGATCGCGCCGTCCACGTCGAACGGCTGCGCCATGGCCTGCGCGTACTGCTACGTGCCGCGGCGCAAGGGCTACGCGAACCCGATCACGGTGTTCACCAACATCGAGGAGATCGTCGGTTACCTCGAGCGTCATGCCGCCCGCCAAGGCGTCAAACCCGAGCCGAACCAGTGCGATCCGGTGGACTGGGTCTACGACATCGGCGAGAACGGTGACTGCTCGGTCGACGCGATGGTGTCCGACAACGTCGCGGACCTCGTCGCCCTGTTCGCGCGACTGCCCCACGCCAAGGCCAGTTTCGCGACCAAGCTGGTCAACCCGGATCTGCTGACCTACGAGCCACGCGGCGGCACCCGCATCCGGTTCAGCCTGATGCCGGGCGAGACGTCGCGGCTGGTCGACATCCGTACCTCCGGGGTCGCCGACCGCATCGCGGCCCTCGATGACTTCGTCGAGGCCGGCTACGAGGTCCACCTGAACTTCAGCCCGGTCATCGTGCACGAGACCTGGCGCGCCGACTGGGCCGAGCTGCTGGAACAGATCGCCGACAACACCAGCGAACGCACCCGCCGCCAGCTCGCCGCCGAGATCATCTTCCTGACCCACAACGAGGGCCTGCACGACATCAACCTGGGGTGGCACCCCAAAGCCGAGGACCTGCTGTGGCGGCCCGACCTGCAGCAACCCAAACGCAGCCAGAACGGGCAGCTCAACGTCCGCTACCGGACCGGGTGGAAAGGACGCTGGGTGCGCCAGCTCACCGACCTGGTCGCCGAGAAGCTGCCGGACTGCCGGATCCGCTATGCCTTCTGACCCACCGAAGACCGATGACGGCCACTACGTCGTGATCAACGGGAGACGTTGGCGGGCAACAGATCCGGCGATCCCCGAGCAGCGTCGCGCCGAGTTGACCCGCATCCTGATGGCGTGGCGACGCGACGTGCGGCGCACCCGCGGCACCGACGGGGAGGCGGCGTCGCGTGCGGGTGTGCAGGCGGCCAAGACCGCGCTGGGCGAGCGGGGCTCGCCACCGTGGTGGGAGCAGAGCGACGCGCAGCGACGAGCCCGGTGGGAGGCCGACGTTCCCGAGCCGCCGCGCTGACGGTCAGAGCGTGAGAACACGCCCGGCGATCACCAGGTGGACCTCGTCACACACCTGCGCGACCCGCTGGTTCACGGTGCCCAGGAGGTCCCGGAACAACACGCCGGACCGGTGCGACGGGACGACACCGAGTCCGACCTCGTTGGTCACCACCACGGCTTCGGCCGCACCGGTCAGCGCGTCGCACAGGGCGGTCACCCGGATCTCGACCTCGTCGGTCGCCTTCCGGGAACCCTTGTCCCACAACCCGTTGTCGTCGAGAACAGCGGTCAGCCAGGTGCCGAGGCAGTCGACCAGCACCGTCCCCTGCGCGTCGCGCACCGCGACGGCGACGTCGGCGGTCTCGACCGTACGCCAGTGCGCGGGCCGGCGGGCACGGTGGCGGGAGACCCTCGCGTCCCAGTCGGGGTCGGTGCCGTCGGCGGCCCGACCCGGCGCGACATAGGTGACGTGCCCGGCGCCGGCGAGCAGCTCCTCGGCGTGGCGGGACTTACCGGAGCGCACGCCGCCGGTCACCAGGATCCTCACCCGGACATCCTAGAAAGCCACGCCACGGCGAGGAGTTCAGCCGCTGCCGGTGAGGCTGTCGAGCACCATGACCGCCACGTGCAGCGAGGTCATCGACTCGCCATCGTCCAGATCGACCCCGAGCGCATCCTCGATCCCCCGCAGCCGCTTGTACAGGGCGGGCCTGCTCATGTGCAGGCGCTCGGCGAGTGCCGATTTGTTGCCGGCCAGACGCAGGTACTCGCGCAGCACCGAGAGGCTCGACGGCTCGGCGCCGGCGTCGTGCACCAACAGCGCCTTGAGCTCGGTCTCCGCGAACCGCTGGATCCGCCGGTCGTCCCGCAGCAGCGCGATCAGGCCGCGCAGGCGGATGTCGGAGGTCCGGTAGAACTCACGGACGTCTCCTCTCAGAGACAGCGCGACCTCGGCGGTGTCGGTCGCCTCGGCGAGCCCTGCGATGGCGTCGGTGACCTCGTGTGCAGACGGTCCGAGCGCGACGACGACCCGGTCGGAGCCGTCGACCCTGCGGATCTCCGCGTGGATTCTGCGTGCCAGTGCACCGAAGGTCTGCTCGGCCGATCGCGTCCGCGAATCCCTCAGTGCCACCACAGCACCGACTTCTCCGTCACCGCGCAGCGAGAACAGCCCGGTGTGACCGGAGGCGTTGACGGTGTGCGCGACCGCGTCGAGGACGGCGACGTTGCGACGGTGACCGGCGACCGGGTCCCCGACCCGCCCCGGCCGCTCGACGCGCACGACGACCGGGAAGAACTGCCCGCCGCCGCGCAGACCGAGCGCCTGGGCGCGCGCCGCCACGTCGCGGTCGTCGACGACGCGGCCGCGCAGGACGTCGTCGATGAGCCCGCTCTGGGCCTGGTGCTGCAGGCCCGTGCGGTTCTGCTCGACCATCCGGTGCATCGCCAGCGCGGACGCGGCACGCTCCAGCACCGTGGACGCACGGGCGGCGTCGGCGGGAGCGTAGGGGACCACCAGACGGCCCCACTGCTCGAACCGCGGACCGACGTCGGTGGCCGACCACGGCTCGGCGTCGACACCGTCGCCGGGACTGCGCCGGGACCGACGCTCCCAATCGGCGAGCAATTCCGCCGGGATGCCGGTCGAGGCGACCAACGCCTGGTGCGAGAGATCCTCCAGCACGACGTGTTCATCGAGCAGTTTGGCGGCCGCGTCGACGATCCCGCTCAGCGAGGCCCGTTTCATGCTCAGATCGGTGAAGGTCTCGTGGACGCGGCGGTCGAACTCCACGACGTCGTACTGCTCGGCCACGATCATCCGGTGCACCGCCTCGGTGACCTCGACGAAGCGGACCGTTCGATGCAGGACCACCAATGCCAGATCGAGCTGTTCGGCGATGTCCCCGACACCGGGCGGCAACTCGGGCACGACCGTCCCGACCTCGACCACCACGCCGACGGCACCGGCGTCGGCCAGCCCGCGCAGGTACGTCCGCGGGGACCGGACCATCGCGGCGCCCGTCGTCAGCACCAGTTCCCCACCCTGCAGCAGGGTGGAGAGGTCCGCGAGATCGCTGACGTGGACCCAGCGGATCGTGTCGTCCCGGCGACAGGCGCTCAGCACCTCCGGCCTGCCCCGCTGCACCACGGGGAGCGCGAGCACATCGGCCAGCGTCAGCATTTACACAGTGTATTCGCGAACGGACAGGTCGATACACATCGTCACCCCGTCGGCACGCTCCGCCGTCGCAGAATGAGTGCATGGCTGAGACGATCTCGCACTGGATGAACAATGCGCCCTTCGCGGGCGCCTCGGACGCGACCGCGCCGGTGACCAACCCGGCCACCGGTGAGACGACCGGCCGGGTCGCGCTGGCCTCGGTGACCGATGCGCGGGCCGTCATCGACGCCGCAGCCGCGGCGTTCCCGGCCTGGCGCGACACCTCGCTGGCCAAACGCACCCAGGTCCTGTTCACCTTCCGAGAGCTGCTCAACGAACGCAAGGGCGAACTCGCCGAGATCATCACCAGGGAGCACGGCAAAGTCGTCTCCGACGCGTTGGGTGAGGTCTCGCGCGGCCAGGAAGTCGTCGAATTCGCCTGCGGGATCCCCCATCTGCTCAAGGGTGGCTACACCGAGAACGCCTCGACCAAGGTCGACGTCTACTCGATCCGCCAGCCCCTGGGGCCGGTCGGCATCATCTCCCCGTTCAACTTCCCCGCCATGGTCCCGATGTGGTTCTTCCCGATCGCGATCGCCTGCGGCAACACCGTGGTGCTCAAACCGTCGGAGAAGGATCCGTCGGCCTCGCTGTGGCTGGCGGCGCTGTGGAAGGAAGCCGGCCTCCCCGACGGGGTGTTCAACGTCCTGCACGGCGACAAGACCGCCGTCGACGAACTGCTCACCAACCCCGCGATCAAGAGCGTGTCCTTCGTCGGTTCCACCCCCATCGCTCAGTACGTCTACGCCACCGGCACCGCGGCGGGCAAGCGCGTCCAGGCCCTCGGTGGAGCCAAGAACCACGCCGTGATCCTGCCCGACGCCGACCTCGACCTGGCCGCCGACGCCATGGTCAACGCCGGGTTCGGCTCGGCCGGCGAACGCTGCATGGCCATCAGCGCGTGCGTGGCGGTCGGCCCGATCGCCGACGATCTGGTCGCCAAGATCGCCGAGCGCACCACGCCGCTCAAGATCGGTGACGGCACCAAGGATTCCGACATGGGGCCGCTGGTCACCCAGGCCCACCGCGACAAGGTCGCCTCCTACATCGACGCCGGCGAAGCCGACGGCGCCAAAGTCGTCGTCGACGGCCGCAATGTAGAGATCGGCGGCGGCAACTCCGGTCTTTCAGAGGGCTTCTGGCTCGGCCCCACCCTGCTCGACAACGTCACCCCAGACATGAGCGTCTACACCGACGAGATCTTCGGTCCCGTCCTCTCCGTGCTCCGCGTCGACACCTACGACCAGGCCCTGGAACTCATCAACTCCAACCCCTACGGCAACGGCACCGCGATCTTCACCAACGACGGCGGCGCCGCCCGCCGCTTCCAGAACGAGGTCGAGGTCGGCATGGTCGGCATCAACGTCCCCATCCCGGTCCCGATGGCCTACTTCAGCTTCGGCGGCTGGAAAGCCTCGCTGTTCGGTGACAGCCACGCCCACGGCATGGACGGCGTCAACTTCTTCACCCGCCAGAAGGCCATCACCACCCGCTGGCTCGATCCCAGCCACGGCGGCATCAACCTCGGATTCCCCGAAAACAGCTGACCGGCGAGGACTTTCGACATGACAAGCACGACGATGCGCACCCTGCCGACCGGCGAGGACGTCGACTCCGCCATCGACCGCGGTCGGCGAGCCTATGAACTCGACCGCAAGCACGTCTTCCACTCGTGGTCGGCACAGGCCCAGATCAACCCGATGACGGTGCTGGCCGCCCAGGGTTCGTACGTGTGGGACGGCGACGGCAACAAGCTGCTCGACTTCTCGTCACAGCTGGTGAACACCAACATCGGCCACCAGCACCCGAAAGTCGTGGCCGCGATCGCCGATCAGGCCGCCAAGCTCTGCACGGTCGCCCCGCAACATGTCAACGACGCCCGCTCCGAGGCCGCGCGCCTCATCGCCGAGCGCACCCCCGGCGAGCTGAACCGGATCTTCTTCACCAACGGCGGCGCCGACGCCGTCGAGCACGCGGTCCGCATGGCGCGCCTGCACACCGGCCGCTACAAGGTGCTGTCCCGCTACCGCTCCTACCACGGCGGCACCGAGACCGCGATCAACCTCACCGGCGACCCGCGCCGCTGGCCCAACGACCACGGCAACGCCGGCATCGTCCATGTCGACGGTCCGTTCCTCTACCGGTCGGCGTTCCACTCCGAGACCGAGGAACAGGAGGCCCAGCGCGCGCTGGAGCACCTCGACCGGCTGGTCCGGATGGAGGGTCCGTCGACGATCGCGGCGATCATCCTGGAGTCGGTGCCGGGAACGGCCGGCATCATGGTGCCCCCTCCCGGATACATGGCCGGGGTGCGCGAGATCTGCGACCGGCACGGCATCGTGTTCATCGCCGACGAGGTGATGGCCGGCTTCGGCCGTACCGGAAAGTGGTTCGCCATCGAGAATTTCGATGTCGTCCCGGACCTGATCACGTTCGCCAAGGGGGTCACCTCGGGGTACGTGCCGCTCGGTGGCGTCGCGATCAGCGAGGCGATCTACTCGAGCTTCGCCGAGCGCGCCTACCCGGGCGGTCTCACCTACTCGGGCCATCCCCTGGCGTGCGCGTGCGCGGTGGCGACCATCACCGCGATGGAGGACGAGGGCATGGTCGACAACGCCGCCCGGATCGGGCGCGACCTGCTCGGCCCCGGTCTGCGTGACCTCGCGGCCCGTCACCGGTCGGTCGGCGAGGTCCGTGGCCTGGGCGTGTTCTGGGCCATCGAGCTCGTCGCGAACCAGCAGACCCGGGAACCGTTGGCGCCGTACGGCGGTTCGAGTCCGGCGATGACCGCGGTCGTGGCCGCCTGCAAGGCCGGCGGCCTGCTGCCGTTCGCCAACTTCAACCGCATCCACGCCGTTCCGCCGTGCAATGTCACCGACGACGAGGTGGCCGAGGGTTTGCGGATCCTCGACGCGGCCCTGGCCGTCGCCGACGACTACACGGTCTGACGCACCCAGGCAGCAGCCTCGGCGACGGTGTGCACGGTGGGCACACCGGGCGCCCGGGCGGGGCGGCGCACCACGACGACAGGGACGCCGAGGGTCGCCGCGGCCGCCATCTTGGGCCAGGTGTGTTCTCCGCCTGAGTCTTTGGTGATCAACACGTCGGCGGCGTGCTCGCGCATCAGCACCAGCTCGCCGGCCAGTTCGTAGGGACCGCGGCTGGTCAGCAACCGCCACGCCGCCGGCAGCGGCGACTCGGGGGCCTGCACCACCCGGGCCAACACCGCATGGTCACCGAGATCGGGGACGAAGCGGTGCATCTCCTGACGGCCGACGGTCAGGAAGGGACGCGCGCCCAGTCGCGCCGCGGCGGCCCCAGCCTCCTCGTGGGTGTCCACCCAGTGCCACGAGTCCTGCGAACGTTCGGCCCAGCCGGGCCGCTCCAGGCGCACCAACGGTGTGTCCGCTTCCGCACAGGCGGCCACGGCGTTGGCCGAGATGTGTTTCGCGAAGGGGTGGGTCGCGTCGACGACCGCCGTGTAGTCCCTCACCGCGGCGCACAGACCGTCGACTCCGCCGAAGCCTCCGATGCGGACCTCACCGACCGGCAGGCGCGGGTCGGCGACCCGGCCGGCGAGCGACGACATCACGTCGATGCCGTCCGCGGTGAGGAGTTCGGCGAGCGCCCGGGCCTCCGCGGTGCCACCCAGGATCAGGACGCGCATCAGGGCGCTCCCGGGGGCAGGAACGGAAGCCCCGGAGCAGGACCGGTTCTGGCCAGTTCCAGAAGCGCGTCGACGTCGAGGTGGCGTTCGGCCAGATCTCCGAGAAGATCCAGACGGGCTTCCCGCGCGTCGGCGAACGACACCCCCGAGTGCGCGAGATTCAGTGCCTCACCGAGGAATCGGGACCGCAGTTCGTCACCTTCGAGGGCGCCGTGCCACATCGTCCCGAACACCTGACCGCGGCGCGCGCCGGCGAGGAACTCGTCGACGCCGTCGCCGCGGGTGATCCGCCCGTGGTGGATCTCGTAGCCCGTCGCGGGCGCACCGAGCCACTGACCACTCGGCAGCCGCAGTGCCTTGTCGGGCCCGAATGTCGTTTCGACGTCCAGCAGGCCGAGGCCGTCGACCTCGGTGGTGGCTCCCTCGACCCCGTGCGGATCGCGGATCACCGTCCCCAGCATCTGGAAGCCACCGCAGATCCCGAGCACCGGTTTGCCCGCAGCAGCGTGCCGGAGCACCGCGGAGTCGAGACCGCGTGACCGCATCCAGGCCAGATCGGCGATCGTCGCACGGGTGCCCGGCAGCACCACCAGATCGGCGTCGGCGAGACCGCCTGGGTGCGAGGCGAAGACGACGTCGAGCTCGGGCTCCAGACCGAGCGCGTCGACATCGGTGAAATTGCTGATCCGCGGCAGCCGGATGACCGCGACCCGGCGGGCACCGGACTGTGCCGACCGTCGGCCCTGCAGATCCAAGGCGTCCTCGGAATCCAGCCAGAGGTCGGGGTGCCAGGGCACGGTGCCGTACACCCGGCGACCCGTGAGACGTTCCAGATCGCGCAGCCCCGGCTCCAGCAGCGCGACATCGCCACGGAACTTGTTGACCACGAACCCCGCGATCAGTGCCTGATCCGGCGGCGAGAGCAGCGCGACGGTGCCGAAGAACGCTGCGAACACCCCTCCGCGGTCGATGTCTCCGACCACGACGGTCGGCAGGCCGGCGTGACGCGCCAGCCCGAGGTTCACGTAATCGCCTGCGCGCAGGTTGATCTCGGTGGGGCTGCCGGCACCCTCGGCCACGACGACGTCGTAGCGGCCCGCCAGATCGTCGAACGCGGCGTGCGCCGCCGTTGCCAGCGCCCGGCGCCCCTCCAGCCAGTCCGAGGAGGACACCTGACCCCAGGGGCGTCCCATCAGCACCACGTGGCTGCGGCGGTCACTACCCGGTTTGAGCAACACCGGGTTCATCGCAGGCTCCGGAGTGGCGCGCGCGGCAAGAGCCTGAACCCATTGCGCGCGACCGATTTCCGCGCCGGCGCCGTCGACGGCCGTGCAGACCATCGAGTTGTTGGACATGTTCTGCGCCTTGTACGGCGCGACTTTGACGCCGCGGCGGGCCAGCGCCCGGCACAGTCCGGTGGTGACCGCGGTCTTGCCGGCGTCGCTGGTGGTGCCCGCGACGAGAAGACCGGTCACCGTGTCCGCCTGATCAGGAAGGCGTCCATCACCCAGCCGTCGTCGGCGTGGGCCGCCGCGCGGGCGTCGGCGATCGCGGGCAGCACGTCGCCCACCCGACCTGCCACGAGCCGCTCCCCTGCCGCACCGAGATTGGCGCCCCACCAGATGGCCCAGTCGTCCAGTCCGGTGAAGTCCAGCCGGTCCGGTGCCGGGTTCAGCATCGCGACGATGTTGTCGAGGCCCGCGGCGACCGCCTCCTGCAGGCGGCGTCCGGTGGTGATGTGCACCGGTCGGCCCACCTCGTGCAGCACGATGCGGTGCCGGGCGGCCAGCAGTTGCGGTGCACTGATTCCGGGCAGCACGTCGAAGTCGACGTCGGTGTCCGGGCCGAGCAGGTCGCGCACCTTCTCGACGACCCGGATCGTCGAGTCGTACAGGGACGGGTCTCCCCAGACCAGGAACGCGGCCGTGCCCCCGCGGCGGCGCAGCACGTCCGCGTACTGGGCGGCGCGCGCGTCGTGCCAGTCGGCGACCGCCGACTCGTAGGCCCCGGTGCTCAGACCGTCGGACCGGTCGCGGGCGGGATCGCGCAGTCCGAGGACCTCGGCGCCCCCGTGGGCGCGCACGATCTCCCGGCGCAGCGCGAGCAGGGCGTCGTCCTCGCCCTTGTCGGCGGCGAGCACGTAGTCGACACCGTTCAGCGCGTCGGCGACCTCCGGCGTGACGTGCTGGGGGCCCATGCCGACACCGAGAATCCGGATCGTGACTGCGGCGGCCATGCAGCGATTGTCCCTGGCGCGCTCACCTGTCGCGGAGCAGCCCCGCCGCAGCCGCATCGACCGCCGCGGTCACCTGCGCGACCACAGCGCTGTCGAGCTTCCAGCACTGCCAGTACAGCGGCACATCGAGGTGCTGCTCGGTGATCGGCACGAACGACCCGTCGAGCAGCGCGATCGGGTACATCCCCCAGCCCAGCCCGGCGTGCACCGCCGCACCGAAGCCGGTCGCCGTCGGCACGTAGTGGGTGGGTCGCTGCACAGACCGGCGAAACACCTTGCGCACCAAGTGGTCCTGGAGTGCATCGTCACGATTCCATGCCAGCGACGGCGCCTTCGACGCCGCCTCGCGGGTGAACCCGTCCGGGAAGTGGCGCGCCACGTAGTCGCGGGAGGCGACCGGCACGTAGCGCATGACCCCGAGGGCGTGCACCCGGCAGCCGGCCACCGGTGCGCGTTCGGTCGTCACCGCGCCCATCACCACGCCCTCGCGCAGCAACCGGGCCGAATGGTCCTGATCCTCGATCCGCACGTCGAACAGCACGTGCGGCAGCCGCGTCAGCACCTCGGTGAACCACGTCGCCATCGAATCCGCGTTGACCGCGAGCGCAATCCTCGGCAGGTCCGCGGTGCCGCCGCGCAACTCGGCGAGCGCCTCGGCCTGCAGCAGCGCGGTCTGTGCCGCCAGTCGCAGCAGTGGGGCGCCCGCCGGGGTCGCCACGCAGGGCTTCTCCCGCAGCACGAGTACCTGCCCGACTCGCTGTTCCAGCGCTTTGATCCGCTGGCTGACCGCCGACGGGGTGATGTGCAGGTGGGCGCCCGCGGCGTCGAAGCTGCCGAATTCGACGACCGCCGACAGCGCGGCGAGGTGTGCGGTGTCGAGGTGGTCGGTCACGTGCCCCCCAACAACATGCCTGCGGACGGGCCACCATCCTCGCACCCGCATGCTGTGACGCGGTGTGGACATACACCCGATGCATCGATGTCAGACCAATTCGTCGATTCATCCACACTGCAGCCGCCGTGGTCATACGTTTCCATGCATACGTCAAACCTCCCGAGACGAAGGCACCCGATGACCGCCTCCACGACAGCACGCAACGTCTTCGACGCCGACCTGCCCGCGTTGACCTACGACCTGTCCTCGACCCCGGCAGAGGTGTGGCCGAGTCTGCGGGAGGCGCGGTCCCTCGCGCCGGTCGCCGTCGGACCGCTGGGCCCGGAGGTGCTGTCCTACGACTTGGCCCGGGCGATGCTGCGCGATCCACGGTTCGCGATCCCGCCCGGGATCAACCTCGCCGCCCAGGGCGTCACGTCCGGACCGCTGTTCGACAAGGTGATGTCCAGCCTGCTGTGCCTGGAGGGGGCAGAACACCAGCGGCTGCGCAAGCTCGTATCGAAGGCGTTCACGCCCAGGGCCACCGAACGGCTGCACGACACCATCGTCGCGGTCGTCGACGAGCTGATCGATCAGGTCGTCGACGCCGGTGGATGCGATGTCGTCGCCGACATCGCGCGGCCGTACCCGATCCCGATCATCTGCGCGCTCCTCGGAGCGCCGCGCGAGGACTGGCGGCTGTTCTCCCAGTGGGCGGAGGACGTCGTGCGGGTGTTCGGCTTCAGCGTCGACGTCGCCGCCCGCCAGGACCACGTCATGCGCGCATGGAACGCCCTCGACGACTACGTCGACGCGATGGTCGAAGACCGCCGCACGCGCCTGACCGACGATCTGATCTCCGAGCTGATCCGGGCAGAGGACGACGGCGACCGGCTGAGCAGCGCAGAACTGCAGATGCTCGCGGTGAGCCTGCTGATGGCGGGCACCGACACCACCCGCAATCAGCTGGCCGCCTCCGTCCAGGCGCTCGGGGAACAACCGGACCAGTGGGCCCTGCTCGCCGAACAGCCCGACCTCGCGATGCGCGCCGTGGAGGAGACGATGCGCCACTCCCCCGTCGTGTGCGGCACCCCTCGAATCGTCGTCGCCGACGTCGAGTTCGCCGGGTACCTATTCCCCGCAGGGACTTTCGTCTTCGTCAACACCTTCACCGCCAACCGCGACCCGGCCCTCTACGACGACGCCGAGCGGCTGGATCTGCGCAGGGAAGGGGCGCCGGCGATCCTGACGTTCGGGGGCGGCGTGCACTACTGCCTGGGCGCCAATCTGGCCAGACGCGAACTCGCCGAAGCACTTCGGATTCTCGCCGCCCGTCTGCCCAATCCGCGAATCAGTGGCGAAGCTCCGTGGAAGCCGATGCTCGGGATGACGGGCCCGACGGCGCTGGAGCTCGAGTTCGGTGCGTAGCCGGGGCTGGTCGGGCCAGTGGCCCGCCTCCGACGAGGAGGCGATCGCCCGAATTCTCGATGCCGCAGACGAACTCGTCGCCGCGGATGCCTCGGTCCTGCGCATCGCCGATGTCGCCAGGGCACTCGGTGTCACCCGCCAGACCGTGTACCGCTACTTCCCCCACCCGGAGGCGATCCGGCTCGCGTGCGCGATGCGCGCTGCCGACGGCTTCTTCGACCGGCTCGCCAAACAGGTCGGCGGCATGACGGATCCGGTCGCGGTGATGGTCGAATGCGTGGCCTCCGCCGTGGAACGGCTGGCCGGAGATCCCCAGTTCGAAGTGCTGGTCACCGCCCGTCGCCACGGTGCGCGCGCGGTGTCGCTGACCTCCGACACGGCCCTCACGTTCGCGCGCACCATCCTGCACCGCTTCGACATCGATTGGGAGCAGCACGGATTCGACACCGCAGGGCTGGACCGGCTCGCCGAATTGAGCATCAGGACGGTCCACTCGATCCTGGTCGATCCGGGTGACCCGGCGCGTGAAGGCGCTGAGTTGCGCAGGTTCGTCGCGGGCTGGCTCGGGCCGGCGATCCTCTACCCGCGGCTCGCACGGGCGGTCGACGCGATCACCGCACCAGGGGTCAGCCCAGCGTCGCCGATGCGCTGCTGATCACGTCCACCGGGCCACGGCCGAACACACCTGGTCGGCACCGTTGCTCAGGACCGATCCTGGCCGACGGGTTGGCGAGCGCGTGAAATTCCATCCTCCCGGGGCGTACCGCCCCGTACTGCCGGCAACCCAGAGCGGTCACCCTGTCGGCTGCAGGTCGTATCCCCGTAGTGGTTCGTAGACGAACAAATGACGCCCCGCGAAGTCGAACACTGCGGTCAGGGCCGCGTCGAGCAGCGGTGGCCACACCGGGCGGGCCGGTTCACCGAGTGGCAGCACCACCGCAGTCGCGGTTCCCGACGGTGTGACGACCGCAACGACGTCACCTGGGGACCCGTAGACACCGGCCGCGGTTCCTGCGAAAAGATCGTCAACCCAGCCGATGGTGATCTCAGAGGCCGCATCGACATTGCGCCGCAGCGAGAAGCCCGCGACGACGTACTCGCCGAACTGGACGAGCGGATTTCCGCCTTCCATGTAGTCGATATGAAGGCCGCCCTGGAGACCCACGCCGTTGAACCTGCCGGGGCGTGCGAGTTGAAGCTTGTCAGCCATGTCTCCGCCCCGACTCCAGAAGTAGCGTTCGGAGGAGATCAGATACACCGGCCGATCGCTGCTGCCGCGCAACTTCGCCAGCGCCGACCCGACCAGGCGCGACCCCGCGGGCTCCACACCGTCGAGCATCACGATCCCGGTGAGTGCGTCGATCGCGCCGTTGTCGGCCATGAATCCTGCTGCGCTGGTGACCAGCGAGCCGCCGGCGGAATGCCCGACAAGGACGAACTTCTCAGGCAGTCTCACTACGTAACCGGCTGCCGCACTGGCGCTTTGCGTCAGGGCAGGACGATCGCCGGCGAACAGGTCGGCCACGGCGCGGTGCATGGTCGATCCGCCGACCCACGCGGCGTCGGCGGCGAAGAAGTTCGACGTCAGCGACGGCGCGACGACAATCGCTCCGGTGCGCTCGGCGAGCCGTGCCGCGGTGTAGCTGTACAGGGGACCGCTTGCGAGGAAACCGTGCTGCAGATAAACCAACCGCGTGGCACTGTCGAGTTGGCCCGACGAGTATTCCTCCGGGAAGTACCAGTCCGCCTGGACGGACCTGCCGCCGCCGATCGGCAGGGTCAGCGACGAGGTCCGCACCGTCACCGTGCTGTTCGGAGGCAGGACCGGTGGCCCGTCGATGACCTGGATGAAACCGACGAGCAGGTTCAGCACCAGCGAACCGACGACGTTCAGCAGCGTCGGTCTGCGGTCGCCGGCCTCGGAGGCTCGATTAGCTTCGGTCGCTTCGACCGTCGCGATGGGCACGATTGCCGCCCCCGGGGCCGTGGTGTCGATGTCCGTGTCCGGGACCGGATCGGTGGGTGTGGACTCAGAGCGCTCCGCCGGGACCACGGTCGAGGTCTCCGGCGGCGCTTCGGGAAGAGGGTCGATCTGCGTGGTCTCGGTCAAGGCACGTTCAGTGTCCGCAGCTTCTTCCGGCGTCTCGGGGTCTTCGGCCGCTTCGGCGTCGGGTGAGTCGAGAATCATCCTGTCGCCCTGCGGCTTTCTCGGCTTGCGCGGCGCCTCGTCGGTGTCCGACCCGGCTTTGCGGTCCGTACGCTCGGGTCCACTCGCGTCATCAGCCTCTGCGGCCCGGTCGTCGCCGTCCGCAGGCTTCGCACTGGACCGCACCGTGGTCTCCGTACCCCCGCCGTCCGGCTCGGCCGAGACGGCCGGAGCGGCGATGAGCAGCAGGCCCGATATCGCCGCGGCGGCGGAAGCGGACAGGAGCAGGCGTGCCCGTCGGTGTGCCATCGACTGCTCCTCGCACGATATTTAGACAAATGACGCGGTTTGTTTATTTATAGGTGCACCGCGCGCGGAAGACAAGAGGCGGCATACTGTGGAGCGCGATGGCAGAGGCTGATTCCGAACCCTTCGCACCGTCGGCATCCGGCCGATCGACCTCGCCGGCCCGACGCCGGGGACGGCCCGTCGGCGGCGGCAACACCTCGGATCAGGCCCGGACGGTGCTCATGGACGCGGCGGAGCGATCGATACTCCGTCGGGGATTCCAGGCGTCGACGATGGAGCTCGTCGCCCGCGAAGCCGGATACTCCCGTGCTGCGATATACCGGCATTTCCCGAGTCGTCGCCTCCTACTCGAGGCTCTGGTAGAGCGCAAGACCCGCAGGCACCAGACCGAAATCAGCGCCCGCCTGACCGAAAATGCAAGCTTGGCAGACCTTCTCACCGAAGGGCTGGTCATCGTCGCCACCGAGCTGATCCACGACCCGCTGCTGCGGACGCTATCCGAGCAGACCGACGAGGGCACCGTCGCCCACCTGGTCGCCGGAGCCGCGCGGATTCCCGAACAGGTGGAGCAACTGATCGCCGCGACGGACGGCGGTGAGTCCGAAGAGATCTTTCGCCCCGGCGTCGAAGCCGGAGATGTCGGCCAGTTCCTGATCACGGCCGCCCTGACGATGCTGCTCGGTGTCATCCCCGGGATCGAGGACCCCGAGACCGCGCGCCGGTATGTCCGAACGTTCGTCCTTCCTGCGATCCTCGCCGATCCGCCTGCGCCCCAACAGGTCTTCAGGCCACGCTAGACGCCGGCCTGCTGTCGCTGCACGTAATGTTCCGCGGCGCGCGCGATGAACCCTTCGGTGGGCTTCGGAGTCCAGCCGAGCTCACGGGTCGCCTTGGCGTGGCTCGCCGGCGACGTGTGCGCGAGCAGGAACGCACTCTGCCGGCTCATCGGAACCTGCACGGGCAGAACCGATCCGATCGCATCAGCCAGGTACGCGAAGCCGTACACCACAGCCATCGGGATGCCGATCCGCGGCCGGCGCGCCCCCACCGCGTCGGCGGCCGTCGTCACCAGCTCACGATGGGTCATGAACCGCTCGGAGGCGATGTAGCGCTCCCCGACGCGACCCCGCACCGACGCGCGCAGCATCGCGTCGGCGGCATCGTCGATGCCGACGACCTCGGATCCGACCCCACGGACGTAGAACGGCATCTTCCCCAGCGCCGCCATCTGCACGAACATGCCCTGGCGCGGCTGCCAGTCCGGCGGGCCGTAGGGATTCGAGACGTTGACCACGACCGCCGGAACACCACGCTCGGCGGCGTACGAGAGCACCAATTGTTCTGCGGCGCGGCGTGACTCGATGTAGCTTCCGGCGCGCTCGGCCCAGTTGAACGGGGTGTCCTCGTCGACCTGCTCCCCGTCAGCCCCGACGGCGATCGTGCCGATGGTGCTCAGGAACACGAACTTGTCCAGGTTCGCGTCGGCCGCCACGTCGAGAACCTTCCGCAGACCTTCGACGTTCGTCGCGAACAGCGGCGCCGGGTCCTTCAGTTCGGCCCTGGTGTCGACGATGCAGTAATAGACCACGTCACGGTCGGCCATCGCCTTGGCGGCCGTCGCGGGATCGAACGGATCGCCCAGCCGCCGGTCGATGTCGGCACCGTCGATGCCGCGGGTGGAGCTCGTCGGGCGCAGCAGGACCCGCACATCGGCGCCTCCGGCCGCAAGATGACGGGTCACGCACGCCCCGACGTTGCCGCTCGCGCCCATCACCAGGGCCCGCTGGCCCGCCACTGTCACATCGTCGCTCGTCATGTCAGCGACATGGTAACCGCGACGGCTACCGTAAGAACGACAGTTCGGGAACTACCGCACGTGCTGGCGCAACTCCGCCGCGGCATCGGACGCGGTGTCGTACACCCGCACGATCGCCTGGTCGCCCTTCTTGAGGAACGTCGACTCCCCCAACGGCGTGTAGCGCGTGGCCCCGATGCCGATCAGCACGTTCTCGGGGTGTCCGCAGGCGACCATCAGGGCACCGACGTCCTCCAGTGGGGTGTCCGGTGAGCCCTTCTGGTTGGCGAGCCGTTCGACGATCCAGTCGAGCAGCACCTCGCCGTAGTACGAATAGCCGATCAGGGGGCTGTCGACGCCGTACTCGCGCTCCTCGCCGTCGCTGTCGAGGAAACAGACCAGCCGCAGCGAGGCGGTCGGACCGTCCGGCGTGAGGTCGGAGATGTCGAAGAACTCCGGGGACACGCCTTTCGACGACGGGCCCCAGTTCTTCTTGTGGCTGATCTTCGGCGCGCCGGGCCTGCGGATCGAGCAGTCGTTGAACGCACCCAGCGCGAACGGCTGCAGCGTCACGACCGTGTCGCCGTCCCACACCACGCGGCAGACCAGCCCGACCTCGGGCTCGATCTGCAGATTCAGCGGTCCGGAGAACTCCGGACTCTCGGCCGGGAGCACGATTGCGTCGTTGGACAGCGGAAACTCGCCGAGAAACGTGTCCGAGCCGGGCGCGTACCACGGGAAGATGCCCTTCGGTGCGGTGCCCTCACTGGCCACGTTGACGAAATCGACGGCTTCACCTGCCTGTTCGAGATGGCCCGCAAAGTTGCCCGCGACGCCGAAACCGAACCAGGAGCGCATCTCGCTCAGGGGAATCTCGATCACGAGCAGCAGCGTACGCCCCGGCCGACGTCTGATTCACCGACGATCGGGGTACCCGGTGCGACGACAGAACGGAGGCCACATCACCATGGGCAGACACTCGAAGGACGAGTCGACCGAAGCGCACGATCCGACCCCGCCCGGCCCCGCCGACCACGGCCGCGAGGGCGGTATGGCGACACGTGAGGTCGCCCCGGAGGTCGCCGAACCCGACGAGGACTGAGTCGACCGACGATCACCACACGACGAAGGCGCGGCGTCCCCAGGGGGCGCCGCGCCTTCGTCGTGTGTGCTCAGCGCTACGGGTAATTGAGGCCGCAGTCGACCTCCATCACCACCGTGTTGGCCTCGCCGCCTTCGGTGGTGTTGACGACGTCGCAGTTCGCCAGCATTCCGTTGTCGTTGCCGATGACCTGGACACTCTTACCTTCGGCTCGCAGCGCGGCCACCTCGTCGGCGGCGGATGGCGCCTCCGCGGCCGTGCCGTCCACCACAGGGGCCGGATCCTCGGGTTCGGCCGACGCGACACCGGACAGTCCCAGTGCCAACGCGGCCGCTGCCGATCCGACGCCGGCCACGAACAGGGAACGATTCATGACACACCTCTTCTGGATTCGGTTGGGGCGCAACAGGACTGTGCGTACGAGCGGTGTACGCACCGAGCGCGCCTCGCAGTACGGGTTCCCCTGCTCCGGCCCTCCTAACCTCCGAATCCGACCCGGGACCAATGGCCCTGGCGCCGCGACCGTCGATCCTTCGAGAATGGAACGCGGCGAGCCGTGCTGCGCGTCGGGGGCAGTTCCCCTACGGACCGGCGGAAAGGAGTCTCCGATGATCGAGACGCTGCCCGACATGCCCGAGGGTGTGTCCGGGTTCAGGGTTTCCGGACGGGCCAGCGGTGAGGACCTGCGCAACTTCAGGCCCACCATGGAGAAGATGCTGAAGGCAGGCGAAGTGCGCATCGTCGAGGTCATCGCGCCCAACTACGAGGGCTTCGGCCCCGGCGGGCTGACAGAGGACCTCAAAATGGGCTTCGGGACGTTGATCCATCACCACTCTGCCTTCAAACGCGTCGCCGTGGTCACCGACAAGGAATGGGTGATCCACACGATGCACGCGCTGGCGTGGATGGTCCCCGGCGAAGTCGCCTTGTTCGGCCTCGACGAACTGGAGCAGGCCAAGAGGTGGGCCGCGGAGTAAGCCAACCATGATCCCGGGCGTGCGCGAGCGCATGATCTCCACCAACGGTGTGCAGTTGCGCACGCTGGAGGCGGGCACTCCTGGTGGTCCGTTGGTCGTGCTGGCCCACGGCTTTCCGGAGCTCGCCTTCTCGTGGCGCCACCAGATCGGTGTGCTCGCCGCCGCCGGGTACCACGTGCTGGCCCCCGACCAACGTGGCTACGGCGGATCCTCCCGACCCGCCGAGGTCGACGCGTACGCGATCGACCAACTGACTGCCGATCTCATCGGCCTGCTCGATGACGCCGGCGTCGAGAAGGCGGCGTTCGTCGGCCATGACTGGGGATCGATCGTCACCTGGACGCTCCCGCTGTTGTATCCGCAGCGCGTGGCTGCAGTAGCCGGCCTCAGCGGCCCGCCGGTACCCCGACCGCGCAGGCCGCCCACCGACATCTGGCGCGACGCCGCAGGCGCGAACTTCTCCTACCTTCTCTACTTCCAACAGCCCGGTGTCGCCGACGCGGAGCTGAGCCGGGACACCGCGACCACCGTGCGCCGCGTCCTCGCCGCACCCCACTTCGATCGCGACCAGCTCGCCACCATGCAACGCCCGGGGCCACACGGCTATGTCGACAGGCTCCCCGAACCCACTGAGCTGCCGCCATGGCTGCCACAGGACGAGCTCGACGTCTACGTAGGCGAATTCCTCCGCACCGGATTCACCGGTGCGCTGAACTGGTATCGCAACTTCGACCGCAATTGGGAGCTGACTTCTCGCCCACCGACCTCCACCATTACGGCCCCCGCCTTGTTCATCGCAGGCGCCGACGATCCTGTGCTGACGTTCACCCGCACCGACCGCAGCCGCGAGGTGGTCACCGGCCCCTACCGGGAGATCATCGTCCCCGGCGCCGGACACTGCATTCAGCAAGAGCGACCCGACATCGTCAACGCAGCACTGCTTGACCTGCTGTCGACCTCGACCGCGTCCTGACGTGTGGGTTGCCAAACTGCGTGACATCCGCCGGTCGTGTGGCCTGCCGCTTCTCTTGCCTTGCCAAAGAGATGGCGGAGGAGTATTGCCATCCACATGGCGGATCTGGCCACGTCAGCCATACGGCGCGGCTAAGCCTCAGCCTTGGCCCTACTCCTGCTGAGCCTTACGCGCCGCCGCCAGCGATTGCCGCAGCGCTTCAGCGAGACGGTCGACGTCGTCGTCTGCAGTCGCCCAGTTGGAGAAGGACACGCGTATCGCCGCTCGACCGTGCCATTCGGTTCCCGCGACCCACGCCTCTCCGCTGCGTCGCACGTGTTCAGCTACATGCCAGGTGCGCTCGTCGCTGTCGTCGGCACGGATCAGGACCTGGTTGAGCACCACGTCGTTGCATACAGAAAAGCCGTCGGAGGCTTGCATCGTCTCGGCCAGGCGGCGGGCATGCTCGCAGCAGCGTTCGATCAGTTGTCGCAACCCCTGCCTGCCTAGCGACGCGAATGCTGCGTAGACGGGTACCGCGCGTGCACGCCGGGACATCTCGGGCACCAGGACGCCGGGTTCGCGCTCGGCACTTGTGGGCAGATAGCTGGTGTTGGCGCCTAGTGCGGAGCGGGCAGCTTGGGGATCGGCGACTATGGCCAGGCCGCAGTCGTAGGGGACGTTGAGCCACTTGTGTGCGTCGGTCGACCAGGAATCGGCCAGCTCGACACCTCGGACGTGTGCCGACAGTCGCGGCGATGCGCTAGCCCATAGTCCGAATGCGCCGTCGACGTGAATCCAGCCGCCGTGCTCGTGGGTCGCCGCGACGATCTCTGACATCGGGTCGCATGCTCCGGAGTTCACGTTGCCGACTTGTGCGCACACGATGGCGGGGTCGGAGTCGGCGGCGAGCGCGTCGGCGAGCGCGTCGGCTCTCATCGCTCCTTGTGCGTCGACTGCTACGCGCTCGACGCGGCGCGATCCAAGACCGATCATCTGCAACGCCTGCAGTACGGAGGGATGGACCTCGTCGCCCACGAGTACGCGAACACGGGGCGCCTGGGCGAGCCCATCGGCCTCGACGTCCCAGCCTTGCCGCGCCAAGAGAACGTGCCGTGCGGAAAGCAACCCGACGACGTTTCCCGCCGTGGCTCCGGTGACGAACCCGACGGCCGCGCGCGGGGGCAGCCCGAGAGCGTCGAGAACCCACTGCTCGGTGACGGCATCGATCGCAGCGCCGGCCGGCGACGACATCCGGCTGTACGCGGTCTGGTCCCAGGTCGAAACCAGCCAGTCGGCAGCCAGCGCCGCGGGTAGCGTTCCTCCGACGACGAGGCCGAAGTAGCGAGGGCCGGCGCACGCAATGGTTGCCGGACCGAGAGTGGCGGCCAACCGCTCGACTACCGCGACCGCATTCGTACCTTGGTCGGGCAGCGGGCCGCTCAGTGCGTCGACGACCTGGTCATAGCTCGTCTTCGCGTCGACCGGCCGGTGTGGCAGACCCTGGAGGTATTCGGTCGCCAGTTCCAACGCCCTTGGCAGAGCCGCGTACACGTCGTCGGTTCCAACCGGGGCAGAATGCTGATCCATTGAAACCATCCTTGTTCTCGAGTTCGTGTCGTGCACAGGGGTGCCGTGATCCACACCCAGGGTGTCGGGCACGACCGCCGGGGTCGCACACCGCTGCCGCGTCAATGGATTTCGTCGACAGCGGGGTCAGCCGCAACCCGGTGATGCAGCGGCTGTACCAGTCCATCGCCACCGTCAGCTCGGCGTTCACCCACGTCAACGTTTTGGGAATTGCCAACTGCCGCCATCGCGAATGGCAACCTACAGCAGCTGTAGGTTGCCAAATTGCGTGTCATTTGTCCGCGCGTCGACCAGGTACAACCGTGGCATTGCCATTGAAATGCCGGCCGGGCTTTGCCATCTAAATGTCGAATCCTAGAACCGAACGGTTGTCCCAGAAATCGCACGGTGTCACCGCTGACATCTCGCGCGGAGTCGTTCCTGCAAGCTGCTAGTCGTCGATCGCGTTCGCGGAAAACCTTGTCCTGGAGGGGATTGCCGCGTCGATCGCTAGCGTCGGTGACGCCTATGCGATCGTTTCGCGAATAGTCACAAGACGGCCGAATATGGGCCCAGGCCTACACAGACCGCGCTCTGGGGGCCGCCCGCGGTCCGGGCGAGCTCCACGCCGCAGCCCTTGCCGCTCGAGATGTACGTGGCCCCCGGAACGTACGGGGTGAAGTACACCTGCGCGGTAGACTCAGCGGGGCGGCTCGCACATTGACCGGCGCCGGAGCTTCCTTCTGCGTTGATGCAGACGACTTGCCGGGTGGGAACAATGGACCCGGTGCATGGGTATGGAGTAACGGTTGCGGTCACCATGTTGGCGCCCGAAACCTCAACCAGCTGGGGCAGGGACAACGTGTAGGCGCACGAAGGTTTGTCTGCCGGGCTCGGCGAGGGCCTTGCCGTCACTATTGTGTCCGCGGGGCCGAAAACGGTCGATGCAAACCCCAACGTCGCCAGCGCCACCGCGTGGAGCAGCAAGTGCCGACTTCGTTGTGCTGACATTGCTTGAGCGCACACATATCCGTTGTGGCTACGTCGGCGGTGATAAGTGCGGGGCCAGACCCTCGCCGGAGACGCTGTCGGACCACGTCCGTATCGCTCGCCCGACAACGCCGCGCCGCCTAGCTCTTCGGGCACGAATGTCGGGTGTAGACGCTTCGATGACGTCCGCCTCCGACAATTGATAGCCGTCACCACACGCGGCAAGATCCAGTCGGTCATTCGTGAGTAGTCCAGTACTGCGCCAGTGAAATCTGGAGCATACGAACTGGTGTCGGGCTCAGTTCGGGTGCTGAGTGATTCCAGGGTGGCGTCTGGTTTTCCGCACGGGCGCCGACGCCATCCATCGTGTCGCGGTTTTGCTCTGCGCGGGTGACCCTCGCGCACGTACCGCAGACGATCGCCTGGCGACCGCTAGCTTGCCTCTTCGCAGTTTTTCGGGTCATCGCGGTACCTCCATTACTCGTTTACTTGATTGGGGCGTTGCCGGGTTGGCCGTAGACCGCGACCACCACGCTGCGGTCAAGGCTGTTCTCAGACCACACTCCGATGGCCGTGTTGGCGCAGTCCTGCATGATCGCGCGCGCGTGGG
This sequence comes from Mycolicibacterium gilvum, assembly GCF_900454025.1. Lineage (NCBI taxonomy): Bacteria > Bacillati > Actinomycetota > Actinomycetes > Mycobacteriales > Mycobacteriaceae > Mycobacterium > Mycolicibacterium gilvum. The sequence continues at coordinate 383,914 of NZ_UGQM01000001.1, read as the reverse complement.
CGTCGTGCCACCACTGGTTGAGGATCTCGATTCCGTTTATGGACAGGGCGGGGTTGATCGCCACCGTTTGGGCCACTTTGCCTTGGAAGCCGGCCGCGTTGGCTCGGTCCTGCGGCGTGGACCCGTCCGAACCGATGTCGCCGTCGACGAAACGGTTGTCGCGCACGTCGAACGTGTGCCGTCGCGCAGCTTCGATGAGACGTTCGTCCAACCGGGGTTCTGTAGTACAGCCGTTCTGGTGTTGAGCGGTGTAAATGTTGGCGAAGACGCCGTTGTTGAGCCGCTTGTTGTCAGCGGAGGCAGCAGGCGAGGTCACTAACAGCGTGGTGGCGGTAACCAGCATCACCGCTGGCGTGACGGCGTAGCGTTGCATTGCGGCCTTTACCCTCATCGGGCGATCTCCTCGGCGGTCCGTTCTTCCCGTGGTTGCACTTCGACATCAGCAATGCTCGGCCCTTGCAATGTGACCCGACCGTAGAGGCGGTGTCGCTCGCTTTCGCCTCGATCATGGTGGGTGGACACGGCTAACATGATGTAGCGGGCAGCCGTGATCAGGCGAACTTTGTTCTGACCGTGAATGCGTCTCTGCGCGCCGCGATATCAGTGTTCCAGGCGTCATGGGTGGCGTGGACCGCTTGGGTTGGGGTTGCGTCCAGCAGAGTGGTGTATGAGTCGGACCTGATTAGCGGTACCGGCGTGTCGTAGCCGACTGATTGAGGGTCATCGCGTGATTCTTCGAGGGACCCGTCAAAGTCACTCGAGCAAAGGAACCACGCGATGACCGTTGCCCAGAATATCGACCTGCCCACCGTGCTGGCCGAACGACTCACCACCACACATCCCGACGTGCTGCGCGAGCTGCTCGCCACGTTCATCCACACCCTGATGGGTGCCGAAGCCGACGCCCTGTGCGGCGCCAGCTACGGCGAACGCAGCACCGAGCGGACCAACTCCCGCAACGGCTACCGGCACCGCCAATTCGACACCCGCGCAGGCACATTAGATCTCGCGATCCCGAAGCTGCGCCAGGGCTCCTACTTCCCGGACTGGCTGCTGGAACGCCGCAAACGCGCCGAGCGGGCCCTGACCACCGTGGTCGCCACCTGCTACCTACTCGGTGTCTCGACGCGGCGGATGGACAAGCTCGTCGAAACCCTCGGCATCACCAGCCTGTCGAAGTCGCAGGTGTCGGTGATGGCCAAAGAGCTCGACGCCGCCGTCGAGGCCTTCCGCACCCGACCGCTCGATGCCGGCCCGTATACGTTCGTCGCTGCCGACGCCCTGGTGCTCAAGGTCCGCGAGGGCGGCCGGGTCGTCAACGTGCACGCGCTGATCGCGGTCGGGGTCAACGCCGAGGGCTACCGCGAAATCCTCGGCATCGATGTCACCACCGCCGAGGACGGCGCCGGCTGGCTAACGTTCTGGCGGGCTCTGACCGCCCGCGGCCTGTCGGGGGTCAAACTGGTCACCAGCGACGCCCATGCCGGGCTTGTCGCCGCGATCGGCGCCACGCTGCCCGGTGCGACGTGGCAGCGCTGCAGAACCCACTACACGACCAACCTGATGGCGGTGACCCCGAAGTCGTCGTGGCCCTGGGTGCGCACCCTGCTGCACTCTGTGTTCGACCAGCCTGATGCTGAATCCGTTGCTGCACAATATGACCGGATCATCGACGCCCTGGACGACAAGCTACCTACGGTCGCCGATCACCTCGAAGCGGCACGGCCGGATCTGCTGGCGTTCACGGCGTTTCCCAAACAGATCTGGCGCCAGATCTGGTCCAACAATCCCCAGGAACGGCTCAACAAGGAAATCCGCCGGCGCACCGACGTCGTCGGTATCTTCCCCGACCGCAACGCCCTCATCCGCCTCGTCGGAGCCGTCCTGGCCGAACAACACGACGAATGGGCCGAATCCCGGCGCTACCTCGGCCTCGACGTCCTGAGCAAATCACGCACAGTCAACGACACCCCGACCGAACAGGAGGCCACCCCGGCGACACTGACCGCCTGAACCATCACCTCGAAGAATCACACGACGACGTCGTACACCACGTCCCTGGACTTGACCTGGGTTGGTTCAGCCTCGCGGTAGTCGTGCTCCCATACTCTTCGCTGACACATGTGGTGGGAAGTTCGACGGCTTCGGTCAAGTCGGCCAATGTCGAGGCACCGTTTGCCCGCGGCATGTTCGGATCCGTCGGGGTTGCTGGGTTGACGGCGTCGGCGTTTCTCCACATCGCTACGTCCGGTCGAATAGTCGACTGGTGCTCGGGCCTCATAAGCAATTGCCGGCAGCGCCGACTCGAATATGCGACCGTAGACCGGGCATCACGGGACGAACTCGACGTTCGATGCTTTGGTACCGACACCGTCATCTTGTAGATGGATCCGCATGCGCCAGGACCGCGGCGGCCCACCGGGTGTACCTGGGGTCACCGTCTTCACCGTCAGCGCTACCGGGACCCGCGCCACATTTCCTTGCTGGGACTCCAGTCCCGCTTCTGTCACCGCGCCCTCAGATTTCGACTGCGCTTGCCGAACTAATTCGACGAATGCCTGAGACCGCTGCTGGAAGTCGTCATGGAATGTGCCGGTCGGGTCAAGAATACGTCGCACATTGGTGTCCGCGTTTCTCGCGTCAATGGTCGACAAGTTCAATGCCACTTGACGACCCACCTGCAGGAACAGATTGCGCTGGTCCTCCGCGCGACTCGACTCGAAGGCCCGGTAGCCTGACCAGGCCGCGAGACCGATCAGCAACACAACAACAAGCAGTGCACCGACCATGGCCGATCGGATCCCGAGCGCGTGCCGGGGGCCGGCGCGGCATCGGAGTCCGGTGACCTGTCGGGATCCGCCGTGGGTGTATGCCGCCGGGATCCATCCGAGGTTGCCTCTTCTCCGCGGCTTCCGTGCTGCGGTTCGCCGGCGGTGATTGGGTCTATTTCTCTGTCGGGGGAATCAACATCGATTGCCATGTCTGCTCCTCGGGGGCTGATCGTGCGAGGTCGGCTTGGGTGTAGACGTGTCCGTCGGGTCCGATGTAGGCGCCGGTCGCTGGGTCGTAGCTGGCGGTCGCGAGGGGCGGCGGCGGGGGCGCTGGCAGCTCCGGCGGGGGGGCTGGCGGCAGTTGGGGGACCGCCTGTCCCGACAGAGTGGCGTTCGGATCGCCTTTCCAGTTGGTGCCGTCGTTGAGGGGTACGTATTGTTCGTCGCTCTCGCACATTTTGGCGGTGGGGGCGCGTTTGCCGGGCGTCGCTAGACATGGATAATTCCGCGCGCCGCGTACGGCAGTGAACGGTGAGTCCTGCGGGATGCGGCAGTACATGTCGCCGGGCCCGAGGTCCGGTGCGTCCTCGAATGTGGGCGTGCGTTGCTGCTGGGCAGGTAGGAACCCGGTGTTGCACGGTGGTGGGATATTGATGTTGAGGTTGAAGTCCAAGAACAGACCCCGGTATGCCTGCTTGGTATTCATGTTCGGCACAGACATACCCTGGAATTCGGCGGTTCCCGCGGGCAGCAATACCAGCAGTTGTTCAATGGCGGGCTGGTAGACGATCGCAACGGTGTTCACACTCACCAGGTTGGCCAGCAACACCGGCAGGGTCGGTTGAAGTCGGTCGACGAGTTGTCTGGCCTCGTCTGCCGCTGCGGGACCCTTCTCCAAGAGTGCGGCCACTGACTCGTCGTTGTCTTGGAGTTGGCTGGTGATGGTCGCGAGGTTTGTGGCCCACGCGTCGATCGCGTCAGAATTTTGGCTTTGCGAGTCCAGCACGGATTGGGACTGATCGATTAGCGCGGTCAGCGGTTCCAGATTGATGCGGGCGTCGATCGCCAGCTGGGTGGAGCCCTTGACAAATCGAGATATCTCGGGACCCAATCCTGCTATGGCCGTGTAGCTTTCGTCGATCACGGTGGTGAGGTTTTCCCGCGGGATCGCCTGCAGGCCCCGGTTGGTGGCGTCGAGCAGCGTGTTGATGTCTGGTGGTACCTGGCTGTTGCTTACTGGTATGACGTCGCCGTCCTTCAGCGGTGGTGCGTCGGCACTGCGCGGGACGAGTGCGACGTACTGTTCGCCGACTGCCGAAACGCTGTGCACTTCGGCTTGGAGGTCGGAGGGTATCGGCACGTCGGAGCGTAGTGACAGCACGGCCTCAACACCGGTGTCGGTGAGATGGATACCTTCGACGCGGCCGACCTTGGTGCCGCGGTAGGTGACGTTGCCGGACTTGTACAGACCGGCGGCCTGTGGAAGTTGCACCGTCACCTGGTACTGGCCGATACCGAACCAGGTGACCGGCGCCTTGAAGTAGCCAAAGAGCATCACGGCGCCAGCAACCAGGGCGACGGTGGAGAAGATGGCCAACTGGATGACGGTGTGTCGGTTCAGGCGCATGCTATGGCCCCTGATTGTGTTGGTAGGGAACGACGAGCGGATTGCCGGAGGTGTAGGGGCTGGGAAGCTGTCCAATCGTTCGACCCCATTGCAGTTCCAGTTCGGTGAGGTCGCCCTCCCAGCGGGTGCCGGTGAAGAAAGAAGAGTCGATTCGGCTCAAAGTGAGGTCAATGATGGCGGTGAGGTTGGCGTAGTCACCGCGAACCCAGTTCGTCAGCGTCTCCTTCGGCCACGGGAAGGTGCCCAGGAAGCTCAGTGAGCGGGTCAGGTCCGGCCCGGCGTTGGCCAGTGACTCAAAGACGGGCCCGAGAGCACGGAGCTCCTTGACCAGATTGTCCTTCGTCTGGTTGACGGTGTCCGCGGTCAAGGCGCTGAATTTGCCGAAGGTGTCCAGGGCATCAGCCAGATTGTTGCGCTGTTCCCTAAGAACCGAGAGCGCGTCGGGAATGGTGCGTAACGCCTTGTCCAAGGCGGGCTTCTGGTCGGCGATCTGGCCGACCAGATGGTTGAGGCTCTCGGTGGCGGCGATGATGTCGCCCGTTTGATCGTTGAGCTTCGTGATGAATTGGTCGAGTTGGGTGATCAGGCTCTTGAGATCCTTCTCGCGCCCGGCGAATGCTGTACTGAAGGCCGCGGTGATGTCCTGAAGTTGGCCCAGGCCGCCGCCGTTGAGCAGCAGCGACATCGCCGACAGGGTCTGCTCGGTCGCGGGATAGGCGCCGCCTCTCGACAACGGGATCAACGAACCGTTGTGAAGTTTGCCTTGCGGTGCGATATCGGTGGGCGGTGCCAACTCGATGTGTAGTGAGCCCAACAGGCTGGTCTGACCGACTTTGGCGGTGGCGTTCGAGGGCAAATCCACGTCACCGTTGAGCTTCATCGTGACCAGCGCATGCCAGTCCTGACGCTCGATCTTGGTGACGTTGCCGACTGTCGCGTCACCGACACGCACACGTGCATTGGGTTCCATATAAGCGACGTTGGGCAGTTGCGCCGTCACCACGTAGGCGCCCGGGCCACCGCCCTCGGTACCGGGCAGTGGCAGCGAGTTCAGGCCCTGCCACTGACACGCCGACAACGCGGCGAGCACCATGATAGACAGCGCGCCACGGCCCAGGTATCGCAGACGGTTACGGCTCACGACCCACCCCCGGGCACCATCATGCCGGGCAATCCTGCCGATGGATCAGTGGGCGCAGGCGCTTCCGCGGGTAATGGCGCTTCGGCCGGGGGCTGCGGCCCCGGGGGCCCGCCGGATGGCACGGCCGCCATCGGCGGGACGTAGTCCGGACGCAGCCAGTCTTCACTGTAGGTGAGCTCGTTGGGTCGTGCGGCCGCGCCGACGAAGAGGTTCTCACCCAGTGGCGGAAAGTTGAACTGACGGTTCTTGACGATGGGCGCCAAATATTGCACGCAGAGTTTGGCCGCCTGCTCACTGTTGAGGCGCGACGCCGCTTGGATCGCCCCACACAGGAAGGTGATCGGATTGGCGAAGTTGTTGAGCGCCAACGCGCCTGTCAGCGCGGCCTGCGACGGTTGGTAGATATTGAGAAAGTTCTGAAACGCGTTCGGCGCGATGTGCAACGTCTGCTTGATGTCGTCGAGACTGTCGATGACCGCCGCAGAGATCGAGGACAACTTGTCCGTCGTGGTGCCCAAGGCGTCGCGGTTGTCGGCCACGAAGCTCTGTACGTCGTTGGCCGCGGTACTGAGATCGGCTACGGCTTGCCCGATTTGATCGGGGTTGTCAGCCAGCAATGCGGTCACCGCGGCCAAGTTCCGGTTCAGCTGCCCGAGCACGGTCGTACTGTCCTGCAGAGCGGATACCAGGACCGAGAGGTTCTTGATGGTGCCGAAGATGTCCTGGCTGTGATCGCCGAAGATGGAGAACGCCTGCGACATCTTGATCAGCGCATCCCTGATGTTGACGCCTTGGCCGCGCACGTTGTCCGCCGCGGTGTTGATGAACGCACCCAAGGTGCTGACCCCGCCCGGCTGGGTTGGCTGCAGCATGTCGGTGAGCGTCTGCAACTGCGTGCGCAGATCATCCCATTCCACCGGAACAGCGGTACGCTCCTGCGGGATGACGGCGCCGGAGTCCATCACGGGTCCGCTGGTGTATGCCGGCGTGAGCTGGATAGCCCGCGATGTGATGAGCTGCGGCGACACAATCGCGGCTGTCACGCCGGCGGGGACTTTGTATTTGTTGTCGACCCAGAATGAGATCTTGACGCGTTGCGCCTGAGGTTCGATCGTGTCGATCTCCCCGACCGGGACGCCGAGGATGCGCACCTCGTCCCCGGCGTACAGACCGTTGCTGTTGTCAAAGTAGCCGACCATGAGGGTCTTGCCTATCGAGGTGCGCATCTGCACTGCCACAACAACTCCCGCGACGAGGCACATCGTGAGCACGATCGCCAAGGCGATTCTGCTGATTCGCGTGTTGGTCATTGTCCTGCCTCGGCTGGCGTGGTGGGGCCGGGTGCAGGTGCGCTGGGCGAGGGTGTCTGTCCGGGTGCCGGTTCATTTACTGGTGCCGGCGTGGGCACCGGTGTGACTGCAAGTTCGGGGGGCACCAAGGCCGGCGGCCCGGGCGGTGGACCGCCCGGTGGTGGAGGTGGGAGAGGTTCGCGGTAGGGATAGCGGGGGTCGCCGGGCTTTCCGGTGATCGCGTCGGGAAGCGTGAGATGCGGTTCGCCGCCTTGACCGGTGCGCGGGAAGGGCACCGGCAGTGCCGGGGTGCCCGGCTGACCGACCTGCGGGTCGGTGCGCTCGGAGGGCAATAACACGCTGGGATCGAGCCCGAGATCGGAGAACGCGGCATCTACGAAGGGCTGCACGAACTGACCGGGAAGCAGATTGGCGACGTAGGCCTTGAAGAACGGGCCCGAAGCCACCGATTCGCCCAGCGACAGCGCGTACTGATTCAGGTATTTGATCGACTGCTGCACTTGACCTTTGCGGTTGTCGACGATCGTCAACACGCCGTTGAGCTTATCCAGCGCGGGCCGCAACTGAGCGCGGTTGTCGGCGATGAAACCCGACAGTTGCTGAGCGAACGTCGAAAGGTTCTGTGAAATCTGATCCAATGCACTGCTCTGTGTCTGCAACTGTGCGAGCAGGGCGTTGGTGTTGGCGACGAGGCTCACCACTTGGTCGCTGCGCTCGGCTAGCACGGTGGTGGCCTTCGCGGCGTTCGCCAACAGGTTTCGCAGCTGCGCGTCTCGCTCGTTGAGCGTCTCGGAGAATCGTGCCACGCCGTCCACGGCTACCCTCACGTCGGGGGCGGTGTGCGCGAACGTCTGCGCGAGGGTGTCGAGCGCGTCGGACACCTGTGTGGTGTTCAGTTCGCTGATGGTTCCCGAGAGGTCGCCGAGCGCGTCTGGCAACTGGTAGGGCGCGGTGGTGCGCTCGATGGGGATGGTTTGCGATAGTTCACCGTCGCCGCGGGGTGCGATCTCGAGGAATTTGGCACCCAGGAGGCTCTTCGTCTTGATCGCGGCTTCGGTTCGATCGCCCAGGCGCACGCCGTCGTCGAGGTCGAATTCGATGAGCACCCGTGCTCCATCGAGCTCGACGCGCGACACCTTCCCTTTCCGTAGGCCCATGACTTGAACCGGCGCGCCGGCTTGAAGCCCGCCCGCCTCGGCAAAGTACGCAGAGTAGCTCTGCGTCGAATTGATGAACGGGAGTTTCTGGTATTGCAGGGCCAGCACCACGATTCCGCTGATCAGGGCAAACCCGATCGCGCCGAGGATCATCGGGTTGCGTTCGGAGAAGGTCTTCATTTCGGAGTGCACCGTCCGCTCGCTTGTTCGGCCAACTTGATGTAAACCGGTTGTCCGCCTTTGCCATTGACCTTCAACAGCAGATCGCACAGGTAGAAGGTGAAATAGTCGCCGTAGATGCCCAATCGGCTCAGCGCTTTATAGGTGTCGGGCAGTGTGTTGAGCAGATTGTCGAAGTAGCCGTGGTCGGCGACGACGTTCCCGGCCGTGCGGTCCATCTGATGCACGGTGTTCTGAAAAGGTGGTCGGGCTTGCTGCAGGAGGTCGGCAACCGTTCCGGCCGCGGCGTTGGTGTAGGCCACCGCGTTGCTGATGTCGTCGCGACGGGCTGCGAGGCCGGCCACCAACTCCGACAGTGAATCGACTGCCTTCTCGAACTGGCTACTCTGGTCTCCCAGAGAGCCAAGCACGGAGTGGAGATTATCGATCACCTGCTGTACCAAGGTGTCTCGATCGGCGAGGGTATTTGTCACCATGGCGGCCTGGCTGAGAAATGAGCTGATCGTGGCACCTTCACCCTGGAAGGCCTGTATCAGCTGAGCCGACAGCGCATTCACCTGCGCGGGATTCAGGGCGCGAAACAACGGCCGGAACCCGCCTAGCAGGGTATCCAGATCCAGCGCTGGTTCGGTCCGGTCCACAGGAATGGCCTGGCCGGCATTGAGGCGCCCGACCCCGCCGACGCCCTCCTCCAAGGCGAGGTAGCGGCCGCCGATCGGGTCAGCCCACCGAATGGAAGCCCTAGTGCCTTGGGTGAGCACCACCGTGTCGTCGGCGGAGAACTCCACCAGCGCGACCGGGCCTTCTATGGAGATCGTCTTGACCTTGCCGACCTCCACCCCCGCGATCCTCACTAGGTTGTTGGGCTCTAGACCCGTCACATTGGTGAACTCGGCGCGGTAGGTCGTTTCGGGGCGAAACCGCAACTGCGAGAAGATCGCCATCACGGCGAACGCGCCCATCAGGCACACCACTGTGAAGATCGCGAACCGCCACACGGCCGGTCTGAGTTTGTCTTTCACGAATGCATTCCTCGATTGCTCGGCTGCCTCACGGCGACGGTTGTGGTGGTGGCGGTGCGGGCGGCACCCCGGGATAGAGCGGCACACCGCCGGGCCCGTAGAGCGGAGCCCCGTACGGCGGCGCGCCCGGGTAGGGCACCGGTCCAATGGCCGGCGGACCCTCGCCGCGCACGCTCGGCGGCTCGGGCACCGCCCGAGTCACCGGGAAGTAGTCGACATACCAGGGGTGGCCGATGCCGGGGTTGGGGCGCCAGTCCAGGCCGGTGCCCCACCCGGTGTTGGTGATGAGCTTGCGGACCGGAAAGTTCTTCCGCACATCGGGCAACGAGCCGCAGCTGGGCTTGCCGCCAGGACCGCCCTTGGCTGCCACGATCGGCAGGTTCTCGGGGTATTTGTACGGGTCATCACCCAGCAGGATCGCGGCGTCGAGGATGATGGACTTGCCATTGCCGCCGATATTTTCATAGCCGCCGTTGTCGAGGAAGAATTTCGCCCCCTGCAGCATGCAGGTGTACACCGGGTTGTACTTCAGCAACAGGTCCGTCGTCGGCGTCAGCTCGTTGATTCCCTGCACCAGGTTGTCCTTGTTCGCACCCAGCAGGTTGGTGGCGCTGGTAGAGAGCCCGATTGCGTTGAGCAGCAATGCATCCAGATCCTTGGCATGGCTGGTGATGGTGGAACTGGTCGAGCTCGCTGCATTCAGCGTGGCCAGAATGTCTTGGGCGGCAACGCTGTAGGTGTCGTTGAATCCCTTGAAGGAGCGCCAATCCTGGGCCACGGTGTCCATTCGCGGGTTGATCTCGAGCAGGACTTCGTTGGCCGCAGTTGTCGCTTCACCGATGCGTGGTCCCTGACCGCGCACGCCGTCGGCGAAGGCGGTCAGTGTGGCGTTGAGCTTGGCGACGTCGATCTGGTCCAGCACCCCGACCAGATTTTCGAAGACGGTGTTGACTTCTGTGCTGACGTTGCGCGACTGCAGCACCTGCCCTGCCGCCAGGCGTTTGGGGCTGGGATTCTCGGGATAGACCAGGTCGACATACTTTGCGCCGAACGCGGTGGTGGCTCGGATCTCGGCTTCGACATTGGCCGGGATGTAGCGGAGCTGATCGGGGAACATTTCCAATGTCAGGCTCACCGGCTGCGTGCCGGATTTGATGCCCGCGACGCGGCCGACCTCGACGCCACGGAGCTTGACCTTCGCGCCGGTCTCCATCACCAAACCGGTCCGGTCCGAGGCCAATATTACCGGGGTGTAGGTATTGAACGATCCCATGAACAGGCCGGCGCACACCACCACGATCGTGGCGATGACGGCAAAAAGCCCGAGTGTCCACCATATTGGGTGGATACGCCTTTGCTTCCAACTCACATCCATGGCGGCTATCCGGACAGGTGGAAGTTGCCGGACTGTCCATAGATGGCCAGTGTCATGAACAGAGTGACGAACACGGCAGAGATCAGGGACGCGCGCACCGCACGTCCCACTGCTTCCCCGACGCCCGCAGGCCCGCCCGAGGCGGTGAAGCCGTAGTAGGTGTGCACCAGCATGATGACGATCGCCATGACGATCACCTGAACAAACGACCACACCATGTCGGTTGGATTGAGGAACGTGTTGAAGTAGTGGTCATACACACCGGTCGACTGTCCATAGATGAACGTCGTGCCGAACCGGGCGGCCAGAAAGGCCATCAGCATCGCGACGCAGTACAGCGGAATCACCACGATCACCCCGGCGACGACCCGATTGGCCGCCAGATAAGCCACCGAACGGATGCCGATCACTTCCAGCGCGTCGATTTCCTCGTTGATCCGCATCGCGCCCAGTTGCGCCGTGGCACCGGCTCCGATGGTGGCAGCCATTCCGATGGCGGCAACCGAAGGTGCGATCAGTCGCACGTTGAAGTACGCCGAAGCGAATCCGGTCAAGGCCTCCACCCCGATATTGGAGAACTGTGTGTAGCCCTGCACCGCGATCAGTGCGCCCGTCGACAACGTCAGGAAGGCGACGATGACGACGGTGCCTCCGATGACAGCCAGCGCGCCCGCGCCAAGACTCATGTTGGCGATCAGCCGCACCATTTCGGTCTTGTACTTGGCGAAGGCGGTAGGGATCGCACCGATGGTGCCTGCGAAGAACTGCGCCTGGGTGCCGATCGTGGTCAAACCGTCCACCGATGCCGCCACGGCGCGATGGAGCCTCGGGCGGAGCTTGCTCGGGACACCGGCGCTCATATCGTCACCTGGACGCCGACCGCGGTGGTGATGATGTTGATGGCGAACAGCGCCATGAAGGTGAACACCACGGTCTCGTTGACAGCGTTCCCGACCCCGGCCGGGCCCCCTCCGACTGAGATCCCCTTGTAGCAAGCGATCAGTCCAGCGCTCATACCGAACAAGGTGGCCTTGATAGTGGAGATCACCACATCGGCGGGTCCGGTGAGCAACGTAAGACCCCCGACGAAGGCTCCGGGGGTGACATGCTGGACGTACACCGCGAAGGCGAAGCTGCCCGTCAGACCGACCAGGATCACCACCGAGGACAGCAGTGTCGCAACGACGGTGGCCGCCAGCACTCGTGGCACGACCAGCGCCTGAATCGGGTCGATCCCCATCACTTTGAGCGCGTCAAGTTCCTCGCGGATGGTGCGCGCCCCCAGGTCAGCGCACATTGCCGTGGCACCCGCCCCGGCCACTACCAAGACTGTCACGACCGGCCCCAGCTGGGACACCACTCCGTAGGCTGCGCCGGTACCCGATAGATCTGCGGCACCCAGCTCGACCAACAAGATGTTGAACGTGAAGACCAGAAGCACCGTGAAAGGGATGGCCAAGAGCACGGTCGGCAGCAACGACACCCGGGCCACAAACCACGACTGCAGCAAGAACTCCCGCCACGCAATCGGTTTCGTCACGATCGCCACAGCGGTGTCCAGTGACATCGCAACGAAGTCACCGAATGCGCGAACCGGTTTGGACGCGACCGCTCGGTAGCGGGTTTCACTTGCGAGGGTCCTGTGGGTCGCCTCCGGGCGGCCTGCGCGCCCCTCCGCGTGAGGCGTCGGCGGGTCCCCCCAGGAAGCCCCGCCCTCACCGAACAGGACAGCTCCATCGCTTCGCGCGCCAACCATGGCGTCTTCCTCCCTGTGACGACATCGTCAAGGGCGGCACCAGCGCCACCCTGGACGAACCAAATCTAAGTTAGACTTGGATCACATTCAAAGCAAGAAGTTGCAAATGACAGGCAGTGATTGTCCGAGTCGCCATTCGACTGTCTGACGTCCGCAGCAATTTTTCGGTTCTTTGTCAGGTAACCCTCTCGCGGTTCTCCTGCGGGTTTCGGGGGGAGTCGGGAGGGGGGCGAGAGCGCGGGACAACCCGCGCCGCAGCCAAAAGCGTCGCGAGCCGGTCGGCCAGCGGATGCGCACGAGAAACGGCGTCCTGCTCGATATGATTCGGATTAGAATATTGATTCGACCATGAAGTGGTAACAAGGGAGTCAGCGTGAATCGCACCAGTTCACAGCGACTATGCGTGTGGAGCGGCGTCCTATTCACAGTCTTATTTTTCGTCGGATTTGGGCTGGTCGCCCGATACATACCACCTCCACCTCCGGCTCGAGCAGCAGCAGATGTCGCGCAGTTCTACCGCGACAACGCCCACACCATCCGTACCGGGATGGTCCTGAGCATGTACGCGCTGGTCTTTTTCGTCCCCTTCTCTGCAGCAATCTCGGTGCAGCTCAAACGGATCGAAGGCCTACACACACCGCTGACCTACGCCCAGCTCGGCATAGGCTGCACGCTCCCCGTTGCGTTTTTCCCGGCGCTCTACTACTTCCAAGTCGCGGCATACCGGCCCGACCGATCGCACGAGGCGATCCAGACACTCAATGACATGGGCTGGCTTCCCTTCACCGGAATCATCTACGCGATCTTCGTTCAAAATCTGGTCATCGGCATTGCTGTGCTAACTGACCAGCGCGCCAACCCGGTGTACCCGCGGTGGTACGGCTACTTCTGTCTATGGACAGCGCTCCTGTACTGCCCGGCCAGTCTGGATGTGTTCTTCCAGGACGGACCGCTGGCCTGGAACGGCCTGTTCTCCTGGTGGCTGTCACTGGTGGCGTTCTTCGCCTGGATTGTGGTGACCGTGGTGGTCACCCTACGAGCCATCGGCAGCCAAGAGAGGGACGACCGACTCCAGTCGAGACCTGTTGGCGCACAGGTTGATTAGGAGCAACGTCGATCGATGTGTTCCGATATGCAAAGGGCCGGAACCAACTCCGTAGCCTGCCCTGGTAATCCTGTTGCTGCGCCTGCGCCGTGCCGCGCATGAGGCCTGAGGTGAGATGGGATCACAGGTCGCGATGTCGGATCAACAGAGCGTGTGGCGGCTTATCGCCCTACCGCAATGTCTGGCCGCAGCGCCGGCTCGGTGATGTAGTCGGCCAGGTCGGCATCGTGGGTCATCAGCCAGTAGTCAACGACTCGATATGGCGAGTTGGTGACAACTCGACCGCTTGTATTGCGGTAGTACGTCGTCATACCGGGATGATTCCACACCATCTTCGAATGCTCCGCGTCCACCTCGCGCACCCAACGGTCATGTGCCTCGGCTCGGCATTCCACCGCGCCAATGCCCTCGCGAACCATCTTGGCGATGACATCGAGGATGTACCGACCCTGCGACTCGCCAATGAAGAAGTAGGAGCCGCCGGAACCTGAGTTCGTGTTGGGCCCATACATCAGGAACAGGTTCGGGAATTGGGGCACGGTAATGCCGAGATAGGCGGTGGCATCATCGTCGCCCCAGACGTCGCTCAACCGCTGCCCACCCCGCCCGACGAACTCGATCGGCTGCAGGTAGCGAATCGTCTGGAATCCGGTGGAGAACACAAGGACATCGGCGTCGAACTTCTCCCCCGTGGTGGTGACGAGGCCTGTCTCAGTGACCTCGGCGACTGCGTCAGTAACGAGCGCTACGTTGTCCCGCTTGAGCGCAGCGAACCAGCCATTGTCGAGCAGCATGCGCTTGCCGAAGGGCGGGTAGTCCGGCAGGCACTTCTCGATCAAGTCTGGCCGACCGTCGAGCTGATCGACCAAGTAGCGCGTGAAGTGCCGCCGGTGAGCGTCGTTGACCGCGTTGAGCGATCTGCCGGGATCGTGCCACTCCGGGTCCATCTGCAGCGACGGGTGCACGCGATCGTTGAACAACCATGCCAGCCGAAACCGATACCACGCATGGTAATTCGGCACGTGGTTCATCAACCAGTGCACGTCCTCGGGAATAGCCGCGAAGTACTCGGCGCACGGTGCGACCCATTGCGGTGAGCGTTGGAAGATTGTCAGTTGCTGCACTTTGTCGACGATGGCCGGCACCACCTGCATAGCGCTGGCGCCGCTTCCGACGATGGCAACACGCTTTCCGCTGAGGTCCAGATCGTCGGGCCACTCCGCGGTGTGGAACTTCGGTCCCCGGAAGGACTCAAGGCCCGGGATGTCGGGTGTTTTCGGCTTGCCGAACAATCCGACCGCGCTGATCAGGATGTTGCCGGAATAGCGTTTCATCGAGCCGTCCCCGGAACGGGCGTAGACCGTCCACCGTTGGGTACTTTCGTCGTATTCCGCGCGCTGAACCTCGGTGTCGAACATGATGTCGCGGCGAATATTGAAGTGGTCTACAGCTTCTCGCAGATAGGTCGCCATTTCGTCGCGCTTACCGAAGTGCATCGACCAGTCACGCGGGAAGAAGGAGAAGGAGTAGAGGTAGCTTGGCGTGTCGACACCCGACCCCGGGTAGCTGTTGGTCAGCCACACTCCACCGACCTCGCTGTGACGTTCCAGGATGACAAAGGGAATCCCGAGTTGCTGTAGCCGCGCAGCTACGATGATGCCCGAAATACCGGCGCCGATGATGACGACGGAGAAGTCGTCGACCTCCACGGGTTCAGGTGCTGCCGTCGGCTCCAGCCCCATCTCCTCTCGCATCACCCGCTCGTACTCCTGCGGAACCTCCTCGTCCACGCAGATGCTCAGCATCGTGCGCAACAGATCAGGATCAGGCAGGGGAACGGCGGCCGGCCTGCCCTTTGACCACGCCGAGATCGCGGACACTGCGCATCGGCGGATCTCGTCGGCCACCTCGGGTTCGAATCCGCCGGAGTCGTTGGGACTCAACCCCGGTGAACGGGTGGGCCGAAAAGGTTCATGGAGCCAGCGTTGCTCGCCGGTCAACTGAAAGAGCACCATCGTGAGCGTCGGCAGATTGGCGACGCCTATGGCCTGTTCCAAGCGCGATTGATCGATCGGGCTCACCGGCGAGGTCATCGACATAGCGGCCTTCTCCCTTGTATGCCTGAGCCATGTCGGCGGCCAGGACGCGGTTCTAAATTAGTTTAGATTATACTATCAGGGTGGCCTCGGCGGAACACCCTCGGTAGCGTAAATTTGCCAGCATACCGCCGTATTACGGACACCACACGATCCGCAGGAGGACGGAATGAATGTAGAAAAACGAGCCGGGCGCAATCGCAGCACCCACTAAGCCTTGATCCACCGATCGAATAGGAGTTGGGGCGGGTTGTAAAAACGAAATGCCCTGTCGCGGTGAAAGAATGGGATTTGTCTAGGATCACATTCGGTCAGAACGAAGGGCATCTCGTAGATGCAACTATCTCACACTCGTCCTGTGGCGTCAGCCCGCTTTGATGACCCCAATCTGGTGTCGTGTGCCGGGCTGGTCCCGATGGCCGCTCTGGCTCATCAGTGCGGGTTGAGCAGCCTGGCTGATGAGCACATCACGGTGCCGACCGACAAGGGCGCCAACGCCGGGGCGAAAGTCTTGTCGCTGGTCGCGGGCATGGTAGCTGGTGCTGACAGCATCGATGACATGGCCTTGCTGCGCCACGGCGCGATGGGCACCGTGTTCGACCGCCCGTACGCCCCGTCGACGCTGGGATCGTTCCTGCGCGAATTCAGCTTCGGTCATGTCCGCCAACTCGACGCCGTGGCGGCGCGGTTGCTGGCCGGTCTGCACGAACGCACTCCGGTGCTGGCCGGTGTTGACGGTCCGGTGTGTGTTGATCTCGATGACACCATCATCGAAGTGCACGGCTACACCAAACAGGGATCTGGTTACGGATACTCCGGGGTCCGTGGGTTAAATGCGCTGATCGCCACGCTCACCACTGAGCATGGTGCACCGATCATCTGCGGCCAACGCCTACGCAAAGGCGCCTGCGGATCAGCACGTGGAGCTGCCCGCATCGTCGGCGACACGCTGGCCACCGTGACACGACTGCGCTCTTCGGCGGCAGCCACCCGGCCGCTGCTGCGAGCCGACTCGGCGTTCTACGGCTACCCAACCGTGGCGGCTGCTCTGCGCGGTGGTGCCGACGTGTCGATCACCGTGCGCCTGGACCCAAAAGTCAAAGCCGCCATCGCCGCCATACCCGAGGACGCCTGGATCCCGATCCAGTACACCGACGCGATCTACGACGAGAACACCCAGCGCTGGATCTCGCGCGCCGAGGTCGCCGAGATCGACTTCACCGCGTTCAGCTCCCGCAAAACCAGCGAGCAGATCCCCGGCAGGCTGGTGGTGCGGCGCATCCCCGACCTCAACCCCGCCAGCGGCGAGGGGCAGACCACCCTGTTCGACACCTGGCGCTTCCATGCCTTCTTCACCACCACCGACCTCGATACCGTCACCGCCGACAAGACCCACCGCGGCCACGCGCTCATCGAGCAGGTCCACGCCGACCTCAAAGACTCTGCTCTGGCCCATCTGCCCTCGGGGCGATTCGGCGCCAACGCCGCCTGGCTGGTGTGCGCAGCGATGGCGTTCAACCTCACCCGCGCCGCGGCCACCCTGACCGGACCAGCGCTGGCCAAAGCCCGCACCGGCACCATCCGCCGCACCCTGATCAGCGTGCCGGCACGCATCGCCTCCTCGGCCCGACGCCTGACCCTGCACCTGCCACGCAACTGGCCCTGGGAAACCGCGTGGAACACCCTGTTCCACAGTCTGTTTGGCCGAAACCGGCCACTGCTGGCCTAACAGAGCAACCCCAACCGCCCGCACGAGACGAAAGACCCACAGGAACAAGCCGATACCGAGATCGGGCCATCACACACACCCACCTCACGGCACACCCCGGGCCCAACGCACACAATCGAAATCGACTTCACACCGACAGCTCACCGGTGGATCGAGGCTAAGCTACGGGACGGCGAAGCACGCGCCTAACGCCGAGGCGGAAGTCCCAACCGGCGGCGCCAGTCGTGGGCGCCGAGCAGGCGCACGAGTTTGGCTTGGATCTTGTTCTTCCTGGGCACATATGGATACCAGTGCGGCTCGGAGCCCAGGTGAATGCGCTCGGACACCACCGACTGTTGTCGGCAGAACTTGAGGATTCCGGCGGCCCCGCCCGAGCGGCTGCCCACACCCGATTCCTTCCAGCCGCTCATCGGGATGGTCAGCTGGAAAGTGCTCATCATCACGTTGTTCTGGTTGACCGCACCCGCTTCGAGCTGGCGGCTGATCCGGTCGGCACGCGCAGGGTCGCCGGTCCACACGCTGGCACTCAAGCCGTAACGCGAATCGTTGGCCAGCCGAACGGCTTCGGCTTCGTCGGCGACCTTCATGATCGGCAATGTGGGACCGAAGGTTTCGTCGCGCATGCACAGCATGCTGTGGTCCACGTCGACGAGCACGGTGGGTTCGAAGAATTGACCATTCTCGCCGCGCTTACCGCCGGTGAGCACCCGCGCGCCCTTGTCCACCGCGTCGTTGACGTGGCTTTCCACGATGTCCAGTTGAGCGGGTGTGCACATCGCGCCGATGTCGGTGCTGAAGCTGCCGTCCGGGTCCATCCCTTGGCGAAGGCCTTTCACTTTGTCGGTGACCTTCGCGACGAACTCGTCGTACACGGGGGCTTCAACGTAGGCGCGTTCCACCGAGATACAGATTTGGCCCGAATTCCACATCGCGCCCCACGCCGCGGCGCGGGAGGCACGGTCGATATCAGCATCGGACAAGACGATCATCGGATCTTTGCCGCCAAGTTCCAAGCTGCAGGGGATCAGCCGCTCACCGGCACGGGCGGCGATTTTACGACCGGTGCGTGTCGAGCCGGTGAACATGATCATGTCGACTTCTTCGACCACGGCCGCGCCGGTCTGCGGACCACCGGTCACGTTTGCCAGGACCGGAGGTGCCCCGATGTCCTCTAGGAGACTGCTGAATTAGGTGTGTTGGGGGCGGGTGCCTCAGAGCGCTCTGTGGGCCGTGGTTGAGTCAAACCCGGGAGTCGACAGTTACGAGTGTCACCGCGGCCGTGTTGAGGGTGCATGTGGTGCCCGGTGAGCCAAGACCCGGCTGTGCCGGGGTCAGGCGATGGCCCAGCCAGCGCCGGTGTGGGTCAATCCCAGGGTGATTAGGCGATGTAAGTTCACCGCGGCGGCGCGATGATGCAGCCATTGATCGTTGCGGGTGACCCCGCGGTAGCGGACTTTGCGGTTGCCGCGTGTCAGCCAGGCGATGGTGCGTTCCACCATCGGGCGGTGTTGACGATATTCGTTGAGCCACCGTGGTTTTTGTGACCTCTTACGGGCAGCGCGTTGAAGTGCGTCGTGGGGCCCGATTTTCAGGCTTCTGCCGTCGATGCTGGTGGTGCACTGTGGGCGTAGCGCGCAGCCCCGGCACGCGGCCCCGAAGGTGGCGTTGCCGCGTGCGCTGATGCTCCGAGCCACTCCCGCTGGGCAGGTCACGCGATGGCCGCGGTGATCAACAGTGAAGTCATCGATGGTGAACCCGCCGGGCACAGCGGCGCGCAGGGGTGCGGGTTTGACCCGATCGCGATGACGTGACTTCCTGAGTTGAGCGCGGAAATCCCCACTGCCATAGGCCGAATCAGCCAGCACTGTCACTGGTGCACTTTCACCAGCCAGCAACTGCGGAGCCACTGCCGCGTCGTGGGTGCCGGCACCACCGGCTTTGGTCAAGGCGCAGTCGGTAATCAGGCCAGTATCGGGCTCGACCGCAATATGGGCTTTGAATCCGTCTTGGCGGCGGTGCACGCTTTTATGCGCGTGGCGGGCATCGGGATCGACGGTGGAAATCACCCGATCCTGGGCGACTCGCTGGGCGATACGCCACCGCCCATCGGTGCCATCAGAATCGTCAACAGGTTCGACGTCTTGGCCGGCGATCAACGCCAACAACGCCACCGCCTCAGCGGCGCGGACGCCGAGTTCCTGGTCAGGCAGATGACCCAGCAGCCGATGGGCATCGGTGACCAAAGCGTTGACCAACATTTCCCGGGCCGCAGCGTCATCCCAGGTGATGGCCGGTTTACCCGGGTCGTCGTAGTCGTGGGCGCTGCACTGGGACGCCACCACCTCGCCCGCTCCGGGGACCTCTCGTCGCACTCTGCGGATCGCGCCGATCAACTGGGTCACGGTGTCTTGGGTAGCTACGGCGTCGTCGAGGATCGTGGAGTCCAAGGCCCGCCGCGTCTTGCCGGTCAGTGCCCCGGTGGCGGCCACGACCGTCTTGACCGCCTCGAAGATCCGGTTCGGGCGATCCGAGGCAGCCAACCGGCGCCGCCAGTACGTCAGCGTCGTGGAATGAAACGCTCCAGCGGTGATCGGGAGCCCACAGGCGGCTTTCCACCGCAGGTCGAAGGTGACTGCATCGACGGTCTCGTTATCCGAGAGCCCGTGCAAGGCCTGCAATGTGATCACCGAAGCCATCACTTCGGCAGGCACGCTGGGACGGCCCCGCCGCGACGGGAACAGATCGGCGAACATCTCCTCGGGAAACAACTGCCTGCGGTACGCCGCCAGGAAGGCAAACACGCTGTCAGACTTCAGAAGATGCCCGGCAACCGACTCCGCATCCAAGAACTCACGCTGATCATCAGAGCGACCCTGCACCCATCAATCATCCCCAAAAACCCCAGGACAACCCCACCCGCCACGCGGGAATAATTCAGCAGTCTCCTAGCCACCCTCGGGTGGCCTCCCCCCATGTCAACGGGGTGAACTCCGATGGCTTGAAAAGCACCGCAGCACCTGCCATCAAGGCGGCCACACCATCGAGCATCGGACCGCCCAGCGGGCCGTTCCACGGCGTGAGCATCCCCACGAGCTGATAGGGGCGGGCGAAGACGCGCAGCTTCTTGGTCAAGCCACCGGCTCCCCAGCTGGCAACCTTGCGGTCGGCGAGGAATTCGGCGGCGTGAGCGCTGTAGTAGTTGATCAGGTCCACCGCCATCGAAATCTCCAGGGCAGCGTCACCCCACGATTTGCCGGTCTCCTCCTGCATGATGCCGACCAAACGGGATTCGTTGTCGAGGATCCAGTCCAGGAAACTTCGCATGTGGATCGCCCGACCGTTCGGCCCGAGTTCTTCCCACGCCGGCTGGGCGTCGCGCAGTTGGGCGGCAGCCGCCGCCACTGCGGCGGGCCCCATGCCGGGCACACACCCCACCACCCGTCCGTCGGCGGGGCAGCGCACCTCGATCACGGCGTCGTCGCGACCAGTGACCCCACCGTCTCCGGATCGGGTATTCGCTTGTGCTGTGGCCATTTTCAACTCCTCGGCAGTGAACAACTGGCTAGCCGCTGCGGGCGGCTGATGAACTGGTGCAGAGCACCAGGGCGGCCCGCCGCGCAGTGCAGACGATCTCCCCGCGCTGGTTGCGGCCGCGGTGCTCGAATGTCACCACCCCCTGGTCCGGCCGCGAGTTGGACAGCCGCTTGTCGATGACCTCAGTCTCCGCAATCAGGGTGTCGCCGATGAACGCTGGTGCGGGAAAACGGATTTCGGAGAATCCGAGGTTGGCCACCGTTGTTCCCTCGGTGAGGTCGGCGACGCTGAGGCCCACCACGGTCGACATGGTGAACAAGCTGTTGACGAGGCGCTGGCCGAATTCCTGAGTTTGGGCGAACGCCGCATCCAAGTGCAGGCTTTGGGTGTTCATCGTCAGTGTGGTGAAGAGCACGTTGTCCGCCTCGGTCACGGTACGGCCGGGTCGGTGCTCGTAGATGTCGCCGACGATGAGTTCCTCGAGGTACTTGCCGCGACGATGGTGCACGGTCACGCCATCACCTCCGCGGCGGATGCAAGCGCCTGTCGGTGGGCGGGATGGGCGATCGCGATCAGGGCCTGTTGTCGCTCGGCGACGCTGCGACCATCCAGGCGAGCCACACCGTACTCGGTCACGACCACATCGACCATCGACCGCGGAATAGTGACCGCGGCCACCGAATCGACGATCCTCGGGTGTGAACCGTCCGGAGTGGCCGAAGGCAGCGCGATCACGCGCAGACCACCCGCTGATCGGCTGGCCGCGTCGACGAAGTCGAGACTGCCGCCGACACCGGAAATCTGGCGCCCTCGCAGCACCTCGCTGTTGACCTGGGCGTTGACATCGACTTCGATGGCGGTGTTGATCGATACCAAGCGCGGCGTGCGAGCCAAGACATCAGCGTTGTGTGCCGTGGACGACGGATGGACGGCCAGCGCAGGGTTGCGGTCGGCGAATCTCATCAGCCGCCGCGTGCCCATCAACTCCGGGGACAAGATCGCGGGCTGGTCGCCGTCGGCGGGAATAACGCCGCGCTCGAACAGTTCCACCATCTCGTCGGTGGCCATCCCGGTGAACCGAATCTTCCCGAGGTCGGCGGCGGCCAGCGCATTGACCACTGCCTCGGGAATCGAGCCGATCCCGATCTGCAACGTCGGGTTCCTGGGCAGCAGGTCGACGATGTGTTCGGCAATGCGGTTGCTGACCGGGCTCGGTTTGGCCGAGCCGTACTGTGGTGTCGCATCGGCGGTGTCGACGAAGGCATCGAAAACGGACTCGTGCACGGTGGTGTTGCCGAACGTCCATGGCAGTTCGGGATCGACCTCGCCGATCCGCACCCGAGCCAGGCGCAGTGCATCAAGGCTGTAGCCGGCGGACGGCCCCAGTGAGTGGTAGCCGTGCCGATCCGGCGGCGTTACCCGCACCATCGCGACGTCCACACCCCAAGCCTGCAGCTGGGCCGCGATCCGCGAGGCGCGAACCGGCACAAATGCCGCAGTTCCATCGGCAACCAGCCCAGCGACCGGTGCCATCACATGCCAGGTCCGGTAGCTAAGGTGGCCCGCACGCACGGCATCGAGGAAGGGATAGTCGCCGAGCAGCAGTCCTGAGCTGAGGGTCCAGTTGTGGCCCGCGGCTTGGGTGTTCAGCGTGTGCAACAAGGTGGTGGGAGCCCCGCAGCCCGGTGCCGCGACGAGGTGTGCACCGTCGGGCGCCAGCTCCAGTGCGGCGACTGGGTCGACGGTACGGGCGGCGGGGCTGTTCATTTCGGTCGTGCCATCGCGGCCTCGACAGCCGCCGGGGAGAAGGCCTCGTCGAAAGCGCGCTCGTCGGACTGGAACTCGTCGACCTCGACGACGCGTCCGTCGGTGATGCGGTATACGAGGCACTCGCGCAGCCGCACGGTCTTGCCGCCGACTTCAACGATGCCGTACTGGTAGGCCGCCGCGTACTGCGCGCTGGCGGTGATGTCGATGACGTCGAATTGGGCAGGCCCGGTGAAGATGCGCTTCATCTTGCCGAACAGCGACAAGATCGCTCGGCGGCCTTCATAGACGCCCGACAGCACGTTGGCGCCGGGCACGCGCCAGATGCAGTCCTCGGCAAGCAGGGATTCGATGTCGGCGCGGTTCTGCTGCGATAACGCCGCCATGAGGCGGCGCACGATCTGCGCGTTCGGATGTTCAGCCATCGGTCGGTTCCTTCCTCATGAGTCAGACGCAGGCCGTGGAGGTGCCCGACAGCACGACGACACCGTGATGATTGGTCGCCAGGATTTCGAAGTCGACGTACTTACCCTGCTCGCTGTCGCGCACATCGACCACGGTCGCGACGGCATGCAGCGAGTCACCGGGCCACACCGGGTTGACGAAGCGAACCCGGTAGCGCGTCAGTCGTTCCCGACCCACCCACTCAGCGAGCAGCCGTTCAGCGGCGCCCATCACCAGCATTCCGTGAGCCATCACGCCCGGGTAGCCGGCGCGCACGGCGTACGGTTCGTCAGTATGAAGTGGGCTGTAGTCGCCGGATGCGCCTGCATACTGAACGATCTGGGTGCGGGTCACTTCGGGGATGACCGTGTGCTCGCGGCTGGCGCCGACGACCAACGTCTCGCCCGTGTGGCTGTAACCGCTCATGGCTCACCGCCGCCCGCGGAGGCCGGGAACTCGGTGTCTACCAATACCATGCGCGACCGCAGGACGAGTTCGCCTGCTGCGTCGCGGTAGTCCCTGGTGATCTCGTGGAACGTCAGAGCGCCCGCGCGTCGGCTCTGTTTGCCCCAGCTCGCGCCCTCATACTCGGCGACAACGAGGCGCTCACCCACACGCACGGAGGCGAAGTATTCGAACTCCTGCTCGGCGTGCAGGACACTGCCTCCCGGCGTCGAGGGTTTGAGATCAAGCGCCCCTGATGGGAGCAGCCCGCGCATGTGTACCGGATCGAATTGGACCGAAGCGGCGGGAAACGTCAGCGGCGCCGGCGTCCCGGGCGCAGGCACATCGTGGGCGAGCCGCTCGTCACCGACGGCGCGAGCAAATGCCAGCACATGACCCGGCTCGACGTCGAATACGTAGTCGCCCATCACAGCCCCGGGGCCGCGGGGCGGAAGCGGGGCAGTGCGCCGTCTCCGCCGGTGTCGCAGAAGACCACCTCGACACGCTGGCCGATCGACAGGGCGTCGGGATCGCAGTCGATGATGTTGGTGACCATCTTGGGTCCCTCATCGAGTTCGACCATCGCCAGCACGTACGAGCCGGCGTTGGCGTACTCGAGGATTCCACGGGTCGTGACGGTGTAGCTGTAAATAGTTCCCCGCCCGCTGGCTTCGGTGTCGACCAGGTCGGTGCTGTGACAGTTCGCGCACACATAACGCGGGTAGTAGCCGGCCCGGCCGCAGTTCGAGCAGCGCTGCAGCACAAGTTTGCCGGCAAGAGTAGCTGCCCAGAATGTCGCGGTTTCGGAGCTGACACTTGGTGCAGGCGAGGGCAATTGGGGCGTGCTCACGCGTCCTCCCGACCCAGGACGAGCGTCGCGTTGCCCATTCTCGTGCTCAGCCAGCCACCGGTGCCGTGGGCCAGTGCCAGGTTGCAGTCGCGGACCTGCACAGCGGGATGCGCTTCGCCCCGCAGCTGGCGGACCGCCTCGATGATCTTGGTCATCCCGCCGCGGTTGGCCGGGTGGTTGTTGCACAGGGACCCGCCGTCGGTGTTGAACGGCAATCGGCCATCGGGGGCTTGCAGCGCGCCATCCAACACAAACTTGCCGCCGTCACCTTTGGCGCAGAATCCCAGGTCCTCGAGTGCCAGCAAGACGGTGATGGTGAACGAGTCGTAGAGACCGACGTAATCGATGTCGGCGGCACGCACACCTGCCTCGGCGAATGCGTCCGCGCCTGAGCGCACCCCGCCGGTCACGGTGATGTCCTGCCAGCCGCCGCGAGTGTGTTCGACCGCCTCTCCATGCCCTAAAACCTTCACGCAGTCACGGTCCAGTGCGGCGGCGACGTCGTCCGCGACGACGACAAGCGCGCCGCCGCCGTCGGTGACCACACAGCAGTCAAGTCGATGCAGCGGCGAGGACACCATCGGGGAATTCACCACGTCCTCGACCGTCACGACGTTGGGCAACATCGCGTGCGGATTGTGCTGGGCATGGGTGGATGCGGCCACCTTGATCTCGGCCAGCTGTTCGCTGGTGGTCCCGTACTGGTGCATGTGCCGTTGCGCGGCCAGCGCGTACAGTGCGCTGACGTTCGCGCCGAAGATCGGCTCGAAGGACTTCTCTGGCGGCTCACCCATCAGTTGGCCGGGCGCCCGCAACGACGTCGTGCGCGGGCGCCCGCCCAACGTGATGAGAGCAACCCGGCATTTGCCGGCGGCGATCGCCGCGGCCGCATGCCCGACGTGGGACATGTACACCGATCCCCCCATATCGGAGCTGTCGATGTAGCGCAGCTTCAGGGCGAGGTAGTCGGCCATCGCCAGCCCGCCCAGCCCGGGCGCATCGCCTCCGCAGAAGTAGCCGTCCACGTCGGCAAGATCAAGGCCGGCGTCGGCCAGCGCGCCCAGCGCCACCTCGGCGTGGATCTGCGGAATCGACTTGTCGGGCAGTTCGCGCCCCGGGTGTTCGTAAGCTCCGGCGATGAACGCCTTTCCCCTGATCGACATCAGACGAACGGGTTCGGCGGCGCCGCCTCGGTGATCGGACGGAACTGCGACTCCACCTCTTTGGCCATTTCATCGAGGTCCCACGGGCCGTCCGAACGCAGGGTGACCAGCGGCTCGGGGTCGCTGTAGAGCGAGACCTCATAGCCCCGGGCGTGAATCACGTGGCCGTTAAGCCAGCCGGAGTGCTCGGAGGCCAGGTAGGCCGCGATCGGGGCGATACTGTCGGGCGACAACTCATTCGCGCCCGAGCTATAGGCATCGTCTCGGATGGTGGCCGTCATCCGGGTCGCTGCGGCGGGCGACACGGCGTTGGTGGTGACGCCGTACCTGCGCAGCGCCACGGCGCACGAGTAGGTCAGCCCGACGATGCCCATCTTCGCCGCCGAGTAGTTGGGCTGCCCCGGCGCGCCGTGCAGTCCGGCCCGGGAGGTGTAGTTGATGATCCTGTTCTGGGCGTCGGGATCACCGATCTTGCGCCAATGCGCAGCAGCGGGCTTGATGGTGTTGAAGTGCCCCTTCAGGTGGACCCTGATGACGGCGTCCCACTCCTCCTCGGACATGTTGAAGATCATCCGGTCACGCAGAATTCCCGCCACGTTGACCAGGACATCGAGTTTGCCGAAGCGGTCAATGGTCGACTCCACCAGATCGCGGGCGGCTTCATGGTCGGAAATGTCGGCGCCATTGGTCACCGCGGTGCCGCCGGCGGCCTCGATATCACGAACCAGTTCACTCGCGGGGTTGCCGTCGCTTTGCAGTCCACTCAGCGAAGCACCGATGTCGTTGACGACGACGGTCGCTCCCTCGCGAGCGAAGAGCTTGGCCACCGCGCCGCCGATGCCGCGGCCGCCCCCGGTGATGATGGCGACGCGTCCATCCAGAGTTCCCGCGGAAGTATCCGCCGACGCCCGCTCGGCGATGTCGCGACTATTCATGGTGCGGCTCCTGTCTGAAATCACTCGCCCGGCGCATGGGCGCTACGTGGCCCGTCGTCGGGGACGACCCAGGCCCAGCCACGCATGCCCAGTCGAAATCTACATCAGATTGGTTTCCAAATCCTACGTAGATTTAGAACTGCACCGTTTCTATCCCGCACTCCCCTGCGCTGTCAAGCGCGTCACACTACGACCGCATTGTGCCAGGCACACGATTCGCCGACGGGGTTAGGGCCTAGGCCGATGGACACTGCGGTCGAAGACTGTTTAGTGCTGCAGAATCGGTTTTGGTTTAGACTCTCCCGAGAAGCGCGTAGGAGGTGCTGATCGTGGTGAAAGTAACGTACATACGGTCCGGCGGTGAAGAAGTCATCGTCGAGGTCACCGAGGGAACCTCGGTCATGCAAGCGGCGGTGGCCAACAACATTTCCGAGATCGTCGCCGAATGTGGCGGCACCCTGGCGTGTGCGACATGTCACGTCTACGTCAACGACGATGATTTGGGCCGCCTCGGCGCGGCCAGCGCCGACGAGGAGGAGATGCTTGACTACACCGCTTCTCCCCGCCAGGCCAACTCCCGACTCAGTTGCCAGATCAAGGTCGGTCCCGAACTGGACGGTCTCGTTGTGCGAGTGCCACCGACGCAGTTATGACCAGGACGTCCGAGACTTCCACCATCGTCATCGCCGGTGCAGGGCAAGCGGGTTCCCATACGGCCGCCTCCTTGCGCGAGTTTGGGTTCAAGGGTCGGATCGTGCTGGTCGGCGACGAACCGTTCCTGCCCTATCAGCGGCCACCGCTGTCCAAAGGCCACCTCACCGGTGCATCCACGCGCGAGAGCCTTTGGCTGCACCCTGGCAGCTTCTACGAGCAGCACGGTATCGAGCTACTGCTGGCCGAAACGGTGAGCAGCATCGATCGCACCAACTGCCGCGTCCAACTCCGCGGCGGCGCTTGGCTGGACTACGACCACCTGGTGCTTGCGCTGGGTGCCCACAACCGCGCCCTGCCAGTCGCGGGAACCGAGCTCGACGGTGTCGTCGGGCTGCGAAACCTCGCCGAAGCCGACGACATCCGCGCCCGGTTGGACCGCGCCCGCCACGTCGTGGTGGTAGGTGGCGGCTTCATCGGACTCGAGGTCGCGGCGACCGCGACCAGGCTCGGCCTCGATACGGTCGTCATCGAGATTTCCGATCGCCTGATGGGTCGTGTGCTGTCTCCCCAGATGGCCGGCTTCCTCCTCGACGCTCACCGCTCCCGAGGCCTCAACATCGAACTCGGCACCAGCGTGGCCGGATTGACCGGCGCAGCCGGCCGGGTCAGCGCTGTGACAACGACCGAGGGCCGCGAATTCCCCGCCGACATGGTCCTCGTCGGCATCGGAGCGGTGCCGAACACCGACCTCGCCGAGGACGCCGGTCTTCGCGTCGACAACGGGATCGTTGTCGACGAATACCTGGCCACCGACGACGGCCGAATCTCTGCCGTCGGCGACTGCACGTCATGCCCCAACCGCTACGCCGGCGAGCTCCGGGTGCGCCTGGAGTCGGTGCACAATGCCACAGCACAGGCCCGCGTTCTGGCCGCCCGACTCGTCGGACGCCCAGAACCCTACGACAGCGTCCCCTGGTTCTGGAGCGATCAAGCCGACCTCAAGTTGCAGATCGCCGGACTCAGCACACAACCCAGCCGGGCCGTGCTTCGCGGAGACCCCGCCAGTGGTCGCTTTTCGGTCTTCTGCTTCCACAACGACGTGCTACGTAGCG
The DNA here is from genome assembly GCF_900454025.1 of Mycolicibacterium gilvum. Classification (NCBI taxonomy): domain Bacteria; kingdom Bacillati; phylum Actinomycetota; class Actinomycetes; order Mycobacteriales; family Mycobacteriaceae; genus Mycobacterium; species Mycolicibacterium gilvum. Next base: position 355,742 of record NZ_UGQM01000001.1, on the reverse strand, counting down.
TCGAATCACTCAACCGACCCGGCGACCACATGGCCGCCCGCAAATTGCTTGCTCTCGGCGATTGCCTGACCCCTGAACAGGCCAACGACCTCAACTTGGACCTGCGCGCGCACATCACGGCCTCAACCGGCGAGCCTGAGGTCAGGGAGCACCGTGCGCCGGCGCCGGGCTGACGCGGTTGCGGTCGACTCTTGGCAAGATTGGCTCAGTGAATCGCCTTGTGCTCGAATGTAAAAGCCTCATTGGCGGCGATGATGAGCTGTGCCTCTGGGTGGGCACCGGCCACTACCACGATCGCTGAAATCGTTTGAGGGCCAAGCCCGCGGCTGCCGTCAGCATTCGACTGGCAGTTCATGGCCTCATGCAGCAACGTCGGCAGCTAGTTCTAGGCACTCGCTCGACGGCATGCCGGCAAGCGGGCGGCAATGGTGAAGTTCAGACCACTTCGCCGCAGGCGTCGCGACTCACGCCTTGCAGGAACACAATCGTTCGTGAAATTCCAGGCGCCCATGCCGTCAACCATCTCGTCCGGCATCACCCGAATGGGCTTGAGCACTCACGCATCGGACATCGCGCAATCACCGCCGTCGACGGTCATCACGGGCGACCACAAGACCCAGCTCCTCAAAGTCGAGTGTGGTTTCGGTGATGCCCCGCTCGCGCAACTTGAACTTCTGCACCCGACCGTTGACGTTGGCCGGAAGCGACTCGAGCACCTCGACGTAGCGCGGAATCGCATAGTAGGGCATTGACTTCCGGAAGAACTCGAACAATTCCCGCGGTTGAATCTCACACCCTTGGGCCAACACCAGGCAAACTTTGACGTCGTCCTCGCTAAGCTCGGAGGGTACGGCGTGCACGGCTGCTTGTGCGATCAAGGGATGGGCGACGATGGCCTGCTCGAGTTCGATCGAGGATACATTCTCGCCACGACGGCGCAACGAGTCCTTTTTCCTGTCGGCGAACCAGAAATATCCCTCGTCGTCGACACGGGCGCAGTCCCCCGTGTGGTGCCACAGATTCCGAAATGTGCGTACGGTCGCCGCATCGTCGTTCCAATACCCAGAGAACATGCGGAACGGCTCGTCGGGCCGCACGATCATCTCGCCGGCCTCCCCTACCGCCACCTCACGGTCGTGATCGTCGACGATCTTCACCTGCAGCCCTCTGGTCAGCTTGCCCATGCTGCCGGGGTGGCGTTTATCCCGCGGATCGCCCAGCAGCACCGGCCAGCACTCCGACTGGCCGAAGACCTCGGAGAACGGGGCTATGCCGAAGCGCTTCTCGAACTGCTCGATGAATTCAGGTGTCGACGGCGTGAAGGTGATGTGGCGCAGTTTGTGGTTGCGGTCGTCCTCGTGGGGCGGCTGGGCCATGATCGCCATGCCCATCGCTCCCATACCGAGCGCAGCAGTGGCACCGGTCTCCCGAATGCGTGCCATATAGGTGCTTGCGTGGAACGCGGGTTCCACGATCGCCGATCCGCGAACAGCTAATGCTGCTGCGACGAGCCAGGTTTGGCCGCTGAAGTGAAACAGCGGAGTGGCTCCGAAGATGATGTCGCCCTTCTCATACCAGCCGTGCTCGACGAACACGTTGATGAGGTTGCAGTAGTACCCGTGGGTGGTGGTGCAGCCCTTCGACGGCCCGGTCGTGCCCGAGGTGTAGACGATCGCGCACACGTCGGTGGGGTCGATCTCTGGCTCCGCAAGAGCTACACCGCAGTCCTGCAGCTGCGTGTAGTGCAGGTCGGGCTGAAGCATTGCGTCCTGCGAGGGCTGTCCCACCAGGACCAATCGCGGCCGCTCAGTGAGGGTCGCAAGAATCGGTGAGAGCAAGTCGAGGGCTTCGCTGTCACCGACGTAAACCTTGGGGGACGTCTGAACAAGCTGGTGGTGCAGAAAATCTCCCCGCAGGTAGGTGTTGAGCGGAACCTGGATGGCACCTGCCTTGGCCACGGCATAGATGAGCACGATGTTCTCGATGCGGTTGGGCAGATTGATCGCGACCCGGTCGCCCTTGCCCACTCCTGCCGCCTGCAGCCCCGCAGCGACGCGATCGGACTGTGCGTCGAGTTCGCCCAGAGTGACCCAGTCGCTGTCACATTGGACGAAGGGCCGGCCGGGGTCGAGCGCAGCTTCCTCGCGCAGCCATGCGCCCAGGGTCCGTCCAAAGCGGTGATCATCGTGAGCCATTGGTCACTCCATTCGGGTTGGGTCGTGCACCGAGGATGAGCTCGGCCGCCCGTTCGCCGATCATCATCGAGGGGGCGTTGGTATTGCCCGTGGTGATGGTGGGCATGATGCTGGCATCGGCGACGCGCAGGTTGGCGGTGCCGTGCACTCTGAGTTCAGGATCGACCACCGCGAGGTCGTCGATGCCCATTTTGCAGGTCCCCACCGGGTGGTAGGACGGTGTCACGGTGCGGCGCACGTACTGCTGCCAGTCGGTATCGGTGCGACAGTCCGCTTCAGGTTCGAGCTGTCCGTCGGTGATCTCTGCCATCGCCGGCTGAGCCATCACTCGCTGCACTTCGCGCAGCCCACGCACGCAGTCTCGCAGGTCGTCCGGGTCGGCTAGGAACTGATACGAGATGCGTGGCATGGCGTCAGGAGCTGATCCACGTAACGTGATCGATCCACGGGTGCGGGGCCGCAGGAACGTCGACGACGACAGGAAGCCCTGCTCCTTGGCCTTCTGCACGTTGAACATTCCGTTGGCGTCGACTGCACGAGTGATGGCAAAAGGAACGAACTGCAGCTGTAGATCAGGTGACTCCAAACCGGGATCGGTGCGTGCCATGCACTGCACCTGCACCATCGTCATCGCCAGCAGACCGCTGCCGTTGCGCACGTAGTCCACGATGCCTTCGACGGCAGTGCCAATGCGCATCTTGTTGATAGTGGCGATCTTTGACCGCCAACGCTGCATCAGGTAGGGATGCTCGTGCAGGTTTTGGCCTACCCCGGGCAGGTGCATCACAGTTTCCACCGCGGCATCCGACAGCGTCGAACGAGGCCCGATTCCGGACAGCTGCAGCAACCGGGGAGAGCCGATCGAGCCGGCGCTGATCACCACTTCCTCGCGCGCCCTGGCCTGCGTGACCGTGCCCTGGTGCCGATACTGCACTGCGACTGCCCTGTTGCCTTCCAGCACAATGCGATACACGTAGCTGTGGGTGCGAACGGTAACCTTGCCTTTGGGTGCGACGCGCCGAAGGTACTCGCGCGATGCTTGTGAGCGAGTGCCGCGACGATGGTTCACCTGGGCCAGCCCGACACCGTCCTGGGAGGTGCCGTTGTAGTCAGGGTTGGACGGATAACCTGCCTGCAGGCAGGCCTTCATATACGCCATGTTGGCCTGGCCGCGGTTGGTCTGCACGTTCACCGAAATGGGACCCGAACCCCCGCGCAATTCGCTTGGACCGCCCTCCCACGTCTCCATCCGTTTGAATGCGGGCAGGACCGAGTCGTAGTCCCAGCCGGTGCATCCGTTCTTGGCCCAGCCGTCGTAGTCGGCCCGGTTGCCGCGGACGAAAACGCACGAATTGATCGAGCCGCCACCGCCCATCACCTTGCCGGCCATCCAGGCTTCGGGATTGCCGGTGCGCGTCGGGTCCGGCTCAGCCGGGTATTTCCAGTTCACTTTCTGGTAGGCGATACCAACCGCGGCAGGGATCCGCACATCGATGCGCCGATCGCTACCGCCGGCTTCCAGCAGCAGCACGTCGGCACCGGCTTGAGCCAGCCGGGCCGCCACCACCGATCCGGAGGAGCCCCCGCCAACGACGACGTAGTCGAAGGTGTCACCGCTCGTAGTCACCTGTCGGCCTTCCTTTCTGACGAACGCTACGGCCTAATAGCTCTTGGGCAGGCCGAGGACGTGTTGGCTGATGTAGGCCAAGATCAGCTCTTGGGGGATCGGCGCGATCTTCATCAGCCGCGCTTCGCGCCAGTACCGCGCGATGTGGTATTCCTCGGCGTAGCCGAACCCGCCGTGGACCTGCATGGCCGTGTCGGCGGCTTGGAAGCCGGCGTCGGCTCCCAGCAACTTGGCCATGTTCGCTTCGGCGCCGCTGGGCAGTCCGCGATCCAGCATCCAGCCGGCACGCCGGGTGATCAGCTCGGCGGCCTCCAGCCGGGCATGGGCCTCGGCAAGCGGGAACGCGACACCCTGATTCTGCCCAATAGGTCTGCCGTACACCACGCGTTGGTTGGCGTAGCCGACCGCGCGGCGCAGCGCCGCCTGGCCGGTACCGATGGCCTCCGACGCGATCAGCACACGCTCAGCGTTGAGCCCGTCGAGAAGGTAATAAAAGCCCTTGTCCTGCTCGCCGACACGGTCGTCGACCGACACCACCACATCGTTGTACACGGTCTCGCACGAGGACACCGCATTGCGGCCGGCCTTGGCGATCGGCGTGATGGTGACGGCGGGGTCATGCAGGTCCACCATGAAAAGAGTCAGCCCGTCGGTACGCCGCTTACACTGCTCGACGGGCGTCGTCCGGGCCAGCAGCAGCACCCGGTCGGCGTCTTGGGCCTTGGAGGTCCACACCTTCTGTCCGCGAATGACATACGAGTCGCCATCGCGGACAGCGCGGGTCTTGATGGCCAGCGTTTCGGTACCGGCGTCGGGTTCGGTCACCCCAAAGGCCACATGCAGCTCTCCGGAGGCGACTCGGGGAAGATACCGCTGCTTGATGTCCTCCGAGCCGTGCAGGATGAGCGGATGCATGCCGAAGATCGACAGGTGGATGGCGCTGCATCCGTTCATCGCAGCGCCGGACGCGGCGACCTCCTGCAAGATGACCGAGGCCTCCAGCAGCCCCCGCCCACTGCCGCCGTAGGCCTCGGGTATCGCGATACCGATCCAACCGCCATCGGCCAGCGCCCGGTAGAAGTCCCACGGGAACTCGTGGCGCCGATCGCGCTCGGCCCAATAGTCGTCGTCGAACTTTGTGCAGATCGCGCCGATACCTTCGCGTATCAGGTCAAGATCGGTGTCGGCCGAGAAGTCCACTTCTGACGCCCTCCCGTCACGATTCCACCGGCGCGCCCTGCACCGACTTCAGCTCGTAGAACTCCAGCAGTCCGTACAGGCCGAGCTCCCGACCATTGCCGGACTGTTTGTAGCCGCCGAACGGGGCCAGCATGTTGAAAAAAGAGCCGTTGATGTCCACCGCGCCGGTGCGCATCCGGCGCGCGACGCGAAGCGCCCGGTCGTGATCGGCCGACCACACCGCACCGGCGAGGCCGTACTCGGTGTCGTTGGCGATTTCGACGGCATCGTCTTCGGTGTCGTAGGGCAGGATCGACAGCACCGGCCCGAAAATCTCCTCCCGGGCAATACGCATGTCTTGACGCACGTTTGAAAACGCGGTGGGTGTGACGAAGAACCCTGGAGGCACGTCTGTCGGCTCGTCGAGCCCGCCATAGATGAGGTCTGCGCCCTCAGCGATGCCGACGCGGATGTAGTCGCGCACCCTGTCGCGTTGCGCGGCCGACGCCAGCGGCCCCATCGTCGTGGACGACTCCAGTGGATCCCCGAGTGTGTAGGTGGCCAGTCGGGCGCGGACGAGATCCTCCACCTGGGTGAGCTGTGTTCGGGGAACGAGCATGCGGGTCAGCGCGGTGCAGGTTTGGCCGGTGTTGGTGAAGCAGTTGGCCACCCCGACCTTGACTGCTTGAGCCAGGTCCGCGTCGTCGAGAATGATGTTGGCCGACTTGCCGCCGAGTTCCAAGGCCACTCGTTTGACCGTGCGTGCCGCAACTTCCCCGATTCGCCGACCCGCCGCTGTCGAACCGGTGAATGTCACCATGTCGACATCGGGGTGGGCAACGAGTTCTTCGCCCACGGTGTCCCCGCGTCCCGACACCAAGTTGAAAACTCCGGGCGGCAGCCCGATCTCGTCGATGATGTCGGCAACCACGAACGCGCTGAGCGGCGCGACTTCTGAGGGTTTGAGCACTACGGTGCAACCGGTCGCCAAGGCTGCAGCCACCTTGCCCAACACCTGCTGCAGCGGGTAATTCCACGCCGTGATCGCGGCGACGACGCCGATCGGTTCCCGCAGTACCAGCGAGTCACCGATGCGTTCTTGGAGCTCGAATCTGTACATGAGGTCCCGGTAACTCTCCAGCACACGGCGCGGTAGCCCGACCTGCACCGCCGTCGACACCCGCAGCGGTGTGCCGACCTCGCAGCTGATCAGCCGGGTCAGTTCGTCGTTGCGCTCGTCGACCTTCTTCGCCAGCAGCGTCAGGTATTGCAGTCGATGGTCGACGGTCGTCTGCGACCACGCCGGAAATGCCGCGCGCGCGGCCGCCACGGCGTCCGCTACCTCGTGGGGCGTGCTATCGGGAACCCGGCCCATGACGGCACCGGTGATGGCTGACTCGACCTCAATGACACCGCCCGCGGAACGCCGCCAGCTTCCCCCGATGTAGACCTCGTCGCGGTCGTGGATGCTCATGACGCCAGCCCCGGAGTCTTGGCATGTAGCTTGCGCATTTTGGCGATCCATTCGTCGTAGTCGGCGGCCTTGCCGCGGAAGTACTTCTCCACCTGCGGGTGGGTGAGAATGAGGAATTGTTCCTTTCTCATCCCGTCAATGACGCAGTCGGCCGCTTCCTCGGCGGTGATCGCGCCGGCCACCGCGAACCACTCTCCCTGTGCGCCGCGCAGCATCGCAGTTCGCACGCCTTCGGCGACGATGCAGGACACCCGAATGCCGTTGCCCCCGTAGTGGATCGACAGCCATTCGGTCAGTCCGAGAACGGCGTGCTTGCTGGTTGCGTAGGGAGCGTTGCCGAGCGCGGTCAAAAGGCCTGCCGCGGAGGCATTCTGGATGAGATAGCCAGATCCCCGCTCAACCATGTGTGGCAGTACCGCCCGTGCTGCGTAGACCTGCGGCATGACGTTGACATCCCATACCCGTTGCCACGCCTGGTTGGAGGCCCACGGGTTGCCCCGCTCGTGCAATGGTGTCACGCCGTCGTGCGGTTCGCCCCAGAGCACTCCGGCGTTGGATACGAAGACATCGATGCGGCCATGTTCGGCGATGGCGGCGTGGACGAGATCGATTACTTGCGCTTCGTCAGAGACATCGGTGACAACACCTAAGCCGCCGATCTCGTCGGCCACGCGTGCAGTCCCCGGCGCGTCGATGTCGGCGACGACCACCGCGGCGCCGACTGCGGCAAACCGCCGACACATGGCCTCCCCCATGCCGGCGGCACCACCGGTGACGACAATGACTTTGCCTGCTGGTTCCACCGGCCTAGGCCAGCTTCGTCAGTTTCGCCGCGTTGTCCCACATGACCTTGCGTTCGGAGACGGGATCGTTGAGCTCGGCGGCCACCTTCTCGTACTGGCGCGGCTCGGCCAGGCCCTCCGGGTGCGGATAATCCGAGCCGAACAGCACCTGGTCGACACCCAGATGCTTGACCACCTCCAGGAGATTGTCCTCCCAGAACGGGGCCACCCACACATGCTCGCGGAACTGCTCAACGGGATCCGAGGCGAAGTAGCCGGGGCGTTGGAACCCGGCACGGTTGAGCCCGGAAATCGAAAGCGGCAGGAACTCCGCTCCGTTCTCCACCGAGGCGATCTTCAGCTGCGGGAAACGCTCGAAGAGCTTGTCGCACGTCACCGCGGCCAGGTAGTTGGCGATCGCCCGCTCGTGTCCGACGGCGATCTGCAGCGGGGAGGCGATCTCGCCGATGATGTTGGTGCGGTGTTCGACGTACTTGTCGAGGCCGGCGCCGCCGACCTCGCCGACGTGTACGACCGTGATGGCCTCGGCTTCCTGCAGACGGGCCCAGATCGGGTCGAAGATCTGGTCACCGGGAGAACGCCACCCTCCGTCGGTGTAGGTAGCCTGCGCGCGCACCACGAAGATGCGAGCACCGTTGGCCAGCCCGTGTTCGACCTCGTCGATCGCCGCGGGGATATCCGCGAACGTCAGGTAGGGCGAACTGAAGATGCGGTCCTGGTAGTTGTAGCCCCAGTCATCGAGCAGCCAGCGATTGAAGGCTTTGAACGCCTGTGCGGCGGCAGGTGGGTCGTACTGCAGCCCCTCTTCGTAGCCCATCGCAAGCGACGGCAGCATCCACACCGCCTGCAGGCCCTGCTCGTCGATCTTGGCCAGCCGGTCGTCACGGTTGCGGTAATGGCCCGGAATCGGTTCACGGTCGGACAGGATGTCGATAAGTGAACGCTTCTGCGGATTGCCGCGGAAGTAGTCCGTCATCGCCCCCGGCTTGACGATGGGGTCGAAGGTGGGATTGGTCACGGTGCGGTCGATCTTGCCGCCGACGATCTGGCGGGTGCGGCCGTCGATGACCGCGGTCTGTACGGTGCGCTCGCGCCACGCCTTGGGGCAGTGCCGGGTGAAGGCGTCGAGAGGTTCGTAGTAGTGCTGGTCGACGTCCAGCACGGGGAGACGGTCGGTGCCAATCACGTGGTCCTCCAAAGGTTGACGGGTCTTAGGGATGCGTACCGCAGCGCGCCGCACTAGCCGAATTGTTCGCTTCTCGTCTTCTAAATCTACTCAGAATTTGGTATTCGTACAAGGGTCGGCGTGGGTGTTCGAACGCACAAAGCGTCGACAATCGTGCCGCCGCTCTTGTCGACGATTGCGGGGTTGACCTCGATCTCTGCCAAGCCCTGCTCGGTGAGCAGAGCAGCCATCCGATTCAGCGTGTCGCCGATCCATGATTCATCTACCGGCTCGCTGCCACGGAATCCGAAAAGCAATTCGGCTAGCCGCAGCCGGGTCAGCGCCTTGTGCAACGTGTCTGGATCGCACGGCAGCGGGACATGCTCCACGTCACGGTGCACCTCCACGGCAGCGCCGCCGATCCCCACGGTGCCGAACACCCCGAGATCGTCAGCCGTGCGCACGGTCAGGATCAGCTCCACTCCGGCGGTCACCATTTTCTGCACGAGCCAGGTCGGGTCCGGGACCTCACGGCGAGCCGCCATCCGCGCCACCGCCTGCCCGACCTGGTCGGCGTTGGACAGGTTGATCGCGACGAGACCAAGCTCGGTGCGGTGCGTGATGTCCTCATCGGCGGACTTCACGACCACGGGGTAGCCGAGCTCCTCAGCCGCACGTGGTGCAGACGAGCTGTCGCACAATGTCATCGGCGCGACGTCCAGGCCGTAGTCGGCCAACAGGTGCAGTGCTTGGGCGCCGCCGACCGTGATCGCATGACCGGCCGGCTCGCCGTCCGGGGCGGGGTCGGGTTCCAGCACTCGCTCCGGTCCGAGGAGCGCGCGGACCAGTCGGCCGAGATCCGAGGGGCTCTGGGCCACCAGCACCCCAGCCGCGCGCAGCTCTTTGATGTAGGGGTCGACGGCGCGCCCCCCGTACCACAGCACGATGCACGGCTTGCCGGTGTCGTGGCCCACCGCCAGGATGTCGGCGACGCTTTGAGCGTTCCACCCTCGCGCTCCCATCGGCAGCGGCACGCACACCGCCTCGATTGCAGGATCTGCGGCCACCGCGGCCAGGTAGCCGCCGAACTGCGCGGGCATAGAGCCCGGGCCGACATCGAGCGGGTTGGGGATGGCGGCGAAGCTGGGCAACAGCTCTTTGAGCCGTTCGATCGTCGACCCTCCCAGCGGGGGAAATGCCACCCCGGCACTGGCCAGCTGCTCGGTGGCCAACACCGCCATGCCTCCGGAGTAGGCGACCATGCCCCACCTGCGCGGGAACTGCCGGTGCCGTGGGGCGCTCATCGCCCCCAGTACCCACAAGTCGTCGGGGTCGTCGACCACAGTCACATCAAGCGCCCGCAGCAGCGCCAGCTCGAGCGCTCCGCGGCCGATGATCTTGCCGGTATGACTGGCCGCGGCCTGTTCGCCGGCCGCGGTACGGCCGCCGAGATAGGTGATCAGCCGCTTGCCGGCGGCATGCAACTCACGCACCGCGGCAGCAAAACGCCGGCCGTCGCGGATCGATTCCAGGTACAGCGCGACGGTGTGAACCTCCGGCAGCCCCGCGAAATACGACACGAAGTCAGGGATGTCCATGTCCCGTTGATTGCCGGTGCTGACGATGTGGGAGATTCCCACACCGGCGTCGCGGGCCCTCTCCACGACGGTGCTGCCGATCGCACCGCTCTGCGCGATCACCGCGATTCCGCCGGCGGCGATGGGGACGCCTTCGGTGAGTACGGAGGTCATGCTCATGGCAAGCCCGGTCCGGACGTTGACCAGTCCGGTGCTGTTCGGGCCCACGATTCGAATTGCGTTGTCGCGGGCGAAGTCCAGCAGGGAGCGCTCCAGTTCGTGGCCGGCCACACCCATGTCGGCGAATCCAGCGGTCAAGATCAATGCTTGTCGCGCCCCGACCTCGGCACATTCAGCCAATACTGCTTGCACGGCCGCGGCCGGCACCGCGATGACCACAACGTCAGGAACCGTGGGAAGGTCACGAAGCGACGGAAACGCCGGAACACCGTCGACGGACGTTGCCGTGGGGTGGATCACGGCGACCTCACCGGTGTAGCCGTAGACCTTGAGGTGTTCGAGGACGGCTCGCCCGCCCGCCTTGTAAGCCGTACCGATGCTGGTCGAGACGCCGACGATGGCGACCGAGGCCGGCTCGAGGAAGCGCTTCGCGACGTCAGCGCGCGGGCGGGCGGTGGTTGCCAGTGCCTCAGTCACGCCATGTCCTGAACGGCAATGTGATCAAGCTGCGCGTCTGGCCGCCATAGGCGGCAAGCTGAGCGTGCTCGGGAATGGAGAATTTCGGGATCTTCCGGAAGATCTCCTCAAAGGCGATGTTCAGCTCGAGCCGTGCCAGGTGCGAACCGACGCAGCGGTGATTTCCGGCGCCGAAGATCATCGACTTGTCGGCGTGCCGGTCGATCAGGATCTGGTCGGCGTCAGGGTAGGCGTCTTCGTCGCGATGTGCCGAGGCCAGCGGGATGACCACACGGTCGCCGGGGTGTAATTCGACCCCGTTGATGGCGGTTTCTTCGGTGACGGTGCGGCTGCCGTGAACGATCGGTTCATAACGCAGAAGTTCCTCGATCGCCGCGGGAATCAATGACGGATCGGCAGCGAGGCGGTCTTGGAGATCCGGTCGACGAGCCAGATGCAGGAAGCTGAATCCAATTGCGGTGGAGACGGTGTCCAGTCCGGCCAGCACCATCACGTAGGCGAAGTTGAGGATTTCGCGGTAGTCGAGCTTGCGGGCGCCCGGCATCTCCGCGGTCGTCAGATAAGAAATGATGTCCTCACCAGGATTGGCGAGGCGTTCATCGAGCAAGGCGCGGAGGAAGTTGTTGAGCGCCTTACCGGCCTGCAGACGCGCGGTGGTCTGGGCCTCGACATCGCCGTGCTCAACACCGTTGGTCGTGGTGTGCAGAATGGTACTGGCCCAGCTGCACAACTGATCACGTTGGGCCACATCGAAATCCAGCCCGACCAACCGGAGGAACACCGAACTCGGGTAGGGCTCGGCGAATTCGGTCATGAAGTCGAATTCGCGTTTGGCGACCATGGTGTCGACCAGCTCAGCCGCGTAACGGCGCACCTCGTCGGCGATGTGCTCGATGGCCTTGGGCCGGAACAACGGATCGATGATCGTGCGATAGCGGCGATGTTCGGGGGGATCGACTTCCAGCGGGATCAGCGCACGGGTGTGACCGGGCGTCGGCGGGGTGTCAGCCGGCCATGACGAGAACACCTGGGCATTGAGCAGGACCGCGGATATGTCCTCGTACTTCGTGATCACGTAGAACCCACCGTAGTTATCGGTGTGCGCCACTGGACATTTGGCCCGAAGTGCCGTGTAGTCCGCATGCGGGTCCAGCGCGAACTGCGGGTCGTAGTGGTCATAGTCGTGACCCAACGCCTCTAGCGCAGTGCAACGGCCAGGGTGTGTACCGGGTTGTTGATCGCTCACGTGAGCTCACCTCGATTCGTTTGGCAAGTGTTGGACAGGGACGGGCCAGGCGCCGCTGGGGCCAAGTCGGAGCCGGCCGGTTGGCGGCAGAGCTCAGCCAGGGCGCCCGGCTCCTTGTAGTGCACGTCGACGCGCACGATCTTGGCGTCCCGCAGCCGGTAGATGTCGACGCACTCGACGGGCATGCTGCGCCCGGTACGCCGCGAAGTGAACGTGGCGTGTACCACGACAGCGACCCAGTCGTCAGTCCCGGCGATCTCCGGGGGTTCCAGCGTTACCCGGAAATCCCGGCTCACCGCCGCCAGCATCCGCTGGAATCCGTCGACGCCGATGTAGTCACCACCGAACGGCAGGCTGGGCGCCTCGGAGAAGACGTTCGTGGGGTCGAGCAACGCCGCGCAGGCGTCGACGTCTCCGGTGCGCAAGCCCTCGGTGAATCTGCGCACGATGTCTACGTTGTGCGGTCCAGGCACCGACAGCCCCCTTCCTGGATCGCTCCGCTTGTGGACACGCAAGTGTCTATTTGATTCTTTTTCTACACAGATTTTGGTAGTTCGTCAACGGTCAGCGCACTCCCAGACCATCAACAGTCTGTGTTAAATTAGATTGTCGCCGAGCACGGGAGAAGATTGTTGACATTCGCTCCGACCGAGGAACAGCGCCAACTGCAGCAGCTGGTCCGTAAGTTTTGTGAGGCCAAGTCGCCCGTCGCCGAGGTGCGACGGTTGATGGACACCGAGGCGGGCTTCGACCCTGCGGTGTGGCACCAGCTTGGCAGCGAGTTGGGCCTGCAATCGCTGGCGATCCCGGAGCGCTTCGGCGGCGCCGGCTTTTCCCTGGTCGAGTTGTGCTTGGCGATGGAGGAAATGGGCCGCGCACTGCTGTGCGCGCCGTTCCTGTCATCGATTGTGTTGGGCGCCAATGTAATACTCGTCGGCGGTACCGAAGACAATCGTGAGCGGCTACTTCCCGCCATCGCCTCCGGTGACCTACGCGCCGCGCTGGCCTTCGCCGAGCGCACCGACGCCTGGGCGCCGTACGACATAGCTACCGAGGCCATCGTCGATGGCGCGCAGTATCGGCTGCACGGCGCCAAGACCCTCGTTGTCGACGGCCATACCGCCCAGCTGATCATCGTGTCCGCGCGACGCCCCGGTACCGGGGCGGTCTCCTTGTTCACCGTGGACGCGTCCAACGCCGAGGGTCTGCGGCGCACGTCATTGCCGACGCTGGACCAGACCCGCAAGCTGGCCGAACTGCGCTTCGAGGGGACACCGGCACAGCTGCTGGGCGGCCCAGATGATGACGGGGCGGCCGCGTTGCGGCGCACCTTGCAGCGGGCGGCGGTGTGTCTGGCCGCTGAGCAGCTCGGCGGCGCGGCGCACTGTCTGGACGCCTCGGTCGAGTACGCGAAGATGCGCACACAATTCGGTCGGCCCATCGGCTCCTTCCAGGCGATCAAGCACCGGTGCGCCGACATGCTGCTCGACGTCGAATCGGCCCGCTCCGCGGCTTACTCTGCGATGGCCTCCGCTGCCGACGACACCGATGTGGCGCTGGCGTCGTCGCTGGCCCACGCGTATTGCTCGGAGGTCTTCTCGCGGTCGGCCGGCGCCATGGTCCAGATCCACGGCGGCGTCGGCTATACCTGGGAACACGACGCGCACCTGTACCTGAAACGGGCCAAGGCCTCCGAGGCGCTGTTGGGTGGTATCGACTATCACCGCGACGTGGTGGCCGCATCGATGAACCTGTGAATTGGCCGCGTCAGACCGAGTATCCGCCGTCGACCCGAAGGGTCTGTCCGGTGACATAGGCCGAGCGGGTCCCGGCAAGAAAGGCCACCACGTCGGCGAGTTCCTCGGCCGACCCGAATCGGCGCATCGGAATCGCACGGCGCGCGGCCTCGAGGGCCTCTTGGTGGTAGTCGCCGCTGTCGATCAGGTCGTCTAGCACCCCGGTCGCGATCACCCCGACCCCTACACAGTTGGCGCGCACACCGTTCTTGCCTTCCTCGGCGGCGATGGCTCGCACCAGCTGTTCGACGGCGCCCTTGGGTGCCGCCGATAGCAGGTCGCGGGTGGCATAGCGCAGCAGTGCGGTAGTCACCAGGGCCACCATCGAGCCCCGGCTGACCCGCAGCCGCTCGATCGCGGGTTGCAGCAGGTTGAAACATGCCGCGGCGTCCGCCGCGAGCTGGTGAGCGAACTCCTGAGGTGTGATTTGGGCGGTGTAGCGCATCGGAATCGACGGTCCGGCGGCATAGATGACGGTGTCCAGCCTCGGCAGCGCGCGGACCAAAGCGGCGGTCGCCTCAATGTCGGTGAGGTCCACCTGGTGCGCCCACGCCGTGGCGCCAAGTTCTCGCACGGCCTCGGCCGTGCGCTCGGCGGCCTCGACGTTGTGCCGGTAGGTCAGCGCGACGTCGAAGCCATCCCGGGCCAGCGCCTGGCAGATGGCTGATCCGATGCCACCGCTACCACCGGCAACCAGGGCCAATCGTTCACCCATGTGCTACCGGCGTTCCTGCAGCCGCGCGTAGCCCGCCATGACCGGCTCACCGTCCTGGTTTACTGTCGACACGTCCAGTTCCACGATGCGCAACCCACCTTCGTCCGGGTCCTCGGTCGCGGTGACCGTGGCGGTCGCGGTGAGAGTGTCGCCGGGCCACACCTGCCGCCGGAAACGCACACCGAGACCTGTGAGCTCACCGTCCTCGATCCAGTCGGTGATGACCTTGGCCGTCAGGCCCATGGTGAGCTGGCCGTGGGCGATGACGCTGGGATAGCCAGCCGCTTTCGTGGCGTAGACCTCGTCGGTGTGCAACGGGTTGTAATCGCCCGACGCGCCGGCGTACATGACGATCTGGGTTCGGGATAGGTCCTCGACCACCGTTGCGTCGCGCCGGTCGCCGACTGACAATTCGGCGAGCTTCATTGGTCTACCGCCCGCTCGGTGACCACCCGCACCCGCCGAGCCGTCACGGCGAGTTCTCCGCGCTGGTTGACGAAGCGGGTGATCTCCTCGGAGAACCGCAATGTTCCGCCACGTGCACTCTGCTTCTCCCAAGTTTTGCCGGCTTCCCGCGAGACGGTCAGGACGTCACCGGGACGCAGCGGAACGTGGAATTCGTAATGCTGCTCGGCATGCAAGCTGGTGCCACCCCCGGAGGAGGCGGGGACGAAGCCGGGTCCGCGACCCGAGCCGTTCCACTCGGCGCCTGGCCTTGGGCGGTAGGGCCACTCGGGATCGAACTGCGCCGCGGCGGCCACGAACGTCGGAGGGGCGACCAGTCCGCCACGTCGGCGCGTGCTCTCGTGGTCCTCATCGAAGTAGACCGGATTGTCGTCGCCCAACGCCCGCGCGAACATCAGGATGTGCCCGCGCTCCACGGGAAACCGGAAACTCTGCGCCTCCTGGGCTGACGCATCGTCAGTCATGAGCGCTGCCCTTCGGGCACTCGGGGCTCGCGGGGCAACCCCAGTACGTGCTCGCCGATGATGTTTCGTTGCACCTCACTGGTACCGGCGTAGATGGTGCCGGAATGCGCCACCAGAAATGTGTCCTGCCACGGGTCCAGGGCATAGTCAGGGCCCGCCGGCCGCACCATTGCGGCAGGACCTGCGATCTCCAAGGCAAGCGCCCCGAGCCGCAGGTGGTATTCGCTCCACGCCAGCTTCCACGTCGACATCTGCGCTCCTGGCTGCACGCCGGCGGCGACCTCTGCCACGGTCCGCTGCCAACTACTGCGCAAAATGGTGACCTGGGTCTTGGCCCAGGCCAGCTCGCGGCGCACGAGAGGGTCGCGATGCCGCCCTTGTCGTCGGGCGAACTCCACCAGCTGTTCGAGTTCACGTTCGCGAGCCGCCAGCACCATGGTGGTCGCGCGTCCGGCTCCGCCGCGCTCGAATCCCAGGGTGGACTGCACGACCTGCCATCCCTGCCCGAGCCCGCCGATCACCCCTGACAAAGGTGCCGTGGTGTTGTCGAAGAAGATCTCGGCAAACTCCGCAGCACCGGTGATCTGCCGGATGGGGCGGACTTCGATGCCGTTGTGTCCGGGGGTGAACTCGGTGATCGCATAGGACAGTCCGCGGTGCTTCGAGGCCGTGGGGTCGGTGCGGCACAGGACGAAAATCATGTTTGCGGTGTTGAAGCGGGAGGTCCACACCTTCTGCCCGCTGATCAAGAGATGATCACCCTCCACGACCGCGCGGGTCCGCACCGAGGCCAAGTCCGATCCCGATTCGGGCTCAGAGAATCCCTGGCAGTACCGGTGCTCGCCGGAAATGATCCGCGGCAGGTAATACGCCTTCTGTTCCGCGGTGCCGTGCAGGATGATCGAGGGACCGACCATCGACTCCCCCTGCACGCGGTCGATACGCGGGACTCCGGCTCGATAGAACTCTTCGTCAAGAATCGTCATCTGTGGCGCATCCCAGCCGCGTCCCCCGTACTCGGTGGGCCACGCGGGACAAATCAGCCGCGCCTGCGCACACCGCTGCTCCCACTCTTGGAACAAGGGGTGGCTGTGTGCGCCGGCGAGCTCGGATTCGCTTTGCCGGCTGCTCACCGAACCGGGCAGGTCGGCCCGAAGCCGCCAATCGATCAGATCTGCCAGTCCAACCGGAGCGTTGTCGGCGACCCAATCGCGCAACCGTGCCCGCAACTCCTCAACGGGCACCTCAAGGCCGGTCATCGGGCCACCGCCGCGGGTTCACCGTCCCCTGGTGGGACCTGAGCGCATCCAGCCAACGCTTGCACGGTGCGCGATACGCACGGCTTGCCGAGCTGTCCGGCCATCCACAGGCTGACCGACACAAGCTCGCCGAGGTCGACACCCGTGTCTATGCCCAGACCTTCCAACATCCACACCAGGTCTTCGGTGGCCAGGTTTCCGGCCGAACTCTCCGCGAACGGGCACCCCCCGAGGCCGCCTGCCGAGCTGTCGATGGTGCTGATTCCCGATTGCAGCGCCACCAGCACGTTGGCCAGAGCCTGTCCGTAGGTGTCGTGGAAATGCACCGCGATCGAGCCCACATCGATGCCCGCAGACACTACGGCCTCGATGAGCGCCTTGACCTGGCCGGGCGTGCCGACACCGATCGTGTCGCCCAGCGCCAACTGCGTGCAGCCCAGGTCCATCATTCGGGTGGCGACGTCGACCACCTGCGCGATCGGCACTGTTCCTTCCCAGGGGTCTCCGCAGCACATTGACACGTAGCCGCGCACACCGGCCCCGGCCTCGCGCGCCCGCGCCACCACCGGGGCGAACATCGCCAACGACTCGTCGATGGTGCGGCCCAGGTTGCGCCGCGAGAACGTTTCGGTCGCGCTGCCGAACACGGCGATATCACGCACACCGCGACTGAACGCTCGATCCAGCCCACTGACCGTCGGCACGAGCACCGGGTAGCGTCGGCCGGCATCGAGGTCCAAGGCGTCGACGACCGCTTCGGCGTCGGCGAGTTGCGGCACCCGCGCGGGGTGTACGAAGCCGGCTGCCTCGATGGTGCGCAGTCCGGCGGCGCCGAGCCGTTCAATGAACTCGACCTTGACAGGGGTTGGGATGACGCCCTTTTCGTTCTGCAGGCCATCCCGGGGACCCACCTCGTAGATCGTCACCCGTTCCGGCAGGCCGGTGGCGGGCACCCGGCTTGGCATACGCATTACCATGGGGGCCTCACACCACGCCACGGTTGTGCAGTGCTGCAACGTCGTCGGCGCTGTAGCCGATCTCGGCGAGCACCTCGTTGGTGTGTTCGCCCAGCGCGGGCGCCGGGCGCGTGATGTCGAAGGGTTGACCGCTGACCGGGGCCGGCCAGCCGGTGCTCGTGTAGGGACCGGCCACCGGATGTTGGGAATGATGAACGATCTCGCGGGCAGCCAGGTGGGCGTCGGTCAGGGTGTCGGTCTTAGAGTTTGCCGGACACAACGGGATGTCGTACATCCGCGCGGTGTCCATCCATTCCGCGGCGGTGCGGGAGCGGAAGACAGGAATCAGTTCGTCGAGCAGGTCGGCTTTACCGCCGTCAGCGAAGTCGACCGCGAACGTCTTGTTCTGCACGTCGAGTAGGTCGTCGCGATCGATCGCCCGGCAGAAGTTGTCCCAGAACTTGTGCTCGATGGCGGCGAGCAGCACGATCTTGTCGTCCTTGGTTTGGTAGTAGGTGTACTTCGGGCGACGACGCGGATCCAGGCCGACCGGTGGCGGAGGGTTTCGCCGGTCGGTAATCCGGTCCCTGTTCCAGGCGATCACCGCATCCAGGCTTTGATTGGCCAACACCGCGTCGGCTCCTGCGGCATCGATGTAGCACCCCTGGCCCGTCTTGTCGCGATGGCGCAGCGCCGCGGCTGCGGTGAGGGCCGCGTAAAGCGCAGTCGACAAGGGTCCGTCAATCGAACCGGGGAAGTACAGGCCTTCAGGGTCAACGACCTCGGTGACGACACCGTCATCGGAGACCCGAAACTCGGACTGACCGGCCACCGCACCCATCATGTACCCGTGCACCGGGATCTGGCTGTAGCTCCCGCGTGTCCCGAAACCATTGGCCTGGCAGTAGATGATGGAGGGCTTGACAGCGCGCTGCGCGTCGTAGCCGATGCCGAGTTTGTCGCACGCGTCGCCGGCGAATCCATCGACGAAAATGTCGGCCGTCCGGAGAAGTTCGAAGAAGATCGTGCGGCCCTCATCGTTACGAAGGTTCACCTCGACGCTGCGCTTGTTGCGGTTGCAGAAGAGGTGAAAGACGCTGTTCTGGTCGGTGATGCGGTCGCCGAGTTCACGCAGATAATCACCGGTCCCCGGCCGCTCGATCTTGATGACGTCGGCGCCGAGGTCCCCGAGCAGCCTGCTGGTCTGGTCGCCGGTGGGCAGCATGGCGCACTCGAGCACCCGAATGCCCTCCAACAGCTTGATCATGTGCTTCAACACTCCCTTCCGGCGCCGTGAACCACGCGCAGCTGAGTATTCTAACCTAATTCAGATTAGGGTCAATGTCCAGGGGGTATTGTGAGGCTCCGGCCGGTGCCGCTGGCCCGTCGCGGAGAAACCGCAGCATGCGGTGACTCTCACAGTGCACCTGTCTGCTGTATCGACCAAAACTCACATAGAATCAACAATCGTGCAGAAGACCGGAGTTCGGGACAAACGGAGCGTGAGGTGCACTGATGGCTAACAAGCGCGTCCGCCCCGGCAAGAAGGGCGTGGCGACTCGGGCGCGGATTCTCGATTCGGCCGCCCTCACGTTCCGCAACAAAGGGTATGCCGGCACCCGGCTGTCTGACGTCGCCGCGGCCGCGAACACCCAAGCCGGCAGCCTGTACTATCACTTTCCCTCGCGAGAGGAACTCGTCGAAGAGGTCCTGAGGGTCGGCCAAGAACGCACCAGCGGCTTCGTGCGGCGACGCGTCGCCGCCCTTCCTGACGACGCGTCCGCCCTCGACCGGCTTCGTGAAGCCATCTCCGCGCACCTTGACACCGTCCTGGAAATTGGCGACTACACCGCGGCGACAATCCGAATAATCGGCCAAGTTCCCGACGAAATTCGCAAGCGCCGAATCCACGAACAGCGCGAATACGGAGAATTCTGGCGATCACTTGTCAACGCCACTCAAGGCACGGACGATATCCGCACAGACCTCAACAGTTCGGCGATGCGGATGCTGCTGCTCGGCGCGATGAACTCCGTGCCCGAGTGGTTCCGACCCCGCGCCGATGGAATGTCCACGACCGAGCTCAAAGCGCAATTCGATTCGCTGTTCCTCGAAGGCCTCGCCGTACATCGCCAGGCGACCCGGTCGATTGACAACAACCTGGCCGCCATCGCCGTCGCGGAGGAGGAGGTCCTTCGCGCAAGTCGAGCCGACGACACCAAGTCCGAGGGTGCCCAACGAATCCTTGATGCGGCCGCCAAGGTCTTCCGGGAAAAGGGTTACGCCGGCGCCCGGCTGGCCGATGTCGCGGCAGCTGCTGGGATCCAGACGGGCAGCATGTACTACTACTTCAAGTCCCGTGAGCACCTTGTGGTCGAAATGGTGCTGGTCGCCTGGAAACGCACTGATAATCTGGCCCGCCTGAGCGTCGACGCACTCCCCGCCGACGCCACGGCGCTGGATCGATTATCCACCGCAATGGCCGCCCATCTGCTGTCTGTGCTGCGAAACACCATGTACACCTCGGCCCTCGTGCGCATCCTCGGTCATATCCCCGACACCGTCCGCGACCAGACCGTCAACCACCAGCGTGCCTATCTGGAGTATTGGCACGGCCTCATCGAGGACGCCATCGCCTCCGGTGAGATCAGGAAGAACACCGACTCCTCGGTCACCACGATGTTGATCACAGGTGCGTTGAACTGGGCGGTCGAGTGGTACCACCCTGACGGTAACCTGAGCCCCGAAGAGTTGGCGCGCCAGGTTGCGACTTTGGTGTTCGACGGAGTCACCAAAGTCCCCGCCGAACGACAAAGCCTCCAGGGCTCGTCGACAGCAGCTGATCGGCAGAAGCGTGCACCGCGGTCAACCGCGGCGTCCAGGAAGTCGAAGGTCCGCTAGAGGCCCAGGTCGCGTCCGACGATGTCCTTCATGATCTCGGTGGTGCCCCCAAAGATGGTCTGGATCCGGGCGTCGACGTAGTCTTTGGCCACCCTGTACTCGTTCATGTAGCCGTACCCACCGTGCAGTTGGACGCAGGCGTCGACGACCTTCTTCGCAAGCTCAGTGCACCACCATTTCGCCTTCGCGGCCTGCACCGCGGTCAGTTCGTCGTCCACTACGGCGCGCAGACACCGGTCGATGTACTGCTCGGCGATGTCCAACTCGGTGTCCAGTTCGGCGAGCACGAACCGGTTGTGTTGGAAGCTGCCGATCGGCTGCCCAAACGCCTTGCGGTCCTTGGCGTATTCGAGTGTCTGCCGCCATGTTTCGCGCGCACCGGCAACCGCGCCGACCGCTATGGACAGCCGCTCCGAGGGTAGGTTGTGCATCAGGTGGTAGAAACCGCGATTCGGCTCGCCCAGCAGGTTGCGGCCGGGGATCCGCACACTGTCGAAGTGCAACTCGGCAGTGTCCTGGGCGTGTTGACCCATCTTGTCCAGTTTGCGCCCGCGGCTGAAACCCTCCATACCGCGCTCGACGACCAACAACGAGAACCCTTGATGACCCGCGTCGGGATCGGTGCGGGCCACCACGATGACCACATCGGAGTTAACCCCGGCTGAGATGAATGTCTTGGAGCCGTTGAGAATCCAGTCATCGCCGTCACGCGTGGCAGTAGTTCGGATACCGGCCAGGTCGCTACCCGCCCCGGGCTCACTCATCGCGATCGCACCGATGATCTCGCCGGTGATGTAGCCGGGCAGCCAGCGAGCCTGCTGCTCCTCGTTGGCCAACGATTTCAGGTACGGGGCGACGATGTCGTTCTGCAAACTCAGCGCCGGAGTCACGGAGCCGAACTTCGCCAACTCCTCCACGATCACCGCATTGAACCGAAAATCATCCGATCCGCCGCCGCCGAACCGCTCGGGCAGATTGAATCCGATGAGCCCGTACTTGCCGGCCTCTACGTAGGCGGCGCGATCCACGAGACGTTGCTGTTCCCATTTCTGGGCCTGTGGGGCCACAACAGACTCGATGTACTGTCGCGCTGTTTCGCGCAACTGTTCGTGTTCGGGTTCAAAAACCAGTCGCTTCATCGGTATGCCTTTCCAACGGGTTGTCGTCTCCGGACCGCCGCTCTGGGCGTTGCACCGATCACGGCTTCGGCCGTGAGTTCTTCTCGGCACTCGTCCGTCCCGCGGCGCTCGATTGAAATCTAACCAGAATCAGATTAGATTGCATATTCATGCCGTCTCAACGAAGCAGCGCCGCGACGGGTGTCGTGGCCTGCGCGGCCTACCTTCCGTTTCATCGTCTGCAGCTGAGCGAGATCGGATCGGTGCTCGGTGGTGCTCAACCCCCCGGCACCCGGTCGGTGGCCTCCTACGACGAGGACACCACCTCGATGGCCGTCGAGGCCGCGCGCGCTGTTCTGCGTGGCCTTCCGCCGGAATCGATGCCGCCGCGGGTGTACTTCGCCACGACCGATCCGGCATATCTCGACAAGACCAATGCCGCAGTCATTCACGCCGCCCTCAACTTGCCTCGCAGCACCTTGGCGGTCGATCTCGGTGGGGCACCACGCTCAGCGCTGGGTGCGCTTCTGGCCGCTGCCGACAGCCCCGAGGGTGCTCTGGCCGTCTTGGCGGACATGCGCACCGGCCTTCCCGGGAGCGCCGACGAACGACACGGCGGTGATGCCGCCGCGGCGGTTCTGTTCGGTCCCGGTACTGCCGAGGCTCCGATACTGGCTGAACTGATCACCAGCGCGTCGGTTACCGAGGAGTTTCTCGATCGCTGGCGCGTCCCGGGAGCACCGACGTCGCGGGTATGGGAAGAGCGGTTCGGGGAGCATGTCTACGTCCCGTTGGCCATGGATTCGTTTGCGGCCGCACTTAAACAGGCCGATCTGACCCCTGATGGTGTCGATCACCTGGTCGTGTGCGGCCTGTCGCCTCGGGCGAACCGACAGTTCGCGGGCGCCAGCGGTGTCCCACGCGGGGCCCTCAGCTCGGATTTGACTTCAGCGATCGGCAACCCGGGAACCGCCCAACCCGGTGTACTTCTCGCCGACGTGCTCGAACGCGCGCAACCCGATCAAGTGATCGCGCTCACTGTGCTGGCCGACGGTGCTTCGACATTGATCCTGCGCACCACCGACGCACTTGACGGCCATCAACACACGGCACCGACGGTCGCCGATCAGATTGCGGCGGCCGACGACTCACTCAGTTACGGCACCTTCCTGACCTGGCGCGGCATGCTGCGTCGCGAACCGCCCCGCAGGCCCGAACCCGAGGCGCCCGCCGGACCGCCCAGTCATCGATCCGAGCAATGGAAGTACGGCTTCGTAGGTTCTCGCTGCGAAGAATGCGGCACCGTTCACCTACCGCCGGTACGGGTGTGCTACCAGTGCGGCTCTGCTGATCGTATGCATCGCCAACCGATGGCCGACACGGCGGCGCGGGTGGCGACGTACACGATCGACCGGCTCGCCTACACCCCCAGCCCGCCGATGATCGCGGTGGTCGTCGACTTCGATGGCGGCGGACGTTTTCGCTGCGAACTGACCGACAGCTCTGCGGAGGTGTCGATCGGAGGCTGGGTCGAAATGACCTTTCGACGGCTGACCACATCGGGAGGCGGGGTCCATAACTACTTCTGGAAAGCCCGCCCGGCCCGCCGCAAGACCGAGGAGAGCTGACATGGCTACACACGGAATCTGTGACCGCGTGGCGATCATCGCGATGGGCTGCACCGACTTTGGGGAGCATTGGGACCGCTCGGTCGATGACTTGGTGATCGATGCGGTGAACTGCACGACCGCAAGTGCCGGGGTGGCGCTGCACGATATCGACGCGTTCTGGCTCGGGACCTACACCTCGGGCCTGTCAGGACTGAGCCTGAGTCGCCCCCTGCGGTTGCACGGCAAGCCGGTGAGCCGCGTGGAGAACATGTGCACCACCGGCTCGGAGGCGCTGCGCAACGCCTCCTACGCCGTAGCCAGTGGCGCCTACGACATGGCGATGGCGGTCGGCGTCGAAAAACTCAAGGACTCAGGCTTCTCCGGACTGCTGCGCCCCTCGATACCCTCTGACGGCACCGGCGGCACCCTCGGAACAACCAGTGCGCCAGCAAATTTCAGCCTGCTTGGTCCGGCGTACGCGAAGAAGTACGGGGTCGACCCCGGCGAGCTCAAGGAAGTCATCACTCGCATTGCCTGGAAAAACCACCACAACGGTGCCCGCAACCCGCGCGCGCAATTCCGCAAAGAGGTCTCCACAGAGACGATCTCATGCTCCCCGTTGGTCGCCGGACAACTCGGCGTGTTCGACTGCTCGGGTGTATCTGACGGCGCCGCCGCCGCTATCGTCGTTCGAGCCGAAGACGCCCATCGATACACCGACAAACCGCTGTTCATCAAGGCGCTCTCACTGGTCTCCGGGGCCGCCGACGGCAATGTCGACCCCGGCTACGACTTCACGACGTTCCCGGAGGTGGTTGCCTCGGCGCAGAACGCCTACGCCGAAGCCGAGATAACGGACCCGCCGTCCGAGATCGCGATGGCCGAGGTACATGACTGCTTCACCATCACCGAGCCGGTACTGATGGAGGATCTCGGCTTCGCCGAGCGGGGCACCGCCTGGAAGGCAGTACTAGCGGGCACTTTCGACCTCGACGGAAGTTTACCGGTCAATCCCGACGGTGGGCTCAAGGCCTTCGGACACCCTGTGGGCGCCAGTGGGCTGCGGATGATCTTCGAATGCTGGCTGCAGCTTCGCGGCGAAGCCCCTGAGGACAGACGGATTCACACAGTCGCCCCCGGCAGAACCATCGGCCTCACCCACAACCTCGGTGGAGGCCCCGGTGAATGTGTCTCGTTTGTGTCCCTCGTCGGCACGGAACCTAACTCCTAAGCCTGAGCTTCGCGGCTCACCGAGACATCTCGCACGGCAACCACGCCATCGGATCCCACCTGACCGTGACCGAACCGCCAGAACTGGTCGATCTGGATCAATGAACGTCACGGGCACGACCGCGCGGTGGCGGAGTCAGACCAGCTGCGCTGGGCGGCTACCCAAACCGCGGGCGGTGAGGGCAAACGTCGCCGACACAAGCACGAGCTGTCGTCGACGAGTGAAATCGGCGACGCCGCTGGGGGCTAACTACTTCGACCTGAAAAAGTCGGGGCGTGGCGGTCCCTGAGCTGGTGTTTGTTCGGCGCGATGGTGGCCTCGAACCCTTGGGCAAGAAGGGATCGAAGCCATCGTGCTCAGAACTGTAAATGACCAGTTGTCGTTGTGGGATGCAATCCTGCCGCCGGAGCTGTTGGTGTTGCCCGGCGAGTTGGCCCGGGTAGACGCGCTGCTGGACGATCCGGTGTTCTTCGCGCCGTTCACGCCGTTCTTCGATCCGCGGATCGGGCGGCCGTCAGTGCCGATGGAAACGTACCTGCGGATGATGTTCCTGAAGTTCCGCTACCGGCTGGGCTTCGAGTCACTGTGCCGCGAGGTGGGGGATTCGATTTCCTGGCAACGCTTCTGTCGTATCCCGTTCGGGACGCGGGTGCCGCATCCGACCACGTTGATGAAGCTGACCAGCCGATGCGGGGAGGCCGCGGTCGCCGGACTCAATGACGCGTTGGTGATCAAGGCGGCCGACGCGAAGCTGATCCGGACCGACAAGGTCCGCGCCGACACCACGGTGGTCGAGGCCGCGGTGGCCTATCCGACCGATTCGGGCTTGTTGGCCAAGGCCGTGGGTGGGATCGCGAAGACGGTGAAGCGGATTCAGGCCGCTGGCGGAGCGACCCGCACACGGGTCCGTGATCGCAGCCGGTCAGCAGGTCAGCGAGCCCGGTCGATCGACGCGAAACTACGGCTACGCGGTGCGGCAGCCCGCGAGGAGGGCCAGGCAGCCGTGCTGCGGATCACCGGCCAGCTGGCCGACCTCGCCGATGCGGCGATCGCTGACGCCGACGTGGTGATCCGCAATGCTCGCAGGGGTTTACGGCAGGCGACGGGCCGACGCCGCGGTCGACTGCAGCGGGCGATCAACGACCTGAGCACCCTGCTCCAGCGTGCCGAGCAGGTGGTGGCTCGGACCCGCAGCCGGCTGGCCGGGGTGGTGCCGGATTCGGCTAGTCGCATCGTGAGCTTCCACGATGTCGATGCCCGTCCGATCCGCAAGGGCCGGCTCGGCAAGCCGGTGGAATTCGGCTACAAAGCCCAGGTCGTCGACAACGCCGACGGGATCATCCTCGACCACAGCGTGCACGTCGGAAACCCTCCGGACGCCCACCAGCTGGCGCCGGCGATCGCCCGTATCACCGAGCGGACCGGGCGGACCCCCACCGCGGTGACCGCCGACCGCGGCTACGGCTACGCCTCGGTCGAGAACGATCTGCACGAGATCGGGGTGCGCCGGGTGGCCATCCCCCGAGCCAGTAGACCCGGCGCCGCCCGGCGGGAGTTCGAACATCGAAAAGCATTCCGCACCAAGATCAAATGGCGAACCGGATGCGAAGGCCGGATCAACCACCTCAAACGCAGCTACGGATGGAACCGCTCCGAATTAACCACACTGACCGGAGCCCGCACCTGGTGCGGACACGGAGTCTTCGCCCACAACCTGGTCAAGATCAGCGCCCTGGCCGGGTGACAACCAGTTCCCCACCCGAGCGGCCCATTCGAAACAGGACCAGCCAGAGGCCGCACTGGCCATCAACCCTTTTTCAGGTCGAAGTAACTAACGCGCGATGCGCACTGGGAGGCTCACCGGACCGCGGGCGATTGAAACGCGGTAGGTGGGCTTGAAATCGGCGGGTATCTCAAACACGCTCAGGGCGCAGATCGCCCGAATCATCGCTTTCACTTCGCGTCGGGCAAGGTGGTTGCCCAGGCAGCGGTGGATCCCCGCGCCGAAGGCCACGTGGGATGCGGCATTGGCCCGCTGGAAGTCGAGGTGGTCGGGGTTCGGGAACTGCGCGGGGTCACGGTTGGCGGCGGCCCAGTTGATCACGATCCGATCGCCTGCATGCATTGGGCAGCCACTCATCTCGACATCCTTCGTCAGGGTACGGCCCGCTGCGGTGACCGGCGTTTCAAGACGCAAGAACTCGTCAGCCGCGCGGTCCAGCAGTTGCTCACCGCCGTCGATGAGCGTTTGTCTCACTTCGGGTTGCTGGGCGACGCTGAGCGCGATGCTGGCAAGACCGCCCATCGTGGTCTCCATACCCGCCATGATCATGAGGTTGAGAGTTTCCATTCGCTGCCGCTCGTCGAGTTCGAGCCCGTCTGACCCGTCGAGGCCGAGATGGGCGATTACACCGGGCATGTCGTCCCGGCGACCTTCCTGTCGCCGCCTTTCAAGTAATTCGGCATCCCACATCAATAGTCGCGGCGCCAATTCCAGTGCTCGTTCCGGCGCAGAAATGAGCTCTTGGAGAGTCTCGATGATCCAATCGAGCTCATCTTCTTTCTGACCGAGGAACCCGACAAAGAACACCAGCGGAGGTAGACGCTGGGTGAACTCGGCGATGAAGTCGACCGTGCCGTCACCCGCAGCAGCGATCGCCAGGCATCGATCGATAAGGCCGTTGACGATGTCCTTGATCTCGTCTTCCCGTGCCTGTAACGCGTCTGGGGTAAAGAACGGATTGAGCACCTTGCGGATGTCTCGGTGCAACGGGGGGTCGGTTTCGAGAGGGATCATGCGCAAGATGTCGAGATTGAACTGGACCGGCGATGCGCCCTGGGCACTCGAGAATGCCCGCCAGTTGGTCGCCGCGGCCATGACGTCTGCGTAATCGTTGATGAACCAGTATCCGGAGTCCGAATCGCTCCACGGTTGATCACTCCAGCCCACCGGGCAACGTTCACGGAGATCGTTGACCTTGGGCCAGAAGTCGGCCACCAACTCCGGATCCAGGATGTGGAACTGGCTCGGTTCGATGCGAGACGAGGCGGCGGTTCGCTCGGTGGAACTGGTCATGGCGGACTCCTTCGGGCGAGGGAACTCCCGCGCCACTTGGGGGCGGTGTATGTCCAAATTTTAACATGAATCTAAGCAGAATTAGGTGAAAAAATTAGATCTTGCGGGCGAGTTCGAAGGCCTGACGGGTGGCAAAGGAGATCCGCCGGGGCGCGTACGCGTCGCCAAGTACGTGGAGCGAGGGTACGCGGCCGGCGAGATCGTCATAGAGCCCCGCGTCGGAGACACCACCACAGGCCAGCACCACCGAGTCGAAGTCGCAGACCGAACTGGGTGCGCCCGAATGGATGTTCCGCAGCATCAAACGATCGGTTTCGACACAGACAAGTCGTTGGCAGACCGTAATCTCCGCGCCTGCGCGGGAAAGTTTGGCAAGCGGGGCGCCGATCGAATATGGGCCGACAAGCGGAGCAATCGACGGTGAGGCATAAATGAGTCGGACCTGTTTGCCGAGATCTGCAAGAAAGCCGGCGATGGTCAGCGGCTGCATGTGGTCTTCCATCGCGATGACGACCACTCGGTTGCCGACGTCGACCTTGCCGTCCAATACGTCGCGTCCCTCAATGATGTGCGGCAAGTCGATGCCGGGCACGGTGGGCCGCCGCGGCATCGCCCCCGTCGCCACAGCGACGACCGTGAAGCCCGCGGCCAGGATGCGCTCGGAAGTGGCGGTGTATCCGGTCTGGATTGTCACGTTGAGCCGTTCGAGCTGGCGCCGCTGGAAGTTAAGATATTGCAGGTACGAAGATTGGTTCTCGGCGGCACGGGCGGCCGTGCGGACCTGACCTCCGAGTTCAGCTTCACGTTCCCAGAGACTCACGGAATGACCCTTCGCCGCCAGTAGTGCGGCCAGTTCCAACCCGGCGGGCCCACCGCCGGCGACGAGTACCGACTGCGGTCCAGCGGCCGGAGCGGGCTCGGGTTCTGTTTCGCGCCCGACTCCGGGGTTGACTGAACACCCGAATCGCAACCCCTCCACGGTGACTCGGTGGATGCAGTCATTGGTCCCGATGCAGGGGACTTGACCCCGTGTGTTGGACACGCTCAATCCCAGGAATGTGCTGGGGGAAGCGAGATGATCCAACCCGATGGCAAGGAAAAATTACCCCGATGAGTTCAAGCGTGACGCGGTCGCGCTCTACCGGGACACCGAGGGCGCGACGATCGCCCAGATCGCTGCCGAGCTCGGTGTCAGCGAGGCCACGCTCTCGGCGTGGTGCAAGTCGGCCGGGGTGCCGATTCGGCACCGCCGCGGTGTCGTAGTGGCCGAGCCTGTGCCAGGGGCCGAGAGCCCTGAGCAGGAGCTGGCCCGCCTCCGCAGTGAGGTCAAGGCGTTACGCGCCACCGAGGCGCGGTTGTCCACCGAGCGTGACATCTTGCGGTCGGCGGCCAAATATTTCGCCGGGGAGACGAACTGGTGAGCCGCTTTCAGTTTGTCGCCGACCACCTGCACGCCTTCGAGGTGAAGTGGCTCTGCGCAGTCGTCGAGGTTGCGCGTTCGTCGTTCTACGCGTGGTTGGCCGGTGCTGACGGACGAGCGGCCCGTCGGGCTGCTGACGAGGCGCTGGCCGAGCGTATCCGCGCCGTCCACGACGAGGACAACACCTACGGGGCGCCGCGGATCACCGCCGAGCTCAACGACGGTGCGCCCGAGGGGCAGCGGGTCAACCACAAGCGGGTGGCTCGGGTGATGCGCGGCGCCGGGATCGCCGGTTATCGACGCCGACGTCGGGTCAAGACGACCGTGGCGGACCCGGCGAACCAGAAGGTCCCCGACCTGCTCAAACGGGATTTCACCGCCGCGCAGGTCAACACCCGTTACGTCGGCGACATCACCTACTTGCCATTGGCGACCGGCGCCAACCTGTACCTGGCCACCGTGATCGACTGCTGTTCACGGCGGGTCGCCGGGTGGGCGATCGCCGATCACATGCGCACCGAACTGGTCATCGATGCGCTCAAAGCCGCTGCTGCACTGCGGGGTTCACTGGCTGGTGCAATATTCCATGCAGATCATGGAAGTCAGTACACCTTACGGGATTTCGCGAATCTCTGCCGCGATCTGGGGGTCGTCCAGTCGATGGGTGCGGTGGGGTCAAGTGCCGATAACGCGTTGGCCGAATCGTTCAACGCCGCCCTCAAGCGCGAGATTCTGCAAGACCGTGCCTGCTGGCCGGACGCGGCGATCTGCCGCCGTGAGGTCTTTCGGTGGCTGGCCCGCTACAACACCACACGACGGCACTCCTACTGCCGTCATTCCAGCCCCGCGACCTACGAAAGGAACCTGACACCGGCTACGCTGCCCGAAGCCGCATAACCACAAATCCCGTGTCCACTACATGGGGGCAAGGCCCGGACACGATCAGACATCAACAACTCATGGATAGACAAGCGACGCAGGACGTTACCGCGCACCGTTTTCGCGAGTACTTCCAAACAGCCACCGAGGACATGCATATCGACGATCTCGTGCACGCTGCCTTCATAGGTGAAGCGAGTACCGACACGCACAGGTGTCGATGCACCCGTCATCGCGGTAACCCCAATACGCTCGAGGGTCGAAGCGGCTGGTCGAGGTCAACCCAGAACTCTTGAGTCCACAATGCGTGCAGCAGTGCACTACGCATCACCGGCAGCGCAACCGCCGTACCAATCACCGACTCCGCATCATCAATCCGCCGGCCAACCAAATCATCCCGACGGCAACGTATCTGGTCGAGCGCGTCCGTCGAGATGTATCGCTTGCGGCGGTACCCGGCAAGAAATCGCACGTTTCCCAGCAGGACTGCCGGTTGTTCGCTGACCACCCGATAGTCCCAACCCAGGGATCCGATAACCTCGCGAGTCCAAGAGCACAGCACCTGAATCTTCGGATTTCCGTCAAGACGTTCCCTGCGGACCACATCAACGGCGACCAACCCAGCCGTGGTGCGCCACAGGAAATCCGGAATGTGGCGTCGCAGTCGACCATTCACCACCGCTTGCAACAGGAACGGCTGAGCAGCGATCTCGAGCACCGAGACATCGAAATCCGCCATCAACAGCGACGACAGTTCCAACCGTGACTCGTAGATAACATGGTTGTCTTCAGTGGCGGCCCAATAGCTGCCCGAGTAATGACGCTGCCCTTTGTACCAGCCAAACGTCCGCCACGGAATCGCGGCAAACAATGCCGCCTCCGACACCTCAACCGCCGCGAAACGCTCAGTTTCACCGTTCGCGAGGCGCAGATCGATGGTCGCCGTCGAGATATCCACCTCAACGGAACCGGGCACTTTCCAGTGTTGCGGCGTCAGTCCGTCCGCCGACGACCGCTCAGCGGCCGTGGCTGCGATAGATGAACCATCCCATGCCAACATTTGACTGCTCCGCCACCGAGGGCGTCCAAGAAGCGTGCGCCTCCAGCCGGGGACAAAGCAATAGCAAAAAGGAATTCCGGCCGCGCAGATCCATGTAGCGGCGACGCTCGGACACTCAAAAGTCATATGATTTGCCATACAGATGGCGGATCCGCCAACTGCCGCCATCTCAAATGGCAAGCCGCCATCGAGAATGGCAATCTACAGCAGCAGCGCACCGGACCGGTCACGTGGACACGACGAGATAAGAATTGCTTACTCACCTGAAGAATCATTAGCTGTACTGCTGGTCGACAGCCTCCTAGCGTCGACACTCGTGAGCACCGCCTACCTCGTCGTCCTCAGCGGCTTCGCCAGCTCGCTGGCGCTGATCGCCGCCATCGGTGCGCAGAACGCGTTCGTTCTGCGCCAGGGCATCCGGGGCGAGCACGTGCTGCCGGTCGTGGCGCTGTGCGCGGTGTCCGATCTCGTGCTGATCGCCGCCGGGATCGCCGGTGTCGGTGCGCTGATCGCCGCCCACCCCGACATCGTCACCGTGACCCGGTACGGGGGCGCGGCCTTCCTGATCGGTTACGGCCTGTTCGCGGCGCGGCGGGCGGTCCGGCCCGACGTCCTGATCCCCACCGACGCCGCACCCGCCCGCCTGACCGCGGTGCTCGCCACCTGCCTGGCGCTGACATTCCTCAACCCTCACGTCTACCTCGACACGGTCGTCCTGCTCGGGATGCTCGCCAACGAACATCAGGACAGCCGCTGGCTCTTCGGCGTCGGGGCCGTCACCGCCAGCGCGGTGTGGTTCGCCGCGCTCGGATTCGGCGCCACGCGGGTGCGCCACTGGTTCGCCTCGGCCCGGACGTGGCGCCTGCTCGACGCCGCGATCGCGGTCGTCATGATCGCGCTCGGCGTGTCGCTGCTGATTCGGTGAGCCCGCACGAGTATCGCGATGTAACGCCAGGGGTTAGCCTCGTCGATGTGACTGTCGTGCACCTAGTCAAAGTCGCCGCGCTCAACGCGCTCCTCGCCGTTGCGGCGCTGGCCGCCGCGACGCAGGCCGGTGCGCAACCGGCAGTCCCCTTCGACCCGCCGCCACCTCCGCCCGCCGCCGCGCCGGCGCAGCCGCCGACGCCGGTCTTCCAGTACATCCCGATCGCCGAGGGCGCCGCGCCGGGCTCGCCGGCCGCCCCGGCCGGTCCGGTCGCGCCGCCGGCACCGCCCCCGGCAGGTGCCCCGTTCATCCCGCCGGTGCCCAATGCGAACTTCGGCAACACCGGCCAGTTCGACTTCCTGCGCGACCTGTGGAACATGCGGAACTCACCCGAGTTCATGCAGTCCGTGGGCCCGGGTCAGATGGATCCCTCGACGTGGGTGCCGCCGACGCCGTACGGCGATCCCGCCGCCGCGCCTCCCCCGCCGGCCCCCGGCTCGCCGCCGCTCCCGGCGTCGGCACCGCCGCCGGTCTGGCCGCCGGTGCCGGTGCCCGCGCCCGCTCCCTGATCCCCTTCGGTTCTCGCTGATCTCAACCGACGACGCTGCGCGTCCCGCTGACTACGGTCGGCACCCATGCCGGATCAGCAGGACACTCCCCGCCGCGCGCTCAACGAGGACTGGCTTGCCGTCGTCGTCGGCCTGACTCTGCTCGCCCTCGTCC
The DNA here is from genome assembly GCF_900454025.1 of Mycolicibacterium gilvum. Taxonomy (NCBI): domain Bacteria; kingdom Bacillati; phylum Actinomycetota; class Actinomycetes; order Mycobacteriales; family Mycobacteriaceae; genus Mycobacterium; species Mycolicibacterium gilvum. The sequence goes on along the minus strand of NZ_UGQM01000001.1, from coordinate 323,221 downwards.
TCGTCGGCGCCATCCCCGGGAGCGTCATCCCGTGACCGAGCAGACCACCCAGGGCTCTGAGCCGCAGCAGCGCACGCCGTCGGGCACCGGCTACGCCGTCGCCGGTGTCCTCGTCGTCCTCGTCCTGGGCGCCGCCACCAGATTCCTCGAACAGCAGGTGCCGAAGTGGGCTGCCGGCACCGATTTCGCCGGGATCGCCAAATCCGTCGAATTCCCGGTCTACGCCATCGCGCTGGGCCTGCTCGGCAACCTCGTGCTGTCCAAGCTGGCGCTGCGCGACGCGCTGGCAGCCGGGTTCCGCACCGAGTTCTTCATCAAGACCGGCCTGGTGCTGCTCGGCGCGTCGATCAACCTGAAACTCCTCGTGACCGCTGCCGCCCCCGCGATCATCCAGGCCCTGCTGCTGATCACCATCGTCTTCGGCTTCACCTGGTGGCTCGGTGGACGCCTCGGCATCGAGGACAAACTGCGCGCGCTGCTCGCGTCGGCGGTCTCGATCTGCGGTGTCAGCGCCGCGATCGCCGCGGCCGGCGCGGTTCAGGCCAGACGCGAACAGCTGGCGTACGCGGCGTCGCTGGTGATCGTGTTCGCGCTGCCGTCGATCTTCCTGCTGCCGTGGCTGGCCGGGGTGTTCGGACTCCCCGACGCGGTCGCCGGAGCATGGATCGGCGGCAACATCGACACCACCGCCGCCGTCGCGGCTGCGGGCGCGATCGCCGGCGAGGACGCGCTGCAGATCGCCACCATCGTCAAGACCACCCAGAACGCGCTCATCGGGATCGTCGCGATCGCACTGACGGCGTACTTCGCGCTGAAGGTGGAGAAACGCGGCGACAGTGCCCGACCGACGATCGGGCAGTTCTGGGAGCGGTTCCCGAAGTTCGTGCTCGGCTTCATCGCCGCGTCGATCGTCGGCACCCTGTATCTGCAGTGGGGCGGCGACAAGGCGGCCATCAGCACGGTCAACGACCTGCGCACCTGGTTCCTGATCTTCGCGTTCGTCGCGATCGGGCTGGAGTTCTCCCTGCGCGGCCTGCGCGAAGCCGGCTGGCGACCGGTCGCGGTGTTTGCCTCGGCCACCGTCGTGAACATCGTCGTGGCTCTCGGGCTGGCGCTCGTGTTGTTCGGAAACTTCGAACTCGGTTAGCTACGCTCGCCGGGTGTCCCGTGTGTGGTCCCGGCGCAGTTTCCTCGGGCTTGCTGCCGGCGCCGCAGCGACGCTGACAGCCTGCGGCTCCGAGAAGCCCGGCACGGTCGCCGGCGACGGGTCGGTGACGGTCACGCATGCGTTCGGCGAGACCAGGATTCCCGGGCCGCCGACGCGGGTCGTCAGCGCGGGTCTGACCGACGCCGACGACCTGCTCACTCTCGGCGTCGTGCCGATCGCGGTCACCGACTGGTTCGGCGGCGAACCGTTCGGGGTGTGGCCGTGGGCGCGCCCCCAACTCGGCGCGGCCCAGCCCGCCGTGCTCAGCCTCGCCGACGGTGTCCAGGTCGAGCAGATCGCCGCGCTGAGTCCCGACCTCATCATCGCGACCGACGCCGGACTCGATCAGGACACCTACACCCGGCTCTCCGAGATCGCCCCGACCGTCGCGCAGTCCGGTCGCGCGGCGTTCTTCGAACCGTGGCGCGACCAGGCCGGCGCGATCGGGCAGGCGGTGTTCCGCCACGACGACATGCAGAAGCTCATCGCCGACGTCGACGCCCGGTTCAGCGCTGTCAAGGACGCCCACCCGCAGTTCACCGGGAAGAAGGCCCTGCTGCTCGCGGGCACTCTGACCGGCGACGGGGTACAGGTCAGCGGACCGCCCTGGCGACGCGAGTTCCTCACCGCGATGGGACTGACCGTCCTCGACACCGACGACGAGATCCCGCGGGACCGGCTCACGACGGTGCTCGACGAGGCCGATGTGCTCATCTGGACCACGGAGAACGACCAGGAGCAGGCCGCACTGCTCGCCGACCCTGTCGTGGCCGGCCTGCGGGCGACCGCGGCCAACAGGCATGTCTTCACCGGCAAGGAGCTCGCCGGAGCCATCGCCTACGCGTCGACGCTGTCGTATCCGGTGCTCGCCGAGCGGCTACCGCCGATGCTGGACGACGCGCTGACCTGAGGTCTAATGGGGCGGTGAACGACCGGAACCTGCACGCCTCCTTCGCCCGCGTCGGGTCGGCCTACTACCCGGTCCTCGTCGCGGTGTTCACCGCGCTGGTCATCATCTCCAACGTCACCGCGACCAAGGGCGTCGAGTTCGGGCCGATCATCACCGACGGCGGCTTCATCGTCTTCCCGCTCACCTACGTCATCGGCGACGTGCTGTCGGAGGTGTACGGATTCAAGGCCGCGCGCCGCGCCATCTACACCGGTTTCGCGATGAACATCCTTGCCGCCCTGGCATTCTGGGCCACCGTCTACCTGCCCGCGGCGGACTTCTACCCCAACCAGGAACACTTCGAGAACATCGTCGGCGCCTACACGGGCCTGATCATCGCCGGGATGGCCGGATTCCTCGTCGGCCAGACGCTCAACGCGTGGTCACTGGTGCTGATCAAGGAGCGGACCCGCGAGAAGCACCTGTGGGCGCGGCTGGTCGGGTCGACATTCGTCGGCCAGCTCGGCGACACCCTCGTGTTCTGCGCCATCGCGGCCGGCGTCATCGGCATCACGTCGTTCGGCGATTTCGTCACCTACACCGCCCAGGGCTGGCTCTACAAAACCGCCGTGGAGGTCGCGCTGCTGCCGATCACCTACCGGGTGATCGCGTTCATCAAGCATCGGGAGCCGACCTATCAGAGCGTGCCGGTGTAAGCGCGCGCCACTCCCGCCGCGCGCCACTCCCGCCGAAATTGCATTCCACGGGCGATGTCAAGCTGCTTGGAGTCGGTCGGGGTCGTTTTCGGTGGGGAGGTTGATGCCGACGACGGGGCTGGGGCTTTTGGTTCGTGGACGGTTGCGGAACCGTTCGGGGTGAGCGTCGTAGTAGGCCTGTAGGGCGGTGTCTCGTCGGTCCCAGAGCTGCGCCCACGTGCCGTCGTGGACGGAGTCTGGGGTGAACAGTTCGACGCCGCTGTGGCGGTGATGCTGGTTGTACCAGGACACGTAGGCGCTCACCCAGGCGCGGGCGGAGTCAAGATCTGTGAAGACACCGGGATAGTTCGGTCGGTACTTCATCGTGCGGAACTCCGATTCGGAGAACGGGTTGTCATTGCTGACCCGGGGCCGGTTATGGGTTTGGCCAATCTTGAGACCGGCCAGGAGGTCTTTGAGGACCGTCGAGCGCATCGCCGGCCCGGAATCGGCGTGCACGACCGCGGGGAGGCCGTGCCCGGCGAACGCGGCTTCGAACATGTCCACGGCGAGGTCGTCGCATTCCCGTTCCTCCACGCGCCAGCCCACGATCTTGCGGGAGTAGATGTCAAGGATCGAGTACGCCTTGAACGCCACACCGCGCCACGGGCTGCGCAGGTCGGTGATGTCCCAACTCCAGATCTGTTGTGGTCCTGTCGCTTTGAGTACCGGCGCCTGCCGGGGCGTCTTGCTCGTCGAGCGGGTCGGTGCGACTGGGCGCGCACTTTGGTCCTCGATCGCGGCGGCGATCCGCCACCAGGAACGCCGCGAGGCCAACATCACGCCCTCGTCCCAGCTGGCGGCGAACGCATGGTCCACCGAGCTGCCCGCCTCCCAGCCGGCGAGGATCTTGTCTCGGATCACTGCCCGGTCGGCCTCATCGATGCGCGATGGGTAAGCCCGATGCTTCTGCGGCAGCGGGTCGCTGACCGGCGGGCGCGGGTTGGTCCGGTAATGCCACGTCGAACGCGACAGATCGATCATCGCCAGCGCCTGACGTTGCGAACCGATCGCCGCGGTCAACTCGGTGACAAGTCCGTTCTCGGCGTCGATGAATCGTCGAGATCGTGGATCGTCGGGGCTGCGTCGGGCTCGTGCGCGCTCATCGTGTGCAAGAGCCCGATAGCTTTTCCCAAAGCCTCGTTGGTTGCCTCGAGCTCGCGAACTCGCTCTCGTAGCTGAGCGAGTTCGGCCTCGTCGCGGTCCTGCCTGGCTGCATCAACTTTGGCCAACGCTTTGCGCAGCGCCGGGGGAACTGTCATCTCACTACCTTCTCGCGGAATCAGGCCACGGTCGAGGTCACCGCTAAACACTGCGGCCTGCCACCGTCTGAACTGACCGCCAGAGACCCCTGAAGCAGCAAGCCACGACCCCTTCTGCCCATGAGGCACCCGCTGATACTCGACAACGAACTCACGAATCTCGGCGATACTGAACCCTGCACTGATCGACACACTCATCCCCTTCGCACTGACTCCCACTGACTCACAACGAGCGTGGCAAAGAGGGCCAGCAGGAAAAGTGCGAGTGCGTGCCTGCCGGAATGCAATTTCGGCGGAGGGATTTTGAGCCATCGGTAAGGACGCTCTGGCAAGAGTCAGAGAGGTTTGTCCGAGCCCGAGCTTTCCAACTTACCCGGCGGTAGCTTTGGTTCATGAGCGTGACTGCGGATGCGATCGACACAGTGCGCACCGGGGGCGTACGGCGGATTCTGGATTACGGCGATCGGGCGCTGCTGCTCGAGTTCGACAGCAGCGCAGAGGTACTGGCGTGGATCGAGGTGGTGCGCGGTGCCGATCTGCCCGGCGCCGTCGACATCGTCCCGGCGGCGCGGACGATTCTGGTGAAGCTGGCGGGGAGCCGGTACCTGGCACCGACCCGGCAACGGCTGGCCGGACTGCAGATGACCGACGAGGCCGCCGCCGACGCGGTCGCCCCCGCGACGGCCGACGTCGTCATCGACGTCGTGTACGACGGTGAGGACCTCGACGAGGTGGCCCGGCTCACCGGCTTGAGTGTGGACGAGGTCGTCGCCGCACACACGGGTCAGATGTGGCGGGTCGGCTTCAGCGGATTCGCACCGGGTTTCGCCTACCTGGTGGGCGGCGACGAGCGACTCGCCGTCCCGCGCCGAGCCGAGCCGCGTACCAGGGTGCCCGTCGGCTCGGTCGGGTTGGCCGGCGAGTTCAGCGGCATCTACCCACGCGAATCCCCCGGCGGATGGCAGCTGATCGGCCGCACCTCGGCGGTGCTGTGGGACATCGACCGCGAAAATCCGGCGCTGCTGCCCCCGGGCACGTGGGTGCAGTTTCAGACCGCGCACGCGAGGAGCGAAACAGGCACCGCGGACGCGAGGAGCGATTCAGGCACAGCGGACGCGAGGAGCGATTCGACGGAGCTGAAGCCATGAGTGCGGTCACGCTGGAGATCCTGCAGCCGGGGCCGCTGGCGCTCGTCGAGGACCTCGGCAGACCCGGTCTGTCGCACATCGGCGTGACCCGCTCGGGCGCCGCGGACCGACGCGCCCACACCCTGGCCAACCGTCTGGTCGCCAACCCCGACGACCGCGCCACGGTCGAGGTCACCCTCGGCGGATTCACCGCCAGAGTGCACGGCGGCAACGGCGAAGGCGTCGCGATCGCGGTCACCGGCGCCGACACCAACCCGTCGGTCAACGGTGTTCCGTTCGGCACCAACAGCATTCACCACGCCCACGACGGCGAGGTGATCTCGCTGGCACCGCCGCGGGCGGGGCTGCGGTCCTATCTGGCGGTGCGCGGCGGGATCGACGTGAGCCCTGTCCTCGGATCGCGCAGCTACGACGTGATGTCGGCGATCGGACCGGTGCCGCTGCGCGCCGGCGACGTGCTTCCCGTCGGGGCGCACACCGACGACTTCCCCGAACTGGACCAGGCCCCCGTCGCGGCGATCGACGGCGACCTGCTCGAGCTCAAGGTCGTCCCCGGGCCGCGCGACGACTGGTTCGTCGACCCCGACGTGTTGATACGCACCAACTGGCAGGTGACCAACCGCAGTGACCGGGTCGGGATGCGGCTGGTCGGTATGCCGCTGGAGTACCGGCGGCCCGACCGCCAGCTGCCCAGCGAGGGGGCCACGCGCGGCGCGATCCAGGTCCCGCCCAACGGATTCCCGGTGATCCTGGGCCCCGACCACCCCGTGACGGGCGGTTACCCGGTGATCGGGGTCGTCACCGACGACGACGTCGACAAGATCGCCCAGGCCCGGCCCGGCCAGACGGTCCGGTTGCACTGGTCGCGTCCGCGCCGTCCGTTCGAGTCCTGACGGATTCCGTCCGACGCTGGTAGAACTCAGGTGTGCGCGCACGCCTCGTCCACACCTCCGATCTCGACGACGAGACCCGCGAGGATGCCCGCCGGATGGTCATCGACGCGTTCGACGGCGACTTCTCCGACGACGACTGGGAGCACGCACTCGGCGGGATGCATGCGCTGATCTGCCAGCGCGGCGAGGTCATCGGCCACGCGGCCGTGGTGCAGCGCCGCCTGTACTACGGTGAGCACGCGCTGCGGTGCGGCTACGTCGAAGGTGTCGCGGTCGCCGAAGACCACCGCGGGCACGGGCTGGGCGGGGTGCTGATGGACGCCGTCGAGCAGGTGGTGCGCGGCGGTTACCACCTGGGTGCGCTGGGGGCGAGCGACCTCGGCGAGCCGCTGTACACCCGCCGAGGCTGGATCCGGTGGCAGGGCCCGACGTCGGTGCTGGCGCCCGGCGGCCTGACACCGACGCCCGACGACGACGGCGCGGTGTTCGTGCTCCCCGTCGAACTGCCGTCCTCGGTCACACTGGACCCGCGCTCTCCGATCGCCTGCGACTGGCGCGGCGGCGACGTGTGGTGAGGCGATCTCACAGCGGGCGCCTGCCCGCGGTGAACGCAAGTTCACAGCCTGAGCGGGCGCGACACAGCCGCGCAACCGCTGGTTAATCACCCCGAAACACGGGCTGAATAGACAGTGGGCATGAGTGATCCGGACTGGGCGCCGCTCACCGGATTCCGGGTTGCGGTCACCTCCGCGCGGCGCGCCGACGAACTGGCCGCGCTGCTGCGTCGCCGAGGCGCGACGGTGACCAGCGCCGCGGCAATCGAGATGGTGCCACTCCCCGACGACGACGAACTGCGTCAGCGCACGCAGTCGCTGATCGAAACACCCCCTGACATCGTGATCGCGACCACCGGGATCGGCTTCCGCGGCTGGATCGCCGCCGCCGACGGCTGGGGCATGGACGCCGAGCTGACCGCCGCACTGAGCCGGGCCCGGATCGTGTCCCGCGGCCCGAAGGCCACCGGCGCGCTGCGCGCCGCGGGCCTGCCCGAGGAGTGGTCACCGGAGTCGGAGTCTTCCCGCGAAGTGCTGCACTACCTGGTCGAGGGCGGTATCGCCGGGATGCGGATCGCGGTGCAGCTGCACGGGGCCACCGCCGATTGGGATCCGTTCCCCGAGTTCCTCGACGAATTGCGGGCCGCCGGAGCCGAAGTCGTGCCGATCCGGGTGTACCGCTGGCACCCCGCGCCGCGCAACGGTGACTTCGACCAGCTGGTCGCCGCGATCGCCGAGGAGAAATTCGATGCGGTCAGCTTCACCTCGGCGCCCGCGGTGGCGTCGGTGCTGATGCGCGCGACCGAGATGGGATTGGAGGCCGAGGTGCTCTCGGCGCTGCGCAACGGGGTGCACGCGATGTGCGTCGGACCCGTCACCGCGCGTCCACTGGTCCGCCTGGGCGTGCCGACCTCGGCGCCCGAGCGGATGCGCCTCGGCGCGCTGGCCCGCCACATCACCGACGAGCTCCCGCTCCTGCAGGCACGCACCGTGCGGGTCGCCGGCCACCTGCTGGAGATCCGCGGCACCTGCGTGCTGGTCGACGGCACGGTCAAGGCGCTGTCGCCCGCGGCGATGGCGACGATCCGGGCGCTAGCCCTCAAACCGGGGGCCGTGGTGTCGCGCACCGACCTGCTGAGGGCGCTGCCGGGCAGCGGCACCGACACCCACGCCGTCGAGACGGCGGTGCTTCGGCTGCGCACCGCGCTGGGCGACAAGAAGATGGTCTCGACCGTGGTCAAGCGTGGATACCGGCTGCCCGTCGACGAGGCGTTCGCGTCATGAGCCTGCTCCTGGTCGCACACGGCACCCGCAAGCGACGCGGGGTGTCGTTGATCGGCGACCTCGCCGCGCAGGTGTCCTCGGCGCTGGACCGGCCCGTGCATGTGGCGTTCGTCGACGTCCTCGGCCCCACACCCGCCGAGCTTCTCGCTGCGACGCCGGACCGGCCGACGGTGCTGGTGCCCGCGTTCCTGTCCCGCGGCTATCACGTCAGCAGCGACATCCCCGACCACGTCACAGCCAGCGGACACCCCGACGTCACCGTCACCCGCGCGCTGGGCCCCGACCCGCAGCTCGTGCGGGTACTCGTCGACCGGTTGATCGAATCCGGTTGGCGGCCTGATGATTCGGTGGTTCTGGCGGCGGCGGGCACATCGGATCGCGGGGCGATGCGCGATCTGCACACGACTGCGGCCTGGTTGTCCGCCACCATCGGTTCGCGGGTGGAACTGGCGTTCGCCGCCACCGGTGAACCCCGCATCGCCGACGCCGTCGCCGCCCTGCGCGGGCGCGGACGGCGTGTGGTCGTCGCGTCGTATCTGCTGTCGGAAGGCCTCTTCCAGGATCGGCTACGCGACAGCGGCGCCGATGTGGTGACCGACCCGCTGGGCACCCACCCCGGGGTGGCACGGTTGATCGTCAGTCGATTCCAGCGCGCCGGATACGACAGTCCCGCCGAAATTGCATTCCAGCAGCGAACTTTCGAGTACGCGCCTGCTGGAATGCAATTTCGGCGGTGAGGGTCAGGGGTCAGGGGTCAGGGGTGCGAGGTCGTCGACGGCGGTAGCGCGGCCACCAGGGGCGTGTCGGCGCCGACGCGGCCCAGTTTCGCCGCACCGCCGGGATCGCCGAGCGGCTCGTCGCGGCCGGGCAACGTCGTGGTGAAGAACGCGGCGTTGTCGTCGAGGAACGCGAGCTCCTCGTCGGGCAGATCGGTCTCGTAGTAGATCGCGTCCACCCGGCACGCGATGCGGCAGGCGCCGCAGTCCACACACTCGTTCGGATTGATGTACATGGCGCGGTCGCCCTCGTAGATGCAGTCCGCAGGGCACTCCTGCACGCAGGACTTGTCGACGATGTCCACGCACGCGCTACCGATCACGTAGGTCATACCGCCGACGGTAGGGCCGCGGGGTGCCCGTCGTCAGGGGCCGAAAGTCCCTTCTTAGGTCACGACGAGATTGCATCCCCGCAGGCGTGTACTCGCAAAAGTCCTGCTGGAATGCAATTTCGGCGGGATGGTCAGGAGCCGACCTGGACTTCGCCGTCTTCGGTGATCCGCGTCGCATAGACCGGCAGCGCATACTCCGGGTTGTCGAGGCAGCTGCCGTCGTCGAGCGCGAACGCCTGTTTCTTGATCGGCGACTGCACCGTCAACCGCCCGCCGCGGTCCCCGACGATGCCGCGCGACATCACCGCCGCACCGCTGAACGGGTCGATGTTGCCGACCGCGCGCAGCGTGCCGTCATCGAGCCGGAACAGCGCGGCCTGCTCACCGGCGGGCAGCAGCACCCCGACCCCGCGGTTGGGGATCAGGAAGTCGTACCGGCACGCCGTGGTCCAGACCTCGGTTCCACTGAGCGCCTCGTTGAGCACTGTCACGGCGGCTACCTTCCTACCTTCGGCATGCCGATCGACACGGGTGCAGGCACCTTGCGACCGGCGATCTCGGTGAATTCGATTGTCGGATCGGCGACATCGGGGGCGTTGACGAACGAGACGAAGCGCGCCAGCTTGTCGGGATCCTCCAGCACGCCTTTCCACTCACAGGAGTATCCGTCGACGTGGCGTTGCACCGCCGCTTCGAATTCTGCTGCCAGACCCAGAGAGTCGTCACAGATGACCTCACGCAGATGCTCCAGGCCGTGTTGTTCGACCCACGGCGCGGTGCGCTGCAACCGGTCGGCGGTGCGGATGTAGAACATCAGGAACCGGTCTATGTAGCGCACCAGCGTCTCGTCGTCGAGGTCACCGGCGAGCAGCTGGGCGTGCTTGGGGGTCATGCCGCCGTTGCCTCCGATGTAGAGGTTCCACCCAATCTCGGTCGCGATGACACCGACGTCCTTGCCGCGGGCCTCGGCGCATTCGCGGGCGCACCCGGACACCCCCATCTTGATCTTGTGCGGTGCCCGCAGGCCGCGGTAGCGCAGCTCGAGGTTGATCGCCATCTGCACCGAGTCCTGCTGGCCGTAGCGACACCAGTCGCTGCCCACGCAGCTCTTGACGGTGCGCAGCGACTTCCCGTACGCCTGACCGGATTCCATGCCCCCCTCGACGAGCCGGCGCCAGATCTCGGGCAGTTGATCGACCCGGGCGCCGAACATGTCGATACGCTGCCCGCCGGTGATCTTGGTGTAGAGACCGAAGTCCTTGGCGATCTGCCCGATCAGGATGAGGTGCTCGGGGGTGATGTCACCGCCGGGCACACGCGGAACCACCGAGTAGCTGCCGTTGCGCTGGATGTTGGCCAGGAAGTGGTCGTTGGAGTCCTGCAGCGAGGCCTGCTCGCCGTCGAGGATGTGCTCCGAGCTGGTCGACGCCAGGATGGATGCGACGACGGGTTTGCATATGTCGCAACCCTTTCCGGTTCCGATACGCTCGATGAGCCCGGTGAACGTCCGGATCGATGTGGCGCTGACGATCTCGAACAGTTCGGCGCGAGAATGGGAGAAGTGCTCGCACAACGCTTTCGACTGTTCGACGCCTTCTGCTTCGAGCAACTGCTTGAGCAGCGGCACACACGATCCGCAGGACGTGCCGGCCAGCGTGCATTTCTTCAGATCGGCGACGTCGCAGCATCCGCCGGCGATCGCGCCGGTGAGGTCGCCTTTGGTGACGTTGTTGCACGAACAGATCTGGGCCGCGTCGGGCAACGCGCCCACACCCAACTGCGTTGCCCCACCCTCTGTTCCGGCGGGTGCGATCAGCGCGAGCGGGTCACCGGGAAGCTCCTCGCCGACCATCGGGCGCAGCACGCCGTAGGCCGACGCATCACCGACGAGGATCCCGCCGAGCAGTGTCTTGGCGTCGTCGGAGAGCACGAGCTTGGCGTAGGTCTGGTTGACCGCATCGTTGACGGCGACCTCGAGACAGCTCGGGGTGACACCCATCGCGTCGCCGAAGCTCGCCACGTCGACGCCGAGCAACTTCAGTTTGGTCGACATGTCGGCCTCGGGGAACTCGGCCGCGCCGCCCAGGATACGGTCGGCGACCACCTCGGCGCTGGTGTAGCCCGGTCCGACCAGGCCGTAGCACCGCCCTTCGATCGCGGCCACCTCACCGATTGCGTAGATGGCGGGATCGCTTGTCACACAACCCAGATCGGTGAGGACTCCGCCCCGCTCGGCGACCTCCAGACCCGCGTCGCGGGCCAGTTCATCGCGAGGACGGACGCCTGCGGCGAAAACGACGACACCTGCGTCGATGAATGTGCCGTCGCTCAGCGCCACGCGCATCGAGTTGTCCTCGGCCGACCGCTTCAGCGGCCGGTTCCGTTGCGCGGGTCTGATGGACTCGGTGCCGACGTCGGTGTGCACGGCGATGCCGAGTTCGCTAATCATTCTGCCCAGGAGGGCGCCTCCCGCCTCATCGAGTTGCTGGGACATCAGGCGTCCGGAGCGCTCCACGACATGGGCGTTCAAGCCGAATCCGCGCAGCGCGTTGGCGGCCTCCAGCCCCAGCAGTCCGCCGCCGATCACCACGCCGACGGGGGCACGGCTGCTCTCCCGGGCGCGCTGCGCATCGGCGCGGATCGCGTCGAGGTCGTCGAGCGTGCGGTAGACGTGGCAGCCGGGCAGGTCGCGCCCCGGCACCGGCGGCACGAACGCGTAGGAGCCGGTGGCCAGGACCAGCGCGTCGTAGTTGATCTGCGTGCCGTCCGCCGTCGTCACCGTCTTCGCGGCCGGGTCCAGTGCCGCTACCCGCTGCCCGAGCCGGACCTCGACGAGGTCGTCGCCGGCGTAATCGTTACCCGGCAGCGCGAGCCGCGCGCGGTCCCAGTGGTCGGTGTAGCCGGTGAGCCCGACGCGGTCGTAGGCCGGATCGAGTTCCTCGGCGAGCACGGTGACCCGCCAGCCTCCCTCGGTGTCCCGGGAGCGAAGCGCTTCGACGAAACGGTGACCGACCATGCCGTGGCCGACGACCACGACGTGCGAGTTTGACGCCATGCCCTCACGCTAGGGAGCCGATATTGCTTCTATGTCGCCCCGTGTGAAGCCCCCATCACGGTGTGCTCACGTCCGCGCCGCCGCTGATGTGAGGCCGTTCGCCGACAGCGAACGCATTCCAGGAACATGAGCGTGGTCGACTCAAGTTTGTATGGGCAGAACCGGCACGGAGCCGGTCCCGACCAAGGAGATGACACCAATGAGCAATGTCGCACTGCGGAACTGGCCGGCATGGACCAACTCCCACACCGACCGCTTCGTACGCGAGTTCTTCGGACCTGCGACCGCCGGCGAGTGGGCCGCCGGGATCAACCCCGCCGTCGAGGTCGACCGCGACGGCGAGGACGCGGTGATCCGTGTCGATCTTCCCGGTGTGGACGTCGCGAAGGACGTCACCGTCGAAGTCGACCGCGGCCGCCTGGTAATCCGCGGGGAGCGCCGCGACGAGCGTGCCGAGGAGAAGAACGGCCGCAAGGTCAGCGAAATCCGGTACGGATCGTTCCACCGGTCCTTCGCGCTGCCCTCGCACCTCACCGGTGACGCGGTCTCTGCCGGCTACGAGGCCGGCGTGCTGACCGTGCGGGTCGCCGGCGCGCACAAGGGCGCCGAGGCCCGGCGCATCGAGATCGAGAGCAGGTAACCGCCGAAAGAGCCGGTGGACCGTTGAGGTCCACCGGCTCTTCGCGTCGATGCCGATACTCTGCTCAGACCATGGATGCAGCACTCGGGATCGACACGACACTGACCGTGCTGGCGGCCGGCCTGATCTTCCTGTGGGCGCTGGTACTCGGCGTGTGGAAGTACCGGCAGATGGCCACCAGCGCCGACCACCTCGCGCATCCGTATGTCGACATCGCTCACCGCGCCGCGCTGCTGTACGCGTTCGCGACGATGCTGCTCGCCGTGTTCGTGGAGCTGAGCGCATGGCCCACCGCGGTGAACCTGACCGCGGCAGCGGTGGTCGTCGCGTTCTTCGTGCTGGCCATCGCCACCTATGTCCTGCACGGCATCCGGCGCGACACCACCAACCAGTTCGAACACGTCGACACCACGATCAGGATTGCGATGGCCGCGCTGATCGTCGGTGAGATCGGCGGATTCGCGGTGCTGCTGACCGGATTCGTGGTCGGGCAGCTCTTCTAACCGCGATTTTCTTACTGTAAAGTAAGAACAAGTGTTCACTCAGTGAGGAGTCGCCGTGGCATACCGCGTGATCGTCGTAGGCACCGACGGGTCGGAGACGTCGATGCGAGCGGTCCAGCGGGCGGCCACCCTCGCCGCCGAGGCGGACGCCCGGCTGATCGTCGCGTCGGCCTACACACCGACCGCGCGCGACGGCGGCGCCCCGGACCCGGACCAGCCGCGCGATGAGAACTACCGGACGGCGGGCGACGCGCCCGTCTTCGATCTGCTGCGCGACGCCGCGGCGAAGGCGCGCTCGGCCGGCGCGAAGAACGTCGAGGAACGCGCCCTCGCGGGCACCCCGGCAGACGCGTTGATCGCGCTGGCCGAAGAGGTACAGGCCGACCTGCTCGTCGTCGGCGACGTCGGGTTCAAGTCGATGGTGGGCCGCCTCGTCGGATCCGTTCCGCGCATCGTGTCGAAGAACTCGACGACCGAAGTGCTCGTCGTCGAGACGTCGAAGTAGCAGCGCGGTACCGGAGTCTCACGAGACTGCACTCAGGGTCGCTGTCAGGCCGGTTTCACGACCGTGGGTACAGTCTCGCGGGTATCGCCGCCGGCTAGCGCCAGCGCGCCAGCAGCTCCTTGGACCGCTCGGCCAGCGCCGCCTGCCAGAACGGCCCGAAGCTGATCCGCGCGACACCGAGCGGACCGTAGGACGCCGGGTCGGACTGGTCGGGGCGGGCGATCGCGTTGACCGGCAACGGCAACTCGGAGGTCAGGCGCCGCATCACCTCCGGCGGGTGCACACCGACCGGGTACAGCACGTCGGCACCCGCGTCGGCGGCCTCCTTCAGGCGCGCGATGGCCCGGTCCACCCGGTCGGCCTCGTCACCGTCCTGACGCAGGAACAGATCGGTCCTCGCGTTGATCACCACGTGCACCCCGGCGGCGTCGGCCGCCGCGCGCAGACCGCCGACCAGCGCCGCGTGTTCCTCGGACGACCGCAGGCGACCACCCTCGCTGTGCACGGTGTCCTCGATGTTGAGCCCGACCGCGTCGACCGACAGCAGACCGTCGATCAGCCGGGCGGGCTCCTCGGCGTACCCGGATTCGATGTCGACCGACACCGGGACGTCGACCGCCGCGGTGATCTGCGCGACCCGGGTCAGCACGTCGTCGAACACCATCCCCTCGTTGTCGGGCTTGCCGATTGAGTCCGCGAGCGGATGGCTCCCCACGGTCAGCGCCGAGAAACCCGCGTCGACCGCCAGGTGCGCCGACCACGCATCCCACACCGTCGGCAGAATCACCGGGTTCCCGGGCTGATGCAGCCTGAGCAACGCTTCCGCCCGCGCCTTCAAATCGTCCTTCGTCGCCATGTGCCCTCCGACTTTTCCGTCCTCAAAGTGATCTGTCTCACGCTGACAACCATGATGTGGCTACCATCGGTTGCGTACTGTGATCCATGACACCCTTCAGCCCAAGGAGGTCGCTTGTCCAGCACCAGCACCACCGAACTCGCCCAGCTTCACGATCTGATCGGCAGCCTGAGGCGATGCGTGACGTCGCTGGCGTCGCGATACGGGGACAGCCCAGCCACCCGTCGCATCGTCAACGACGCCGAGCGCATTCTCAACGACATCGATCGTCTCGACATCGATGCCGAGGAGCTGGAACTCGCGCGCGGTGTCAGCCGGCATCATCACGTCGCCGAGCGGATCCCGATCCCCGACACCCAGTACGACACCGAGTTCTGGCGCGGTGTCGACGACGAGGGTCTCGGCGGCACACGCTGAGACGTGCGTGCCGCTCTTCGCCACGGCGAGGCGGCACGCACCCGGGGGACATAACTTCATCGAAAGGTAACCGTGAGCGCACCCACCGCCGACCGCAAAGCGACCGGCGTCTTCTCGCCTGGCCGAGCCCAGATCCGGCAGCGCACGCTGCGGACCGACAACTGGCTCAAGTCGCCCATCCTCATCGACCTGGGCTTCGCGACGTTCATCATCTACGCGACGGTGCGTGCGTTCATGCAGAGCAACTACTACGTCGCCGAGTACGGCTACCTGACGCCGTTCTACTCGCCGTGCGTCAGCACCGGCTGCGTGCCCGAGGCCAGCCACTTCGGCCAGTTCCTGCCCGACGTCTGGTGGCTGCCGTACGCGGCGGTGTCGCTGCCCTTCCTGCTGCTGTTCCGGTTGACCTGCTACTACTACCGCGGCGCCTACTACCGCACGGTGTGGCAGGCCCCGACCGCCTGCGCCGTCGCCGAACCGCATGCGAAGTACACCGGCGAGACCCGCTTCCCGCTGATCATCCAGAACACCCACCGCTACTTCTTCTACATCGCGGTGCTCATCTCACTGGTCAACACCTATGACGCGATCATCGCGTTCTCCAAGCCCGACGGCGGTTTCGGCTTCGGTCTGGGCAACCTGATCCTCGTCGTCAACGTCGTGCTGCTGTGGACCTACACGGTTTCGTGCCACTCGTGCCGGCACGTCGCCGGGGGCCGGCTCAAGCACTTCTCCAAGCACCCCGTCCGCTACTGGATGTGGACTCAGATCAGCAAGCTCAACGTGCGGCACAAGCAGTACGCCTGGATCACCCTGGGCACGCTGATGCTGACCGACTTCTACGTGATGGCCCTGGCCGCCGGGTGGTTCTCCGACCTGAGGTTCGTCGGCTGAGACAGCCCTTCCCACAGACACATTCACTGACATACCGATAGATGAGCGAGGATTGATGGCTTCGGAGGAAGCACAGCTAGAGCGGCACGAGTACGACGTCGTCGTGATCGGTGCCGGCGGGGCCGGACTGCGCGCGGTGATCGAGGCCCGCGAACGGGGCCTGCGGGTCGCCGTGGTCACCAAGTCGCTGTTCGGCAAGGCCCACACCGTGATGGCCGAGGGTGGCTGCGCCGCCGCGATGCGCAACGTCAACACCAAGGACTCCTGGCAGGTGCACTTCGGTGACACGATGCGCGGCGGCAAGTTCCTGAACAACTGGCGGATGGCCGAACTGCACGCACAGGAGGCGCCCGACCGGGTCTGGGAGCTGGAGACCTACGGCGCGCTGTTCGACCGCACCAAGGACGGCCGCATCAGCCAGCGCAACTTCGGCGGACACACCTATCCGCGGCTGGCCCACGTCGGCGACCGCACCGGCCTGGAGATCATCCGCACCCTGCAGCAGAAGATCGTGTCACTGCAGCAGGAGGACAAGCGCGAGCTCGGCGACTACGACGCCCGCATCCGCGTCTTCCACGAGTGCTCGATCACCGAGATCATCAAGGAGAACGGCCGGGTCGCCGGCGCGTTCGGCTACTACCGCGAGACCGGCAAGTTCGTGCTGTTCGAGGCGCCCGCGATCGTGCTGGCCACCGGCGGCATCGGCAAGTCGTTCAAGGTCTCGTCGAACTCCTGGGAGTACACCGGCGACGGGCACGCGCTGGCGCTGCGGGCGGGCTCGGGCCTGATCAACATGGAGTTCATCCAGTTCCACCCGACCGGGATGGTCTGGCCGCTGTCGGTGAAGGGCATCCTCGTCACCGAAGGCGTGCGCGGCGACGGCGGGGTTCTGAAGAACTCCGAGGGCAAGCGCTTCATGTTCGACTACATCCCCGACGTGTTCAAGGGCCAGTACGCCGAGTCCGAGGAAGAGGCCGACCAGTGGCTCAAGGACAACGACTCGGCGCGGCGCACCCCTGACCTGCTCCCCCGCGACGAGGTGGCCCGCGCCATCAACGAAGAGGTGAAGAACGGTCGCGGAACCCCGCACGGCGGTGTGTATCTCGACATCGCGTCGAGGATGCCCGCCGAGGAGATCAAGCGCCGGCTGCCGTCGATGTACCACCAGTTCATCGAGTTGGCCGAGGTCGACATCACCAAGGACGAGATGGAGGTCGGCCCGACCTGTCACTACGTGATGGGTGGCATCGAGGTCGACCCGGACACCGGCGGAGCCGCGACACCCGGCCTGTTCGCCGCCGGTGAATGCTCCGGCGGCATGCACGGCTCCAACCGCCTCGGCGGCAACTCGCTGTCGGATCTGCTGGTGTTCGGCCGCCGCGCCGGACTCGGCGCCTCGGACTACGTCCGCTCCCTCGACAACCGGCCCGCCGTCACCGACGCGGCCCTGGAGCGGGCCGAGAAGCTGGCGCTGCTGCCGTTCGAACCCAAGGGCGACGCCGAGAATCCGTACACGCTGCACGCGGAACTGCAGGAGTCGATGAACGACCTCGCCGGCATCATCCGCAAAGAGAATGAGCTGCACGAGGTTCTCGCCAAGATCGACGAGCTCAAGAAGCGCTACCAGAACGTCGTCGTCGAGGGTGGCCGCATCTTCAACCCCGGCTGGCACCTGGCCATCGACATGCGCAATATGCTGCTCGTCAGCGAGTGCGTGGCCAAGGCGGCGTTGCAGCGCACCGAGAGTCGCGGCGGACACACCCGCGACGATTACCCCAAGATGGACTCGCACTGGCGCAACAAGCTGCTGGTGTGCAAGACCGTCGGCGGCGGCGACGAACCGGGCGATCCGATCATCCCGGAGGTCTCGGTCGAGGTGGAACCGCAGCCGCCGATGCGGCCGGATCTGCTCGCGACCTTCGAGCTGTCCGAATTGGAGAAGTACTACACGCCAGAGGAATTGGCCGAACACCCGGAACAGAAGGGCTGAATCGATGGCTGCCTACAACGCAAAGCTCCGGGTCTGGCGCGGCGACGACACCGGCGGTGAACTGAAGGATTTCACCGTCGAGGTCAACGAGGGTGAGGTCGTGCTCGACATCATCCACCGGCTGCAGGCCACCCAGACGCCGGATCTGGCCGTGCGGTGGAACTGCAAGGCCGGCAAGTGCGGATCGTGTTCGGCCGAGATCAACGGCCGTCCGCGCCTGCTGTGCATGACGCGCATGTCCACCTTCGGCGAGGACGAGGTCGTCACGGTGACTCCCCTGCGGACGTTCCCGGTGATGCGCGACCTGGTGACCGACGTGTCGTTCAACTACGAGAAGGCCAGGGAGATCCCGGCGTTCACGCCTCCGAAGGACCTGCAGCCCGGTGAGTACCGGATGCAGCAGGAGGACGTGAACCGGTCCCAGGAGTTCCGCAAGTGCATCGAGTGCTTCCTGTGTCAGAACGTGTGCCACGTGGTGCGTGACCACGAGGAGAACAAGCTCGCGTTCTCCGGCCCGCGCTTCCTGATGCGGCAGGCCGAGTTGGACATGCACCCGCTCGACACACACGGTCACCGTTCCGAGCAGGCGCAGGAGGAGAACGGCCTCGGCTACTGCAACATCACCAAGTGCTGCACCGAGGTCTGCCCCGAACACATCAAGATCACCGACAACGCCCTGATCCCGATGAAAGAGCGTGCCGCGGACCGCAAGTACGACCCGGTGGTGTGGCTGGGCAACAAGCTGTTCCGGCGATGAGTGCTTGCGCGAAGAGAAGACAGCAGCGGAAGTAGCGGACATGGACGAACGCGACGACGACACCTCACGTGCCGTCGTGCGGTCGTTGCGCACCGAGGACAGCTACGTCGTCGCAGGATCGGTGGCGACACAGGGCAGCGCGGTCGTCGCCGGGTCGATAGCCACCGCGGGCAGCGCGGGGGTGGCCGGCTCGATCGCCACCGCCGGGAGCGCCGCGGTGGCCAATTCCATTGCCACCGCGGGTAGCGCTGCCGTCGCACAGTCGATCGCGACGGCCGGCAGCGCGGCGATCGCCAAGTCGATCCTGGTCGTGCTGTCGCTCGCGTGCGCGAAATGCCTGGCCTGCCTGGGCTGTATCGCGTGCACGAGCTGCAAGGCGTGCGTCGGCTGCATCGACTGTGAGGACTGCATCGGCTGTGTCGGATGCATCGACTGCTCGGGCCTGCGCGGCGCCGTCGGGCTGCGCGGCGTCCACGCCGCCTGACCGGTGCGAATCTAACCTGGCTCCAGCCTGCGCCGCGTCAGAGGGCTCGAGTAGACGACGTTGGTCGTGACGGCCCCCAGCGTCGCGAGCCGGCCCGTCAGCCGCTCCAGGTCCGACATCGACCGTGCCAGCACTTTGAGAATGAAGCAGTCGTCGCCGGTGACATGGTGGGCCTCGACGACCTCGGGCGTCACGTCGAGAAGGCTGTGCAGCGGCTTGTAGTTCCCCGACGGGTAGGCCAGCCGGACGAACGCCGTGATTGTGTAACCGAGCGCCGTCGCCGAGACCGTCGCGGTGTAGCCGGTGATGACACCGGCGTCGACGAGGCGGCGGACCCGGTCGGCCGTCGAACTCGGCGACAACGACACCGCGCGGGCCAGATCGGCGGTGCTGATCCGGCCGTCGTCCTGCAACGCCTTCAGGATCGCCTCGTCCGTGCGATCCAGCGCGATCCGGTCGTCGTCCCCCATACCGCCGATGATCGCATCGAACACCGGTTCAGCGCCGGAAAGCGGGACTAGATTTCACACATGGCCGCCCGCGGACTTCTGCTGAACCCGAACCACTTCGACCCCGCATGGCTGGACCCCGAATCCCGGCGCCTGCTGCGCGCGCTCATCGACTGGTTCGAGCAGCGCGGCAAGGCACGGCTGCTGCGCGACGATCTCGACGGCGTCTGGGTCGCCGACTTCCTGGAGTTCGTCAAGAAGGAACGGTTGTTCGCGACGTTCCTGACGCCGTCGGAGTTCGCCGAGGGCGACCCGAACAAGCGGTGGGACACTGCCCGCAACGCCGTGCTGAGCGAGATCCTGGGCTTCTACGGCCTGTCCTACTGGTACGCCGAGCAGGTCACCATCCTGGGCCTCGGCCCGATCTGGCAGAGCGACAACGTCAAGGCCAGGGAACGCGCGGCGGCGCAGCTCGAGGCCGGTGAGGTGATGGCGTTCGGACTCTCCGAGCGGGCGCACGGCGCCGACATCTACAACACCGACATGCTGCTCACCCCGGCCTCGCCGGGAGCTGACGATCCCGTGGTGTTCCGCGCGTCCGGCGAGAAGTACTACATCGGCAACGGCAACGTCGCCGGCATGGTGTCGGTGTTCGGTCGCCGCACCGACGTGGAGGGCGCCGACGGATACGTGTGGTTCGTCGCCGACAGCCGGCACCCGGACTACGAGTTGATCGGCAACGTCGTGCACGGCCAGATGTTCGTCAGCAACTTCGCGCTGCGCGACTACCCGGTCTACGAGGAGGACATCCTCGCCACCGGCCAGGACGCGTTCTCGGCCGCGCTGAACACCGTCAACGTCGGCAAATTCAACCTGTGCAGCGGCTCCATCGGCATGTGTGAGCACGCGTTCTACGAGGCGATCACCCATGCGAACAATCGCATCCTGTACGGAAACCCCGTCACCGACTTCCCCCATGTGCGGGCCACGTTCGTCGACGCGTATGCCCGGTTGATCGCGATGAAGCTGTTCAGCGACCGCGCGATCGACTACTTCCGCAGCGCGGGCCCGCACGACCGCCGGTACCTGCTGTTCAACCCGGTGACCAAGTCGAAGGTCACCTCCGAGGGCGAAAAGGTCGTCACACTGCTGTGGGATGTGCTGGCCGCCAAAGGTTTCGAGAAGGACACCTACTTCTATCAGGTGACCCGGCTCATCGGGGCGCTGCCGCGACTGGAGGGCACTGTCCACGTCAACGTCGCGCAGATCTTGAAGTTCATGCCCAACTACATGTTCAATCCCGCCGAGTACCCGCCGATCGGCACCCGTGACGATCCGGCCGACGATGTCTTCTTCTGGTCCCAGGGGCCCGCGCGCGGCGCGTCGAAGGTGCGGTTCGCGGACTGGGCGCCGGTGTACGAGCGCCACTGCGACGTTCCGAATGTCGGCCGCTTCTACGAACAGGTGCAGGCGTTCAAGGAGTTGCTGACGGCCGCGGCGCCCGATGCCGATCAGCAGTCCGACCTCGACTTCGTCCTTGTCGTCGGGCACCTGTTCAGCCTTGTGGTGTACGGCCAGCTGATCCTCGAACAGGCCGAGATCACCGGGCTCGACCGTGACCTGATCGACCAGATCTTCGACGTCGCGGTCCGCGATTTCTCCGCGTACGCGGTGGCGCTGCACGGAAAACCCGGCTCCACGAGTGCGCAACAGGATTGGGCACTGTCGGCGGTGCGCAAACCCGAGCCGGACTCCGGGCGATTCGACCGGGTGTGGGAACAGGTGAGGGGCTACGACGGCGTCTACACGATGCGCCCCTGACAGGCCGGCCGGCAGATCGGACCGGGACTCGCAGTCCGGTCCCGGCGACCGCGAGCAGGCGTACGCTCGTGACAGCAGCCAGTCCCCGAAGAAAGGCAGCTCTCATGGCACTTCGAGAGCCCCACAGCATCACCGACATCCGCACGGCCATCCGTGAGTTGAGTGTCCGCGCCGACCTGGCCCGCAAAGAGGGACGCAGCGCCGATGCCGCCGAGTTGGACCGGCGTGTCCGGGGCTACCGCGACGAGCTGGGCGCACGCCCCTGAGCTGACCGCTCGTCAGGCTCCCAGCCGCCGGAACACGCTGCGGTGGAACACGATCGGCGCGATGTCGGGATGCACGGTGATATCGGCGACCCGAAGCACCACGATGGTGTGGTCGCCGGCCGGAACCAGCTGGTCGATGCTGGTCTCCAGCCAGACGCTGGTGCCGTGGACGAACACCGCGCCGCGCTCTGACGACGCCGTCTCCAGGCCCGCGAACCGGTCGCCCGTCTTCGCGGCCAGCGTGCGCGCGGCCTCGTCGTGGGCCTCCCCGAGCACGCTGATGCCCAGATACGGCAGGTCCTTGAGCAGCGGCCACGTCGACGACGAGTTCTGCACACAGAACGACACCAGCGGCGGATCCAGGGACACCGGCACGAAGGTGCTCGCGGCCAGCCCGACGCGGGTGCCGTCCACCTCCGCGGCGATCGCGATGACGCCGGACGGGAAGTGACCGAAGGCCTCCCGCAGCGAGGACGGGTCGAGGCTGATCCGTTGGGGTTCTGAGCCGCTCATCGCCGAAATCCTTGCACGAACCCACGCGCTGTGGCCACATCCCCCCGCCGGCGAGCCGGTAACGTGACGCCATCATGTGGATCACGCTCCTGGCCATGGCCGTTGCGGTCAGCCTGGAGCCGTTCCGGATCGGCATGACGGTCCTGATGATCAACCGGCCGCGGCCGGGCCTGCAGCTGCTCGCCTTCCTCACCGGCGGGTTCGCGATGGGCACCGCGGTGGGTGTCGCGGTGCTGTTCCTGCTGCGACCGGTGCTCGATTCGGCGCAGTTCACGCTGCCGCGGGTGCAGGTCGTGGTCGGGCTGGTGGTGCTGTGCACCGCGGCCGCGGTGGGTTCCGGGCTGGTGGGGCGCCCTCGCGACCCGGGCCGCGCACCGGGTGTGCTGGAGATGCGCGCCCGGCGTCTGCTCGACGGCCGTTCGCTGTGGACGGCCGCCGCCGTGGGCCTCGGGACCGCCCTGCCGTCCGTCGACTACCTCGCCGCGCTGGCGCTGATCGCCGCCTCCGGCGCCGCGGCCGCGACCCAGTTCGGCGCGTTGATGGCGTTCAACGCGGTGGCGTTCGCCCTGATCGAGATACCGCTGCTGTGCTATCTGGTGAGCCCGGACCGGACCCGCGCAGTGCTGGCGTCGCTCAATTCCTGGATCCGGGCACGGGGACGCGTCGGGGTGTGCGCGTTGATGGCGATAGTGGGAGGCGTGCTGCTCGTCGTGGGTCTCGCCGGCCTGTAGCGGGCGAATTCCGGCCCAGAACTGGCCTACGGCGGGTTGTTCAGGATGTACTGCAGACCCGAAAGGAGCTGCGAGACCGGGTCGGCTCCGCCGCCGAACGCGGCCTGGGTCGCCGGCGCGGTGACCTCGGCGGGGTCGTAGCCGTTGACCGGGTCGACGGTGATCGGCGCGGTGGCCGGATCGTCGTTGCGGGAGTATCCGGCGTCGACGTACGGGAGCAGCACCTTGTCGAGCTCCATCAGGGTGTCCTTGGGCACCCCGAGGTACTTGAACGGCAGCACCAGCGGGAGATGCTCCTCGGGGATCATGTACGTCGTCGTCGTCGCGCCGCGCGAGTTCACGGTGGTCCGGATGTTGCGCTCCGGCACCATGCTCGGATCGGTGAAGGCGACCGCGGTGTGACCGGTGGCGAGCCCGACGATCGCGTTCGCCACCGAGAGCCAGTTGTCGGGCCGGTCCGGCCAGTCGGCGATGCTGTCGTAGGCGGAGACGAACTTGTAGGTGTCGTACTGGCTCTCCACCGGCGCCGGGATTCGATAGTCCAGCGACGGCACCACGCTGCCGACCGGGAAGTTCTGGGTCAGGAAGCTCTCGCCGAACGCATGCTTTCCGACCGGGTTGCCGTACGTCGCGAAGCTCAGCTGATCCGGAGGCGGCGCCGCCGGATCGTAGGCCAGCCGCGCCTGCACCTCGTCGAGCACCGACGCGCCCTCGGACAGTCCGATCGCGGTGCCGGGGCCGCCTCGGCGGATCGCCCCGATCAGGTTGGGCGCGCCGACGTCGATGGACTCGCCGTAGCTGGGTCCGTCGAGGCCGAGGCCGGGGGCGATGCGGTCCCCGAACGCGCCGATACCGGGGAACAGGCGCTCCAGCGTGTGGCCCTGGACCTGACCGGCCGGATAGTCGACGATCTCGCGGTCCAGCCCGGGGAACCAGTCCGCACCGGTGCGCATGATGTATTCGTCGTACGGGATACCGAGCACGTGCGCGCCGCCGAGGGCGTAACCCCGTCCCGGCGTGCCCAGCGGCGTCGGGGCTCCCGCAGCGGCGCCCGGGGCCGGCGGGGGTGGCGGCGCGGGCGCGGGCTGCGCCGCGGCGATCCCGAGACCCAGGATGCCCGTCGCGCCCAGAGTGGTTATCGCAGTAGCGAATGCGAGATGTCGCCTCATGTGATTCCCCGCCCTGCTCGACCTCGCACCTGCCACCAAGCTACCTGACGAACACGCATGCTCTCAGGCGTCCAGTCGATCGAACTGATCCTGCCGGTAATGGTCGACGCAGGCGGAACGGCGCACCTTTCCGCTCGTGGTGGTCGGGATCGACCCGGGCGGCACCAGCACGAGATCCTCGACGTTGAGACCGTGCGCATTCGAGATCGCCGAAGTGACGTCGCTCTTGACCTCGCTGAGCCAGCGCGTCGCGTCCGCGTCGGGTTCGGCGCTCTTCTTCAGCTCGATGACGGTGACCAGTTTCTCGGTGCTGTTCTCCGGCACCGAGATCGCCGCGACGCGCCCGCGGGTGATTCCCTGCACGGTCGCCTCGATGTCCTCGGGGTAGTGGTTGCGGCCACGGATGATCAGCAGATCCTTGATGCGGCCGACGATGAACAGCTCGCCACCGTGGACGAATCCGAGGTCGCCGGTGCGCAGCCACGGGCCGGCCGGGGTGCCCGGGGACGGGTCGGCGAGCGTCGCGCCGAAGCACTGCTGCTCGTCGGCCGGCCTGCTCCAGTAGCCCGCCGCGACGTTCTCGCCGTGCACCCAGATCTCGCCGACGACGTCGGGGGCGCACTCGCGGTTCGTCTCGACATCTACGATGCGCACCGTCGGCGCCTGCGGCAGCGTGTAGTTGACCAGCGCGGTGCCGCCGGTGGTGCGCCGCGCCACCCGGCCCGCCGAAAGTTCGTTGCTGTCGAACCGGGCCTCGTCGGCCGACTCGCGGTAGATGCCGCTCGCGACGAACACGGTGGCCTCGGCCAGCCCGTAGGACGGCCGCAGCATGTTGTCGCGGAAGTTGAAGTGTGCGAAGCGATCTGCGAAACGCTCCAGGGTCGCCGGATTGACCCGCTCGGCGCCGTTGATGATCCCGAGCACGCCGCCGAGGTCGAGTCCGGCCAGGTCGCTGTCGCGGGTCTTGCGGGCCGCCAGCTCGAACGCGAAGTTCGGCGCGGCCGAGAAGGCCTGCGGGTTTTCGGCCAGTGCCCGCACCCAGCGCGACGGCTTCTCCAGGAACGCCACCGGGCTGGTCAGCTTCGCGGGGTGGCCGCCCAGGATCGGCGCGCAGACCCCGAGCACCAAGCCCATGTCGTGGTAGAAGGGCAGCCACGACACGATCGTCAACTCGGCCGTCGACCGAATGTGCGGTACCGCGAAGAAGCTGCGCATCAGCTGCTCGTAGTTCGACTGCAGGTTGCGGTGCGAGATCATCACGCCGGTGGGCAGCCGGGTGGATCCCGAGCTGTATTGCAGGTAGGCGATGTCGGGGGCCTCCCCGGCGGCCACCGCAGGCTCGTCGTCAGAGGGCGTGCCGTCGAGATCCAGGGTGTCGACCGTGACGATCGTCGGCGCGATCTGCATCCGTGCCTCGTCGACGTAGGCGCCGACGTCCCCGGCGACCGCGGAGGTCGTCAGGACCACCGCCGGCGTGGTGTCGGTGAAGACGGCGCTGACCCGGTCGTGGTTGGAACCCCGGTGCGGCAACGGAAGTGGCACGGCGATCATCCCGGCCTGCATCGAGCCCAGGAACGCCAGGATGTACTCGAGGCCCTGCGGGGCGAGGATCACCGCCCGGTCCCCGGCCGACCCGTGCCGGGCCAGGACCCGCGCGACGTTGGCGGTGCGCCGCGACAGCTGCGACCAGGTGACGGTTTCGGCGACACCGGCCGGATCGTCGGCGTATTCGGTGAACGTGAACGCGACGTCGTCGGGGCGCATGCTGGCGCGGCCGTGCAACATCGAGAGGATTGTCGACTGGGGCGTAGCTGTCACATCACGTCCGTACTGAATCTGCGAGGAGCACCGTCAGCCCTGCGCTGCCGACCGGCTCGTTGGGCGAAGTTTTGCACACATCAGGTGTCCGCGCTAACTCGTTCACGCGCGGGGGCCGCGACCCGCGACGGCCACCAGTTGGCGCGTCCGAGCAGCGTCGCGATAGCGGGCACCGTGATGGTCCGGACCACGAACGTGTCCAGCAGGATGCCGACACCGATCACGAATCCGCCCTGCACCACGATGCCGATGCTGGAGAACAGCAGACCGGCCATGGACGCGGCGAAGATCAATCCCGCGGCGGTGATCACGCCGCCCGTGGACCCCAGCGTCCGGATGATGCCGAAGCGGACGCTGTGCGGGGATTCGTCACGCATCCGGGACACGAACAGCATGTTGTAGTCGGCGCCGACCGCGACGAGCACCACGAACGCCAACGGCGGCACGCTCCAGTGCAACTGCTCGCCGAGCAGCAGCTGGAAGACCAGCACCCCGATGCCGATCGCGGCGAAGTAGGACACCACCACCGAGCCGACCAGGTACAGCGGTGCGATCAGCGACCGCAGCAGCACCATCAGCACCAGCATCACGATCACCAGGGTCACGATGATGATGAACCGGATGTCGCGCTCGTAGTAGTCGCGGGTGTCGCGTAGCGCGGCGGGAAAGCCGCCCATCGAGATCGACGCGTCGGACAGCATCGTGTTGGGCTGTGCGCCGCGGGCGATGTCGCTGATCGTGTTGACCTGGTCCATCGCCTCGGAGGTGAACGGGTTGAGCTTCGTCTGCACGAGGTAGCGCACCGAGTGGCCGTCCGGGGAGACGAACGCCTCGGACGCCTTCTGGAACTCGACGGCGCCGAGCACTTCGGCCGGAATGCTGAAGCCCGCCATGTTCGAGCTGGACGCGTCGTTGCGCATCGTCAGCAGGAACGCCGCGGCCTGATCGAGGCCGGCCGCCATCACGTTGATCTGCTCGACGAGCTGGTCGACACCCCCGGCGACCTGACGGCTGCCGTCGGCGAGGCGGTCGGCGCCGTCCTGCAGGTCGTCGAGGCCGGCCCGCGCGCCGGCGGGGGTGTCGAGACCCATTGCCGAGATCGCCTTCGTCAGCTGGGCCAGCGCGCCGTTGAGCTGGTTCACCGTCGCGGTGAGACTCTGCCGGTCGTCGACACCCTGGAGTTGGCCGGCCAGCTGGTTGATCTCGTCGACGCGGCCGTCCTCGCGGGCGGCGACCAGCTTCTCGAACTGCATGCGGGTGTCGACGCACGACGGGTTGGCGTCACACACCCGGTTGCCCTGCAGCGCCGTGAGCACCGGTCCGATCCAGGCGAACATGTCGCGCACGGCGCGGAAGTTGATGCCCATGGACAGACCGAGCTTGTTGACGCTGTCGACGAGCTTGGCGGCGGTCGCGACGTCGCGGACGAGTTTGTCGCCGCCGTACTCGGTGCGCACCGACGAGAAGGTGTCGATGATCCCTTTGAGGCTGGGTGCGATCTCGTTGACCTGGGAGCGGACGTCGCCGAGGCTGTCGGCCAGCGTGGTGGCGCCGTCGGCCAGTGTGGTGAGGTCGCCGCTGCGTTCGCCGATCTGGGCCGAGCCCGCGGCCAGCCGGTCACCGACGATGCCGGCCTGGAACGTGGCGCGGAACTCCGCGGGGACCTCACCCAGCGGGCGGGTGACGCCGGAGACCAGCGAGACGTCCGGGATTTGCGCGATCCGCGACGCCATCTGCTCGAGATCGGCCAGCGCCTGCGGATTGCGCAGATCCTTGGGCGACTGGATCAGGATGTACTGCGGAATCGACTGGCTGATCGGGAAGTGGCGTTCCAGCGCGGCGTAGCCGACCGAACTGGGCGCCGCCGCGTCGACGGCCTTGCGGTCGTCGTAGTTGAAGTCCGCCACGATCGCGAAGCCGGCGAGCAGTGCCAGCACCAGCGCGCTGGCCACCAGGTGCGGTACCGGTCTGCGCACGATGCGGATACCGGAGCGCCGCCAGAACTGCGCCGTCAGTTCACGCCGGGGTTTGATCCAGCCCTTTGGGCCGGCCAGCACCAGGATCGCCGGCAGCAGCGTCACCCCGGCGAGGTAGGCCACGCCGATGCCGATCGCCGCCGACACCCCGATCGTCCTGAACACGCCCATCTCGGCGAAACTCATGGCCAGGAAGGTGATGCCGACCGTGGACGCGGACGCGGTGATGACCTTCCCGATCGAGGCCATCGCGGCCCGGACCGCCTCACCCGCCTCCGCGCCCCGTCGCAGATAGTCGTGGTAGCGGCTGATCAGGAACACCGCGTAGTCGGTGCCGGCGCCGGCCAGGATCGCGCTGAGGAACACGATCGACTGGTTCGAGACGCCCGCGCCCGTCAGTTCGGAATAGCCGGCGACCACGCCTTGCGCGATCAGCACCGACGCACCGATCGTCAGCAGCGGCAGCAGCATCGTGACGGGGTTGCGGTACACCAGCAGCAGCACGCCCAGCACGAGCACGGCGATCGCGATCTCGATCGGCAACCGGTCCTGTTCGCCGGCGACGGTCAGGTCGGCGACGGTGGCGGCGGGGCCGGTGACGTGGACGGTCAGGGAGCTGCCACCGGTTCCGGCGTCGGGCACCTCGTGCCGGATCACGTCGGCGACACGGTTGAAGGACTCGTAGGCCCGCGGGGTGCCCAGCTCGCCGACGAGGCTGACCGGAAGCACCCAGGTGGTCTTGTCCTCGCTGGTCAGGAACTGCCGCAGCTGCGGCGTGCCGAGGAAGTCCTGCACCGACACCACGTCGGCGACGTCGTCGCGCAGCGCGTCCACCACGTTGCGGTAGGTGAGTTCGTCTTCGGGGACCAGCCCGCTCTCGTTGATGAACGCGACCACGAGCAGGTTGTCGGAGCCGGGCTCGTCGAACGCCTCGGCCATCTTCTGCGCGGTGACGCTCGACGGCGCATCCGCGGGAAGGATCTGCAGCGGATTCTTCGCGGCCATCTGGCCCAGCGACGGGAAGGACAGCGGCAGCGCCACGGCCAGCGCGATCCACACCCCGATCACGGCCCAGGGCCAGCGCACCACGACATCGGCTAGCCGTCGCATATCGGCCACACCTCCGCCCCAGCGATTTGCTCCACGCTACGCGACGCGTCCCCAGTGCCCGGTGTCGGCGACCAGCGAGGCCACCGAACTCATCGTCTGCATGTAGCGCTCGACCGATCGTTTCGCGACCGGATTGTCCGGATGCATGATCGCCATCTCGGTGCCCTGGCCGTACCGGAAGATGTAGATCGTCAGCTGGTAGGAGAACCGGCCGTCGGGATAGATGCCGATGTTGTCGGCCAGCCCCATTTCACTGGCCGCGAGAATGGCGTTCAGCGGCGCGGCGCCGCCGTGGAAGAAATTCGACACCGGGAAATTCGGTCGCGGCCATCCCAGCCACGGCGCCAATTCCAGAACGCGGTAATACGGCACCTTTGCCATGTTCAGGCCCGAGTCGAACGAACTCTGCGCGGCCCATGCGGCTTCACCGAAGGACGCCGCACCGATGGGCACCGTGATCGGAATCAGGCCGGTGAACCAGCCCTGGGTCATGAAATTGTCCGATCCGCTGCGCGAATCCCTCGGCGTGAGCCCGTAATAGGTCAGTGCGCCGGTCAATTCGTGTTCCACCTGCGCCAGGCAGGCGAACAGGCCGCCGACGAAGCGGGCGCCGGCGGCCGTGGCGGCCGCGTCGAAGCGCTCGGTCTGCGCGGTGTCCATCAGGACCGCCGACGTCATCACGCTGCGTGTGGAATCCTTCGGATTGCCCAGTGGCAGGGGGAATTCGGGGAACCCGTCGCTGTTGTTCTCGGCGAACTCGATCCACGCCCGCACGCCGGGCGAATCCTCGGTCAGCTCCGCCGTGTACTCCCGCTCACGCACGCAGAAGTCGTCGAAACTGCCGGCGTCGGGCAGCGCGAGGGCCGCACCGCCGCTGCTGAGCGCCGAATACATCCCGTTGGCTTCCATCATCGTCGTGCCGATCAGGGTCGCGTCCCCGTGCACATGGTCCATGGAGGCGAAGAAACTGAAATGGTCGTCGTTCTGAATGATCCCGAAGGTGAAACAACCCCATTCCAGCGGACTCGGAATGGCCACCACGTGGGTATGGATTTCGTCGACACTCATATGGCCGTGCTCGACCGGAACGAATTCGATGTCGTCGGGGTCGACGAGTGCCCGGCGGACGAATTCGCCGTCACCGCTGTGTTCGAACCAACTGCGGAATGTGTCGTGCCGGCGCAGATACGCGTTCACCGCGTGGTCCATGGCCTCGATGTCGCACACGCCGGCGACGTCGCAGCTCGCGATGATCTGGCGGGAGAAGTTCAATCCTTCGGTCGTGCGGTCGCAGTAGTTACGAAGATGCTGGCCCTGCATGTAGCTGACCGGCACCGAACTGACAGGAGCCTGCCGCGCCTTGTCTATTGACGCCGCCGTCGGATGCCAGGAAATGACCTTGCCGGGCTTCAGCGACCATTCCTCAAGTGCGCCAACCGTGATCTTGCCGATGCGCAAAGCGTGGTCCTCCCGAGTCGTGCCCGAATATCCGCGTTCGGATCCGCAGCACCCGTGTTCGCCGGATCAACATACCCAACACCAGCACGCCGTCGCCGGGTCACGGCCGATCGCGGACAGCAACCTCTCGCATGCCCCTCCCGCCCGTGCAATAGTGTCCGTCGGGGGAGTCCGATCTCGGCGTGACAGCGCTGTCGCAGCGCCGCTGTCGGACCGCCGATTCACGGGAGGACAAGGCATGGGTTCCGCCGCACATCAGGGCGAGTCGGCCCATCGCTTCGCCATCGTCGGATATGCCGGCCGGTTTCCGGGGGCGCGCGACGCCGAGAGCTTCTGGGAGCTGCTCGCCGACGGCCGCGACGCGATCTCGGAGGTACCGGAGGACCGCTGGGACGTCGAGGCGTTCTTCGATCCGGACCCGTCCACCCCCGGCAAGGTCGTGACCCGGCGCGCGGGCTTCGTCGACGACGTCTCCGGATTCGATGCGCCCTTCTTCGGCATGTCGACCCGCGAGGTCCGGCTGATGGATCCCCAGCACCGGCTGCTGCTGGAGACGGCGTGGCGTGCCATCGAGCACTCGGGCACCGCGCCGTCGGAGCTGGCGAACACCAACACCGGGGTGTTCGTGGGTCTGGCCACCCACGACTACCTGGGGATGGCCTCCGACGAGCTGAGCTACCCCGAGATCGAGGCCTACATGGCCATCGGGACCTCGAACGCGGCCGCGGCCGGACGGATCAGCTACCGGTTGGGCCTGCAGGGCCCCGCGGTCGCCGTCGACACGGCGTGCAGCTCGTCCCTGGTGGCCATCCACCAGGCCTGCCAGGCGCTGCGCCTCGGCGAGTGCGATCTCGCGTTGGCCGGTGGCGCGAACGTGATCCTGACGCCCGCGACCATGATCACGTTCTCCAACGCGCACATGCTCGCCCCCGACGGTCGATGCAAGACCTTCGACGCCGCCGCCGACGGCTACGTCCGCGGCGAGGGCTGCGGCGTCATCGTCATCAAGCGTCTCGAGGACGCGGTGCGCGACGGCGACCGGATCCGGGCGGTGATCCGCGGCAGCGCGATCAATCAGGACGGCGCCTCGGGCGGTCTGACCGTACCGAACGGTGTTGCGCAGCAACGGGTTATCGGCGATGCCCTCAGTCGTGCCGGTCTGGCGCCAGGCGACGTCGACTACCTGGAGGCCCACGGCACCGGCACCTCGCTGGGAGACCCGATCGAGGCACAGGCCGCGGGCGCCGCGCTCGGCCCGGGCCGGGAGCCTCAGCGACCGCTGCTGATCGGCTCGGCGAAGACCAACATCGGGCACCTCGAGGCGGCCGCCGGGATCGCCGGCGTCATCAAGGTCGTGCTGTCGCTGGAGCACGAGACCCTGCCCAAACACCTGAACTTCGAGAACCCGTCACCGCACATTCCGTGGGACCGGCTGCCGGTCGAGGTGGTCAAGGAGTCCATCCCCTGGAGGCGCGGGCAGCGCGGCGGGCGGCCGCGCATCGCCGGGGTGAGTTCGTTCGGCTTCGCCGGAACCAACGCCCACGTGATCCTCGAAGAGGCGCCTCTGGCAGCGGAGCCGGCGCAGGAGTCCGTCGACGACGGACGCTTCACCCTCCTCCCGCTCTCGGCGCGCACCCCCGCCGCGCTGATGGCCGTCGCGGACCGCTACCGCGACTGGCTGGTCGCGAACCCGGACGCGACGCTGGCCGACCTGTGCTTCACCGCGGGGACCGCCCGGTCCCACCTGGAGCACCGCGCCGCGCTGGTCGTCAACACCCGTGAGGCCGCACTGGAT
The DNA here is from genome assembly GCF_900454025.1 of Mycolicibacterium gilvum. Classification (NCBI taxonomy): domain Bacteria; kingdom Bacillati; phylum Actinomycetota; class Actinomycetes; order Mycobacteriales; family Mycobacteriaceae; genus Mycobacterium; species Mycolicibacterium gilvum. The sequence continues at coordinate 290,914 of NZ_UGQM01000001.1, read as the reverse complement.
CTGCTCGGTGCGCTCGCCGACGATCGTCCCGCACCCGGCCTGGTGCGCGGGGAATCCCACGACACCCCGAAGACCGCGTGGCTGTTCACCGGTCAGGGCAGCCAGTACCCGGGTATGTCGCGCGAGCTGTTCGACACCGAGCCGCTGTTCGCCGAGACGCTGCGCGAGTGCGCGGCCGCTGTTGACGGAATGCTCGAAAAGCCGTTGCTCGACGTCATTTTCGATACCGACGGGGTTCTTGACACCGACAGCAACGAAACCCTGCGCCACACGAGCTACGCGCAGCCGGCGTTGTTCGCCGTCGAGATGGGCCTAGCCCGACTGTGGCAGTCGTGGGGATTCGAACCCGACGTGGTCCTCGGCCACAGCGTCGGCCAGTACGCGGCGGCCTGTGTCGCGGGCGTGCTGAGCCTGCGGGACGGAGCACGATTGATGGCCGAACGCGGGCGCCTCTTCGGCAGCCTTCCGTCGGGCGGGCGCATGGCCGCGGTGTTCGCGGCAGCCGAGCGTGTCGAGGCCCTGACCGACGAGTACCCGGCACTGTCGGTTGCCGCCTATAACGGCGCCAACACCGTATTGTCCGGGCCTGCAACAGATCTGGAGAGGGCTGTGGCCGGCCTGGTCGCCGACGGGGTGCGCTGCGACTGGCTGGAGACCAGCCACGCGTTCCACTCGGCGCTGCTCGACCCGATCCTCGACGATTTCGAATCGTATGCCCGCGGCATCACTTTCACTGCGCCGCAACGGATCCTGATCGACAACCGCACCGGAGCCGCGTTGGGCCGCAGCGTCACGCTCGACGCCGCGTACTGGCGCCGCCACGCCCGCCAGCCCGTGGAGTTCGCCAAGAGCGTGCACACGCTGGCCGACATGAACTGCAAGCTGCTCGTCGAGATCGGCCCCCGGCCGGTGCTGACCGCGGCGGCGCTGAGCGCCTGGCCGGACCCCGCCACCTCACCGCGGGTGATCGCCTCGCTGCGCCGCACCACCGCCGATCAGCGCCAGATCACCGAGGCGGTGGCCGACGCCTACGTCCTCGGGCATCTGCCCCGGTTCGCCGCGTTCCGGCGCGACGGCGCACGCGTGCTCGACCTGCCCACCTACCCGTTCGAGCACCGGCAGTACTGGTTCTCCGACAGCCGGGAACCCGTCGCCGCCGCGCCGCAGCGGGGCGCACGCACCGAGACCGTCCGTCTGCTCGAGGACGGCCGCATCGAGGAGCTCGCCGCGCTGCTCGGCGGCACGGTCGACGACCCCTTCACTTTCGATGTACTCAACCGGCTTGCCGCACAGCACAATCAGCAGAGGTCTACGGAGTCCATCGCCGACGATCGATACCAGATCCGTTGGGAGACCGCGGCCGAGCCGCCGGTGGGGGCGGACGCCGCCGACGGCATCACGTGGCTGCTGGTCGGCGACGACACCGACGCGACCCGCCCGCTGGTCGACGTGCTGGCCGCCCGCGGTCACCGCTACCGGATCCTCGGGTTGCCGAAATCCGGCGCCGAGGAGCACGAACTCGCCGACACGCTGCGCGACGCCGCGGCCGACGCCACGGACCTGCGCATCGTGCACGTCGCGGCACTGGACGCCGCCGAGAGCGACACCTCCATGAAATCGCTGCTGCGGATGCAGCACCGGGTTCTGGGTGGCACGCGCCGGCTGTTCGGCGCTGCGGTGGCCGCCCAGTTGCGCTCACCCATGTGGCTGGTGACCCGCGGCGCCCAGCACGTCACCGACACCGACGTCGTCGCACCGGATCAGACGTGTCTGTGGGGCTTCGGTCGAGCCGCGTCCCTGGAGCATCCGCAGATCTGGGGTGGCCTGGCCGACCTGGGCGGCGGCACCTCCGACGAATGGTCGCGGCTGCTCAACCGCATCGCCGCGACGCACGACCCCGCGGTCATGGAGGATCAGGTCGCGGTCCGCGGCTCCACGAGCTACGTCCCCCGCCTGGTGCACCGGGACACGCTTCCCAGCGGCAAGCCACTCCACCTTCGTGCCGACGCAACGTATCTCGTCACCGGAGGGCTCGGCTCTCTGGGACTGGAGATCGCCGGGTACCTCGCCGCCAATGGCGCCGGGCATCTGGTGCTGACCAGCAGACGCACACCCGACGAGGCCGCCGCGTCCCGCATCGAGGCCCTGCGCGAACGCCACGGGTGCGAAGTGCGTGTCGTCACCGCCGACGTCGCCGACGCGCACGCCGTGGCGCGGCTGCTCGCCACCGTGCAGGCCGAGATGCCGCCACTGGCCGGCATCGTGCACGCCGCAGGCGAGATCGGCACCACGCCGCTGGCCGACCTCGACGACGCCGAAGTCGACCGCGTGTTCGCCGGAAAGGTCTGGGGCGCTTGGCATCTCAGTGAGGCCACGTCCGATCTGCAACTTGACTTCTTCATCAGCACCTCCTCGATCGCGTCGGTGTGGGGCGGGTTCGGCCAGGCCGCCTACGGCGCAGCCAACGCGTTCCTCGACGGACTGGCCTGGCGGCTGCGCGAACAGGGCGTCGCGGGTGTCAGCGTGAACTTCGGCCCGTGGTCGGCCGGGATGGCCGACGCACAGTCGCGGGCGCGCCTGGAGCAACGCGGCATCAAGACCCTCTCCCCTGCCGATGCGCTGGCAGGCCTGTCGGATGCGGTCATCAGCGCCGCGCCGCACCCGGTGGTGGCCAGGGTCGACTGGTCCCGGTTCCTGCCGCTCTATCAGCAGGCGGGCCGGCGTGGTTTCCTCGCCGAGCTGGAACGCGAGCTACCCGCTGCGCCGGCCCAGCAGGGGCCCGCCGTCACCGCGTCGGGCAGGACCCCGTTGGTCGAACGACTGACCACCGCGCCCCTGCAGCAACGCAAGAGGCTTCTGACCGATTACCTGCGCGATGCGGTGGCCGAGGTGACGCGCGTCGATGCCGCCGAGATCCGTGAGGACGCCGGCTTCTTCGACCTCGGCATGGATTCGCTGATGGCCGTCGAGCTGCGGCGCCGCATCGAAACCGGTGTGGGCAAGGAGATACCGGTCACCCTCGTGATGGATCACCCGCGATTGTCCGACGCGGCCGACTATCTGCTCGGCGACGTGCTCGGCCTGACGGAGGCCGCGACGGCACCGAAGGCGGCGACGGTGGTCTCGACCGCCGCCGACGAACCGATCGCCATCGTCGCGGTCTCGTGCCGGTTCCCGGGCGCCCCGAATCCGGAGGCCTTCTGGGACCTGCTGTCCGGGGGCGTCGATGCGATCCGGGAGGTCCCCGAGGACCGGTTCGACATCGACGAGTTCTACGACCCCGACCCCGACGCGGCCGGCAAGACCTACACCCGCTACGGCGGATTCCTGGACCACATCGACGAATTCGACCCTGAGTTCTTCGGCATCTCGCCGCGGGAGGCCGTCTGGATCGAGCCTCAGCAGCGGCTGATGCTCGAAACCGTCTGGGAGGGACTGGAAAGGGCCGGGTACGCACCCTCGGCACTGCGGGGCAGCCGCACCGGCGTGTTCGTCGGGGTCGCCGCCAACGAGTACGCCCACCTGCTGTCCGCCGAGTCCATCGACAAGATCGAACCGCACTTCATCACCGGCAACGCGCTCAACGCGATCTCCGGCCGGGTCGCGTTCGCGCTCGGGCTGGAGGGACCGGCCGTCGCCGTCGACACCGCGTGCAGCTCGTCACTGGTCGCGGTGCACCAGGCCACCCAGGCGCTGCGCTCCGGTGACTGCGACATGGCCCTGGCCGGCGGCGTGAACGTGCTGCTGAGCCCGGTCACCGTGGTCGCCGCGTCTCGCGCCCGGATGCTGTCCCCGGTGGGCCGGTGCAAGACCTTCGACGCGTCGGCCGACGGCTACGTGCGCAGCGAGGGCTGCGGCATCCTGGTGCTCAAGCGGCTGAGCGACGCGGTGCGCGACGGCGACCGGGTCTGCGCGGTCATCGCCGGCAGCGCGGTCAACCAGGACGGTGCCTCCAGCGGGCTGACCGTGCCCAACGGCGGTGCGCAACAACGCCTCATCGGCACGGTGCTCGCCCGCGCCGGTATCACCGGAGGCGAGGTCGACTACCTCGAGGCCCACGGCACAGGCACCCCGCTGGGCGACCCGATCGAGGTGCAGGCCGCTGCCGCGGCCTACGCCGGTGCCCGCGACGCCGACCGTCCGCTGCTGATGGGTTCGGTCAAGACGAACATCGGCCACACCGAATCCGCCTCCGGCGCGGCCGGTCTGATCAAGGTCGTGCTGTCGCTGCAGCACGAGACCCTGCCGCAGAGCCTGCATTTCGACACGCCGTCGCCGCACATCCCCTGGGACTCGCTTCCGGTGCGCGTGGTGGACACCGCGATGCCGTGGCAGCCCAACGGCCGGCCGCGCCGCGCCGGGGTCAGCTCGTTCGGGTTCACCGGCACCAACGCCCACGTGCTGATCGAAGAGGCGCCGACGGATTTGGCAGGGCCGACGGAGCCGACGGCGCCCGCCGAGCCTGTCGACGAGGACGCCGCGGCCGACCCCGCCCCCGCTCCCGTGGAGGTGCTCCCGCTGTCGGCGCGCTCACCGGAAGCCCTCGTGGCGCTCGCGCAGCGTTACGAGACCTGGCTGACCGCCCATCCGGAGGCCGACCTCGCCGACGTCTGCCGGACCGCCGGCACCGGCCGTTCCCACTTCGAACACCGCGCCGCGCTGGTCGTCGACTCCGTCGAGAGCGCCCGCATCGCGCTCACCGACCTGGCGCAGAACCGCCTGCGGCCCGGCGTGGTGCGCGGCGAACACCTCAACCACCCGACGACGGCGTGGATGTTCACCGGCCAGGGCAGCCAGTACCCCGGCATGGCACGCGAATTGTTCGACACCGAACCGGTTTTCGCCGACACCGTGACCCGCTGCGCGGACGCGGTCGCCGACCTGCTGCCCCGGCCGCTGCTCGACGTGATGTTCGCCGGCGGCCGCGAAGCGGGGGTGCCCCCCACCGAGACGCTGCGCCACACCTCCTTCGCCCAGCCCGCCCTGTTCGCGGTCGAGATGGGGCTGGCACGGTTGTGGCAGTCCTGGGGGATCGTGCCCGACGTGGTGCTCGGCCACAGCGTCGGTCAGTACGCGGCGGCCTGTGTCGCGGGCGTGTTCAGCCTGGAGGACGGCGCGCGGTTGATGGCCGAGCGGGGTCGGCTCTTCGGCAGCCTGCCCGAAGGCGGTCGGATGGTCGCGGTGTTCGCCGACGCCAAGCGCGTCGAACAGGTCGCCGCCGAGTTCCCCCGCGTGTCGGTCGGGGCGTACAACGGCCCCAACACCGTGCTCTCGGGACCCGGGGAGGATCTGGAGCAGATCGTCGGGACGTTCGGTGAGGACGGGATCCGCTGCACCTGGCTGGAGACCAGCCACGCGTTCCACTCCGAGCTGCTCGATCCGGTGCTCGACGAGTTCGAGTCCTACGCCGCACAACTGCAGTTCGCCGCCCCGACCCTGCCGCTGGTGTGCAACCGCACCGGCGCGGTGCTGACGGGGCAGACGTCGCTGGACGCCCAGTACTGGCGGCGGCATTCGCGGCAACCGGTGCAGTTCGCCGAGAGCGTGCGGACCGTTGCGGCACTGGGATGTTCGGTGCTGATGGAGATCGGCCCCCAGCCGGTGCTGACCGGCGCTGCGGTGCAGGTGTGGCCCGAGCATATGGCCGCACCGCGTGCGATCGCGTCGCTGCGCAAGGGTGTGGCGGACCGGCGGCAGATCGCCGATGCGCTGGCCGCGGCCTACATCGGCGGCCACAAGCCCGATTTCGCTGCGCTGCACGAGCAGCGGGGCGTCCGGCTCGAGCTGCCGACCTACCCGTTCCAGCGTCGGCGTTTCTGGCCCAAGTCGGCGGGCATGGCGATCGACGGCGGGGTCGGGGCCTCAGCCGGATCCGGAATCCTCGGCAGCGGCAAGGATCTCGCGTCCGGGGACTCGGTGTACACCAGCAGGCTGTCGGTCAAGACGCAGCCGTGGTTGTCCGACCACGTCATCTACGGCACCGTCGTCGTCCCCGGCGCGACCTACGCCGCGATGGCGCTGGCCGCCGTGGGCACCCCGGCGCACGCCAAGGACGTGTTCTTCTACGAGCCGATCATCCTGCCGGAGAAGAGTTCCCGCGAGGTTCAGCTGACCGTTCACCCGTCGGTCGACGGCGAGTCGAAGTTCCAGGTGCACAGCCGGCCGTACGGCGAGCGCGGTGCCGAGTGGGCGCTCAACGCCGAGGGTGTCGTGGCCAGTGGCGTCGGGGATTCGCCGGCAGCCGCGGGTGATCTGGAGGATCCGGTCGACGAGGCCATCGAACGGCTCAACCGGATGCGACCGCAGGAGCTGTTCGAGACGTTCGCCGATCTCGAGCTGGCGTGGGGTCCGACCTGGTCCGGCTCGCTGAAGTCGTTGTGGCTCGGGGAGGGTGAGGCGATCGGCGACATCCTCGTCGGGGCGGAACTCGCCGAACAGCTCGGCACCGAGCCGATGCACCCGGTGCTGATGGATCTGTGCACCGGGGTCGCGTTCCCGGCGTTCCCGGCGCTGCTGGCCGCCGAACAGGGCGTCAACGACCTGTACCTGCCGCTGCGGTACGGTCAGGTCTCGTTGCAGGAGAAGATGCCCCGGCGGTTCTATTGCCGGGCCACCTGGCACGAGGCCCCGCTCGACAGCGAGACCCAGGTGTTCGACCTCGAGTACCTCGACCGGGACGGCCGCCATCTCGGCGGCATCCGGGAGTTCACCGTCAAGCGTGCGCCCCGCGAGGCGCTGCTGCGCGGTCTCGGCGGCGACGCCACCCGTCTGCTCTACACGCTGGGCTGGCACGAGGTTCCGGTCCCGGAGTCCGGCGACGGTGCCGCGCCGCAGGGCACCTGGCTGATCGGCGGCTTCGACGAGCTGGCCGCGTCGGTTCCGGGCTGCATCCCCGCCGACCGCACCAACCCGGAATCACTGCGGCAGTTGCTGACCGACGCGCACGGCCGCGGTCTGCCGTTCTCCGGCGTCGTGTGGCGCGCGGCCCGGTCCGACGGTGACGAGTCCGATGCCGAGGTGGCCGCGCGACTGGAGGCGGAGATCGCCGAGCTGCTCGGCGCGGTGCACACCGTGCAGGGCGGTGAGGTGAAACTGCCCGGCGGGCTGTGGATCGTCACCGAACGCGCCGTCGCGACCGAATCGGGCGAGCCGGTCGACCCGGTGCAGGCCGCGCTGTGGGGCTTCGGGCGAACGGCCATCAACGAGGAGCCCGCGCTGCGGTGCAGGCTCGTCGACTGCGACGGGTCACCGCAGGCGGTGCAGGCGCTGGCCGCGCTGCTGTCGACACCGGTGGACGAGCCGGAACTGGCTGTGCGCCAGGGCAAACTGTTGGCCTCGCGGCTGCTGCCGTGGTCGCGCAGCGGTCATCTGACGGTCCCGCGCGGTGGGGACTACGTGCTCGCGCCGACCGAGCGCGGTGCGATCGACAACCTGCGGCTCACCGACTCCGAGGTGCCGCCCCCGGCCGAGGGGTACGTGCAGGTCCGGGTCGAAGCCGCGGGGCTGAACTTCCGCGACGTGCTCAACGTGCTCGGTCTCTACCCCGGCGACCCCGGGCCGATCGGCGGCGACTTCGCAGGCACCGTCACCCAGCTGGGCGAGGGCGTCACCGGACTCGATGTGGGTCAACGGGTCTACGGCTCGATGCAGGGTGCGTTCGCGAGCCGGTTCAACGTGCCGGGCCAGTTCCTGGCGCCGATCCCCGACGGGGTCAGCGCCGTCGAGGCTGCGACGATCCCCGCCGCCGCGCTCACGGTGCGGCTGTCGTTCGACTGGGCGCAGGTGAAGTCCGGCGACAAGGTGCTCATCCACGCCGCCAGCGGCGGCGTGGGGTTGGCGGCGGTCCAGATGGCACAGCAGTGTGGCGCCGAGGTGTACGCGACCGCCAGCACGTTCAAGCGCGCCACGCTGCGCAAGCTCGGCGTGAAGCACGTCTACGATTCGCGCACCACCGATTTCGCCGAGCAGATCCTCGCCGACACCGACGGTGCCGGGGTGGACGTGGTCCTCAACAGCCTGACGAGCGAGGGCTTCATCGAGGCCACCCTGCGCGCCACCGCCCAGGGCGGCCGCTTCGCCGAGATCGCCAAACGCGACATCTGGACGGTCGAGCAGATGGCGGCTGCCCGCCCCGACCTCGCCTACGAGATCGTCGCCCTCGACACCGTGATGTTCACCGAGCCCGACCGGATCCGTGACCTGCTCACCGAGGTGTCGACGGGTCTGCGGGACGGCGTGTGGACCCCCCTGCCCGCCGAGGTCTACCCGTTGACCGAGGCGCGGGCCGCGTTCCGGCGGATGCAGCAGGCGCGCCACATCGGCAAGATCGTCGTGCAGATCCCGAATCCGCTGCAGCCGCAACCGGATCGGAGCTACCTGATCACCGGCGGGCTCGGCGCCATCGGCCTGCACACCGCCGGGTACCTGGCGCAGCTCGGCGCCGGCGACATCGTCCTGACCAGTCGGCGTGCCCCCGACGCGGCCGCACAGCAGGCGATCGCCGACATCGCCGACCGCACGAAGGCCCGTCTGCACGTGTTCACCGCGGACGTCGGCGTCGAGGCCGACGTGGCCGCACTGCTGGAGCGGATCCGCGCCGAACTCCCGCCGCTGGCGGGCGTCGCCCACCTGGCCGGCGTGCTCGACGACGCGCTGCTGTCCCAGCAGAGCGTCGAGCGGTTCCGGACGGCGTTGGCGCCCAAGGCGTTCGGCGCCGTCCATCTGGACAGGTTGACCAGAGCCGATGACCTGGACTTCTTCCTGGTGTCGTCGTCGGTCTCCAGTCTGTTCGGGTCGCCCGGTCAGTCCAACTACGCGACCGCCAACGCGTTCCTCGACGGCCTCGTCGCGCAGCGGCGGGCACAGGGGCTACCCGCCACCGGCGTGAACTTCGGGCCCTGGGCCCGCGGCGGCATGGCGTCGTCGGAGGCCGCGGCGGCCAACATCAGTGCCCAGGGCCTGATTCCGCTGGAGCCGTCCGCGGCGCTGACCGCGATGGCCGAGGTCGTCGCCAACGGCACGGCGCAGGCCACCGTGCTGAAGGCGAACTGGCAGCGGGCGGCGAAGGTGCTCGGCAGTTCCCGGCCGCCGATCCTGGATCTGGTGTTGCCCAGCGCCGTCGGGGAGATCACCGGCGACAGCGAACTGCTCAAGCAGCTGCAGGAGATCCCGGTGCCCCAGCGCGCCGGGTTCGTCACCGAGTTCCTGCAGAAGGAGGTGCAGAACTTCCTGCGCCTGGCCCAACCGCCCGCGGCGACCAGCCGGTTCCTCGACCTGGGCACCGACTCGCTGATGGCGATCGAGCTCCGAAACCGGTTGCACAGCCAGTTCGGCGGAGCGTTCACCATCAACGCCACCGCGGTGTTCGACTACCCGACCATCGGCGGGCTCGCCGAGTACCTGGTCGCACAGCTGCCCGACGCCGAGACGCCGCAGTCCGCACCGCAGTCCGAATCCGAACCCGGCCCCGATGTCACCGAATGACCACAATTGGCCCGTCTGACGGCGGGGTCCGCCGGGTAGCCTGCCGCCCATGACGTCCGATTCGGTGTCGACTTCGGTGTCGGCACGCACCACACCGTGGCTCGCCTTGGCGATCTCGTTCGCCGCCGTCATCCTGGCCTCCGCGCTGGGCGGGTTGTCGGCCAACAGCGCCGACGGGTACGCGCAACTGGAGCAACCCGGATTCGCGCCGCCCTCCTGGGTTTTCGGCCCCACCTGGACGCTGCTGTACGCGTTGATGGCGATCGCGGCGTGGCTGGTGTGGCGCACCGGTCCGTCCCCCGAGACGCGGCGCGCGCTGACGCTCTACGGCGTCCAGTTGGTGCTCAACGCGGCGTGGACGCCGTTGTTCTTCGGTCTGGGCTGGCGCGGCGTCGCGTTCTTCGAGCTGAGCGCGCTGCTGGTGGTGCTCATCGCCACCGTCGTCATGTTCTGGCGCCGCAGCACCCTCGCCGGCGCGCTGCTGCTGCCCTACCTGGCGTGGTCGACGTTCGCACTGTGCCTCAATTTCGCGGTGTGGCAGCTGAACAACTGAGTGTGACGAGGAGTTCGTGTGACGAAATCTGTGTTCATCACCGGAGCGGCGACGGGAATCGGTCGCGCCACCGCGCTGCTCTTCGCCGGCCGCGGGTACCGCGTCGGCGGTTATGACCTCGACGAGGACGGATTGGCGGTGCTGGCCGCCGACATCACGGCCGTCGGCGGGACGCCTGTGGTCGCCCACCTGGACGTCACGGATCCCGACGAGGTGGCACGGCGGCTCGCCGAGTTCGCCGAGGGATCGGGCGGACGGATCGACGTGCTGATCAACAACGCGGGTCTGCTGAACGCGGGCCGCTTCGAGGAGATCCCGCTGGAGGTGCACCACCGCGAGATCGAGGTCAACGTCAAGGGTGTGGTCAACGGGCTGCACGCGGCGTTCCCGTATCTGAAGGGCACTCCGGGCGCGGTCGTGGTGAACCTGGCGTCCGCGTCGGCGATCTACGGTCAGGCCGAACTCGCGAACTACAGCGCGACCAAGTTTTTCGTCAGGGCGATCACCGAGGCGCTGAACCTGGAGTGGGGGCACTACGGCATCCGCGTGATCGACATGTGGCCGCTGTACGTGAACACCGCGATGACCAAGGACGTCAAGACCGGCACCACGCAGAGCCTCGGCATCCGGCTCACCGCCCAGGACATCGCCAACGACATCGTCGCCGCCGTCGACGCGACGTGGGCCCGGAAAGCGTTGGCGCAGGTGCACTTTCCGGTCGGCCTTCAGGCCAAGGCGCTGGCGCTCGGGGCCAGATTCTCACCGGCGTGGCTCACCCGCCTGGTCAACAAGGGCCTCGCCGGCAGCTGAGCGCGCCTCGGCGTCGCGAGATTCACACCACCGTCGTGAATTCCGTCCGCACACGACCGTGAGTGCACTCTCGCGACGCGATCACGCCCAGCGCGCGTCCTCTGCCTCCGGGGGCAACGCCGAGCGCAGCGGCACCGCGAGTCCGTCGTAGATCCCGGGCTTCTGCTCCACCAGCCAGTTCAGCGCGCCCAGAAGCCGGTTGGCGGCCGTCGTGTTGCCTCCGTCGGCACGGGTACCGCCGGGCACGTCGGCGCGGCTGGTGATCGTCAGCTGCGGGTCGCCGTCGACGACCACGCGATGCTCCCCGTCCCCCTGATCGGGTTGGGGCCAGTGCGGTGCGCAGGACGGGTGGATGCGGGTGATGTGGTCGATGACGATGCGCTGTCTGCCGTCCGACCAGCCGATGACCTTGAGCCAGAACGCGCCCTGGGTGCCCTTCTCGAACGTTCCCATCACCGTCTCGACGGTCTCCTCCAGCGGCAGGCGTTCCACTTCCTCGGTGATCTCGTCGATCTCGATGCCGAGCCCGCGGCCGACGAGGCGCACGTTGCCGCCCCACACCATCGTCGGGATCGACGGCAGCAGCATCATCGGCGTCTCGTCCATCGATCCTCCGAAACCACAGGACACCTTGACCGCGAACGGCTGGTCGTAGGTGGAGTAGTCGAAGATCTCCTGGCAGGTGATCGTGTTGATGCGGGTGCACAGGCTCGCCGCCGTCACCGCGAGCGCGTCGTTGCCCCACCCCGGGTCGACGCCGCTGACCAGGAGTGTGGCGCGGCCTTCCTCGGCCGCCGCGGTCAACCGTTCGATCCATTCGGCGGGCGCGGACGCGGGGTCGTAGAGCGAGTAGAGCGACGGCGTCACGACGTGCCGCCCCGCGCGCAGACACCGCTCGATGTCGGCGAGGGCGTCGTCGGGCCGGATGTCGCCGGACGCCATGTACGCAACCGCATCGCAGGCGGCCAGGGCCGCGTCCACGTCGGTGGTCGCCGCGATCCCGGTCGGCGCCTCCAGTCCCCCGAAGGTCGCCGCATCGCGGCCGGCCTTGTCAGCTGACGAGGTGATCACCCCCGCGAGCGCAAGCCCCGGGAACGCCGCCGTCGACCGGATCGCCGTGGACCCCATGTTGCCGGTACCCCAGACCGCGACCCCGATTGCCCTCTGCATGTCGAACACCCTATGCGCCCAAACGTGAGTATCATCACAAACCGCTGAAAGCCCAGCTCAACGCCGGAAATCAGGCGTCGTGACCGCACCGGCCAACCGCTCGGTTGGGAGTTGGGGGGAAATTGCTCACACTCGTCTTGCGTTGAAGTTACCGAGCGGTATAGTTACGCGCAGTTACTGGTGGGTAACTTATGGACGAGTACCCAACCGCATGTGGCGTTCTCACCGAGGAGGAATCGTGGGCCACTACAAGAGCAATGTTCGCGACCAGGTATTCAACCTGTTCGAGGTTCTCGGCGTCGACAAGGCGTTGGGCCAGGGCGCGTACGCCGAGCTCGACGTCGACACCGTCACCGAGATGTTGGGCGAGATGGCCAAGCTGGCCGAGGGGCCCGTCGCGGACTCCTTCGCCGAGGGCGATCGCAACCCTCCGGTCTTCGATCCCAAGACGCACTCGGTGACGTTGCCCGAGGCGTTCAAGAAGTCGGTCCGCGCCGTCACCGACGGCGGCTGGGACAAGCTGTCGGCCAGCGAGGAGATCGGTGGCGCCGCACTGCCCAGCGTGATCTCGTGGGCTCTGCAGGAGCACATCCTGGGCGCCAACCCCGCGGTCTACATGTACGCGATGGGCGCCGGCTTCGCCGACATCTTCTACCACCTGGGCACCGACGAGCAGAAGAAGTGGGCCAAGCTCGCCGCCGACCGCGGCTGGGGCTCCACGATGGTGCTGACCGAGCCGGACGCCGGCTCCGACGTGGGCGCCGGACGCACCAAGGCCGTGCAGCAGCCCGACGGCACCTGGCACATCGACGGCGTGAAGCGGTTCATCACCTCCGCCGACTCCGATGACCTGTTCGAGAACATCATGCATCTGGTGCTGGCACGCCCCGAGGGCGCGGGCCCGGGCACCAAGGGTCTGTCCCTGTTCTTCGTGCCGAAGTTCCACTTCGACCCCGAGACAGGCGAGCCCGGTGAGCGCAACGGCGTGTTCGTCACCAACGTCGAACACAAGATGGGCCTGAAGATCTCGACCACCTGTGAGCTCTCGCTCGGCCAGCACGGCACCCCCGCCGTCGGCTGGCTCGTCGGCGAGGTGCACGACGGCATCGCGCAGATGTTCGACGTCATCGAGCAGGCCCGAATGATGGTGGGCACCAAGGCGATCGCCACCCTGTCCACCGGCTACCTGAACGCGCTGGCCTACGCCAAGGACCGCGTCCAGGGCGCCGACCTGACCCAGATGACCGACAAGACCGCGCCGCGGGTGACCATCACGCACCACCCCGACGTCCGTCGCTCGCTGATGACGCAGAAGGCGTACGCCGAGGGCCTGCGCGCGCTGTACCTGTTCACCGCGACGCACCAGAACGCCGAGATGGCCAAGGTCATCCACGGCATCGAGCCCGACCTCGCGGTCCGGGTCAACGACCTGATGCTGCCGATCGTCAAGGGTGTGGGTTCGGAGCAGGCGTACGCCAAGCTGACCGAGTCGCTGCAGACCTTCGGCGGCTCCGGCTTCCTGCAGGACTACCCGATCGAGCAGTACATCCGTGACGCCAAGATCGACTCGCTCTATGAGGGCACCACGGCGATCCAGGCGCAGGACTTCTTCTTCCGCAAGATCGTCCGCGACAAGGGTGTGGCGCTGGCTCACGTAGCCGGCCAGATCGAGCAGTTCGTCAAGGCCGAGACCGGCAACGGCCGGCTGAAGGCCGAACGTGCGCTGCTGGCCACCGCGCTGGAGGACGTCCAGGGCATGGCCGCGTCGCTGACCGGCTACCTGATGGCCTCACAGGAGGATCAGGCCGCCATCTACAAGGTGGGCCTGGGTTCGGTGCGCTTCCTGATGAGCGTCGGCGACCTGGTCATCGGATGGCTGCTGCAGCAGCAGGCCGCGGTGGCGATCGAGAAGCTGGACGCCGGCGTCGAGGGTGCGGACCGCGCCTTCTACGAGGGCAAGATCGCGGTCGCGTCGTTCTTCGCGAAGAACTTCCTGCCGCTGCTCACCAGCACCCGGTCCATCATCGAGAACCTCGACAACGAGGTCATGGAACTGGACGAAGCGAGCTTCTGACCCCCTCTGTTCGCTTCGGACCCGAGACGCCCCCGGACTCTTCCCGGGGGCGTCTTGCGTTGCGCAGTGCGAGCGTCTTCCCCGCGAGCAGACGCAAAGTCAGGCGTGTCCGCGGCGTGTCACGCGATTGTGTGTCTGCTCGCGGAGGGACCGACGGGCTCAACGGGCCCCGGACATAAGGGCGGGTTCGGGAGGACATGTGGGTGCGTCTCATATGGATCGCGCGGTCGGCTTTCATCCCTTTGCCGACTCTTTGATTCAGTCACTCCCGAACCCGTCGTGAGAACGATGCTACGCCTGGCTCAGACCCACGAAAAGCCCTGAGGCCAAGAAAATTCAGCCGAGTTCGCGCAGCAGCGCACGGGTGCGGTCGCGGCCCTCGACGGAGCTGTCGAACACCGCGCCCACGTACTCGTCGACACCCGCCGCACCGAGTTCGGCGATCCGGTCGCGCACGGTCGCCTCGTCGCCGATGATCGCGGCGTCCTCGGGGCCGGCGTAGCCCTCCCGGTCCAGCATCGCGCGGTACGACGGCAGCGTCCCGTACATCGCGAACTGGTCGGCCGCCTGCTTCCGCAGCTCGTCGACGTCGTCGGTGACCGCCACCGGCAGCGACGCGACCACCCGCACCGAACCGTCCGGCCGGCCCGCGTCGGCGGCGGCCTGACGCAGCGTCGGGCTGACGTGGTCGCGCAGGGTCGCCGGGCCCGTCATCCACGTACAGGTGCCCTGGGTGCGACGTCCCGCGAGCCGGAGCAGTTGCGGACCCAGCGCCGCGATGTAGACGTCGGGCCGCGGGGCGCCCGGGATCATCAGGGCACCGCGGGTGGTGACGGTCTCGCCGGTCGCGTTGGCGGGCTCCCCGGCCAGCAGTGGCAGCAGGCCGTCGAGATACTCGTTGAGGCGCCGCACCGGCTTGTCCCACGGAATGCCCCACATGCCCTCGGTGACCGCGGCGTGCGTCATTCCCAGGCCGAGGATGAACCGGCCGTTCGAGGCGAGGCTGACGGTCAGCGCCCGTTGCGCCATCTGCATCGGATGCTGGTTCTGGATCGGCACGACACCGCTGGCCACCTCGATGGTGTCGACCTCGTGCAGCGCCACCGCCAGGACGGTCAGCAGGTCGGGTTCGTAGGGCAGCTGGCTGATCCAGACGCGGCCGAAACCCTCGTCACGCAGCTGGGAGAGGTAGCCGATCGTCGCGTCGATCGCGTTTCCGCCGAAGGCGCTGATCTGTCCGAACATGCTGATCTGCATGTCTGAAATGTAGTCCTGACAGACAAGAGCCCCGTGTTGCCGTCGGGTCGGGGGGTCAGACGGCAACACGGAGCTATCCGGAGTATCGACGCTGCGACGACGGGCGTTACAGACCTTCAGAAATTTCCGCCGAAATTGCATTCCAGCAGGCGTCCACTCGACTTTTCCCTGCTGGCGGGCGATGTCAAGCTGCTTGGAGTCGGTCGGGGTCGTTTTCGGTGGGGAGGTTGATGCCGACGACGGGGCTGGGGCTTTTGGTTCGTGGACGGTTGCGGAACCGTTCGGGGTGAGCGTCGTAGTAGGCCTGTAGGGCGGTGTCTCGTCGGTCCCAGAGCTGCGCCCACGTGCCGTCGTGGACGGAGTCTGGGGTGAACAGTTCGACGCCGCTGTGGCGGTGATGCTGGTTGTACCAGGACACGTAGGCGCTCACCCAGGCGCGGGCGGAGTCAAGATCTGTGAAGACACCGGGATAGTTCGGTCGGTACTTCATCGTGCGGAACTCCGATTCGGAGAACGGGTTGTCATTGCTGACCCGGGGCCGGTTATGGGTTTGGCCAATCTTGAGACCGGCCAGGAGGTCTTTGAGGACCGTCGAGCGCATCGCCGGCCCGGAATCGGCGTGCACGACCGCGGGGAGGCCGTGCCCGGCGAACGCGGCTTCGAACATGTCCACGGCGAGGTCGTCGCATTCCCGTTCCTCCACGCGCCAGCCCACGATCTTGCGGGAGTAGATGTCAAGGATCGAGTACGCCTTGAACGCCACACCGCGCCACGGGCTGCGCAGGTCGGTGATGTCCCAACTCCAGATCTGTTGTGGTCCTGTCGCTTTGAGTACCGGCGCCTGCCGGGGCGTCTTGCTCGTCGAGCGGGTCGGTGCGACTGGGCGCGCACTTTGGTCCTCGATCGCGGCGGCGATCCGCCACCAGGAACGCCGCGAGGCCAACATCACGCCCTCGTCCCAGCTGGCGGCGAACGCATGGTCCACCGAGCTGCCCGCCTCCCAGCCGGCGAGGATCTTGTCTCGGATCACTGCCCGGTCGGCCTCATCGATGCGCGATGGGTAAGCCCGATGCTTCTGCGGCAGCGGGTCGCTGACCGGCGGGCGCGGGTTGGTCCGGTAATGCCACGTCGAACGCGACAGATCGATCATCGCCAGCGCCTGACGTTGCGAACCGATCGCCGCGGTCAACTCGGTGACAAGTCCGTTCTCGGCGTCGATGAATCGTCGAGATCGTGGATCGTCGGGGCTGCGTCGGGCTCGTGCGCGCTCATCGTGTGCAAGAGCCCGATAGCTTTTCCCAAAGCCTCGTTGGTTGCCTCGAGCTCGCGAACTCGCTCTCGTAGCTGAGCGAGTTCGGCCTCGTCGCGGTCCTGCCTGGCTGCATCAACTTTGGCCAACGCTTTGCGCAGCGCCGGGGGAACTGTCATCTCACTACCTTCTCGCGGAATCAGGCCACGGTCGAGGTCACCGCTAAACACTGCGGCCTGCCACCGTCTGAACTGACCGCCAGAGACCCCTGAAGCAGCAAGCCACGACCCCTTCTGCCCATGAGGCACCCGCTGATACTCGACAACGAACTCACGAATCTCGGCGATACTGAACCCTGCACTGATCGACACACTCATCCCCTTCGCACTGACTCCCACTGACTCACAACGAGCGTGGCAAAGAGGGTGGAATGCAATTTCGGCGGGGTAAAACTAGGCCTCCAGGATGGCCGTCACACCCTGCCCGCCGGCGGCGCAAACGGAGATCAGGCCCCGCACCGGCTGACCGGTTTGGGCTTTCTTCTCGGCGAGCTGCTTGGCCAGCTGGGCGACGATCCGGCCGCCGGTAGCCGCGAACGGATGCCCGGCGGCCAGCGACGAGCCGTTGACGTTGAGCTTGGAACGATCGATCGATCCCAGCGCCTTGTCCAGTCCCAGACGCTCCTTGCAGTACTCGTCGGACTCCCACGCGGCCAGCGTCGCGAGCACGACGGACGCGAACGCCTCGTGGATCTCGTAGTAGTCGAAGTCCTGCAGGGTCAGGCCGTTGCGGGTGAGCAGCCGCGGCACCGCGTACGTCGGCGCCATCAGCAGGCCGTCGCGGCCGTTGACGTAATCGACCGCCGCGGTCTCGGCGTCGACGAGATACGCGAGCACCGGGATCGAGTGCTGGGCGGCCCACTCCTCCGACGACAGCAGCGCCACCGACGCGCCGTCGGTCAGCGGGGTGGAGTTGCCCGCGGTCATCGTGGCGTCGCCGTTGCGCACTCCGAAGACCGGCTTGAGCTTGGCCAGCTTCTCCGCAGAGGAGTCAGGCCGCAGGTTGTTGTCCCGGTACAGCCCCAGGAACGGGCTGACCAGGTCGTCGAAGAACCCGCGGCCGTAGGCGGCGGCCATGTTGCGGTGGCTGGCCGCGGCGAGCTCGTCCTGGTCGACTCGCTTGACGCCCATCTCCTTGGCGGTGACCGCGGCGTGTTCGCCCATCGACATGCCCGTGCGCGGTTCGCTGTTGACGGGAATCTCGACGCCCAGCGATGCGGGCAGCTTGCCCACCAGCTTGAGGCGGTCGACGTTGGACTTGGCGCGGCGCAGCCCGAGCAGGACCTTGCGCAGGTCGTCGCCGAACGCGATCGGGGCGTCGGAGGCGGTGTCGACACCCCCGGCCGCGGCCACGTCGTAGCGCCCCCGGGCGATGCCGTCGGCCGCCGCGATCGCCGACTGCAGGCCCGTCCCGCAGGCCTGTTGCAGGTCGAACGCGGGCGTGTACGACGACAACGAGCTGCCCAGCACGCATTCGCGCATCAGGTTGAAGTCCCGGCTGTGCTTGAGGACGGCGCCGCCGATGACGGCGTCGAGCTTCTCGCCCTTGAGGTTGAAGCGGTCTGCCAGCCCGTCCAGCACGGCGGTGAACATGTCCTGGTTGGACGCTTGCGCGTAGGCGCCGTCGGAGCGGGCGAACGGGATCCGGTTACCTCCGAGAATCGCCACCCGGCGCGCTGTCTTGCTGTCTGCCACGTCTGCCTCCCGGCTTGCTCATGGGGTGTCCAGGGTCATACTACCCACCGTTCTTACTCTGGAGTAAGTTCGTGAGGGATGCGGCAGTGCTGGGTAACCCCTGCACCAACGCCGCAACAGATGTACCCGGATCCAGCGAAAGGCAGCACCGTGGCTTCCGATCTTCTCTCCCAAGTCGTCAACTCCGGTCCGGGCTCGTTCCTGGCCAAGCAGCTCGGGGTTCCGCAGCCCGAGCCGCTGCGCCGCTACAAGCAGGGCGAGCCCCCGCTGGTCGGTTCGCTGCTGATCGGCGGGGAGGGACGCGTCGTCGAACCACTGCGCGCAGCGCTGGCCGACGATTACGACGTCGTCGCCAACAATCTCGGCGGCCGGTGGGCCGACTCGTTCGGCGGTCTGGTCTACGACGCCACGGGCATCACCGAACCCGAGGGCCTCAAGGGCCTCTACGAGTTCTTCACTCCGCTGCTGCGCAATCTCGGCCACTCCGGTCGCGTCGTCGTCATCGGCACCACACCCGAGGAGACCGGCAGCATCCACGAGCGCACCGTGCAGCGCGCCCTCGAGGGCTTCACCCGGTCCCTGGCCAAGGAGCTGCGCAACGGATCGACCGCTTCGCTGGTGTACCTGTCGGCCGACGCCAAGCCCGCCGCGACGGGCCTGGAGTCCACGCTGCGCTTCCTGCTGTCGGGCAAGTCGGCCTACGTCGACGGTCAGGTCTTTCATGTCGGCGCCGCCGACGCCACCCCGCCCGCCGACTGGGACAAGCCGCTCGACGGCAAGGTCGCGGTGGTCACCGGCGCGGCCCGCGGCATCGGCGCGACGATCGCACAGGTCTTCGCGCGCGACGGCGCGAAGGTGATTGCGGTGGACGTCGAGGGGGCGGTCGAGGCGCTGACCGAGACGGCCACGAAGGTCGGCGGTACCGCGCTGACGCTGGATGTGACCGCCCCCGACGCGGTCGACCGCATCACCGAGCACGTCCGCGAGCACTATGACGGCACGCTCGACATCCTGGTCAACAACGCCGGAATCACCCGCGACAAGCTGCTGGCCAACATGGACGAGTCCCGCTGGGATTCCGTCATCGCGGTCAATCTCCTTGCGCCGCTTCGCCTTGCCGAGGAACTCGTCGGCAGCGGGCTGATCGGCGACGGCGGCCGGATCGTCGGTCTGTCCTCGATGGCGGGCATCGCCGGCAACCGGGGCCAGACGAACTACGCCGCCACCAAGGCGGGCATGATCGGGCTGACCGACGCGCTGGCACCGCAGTTCGCCGAGAAGAACATCACCATCAACGCGGTCGCGCCCGGTTTCATCGAGACGAAGATGACCGAGGCGATCCCGCTGGCGACCCGCGAGGTGGGCCGGCGATTGAACTCGCTGTTCCAGGGTGGCCAGCCCGTCGATGTGGCCGAGGCCATCGCCTTCTTCGCCAGCCCGGCCTCGAATGCCGTCACGGGCAACACGATCCGGGTGTGCGGCCAGGCGATGCTGGGGGCATAGTGAGCGACAAACAACCCTCGGGCCTGAAGAATCTCGCGCTGGCGGCGGCGGGAGCGCTGCCGTTCGTGCCGCGTGGCGACACCCTGCCCACCCGCACGCTGACCGTCGAGGACCTGAGCATCGACCCGGTCAACGTCGCCGAATACGCCGATGTGACAGGGCTGCGGTTCGACAACACCGTGCCGCTGACCTACCCGTTCGCTCTGACGTTCCCGACCGTGATGCAACTGATCACCGGGTTCGACTTCCCTTTCGCGGCAATGGGTTCGGTGCATCTGGAGAACCACATCACGCAGTTGCGGCCCATCGCGGTGACCGACACCGTCTCGGTGGCGGTGCACGCCGAGAACATGCGCGAACATCGCCGGGGGCTGCTGGTCGACATCCTCACCGACGTCAGGGTCGGCAACGAACTCGCCTGGCAGCAGGTGACGACGTTTCTGCACCAGCAGCGCACCAGCCTGTCCGACGAGCCGAAGCCGCCGCCGCAGAAGCAGCCGAAACTGCCACCGCCCAACGCGGTTCTGCGGATCACGCCCGCGCAGATCAAGCACTACGCGTCGGTGGGCGGCGATCACAACCCGATCCACACCAACGGGATCGCGGCGAGGCTTTTCGGGTTCCCGACCGTGATCGCACACGGAATGTTCACTGCCGCAGCGGTGTTGGCCAATGTCGAAGGTCAGCTCCCCGACGGCGTGAAGTACTCGGTGCGGTTCGCCAAACCGGTGATCCTGCCCGCACGGGCAGGGCTGTACGTCGATCGTCGCGCCGACGGATGGGACCTCACGCTGCGACATCTCACCAAGGGCCACCCGCACCTGACGGGCACGCTGACTAGCTTGTGATGACCGCCGTCGCGTCGGTGGCGTCGACGTCCCTGTCCGACGCTGCCGACGGCGAGCCCTTGAGACCCCGCCAGAACAGGTTGATCATCAGCTCGGACGCCTCGTGCACGTCGGCGTCGCCGGTGCTGACCCGCGACGCGATCGCCTCACCGGCGCCCACGAGCGCCACCGCCATCATGTCGAAGTCGGTGTCGGGTTCGGGAAAGCGCGTACCCGACCGCAGCAGGCGCCCCACGATCTCGATGATGCGCTCACGGCCCTCACGCACGGTGTGGGCGAAGGCCTGCGAGCTGGTCGCCTGCGTGTAGAGCACCATCCACGACGCGCGGTTGGCGTCGATGTAGTTCAGGAACGCCAGAACCGCGGTGCGCAGCAGCTCCTTCGGCGGTGCGGTGAAGTCGATGTTGCTGTTGACCTCGTCGACGAACCGGGTCAGCTCCCGGTGTAGGCACGCCCCGAACAGCTCCTCCTTGGAGCCGTAGTAGAGGTACAGCATCGGCTTGCTGATCTGCGCCTCGGCGGCGATCGCGTCCATCGACGTCTCGTGATAGCCGTTCACGGAGAAGATCTCCACGGCCGCGTCCAGCATCTGCTGCTCACGCACGGCACGCGGCAACCGCTTGGTTCCACCTGCCATGCCCATACCTTCCGGATACCGTGCTGCCCCGGCAGCGAACGCCTGCCGGTTACAGGGTATGCAATGGTCGGCCGGTCAGCCGCCGCACCGAGGTGACGGACCCTTCATCGCGACGATCCGCGTGACCGCCCCGTCCACTCCCGACATGGTCAGCTCGCCGGCACCGACGGCCTTCTCCAGTCGGTCCAGCACAGCCGGGACCTCACCGGTGGACAGCCACAGCGCCACGTCGGCACCGGCCTGCAGCGCGCGCAACACCGCCTCGGCCACCCCGAGCCGGTCCGAGATCGCCTGCATCCCGGACAGGTCGTCGGTGAAGACCACCCCGCCGAACGGCGGGCCGCCGTAGCCGCCGGAACGCAGCAGGCCGTACGCCTGCGGGCTGAGGCTGGCGGGATCGCTGCCGGTCAGACCCGGCACCTCGACGTGCCCGACCATCACGCCGACGGGCGCCTGCGCGGCCAGCGTCCGGTACGGGACCAGGTCGGAGGCCTGCAGCTGTTCGAGCGACGGGGCGACGACGCTGCCGACATGCGAATCGCCCGATCCGCTGCCGTGGCCGGGGAAGTGCTTGAGGACGGGCAACACCCCGGCCTCGCGCAGCCCCTGGGCGTAGGCGCCGGCGTAATCGGTCACCGTCGTCGGGTCCGCGCCGAACGAGCGGTCGCCGATCACGGTGTTGTCGGGGGCGTCGGAGACATCGACGACGGGCGCGAAGTCGACCGTGATCCCGAGGTTGCGCATCTTCGCGCCGCGGTCGCGGGCGATCGCGCGAACCTCGTCCGGGGTCTTCGTCTGGGCCAGCACCCGCGCGGAGGGCTGGGGGCCGATCAGGCCGGACAGCCGCGAGACCCGGCCGCCCTCTTCGTCGACGCTGACCGCCAAGGGCAGCAGGCCCGCGTTCGCGATGTCGGGCAGCGAGCCGTCGGTGAGCATCGACAGGTCCGTCCAGCTGCCCACCATGATGCCGCCGACGTGGTACTCGGCGGCCGCAGTCCGGGCGTCGGCGGCGCCGGTGACACCGACCATCAGCAGCTGCGCCAGCTTGTCGCGGGTCGACATCGCGGCCACGGCGGCCGCCGGATCACCGCAGACCGGGGCGGCGGGGACGACCGGCGCCGGAGCGGCCGGCACCGGAGCCGTCCCTGCGACCAGCGACGGGCCGGGGGGCGCCGGCTGCTCGGGCTCGGGCTGGGCAGACGTGCAGCCCACCAGCAGCGCCGATGCCGCCAGCACTCCGATCAGGGCGTGAGAAACGCTTCGTGGGGCGGGCATGCGTCCTGACAGTAACGGCATTGGACGCGTCGATCCACGTCCTCGTCGCCCGCGTCGGCCCGCCGGCGGGGTCCGCTCACCGGCCGTCGCAGGTCGTCGGCATTTCCGGCACATCGTGTCCGGCGCGCCAGAAACGGCGCTGACGGCAAGCCGGAACCAAATATCCTGATACCCGGAGGCAGCGGTAGACAGGAGCGGTGATGACGAGCCCCGTGCCCACGGACAAGAAGACGGTGATCGTCATTGCCTTCGACGGATCTCCCACCGCGCGCCGCGCGGTCGCGTACGCGGCACGGTTCCTGACCGCCGACCGCGCGGTGGTGCTGACCGCGTGGACGCCGCTGAACCGCGGGACGGACCCGCAGGACTACGACTACGACCTCGACGGCCCGCCCGATCCGCGCGACGAGGAGCTCGACATCGCACTGGCCGAAGCGCAGCGCATCAACGACGAGGGGGTGGAGCTCGCCGTCGCTGCGGGGCTTCCCGCCGAGCCGATGCGCCGCGCGGTGACCTTCACCGTCTGGCAGGCGATCATCGAGGCCGCCGACGAACTCGACGCCGATCTGATCGTGACCGGCACCAGGGCCACCACCGGTTTCCGGTCCCTGATCCAGTCGAGCGTGGCCGACCACGTGCTGCGCCGGGGGCACCGTCCGGTGCTCATCGTGCCGCCCGAGCCGTGATTGCGCCGCTCCGCGGCGCGGAGGCCGCACCGCCCGTTCTGCTAGGTTGGCCGCATGAATCGGTTCCTCGTGCCCGCCGCAGCCAGCATTGTCGTCGGCCTGCTGCTGGGCGCGGCTGCCGTGTTCGGTGTGACGCTGATGGTGCAGGAGGACACAAAGCCTCCGCTGCAGGCGGGCGACCCGGCGTCCTCGGTGCTCAACAGGGTCGAGTACGGCGACCGCACCTGATTCCCCGGTCGCTTCGCCACCGGTCTCCGATCACCTGACGCCCCCGCCGCTGTCCCGGCGCTGGCTGTGGGTTGCCGGTGCGGCGGCGCTGGTCCTGACATTCGCCCAGTCTCCCGGCCAGATCTCCCCCGACACCAAGCTCGACCTCACCGCGAATCCGCTGCGCTTCCTCGCGCGCGCATTCAATCTGTGGAACAGCGACCTGCCGTTCGGGCAGGCGCAGAACCAGGCCTACGGCTACCTCTTTCCGCACGGCACGTTCTTCCTGGCGGGCGACCTCCTCGGTGTGCCCGGCTGGGTCACCCAGCGGCTCTGGTGGGCGCTGCTGCTCGTGGTCGGGTTCTGGGGCGTCCTGCGCGTCGCCGAGGCGCTCGGCATCGGCACCACCCCGGCACGGGTGATCGGCGCGGTCGCGTATGCGTTGTCGCCGCGGGTGCTGACCACGCTCGGCGCCATCTCGTCGGAGACCCTGCCGATGATGCTGGCGCCGTGGGTGCTGCTGCCGGTGATCCTGGCGCTTCGCGACGGCCGCCGGATCCGGACCCTGGCGGCGCGTTCGGCGCTGGCGATCGCGCTGATGGGCGCGGTGAACGCGGTCGCGACGTTGACCGCGTGCCTGTGCGCCGCGGTGTGGCTGCTGTGTCACCGGCCGAACCGGGTGTGGTGGCGGTTCGTGGCGTGGTGGCTGCCGTGCGTCGCGCTGGCGGTGACGTGGTGGGTGATCGCGCTGCTGCATCTGGGCCGGATCAGCCCGCCGTTCCTGGACTTCATCGAGTCCTCCGGGGTCACGACGCGGTGGATGTCGCTGACCGAGATGCTTCGCGGCACCGGTGCGTGGACGCCGTATGTTGCGCCGACCGCGACCGCCGGGGCGCCGCTGGTGACGGGTTCGGTCGCGGTGCTGGCGACGACGCTGGTGGCCGCGGGCGGCCTCGCGGGACTG
The DNA here is from genome assembly GCF_900454025.1 of Mycolicibacterium gilvum. Lineage (NCBI taxonomy): Bacteria > Bacillati > Actinomycetota > Actinomycetes > Mycobacteriales > Mycobacteriaceae > Mycobacterium > Mycolicibacterium gilvum. The sequence continues at coordinate 266,444 of NZ_UGQM01000001.1, read as the reverse complement.
GCGATGACGCGGATGCCCGCCCGGGGCCGGCTGATCACGATGCTGTTGGTCGGTGTCGTGCTGCTCGCCTCGACCTACTCCGGTGGCCTGGGCTCGCCGATCGCGCACGCGGTGCAGATCTTCCTCGACGCCGACGGCACACCGCTGCGCAATCTGCACAAACTCGAACCGCTGCTGAGGCTGCCGCTGGCGCTGGGGCTTATCCATCTGCTCGGCCGCATCCCGCTGCCGGGCAGCGTCGGGCGCCCGGTGTGGCGGGACGCGTTCGCCCACCCGGAGAACGACCGTCGGGTCGCGGTCGGCATCGTGCTGCTGGCCGCGCTGACGGCGGCCACCTCGCTGGCCTGGACGGGCCGGTTGACGCCGCCGGGGACGTTCGACGCGATCCCGCAGTACTGGCATGACACCGCGGACTGGCTGGACGACAACAACACCGGGGGCCGGGTGCTCGTCGCCCCCGGGGCACCGTTCGCCACCCAGGTCTGGGGCAACAGCCACGACGAACCCCTGCAGGTCCTCGGCGACAGCGCCTGGGGGGTACGGGACTCGATCCCGCTGACACCGCCGGAGACCATCCGCGCCCTCGATTCGGTCCAGCGGCTCTTCGCGGCGGGACGGCCGTCCGACGGTCTCGCCGACACCCTTGCCCGTCAGGGTATTTCGTATGTCGTCGTGCGCAACGACCTGGATCCCGAGACGTCACGGTCGGCGCGGCCGATCCTGGTGCACCGCGCGGTCGACGGCTCGCCCGGCCTGACGCGGGTCGCCTCGTTCGGGGATCCTGTCGGGCCCGGCACCCTCGACGGGTTCGTCGCCGACAGTGGGCTGCGGCCGCGCTATCCGGCGGTCGAGATCTACCGCGTCGACAGCCCGGGGTCACTGACTCCGTATGTGGCCGAAGCAGATTCGATGGCGCGCGTGGACGGCGGGCCCGAATCGCTGATGCGGCTCGACGAGCGCCGCAGGCTCACCGGCGAGCCTGCGCTGGGACCCGTGCTGCTGACCCAGGACGCGGCGCGTGCCGGTCTGCCCGCCCCGCTGGTCACCGTCACCGACACCCCGACCGCCCGCGAGACCGACTACGGGCGGGTCGACGACCACTCGTCGGCGATCCGCGGCCCCGACGATGCCCGCAACACCTTCAACAGGGTCCCCGACTATCCCGCCGAGGGCGCCGACCTGGTCTACGGGCAATGGGACGGCGGCCGGGTGACGGTGTCCAGTGCGGCATCGGATTCGACTGCGCTGCCCAATGTCTCGCCGTCCTCCGGGCCGGCGTCGGCGATCGACGGGGACACCTCGACCAGCTGGGTGTCCAACGCCCTGCAGACCGCGATCGGCCAGTGGCTGCAGGTCGACTTCGACCTGCCGGTCACCAACGCCACGCTGACGATCACCCCGAGCGCGACCGCCGTCGGCGCCCAGGTACGCCGGATGGAGGTCTCCACCGTCAACGGCACGACGTCCGTGCGCTTCGAGGAGGCCGGAAAGCCGTTGACCGTCGCGCTCCCGTACGGCGAGTCCCCGTGGGTGCGCATCACCGCCACCGGCACCGACGACGGGTCACCCGGCGTGCAGTTCGGTCTCACCGACATCAACGTCACCCAGTACGACGCCAACGGCTTCGCCCACCCGGTGACGCTGCGCCACACCGTCGACGTCCCCGGCCCACCCCCGGGTTCTGCTGTGGCGCAATGGGACCTGGGGTCCGAGCTGCTGGGCCGCGCCGGGTGCGCCGAGAGCCCCACCGGTATCCGGTGCGCGGCGGCGATGGCACTGGCCTCGGAGGAGCCGGCGAACCTGAGCCGGACGCTGGCCGTGCCGGAGCCGATCGAGGTGACACCGACCGTGTGGGTGCGGGCACGGCAGGGGCCGCAGCTCGCCGAGCTCGTCGCCCAGCCCGGCACCACGCGGGCGGTGGGTGACTCCGACCCGATCGACGTGCTCGGCTCCGCCTACGCCGCCGCCGACGGGGACCCGGGCACGTCGTGGACCGCCCCCCAGCGTTCGGTGCAACCGCACACCCCGCCGTCGCTCGTGCTTCGCCTTCCCGAGCCGCGTAACGTCGCCGGGATCCGACTCGCCCCGAGCTCGTCGGCGCTGCCCGCCCACCCACGGATGATCGCCGTCGACCTCGGTGACGGACCGCAGGTGCGCAGGATGTCCGCCGACGGTACGCAGACCTTCGATCTGCACCCGAGGGTGACCGATTCGGTCACGGTGTGGCTGATGGACTGGGACGACGTGATCGACCGCAACGCACTGGGTTTCGATCAGCTCAAACCGCCCGGCCTGGCCGAGGCGACGGTGCTCGACGACCGCGGGCAGCCCATCGGCGCCGCCGACGCGGCCGCCAATCGGGAGCGCACCGTGAGCCTGCCCTGCGGCCGCGGCCCCGTCATCGGCGTGGCCGGAGAGTTCGTGCAAACGTCGGTGACCACCACCGTCGGCGATCTCCTCGCCGGCCGGCCCGTCCCCGCGCAGCCGTGCCGGGATCAACCGATCCGTCTTCCCGCGGGCCAGCAGGAGCTGTTGATCAGCCCGGGTGGCGCTTTGATCGTCGACGGAGTCCAGCTGTCCACTGCGAGAGCCGTTGAAATCGGCTCGGCGACAACATCGTCGGTGTCCGTCAACCGGTGGGGCCCCGCTGACCGCGAGGTGAGCACACCGCCTTCGGAGAGCACGCAGGTGCTGGTGGTGCCCGAGAGCGTCAACCCGGGCTGGGTGGCACGCGCCGCGTCGGGGGCCACATTGGACCCGGTGACGGTCAACGGTTGGCAGCAGGGCTGGGTGCTGCCCCCCGACACCGAAGGCCCTGTCACGCTGCACTTCACGTCCAACAGCACCTACCGGGCCGGGCTGATCGGCGGCCTCGCCCTGCTGCCGCTGCTTCTCGTGCTGGCGTTCGTGCCGGTGCGGGCGGGGGCGGCTGCGAGCACAGCCGCGCGGCCATGGCAGCCGCCCGCCGTGGCTGTCGGCGCTGCGGCAGCCGTTGCGGCTACGGTGATCTCCGGTGTGGGCGGACTGCTGGTCACCGGTGTCGCCCTCGGTGTCCGCTATCTGCTGCGGCACCGGGAGAGGCTGGTGGACCGGCTGACGGTCGGCGTCGCGGCGTCCGGGCTGATCCTGGCGGGCGCGGTGCTCAGCGGGAACCCGTGGCGTTCGGTCGACGGCTACGTCGGCCATTCGGCCGGTGTCCAGTTCCTGGCGCTGCTGTCGGTGGTCGCCGTCGCGGTGTCGACGGTGTCCGTCCCCGATTCCGGGCGCCCGAGGCGGGCCTGATCGAGACCCGCCGGCTACCGCGCGACCTCGGGCTCGACCTCCTCGGTGACCGACGAGTCCAGCGGCGTCGGGGCATTGCGTCTCTCCCAGCGCCGCAACGCGTTTCGACACGGCGACTCCACCAGCGCATAGCTGACCGCGGCGATCGCGAAGCCGAACAGCAGCGTCAGCAGCAGCACCACGGTGAAATGCCCGTTGAACGGGAAGGCGCCGATCACCGGGAACACCATCGCCAGCGCCGCGAGGTGCCAGACGAACAAGCCGTAGGACCAGCGGCCCAGCGTCACCATCACGGGGCTGCCGAGCATCCGGTGCGACGTGTCGACGCGGTCGAGCACCAACGGCGCCAGCAGCGCGCCGGCCACGATCGCACCCATCACCGTCTTGAGTGTCACCTGCGCGATCGACCCGGGATGCAGGCCCTCGCGGCCCGCCAGCGGGGACGCCGCGATCAGGAACGCCGTCAGCGCGAGCAGCGCCATCAACACGCGGCGCCGGGCCAGCCGGTGCGCCCAGCCGACGGGGCTGACGGTCAACTCGGCGAGCACCATGCCCGCGGCGAACCAGGAGAAGAACGCCGGCGGCCAGTTCCACAGATTGTGTCCGGTGGCGCCGTCGAACGGGATGTGCACCCACAGCAGGCTGGCCGCGGCGGCACCGATCAGGACCGGGATCCTCGCGCGCACCGGGACGCGGCGCGCGAGCAGCGCCAGCAGGGGCAGTGCCAGATAGAAGCTCATCTCGACCGAGAGGCTCCACATCTGCGTCAGCCCGGCGGTCAACGTCAGCGGCACGTAGATCTGCGTCAGGGTCAGGTTCGCCAGCCACACCGTGACGTCGGCCTTGGCCTCGGGCAGCAGCGTGAGGATCACCACCACCGCGACGAGGTAGCCCGGCATGATGCGCACGATGCGGGACCGCAGATAGTGGCCGGTCGACGGACGGGACCGTAGGCCGCGCGCCGCGGCGGCGTGGCCGCGCCACAGCAGGAAACCCGACAGCGCGAAGAACACCGCGACCGCGAGGTCGAAGCGGCCCAGGATGCGTCCGACGGCGCCGCCGCTCTGTCCGGTCTGGAACGCCACGTGGGTGATGACGACGCCGATGGCCGCCCATGCGCGCAGTCCTTCGACGGCCGGCAGGAAGCTGCGGGTGCCTCCGACGCCGTCGCCGGTCGCACCGACATCCCCGCGGGAGGACGCGGTTCCGGTTGCGCTCACGCCGATCAGTGTGCCCGCCGGGGCGTGCCCGTGGCGAAAACGGGTAGTCAGGGCTGCCGGTGAAGACGTTGTAGTAAACGCCGGCCTTACACAGTGCTGTTAGTGTCGAACCGACTTTTGGGCGTCTGGTTGGGCGCCGCCACCGCCACGCCCGTGGCGGCGCTCGAAGGGAGACACGGTATTGAACCGCGCAGTTGCGCTGAGGATCGCCGCGTGCGGAATCATGGGGCTCGGAGCTGCCTTGCTCATCGCCGCCCTGCTCTTGTCCACCTACACCCAGGGCAAGATCGCGAAGATTCCGCTCACCGTTGACTCGACACTCGTCAGCGACGGCACCGCGACCGCGTTCGATCCGGCGTCGCTGCTCGGGGAACGTTTCGTGGTCAACGAGGACGTCCCGGTCGTGTCGCAGCAGCAGACCAGCGTCGAGGCGCCCGCCAACGCCGACGTCGTGACGCTTCAGGTCGGCACGTCGCTGCGGCGCACCGATCAGCAGGGCGACAACGGCCTGCTGCTGGCGATGGTCGACACCGTCACGATGAACCGCGAAACCGCGGAGGCGGTCTCCAGTGAGACCAACCCGGGCGGGTCGGTGCAGAAGCCGCGCGCGATGGAGGACGAGAACCCGCCGACGAGTATCGCGTTGCCGCACGAGGGTCTGACGTACCGCTTCCCGTTCGACACGGAGAAGAAGACCTATCAGGTGTTCGACCCGATCGCCCAGGAGCCGTTCGACGCCAACTACTCCGGCGAGGAGGACGTCAACGGCCTGACCGCGCTGAAGTTCACCCAGAACGTCGGCTTCGACGCCGACGGCAAGCTGGTCGAGCCGGTCCGGTTCGCGTCGCTCTACGACGACGACGCCGACGCGCAGGTGACCGCGCGCGCGTCGCTGTGGGGCCTGGAGGGCGATCCCGAAGAGCCGATCACGATGACGCGGTACTACGCCGCGCAGCGCACGTTCTGGGTCGACCCGGTCTCGGGCACGATCGTCAAGCAGACCGATCGCGGCTACCACTACTACGCCCGCGAGGCGCTCAAGCCCGAGATGACCTACGTCGACTACACCGTCACGACCGACGAGGAGTCGGTGGAGTCCCAGGTGGCCTCCGCGCAGGACGAGCGCGACCGCATCTCGCTGTGGGGACGCATCCTGCCGATCACCTTCACCGCGCTGGGTCTGGTGGCCCTCGTCGGCGGAGCGGTGCTGGGCACGTTCAGCCTGCGCGCGGAGTCGATGCTGATCGATCCGGGACTCGACGGCGCAGGAGACCGCTTCTACGGCAAGCGGGACGAGGAGGGCGAGCCGGTGCCGGGCGCGGAGGCGATGACCGAGAAGCTCCCGGCGCAGCGACCCTCTGATCTGCCGCCGGACCGACCGGTCTGATCGCTCTCACCCGCGCGTCGGTGGCGCCGGCCTATGCGCTGGCGCTGACCGTCGCGGTGACCGCGCCGCTGCTGCAGCCCGGCTACCTGCTGCTGCGCGACGCCGTGTCGACGCCGCGGTCGTATCTGACCGACGCGGCGCTGGGTCTGACGCAGGCCGCACCGCGGGCCCTTCCGCAGGATTATCTCGTCGCGCTGGTCTCGACCGTCGTCGACGGCGGTGTCGTGGTCAAGGCTCTGCTGATCCTTGGGCTGTGGCTGGCCGGCTGGGGTGCGGCCCGTTTGGTCGCGGACGTACTTCAGGCCGGGGTGGCCGGGCAGTGCGTCGCGGTGACGATCGCGATCTGGAATCCGTACGTCGCCGAACGGCTTCTACAGGGTCACTGGAGCCTGCTGGTGGGCTACGGGTGCCTGCCGTGGGTGGCGGTGTCGATGCTGTCGTTGCGCGCGGGGTCCCCCCGGGCCGCCTCGCCGAAATTGCATTCCAGCAGACAAAGTGCGAGTAGTCGCCTGCTGGAATGCAAGTTCGGCGGGGTGGCGGCGGTGGTGTTCTGGGTGGCGCTGGCCGGGCTGACCCCGACGGGACTGATGCTGGCCGCGACGATCGCGTTGACGTGCGCGCTGGCGCCCGGTGCCGGCCGGCCCCGTTGGTGGTGTGCCGCGGTAGGCATGGCGGCCGCGCTCGCGGCGGCACTGCCCTGGCTCGTCGCGACGGCGGTGGCCCCCGGGTGGGCTGCTGCGGACGCCGGCCAGAAGGCGGGCGTCGAGGCGTTTGCGGCGCGTGCCGAACCCGGGCTGGGCACCCTGGGCAGTCTCGCGGGCCTGGGAGGCATCTGGAACGCCGATGCGGTCCCGGCGTCGCGGACAACGCCTTTCGCGATCGTGTCGACGGCGGTGCTGCTGGCGATCGTCGCCGTCGGTGTCCCGCTCCTGGTGCGTCGCCGGGTTCCGGTGCCTCTGGTCATCCTCGCGGTCGTGGCGGTGGTGGCGCCGGCCATGATGGCGACGGGCCCCGGTCTGCTCGCCGTCGAGGCGGTGATCGGCGCGGTCCCGGGTCTGGGTGTGCTGCGCGACGGACAGAAGTGGGTCGCGCTGGCGATGCCCGCCTACGCGCTGGCCGGCGCCGCGACGGTACTGGCGCTGCGTTCGCGGATCCCGACGCTCGCGACGGGTGCGGTGTGCTGCGCGGCCCTGATCGCGACGCTGCCCGACCTGGCGTGGGGCGTCGGCGGACGCGTCACACCGGTGGACTACCCGCCCGGCTGGTCGGCGGCGGCGTCCGTGATCAACGCCGAGCCCGCCACCGTCGCGGTCCTGCCCGTCGACAGCATGCGCCGGTTCGCCTGGGCGCCGGGCGCACCGGTACTCGACCCGCTGCCGCGCTGGCTGCGGGCCGACGTGCTCAGCACCGGTGACCTGACGATCGCGGGGACCACGGTGCTCGGCGAGGGTGCCCGCGCCCGTGAGGTGCAGCAGATGCTCACCTCAGGCGCGGACCGCGACGAGTTGGCGGCTGCCGGTGTGGGCTGGGTCGTGGTCGAGGGATCCGGGGTGCGGCTCGCGCTGCCGGAGTCCTACCGCGACGAGAACCTCACCGTGTACCGGGTCGGTGGCCACAGCCCGTCGTCGGCGCACCGCGGCGTCGTGATCGCGGCGCACTCGGTGTGGCTCGCGGCGCTCGGTGTCGGTCTTCTCGGCATGCTCGTCGCGCGACGGCGGTCACGCCGCGCACACGGACGGGAGCAGGAGGTAGACCGGCCACAGGCCGGCGACCAGTAGATAGGCCCCCACACCCCCGCCCGCGGGGATCGCCGACTCCAGCAGCTCCTCGAGGTGCCGCACCTTCGTGACGTTGAAGAACGCCCAGGTCAAGCCGATCACGAGGTAAGGGATCGCCATCCACAAGCCGAACTCGATCATTCCTTCGACCGAGATCCTGCGGGCCAGCAGGCTGCGGGTGCGGGTACGAAGGGACATCATTCAGACCAGCTGCCGGTGTCGGCGTACCCGCATCCGCACGTCGGCGAGCAGCACATGACTGCCGCCCTGGCGGAGGAACCCGGGGATGAAGCGGTTGACGAACGCGACGCTCAGGAACAGCCGCTCGAAGAGCCGCTGTCGACCGTCACCCCACGTCAGGCCCAGCGCGTCGCGGAACACCGGGGCCAGGAACCCGGCGGTGAGGAACTTCAGCAGCGGACGGAACGGAATCCCGAGGACGGGGTTGATCATCCGCAGGTTGACCAGGTCGAGCAGATAGGACCGGACGACGTCGTCCATCGCGACCTGCCCGCACGCCTCGTCCCAGTAGCGGTCGAAATCCGCACGCGTGGGCGGCCACTGGTCTTCGGTGACCTGCAGGGTGGTGCCGAGGGTCCATGCCGAGGCGTAGAACTGGTCGGCCTGCTCGGCGGTCATCTCGCCGCGCAGCAACTGGTAGGTGTCCTCCAGTCCGACGAACAGGCACGCCGCCACCCACATCTGAAGGTCGCGGTCGAATGCGTTGTAGCGCACCGGGCTTGACGGCGTGGACTTCACATGACGGTGAGCCTCGTCGACGGCGGCGCGGAACGCGGCACGGTCGTCGTCGGAACCGAAGATCGCGACGGCCAGGTACTGGAACGTGGTCCGCGCCCGCTTCCACGGGTGCTTCATCAGGTTGCCGGAGTCGACCTTGCTCTCGACCACGCCGTACCCGACGCCGGGCCGGGACAGCTGCATGATCACGTTGGCGGCGCCCGCCGCGAACGACCAGAAGTCCATCGCGTCACCGACGCGCACCGGGTCGTCGCTCCACCGCGCGGTGCGGCGGGTGATCTGAATCCTGTTGGCATTCATGGGCACAACTCGGCGATCAGCAGCACGGGCCAGAACACCACGGTGCCCACGGTCGCGGCGACCCTCTCCGCACCGTCGACGGAGGTGATGTAGCCGGGTTGCAGGACCGCGTAGACCACCCCGAGTACGAGGTGCGGCGTCACGAGCAGAACTGCGGTGCCCAGCCACTCGGCGAGGGTCATCTCGTAGCTCAGGAGTCGGCGCAGGTCGCTGAGCATGCCCATTATGTTAATGACTATTCACGGCTTTGTCTGCAATACCGGGGCGCGAATCAGACTGGCCGATCTACAGTTCGGCCTATGCCCGCAGACGCGATCACCCTCGGCGGGGCCGACCTCGCCGACCCCGACACCTATCTCGCGGGCATGCCCTACGACGCGTTCCGGACCCTTCGCCGCGAGGCGCCCGTCGCCTGGCATCCACAGGTCGACAAGCCGAGGTTCTGGGCGCTCACCGGATACGACGAGATCTACGCGGTGTCCCGCGACAGCGAGACGTGGTCGTCGCAGGCGACCGGGGTGTTTCTCGACGTCCCCGCCCCGGAGGACTCCTATCAGCTGGCCCTGATGATACTGACGATGGATCCGCCGCGGCACACCGCGCTGCGGGCGCTGGTCAGTCGCGGCTTCACGCCGCGCCACGTCGCCCGGCTGGGCGCGCGGACCGCGGACATGGCGCGCGCGATCGTCGACGACGCGCTGGCGCACGGCCAGTGCGAGTTCGTCGACGAGGTGGCCGGGGCGCTGCCGTCGTATGTGATCGCCGAGCTGCTCGGAATCCCGCTCGAGGACGGGCGCCGCCTGTACACGCTGACCGACATCATGAACACCCGCCCGCTGCACGACCCGGAGCTGGTGGCCGCGCAGATGCAGATGTTCGAGTACGCCGCCGAGCTCGCCGCCCGCAAGCGATCCGAGCCGGGCGACGACATCGCGACGGCGCTGCTGCACGCCGAGGTCGACGGCCGGCGCCTCACCGACCTGGAGTTCAACCTCTTCTTCCTGCTGCTGATCAACGCCGGTGGCGATACCACCCGAAACCTCGTCGCCGCAGGCACTCTCGCGCTGATCGAGCACCCCGATCAGTGGCGGCGCCTGGCGGCCGACCCGTCGTTGATGCCCACCGCCGTCGAGGAGATGCTGCGCTGGACCAGCCCGGTAACGGTGTTCAGTCGCACCGCGACCCGCGATACGGACGTCGGCGGGATCCGGTTGCGCGAAGGCGAACGGGTCGCGATGTTCTACCCGTCGGCCAACCGCGACGAGAAGCACTTCGCCGATCCCGACCGCTTCGACATCGGCCGTATGCCGAACCCGCATCTGGCCTTCGGCGGCGGAGGCACGCACTTCTGCCTCGGCGCGAGCCTGGCCCGAGTGGAGGCCGCGGCGATCTTTCGCGAGTTGATCACCCGCACAAGGGAAATCGGGCTCGTGGGACCGGTCGAGCGGGTGCGCTCGGTGCTGATGAACGGGATCCGTTCGATGCCCGTCCAGTTCACCCCGGCAGTGGTGCCCGCCTAGGGATCACAGGACGCCGCTGGTCATCCGCCCCGCGTGGACCGACTCGAGCACCGTGCGCATCGCATCGGCGCTCTCCTTCCACGAGAACTCGCCGCTGCGCACCTGCGCCTTCGCGCCGAGCTGTTCGCGCAGGACGTCGTCGGTCAACAGGCGTTCCAGCGCATCGGCCAGATCGGCGGGGCCGTCGACCAGCACGCCGGTCACACCGTCGACGATCGAGTCCGTCAGACCTCCCGAGGACCGGTACCCGATGGTCGGCACCGCGTGCTGCGCGGCCTCCACGACGGCGAGGCCCCAGCCTTCCTTGCGCGACGGCAGGACGTGCACCCAGCTACGTTGCAGCACAACATGTTTGGTCGCATCATCGACATGGCCGTGGAATGTGACGGCGTCCGAGATGCCCAGCCGGTGCGCGTACTCGACCAGCTTCTGCGACCACCAGCCGTCACCCAGCACGTCGAGGTGCACGTCGGCGATCCTGCCGCGCAGCGCGGCGATGACGTCGAGGGCGTCCTCGATCTGCTTGTGCGGCACCAGCCGTGACAGCACGACGACCCTCGGGGTCGCCGACCTCGGCACGGTCAGCGATTCCCCGGGGGCGGCGTCGACGCCGTTGCGCACGACCGCGACGTGGTCGGCGGGGACACCGAGCACCGCGAGGTCGCGCGCCGACGGCAGCGACACCGTCACGTACTGGTTGCGCCGGTAGAGCCGCGGCGCGAGGCGGGACTCGACGAACCACCCGATGCGGCTCATCACCGGGCCGGCGACCGGCCACTGCTCGCGGTGGCAGTGGTGCACCAGCACGACGGCGCGTCGGCCGTGTACGAGCCGGGACAGGAACGGCAGCCCGTTCTGGGTGTCGACCACCACGTCCGGACGCACCCGGCGCAGCGGGCCGAGCCCGAGCCTGGCCGCGGCCATCGCCAGACCGGCCCACACGTACACGGTGTATGAGCCGCCCCGCCGCTGGACGTGCACTCCGTCGACGACCTCGTCGCGCGCGGCACCCGGGTAGCGCGCGGTGCGCAGCGTCACCTCGGTGCCCGACGCCGCGAGCTGTGCGCCGATGCGCTGCAGGTAGGTCTCGCTGCCGCCACCCTGGGGGTGACCGGTGTCGCGCCAGCACAGCAGCAGCACCGAGCGCAGGGGCAGGTCAGACATCCGTGCCAGCCTAACTGGACGATCAGTAGGGTGTCCGGGTGGCCGCTACCGATCTCCTGGCCGGTCGCGCGACGCTGTCACGGTCGCTACGGCTGCTCTCGGCGTTCCGGTCCGAGCAGACCGACCCGGACCGCTTCTACGGCGCGCTGGCGTTAGACACCGTCGCGATGGTCGACGACCTGTGGCGGGCGGCCACCGGCACGTCGACACGGAATCTGACGGTGCTCGACGTCGGCGGCGGACCGGGCTACTTCGCGAGCGCGTTCACCGAGGCCGGCCTGCACTATGTCGGTGTCGAGCCCGACCCCGGGGAGATGCACGCCGCGGCGCCGCGCACCCACAGTCGCGCCGGATCATTCGTCCGGGCGTCGGGGACCGCGCTGCCGTTCGCCGACGGCAGCGTCGACATCTGCCTGTCGTCGAACGTCGCCGAACACGTCGCACAGCCGTGGCGGCTCGGCGAGGAGATGCTGCGGGTGACCCGGCCCGGCGGGCTCGCGGTGCTGTCCTACACGGTGTGGCTGGGGCCGTTCGGCGGCCACGAGATGGGCCTGTCGCACTACCTCGGCGGCTACCGGGCCGCCGAACGCTACACGCGCAGACACGGCCACCGGCCCAAGAACGACTACGGATCGTCGTTGTTCGCGGTGTCGGCGGCCGACGGGTTGCGCTGGGCCCGCAGCACCGGCGCGCTGGCCGCCGCATTTCCCCGCTACCACCCGCGATGGGCGTGGGGTCTGACGCGGGTGCCCGGGGTCCGGGAATTTCTGGTGAGCAACCTGGTGCTGGTGTTGCGCCCGACTTGACGGCTGTCTTGCAACAGGTTCTCGTTTGGGCCCGCGGTCGGTAGTGTGACGTACATGACGCAAAGCACTGCCTTCAGAACCGAATGGGACAAGTTGTTCATCGGCGGCAAGTGGGTCGAGCCGGCCTCCTCGGAGGTGATCGAGGTGCGCTCCCCCGCCACCGGTGACGTGGTCGGCAAGGTGCCGCTGGCCTCGGCCGCCGACGTCGACGCCGCGTGCGCCGCCGCCCGCGAGGCCTTCGACAACGGCCCGTGGCCGCAGATGTCGCCGACCGAGCGCGCCGAGGTGCTGGGCCGCGCCGTGAAGCTCATGGAGGAGCGCGCCGACGAGCTGAAGTTCCTGCTGGCCGCCGAGACGGGGCAGCCGCCGACGATCGTCGACATGATGCAGTACGGCGCCGCGATGTCGTCGTTCCAGTTCTACGCCGGCGCCGCCGACAAGTTCACCTGGCAGGACATCCGCGACGGCGTGTACGGCCAGACCCTGGTCGTGCGTGAGCCGGTCGGCGTGGTCGGCGCTGTCACCGCGTGGAACGTGCCGTTCTTCCTCGCCGCGAACAAGCTCGGCCCAGCGCTGCTGGCCGGCTGCACGGTGGTGCTGAAGCCTGCTGCCGAGACCCCGCTGTCGGTCTTCGCGATGGCCGAGATGTTCGTCGAGGCCGGCCTGCCCGAGGGCGTGCTGTCGATCGTGCCCGGCGGTCCGGAGACCGGTCAGGCGCTGACCGCCAACCCGAACCTGGACAAGTACACGTTCACCGGGTCCTCGGGTGTGGGCAAGGAGATCGCGAAGATCGCCGCCGACAAGCTCAAGCCGTGCACCCTGGAGCTCGGCGGCAAGTCCGCCGCGATCATCCTCGAGGACGCCGACCTGGACTCGACGTTGCCGATGCTGGTGTTCTCGGGCCTGATGAACTCGGGCCAGGCGTGTGTCGGGCAGACCCGCATCCTGGCGCCGCGTTCGCGCTACGACGAGGTCATAGAGAAACTCGGGGAAGCTGTCCGCAATATGGCCCCGGGCCTGCCGGACAACCCCGCCGCGATGATCGGCCCGCTGATCAGCGAGAAGCAGCGCGACCGCGTCGAGGGTTACATCAAGAAGGGCATCGAGGAGGGCGCGCGCGTCGTCACCGGTGGTGGCCGCCCCGAAGGCCTGGACAGCGGCTGGTTCGTCGAGCCGACCGTCTTCGCCGACGTCGACAACTCGATGACCATCGCGCAGGAGGAGATCTTCGGACCCGTCCTGTCGGTGATCCCCTACGAGGACGAGGACGACGCGGTCCGTATCGCCAACGACTCGGTCTACGGGCTGGCCGGTTCGGTGTACACCACCGACAACGACCGGGCGCTCAAGATCGCGCGGCGTATCCGCACCGGCACCTACGCGGTGAACATGTACGCGTTCGATCCGTGTGCCCCGTTCGGCGGTTACAAGAACTCGGGCATCGGCCGGGAGAACGGCTGGGAGGGCATCGAGGCCTACTGCGAGCAGAAGAGCATCCTGCTGCCGTTCGGGTACACCCCGCCGGCTTCCTGACGCCAGAAGACGCGGGTCGCCGAATGCACGAAATATGCCGTGAAATCACCGAAAAACGGTCATAAAGCGTGCGTTCGGCGCACTGCTCAGCCCTTGATCGGGAACGAGTGGTGCTCGTGGGTGATGAGCCACCGGCCGTCGACCTTGCGCAGTCCCATCGTGATCCGCAGGCGGACGTCGGGTTCGGCCTCGAAGTCCTCCGGCCGACCGCACCGCAGCAGCGCGTAGGCGAACCCCGCGGTCTCCCCGGCGACGACGTCGAGCTCGACGAGCTCGAACTGCGCCCCACCGGCGAGGAAGTCGAAGAACGGCGGCCAGGAGTCGCGGTAGGCGTCCATACCCCGGATCCCGTCGTAGGGCGGGGGTACGTCGAACATCACGAGATCGTCGGTGTGGGCGGCGAGCACGCCGTCGAGGTCGCGCGCACGGATCGCCTCGACCCATCGCTCGACGGTGTCCCGGATCTGACGCTGGTCATCGCTCATGTGTGTACCGACCGGCGCCGCGCCCGGAACTCATCGAGCACCGGTCAAAACGCGGCCTCGGGCAGGTCCATCGCCGTCAGGTCCACCGCCTGCAGGATCGCGCGCTGGGCGCTCAATCGCGGAAGTACGTTGCGGGCGAAGAACTTCCCGGTCGCGACCTTGCCGGTATAGAACGCGCGGTCCCGCTCGGAGACGGTGCCGTCGAGGGCGTTGAGCGCGATCTCGGCCTGCTGCAGCAACAGCCAGGCGAGCAGCAGGTCGCCGACCGACAGCAGGAACGGAACCGATTCCAGCCCAAGGCGATACAGTTCGCGCGGGTTCTCCTGCGAGTCGACGAGGAACTTCGTCATCGCCGCGACCATCTCCTGCACATCGCCGACGGCGGTGTCCAGCAGTGCCCGCTCCGTCGCCAGTTCCGGGCGGGCCGCGGCGTCGTCGAGGAACCGCCTCATGTGGCTCACCACGTGCAGCAGGGCGCCGCCCTGGTCCCTGGCGATCTTGCGGAAGAAGAAGTCCTGCGCCTGGATCGCGGTGGTGCCCTCATAGAGCGAATCAATCTTGGCGTCGCGGATGTACTGCTCGACCGGATAGTCCTGCAGGAAGCCCGATCCGCCGAACGTCTGCAGCGACTCGGTCAGACACTGGTAGGCGCGTTCGGAGCCGACGCCCTTCACGATGGGAAGCAGCAGATCGTTGACCCGTCCTGCCATCGCGGCGTCCGCACCGGACACGATGTCGGCGACGGTCGTGTCCTGGTGCGCGGCGGTGTACAGATACAGCGCGCGCAGCCCCTCGGCGTAGGCCTTCTGCGTCATCAGGGCCCGGCGCACGTCGGGGTGGTGCATGATCGTCACGCGCGGCGCCGTCTTGTCGGTCATCTGGATCATGTCGGCGCCCTGGATGCGGGTCTTGGCGTACGCCAGCGCATTGAGGTAGCCCGTCGACAGCGTCGCGATCGCCTTGGTGCCCACCATCATTCGCGCGTACTCGATCACCTTGAACATCTGGGCGATGCCGCTGTGGGTGTCGTTGACGAGCCATCCGACGGCGGGCACGCCGTGCTGGCCGAACGTCAGCTCGCACGTCGCCGACGCCTTGAGCCCCATCTTGTGCTCGAGGCCGGTGACGAACACGCCGTTGCGCTCCCCGAGATCACCGGTCTGCGGGTCGAAGTGGAACTTCGGCACGATGAACAGCGACAGCCCCTTGGTACCGGGACCGGCGCCCTCGGGCCGGGCAAGGACGACGTGCACGATGTTCTCGAACAGGTCGTCGGCGTCGCCGTTGGTGATGAAGCGCTTCACGCCGTCCAGGTGCCAGGTGCCGTCGGGCTGCTGGACGGCCTTGGTCCGGCCGGCGCCGACGTCCGAGCCGGCGTCGGGCTCGGTCAGCACCATGGTGGCGCCCCAGGCGCGCTCGATCATCAGCCCGGCCCAGTGCCGTTGCTGCTCGTTGCCGATCGCGTGCAGGATGTGGGCCATCTTCGGGCCCGCGGCGTACATGAAGGCGGCCGGCTGCGCCCCCAGCGCGAGCTCGTTGATCGCCCACTCCAGCATCGACGGCGCGGGGACGCCGCCGATCTCCTCGGCCATGCCGACGCGGAACCACTCGCCGTCATACCAGGCCCGGAACGACTTCTTGAACGGCTCCGGGATGCTGACGACGTGGGTGGCGGGGTCGAAGCTCGGCGGCCGGCGGTCGGTTTCGGAGAAAGCCTCGGCGACCGGCCCCTCGGCCAGCTCGACGGCCTGGGCGAGCATGTCGCGCGCGGACTGGAGGTCGAGGTCACCGAAATCGCCGGTGGCGAGCGCCTTCTCGAGGGCGAGCACCTCGAACAGGTTGAACTCCAGGTCGCGGACGTTGCTCTTGTAGTGACCCATGCTGCATCCTCCGGTTCCGGCCGCCCGATCGGGTTTGCCGTCAGCCTACGTCCGCAGCCGGGAGGCGCCTAAACGCGACGCCAGTGCGCGCAGACGAAGTCGGCGTTGGCGGCGCAGGTCTGCAGCGTCCACTCCGAGCGCATCGGGAGCACCGGGGATCCGGCGCCCAGCGTGCACGGCGCGTAGGACACGATCATCTCGTCGATCAGGCCCGCGGCGGCGAACTGTCTCGCGAGGTCGCCGCCGCCCACCACCCAGACGTTCCGGCCGGCTGCGGCGTCGAGAAGGGTCGGGTGCAGGTCGACGACGTCACCGGCGAACGTGCGGACCGGGTGGTCGGCGGCGACGATGTCGGGGCGGTGGGTCACCACCCACGACGGCTGGGTGTACATCCACTCCCCGGGGTGGTTTCGCAGGATCCACTCGTAGGTGTCGGCGCCCATGACCAGCGAGCCGATGTCGGCCATGAACGGTTCGATCCCGAACGGGCCGTCGGCGTCGATCGCGCGACTGGTCAGCCAGTCCAGGCTGCCGTGGTCGTCGACGATGTAGCCGTCGAGACTCGATGCGGTGTAGTAGATCGTGCTCATCTAGCGGCCTCTCATCCAGTCGAGGGGGTCTCCGAGTCCCGTCGGTACGCCGTGCCCGGCGAGCATGGCGCGGACGAGTTCGCGGCGGTGCGCCGAGTAGGTCAACACGTGCGCGACGATGCCGTAGAGCTGAAACGACTCGGGCGGATCGCACAGCGCGTCGATCACGGTGTCCCCGAGACGGCCCGCCGCCGCGTATTCGGAAATCATTGCGCGCCAACGTTTTGCGATGTCGTCGTGGTGCGCGGCCAGGGTTCGCGCGTCGACGAGGTCGGGCTGCGTCGCGGCCCTGGACGGGAAGTCCTCACCCGCGATGGTCGCCAGCCAGACCTCCTTGTTCCACACGAGCGCACCCAGTACCGCCCCGACGCTGGGTTCGGGGCCGTCCCATTCCAGCACCGTCTGGCCGGGTGCGACCTCGGCCGTCCACTGCGCCCGGGTCAGTTCCGCGGCCCGGGTGAGCAGGTAGGTGGTGTCGTCGATGTCGTGGGCGATCATCAGGGCCGCGATGTCGGGGACGCCGGGATCGTCGCTGCGATCGCTGTCCAGCCACAGCGACTGCGGCGGATGGAAGTGCAGTCCGTTGGGGCTGGGCAGTCGGAAGTGCACGTCGACGGCCTGCGACGGCGGCACCCCGTAGGTGCGCCGGAAGGCACGCGAGAACACCTCGGGCGACGACCATCCCTCGTCCGCGGCGACCGCGGAGACCGGCTCGCCGTGCTGCAGCCGCCACGCGGCGCGTTCGAGCATCACCCGCCGCCGCAACGCCGCCGGCGCTTCTCCGGTGAGACGCCGGACTTCCCGGGAGAAGTGGAACTCCGAGGCGTAGGTGCTGCGGGCCATGTCCCCGACGCCGCTGTTGCCGGCATCGGTCACGGCGTCGAGCAACTCACGCAGCCGGTCTCGTCTGGCGGGATCGTTCACGGTGTCCGAGTATCGTCGGCCGCCGCCGTCAGGGACATGACAATTCCTGCTGTGCCGGTTCAGGTGTCGAGGACGGCGGTGATGCGCGACGCCACGTCGGCACGGTTTCCGAGATCGTCCAGGTCGATCCCGAATCGCGTCGCAAGCAACTCCATCACCTCGGCCGCGGTGTCCAGGCGGGTCTTCTCCGTGCCGCCCGCGCGGTGCACGGCGAGATGCCTGCCGCGCAGGTTCCAGCGGGCGTCGTCGGTGACCAGCGCGGCGGTGAGCCCGGTGACGAAGCCCGACCGCGGGAACGTCGACACGTACCAGCTGCCCACCTCGAGGTCGATCCGCGGGCGGGGGGCCGGGTCGAGCAGGTACAGCGGCTGCCAGACATCGCGGATCAAGGCCTGCAGCTGCATCCCGTGGGCGTGGTCGAGCAGCCGGTAGGGCTCGTGCCGGGTCTGGGCGACGACGCCGGTCTGCAACCGGATCGGCGACGTCAGTGTCTGGCCGCCGAATCCGACGTCGACGAGCCAGGGCCCGTCGCCGTCCGGCAGCGTCACCGCCAGCACCTGATGGGTCTGGGCGGGGAGGGCGTCACCTTCGTGCATCCAGACGACGCGGCCGACGAGACGTTCCACCGCGTAGCCGAGATCTTCGAGGACGTAGCCGAGCAATCCGTTGTGTTCGTAGCAGTAGCCGCCGCGGCGCCGACCGATGAGCTTGTCCGACAACGCTTCTGCCGACAGATCGACCACCGGGACCCCCATCAGCGGATCGAGGTTCTCGAACGGGATGGCGGCATTGTGGGCGGCGACGATGCGCCGCAGGGTGTCGACGGTCGCGGCAGCGGGACCGGAGAACCCGATACGGGAGAGATACGCGTCGGACAGACGGGACATGTCGACATCATGTGACCTCAACGGAGGTTCAGGTCAAGCAGACCGGCCCGAAAAGCACTATGGCGGAATCCCCCGACCGGGTCCCGCCATAGTGCCTCCCGAACCTATAACGCGGAGTACCGCGTCCGCCGGACTTTGGCTGTGTCGCCCTGGCCACCTGTCGCAGACTTCGGCCTGATCAAGATCAAGGTTGCGATCTGGCCGACGACCTTGACGGCCGCTCCGCGGTACTGAATTCTTCGGTCACGTGATGCTGATCTCAGCGCGATGGCTGTCTGTGAGCAGCGGGTAGACTAGCAAAACTAGAACACGTTCCAGTCCGACACCGTCGTCATCAAGGGGGCCGCGTGGGTGCGTCCGACAAGATCCCGTCCGAGATCACCAAGTGGGATCCCGCGCTCACCGAACGGGTGATGGGGCTCCTCAAGCCGTTCCTGAAGGGATGGCACCGCGCCGAGGTCCGCGGCCTCGACGACTTCCCCGCCGGCGGCGCCTTGGTCGTGTCGAATCACTCCGGCGGGCTGTTTCCGATGGACGTACCGGTCTTCGCCAGCGGTTTCTACGACAAGTTCGGCTTCGACCGTCCCGTCTACACGCTGAGCCACGACATGCTGATGGTCGGTCCGACCGGCGCGTTCTTCAAGAAGACGGGCTTCATCCCGGCCAACCACAAGAACGCCGACGAGGCACTGCGCTCCGGCGGCGTCGTCGTCGTCTTCCCCGGCGGTGACTACGACGTCTACCGACCCTCGCTGGCGGCAAACAAGATCGACTTCGGCGGCCGCACCGGGTACGTCCGCGCCGCACTGAACGCCGGCGTGCCGATCGTGCCGACGGTGGGCATCGGCGGCCAGGAGAGCCAGCTGTTCCTGGCACGGGGCACCGACCTGGCCAAGGCGCTCGGCCCGATCGCGAAACTGGCCCGAACCAAGATCATCCCGGTGTCGTTCGGGTTCCCGTTCGGCCTGTCGGTGGTCCTGCCGCTCAACGTGCCGCTGCCCGCCAAGATCACGATGAAGGCCCTGCCGCCGATCGACATCGTCGAGGAGTTCGGTGAGGACCCCGACATCGACGAGGTCGACGCCCACGTACGGCGGGTCATGCAACGCGCGCTCGACGAACTGGCCCAAGAGCGCAAGCTCCCGATCCTGGGCTGAGCGATGGGCATCACCGACCCCGTGACCAACGCCCTCGGCCTGATCTCGACGATGATGCGCGCCGGCGTGATCGCGCCGATGCGTCCCGACAAGTACATGCGCATCGTCGGCGCGATGCAGCGGGAGAACATGGCCATCACGTCGGGCTTCGCCGCCGCCGCCCAGCGCTGCCCCGACCGGGCGGGCCTGGTCGACGAACTCGGCATCCTGACGTGGCGCCAGATCGACCAGCGGGCCGATGCCCTCGCCGCGGCGCTGCAGGCACTTCCGGAAGGGCAGCCCGAGGTGATCGGGCTGATGGCACGCAACCACCGCGGGTTCGTCGACTCCCTGATCGCGGCCAACCGGATCGGCGCGGACGTGCTGCTGCTCAACACGTCGTTCGCGGGCCCCGCCCTGGCCGAGGTGCTGCAGCGCGAAGGTGAAGGACGCGCCGTCGCCGTGATCTACGACGAGGAATTCACCGAGACCGTCGACCGCGCGGTGGCCGACCGCCCCGAGACAACCCGCATCCTCGCCTGGACCGACAGCGACACCGACGCGCTGACCGTCGAGGGCCTTATCGCCGAGCACGGCGGGCAGGAACCGGTGCGGTCGGTGGAAAAGGCGCGGGTAATCCTGCTGACGTCGGGCACCACCGGAACCCCCAAGGGCGCCAAGCACTCCGGCGGCGACCCCGGAGTCCTGAAATCGATCCTCGACCGCACCCCGTGGCGCGCCGAGCAGCCCGTGGTGATCGTCGCGCCGATGTTCCACGCCTGGGGCTTCTCGCAACTGGCCTTCGCGGCGTCGATGTCCTGCACGATCATCACCCGCCGCAAGTTCCACCCCGAGGCGACGCTGGAGTTGGTCGACAAGTTCCGCGCGACCGGGTTGTGCGTGGTGCCCGTGATGTTCGACCGCATCATGGAGCTGCCCGAGGAGGTCCTCGACAAGTACAGCGGACGCTCCCTGCGGTTCGCCGCGGCGTCGGGCTCCCGGATGCGCCCCGATATCGTCATCAAGTTCATGGACCGTTTCGGCGACGTGATCTACAACAACTACAACGCCACCGAGGCCGGCATGATCGCCACCGCGACGCCCCGAGATCTACGGGCCGCGCCGGACACCGCGGGCCGCCCGGCCGAGGGCACCGAGATCAAGATCCTCGACTCCGAGTTCAACGAGGTCCCCACCGGTGAGACCGGGGGCATCTGGGTGCGTAACTCGACGCAGTTCGACGGCTACACCTCAGGGTCGACCAAAGACTTCCATGACGGCTTCATGTCCTCGGGCGACGTCGGATACCTCGATGAGGAGGGCCGGCTGTTCGTGGTCGGCCGCGACGACGAGATGATCGTCTCGGGCGGTGAGAACGTCTACCCGATCGAGGTCGAGAAGACGTTGACGTCCCACCCCGACGTCGCCGAGGCAACCGTGCTGGGCGTCGACGACGAGAAGTTCGGACAGCGACTGGCGGCCTTCGTGGTTTTGAACCCCGGCGCGGCGGCTACCCCGGAGGCGCTGAAGCAGCATGTCCGCGACAACCTCGCGAACTACAAAGTTCCCAGGGAGATCACGGTGCTCGACGAGTTACCGCGCAGCATCACCGGCAAGATCTCGCGCAAGGACCTGAAGGATCGTCTCGATAATGCCTAAACCCAGGCCCCTCCTCCGTGCGGCCGCGGAGTTGCTCAACGCCGCCAACGGTGTGCAGCCACTGGCCCGCGACGGGTACCCGACGATCCCCGTCTTCGCGTTCGGATGGCCGACCTCCGAACTCTCCCCGCTCTACATGGCCGGTTCGATGGCCGACGCGGTGCGCCGCGGCATCCGCGGTGACTTCCGCGGGCCGCGCGGACGGATCGCGTTGGGTCTCACGGCTGTGGCGTGGGCGCTGCTGTATCTCATCCACCGCCGCAACGTCGCGTCGCAGCCCCACTTCGAGGAGCCCCTGCGCGACGTCCTCGGCGACGACTACCAGGAGATCGCGGAGAAGGCGAAGTCGTCGCGGCGCCGCTACTTCGGGGTCTTCCCCAACGAGGTCATCCGGCGGCGCTACGTCGAGAAGGCGGGCACCGTGCAGTACGGCCCGCTGCGGGTCAACCGAGCCGACATCTGGCGGCGCCCCGATCTGCCACGCGACGGTAAAGCGCCTGTGCTGCTTCAGGTTCCGGGTGGTGCATGGGCGATCGGCATGCGTAAGCCGCAGAGCTATCCGTTGATGAGCCACCTCGCCGACCACGGCTGGATCTGTGTGTCGATCGACTACCGCGTCAGCCCGCGTAACACCTGGCCCGACCACATCGTCGATGTCAAGCGCGCGCTGGCCTGGATCAAGGAGCACATCGCCGAATACGGCGGTGACCCCGATTTCGTCGCGATCACCGGTGGCTCGGCCGGTGGGCACCTGTCGTCGCTGGCCGCGCTGACCGCCGACGATCCGCAGTTCCAACCCGGCTTCGAGGACGCCGACATCTCGGTGGTCGCCGCCGTCCCCGTCTACGGCCGCTACGACTGGGTCTCGGCACAGGGCAGCGGCCGTAGGGAGTTCCTCGCCTTCCTGCAGAAGTTCGTCGTCAAGAAGCCCGTCACGCGGAACCGTCAGGTGTATGTCGACGCATCGCCCACCCACCGGCTGCGCGCCGACGCGCCGCCGTTCTTCATCCTGCACGGACAGGACGACTCGATCATCCCCGTTCCCGAGGGTCGCGAGTTCGCCGAAGCGCTCAAAGAGGTGTCGACCTCACCGGTCGTCTACGCCGAGATCCCTTACGCCCAGCACGCGTTCGACTTCTATTACGGCTCACCGCGGGCCCACTACACCGCCCAGGCCATCGAGACGTTCCTGTCCTGGGTGATGGCGACCCGCAGGTCGGAGTCGGCGGACCGACCGACCAGCCCGGTGCGCGCCAGCTGATCAGCGGCTCGGCAGTACGCGTTCGACCGCGTCGGCCATCCTGGCGTTCCAGCCGTCGTCGACCGACCCAGTGCGTGCCAGCTCGGCGACGTAGCCGCCGACGATCAGGTCGATGACCGTTTCTCCGGTCGCGACGTCGACGTCGAGTGCGTCGATCGCATGCCGGCGGTACGCGCCGAGGATCGCGCGGAACGCATCGCTGAATTCGGGGTCGTCATCGGTGAGCAGCGCAGCGAACCCGCCGGCGCCGATACCGCGGGCGATCACGTCCACCGACTGGGTGATGACCCAGTTCAGCCGCTCGTGGCGGGTCGCGGCCGCGGGTACCGACGGCCGCTCCCCGAGTGTCTCCAGCGCGGCGGCGAGCAGAGTGCGCCTGTTGGGGTGCCGCCGGTAGATCGTGGTCTTGGCGATGCCCGTCGCATCGACGACGGCCTGCATGGTCACCGCTTTCGGCCCCCGCGCGCGCAACAGTTCCAGCGCCGCATCGAGAATGCGTGCGCCGACGTCGTCACCGCTGTTCGCCGCCATCGACACTCCTCACCGGCCCGTGCACATCCGACCCGTTCACGCTACACTGGGCGTATCGCTACGCTACGCGTAGCGTATTGAGACAGGAGATGGTGGATATGCGAAGTAAGTCGTTCAACAAGGCCCCCCTGCCGATATTCGGCTACCTGCTGACGCTGGTCGGCTTCGTCTTCCTGGGAAGCTTCACCGCCGCACTGGCATTGGGCAGCACTCTGGCGGGATTCTTCGGCATCGCGATGGTCGCCAGCTACGCGCTAGCGGTGTTGTGTTTCGTGCTCCGCTCGCGCCAGATGGCCGCCGCGGATCCCGACGCCGACATCGTTCTCGGTTTCGACCCCATCCGGGGCGACACCGACCGCAGCGCCGCCGAGCGCTATCTCGCCCGCTACCGCAGCAACGCCGCGTGACCCCGTCCGCCGAAATTGCATTCCAGCAGAAGAAGTGCGAGTGACGCCCTGGTGGAATGCAATTTCGGCTAGTTCGGGAGGGCGGTCTCGACGACCGTCAGCTCCTCGGAAAGCCCTGCGGCGCGACGGATCTCGACGAAATCGTCGAGCATCGCCGATGTCAGCTCGTGCGGGTCTTCCAGCGTCTTGCCGTCGGTGAGCACCGAGATGTTGAGCTGGTCGACGTAGCTCCACACCGTGATGTTGATGCCGCTGCCGACGGTCAACGGGCCGACCGAATAGATTTCGGTGACCAGCGCCCCGCCGACACGGGCCCGCTCGCGGGGGCCCGGAACGTTCGAGATCGGCAGGTTCATCACCTTGTTCTGGCCGTCCTTGGTACCGAGCCAACGGAACAGCGCTTCGGCGGGAGCGGGCGGCAGGTACGCCGACCACTGACTGACCAGCTCCGGTCCGAGCAGATTGTTGCTCTCCTTGCCGGCCACCGCGGCGTCGTGGGCGGCGCGAACCCGCTCCACCGGATCGTCGAGCTCCACGGGGATGCTGACCAGTACTCCGGTGAAATAGTTGCCCGAGATCCGGTCGCGGGAGAAGTCGAAGCTCACCGGCACCGAGGCGAGCAAGGGATGGTCGGCCTGACCGTCGTAGCGCAGCAACAACTTTCGTAGCGCACCGGCCGACATGGCCAGCACCATGTCGTTGATGGTGGCGCCCAGGTGCTTGCCGGTCTGCTTGACGTCGTCGAGCGCCAGGGTCGCCGTCGCGAACTTGCGGGTCGCATCGATCTGATGGTTCATGAACGACGGCGGCGGGGTGAACGGACGGGTCAGCTCCGGCGACAGCTTCTGTCCGCTGCTGCGGACCCGGCGCATTCCGGCCGCCGTGTAGCGCACGACGTCCGGGAATCGCCGGATCTGGCGCAGGTGGTCGGTGAACGCGGTGCGGACCAGCTCACCCTTGCTCGGCGCGGGATCCGTTGCGTACGAGTCACGGTCGACCTGCGGTCCGTCCTGCAGATCCATACCGCGTGCGAGCAGGTTCGCCGACGCGACGCCGTCGGCGAGCGCGTGGTGGATCTTGCCGAGGACTGCGATCCGGCCGTCGGCGAGACCCTCGATCAAGTACATCTCCCACAGCGGCCTGCTGCGGTCCAGCGGAGTGCTCGCGATGCGCCCGACGGCCTCGTCGAGTTCGCGCCGTCCGCCCGGGGCGTCCACCCGGACCGACCGGACGTGGTAGTCGAGGTCGACCTCGGCGTTCTCGCGCCACATCGGGTGGTGGAACTTGAACGGGATGTCGACGAGCTCATAGCGGAACGGATCGAGCTTGTAGAGCCGGCCGTGGATCACCTTGCGGAGTTCCTCGACACCGAACTTCGCGCCGCCGAGATCGTCGAGTTCGATCACCGCCAGCTTGAGCGTGTGCATGTGGACGCTGGGGGTTTCGCTGTACAGCAGCACAGCGTCCCATCCACGAAGCCTCTTCACCGTGCCACCTTCCCACGCCCGCCGGCTCCTCGCGCAAGCGCTCGTCGGCGCCCGCCGGCTCCTCGCGCAAGCGCTCGTCGGCGCCCGCCGGCTCCTCGCGCAAGCGCTCGTCGGCCGAAGGTGACTATATAACCTCTTTCGCTCCGACCAGGCTGCGGTTTCGGTGAATGTGGTTGAGGAACAAGCCGATTGCCGTCGCGGCCGCTCCGGTGCGCGCGCCGTCGGTCATGTCGAAACCGTGGCCTGCACCCGGCAGCTCCACATACCCGACCACCGAGCGCGACACGTTGCGCAGACGCTCGACGAAGCTCTGTGCCTGGGCGACCGGGATGACGCTGTCGCCGGTCCCATGGATCACCAGGAACGGTGGCGCCTCGGAGTGGATCCGCGCCATCGGCGAGGCCTTGCGGAACACGTCGGGATGCTTGTCGAACTTGCGCTTGACGACCACGCGCTCGAGGAAGTCCATGAACCGGACCCGCTCGACCGTCGACTTGTCCTCCCAGTCGTAGCGTCCGTAGATGCCGACCACGGCGTCGACCGAGGTGTCGGAGCCCTCGGGCAGTTCGCCCTGCATCTCCGGATCGTTGGCGGTCAGACCGGCGAGTGCGGCGAGATGGCCGCCGGCCGAGGTGCCTGCGATCGCGACGAAGTCGCGGTTCCCACCGAACTTGTCGACGTTGGCGCGGGCCCACGCGATCGCGGTCTTCACGTCGTTGATGTGTGCCGGCCACGGGTTGTGCGGGGCGACGCGGTACTCCACCGACAGACAAACCCAGCCCATCTCGGCCAGGTGGTGCATGAGGGCATAGCCCTGCAGCATCCGGCCGCCGTGCACCCACGCGCCGCCGGGCACGAAGATCATCACCGGCGCATCGGCGGGGACGTCGTCGCGACGCCACACGTCGAGCAGTTGGGTCGGCCGCGGGCCGTACCGCACCGATGTGCGGTGCACATGCCGGCGGTGTTCGCGCATCTTCCACACCGGCGGGGTCCGCTCGGCGGCGGGCCACTCGATCTCGAGGTCCTTCTGGGACACCAGGCCGCGCAGGGCGGCCTGGGTGATCGCGTTGGTGCTGTCGCGTTCCTGTTGCTGCTTTTCCTTCTTGCCCGCATCGTTGGGCGCGACCAGCGACTTCGCGAGCGCACCGACGAAGTCCGGCGCGTGCCGCGCGCCCCAGACCCCGGCCGCGGTCAACGCGCCCAGTGGCTCAAGGTGTTTGCCGATCACCGGCAACGATGCCGAAGCGACGCTCAGCGCCAGCATGTAATCGGATGGACCCGCGTTCAGCAACCATTCCAAGCGGGTGGTCAATGTGGGACCGGGATACCTGGTATCCGGACGTGCCGTCATGGGCGCGAGCCTACCCCCGTGACGCACGTCTCAAACGACAATCCGATCGAAGTTGTCTACTGATGTTCAGATGTGGTCAATTTGTGATCGGCATCACAGCCGATCCAGGCGTTTTCGCACTTCGCTAACGTCGATTTTCGACCGCCAACACGCCGATCCTCCGCCGACACCGCCGAGACACCGATGAAGAGGTCCATTTCCGTGAGCAAGACCGCGAGCGCGTCCAAACTAGCCATCACCGATGACCACCAGGACCTCGCTGCGGCGGTGAGCGGCCAGCTGGATCGGCTGAAAGCGCTGGTCCTGGCCCGAGCGACCCTCGATGCGGCCGACACCGACGGTGCGTCGAACCCGAGCGACCTGTGGTCGGCGGCCACGGGTCTCGGCTGGACCGGATTGGCTCTCGCCGAGGACGTCGGCGGGTCGGGCTTCGGCCTGGCCGAGCTGGCCGTCGTCGTCGA
The DNA here is from genome assembly GCF_900454025.1 of Mycolicibacterium gilvum. NCBI lineage: Bacteria > Bacillati > Actinomycetota > Actinomycetes > Mycobacteriales > Mycobacteriaceae > Mycobacterium > Mycolicibacterium gilvum. Next base: position 239,633 of record NZ_UGQM01000001.1, on the reverse strand, counting down.
GTGCCTCGGCCACCAGCTCGCCCCCGGCCCGTTCCTTACCAGCGTGTCGGCGGCGGTGGTCATCGACCGGTGTGCGCCCGACTCCGTCCGCGCCGAACTGCTGCCGGGATCGGCGTCGGGAGACACCGTCGCGGCCCTCGGAATCTCCGGCACGGTCGCCGTCGGCGCCGACAACACCGCCACCGGAGAATGCGCCACCGTTCTCGGCGCGCCCGACGCCTCGCTGTTGGTTCTGGTCGCCGGCGACGACGTCGTGATCGTCGACGCCGGCGACGACGGTGTCACCGTCACCCGACTGGACTGCCTCGACACCACCCGCAGCATCGGCTCGGTGACCCTCGACGGCGTCGCCGTTCCCGCAGACCGCATCCTGCGCGGTGCCGCCCGCGACGCGCGCACCGTGTTCCGGACCCTCACGGCGGCCGAGGCCGTCGGCGTCAGTTGGGCCGCGCTGGACATGGCCGTCGAGTACGCCAAGGTCCGCGAGCAGTTCGGCCGCACCATCGGCACCTTTCAGGCGGTCAAACACCACGCCGCCAACATGCTCGTCAGCGCGGAGACCGCGACGGCCGCGGTGTGGGACGCCGCGCGCGCCGATGATCTCGATAGCGCCTGGTTCGCGGCGGCGGTGGCCGCAGCGCTCGCGATCAAGGCCCAGGTCTTCAACGCGCAGAACAACATTCAACTCCACGGCGGCATCGGGTTCACGTGGGAGCACGACGCCCACCTCTATCTCCGCCGCGCGCGCACGCTGGCGGCGCTGATGGCCGACGGTGTCGACCCGCTGATCGACATCGTCGACGGCCAGCGCACCGGTCGCGCCCACGGCGCGTCGTTCACCCTGCCGCCCGAGGCCGACGAGTACCGCAGCCAGGCGCGCGAGGCCGCCGAAGCGGTCCGGCGACTGCCCGCCGAGCAGCAGCGCGACTATCTGGTCGACTCCGGATACCTCGTCCCGCACTGGCCGAAGCCGTGGGGACGGGCAGCCGACGTGCTGGAACAGCTCGTCATCGAGGAGGAGTTTGCCGCGATCGAGCGCGCCGACATGGGCATCACCGGGTGGGTCGCGCTCACCATCGCCCAGGCCGGCACCGATGAGCAGCGCGAACGCTGGGTCGAACCGGTGCTGCGGGGCCAGGTGATGTGGTGCCAGCTGTTCTCCGAGCCGGGCGCGGGCTCCGATGCCGCCGCGGTGCGCACGTCGGCGAAGAAAGTCGACGGCGGCTGGCGGGTCACCGGCCAGAAGGTCTGGACCAGCCTCGCGCACATGTGCCAGTGGGGTCTGGCCACCGTGCGCACCGACCCCGACGCCGCCAAACACGCGGGCGTGACGATGATGGCGATCGACATGAACGCCGACGGCGTGACGGTCAACCCGCTGCGCGGCCTCACCGGCGACTCCCACTTCAACGAGGTGTTCTTCGACGACGTGTTCGTGCCCGACGCGGATGTCGTCGGCGACGTCAACAAGGGCTGGCTGGTCGCGCGGGCCACGCTGGGCAACGAGCGAGTGTCGATCGGCGGCGGATCCGGCGGCGTCACCGGCACCACCCCCGAGCACCTGATCAAGCTGCTCGACAGCTCCCCCGACAATGCCCCGATGTTCGTGCGGCGGGCCGGCGAGGTGATCGCCGAGATCCATTCGCTGCGACTGCTGAACCTGCGCCGCGCGACCCGCGCCATCTCCGGAGCCGAGCCCGGTCCGGAGGGCAACGTGACGAAGCTGGTGGTCGCCGAGTCGGGCCAGCATCTCACCGAGCTCGCGTTCGATCTGGCGGGCACCGCCGCGGTCGTCGAGAAGATGCCCCAGCTGACGCGCAGCTACCTGGGCAATCGCGCGATGACGATCGCGGGCGGCACGTCCGAGATCACCCGCAACACGATCGCCGAACGCATCCTCGGTCTGCCACGGGATCCGCTGCTTCGCTGACGCAGCAGGTCGCCGTCCACGCATACTGACCGGATGCACGGCATCGACTTCCATCCCGAGCTCCGGCGCCACGCCCGGATGCTGCCCCGACAGGTGGTCACACCCGTCACCCTGCCGCTGATCCGCCGGGCGTCGCGCCTGATGTGGCGGCGGGCCCCCGCACCCGACGTCGAAGTGCTCACCCTGGAGTCGGGCGTCGGTGTCCGGCTGTTCCGCCCGGCGGGTGTCACCCGTCCCGGCCCGGCGCTGCTGTGGATCCACGGCGGCGGCTACGTCCTGGGGGACGCGGCCCAGGACGACGTCCTGTGCCGGCGCTTCGCCCACGAACTCGGTGCGACGGTCGCCTCCGTCGATTATCGCCTGGCCCCTGACTTCCCGTATCCGGTTCCGGTGGAGGACTGCTACGCGGCGTTGACGTGGCTGGCGGCCCTGCCCGCGGTAGATCCCTCCCGCGTCGCGATCGGCGGCGCCAGCGCCGGTGGGGGCCTGGCCGCCGCACTGGCGTTCGTCACCCGGGATCGCGGCGAGATCACTCTGGCCGCACAGCTTCTCGTCTATCCGATGATCGACGACCGCACGGTGCTGCGCACCGGTCTGGACAATCCCGGCCACCGGTTGTGGAACCAGGCGAGCAACCGGTTCGGTTGGCAGGCCTATCTCGGCGACGCCGACCGCGACGTGGCGGTGCCCGCGCGCCGCGAGGATCTGGCCGGTCTCCCGCCCGCGTGGATCGGCGTCGGTACCCTCGATCTGTTCCACGACGAGGACCTCGCCTACGCCGAGCGGTTGCGTGCCGCGGGCGTGCCCTGCGAGGTGGAGGTGGTCAAGGGCGCGTTCCACGGTTTCGACGGGATCGCGCCCAAAGCCGAAGTGTCGCAGTCGTTCTTCAGAAGTCAGTGCGCGCTGCTGCGCGGCGCGTTCGAGCCGGCCGCCGCCTAGCGTTCGTAGACGACACGGCCCGCGATCACCGTCGCGGCCACCGCTGCCGCGTCGAGTTCGGCCAGCGCCTGCGGTGGAGGCGCCGCCAGGATGCACAGATCACCCGGTGCACCGGGCACGACGGCGCCCGGGTGTCCGGCGCGGTTACCGGTGAACATCGCCAATGCCGTTGCCGCCGTGATCCTCTCGCTCGGACCGAGAACCGTTCCCGACGGCGTGCGGCGATGCACCGCGGCGCGCATCGCCGCCCACGGGTCGCTGTGGCCGAACGGCGCATCCGTCGACAATGCCACGGGCACACCGGCTTCCAGCAGGGAGCCGACCCGCCACAGCTCGTGGTGTTCGTGTTCGGGAACATCGACGAGGTACTGGTCGCCGCGTTCGGCGACGAAGTTCGGCTGGGTCACCACGGTGACGCCGCTGTCGGCGAGGTCGGTCACGCTGCCGTCGGGGACCACGGCGGCGTGCTCGATGCGATCGAGGGGATGCCGACCGGCGCTGCGCAACGCGATCAGGGTCACCACCAACTGCGCGGCGGTGACGCAGTGCAACGCCACCGGGACACCCACCGAGTGGGTATGCCGGATCCAGCTGGTGAGCGCGTCGAGGTCGAGCTCGTCATCGTGCAGGATGCGTTTGCCCGGCGCCAGCGCGCGCACCGTCTGCGGCATCCGGCGCTGCAGCTCGGTGATGTCGCCCGCGCCGAGATCCGGTGTGGCGTCGGTGACCCCGGTGATCCCGTACCGGCTCAGCGTCGCGCCGAGCCCTTCGAGGTCCGGTTCGGTGGCGGGGAGCGTCCAGCTCGGGTCGGCGCTGCGCAGCACCCCGTCCGGGTGGTCGTGCTTGCCGACGCGGGCCAGCCCCGCAGTGTTGAGCGTCCACTGCACGCCGCTGCGATGCTGGATACGGACCGGCACTTCGGGAGCGATCGCGTCGAGCAGGTCGCGGGTCAGCGGCCCCGCGACCGAGTCGTGATACCCCACGGCCCGGATCCAGCCGTCCTGATCGGGCACAGCGGCCGCGAGAACCCTTGCCAGAGCTGCCCTGTCGCGAACCTCGTCCGGTCCGACGCGCAGCGACCGCAATGCCGCAGCCGCCGCGCGCAGGTGGAGGTGGTGGTCGTTCAGTCCGGGCAGCACCGTACCGCCGGCGGCGTCGAACTCATCCTCGCCCGGGGCTGCGGTCACGTCGTCGGCGACCTCGGTGACCGTGTCACCGACGCGGATGTCGGTCCTGGTGCCGTCGATCAGGACCGCGTTGCGGATCAGCACGGCAGCGTCGCCCGGTCCGCCACCAGCCGGTCGACGGCGGCATTGTCAGCGCCCAGCGCCGGTCCCCGTGGCGCCGCCACCGGTGTTGCCACACAGGGTTTTTCGTCGCCGCGCGGCAGCTGTGCGTACTCCGCGGCAACGCCCGCCATCGACAGCTCGATCAGTTCCCCGCCCCCGCGACGGCGCGACGCCAGCACTTCGGCGGCCGCGCGGATACCGGTCAGCGGGTCGGCGATCGCGTCCCCGCAGAACCGCGGGTCCGCCGGGGAACCCGACACCAGCCCGCCCGACACGGCGGCGTCATCGCCGAACGCCACCCAGTCGGCGCGGGCGCCGTCGGTGCCGTGACCGGTGATCCGCACCCAGACCCGCCCCGCGGGGCCCGCGACATCCGTCGGCCCGAGTCCGCGCCGCTGCAGCGCGGCAGGCCGCGACGACTCGATCACCACGTCCGCCGCGCCGAGCAGTCGACGCAGGCCCGGATCCTCCAGATCCGCTGCGTACGAGAGCTTCCCGGAGTTCATCCAGTCGAAGAACGCCGCAGAGCCCTGCCGTGTGCCGTCCGGGCGGGTGCGCGTCTCCACCTTGACGACCGTCGCGCCCGCGTCGCTCAGCAGCCGTCCGCACAGCGGACCGGCCCACATCGAGGACAGGTCGGCCACCAGGAGACCGTTCAGATCACCAAATGCTTTGCGTTCGCCATTGCGGCACAACGCCGTTGGCACTTCGGTTGCCTCGCCGAGCACACCCACCGGCAATCCCAGCAGCCGCGCGCGTTCGGCGAACACCCACACCCCGGTCTCGGCGATCACCCGGCCGATCGCCGACCACATGTCGTCGGGTAGGTCATCGGCGCCGAGCAGGGCGGGCACGGCGTCGACGTCGTCAGGCCGTGACAGCGTCAGCGCGCACCAGCCGTCGGGACCCGCGAGCAACCGCGTCGCCCCGCCCGCCGAGATCCGGCCATCGGGCGCCAGCCCGAGCAGCGCCGCGCGGCCGCCGATCAACACCTCGGCGTCGGCGCGCAGGTCACCGAGCGCGGCCTGCGCGCGCGCCAGTACCGCGACGGGGACACGCACGGGGCTCACGCCTCCATTGTGGGTGACGCGGAATCGGGGGTGACGCCGAATCAGAACAGCAGGCCGGTGAACCGCCAGTCGAGAACCCGCCGATCCTCGCTGTCGTCGGATGCGGCGAAAACGGTCGAGCGCAGCGCCACCGTCCCGCCGCGCCCGTCCGGGCGGGGCTGGGCGGCCTCGACGCGCAGTTCGCTGTAGAGGGTGTCCCCCTCGTGCACCGGGCCGGTGTGATCGCAGGACTTCCAGCCCAGCACGGTCACCAGGTTCGGCAGCAGCCGCGATGCCTGCGCCAGGGCCAGACCGATGGTGTGTCCGCCGTACACCAGCCGCTTGCCGGCGACACGCGAATCATGGTGGGTCGCTGCGATGTTCAGTGACAGTCGGGCCAGCTCGGGTGCGCTGCTGACGACGTCGGCGGTGCTGCGCAGCACGGTGCCGGCCAGTGCCGGGTCGAAGTGCGGGCCGGGCACACGGTCGCGGAAGGCCGCATCGTCCCAGTCCCGGGTCGGATCGACGGGTCTTGTGCCACTCGCGGCGTCACTTCCCCCGGCCCCGACCGTCGACAGATCGTCGTCGTGGCCGGTCTGCACGTCGTCGGAGCTCAGCGGCAGCATCGCGCACCGGTAGAAGTCGAGCACCAGCCTGCCGATGCCGTCGATGGTGGTCATCCTCAGTGCGGCCAGGCCGGTGGTGGCGCGGCCCGGCTTCGCCGAATTCTGTTTCAGGCCCACCACTTCGGTGCGGGTGTAGATGCTGTCGCCGAGCACCGGGTACCGGTGGAATGTCAGACCGCGGTAGAAGAGGTTTGCCTTGACCCGCTGGGTCACCAGCGTCGACTGCCCGATCGCGACGTCGCACACCAGCGCGGGGTGCGCGAGTGCCGCGGTGGACCCCGTGACGGCCGAAGACAGGTCGGCATCCAGCGGCAGCCGCAGCCGGTCACCGAGGATTGCCTGGTGCGTTGCGGCCACCCCCGGCGTCAACGTCATCGACGGCGCGGCGTCGAAAACCTGGCCCACCGACAGGTCGTCGAAGAAGGGACCGCCCGGTATTTGGCCGTACAAAGTCACGGCTGGCATGCTGGCACCAGGTGCGATGCGATGTCAATATGGCCGTACATATAGGAGGACGCCGTGGTCGACGGGTTGAGCAGCGAAGAGGCCATGCTGGTCCAGACGGTGCGCGCGTTCATCGACCGCGATGTGAAGCCGACGGTGCGCGACGTCGAGCACGCCAACACCTATCCCGAGGCGTGGATCGACCAGATGAAGCAGATCGGCATCTACGGCCTCGCGGTGCCGGAGTCCTACGGCGGCACTCCGGTGTCGACCCGCTGCTACGTGCTGGTCACCCAGGAGTTGGCGCGGGGTTGGATGAGCCTGGCCGGTGCGATGGGTGGGCACACCGTGGTCGCGAAACTGCTGACGCTGTTCGGCACCGAGGAGCAGAAGCAGCGCCATCTGCCCGCGATGGCGACCGGCGAGATCCGCGCGACCATGGCGCTGACCGAACCCGGCGGCGGATCCGATCTGCAGGCGATGGGAACCGTCGCCCGGCGAGACGGTGACGACCTGGTGCTGAGCGGCACGAAGACGTGGATCTCGAACGCCCGCCGCTCCGGCCTGATCGCGCTGCTGTGCAAGACCGATCCCGACGCGACGCCGAAGCACTCGGGTATCTCGGTGGTCCTGGTCGACAACCCCACACCGGGGCTCACGGTGTCACGCGACCTGCCCAAGCTCGGCTACAAGGGGGTCGAGTCCTGCGAGCTCGCGTTCGACGCCTGCCGGGTCCCGGCCTCGGCGATCCTCGGCGGGACCCCGGGCAAGGGCTTCTCGCAGATGATGAAAGGCCTTGAGACGGGCCGTATCCAGGTCGCCTCGCGTGCGCTGGGGGTGGCGTCGGCCGCACTCGAAGACGCGTTGGCCTACGCACAGGACCGCGAGAGCTTCGGCCGGCCCATCTGGAAGCACCAGGCGGTCGGCCACTACCTGGCGGACATGGCCACCAAGCTCACCGCGGCCCGGCAGCTGACGTTGTATGCGGCCGACCGTTACGACAGCGGTGAGCGCGCCGACATGGAAGCCGGTATGGCCAAGCTGTTCGCGTCGGAGGTCGCGATGGAGATCGCTTTGAATGCCGTGCGCATCCACGGCGGGTACGGCTACTCGACGGAGTACGACGTCGAGCGGTACTTCCGCGACGCGCCGCTGATGATCGTCGGAGAGGGCACCAACGAGATCCAGCGCAACGTGATCACCGGACAGTTGGTGGCCCGGGGCGGTATCTGATGCCGCCGGCGTATCAGGTTCTGCGGGAACGGCTTCGCGACGAGATCGCCGCAGGCTGCTACCCCGACGGGACACGGCTGCCGACCGAGTCGGAGCTGGTGGCCCGGTTCGGGCTGTCCCGCCAGACGGTGCGGCGGGCCTTCCAGGATCTGGTCGCCGAGGGTGCGGTGTACCGGGTGCCGGGCCGCGGCAGCTACGCCGGTGACCGCGGCCGTCGGTACCTGCGCCAGTTGGGATCGATCGAGGATCTGCTGAGCCTGTCGGAGGACACCACGATGGAGGTCCTCGACGGACTGCGCCGCCGGGTCGACATCGATGCGGCGAGCCGGCTGCGCCTCGACGGCGACGTCGTCTACACCGTGGTGTTCCGCCGGCTGCACGACGGAATCGCATTCGGGCACACCATGGTGCACCTTCCCCCCGCGGTGGCCGCGCCGGTGCTGGCGTCGCCGCACCTGATGACCGGTGCGGTCAGCACCCACACCGTCATCGGCCTGCTCGAGCCGCACCTCGAGCGGCCCATCGACGAGGCGGCGCAGTCCATCACGGTCGTGTCCGCAGACGAGGCGGCCGCCGCGGCGGTGCACTGCGCACCCGGGCATCCGATGCTGCGCGTGGACCGGTTGTACGCCGACGTCGACGGTCGTCCGGTCGAGTTGGCCGTCAGCCAGTTCCTGCCCGAGCAGTACACCTACCGGGTGACGCTGCGGCGGTCCGGTTAGCCGACGCAGCACCCAGCTCCGCGGCCGCGCGTGTTTGCACATCAATCTGCGGCGTGTCGCGTGCAGGAACGCTCACTCACCGGGCATGGACCGCGCTGGTTTCACCCGACAGCGTCGACCAGCCCCCACCGCAGCCCGGTGGCGGCATCGATCGACCGCCCGGACAACACGAGATAGGCTGTGCGCCAACGACCGATCCTGCGGGTGATGCTGACCGTGCCGCCCGCGCCGGGGATCAGACCCAGCGCGAGCTCCGGAAGTCCGAGCACCGCACCGGCGTCGCAGGACACCGTCCCGCAGAACGCGGCCATCTCCAGTCCACTGCCCTGCACCTGGCCGTGGATCTCGGCCCGGCATTTCTCGCCCAAGCGGGCGGTGATCTCGGCGAGCACCAGCGCGGGGCTGTGCCGGGTGCGGGCGAGATGCGCACTGGCCGGGTCGGTGAACGTGCCGAATTCCGCCAGATCGCCACCGCTGCAGAACGACGGGCCGTTTCCTGCGAGCACCACCCCGGTGACCGACGGGTCCAGCCGCGCGACCTCCAGCGCGTCCAGCAGCGCCGCGCGCGCGTCGGTCGAGAACGCATTGTGGCGTTGCGGGCGATTGAACCTGATGGTCAGCACATCGTCGACGCGTTCGGCCACAACGGGATCGGCGATCTCGGGCACCCGGGCCGGTCCTCGCGCGTCGAGCCACCGGGCGAACTCGGCCCCGGCCTGCAGGGTCGAGTAGGCCAGCGACTCGGTGATGACGCCGGTGAACGTGCACCCCTGCGGATCGAACGCCCGCAGTACGTCGTCACACACCGCGGCCGCCTGCGGCCACCGGAGACACCGTTCGGTCAGCTCGGCGAGTGCCTCGTCGACCGACGCGACCCGCACCGCCCGCCGGTCGTCGGTGTCCTCGTCGGTGAGCGTGAATGTTGCGGCGTCGGAGGGTGTTCCGACGCCGACGACGATCCCGCCCGCGAGCTCGACCAGAGTGTTCACGAGTACTTCTTGATCAGCTCCTGCTTGTACAGCTTGCCGGTGTCGGTGCGGGGCAGCTGCTCCTCGAACGACAGCGACCGCGGACACTTGTAGTGCGCCAGGCGATCCCGCAGCCAGCCGATGAGTTCGTCGGCGAACTCTTCGGTGGCGTCGGCCTGGTCGACGAGCTGGACGACGGCCTTGACCCGCTGGCCCATCTCCTCGTCGGGAATGCCGAAGACGGCCGCGTCCATCACCTTCGGATGGGTGACGAGCAGGTTCTCGGCCTCCTGCGGATAGATGTTGACCCCGCCCGAGATGATCATGTGGTGGCGCCGGTCGGTCAGGAAGAGGAAGCCCTCCTCGTCGACATACCCGATGTCTCCCACCGTCTTCCAGCCCTGCGGGTGCCGTGACGACGCGGTCTTGTCCGGATCGTTGAGGTACTCGAAGTCGTAGCCGCCCTCGAAGTAGATCTCCCCCGCCTCACCGGCCGGCAGCTCGTTGCCGTCCTCGCCGACGATGTGCACGACACCCGTCAGCGGCTTACCGACCGAGCCCGGCCGTTCCAGCCACTGCTCGGCGGTGATCAGCGTCGAGCCGTGCGCCTCGGAGGACGCGTAGTACTCGTCGACGATCGGGCCCCACCAGTCGATCATCTGCTTCTTGATCTCCACCGGGCACGGAGCGGCGGCGTGCATGACGCGCTGCAGGCTCGACACGTCGTACGATTTGCGCACGTCCTCGGGCAGTTTCAGCATCCGGGTGAACATCACCGGCACGAACTGGCCGTGCGTCACCTTGTACTTCTGGATCGCGTCCAGCGCCCCCTCGGCGTCGAACTTCTCCATCACGACCGTCGTGATCCCGCCGGCCTGAACCTGCATCGACCACACCGACGGGGCGGTGTGGTACAGCGGCGCCGGGCTGAGATAGACCGCGTCGGGGTGCATCCAGAACTCCACCAGCATGGCCATCATGCCGGGCACCTCGGCCGGAGGCAGGTGCGGCAGTTCGCGTTTGATGCCCTTCGGCCGGCCCGTGGTCCCCGAGGAGTACTGCAGCAGGTCACCGTCGATCTCATCGGCGATCGGGGTGTCGGGCTTGTCGGCCACACACTCGGGGTAGCGCTGCCAGCCGTCCACATCGCCGCCGGAGGCGCTGGTCGCCGACAATTCGGCTCCGGCGACCAGCAGCAGCTGCGGCAGACCGTTCGGCAGTTCGGCCCCGAGTCCGGCCAGGGTGTCGGCCAGCTTGGCCGATCCGACGATCGCCTTCGCGCCGCTGTTGTCGACGATGTAGGCCACCTCGGCGGCGGTGAGATGGGTGTTGATCGGCACGTAGTACAGACCGGCGCGTCGGGCAGCCCACATCACCGCGTGAAAGTGCTCGTTGTTCTCCATCAGCAGCGCGACCGCGTCGCCCTCGACGAGACCTGCGTCGCGGAACAGGTGGGCGAGCCTGTTCGCCCGTGCCTCCAACTCTCCGAAGGTCACCACCGTTCCGGCGGGATACATGATGACGGCGGGCTTGTCCGGGGTGGCAACAGCGGTGTCGCGAATCTGCATGGACAGACTCTACTAAGTCACAGTTGACACGTGTCAAGAAGTACCGCATCGCAGCGGCGCAGACAGGCCGCGAGCGTGCGCGGAATGCACACCGCGAGCGGCGTGTCCACTGCAGACACGCACGCTCGCGGTGAGGGAAAGTCAGTTCTCTTCGGCCAGGCGCGTCTTGAGCGCGTCGAACTCGTCCTTGATGCCGGTCGGCAGCTTCTCGCCGACGAACTCGAACCACTCCTCGATCAGCGGGAGCTCGGCGCGCCACTCGTCGACCTTCACGTCCAGCGCCTCATCCACATCGGCGGCGTTGACGTCGAGTCCGGACAGATCCAGGTCGGCCGCGGTCGGCACGATGCCGATCGGGGTGCTCTTGCCGTCGGCCTTGTGCTCGATGCGCTCGACGGCCCACTTCAGCACGCGGCTGTTCTCACCGAACCCGGGCCACAGGAAGCGGCCGTCGTCGCCACGGCGGAACCAGTTGACGAAGAACACCTTCGGCAGCTGCGACTCGTCGGCCTGCTTGCCGATGTTGATCCAGTGCTGGAAGTAGTCGCCGACGTTGTAGCCCAGGAACGGCAGCATCGCCATCGGGTCGCGGCGCACGGTGCCGACCTTGCCCTCGGCGGCGGCGGTCTGCTCCGAACCCAGCGTGGCGCCGATGAACACACCGTGCTGCCAGTCGCGGGCCTCGGTGATCAGCGGCACCGTGGTCTTGCGGCGGCCACCGAACAGGATCGCCGAGATCGGCACACCCTGCGGATCGTCCCACTCCGGGGCCAGCGTCGGGCACTGCGAGATAGGGGTGCAGTAGCGCGAGTTCGGGTGCGCCGCTTTGGTTTCCGTCTCCCGCAGGACCCAGTCGTTGCCCTTCCAGTCGATCAGGTGGTCGGGCTCACCCTCCAGGCCCTCCCACCACACGTCACCGTCGTCGGTCTTGGCGACGTTGGTGAAGACGGTGTTGCCCGCGGCGATGGTCTTCATCGCGTTCGGGTTGGAATCCCAGTTGGTGCCCGGCGCGACGCCGAAGAACCCGAACTCGGGGTTGGTCGCGTAGAGCCGGCCGTCCTTGCCGAAGCGCATCCACGCGATGTCGTCGCCGACGGTCTCGGCGCGCCAGCCCGGGATGGTCGGCTGCAGCATCGCCAGGTTGGTCTTGCCGCACGCCGACGGGAACGCCGCGGCGATGTAGTACGCCTTGTTCTCCGGGCTGATCAGCTTCAGGATCAGCATGTGCTCGGCGAGCCAGCCCTCGTCGTGGGCCATCGCCGAGGCGATGCGCAGCGAGTAGCACTTCTTGCCCAGCAACGCGTTGCCGCCGTAGCCCGAGCCGTAGCTCCAGATCTCGCGGGTCTCCGGGAAGTGGGTGATGTACTTGGTGTCGTTGCAGGGCCACGGCACGTCGGCCTGGCCGGGTTCCAGCGGGGCGCCGATCGAGTGCAGCGCCTTGACGAAGAAGCCGTCGTCGCCGATCTTCTCCAGTGCCGCGGCGCCCATCCGGGTCATGGTGCGCATCGACACGACGACGTACTCGGAGTCGGTGAGCTCGACACCGAGCTTCGGATCCTCGGCGTTCAGCGGGCCCATGCAGAACGGGACGACCCACAGCGTGCGGCCGCGCATCGAGCCGCGGTACAGGTCGGTCATGATGCCGCGCATCTCGGCGGGGTCCATCCAGTTATTGGTCGGACCGGCGTCGATCTCGCGCTCGGAGCAGATGTAGGTGCGCGACTCGACCCGCGCCACATCGGACGGGTCGGACAGCGCCAGGTAGGAGTTCGGCTGCTTGTCCGGGTTCAGCTTCTGAAAGGTGCCTGCCTCGACCAGATGCGCGCAGAGGCGTTCGTACTCCTCCTCGGAGCCGTCTGCCCACGCCACTCGGTCGGGCTGCGTCAGCTCCGCGACTTCACGGACCCAGGCGAGGAGGCCCTCGTGCTTGGTCGGCGCGGAATCCAGTCCCGGGATGGTCGCTGCGGTCATGCTGTGTCGTCTCCCCTGCATCTGCTGAGCGAGCGGTCTGCCTGGACGCAAGCGCCCGGTCGGTGCCGGAACACGCTCGCAGTGAAAGGCAGCCGCGGCCGTCACTGTGTATTGAGGTTAACCCTGGTGACATACCCGCCGTTAACCAGGAGCATGTCCATTCACTCACAGGAACGATTCAGATGGCCACCACCGGCAGGTCTACCGACGGGTAACACGGGCCCGTCCGGCGGCCGCTGCGAGAGGCGTTGTATTTCGGCGTCCAGTGAGGCGATGCGACGGCCCAGCGCGACGTCCTCATCGGACCTCGCGCCGGCTCCCGCCCCGCCCGCCTCCACCGCGAGGATCCCGGTCCCGACCCGCTCGTCGGCAGCGGCCCGCACCGCGGCGACCGCATCGGCCGCCCACGCCTGCAGCACCGCCCGGTCGTGCAGCAGGGCGCGGGCGCGCACCACCCACGCGGTCGTCAGGAACCCGAGGACGCCGCCGACCGCCAGACCTGCCGCCGTCAGTCCCGGCGCCAGCCCCGCCACGAAGCGGGTGACCACCATCGCCACCCCGAGCCCGAACCCCGCACCCAGCACCGCGGTCAGCCGCCGCTCCAACCGCCAGGACCGTGACGGCGGGTCCGGAGGCGGGTCCGCCGGCAGGTTCACGGGGACGTCCCCGCACCCGACGTCGGCCCCGGTCACGTCGGTGACGTCCTGCTCGATGCCGGCAAGGACCTCGGTGCAGCGCTCCCACGCGTGCTGCGGGAAGTCCGCGACGTCGCGCCGGCCGACCGCGCCGGCCCGGTGCAGCAGATCGGCGCGCAGCGCGACGCACCGGCGCCGGACGTCGTGGGACAGCGTCACCCTGAGCTGACGAAGGTCCCGAGATGACCTGCCCGCCGCGTCCAGCCGGGTCCGCCGTCGCAGCGCGACCAGCCCATCCCGTTCGTCCTGCAGCTGACTCACTCGAAACTGCCTGGTGCGCAACGAGTTTCGGGCCCGCTGCGTCGGGTCGGCGAGTGCGCGCCGCAGTATGTCGACGAGGTCGTCGAGCCGGGGTTGACCCAACCGCGGCGCGGCCGCGACACCGAGCCACGGCACGCCGGCCAGCCGCCCCGACGACCGGTCCGCCACGGCGCGACCGGCCTCGAGTACCTCGCGCCAGCCGCGGTGATCGTCGATCTTCGACACCACCGCGACCACGACCTCGGCGTCGACCGCTGCCGCATCGGCCAGCACGCAGTCCGACTCGGTCAACGGCGCCACCGCCGACACGACGAACACCACCGCGACGGGCGTCGTCCCGGCCTCCGCGCCGTCGAGGACGCGCACGGCCGGCATCCGGTGCCGCAGCCCGGCCGCGACCGCGCTGACCCCGGCCCGCGGCGGTCCGGTCACGAGTACGACCTCCGGAGCGCTCACCGCGACCGTCCGAGAAGCCGCAGCGAACCGCGCGCGATGTCGGCCGCGCACTGCTGGTGCAGCGCGTTCATCGGGGTGTGGGCATAGCGGCGCCATCGGAGTGCACGGCGCAGGTGGGCCTCGGCGTCGTCGCGCGGATCGACACGCAGACCCGCCGCCTGCATCAGGTCGACCGCGGCGGCCATCACGGCGATCACCACCGCGTCGCCGGTCAGGAACGACCAGAGACCGTCGTCGCCGGTCTCGACGGCCAGGTGCGCCAGTTCGTCGAGGGCGCTGCGCACCCTGCGGTAGCCGACCTCGGCGGCCGTCCCGGCCAGGACATCGAGGACCCGTTCGGCGCCGCTGAGCGCGTGCAGCGACGACGCGACCTCCGCCCGCGACGCCCCGCCGGCCACCGCCAGCACCGCGTGCGCGATGCCGAAGCGGTCCAGCCGGGCCACCAGTGCCCGGCGCACCGACGCGGGCACGGCGTGGTCACCGGCGAGGAACGCGTCGACCGACGTCATGTCCGCCGGTGCGGTCGTCAGCGTCCGCAGCGCCTCGAACAGGTCGTCGTCGATCTCGACGCCGGCGAGAAGCGCGACCATCGGCACGACCGGCACACCCGTCGACGCGGTCAGTTCGGTCGCGGTGCGCTCGGCGTGGGCCAGCGGCCCGCCGTGCACCCGGCCCGCCAGGTCGGCCTTGGTGAGCACGACCACCACGGGTCGCGAAGCCCTCAGCAGCCGCCGGTCCTCGGGCTTGAGCGTTTCGGCGACGGCCACGACGTGCACGTCGGCGGCGGTGGACGGCGGCGCGATCCGCACTCCGGCGGCGGCCAGCGCGCCCGTGACCGTGCGGCAACCCACGCCGGCCCGCCCCTGGACCGTGACGCTCAACGGCGCCCGCAGCCTCGCGTCGACGGCCGCCAGGGCTGGACGGTCGGCGACGAACTGCGCGAGCACTTCGGTGAATATCGGCACGCCCGACCCTCCGGTCCACGAGGGCCGGCGGGAACCGTCCCCGAAGAAATCCTGGCATCGGTCGCAGGTGGCCGACGACACATCTTTTACGCGTCCGGCACCCTGGGTACGTGCACGGGTACTTGCCTGTACCAGCGGTAGGCAACTGTTGGGTATCAATCTGTAACACGATGCGGGGAGCACGGTCTTGATGAGCGACCATGGACGGATGCATTCCACGGGTTCCGAGGTCGCCGCACCGGTGGCTCCGGACCCCGACACCGAGGGTGTCCATCCGCACTTCAACCGCAGGGTGACCAGCTTCCGGGCCCGCCGCTCGACGATCTCCGACGGTCAGCAGGCCACCTGGGACCGGCTGTGGCCGCAGCTCGGACGGCAGGCCCGCGACGGCGACGAGCCGCCCGGCCCGCTCGACACGAACGCCTGGTTCGGGCGCCACGCGCCGGTGGTGCTGGAGATCGGTTGTGGCACCGGCACCTCGACGCTGGCGATGGCCCAGGCAGAGCCCGGGATCGACGTCGTCGCGGTCGAGGTCTACCGGCGCGGACTGGCCCAGCTGCTCAGCGCGATCGACCGCACCGCCGCGACCGAACACCCGGTCTCCAACATCAGGCTGATCCGCGGTGACGGCGTCGACGTCCTGACCCATATGTTCGGGTCCGCGTCGCTGACCGGCGTCCGGGTCTTCTTCCCCGACCCGTGGCCGAAGGCACGCCACCACAAGCGCCGCCTGCTGCAGCCCGACACGATGGCGCTGATCGCCGATCGCCTGCGGCCCGGCGGTGTCCTGCACGCCGCCACCGACCATCAGGGGTACGCCGCGCACATCGCCGAGGTCGGCGACGCCGAGCCCCGTCTGCGCCGCGTGGCGATGGACTCCGCTGACCTGCCGATGTCGGTCACCCGGCCCGTCACCAAATACGAACGCAAGGCGCTCGCCGGACCCGTCGTGACCGAGCTGCTCTGGGAGCGGACGCCGTGAGCATGACCGAGAACATGCCGGCGAGCACCGACGAGGCCCCGGTCACGCCGGCCGACCTCGGCGCCGACACGGCCCTCGCGGCCCGAGTCCTGCTGGTGTGGGACGCGCCGAACCTCGACATGGGTCTCGGATCGATCCTCGGCGGGCGGCCGACCGCCGCGCACCGTCCCCGCTTCGACGCACTCGGCCGCTGGCTGCTGTCGCGCACCGCCGACCTGTCCACCGAATACGCCCGGACAGGCCGCACGGTGGCGCTGGAACCCGAGGCGACCGTCTTCACCAACATCGCGCCCGGCAGCGCCGACGTCGTCCGGCCCTGGGTCGAGGCACTGCGCAACGTCGGCTTCGCGGTGTTCGCGAAGCCGAAGATCGACGAGGACAGTGACGTCGACAGCGACATGCTCGCCCACATCGCACTGCGCAACGAGCAGGGGCTGGCCGGTCTGATCGTCGCCTCGGCGGACGGTCAGGCGTTCAAACAACCGCTGGAGGACATCGCCAGGAGCGGTGTCGAGGTCCAGGTACTCGGATTTCGCGAACATGCCAGTTGGGCATTAGCGTCGGATACCTTGGAGTTCGTCGATCTGGAGGACATCCCTGGTGTCTTCCGGGAATCGTTACCGAGAATCGGACTTGATTCGCTACCCGAGCAGGGCGCATGGCTGCAACCGTTCCGGCCGCTGTCGTCGCTACTGACCTCGCGCGTCTAGACACACAAGCATCGGTGACGACGTGCGCGGACCGATTGACATGAACTGAAGGAGCGAAACGTGTTCGCCTGGTGGGGTCGAACGGTGTACCAGTACCGATACATAGTGATCGGTGTCATGGTCGCACTGTGCCTGGGCGGCGGCGTCTACGGCATGAGCCTGGGACAGCACGTCACCCAGAGCGGTTTCTACGACGAGGGCAGCCAGTCCGTCCATGCGTCGCTGGTGTCCGACGAGGCCTACGGCCGCGACCGCACGAGCCACGTGGTGGCGATCCTCACGCCGCCCGACGGCGAGAAGGTCGACAACCCGGAGTGGATGGAAAAGGTCACCGGCGAGCTCAACGATCTCGTCGCCGAGAACGAGGACCGGATCGTCAGCTGGGTCGGCTGGCTGCGCGCACCGGACGCGGCGGCCGAGACCGTGCAGCAGATGAAGACCGAGGATCTGTCCAAGACCTTCGTCAGCATCCCGCTCAAGGGCGAGAACGACGACGAGATCCTGAAGAACTACCAGGCGATCGAACCCCAGCTGTCCCAGGTCAACGACGGCGGCATCCAGCTCGCCGGACTCCAACCGCTGGCCAGCGAGCTGACCGGGACCATCGGCGAGGACCAGAAGCGCGCCGAGGTGGCCGCGATCCCGCTGGTCTGCGTCGTGCTCTTCTTCGTCTTCGGTGGCGTGATCGCCGCGGCCCTGCCCGGCATCATCGGCGGTCTGACCATCGCGGGTGCGCTCGGCATCATGCGGGTGTTCGCCGAGTTCATGCCCGTCCACTTCTTCGCCCAACCCGTCGTCACCCTGATGGGGCTCGGCATCGCGATCGACTACGGCCTGTTCATGGTGAGCCGGTTCCGTGAGGAGATCGCCGAGGGCTACGACACCGAGGCCGCCGTCCGTCGCGCCGTGATGACGTCGGGCCGCACGGTCATGTTCTCGGCCGTCATCCTGGTGGCGTCCTCGGTACCGCTGCTGCTGTTCCCGCAGGGCTTCCTGAAGTCGATCACCTACGCCATCATCGCGTCGGTCATGCTCGCGGCGATCCTGTCGGTCACGGTGCTGCCCGCCGCGCTGGCCATCCTCGGCCCCCGCGTCGACGCGCTCGGCGTCCGCTGGCTGCTGAAGTTCGTCAACAACGAGGTGTCCTCGGATCCCTCGAACACCCGCACCAACCAGTTCGCCATCGCTTCCATCCCGGCCGGCCTGCTGCTCCCGCCGGTGGGCATCTTCCTCGGCCACCGGGCCCGCAAGCAGATCCGCCAAACCGGTGAGCAGGGGCTGCCGCTGACCATGATCGGCCTGGCCCTGGGCTACGTCGGGCTGCTCGGCTGGATCGCCTACCTCGCGATCGCCAACAGGGAGTCCCTGGGCGACGGCCTGTACTGGGTCCTCATCGGCGTCGTGATCTTCGTCGCCGTCGTCGCCGGAGGCCTGGCACTCGCGCGCTACGTCCCGCTGGCGCGCGGTCCCATCGTGTGGTGGGTCGAGTGGCTGGCCGAGAAGACGCAGAAGACCAAGACGCGCGCCGAGGTCGAGAAGGGCTTCTGGGGCAAACTCGTCAACGTCGTGATGAAGCGGCCGATCGCATTCGCCGCGCCGATCCTGATCGGCATGATCCTGCTGATCCTGCCGCTCGGCCAGCTGGCGCTGGGCGGTATCAGCGAGAAGTATCTGCCGCCGGACAACGGTGTCCGTACGGCGCAGGAGGACTTCGACCGCACCTTCCCCGGCTTCCGCACCGAGCCGCTGACGCTGGTGATCGAACGCCAGGACGGCGAGCCGGTCACCGACCAGCAGCTCGCCGAGGTGCGCGCGAAGGCGATGACGGTCCCCGGCTTCATCGATCCGGACAACGATCCGTCCAAGATGTGGCAGGAGCGCGCCGCCCAGGACACGGGAACCAAGGATCCGTCGATCCGGGTGCTGCAGAACGGACTGGTCGACCGCAACGACGCGTCACAGAAGATCGACGAGCTCCGTTCCATCCAGCCGCCACGCGGTGTGGACATCTCGGTCGGCGGCACGCCCGCGCTGGAGCAGGACAGCATCCACAGCCTGTTCGACAAGCTGCCGCTGATGGGTCTGGTGCTGATCGTCACGACGACGATCCTGATGTTCCTCGCGTTCGGCTCGATCGTGCTGCCGATCAAGGCGGCGTTGATGAGCGCCCTGACGCTCGGCTCGACGATGGGCATCCTGACGTGGATGTTCGTCGACGGCCACGGCTCCGGGCTGATGAACTACACACCGCAGCCGCTGATGGCCCCGATGATCGGCTTGATCATCGCGGTGATCTGGGGTCTGTCGACCGACTACGAGGTGTTCCTGGTCTCCCGCATGGTCGAGGCCCGCGAGCGCGGGCTCTCCACGGCCGAGGCCATCCGCATCGGCACCGCGACCACCGGCCGCCTCATCACCGGCGCGGCTCTGGTGCTGGCCGTGGTCGCGGGTGCGTTCGTGTTCTCCGACCTGGTGATGATGAAGTACCTGGCGTTCGGCCTGCTCATCGCGCTGCTGCTGGACGCGACGATCATCCGTATGTTCCTGGTGCCGGCGATCATGAAGCTGCTCGGCGACGACTGCTGGTGGGCGCCGCGCTGGATGAAGCGCATCCAGGAGAAGCTGGGCCTCGGCGAGACCGAACTGCCCGACGAGCGCAAGCGTCCCGCCGTGCGCGAGGAGCGCGAGGCGCCCGCAGAGGCGCTCGTCGGCGCCGGCGGACCCCCGGTGATGGCGCCGCCGCGCGCACTGCCGCCGCACGACCCCACGCATCCCGCGCCGGTGCGGCCTCCCGCCGTCACCACCCGGATGGGCACCCCGACGTACCCGGACCCGGCGGCCGCCGGGACCACCCGCATCCCGACCGCCCCGCCGCGGCCACCCGTTACTCCTCCGCCCCCGGCGCAGGACGAGCCGCAGACGACCCGGCTGTCGATCGCGAAGAACGCGGTGCGCAACGCGGTCAGCGGAGCCGCGGCCGCAGCGCAGCGCGCGATGCCGTCCTCGTCTCCCACTCCGCCGTCTCCCACACCGCCGTCTCCCACACCGCCGCCGTCGGGCTCTCCGGCCCGCGATGAGCGGGAGATCGAGTCGTGGCTCGGCGACCTGCGCGGCGGCGGCACCACCGGCCCGGCCGGCGCGCCGCAGCCGATGCGCCCGTCGGCCGAACCGACCCGGGCGATGCCCGACAGCGGTGAGGACGCCGCGTCCGACGACGAGCCCGACGACACCGCCACCCGGGCCATCCCGGCGCAGCGCAAGCCGGACGCCGAGGCGGCGACGGAGAAGCTCAACACCCGGCCCGATCCCAATGCACCGCGCCGCGGTGGCTCCGGTGTCAGCGCGCAGGACCTGCTGCGTCGCGAGGGCCGACTGTAGAGCCTGCCGTTTCGCGAAACCGCCCCCACGGTTGCTGCGCACGCCGCGTCTCTACCGTGATGGCGGTTTCGCGAGGCGGCAGCGCTACTCGCGGGCCTCGACGTCGTCGGGTTCGGCGTTGACCAGGCCCTCGTCCTGCTCTTCCATCGCCTGTTCCTCGGCGACGGGGTCATCAGCGGTGAGCACACGGATCGCGCTGTTGAGGAACGCCAGCACGGGCACCGCCAGCAGCGCGCCGACGATGCCGGCCAGGACCGCGCCGCCCGCGATCGCCAGCACGATGGCCAACGGGTGGATCGCCACGGCGCGGCCCATCACCAACGGCTGCAGGACGTGGCCTTCGAGCTGCTGCACCGCGATGATCAGGCCGAGCGTGATCAGCGCGTAGATCCAGCCCTTCGCGATCAACGCGACGATCACCGCGAGGAACCCGGTCACCACCGCGCCGACCAGCGGGACGAAGGCGCCCATGAACACCAGCGACGCCAGCGGCAGCGCCAGCGGTACGCCCATGATCGCCAGGCCCACCCCGATGCCGATCGCGTCGACGGCGGCCACCAGGAACGTCGCCCGCACGTAGCCGATCAGCGACCGGAAACCCGCCCGTCCGGCGTCGTGCACCCGGCCCCGCACATGGGACGGGAAGATCCGGGTGACGAAGCTGAAGATGTTGCGGCCGCCGTGCAGCAGGAAGATCAGCGTGAAGAACACCAGCAGCGCACCGGTGACGATCTCGGTCAGCGTGCCCGCGGTCGACAGCGCACCGCTGGTCAGCTTCTCCTGGTTGCTCTGCAGCGCCTCGATCGCCGTGTCGCGGGCCTGGTTGATCTGCTGGTCACTGACCTGCAGCGGACCGTCGGTGAGCCACTTGCCGACCCCCTCGATGCTCGTCGACACCTGACCCACCAGATCCGGTGCGCCCTCGACGAACTGGGTCACGACGAACGCGAGCAGCCCCCCGAACAACGCGAAACCGGTGAGCAGCACCAGCGCGACCGCCCCGCCGCGGGGCGCGCCCCGGCGGTCCAGGAAGTCGACGACGGGCAGCAGCAGCGCCGCGATGATGGTCGCCAGCGCGACCGGCACCACCAGGATCTCCAGCCGCAGCACCAGCCACAGCAAGGTGACGATCGCGGCGAAGATCACCAGCAGACGCCACGACCACGCCGCGGCCATGCGGACCAGGGGGGTCACCGAGTCGTCGGCGATCGAATCGAAGGGCGGGCGGGCTGACATTCCGGTAGCGTAACGGCGCCGCAGGCCCGTGCCCGGGATCTGCGATTCCCGCCGATTCCGGGCTTACTCTGAGGGGCGTGTCCCACGACGTGCCCGCGAGCGACACCCTGCCCGGATCCGCCGGCGCCGCGCGTGGCCGCGGCAAGTACTGGTGGCTGCGCTGGGTGGTCATCGCGGTCGCGGTCATCGTGCTGGCCGTCGAGATCGCGCTGGTGCGCGACCAGCTGGCCAAGGCGTGGAAGAGCCTGCTCTCGGCGAACTGGGTGTGGCTGATCGCCGCGGTGGTCGCGGCGATGGCGTCGATGCACAGTTTCGCCCAGATTCAGCGCACCCTGCTGCGCTCGGCCGGGGTGCGCGTGCACCAGTGGCGGTCCGAGGCGGCGTTCTATGCGGGCAACGCGCTGTCCACCACGCTGCCGGGCGGCCCGGTGCTGTCGGCGACGTTCCTGTACCGCCAGCAAAGGCTCTGGGGCGCAACACCTTTGGTGGCGTCCTGGCAGCTGGTCATGTCCGGGGTGCTGCAGGTGATCGGGCTGGCCCTGCTCGGGCTCGGCGGGGCGTTCCTGCTGGGCGCGAGCAAGAACCCGCTGTCGCTGATCTTCTCGGTCGGCGGTTTCGTCGCGCTGATCCTGCTCGCGCAGGCCGTCGCGACGCGTCCCGAGCTGATCGACGGGATCGGCGCGCGGGTGCTGACGTGGTTCAACTCGGTGCGCGGCAAGGACGCCGACACGGGGCTGGCCAAGTGGCGCGAGATCCTGTCCCAGCTGGAGGCGGTGCAGCTCGGCAGGCGTGACCTCGGCGCGGCGTTCGGCTGGTCGCTGTTCAACTGGGTCGCCGACGTGGCCTGCCTGCTGTTCGCGTGCTACGCCACCGGCTGGCATCCGTCGATCGCCGGTGTCACCGTCGCGTACGCGGCCGCGCGCGCCGTCGGTTCGATCCCGCTGATGCCGGGCGGGTTGCTCGTCGTCGAGGCGGTGCTGGTGCCGGGCCTGGTGTCGAGCGGCATGTCGCTGGCCGCGGCGATCTCGGCGATGCTGATCTACCGACTGATCAGCTGGATCTTCATCTCGGCGATCGGCTGGGTGGTGTTCTTCTTCATGTTCCGCACCGAGCAGCAGATCGATCCCGACGCCCCACCACCCGGCAACGGCGCCGAGCCGGCGCCGCGCACGGACGATTAGCCTTCACCCGTGACCACCGAACCCTCCTCTCCCGGATCCGCGCTGAAGGCTCTCGCCGCCGACCTGGTGTGCGTCGTGGTGTTCTGCACGATCGGGCGCCGCAGTCACGCTGAGGGCCTGAGCCTGGCCGGGATCGCCGAGACCGCCTGGCCGTTCCTGACGGGCACCGCCGCGGGCTGGGTGCTGGCCAGGGCGTGGCAGCGGCCGGTCGCGTTGCTGCCGACCGGGGTGATCGTGTGGGTGGCGACGGTCGTCGTCGGGATGCTGCTGCGCAAGGTCACCGGGCAGGGCACCGCGACGAGCTTCATCGTGGTCGCATCGCTGACGACCGCGGTGCTGCTGCTCGGGTGGAGAGGTGTCGCCCTCGCCGTGTCGCGCCGTTCGGCCCGCACCCGATGACCGGCTCAGGACTCTGAATCAGCCGATGGCACAAGGCTTGTCGAGATCGTCAGGGTCGCGCGCAGTCCGCCGAGCGGTCCGTCGGTGAGCTCGATGGTCCCGCCGTGCAGCGCGGCCTGCTGAGCCACCAGCGCCAGCCCCAGCCCGGAACCGCCGGGAGCCGCGGTGCTCCCGCGGGAGAACCGGCCGAGGACGGTCTGGTGCTCGTCTGCGGGTAGGCCGCGGCCGTTGTCGTCGACGACGATCGTCATCGCCGAGTTCTCCCGGCGGGCGCTGAGCACGATCTGGCCCGCCTGCCCGTGGGTCACGGCGTTGCGCACCAGGTTGTCGACGGCCAGCCGCAGACCGGTCGGCCAGCCCTGCACGGTGCCCAGGTCGTCGGCGGCGTCGATGTCGATCTGCACGTCGCGGCTGACCCGCATGTTCTCCCGCGCGACGCGGTCGAGCAGGTCGGCGACGTCGATCGGCTCACGGTCCTCGACCTGGGCGAGCTGGCCCGACGCGAGCTGACCGAGCGCGGTGATGATGCCCTCGACACGGCGCTGGGCACGGGCCAGGTCGGCGACGACCTCGTCGCGTTCCTCGTCGGGCAGATTGTGGATGCGCAGTGTGTCGAGGTCCGCGCGCATCGCCGTCAACGGTGTGCGCAGCTCGTGGGCGGCGTTCGCGGCGAAATCCTGGGCGGCCTGCAGCGAGTTCGTGGTGACCCGCTGGGCGGCGGCGAGCCGGTCGAGCATCGCGCTCATCGCCTCCGACAGGTCCTCGGCTTCGCGCACCCCGCGCACCGCCGGAATCTGTTCGGCGCCGTCGCCGAGTTGCTTGGTGTGCTCGGTCAGCTTGCGTAGCGGGCGGATCGCCGGGCCGGCGAGCAGCCAGCCGAGCACTCCCGCGAGCAGCACCGTGACCACCCCGACGCCGATGTAGAACGGCACCCGGGCCGCGCTGAGCAGGATGCTGTCGGCCCGGATGCCGATCGACATCAGCACCCCGCCGCCTTCGTCGACCGGGATGGTCCGCACCCGGTACTCGACGCCGTTGACGATGACGGTCTCGGTGCCCGGCGGCAGCGGCGGCAGCTGGAATCCGCGCTGGAACACCACCTGGCCCGACGACCGCGACCGGCCCGTCTGCAGCACCCCGCGGCGCGGGTCGGTCAACTGGTCGGGGAACACACTGGCGTCGACGATCGCGTCGAGGCGCCGATCCAGTTGCGCCGCATCGTTGTTCGCCAGCACCAGCGAGGTCAGGATCGTGAACGCGGCGACGACGGCGGCCGCCGCGGCCGCCGACGCGATGGCGACGCGGGTGCGCAGCGAGGCGGAGCTGAGGAAGCGCGGCAATCTGGGCACGGCGACCCTCACGAAGCCCGCGCGGTCGAGATGTGCGGGCCGTGCGTCACGCCTCTTCTCGCAGCACGTAGCCGATGCCGCGCACCGTGTGGATCACCCGGGGAAGGCCGTCGCGCTCCAGCTTGCGCCGCAGGTAGGACACGAAGACGTCGGCCACGTTGGTGTCGACGTCGAAGTCATAGCCCCAGACGAGCTCGAGCAGCCGCTGCCGGCTCAGCACCACGCCCGCGTTCTCGGCGAGCGCGGCGAGCAGATCGAATTCGCGTTTGGTCAGCTCGACCCGTTCGCCGGCCACGAACACCAGCCGGCGGGCCGTGTCGATCGTCAGCGATCCGACGGTCATGGTGTCCGACGTCGGATCGGAGTGGTGCGCGCGCCGCAGCAGCGCATGCAGACGCGCGACCAGTTCACCCAGATCGAACGGCTTGGTCAGGTAGTCGTCGGCGCCGGCCTCCAGGCCGGCGATCCGGTCGTTGACCGTGTCGCGGGCCGACAGCACGCAGATCGGTATGTCGTTGCCGAGCGCGCGCAGCGCGGTGACGACCGCGACCCCGTCGAGTTCGGGCATCTGCACGTCGAGCACCAGCGCGTCGTGCGACTCACTGGACAGCAGCCGCAGCGCTTCCTTACCCGTCGCGGCGACCCGCACGTCGAACCCCGAATGCCGCAGACCCCGGGCCACCGAGGTACGGACATCGGGGTCGTCGTCCACCATCAGAACCGTCCGGCCCGCGCCGTCGTGGGCAGACGGCTCCCCCCCGCGAGCGGGAGGAGCGTCCACCCGGTCTCGCATCGGTGCGATTAGAAGTCAGGTCCGTCCGGGTCCGTCGGCGTGAACCCGCAGCGGTGCTTGATGTCGGCGAGCGGCTGGCGCACACCCTTGAGCTCGGCTTCCACCTGCGGATGCAAGGCGAGGTACTCGGCGACCTCGGCGTCGATCTGGGCGCGCGGCGCACCATGCAGGTTGCTGAAGAAGGTGTTCACCTCGGGGTGGGTGAACAGGTAGGCCGACGTGGCCGCCGAGACACCGGATGCGACACCGGCGAAGTCGGCCGCGGTGCAGTTCGGCGGATGGTTCTGCGGGGCGGGCTGGGCGGAGGCCGGCGCTGCGCCGAGCACACCGAACAGCACGGCGCCGGACACCGCACCCGCGCCGAGTACACCTGCAACCGCGCGGCGCACCATCGGGGCCGAGTTCAACATGGAGGCTCCTTCTTGAGGGGTTAGAGAGACCGGGACCCATTCCAGCCGCCGGCACGACCATCCTAGGAAGCTAAGCAGAACAACCGGACACTTTCTTGCCTAGCGGTTAATCGACAGTGAGAAAGTCAGCAGACGAACGCCGTCGAGGGTCACCGGGGCGGCGGTGCGGCGTCGTGGGCCACCGGCTGTGCCGCGTTCTGCTGGGCGGCCTGCATCAGCCCGAAGATCTGCGGCAGCGTGACGGGTAGCCGGCAACGGCCCGACAGCGTCGCCAGCGGCGCCTGCAACCGCTGCAGATCGGAGGCGACCTGCGGGTTGGCATCGAAGTACGTCTTGAGCGCGGCGATCGACTCGGGTCCGCCCTGCTGCGAGATGGACGTCAGCGCCCTGTTCGCCTTCGGGTTGGCCTCCAGGTAGTTGCCGGTGTAGGTGGCCACCTCGGCGACCGTCCGGGCCACCTCACTGGCCGCGCACGGGTCGGGCGCCGCGGACGCCGACGGTAGGACGGGACCCACGACCAGAGCCGCGGCGAGCGCCGCGACACCGAGTGCTGAATTCATTGCGAACTCCTAACGGTTTGCACGCGTTGCAGCCGCTGCGCAAACTCACTGCGATCATTGGTAAAGGATCCCCGACGCTGTTGCGGCGCTGTCGCCATAGTGCCATCGACCCCGTCGGGGTGACGACCCCAGCGCGCGAACGTGCAGGTATTAAGGCTGCATGAGGCATCTCTGGCAGGGCTCTCGTGGTCAGCCCGAGGACAGGTACCTGCTGTACGCTTCCGCTACGAAAAGCCGGGGAGAAAGTGGGGAGCTCCGATCCAGCAGTTCATGATGCGCGTGAGCAGCAACCTGCGCAGATTCCGCTGGGCGGTATTCGCGGTGTGGCTGTTGCTCCTGCTGCCGTCGGTCTATCTGGCCATGAACCAGGCGGGCAACCTCACCGGGGGCGGATTCGAGGTCGAGGGCTCACAGTCTCTCTACGTGCAACGCCAGCTCGAAGCGCAGTTCCCCGATCAGGGCGCCTCCCCGCTGGCGCTCGTCGCGGCGCCGAGGCCGGACGCCTCGTTCGAGGACATGAACAACGCCGTCGCCCAGCTGGAGAGCCTTGCCGCGGAGATCCCCAGCATCACCGTCGTCCCGTCGCCACAGCAACCGCCCCCGCAGCCCGACCGACCGTATGTCGTCACCCTGGCGATGGACTTCGAGAACACCGGCGCGGTCGACATCGCCAAGCAGCTGCGCGAGAAGGTCGGCGTCGACGGCGAGGACGCCGGGGAGACCGAGAACGGCAAGGTCCGCCTCTACGTCATCGGGCAGGGCGCGCTCGGGGCCGCGGCGACCGAGGCCACCAAGGACGACATCGCCCAAGCCGAGAAGTGGAACTTCCCGATCGTCCTGGTGATCCTGCTGGCGGTGTTCGGCTCGCTGGCCGCCGCGGCGATGCCCCTGCTGCTCGGGGTCTGCACGGTCGTCGTGACGATGGGCGTGGTCTTCGTCCTGTCGATGTACACGACGATGTCGGTGTTCGTGACCTCGACGGTGTCGATGTTCGGCATCGCGGTCGCGATCGACTACTCACTGTTCATCCTGATGCGGTTCCGGGAGGAGCTGCGCGCCGGGCGCGAGCCCGAGGACGCCGCCGATGCCGCGATGGCCACCTCCGGTCTGGCGGTGGTGCTGTCGGGCCTGACCGTCATCGCGTCGGTGACCGGGATCTATCTCATCAACACCCCGGTGCTGCAGTCGATGGCCACCGGCGCGATCCTGGCCGTCGCGATCGCGGTGCTGACCTCGACGACGCTGACGCCGGCGGTGCTGGCCACCTTCGGCCGCAGGGCCGCCAAGCGGTCGTCGTACCTGCACTGGGGCCGCGGCGTCGAGGCGACCCAGTCGAAGTTCTGGACCCGCTGGACCGGCTGGGTGATGCGCAGGCCGTGGCTGTCGGCGATGGCCGCGGCGGCGGTGCTGCTCACGTTCGCCGCGCCGGCGTTCTCGATGATGCTCGGCAACAGCATGCAGCGGCAGTTCGACACCACCCACGAGATCCGCGGCGGGGTCAGCGCGGCCGCCGAGGCCCTGGGGCCGGGCGCGCTCGGACCCATCCGCGTGCTGATCACCTTCCCCGACGGCGACGCCGCGTCGGCGTCGGCCAAGGAGCCACTGCTGGCCGAACTGCGCCAGACGATGGCGGGGGCGCCGAACGTGGTGTCGGTGACGCCGCCGGTGTTCGGCACCGACTACCGCATCGCGCTGCTGTCGGCGGTGCTGTCGGTCGACCCCGAGGACATGGGTGCACGCGAGACCATCGACTGGATGCGCGAGAAGCTGCCGCCGGTCGCCGGGGACGCCGCGAGCATCGACGTCGGCGGGCCGACCGCGCTGATCAAGGACTTCGACGACAAGGTCTCGGCGACCCAGCCGCTGGTGTTCGCGTTCGTCGCCCTGATCGCGTTCGTGATGCTGCTGGTGTCGATCCGGTCGGTGTTCCTGGCGTTCAAGGGCGTCCTGATGACGGTGCTGTCGGTGGCCGCCGCGTACGGCTCACTGGTGGTGGTGTTCCAGTGGGGCTGGCTGTCGAGCCTGGGCTTCGATCAGCTCTCGTCGCTGGACAGCACCATCCCGCCGCTGGTGCTGGCGCTGACGTTCGGCCTCTCGATGGACTACGAGATCTTCCTGCTCACCCGGATCCGGGAGCGTTTCCTGCAGACCGGCAACACCCGCGACGCCGTCGCCTACGGGGTGTCCACCAGCGCACGCACCATCACCAGCGCGGCGCTGATCATGATCGCGGTGTTCATCGGTTTCGCGTTCGCCGGCATGCCGCTGGTCGCCCAGCTCGGGGTCGCGTGTGCAGTCGCGATCGCGGTGGACGCGACGATCGTGCGGCTGGTGCTGGTGCCCGCGCTGATGGCGATGTTCGACGAGTGGAACTGGTGGCTGCCCCGCTGGCTGGACCGGCTCCTGCCGTCGGTGGACTTCGAGAAGCCGCTGCCCAAGGCCGACATCGGCGACCTGGTCATCATCCCCGACGACATCTCCGCGCTGGCACCGTCGGGGTCTGATCTGCGCACCGTCGTCAAGTCCGCGGCGAAGCTGAAGACCCTGGTCCCGCAGGCCGTCACCGTCGCCGATCCGTTGGCGTTCAGCGGTTGCCTGCCCTGCAACAAGATGACCGGCACCCGGGTGGGCCGCGACGAACGCATCACCGCCGCGGTCAGCAACCGGGCGCACGGCAAGACCGTCGCGGTGAAGCTGCCCAAGCATCCGGTGACGATGTGGCGGGGCCGGCTCGACGTGGCGCTGGAGGCGCTGGCGACCGAGCGCGCGCAGAACGAGGACCACCCGACCATCGAACGGATCAGCCCGCTGGAGACCACCAACGTGCTGCTGCCGACCGGGGACCGGTTGCAGATCCCGACCGGGGCCGAGACCCTGCGTCTGAAGAGCTACCTGATCCTGGAGCGCAACAGCACCCGCGATTTCTCCGAGTTCAGCGAGCTGGTCGACTCGATGGACACCAGCACCGCGGCGGAAGTGCTGGCGTCCATGGACCGGTACTACTCTGGGCAGTCGGCGCGCGACCAGCAGGCGGGCGCCCGCACCCGACACTGGGTCGCCACCCAGTTGGTGCGCCGGCTGGCCGAGCCCGCGCCCGCCGACGGACCTGACATCGCGGCGGCCGGAGCCGACGGAGAGGCGGAATGGGCAACAGTGAGGCAGCGCTGCCTGTCGGTCGCGGTGGCCATGCTGGAGGAGACCAGGTGACCCCGGGCGTGTCCCAGACCCCGCAGACCCGGCGCGACACCGGCGCCGAGAGCGCGACTCCCCCGCCCGCCGACACCCGGCCGGTCGAGTTCTGGCCGACCGCCGCGATCCGCGCCGCGCTGGAGGGCGATGACCTCAGCGTGTGGCAGCGCATCGTCGTGGCGATCAAGCGGGACCCGTACGGGCGCACCGCCCGCCAGGTCGAGGAGGTCCTCGAGACCGCGCGGCCGTACGGCGTGTCGAAGGCGATGGCCGAGGTGCTCACCCGGACCCGCGAACACCTCGAGGCCAACGAGTGCGCCGAGGTGGCCCGCCACGTCCGCCTGCTGCTGGAGCGCTCCGGGCTCGGCGAACAGGAGTTCGCGTCCCGCATCGGGGTGCCCGCCGACGACTTCGCGACGTATCTGCAGGGCTCCGTCAGCCCCGCCGCGTCGCTGATGATCCGGATGGGACGGCTCTCGGACCGGTTCGCCCGCATGCGGGCTCAGCGCCCACCCTCATAGCGGCTACTGCTCCTCGGGCAGCGCGCACCGCGCCACCAGACGGCTCTCCACCACGTCCGCGCCGCGGGCCACGCCGCCGGTCGCGGCGAATCCCGCGGCCACCCGTGCCGCGCCGCCGGTCATCGTCGCGGCGGTCTTCACCGCGGTGCGCAGCCGCCCGACGCTGAGCTTGCCGGCAGGCAGCCTGGTGCCGCATCCCGCGAGTTCCAC
The DNA here is from genome assembly GCF_900454025.1 of Mycolicibacterium gilvum. NCBI lineage: Bacteria > Bacillati > Actinomycetota > Actinomycetes > Mycobacteriales > Mycobacteriaceae > Mycobacterium > Mycolicibacterium gilvum. Next base: position 209,599 of record NZ_UGQM01000001.1, on the reverse strand, counting down.
CCGGCGGGCCACCTCGAACTGGTCGCGACCGAACGGGACCACGCAGACCGGAACCCCTCGGGCGAGCGCCTTCTGGGTGACCCCCATCCCGCCGTGGGTGATCACGCAGACGGCGTGTTCGAGCAGCATCGAGTGCGGGGCGAACCGGACCTGGGTGACGCCGGGCCGCGTCATCACGTCGACGTCACCGGTGGGTGCCGTCACGACGAGGTGGACGGGTTCGTCGCGCAATGCCTCGACGGCCGTCTCGACCAGCGCCGCGTCCGACTGCCCGACCGAGGACGTGGTGACCAGCACGATCGGGTCGTCGATCTGGTCCAGCCACGAAAGTCGTTGCGCCACACGGGGTTCGAAGACGGCCGGGCCGATCATGGTGACCGTCTCGCCCCAGTCGGTGTGCGGGTACTCCAGTGGCTTGCCCGTCGCGACCAGCACTGCGGGGGCGCGCAACAGCAGGTCGCCGGCGGTACGCACCGGCGTCAGCCCCAGCGCACGGCGCAGCGGTGCGATCTGACGGGCGAACGGCCGGTCGAACACCGCCGTGGTGACCAGCCCGATGCCCCAGTCACGGATCCTTCCCAGCGGTCCCGGCCACGGCGTGGCGCCCGGACCGAACGGCGGGGCCCCGGGCGAGCGCAGATACGGCGTGAACGGCGAGAGCACCACCCACGGCCGTCCCAGCGTCTCGGCGACCGACATCGCACCCCAGCAGTTCGCGTCCACGATCACGACATCCGGCTGCACGGACTCGACCGCGGACAGCAGGTCGGCGACCTCCAAAGGTGCTCGCGCGGTGAGTACTTCGACGGTGTCGGCTGCCGCGCGCACGGTCCCGGTCAGGGTGTCGTCGGCCTGGATCGCCTCGATGCGCGGGTCGACGGCGGCGGCGGTGAATCCTTCGTCCCGGCAGATCTGCAGTCCGGCGGCCAGGGTGCGGACGTGGATGTCGTGGCCTCGGCGCGCGAGTTCCTGCAGTACCGCACAGAACGGGAACAGGTGCCCGAGCGCGGGCGCGGTGTAGGCCAGGATCACCGCCATCACACACGCTCCCGCACCACGGCACGGGTCGGCAGGCGCGGCGCCCACCAGTTGAACCGGCCCAGCAGTTTCATGTACGCGGGCAGCAGCACCATCCGGACGAGGGTGGCGTCGACGAGCACCGCGAGGACGAGTCCGACACCGAACATGCGCATGAAGGACACCTGCGCGGCGATCAGCCCGGCGAACGAGATCGTCATGATCAGCGCCGCCGCGGTGACGACACGGCCGGTGTAGGCGAGGCCGAGGACGACGCTGCGGTCGAGGTCGGCGGCCGATCGGCCGCTGCGCAGCCAGAACTCGCGGATACGGGCGAGCAGGAAGACCTCGTAGTCCATCGACAGTCCGAACGCGATGCAGAACAACAGCACCGGGATGGTGGCGACCAGGGTCCCCGTCGGCGTCGTCCCGAACGCCCCGAGGTGCCCGTCCTGGAATATCCAGACCAGGGCGCCGAATGCCGCGGTGAGTGAGAGTCCGTTCAGTACAAGGGCTTTGAGAGGAAGGACGACGCTGCGGGTGAGGGCGAACAACACGACGAAGATCACCGCCGCGGTCAGGCCCAGGACCGTCGGGAGTTTCTCGGCGATCGAGTCGATGCTGTCGCGGTTGACCGCGGCCGCCCCGGTCATCACCACGTCCCGCCCGCCGGGGCCGGGCACCGCCTTCAAGTCGGCCAACTGGTTCTCCGACTCCGCCGAGAACAGCGCCGCACTTCCGGTGACGGTGAGATAGGCACTGCCGTCGGCGATCTCGGCGCCGACGGCGGCGGGTCCGGCCGGTCTGCCGTCGACGAAGGTGCCCGCCGGAGCCGCGACGGCGGTGACGTCGGGGACGCGCGACAGGTCGGTCGCATAGCGCTCCCAGTCCGCGTCGCTGATCCCGCTGGCATCGGGGACGACGACGGTGGTCTCGGTGCCGGAGAGGCCGACGAACTGCTCGCGCAGCTGATCACCGACCTGATGCGCCGACGCGGAAGCCGGCAGCACCCGGTCGTCGGGGTAGCCCCATTTCACGCCGAGGAACGGCAGGCCGGCGCACACCAGCAGCGCCGAACCGGCCAGGCCCACCGGAAGTGCATGCCGCAGCACGAACTGCGTGCTGCGGAACCAGAATCGGTGGTGCACCGCGTCCCGGCCGTCGCCGTCCGCACGGTGCCGGCCGGGCCGTCTCATCAGACGATCACCCAGCAGCACCATCAACGCCGGTGAGAAGACCAGCGCCGCAACGGCGCACAGCACCACGGTGGCGACCCCGGCGTAGCCGAACGATCGCAGGAACGGCACGTCGAACAGGACCAGCGTCGACATCGACAGCGCGACGGTCAGCGCCGAGAACACGATGGTGCGTCCGGCCGTGGCCATCGTGGTGCGCAGTGCTCGCGACCGGTCGTGGTCGAGTGTCATCTCGTCGCGGAACCGGCTGACGATCAACAGCGTGTAGTCGATCGCGAGCGCCAGCCCGAGCGCCGACGCGAGGTTCAGCGCGAAGATCGACACATCGGTCCCCATCGCGATGAGCCGCAGCACCGCCATCGTCGCGACGATCGCGACCACCGCGACCAGCACCGGCAGTGCCGCCACCAACAGCCCGCCGAACACCCAGACCAGCACCGCGAGGCTCAGTGGCACCGCGATCGACTCCATGATGAGCACGTCACGCAGTGTCTGCGTGGTGATCTGGTCGAAGACCATCGCCGAGCCGCCCGGGGTGACCGACACCGACGACCCGCCGGCCGCGAGGTCGGCGTCGATGCGCTCCACCAGTTCCCGCGCGTAGCCGGGTCCATCGCTCTCCCCGCCCCTCAGGTCGGCGACGATCAGGTCGGCCCGCCCGTCGGCGCTGCGCAGTCCCGCCGCCATCTCGGGCGGCGACGTCCACGGCGACAGCACGCCCAGCACATTCGGGCTGCCTGCGAGGAGATCGACGATTCGCCGGCCTTCGGCGGCGGTGGCTTCACCGTCACCCTCGCCGCCGGAGACCACCAGGATCAGCTGGACGTCGCCCTTGCCGAACTTCTCCGACAGCACCCGGTTCGCCTGCGAGGACTCCGCACCGGGGTCGGCGAACCCGCCGGCCGACAGGTGCGACACCACGGGGAACCCGATGATGCCGGCCGCCACCGTCAGCAGCGCGATGCACACGACGACGCGTCTGGGCGCTTCCAGCGCCCATCGTGCACAGCGTGACAACACTCCGACCTCATGACAATGCGGGCTCGACGACAACGGAACCACACGTGGTTACCCACCCGCGGCGTCATGACGGCTCGCGGCCCGCACCGTCACCGATCCGTCATGAACGCGTCCGTCACGAACGCGCGCCGGCCGGCACCGATCGCACCACCTCGGTCTGGTTGAACCGCCACCGTTCGGCGGGCACGAATCCCTGTACGCGCGCGACCCGGTCCACGGGGGCGTCGGCCGGCGAACCCGGGGCCGCATCGCCGATGGTCCACAGCACCGCGCAGGTGCGCAGGTCGTCGGCGCGGACGCCGAGCGGTTCCCGCGCGGAGAACAGTGCGGTGCGCTCGGGCGGGGCGAGCCCTAGGTCGCGCGCGGCGACGGGATGCGCCCGGCGGGCGCCCTCGATCGCATGGGGCACCGACGGGGCCGTGCGGTCGTCGACGACGACGCAGTCGCGGGGTCCGGATTCGCGGGCCAGCAGCTCCGCGACCTGGCTGTAGTCCGACCCGTATTTGGCGTAGGGCCCGCGCTGCGCGAGGTAGTTCGGCGCCGCGGCGACGGCGAGCACCGCCAGGGTCGCGGTCAGCCGCCGGGTGTCGTCCCGGCACAGGGTCACCACGCACAGCCCGATCAGCAGTGCGAGCGCCGGCGTGGTGAACGTCAGGTAGTGCGGCTGGTACAGCGGCCGCACCAGCACCGAGTACCCGAGCAGCACGACGGTCGGAACGACGATCCACGCCACCGCGCCGAACACCAGAACCCTGGTGCCCGAGGGGTTTTCGATGAGGGCACCGTGGCGGCGACGGGCGCGCACCGCCAGCGCGGCCACGATCACGATCACCACGATCAGCGGCGCCACCCGCGCCCACGCCGACATCGCGACACGCAGCTGCTCGGCGCTGAACTGCTGCTGGTCCGGTCCGACGGCGCGCACGCTGTCGGAGTACACCGACGGGAAGTACTGCTCGCCGGCGATCTGGCCCAGCGTCACCGGCCCCACCGGCCAGATCCACGCGATCTGGGCGTGCTGGGACAGCAGGACGACGAACAGCGGGATCAGCGCGACCGATGCGACGACGACCGTGACCAGCCAGGCCCGCACGGTGCGCCGGTCGGGCCTCGTCGCCGCCAGCATCGCCGCGTGCCCGGCGAGGATCAGCACCACCATCACGTTCACGGTGACCGCGCCGACGAGCGCCGCGCTGTAGCCGAGCCACCATCGCCGTCCGCCGCGGCGCACGGCCGCCACGAACAGCACGGTGAGCCACACCGCGCACGCCATCGACAGCGCGTAGGGCCGCGCCTCCACGGCGGCCCACGTGGTGCGGGGCAGCACCGCGAACACCACCCCGGCCGCGATCCCGACCTTCCGGCCCGACAACCGGGAGCCGAGCACGCAGGTGCCTGCCGCTGCGACACCCACCATGAGCGCACTGGGGACACGGGCCCAGAACTCCGTGACCGGCACGATCTCGAACCAGCCCCGCAACAGCAGGTAGTAGAGGCCGTGCACGGCGTCGACGTGGTGCACGAGCGTCCACAGCGCGTCCACCGGGCGCGTCGCGGCCGACAGCGTTGCGGCCTCGTCGACCCACAGCGACGGGCGGAAGGCGGCCGCGACGCCGAGCGCGAACGCCAGCACACCGACCACGACGGCGTCGGCGCTCCACTGCCGGGCCGGGCCCGGTCCGTCCCCCCGAAGCACTCGCGCGGGGCCTACCGGGAGTGGATCGGCGACACGTCCTCGACGACCCACCGCCCGTCGGTCTTCGACAGCGCGACGCGCAGCGCCAGCACCGCGGTGTCGGGCCGCCGGCCGGGCGCTGACTGCGTTCCGCGCAGGATGACCGCGACGCTGGCGGCATCCGGACCGATGGCCTCGACGCCGGCGGAGACGGTGCGGGCCTGGGCCGACACGTTTCTGCTTCCGAGATCCTCGGCCACGGCGGCGAATTCGCTCTTGAACCGCTCGGCGCTGGCGGCCGACATCATCGCCGCTGCCCGGTCGATGGATCCGGTGGGGTTCTGCGGGGTGAAGGTCGCCGATGCCTCGGCGACACTGCTGGCGATGCCGGCCACCTCGGCGGTGTCGTCGCGCAGGACGCGGTCGGGGACAGTCCAGGACACGTAACCGACGACGGCCGCGGCGACCACCGCCGCCGCCGCGGTCCCGGCCACGGCGAGCCGCAGACCGGGGCCCTCGTCGTCGGTGCCGACGGTGACCGCGTCGCGGCGTGCGAGCACGAGGTTGACCACGACACCCTCGACGATCAGCAGGCACAGCACCGAGCACACCGCCACCCACCACAGCGGCCAGCTCAGCGCAACCCCGATGTACACCAGCGCAGCGATCGCGGCGGCCGGTGCGAGCAGGTCGAAAACCAGGACGCGCCAACGGTTCCTCATCGCACCGACTCCAGCCGCGACACCTTCAGCGCGCCGTCGACGTCGGTGACGTCCAGGCGCAGCGTCCAGCGCACCGTCTGCGGCGCCTCGGTGCCCGAGTTCTCCGACAGCGACGTCGCGATCACCATCACGGTGTCAGTGCGCGACGAGAACCCGGTCAGGTCCGTGGCGGGCGGCGCCGCGGGCGCGTCCGGGTCGTCGTGATGGATGGTCTCGATCGCGACGGAGTCGACCTGCCCGGTGGTGCTCGACTTCAGTGTCTGCACCAGCGTGCGGAACGGCTCCATGCTGCTCTCGAAATCGGCGTTGAGCCGGCCGACGGTGCCGTCGTGCAGCCTGGCCATGTCGGCCTCGATGGTGTCCTTGTTCAGGTTGATCAGGATGCCCGTCCAGTCCGCCGCGGTCTGCAGCACCTGCGTGCGGTACCGGAGTTCGTCGGTGTCGGCGCGGTGGCCGGACCAGAAGAGGCCCGCGAGAACGACGGCGACGACAGCCACCACCCCGGCAACGGCGGAGGCGACGCCGTAGCCACTGAAGACACCTGAGACGCCGGAGACACCGCCCCCCGGCGCCGGGTCGGAAGGCTGCTCGTCATCGGGCATGCGCGTGAGGGTACCCGGGTGCCGGTCAGCTCCCGCGGCGGTAGCGCAGCTGCACGACTCCGGACGCCGGGAACTCCCTGGCCCCGACGAGGCTCAGCGGTTGACGCCGCTCACCGAACAGCGCGAGACCCGAGCCCAGCAGGACCGGATAGACGACCAGCCTGATCTCGTCGACGTAGGGCAGCAGCGTCCGGGCGGTCTCGGCGCCGGCGAAGACCGCGACGGCTCTGCCGCCGCTGTCCTTGAGTCGCGCCATCTCGGCGGGCAGGTCGGCGCCGATCCGCTCGGCCGGCCCCCAGCTCAGGTCCGGCGTGCCGTGCGAAAGCACCAGCTTGGTCACCGTGTTCATCAGCCGGGTGTGCTCACGGTCGACGGCGCGTTCGGTCGGGCCGTCCTGCCAGTACGGCGCCAGCAGCCGGTAGGACGTGTGTCCGAAGATCATCGCGTCGATGCCGCGCAGCTGCTCGGCCATCAGCTCGTCGACGTCGTCGTCGCCGACGTCGGTCCAGCTCAGATCGCCGTCGGGTCCGGCGATGTAGCCGTCGACACTCACCTGGATGGACAGAAAAATCTCGGTCATGGGTGTTCAGACCCGCGTGCCGGTGCAAACTCAGCGGTCGCGTCCTTCTGGCACCCTGGTGGGGTGACGGTAGAAGCTACATCTGACACCTCTGCGAAATCCGGCATCGATCTGCGCTACGTCGACGCCGACGCCCGCCCCCAGGACGACCTGTTCGGTCACGTCAACGGTCGCTGGCTGGCCGAGTACCAGATACCCGGCGACCGGGCGACCGACGGCGCGTTCCGCACGTTGTACGACCGGGCCGAGGAGCAGATCCGCGATCTGATCACCGAAGCCGCGTCGGCGCACGCCGCCGAGGGCACCGACCAGCAGCGGATAGGGGACCTGTACGCGAGCTTCATGGACGAGCAGACGGTCCGCGACCGCGGCCTGGCGCCGTTGCTCGACGAGCTCGCGGCCATCGACGCGGCCGGGTCACCCGACGCGCTGGCCGAGGTCCTGGGCTCGCTGCAGCGCACCGGAATCGGCGGTGCGACCGGTCTCTACGTCGACACCGACTCGAAGAACTCCAGTCGCTACCTGCTGCATCTGACCCAGTCGGGCATCGGGCTGCCCGACGAGTCGTACTTCCGCGAGGAGCAGCACGCCGAGATCCTGGCCGCCTACCCCGGCCACATCGCGGCGATGTTCGGGCTCGTGCTGGGCGGGGATCCCGGGGAGCACGCCGCGACGGCCCAACGGATCGTCGCGCTGGAGACCAAACTCGCCGCCGCGCACTGGGATGTGGTCAAGCGGCGCGACGCCGACCTGACCTACAACCTGCGCACGTTCGCCGAACTGACCGACGAGTCACCGGGTTTCGACTGGACACGCTGGCTCGGCGGACTCGGTGCCGATCGGGACAAGGCCGCCGAGGTCGTGGTGCGCCAGCCGGACTATCTGACGGCGTTCGCATCGCTGTGGAGCGGCTCAAGCCTTGAGGACTGGAAGGACTGGCTGCGGTGGCGCGTCATCCACGGCCGAGCCTTCCTGCTCACCGACGAGCTGATCGCGGAGGACTTCTCGTTCTACGGCAAGCGCCTCTCGGGCACCGAGGAGATCCGGGATCGCTGGAAGCGCGGCGTGTCGGTCGTCGAGGCCCTGATGGGCGAGGCGCTGGGCAAGCTTTATGTGGAGCGTCATTTCCCGCCGCAGGCCAAGGCCCGGATGGACGAGTTGGTCGCCAACCTGCGCGAGGCCTACCGGGTCAGCATCAACACGCTGGACTGGATGACGGCGCAGACACGCGAGAAGGCCCTGGTCAAGCTCGACAAGTTCACGCCGAAGATCGGCTACCCGAACACGTGGCGCGACTATTCGGCACTGGTCATCGAGCGTGACGACCTGTACGGCAACTACCGGCGCGGGTATGCGCTGGAGTACGACCGCGATCTGGCGAAGCTGGGCGGGCCGGTGGACCGCGACGAGTGGTTCATGACGCCGCAGACGGTCAACGCGTACTACAACCCGGGGATGAACGAGATCGTGTTCCCCGCGGCGATCCTGCAGCCGCCGTTCTTCGACGCCGATGCCGACGACGCGGCCAATTACGGCGGTATCGGCGCGGTGATCGGGCACGAGATCGGGCACGGGTTCGACGACCAGGGCGCCAAGTACGACGGCGACGGCAACCTGGTGGACTGGTGGACCGACGAGGACCGCGCGGAATTCGGCAAGCGCACAACGGCGTTGATCGAGCAGTACGAGCAGTTCACCCCGCGCGGGCTGGAGCCCTCGCACCACGTGAACGGCGCGTTCACCGTCGGCGAGAACATCGGTGACCTCGGCGGGCTCTCGATAGCACTGCTCGCCTACCGGCTCTCGCTCAAGGGTGAACCGGCGCCCGTCATCGACGGATTGACGGGTGTGCAACGAGTCTTCTATGGGTGGGCGCAGGTGTGGCGCACGAAATCCCGTGAGGCCGAGGCGATCCGGCGGCTGGCGGTGGACCCGCATTCACCACCGGAGTTCCGGTGCAACGGCGTGATCCGCAACATGGACGCGTTCTACGACGCGTTCGACGTCGATCCCGAGGACGCCCTGTATCTGGAACCTCAACGGCGCGTGCACATCTGGAACTGAGCCGACGCCGGGGGTGCGCGTCAGCCGAGAAAGCGGGCGCGTACCTCCGGCGCGGGGATCGGGCAGGTGTCGTGGGTGCCGAAGATGCGGTACCGGACCCGGGCGAATCCGTCGTAGAGCCGGTCGCGCACAGGGGCGGGGATGACACCCGCCACCCTCAGCACCCGCCACGGACCACCGAGGTACGCCGCGACGCGCAGCGCCGCATCGGTTCTGACGGCCACCCGTTCGTCGGACTGTCCCGGGTTCTCGACGAACACGATCGAGTCGACCCCCGCCAGGTACGGGTGGCGGGTGAGCACGCCGTCGGCGAATTCACCCTGCAGAGCCGCGAACCGTAGGCTGCCGTGCGGGTCCAGCCGCAGGATGGTCTGCACGGCGCCGTTGCAGAATCCGCAGATCCCGTCGTAGAGCAGCACGGGGGCGGGCCGGGTCGTCAGGTCGGGCGTCGGGTGCGACATTCGGGGGACCTCCTCGTCCTGTGACGGCATTCCCCATCTGCTGCCGGTGATGCACGCTGTGACGAACGGAACGCCGGTTCAGCGGGTGAACGGCCGCAGGGCCAGCAGATAGCCGGCGAGCAGCGCCGGCGCTGCGATGAGAGGAAGCCACGGCACACCGAGGGGCAACGCCGCGACGACGGCGGCGACCGCACCGAACCCGACGGCGAACACCATCGTCGGCACGGTCGCCGCGGTGTGCAGGACAACGAGATACACGGTCGCGGCCAATCCGGCCAGCACCGTGTGCAGGGGTGCGGACGGGTTCAGGACGATGGCTCCGACGACCAGGACGACCGCCACCGTGCCCGCGGGACGCAGCCATGCCGACGCGACCACCGCGGCCACCGCGGCGCCCAGCACCAGCAGTGCCGGCCCGCTCGCCCGGTAGGCGGCGGCGCCCGTCATCAGCACCCCGAAGGCGACCGGCAGCAGCGATCTCGTCATCAGCGTCTCCGGCGCGCGGGGACCAGCGCCATCGCCTGGTCCAGCGTCGCGTCGCCCGGCCAGGCCACGATGTCGACGCCGACGGTGGCCATGTCGCGGTACATGAACGAGCGCTGCATCGCCCACATGCGGTGCACCAGCGGGTCGTGCTCGCCCTCGACCGGGCTGCCTTCGAGCACGTCGACGACGACCACCGGGTGACCCCGTTTGCGCAGATCGATCAGTGCGAGCGCGAACTCGGTGTCGAGCATCGTCGAGAACGCGACGACGATCGCGCCCGTCGGCACGGCGGCGCGGGGAGCCAGTGTGCCGGTGGCCTTCTCGAATGTGTCGTCCGCGCCGAGCACCGTATCGAGGATGCGGTAGAACTGCCGCCGGCCGATGTCGGCGCCGAGCCAGCGGGTGCTGCGGCCACCCAGCGCCACCAGCCCCGCGCGGTCGCCGTAGCGCAGCGCGCTCTGCACAACCTGCGCGGCGCCGCGGGCCGTGCGCTCCGTGGCCGCGGTGGCCGGGCCCGGTGGCTGCGGATAGGTGTCGACGAGCACCACCACGTCGGCGGCCCGGTCGGTGAGCCGTTCGGTGACGTGCAGAGTTCCGCGGCGGGCACTGACCGGCCAGTTGACGATGCGCAGCTGATCGCCGGGCACGTAGGGCCGGATGTCGGCGAATTCGACACCCGGGCCGGTGTGCCGGGTCAGATGGGTACCCAGCCGGTCGAGCAGGTCGGTGCGCGGTATCGCAGTGGATTGCGCCGGCGCGAGCGGGAACACGCAGACCTCCGCGGCGTCGACGGTTCCGGTTCCGGTGACCAGACCGCCCCGACCGCAGACCCGCACACCGGCGCGCACCGGATACCTGCCCCACCGAGACGACTGCACGGTCAGCTCACCCGCCGGCCGATGGGTGAGCACCATCGGGGCGGGGGCGGTGCAGTCCAGCGTGACCGCGGCGCCGTCGTCGGCCACGGCCGTCATCCCCACCGACACCTGCTCATCCTCGAAACACCTCTGAAACGGCGGACTTCCGGTCACCGTCACGGTCGGCAGCCGTCGCTGCCACCCGATGGAGCACAGCGCCCCGGCCAGTGGCGCGGCGAACGCGACCAGCTCCCAGCGTCCGGCCACCAGCGCGACCGTGATCGCCGCCGCCACGCATGTCGCGATCGACTGGGTCAATGCCGAGGCGCGCCAACGCAGTTCGACGGCGACCATGCTCTCACCGCGCCCGGGGCACCGGGGTACGGCGTAACAGTTCCTCGACCACGTCGGCGCCCTGCACCCGGCGCACCCACATCTCGGGGCGAAGGCTGATGCGGTGCGCCATCGTCGGCACCGCAAGGGCTTTGACGTCCTCGGGGATCACGTAGTCACGGCCGAGCAGCAAGGCCCGGGCCCGCGCCAGCTGCACCAGGTCGAGTTCGGCGCGGGGGCTGGCGCCGACGGCGACCTGCGGGTGCTGCCGGCTGGCCGCGGCCAGCGACACCACGTACTGCACGACATCGTCGTGCACCGACACCTGTTCCACGGATTCCTGCATGTGCAGCAGATCCTGCGCGTCGACGATCTGATTCACCGTGGCCGGCGCGGATCCGCGGTCGAGGCGGCGGCGCAGCATCGTCGCCTCCTCCGACTCGGAGAGGTACTTCAGCTCGAGCCGGATCGCGAACCGGTCGAGTTGCGCCTCGGGCAACGGGTAGGTGCCCTCGTATTCGATCGGGTTGTCGGTGGCCAGAACCAGGAACGGTTCGGGCAGTCGGTGGGTGGCGCCGTCGATGCTCACCTGCCGCTCGGCCATCGCTTCCAGCAGGGCCGCCTGGGTTTTCGGCGGGGTCCGGTTGATCTCGTCGCCGAGGAGCAGGTTGGTGAAGACGGGGCCGCGACGGAACTCGAAACGCCCGGACTGCATGTCGTAGATGGTGGAGCCCAGCAGATCGGCGGGCAGCAGGTCGGGCGTGAACTGCACCCGGGTGAACTCCAGACCGAGCGCGGCGGCAAAAGATTTGGCGATCAACGTCTTTCCGAGTCCGGGTAGGTCCTCGACGAGCACGTGGCCACGGGCCAGCACCGTGATCAGGATCAGGTTGAGCGCACCGCGCTTTCCGACGACGCCGCGCCCGATCTCGTCGAGCACGGCTTCGCACCGCGCGGTGGTGAGCGCCGGCGTGCTCACAGTCGCTCCAGGCGTCGCAGGATGTCGTCGAGTGTGCGCCGTCCCGGTCCGGGTTCGAGGCTGCCGGATCGCGAGATGTTGTCCGGATCCACCCACTGCCACAGCTCGTCGCCGAACACCATCCGTCCGGTGGCCTCGAATGCTCTGGGGTCCTTCGCTTTCCGTCGGCCCGCGGCGAGTTCGAACTGCCGGGCCAGCATGGGGCGCAGCCGCCGGTCCCAGTCCGATCGCGACGATTCCGACCATGAGATCAAAGTCTCGGTGCGCGAGAGCCACCGCCGGATCGCCGCGGCGGCGTCGTCGGCGCGCGCGTCGTCGTCCGGTACGGCATCATGATCCAGCCGGGCCCGCACGGCGATCAGCACGCACGCCAGCGCACCGCCCGTGACCGCGACGACGACTTCACGCTCGAGCTGGGTGAGCGCGAACGCCTGCACCGCGATCACCAGGACGACGCCGCCGACAACGAGTTTCGTCACGGCGCGACCCGCAGATCCCGTAGCACCGCCTGCAGCGCCCGCACGGCGGCGACACGGTGACCGTCGTCCATGACGTGGGGGCTGAAGCGCGCCTCCTCGAAGAGGTCGACGAGTTCGGCGGCGCTGTCGGCCTGCAGCGCGTGGTGCCGGGTCGCGCGGGCCAGCACTTCGGACGGGGTGTCGGAGTCCTGCGGTGTGGTGCCCGGCGACTTCTCCAGTTCGCGTTCCATCGCGAGGTAGCACGCGATGATCGCCTCGCGGGCATCGCGATTCGGATCGTCCACCTCGGCCAGCCCGAGTTCGGCGGCCCGGACGAGATCAGGTCCCGCGCCGCCGGTGGTGGCGTCGGAGGGTGCCTCGACGGGCACGGCCGGCGCCGGGGTCCGCCGGCGTCCCCGCAGCGTCCCGACGACGGACAGCCCGAGGAGCACCACCGTCGCGACGGCCAGGATCCCGAACACGCTGTCGCCGGCGCCGGTCTGGCGCGGTGCCGGGGCGGGCCCGGGCTCCGCGCCCTCGGCGGGGTCGGTCGCGGACGCGCCCTGCGGGGCCGGCGGTTCGTCGAGCGGCAACGGCGACACCCAGCGCATCAGCAGCAGCAACACCACCGACCAGGCCAGCAGGATCGCGGCGGCGATCAGCAACGGCCGCCAGCGCAGTCGCAGCGGGCCGGCACGCGGTGCGCGGTGCGGTTCGGCCGCCGAGGGTATCCCGGAGCGCTGCCGCGCCTGCGCCAGCACCGAGATCGCGATGGCCGCGAGCGACACCGCCAGCATCGCGACGACCGCCGCGACGCTGCCCGACCCGCTGTCGAGGCGTTCGGGTTCGGGACGCGGTTCGGAGGCCTCGGGCAGATATCCGCGCAGGGCGACGAGGGCGACGGCGATCAGCACGATCACCGCGATCGTCCGCACGACCGCCCTGTGATCACCGGGTCCGGTGTGTTCGGGCATGGGCCCACCCTCGGCTGCAGCGCCGACGGCAGGGCCGCCGCCGGCCTGTGCTCATCGTGGCACGGCAGGCGCGCGGGGGGCCGCGAAAAAGCTATCCGGTCAGAACATCTGCCAGTCGGAGGCGCCGTCGGGCTGGGTGTAGAGCCCGCCGTCGGTGTTCTTGATGACCACCGCATCGCCGCTGCCGAAGTTCTCGCGGAACCACTTGGCGTTCTCGGCACTGAGGTTGATGCAGCCGTGGCTGACGTTGCTCTCGCCCTGCGAGCCGACCGACCACGGGGCGCCGTGGACGAAGATGCCGCTGTTGTCGATGCGGACCGCGTCCTTGACCTTGAGCTTGTAGCCCTCGCCGGACGGGTCGTCGACCGGAACGCCGTAGGTCGAGGAGTCCATCACGATCTCGTCGAACTTCTCCAGCACGTAGTAGGTGCCGTTCTTGGTGTCATAGCCCGGCTTGCCGAGCGAGACGGGGAAGGTCTTCTCCAGGACGCCGTTGCGGTGGACTTCCATCTGCTTGGTGTCGTTGTCGATGGTCGCGGTCAGCTGCTCGGGCACCGTGAAGCTCGACTTGGTGCCTGCCGCGTCGATGGTGACGACGGTGCCGGCCGGCCAGAAGTCCTGCGGGCGCCACCGCAGCTGGGTGTCGGTGACCCAGTAGAACCTGCCGGGGACCGGGGGATTCGACGAGATGTGGACCGCGTCCTGGGCCATCTGCCGGTTGGCGATCGGCCGCTGGAAGTTGATGTAGATCGGCTTGGCCGCGCCGGCGATCGAGCCGTTGACGGGGTTGAACGACGGCGGCACGAACGGCGGCTGACCGACGAACGGGTTCGGATTCTGCCCGGCCGGGGTGCCCTCCGGGATCGGCTGCGGCGTCCCGGGGATCACGGCGAACGGGTCGGCGGTGGCCGGGGTCGTCGCTCCGGTGGCCGTCGCCGGCGGTGGCGGGACCGGGGCGGGCGCCGGGGCCGGGGCCGGTTGGGCCAGTGCCGACGGTGCGCCGAGCGTCAGTCCCGCGACCACGCCCGCCGTCATCAGCAGGGCCATGAGCCGTTTCCTGTTTCGCTGCCGCATGCATTACCTCCAGTCCGGCGACTGACCCCAGTGTGGCACAGCGTCGCGGTCGTTCTCGCCGGTCGACGGATGCGCCGGCCCTCCACACCCTCGACAAGGAGGGTCTTGACCTGCATTGATGTTCGTCGCCCGGCCACGGATCGTTACGCCGGGGCCGCCCGGGTGACACTGGACCCCATGATCGTCGCGTTCAGCATCAGTCCCTCCGGCGCCGATGAGACCGGCGGCGTCAGTGCCGCGGTCGCCGAAGCCGTCCGGGTGGTGCGTGCCTCCGGGCTTCCCAACGAGACCAATGCGATGTTCACCAACATCGAGGGCGAGTGGGACGAGGTGATGGCCGTGGTCAAGCAGGCCGTCGACGCTGTCGCCGCCGTCTCCCCGCGGGTCAGCCTGGTGCTCAAGGCCGACATCCGTCCGGGTTTCACCGCGCAGCTCACCGCGAAGGTGCAGCGCATCGACGACGCCCTGGCCTGACCCGCCTATCTTCCGACGCCGAACTTGCATTCCAGCAGGTCGCCACTCGCACTTTCTCTGCTGGAATGCAATTTCGGCGGGCGTGGGGGCGGGGTGGCCTCGGCGATCAGGGCGCGGTAGAGCGCGACGTACCCGGTGACCATCCGCGCCAGCCCGTGCCGCTGCCGGGCGACCCGTCGCACCCCGGCCCGCGGCAGCGCCACCGCCTCGGGCACCGCGGCGGCCAGCGCCGCGACGTCGCCGGGTTCGACCAGCCGTCCGCTGTGTTCGTCGACCAGCTCGGGGATGCCGCCGCCGGCGAAGGCGACGACCGGTGTTCCGCAGGCCATCGCCTCCGCGACGACCTGCCCGTAGGGCTCGTCCCACAGCGGGGTGACCAGCGCGGCGGCGGCGCGACCGACGAGCGTTGCCAGCTCCCGCTGGCCGAGGTGACCCGCGTAGCTCACCCGGCTGCCGAGCGTCGGCGCGATCCTGCGCCGGAAGAAGTGGTCGTCGACGATCGGCCCGGCGAGCACGATCCGGCGGCCGGCCCGCAGCGCGGCGTCGACGGCGAGATGCGGACCCTTCTCCTCAAGGAGCCGACCCGACCACACGAGGTCTTCACCACCGGGGCCGGCAGGCCACCGCGACGTGTCGATTCCATTGCGCACCAATGCCATTCGACGTATCCCGACGTGCTCCCATGCGGCGGCAGCCTGGGGGCTCACCGCGGCGAACGCCTGACCGCTGCGCGCGACGGCGCCGACCGCGGCCTCCAGGGCCGGGAACGGCGGCGTGTGCAACGTCGTCAGCACCGGGACGGGCAGGCGGCGGGCCGTCAGCACCGGGACGGGGTTCAGGCTGTGGTTGTGGACAACGTCGACACCGCTCGCCGGATCGGCGAGCTCGGACATCAGCTCGACGAACGCGTGGTGGGCGGACTCCTTGATCGCGCCGGGCGGCGGGAACACGCGCGAGGCGGCGGCGCTGCGCGGCATCACCGTGACGGTCAGCGCCGGATGTTCCATCGCGAGGTCGGACCCCGCCGCAGCGCACAGCGTGACGGCGTGACCCTGCCGGATCAGCGCGCGGGCCAGATGCCAGACGTGGGACTCGATTCCGCCGGCGAACGGTTCACGGATCGGGAAGTGGTGGGGGGCGATCAGTGCGACACGCATCCGTCCCGTATTGCCGCGATCGCCTGCGGCTAGACACCCGTGTCAGGAGCGGACGAGGCGGGCGATCGCCGCGGAGGCCTCCGCGAGTTTCGCGTCCGCGTCGGCGCCGCCCGCGGCGACGGCATGGCTGACGCAGTGCCCGAGATGCTCGTCGAGCAGCCCGAGGGCGACGGATTGCAGCGCGCTGTTCACCGCGCTGATCTGGGTGAGGACGTCGATGCAGTACTTGTCCTCGTCGATCATCTTCGCGATGCCCCGCACCTGGCCTTCGATACGCCGCAGTCGTTTGGCGTAGTTCTCCTTCTGCGCGGAGTAGCCATGGGTCTCGTCGGGCGGTGTGGTCGAGTCGTCGCTCACGGCATCCCCTCCAGCATCTGTCTCATCACGCTCATCTGAGGATTCAGGCCCGCCACGATGGACTTCGCCACCGAGACGGCGTCGACGTTGGCGCCGTTGTCGATCTCGCGGGTGGCGATGTCGACACCGCCCTGGTGGTGGCCGAGCATCGTTTCCAGCCACAGTGTGTCGAACTGCGGCCCTTGCAGCGACTCGAGCCGGGCGACGGTCGCGTCGTCGACGGTTCCCGGGACGGACTGGTCGCGAGGCTCGTCGCCTCCCGGCCCGGTGCGGATGTCCGGGTTCTCGTCCCACTGCACCAGGAACACGTTGAGGATGTTGATCTCGGGCTGCTGGATCGCGACGATCTGGTCGGCGAGCGCGGTCAGCTGCTGGTTCCCCGAGCGCGCCGAGACGAGTTTCGCGAGCTCGATCCCCTGCTGATGGTGCTTGACCATCGTCGACGCGAACGTGATGTCGGCGGCGTTGTAGCCGGCCGGGTTCCCGGTGATGACGGGCGACTCGGGGATCTGGGGTCCGGTCGAACCGTCGCCGGAGACCTCGTCACCGCCACCGCCGCAGCCCGTCGCCAGCGCCAGGACTGCGAGCACGGCGAACAGGCGCAGGAGGAGCGACGTCATGCGGCCAGCGTACTAGTACCCCTCGGGGGTATCGACCGAGATGTGGCCGACGAATCGACGGGCGCATAATCACCCCATGCCCTCAGACTCACGCTCGCATTCTCTTCGCGCAAGCGGCTCATCGGTCGACATCAAACCCCGCAGCCGCGACGTGACCGACGGGCTCGAGCGCACCGCCGCGCGCGGCATGCTGCGCGCGGTCGGCATGACCGACGACGACTGGGTCAAGCCCCAGATCGGGGTCGGCTCGTCGTGGAACGAGATCACGCCGTGCAACATGTCGTTGCAGCGGCTGGCCCAGGCGGTCAAGGGCGGTGTGCACGAGGCCGGGGGTTACCCGCTGGAGTTCGGCACGATCTCCGTCTCCGACGGCATCTCGATGGGCCACGAGGGCATGCACTTCTCGCTGGTGTCCCGCGAGGTCATCGCCGACAGCGTCGAGACCGTGGTGCAGGCCGAACGCCTCGACGGCACGGTGTTGCTGGCCGGCTGCGACAAGTCGATCCCCGGCATGCTGATGGCCGCGGCCCGCCTCGATCTGGCGAGCGTGTTCTTCTACAACGGCTCGATCATGCCGGGCGTCGCGAAGCTCACCGACGGAAGCGAGAAGGAAGTCACGATCATCGACGCCTTCGAGGCGGTCGGTGCGTGTGCGCGCGGGCTGATGTCGCGGGAGGACGTCGACATCATCGAGCGGGCCATCTGCCCCGGTGAGGGCGCCTGCGGTGGCATGTACACCGCCAACACCATGGCCTCGGCCGCCGAGGCGCTCGGCATGTCGCTGCCGGGCAGCGCGTCTCCGGTGGCGATCGACAAGCGGCGCGACGACTTCGCGCGCCGCTCCGGCGAGGCGGTGGTCGAGATGCTGCGTCGCGGCATCACCGCCCGCGACATCCTGACCAAGGAGGCCTTCGAGAACGCGATCGCCGTCGTGATGGCCTTCGGCGGTTCCACCAACGCGGTGCTGCATCTGCTGGCCATCGCGTGGGAGGCGCAGGTCGAGCTGACGCTGGCGGACTTCACCCGGATCGGGCAGAAGGTGCCGCACCTGGCGGATGTGAAGCCGTTCGGCGCGTACGTGATGAAGCACGTCGACGAGATCGGCGGCGTGCCGGTGGTGATGCGGGCACTGCTCGACGCCGGACTGCTGCACGGGGACTGCCTCACGGTGACCGGTCAGACGATGGCCGAGAACCTGGCCCACATCGAGCCGCCGGACCCCGACGGCAAGGTGCTGCGGGCGATGAACAACCCGATCCACCCGACCGGCGGCATCACGATCCTGCACGGATCGCTGGCCCCCGAGGGCGCGGTGGTCAAGTCGGCCGGCTTCGACTCCGACGTGTTCGAGGGCACCGCACGGGTTTTCGAGCGCGAACGGGCGGCGCTCGACGCGCTGGAGGACGGCACGATCACCCACGGCGACGTCGTCGTCATCCGTTACGAGGGCCCCAAGGGCGGCCCGGGGATGCGCGAGATGCTGGCGATCACCGGTGCGATCAAGGGCGCCGGGCTGGGCAAGGACGTGCTGCTGATGACCGACGGACGGTTCTCGGGCGGGACGACGGGTCTGTGCGTCGGGCACATCGCGCCGGAGGCCGTCGACGGCGGACCGATCGCATTCGTGCGTGACGGGGACAGGATCCGGTTGGACGTCGCCAACGGCACGCTGGACATCCTCGTCGACGAGGCCGAGTTCGAATCGCGCAAGGCGGGCTTCGAACCGCTGCCGCCGGTCTACACGACGGGGGTGCTCGCCAAGTACACGAAGCTGGTGGGTTCGGCGGCGGTCGGCGCGGTCTGCAGTTAGCGCCGGGGGTCGATGGCGGCAACCGGTCATGTTTACCGCCGATTCACGCGTGTGTGACTTCTGGACATGAGAGCATCGCGATGCCAGTGACTGGTCACTCCGGGTGGAGACAACATGCTTCGTGTGGTTGCCGCGACATCGGCCGCAATGGCCGTCATGGGGGCGGTCTCGGTCCTACCGCTCGCCTCCGCGACTCCCCCGGATCGGACGATCCGGGTGCTCGACGGTCAGATCCGGTGCCTGCTCAGCGCCGACTACGAGGGACGTGGGCGCCCCGCGACGGTGTGCGGCAGGACCGACGGCGCGCCCTTCCAGATCTCGCCGAAGGGCAAGCCTCTCGCGGTGCTGCTCGCGACCGGTGAGCAGTACTACATCTCGGGGACGGTGCCGGGTGACCCGTCCGCCGACCTCGTGCTGGGACCGGGCCAGATCAGCAAGCTCAACGGGTGGACGGTCAAGACCGAGGATCTCCGGATACTGGTCAGCTACGACATCGGTCGGCACGGCATGCGGGTGAACCCGATCGAAGTGATGCCCGCCTGGCTGTAGCGCGCCAATACTGTTGCGCCAGCGGCAATTACCGATTTGGGTAAAAACACAGCCGGGCAGCGCCGGGTCCCGCAGACTGGGGCGGTGCGAGAACCGTCACACCGCACCATCGGTCGCCGGAAGTGGGTACGCAGCAGGGTGATGCGAAACCTACTCAAGACCGTCGGCGGCACCGCCGCGGCTGCTCTCGCCGCGCTGACCTTCACACAGGCACCCGTTGCGCACGCCTTCGGCGAGTATCCCGTGGCCAGCCCGGGGGCGCACCTGGTGAGCACCACCCTCGCCGGCAACGGCCTGCCGTACCAGTGCACCGCCGGTTTCACCGTGCGCACCCCGGGCGGAAGCCCGGGCATGCTCACCGCGGGCCACTGCGACCGTGACCCGCTCAACGACACGGTGCTGCAGCGCACCCCGACCGGCGACCGGGTGGTCGGCCGCTACGTGCGGTGGGAGGTGCTGCCGGGCGTCCGCGACGTCGGTCTGGTGGATCTGGCGGGCAGCTCGGTCCCGCTGGTCGACCAGGTCGACGGCATGCGGGTGTCCCGGGTGATGTCCGGCGACGACGTGCGGCGGGAACAACCCGAGCTGTGCAAGTCCGGCGCACGCACGGGGCTGTCGTGCGGGCCCGTCACGTCGGTCACCGACAACCAGGTGTCCTTCCGCGCCTGGGACGATCTCGGAGACTCCGGCGCGCCGGTGTACGCGCGCCAACCAGACGGGACGGTCGCGGCGGTCGGAATCCTGTTCGCGCACAGTGACGATGCGTTCGGCCGCATCGTGCACGCGTCGCTGGTGGCGCCGGTCATGTCGTTGTGGGGCCTGAGCACCTGGGGCTGAGCCGACCAGGGCTTTCCCACGTCTCTCCTACAATCGCGGTATGCCCACGGCATTTCCCGACGCGCCCGCTCTGGAGCGCGTACTGGACCTCGCCGCACACGCCCCGTCGGCCCGCAACGCACAGCCGTGGCGTTGGCTCGTCGATGATCGCGGGGTCATGCTGTTCGCCGACTGGACCCGGCGCCTCGGGGACTCCGACCACGACCGGCGCGACGTCGTCCTCAGTTGCGGCGCGGTCCTGCACCACTGCGCGGTCGCGCTGGCGGCGCAGGGCTGGTCGAGCCGCATCCACCGCTTCCCCGACCACGACGTGCTGGCGACGGTCGAACTCGAACCCGCACCCCCGGGAGGCGGGAGCCTGGAACTGGTCGAGGCGATATCGCGTCGACGGGCCGATCGCCGACCCTTCCGAGGCGACCTGGACGCGGGCACGATCGAACTGCTGATGCTGCGTGCGGAACGTTTCGGGGTCAGGCTGACGGTGGTGCCGTCGGCGCGGTGGGCCCGGGACGGGGACACCGTCGCGCTGCGCTACGGCGACGGGTCGCCGGGCCACCCCGGTGATGACGCCGCGATGCTCGTGCTGGCGACCGACACCGACACCGAGGCGATGCGGTTGCGCGCGGGGGAAGCGCTCAGCGCGGTCACGCTGTCGGCGGCGGCGCTCGGGCTCGTCACATGCCCGCTCACCGAGGCGCTGCGCGAGGCCCGCGACCGCCTGATGCTGTCGTGCGAGCTCTTCGACGGGCAGGCGGTTCCGCAGGCACTGATCCGGCTCGGGCCGCAGTCGGTCGGCGATCCGCTCCCGCCGGTGTCGCGCCGGTCGGTCGCCGAGACGACGACGTTCGACCTCTGAGGTCTCTAGTCGTAGATGACGTCGAGCCCCCGGCGCCGCAGTTCTGCCAGGTTGTCCCGCATGGTCTGCAACTGTTCGTCGGAATGCCCTTCCCAGTCGGTGATCTCGCCGACGACCAGGACCGGTTCGCGGGTGCGGAATGACCGCGTCGGGTTGCCGGGCAGCTTCTTGTCGGTCACGTTCGGGTCGTCCTCGAAGGGTCCCTGCGGTTCCACGATGTAGATGCGGCCTCGGCCTTCGCCGGCGGCCAACTCGGCTCCCCACACCGCGGCGTCCAGGGTCTGGGTGATGTAGACGTGATTCATCACCCGCCGGTCGTCGTAGTTGGACCGGTACCCGGGCATCAAGTAATCGCCCACAGCCAGTTGAGCTTTGGTGCCGTGCAGATACGCCCCTGAGGCGTGGACTTCAAAAGGCTTCGGCCGCTGCACCATAACCACTCCCTGTTCGCCGGCTCATTCGGACCGCGCGATTGTGCCGCACCAGGGGGGTATTGCCGCAAGACCCCCTTCCCGGCCTACAGTGAGAGTGGGACAGACCGGTTCAGGCGGTCACCCGCAGCTGGGCGTCCGGGTGCGAGCTGAGCGTCACCACGACGTCTTCCTCACCCGTCACGAACATCGTGTTGGCGTAACCGATGAAGCCGTAGTGCCCGTCGATGGTCGACACCGCGGTGATGTCACCGCTTCCGGCACGTCCGGTGTCGAGGTTGGTCCACGCGGCGGTCACGGTCAGCGCACACGACCCGTCATAGATTCCGGCGTCGTAGTTGATCGTCACCCGCACGCCGTTCTCGACCCGGTCCTCGGTCTGCACCGGCGCCACCATCGCCTCGGCCCGCACGGTGCCGCCGCATGCCGGGGACGGCTGCACCGGAACGGGTGCGAGTTGGGCAAATGTGTCAGCGTGTGCGGTGGGAACTCCCGCCCATGCCACGCCGAGTGAAACGGCAAGCGTGCCCACCGCCCGGATCGCTGTCATGCCCGGGATATCGGAGAGTCGAGCACAGGTGTTAGCGCCCGGCCTCAGTTGCGCACCCGCGTGTCGACCTTCGGCACCTTCACCTGGGGGTAGAGCTGGTTCAGCCAGGGGTTGTTGCTGTCGCGGCCGTAGCCGTAATCGCCCCAACCGTAACCGTTTCCGTCGCCCTGCCCGCCGAACGCCGGACCGGTGCCGTCGGCCTGCGCCGCTCCGGCGAAGCCGATCACGGCCGCCGACAACGCTCCTGCGACCACACTGAGCAATCCGATCTTCTTCACGGCCCTCGCCTCTTTCCTGCTCGTCACCGGAAACCCGGATGTCTGCTGAAACCCGGGACGCAGCGGATTGATTCCGCCGGGACCTCAGCGCGCGCGCACGCCGTCGAGCAGGATCGCGGTGGTGTCGGAAACCCACGTATCGGTCAGTCCGTCGGGTCCCCGCACCAGGACCGCGGCCAGCGCCGACCCGATCACCACCTCCAGCAGGGCCGCGGCGTCGAAACCCGCGCGCAACTCCCCGCGCGCGGCGGCATCGGCGAGGTAGGCGTCCAGACCGCTCCAGCCGCTGCCGGCGAACCGGTCCAGCACCCGCTGGTTCAACGACGGGTCCGAGGCCGCCTCCCCGATCAGCCCGGGGACCGCGAGGCGGGCGAGCGGGGAGGTCAGCAGCGCTGCGGTGCGCGCGACGATGCTGTGCAGGTCCCGGCCCAGATCACCCGTCACCGGCACCCGGGAGGTGTCCGCTTCGCGGAACACCGCCTCGTGCACGAGGTGGGCCTTGCTCGGCCAGCGCCGGTACACCGCGGGCCGCGACGTGTTCGCCCGCTCGGCGATCGCGGCGACCGTCAGATCCGCATAACCCACCGCCAACAGCAGCTCGGCGGCAGCATCGAGTACCGCGGAGTCGATCCGCGTGTCCCGGGGCCGTCCATTGTCGCTGCTCATATACGTGACAGGTGTAACGTTATGCCGGTGTTTGACGCAAGTTCACGGATCGTCGATCTCGCCGACGTCCTCGACGACAGCTTCGGCGGCAAGGCGCTGGGACTCGCCGAGCTGACGCGACTCGGGTTGCCGGTTCCTCCGGGGTTCGTGATCGCTGACGCCTCCGGCACCTCGCTCGGTGACGCGGTGACAGAACGGTTTTCGCGTATGCGCGCCGCCGGTCAGACCCCGGTCGCGGTACGCTCGTCGGCCGCAGGAGAAGACGGCGCCGAGCACTCGTTCGCCGGCCAGTACGACACGGTGCTGGGTGTCGGTTCTGTCGACGAGCTGACCGCGGCCGTCGAGAAGTGTGTCCGCTCAGCCGGTTCCGAGCGCGCAGCGGCCTACCAGGACGGCGGTGCAGCCGCCAGGATGCACCTGGTGGTCCAGCAGATGGTCGACGCCCGCGCCGCGGGCGTGGTCTTCACCGCCGACCCGACCTCGGGACGGCGGGACCTGCTGGTGATCGACGCGGTGCGCGGGCTCGGGGAGAGCCTGGTCGACGGGTCCACCGCGTCGGACCACTTCGTGCTGACCCACGCGGGGGACACCGTCACCACGGAAGCTTCGTCACAGCCCGCGTTGGCCGACGACGAGATCGACCGGATCCGCACCGGGGCACTGCTGGCCGCCGCGCACTGGGGCCGCCCGCTGGACCTCGAATGGGCGATCGACCGCGACGGGCTGCTGTGGTGGCTGCAGGCGCGCCCGATCACCACGTTGCCCGGTGACCCCAACGAGATGGACACCCCGGTCACCGGACCCACCCATGTGTACACCCGCTGCAACATCGGCGAGATGATGCCGGGGGCGTTCTGCCCGTTGACCGCATCGGTCAGTGGGCACGCCATCGATTACGCGATGCAGATGGTCCAGGTCGCCGGCGGGGTCCAGGAGCGCTACGAGGACCGCGCGCGCCAGGTCGGCTATTTCTTCGGCCACATGTTCCTGAACATGACTGAGGGCACGGCGCTGAGCTCCGGCATCCTCGGCAACTCCCTGGAGCAGTTCTCGCTGTCGGTATGCGGCCGCGTGATCGACGAACTGGAGCCCGGACCGCCGAAACCGTTCGTGCGCAAGCTGATCAACACTGTCCGGCTCAGCACCTTCGCGCTCAGCTCGGCTCCCGCGATCCGCCGCCTGCCGCAGACCATCGCCGCGTTTCCGCCGATCACCAGCCGCGACCCTGCCGTCGTACTGCGCCACCTCGAGGCCGGCGTCGACATCTACCGCGAGGTCACGCTGATCCACGTCCGGTCGTCGTCGCGGTCAGCGGTCGCGGCCAATGTGCTGGAGAGCCACCTCGTGCGCCGTGCCGCCAAGCGTGGCGCGTCCGACACCGCGGGCAGCGCGGAGGCCATCCGGCTGATGACCGGGGCGGGCGTCGAAAGTGCCCTGATGGTCGAGGAACTCACCGCGGTGGTCTCGATGCTGCGGCGCGACGGGGACGCCGCCGCCCGGTTCCTTGCCGCCCCCGCGGGCGAGGCCGTCACCCGGCTGCGGGCGGCGGAGACGCCGAGCGGGGCCGCCCTCCGCACGTTCCTGGACCGGCACGGGCACCGCGGCTACCGCGAACTGTGCATGCGGGATCCGTCCTGGGCGGATGATCCGGACGGTCTCGGCGCGATGATGCAGGTCATGCTGCGCGGGGCGGCACCGGAGAACCCCGCCGCCACCGCGCCCTCGGATCCGGCACAGTCGCGGACCCTGCGGGTGCTGGCCCGCCTGGCGCAGGCGGGCGCCCGCGGCCGGGAGGAGACCAAGTCGCGGATGGCATTGATGGCGCATCTGCTCAAGCGCGGCTACCGCCACCTCGGTGAGGTCTTGCACGAGGCCGGGCGTCTGCCGGACGCGGACCTGGTGTTCTTCTTCGACCGCCGCGAACTGCCCCTTGTGGTGTCCGGCGACGACGTCACCGAGCTGGTGCACCGCGCCCGGCAGCGTCGCGAGGCCCTCCCGTTCCAGGCCGCGCTCGAGTTCGGCGACGTGTCGGTCGGGCGGCCGACGCCGATCGTGCGCGCAGCCGTCTCCGGCGACGGTGTGGTCGCGGGACGGCCGGCCGGTCACGGCACGGTGGAAGGTGTTGTCCGCGTGGCACGTTCGGTCGTCGAGGCGCGCGATCTGCAGCCCGGCGAGATCCTGGTCGCTCCGGTCACCGATGTCGGCTGGACACCGTACTTCGCGGTGATCGCCGCCCTGGTCACCGACATCGGCAGCTCGGTGTCGCACGGCGCCGTGGTGGCACGCGAGTACGGATTGCCCTGCGTGGTCAACACTCTGGTGGGCACGCAGGTGCTGCGCACCGGTGACCGCGTGCGCGTGGACGGCGACCGCGGGTTGGTGACGGTACTCGACAGTCCCTGACGGTTTCCGGCGAGCGGAATAGCCTCCCCACGCCCGGTGTTGCCCCGCCCAGGCAACACATACGGAGGAAGCATGAAGATCGGGATCATCGGTGCGGGCCACATCGGCGGGACACTGACACGCCGGCTACGGGAACTGGGCCACGAGGTGAACGTGGCGAACTCCCGTTCCCCTGAGACCCTGGCGGACCTGGAAAGGGAGACCGGCGCGACGGCCGTGTGGGCCAAGGACGCCGCCGCCGACGCCGACCTGGTCATCGTCAGCATCCCGCAGAAGAACGTTCCCGACCTCGCCGACGGCATCGTCGATGCGCGGAAACCGGGTGCACCGGTGATCGAGACCAACAACTACTACCCGCAGCAGCGTGACGGCGAGATCGCGGCCATCGAGGACGGACAACCCGAAAGCGCCTGGGTCGCCGAGCAGATCGGCGCGCCGGTGTACAAGGTCTTCAACGGGATCTTCTGGAAGCACCTGCTCGAGCGAGGCACCTCCACCGGATCACCGGGACGCATCGCACTGCCGGTCGCCGGCGAGGACGGACCGAACCGCGAACTGGTCCACATCGTCGTCGACCAACTCGGATTCGACCCCGTGAACGCCGGCCCGGTCTCCGAATCCTGGCGCCAGCAGCCCGGAACACCGGTGTACGGCAAAGACTTCGGCGTCGGGAAGACCCGCGCCGCGCTCGCCGAGGCGGCTCCGGAACGGACAGCGGAGTGGAGCGCTCGTACGGCCTGACCCTCGGATCCGGTGTCGTCGACGCCGGGCACGGCTACCGTCGGTCGGATGACGCGGTCATCGACGCGACTCCGCCGGCTCGGCGCCGCCGGCGCCGTCGTGCTGGCTCTCGGGGCGTGCGGGGATCGACCTGAGCCACCCGGTACATCGGCAGTCCGCCCACCGGCCACCCCGACCCGGGTGCTCCCGTCACCGCCGCCCCCGGTTCCCGAGGTGACTCCCACCGGCGATTTCTCCGCGGTCGCCCGACTCGTGGAGGACGCGATCGCCGCACGACGGCTGCCGGGGGCGGTGGTGCAGGTCGGGCATGCCGGAAAGGTCGTGTTCCGGCGCGCATTCGGCGTCCGGAAGCTCGAGAGCGAACCGGGTCTGGACGGCGCGCCGGCCCCCGCCGAGCCGATGACCGAGGACACCGTCTTCGACATCGCGTCCCTGACCAAGAGCCTCGCGACGGCCACCGCCGTCATGCAGCTGCACGAGCAGGGCAGGGTCCGCATCGACGAACCGGTGCAGACGTATCTGCCCGGGTTCAACCCGGCCGGCGATCCGCGTCGCGCCGCGGTCACGGTGCGCATGCTGCTGACCCACACCTCGGGAATCGCGGGTGATCTGAGCCTGGACGGCCCGTGGGGACTGGCCGGACCCGACAAAGCCGACGGGGTGCGGCGGGCCCTGGGTGCGTGGGTGGTCTCGGACCCCGGCGAGGGTTTCCACTACTCGGACATCAACTTCATCATCCTCGGCGCTCTGGTGGAGAAGATCACCGGCGAACCCGAGGACTCCTATGTTGATCGCAATGTCTTTGCGCCACTGAAGATGTCGGAAACACGCTATCTGCCGGTCACCAAAGTCTGTGGTCCGCACCGTGTTCGGGGGACAGCGATCGCCGCGGACCCGCACGGGCAGGCGGTCGACAACTGCCCGGACGGGACGTGGAACATCGACCTGCTCGAGCGCATCGCCCCGACGGCTCTCGACGAGGACACCCCGGGCCTCAATCCCGACTACGGATACCCGCTCCGCGGGACCGTGCACGACCCCACTGCCCGCCGGATGGGCGGGGTGGCCGGAAGTGCCGGCGTGTTCACCACGGTCCACGACATGGGCCGGTTCGCCCAGGCCCTGCTCGATCGCGTCGCCGGCCGTCCCAGTCCGTTTCCGCTCTCGCAGGCCGGCGCCCGGATGATGACGACACCGCAGCAACCCGCGCCGGGCCGGGACCTGCGCGGCTTCGGCTGGGACATCGACACCGCGCACTCCGGGCCCCGCGGGTCGGTGTTCCCGGTCGGCAGCTTCGGTCACACGGGCTTCACCGGTGTGTCGGTGTGGCTGGATCCGGAGTCGGACACCTACGTCGTCATCCTGGGAAATGTGATCCACCAGCGTGGCGGTCCCCCGATCACGCCGTTGAGCGGTGCCGTGGCCACCGAAGCAGCCAGGGCGCTGCACCTCTACGGAAGCTAGGCGATCTTCGTCACGTGCGGATGTGCGGGATTGTCGCCTCGGACCACTACCATTCCCCCGAAAGCCCCACTGCTGATCGAAAGAATTCTGAGACGTGAGTTACACCGCCGCTGACATCACCGAGCTCGACGATGTCCAGCACACCCGCCTGCGGCCGGCGGTCAACCTCGGTCTGGACGTGCTGAACACCGCGCTGCGCGAGCTGATCGACAACGCGGTCGAGGAGGTCGCCGACCCCGACCACGGCGGATCGGTCGTCACGATCACGCTGCACGCCGATGGTTCGGTGAGCGTCGCCGACGACGGCCGCGGCCTGCCCGTCGACACCGATCCGACGACGGGCAAGAACGGCATCGTCAAGACGCTGGGCACCGCCCGCGCGGGCGGCAAGTTCTCCGCCCACACCGACGCCACCAGCACCGGGGCCGGCCTCAACGGAATCGGCGCCGCAGCAGCGGTATTCATCTCCGCGCGCACCGATGTGACGGTGCGCCGCGGGGGCAAGACCTATCTGCAGAGCTTCGGTCGCGGCTACCCGGGCGTGTTCGAGGGCAAGGAGTTCGACCCCGACGCACCGTTCACCCGCTCCGACACGCAGAAGCTGCGCGGCGTCGGCAACCGCAAGCCCGACGCGCACGGCACCACGGTGCGCATCCTGTTCGACCCGGCCGTCGTGCCGGATTCCACGGTGGACGTCTGCGAGGTGTTGCTGCGCGCCCACGCCGCCGCACGGATGTCCCCGGGTGTCCAGCTCTTCGTCGTCGACGAGGGCTGGCCCGGCGAGGAGATACCGCCGGCGCTGCTCGAGCCGTTCAAGGGCCCATGGGGCACCGACACGCTGCTCGACCTGATGTGCACCGCCGCCGGCACCCCGGCCCCCGGCGTGCGCGCCGTCGTCGAAGGCCGCGGCGAGTACACCACCGGACGCGGGCCGACGCCGTTCCGCTGGTCGCTGACCGCCGGTCCCGCCGAACCGGCGACGGTGGCCGCGTTCTGCAACACCGTCCGCACGCCCGGTGGCGGATCGCATCTGACCGCCGCGGTCAAAGGCCTCTCCGAGGCGCTGGCCGACCGCGCCTCCCGCATCCGCGACCTGGGCCTGGCCAAGGGCGAAGAGGGCCCGGAGCCGCAGGACTTCGCCGCCGTCACCGCGCTGGCCGTCGACACCCGCGCCCCCGACGTGGCGTGGGACTCGCAGGCCAAGACCGCGGTGTCGTCCCGCTCGCTGAACATCGCGATGGCACCGGACGTCGCGCGCAGCGTCACCGTGTGGGCCGCGAACCCGGCCAACAGCGACACCGTGTCGCTCTGGACGAAGCTCGCCCTCGAGTCGGCGCGCGCACGGCGCAGCGCCGAAGGCGCCAAGGCACGTTCACGAGCGGCGTCGAAGGCCAAAGGCCTGGGCACGAACCTGTCGCTGCCGCCGAAGCTGTTGCCCAGCAGGGAAACCGGGCGAGGCTCGGGTGCTGAACTGTTCCTGTGCGAGGGCGACTCGGCGCTCGGGACGATCAAGGCGGCGCGCGATGCGACCTTCCAGGCCGCGTTCCCGCTCAAGGGCAAGCCGCCCAACGTCTACGGGTTCGCGCTGAGCAAGGCCCGCGCCAAGGACGAGTTCGATTCGATCGAGCGCATCCTGGGCTGCGGTGTGCGGGACAACTGCGATCCGGAATTGTGCCGCTACGACCGCATCCTGTTCGCCTCCGACGCCGACCCCGACGGCGGAAACATCAACTCGAGCCTGATCTCGATGTTCCTCGACTTCTACCGTCCGCTGGTCGAGGCCGGGATGGTCTACGTGACCCTGCCGCCGTTGTTCGTCGTGAAGGCCGGTGACGAGCGCATCTATTGCCAGGACGAATCCGAGCGCGACGCGGCCGTGGCCCGGCTCAAGGAGACGTCCAAGCGCAAGGTCGAGGTGCAGCGCAACAAGGGCCTCGGCGAGATGGACGCCGACGACTTCTGGAACACGGTGTTGGATCCCCAGCGGCGCACAGTGATTCGTCTGCATCCCGACGATGCCGAGAAGAAGCTGCACCACACGCTTTTCGGCGGACCACCCGAGGGCCGGCGCACGTGGATGGCCGAGATCGCCGCCCGTGTCGACACCGCTTCCCTCGACTTGACGTAGTACGCAGGAGACAACAGACGTGACCGCGACCATCGAGCAGAACCCTGAACTGGTGCTCGACCAGAGCGCCGACGAGTACTGGAACCACTATCAGCTGACCTTCGCGCTCTACAGCGTCAGCGACCGCGCCATCCCGTCGGCGTTCGACGGGCTCAAGCCCGGTCAGCGGCGGCTGCTCTACCAGATGCACGAGTCGAGGCTGCTGCCCGGGAACAAGCCCCAGAAGTCCTCGAAGATCTGCTCGGCGGTGACCGGCAACCTGCATCCGCACGGCGGCGCCTCGATGTACGGTGCCGCGGCGCTGATGGCCGCTGACTTCCAGCGCGTGAAAGTCATTGACGGACAAGGCGCTTTCCCCCGTATCCAGGGTGACATCCCCGCCGCGGACCGCTACACCGAGATGCGGTTGTCCGCACCGGGCGCGGCGCTGACCGCCGAACTCGACAGCCATGCGGTGCCGATGGTCGCGACGTTCGACGGTGAGTGGACCGAACCGACGGTGCTGCCGGCGCAGTGGCCGGTGCTGCTGTGCAACGGCGCGGTCGGCATCGCCGAAGGCTGGGCGACCAAGGTGCCCGCGCACAATCCTCGCGAGGTGATGGCGGCGTGCCGGGCACTGCTCAAGACGCCCAACATGACCGACGACCGGTTGGTCAAGCTCATTCCCGGACCGGACTGGGGGTGTGGTGCGTCGGTGATCGGTACGGACGGACTGCGCGAGTACATCACCACCGGCCGCGGTCTGTTCACCGTCCGGGGCACGGTCTCGGTCGACGGCAAGAACTGCATCATCACCGAGTTGCCACCCGGTGTCGCGAGCGGCACTGTGCAGGACAGGATCCGGGCCCTGGTCGAGTCCGGCGAGATGGCCGGCGTGGCCGACATGTCCGACCTCACCGACCGCCGCAACGGACTGCGCATCGTGGTCACGGCCAAGCGCGGCCACAGCGCCGAGCAGATCCGCGACCAGCTCCTGGCCCTGACTCCGCTGGAGTCGTCGTTCGCCGCAAGCCTGGTCGCTCTCGACGAGAACCGGGTGCCTCGGTGGTGGTCGGTGCGTGAGTTGATCGCCGCGTTCCTGTCCCTGCGGGATTCGGTGGTCCTGCACCGCAGCGAGTACCGGCTGGAGAAGGTCACCGCGCGCCGTCACCTGGTCGCGGGCCTGATGACGATCCACCTGGACATTGATACTGCCGTCGCGATCATTCGGGCTTCCGACACTGTCGACGATGCCCGCCAGGGCTTGCAGGAGCGTTTCGCGATCGATGCCGTCCAGGCCGATTACGTTCTGGCACTTCAGCTTCGGCGCCTCACCAAGCTCGATGTCATCGAGCTGCAGGCCGAGGCGGAGAAGCTCGATGCGGAGTTCGCCGCGCTCACCGAGCTGGTGTCCAACCCGGATGCGCGCCGCAAGGTGATCGACCAGGAGCTGGTCGAGACCGCGAAACTGTTCAAGGGGCCCGAGTACGACCGGCGGACCGTGCTGGACTACGACGCCACCCCGGTGGCCGCGAACAACTCCGAGGACGGGCCCCGGGAGCGGAAGGTGAACGCCGCCTGGCGCCTCGACGACCGCGGGGTGTTCTCCGACAGCCACGGAACACTGCTGTCCTCCGGCCTGGGCTGGGCGGTGTGGACCGACGGGCGGATCAAGTTCACCACCGGCGGCGGACTTCCGTTCAAGATCCGCGACATCCCCGTCTCGCCGGACATCACCGGGCTGCTGCAGTCCGGGGTCCTCGCGCCGGGCTCACACCTGGCGCTGATCACGCGGCGCGGCCGTGTCCTGCGCATCGATCCGGCGGCGGTCAATCCCCAGGGCGCGGCCGGCAACGGCGTG
Source organism: Mycolicibacterium gilvum (assembly GCF_900454025.1). NCBI lineage: Bacteria > Bacillati > Actinomycetota > Actinomycetes > Mycobacteriales > Mycobacteriaceae > Mycobacterium > Mycolicibacterium gilvum. Next base: position 177,940 of record NZ_UGQM01000001.1, on the reverse strand, counting down.
GCGGGGGTGAAACTGGCGGCAGGCCACCCGGAAGATTCTGTCATCGCGGCCTTGCCGCTCACCTGCGGTAACGGCGAGGCGATCCTGTCGGTGTCCGAAAAGGGTTGGAAGGTCACCGACGTCGCCGACATCCCGGTGAAGGGCCGCGGCGGTGCCGGTGTCGGCTTCCACCCGTTCGCGAAGGGGGAGACGACGCTGGTGTCGGCATCGGTGTCGCCGAACGGCTTCGTGCGCGGCACGAAACCGGTGCGCGCCGAGATCCGCGCCAAGGCGGCCGCGAAAGGCTCCGGCGCGGACGTGACGCCGGCCGGCTGACCCGCGAAACCCTCCCGGTCGGGACTACTCCCCCGGTGCATCCTCGACTATGGCGGTCGCCGACTCGTCGATGATGGCGCGCATCGCCCGCTGCGCCTGTTCCTGCTCGCCCATCCTGATCGCACGAGCGACCTCGTCGTGCAGCGCGATCGCCGCCATGTTCGGCTTCTCCGGCATCATGCCGTGGTGGGTTCGGCCGGCCAGCACCTCGGCGACCACCCCGTTGAGCGCCCGGAACATCTCGTTGCCGCTGGCCTCCAGCATCGTCTGGTGAAACAACTTGTCCGCCAACAGATATGCATCGAGGTCGCCTGTTCGCCCGTGCATCACCATGTCCGACACCGCGGTCGCCATCACCCGGCACTGGTGCGGGCTGGCACGTCGAGCCGCCAGCGCCGCGGCGGCCGGTTCGAAACCCATGCGCAGTTCCGACAGGGAGACCAATTGTGCCGTGCGGTCGCCCACCTCCAGGCGCCATCGGATCACCACGGGGTCGAAGAGGTTCCACCGGTCGGCGGGCAGGACCGTGATCCCGACGCGGCGCCGCGATTCGACCATGCCCATCGACTCCAGCACGCGGACGGCCTCGCGCGCCACACTGCGGGACACTCCGTGCTCGGCGCTGACCGCCTCGAGAGTCAGAACGCACCCCACGGGGTACTTCCCAGAGACGATGCCGGTACCCAACGCGGTCACCAGACTGCTGTGGAGAGCACCGACAACAGGCCGTTCGAGCATCAGCTGATCATGCCAGAACGCGCGGCATAGTCGGAAAGAACCAGTGATTGCCGTGAGGGTCTTGCAATAGTCTGCCTATTCCACCACACTGTGTGACGACACACACATCTGACAAGGCAGAGGCATGGCAATACCGATCGTCGTCATGGGGGTCTCCGGCTCCGGGAAATCGACCGTGGGCGCCGCGCTCGCGCAACGTCTGCGTGTGCCCTTCGCGGACGCCGACGACTTCCACCCGCCGGCCAACATCGCCAAGATGTCCGCCGGCCACCCGCTCGACGACGAGGACCGGTACCCCTGGCTGGAGTCCATCGGCGAATGGTTGGCCGACCATCCGCACGGCGGCGTGATGAGCTGCTCGGCGCTGAAGCGCTTCTACCGGGACCAGCTGCGCCGGCACTGCCCGGACATCGAGTTCCTGCACCTGGCCGGGGCCGTCGAGACGATCAGCAGAAGACAGGCGAGCAGGCCGGGCCACTTCATGCCGGCGAACCTGCTGCAGTCACAGTTCCAGACGCTGGAGCCACTGGAGCCGGACGAGCGTGGAGTCGTCATCGACGTCGATCAGAGCATCGACGGCATCATCGAAAGTTACATCAGCTCAACGCATTCCCCGACAGCCGAGGAGGACCGATGATTTCAGGCACACACAGCGCTGCGGTGAGGGGGAACGATGGAGGCCATTGATCCGGCATTCGGAACCACCACGCTGCTGCTGATCGCAGCCGGCGCGGTCGCACTGCTGTTGTTCCTGATCATCAAGGTCAAACTGCATGCGTTCGTCGCGCTGGTCCTGGTGAGCCTGCTGACCGCGCTGGCGGCGGGGATCCCGGTCGCCGACGTCCCCAGCGCCCTGACATTCGGTTTCTCCAACACCCTCGGCTCGGTCGCCCTGCTCGTCGGGTTCGGCGTCATGATCGGCCGGCTGCTCGAGATCACCGGTGGCGCACAGGTTCTCGCCGACACTCTGATCGGCCGCTTCGGCGAGAAGCGGGCCCCGCTGGCGCTCGGCGTCGCGGCGCTCCTGTTCGGTTTCCCGATCTTCTTCGATGCCGGGCTGGTGGTGTTCCTGCCCATCATCATGACGGTGGCACGGCGCTTCGGCGGCTCACTGCTGTTGTACGCATTCCCCGCCGCCGGCGCCTTCGCGGCCATGCACGCGTTGGTCCCGCCGCACCCGGGTCCCGTTGCCGCGGCCGAATTGCTCGGCGCCAACATCGGTCTCACCCTGCTCGTCGGCGCTCCGGTGGCCGTCGCCGCCTGGTACGTCGGCGCCTATCTGGTGTCCCAGGCCATGGGCCGACGCATCCACGTCGACATTCCGACCGCGTTGTTCGGTGAGATCAACGGAGGCCGCGACACCGAACACCCCACCGACGACACCCCCGGAACAGGCGCCGCGACCACGGCCACCCGTACCGCACCGGCCTTCGCCACGGTGCTCGGCGTGCTGTTGCTGCCGTTCGTGCTGATCTCGTTCAACACCGTCATCGACACCTTGATGACGGCGGGCGTGATCGAGGAGGGCGCGACGTGGGCCGAATACCTCAAGCTGATCGGCACGACCTCGATCGCGCTGTTGATCACCGTCATCGTGGCGACCCTCGTGCTCGGACTGCGCGGCCGGTCGATGGGCACGGTCAGCGACATCCTCGACAAAGCCCTCGGTCCGATCTGCGCGATCATCCTGATCACCGGCGCCGGCGGCATGTTCGGTGGCGTGTTGCGCCTCAGCGGTATCGGCGACGCGCTGAGTGGTTCGCTGTCGAATCTCGGGATCTCGCTGATCCTGCAGGCGTTCATCATCTCGACGCTGCTGCGCGTCGCGCAGGGTTCGGCCACCGTCGCGCTGACCACGACCGCGGGTCTGATCAGCGCCGCGGTCGCCGCGGCCGACCTGAGCAACCTGCAGCTCGTGGCGTTGGTCATGGCGATCGCGGCCGGCGCGACTGTGCTGTCCCACGTCAACGACTCCGGGTTCTGGCTGGTCAACCGCTTCTTCAACATGGACGTCAAGACCACCCTGAAAACGTGGACGGTCCTGGAGACGACGCTGGGCCTCAGCGTCTTCGTGATCAGCCTGGGGTTGTGGGCTATCGCCTGAACCGGGCGTCGCCCCCCGGCGTGTCCCGACGCAGATCCCGCCGGCCACATCCATCACATTGTTAACATCGCCCGGTGTCGATAACCCGGCGTGACGCGCTGCGCTACGCCGCCGCGGCCTCGGCGCTGGCCGGGCTGAACGCAGCAGCTGCTGCGCTGGCACCGGCGGCGTCGGCCGCCGCTCCGACGCTGATCGATTTCGCGATGCGCCAGATCCCCGCGCAGGACATCCGGGCGGCCGGGCACTCCGGGGTGATCAACTACGTGTCGACCTCACGGCCCGGGTCGAACTTCGGCGCCAAGCCGATCACGCTGCCGTATGCGAAGCAACTGACCGCGGCCGGGCTGGTGATCGTCAGCAACTACCAGTACGGCAAGCCGGGCGGAACGGCGCCGTCGGACTTCACCCGCGGGTTCGCCGGTGGCGTCGCCGACGCGCGCACCGGGTGGGCACTGCACACCGCCGCCGGCGGTGGCAAGAGCGCGCCGATCTTCTTCAGCGTCGACGACGACATCGACCGCCAGGCGTGGAACGACCTCGCGCTGCCATGGTTCCGCGGCATCAACTCGGTGATCGGAGTGCAGCGCACCGGGATCTACGCGGGCGTCAGGCCGTGCCAGTGGGCGACGGCCGACGGCGTCATCGGTCGGTCGGGGACCCCCGGCCGCGTGTGGGCGTGGCAGACGCGGTCCTGGTCGAACGGTCAGATCTACCCGGGCGCGGTCCTCTACCAGCGCATCATCGACACCGCGTCAAATCCGGGGCCGATCGTCGGCGGCATCCGCGTCGACGTCAACGACGTGCTGGCCCAGGACTGCGGCCAGTGGAACCTGCATCCCTGACGAGGCTCAGCGCCGCGGCATCACCGTGATGTGCACGTGGTCGAAATGGCCGTAGCCTGACGCCTGCGGACCGGCCGGCGTGTAGTAGGTCCCGCGCCAGATCACGTCCTGGAGTCCGAATCTGGCGGCGTTGGCCATCGCGTAGGCCATGATCTGGTCGCCGAGCGCGATGCCCTCGGGGCTGCCGTGGTTGGGGATCATGATGTCGATCGCCAGGCCGCTCGGATGCCACGGTTTGGAGTCCGGCCGGACCCCGCCGATCTCGGCGATCTGCGGGAACTGATGGCTGACGGCCCGCGCGGCGAGGATGGCGTTCGGCTGCAGCCCGGCCTCGACCGCGACACCCATCGGCAACGCCTCGGGGATGTCCAGGATCGGCGCCGCGGGGGGCGGGGCGACGTCGCCGGGAGGTATGCCGGGTAGGGCGAGGATCGGCGGGGCGGGCGCGGCGGCCGGCGGCGGCGCGGCGTCGACGATCGCCTGCTGCTGCGGTGTCAGCGCCGCGTACTGCGCCTCAGCGGCGGCGATCTGGCGCAGCAGCTCACCGAGTTTCGCCTGCAGGTCGGCACGCACCGCCTCCGCGTGCTCGGCCGCGGCGCGGGCGTCGGCAGCCGACTTCTCGGACGCCTGAGTTGCCTCGGCGGCGCGCTCACGGGCCGCCCGATAGGCCTTCATGTTCTCGGCCATCCGCGCGCCGACCGTGCGCTGCAGTGACAACCGGTCGATCAGGTTCTGGGGCGAGGAGGCGGTCAGCACGGCAGCGCCCTGCCCGTTGCGCCCGCTGGTGTAGTCCATCGCTGCCATCCGGTTGACGGCGTTCTGGAGGGGATCCAGCTCGGCGTTCGCGGCGTCCAGCGCGGCCCGATCGGCGCGGTGCCGGTCGTCGGCGGCAGCCTGCTCGGCGAACTTGACGTCCGCGTCCCGCTGCGCCGCGGTGAGGGCTTCACGACTCTGAACGGCCTGCTGGGAGAGGTCGTTGAGCGTGGCGAGGGCGTCTGACGCCGGATCGGCGTGGACATCGCCGATCGCCGTCACGGCGACCAGGCAGGCAGCCGCGGCACCGCAGACCGCTTGTCGAAGGGGGTGGCGCACGCCGGTCACGCGAATTCTCCCGACCCTTCGTTCGAGGACCGCTTCCGGCCCGCCGTCGATGCCCCCGGGACAGGCTACGAAGTGACCTTGACGATGTCCACTCGACGACCGCTGGGCGGCCGACGCCGATCGCTGACGTCGATGCTGCAGCGACTACTGAGCTACGGGCGTTGCCGGCGTCGGGACTACTGAACTTTGCTGCAAAGCACCGTGCATTGTCGGAAAACGCCGTACCGAGCATTTACGCTGCGGTAGATATAGGTGGCGACGCCGGATCGGCTAGCTGATCTTGTTAACCAGTTGTGCAATCGGAGTCATGGAATGGGCGTCAGCCGCTGCGTCGGTCGTGTCGGAGCTCTAGCAGTGGCGCTGGGAGTCGGCACCGCCGTCGCCTTCCCGCACACCGCCCTCGCGGACGAAGGAGCCGGCTCCAACGGGTCGGTGAGCTCCTCCTCCCGAGAACCAGCGTCCGGAACCACCGGTACCTCCGACCGCGAATCCTCGAGCTCACCCTCGAAGCCCGCTGCGACCAGGCCGTCGGACTCGGACGACACCGAAACATCGGGCCCGGACGGCGACGAGCCGAATGCCGACGGCAGCGAGCCGACCGAGGAGGACACCGAGCCGTCGTCCACCCCCGCCACGTCACCTGAGCCGCCCGCCGACCCCGTCGTCGAGGACACCACCGACGAGGCTCTCGCCGACCCCGACCCCGCCGAGTCCCTTGCGCCGTCGACTCTTCACCCGGAGTCCGGCTCGACGCCCGAACCCGTGCACTCGATCACGGCAACGACCGTCGCGGATCTGCCGACAAGCGCGCCTCCGGAGGAGCCCGCTTCCCAGCCGCCACGGACGGACGTCCCCGCCGCCTATCCGCGCACGAGTCCCGCGATCCAGGCGCCGGCATCTTCGGTCGGCGCGCTCTCCACTCCGGTGTCCCAGCCGGTGTCCCTCGTCGGCGCCCTCGTCAGCACCGTGCTGGCACCGTTCTCCGGAGGCGCTCCGGCAGCTCCGTCGCAGCCTCCGCTGCTGTGGGTGGTGCTGGCGTGGGTGCGGCGCGAATTGCAGCGCACCTTCGCGAACTCGACGCCCACGACGACGCCCCAGAGCGTGACCCTCACGCTGGACTCCGCGACGTCGGTGAGCGGGCCCATAGAGTTCGACGCCGACGACGTTGACGACGATCCGCTGGTCTACACCGTCCCCGGGCGAGGCGCGGTGGGTGGACCCACCCACGGGACCGTGACCGTCGATCAAACGACCGGGACGTTCACCTACAACCCGGACGACGCCTACGCGCTGATCGGTGGCACCGACACCTTCACCTATACCGTCAGCGATGCCGGCGCCCGCAGGACCTTCTTCGGTATCCCGTTGTCCCGCAGTGCCACCACAGCCACGGGGATCGTGACCGTGACGCTGAACCCTGTGCACGTTGCGCCGGTGACCAACGGCGATACCGCCACCACGGTCGAGGACCGGCCGGTCACCATCGCCGTCCTCGACAACGACACCGATGCCAACGGGGACGCGCTGACCGTCAGCGGTGTCACCCAGGGAACCAGCGGCACAGTGACTTTCACCGCCTCCGGTGTCACGTACACCCCGAACGCCGACTTCACCGGGACCGACACGTTCACCTACACCGCGACCGACGGGCGTTCCGCAGGAACAGCCACCGTCACGGTCACCGTCACCCCCGTCGACGACGCGCCCGTCGCGGTGGGTGACAGCGTCACCGTCGGAGAAGACAGCGGGACCACCGTCATCGACGTGCTGGCCAACGACATCGACGTCGACGGCGGACCGAAGGTCGTCACCGGCGTCACCCCACCTGCTCACGGCACGGTCACCGCGATCGGCCCCTCGTTGAGCTACACCCCCGCAGCTGATTTCCACGGCACCGACGCGTTCACTTACACCCTGAACGACGGCTCCACTGCCACCGTGACCGTGATCGTGACGCCGGTGGACGACAAACCTGTTGCGGTGGGCGACACTGTCACCGTCGCCGAGGACAGCAGCCCCACCGTCATCGACGTGCTCGCCAACGACACCGACATCGACGCCGGACCCAAGACCATCACCGGAGTGAGCCAGCCCGCCAAAGGCAACGTCGTGGTCACCGGCACCACGGTGATCTACACCCCCACAGCGGATTTCACCGGTACCGACACCTTCACCTACACCCTCAACGGCGGCGCCACCGCCACCGTCACCGTCACCGTCACCCCCGTCGACGACGCCCCCGTCGCCGTCGGCGACACCGCCACCGTCGCCGAGGACAGCGGCCCCACCATCATCGACGTGCTCGCCAACGACACCGACATCGACGCCGGCCCGATAGCCATCACTGCTGTCACCCAACCTGTCGATGGCACAGTCACATTCACCGCCTCTGAGGTCACCTACACCCCAGGCGCCGATTTCCACGGCACCGACACCTTCACCTACACCCTCAACGGCGGCGCCACCGCCACGGTCACCGTAACCGTCACCCCCGTCGACGACGCCCCCGTCACAGTCGGCGATGCCGTGACCGTCGCCGAAGACAGCGGCCCCACCATCATCGACGTGCTCGTCAACGACACCGACATCGACGCCGGGCCCAAAACCATCACTGCCGTCACCCAACCTGTCGATGGCACAGTCACATTCACCCCGACCGGTGTCACGTACACACCGAATTCTGACTTCCACGGCACCGACACCTTCACCTACACCCTCAACGGCGGATCGGTCGCCGTGGTGACCGTGATTGTGGACCGGGTCGACGACACACCCATCGCGGTCGGTGACAGCGTCACCGTCGCCGAAGACAGCGGACCCACCACCATCGATGTCCTGGCCAACGATACCGACATCGACAACGGCCCGATAGCCATCACCGCTGTCACTCAACCCACTAACGGTACAATCGATTTCACCGTTTCTCGGGTCACCTACACCCCAGGCGCCAACTTCCACGGCACCGACACCTTCACCTACACCCTCAACGGCGGAGCCACCGCTACCGTCACCGTCACCGTCAACGCCGCTCCGGTCATCGGGCAGGTGACGACAACCCCCGGAGAGGGCAACACCTGGGTGGTGTCGGTCTCCGCCGACGACGCCGAAAATGACACGTTGACAACCACTGTCGCGAGCGCCGATCCCACGGTCCCACTCACCGTCACCAAGCAAACCGACGGCACCTTCCAAGTGGTCGCCGACCCCACCTGGGCCAGCGCTCACCCGGCCGCTCAGATCGCGGTCACCGTGACCGTCACCGACACCTACGGGTCGAGCGCCACGACCACATCGGCCATCGGCACCGCCTACAACGTGATCTCCCTCGGGTGGGATGCAGCCGGGGTGGGACATGTCCCTGCATTACCCGCCGGGGTCAGCTACACGCAGGTCGCCGGCGGCGCATTCCACACAGTCTTGCTGCGCTCCGACGGCAGCGTCGTCGGGGCGGGTCAGAACAACTATGGACAGCTGGACATTCCGCCGCTGCCGGCCGGTGTCACTTACACACAGGTGGCAGCCGGCAGTTGGCACACAGTGCTGCTGCGCTCCGACGGTACCGTTGTCGCCGTCGGGGACAACTTCAAAGGGCAGATCGACATTCCTGAACCGGGGCTGGGGGTCAGCTATACCGGAGTCGCCGCAGGCGAATTGGGCACGATCCTTCTGCGCTCGGACGGCACCGCCGTCGCAGTGGGGGATGGTCAGTATGGTCAACTCGAAATCCCAACTCTCCCAACAGGGGTGAGATACGCCCAGGCCGCCATCGGCTCCGTCCGTAGCGTGCTGCTGCGCTCCGACGGGACCGTGGTCACGGTGGGAATGAACGATGCTGTCCCGACGTTGCCTGCCGGCGTCACGTACATCGCGGTGGCTTCCGGTGCGGGACACGCGGTGCTGCTGCGTTCCGATGGCGTCGCCGTCGCGTTCGGGGCAAACGACTGGGGGCAGACCGACATCCCGGCACTGCCTGCCGGAGTCGTCTACGTAAACATTGCGGCCTCCCGTTACCACTCGGTGTTGCTGCGCTCCGACGGCACCGCAGTCGCCGTCGGACAGAACACCTCTGAGCAACTCGACATCCCGGTACTACCCACGGGAGTCACATACACCGGAGTCGCCGCGGGTGGCTACAGCACCTGGTTGATCTCCTCCACGGCAGCCGTGCCGTTCAACACGCCGCCAGTGGCGGCCAACGACACCGTGACTGTCGCCGAAGGCGGTACCGCCACCATCTCGGTCACCGCGAACGACACCGATGCCGACGGCACGATCGACACAGCCACCGTCGTCATCACGCGCCAACCCACCGCCGGCACCGTGACCATCCACGCCGGCGGCACCGTCACCTACGTGTCGAACGGCACCGAAGTGACCGCAGACAGCTTCGCGTACCGCATCAACGACGCCCTGGGAGCCACGAGCAACGAGGCCACCGTGTTCATCACGATCACTCCGGTCGACGACGCACCCGTGGCCGTGAACGACGCCGTGACCGTCGCCGAGGGCGGCACCATCACCATCGCGGTCATCGGCAATGACACCGACGCCGACGGCACCATCGACACCACTACCGTCGTCATCGTCACACAGCCGACGGCCGGCACCGCCACCGTCAACGGAGACGGGACTGTCACCTATGTCTCCGACGGCAGCGAGGTCACCTCCGACAGCTTCACCTACACCGTCAAAGACACCGCCGGCCTCACCAGCAATGTGGCAACGGTGAGTATCACCGTCAATCCTGTCAACGACGCACCCGTCGCGGTGAACGACGCCTACACCGTCGCCGAGAACGGCCTGCTGGTCATCGACGCCCCGGGATTACTGGGCAACGACCTTGATTCCGAGCACCCCTTCATCTACATCACCACGATCACCAATCCGCGGCACGGGACTTTCGACGGAATCTTGAGTGACGGCTCTTTCACCTATCGACCACACGCGGGATACTTCGGCACCGACTCCTTCACGTACCAGATCAACGATGTCACCGGCCTGACCAGTAACACCGCCACCGTGACCATCACGATCACCCCGGTCGACGACGCACCCGTGGCCGTGAACGACGCCGTGACCGTCGCCGAGGACAGCGGCACCACCGTGATCGACGTCCTGGCCAACGACACGGACATCGACGCCGGACCCAAAACCATCACGAGCATCACTCAACCAAACAGCGGCACAACAACAATCACCGCGACCGGGGTCGCCTACACCCCGAACGAGAACTTCCACGGCACCGATACCTTCACCTACACCCTCAATGGCGGAACTTCTGCCGAGGTCACCGTCACCGTCACCCCGGTCAACGACGCGCCCGTCGCACCCGACAAGGTCGTCACCATTTCGGAAGACACGTGGTCTGTCGCGATCCACTTGACCGACGGCGCTACCGACGTCGATGGCGATCCCCTGAGGCGGGGATATGTGACCTACCCGGCGATTGGCAGCACGTTCGTGGACTCGGACAACTTGGGCATACAGCGACTTCTGCGTTACTACCCACCGGCCAATTACACCGGACAGATCACCATTCCCTACACCGTCTGGGACGGGCAGGTTTTCAGTAACTGGGCCACGATCACCATCAACGTCACCCCCGTCAACGACGTACCGGTGGCCGTCAACGACTCCGCCGCCGTCGATGCCGGCGGCACCACCACCATCACCCTGACCGCCAATGACACCGACGTCGACACCGACAACGGCGTGGACCCGGCCACCATCGTCATCGGCACCCAGCCGTCGGCCGGCACCGTCACGGTTAATTCCGACGGAACCGTCACCTACACCTCCACCGGTACCACCACGACCACCGACATCTTCACGTACACCGTCGAGGACACCACCGGTTTGGTGAGCAACCCGGCCACCGTGACCGTCAACGTCACCGCCACGGCGACCCCACCGGTCGCGGTGAACGACACGGTCACCGTCGACGAAGGCGGCACCACCACCCTCGCGGTCATCGCCAACGACACCGATGCCGACGGCGATATCGACACCGCGACGGTCGTCATCGTCAGACAACCCACGGCCGGTACCGCCACTGTCAACTCCGACGGGACCGTCAGCTACGCCTCGGACGGCAGCGAAATCACCACCGACAGCTTCGAATACACCGTCAGGGACGTCGCCGGCGCGGTCAGCAATGCGGCGACCGTCATCATCACGGTGACACCCGTCGACGACGCGCCCGTCGCCGTGAACGACACGGTCACGATCACCGAGGACACCCTCGCCACGTTCATCGATGTCCTCGCCAACGACACCGACATCGACGGCGGGCCCAAGACCATCACCTCGATCACTTCGCCGGCCGGCGGTCACGCCCTCGTGATCGGCAACCGGGTGCGCTACTTCTCGGCACCAAACTTCCACGGCACCGAAACTTTCACCTACACCCTCAATGGCGGCGCCACCGCCACAGTCACCGTCATCGTCACTCCCATCAGCGAGGCCCCGGTCATCCACCGAGTGACGTCCACGCCGGGGGTCGGCAACACTTGGGTGTTGTCTGTGGACGCGTCCGACGACGATGGCGGCGCACTGACAACCACCGTCACGAGCGCCAATGCCACCGTCCCGCTCACCATCACCCGCCTGCCCGGTGGGGCGATCCAGGTCGACATCGACCCCACCTGGGCCAGAGCGCACCCCGGCGCACAACTACCGGTCACCGTAACCGTCACCGATGCCGAAAACATCAGCGCCACCAAACAGTTGACGATCGGCACGGTCAGCAACGCAGTATTCTTCGGGCACAACATATACGGACAGCGCAACATCCCCGCGCTGCCGGAAGGGGTTACCTACACCCAAGTAGCGACGGCGAGTTTGAGTCACACGGTGCTGCTGCGCTCCGACGGCACCGCCGTCGCCGTAGGCGACAACTTCCGCGGACAGCTCAACATCCCACCGCTACCGACCGGGATGACCTATACCCAGGTGGCGAACGGCACCGAGCACACGGTACTGCTGCGCTCCGACGGCACCGCCATCGCCGTCGGCAACAACAGCGACGGACAGCTCAACATCCCGCGGCTACCGGCCGGGGTGACCTATACCAGAATCGCCGCGGGCAACTACGGCACGGTTCTGCTGCGCTCCGACGGCACCGCCGTCGGAGCGGGATACAACACTTACGGGCAGCTCAACATCCCACAGCCTCCCCCCGGGGTGACCTACACCCAGGCCGCCGTCGGCCTGACCCACACCGTGCTGCTGCGATCGGACGGCACCGCTGTCGCGCTCGGAGACAACGCCTTTGGACAAACCGTCATTCCGGCATTGCCAACAGGACTCAAATACACCCAGGTCGCCGCCGGCGATCTGCACTCAGTGCTCCTCCGATCCGACGGCAGCGTCGTCGCGTTCGGGAACAACCAGTGGGGACAATCCACCGTTCCGGCGCTGCCGGCGGGCCTCAGGTACACCCAGGTTGCGGCGGGTCGCTACAATTCGATGCGGCTGCGCTCCGACGGTACCGCCATCGGCTTTGGGCAGAACGCCAGCTCACAGCTCAACATCCCGGTCCTGCCTGCCGGTCTCGTCTACACCCAGGCCGCTGCCAGCAACCACACTGTGCTGCTCTTCAGCACCTCCTCGTCATTCAACTCGCTACCGTTGGCCACCAACGACGCAGCCACCGTCGCCGAAGGCGGCACCATCACGTTCTCTGTCACCGCGAACGACACCGATACCGACGGAACCCTCAATACAGCCACCGTCGTGATCACCCGGCAACCGACCTCCGGAAGCGTGACCGTCAACGCCGGGGGCACCGTCACCTACGTATCGAACGGCGCGGAGGTGTCCGCGGACAGCTTCGCGTACCGGGTCAACGACAACAAGGGAGCCACGAGTAACGAGGCCACCGTGTCCATCACGATCACCCCCGTCAACGACGCACCCGTCGCCGTCGACGACGCGTACACCGTCGCGAAGAACGGCGTGCTCGTGATCAGCGCCCCGGGTCTTCTGGCCAATGACTCTGATCCCGAGGGCAATTCGTTCACGATCGTCGCGGCCACCGGAACTCAGCACGGCACGGTGGATCCGCTCTACAGCAACGGTTCCTTCACCTACCGCCCCGCCGCGGGATACTCGGGCACCGACACCTTCACCTACACGATCAGCGACGGAACGTCGACGGCGCAGGCGACGGTGACCATCGCCGTCAGCGCCGTGGACAACCAGGCTCCGGTGGCGGTGGCCGACAGCTACACGGTGGCCGAGGACGGCGTGCTGAACGTCACCGGGCCCGGCGTCCTTGCGAACGACACCGATGCCGACGGCGACCCCCTCTCGGTCGTGGCGGCCGGCCCGACGTCGCACGGGACGTTCACGCTCCGCTCGGACGGCTCTTTCACCTACACACCGGTCGCCAATTTCCACGGCACGGACTCGTTCACCTATCAGGTGAGCGACGGCTCCGGACCGTCCGCGCCGGCGACGGCGACCATCACGGTGACCCCCATCAACGACACCCCGGTGGTGCAGAACGACACGATTCCGTTCCCGAAGGACGGCTTCATCGGATTCTCGTTGGCCAACAGGTCATCCGACGTCGACGGTGACACGCTGACCGCGACGCTGATCAGCGGGACCACCCACGGCACACTGTTCTTCGACGGCACCAACCGCGCATTCTCCTACCGGCCCAACACCGGTTTCACGGGGCAGGATTCGTTCACCTACAAGGTCAACGACGGGAAGGTCGACAGTGCGATCGCGACCGTCACCCTCAACGTCAGCTGACATTGCCGAAGGAAAACCGATGCACACCAACCTCTCTCGGATGCGGCGCGTCACGCTGGCCGGCGCCGTCCTCGCCCTGCTGGTGACCGCCTGCGCGCCGTCCGACCCCACCACCGGCACCGGCACCACGCCGGCGCCACTGGCGCAGAAGACGACCCAACCCGACGAGGACCCGGCGAACTTCGATCTCGACGCGCTGATCGCCGCGGCCCGCACCGAGCCCGGCATCACCGTCTACGACCAGACCGGCAAGGTCGTCGACACCGCCAAAGCCTTCGCCGCCAAGTACGGGCTGGAGGCAACCGGCGTGAAGGTCGAGCTCGGCGCCATCGACAAGGTGTTGCAGGAGAACGAGTCCGGCGATGTCATCGGCGACGTCGTCATCAACGAGGATCTACCGTCCTACGCCGTCGAGCTGCTGGATCAGGGTGTCCTCGTCAACTGGGTGCCCCGGGACATGAAGGACACCATCAACCCCGAGGACCAGTACCCGCTCGTCGTCCACTATGGCCCGATGGGCTGGGCCTACAACAGCCAGACCTACGAGAGCTGCCCGGTGTCCAACATCTGGCAGCTCACCGATACGGAGTTCAACGGACGCGTCGCCATGGCCGACCCGCTGAGCAATCCCAAGTACCCCTACTGGTTCAACTCCATGGCGCTCAACGACGACGCCGCGCTGCGGGAGGCCTACAAGCAGCACTTCGGCACGGACCTCGAGACCGACCAGCCCGACGCCGCCCACGAATGGGTCAAACGCCTTGCTCAGAACAACCCGATGATCACCCCGACCGACGAGGAGGTCTCCGAAGCCGTCGGCGCCCCCGACCAGAAGGAGCCGAGCTTCGGACCGATGTCCATGGCGAAGTTCCGCAACAACGCCGACAAGGGCTACCACCTGGCGCTGTGTGACGGCATGAAACCCTGGACGTTGCAGTCGTTCCCGTCGGCGATCGCGTATGCATCGAAGACGGACAGCCCGAATGCCGCGAAGCTCTACATCCACTACATGCTGACGGAGGAAGGCTTCGCCCTGCAGCTCGCCGACGGCAAGCCCTCCTCGAACTCTGAGGTGCCCGCGCCGAAGGACCCGTCGGGTGTGGCAGAACTGCTCGACCAGATGGCGCCGCTGCGCAGCGCCGACCTGGTCAGCGACTACCGTAACAAGTCGGCGTGGGACGACTTCTGGCGCACCTCACACAACTGACGGCCTTCAGCGTCGCGCATCGGGACACGACCGCGCCCAAGGAGAGCCCGTTGCCTCGACGAATCGTTGTCGGACCCTCGGGGGAGGCTGTTCACAGAGACAGCCGACAGGAAGGAGCTGCCATGTGCTGGCAGTGCGATCACCCCGAGGCCACACGAGCCGACTATCACGACGTACTTCGGCGAAAGATTCTCGCGCACGGCTGGGCCGTGCAATACGTCGAAAGTGAGCGCACTCCGTTCGGCTACACCATCGGGCTGCACCCGGCCGGGCTGCCCGAGTTGCTGGTGGCCGGGTTGCCGCCCGAGACGACGCTGAAGATCCTCAACACACTTGCCGGCTACATGGTCCGCGAGGTGGAGCCCGCACCCGGCGACACCATGCAGCTGGCCGACGAGTGGCACGGCGAGTTCGTCGCCGTGGCAGAACCGCACGCGCACATGGGGCTCGGTCTGGAGTTGTACGGCCCCGGGTTACGCGGCCTCCAGTTCGTGTGGCGCGACAGGGACGGACATACGCCGTGGTGTCCTGACTTCAACAAGGGCGGACTCCGTCAACCCGTGCTCGGCAATCGCGGTCCCAGCGCGCACTCTCCTTGAGCGCAGTAGAGCACGCTCCACCGCAGCGTCGGACTTCTCGCGCACCTGCCCGACGAGATGGTGTTCGCTGCGCTCAGCCCTTGATCTTCAGCACGCGCTTGCGCAGGCCGTGGGTCGCGGTGTCCATCAGTCCTTTGGCGCCCTTCTTGACCAGGAAGCCGGGCAGCGGCGCCTTCAGGTCGACCATCAGCTCGAGTCGCACCCGGGTGCTCTCACCCTCCTGCGTCAGGCGGTATCGGGCCTCCTGTGCGCGCTGCTGATCGGAGCGGACGAGCGTCCAGCCCACCCCGTCGTCGTACACGTGATAGTCGAGGATCTGGTCGTCGCTGACGCCGACGATCTTGACGACCTGCCGCGATCGTTTCGGGCGACCCTCCTCGTCGCGTTCCAGGATCTCGACGGTCTGGTGCGCCGACGACCACTCCGTCAGGGATTCGAGGTCGTAGAGCACTGCGAGGATCTCATCGCGCGTCGCCTCGATAACGATCTCGCGGTTTTCGGTGATGGCCATGCTGTGTGATTGCCGTAGTCAGCCCGTTCGAAACTGCGCGGCCATCTCGTCGATGCGCCGCAGGGCGAGCGACAGCACCGGCAGGTAGGCGGGCGCCCACACCGGGGCGCTCATCCAGACCCGGGAGCCGTTCTCCAGCGGCTCGACTCCGTGCCGGGTCGCCGGGACGCCGGCGACATTCCACGCCCACGTCCGGCCCTGGTCCAGTTCGGAGATCACGAACGGCAACGGCACCCCCACGGGCGTCCACACCCGCCCCGTCGCCCCGAGTTCGAACGCGGACCCGTCCATCTCAGCCTTGGTGACGGTAAGACCCCACCGCGGCCACGCGTCGAGATCCGTCAGGATCTGCCACACGGTGTCCGCGGGTGCATCGAGGGTCCTGTCCACCGTCCACATGCCGCGGGCATACCCCCGCCACGCGCTATCCGAAACGCGCGTGCAGGTCCGGCAGGAATGCGGCCAGGTGGTTCATCTCCTGGGCGCAATGCACCATCAGATCCCGCGGGTCGGGCAGCTGCCGTGCCGCTACGGGCCGAACCATGCTGTTGGCGAACAGGTTTCCGTGCCGGACGCCGACGTAGGGTCCGCCCATCCAGAATCGGGATCGCATCTCGGCGCCCTGGGGTGTCCTGCGGATGTGATGGACGAACCAGCCGATGTCGACCGGAACCTCCGAGGAGCCCAGCCGGGCGCACACCGCGACCGAGTCGCCCAGCCTCTGCGCCGGGACGCCGATCTTGTCCGGTTCGACGAACCGGATCGCGGCCTTGGCATACGACGAACCCAGGTACTCCTCGATCAGCGAGGTCCGGCCGACATAGTGCCCGTCGCCGCCGCCGTCGGCCCACCGTGCCGACGCATGAGCGCGGGGATGCCACAGCTTGTAGCGGCGGGTGTCGGTGCCGTGCCAGCCGAACCACCAGTCCCACATCCGCGGTGTCACGCCCGGCATGTCGGTGCGCACCGACACCTGGAAGGCGCCGTTGGGAAGATGTCCGTACCCGGTCTCGGTCTGGTGGTAACCGGCTTCGAGAAGCTCTGCGGCGCTGTCGAATCCGAGGAGAACCTGATCGGCCTGTGGACCGTGGTGCAGCGCGTCGACGACGTGCGCCGGCAATGGCGCCATCTCCGGGTTGAAGAACTCGCCCCACGGTGTCTTGGCGTCGTCGCCGCGGTATCCCAGGTAGGCGCGGGTGCCCATCAGATCCGTCCCATCCGGCTACCCGGCATCAGCTCGTCCGCCGACGCGCAGGTCCACATATTGTCGGCGGCATAGCGGTGCCGGTCGGGATAGTTGCTCATGATGCCTGCGTACCAGGTCTCCAGATCCGCGGGCACATACGGCACCGCGGCGATCGCCCTGTCACGCACCGGGCCAGGACGACCTGTTAGGTGTTACGGCGGGCCGCGGCGAGCTCGGCGCGAACTGAGGTCACCCGCGCCCTTCGACCTCACTTGGCTGGATGAGTGAAGTTACACATGGCGGCGACTTCACTTCGGCCCATCACATAGGAAGGCGTCCGATGGGGGCCGGACGGTGCGCGGTACGCGTCGTCAACGTGGCGCTGCTGTCGCAAGAGCTCGGCATCGAGACCGCCCGCGGGCCCCGCAACCGGGTGTGGCGCTCTCCCGAAGTGCTTGCCGCCCTCGACGCATTCGCCGAGCGCGCCGGCCGGCGACGCTGACCTGCAGGCCTAACGCCAATACCGTTCAGTTAGTGGCTGATGACGGTGACGCTGGGTGGGTGTTCGGGTTGTGGCCAGTGTTGGTGCGCTGATCTTTTGACATGCCACTTGGGCATTTTGCGTTTGATCACGCGGGGAGCTGACCGTGTGCGGCGTGCCGGGTTGATGCGGTCGAGGAGGCGACGGAGGAACGCCTGCCAGTGAGGGTCGGCGGATCGGCGCCGGTTAGGGGGAAAAAGCGCCCTGATGGGCGACGGATTGGCGCACGACGCGCAACGCGGCGGTGAAGCTGAGTCGGTCCGGGTCGTGTCCGCTGTGGTGTGCGGCTTGGCTCATCAACGAGCGAATCGCGTAGTGGCAGCACAGGTATCCCCAGATCTCCTGCAGGACGAGGTCGGGCGACTTCGACCGCAGCACCACCTTCGACCCACGCTGGTGGGTCTTGAGTTCGTCGAAGACGCTCTCGATCTCCCAGCGCTGGGCGTACGCGGCCGCCAACTCGACCGCGGGTGCGGTGTCCGGGTCGGTCAGCGTGGTGAGCAACCGGTAGGCCACGGGGTTGTCGCGGCCGTCGTCGACGGTGTAGTCGATGACGCGAGCCAGCATTGGCTCGCCGTGTCGGTCCTTGGCCGCGCGCAGGTGGGCCAGCCACGAACCGTCGGCGAGATCCTCGACGTGAGTGGGGGTCGGGCCGTTGCGTCCGGTGCTCACGCGCCACAGCAGATCGGCTCCGGTATCGGAAGCGTTACGCCACAACGCGTATGAGAAGAATCCACGATCAGCCAGCACGAGCATTTCCGGTGTCAGTGCATCGAGCACGTGCTCGACCATCGTGGACTCCGCGTCGCGGTAGGCGCCGATCGTGGCGGCGAAGATCGCATGAGTGCCGCACTCGGCGACCGCCAACAACCGCGCCTGCGGAAACGCCGACTTCTCACCCTTGTTCACCCCCGGACGCCCGAAGAACTCCTCATTGACCGGGCTATCCGCCACATCCAGGCACGTCCCGTCGATCGCGACCACCCTGCGTCCGGCCACCCACGTCCCCGGCGTATCCGCCGCGCCCAACGGACGAGCGACCCTCGCGAACAACGCAGCCAACGGCTGGGACCCCAATCGCTCCCGCGCCTGGAAAATGGCCGACTTCCCCGGCAACTGATACTGCTCACGCCACCCGGAAGCCCACGCTAAACCATCCGTGAGCTGGGATAACACATCCTCGTAGGAGCCATCGGAGTACAGGCCCATGCCGATGGCGAAATACGCCATCACCCGTGCCGGCAGTGCACGATGACGCACCTGAGTACGCCCCGTCGCCTCGATCACCTCATCAACCATCGCCGGCGGGAACACCCTCGTCAGGACACCCACAGACACCAGATCCGACAACCGACGATCCGATTCAGGCTTCCGCCAACCCGCGCGAGGCATACCAACAAACTACACCCATGTAGTCTTAACTGAACGGTATTGGGCCTAACGCACCAGAGCCACCGCGAAACCGTCCCACCCTTTGGTGCCGACGGTCTGGATCGCGGCAGTGTCCAGACGCGGGTCGGCGCCCATCATGTCGAACATCGCGCGAATCCCCGTCGCCTGGGCGTCGTCGGGCGCAGGGTCGAGTACGCGGCCGCTGCGGGCGATGTTGTCGACCACGATCACGGTGCCGGGGTGACCGAGCGTGATCGCCCACTCGACATAGGAGACGTTGTTCTCTTTGTCAGCGTCGATGAAGACGAGATCGAAGGACTCGCCGCGCTGCTGCAACGTCGGCAGTGAGTCGAGTGCCGCGCCGACGATGATCTCGACGCGGTCGAACACTTCCGCACGCTCCAGGTTCTGCCGGGCGACGTCGGCGTGGGCCTGCGCGAACTCCAGCGTCACCACCGTGCCACCCTCGCCCACGGCGCGGGCCAACGCGATCGTGCTGTATCCGGCGAGCGTGCCGATCTCGAGCACCCGCCGCGCGCCGGACATCCGTACCAGCAGCGACAGCAGCTTCGCGTGCTGGGCCGACACCTCGATCGGCGGCATACCCGCGGCGTCGGCAGACTCACGGGCCGCGCGCAACACGTCGTCCTCGCTGTGCAGCACGGAGGTGAACAGGTTGTCGAGAGAGGCCCATTCGGAGGTGGTCACGATGGTGACGGTACGCCCCGGCTCACCGCACGCCCTCCTTCGCGTAGACCACCCGCAACACGTGGGCCACCTCGGGACCCATCACGGCGCCGGCGAGCTCACAGTGCGTGGCGACGAACTCCGGTCCGTGCGGGGGATCGCTGGGGCACAGGTGATGTGCGAGCTCGTGCAGCACCACCAACTCCCGCAGCGCCCACGTGTCGCGCCCGTGCGGGACTGCGATCGTCGCCTCCCCGCCGGCCGATTCGTAGTGCGCGGCGGATGCGCCCCGGCGTGCCCGCACCCGCACCGCACCGGCTGCCGGCCAGCGCTCCCGGACCGCCGGATGCGCGAGCACGTCGTCGACATAGGTCTGGACGGATTCCGCCGAGGCGAAGCGGGCCTCGGGCGGCAGGGTCAGGTGGGTGCCGAAGAAATCCGCCACCGGATCACCGCGTTCGGCCGCTCGGTCGAACATGGTGCGCACGAATCCCTCTGCGGCATAGACCTTTGCGCGCTGCGCGTCCCGGGTCATCGCTCCAGTGCAGACCTCGCGCCGGTGAGCTCGGTGTCCCCGCCCAGCCGGGCCCGTCGTCCCGCTCGGTCGCCGGCCCGGCGCGCATCCGACGAATAGCCTGCCGTGGCGCTGGTGGCGCGCCACGTCCCACGCGCTTTCGACGCCTTGCGGTAATAGTCCTTGAGCTCAAGGTCCTTGTTGCGCAACGCGATCGCTGTTCCAGGGATGGCCGACGGTCCGCTCTTGGCCTCCTGCTGCGCCTGCTCGCGGGCCTCGGCCAGTCGCTGGCCGACGCGGGCGCCGAAGGCCAGCTGGAAGTTCAGGCGCGCGGTGATCGTCGGCGTCGGCTTGTGCGCACCGGAGGAGATGTACTCGGTGGACGCCCGCACCATCTGCATGACGAGGCTGGTGTAGAGCGTATGACTGGCGTCGATGTCCTCGTCGAAGCCGTAGGCATAGACGAACGTCGAGTTGGACGCGACATCACACTTGACGTCGTTGGCGGCGGCGATGACCACGAACAACTGCACATACGTGCGCAGGCCCCGCGCGCCCGGTTCGCCGATGGTGATGGTGCGCTGCACCGGCGTCTGGGCCCCGGTGCGCTTGTCCCCGTGGCTGCGCGCGACCGCCAGGTCGATCGACGTCGCGGTGGCCAGCCGTTGGGCGGCGGCCATGAAGGCCTCTGCTTCGTGGGCGTTGTCGGTGCCTTCGGCCTGGCGCAGAAGCGCCGCGATGCGGCCGAGCATCTTCTCGTCGGTACTCATGACGGCGACGTTAGGGGCCGGGTCTGACGTGGCATCGTCGACCAGTATCCGTTATCCCCACAGCCGATTTCATCCACAGGCTCACTTGCCGGCGAATTCGTCGAGCGCCGTCACCAACTGCTCCGACAGCGGGTCCTGCTTGGCGTAGTTGGCGATGTTGTCGGTCGGGTCGTCGCGCAGCACATGATTGACACCCTTGAGCTCCACGACGGTCAGATCGGTGTGCGCCAGCGCGTCGACGAGCGGCTTCACGGCGTCGCACCGGGCCTGACTGTCGGAATCCGAACAGGTCAGCAGGACGGGGGTCCCGGCGGGGACCGCGGCGGCCAACGCGACCGGGTCGACCTCGTCGGCCGCGATGACGGCGGCGATGTTGCCGGGGTTGACGATGGAGTTCAGGCCGTCGGGAAGTGTGTCCGGGACCGTGCCCTTGGTGCGGATCTCCTCGACCGCGGCACGCCAGGTCGCGATCGTCTCCGGCGTTCCGTCGGCCGTCACCCGGTTGGTGATGATGTCCAGATAGCGCCCCGGCAGCGGTTGAAAGAGGCCGAGCGAGTGCACCTTCGGGGCGTCCGGCAACGTGTCGCCGGCCAGCGCCAGCGCGTGGACGGTGCCCTCGCCGAGTGCGTAGACCGAGATCCGCTCGGGGTCGGTCGCCGGACGATCCGCCAGGAACCGCACCGCGGCCTTCGCGCCCGAGGTGTAGACGGCGCTGACAACCTCGGTGGGCCTGTCCTGGAACGGCCCCAGCCCGGTGCGTCCGGTGCCCACCTTGTCGTAGCGCAGGCTCGCCACCCCGCGGTCGGACAGCAACTCGGCGAGCTGGCGCATGTTGCCGATCGGGCCCGCGACGACGTTGTCACCGTTGCGATCGGTGCCGCCGCTCTCGGAGAGCAGCAGGGCCGCCGGAGCGGGCTCTCCCTCGGTGCGGTGCCGGTAGGTGCCGTGCAACGTGAGGCCGTCGGCCTCGAACGTCACCTCCTCGTCGGTCCAGCCCGACTGCTCGGCGGAATCCTCCCCCCGGCCGCAGCCGACCACCAACAGCAGTACCGAAAACACTACGACGGCAAGCCTTTTCACAGTTTCGACTCGATCCAGGAGGTCACGTCGTCGAGCACCAGTTCCTTCTCGGGTTCGTTGAACACCTCGTGGTAGAGGCCGGGATACACCTTCAGGTGCGCATCAGGCGAGCCGATGCACTCCATCAGCTGCCTGCTTCCCGCGACCGGAATCAGCCGGTCCTTGTCGCCGTGCACCACCAGCAGGGGCGCGGTGATCGCCGCGGCGCGCGCCGGCATGGTCTCCCCCACCGCGATCAGCGCGCGCCCGACGCCGGCGGGCAACTTGCCGTGGTGGACCAGCGGGTCGTTCTCGTAGTCCGACACCACCTGCGGGTCGCGTGACACCGCGTCGGCGGGCAGGTTCTCGACCGGCAGACCGGGGGCGATCCGGCCGAGCACCTTGGCCATCACCAGCTTGACCGCGGGCACCGAGTCGTGGGCGTTGACCGCCGGTCCGGACAGCACCATCGCGTCGTAGTCGTCGGGGTGCTCGACCCCGTAGGTGAACACGACGCCGCCCCCCATGCTGTGTCCCAGCACGATCAATTTCAGGTGGGGGTGAGCGTTCCGCGCGATGCCGACCAGGGTGTGGAAGTCGCCGGTGTACTCGGTGATGTCGCGCAGATAGACGCGTTTTCCGCCGGAACGTCCGTGACCGCGGTGGTCGAGCGCGTAGGTGATCAGGCCGGATTCGGCGAAGCGCGCCGCGACGTGGTCGTAGCGCCGGGCGTGTTCGGCGTAGCCGTGCGCGAGAACCACCACGCCGCGCGAATCCGACTCGGGCGTCCAGACGTCGTACACGATCCGGACGCCGCCGAGGCCGTCGAAACTGCGTTCGGAGTGGGTCACGGGCATGCCAGGGAGACTATCGGGCCCAGCTGGACGACCGCGGTCCGCGGACAGCTGAAGTTGTCACACCCGATGCGTAAGCTGCTTTTCGTGACCGTCTTGGCTCTCGACGAGGGCGGTGCGAAGGACGCGTTTCTCGCCGATGCACAGAAGTACCGGCGCGAACTGCTGGCGCACTGTTACCGCATGACCGGCTCGCTCCACGACGCGGAGGACCTGGTCCAGGAGACGTATCTGCGGGCCTGGAAGTCCTACGACAGGTTCGAAGGCAAATCCTCGGTGCGGACGTGGCTGTACCGGATCGCGACCAACACCTGCCTGACCGCGCTCGACGGGCGCAAGCGCCGGCCGCTGCCGTCGGGCCTCGGCGGGCCGTCGGCGGATCCCTACGCCGACCTGACCGAGCGCCACGAGATCGCCTGGCTCGAGCCGATCCCCGACGACCCGCATGAGGATCCGGCCGACCCGTCGGTGATCGCGGAGTCCCGGGAGTCGGTGCGGCTGGCGCTCATCGCGGCACTGCAGCACCTGTCCCCACGTCAGCGGGCGGTTCTGGTGCTGCGCGAAGTCCTGCAATGGAAGGCGGCCGAGGTCGGTGAGGTGATCGGGGCGTCGACCGCCGCGGTCAACAGCCTGTTGCAGCGCGCCCGGGCGCAGCTCGACGAGGTCGCACCCTCGCGCGACGATCAGCCGGTTTCACCGGAATCCCCGGAGGCGGCAGAGGCGCTCGCGAAGTACATCGCCGCGTTCGAGGACTACGACATGGACAGGCTGGTCGAGCTGTTCACCGCCGATGCGGTGTGGGAGATGCCGCCGTTCGACGGCTGGTATTCGGGTCCGGCCGACATCATCGCGCTGTCGAAGTACCACTGCCCCGCCGCGGGCGCGGGCGATATGCGGTTCCTGAGGACCACAGCCAACGGTCAGCCGGTGGCCGCGCTGTACATGCGCAACCCGGAGACCAACGTGCACGAGGCGTTCCAGCTGCACGTCCTCGACCTGCGCACCCGAGGCATCGCACACGTCGTCGCGTTCATGGACGTGTCGCTGTTCCGCAAGTTCGGTCTGCCCGAGACGCTCTGAGGTCACCCGGCCGAGCGGGCGTTCAGCCGTTCGAGCACCGCGGCGATCGTCGCGCCGAACGCGCGCTCCTCGGCTTTGCTCAACCCGTCGAACACCACGGTCCTGACCAGGTCGACGTGACCCGGCGCGGCGGTCTGCACCGCGGCCAGACCGGCATCGGTCAATGCGACGGTGGCGCCGCGGCGGTCGTCGCCGTCGCCCTCGCGCGCCACGAGTCCCCGGCCGCGCATGCGGCGCAGCTGGTGCGACAGCCGGCTCTGCTCCCAGCCGATCAGCTCGCCGAGCTCGTTGATGCGCATCGGCCCGCGCTCCGACAGCGCGACGAGCACGTCGTAGTCCGACAGGGACAGCTCGCAGTCCTGTTGCAGTTGGCGGTGCATCGCGGTGTGCAGCTTGCTGACCATGGCCAGGTAGTCACGCCAGATCCGCTGCTGCTCGTCGCTCAGCCACTCCATCTCCTCAGCCTAACCGTGGAATACATGATGCATCATCTATGTTGTCGAGGGCATGTCGGCCACCTAGGCTGACGAGGACTCCGAAGGAGATCGCCCATGACCCGCAGCACGAGCGTCATCGACGTCCGGCGTGCCGACGAGCGCGCGAAGACAGCGATCGAGTGGCTCGACTCGAAGCACTCCTTCTCGTTCGGCAGCCACTACGACCCCGACAACACCCACCACGGGCTGCTCCTGGTCAACAACGACGACATCGTCACCCCCGGTGCGGGGTTTGACACCCACCCGCACCGCGACATGGAGATCGTCACCTGGGTGCTTCGCGGCTCCCTCGTCCACCAGGACTCCACCGGGCACTCCGGAGTCATCTATCCCGGCCTGGCACAACGGATGTCGGCCGGCCGAGGCATCCTGCACTCGGAGAAGAACGACTCCTGGACGCTGACCGGTCAGCAATCCCACAGCGAACCGGTGCATTTCGTCCAGATGTGGGTGGTGCCCGATGAGTCGGGCATCCAACCGGGCTACCAGCAGTTGGAGATCGACGACGAACTGCTGCGCGGCAACCTGGTCACCATCGCGAGTGGCATGCCCGAGCACAGCAACGAGGCCGCGATCACCATTCGCAACCGGTACGCCGCGCTGCACGGTGCGCGCCTGGAACCGGGCCAGAGTGTGCACCTTCCGGACGCGCCCTACCTCCACCTGTTCGTGCCTCGGGGCGCGGTCACGCTGGAAGGCGCCGGCGCGCTGCAGGAAGGCGACGCGGTGCGCTTCACCGCTACCGGGGGGCAGCGCATCACCGCGACCACCCCGGCCGAGATCCTGGTCTGGGAGATGCATGCGGGAATCGGTGCGGCATAACAGAATCGGCGTCCTGGTCCTGGGGTGCGCGCTGCTTGCCGGCTGCTCCGGCGAGCAGCCGTCACCATCGTCGACCCCGACCCCGACCGCGGCACCGTCTTCCAGCTCCACGTCGACGACGCAGCCTGTCGCCGGCACGCAGACGGTCACCGTCGAAGTCGCACCCGATCTCGGGGACTCGCCGTTCGACGAGCCTCGCCAAGCTGTGGTCCCCGAGGGGTGGACGCTGTCGGTATGGGCGCGCACCTCGCGTCCCCGGCTGATGGCGTGGGCACCCGACGGCGCGCTGCTTGTGTCGGTGCCGAGCACCGGCCAGGTGCTGTCGTTCCGGCCGCGCGGCGACAGTCCGCCCGAGGAGTCGGTGCTGCTCGACGACCTCGACGAACCCCACGGCCTCGCGTTCGGCGGGCCGACGCTGTACGTGGCACAGAGCGATCAGGTCGACGGGTACGACTACGCCGGCGGCGCGGCCACCAACCCCCGCGTGGTCGCGGGTGGCCTGCCCGACGACCGCAGCCCCGACCTACGGGGGGCGTACTCGCACGTGCTCAAGAGCGTGGCGGTCGGCCCCGACGGCGCGGTGTACTTCTCGATTGGTTCCACGGGAAACATTTCCGCAGACGACCGGGACGCGACCCCGCCGCGCGCGACGATCATGCGGGTGCCACCCGGCGGCGGGCCCGCCGAACCGTTCGCCACCGGCGTCCGCAACGGCACCGGACTGGCCGTCGCACCCGACGGTGCGGTCTGGATCGCCAACAACGGCCGTGACAACATCGCGTTTCCCGATCCCGGGCCGTCCTATGGCGAAGTGCTGCCGGACTACGTCGACGACAATCCGCCCGAGCAGATCGCCAGGCTCTCGCCGGGCCGCGAACTCGGCTGGCCGTACTGCAACAACGTCGGTGGACCGGCGGACCTGCCGTTCGTCCGCGACGTACAGACCAACCCCGACGGCGAACTACTCGACTGTGCGGCGCTACCTCCCGTCGAGCAGAGCATGGGCGCGCACTCGGCCCCGCTCGGCCTGAGCTTCACCGACGGGGTTCTGCCCGAGCCGTACGCCAGCGGCGCCCTCGTCGGCGTGCACGGGTCGTGGAACCGGCAGCCGCCCCGGGCGCCCGAGGTGTCGTTCTACCCGTGGCGCGACGGCGGCCTCGGTGACCAGCAGACGCTGGTCGGCGGATTCCAGGCCGACGACGGTTCGCGCTGGGGCCGCCCGGTGGCCGCGACGACCGGGCCGGACGGCTCCGTCTACATCACCGACGACGCCGCCGACGCGATCTACCGGCTGACACCACCGGCCTGATCCCGGACAGCAAAGGCCGCAGCGACCCTGTCGCGACCAACCTGTGATGCTGCTGTGACGAAAGTTGACAGTGGTTCTGCTGGGATTATTGTGATCTGGACTGATCCGTTTTTCCGATAGGAGCCGCCGGTGACGACTCCGACCGCAAACTTCCGGCGTCTCCCGATGCGGACCGGCACCGCGCTCGTCGCCAAACTCGCGGTCGTGACCCTGTGCGCGATGCTCGCCGCGGTGGCGGTGGCACCTCCGGCCCGCGCCGCAAACGCCCGGGAGTTGCTCGCCGGCGCGATCGCCAACACCCGCGGCTCGTATTTGGTCTACAACTTCGGCAGCGGGTTCGCCGCGCCGATGCTCGACGCCGCGGGCAACTGGTACGAGATGAACAACGGCGGCCGGCTGATGATCATCAAGAACGCATCGCAGCGTCTCGCGCCGCGCCTGCTCGCCGATTCCCACACCGGATATCAGGCCCGCTGCGAACAGGATCCGCGCGCCCGCACTGGCGAAGGCCTGTGGCAGTCCGCCGAGATCTACACCCCGATCCAGGCGTGGCAGGCGCTCGGCCAGCCGACGATCGCGATCAACGCGAACTTCTTCGACGTGCGGGGTCAGCAGGGCGGCTCGTGGAAGACGACCGGGTGCAGCTC
The DNA here is from genome assembly GCF_900454025.1 of Mycolicibacterium gilvum. Taxonomy (NCBI): domain Bacteria; kingdom Bacillati; phylum Actinomycetota; class Actinomycetes; order Mycobacteriales; family Mycobacteriaceae; genus Mycobacterium; species Mycolicibacterium gilvum. Next base: position 150,402 of record NZ_UGQM01000001.1, on the reverse strand, counting down.
CCCGCTGGGCGCCTACGTCGACAACACCCGAAACCTGGGCCGTACCAACGCGAAAGTCACCGGGACGCTGGCCTACGCCGGGAAGCAGGGGCTCTCCGGCGGCAACGAGAACTGGATGGCGCTGTCGACGATGGTGCTGCCGGTGCAAGGAACGCCGTTCGTCGTCCCACCCCGCAGCGACGACGACTACGACGCCGCGACGCCGGTGGTGACGCAGTTGATCGACCAGGGCACGCGCTTCGTCGCCGTGGCCGGCATCGGGCTGCTCGCGCCGGGTGACGCCGGGCAGCTCAACGATCCGGGCCCGAGCGCGGCACGCACCGCACTGGCCTACGTCAAGGACCGCGACGAGATGTACGTGTTCCAGGGCGGCAGCTACACACCCGACCAGATCCAGGACCTGTTCCGCGGATTGGGTAGCGACACAGCGATATTGCTCGACGGCGGCGGATCGTCGGCGATCGTGTTGCGCCGCGACACCGGCGGTATGTGGGCGGGTGCGGGCGCGCCCCGCGGATCGTGCGACACCATGGCGGTGCTGTGCGACTCCCGCGAGCGCGCCCAGCCGGCCTGGCTCGCCTTCAACTGACCCCCAGCCCCGCGAGCGTGCGTGTCCGCGGCAGACACGCCGAGCTACTGTCGAACTTCGCGCACGCTCGCAGGGGGATGTGTCGCGCGCTGAGATCGAATGCCTCGCGGGGGGACGCCTTGAGCTATCCGTCCGATCTGTTCTCGCTGTCAGGCAATGATCGTTGTCGCTTGCCAGGGTGATGGGACCACCTGATTGCCAGGGGGATGGGACCACCGTGGCGCGTTACTGAGGATGCTCGTCGGCGGGGTCTGGGTCAAGCTGGGGCCGGGTCCGTTGGCGGTAGGACGGTCCTTCGATGACCAGGGTGTGCGCGGCGGAGGTCAGCCGGTCGATGGCTGATTGAGCCAGCAGGGTGTCGGCGGTCATGGTCAGCCATTCAGCGGGCTCGCGGTTCGACGTCACGATGGTGGTCTTGGCGCGGTGGCGCTCGACGACGATTTCGTAGAAGTCGCTGGTTTCGGTGGCGTCGAGCGGGCGTAGCGCGAAGTCGTCGATGATGAGGACGTCGACGGCGGCCAGGCGGCGGATCTCGGCGTCGACGGTGTGGTCGAGCCTTGCGGCGCGCAGTCGGGTGAACAGTTTGTCGGCCCGGCCGAAGACTACGGTGTGTCTGCGTCGAATGGCCATGTGTCCCAATGCTGTTGCCAGATGCGTCTTGCCAACACCAACGGGCCCGAGGACGATCGCGGACTGGCCGGCGTCGAGGAACCGCAGTGAGGTCAGATCCCCCAGCAGGGTGCGGTCATAGCGCAGGTCCTCGTGTGCGGTCCAGGTATCAAACCGCATGGTGGGGTCGAGTCCGGCTTTGGTCGCCCGCAACGCGGCGGAGCGGGATTCGCGTCGGGAGACCTCGTCGGCCAGCAGCGTTTCCAGGAACCCGATGTGACTGAGTTTGTGTTGGCGGGCCAGAGCGGCGCGTTCGGGCAGGGTGTCGGCCATCGCGCCGAGTTTGAGGGTCTTGAGCAGTCGGAGCAGGTCAGCGCCGATCGGGTCGGTGGCGCCACGGGCGGTGGTGGTCATGTCAGCGGTTCTCCTCGGCAACGGTGGTCGTGATGATGGTCAATGGTGTTGGGGTGGAGCTGAATTCGGATGGATCGCGGGCGAAGCGGGTGGCGGTGTGGCGGACGGCCTTCGGCAGCGCGGGTGTGCTGGTCTCGGTGGCACGCTCGAGCATGGAGGCGATCTTGTTCACCGAGACGACATCAAGATCCAGCGACAGTGCGCAGGCCTGTTCGACCCGGTCGGCGCCGTAGCGGCGCACCAGGCCCAGCAGCCGGTAGACGGTGCGCATCTTCGTCCAGGGCAGCCGGTCATCGAGGATGCGTTCGGCGTAGATCCCGACGTTGGGGCCGTGCGCGGCGCAGGTGGCGATCAATGTCGTCACATCGCGCAGCGCGTAGCCGGTCTTGTGTTCGGGCAGATCAGCGGGGTCGGTGCTGCGCCCACCGGCCGGCTGGCGAGGATGGACCTTGACCAGCACGCCGCGGCGATAGAACTTCACCAACTCGGTGTCGGCCCGCACGTCCAGGTACTGACCGATCCAGCACTCGGGCAGCGAATACAGCGCCTTGGCGACCTCGGCGTGGAAATCGCGGTGCACCTTGACCGTCTTGAACACCGGCACGTCATAAACCCCTGGCACCGGCAACAGCCGGGACTGTTCCTCGGCGGTGAACACCTCCAGCGGACGAGCGCAGATGGTGCCGTGTGTGCGGGTGCCCGCGGTGTCACGACACCACACCGTCGCCGCCTGCTGCGCATGGGCCAGGCTGGTGAATGTTTCACCGTCCCAGAAGTTTCGGCGCACGTACTGCACGGCGCGTTCCACTCGCGGCTTGTCCTTCGGCGAGGCCACCCGCGCCGGGTCGGTCAGGAACCCGACATGCCCGGCGTAGTCCAGCCAGCCCTGGCTGAACTGCGGGTTGACCGCATCGGCGGCGGCGATCACCGGTTTGAGGTTGTCGGGGATCAGCACGGCGAACACGCCGCCGAAGAACTCCCAGGCCGCCTCGCAGCCGGCGATCACCGCGGCCAGAGTCTGCGAGTAGGACAGCCACACAAACATGTGCCGGGAGTACACCGCGGTGAAGATCAGCGCATGCACCTTGCGGCGGCGCCCATCATCGACGTCAGTGAGCATCCCCAGATAGCCGAAGTCGACCTGGCACTCCACCCCGGGATCACCATCAGCGACCCGCACCGTGAGATCTTTGCGGCCGAAACCGCAACGCTGGCTGGCGAATCGGTGCAACGTCCGATACGGCACCACACAGCCCTGCCTTCCCAGCAGAGTGTGGATCTTGGTCACTGTCAACGGCCGCTGCTCACCAGAGCCGGCCACCCACTTGGTGATCTGATCCTCGAACCCCAATAACTGCTCCCACGCCGCGCCGTGACCATCGGGGCGAACCGGGCGCACCGCTTCGGCGACCATCCCGATCAGACCGTCGTCGATCGCGCCGGCGTCGTCGCCGCGGCGCAGACCGGCCGCGTGGGCGGCCTCGACGTAACGGCGCACCGTTTTGCGATCCACACCGCAATGCGCGGCGATCGTCCGGTACCCCGGCGCCGGTAACCCCGCCACGCCCAGCCACACCCGCAGAACTTCCCTGATCTCGTTCACACTGACCTCCCGAAAAGCCATGCCGGCGACCTCCGTGACTTGAGCTGTCACGGCGATCGAACGAACAAATGAAAAGACCACCGACGCGACGCGCCGGTGGTCCCATAACTGGCAATCCAGGTGGTCCCATCACCCTGGCAAAAATCAGGTCACACTGGTCCCATCCTCATGGCAGGCGACAATCGTAACGGTGGAAGGCACAGCCGCTGCGAGGACAGTTAACGAAGAACCACCGTCAGGGTTCCCGCCGCAACCGATGACGAGCAGCGCTCCGCTTCCAACTCCAGTCATCGCCTACGCACGCATCAATCCCCCCATCGGACAATCACATTCGGACGGTAATACTTTCACGGAACCCGAACTGATTCACTAGACCGGCAAGAGATCGCCGGTGAGCGATCCGCTGGACGCAGCCTGGCTAGTTGTCGAACACCCGTGTCAACTCGTCACGCTTTTCGGACATCTGGCTCTCGATGTAGAAGCCGTTTACGAGCGACAACGCCAAGAGCACGCAGGCTAAGACACGGACCCAGGTAGCAGCACCCATGAAAAACGCGATAGCTGTGGCGACTCCCACCACTGCAACACCGGTCCACACCGGCCCCGAGCCGGTCATCAGGCTGACCGACTGCATTGACATCACAAGTCCGACGACTGCCAGCACACAGACGCCGATCGCAACACCCGTCTTCTTGGCATTACTTGAATTGTCCGGCACGCCAACCGGTTCGCCCCACGAAGCGCCGTCCCAGTAAATCTGCTTTCCAGGATTCAACGGGTCGGGGTACCAGCCAGGCGCAGGTGATGGCGATTGACTCACAATTACATCCCCTCTGAAAGTTCTGCGCTGATCAACTCTTAGCCGACCTTCTGCCACGTTTGACACGTCTGGGTGGCGGAAGCGACATCGCTCGGTTCAAACGTCACTACGCCTTGACCGGTGTTATTACCTCGCAGGATCGCCGCGCGTCGAAATCGGTAATGCCGCTCAGCTTGTTCAGGCGTGCCCAGCTGCAAAACGGCGAACCGCTTGCGGGGCCTGCACTCCTGTAGACCCCAGGCGCCATGTCGGTCCCAACCATGAGGGTGCCGTCCCCGGGGATGGAGGTGGACGGCCCCCTGGGCGTTGGTGGGGGTTGAGGGTGGGACGCAGATGGCGCTACTGTCGCTGTGATTGTGACCAGCTTTGTCTCGGTGACGGTTATTGGTGAAGTTATTCCATTGCCGCCGCACGGCAGCGATCGACGTGCCGCATGCAATGCCGATGACAGATGTCGTCACAGCCCGAACCCTCCCCCGCATGGCTGGAGATGCTAGGCCATCTTGATCATGCAGGCAGCTGATCACCGCACATCGCCACCTTCCCCCAGGGGTTAATCATGAATGAGGCTGATGTTGCACTCAACTGAGATTTGTTTTGCGCCCGAACCGTCAGCCGCCGTCAGAGCAGAACGAAACGGATCGCGCCCTGATCTTCTTCGTGCAACGCATCAGAGTTGAAATATGCGGTCGGATTCGACGACGGACCGGAAGTCTTCGATGCTGCGCGGTGAAACCTTCTGCTGCCGAACCCACTGTCCATCAGTGCCCGCGATTTCTGCTCTCGATTCATTCCCCTGATCGTGATTATCAGGACTGGCAAGGGAGTGAGAAGCACACCCACCCGCACGAAATAGCGGCCGCAATGATTCAGGCGAATATGGGCGACAGAACCGTGGCGCGCACCTGGATGCCAAACTGCCGGGCGGTTGCGTTCTGGCTGCCGAAACCACTGCGAGCCCGACGATCAGGATCAGCTTGGAGTAGTCGTGATAGTGCACCAGACCGGCCCCGGCAACGGCAGCGAGCACCGCGAGCGCAACGACCTCGAGTCCCAGCGCCGTCGTCAGCCACACCCGCACATTGCTGTCGAGGTGGCGTGACAATCGCCCGCCGATGATCGTCCCGTCGAAGAAGCCGACGAACGCGACCAGCGCTGCAGTGAGGTCCACCCCCGGAATGTGGCACGTACCAAAAAGCCGAGGAACACAACGTTCCGGTAATGTTCGCGACGAACACATGTCCCAGCACCAGCACGCTGACCGCATCGACCAGCCCCGTGGTGAATGTCAGCAACAGCAGCGCGATAACCGTTTGCCTCCGCGACACCGGTGAGGGGAACGCCACGGCGATAGGGCCCGATTACAGCTGCGGTGTCAGATCGAAGGACGTGATCGTCGACATCCGGGTGATGCGCCACTCGCCCCCATCGCGGTTCATCGTCAGCCGGTAGGACAGGTAGCGCAGCGACGGGATGTTCTTCGTCACCGGACTGGTGGCCACCGAGTTCGTGTAGACCAGAGCGGTCGCCTCGGTCGGAATCGACGGCGGCGACACCGATTCCACGGCCGCACCCATCACCTGCGTGGTGTTGGTGACCTGCGCCTGCTTGTTGGCCTCGACGATCGCATCGATATAGCGGCGGTACTCGGCAGCGAAATCACCGGTCAGGTACGCCGACGCCCGCTCGGCGAGCGAGCTCATGTCCTCCGGCGTGTAGGACCACAACGTGGTGATCGCGTCGGTCGCGGTGCGCGCGATCGTGAGCTTCGTCTGCACCAGCGCCCTTTCAGACAGGTAAGGCTGCGCCATTGCCGCGGCGAAGCCGCTCGCCCCGACGAACACCACCGACGCGACGGCCGTGGCGATCAGCACTCCCCGCCCGGCGGGCCGGTGCGGGACCATCACGACGGGCTCGGGCTCGGGGTCGGCCTCGACTTCGGCTTCGGCCTGAGGCTCAGTCGCTTCGGGTTCCGAGACCTCGGGCGTCGACTCGTCCTCCGACGCCTCGGAATCCGCCGGCGCCGGATCCGCCTCGGCGGCCGGTGTTTCCGCTTCGAGGTCAGGCGCAGTTTCCGCGTTCTCGGACACAGCACCCTTCGCCCGCGCACCCTTGCCCATCGGCCGCTTCGGCGCGTCCTCCACAGCATCCGCTGCAGCGGCCTGCTCGGTCTCGGCCTCGACAGCGTCCGCTACCGGCTCCGCAGCCGCGCTCTTCGGACGTCGCCCGAACAACCGTCGGCGCGGGCGCGCAGCGGGGGCGTCGCCGGTCAGATCACCTGAACCAGGTTGCTGATCTTCCACTGCTGTCCTTCCTTGATCGTCGTTGCGACCCAACGGCTTCCGCTCTCGATCGTCGCCTTCCCGTCCGGAGTCCTCGAGCTGACCTTCGTCGCGACCAGCACGTCGGCACTGCCGTCGTCATTCCATCGTTGGACGCCCGCCGCGAGCACCTCGCCGGTGCTCGGTTCCGAACGCGCGACCTGAACCAGGATCTCGTTGAGCCGCTCACCGAAGTTCTTCGCGAACTCGCCGGTGGCCTGGGCCTTGATCCGGTCGGCATACGCGTTGGCGTTGAACGGGTCCAGGCTGGTGTAGGTCACCATGAACTCGCGGGTGTATCCCAGCGCAGACGCCTCGTTCACCGCGGCCCGGCGATCGTCTTCCTGACGGATCAGCATGAACGTCGCCGCCGCGATGGCCGCGATCACCACCAGCGTGGCAACCGCCGAAAGAACCGGAAGCCCCCAGCGCACAGCAGCTTTGGGCTCTGCCCGGAAGAATCCGGGATCGACGGTGCTCTCACCGGGATCGCCGTCGGCGAACTTGCGCAGCGGGCTCATCCGCCACCCGCGTTCATCATCGGCCTCTTCAACACAGTCAGGTTGGCCACCTTCCACTGGCCGTCGGCCGCCTTCTCGAAGTCGACCTGCACCGTCGCGGTGATGAGCTTCATGTCCTCGGCGTTGGTGCCCCGCTGCCCCTGCATCGCCAACAACATCGACACCCGGTTCGCGGTGACGGGCGGGTCGGTCAGCACCGCACTGTTGACTGCCCAGTACTCGTTGTTGACCGGCCCCGCACCCTGCACGGCCTGCTGCTGATCGATCAGCTGCGGGCGGTACCCGTCGGTGGTCAGCGTCTGCGCCCTGGCGAAGTCGTCGACCAGTGTGTCGACGTGATAGCTCAGCATCTGCTCGACGATCCGCGGGCCCTGCTCGGCGACCTGCTCACGGGCCGAGTCCAGCGCGCGCTGCTCGCGGAAGATCAACGCGTAGCCCAGGCCGACGGCGGCCACCGCGGCCACCATCGTCGCGATCAGCACACCAGATACCACCCGGCGCATGTCGCGCCGGGGCGACGCCACCCGCACCACCCGCGTCCGCGCCACCATGTCGGCGAACGTGCGGCGCCGCGAATCCCACAGCGGCCACAGCCATCCGACGAACAGCGAGAGCGTGTCGAGCAGATGGGCGACCTCACGGACGGTCAACCGGCCGATCCCGACCGTGCCACCGTCGGCGCGGCGCACCGCGATACCGAACAGCGCCCGCCCGAGCGTCCACCCGGTGACCGCGGGCAGCACCAGCCGGTTCACGACCATCAACACGAACACCACCGCCGCCAGCGCGGTGAACAGCCACCGGACCCAGCCGTCGAACGGCGCCGTCAACGCCAGCACCACGCACGTCGCGATCACACCGAGGGCGGGCAGGATGTCCAGCGCCAGCGCCCCGGCCCGCGCACCCCAGGACGCCGGCCTGACTTCCGCCGTCGGCTCGGGTTCGGAGATCGTCGCGGTCACGTCCAGCACCGCCGTCACGAGTTGACCTGGTCCAGGCTCGAGATCCGGTACTGCCCCTCGTCCCAGGCCATCGTGGCCCGCAGCCGGTAGCCGACCCGCTGATCAGCGGCTTCGGCGTTGGTGATCCGGACCCGCACCGCGACCAGCACGTTGACGGTGCCGTCCTCGTTGTGCCGCTCGACGGCGGCCCGCAGGTCATCGACGGCGACCGTCGCGTTCGCGGCCTGATACGCCTCGGCGACGATGCTGCTGAACAACCCGGCCTGGACCCCGAACTCACCGGTCGAGCACTCCAGGATCTTGGACTGTGCGGCCGTCATCGCCGCGGTGTCCGGCGCCTGAGTGGCCGCCACGCAGTCCTTGGCGGCCTGCAACGCCGCCTCGTCGGAGCGGGCGACCTCCGCGGCGCGCTCGTTGGCGCGCATCGACAGCACACCTGCGGCGACGGCACCGCCGGCCAGCAGCAGCAACACCGCGCAGAGGGTCGCGACCCAGCCGTTGCCCAGCCGCGTCGGCCTGCGGGTGTCGGCAGGAACGTCCTGGTCGGGTGACGGGTCGGAAGCCTCCGCCGTCGGGGTGTCGACCACCTCGTCGGCAGTGTCGGCTTCGGGGATCAGCCGGCTGGTGCCAGCATCTCCTTCCATCCGTCGTCTCCTGGATTCGTCGAATTGGTCACGTTGTACCTGACACCGTCAGGCCCCACGACCTCACCGCTGCTCGGGCTGTACCCGGCGGTCGTGCCGGGAGGACCCTGGGCGGGGGTGTAGGTGCACGGGTTGGGCTGTTGGCCGCTGCACCTGACCGTACCGGAGCCCGGAGGGCTCACCGGATCGCTGACAGGTGCCGTGGTCTGCGGCGCTGGCAGTTCGTCGGCGGGCAGCGGGTTGCGACCGTTGTTGATCGACGGTGCGGGAACCACCTGACCGGGCGCCACCCGCTGGTCGCAGCGGGCGCCGGGGGCCGGGCACGCCACGATCTGGTTCGGGTCGCCGTACCACGGGTTGGTGCCCAGCGGGACGTACGGTTCGTCGCTGCGGCATTCCTTCGGCGAGGCCGCACGCTTGCCCGGCACATCGACGCACGGATAGTTGCGGGCACCGCGCACCACATTGCCCTGGTAGTCCTTCGGGATCTTGCAGTACATACCCGAGGGAATAGGCGCTGTGCTCGTGTCGGCCGGCGAGCGCCACTCCGAGGCGGGCAGGAAGCCGGTCATGCACGGCGGCGGCTGGTTGATGGACAGACCGAAGTGCAGCAGACCGCCGTCCTGGAAGATCGAGCCCATCTGCAGCAGCGACGCACCCTGCGGGTAGATGACCAGGGTCTGCTCAATGCCCTTGTTGTAGCGCTTGAGCATGTCGTTGACGACGGCGAGGTTGGCCAGCGTCTGCGGCAGTGCCTCCTGCACATCGCTGAAGACCGTGTTGACCTGGTCCAGCGTCGGGGCCGCCTGCTGCAGACCACTGCGCAGCGCGGGGTCCTGCTCCGCGGTCTGCGATGCGATCACATTCAGGTTGCGCGACCACTGCTCGATCGCGTCACCGGACTGGACCTGGCTGTCCAGGATCGGCGCCGCGTTGTTGATAATGTCGGTGACCTGCGGCAGGTTGTCCCGGAATCCCTCGGCGAGGTTGGTCGTCGAATCAACCAGTCGCTGCAGCGACGGTCCGAGCCCGCCGACGGCCTCCGACGTCTCGGTGAGCAGGGCGTCGATCTTCTCTTTCGGCAGCACGGCGAGCCCGTCGTTGGCCGCGTCGATCGCCGGACCGACCTCGCTGGGCACCGTGCCCTCGGTGATGGTCTGGCCGGGGCTGAGGTACTGGGTGGTGCCGCTGGTCGACACCAGGTCCAGATACTGCTCACCGATCGCCGACACCGAGTGCACGTTGGCCGTCGCGTCGGCCGGGATCTTGTACTCGTTGTCGATGCTCATCGTCGCCCGGGCACCGGTCTCCGTCGGCTCGACCTCGGTCACCTTGCCGATCTGGGTGCCGCGGTAGGTCACGTTGCCCGTCGGGTACAGGCCTCCGGAGCGTGGCAGCTCGGCGTACAGCGTGTACTGCCCGACGCCGACCAGGCTCGGCAGCCGCAGGTAGTACAGCCCGAGAACACCCAGCGCCACGACGGTCAGGATTGTGAAGATGATGAGCTGAATCTTGATGAAGCGGGTCAGCATCGCTCACTCACTCCTCTCGATGAGAGGCCCGTTCGGCGCCGAGTTCGGGTTCGGGGTGAAGCGCACATCCGGGATCATCGTCGCCGGGTCACGACCCCACGCCTGCTCGAGGGCGCGCAGCATGCCCGAGATACCGGTGCCAGAGAAGAACCCGTTGTCGATCGCCGAGAGCGTCAAATCGACGCCGATCGATGTGTTGATGTAGTCGCCGCGGATCGCCTTGTGGACGTTCTCGATGCTGTACGGCGCGGTCAGGAAGATCTTCAGCGCGCCGAGCAGGTACGGCCCGGACTTCCCGAGCTCGCGCAGCGGCCGCTGCAGGTTCTCCAGGTTCTGGTTGATGTCGGCGTTCGCTGGTTCCAGCGCCTCGACGGCGGCGTTGCTGATCCGGCCGAGCGACTCGATGGCGTCGCCGAACAGATCCCGGGTGTCCGCAAAATGCTTGATCAACGGCGGGAACTCGGTCAGCACCGCGTCCAGGGTGTTGTTGCGCTGCGCCACGATCGTCAGCAACCGGTTGGTGGAGTCGATCGCGCGGGTGATGTCGTCGCGTTGCTGGTTGAGCTCCGCGGTGAACGTGTCGAGCTGCCCCAGGAAGTCCCGGATCTGGTCGGCACGGCCGTTGAGCACGTTGTAGACCTCGGACTGGATGGTCTCGAGGTTCGTCACGCCGCCGCCGGTCAGGATCGAGGCGATGCTCGCGAGCACCCGCTCGGTGGTCGGGAACGCCGACGCGTTCTCCAGCATGATGGTGTCGCCGCTCTCGAGCCGCTGCGAGGACGGGTTCGGCGGCAGGTCGAGCTGGACGTGCTGCGAGCCCAGCAGGCTGGTCTGGCCGATCTTGGCCTGCGTGTTGACCGGCAGCGCGATGTTCGGCTCCAGGTCCAGCGTCAGCGTCGCCACCCAGTTGCGCAGCTCGATCGCGCGGACGCGACCGACGTAGACGTCGGCCACCCGCACCCGGCTGTTGACGTTCAGCGCCAGCGTGTCGGGCATCTGCACGTAGATCGTGGTGCGCTCCGACCCGGTGCCGGGACCACCCGGCAGCGGGATGTTGGCGATGCCCTTCCAGGACCCACACGACGTTAGGACCAGCGCCGCGGCGCCGAGCGCGACGGCGCGCTTGGCCAGAGTTCCCAGCCTCCTCATCGCGTTCCTCCAGCCTCAGCAGGCAACAGCGGTCCCGACGGTACCGCGGGGGCCGGTGCCGGCGCGGCGGGGGCGGGCGCACTGACCGGAGCCGGATTGCCCGGGACGACGCCCGGAGCCGGTGCCGGCGGCGGACCCGGCTGCGGGTACCACGGCGGCGGCAGCGGGTTGTTCTGGTCGAACGCGTTCGGCGGACCGGGCAGGTTGCCGTAGCGGGTCGTCCCGAACGCCGGCGGGGCCGGCGGCGGCGCGATGTCCGGGCCGCCCATCAGCTCGGACAGCGACTCGGGCGTCAGCATGTTCCTGGTGAACGGCTGCACCTCGACGCCCTGCATACCGGGTGCAACGATCCAGCCCGGCTCGTGGTTGCCGTGCGAGAACAGGGTGTCGCGGGAGAAGATGCCCGGCACGGTGGTGTCCTTGTAACCCGGGGGCGGACGCAGCCGCTCCTCGGAGTACGAGATCTGTTTGGGCAGCGTCATCGCCGTCTGCAACTGGTTGGCGCCGAACGGCAGGTAGTTGAACTTGATCGCGTCGAGGATCGGCCCGAGGTACTGCGCGCACAGCTCCGCCGACTCCTGGTAGCCCAGCCGGCTGCCCGCCTGGATCGCGCTGCACAGGAACTGCATCGGGTTGGCGAAGTTCGAGATGACCGGCAGCGTGACGATTCCACCGGCGTTCGGCGACGAGATGTTCATCAGGTTCGCCGCGACGTTCGGATACGCGTGCAGCGCTGTCTCGAGACCGTCGAGCGGCTCGGGCTGCAGGATCGCATTGGTGATCTCGGCGAGGTTCTGCACGTCGTGTGTGAGCACCTCACCGTTCTCGTCGATGAAACCCCGTGTGGTGGTGAGCAGTTCGTTGAGGTCCTGCAGCGCGTTGGCGACCTCGCGATCGGTGTCGGTGAACGCGTTGGTGAACTGGGCCAGATCGTTGTTCAGCGCGACGAACTGCTGATCGCTCTGGTGCAGCGCGTTGACGAACGTCGCGAGGCTCTTGACCACGCTGAAGAAGTCCCCGCGCCCCTCGTTGAGGGCGAACAGAGCCTCGGAGAGGTTGTTCAGCGTGCTGTTGAGCTGCTTGCCCTTACCGGCGAATCCGTCGGCCGCCGACTCGATGATGTCGCCGAACGGGCCCTTGGGCTGTTCGGGCGTCGGTCCTAGATCGGTGAGCAGCCTGCTGATCGAGTCCCGCAGGTCGTCGTACTCGACCGGCACCTGGGTGCGGTCGATGTCGAGAACAGCGTTGTCGGGCAACGTGTTTCCACCGGTGTAGGCCGGCGAGAGCTGGATGGTGCGCGACGCCACCAGGCTGGGGTTCAGGATCGACGCGGTGGCGTTCTCGGGGACCTTGTACTTGTCCTCGTAGTGGAATGTCACCTTCATCTTGTCCCCGGCGGGCTCGATCTTGTCGATCGAGCCGACCTGGACACCCATGATCTGGACCTTGTCGCCCGGATAGATGGCGAGGGTCTGCGTGAAGTAGGCGACAACGGTCTTGGTGGTCATCTGCTTGTAGAGCTTCATCCCGAGGAACGCGCCGACCACGACGAGCACCAGGACGATGGTTCCGATGATCAGGGCGCGGGAAAGCCCAGGCCCCTTCATGTTTCGGACGTTGAAGATTGTCGACATGATTCTCTCGCCCCCTACCCTTGCGATCCCGGTGGGAGGAACGGCGGATTACCCGGCAGCAGCGGCTCCCCCGCGGGTGCGGGTGCCGGACCGGGTCCCGCCGGTGGCGGCGGGCCGGTCAGTGCGGGCGGCAAAGGGGCGATACCCGGCGTGAAGTCCGCCGGTGCGGGCTGCGGCGCCAGCGGCACGGTGCGCGCGCCGGGCGGGGCCGACGGCAACGGCGGGCGCGCACCCGGCACCTCCGGGGACAGCTGGCCGGGGATGGCGGCGGCGGGAACACCCGGGGATGCCTGCGGCCCATGCGCATTCGGCTCCGAGGTCACGACGTTCGGTGGCGGGTAACCGCCGGGCACCGGCCCGTACGGACCCTGGGTCAGGCTCGCACACGGCAGCGGATTGCCCGGCGTGGGCAGGCCGTTGGCGGGCGGGGTGTAGGAGCACGGCGAGCCGGGGGGCACCGCGGGTCCCGGGTTCTTTGGCGTGCCTTCGATCGTGGTCGGCGCCGGCGGTGGCGCGCCGTTCTCGAAACCGACGCCGTTGGGGTCCGGGAAGCGGAACGCGGGCAGGCCTGCGTTGCGCCAGAACTCTTCCGGGTCGATCCCGCGCTTCTTGAACGCGGCGTCGACGAACGGCTGAAGGATCCAGTACGGCGCCAGGTTGGCGAGCATGACCTTGAAGTACGGGCCGGACGCGAGCGCCTCACCCAGCGAGACCATGAACTTCGACAGCGACGACAGCGTGTCGGTGATGTCGAGCTTGCGCGCGGCCAGCACGTCGGTGATCACCCGCAGCTGCTCGAGGACATGGTTGAGGTTCGGGTTGTCGTCGATGAAGCCGCGGACCTGGGTCGAGAACGTGTCGACGCGTTCGAGCAGCTGGCTGACGGCGTAGTTGCGTTCGTTGACCGCCGCGAGCAGTGTCTGCCCGTTGACGAACAGCTGGTTGATCTGTTCGCTGCGGTTGCCCAGGACGCCGGCCACCTTGTTGGCGTTGGCGAGCAGTTGCTTGATCTGGTCGTCGCGCTTTCCGATGGTGTCGGAGAACCGTGCGACGCCGTCGAGCGCTGCGCTCAGGTGCGGGTAGGTCTGGTCGATGGTCTCGGAGAGGACGTTCAGCGACTCCTTGACCGTCTGGGTGTCCCAGCCGGCGGTGTTCTTGCTGACGTCGAAGAACGCATCGTAGATCTGATACGGCGTGGTGGTCTGCCCCAGCGGCAGAACACCGTTGGCCTGCAACGGATCCGAGCCGCGAGGCTCGATCTCCATGTTGCGGCGGCCGAGGATCGTGTCGGTGCGGATGGCCGCCAGGCTCTCGGTGCCGATCTCGGTGCCGCCCAGCGAGTAGCCGATCCGCACGCGGTCACCGTCGATCTCCAGGGACTTGACGGTGCCGACGTCGACGCCGGCAATTCGGACGTTGTCGCCGGTGTTGAGACCGCCGGTGTCGGAGAACTCGGCGTAATAGGTGGGTTTCGCGAACAGCATCGGCACACTGGCGAAGCTCTGCCCGACGCCGATGACGACGACCAGCAGGATGATGCCCATCAACCCGCCGCGGACGCGGTTCGATCCTTCGAGGACTCTCATTGCGGCGTGCACCTACCCGTGGGCTGGCTCCACACCCGCACCGTGCGGACCGGGCCTCCCGGTTGCAGGCCGTTGAGCTTGAGGGTGACGTCGCAGGCGTAGAAGTTGAAGAAGTCGCCGTAGATGCCACCCGAGCGGCCGATGATCGCCAGCGCGTCGGGAATCTGCTCCAGCAGCTGGTTGAGCTGGTCGCGCTGATCGACCAGCGGCTGGTTGAGGATCTCCAGCTTGCTGATCGTGCTCTGCAGCAGCGGGCGGTTGTCGGCGAGCAGATCGCCGATCGTGCCCGCGGCGTCGCTGATGTCGGCCACGGACTCCGCGAGCGGATCGGCCCGGTTCTTCAGCCCGGTGATCAGCACCTCGAAGTTCTTCACGGTGTCGTCGAACTCCTGCTGGTGGCGCACGGTCGTGTCGAGCACGGTGTTGAGGTTGGTGACCACCTCGCCGATCGCCTGATCGCGGTCGGCCAGCGCCGAGGTCAGCGACGCGGTCTGGTCGAGGATGTCGTTGATGGTGCCACCCTGTCCCTGGAAAACCGTGATGAGCGACTGCGCGATGGTGTTGACCTTCTCCGGGTCCAGCGACTGGAACACCGGGCGGAAACCACCGATGAGCGCGTCGAGGTCCAGTGCCGGCTGGGTGCGTTCGACCGGGATGGTGCCGCCCGCGGCCAGTCGGGTGTTGCTGTCGCCGCGCGCGAGCTCCAGGTACCGGTCGCCGATGAGGTTGAGGTAGCGCACCGACGCGGTGGTCTCGTCGAACAGCTCCAGCGAGCGGTCCACGTCGAAGTCGACCCGGACCCTGGAGCCGTTGTCGATCAGCTCGACACCCTTGACCTTGCCGACCTCGACCCCGGACGCGCGGACGAACTGTCCGGAGCGCAGACCGCTGGCGTTGGAGAAGATCGCCGAATAGCCGGTCGTGCGGTCGAAACGCATCTGGCCGAAGACCACGATGATGATCGCGGTGAACATGAGCAGCACCAGCGCGAAGGCGCCGAGCTTGATCGCAGTACCGGTGATTTTCATGGGTTGATCGTGTGCTCCCCGACTTGGCGTCCCCAGACGTACTCGGTGAACAGCGGCTGTCCGAGCTCCATGTGGTTGTACGGGGCGATCGACGCGCCGGTGTCGAGCACCAGGAACGGCGCCGGCCACAGGTCACGGGTGATCGGCTGCCAGCAGCCCGGCCGTCCGCCCGGTCCGCCCTTGGCGTTCACGCGCGGCAGGTTGTCGGGGTAGACGTAGGCGTTGCCCGCGCCCAGTCCGAGGACCTGCGAATGGGTCTTCAGCGAGTAGCCGTTGCCGCCGAGCGCATCGGCGATCTTCGGCTCGACGTCGTGATAGTTGCGCATCATGCAGAAGAAGGACGGGCTGTACTTGTCGAGCAGCGCGGAGGTGGGCACCAGATCCCGGGCGCCGCGCACCAGGTATGGGCCGCCGCGTTCGAAGATGTCGCCGCCGGTGTTGCCGAATCCGACCGCCGCCATCAGCGCCTGATCGACGTCGCCCTGTTGTTCGTTGAGCGTGCGCGCGGTCGTCACCGCGTTCTGCAGACCGTCGAACAGGTCCGGCGCGGCGTTCGAATACACCTCGCCGAGGTCGGCGAGCAACTGGTTGTCGCGGCGGATCTGCGGCATCTGCGGGTTGATCTCGGCGAGAATCTGGTTGCCGTTGATGATCGACTCGCCGAACCGGTCGCCGAGCCCGTCGAGCGCCTGCGCGGTCGCGGTCAGCGTCTGGTTGAGCTTGATCGGGTCGACCTGCTCGGCGACCTCGACCACCGTCTCGAAGAGGGTGTTGAACTCGGTGGTCACCGAGGTGACGTCGATGACGTCCGACGCCGAGATCCGCTCGGACTGCGGGTTCTCCGGCGAGGTGAACGACACGTACTTGTTGCCGAACACCGTCGTCGCGCTGATGTCGGCGTTGACGTTGCGCGGGATCAGGTCGAGGTACTTCGGGTTCACCTCGAGCAGGATCTTGGCGCGTGGCTCGCCGCCGACGGTCGTCTCCTCGACCTCGCTGACCTTGCCGATCTCGACGCCGTTGAAGGTGACCTTCGAGCCCGAGTCCAGCGACAGACCGGAGCGGGCCGAGATCATCGTCAGCTGGGTGCGCGGCAGGAAATCACCGCGGAACTGCAGGTACACCAGGACCAGGATCAGGATCGTGACGAGCGCCAGGACGATGCCGGCGATCTTGTACGGCGGCTGGCGTTTGGTGTTCATGGGTGCTGTCATCGCGCTACACCGTGAGGTTGAAGTTCGGGTCGACGCCGTAGAGCGCCAACGAGGCGAAGAGCACGACACAGACGATCGCGACCAGCGAGGCCCGCATGGACCTGCCGACCGCCTCACCGACGCCGACGGGTCCGCCGCTGGCGTAGAAGCCGTAGTAGCAGTGGTTGAGCATCACGATGACCGAGATGATGACCGCCTGCACGAAGGACCAGAACACGTCGTCAGGACGCAGGAATGTGCGGAAGTAGTGCTCGTAGGTGCCGGTGGACTGGCCGTAGAAGATCGTGGTGGTCGCCTGTGCGGACAGGAACGACATGATGATCGCCATCGCGTAGAGCGGGATGATGACGACGAAGCCGGCGACGATGCGCGTCGAGACCAGATACGAGATCGATTTGATGCCCATGACCTCGAGGGCGTCGATCTCCTCGCTGATCCGCATGGCGCCCAGTTCGGCGGTCGCGCCGGCGCCGACGGTGGCCGCCAGCGCCTGACCCGCGACCACCGGCGCGGCGATCCGGACGTTGATCAGTGCGGCGAAGAAGCCGGTGAACGCCTCCACGCCGATGTTGCCGAGCGAGGCGAAGCCCTGGATCGCGACCAGCGACGAGCCCGAGAGCGTCACGAAGCCGACGATCGCGACGGTGCCGCCGACCACGGCCATCGCGCCGGTGCCCATGCCGATCTCGGCGATCAGCCGCAGCATCTCCTTGCGGTAGTAACGCACCGCGTGACCGATCGAGCCGACCGCGGTGACGACGAACCACGCGACATGGCCGATGCTGTCGAGGCCGCGACCCGGCGCGCCGACGATCTTCTCGGCGCGCGCGACGCCGCGCGGGAAGCGCGACCTCAGGACTGCTGCGGTATCGGACACGTCAGGTCCCCGTTCCGAAACGAACACCGATGGTCGTCAGGACCACGTTGACGGCGAACAGCGCGATGACGCAGAGCACCAGCGTCTCGTTCACGGCGGTCCCGACACCCTTCGCGCCGCCGGCGACCGTCAGGCCCCGGTAGCAGCCGACGAGGCCGGCGATCAGACCGAAGGTGAGGGCCTTGACCAGCGAGATCAGCACCTCGGGAAGACCTGTGACCAGGGTCAGCGTGGACACGTAGGCGCCCGCGGAGACGTTCTGCAGGTAGACGCCGAAGATGAAGCCGCCGACCAGGCCGATGGTGATGACCGCGCCGTTGAGCAGCATCGCGACGAAGGTGGAGGCGATGACGCGGGGCACGACGAGCCGGTGGATCGGGTCGATGCCGAGGACCTCGAGGGCGTCGATCTCCTCACGGATGGTGCGGGCGCCCAGGTCGGCGCAGATGGCCGTGGAGCCCGCGCCGGCTACGACGAGCACGGTCACCAGCGGGCCGAGCTGGGTGACGGCGCCGAGCGCCGCACCCGCTCCGGAGATGTCGGCGGCGCCGAACTCGGTCAGCAGGATGTTGAGCGTGAAGATCAGCAGCACGGTCAGCGGGATCGACACCGCGACCGTCGGCAGGAAGGCCACCCGGAGCAGGAACCAGCTCTGGAGGATGAACTCCCGCCACTGGAAGGGCGTACGGAAGGTCGCCTTGCCGACGAGCACGCACATGCGGACGAATCCGCCGACGGCCAGTAGGCCGGGCTTGACCTGTTCGCGGACGTAGCCCGACAGTCCCGAAGTCGTTGTCAACGGCGGGCTCCCGCGACGTCCTCATCACTGGCGTAGCGCACTGGCAGCACCTGTCGCACGCTCCCTTCCAGCCTGATCCCCGTCCGTGTGAGGCCGGTTTCCCTACCGGCCAGTAGTGCTACAGACCACAGGACTGTACCCGATGCTCTGGGCCGCATGTACCGCATCGACGCGATTGCGTCCTGAACCGTTAGGTGACGTCCGACGCACCCGCTAATCCTTCGGCGCTGCCGCAGAAGATGTTGCCGCAGTGGCACTTTCGCCGGCGTCAACGGACTCCTCGCTGCCGAAGCGCACGCGCAGTTCCGTCTTGAGCACCTTGCCGGCGGGGTTTCGGGGCAGGGCCTCGACGATTTCGATCGCTTTGGGGTGCTTGTAGCGGGCCAGGCGGTCGCCGAGGAACTGCTCGAGATCGGTGAGCTCCAACCGTCCGGAACCGGTCGAGTTCAGCGAACTCCGCAGTACCGCCACAGCAACGGGAACCTCACCCCACTTGCGGTGGGAGCGACCGATCACGGCCACCTCGACGATGTCGGGGTGGGAGGCGAGGACGTTCTCCACCTCGGCGCAGTAGATGTTCTCGCCGCCCGAGATGATCATGTCCTTTTTACGGTCGACGACCCAGATGTAACCCTCTTCGTCCTGTCGCACCAGGTCACCGGAGTGAAACCAGCCGCCCGCGAACGCTTCTGCGGTCGCGGTGGGGTTGTTCCAGTAACCGGTCATCAAAGTGGGTGCGCGGTAGACGATCTCGCCCACCTGACCGATGGGGACGTCGTTCATGTCTTCGTCGACGATGCGCGCCGACACCGTCGGGATCACCTTGCCGACCGAGCCGAGTTTGCGCAGCGCGTCGTCGCCCAACAGCATGCACGTAACCGGTGACATCTCGGTCTGCCCGAACGCGGCGAGGATCTGGGCACCCGGGAAGGTCTCCGACATCTGCCGCAGCAGCGTGTCCGACGCGGGCGCGGCGCCCCAGGACAGAAAGCGCAATTTGAGGTTGCGCGGGTTGGCCTTCTGGGCGGCGCACACTGCCTGCCACTGGGCCGGGACGAGGAAGATGCCCGTCACCTTCTCCGCTTCGAGGACGTCGAGCAGTTCGTTCGGATCGAAGGCGCCCAGGGGATAGATGACGGTCGGCCGGCCAAGCATCATGCCGGACACGATGCTGCCGACGCCGGCGATGTGGAAGAACGGCACACCGATGAACCCGGTGTCGTGGTTGATGTCCGCGCCGTTGGTGAACAGCAGCGTCATCGCCTGACCCGCGAGGTTGTTGTGGGTCAGCACCGCGCCCTTGGGCCGCCCGGTGGTCCCCGAGGTGTACATGATCAGCGCCGGAGAGTCGTCCGGGATGTCGACCAGCGGCGGCGCTGCGGTGGTGGAGGCCAGCACGTCGTCGTAGTCGAGGACGTCGTCGCGCGAGGTGCCGCCGGCGACGATCACCGTGGCCAGCTTCGGGTCGATGTCGCGGACGGCGGTCGCCACGTTCTCCAACACCGATTCGGTGATGACGACCTCGGCGGCGCAGTCGGACACCAGGAACGCGATCTCCGACGGCGTCATCCGGAAGTTCACCGGGACCGCGATGCCGCCGAGCTTGTTGACCGCCAGGACCGACTCCATGAACTCGGTCCGGTTGAGCATCAGGATCAGGACGCGGTCGCCGAACCCGACGCCGCGCTCGTGCAACGCACCTGCCAGCGCGGTGACCCGGCGGTCAAGTTCACCCCAGGTGGTGGACCGGCCGAGAAACCTCAGCGCCACGGTGTCCGGTTGCATCAGCGCGTGCCGGGAGAGCTGGTTGGCCCAGTTCCGCCTGCGCGCCAGGTTCGGCTGCTCGGTGGCTGATCCGGACAGGCCCGTGGGGTCGGTCAACGTCTTTCGCTCCATCGTCGAGGGATTTGCGGAAGTATGACATTTGATCAAACATGATGTCGTCCGGGTCACACTATGATCCCGGAGTCTTCGGGACAACCCTCCCGGAGAATCGGCCACCCTCGGCCCGCGGCACCGAAGTGAGAGCAGCAGATGCGATGAACGCGCCCGCCAGAGCCCGCACCGCGGGCGCGGTGCGGCGCGAGCAGCTCTCCGACGAGGTGGCCGCGCGACTGCGGGTCGAGATCATGACCGGCGCCCTCCGGCCCGAATCGTTCATCCGGCTCGACGAGACAGCGGCCCGGTTGGGCGTCAGCATCACACCGGTGCGTGAAGCGTTGCGCACACTGCGTGGCGAGGGCATGGTCGAGCTCGAGCCCCACCGCGGGCATCGGGTGATTCCCTTGTCGCGCAACGACATCGAGGACATCTTCTGGCTACAGTCGACAATCGCCCAGGAGCTCGCCGCGACGGCCACCCGGCGTATCACCGAGGAACAGATCGAACAGTTGTCGCGCCTGAACGACACGCTGGCATCGGCGGTGGAGCAACGCGACGTCCAGCGAATCGCCCAGGCGGAGTTCGAGTTTCACCGCACCTTCAATCGAGCGGCGGGACGCGTCAAACTCTCGTGGTTCCTGCTGCACGCCGCCCGGTACCTGCCACCGCAGTTGTTCGCCTCAGACGACGACTGGGGCGCGCAGGCAGTGGTCAGCCACGCCGAGCTGATCGCTGCGCTGCGCCGAGGCGACGTCGACGTGGTCGTCGAGCTGACCCGGGGCCAGTTCACCGACGGCCTGCACCGGCTCATCGCGTGGCTGGAGCAGGTGGGGCTCTGGAGCTGACGCCGTTCTACGACGCGGTGAGGTGCTCGGCCCGGGTCTTCAGATTCTCCGCGAGGTAGTCCAGGGTGTCGCCGATGACCTTCTTCACCATGACGGCCGGCACCGGCATGCTGACCTCGACGTCCAGGTCGACGGTCAGCAGCGAGGTCGGGCCCATCGGGACCACGGCGAACCGCTGCTCCTGCTTGGTGAAGTGGTCACCCTGCTGCAGCATCGTGAAGATCTGGTTCTCGGCCGGGTAGTACACGGCGGTGATGAAGGTGCCGGCCTGGCCCTGCACGACCACGTCGAGGCGCAGCTGGCTGGGTCGGCCGTCGTTGTAGCGCGCCAGGATCCAGCATCCCTTGATCTCTTCGTTCCACTCCGGGTACTTCTCGAAGTCGGCGACGATCGCCATGATCGTCTCGGCGGATGCGGAGACCTCGACGGTCTTACTCACCAGCGGCATTGGCAGAGCATATCGAGGCGGGTTCGCGGTCTCGCCGTCACCGGCTCAGGGCCGCTTTCAGATCCCGCGCATTGCGCACGGCGTTGCCGCCCAGGTCGTTGTTGAAGTACACCACCACGTCCCTGCCCTGTGCCGTCCACTCCCGGATCCGGTCGGCCCACCACCGCAGGTCGTCGGCGCTGTAGGACCCGCCGTACAACGCGTCGGGGTCCGGCCCGTGCAGCCGCACGTACACCAGCGACGCGGTCGCCTTCAGGATGCACGGGAGGTGCGCGCCGCTCATCACGACGTAGGCCGCATCGTGGCGCTCCAGAAGTTCGTACACCTGCGGGTCGTCCCACGACGGATGCCGGAACTCGACGGCCACGGGGATGTCCGCGGGCATCACGCCGAGGAAACGGTCGAGCCGCGCGTCGTCGCGTTCCAGCGCGGGGTGCAGTTGCACCAGCAGCGGCCCCTTGCGCTCTCCGAGCGCCCGCCAGCCGCGCTCCAACCGCTCCACCCACACCTCGGGCGAACGCAGCCGGCGGGCATGGGTCAGGCCCCGCGCCGCCTTCACGGCCATCACGAAACCGTCGGGCAACTGGTCTCGCCAGCGCTCGAACTGCGCGTCGGAGGGCCAGCGGTAGAAGCTGCCGTTGAGCTCCACGGTGTCGAACTCGTCGACATAACGCTGCAGCCATCGGGTGGTCGGCAGGCCCGGTTCGTAGAGAACGCCGCGCCAGTGGGTGTACGCCCAGCCCGAGGTGCCGATTCGCACGCTCATCCCGACCAGGTACCCCGGTTTGAGCCGCAGGCTCGGGGCAATCTCAGGGCATGGCCGTTGACGAGCAGGACTACCGCACGCTGTTGCAGGAACTACTTCTCGCGTACGGGCCGTGCGGGCAGGAGGACGCGGTGCGTGAGGTCTGCCGACGCGAACTCGCACCGATCGTCGACGAGACCTGGGTGGATACCGCCGGCAACCTGGTCGGGGTGTTGCGCGGCGGGGACGGGCCCGCGGTGCGGGTCATGGCACACATGGACGAGCTGTCGATGCTGGTCAAACGCGTTGATCCCGACGGCATCCTGCATCTGACGCCACTGGGCACGATGTACCCGGGCAACTTCGGGCTCGGCCCGGTCGCGGTGCTGGGCTCGCACACCACGGTGTGCGGCGTGCTCGCCCTGGGCTCCGAACACACCACCCACGAGTCCACCCGGATCTGGCGAACGAAGCCGGACCAGGGTGACAAGGCCCTGGACTGGCCCGACGTGTACGTCTTCACCGGCCTCACCTCCGACGAGCTCACGCAGGCAGGCGTCGCTGCGGGGACCCGGGTGTGTGTCGAGCGCACTCGGCGCACGCTCACCGAAGTCGGCCACGACTACCTCGGCTGCTATTTCCTCGACGACCGCGCCGCGGTGACAGCACTGCTGATGTGCGCGGCAGAGTTGAGCAGCGGGCCGGCACCCACCGGCGACGTGTACTTCGTGTTCACCGTCAACGAGGAACTCGGCGGGCTCGGCGGCACGTACGCCAGCCGAACCCTGCCCGGCGAACTCACGCTGGCCCTGGAGGTGGGGCCGACCGAACCCGAGTACGGGACCTCGGTGCACGGCGGCCCGATCGTCGCCTACGGCGACGCGATGTGCATCTACGACCGGGACGTGGCCGACGGCCTGATGGACGTCGCGCGTGGTCTGGAACTCCACCCGCAGTCCGCGGTGCTCGGGGCGTTCGAATCCGACGCGTCCCATTCGAAGGCCAACGGAGCCTGCGCCCGAGCGGGCCTGCTGTGCCTGCCGACGCTGAGCACCCACGGGTACGAGGTGATCGCCCGCAGCGCGATCCCGGACATGGCTGCGGTGCTGACCCGTTTCCTCGGCGGACCCGGACCCGACAGCAGGCCTACTGCTTCGCAGTGACGTCGATGCCGACGCCCAGCGGCGAGGTCGCGCGCACGGTCTCGTCGCGGATCAGCCCGCGCAGCAGTGCCGAACTGAACTCGACGGCGATCTCCTGTGCGGTGCGTCTGCCGTGGGGCCGCAACCAGCGGTAGGAGCCCAGCGTCATCCCGATGTAGCCCAGCGCGAGCACGTGCGAGTCACAGTCGTTGAACTCGCCGCTGGCGATGCCGCGGTCGATCACGTCGCGGACGTGCTCGTAGACCTGGGCCTCTTTCTCCCTGATGTAGTCCACCTGCTCCTCGGTGAACCATTCGGAAATGTAGGGACCCTCCTGGAAGTACACCGCCGCGCGCTCGATGTCGCTGGCGATGCCGACGAGCAGACGCCGGGTGAAGTGGTAGATCGTCTCCCGCGCCGACGCGCTCGGATCGTCGTGCAGCGCGTCGACGGTGAAATCGGCGGCGCCCTTGTAGATGTCGTAGAGGATCAGCGACTTGCTGGCGTAGTAGTGGTAGACGGTGGCCTTGTTCAGACCCACCGCGTCGGCCACGTCGTCCATCCGGGTGCCGTGGTAGCCGCGCGCGGCGAACAGTTTGGTGGCGACGGCCAGCAGTTCCTCGCGACGGGACATCCCGTTGGTCGACCCGGAGTTCACTACGGACTCTGACATGGCGGCTCACTTCAGGCACTCGGCACGACCGGCGATCGCGGTCTACTAACTGGTTGGTGCAGTCTAGGCCGTTGCGGTGTTGTCCTGAATCACGCAGGTCTAGACTCGTGCCAGGCCACCGTAGGTGGTCGAGGGTGACGGAGAGGTGGCGCGATGGATCCGAATCCGGATTACGACGCGAGCGACGAGCTCGAGTACGGCATCAACTGGTTCGCGTGGATCCTGCGCGGGGTTTATCCGCCTCCCGCGTACCCGCCGGTCTGATTCAGCGTCCGCGCCGCCCGGCGCTCCTCGACCCACGTCCGCGTGAGGTCGAACACGGTGTGCACCTGCTGCCCCAGCGCCTCCAGCTCGGTCTTGCCGCGCTCCGCGGTGACCGCCCACTTCTCGCGGACCTCGTTGCGCCAGTCGCGCGGCGGAACCGGCTCCAGATCCGGCGGCCAGTGCAACGACTCCTCGACCACCGCCGGCAGATTGGCCACCGTCCGGCTGTCCTCGCTGTAGTACTCGCCGCACTTGCGGCACCGCACCTCGTATCGCAATCCGCGCGGCCCTGGTTCCGCCGGCTCGATGAAGACGTAATCGGCGACCCCGACGCAGCGCGGGCATCGGGCTAACCCGCGTTCGACAACCATGCTCACGCCGATATCGTGCGGCCCGCAGCGCATCCGACGCACGGGAAATTTCAGGTCGATGCCCGATCGGTGCCGTTTCGAGATCTGCGGCTACGCCGCGGCTCTTCTCACCGCGGCACCCACCTCCGCCCTCAACTCGCCGTACTCCGGCGACCGCCGCAACTCCTCGGGATCGACGCCCGTGCGCGGCAGATCGACCGGGATGTCGAGCGCGATCTGTCCGGGCCGGCGGGTCAGCACGACGATCCTGGAGCCGAGGAACGCCGCCTCGTCGGCGCTGTGGGTGACGAACACCGTCGTCCTGCCCGATTCGGCGCTGACCTGACGGACGTCCTCCTGCAGCCGTTCCCGGGTCAACGCGTCGAGCGCCGCGAACGGTTCGTCGAGCAGGAAGAGCGGGGTCTCGGCGGCCAGCGCCCGGGCGATCGCGACCCGCTGCTGCTGCCCGCCGCTGATCTCCCAGATGCGCCGTCCCGCGGTCCCGCCGAGACCGACCCGCTCGAGTAGCTCGTCACGCCGCTCAGAACGCTTGTCGCGCGGCACTTTCGCGTACTTCAGTGCGAGCTCGACATTGCCGCCGACGGTGCGCCACGGGAACAGCCGCGGCTGCTGGAACACCACGCCCGCCGTCACACCCGGTGTGGGCGGCACACCCTCGACGTCCACCGAACCGTCTGTGGGCGACTCGAACCCGGCCAGCAGTCGCAACAGCGTGCTCTTGCCGCAACCCGAGGCCCCGACGAGCACCAGGAACGATCCCGGTTCGACGGTCAGGTCGACGGGGCCCAGCGCGGTGACCTCGTCACGCCCCTGCCCGTAGCGGTGCGACACCGACCTGATCTGGATCGCACCGCTACGTCGCTGTGGCGCAACAGGTTCGGTGTCACTCGGTGAGGACACCCGGCAGTCCCTTGGTGTAGAGCCCGTCCTGGAACGTCTTCAGCGGCGCCGCAGCCGGGATCTGCTTCTGCTCGGCGAGGAACTCCGAGGCGCTCTGCAGGTTGGCGGCCAGATTGCCGGGCTTGCCGTCGTCTCCGAGCCATTCGGCCGACGCGACCTGCTCGGGGGTCAGGAACACCGTCTGCGTCAGTTGCCCTTCGATGTCCTCCGGTGTCAGACCGACCTCGGCGGCGATGGCTTTCGCGGCGGCTGCGGGATCCTCGGCGATGACGTCGAGGGCGCGCGCCTGCTGCTTGCGCCAGGTGTCGACGACCTCGGGGTGGGACTTCGCGAATTCGCTCGAGACCACGGCGAGGTCCAGCGTGGGTTTGCCCTCGGCGGCGAGTTGGCGGCTGGTGATGAGGTCCTTGCCGGTCTTGCGCAGCTCGTTCAGGGTCGGCAGCCACGTGTAGGCGGCGTCGATGTCACCGCGCTCCCACGCGGCGAGGATGGCCTGCGGCTGCAGGTCGATCAGTTGAACGTCGTTGGGCGACAACCCGTTCTGGTCCAGCGCCGCGAGCAGGCTGTAATGCGCCGTCGATGCGAACGGGGTGGCGACGCGCTTGCCTCTGAGGTCGGCGATCGTGGTGATGCCGGCGGCGTTGCGTGCCACCAGCGCCTCATTGTCGCCGGCCACGTCGAGGATGAACGCGACCTGGTAGGGGATGTTCAGGGGTTCGGACAGCCCGCGCGCCACCGGGCTGGAGCCCAGCGCGCCGAAGTCGAGCTCATCGGCGACGAACGCGGTGTTGACGTCGGCCCCGGAGTCGAACTTGACCCATTTGATGTTGTGATCGGGCAGTGCCTCTTCGAGCCACTTGTTGTTCTTGACGATCAGGTCGCCGCTCGGGAAGGTCTGGTACCCGATGCGGATCGTGGGCTTCTCCGGGTCATTGCCGGACTGACCCCCAGAGCCGACGGAGCACCCGGCCAACGCCAGCATGCCCGCGACGAGCGCGACGAGAAGGGCCTTGAATCTCATATCATTCCTCTCCAGGGGACGCTGCGGCGTTCCGCAGCGCGCAGTAAACCGTCGATGACCAGGCCCGAGAAGCCGATCGCGAAGATCCCGACCAGCACCACCGGGGTGTTGTTGTAGTTGCTCGCGTCCTTCACCAGTCCGCCCACTCCGGGGATGCCGTTGAACAGCTCCGCGGCGACCACCGCCGAATAGGCCATGCCGACGGCGAGCCGGATCCCGGTGAAGGTCTCCGGCAGCGCGGACGGGATCACCACGTCGCGGATCACCTGGCCCCGGCTCGCCCCGAGGGCACGCGCGGCCTCGGTGAGCCCGACCGGCGCTGCGACGACGGCCGCGGTGGTCGCCACCGCGGCGGCGGGCAGCGCGGCCAGCGCGAGCAGCGTGATCTTCGGCGCCTCGTCGATCCCCAGCCAGATGACGAGCAGGAAGAAGTAGGCCAGCGGCGGAAGTGCCCGCAGAAACGTCAGCCACGGTTCGAGCACGCTGCGCAACCAGGGCACCGATCCCATCAGCAGGCCCAGCAGCACTCCGAGGGCCACTCCGATGAGAACGCCGGCGAAGACGCGGCGCAGCGTCATGTAGAGGTGCTCCCACAGCAGGTAGCCGGCGTAGCCGCGGACTCCGTCGTGGGTGGTCGAGACGTCGACGAACGCGTTCCACACCGTCGCCGGGTAGGGCACGAAGGTCTGGTTCCAGATGCCGCTGGCGGCGGCGAGCTGCCACACGACGCCGAAGACGACGACCGACAGCAGCGGCAGCGCCGCACGGGTCAGCCGGCTACGCCACTGCCGTGCCGGGCGCGCGCCGGTGCGGGGCACCGGGGAAGGCGCCTCGGCCTCGGACGGCGTGATGTCGACGAAAACGGACACCGGCGAACATTGACGGAAACGTCATGATCGGGGAAGGGCTGCGCTCATGCTGAGCGAAAGTCGGCTCAGGGCCAGGTCAGCACGGGCTTGACGACGTCCCCAGCGTGCTGGGCCGCCAGCGCCTCGGTGACGTCGCGGTGGGAGAACTCGGTGACGAGCCGTTCGATCGGGAAACGCCCGCGGGCATGCAGGGCGAGCAGTTCGGGGATGAACACCGACGGTATGGAGTCGCCCTCCAGGCATCCGTGCACGGTCTTGCCCCGCAGCACCAGGTCCGCCAGGTCGATGGCCGGTACGCCTGTCCCGAGGCCGACCGCCACGGCCGTGCCACCGACGGCCAGCGCGGCGACGGCGGAGGCCAGCACCTCGGGACGACCCGTGGTGTCGAGGGCGTAGTCCACTCCGCCACCGGTGATCTCGCGGATGGTGCGGACGGTGTGGTCGTCAGGGCTCAAAGCCGCTCGTACACCGAGACTTTCGGCCAGTGTGCGCCGCTGCGGGGACAGCTCCACGACGATGACGGTCTCCACGTCGACGGCCAGTGCCGCCAGCACACCCGCCAAACCCACTGCGCCGGCTCCGAATACCGCCACGGAGCTACCTGCCGCCGGCTGCATCAGGTTGAGCACCGCCCCCGCTCCCGTCTGGAACCCGCACCCCAGCGGCGCGGCCAGCACGGGGTCCACATCGGGACCGACGACGACCGTGTTGTCCTGCGTGGTCAGCGCGTAACCCGCGAGGCTGGACTGCCCGAAGAATCCATCGAGCACCGGCCGGCCGTCGACCGTCACCCGCGGGGTCCCATCGGCCCGCTGACCGAACTGATTGAGCCGAACGGCTTTGCGGCAGTAGGCCGGTCGTCGTGCCCTGCAGTTCGTGCAGGCACCGCAGGACCGGAAGGAGAGCACCACGCGGTCGCCCGGTTTCACCGATTGCACGCCGTCGCCGACCCGTTCGACGGTCCCGGCGCCCTCATGGCCGAGCAACACGGGCCGATCTGACTGGCCGCAACACGATTGACAAGATCGGTATGGCAGACGCCGGCTGCTTCGATACGCACCAGGATCTCGTCGGCGCGCGGATCGTCGACGCGAACCTCGGCGACGGAGAAGGGGCCCTCGGGCGCGTAGGACAACACTGCGGTGGTCTCGGGCATGCGCGCTACGGTAACCCGCGCTTGACAGCCGTCAACTGTCCGCCGGTGTCGCGGATACTGATTAGCTGCGCTACAGAGTGCGCAGGGGCCCTCGCGGACCTCCTACACTGTCAAGTTCCAACCGTCCACAGACGGATCAACGCATACGCGCGCAGCAAGCCTAGATCGGATCGACATCGATGATCATCGGGATACCGAGAGAGTCCATGCCCGGGGAGACGCGCGTCGCCGCGACCCCGCAGACCGTGGGACAACTGGTCAAGCTCGGCTACCAGGTAGCCGTGGAGACGGGCGCCGGGGCGGCGTCGAGCTTCTCCGACGACGCGTACACCGCCGCGGGGGCGACCGTCGGGCCGAACACCGAGGTGCTGGCCTCCGACGTGGTGCTGAAGGTGAACGCACCGAGCGAGGCCGAGATCGCGGCCCTGCGTGACGGTGCCACCCTGATCAGCCTGATCTCGCCTGCGTTGAAGCCCGAACTGGTCGAGCAACTCGCGACCCGCCCGATCACCGTGCTCGCGATGGACGCCGTGCCCCGGATCTCGCGGGCCCAGTCGCTGGACGTGCTGTCGTCGATGGCCAACATCGCGGGATACCGCGCGGTCATCGAGGCCGCCCACAAGTTCGGCAGGTTCTTCACCGGGCAGGTCACCGCCGCGGGTAAGGTGCCGCCGGCCAAGGTGCTCGTCGTCGGCGCGGGAGTGGCCGGCCTGGCCGCGATCGGCGCGGCGGGCAGTCTCGGCGCGATCGTGCGCGCCACCGACCCCCGTCCCGAGGTCGCCGACCAGGTGGCGTCGCTGGGCGGCGAATACCTGGCCGTAGACCCGGCCGCGGCCGAGGTGTCGGCCACCGGTTACGCCAAGGAGATGGGCGACGACTACAAGGCCCGCGAGGCGGCCCTGTACGCCGAGCAGTGCAAGGACGTCGACATCATCATCACCACCGCGCTGATACCGGGCCGCCCCGCGCCGCGCATCATCACCGCCGAGATGGTGGCCTCGATGAAG
The DNA here is from genome assembly GCF_900454025.1 of Mycolicibacterium gilvum. Classification (NCBI taxonomy): domain Bacteria; kingdom Bacillati; phylum Actinomycetota; class Actinomycetes; order Mycobacteriales; family Mycobacteriaceae; genus Mycobacterium; species Mycolicibacterium gilvum. The sequence goes on along the minus strand of NZ_UGQM01000001.1, from coordinate 120,778 downwards.
CCGGGCAGCGTGATCGTCGACATGGCCGCGGCCAACGGCGGCAACGTCGAGGGCACCGTCAAGGACGAGGCCGTCGTCACCGCCAACGGCGTCACGATCATCGGCTACACCGACCTGGCCGGCCGGTTGCCGGCGCAGTCGTCGCAGCTCTACGGCACCAACCTGGTCAACCTTCTCAAGCTGCTGACCCCGGAGAAGGACGGCCAGCTCACCCTCGACTGGGATGACGTGGTGCAGCGCTCGGTCACCGTGGTCCGCGGCGGCGAGATCACCTGGCCCCCGCCCCCGGTGCAGGTGTCGGCGGCACCGGCCGCCGCGGTCGCCGCGACGCCGGTCGAGCCCAAACCCGCCAAAAAGCCGATGACGACGGCGCGCAGGCTCGGGGTGACGTTCGGCGTCGCCGCCGCGCTACTGCTGCTCATCGCGCTTTCCCCCGCCGCGCTGCAGGTGCACCTGACCGTGTTCGCGCTGGCGATCGTGATCGGCTACTACGTGATCGGCAATGTGCACCACGCGCTGCACACCCCGCTGATGTCGGTGACCAACGCGATCTCAGGGATCATTGTCGTCGGCGCGCTCCTGCAGATCGGCCACGACCTGGACTCCGGCGGTGCCCTGATCACCGGGCTCGCCTTTGTCGCGATCCTGCTCGCCAGTATCAACATCTTCGGCGGCTTCGCGGTCACGCGCCGCATGCTCGCGATGTTCTCGAGAAGCTAGGACGACGTACACATGTTCACTCTGGAAACCGCCGCCACCGCCGCCTACGTCGTCGCGGCGCTGCTGTTCATCCTCGCCCTCGCCGGCCTGTCCAAGCACGAGACGTCCAGGGCAGGAAACACGTTCGGCATCACCGGCATGGCCGTCGCGCTCATCGCGACGGTCGCGCTGGCGATCGCCCGCGACATCGAACCGCTCGGGTTGGCGCTGTTGTTCGCCGCGATGGCCATCGGTGCGGCGATCGGACTGTGGCGGGCGAAGATCGTCGAGATGACCGGCATGCCCGAGTTGATCGCACTGCTGCACTCGTTCGTGGGGTTGGCCGCGGTGCTGGTCGGCTGGAATGGCTACCTGCACGTCGAGGGCGACCCGGGCGGCGCCGAAGCCGCCCACCTCGCCTCCGAAGGCATGCTCGGCATCCACTCCGGCGAGGTCGTCATCGGCGTCTTCATCGGCGCGGTCACGTTCACCGGCTCCATCGTCGCCAACCTGAAGCTGTCGGCGAAGATGAAGAGCGCCCCGATGATGCTGCCCGGCAAGAACTTCCTCAATGTCGGCGCGTTGGTGGTGTTCGCCGCGCTGACCGTGTGGTTCGTCATCGACCCGGCACTGTGGCTGCTCATCGTCGTGACCGTGCTCGCACTGCTGCTCGGGTGGCATCTGGTGGCCTCGATCGGCGGCGGCGACATGCCCGTGGTGGTGTCGATGCTCAACAGCTACTCCGGGTGGGCCGCCGCGGCCGCGGGCTTCCTGCTCGGCAACGACCTGCTGATCGTCACCGGCGCACTCGTCGGCTCGTCCGGTGCGTACCTGTCCTACATCATGTGCAAGGCCATGAACCGGTCGTTCATCTCGGTGATCGCCGGCGGTTTCGGGATCGAGGCCGGGCCCGCCGAGGACAAGGATTACGGCGAGCACCGCGAGATCACCGCCGACGGCGCCGCCGAACTGCTCGCCTCGGCGAGTTCGGTGATCATCACCCCCGGCTACGGGATGGCCGTCGCGCAGGCCCAGTACGGGGTCGCCGACCTGACCCGCAAGCTGCGCGAGCGGGGCGTCGACGTGCGGTTCGGCATCCACCCGGTCGCGGGCCGGCTGCCCGGCCATATGAACGTGCTGCTCGCCGAGGCCAAGGTGCCCTACGACATCGTGCTGGAGATGGACGAGATCAACGACGACTTCGACGGCACCTCCGTCGTGCTCGTCATCGGCGCCAACGACACCGTCAACCCGGCGGCGTCGGAGGATCCGAGCAGCCCGATCGCGGGTATGCCCGTGCTGACGGTGTGGAACGCCGACAACGTGATCGTGTTCAAACGCTCGATGGCGTCCGGGTACGCCGGCGTGCAGAACCCGCTGTTCTTCCGCGAGAACACCCAGATGCTGTTCGGCGACGCGAAAGACCGCGTCGACGCGATCAACGCGGCGCTGTCGGAGACCGCGAAGGTCTAGGCAGGCTCCGGCGGCGAGGTCGCGGTCACCTCGGTGCCGTGACCGTCGCTCGAGGTGATGCGCATCGAGCCGCCCATCGCGTCGAACCGCGCGATCAGCGACCCGAGGCCGATGTGGCCCTGTCCCAGCGACGTTCCGAGGATCGCCGGATCGAATCCGGCCCCGTCGTCGGCGACGCTGAGGACGACGCGGTCGCCACGCCGGGCCAGCCGCACCCGGACCGTGGTCGCGTCCGCATGCTTGACGATGTTGGTGAGCAGTTCCCGTGCCGCCCGGTACAGCAGCGCCTGGGACTGCGGCTCGCCGACCTCCTCGAGTTCGGCGTCGACCTCAAGCAGATGCCGGGACTGGAACTGCCGCAACAACTCCCGGATCCCCGCGGTCAGGCCGAGCTGGGCCAGCACCTGCGGATGCAGCTCGGTGACCGTCGCGCGCAGCCCGTCGGCGGTCTCCTGCAACGCCGCGTAGACCGCGTCGAGGGCGGAATCCGGATGGCGTTCGCGTGCCTCGTCGAGTTCCAGACGCGCCGCCAGCAGGGTCTGCAAGGGCCCGTCGTGCAGGCTCTCGGCGACCTCGCGGTTGTGGCGTTCGTCGGATTGCATTGCCTCCGAGACCAATTGCACCCGCACCTCCTGCAGGTTCCTCAGCCGGACCGCGCGGTGGGCCAGCACGAAGCTCAGAGCCGTCGTCGCCACCGCCATCCACACCAGGAACCCGAACTGGGTGTAGACCATGTTCGGCAGGCCCACCTCGTCGTCGCGTCGGGAGTAGAACACCCAGACCGTGAGATATGCGACGGCCGTGACCGATCCGATGATCGCGGTCAGCGCGGGCCGGTCCTGGAATGCCACGGATATGGGCAGCAGGAAGAAGACCGGGAGCAGCGCAGCCGTCGCCCCACCGGATACGACGCACAACGACACGATGACCAGCACGTCGACGGCGCTGGACGCCCAGTCGGCCCACCGCGGCACCGGTCCGCGCGACACCGCCAGCAGCCACACCACCGCGACGACGGCGTAGCTGCCCAGGATCGCGGCGTACAGCCCCGGCAGCCAGTGGTTGACCTCCCAGATCCAGACGAGTACCGCGATCAGCCCGATCAGCGGCAGCCGCAGCACCGCCGACACCCGCACCGGCTCGGCAGCCAGGAACTCCCGCCAGGCGCTCGGGAACCGAAAGGGACCGGTCACGCTAATCCAGCAACTTGCGGCGCATCGCCTCGGCGACGGCGGCGCCCCGGTCGCTGACGCCCAGCTTCTCGTAGAGGCGCTGCACGTGGGTCTTGACGGTCGACGGGGCGAGGAACAGTTCCCGGGCCATCGCCGGAATCGTGCTGCCCGCGGCGATCAGCACCAGCACCTCGCGCTCGCGGGGGCTGAGCGCCGGACCTTCGGGTTCGGCGCGGCGGCGGATCTCACCGGCGAGCCCCGCCGCCAGGCTCGGCGCGACGACGTCGCGGCCCTTGGCACAGTCCAGCACCGCGGTGATCAGCTCGTTGCGGGTGGACTCCTTGGGCAGGAATCCGGCGGCCCCGTCCGCCAGTGCCCGGTAGACGATCGCCGACTCGTCGTGGGCCGAGATCAGCAGCACCCGCGTCGGCAGGGCGCCGCGCTGCACGGCGGCGGCGACCTCGGCTCCGTCCATCCCCGGCATGCGGTAGTCGAGCAGCGCCACCGCGGGCCGGTGCTCGCGGATCGCGGCCAGCGCCGCGGTCCCGTCGTCGGCCTCGGCGACCACGTCGATCGCGCCGCTGGACTGCAACGCCCGCACGACTCCGTCACGGAACATCGGGTGGTCGTCGCCGACCACCACACGCACTCTGCCCGGACCGGTCATCGCCCCACCATCCGGTCAGCTTCCCACAACGGATACGACGGGCGGCCGCATATTGTCGCGAATTGCGATTAGCAGCGACCATTCCTGAGCGCGTATATTTCCCGGGACATAAAGCACGGCACACCACCTCTAGGCAGCTCCCACAATGGCAACTGGGCTGTTCACGGTATACAAAGAACGGCACCAGCATTCGGCTCGGATTCGCTTGCCGGCCATTTGGCGGTTCTTTGTTCGTTCCCTGTATGGTGAGGGACGAACGGGGGGCTGAGCAGATGCCCCATAGCTTTACCGCGAACAGCGGAGTGTCAGCATGCACACATCACCGTCGTCGACGACATCCGGCGACAACCTGCGTTTCGAGAGCGACGACCTCGCCGAGACCGAGGACTTCCTGGTCCGCGCATACACGAAGATGAGCATCGCCGCCGGCGAGGGGGAGAGTCCGTCGGCGCGCATCGACCGCCGGTGGCTCGGTTCGGTCACCTTCGACGAGCTCGAACTCGACTTCCACATGTCCTACGACGCCGCCGCCCTCGGCCGCATCTGCCTGTGCCGGGTACACGACGGGCGTATCGAGGAGAACTTCATCGGCGAGGAACCCGACGTGTTCGCCCCCGGCCAGGTGGCCCTGCTCAGCCCGCCGGAACTGCCGTATTCCGGTCGTGTCTGCGGGGCAACCTTCGACCTGACGATGTTCGACACCGCGCTGCTCGACCGCGTGGCGGCCCCGGCGAACGGGCGGGCCGACCAGGGGATCCGTCTGACCGGCCACCGCCCCGTGTCACCGCAGGCGCAGCAACGGCTCTCCGATGCGATCGACTACGTGCGCACCGTGGTGCGGTCGGACGGGCTCGAGGCGACGCCGCTGGTCGCTTCCACCACGGCGTCGATGCTGGCGGCCGTGGTGCTGCACACGCTGCCGTCGAACGCCAGCCTGGAGCCGACGGCCACGGACCGGCTCGACGCCAAACCCGCGCTGCTGCGCCGCGCCATCGCGTTCATCGAGGGCAACGCCGACAGTGACATCGCGCTGGGCGACATCGCCGCGAGCGTCCACGTCACTCCCCGCGCACTGCAGTACATGTTCCGCAGGCATCTGGAGATGACGCCGATGGAGTACCTGCGCAGGGTCCGGATGGACCATGCGCACCGGGATCTGCTCCAGGCGGACCCGGCGACCACCACGATTCAGATGGTGGCGTCGCGGTGGGGCTTCGGGCACACCGGCAGGTTCGCGTCGATGTATCGGGATGCGTACGGCCGCAACCCTTCTGACACGCTGCGTAACTGATCTAGGTGAGCCCGCGGGTGGCGGGACCCTCCAGCAGCGTGCCGTCGGGGGCGAACCGCGACCCGTGCAACGGGCACTCCCACGCGTGGTCGATGTTGTTCCACTCGACGATGCCGCCCAGATGTGGGCACACCGGCGACACGGTGCGCTCGACACCGTCGACGACGCTGCACGCCCGCAGGTTCCACGGGGGTCCGGTGACGATGCCCTCGCCTTCGCCCGGCGGACCGGCCGGCGTCGTGACCGGGGTGACCCAGCCTTTGGCCAGGTGCAGCCCGACCTCGAAGTTCATCTGCAGTGCGGTCGGGATGCCGCTCAGCTCGTGCGGACTCCAGCTCGCGAACGCCTGCGCCCAGTCCATCCGCCCGCCGAGGATCCGCGAGGTCAGCGCCAACGCCGCCGCGACGCCGTTCGTCATCCCCCACTTGTCGAATCCTGTTGCCACGAGAATGTTTTCGAGCTTGGGAAGCAGCGGTCCGACGTAGGGCAGCTCGTCGGCGGGATGGTAGTCCTGCGCCGACCAGAAGTGGGTCTGCACCGCACCGGGATAGTGCAGCGCGGCCCAGCGGGCCAACTCGTCGACCGCGCTCTTCGGATCGTCCGCCCGCCCGACGGGATGCCCTGCGCCGCCGACGATCAGCTTCTCGCCGCCCGGGGTGGGTGCGTAGCGTACCGACCGCGTCGGGGAGTCGACGGAGATGTACATCGACCTGGTCAGCTCACCGGGCACGTCGAAGGCCATGCAGTACGAGCGCATCGGTTCGGCGCGGGCGAAGAAGAATCCGCGGTCGAGAACCGGTATGCCGGTGGCCAGTACGCAGCGTTCGGCGGTGATCGAGAAGTCCTCGTCGCGGGTGTCATCGGGCCGGGTGGTCATCCGCAACGTCACCGTCACCGACCGCACGCCGGACACCGACGTGGCCCGCACGCCCTGGAGCACTGTGCCGCCGTGCCTTTCGAGCTCGGTCACCACACTGCTCAGATACGGCATCGGATCGATCTGGGCCTGCTCGCGTAACCGGACCCCGCCGGCGAACGGGAACGGCACGTCCGCCTCGTCCACCCACTGGGCGTCCAGGTTCGCCTCGCGGCACGCCGCCAGAATCTTGCGCGCCGTGCCGAGGCCCTTCTCGTTCTGCGCATACGCGTGATCGTCCTCGCGCTGCGCGCTGATCCCGTGCTCGTCGCAGTAGCGCAGCAGCCAGTCGCGGCCCTCGGTGTTGCCGAGGACGTACGCACGCAGCGTGTCGGTGCCGTGCTTGCCGGCCACGTTCGCGAGCTTGCTGCCCTGCAGAACGCTGACCTTGCCTGTCGTGTTGCCGGTCGCGCAGGCGCCGATGTGACGCGCTTCGACCACCACGACCTTCTTGCCGGCGCGGGCCAGCAGCAGGGCCGTCGTCAACCCGGTGATGCCGGCGCCGACGACGACGACGTCAGCGGTCCGGACCGCGGCCACCTCGTCGGGCCGCGAAGGGGTTTCGACGCGGCCGTCGGTCCACAGTGATGACATGGCGCGCCGTTTACCCGGTGCTGATCGGCGCAAACGCCCCGACAGGTTCCCCGACGGTGCGCTGTCGGAGTTTCAGCACGTCGTAACCGGGCAGTCAGGACGCATGACGATCTCCGATCTGACCACGCTTCCTCTCCGGGCCGGAGCGGCGCTGCGCGACAAGCGCTTCTTCCACCCCACCGGAGTGCTGTGCGGTGGCACCCTGACCCGCACCGCGCCGGCCGGTGAGGGACTGCCGATGGTGTCCGGCGACGTCGTGGGACGGATCTCCAAGGGGGCGGGCACCCCGGGCTCGCTGCCCGACTTCGCGGGGCTGGCGTGGCGCATGCCGCGCGACGCCGACGGATCGAACCCGTGGGACGTGCTGACGGTCTCGTCGTCGGCGCGCGTGGCGCTGCGGCCCGTCGCGACCTGGAACGCGGCGCAGTACTCCACGCTGATGCCGCTGGGCTACCCCAGCGGCATCTTCTGGCTGCGGGCCACCATGACAACACCGCTCGACGGGGACGGGCTGTCGCTCGACGCCGTCCGCGAGCGCCTGAACAGCGGCGGCATCGAGTTCGCCGTCGAGCAGGCGTTCGGCATCGGCCCGTTCTTCCCGCTGGCGACGCTCACCTTCGATCGTGAGCTGTGCGCCGACGACGAGGACTGTGATCAGGCGTTCGACCCGACCGTGCGCAGCGGCACGAACGTCACGCTGCTGCCCGGATGGCTGACGTCGCTGCGCCGGTCCGCCTACCGAAACAGCCGGGAGGGCCGCGACGCGCAGTCCTGAGGTTGTCCGGGCACCTCCGGCAAGTCCGGTGTTCACACGTGTCATATCGTGACGGTCATGGACTTCGCGATGTCAGCCAAGGCGCAGGATTACCACGACCGGTTGACCGACTTCATGACGGAACACGTGTTCCCCGCCGAGGAGTCCTACCACTCCTACCGTGCCGAAGCCGGACCGAAGGACCACACCGTGCCCCCCGTGGTCGAGGAACTGAAGAAGCAGGCCAAGGAACGTGGCCTGTGGAATCTGTTCCTGCCGTCGGTGTCCGGTTTGTCGAACCTGGAGTACGCCCCGCTGGCCGAGCTGACCGGGTGGAGCATGGAGATCGCCCCCGAGGCGACCAACTGCGCCGCACCCGACACCGGCAACATGGAGACGCTCCATCTGTTCGCCACCGAGGAGCAGCGCACGCAGTGGCTGGAGCCGCTGCTGGCGGGCGAGATCCGTAGCGCGTTCGCGATGACCGAGCCCGCGGTGGCCTCCAGCGATGCCCGCAACATCGAGACGACCATGCTGCGCGACGGGGACGACTACGTCATCAACGGCCGCAAATGGTGGATCACCGGCGCCGCCGATCCGCGCTGCAAGATCCTGATCGTGATGGGACGCACCAATCCCGACGGCCCGAGTCACCGCCAGCAGTCGATGATCCTCGTCCCGACCGACACCCCCGGGGTGTCGATCGAGCGGTCGCTGCCGGTGTTCGGCTGGCAGGACCAGCACGGGCACTGCGAGATCACCTTCGACAACGTTCGGGTGCCGGCGTCGAACCTTCTCGACGAGGAGGGCTCCGGGTTCGCGATCGCGCAGGCGCGACTCGGCCCGGGCCGCATCCACCATTGCATGCGCGCGATCGGTGCGGCTGAGCGCGCCCTGGCGTTGATGGTCGACCGGGTGCAGACGCGCATCGCCTTCGGCAAGCCGCTGGCCGAGCAGGGCGTGGTCCGCGAGGCGATCGCGAAGTCGCGCAACGACATCGAGCAGACCCGCATGCTGTGTCACAAGGCGGCGTGGACCATCGACCAGCACGGCAACAAGAGCAAGGACGCCCAGCTGCTCGTCGCGCAGATCAAGGCCGTCGCACCGCAGATGGCGTGCGACGTGATCGATCGGGCCATCCAGGTGCACGGAGGCGCCGGGGTGTCCGACGACTTCCCGCTGGCGCGCCTCTACAGCTGGCACCGCGCGATGCGGCTGTTCGACGGGCCCGACGAGGTGCACATGCGCACCATCGCCCGGGCCGAGCTCGGCAGGGAGAAGTCGGCGCTGGCGACGGCGGCGTGCCGCGTCTCCCATCCCGGGGCGGCGGGCTAGTGCCGTTCTCCGGCCGAGAACTGTCCGGCGCGTGGAACTTTCGCGACGTCTCCGAGCCCGCGGGTATCGCGCCCGGTCACCTCTTCAGGTCCAGCGAGCTGTCGAAGCTCGATGACGACGGCCGCGGCGCGCTGATCGGCTTCGGCGTCACCGATGTCGCCGATCTGCGCACGGCGCGCGAACTGGAACGGCACGGCCCCGGGCGGGTGCCGACCGAGGTGGAGGTCCACCACCTGCCGTTCGTCGAGACGATGGCCGCCGACGGCGAGTCACCGCACGAGCACGCGTTCCAGCGGATGATGACCGACAAACCCGACGGCGAGCCCATCGCGGAAGCCGCCGCACGCTACATGTCCGAGGAGTACGGCCGGATTGCGACGGCCCCGCTCGCTCAGCGCGCCGTGCACCGGGTGGTGACGCTGCTCGGTTCCGGACGCAGCGTGCTCGCGCACTGCTTCGCCGGCAAGGATCGAACCGGGTTCACCGTCGCGGTCGTGCTGGAGGCCGCCGGCGTCGACCGCGACGCGATCATGGCCGACTACCTGCGCAGCAACGAGGCCGTTCCGCAACTACGGGAGAGCATCTTGGAGACGATCCGGGTGCGGGCCGCCGAGGCACCCGAGATCATGGAGTTCGCCGAGGCCCGTCTCACCGATTCGGTGCTCGGCGTGCGGGAGGACTATCTCGACGTGGCGCGGCGCACCCTCGAAGCCGAGTTCGGTTCGCTGCGCGACTATCTCGAGTCGGCCGGCGTGACCGACGAGGATCTGGCGCGGCTGCGCAGAGTCCTGCACGGCTAGTCCTCTGATGTTCTCGCGCTCCCGGTCCGTCGACGAGGCACCGGCATGGTTCACCACCGCGCTGGCCGACAAACCGGAGCATTCGCACGTCGATGTCGAAGGCTGTGAGATCCACGTCCGGGTGTGGGGCGCGCGGGAGAATCCGCCGCTGGTGCTGGTGCACGGCGGGGCCGCCCACTCCGGATGGTGGGACCACATCGCACCCCTGCTGTCTTCGACCCACCGGATCGTCGCCCCCGACCTCTCCGGACACGGCGACAGCGGCACGAGGGACTCCTACGACCTGCGCCGCTGGTCGCGGGAAGTCATGGCCGCGGCCGCCGCGTTCTCCGACGGGCACCCGACGATCGTCGGTCACAGCCTGGGCGGCTGGGTCACCGCGACCGCGGCGTCGCATTTCGGCGACCAGATCAACAGCATCGTCGTCGTCGACTCGCCGCTGCGCGACCGCGCGCCCGAGGAACGGCATCTGAGTCGCCGCACCCCGAAGGCGTACCGCTCCAAGGACGAGATCGTCGGCCGGTTCCGGCCGGTCCCCGCGCAGCAGGGTGTGCTGCCGTATGTCTCGGCGCACATCGCGAGCGAGTCCGTGCGGCGCACGCTCAAAGGATGGGTCTGGAAGTTCGACCCGGCGATCTTCGGCGGGCACCTCGCTGAGCAGACCCCAGCAGAGCGCGAGGTCATGGAAGCGATGATGAACCAGATGCCTTGTCGCGTCGGGTATCTGCGGTGCGAGCACGGACTGGTCCCGCCCGAGATGGCGGATGTCGTCCGGGACATCCTGCAGTTGCGCGGCCCCTTCGTCGACTTGGTCGAGGCGGGTCACCATCCGATGCTGGACCAACCCCTGCCGCTGGTGGCGACGCTGCGCACGCTGCTGGAGGTCTGGTCGATCACGTGACGTGATCGCGCCTACAGCGTCAGCACCACGCCGACCACCCACGCGACGGTCGCCAGCAAGGCGCCTGTCAGCTCCACGCCGACCGAGAGCGCGACGCCTTTGAGGGCGTGCCACGTCGACGCCCAGGCGCGGGTGGCGTCCCCGCGGATGCTCATCTCGGCGGCGAAGACGCCGAGGACGAACCCGATCAGCAACCCGATCACAGGGATCACGAAGAAGCCGACCACACCGGCTATGCCGCCGACCACGAGCACCGAGGTGCGCACGTCGGCGGCCCGCATCCGTTTGACCGGCCAGGTGTACTTGATCACCTGCGATGCGGCGAACAGGGCGGCCGCGACGCCGAAGACGATCCACGACACCGCGGTGTTCACGACGAACGCCCACACGCCGATCGCGCCGATCACCAGGATGCCGCCGGGCAGAATCGGCACGACGATGCCGACCAGGCCGACGGCGATGACCAGTGCGACGACGACGATCCCGAGAACGCTCACGCCCCCGACACTACGGTGACGGCACGGCGGTCACGGCTTCTTGCCGCGCACCCACTGAATGGTGCCGACGGTGTTGGCCCGCACGCTCGTCAACCCGAGACCCTCGAAGACGTCGGCGAGTTCGTCGTCGCCGAAGGAGTGCGCGCCGGCGTGAGGGAGGTAGCGCAGCGCTGCGGCTGCCGGTCCCGCGGTCGGCACCATGACCGCGACGCGACGGCCCGATCGCAGAACCCGCACCATCTCGGCCACCGCCTGCGCCGGTTCGGGGATGAGCTGCAGCATCGCGATCGACACCACGCCGTCCACGGACTCGTCACTCAGCGGCAGGTCCTGGGCGTCGGCGCGCAGGAACCCGACGTTGGGTCCGGCCTCTGCGGCGACGGCACGCGCCAGCATCGGCTCGGAGACGTCCACGCCCAGCGCCAGCCCGCCGGGACCGACGGCGCGGCCCAGTGCGGCGGTGACGTTGCCCGGACCGCTGCCGACGTCGAGCGCCACGCCCCCGACCGGGAGCTTCAGCCACTCGGTCGGCTCATGCCATGCGGTCAGCACGCGGCGCATCACCGTCTGGGCGTTGTCATAGAACAGCGATCCGAGCCGCGACGCCCACAGCGCCTGGATCGCGCCGGCGTCGCCGGCCGGGCGGTCGCCGAGCAGGTCGAGATAGCCCTTGCTGACGTCGGGATGTTCCGGCGGATCGGCGAGCAGCCGCTCGGCCATGCGCAACGCGGATTCAGTCATGGCTCCACGGTACGCGCCCGATCAGGCGCCCAGCTGGTCTGCGAGGTCACCGAAATCCGATGCGGTGATGTCGAATTCGTCGCGGTCGGGCGGTTTCGGGGTTCGGTCGGGGCCCTGCTCCAGGGGCCGGTGGACGTAGGCCGTCGCCAACCCGGCGTCGCGCGCCGCGCGCAGATCGGACGGGTGCGCGGCGACCATCATCAATTCCCCGGGCGCGACGTCGAGGATGTGTGCGGTGCCGAGGTAAGCCTCCCGGTCAGGCTTGTAGTGCCCGAAGATCTCCGCCGACAGCACGCAGTCCCACGGCAGCCCGGCCCGCTTGGCCATGTCGGTCAGCAGCGACACGTTGCCGTTCGACAGCGTGGTGATGAGGAAGCGTTGCTTGAGCCGGGTCAGGCCGGCGACGCTGTCGGGCCATGGGTCCAGCCGGTGCCACGCCCGGTTGAGATGGTCGATGTCCGTGTCGCTGACCGTGATTGCGGCCTGGTCGAGAAGTTCGACGAGACGGCCGCGGTGCAGATCGTCGATGCGGGTCCAGGGGAGCTCGCCGCGGCGCACCCTGTCCATCGCCGGGACGTACCCGGCCCGCCAGTCGTCGGCGAACCGGGACCAGTCCGCGTCCACCCCGTGTTCGCGGCCGAACTCCGACAATTCGGCGATGATGCTGGAGCGCCAGTCCACGACGGTGCCGAACACGTCGAAGGCCAGCGCTCTGATCGGCATACCGGTTACGGCTCCAGGACGAGTTTGCCGTTCACTGCGCCGTCGGCGAACGCCTGCAGCGCCGCAACCCCGTCGGACAGCGGATAACGCACCGGCGCCGGGGGTTTGAGTCCTCTGTCGACCAGATCGGCCAGCGCGGCACCGACTTCTGCCTGCGCACCCGGCGTGCGGTTGACGAACTCTCCCCACCCGACGCCCACCACGCTGACGTTGCGCAGCAGCAGCCGGTTGACCTTGACGGTCGGGATCCCGCCGGCGGCGAAGCCGATCACCAGCAGCCTGCCCTCGGTGGCCAGCGCACGCACCGCATCGTCGAACGCGGGCCCGCCGATCGGATCGACGACCAGGTCCACACCGCGCCCGCCGGTCTCGGCCTTGACCGCGTCCAGCCACCCGTCGGTCAGCGGCAACACGACATCAGCACCCAGCGACCTGACGAAGTCGGTGGCCGAGGAACGGTGCACCATCGCGATCACCTTGGCGCCCAACGCCTTCGCGATTTGGATGGAGGCCGTGCCGATGCCGCCGCCGGAGCCGAGCACCAGTACCGTCTCGCCGGGTTGCAGGGCGCCACGACGATGCAACGCGAAGTACATCGTGTAGTAGTTGCCCAGCAGGCAGACGGCCTCGCCGTCGTCGAGCGCGGGGTTCGTCGGCACGACGCTGCCGACCGGCAGTGCGACCCGCTCGGCCCACGCGCCGAGCAGGCTGAAACCCGAGACCCGCTGTCCGGCGGCGAATCCCGACCCCTCGGGTGCGGACCGGACGGTGCCCGCCACCTCGAGGCCGGGGACGAACGGTGCGGGCACCTTCATCTGGTATTCGCCCCGCAGCATCAACAGGTCAGGAAAGCAGACGCCGGCGGCACCGACGTCGATGACCACGGCGTCAGCGCCGTTCGGTTCATCGACCTCGGTGTACGCCAGCCCTGCCGGCCCTGTCAGCTCCTGTGCGACAAGTGCTTTCATACTCAGCCGAGGCTGAAGGTGGCGCGCTCGGCTGCGGACAGATCGGTGATCTCGCCCCACTTGGCGGCGACGTCGTCGACCGAGGGCACCTCGGTGAACGTCACGCCTTCGTTCTGGAACAGCGCCACCCGCTGCACCTTGCCACCGCCGACGATGAACACCGACGCGGTCTCGGGGACCTCTTCGGTGCACAGGTAGGACACGATCGGTGCAACGTATTCGGGGGTGAGCTTCTCGAAGACCTCGGGCGGCAGGATGTCCTGCGTCATGCGGGTCGCGGCGATCGGCGCGATCGCGTTGGCCTTGATGTTGTACTTCGCGCCCTCCTGCGAGAGCGTGTTGATCAGGCCGACGAGGCCGAGTTTGGCGGCGCCGTAGTTGGCCTGGCCGAAGTTGCCGAACAGACCGCTGGTCGACGTCGCGACCACGACACGGCCGAACCCGTTCTCCCGGAAGTGCGGCCACGCGGCGCGGATCACGTTGTAGCCGCCGTAGAGGTGCACCTTGAGCACGGCGTCCCAGTTGGCGAACTCCATCTTGTGGAAGGTGCCGTCGCGCAGGATGCCCGCGTTGCTCACCACACCGTCGACCTTGCCGAACTCGTCGACCGCGGTCTTGATGATGTTGGCCGCACCCTCGGGCTCGGCCACGGAATCGTAGTTCGCGACGGCGCGGCCGCCGGCGTCCTTGATCTCCTTGACCACCTCGTCGGCCATCGCCGACCCGGCGCCGGTGCCATCGCGTGCGCCGCCGAGGTCGTTGACGACGACGCTGGCGCCTTCACGCGCGAGCGTCAGCGCGTACTCGCGCCCCAGTCCACCTCCGGCACCCGTGACGACGATGACACGATCCTGCACTCCAGGCACTGATGTTCCTCTCTGAATGGGCCCGCCGGTCAGAACAACTTGCGGGCGAGCTTGAACGCCTTCTCTGTATACGGGGGGTAGATCATGGAGCCGAGGTCGGGTCGGGTCGGCTTGGTCAGCACCGACTTGCGGTGGCTGAACTCCTCGAAGCCGAACTTGCCGTGGTACGCACCGAGACCGGACGGCCCGACGCCGCCGAACGGCAGCTTGTGGGTCGCGAAGTGGAAGATCAGATGGTTGACGACCATGCCGCCGGCCGGGACCTCCTTGATGACCCGCTCACGGACGGCCTTGGCCTTGGTGAACAGGTAGGCGGCCAGCGGCTTGGGCCGCGAGTTGACGAACGAGATCGCCTCATCGAGGTTCTGCACCGTCAGCACGGGCAGGATCGGCCCGAAGATCTCGTCGGTCATCAGTGGCTCTGCCGGGTCGGGGTCGACGACGACGGTCGGCGAGATCTTGAGGTTGACCGCGTCGGAGTCCCCGCCGACCGCGACGGTGCCCTTGGTGGCGGCCAGCGCGTTGGACAGCCGGTTGAAGTGCCGCTCGTTGACGATCTTCTTGCCGGGGGCGTTGCCCGCCTCGAACGTGTCGATCGCGCTGCGGATGCTGTCGACGAGCTTGTCGCGGATGGGGGCTTCGACGAGCACGTAGTCGGGCGCGATGCAGATCTGGCCGGAGTTGATCAGCTTGGTCCAGGCGATGCGCTTGGCGGCGACCTCGATGTCGGCGTCCTTCGCGACGATCACCGGGCTCTTGCCGCCGAGCTCGAGGGTGACCGGCGTGAGGTGGGTGGCGGCGGACTCGTACACCTTGCGGCCGACTTCGGTGCCGCCGGTGAAGATCAGGTGGTCGAAGCCCTGGGCGATGAGCTCCTGGCTGACCGCGCCGTCGCCCTCGATGACGGCGATGGCGTCGTTGTCGAGGTAGCGCGGGACGAGTTCGGCCATCACCGCCGACGAGGCAGGGGCGACCTCAGAAGGCTTGAGCACCACGGTGTTTCCCGCTGCGATGGCACCGACGGCCGGACCGAGGGTGAGCGCGAACGGGAAGTTCCAAGCCCCGATCACCAGCACGGTGCCGTAGGGCTCGTATTCGACCCAGCCCCTGCCCGGCAGCTGCGACATCTCCAGCAACCGGTAGCGGCGCTTCATCCACTTGCCGACGTTCTTGGCGGCGTAGGCGGCTTCGCCGGCGGTGCTCGCGATGTCGGCGAGCCATGCTTCGAACGGGGCGCGGCCCAGGTCCTTTTCCAGCGCTTCGGTGATCACGCCTTCGTTCTCGGTCATCAGTCGTTCGAGCGCATGCAGTTGCTCTTTGCGCCACTGGACGCTGCGGGTACGGCCTGTCGCATAGGTACGGCGGAGTCGCTGCACAATGGCGGGGATGTCGGCGCCTTCGGCGGCCTGAACAGGTGCGACGGATTCGGTGGTCATGATGGGGTCCCTTCCTGACCTAGGAGTAACCCGAATCCTAACCAACCAGCCGGTTGGGCAACACCCGTCAAGAGTTCAGAGCTTGGTCCCGGTGGTGAATGTCGAGAACGACTGTCCGTCACTGTCGGCCACCTCGACGTAGCGGTCGAGTCGTCGCATCGCGTCCTGCGACGGGACCGCCTGCGCCGTCCACCCGTGCGCGGCGAGCCACTCGGCGACCTCGGCGCGGTCAGGGTCCTCGTAGGTGAGCTCGGTGATGTCCATCGGTTCGATGTCGATCTGCGAGGCGATCGAGGCGAACCGCTCGCGCATCCGTTCGCGGCGGTCCGGGGCGTGGACACCCATGGACTCGGCGGCGACCTGACTGCCGGGCGCACTCAACTCGGTGATCTGTGCGAACAGTCGGTCCTGCGCGTCGGCCGGCAGGTACATCAGCAGCCCCTCGGCCAGCCACGCCGTCGGCCTGGCGGGGTCGAAACCGGTGGCGACGAGCGCGGCGGGCCAGTCCTGACGCAGGTCGATGGGAACTTCGCGACGCTCCGCGGTGGGTGCGACGCCGTGGGCGGCGAGCGTGGAGGACTTGTAGTCCAGCACCAGCGGCTGGTCGATCTCGTAGACGACGGTGCCGGCCGGCCAGGGCAGCCGGAATGCGCGGGAGTCGAGGCCCGAGGCCAGGATGACGATCTGGCGGACGCCGGCGTCTACGGCGGCACTGAAGAACGCGTCGAAGAAGTGGGTGCGCACGGCCTGGTAGTTCTTCATGTGCTCGAACAGCGCGCCGACCTCGGGATCGGACTCGGAGGCCTTCGCGACGAGGTCCTCGTCGGCGATGAACCGCCAGGCGCCGGCCCCGGCCCCTTCGACGAGGACCTTGGCGTACGGGTCGTTGATCAGTGCGTCGTGGCGTTCGGTCTCAGCGGCGCGGGCGGCGGCCACCATCACCGCCGTCGCTCCGACGCTGGATGCGATGTCCCAGGTGTCGTCGTCGGTGCGTAGTGAACTCATGAGCGCTCCAAGTTGTCGATACCCGCCAAAAAATACATTGCGAGTCTATCTAAACAACGGCAGTCGGCCGCACTCGCAGAGTGAAGCCACAGGAAGTTCTCAGTCGGCGACGTTCCAGAGCTTGCCGGCCAGCAGCAGCTCCAGCTTGTGCACGACAGCGCTCAGATCGCTTCGGTCACCGACGAATCCGGCGTAGAAGCCCATCCCCCAGACCACCGCGACGAGCATCTCCACCAGGTGCGTGACGTCCGTGTCGGCGCTCAATTCACCGCGCTCGATCGCATCGCTGACCGCCGCCGACACGAACCTGCGCGAGTTCTTCAACGAGTCGTGCTCATCGTTGATGAGTTCTGGGTGCCGCTGGGACTCCAGCACGGACGTGACCAGGAAGGCCGCGGCGGAGCGGTCGTCCGACTCCGCCTGAGTGGCCACCGTCAGAAACGCGGACAGACGTTCGACGAGGCTCGTGTGCTCGTGCGCCCGTGCGATCGCTTCGCTGACGATGGTGGCGTTGGTCTGCTCGACCACTTCGGCCCACAGAACGCCTTTGCTCGCGAAGTAGTGATTGATCGCGGGGCGCGTGAGATCGGCCCGTATGGCAATCGCCTGGAACGTGGCCGCGTCGTAACCGAGTTCGCTGAATACCTCGCGCGCGGCACGCAGGATGCGCTCCCGAGTTTCAGCGGCTTTCGCTGCGGGAGGGCGTCCTGGACCTCTACTAGCCGTATACGGCACGTTGAAATTGTGCCACACGTCAACCTGCCTTCCCGCACGCTCCTGGTCGACGCCGCGCGCCTCGACCCCTCCAGCAAACTCACAGCCTGACTTCCTGGCGCCCGAATCCCTCGTGATCGGACGTTGCGGACTCCCCATAGCGCGCCGTCGAACTAAGGTTTTTCGGTATGGGGGCAGTGTCATCGCGGGAGGCGTTCTTCGAGGCCGGGCTGGAGGTGCTCTCCGATCGTGGCTACGGCGGACTCAAGCTGGCAACGGTCTGCCAAAGGCTCGGCGTCACGACCGGCTCGTTCTATCACTACTTCGCGAACTGGGGCTCCTACACAGGCCAGCTGGTGGCGCACTGGCACGAGGGCCTGACGGTCCGCGTCGTCGAGGCGGTGCAGTCCGAAGCCGACCCACGCCGGCGGATCGGTCATCTGATCGAGGTCGGCCTCGCGCTGCCGCACGGTGCGGAGTCCGCCATCCGGGTGTGGAGTTTCATCGATCCGCAGGTTCACGAGGTACAGGCCGCGGTGGACCGACAGCGTTTCGACGTGCTCTACGATTCGGCGATACAGATCCTGGACAGTCCCCGCCAGGCCGAGCTGTTCGCGGCATGGGCGGTGTACCTGCTCGTCGGGTACGAGCAGGCCATCCTCCCCCGCGACATCTCCAGCCTTCGCTGGATCGTCAGCCAGCTGCTGGAGGCGCTCGACTCGGGCCGCTTCGACTCCGTGCCGCCGATGAGTGAGATGTTGCTCTGATGTCCCCGCGACAGACGCGGCCGTCTACGCTCCAGCAAATTGTTACAGTTCCCTTACTCTGGCGTCTCAGATCGCCTTTCCGCGGCGTCGAGGTCGACCCGGACTGATGCTCAGCCTCCGCCAGCGGGTCGCAGACCGCGTCGCACAGCGTGATCCCGACAGGGACGCGCTGCGCCGGGCCGTGCGCGCCGCCGTCGTGGTGCCGGCGGCCGGAGCGGTGAGCTTCGCGGTGGCCGGCGGCAGTACACAAACACCGTTGTTCACGATTTTCGGTGCGGTCGCGCTCCTGGTGTTCTCCGACTTTCCCGGCAACCGGCAGAACCGCGCCGTCGCATATGGCGGCTTGGGGCTCAACGGATTCCTGCTCATCACCCTCGGAACCCTGGTCGCGCCGTATCCCTGGCCGGCGGTGGCGGCGATGTTCGTGATCGGTGTCGCGGTGACGTTCTCCGGGGTTCTCAGCGAGACGCTGGCCGCAGGCCAGCGCGCCACGCTGCTGACGTTCGTGCTTCCCGCGTGCACACCGCCGGGTCCGGTGGCCGAACGCCTGCTCGGTTGGACGATCGCGCTGGCCGTGTGCGTGCCCGCCGCGCTGTTCCTGCTACCGCCACGCCATCACGGGCAGTTGCGGCGACGCGCGGCGCGGGCATGCACCGCGCTGGCCGACCGCCTGGACGGCAAGGTCACGCCCGACGACGTCCAGCGCGCGATGGACGCACTCCGAAAAACGTTCCTGGGAGCCGACTTTCGACCGGTCGGCCTCACCGCGGGCAGCCGCGCGCTGGTGCGTGTCGTCGACGATCTCGAGTGGGTCGCCGACCGCACCGGTCGCGGCACCGGTGTCACCCTGCGCGACAAGGACGCCGTGGTCCGGGTTCTGCGCGCGTCTGCTGCGGTACTGAGCATCTCGCGCCCGGCCGACCGCGAGATGGCCCGCGCCGAGTTGGAGGGCGCGCTGCTGGCACTGCGGACCCTGGCCCGGGGCCGGTGGCGCGAGGACATCGACGAGATTCTCGGTGCCCCCGACGATGAGCAGGCCGTGGCCCAGGGGCGAGATCTGCTGCGCCGGCGGACGATCGCGGCGACCGTCAGTGCCACCGGCCGGATCATCGCCGCGGCCGCCGCCGCCGACGCGCGCCCGGTGTGGGCCCGGGCGCTGGGACTGCGCCTGCCACCCACGGGCGCGTCGGACCGCCTGCTGCCCGAAACCGTTGCCGCAGCGAAGATCACCACCGGCTTCGTCGGGAACCGGGCGGTCGCGGTGCGCAACAGCCTGCGCACCGGCCTGGGACTCGCGCTCGCCGTGACCGTCACCCATCTGTTCCCGGTCGAGCACGGATTCTGGGTGGTCCTGGGCGCGCTGTCGGTGCTGCGCAGCAGCGCCTTGACCACCGGGACCAGGGTGTGGCGCGCGGTGGTGGGCACCGGGATCGGTTTCCTGCTGGGAGCCCTGCTGATCAGCCTCGTCGGCGTCGACCCGGTGGTGATGTGGATCCTGATGCCGCTGGCGGTGTTCGGGTCGGCCTACGTGCCGGAGATCGCGTCGTTCATCGCCGCGCAGGCCGCGTTCACGATGATGGTGCTGATCTCGTTCAACCTGATCGCCCCCACCGGATGGGAGGTCGGACTGATCCGGGTGGAGGACGTCTTCGTCGGCGCACTCGTGGGTGTCGCGGTGTCGGTGTTGCTCTGGCCGCGCGGCGCGACGGCGTCGGTCACCCGGGCGATCGACTCGGCGCGCTTCACCGCGGCCCGGTATCTGCGCGCTGCGGTGCTGCACATCACCCGGGGCGCCTACGAGGAACGCACGAACGAGGTCGTCACACTCAGCCATGCCGCACTGGACGCGTCGCGGGTCGTGGATGACGCAGTGCGGCAATATCTTTCGGAAAGCAGCGGCGAGACGGACTTCCGTGCCCCGGTGGTGCGGTCCTCCAACCGCGCCACCCGACTGCGCGGGGCCGCGGATCTCATCGCCGACATTCCCACCCCGCCGCCGCTGGGCACGTACCCGAAGGTGCGGGAGGTGCTCGAAGCGCATACCGACGCGATCTGCGCTCGGGTGTCGGGCAGATCCGAGCCCGCCGCCGCCTGGGTCCCGATCAGCGAGGATTTCGTCCGCGCGCTGCGCTCGGAGGCACGCGAGGACACCCTGGGAGTCGCGGCGGCCCTGCCGCTGCTGACGGCCGCTGCCGCGCTGGGCGAGCTCGAGCTCATCTATCCGTGGAATTCGAGCCCGCCCTGAGCCTCACCGTGTCGGCCGGTACGGCTGGAGCGCGTTCGGCGGGACGGTGCCGAACTTTCCGGCCTGGAAGTCCTCGACCGCGTCGATCAGCTCGGACTTGGAGTTCATCACGAACGGGCCGTACTGAAAAATCGGCTCCCGAATCGGCCTGCCCCCCAACAGCAGAACCTCCATGGCCGGGCGATGGGAGTCCTGGGCGGCGTCCGCGGCGACGGTGATGCGGTCGCCGGGGCCGAGCACGGCGAGTTGGCCCTGCTGGATCGGGTGCCCGACCGGCCCGACCGAGCCGCGGCCCGACAGCACGTAGACGAGTGCGTTGAAGTCGCGGTTCCACGGCAGGTTCACCCTCGCTCCGGGCTCGATGCTGGTGTGCGCCAGCGTGATCGGGGTATGGGTGGAACCCGGTCCGCGGTGACCGGCGATCTCGCCGGCGATGACGCGCACCAGCGCACCGCCGTCGTCGGAGGACAGCAGCGCCGCCTGTTCACCCTCGATGGACTGGTACCGCGGGTCGGCGAACTTGTCCACCTTCGGCAGGTTCACCCACAACTGGATGCCGTGGAACAGCCCTCCACTGTCGACCAGTTCGGCGGGCGGAGTCTCGATGTGCAGGATGCCCGATCCCGCGGTCATCCACTGCGTCGCCCCGTCGGTGATCAACCCGCCGCCACCGTGGGAGTCCTGGTGGGCGAAGCGGCCGTCGATCATGTAGGTGACGGTCTCGAAGCCGCGGTGCGGGTGCCAGTCGGTGCCCCGCGGTTCGCCGGGCTGGTACTCGACCTCACCCATCTGGTCCATGTGCACGAACGGGTCGAGGTCGCGGGGGTTCACCCCGGCGAATGCGCGGACGACCGGGAAGCCCTCGCCTTCGTAGCCGCGGGGGCCGGTGGTGACGCTGCGCACGGGCCGTTCGGTCTCGGCCGGACCGGGGCCCGCGATGCGGGGCAGTTCGAGTGTGTTGGCGGTGACAGCAGGCATACCCCATTGAACCGGACTGCAGTCCGAATAATTCCGGCTCCCCCGGGTACCCGGCGACGATGGCTGACACGAACGATGCGGGCGCCGGCGACTGGGAGGTCGTGGCCGCGACCGCCTACAACCAGGGCAACCCGGCAGACGGCGCCGAGGAGACCTGCGTCGCGCGGGGCACCGAGTTCGAAGCGCGCCGCGTCTATTCCGACACCACGGCACAGGCCGGCGACCGCGGCTACGAGTACGTCAGGCTGCGCCACGACGGTCGCGACGTCGAGTCGTGGCCGCAGGCCACCGGCTGGACGGTTTAGCCCAGGTTTAGCCCGGGTTTAGCCCAGCACGTCGAGTGCCGCCGCGCGCGCTTCAGCCGCGCTGGCGGTGCCGAGCACGGCCCCGGCGGCGTCGCGGCACTGTTGCACCGTCACCGCCGCCAGTCGCGCGCCGACACCCTGCACCGCGGCGGCCGCCGCCGACAGG
The DNA here is from genome assembly GCF_900454025.1 of Mycolicibacterium gilvum. Classification (NCBI taxonomy): domain Bacteria; kingdom Bacillati; phylum Actinomycetota; class Actinomycetes; order Mycobacteriales; family Mycobacteriaceae; genus Mycobacterium; species Mycolicibacterium gilvum. The sequence continues at coordinate 98,765 of NZ_UGQM01000001.1, read as the reverse complement.
GAGGTCACCCCGAAGCCGGTCAGCACACAGGCCAGCAGCGGGTCGGCGGCCGCTTCCCCGCACACACCCACCGGTTTGCCCACTGCCGCACCGGCTTTCACCGTGGCGGCGACCAAGGCCAGCACGGCCGGCTGCCACGGGTCGGTCAGGGTCGCGAGCTCTGCGGACATCCGGTCGGCGGCCATCGTGTACTGCGCGAGGTCGTTGGTGCCGATCGACAGGAAATCGACGTGCTCCAGGATCCGGTCGGCCAGCAGGGCCGCCGCGGGAACCTCGATCATCACCCCGGGCGTCAGACCGTGCGTGCGGGCCTTGTCGGCGAAGGTCTTCGCCTCCTCCGCGGTCGCGATCATCGGGGCCATCACCCACGGCGGGTTCCCGGTTCGCTGCCCGGCGGCCGCGATGGCCTCGAGCTGCCGATCCAAGAGGCCGGGGTTGTTGAACGAGACGCGGATTCCGCGCACGCCGAGAGCCGGGTTGGCCTCGTCGGGATGGCCGGCGAACTTCAGCGGTTTGTCCGAGCCGGCGTCCAGCGTGCGGATGACGACCTTGTTGCCGGCGAACGCCTCGAGCACCTCGGCGTAGATGCCGGCCTGCTCGTCGACCGTGGGCTCGCTGTCGGAGTTGAGGAAGCACAGCTCGGTCCGGAACAGTCCGACGCCCTCGGCGGGAGTCTGCCGGGCGGAGCGGGCCGCCGCGCCGTCCTGCACATTGGCCAGTACCGCCACCGCGTGGCCGTCGGCGGTCGTCCCCGGCCCGGACCAGTCGGCCGCGGCCTCCGCGGCGCGGCGCGCCTCGGCGACCGCCGCGCGTGCGGAATCCTCGTCGGGGGAGAGGGTGACGGTGCCGCGCGTCCCGTCGACGAGCACCGGGGTGCCCGCGGGCACGTCGTCGAGACCGGCCACCGCGACGACGCACGGGATCCCGAGCTGGCGGGCGATGATCGCGGTGTGGCTGGTCGGGCCGCCGAGCGTGGTCGCCAGCGCGACGACCAGCGACGGATCCAGACCGGCGGTGTCCGCGGGCGCGAGGTCCTCGGCGCACAGGATCGACGGCTCGTCCGGCAGCGGAACACCCGGTTCGGGGAGGCCGTTGAGCTCGGCGATCACGCGGTCGCGGATGTCGCGCAGGTCGGTGACCCGCTCGGCCATCAGACCGCCGAGCTTGGTGAACATCTCGACGAACTGGTCGATGGCGCCGTCGACCGCGCGCACCGCCGGTGCCCCGTCTCTGATGCGCTTCTCCGCGGCGCCGAGCCAGCCGCGGTCGGTGGCCAGCGTCGCGGTTGCGGCCAAGACCTCCGACGCCGCTCCGGTCGCGTGCGCCGCGCGCTCCCGCAGGCGGCCGGCCACGGTCGCCGCGGCGGCGGTGAAGCGTTCCTTCTCGGCGTCGCGGTCGGCCTCGGCGACGTCGCCGCCGGCATCGAGGTCGGTCTCCGGCAGCTTGCCGGGGCGGATCACGGGTGCGTACTGGACTCCGGGCACCACCGGAACCCCGTGCAGCACCGAGCCGGCTGCCAGTGACGTAGGCGGCGTTGTCGCGGTCATGTGAACCAGGTTACAAGAAACCGTTGACAAGTCAACACATTCAAGAGTAAAACCAAACATATCAACATTGAATTGGCTTCATCTCCACACTCTCCACGCTCACACGAACACCAACCACCCGCTCGGAGTCACATGTATCCGGAAGAACGGCAGCAGGCCATCGCGTCGCTGGTGATGACGAAGGGACGCGCGTCGGTGACCGAACTGGCCCACGCGTACGACGTCACCACCGAGACCGTGCGCCGTGATCTCGCGGTTCTCGACAAGGCCGGGATCGTGCGCCGGGTGCACGGCGGCGCCGTCCCGGCACGTTCACTGCAGCTCGTCGAGCCGGGCGTCGGCGAACGCGACGTGACCCGCGCCGAGCACAAGGACGCGATCGCGGCGGCGGCCGCGGAGTTCTTCCCCCTCAGCGGCGCCAGCGTGCTCCTCGACGCGGGCACGACGACCATGAGGATCGCCGGCCAGATCCCGGCCGACCGCGAGCTCGTCGTGGTCACCAACTCGGTCCCGATCGCGGCCCGGCTGGCCACCACGCCCTCGATCTCACTGCAGCTGCTCGGCGGACGTGTCCGCGGAGTCACCCAGGCCGCCGTCGGGGAGCAGGCGCTGCGCGTGCTCGACACCCTGCGCGTCGACATCGCGTTCATCGGCACGAACGCGATCAGCGCGCGCCACGGCCTGTCCACCCCGGACAGCGAGGAGGCCGCGGTGAAGCGGGCGATGGTCAAGGCCGCCAATTACGTTGTGGTCGCGGCGGATTCCTCCAAGATCGGCCGCGAGGACTTCGTCAGCTTCGCGCCGCTGTCCAGTGTCGACTCCCTCATCACCGATCCCGAGATCTCGCCCGCCGACAGCGCCGAGCTGGCCGAACACGGTGTCGAGGTCATCTGCGCAGGGGGCCGATCGTGATCGTCACCGTGACACCCAACCCGAGCATCGACCGGACCGTCACGCTGCCGTCGGCGTTGAGCCGCGGCGCGGTGCACCGGGTCACCTCGGTGACCAGCCAGGCCGGCGGCAAGGGCGTCAACGTCGCGAAGGTGCTGACGATGGCCGGCGTCGACGCCGTCGCGGTGCTGCCGGCCGCCGCCAACGATCCACTGATCACCGCGTTGCAGGCCGCCGCGGTGCCCTACCGGATCGTCACCACCGGCGAGCCCGCACGCACCAACCTGACCATCACCGAACCGGACGGCACCACCACGAAGATCAACGAGCCGGGCGGAACGCTCGACGGCGCTGCGCTGCAAGCCTTCTCGGCAGCGGTGCTCGGCGCCGCCGAGAGCGCAGACTGGGTGGTCATGTCGGGGTCACTGCCCCCGGGCATGCCGGCGTCGTGGTACGCCGACATCACCGCCCGACTGTCCGGGCAGAACTGCCGGATCGCCGTCGACACCTCCGATGCGCCGCTGACGGCGCTCGTCGACTCCCTCGACCGCGGCGCGCCCGACCTCATCAAGCCCAACGCCGAGGAACTGGCCGGGGTTCTCGGCCTGGACGCCGCGGCGCTGGAAACCGCAGTGGCCGAGGGGGATCCGGCCCCGGTCGTCGCGGCGGCCCGCCAGCTGATCGACCGCGGGATCGGCGCTGTGCTGGCCACCCTCGGCGCCGCGGGGGCCGTGCTGGTCGACAAGGACGGCGCCTGGCTGGCGACACCTCCGCCGATCGTTCCCCGCAGCACCGTCGGCGCCGGCGATTCGTCGCTGGCCGGGTATCTGCGCGCCGAGGTCGCCGGGGCGCCGGCACCGCAGCGGTTGCAGATGGCCGTCGCCTACGGCAGCGCCGCCGCAGCACTGCCGGGGACCACACTCCCCTCCCCCGCCGAGATCGACGTCGACGGTGTTCGCGTGACGCCGATCTCGCCCGTTCCCGTGACCCAGCAGCAACTCTGAACGAAGGTATCGCCATGACCAGCTCCACCCCCGGACCGATCATCACCCGCGACATGGTCCTGCTCGACGCCTCGGTCGACGGGGACAAGCAGGCGGTGATCGCCCGGCTCGTCGACGCCCTGGCCGCGGCGGGCCGCACCGGCGACGCTGCCGGACTCGTCGGCGCCGCGATGGCGCGCGAGGAGCAGTCCGCCACCGGTCTGCCGGGCGGCATCGCGATCCCGCACTGCCGCTCACCGTATGTCGACACCCCGACCATCGGTTTCGCACGTCTGAAGCCCGCCGTGGACTTCGGCGCACCGGACGGCCCCGCCGATCTCGCGTTCCTGATCGCCGCGCCGGACTCCGGCGGCCAGGAGCACATGAAGCTGTTGTCCAGTCTGGCACGGGCATTGGTGCGCAAGGACTTCGTCGAGTCGCTGCGCAACGCCGCCTCGGCAGACGAAGTCGTCGACCTGGTCGAAGGGGTCGTCAACCCGGCGCCGGCCGCCCCGGCTGCGGCTGCACCTACCGCAGCCCCCGCAGCAGCGCCGCCCGCGGCAAAGACGATCGTCGCGATCACCGCATGCCCCACCGGCATCGCCCACACCTACATGGCCGCCGACTCCCTGAGCCAGGCCGCCATGGAGGCCGGGGTGACGCTGGTCGTCGAAACCCAGGGCTCGTCAGGAAGCACCCCGGTGCCGTCCGACACGATCGCCAAGGCCGACGCGGTCATCTTCGCCACCGACGTCGGAGTGAAGGACAAAGGCCGCTTCGCCGGTAAGCCCGTCGTCGCCTCCGGGGTGAAGCGCGCGATCAACGAGCCCGCCAAGATGATCGCCGAAGCCGTTGCCGCCGCGGACAATCCGAACGCCGCCCGGGTGGAGGGCTCTGGTGCGGCTGCCTCAGACGCGCCGTCGGGCAATGTCGGGTGGGGCACCCGCACCCGACAGATCCTGCTGACCGGCGTGAGCTACATGATCCCGTTCGTCGCCGCCGGCGGACTGCTGATCGCGCTGGGCTTCCTGTTCGGCGGCTACGAGATCGCCGACAGCGGCAACGACATCGCGCTGAACAACTCGCTGACCAACCTCCCCGACGGCGGTTTCCTCCAGTACCTCGGCGCGATCCTGTTCACCCTGGGCGGGCTGGCGTTCAGCTTCCTGGTTCCTGCGCTGGCGGGCTACATCTCGTTCGCGATCGCCGACCGTCCCGGCCTCGCACCGGGTTTCACCGCGGGAGCACTGGCGGTGTTCGTCGGCGGCGGCTTCATCGGCGGCATCGTCGGCGGTGTGATCGCCGGCTTCGCGGCCCTGTGGATCAGCAATATCAAGACGCCGGCATGGTTGCGGGGTCTGATGCCGGTGGTCATCATCCCGCTGATCGCGTCGCTGGCAGTGGGTCTGATCATGTTCTTCCTGATCGGCCGCCCGCTCGCCCTGATCAACACCGGCCTGACCAACTGGCTGAACAGCCTCACCGGCACCTCGGCGGTGCTGCTCGGCGTGATCCTCGGCCTGATGATGTGCTTCGACCTCGGTGGCCCGGTCAACAAGGCCGCCTACGCCTTCGCGACGGCCGGCCTGGCCGCCGCCACCACCGGCTCCTTCCAGATCATGGCGGCCGTGATGGCCGCCGGCATGGTGCCGCCGCTGGCGATGGCGCTGGCCACCACCATCCGCCCGGGACTGTTCAGCGAGCCCGAGCGTGAGAATGGTCGTGCCGCCTGGCTTCTCGGCGCCTCGTTCATCTCCGAGGGCGCGATCCCGTTCGCCGCGGCCGACCCGCTGCGCGTCATCCCGTCGATGATGTTCGGCGGCGCCATCACCGGCGCGCTGTGCATGGCGTTTGGAGTTACCCTGCGCGCCCCGCACGGCGGCATCTTCGTGTTCTTCGCGATCGGCAACCTGCTCTGGTTCGTCATCGCGCTCGTCGTCGGCACCGTCGTCGCCGGGCTGACCGTCGTCGCGGCCAAGCAGTTCATCAAGCCCGCCGACCGCACCGACGCCGACCTCGTCGCTGCCTGACCGTCCCGAAGATCCCTCACCAGAAATAAGGAGAACCCATGCCCAGCAAGACCGTCATCGTCGGATCCGCGATCGGCCTGCACGCCCGTCCCGCCGCGATCATCTCCGAGGCCGCCGTGGAAGCCGGCGTTCCCGTCACGCTCTCGGTGGACGGCGGCGAGCCCGTCGACGCAGGATCGGCCCTGATGATCATGACGCTCGGGGCGGGCAAGGGCGCCGAGGTCACCGTCGAATCCGACGACGAGTCGGCGCTCAACACCATCGCCGACCTGGTGGAAAAAGACCTCGACGCCTGACCTCCCAGGCGTGACGCCGGGGCCGCGAATCGTCGCCAGCGAGCCGCCCGGGCGCGGTAACCGCCCAGTTTCGCGAGCGTGCGCGTTGATGGTGTGCCGCGACGCAATGGCGCGAGGTAGGTGGGCAAACAGTCGAAACTGACCGCGGGTTCTGGGCCGGGCGCTAGTCCTGCCTGTCGCCCGGACGTGAAACTTGAACAGGTGCCGCTTGCGCTAGGCGAAGTGGTGGTCACGGATGCAACGGTAGGTAGATGCGATTGCCGTGCTTGGCAAACTCTTGCGATTTGTCCGTCATCCCCTTTTCGTAGGCGTCGCGGACGTCGCGGCTGATGCGCATAGAGCAGAACTTCGGGCCGCACATGGAACAGAAGTGGGCAGTCTTCGCCGGTACGGCGGGCAGCGTCTCGTCGTGAAACCCACAGGCGCTATCGGGATCTAAGGACAGCGCGAACTGGTCATTCCAGCGGAACTCGAAGCGTGCGGTGGACAGTGCGTCGTCCCGTTCCTGGGCGCGCGGGTGGGCCTTGGCGAGATCGGCGGCATGCGCGGCGATCTTGTAGGTGATGACGCCCGTTTTGACGTCGCTGCGGTCGGGTAGACCGAGGTGTTCCTTGGGCGTGACGTAGCAGAGCATCGCAGTGCCGGCCTGCGCGATGATCGCCGCGCCGATCGCGGACGTGATGTGGTCATATGCCGGTGCGATGTCGGTGGTCAGGGGCCCCAGAGTGTAGAACGGTGCTTCCTCGCAAAGCTCTTCCTCGAGGCGCACGTTCTCGACGATCTTATGCATCGGGACGTGGCCGGGCCCCTCGATCATCACCTGCACGCCATGGGCTTTTGCGATTTTGGTCAGCTCACCGAGGGTGCGCAGTTCGGCGAACTGAGCCTCGTCGTTGGCGTCGGCAATCGACCCCGGACGCAGTCCGTCGCCGAGGGAGAAGGTGACGTCGTAGCGGGCCAGGATTTCGCAGAGTTCGGCGAAGTGGGTGTAGAGGAATGACTCGGTGTGATGGGCGAGCATCCAGGCGGCCATGATCGACCCGCCGCGCGACACAATGCCGGTGACCCGATTCACGGTGAGCGGGATGTAGCGCAGCAGCACCCCGGCGTGGACGGTCATGTAGTCCACGCCTTGCTCGCACTGCTCGATCACAGTGTCGCGGTACACCTTCCACGTCAGTTGGGTGGGATCGCCGTCGACCTTTTCCAGCGCCTGGTAGATCGGGACGGTGCCGACTGGGACCGGCGAGTTACGCAGGATCCACTCGCGAGTGAGGTGGATGTCGGCGCCGGTGGACAGGTCCATGATCGTATCGGCGCCCCAACGGGTGGCCCACACCATCTTGTCGACCTCCTCGGCCACCGAGGACGTGACCGCCGAGTTGCCGATGTTGGCGTTGACCTTCACCGCGAACGCCTTGCCGATGATCATCGGCTCGCTCTCGGGATGGTTGTGGTTGGCCGGGATTACAGCTCGGCCTCGGGCTACCTCGTCGCGGACCAGCTCGACGGGCAACCCCTCGCGCTCTGCGATGAAGGCCATCTCGGCGGTGATCTCGCCTTTGCGCGCGCGCATCAACTGAGTGCCGCTGTCGCGCACGACACCGGACCGCTCAGGCAGGCCGGCGGCGAGGTCGATCACCGCGGTATCGTCGGTGTACGGACCCGATGTGTCGTACAGGTCGAGGTGATCACCGGTGGTCAGGTGCACCCGCCGAAACGGCACTCGACCGCCGTCGGACAACTCGCGATAAACCTTCGAACTGCCCGTGATAGGGCCGGTGGTGACGGAAACGGTGTCGGACACAGCAGTCATCTCAGAAGCTCCCTACGCCGGCATTACCCGGTCAGGTTCAGACGGTCGACGGCCCGATAGCCGTCCTCTCAGCGCTCTAGGTGAGCACTCCCGCGAGTGGTCGACCTGAACTTAGCAGCCGCATGGATGGTCCGCGCGAACGCAACGTGGTTGCGTCCACCAAGGTGGTGTACGAGTCGGACCTGATCAGCGGTACCGGCGTGTCGTAGCCGAATGATTGAAGGTCATCGCGTGATTCTTCGAGAGACCGACCAAAGTTTCTCGAGCAAAGGAACCGACGCGATGACCACTGCCCACAATATCGACCTGCCCACCGTGCTGGCCGAACGACTCACCACCGCCCATCCCGACGTGCTGCGCGAGCTGCTCGCCACATTCATCCACACCCTGATGGGCGCTGAGGCCGACGCCCTGTGCGGCGCCGGATACGGCGAACGCAGCACCGAGCGCACCAACTCCCGCAACGGCTACCGGCACCGCCAATTCGACACCCGCGCAGGCTCATTGGATCTCGCGATCCCGAAGCTGCGCCACGGCTCCTACTTCCCGGACTGGCTGCTGGAACGCCGCAAACGCGCCGAACGGGCTCTGACCACGGTAGTCGCGACCTGCTACCTGCTGGGGGTCTCGACGCGGCGGATGGACAAGCTGGTGGAGACCCTGGGGATCACGTCGCTGTCGAAGTCCCAGGTCAGCGTGATGGCTAAGGAACTCGACGCCGCCGTCGAAGCCTTCCGCACCCGGCCCTTGGACGCCGGCCCGTACACGTTCGTGGCCGCCGACGCCCTGGTGCTCAAGGTCCGCGAGGGCGGGCGGGTGGTCAACGTGCACGCCCTGATCGCGGTCGGGGTCAACGCCGAGGGCCATCGCGAAATCCTGGGTATTGACGTCAGTACCGCCGAGGACGGAGCGGGCTGGTTGACGTTCTGGCGGTCGCTGACCGCCCGCGGCCTGTCCGGGGTCAAATTGGTCACCAGCGACGCCCATGCCGGGCTGGTAGCGGCCATTGGGGCGACGCTGCCCGGGGCGGCCTGGCAGCGGTGCAGAACGCATTACACGACCAACCTGATGGCCGTCACTCCCAAGTCGTCGTGGCCGTGGGTCCGGACATTGTTGCATTCGGTGTTCGATCAACCAGACGCTGAATCGGTTGCTGCGCAATATGATCGGATCATCGAGGCCCTCGCGGACAAGCTCCCCAAGGTCGCCGACCACCTGGAAGAAGCCCGGGCGGACCTGCTGGCGTTCACTGCGTTTCCCAAGCAGATCTGGCGCCAGATCTGGAGCAACAACCCCCAGGAACGCCTCAACAAGGAGATCCGCCGACGCACCGACGTCGTCGGCATCTTCCCCGACCGAAACGCTCTGATCCGCCTCGTCGGCGCCGTCCTGGCCGAACAACACGACGAATGGGCAGAATCGCGGCGCTACCTCGGCCTCGACGTCCTCAGCAAATCACGCACCGTCAACGACACACCGACAGAACAGGAGGCCACCCCAGCGGCACTGACCGCCTGACCCAACTACCTCGAAGAATCACACGACGACGTCGTACACCACGTCCCTGGACTTGACCCGCAACGTATCCGGCGATGCCTCCGCACCCATCAAGGGTTCCTGCTTCCGTACCGAGATAGATCCAGCGCGATAAGACTCGATCACTCTTGGTTCACCAGATTTGAGACGAAGTGGGATTACGACTGGAAGTGTGCGGTCCGGTCGACAAATCACATGCGCGCCACGTAAGCAAAGACTTCGACGCCTCACCCGGCGTCGGCCAATCGTCGCCAGATTCCGGCTCCGGCGCCCGGTGCGGCCCCCAAAGAAAGCGGAAAGACCCCTCCCCAAGCGCCTCTAACATTGCCGATGTGTCTGTAACGCGCGTGCTCGACGTGGGCCTCTGCGCTCGTACAGCTTCGCCGGTGAGTTTGCTGATCACGACTGGGCCCGATATCCCAGGGTGCTTGTTTTCCGGGGGTGACGACGCGTGCGGCGTATCGGGGCGCTGATCGCCGCACTGTTGCTGGTGCTGCTGACCGCCCCGCCCGCCGGGGCAGTCGAGCAGCCGGTCATCGACCCCGCAGCGATACCTCCGGACGAGACCGGACCCGACCAACCGATGGAACAGCGGCGGGTGTGCGCGGCGCCGACGGTCTTCCCGAACGCGAATTTCGCCGACCGCCCATGGGCGAGCGATTACCTACGGCTGGCCGACGCGCAGCAGTTCGCGACCGGCGCGGGCGTCACGGTGGCGGTCATCGACACCGGGGTGAACGGTTCACCCAGGGTGCCGGCCGAACCCGGAGGCGACTTCGTCGACGCCGCCGGTGACGGGATGTCGGACTGTGACGCGCACGGCACCCTCACCGCCGCGGTCATCGCCGGCAGGCCCGCTCCCACCGATGCCTTCGTCGGTGTCGCCCCGGATGCCCGAATCCTGTCGTTACGGCAGACCTCGGACAGTTTCTCGCCGGTCGGCGCCCGCAACGATCCGAACGATCCCAACGCGACGCAGACTGCCGGGTCGCTGCGCAGTCTCGCCAGAGCGATCGTGCATGCCGCCAACCTCGGCGCGCAGGTCATCAACATCAGCGAGGCCGCCTGCTACAAGGTGACCCGGCGCATCGACGAGGCCGTCGTCGGAGCGGCGATCAACTACGCCGTCAACGTCAAAGGCACGGTCATCGTCGCGGCCGCAGGTAACACCGGAGAGAACTGCGCCCAGAATCCCCCGCCCGATCCTGCGGTGCCGGCCGATCCGCGCGGGTGGCAGCAGGTGCAGACCATCGTGTCCCCGGCCTGGTACTCGCCGCTGGTCCTGACCGTGGGCAGCATCGCCCCCAACGGTCAGCCCAGCGGTTTCTCGGTGCAGGGCCCGTGGGTCGGCGCGGCCGCTCCCGGCGAGAATCTCGTCGCGCTGGGATACGACGGCAACCCGGTCAACGCGCTACAGGGCGAGGACGGACCGATCCCGATCAGCGGCACATCGTTCTCCGCCGCGTTCGTCTCCGGGGTGGCCGCGCTGATCAAGCAGCGATTCCCGGAGCTGACGCCGGGCCAGATCATCAATCGGATCACCGCGACGGCTCGTCACCCGGGTGGCGGGGTCAACAACGTAGTCGGCGCCGGCGTGATCGACCCGGTGGCGGCGCTGACGTGGGACGTCCCTGCGGGCCCGGCCGACATTCCGTACCAGATCAAGGAGATACCTCCGCCGGTGCACATCCCGCCACCTGACCGAAGCCCCATCACCGGAGTGGTCGTTGTGGCGATCGTGGTGGCCGCACTGCTGGGTATCGGTGCCATGGCGCGACGGGCGTTGAGGCGCCGATGAGCAGGTTCCTGTCGATCTTCGGTGTGCGGTTCACCACCGGTCACGCGTTGTGGGCCGCGGTGCTCGTCCCTGCGTGCATCCTGATCTTCGCGCAGCTGAACCTGCTGTGGTTGGGCATCACGCTGGCGGTGCTGATCGCGCTCTGCGCGCTGGTGACGATTCGGGGGCGACGCATCACCGGCTGGATCGCCGCGCTGTTCGCATGGCGGCGCCGGCACCGCCAACCACCGCCCGCACCGTCGGAGCCCGCCGTGGGGGCGACCGTGGTTCCGGGCGACCACGTCGCGCTGCGCTGGCAACACGGCTATCTCGTCTCGGCCATCGAGTTGATACCCCGGCCGTTCACACCGACGGTCATCGTCAACGGGGAAGCGTTCACCGACGACGTCATCGACAGCCGCCAGCTGGAGAAGCTCCTGGCCGCATACTGTCCCGACCTCGAGGCCGACATCGTGTCGGCGGGCTACCGAGTGGGCCGGACCGCGCCGGCGGCTCTGGTCGGACTCTACGAGCAGGTCGTCGGGCCCTACCCCGCCCCCGCCAGGCGCCGCACCTGGATCGTGCTGCGGGCCGATCCGGACAAGACCCGGAAGTCCGCTCTGCGCCGCGACGTCGGCGTGTCCGGCCTCGCCCAGTACGTGGTCTCGTCGACCACCCGGATCGCCGACCATCTGGCAAGCAACGGCATCGACGCACGCCCGGCACGCAGTTTCGACGACTTCGACGGCGCGACGGAGATCAGCTTCGAACGCGAAACCTGGTCGATGGTCAAGGGCCGCAGCACATTCACCGCCGCCTACCACGCTCCCGGCGGACCCGACGTGTGGTGGTCCGCACGCGCGGACTACACGCTGACGCGGGTACGTATCGTTCCCGGCGCGGCGCCGACCGCGACCGTCCTGCTGACCACACTGGCCAATCCCTCGACACCACGCGGCTTCTCGTGCCTGTACGGCGGCCAGCGGGCGGCACTGCTCGGGGAGAGCCCGGTGACGGATCGCCACTACGAGCTCCCGATCGGGTCGGCGGGCGTCCTCGTGGGCGAGACCGCGGATCGCTATCCGGTGTACATGCCGTTCGACGACACCGACGTCAGCATCAACCTCGGGAACGCGCGGCTGTTCACGCAGTTCGTCGTGCGTTCGGCGGCGGCCGGCGCGAACGTCACGCTGCAACCGCAGTTCGGAGAGTTCGCGGGTTACGTCAACGCACAGATCGGGCCGACGGCGAAGGTCGCATGGCCGCACGCGACGACCTACCTGCGTCCCCAGCCCGGGGTGGGCCGGGTTGTGCTGCGGGACAACTTCATCGCCACTCCGCGGCACAAGGAACTACCGATCAGGTTGATCAACCCGCGCGAGGAAAGTCGCTACCAGATGGCGCTCGAGCCGTGAGACGCAAACAGGAGGGTGCGTAGTGGCCGACGGCGAACTCAAGGTCGATCCCAACGACCTCACCACCAAGGCCGCCACGGTCGAGGGCATACCGTGGGGAAGCGATCCGGCCGCTGTCCCTCTGTCCGACCCGGACAAGCTCTCTTCGACAACGGCTTCCGTGCAGAATCTGGTCAAGAACGCTACGGCACTCGGCGCCGAACAGAAGTGGGGACAGGCCGAGAGCAGGCGGCTGGCCGAGACACTCAGACTGGTCGCGAAGGCGTACCAGGATGTCGACGAGGCATCGAGTAGCAACATCGACGCGACGATTCCCGGCGGTGCGTCCGTCTCCGCTCCGGCGCCCATCCCGATCGGGCTGAACGCGACACCCCCGCCGCCGGTGCCACAACCTATGGAGCCGTTCGGGTACGTGTCCGACAACGACGGCTCGCTCGACCCGATCCAGACCGACAAGAAGCTGGCCGAAGGCGACCAGGGCGCGTCCCTGCGCGCGGCGGCCACGGAATGGACCGCGAACGCCGCCAGGCTCACCGAAGCCGCCATACCTTTCGAAGTTCGAATGCAGAACTGGGAAGGTGTCGCCGCCGAGGCCGCGTATACGAAGCTGAAGTCCTTCGGCGGATGGCTCCAGGCACTCGCGGGGAAGTGGAACCAACTCGCTGCGGAAGCCGAGAAGTTGGCGACTGCTCACGACCAGGCCAAAGCTGCCAACGCGCCCATCCGGATCGAGTTCGAGGCGCTGCAATCAGAGTTCGTGAAGCAGGGGATGGCGGCGAGCCAAGCGTCCCGGGACCGTCTGCAGCAGCTGTACCGGGAGTCTGAAGCTGTCCGCGAGATATACGCCAACGGTGGCCGTCCAACGCCCGTGCAGCCGCCGCAGCCGCGACCGGACTCGGTGGCGCCGACTTCCCCGGTGACGGCGAACGGTGATCCACGAGATCGCGGTGTCCCCGCCCGGACCGAGGACGAGGAGCGCCGCGACCCGTGGGGTGCTGGAGAGCAACCGAACGCGCAGGGCGGCGGCGCGCCGTCCGGTGGCGAACCGCAGCAACCGCAGACGCCCCAGGAAGCACCGGTCTCCCCGCCTGTTGCTGAACAACCTCCGCAGGCCACACAACAGAGCGGCCAGCAAGAGAGTTCGCCGGCAGGTGGCCAGCAAGGCGGTGGGCAGCAGGGCGGCGCCCCGGGAGGATCACCAGGCGGATCACCGGGAGGTGGATCACCCGGAGGTGGTATGCCGACGACCGGCAAAGGCACCGAGCCGAGGTTACCGACCGATCCAAGCTTGAAACCTGCTGCGGCAGGCGGTGGTTCGAGCGGTGGCGGCGGTGGGGGCGGCGGAGTACCGGCCGGACCGTTGCAGCCGGCCGTCGGAGCGGAGACGGTGGCGCCCAGTCCGGCCAGACCAGGAGCGCCCATCCCGATGGCATCCGCCGGATCGGGCGGTGGTGGTGGCGCGATGGGCGGAGGCGTCGGTGGTATGGCGCCGATGCACGGTGCGCACGGCGGCGGGGCCGGTGAAAAGAAGCGCAATCCGCAACTGTCGGTGGATGAATCGCTCTATGTGGAGGATCGTCCGCACACAGAACCGGTGATCGGTGTTCGACCGCGGCGGCGGGGCACGCCTGAGGATGGCAAGAGGGGAGAAACATCGTGAGCGATGACATGCATCCAGAGGTGGCTGCGGTTCTGAAGCAGGCGAGGCGGTTGCAGGAGTTGATGGACGAGCAGCTCGAGAAGATGGCGACGGGATCCTTCACCGCGGCTGATGAGACCGACACTGTGGAAGTGACTCTCAACGGCCATCATTGGCTCAAGGACGTCTACATCCAGGACGGTCTGCTGCGGTTGGGATCCGAGACCGTCGAGGATCGGGTCAACGAGGCGCTGCAGAAGGCGAATGCCGAAGCGACCGAGGCGATCAACGCCGACCGTGAGCGGCTCGATGCCGTGGTCGCGGAGATCACCGCGGGCATCGCGGACGTGAACGATGGGTAGCGGGACGAGTATGGAGGATGGGATGACAAGCCACAGTGGGGAGTGCATGTGAGCACACCTCCTGGAGATCGGCCGCCGCCACCGCCGTCTGGCCCCCCGCCGGGTTATCCGGGCGGATCCCCCTGGGGCGCAGCGCAACCCAATGGCCCTCGGGGCAGGGGTGCAGCTGTGTGGGTGCTGGGTGGACTCGCGGTGCTGGTGGTCATCGTCCTCACCGTGGCCGCGACGCTGTTCGTCACGGGACGTCAGTCCGAGGAGGCAGGCCCCGATCCGACAAAGCCATCGCCGACGACCGCGGTCGACACCTCTGAGATCGCGAGCGCTGATGACGACGGCCCAGTCGAGATCATCACCGAGGATCCCACGTGCTCCAGTTGGACGACAATAGTGACTGCATTCGTCGACGCATCCCGCAACGGATGGGACGCTCGGGACCCCACGTCTCCTGCGGCAAGCTGGACGCCTGAACAATCTCGCCAGTACGAAGCGATGGGAGCAGCGATGCAGAGCATCGCGGATCGCACCGTTGAATTGGCAAAGAGAACACCTCATCGCGTCATGCGAATCCTGTACGAGCAGTTTGTTGCATACAGCCGTGCCTACGTGGGTAAATTGTCCACTTACACTGAGCAGGATGACCGGTTTGTCCGGGTTGCAATCAGCTTCTCGGGCACACTCAATGCCATTTGCGATTCAATAGCTTTCGGGGCTGCTGGCGCGCGTGCTCCGCTCGTTCCTGGCTCGGCTCCCCCGAGGGATCTCGAAAGGGAGCTTGACCCCGACAATGCGAAACCCTTCATGACGTCACCATCTTCCTCCTGTGGGCAATGGCTCTATGCAACAGAAAAATTCACTAATGACACTGCCGCTTGGCGAGGTATCGATCCGAATATCCCGGCGTCTGAACTCACAGCTGACCAACGAGCCGTCAACGCGGCAGTAGCCCCCGTGATGGAGGCTTTCGCAACTGAGTCACAGCAACTAGGCCGACGGAGTAACAACCCAATTTGGGCTGACTTAGCTGCACTCAGCGCTCAGTATCGGCGTGCTTACGTAAGCGCTCTCGTCACCTACTCGCCTTCTGACAACGACCTTCAAGTTGCGGCCGGTTCAACGGCAGGCGCCATAAGCGAAGCATGTCGAATCGTGATGGACTAGCGATGGCCATTTCGAAGGCAGATGGCGAATACATAGATCAGATGACAGAGCCCGCTGGGTGGCCAGACATCGACGAAGATGTTCTCAACGAGCGTTCGACCGCCCTAAACAAGACGGTCACTGAAGTCGTCAGTTCGATGGCTGTCTGGCAGGGACAGCAATCGAAAATGTTTGTTGATGGAGTCTGGACAGGCGGAGCTGCGGACGCGGCCAAGTCTGCTGTCGAAAACCGCTTGCAGCAAATGCATTCCTTAATAGCGCAGCTCGAGAAGGCGATAGCTTGGTACAGCATGATCGCCCGTGTCGTGGTAGATGCGAAACTCGCGGTCAATGACAATCTCCTGGCCGCACAAGATTATTTCTCGGTAATACGCAAATCGCCCGAGTTGGAGCCCGGCGAAAAGGAAGCGCTCATTCAAAATTGGGTTCGTTCACAAAATGTAGTCAACACAGCAATAATTCTTGGAGCAATGGCAAAGGTACCCGCGTTCACTACGTGGCAGCCGCCCCCCCAGCCAGTGCGCGTACCGCACTCTCCCGACACGTCTGCAGCCTCGGTACCAAAGTCATCCCTTGATCACTTCGGTCCGGTACGACTGACATCGCCGAGAGTGGTACTTGCATCCAACAGAGTCGGGCCGAAGGAGGCGCCCGAGCTGGCGGCGAACGCGAATCCCCACGGCCCGCGGTCAGCCGTCACACCCCCCCACCCCGCCACCGCGACCTCGCCGACCACCTCCAGTGGAGGCGTGAGCGCCGCCAACTCCCCGTCGGCCGCGTCTGCTTCCACCCCATCCGCCTCCAGCCCCATGAGCAGCTCCGGAGGGCCCCCCTCCACTGGCGGCGCGAGTTCCGGATCCCCCAGCGCGTCAACGTCTCCCGCGAGTGGTTCCCCGTCGACTGCCTCGCCCACTACCTCGGGTGCAGCAGGCGCCCAGCCTTCGAACGCCTCGCCCGCCGGCGCCGCCAAAGCTCAGCCCTCCCCGATCCAGCAGGTGTTCAATCAGTCGGCGCCGCTGGCGTCCTCGGCGCCCGCTCAATCGCCGGCCGCACCCCCGTCCAGTGCGCCCGCCCCAACCACACCGGCCGGCGCGGCACCCACCGCCGGCACCGGCGCCGGCGGTGGCCTATCAACCTCCGGCGGCCCCGCACCCGTCGCGGGCGCACCGGCCGGCGCCGCACCCCCAGCCGCACCCCCCGTCCCACTCGCGCCGCCTACATCACCAGCCCCGCCCGCGCCGCCACCCACAGGCGCTCCCGGCGCCGCCCCAGCCGGTCTCGGCGCCGGTGTCGCACCGATGTCGGCCACATCCAGTAGCAGCGGCGCCGCCGCAGCGCCCATTCCCGTCTCGCAAGCACGTGCCGAACGCGACGCCGTTCTCGCCGCATCAACCGCGGGCGCCTTACGCCGCAAGAACAACGGCAGCGACCCACTCCAGCGGGCCCGCCATATCGGCGCTGCCCTCAACGTCGGGGTCAAAGACTTCGGCTTCTTCTGGGTCACCGCGGTCACAACGGACGGCACCATCGTCGTCGCCAACAGCTATGGCATCGGCTACATCCCCGACGGTGTCCGGCTACCCGAGAATGTCCGGATGGCGTCCGCCGACGACACCATCCCGGCCGACGAACGCGCCAAGTGGGCCACCTACCCGATCCTCGCCGTCCAAGGGTGGGCACAGCACCACGAGCTTCAGTTGCGTGCAGTGGTCGCGACCGAGGAACAGTTCGCCAACTTCGACCCGGGCGTCGCCAAGATCATCCTCACCGCAGAAGACATCCCCGACGACGGGACCATGTCCGGCCGCACCCGCCTCGAGGTGATCTCCCCCACTGCCGCCCAACAGCTCAGTGCTGTCGGAGATTTCGGCCTGAATGACCTGCTGCCCCCGGCCCCGACCGACCTGGAACCACCCGCCGACCAGACCGCCACGCTCTGGTTCGAGGTCGCCAAGCCTCTGATGAGCACCAATCCCCAACGCTCCGCAGCTCACCTGCAGGCCTTCATCACCTACGCCAACCACGCCCAAGAGCTCGCGGTGTACCGTGCCCACACCGCGGCTGAACCCGCCGACCAGCGCCTGGCCATCGCCGACTGGGTGTACTGGCAGCATCTCGCGGTCATCATGAACGACGCCGTGAACGCGGATGCCTCTGCCTAGGTACCGTCGGTACCGATGACCTTGCCACCGACTGGACCCTGGCTTCGGCACGACGACCGAAGAGACCGCATCGTCGGCTCGAGTGCGCTGGTCCTGGCGGTGCTGATCACGCTGACGACGTTGTGGTTCAGCCGGAGTGACCAGCCGCAGGGGCAGCCCCCGCCGGCTCCTGCTCCGACACCGAGCCCTTCGGCCTTCACCGCCGATTTCGCGTCCGCCTCCGACGACGACCCGGTCAGCATCATCACCGACGACCCGACCTGTCGGGACTGGGAGCCGATCAACAATGCCCTCAACGCTGATATGGGCAACGGTTGGCTGCGCCGGGACCCGGCCGTGCCGGCCAGCGCGTGGACCGACGAACAGCGCAGGCAGCATCTCGCCGTGGCCGATTCCATGCGGGCCGCAGCCGACAGGACAGTCAACCTCGCGAAGGCGACACCGCACCGGGTCATGCGGGAGCTTTACGGGCAGGCGATCGCGTACTGGCGCACCTACGCCGACAGCATCGAGACGTACCGGCCACCTGCCGATCATCTGGCGCGGGCCGCGGTCAACGCCGCCGAAGCAGTCAACGGCATCTGCGCCTCAATCGATTTCGGCTCCGCATCCGCACGCAGCCCTGTGCTGCTGCCGGGTCCGCCGCCGGTACCCGACGTGTCGCCGACCAATCCCGACGCACCCGCCAGGTACGTCGACACACCGTCGCCGTTCTGCGCGGAATGGAATGCGATGGTGGCTGACTACGCGGGCGTAACCCGAACGTGGCGCGAAACATTGGATCCGAACATCCCGGCACGTTACTGGGCGCCCGAGCAGCGGAAGCTCGGCGACGACACCGCCGGCGTCATGCGACAGAACGCCGACCGGACCCAGCTGCTCGGCCTGCTGAGCGGCAACCTGGTCGCAGCCGACTTCGCCGCCTTGTCGGCGCAGTACCGCAGGGCTTTCGCGATGGCGATCCCGACATTCGCCCTGCCCGACATCCACCTCGACAACACTGCTCTGCGGCTGCAGGCGTTGACCAATCAGGCCTGCTACGCGGTTCAGAGCTGACTACCGGGGCGCGGTAGCCGGTGCCTCCACCCCGTCGACCTGGGCAGCTGATGCATCATCCGTGGCTTCGTAGGTCTCGGCGGCGCTCCGCAGGTCGGCGCCGAACGTGCGCGCCCTGTCGGCGATGCTCGTCGTGTCGTCGAGCACCGTGGTGATCGCCGCAGCGCAGGCCGCCGCCGTCCTCAACGCCGGTACCGCTGCCGCCGCATCGGCCAGCGGCGCATCGGCATCCAGCTCTGCGATCTGCTCGGCGGCAGCGACGAAAGACGCCGCGGTGGCCCGCAGGTGATCGGTGTCGACGTCGAGTGGCCGGGTCACAGATCAATCCTGTCGTCCGCCTCAGCAGCCCGGTGTCGCCCCGGCGCCCCGGTGTCCTCCCGATCGGACCTCTCGTCCGGCGTCGGCGCGCGTTCGGAATCGGGCTCGCCCGCTGCGGCGCCCTCGGAGGCGGGCTCGGGTGCAGGTGCATCAGGCGCCGGCACCTGGGCGCCAGAGCTCGCGCTGCCGCCGGTGGCTCCCTGTCCGAACTGACCCGCCATCTGCTGGACCTGTTGACCCGCCTGCTGGGCTCCCTGCATGAGACCTTGTGGTGCCGAGGCGATCCCGCTCATCATCTGCATCGGCATCTGCGCCATCTGCATGGGCATGCCCATCATCTGACTCATCTGGCCCGCCGCATCAGCCCCGCCACCCGGGGCGGATCCACCGCCGCCAGAGGGCATTTGCGACGGAGTCTTCTGCATGACCTGGTCGATCGCCGCGCTGTTCTGTTCGTCAGTGGCCGCGTAGGCCTGCGCAGCGTCCTCCACGTTCGAGGCCGTCGTCGTCGCCTCAGCCTTGATCAGTGGCAGCTGCGTCGCGATCGGCGTCTCGATCGCAGGGATCTGCCCGATGATCGCGACCGACAACGGATCCGTGCCGACAGGCATGAAAGGTGCCGGCGCCTCGGGAAGATCCAGCGCCGACGACTTCAAGGCACCGCCGGCCGCGCTCAGTTGCGCCGGGTCGACCGACAGTGGAGGTAGACCGCCCGAGACCATATCTCTCCTAGAACCGCAGGTTTCGCAGGACGTCGTACACGCCGGAGATCCACAGCAGCAGCGGGATCACTGCGGCGATTGTTGCGCCGTCCAGTAATTCGAGGATCCGCTTGGTGACCGGTGATATCCGCCGCACGCCGTCGGTGGCGCCCACGACGATCAGGGCGACCGCCGCCGCGACGGTGTAGATCCCGAGCACCCACCACGCGCGGTCTGGATACCACAGACTCATGCGGACCGCGATCCCCGACGGAATCGCCACCGCCGCCGCCATCAGCGCCCAGGCACACCACCGCTCCACGTACAACCGCGAGCGGAACCCCGCCAGCATGGTCACCAGCCCGGCGACGATCATGCTGTGCACGAAGAAATGCCCCTGCACCACAACGAACACCGAGCCGAGCACGAGGATCAGTGCACCGGCGGTCAGGAAGCCGATCAGCAGCCTCTTCGCAAGCCGACTGCGCTCGGTCAGTCGCGCCGCGGAGTCGGGTACCGACGCGATGATCGCCTGCCAGGTCTCGGACTCCTCTGACGCATCCGTGGTCGCGACCGGATCGAGAAGCTCATCGTTGGTCACCGACTCACCCGGCGCCGGGATCGGCGGCAGCGCGATGCGTGCCACCGCCACGGTCATCTTCGCCGCGTTGGTGACGACGATCAGCCCGAACGCGATGGCCCCCGCCGGCACCCACGCGTTCCACCCGTACCCGTACGCGACAGCGGCGAACGTCAGCGCGAGTGCGACCACCGCGAGGAACGCGGCCACCTCCGCCCGTCGGTGCGGCCCTCCGCGGGTGGCCAGCACCATCAGCAGGATCAGTGCACCGGCTCCGGCAACCTGGGGCGCCCCAAGGGATTCCACGCCATCAGGCAGTGGAACGGCGAGCACCACCGCACCTGTCATCGTCACCAGCGCTGACACCAGCAGGCTCTCGGCCATGTCGAGATTGCCGTACCGCCTCTGCGACAGAGCGCTGCCCCCCAGTAACCCGGCCCCGAGGACGCCGAGCGCCGCCGCCCACCACCAGTCGCGACCGGTCGACGACCATGACAAAACCGCCATGACAGTGGTCAACAGCGCGACCAGTGGGAGAACAACCCCGACGAAGCGATACAGCGCCCGACGGTCGAACTCCGGGGTCTCATCGAGGACGGCGATCGCGTCGATCACGTCCTCGACCAAAGGCCGATAGCGTTCGGTCCGACTGACCGATACGACGGTGAGCAGTGACCCGTCGACCACACCGGCGTCGTCGAGTGAGTCGGTCAGCTTGATCGGTGGCGCTCCCGGCCGTGCGAACGACCACACGCCCTGAGCTGTGAAGTCGAAGCCCGCCAAAACATCCGGTGGCGTGTCCGACAGGATGTCGCCCAGCACGGCGACCGTCTCGTCGACGTAGGTCTCGATCGGCGCGGCCGACGGGAGCACCAGGTCCGTCATGCGACGCCCGGTCAGAATCGTCACTCGGGTGGTCGTGGGCCGACCGGGCGTGACGGCCGCCGGTGAGGACGGCGATGCGGTCGCGGTCAACGCCGTTCGAGCCTGTCGAAATCGTCGGAGAGCGCGGCGGCCAGTTCCACCACCCGGCGGCGGAACGCCTTGCCCAGCAGCCCGAGCTGGATTTCGGTGCCCGCCGCGATGTGTTTGTCCCACGGCAGGACGATGACTCGTCCTGCAGGAACGTGCCGCTCGAATTGCTGCACGAGATCCTCGACGTCGATGTTCGGTTTACCCGGGGTCACGTGGTTGATGACCACGCACGACCGTCCGAGCAGATCCTGATAGCCGTTCTGGCGCAACCAGTCCATGGTGATGGCGGCCTGCCGGGCACCGTCGATCGACGCGCTGGCGACGATTACCAGCCCCGATACCGTGGAAAGCACCCCCCGAGCGCCCGGCTGGAAAAGCCCTGCGCCGCAGTCGGCCAGCACCAGATTGTAGTAGCGCGAGACGATGTCGGTGGCGGCGCGCCAGTCGTCGTCGTTGAACTCCCGCCTCGCCGCGCTGTACTCCTCGGAGGACAGCACTTCGAGATTCGACGAGTTCATGCTCGTGTAGGCGCGAATGTCGTTGTAGCGGCTCAGCTCTTGATCGGAGAGGAGGTCGGCGATGGTCGCCGCCGACTGCCGCCCGGCCCGGTCCGCGAGATTTCCGCCGTCGGGGTCGGCGTCGATGGCCAGGATGCGGTCGCCACGGATGTTCGACAACGCCGATCCCAGAGCGACCGTCACGGCCGTCTTGCCGACACCGCCTTTGAGCCCGAACACGCCGATCTGGTAGGAGTCGCGCGCATTTCGCCGGATCCGGGTGAACAGGTCGAGTTCGTACACCTCATCGGGCGAGAGGCCCAGGTTGATGCGTGTCGTCACGTACAGCCAGTGCCGCCATCCGCGTTGTGACGGCATCTTCACCGCCGAGCGCACCCCGACATGCGACAGGGCGTCGATGGCACGGTGATTGCCCATGGAGGCGGCCGAGGGCTGCGGTGGCTGGGCAGCCGCCCGCTGGTCGCTGCTCTCGGCGTAGGAGTGCGAGGGCGGCGGTGCCGGAATGGGGCGCGCGGGGGGCGGGGGTGCCGCACGCTGCTCGTGGCGGGCCCCCTGCGGCGACGCCTGCGGCGCACGCATCATGCCGTTGTTCGGGACGCGCTGCGGGGCCGGATGGTGCACCGCGTGATGCTGATTGCCCGCGTGGCCGGGGGTTTCGGCCTGCCATGACGGCGGCGGGACCTGCTGCGCGGCCTGGGTCCGTGGCGGTGCCACCGGGATCGGCGGAGGTGTCGCCTCGCTCGCCGGCGGGCTCCCCAGAGGCGGCGCGTTGTCACGGACGGACGGCGGGATGTCGCGCTCCGAGTCCTCGTCGGCCGTTCGGACAGCGTCCGGGGAGTGGAAGAGCCGGTCATAGTCGGCCGACATGGTCACCTCTCAAGGGTTTTCGTTGTGCAGCGGAACGAGGCGCGCCGTGGGCGATGCGTCGGTGATCGATCGCCCACGGCGTGCTCGACGGGTCAGGCGAACTTTCCCTGGTTGCGCATTTCGGTGGCGCCCATGTCGTGGCCGGCTTGGGCGATCGCGTTCGCCAGGCTTTTGAGCGCCATGTTCAGCTCGTTCGAGCTGCTGTCCCAACGGTTCTGGACCGCGACGTAGGCGTCCGAAGCGGTTCCGCCCCACACCGCCGACAGGCGGGCGAGGGATCCCTGGCCCTCTTGCAGCAGGCCTTCGGTGCGACCGACCGCACCCATGATCTCCCCGGCGTTGTTGTCGATGCCGGCGAAGTTGTAAGCGAGTGCCATGTCTGTTTCTCCGTTTCTGGGTGTGGTGGTGGGTCAGAGGTTGCGTGCGATTTCGGCGGCGAGGGCGTCGGCGTTGTGCTGATCAGCCGTGTCGTACTCGATGCCGCTGGTGTGGATGTTCTCCGAGATCTCGTTGAGCAGCTGGATCTGCTGGTGTGCGGCCTCAGAGAATCGTGTCAGCGCGGCCTGCACCGCGGGACCCGACGATCCGCCCGCGAGGTCAACCTTGAGAACCTCCGCCGTGCCCTGCACCGAGCCGAGAATCGCGGTCAGGTCGCCGGAGATCCGGTCGAAGTTCCCTGCCTCGATCACCAACTGCGGGGTATCCGCCTCCATACCCGGTGATGTCATGATCCTGACCTTTCTGTTGAACGTGTGCTGCGGTTACCTGTGTTCTCGCCCATGGAGAGCGAGCCCTCCCGACCCAGGTGGCCGGCAAGTCTGTTGTGGACGATCACCATTCGTCGTCCTCGTCTTCGCCGAGATCGTGATCCAACGGCACCGGTGCGTTCAGCCCCGGCTTGTTGCCGCCGCTCTTTCCGCGTTGGCCGAACATGCCCATGGGTCCGCCCGCGCCCATGCCGCCACCGGTGCCGACGGGAGCCAGTCCGACTCCGGCGCCCGGACCGGCCCCCGCGCCCACCGCGACCGGGCTGGTGGGCTGCAGGCCGGATCCGACGAGGTTGGACATCAGCGGTGTCTGAGGCGCGGAGCCTCCTGCACCGGGCAGCGACGCCGCCCGGACCAAGCCCGACCCGGTCGCCGGCCCTGTCCCCCCGATCGCGGGATGGTTCGAGAACGGCGTCGCCCCCACCATCCCGATCTGAGCTCCTTTGTCGCCGTTCATCATTCCGCCGAACAGTGACGACATCTGCTGCAGCGGCTGGGTCAGCTGCTGGAACGGCTGGGTGACGCCCTGCATCATCTGCTGCGGCATCTGGCCCAGCGTCGAACCCAACTGGGATGCCATCTGCATGCCCATCTGCATCCCCTGCTGGGGCGCTTGCTCCAGTCCCTGGCTCTTCTCCGCGTGCGAACCGGCCCGGTCGACGACCCCGCGCAGAGTGCCCTCGGCACGGCCGGCGATCTGGTTCGCGGTGTCGAGCTTCGCGGTGGAACTGACCTTCGAGATGATCGCGTTGCGCATGACGGCCTCACCCGTGCCGGGCACGGCACCGGACATCGCACCGGCGAAAGCCGCCTCGGAACCCGGCGGTACCGCGATCGGCTTCGGCGGCGCCACCGGCTCGAACGTGGTGTTCAGAACCGTCTCGGTTTCATACGCGGTCATCACCGCCGCCGCCTGATTCCACATCCGGATGTAGTCGGCCTCGTTGAGCGCGATCGGAATCCCGTTCACACCGAGGAAATTGGTGGCATGCAGCGTCGCGTTCGTGACGTGGTTCAGTTCGATCTCGGGCAACTGCGGCGTGCCCGTCGCCGCGACGGTCCACGAACTGGCCTGCGCCGAGGCCTGCAGGGCGCGCTTCTGCGCCTGCAGCGACAGCATCCGCAGCCACAGCACCATCGGCATGGCCGCCGTCACGGCCCGCTCACTGGCCATGCCCTGCCAGTTCTGGGACAGCGACGCCAGGCTGGAGGCCAGTTCGTCGGCCTGGGTCTCCAGCGAGATGGCGAAGGCCTCCCACCCTGCCGCGGCCTGCAGCATCGGTACCGCGCCGGCCCCCGCCTGGAGGCGCGAGGTATTGATCTCGGGCGGAAACGCCACCCAAGACGGCGGGACGGGGATACCGATGTTGGCCATGGTCGGTCAGCTCGTTGCGCTGCGAATCAGATGAGCTTGGCGCCGTTCGCGGCGTCCGTGGCCTCGTAGGCGACGGACGCTTCGATGACGGTCGCCCCGGCGCGGGCGATCTCCTGCTGCGCCATCGCGTTGATGCCCAGTGTCTGGATGCCCTCCGAGGCGAAGCTCAGCGCAGCGACCGCTGAGATCTCGTCGACCCCGGCAGGTGCGAGGGCGCTGACTTCGGCGGTCGCCGCAGTCCCGACGCCCAGTCCGCGCGCACCGTTCGCGGTGACCTGGCCGCCGATTCCGGCGGCCGCGGGATTGTGGTTCAACGGTTGCATTTGCTGTCCCCTTCGTCAGTCAACACACACAGAGCTATTCGGTTATGAGTAAAACGCGATCACAGTGCGTGGACACCATTTTTACTGTCCCGCAAATAACTTCCTCGCCGCGGTAACTCGTATTTGCTGAAAGTCCGCTTTCTCAATGTTAACCGCCGTCAGGGGGTGGTCCGAACACTTATTCATCGGGCGGATCCACATACGCCGCCTGAATCACTTCCTTCACATCAGGAGTCACGAAAAACGCCTGACCGGGCGGTCTCTTCTTGACGATGATCTCGCGCGACGGGAAGTCCTGCTTCTCCCCCGACAGGAACATCGTCGGGCTGCCGGACCCGTGCGCGGTCCCGACGAACTTGTCCATGGTGGCTCTGCTCGCCTGACTCATCTGGCACGTCACCACGAGGTGCAGACCGATGTCGGCGGCAGCGGGAAGCAGCGGGCCCAGCGGGGTCATCGGCGGCATCAACCCCCCTGCGGCGGTGATCATGTGCCAGTCGTCGACCAGCAGAACGATGTCGGGCCCGTCCCACCACGACCGTGCCCGCAGCTGCGACGGCGTCAGGTCCGCGGGGGGAAGCCGCTTCGACAGGATGATCGCGAGCGCCTTGATCGACTCCTCGAGCGTGCCCTGATTCCGGTTGATCGCCCCGGCGGGCAGCAGATGCGTCTCGGGTACCGCCTCCAACAGGCCCGACCGATAGTCGGCGATCATGAACCGCACCTGCTTCGGGCTGTTGCGCGCGCAGATCGCCCGCGCGACCGCATGCGCGATCGTCGTCTTGCCCGACTTCGGCGCGCCGAAGATCAACTGGTGCGGCGTGCTGTACATGTGGTTGTGCGCCACCGTCAGATCCGCCTCCCGCAGACCGACCGGGATCGTCCAGCGCGTGCGGTAGTCCGCGTCGGGACCGGGCGGACTCTGGTCGAGATCCCGCAGATGGATTCGACTCGGCAGCACCCGAACCGGAGGCGCCTCATCGGTGTGGCGGGCCGCGATCTCCTTGACCGCGGCGGTCATCGCCGGCACGAGCCCCTCGGCGCTGTGCACACCGTCGAGCCTCGGCACCCCGATCATCAGATGGTGCTTCTCCGTCGACACCGCGCGCCCGGGCCGGTTGACCGGGATCTCGCGGGTGATGCGGTCGATCTGCGTCTCGTTGACGTCGCCGAGCCGGAACTCGATCTTCGTCCCGAGGTAGTCGCGGATGCGGGCGCGCAGCTCCGTCCAGCGCGGTGTGGAGATCACGGTGTGCACGCCGTACGCGAGTCCCTGCCCGGCGATATCCTGCACTGCGGCCTCGAGCGCGTCGAACTCGGCGGCGAACGCCGGCCACCCGTCGATCACCAGGAACACATCACCGAACGGGTCCGCCGACGCCGGATGGCTCGGATCCTCCCGCATCGCGCGGTAATCGGCGACGGACCCGACGCGGTACTGCTTGAAAGTCTGTTCCCGCTGCCGCAGCACGGCTTTGACCTCGGCGACCACCCGGTTCACCCGGTCCGGTTCGGCCCGGGTCGCGACTCCGCCGACGTGGGGCAGGTCCTCCACGTACATCAGTCCGCCGCCGCCCATGTCGACGCAGTAGAACTGGATCTGACGCGGTGTGTGCGATGCGGCGGCCGACAGGATCAACGTCTGCAACAGCGTCGACTTGCCCGTCTGCGGGGCACCGCCGATCGCGATGTTGCCCGCCGCAGTGGTCAGGTCGACACCCCACACCTCCTGGCGGTGCCGCCGCGGCTCGTCCATGATGCCCAGCCCCACCCGCAGCGGCCGCCGGTCGTAATCACGTGTGACGAGTTCGTTGACCGGCGTCGGATCGGCCAACGGCGGCAACCACATCCGGTAGGCGTGGTTGTCTGCGGTGGTCAGCTGTTCGAGGACGACCTCGCGCAGCACCTTCTGTCCGGAATCGATGCTCATGCGGTCACCGTCGCGTCGGCGATGGGGGCCGTGGTGAACGGGTGGATACGGATTCCGCTGTCTGCGTGCGCTCGGGGCGCATCGTCGTCCCCGGCTCCGACCACCGTCGGGACGTACGGGGTGCCGGTGTAGACGCTCTGGAACTTCACCGGGTCCTCCATCCCGACCCGCAGGAAGCCGACACCGCTCTCCTTGTTGGTGATGTACTGCGCCTCCGGCGTCCCGATCACCGCTTTGGACTCAGCGGAGCTGGTGGTGCGCAGGGCGATTCGGTAGGTCAGGTTCGGCTCGAGCTTGTCGATCCTGGTGCCGCCGGTGTTCAGCGACTGGGTGGCCAGCAACAGATGCACCCGCAGCGACCGTCCGACGCGGCAGATCCGATCGAACAACCCGATGAAATCCGGATGATTCTGCAGCAACTCGGCGAACTCGTCGACGACGACGAACAGCGTCGGCAGTGGCGGCAGGTCGGCGCCGCGTTCCCGGTGCTTCTCGTACTCGGCAACACCGGAGAGTGCGCCCGCCGCCCCAACCTGGATCCCGGCCTGGCGCAGGATCGACTGCCTGCGGTCGAGTTCCCCGGTGAGGACCTCCCCCATGCGGCTGACCAACTCCGCCTCTTCCTCCATGTTCGTCACCACCGCCGCGGTGTGCGGCAGCTTCTCCATGCCCAGGAAGGTCGAACCACCCTTGAAATCGGTCAGCAGCAGGTTGATCTGGTCAGGGTGATGCGTCGCCGCCAACGACAGGATCAGGGTCCGCAGGAACTCCGATTTTCCCGAACCCGTTGTGCCGATGAGCATCCCGTGGGGACCGGCGCCGAACTCTGCGCCCTCCTTGATGTCGAGGTACATCACGTCGCCGGTCTTGAGCTCATGCCCGAACGGGATCCGCAGCCGGTCGCGGTCGGTGTCGGTGAACATCCGCCACCGCGCCGGCGTCACCTCCTCGACAGACTGCGCGCCGACGATCTCGTGCCACTCGGTCGCGACCTTCTTCTGCACCCGGGTGCCCTTGTCGATGATGGTCCCGGTGATCGACCATCCGGCGAGCTTGCGCGCAAGCCGTTCGGCCTGTGCCGGTGACATCCGGTCCACCTCACCGGCCACCAGACGGAACGACGCACCGGGCAGCTTGTCGTCTGCCGTGCCGTCACCGGCGTCGACCCTGATGCGATAGGTCGACCGGTGATTGCCCAGGGTCAGCACCGTCACCCCGGACCGGCCGTCCATCGGGAACCCCGCCCGGCCACCGGTCAGGTCGATGACGACGACGTACGGGCCACTCGGGGTCGCATCCGCGGTGTGCGGGCCGCGCGCGGCCAGATCGCTGAGACCGTCGGTGCGGGTGAACACCATCCTGGTCGCACCCGCGGCGTCGGTGTCGGTCTGGTGCTGCAGGTGGGGTAACCACTTCAACCATGCCCAGACCGGATCCTCGGGATTGTCGGTCAGCACTCGCATCTGCAGCATGTCCGGCGGATGGAACACCGCCAGATGGCAGATCATCGCGGTGAGCAACCCGGCCGCCCCCTCACTGTCGCCACCGACGGCGATCGTCGGGAACGTCTTGAGCTGGACCAACTTCGGGCAGTCATGGATGAGGCCGTGGGTGCGCAGGAACTTGGTCACCCACATGTGGCTGACCGGTTCCAGATGCGGCTGGGGTGCCCCCGCCGGGCCGGCGAGTTCGGCGCCGACCGCGGGTTTGAGCAGACGGTCGACAGCGGGCTCAGACCCCAGGCCGATGCGGGTGGCCGCGTAGAAGTCGTGGTTGGCCGCGCGCGACCACTGGCGATGCGTCCCGACGATCGACAGCAGATCGTCGGGATGCGGGGCGTGGTAGTTGAAGAACGACACCTGTGCCGCCGCCGAGGATGTGACGCGCGTCCGCAGACCGGCCAGGTACCGCAGATACTCCTTGCGGTCGGCGTTGATCTCCGGCACCTTCTTACCGCCGCTTCCGCCGCTGGCCATCATGCCGACCGCGCCCATCACGACCATCATCGGCATCATCAGCATGTACGGCGAGAAGTTGCGCAGGCCGCCGAAGATCAGGATCGCGATCATGCCGAGCATGCAGCCGCCCATCACCCACGGCAGGGCCTTCTGCATTCCCGACGGCGGAATGTCGACGCCGAGGTCCTCGGGCGGAGCGACGTTGATCTCACCGGGCGTCAGGCGCGGCCCGCGCTTGATGATCGGAGTGAATTTGCGTGTGGTCATCCTCCGCCTCCAAGAGTCGCCGGTGCGGCGGCGCCGCCACCGGCCCTGCGCGGGTGGGGATTCGGCGGCAGAGTGTCGTGTTCGATCAGCGCCGCCTGTTGCGACAGCACCGGTCCGTCGACCAGCAGACTCACCACCTCCCAGGGTGCGGTGCGCGGTGCGCTCAGCCCGAGTCGCGCCGCGGTCTCCTGATCCGGCAGCCCGTACCGGACACCCTGCGGATCGATGTAGTAGAGGTTCTCGCCGTATCTCGGCTCGGGGGACTGCAATTGGATGTACTGCCCTCCGTCGACGTATACCGTCGCATCCCCGGAGATCTGGTCGATTCCCGTCGCCAGGGCAGACGGTGGCAGCGGCAGCCGTCTCCCGGCGATCACCGTCATCTTCGGCGCCTGGTCGCCGGCGACGCGCTGCCAGGACCAGCACAGCGTCGGAACCTCTTGCCGCCCGAGCACATCCATCGGCCGGTCGGGCAACGGCGAGGTGTACACCTGCTCGGGTATCCGCGCCACCACGCTGGACTCCATCGACGGCGGCTCGATCAACCCGTAGGAGTTGGTGGCCCGCAACGCAGCAGCGGTGGTGCTGTTGACCTTCGCAACCCCGCTGGGCAGCACGACGTAACCCTGTTCATCAGTCTGCTCACCCATGTCGGTGACGGTCACGAACACCGACCCGATCACCAGCGCCGGTGGCAGACCCACTGTGTTGGGCGTCCCTGCGCCGGGGATGTCGGGCAGCCGCCACGGACCCTCGTCCGGCAGGGCGTTGAACAGGCCTTCCGATATCGGCGCCGCCCTGGCGGTCACCGGGATACCGACCGCGGAGGTTACGGCACGGTCGGCCATGTCGATCAGATGGCGTCCCTGCGGGGTGACCAGCCACGTCCGGTCCTTATAGGTCACCAGCATGCCCTGCTCGGGGCGCATCGCACCGACGGAAGCGTCCAGGGCCAACGGGGTCACCAGCACCGAGGATTCGACCGCCGGCGCGACGCTGTCGGGTTTGACGACGGTATCGCACAGGCTCCATTGGGATTCCGAAAACGCAGAGACCGCCGTCGCGTACGGGGCGCCCGGGATCCCGACGGGCAGGCCCTTCGGCATCCTGTCGAGCTCATCGGACTTCACCGCGACGGGCGTCTTGCCTTCTCCGAGGATGAGTCGGGCCGAGGTCAGGTTGTAGACGGGCCGCAACTGGCTGCTGTCCGGCAGCACCAGATAGAGCTGATTCGTCGTGCGGTCCACCAGAAGCGTGTCGTCACCGCGCTTACCCAACGGTTTGAAGTAGGCCAGCAGCACCGCGCCCAGACAGATCAGGACCGCGATCACGATGCCCGCCGACACGGCGCGGCTGTAGAACTGCAGCGGATCGTCGAACATGCGTGTGTCGCGCCGGACGATCGCATGCTCGACACGACGCAGCAGAAAGCGCCATCCACTGACCTGCACCTTGGTGGTGAGCCGGAAACCTGCCACGGGTCACCCGCTGATGTTCAGTCGGGCGTGCACCGAGGCGATGGCCGCCGCGATGTCGTCGCCGGTGATCTCGCTGAGCGTCTCGACGTCGAGGTTGTCGAAATCCAGCGAGCGGGACAGCCGCATGTCCCGGTTCTGCTCGCCCGCCTCGACCAGTTGGCGCGCGTAGCGGCCGTTGCCGGCGACGTCGAGCGCAGGTTTGCCGTTGGACGTGCTCTGCGTCAACAGTGTCGCGGCTTCCAGGACGTGCTTGGCGGCGTCCTCGCTGAGGCTCGAGTCATTGCCGGCGGCAATGACTTTGGCGATGTCGACGATCTCCTGCGGTGCATAGGGCTCGAACTCGATGCGGGTCGCGAACCTCGACCGCAGTCCGTCGTTGCTCTCCAGCAGGCGGTCGATGTCGTTGCTGTAGCCGGCGATGATGACCACGAGCCTGTCCCTGTCGTTCTCCATCCGGGCCAGCAGTGTGTCGAGGGCCTCGGTGCCGAACGGATCGGCGCGCCCGTCGCGCTCCTGCACGAGTGTGTACGCCTCGTCGATGAACAGGACCCCGTCCATGGCCCGATCGATGGTGCGTGCGGTCTTGACCGCGGACTGTCCCTCGTACTCGGCGACGAAATCCTTGCGGGACGTCTCGATCAGTTTGGGCTCACCGATCACCCCGAGGCCCGCCAGGATGTTGGCCACCACCCGCGCGATCGTCGTCTTTCCGGTGCCGGGCGGACCGGTGAAGATCATGTGCTTGGACGCCTGGGCGACCTTCATTCCCCTGGCCGCGCGCACTTTCGCCATCTGCGTGGCCGCCCGGTATCGCTCGATCTGCTCCTTGACGCGGGTCAGTCCGATCTGGCGGTCCAGTTCGGACTGCGCCTCGGCCAGCAGCGTCTCCCGCCCCGAGTTGTCCGCCTCCGCGCTGTCGGGATCCCAAGGGTCTCGGCGCGAGGCGATCTTCTCCCCCGATGTCGTCTGCAACCGGAACCCCGGATCCTTCAGCGCGGCAGCGACTTCAGGCGTCGGATGGGAGGCTTGAAGCCACTCGAGCAGACGCACCGCGGCCTCTTCGTTGCCGAGTCCGCGGTAGGCCATCGCCGAATACCACGCGATCACCCGGCTGCAGGCCTGGCCCGCAGGGCCCGAATTGGCCTCCACCAGAAGCCGCTCGGCCTCGGTGAACAGGCCGAGGTTGGCCGCGGCCACACCGTGCGCGACGAGTGCGGCGCCCACCAGGAACTTGTCCGGCCACGACGCCGCAGCGGTGCGCACCTCGTCGACGACATCGGTCCAGCGTTCGGCCGCGGCGTAGATGACGGCCTTCACCCAGGACACCAGATGTTCGCCGCCGGACGCCGGCGCCCCTTCCAGGGCTTCGATCGCATCCGCGTAGTTGCCGACGGCCGCCTCGCTGACCGCGAAGCTCAGCGTGATGGCCAGCGGCGAGTTCACCGGATACGTGATGTCGCCGAACATTCCGCCTATCGGCACCCTGGCGCCCAGGCTGTTCATCGACATCTCCGCGGCGCTGGCGAGCTGGCCGAAGTTGTTGCGCGAGTACCAGGCTCGGAACATCGTGACGCGGTCGGTGTCGCCGCAGCGGATCCGCCCCACCCAGGCGTCACAGGCGGTCTCGTCGAACGTCGTGATCTCGGTGAACAGTTCGAGCGACTTGGCCTGCGCGGTGGGCAGCAGTCCCACGGCGGTGCCGAAGACGCTTGCCAGATGTTCGGTCATTCCTCACCTGCGTAACGGGTCGTGAACAGCTCGGCACGGGCGGCCCGGGCCTGTTCTGGGCTGGGCAGATGCAGATCCCGGGTCAGGAAGTCCCGGGTGGTGACGGTGTCGTGTCCGTGCTCGCGCATACCGTCGAACATCACGGTGTACTGCGCGGATCTCGCGTCCTGCGTGGCGAGGCCTGCGATGACGACGATCTCGTCGGCCAGTGCGATCTCGCTGAGCACCGCGGCGTGACGTGAGAGTGCGACGTCGCGCACACGCCCGTCCAGCCAGGTCGTCACGGACACCGTTCCCGGCGGGTTGGTGACGGTGAACATCGGCATCTCCCCGTCGTCGACCTGGGAGCGCAGGTCCAGCGCCGCCGGATCGTAGTGGTCCCCGTCCTCGTCGAACTCTGACGAGGCGTAGGGACCGGGCGGGGGAGTGACCACGGTGTCGTGCGCCTTTCTCAATCGTTGACGGAGCCCTCGGCGGCGTCCTGATGCTCGAACCACGTTGCGGACGGCAGGAATTCGATCAGACCGTCGAGCGCGCGCTGCAGATTCTCCGGAGTCCCCGGTAGGAAACTTCCGTACAGTTCACCGTTCACGCGCCTCGGGATCGACACGATCCTGCCGTGGGACGAGTCCAGGACGCCGGCGCCGACACCCGCCTGGGAGTACGTGCCGCCGGGATGCCGCTCGTTGGCGGTGATCTCGACCCAACTGTCGGGCGACGCACTCGCCTCGGCGTAGACCTTCGCCGAATGCGGCGGTTGGCCGTACCGGCCGAGTTGCTCGGCGGAACGGGCTTGGGCCAGTTCGGTGGCGAGACCGGTCAGCGGTTCCACATTCGCGGGTGCGCCGGCGCCGATGACAACGTTGACCATCGCGGCGAGACCGATCTGCGGTGCGACCCGCTGCAGCACCAGCATGTCGTCGTCGCGCGCGGCGACCACGTGCCGCTTCCCTTTGCGGCACACCACGAAGCGCACCATCTTGCCTCCGACGTCGCGGCGCCACCAGCGGCAGTCGAGCGTGCGGTCGGCTCGACTGAGCGCGTCGACCATCGCCGCGACCTCGGGGTGCGGGTCGCCGTACGCCGTCAGAATGCCCTGCGCGGTCAGATCGTGGGTGACCTGATCCCAGACGACCTTGCGCTGCTCCTCGTACGGGATGTTGGGGCGGATGCCCAAGGCCAGTGGGAAGTCGACGAGATGGAGCAGGTCGGCGACCACGAGCATCCCGTCGATCGTGAGCTCGACACCCACCACGTCGTCGTAGTGGGTGGGCTCGCCGTCCGCGAAGAGCGGTGTCGTCATCCGGTACCGCCCACAGCGGACGGGCTTTTTACTTTGCCGAACCCGTGCGGGCCGTCGAACCGCGTCATGCGTCACACCCCTTCCTCACGGGACTGTACCAGCGTGAACGGGCAGGTCCTGACACTAATTTCTCACCTTTTCGGGTGTCCTGTCCGCAGGAATGCACCGGCGTAGGCAATGCCAATAATGCGCTGTGTAGTCCTGATATTCGTACACAGCAACGAGAGGTACCGTGATCGATCAGATATGCAGCTCATCGGCCCGACCGCCGGGCACCCTCGGAGCCGGCCCCGCCGCGCTCACCCGTCAACCTACCGTCCGCCCGGCACGATTTGTTTGCTGTCAAGGCAGTGGCGCTACCCTGGCCGGGTGACCGACCGCGAGGTGCCGCAGCGGCCCGACCAGGAACGCCCCGGAGGGATGTTCCGTCAGCCCAACCCGCAACCACCGCAGGACTGGACGCCGCCGACGCGTCCGGTGCCGGCCCCTGCGCCCGGTTACCCGCCGCGACCACCGTGGCCGGACCATCCCCGGCCACAGGGTCACCAACCGGTCCCGCCGCAGCCGTCGACGTACACCGACCGTATCCGGCCCGCCGACCTCGTTCCGAGCCGCAAGCCCCTACCCGGTCACGGCTGGCGGCTCGCACTGTTGAAGGCCACGTTCGGACTGGTCAACGTCGGCCCGTCGCCCGAGGAACGCCGATCGGCCGCGCTGGAGGCCGCCATCCGCGCACCGCTGCGCGGACACTTCAAGGTCGGCGTGATGGGCAAGGGCGGGGTCGGCAAGACCACGGTCTCGGCGTGCATCGGGTCGCTGTTCGCCGAACTGCGCCACGACGACCGCGTGGTCGCCGTCGACGCCGACACCGCGTTCGGCAAGCTCGGCAGCCGGGTGGACCCGCGGGCCCGGCATTCGTTCTGGGAACTCACGGCCGACCAGTACCTGGAGACGTTCGCCGACATCCGTCATCACCTGGGCAGCAACGCCGCCGGCCTTTTCGTCCTGGCCGGCGAGGAGAGCCCGGCCCGGCGCCGGGTGCTCGATGCCGCTGTCTACCGCGAGGCGACGGCCCGCCTGGACCGCTACTTCACCATCACGGTCGTGGATTGCAGCTCCACGATGGATTCACCGGTCACCGAGGAGGTGTTGCGCGATCTCGACGCGCTGGTGGTGGTGTCCTCACCGTGGGTCGACGGTGCCGCGGCCGCCGGGCAGACCCTGGACTGGCTGGTGGCCAGAGGGATGACGACACTGCTGCAACACACCGTGGTCGTCCTCAACGATTCGGATGGGCACGCCGACAAGCGGACGAAAAGAGTCCTCGCCCAACAGTTCTCCGGGCACGGTCAACTGGTGGTCGAAGTTCCGTTCGACGGTCACCTACGACCGGGGGGCGTCATCGACGGGACGGCGCAGATGTCGCGGACGGCGCGGAGCAAGCTCGTCGAGGTGTGCGCGGCGCTCGCCGCGTTCTTTCCCACCCAGGACGACCGCTCGCGTCAGCGTCGCTGAGACCGGTGCTCACGCGATCTGACCGACCAGCGTCTCGATCGCGTCGGCCTCGCTCGCGGTGACGGGTTCCCCCGCCTCGGCCTGTTCGATCGCCCGCTCGGAAACGCCTGCGGCCTGCGCGGTTTCGAGCACGGTGAGGTTGGCTCCGCGGCGTGCGGCGTACAGCCGGTGCCCCAGACCGGCCTGCGGTGCGCCGGCGGCCCGCAGCATCAGGTCGTCGTACAGGCTGCGGACCGTGCTCAGCGCCTTGATCAGCGCCGGCGTGACGCGGCCGATCCGCGCGGCGCGGGCGGCGACGGCCTCGAGCTGACGTAGATCGGACAGGATCGCCGTCACCCTCGGGATGAACGCCGCGTCGTCGGCGGGCGGCAGGGTGGAGATGGTCGAGCCGAAGGCATGGACCGCGGTGATGACGGCCTGAGCGATCAGCGACACCTCGTCTCCGTTCGCCGGAGGGCGGACCTCGGGGGCCGGCGCCTTGGCCGGTTCACCGCGGCGCAACGCCGCGATGGTGCCCGGCGGCCACTGCAGGATGTCCTCGAGTCGTGCCCTCGTCCGCTCGCGGGGCCAGCTGCGGCCCTTCTCGAACGCGATCAGCGCGCCGGCGTTGATGATCCCTTCGGCCGCCAGACTCCGCTGGCTGATGTTGAGCTCACGGCGTCGCGCGGCCGCCGCGGCACCCGCCCGGGCCATACCCGGGTCCGGTGCACCGATCGACTCGTCGATCGGCTCGGCGTTGGTCATCTACCGGAATCCCTCATGCGGTTGGTGCGGTGCGGTCATCGTACCGAGCTTTGTATTCACGGTTCAGCGTCGATTCCTGGCGCGGACCCGCACCAAAACTACATCATCGCGCTGGTCTATACCGTACCAATGCAACGGTGAATCTGCACGAATTTCCGGTGCGGGTCGCATCTCGATCCAGAAGCTGTTTTCCGACGTCAGCACATGTTTCTGTGTTGTGTGTCCTCGCACCCCCGACCTACGGGTGGCCTATTCCGAAGCAGTTACCGTTGCATCGCTACGGTTTTGTGGTTACGTTGTGCGCATCGCGGCACACGGCCCGCCGGTAGACCAGGGGAGGAACAGCGAATGAACGCACAGTCATGGGACGACACGCCGATCGGTGAGTGCACGCGGGATCCGGAGCGGTGGACGACAACCGCCGACGACGACGCCAAGACGATCTGCCGCTCATGCCCCCGGCGCTGGCTGTGCGCCCGCGAGGCCTACGAGTCACCGCGCGCCGAGGGCCTCTGGGCCGGGATCTATGTTCCCGAGGCCGGCCGCGGCCGAACCTTCGCGCTGCGGCAGCTGAAGTCCTTGGCCGAGCAGAACGGCTACCCCGTCGGTGAACGCCGCGTGTACTACGCCGAGAGCGCATGACCCCCGTCCGCCGCCGGTCTCGGGGGGTCGGCGGCGGACGGACGCGGAATAGGTGTCGCCCCCGGGCGGTTACACAGTGCGACGGTGCCGGGCATGCCCCGGGCCCCATCCACATCAGTCGCCACGAGCCACCGCTCGCCGAGAGGCGCAGACGGCACCGTCCCCTACCGGGTAGCGAGCTACCAGGTATCGATGAACCGGCTCCGGTCAGGAGCCGGTTTTTTCGTGCCGGGCTCGGCCGCCGCCAGCGTCGCCGCGACCACGGCGCGGGTTTCGGCCGGGTCGATCACGTCGTCGATCTCGAACAGCATCGCCGCGTTGAGCGCCTTCGCGTTCTCCTGCGCCGCGGCGGTGGCAGCCGCGACGAGCGCTTCCCGTTCCTCTTCGTCGGCGATCGCCTCCAGCTCCTTGCGCATGCCCAACCGCACCGCGCCCTCCAGACCCATCGGTCCGAGATGAGCCCCGGGCCACGCGACCGTCAGCACCGGTTCGTGCAGGCTGCCGCCGGCCATCGCCTGTGCGCCGAGGCCGTAACCGCGACGCAGGATCACCGCGATCAATGGCACCCGAAGTGCGGCTCCCGCCACCAACATTCGCGACGCGCGCCGCACCAGCGACTCCGCCTCGGCGGCCGGGCCCACCATGTATCCCGGGCAGTCGATCAACGACAGCACCGGGAGCCCGAACGCGTCGCACAGCTGCAGAAAGCGGGCGGCCTTGTCGGACGCCGCCGCCGTGATGGCCCCCGCGGTGAACCTGGTGTCGTTGGCGATCACCCCGACCGGTCGGCCCTCGATCCGTGCCAGCGCCGTCACCATCTCCCGCGCGAACCGCGGACGCAGGAACGTCACCGAGTTCTCGTCGGCCAGGGTCTCGATCACCGGCGCGACGTCGTAGGCGCGGCGGGCACGCTCTGGTACGGCAGTACGCAACGCGGTCTGATCCGGCGCCGACCACTGTGCGACCGGTCCCTGGAAGTAGCCGATCAACCGCTTCGCGACGGCGACCGCTTCGGCCTCGTCGTCGACGACGACGTCGACGTTGCCGTTGGGTTCCTGCACCGCCATCGGTCCGACGTCGTCGGGTGCGACGTCGCCCAGCCCGCCCCCGGCGATCATCGCCGGCCCGCCCATGCCCAGGGACGCGTCCCGCGTCGCGACGATCAGGTCGGACGCGCCCGCAATCACCGCGTTGCCCGCGAAGCACCGTCCCTTGACCACCGCGATACGGGGCACCAGCCCGGACAGCTTGGCCCACAACGCGAATGCCCGGGTGTCGAGCGAGGACACCGCGGGATAGTCGGTGTCGCCGGGCCGGCCTCCCCCGCCCTCGGCGAAGAACACGGTCGGCAACCGCATCCGTTCGATGAGCTCGAACAGCCGGTCCTTCTTGCGATGGCCCAGGCCGCCCTGGGTGCCTGCCAGCACCGTGTAGTCATAGGACAGCACCGCGCACGCGCCGCCGTGGATCCGCGCGGTGCCGGCGATCAGACCGTCGGCGGGGGTGCGTGCGATCAGGTCCTCGACGTCGCGGCGCATGCGCTGCGGGGCGACGGCGAAGCGGCCGTATTCGACGAACGATCCCGGGTCGACCAGATCGGCGACGTTCTCCCGCGCGGTGCGGCCGCCGGCGTCGTGACGCCGCTTCACGGCGTCGGGCCGCGCGCCGTCCTCGTTCAGTGCGCGGCGCCGCGTCAGCTCGGCCAGATCGTCGCGGACGGACTCGGGGTCAGGCATCGAGTTCGGCGATGGCCGTGGCGATTTCGTTGAGAAGCTGATCGACCTGGGCATCGTCGTAGCCGCGCCGGCCGATGGGCGGCTTGTTGAAGCGCACGCTGCGGACGTCGTCGGCCGTGAGATGGCCGCGGCCCTCCAACCGGCGTGCGCACAGTGCGACGAAATCGGCGACGGCCTTCTCGTTGTAGCCCCGCTTGCCGAAGGGGGGCTTGTCGAAAACGAAGTTGCGCAGGTACTCAGCCGTGACGGCGCCGTCGCTCATGGCGCCAGACTAGACGCCGGCACCAACGGCTGACCCGACGTTGTCCACAGGCGGACATATCGCCCCTGTGGAATGTCGGGTGCCGGGCATAGCGTGCGGTCATGACGAACTGGATCAACACGGTCAGCCGCGATCACGTCGAACGCGGCGTTCGCGGCCGCTTCACTCAGGCCAACCACGGCAAGCCCCACATGCTGCGCAAGATGTCACGCGGCGACTGGATCATCTTCTACTCGCCGAGGACCGAACACCCGAACGGTGCGCCGCTGCAGGCGTTCACAGCGATCGGCCGGGTCGCCGACGACGAGCCCTACCAGGTCGAGATGACGCCCGATTTCCAGCCGTGGCGGCGCAACGTCGACTTCCTCGAGTGCGTCGAGACGCCGATCCGGCCGTTGATCGACGCGCTCGACTTCATCGAGGACAAGGCCCGGTGGGGCTACAAGTTCCGCTTCGGGGTGTTCCGGATCGACGACCACGACCTCGACGTGATCCGCTCGGCGATGACCGCTGTAGCTCCTACTCTGGAGGGGTGAGCAACACCGACACCGCCCCTGATGAAGTGGACTGCGTCGCTTCGGGTTTCACCGGGGTGCTTCATCCGCGCGAGGTGCCACTCGGCGGTCCCCGGGCGATAAGGGTGCGGCGCACGCTGCCGCAGCGCGAGCGTTCGCTGATCGGCGCCTGGTGTTTCGCCGACCACTACGGTCCGCACGACGTCCGCGGCGGCGCCGGGATGGACGTTCCACCGCACCCCCACACCGGCCTGCAGACCGTGAGCTGGTTGTTCAGCGGCGAGGTCGAACACCGCGACAGCGCCGGTGTGCACGCGATGGTGCGGCCCGGTGAGCTCAACCTGATGACCGCCGGCGCGGGCATCTGCCATTCCGAGGTGTCGACCGCGTCGACGTCTGTGCTGCACGGCGCCCAGCTGTGGGTGGCGCTCCCCGATTCCGACCGCAACACCGAACGCGACTTCGCGCACTACGCACCCCCCGCCCGGGCCTCGGGCGGCGTGACGACCCGGGTTTTCCTCGGCGAACTCGAGGGCGAGCACTCCCCCGTGCACACCTTCACCCCGCTGCTCGGAGCCCAGCTCGACCTCGA
Source organism: Mycolicibacterium gilvum (assembly GCF_900454025.1). Lineage (NCBI taxonomy): Bacteria > Bacillati > Actinomycetota > Actinomycetes > Mycobacteriales > Mycobacteriaceae > Mycobacterium > Mycolicibacterium gilvum. The sequence continues at coordinate 59,003 of NZ_UGQM01000001.1, read as the reverse complement.
CCCGGGCGTCGAGGTCACCCTCGACGTCGACACATCGTTCGAGCACGGCGTGCTCGTCGACCAGGGCGACGTGGAGGCCTGCGGATCCGCGCTGGCGGTCGCCGACCTCGCCTACCAGGGCACCGGGCACGACCGGTTGCGGCTGGTCAACCGCGGCGACAACCCGGCCCGGGTGATTCTGCTCGGGGGCACCCCGTTCGGCGAAGAGCTGGTGATGTGGTGGAACTTCGTCGGCCGCAGCCACGACGAGATCGTCGCCTACCGCGAGCAGTGGCAGCAGCACGACGAGCGGTTCGGCGCCGTCGACGGCTACACGGGCGCCGTCACTCACCTGCCCGCCCCACCGCTGCCGAACGCCACCCTGCGTCCGCGGCCCGCGCCAGGGGTATAGAGGACCCATGACCACCGACAAGACCGGCGCCCCCACCGAGGTCACCCAGGAATCCGACCGCTTCAGCATCTCCGTCGACGGAAAGAAGGCCGGCTTCACGGAGTTTGTCGACCACGAGAACCAGCGAATCTTCCCGCACACCGAGATCGACGACGAGTTCGGCGGGCGCGGACTCGCCACGATTCTCGTCCGCGGTGCCCTCGACGCGACCCGCGACGCAGGGCTGCGCGTCGTGCCGGTCTGCTCGATGGTCGCCGGCTTCATCGACAAGAACCCCGAGTACAAGGACATCGCCGATCCGGTCACCACCGAGGTCAAGCGGCTCCTGTCGCAGAAGTGATCCCCGCGGCTGCGCTATCGTCGCCGCGGTGAGCAGCCGGGCCTTCTTCCTCCCCGACGGTGACGCGTTCGCCCCGATCGAATGGGCCCGCGGGCCCTGGGGGAAGACCATCAGCGGCAACTACGTCGGCGGCCTGCTCGGCCACGTCGTCGAGCGGGACGCGGGCGACGCCGATCTCCAGCCGGCACGATTCACCGTCGACCTGTGCCGGCCCGCCGGCCTCGCCGAACCCGTGCGCGTCGAGACGACCGTCGTGCGCGAAGGGCGCCGGCTCAAGCTCGTCGATGCCGTGATGACCCAGGCCGGCACCGTCGTCGCCCGCGCGAGCACGCTGTTCCTGCGTCGCGGAGAGCAGCCGCCCGGACCCCGCTTCACCACCACGGTTCCGATGCCGGCAGTGCCCAGGCCGGATCCGATCCCCGACGACATCGCCACGCTGGTATGGAGTTACGGCAAGGACGGCGACACACCGAGCCTGGGCCTCGGCGCGTGGACCTACGACGGTCCCAAGTACATCTGGGCGCTCGAACTCGCCCCGATCGTCGCCGGCACCGAGCTGACACCGTTCGAACGCGCGGCCCTGGCCGGCGACATGGCCAGCTCGCTGACCCACTTCGGCGAGGACGGGCTGCCGTTCATCAACGCCGACTACACGCTGACGCTGAGCCGGCTGCCCGACGGGCCGTACCTGGGCCTGGCGGCGCTGACCCATGACAGCGACGCCGGTGTCGCGACCGGCACCGCGATCGTCGTCGACGAGACCGGCCCACTCGGGACCGCGACCGCCACCGCGCTGGCGAACCCGGGGTTCAGTCCGCCGCGCGCGTTCAACTGATCGCTCAGAGGTACTGCGCGGTACTGCCCGATATCGGCATGCCCTGCATGCCTAGCTTGCGGTGGTCCCAGCTGCGCTTGCGCGACGGGATCACGCGCACCGAGATCCGGTTGTTCATCATCTGCTCGACGAACGGGCGCATCTCGTCGGTGTAGGGGCCGGTGTAGCGCTCCCAGACGCTGATGCCGACGCGCAGATTGGTCTCCGGGTCGTCGATGATCTCGGCAGTCCCGTCGATGGACACGCCGCGCAGGGTGTCGTAGGACAGCCCGTCCTCGATCATCACCGTGATCGTCGGGTCCCGGCGAAGGTTGACGGCCTTCTGCGACTTGGCCTTCGTCTCGAACCAGATCTCCCCGTCGAGGACGGCGTACCACATGGCGACCAGATGCGGCCGTCCGTTCGGCAGCACCGTCGCCATGGTGGCGGTCCGGCTGCGTTCGATGAACTCGGCGATCTCGTCGTCGGTCATCACGATTTTTCCGCGCTCGTTCTTACCCACGCGTCGATACTGGCAGGCCGTCGGACGCTGCGTCAGCCGGGTGGCTCTTCCCACCCCTGTGTTTCGAACATCCGTGCGATGGGCATTCACGGCGCATGAGCGACAACACGACACAGGCCCCCTTGAGAACGCCGAGAAGGACACTTCGCAGTGGGTGACCGGCGAAGAACCCATGACCGGCGCCCAACGCAGCTATCTGCAGACGCTGGCCCGGGAGGCCGGCGTGGAAGCACCCGCCGATGCGACCAAGGCCGAGGCCTCCGATCTGATCGACGAACTCCAGCAGCGGACCGGACGCGGCGAATAGCGGGTATTCCGCGTTCAGCGACGAAGGAGGCTCCGGTGCCGAAGACGACCAAATCCGGGGATGCGAAGAAGAGCGAGTTGCCGAGCACCCTGCAGAAATCCGACGAAAAGGCCGAGCGGACCTTCACCAAGTCCCACGACGCCGCGGCCGAACAGTACGGCGAAGGCGAACGCGCACACCGGGTCGCCTACGCCGCGCTCAAGCACAGCTACGAGAAGGTCGGCGACCACTGGGAGGAGAAGGACCAGCGAGGGCCCTCGGATGAACGCAGCGAGAGCGGTGGCCCGAACCCGGCCGGTGAGAGCGCCGAAGGTGTGGACGCCAACGCCACGAAGAAGCACCTCCTCGAGGTGGCCCGACGACTCGACGTCCGCGGCCGTTCCACCATGACCAAGGACGAACTCGTCACCGCGATCATGAAGGCGAATCGGCGCGAGACCGCGCGGAACCGCTAGCCGGCGCTACGCCTTGCCGGTGCGCTCGCGGTGCTTGCATCCCGGCCAACAGCAGGGCCGTCGCTTGCCCTCTTCCAGTTCCTCCTGAGTGCGCCGGATCCGTCGCTCACGCGTCGTGTCCTGTTTGGCGTCCTCGACCCAGCAGATGAACTCGTTGCGGGCCAGAGGCGTGATGTCGTTCCAGGCCGCCAGGGCGGTCGCATTACCCGCCAGCGCTGCCCGCAGATCCGCGGGCAGCTCGTGCACCACTCCTCCGGAGACTTGTGTGCTGCTCACGCGGCCAGGGTAACGCCGGTTGTCGGTATGGAACTATCGATGCGGCGAACAGGAGGGGTCATGGCCGTGTCGGTGTCGACGGTGCGGGAATCGCAGCCCGCCCGACTGGTCGACGCCGCCGACGCGATGCGCGGCAAGCACAGCTCGTTGCAGGCCATCGTCACCGGCGAACGCGAGATGCTGTCGTTCCTGCAAGGCCACTGGTCCGGTGACGCCGCGACCGCAGCGCTTGCCACCGGATTGCGGGACACCGACCGGCAGGAGCGCACCGCCGCGCGACTGGCCCACCTGGAGTCGGCGCTGCGCAGCGGCGGCCTGCAGATGGCCGCGCTGCGCGACGCGCTGCTGGACCTCGTGGCCACCACCGAGCGATTCGGATTCGCCGTCGCCGACGACGGCACCGTCACCCCCGAGCAGTGGCTGATCGGAGATTTCCTCGACAGCATCGCGCGCAATCTCACCGCGTTCCTGCAGAAGATGCTGCAACTCTTCACCGATCTCGACGAGAACACCGCCGCGGCCATCGACCAGGCCGCCGGCGTCGACATCCCCAATCCACCCGTGGACATCGGGGGCACGCAGCTCCACATTCCGTCCCCCGACACCGATCCCGCCCAGGTCCAACAGTGGTGGGACGGGCTGACCCAGCAGCAGCGCGACGGGCTGATCGCCCAGCACCCCCCGATGTTGGGCAATCTCAACGGAATTCCAGCCGATGTGCGCGATCAGGTCAACGTCGCGGTACTCGACGACGACCTGGACAGGGTGGAGTCCGTCGTCGCCGCCCACGGCGTCAGCACCGACGACGTCACGGCGGACCCCGCGCGCTTCGGCCTGTCCGACGGCGACGTCACCCGCTACCAGAACGCCCGCGAGACCCAGGAGGGTCTGATCCACCAGATGACGGGCGAGAACTCGTTGCCCGGGCCGGGCGGTGATGACCGGCGCTACAGCGACATCGGGGCCGCGGAACGGGCGGACAAGAACTGGCGCCCCACCATGTTGTGGTCCTACGACCCGCAGGCCTTCGACGGCAAGGGCCGCGCCGCGGTGTCGATCGGCAACCCGGACAGATCCGCCAACACCGCGGTGATCGTGCCCGGCACCAGCGCCAGCGTGCGCGACGGCTGGCTCTCCGACGGCCACAACGATGCGATCAACCTGTACAACCAGTCGCTGCAGGTCGACCCCGACAACCCCACCGCCGTGATCTCCTGGATGGGCTACAACACGCCCGAGAGTTTCACCGACCCCAACATCGCCACCACCGGACTCGCCCGCACCGGCGGCGACGCGCTGGCCTGGGACGTCAACAGCCTCGCCGTCACCCACGACGCCGGCGTCCCGCACCATCTCACCGTTGCCGGACACTCCTACGGATCCACCACTGTCGCAGACGCTTTCGCCCACAGCGGGATGCAGGCCGACAACGCCGTCCTGCTCGGCAGCCCCGGTACCGACGTCGCGCAGAGCGCCGCGGATTTCGGCGTCGACGGCGACCGGGTCTACATCGGCGACGCCTCCACCGATCCGGTCGGCTGGCTCGGGCAGATGGGCAACGCACTGCCCGGTGAGATCAACGACACGCTGGGCTCGATGGCCGGCCCGTCGGCGGGCCTCGGCGCCGACCCGGCCTTCGAGGACTTCGGCGCGACGCGCTTTCGCGCCGAGGTCCCCGGCGCGGACATGATCGATCCCGGCGACCACTCGTACTACTACACCCCCGGTAGCGAGTCGCTGCGCAGCATGGCCGAGATCGTCACCGGCAACGGCGACAGGCTCGGTGAACTCGGCCTGCTGGCTCCGCCGCGGACCGAGATGTCGCTCGCGACACCGGGACAGGTCGACCTCCCGTTCGTCGGGGAGGTCCCGTTGCCGCAGGTGCAGATCGAGACTCCGGTGATCTTGGACCCGGAATGGAACCGCCCGGCAGAATGACCGACCGATGACGCTCACAACAAAACGCCGCGCCGCGGCCGCACTCGCCGTGCTGACCACCGTGGTCGCCCCGATTGGAGGATGCTCCGCGATGTCCCCGTCCCAGCCCGAACAACCGGACACGCCGACGCTGTCCGATGACGAGTCCCGCGGACAGGTCGTCGACGCCGCCAAGGAGATCGTGCGGGCCGCCGATCTCGACGTCACCTATGCGAACCTGCAATGGGAGTGGTGCAACGACCAGGGCGACCCACCGTACCGGGCCAAGGTCGAGCTCGCGTTCGTCACGGCGTCCGGTGAAAACCGCAGCGCCGAGATTGCGACATCCGTTGCCGCGCAGCCCGGCTGGGAATCGGGACCGCCGCCCGGCTACGTCCCTGCCGGAGAGGTCGTCCACAGGGGCGGCGTGTGGGCGTCGATCGGACCGGGAAACAACCCCGAACGGGGCGGCATCCAGATCTACGGTGAGTGCCGCAACATGAACGACCACCGCGACACACCCGGCGTCGAGATCACCGACGAGATCCGCGGCGGCTGACCGTCACCGCGGAACGTCGGGCGGGGTGATCGAGCGGGGCGGAAGTCCCAGCGCGCGAACGTATTCGGCGATCTGACCGAGGGACGCCACCCATACGTCGTCGTGGTCGAGGACGTAGCGCATCAACTCCCCCAGCTCCGCGGCCCGCGACGCACGGCCGGTCAGGAAGGGATGGTTCGTCAGCACCCAGCAGCCACCGACCCGGCGCAGCGCGTCGAACTCGAGCTGCCAGAGTTCGCGAGCCTTGCGCGGGCTCTCGATCAGGCCGCTGCCCGAGATGTCGGGCAGAAAGCAGTACTGCTCCCAGTCGTCGAGCGCCCACTGGATCGGGATCTCGACCAACGACTGCGCAGCCCCCGGGGTCACCGCCAGCTCGTAGGGATGGTCGGCGTCCATCAGGCTTGAGTCGTACAGGAATCCGCGTTCGGCCAGCAGCGCCGGCGTGCGCCAGGACAGATCCCACATCGGCGCCCGATAGCCGAGCGGACGTACCCCGGCGACCTCGGCCAGCGCCGCCAGACCACGGTCGAGCGCGTCGATCTCCTCCTCCAGCGTCAGCGCGGTGGGCTGCTCGTGCAGATAGCCGTGGTGGGCGATCTCGTGACCCGCCGCCACAATGCTGCGCACCGCCTCGGGGTATCTGTCGGCGGTGTGCCCCGGCACGAAGAACGTCGACGGAATCTGGTGCTCCTCAAGCAGATCCAGGATCCGCGGGATGCCGACCAGCGGTCCGTAGGCCTGGTGGCTCATCACGCTCATCCGTGCGCCGACACTCTCGTTGCCCCACAGCACCGCCGACTCGGCGTCCACGTCGAAGGTGAAGGCCGCAGCGGCGGTCTTTCCGGCGGGCCAGGCGAACGCGTCCATCACCCGACCATAAGGCTGATCAGCTCATAGGCGAGGTTCGCGGCGGCCACCGCGGTGACCTCCGCATGGTCGTAGGACGGCGCGACCTCGACGACGTCGGAGCCGACGATGTTCAGCGCGCGCATTGCCCGCAGCACCGCGACCAGCTCCCGGCTGGTCATGCCGCCGATCTCCGGGGTACCGGTGCCGGGCGCGAACGCCGGGTCCAGCACGTCGATGTCGATCGACACGTACACCGGGTGGTCGCCGACACGCTCGAGCACCCGCTCGATGACGCCGTCCACCCCGATGCGATCGATGTCGCGGCAGTGCACCGCGGTGAAGCCGAGTTCGGCGTCGTCGAGCAGATCGGCCGCGCCGTACAGGGAGCCCCGGATGCCGACGTGGGCGGAGTGCCCCTTGACGATCAGCCCCTGCTCGGACGCGCGACGGAACGGCGTGCCGTGGGTGCAGGGCGCCCCGAAGTAGGTGTCCCACGTGTCGAGGTGAGCGTCGAAGTGCACCAACGCAACCGGGCCGTGCAGTTCGTTGACGGCCTGCAGTGCCGGCAGCGCGATGGTGTGGTCGCCGCCGAGCAGCACGAACCGCTGGTCGGCGCGGGTGACCAGCCCGAGGATCCCGTCCCTGATCTGGTCCACCGCCTCGGTGATGTCGAACGGGTTCGCCGCGATGTCGCCGGCGTCGACCACCTGCGCGGTCGCGAACGGCGCGACCTCGAGCGCGGGGTTGTAGGGCTTGAGCAGACGCGACGCCTGCCGGATCGCCGCAGGACCGAAACGCGCGCCAGGGCGGTAGGTGACACCGCTGTCGAACGGCACCCCGATCACCGCGATGTCGTGCTCGGTGACCTCGTGTCGCTGGGGCAGCCGGGCGAACGTGCCGAACCCGGCGTAGCGCGGTACCTGCTGCGCGTCGATCTGGCCGAGCACACCGGACGCCGACTGCATCCGTGGGTCGTTCTGCACTGATGACTCCTCGTTCATGCCCGCGCCCGCGTCGATCCACCGTTGCACGAGACCACCTGTCCCACAATTGCTTCCACGTCGAAGTCGGCCAGCAGCTCCACCGCCGCCGAGACTTCGTCACCGGTGCCGATGCGCCCGACGGGAATCGCCTCGGCGTAGCGCCGGTGGATCACCTCGAGCGCGACACCGGCGGCATCGGCGTCGACCTGCAGCTGCGGGGTGTCGATCACCCCGGGCGCCACCGCGTTGACGATGATGTGCTCGCGCGCCAGCTCGCGGCCCAGCGTCTTGACCAGAGAGATCAGCCCCGACTTCGAGGCCGCGTACGCGGTCGCGTCGGGCCAGCCCGTCACTCCCCATTCGCTGGAGATCACCACGATGCGGCCGGCCCCCGCCGCGCGCATGTGCGGCAGCACCGCCTGGACGAGGAAGAAGGTGCCACCGAGGTTGGTGTCCACCACCTTCCACCAGTCGTCGGCGTCGTGCTCGAGCAGCGGCGCCATCGTCATGTAGGCGTGGTTGGCCACCAGGATGTCGAGACCGCCGGCGGTCGCGGCCACGTGGTCCGCGATCGTTCGGCACTGCGCCGGATCGGAGACGTCGCCCGCCGCGGTCAGGCCGCCGATCTCGGCGGCCAGTGCGGACAGCGCCTCGCTGTCCTCGCGATCGTTGACCGCCACGGTGGCACCGGCTTTCGCGAGCCGGCGCGCGTGCGCGGCACCCATGCCCTGCGCCGCACCGGTCACCAGCGCCACCCGGTCACGCAGGTCGGTGCTCATATCACCGCTCCCGAGTTCACGTTCACGACGTCGCCGGTGCTGAATGTGGCGTCACAGACCAGGTATTCGACACTGCGGGCGACCTCGACCGGGGTGGTGAGCCGGCGCAGCGGCAGCGTCTGCAGGTATTCGGCGGCGCGCCAGGGCGAGTCGGGAGCCAGCAGCGGGGTGTCGGTGGGTCCGGGGGCGACCGCATTGATCCGAACCCCGCTGCCGGCGGTCTCGACGGCCAGGCTGCGCACCAGTCCGAGGATCGCTCCCTTGGCGGCGGCATAGTGGGCGTCCTCGTCGCCGCCACCGACGGCGAGTTCACTGGCCACTGCGACCAGCGCGCCACCGGTCGCGGTCAGGTCCGACAGGGTCGCCCGTGCGATGTTCACCAGACCGCCCAGGTGTACGCGCAGCATCCGGCGCCAGGCGTCCTCGCCGATCTCGGACACCGGCGCCATCTCGTAGTAGCCCGCCGACGTCACCACGGCGCTGACCGGCCCCAACCGGTCTCGGAGCTCTGCCACCGCGCGGGCGACCGCATCGGCGTCGGAAACGTCTGCGGCCACGGTGTTTTCGGCGGCACCCGGGTGCAGGTCCACGCAGCCCACCGCATAGCCGCGCGCGGTGAGCGCGTCGACCACCGCGGCGCCGATCCCGCTGGCGCCGCCGGTGACCAGCGCGACCGGCCGGTCAGTCATCGGCCGGTACCGGCTCGTCGCGATCCTGGGGCGCGACGATCCGGGACTTCACGCTCGCGAAGAGCGCCGCACCGATGATGCCGAGCACGACCACACCGATCCAGACCGACCAGTCCAGGTAGCGCTGCTCGAAAGCGACTCGCGGCCAGGCGATGTTGAGGAACTGCAGCACCGCCCACACCACCGCGACCACCGCCACCGGCATCGTCGCGGCGCGCAGTGAGAACGATCCGGGCTTCCAGGCCTTGCGCAGCAGCACCACCAGGAAGCCGACAAGCGGGAACAGGAACGCCAGATAGAAGCCGCCCGCGGTGAAGTTCACCATCAGGGAGTAGATGTCGCCGGCGACGATGCTCAGCAGGAACAGCGCGGCTCCGATGACGGTGGTCACCAGGATCGCGGCCGTCGGGATGCGGGCCTTGCCGCGCAGCTGCACCAGCGTGCGCGCCGCGGGCAGCGCCCCGTCGCGGGAGTAGGCCCAGATGACCCGCGACGCCGAGGTCTGCAACGCCAGGAAGCTCGCGAGGAAGCCGATCACGAACATCACCTGGACGGGCTTGGCGATGCCGGCGCCCAGCGCGGTGGTCAGCGTGTCGTACACCGGATCGGCGACAGCACCCTCGGCCACCGCGTCCAGGTCGGGGATGGCCAGGATGATCGCCAGCGCCGAATAACCGACGACGAGCGCAATGAAGCCCAGCGAGAACAGCACGGCCTTGGGCAGATCGCGGCGCGGGTTGTGCACCTCCTCGGCGATCGAACCGGCACTCTCGAAGCCGACGAACGACCAGCCGATGAACGCGACCGCGAGCAGGAACGGACCGCCGAGGTAGGCACCGAGATCGACGTCGGCGCCACCGCCCTCGAACAGGACCGAGATCGAGTTCTTGCGATGGAAGATCAGCAGCCACGTACCCAGCACCACCGAGCCGATGACCTCGGCGATGATGCTGCCGATCATGAAGATCTTCAGGGCCTGGCGTCCGATCAGGTTCACCGCGGTGCCGGCGAGCAGGATCAGCAGCGCGATCAGCGCCAGGGTGCCGCCGGACGGCTCCTCGATGCCGACGATGTTCGCGGTGAATCCGGCCGCTCCCAGCGCCACGGTCGCCATCGCGATCACCAGAGTCCACATGTAGACCCAACCGGCGAACCAGCCGTAGGTGGTGCCGAGCAGGCGTCGTGACCACTGGTAGATGGAGCCCTCCAGCGGCCACCGCGAAACCAGCGTCGCGAACACGAGCGCCACCAGGAACTGGCCGGCGAAGACCAGCCCGAAGCCCCACCAGAAGCTCGGTCCGGCCGCCGACAGCGCGAGACCGAAGATCCCGTAGAGGGCGACGATCGGCGAGATGAACGCGAACGCGAAGGCGAACGCCGATCCGAGAGAGAATTCGCGGCGCAACTGTGGCTGCTGTTCAGCCGGGCTGACCAATGACGACATGGCTCGAACTATCACGCGAAGCGTTTCCCGACGCCAGCGCTCACGGCGAACACGTCAGGATCGCACCGCCGCACGGGCCCGCCGTTGAACAATCGCACAACGGCGACCCTCTCCCGTGTGACGACCGCGTTACGCTCGCGGGGTGTCTGAGGACCGCGCGGAGTCGGCTGCGCCGACACTGCGCGACCTTCTGGAGGCGGCGCAATTGAGCGTGTCGGGCCCTGATCCCGCTGACCGCAATCTGGACCGCGAGGTCAGCTGGGTGCACACCACCGAGATGCGTGACCCGTCGCGGTATCTGCGGGGCGGCGAACTCGTGTGCACGGTCGGCATCAGCCTGCACAGCGCCGAGGACTGCTCGACGTTCGTCGACGCATTGGCCGGCGCCGGCGCGGCCGGGGTGTGCTTCGGTGTCGGCGACGGCCACGACGACGTCCCCGCCGCGCTGCTGGACGCCTGCCGTCGGGCCGGTCTTCCCGTGCTGGTCGCCCCGCCCAGCGTGCCGTTCAGCGTGATCAGTCGGTTCGTCGCCGAATCGCGGCTCGGCACCGAGATCGCCGTCGCCCGGGCCACCAACGCGCTGGTGCCCGAACTGCTGCTGTCGCTGCGTCGGCACGACTCACCCCGTCGGCTGCTGGACGCCGCCGGGCAGGTGCTGGGGTGCTACTTCCTGCTGGAGCCCGAGGGGGCCGCAAAGGGCGACGAAGCTGCGGTGACGGTTCCGGTGCCCGGCCTCGGCGCGCTGGTGTGGATGGGACGGGGCGACCGGCCGGAGCCGGCGCTGCTGGACCTGATCGCCCGGTTCGTGCGGGCGGCGCAGGGTGAGCGCGACATCGAAGCGGCGTTGACCCGGGAGCGGGTGGGTCAGCTGCTGTCTCTGGTGGAACGACGCATGCTGCTGCCTGATGCGCTGAGCCAGTTGGTGCAGTGGCCGGGTTTCGCCGGGGAGATCGCGTGCTCGGCGTGGCCGGCCGGTGCCGGGGCGCTGTTGTCGATCTCCTTCCCGGGCGCCCTCATCGGTGACGCTCCCGATCTGTGCATGATGCTGACCGCGGGTGCGGTGGAGATGCCCGACGATCTGGCGCTGCCGACCGGACATTCGGCACCGGTGACGCTGGCCGATCTCGGGTCGGCGATCGCGCAGGCCCGCATCGCGCTGACACTGGCCGAGCACCGGGGCGGCCGGGTCGGGCCCGATCAGCTGAGCACGCTGGAGAGCCTGCTCGAGCAGTTGCCGCTTGCCCAGCTCGCGCCCTTCCGGCAGCTGTTGATCGACCCTCTCGCGGAGCTGGACACCTCGCGGGGCACGCAGCACGTCCGGACGCTGCGAACGTTCGTCGCGTGCAACGGATCGCTGAGTGAGACCGCGAAGGAACTGTTTCTGCACACCAACACCGTGCGGCACCGGCTGGGGCGGATTCAGGAGATCACCGGTCGAGACCCGTTGCAGCACAATGACTTGACGGCGTTCGTGATCGGGATGTGGGCGGCCGATCGGGGCGAGTGAGGGGGGCCGACGCGTTGATCCGAACGTGCGTGCTGTCAGCGCCGACAGCGTCGAACCGCGTTCAACTCGGCCTCGTTGCTCTCTGCGCCCCCTGCCCGAGGCGTTGGGCTGCCGGTGGCTGATCGATCAAGCGGATGACACCGATGTGTGACCAAGTCACGATAATCTGTTGTCCCGTGAGAAGATCCGTTTCCTCGGTCACCATCTGGGTCCAATAGTTCCCGAAACCATGCGCCGTTGCCAGGGTCTTCTTCATCCGAACCTGGTAGGTCCGACCTGCCATATCGAATTCGATGACTATCGTTTCTTCCGGCGATTTGCGAACGGCCTCGCCCGACAGACGCTGACTACTCTGCGGTGGAGACAGGAAATTGCCCAACGGGGCTTGCCTCTTCTTGTCGAACGCCATATCGCACTTTAACGCCCGTTACCTCGCGGATCGTGTTGTCTCCGAACCTCCGGAGTGCCCGTATTTACGCGCCAAAGTGTCCAAATCACCACCCGACACTTCGACCTGGCTATCGACGACGTCGGCACACCATGACTGTTCGGCCCTACCGACTCGGGGATCCGCCCATGTCCTGGTCCGCGCAAGACCTGGTCATCACGGCGTTGACGCGCCGCCGAACACCGACTCAGTTGGCGGCAGCCGTTGGTGGTGGTTGGTAGGGGTGGTACCACTTCCAGTAGAGGCGTTCGCCGGATGGTCCTCGGTAGGCGGGGACAGCGGGTGGGGGTTGGGTTGGTGGGCGGGCCAGGGTTGCGGAGTGCAGGGCGCGGCCGGTGTGGTCGGTGACGGCGAGCTGGTGTGCGGGTCCGGTGATGACGATGATGCCGCGGTGGTGGGCGCGGTGGTGGTACGGGCAGACCAGCACGAGGTTGTCGAGCTCGGTGTCTCCGCCGTCTTCCCAGTGCACGATGTGGTGGGCGTGTAAGCCTCGGGTGGCCCCGCAGCCGGGGACCACGCAACTGCGGTCGCGGTGTTCCAACGCGCGTCGCAGGCGGCGGTTGACGGTGCGGGTGCTTCGTCCGGCGCCGATCGGGCGGCCGTGGCGTTCGAACCACACCTCGCAGGTCGCATCACAGCTCAGGTAGCGGCGCTCCCCGGCGGTCAGCAGCGGGCCCAGATGCAGCGCGGCCAGCTTGGATTCGACGTCGACGTGCACGACGACGGTGGTGTGCTGGCCGTGGGGGCGGCGCACCGCTTCGGCGTCCCAGGAGGCCTCGACCAGCGCCAGGAACGCCTCGGCGAGATTGGGCAGCGGGGGCCGGTGCGGGCCCGCGTCGCTGTCGGCGTGGTCGCGGGTCCACTGGGCGATCAGCGCGTCTTTGTGTGAGTGCAGGGCGGCCTGAAACGTCGCGGCCTGCTCATGGGGCAGCTTGATCCGCCAGTAGGTGTAGTCGGCGTCGCAGGATGTGGTGATCTCGGCGGTCGGTAGCGGCGGTGGTTCAGGCTCATCGTCCTCGGGCAGGTCGGGCAGGTCGGGCAGGTCGTGGTCATCGCCGTCGCCGTCGCCGTCGTCGGCGGACGGTTCGGGTTCGGGTCGGGGTTCCTGTTTGATCGCGGTGCGCAACTGGCTGACCGAGGCATTCTGCGCCAACCGTGCGTAGTGGTCGTCAGAGCCCTGACCGGCGCCCTGGGCGATCACCCCGACCTGGTCGACAGAAAGGCGTCCCTCGCGCAATGCCTGGGTGCAGCGCGGGAACTCGGCGGCCCGGTCGGCGATCGCGACGATTCTCTCGGCGTTTCCTGCGGAGGTGCCCAGCTTCCACGCCACCAACGCCGCGATCGAACGGGCTCCGGTGGCACCCCAGAGTTGATCGCCGTCGATCTCGGCGACGATGTCGACGATGCGCCCGTCGATGGCGTTGCGCTGGCCGGCGAGTTCGGACAGTTCGTCGAACAGGGCCTCCAACCGCGCTTCCCGAGGCGGGCTCGGGATGAAAGACGGTGCGCTGCCTGGCCGCATGACCCCAGTGTGGCAGAAGGGTCTGACAAGTTCGGGTTCGATTGGCAGTCAACGGGTCCCGACTTTCGCGAGACTGCCGTCACGGTTGTGAAATCGGCCCGCCGACAACCGTCTGTGCAGTCTCGCGAAAGTCCCGTCCTACGTCAGCACCGGTAATGCCCGCGAACGCGCGTCCCGTTCTTCTTGGTGTATCCGTTCACCCAGGTGCAGCCGAGATTCAGCCTGGGCGCATCCGCAACATCCGGGACGGACGGTGGGTAGCCGGCCGGTCCTGGAACCGGTGCCACTACCGGCGGGACCACCGCGGGCGCGCCGTCGCCTCGACTGCCTGCGGCACCGGCGCAGTAGTTCCCCAGTGCTGCGCGTGCGATGACCATGCCCTGCTCGAGGGTGTACGGACTTGGTTTGTTCTCATTGCCGACCACACTGAGCACCAGATCGACGAGCTGCATCGCCGGGTTCTGCACCGCGGTGTCACAGATGGCGTGGCCGAGCGCCACTACATAGTCCCGGCCGAGAATTGGGACACTCTCCGCTTCTATTGCCGCCAAGTAGGCGTCGTCCACCGGTGTCGCGAATGCGGACGGCGTCGTCATTCCTGCTGCCAAACCAACGAGCATCGCCGCTCCGAAGCCGGCGATTGCACGCCTGGACGCGAACGTCATTTCCCGCGGTTTCACCATTCCCCCTCAGATCCCCCAATTCGAATTACCGCCACTGTGTCGCCTTCGCACGCACCGCTGTTACACGCGATCGAGAAGCAACTTCAGAGCTCGGAAGGAACCGCCTCAACGAAAAAGGTCGCGGACTCCGAAGAGTCCACGACCTTTGTCTCGTGTGGGCGAAGGGGGACTTGAACCCCCACGTCCCGAAGGACACTGGCACCTGAAGCCAGCGCGTCTGCCATTCCGCCACTCGCCCGAATGACCGAGGGAGCCTATCACGCAGGCATCCCGGCCTCACAACCGTACTGGCGCACCCCCGTGATCTCCAAAACGGCCGCCTGCGGAACCCTGACCTGCGCCGATGCGATTCTCACAGAACTGTTGGTCCCGCTCGGGCACAGCGGGCCGATAGCATGCATGAAGCATTGCTGCCGGTCGACGCGCCGGTGCGATGTTGCGTGGGCAAAATTCACCCACCCAACGAGGGAGGCGAGCGGGGCGATGGGACTGGTCGACCGGTTCGAGCGCAAGCTCGAGGATTCGGTCGGTGATGCCTTCGCCCGGGTGTTCGGCGGATCGATCGTTCCGCGCGAGGTCGAGGTACTTCTGCGCCGCGAAGCCGAGACGAACGCCCGTAAAGTCCACGGTGGCCACATTTTGGTACCGAACGACTACGTCATTACCCTCAGTGTGCCTGACTTTCAGAAGGTGAATGCCGATCCGGACATCACCGCCACTACGTTCGCCAAGCACTTGGAGGGATACATCCATGAGCAGGGATGGCAAACGTATGGTGATGTGGTTGTCAGATTCGAGCAGTCGCCCAACCTGCACACCGGACAGTTTCGCGCGCGTGGCGCGGTCAATCCCGACGCGACCACAGTCGAACCCGCTCCACCATCTCGAGACGCTACGTCCCAGGCAGAACCAGGAGTACCAGCGATGACCGACAATCCGAGCTACCGAGGCGGCCCAGGACAGGGTCGGCCCGACGAGTACTACAACCGCCCGCCGGAGAACCGCCCCGAAGACGAGGGCGGCTACAACCGTCCCGAGAACCGCGGTGACGAGCAGCGCGGCGGCTACCCCCACGGCGATCAGGGCGGCTACCCCGCGCAGGACCAGGGCTACCCACCCCGCGGCGGCTACCCCGAGCAGGGCGGCTACCAGGATCAGGGTGGTTACCAGGGCCAGGGCGGCTATCCCCCGCAGTCCTACGAGCAGCGTCCGCCCGCCGGCTACGGCCCGCCCCCCGGATACCCCGACCAGGGCTACCGGCAGGGCCCGGGCGGTTACGGTCCGCCTCCCGGCGGCGCCCCTGGTTACGGCGGTCCGGCCGGCGACTACGACTACGGCCGTCGTCCCGACGATGGCGGCTACGGCCAGCCTCCCCGCCCGGCCTACCCGGACCAGGGCGGCTACCCGGATCAGGGCGGCTACGGTGCCCCGGGCGGCCAGCAGTCCTACGGCCGTCAGGACTACGCCCAGCCCGACTACGGCCGCTATGGCGAGCCCGCCGGCTACGGCGACCAGGGCTATGGCGAGCAGGGTTACGGCGAGCAGGGCTATGGCGACCAGGGCTACGGCGCCCCCGCCGGCCAGCAGGGCGGTTACGGCGGCTACGGCGCAGGGCAGGGCGACTACCCCGCCGGTGCGACCGTCACGCTGCAGCTCGACGACGGCAGCGGCCGCACCTACCAGCTGCGCGAAGGCGCCAACGTGATCGGTCGCGGACAGGACGCGCAGTTCCGGTTGCCCGACACGGGTGTGTCCCGTCGTCACCTGGAAATCCGCTGGGACGGTCAGGTCGCGCTATTGTCAGACCTCAATTCCACCAACGGCACCACGGTGAACAACGCTCCGGTTCAGGAGTGGCAGCTGGCCGACGGCGACGTCATCCGGCTCGGACACTCCGAGATCATCGTCCGCGTTCACTGAGGACAGGCGCTTGAGGGAAGCGGTGGTGTAGACGTCACGTCGACCGCGGCCCCAGTATGGTGGCGCTGCCGAAAGACCGACGAGCGCTTGCGCGAGGAGCATGACCGGGTACGGAGAGGACGTCAGATGCAGGGGCTTGTTCTGCAGCTGACCCGTGTCGGCTTCCTTCTCTTGCTGTGGTTGTTCATCTGGTCGGTGCTGCGCATCCTGCGCACCGACATCTACGCGCCGACCGGCGCGGTGATGGTTCGCCGCGGGTTGGCCCTGCGTGGATCGCTGCTCCCCCACCGGGGCCGCAGGACCACGCCGCGCCAGCTGGTCGTCACCGAAGGCGCACTGGCCGGCACCCGCATCCCGTTGGGCACCCAGCCGGTGCTGATCGGACGCGCCGATGACTCCACCCTCGTGCTGACCGACGATTACGCCTCGACGCGCCACGCCAGGCTCTCGCCACGAGGTCCGGAATGGTATGTAGAGGACCTAGGATCAACCAACGGTACATACCTCGACAGGGCGAAGGTGACGACAGCGGTACGAGTTCCGATGGGCACCCCGGTGCGAATCGGCAAGACGGTGATCGAGTTGCGCCCGTGACACTCGTTCTTCGATATGCAGCCCGCAGTGACCGGGGCCTGGTGCGCGCCAACAACGAGGACTCGGTGTACGCCGGTGCGCGTCTGCTCGCCCTCGCCGACGGGATGGGCGGTCATGCCGCCGGGGAGGTCGCGTCCCAGCTGGTGATCGCGGCGCTGGCGCACCTCGACGACGACGAGCCCGGCGGCGACCTGCTCAGCAAGCTCGACTCCGCGGTGCGTGAGGGCAACAACGCGATCGCCTCCCACGTGGAAGCCGACCCCGAGCTCGAGGGCATGGGCACCACGCTGACGGCAATCCTGTTCGCGGGCAACCGTCTTGGTCTGGTCCACATCGGTGACTCCCGCGGCTATCTGCTGCGGGACGGCGAGCTCACGCAGATCACCAAGGACGACACGTTCGTTCAGACCCTCGTCGACGAGGGCCGGATCACCGCGGAGGAAGCACACAGCCACCCGCAGCGTTCCCTGATCATGCGCGCGCTGACCGGTCACGAGGTCGAGCCGACGCTGATCATGCGGGAAGCCCGTGCCGGTGACCGCTACCTGCTGTGCTCGGACGGTCTGTCCGACCCGGTCAGCCAGGACACCATCGCCGAGGCGCTGCAGATCGACGATGTCACCGAAAGCGCCGACCGTCTCATCGAATTGGCGCTGCGCGGCGGCGGGCCCGACAACGTGACCGTGGTGGTGGCCGACGTCGTCGACTACGACTACGGGCAGACCCAGCCGATCCTCGCGGGTGCGGTGTCCGGGGACGACGACCAGTCGGCGCCGCCCAACACCGCGGCCGGGCGCGCCTCGGCGTTCAATCCGAAGCGCAACGCCGCCAAACGCGTTGTGCCCCAACCCGAAGAACCGCCGCCGCGACCCCGGTCACGGCGGCGTCCCATTATCGCCGCGACGGTCCTGGTCCTGGTGGTGCTGGCGGGGCTGGCTGTCGGACGCGAGATCGTGCGCAACAACTACTACGTCAGCGAGAACGACGGCACCGTCTCCATCATGCGAGGTGTTCAGGGCTCCTTTCTCGGAGTCTCCTTGCAGGAGCCCTATCTCCTCGGATGTCTGAACAACCGCAACGAACTCTCCCTCATCAGCGCCGACCAGTCCGGTGAGCCCCGCGACTGCCGTCTCCTCGGCGTCGACGACATGCGCCCCTCCGAGCGTGCGCAGGTGATCGCCGGTCTCCCGTCCGGATCTCTCGACCAGGCGATCGGCCAGATCGAGGAACTGTCCCGAAGCTCCGTGCTCCCGGTGTGCGCCACGCACACAACCCCGACCCCGACCCCGAGCCCCAGGCCCGCGCCCTCCCCGGGCGCGTCCTTGCCGCGGCCGGCGCCGCCCGCGTCCACCCCGACGACGACCCCGCCGGAATCGCCTGCGGCGAGCCCGGATCCGCGTACCGGCACGCCGGCACCCGTTCCGCCGCGCACGTCGTCGGCTCCGTCACCGTCGGGTTCGGCCCCGCCCCCGCCTCCGTCCCCGTCACCGACCGTCACCGCGCTGCCGCCCCCCCCGCCCGAACCAGGGACGAACTGCCGGGAAGTGTCATGACGACCCGAAGACGAGCGCGAGTGAGGATCGCAGCGAGGTACGAGCGAGGACCGGAGCGAGCGGGAGTCGAGGAATGACAACCCAGCCGCAGGCTCCCGTCGCGGTGACCCCGGCCCTGCCCAACCGCCGCAACGCCGAGCTGCTTCTGCTCGGCTTCGCGGCGTTCCTCACCACGATCGCGCTGCTGCTGGTGGAAGCCAACCAGGAGCAGGGCCTGCACTGGGATCTCGCCCAGTACACGGTGGCCTATCTCGCGCTGTTCACCGGCGCGCACCTGGCCGTCCGCCGTTTCGCGCCGTACGCCGACCCGCTGCTGCTTCCGGTCGTCGCACTGCTCAACGGCCTCGGCCTGGTGATGATCCACCGCCTCGACCTCGCCCAGGGCGAGAACACCTCACAGGGCCTCGGTGGCTCGGCCAATCAGCAGATGCTGTGGACGCTCGTCGGTGTGCTCGGGTTCTCGGCGGTGGTGATCTTTCTGCGCGACCATCGCATGTTGTCCCGCTACGGCTACGTGTGCGGGCTGACCGGACTGATTCTGCTCGCGATTCCCGCGGTGCTGCCGCGGTCGATGTCCGAGCAGAACGGCGCCAAGATCTGGATTCAGTTCCACGGCTTCTCGATTCAGCCCGCTGAGTTCTCCAAGATCCTGCTGCTGGTCTTCTTCGCCGCCGTCCTGGTGGACAAGCGCAGCCTGTTCACCAGCGCCGGCACCCACGTCCTCGGAATGGATCTGCCCCGGCCCCGCGATCTCGCTCCTCTGCTGGCCGCCTGGATCGCGTCGATCGGCGTGATGATCTTCGAAAAAGACCTCGGCACATCGCTTCTGCTCTACGCCTCGTTCCTGGTGATGGTGTACATCGCGACCGAACGCTTCAGCTGGGTGGTGCTGGGACTCGCGCTGTTCGCGGCGGGCAGCATCGCCGCCTACTTTCTCTTCGACCATGTGCGGGTCCGGGTGCAGACCTGGCGCGACCCGTTCGCCGACCCCGACGGCGCCGGCTATCAGATGGTGCAGTCGCTGTTCAGTTTCGCCACCGGCGGCATCTTCGGCACCGGCCTGGGCAACGGGCAACCCGGCACCGTGCCGGCCGCGTCCACCGACTTCATCATCGCCGCCATCGGGGAAGAGCTTGGGCTGGTTGGTCTTTCGGCTGTGCTGATGCTCTACACCATCCTGATCATCCGCGGGCTGCGCACTGCGATCGCGATTCGCGACAGCTTCGGCAAGCTGCTGGCCGCCGGTCTGGCCGCCACCCTCGCCATCCAGTTGTTCATCGTCGTCGGCGGAGTCACCAAGCTGATCCCGCTGACCGGTCTGACCACCCCCTGGATGTCCTACGGCGGATCGTCGCTCGTGGCCAACTACCTGCTGCTGGCCATCCTGGTGCGCATCTCCCACAACGCCCGTAAACCGATCCAGACGAGGCCACTGCCGCCGGGCAGCATCGCCGGGGCCAGCACCGAGGTGATCCAGAAGGTATGAACACCTCACTGCGCCGCATCTCCGTCATGATCATGGCCCTGATCGTCGTGCTGCTGGCCAACGCCACTCTGACGCAGGTCTTCACCGCCGACGGACTGCGATCGGATCCGCGCAACCAACGCGTCCTCCTCGACGAGTACTCCCGCCAGCGCGGCCAGATCTCGGCCGGCGGCCAACTGCTGGCGTATTCGGTGTCCACCGAAGGACGTTTCCGCTTCCTGCGCGTCTACCCGAACCCGATGGCCTATGCCCCCGTCACCGGCTTCTACTCGCTGACCTACTCGAGCTCGGGGCTCGAACGCGCCGAGGACACGATTCTCAACGGGTCGGACGAGCGGCTGTTCGGACGCCGGCTCGCCGACTTCTTCACCGGCCGCGATCCCCGCGGCGGCAACGTCTCGACGACCATCAACCCTGACGTTCAGCAGGCCGCGTGGGATGCCATGGAGGACGGCTGCAACGGGCCGTGCAAGGGCTCCGTCGTCGCCCTCGAACCGTCGACCGGAAAGATCCTGGCAATGGTGTCAGCTCCTTCGTACGACCCGAATCTGTTGGCATCGCACAACATTGACGAGCAGGCCCAGACATGGCAGGCGCTGCGGGACAACCCCGACTCGCCGCTGCTCAATCGTGCGATCTCCGAGACCTACCCGCCGGGGTCGACGTTCAAGGTGCTCACCACCGCGGCGGCGCTGGAGGCCGGTGCGACACCTCAGACGCAGCTGACCGCGGCGCCCCAGATCCCGCTGCCCAACAGCACCGCGACGCTGGAGAACTTCGGCGGCACCGCGTGCGGCGGCGGCCCGACCGCGACACTGGAATATGCGTTCGCACACTCGTGCAACACGGCGTTCGTCCAACTCGGCATCGACACCGGCGCCGACGCGCTGCGCTCCACCGCCGTCGGGTTCGGGGTGGACACCGCTCCCCCGGCGATTCCGCTGCAGGTCGCCGAGTCGACCATCGGACCGATCGTCGACGACGCCGCCCTCGGGATGACCAGCATCGGCCAGCGCGACGTCGCGATGACCCCGCTGCAGAACGCGATGGTGGCCGCGACCGTCGCGAACAACGGCGTCACGATGACCCCCTACCTGGTCGAGAGCCTGAAGGGTCCCGACCTTGCGAACATCGCCACCACCTCCCCCACCGAAGAGCGCCGGGCGGTACCGGAGAAGGTCGCGGATACACTTACGGACTTGATGGTCGCCGCCGAGCAGGTGACTCAGCAGAAGGGAGCCATCGCCGGCGTGCAGATCGCATCCAAGACCGGCACTGCGGAGCACGGCACGGATCCGCGCAACACGCCGCCGCATGCCTGGTACATCGCCTTCGCGCCCGCGCAGGCACCCACAGTCGCGGTGGCGGTGCTCGTCGAGAACGGCGGGGACCGCCTCGGAGCCACCGGTGGAGCGCTGGCCGCGCCGATCGGTCGCGCGACGATCGCGGCGGCACTGCGAGGTGCCTCATGAGTCCCCGCGTGGGCGTCACCCTGTCGGGTCGCTATCGCCTGCAGAGGCTGATCGCGACCGGCGGCATGGGCCAGGTCTGGGAGGGTGTCGACTCCCGGCTGGGTCGCCGCGTCGCCATCAAGGTGCTCAAGGCCGAATATTCGACCGACTCCGAGTTCGTCGAGCGCTTCCGCGCCGAAGCCCGCACGGTCGCGATGCTCAACCACCCCGGCATCGCCGGGGTCTACGACTACGGCGAGACCGACATCGACGGCGAGGGCCGCACCGCCTACCTGGTGATGGAGCTCGTCAACGGTGAACCGCTGAACTCGGTGATCAAACGGACCGGCCGACTGTCGCTGCGGCACGCGCTGGACATGCTCGAGCAGACCGGCCGCGCTCTGCAGGTGGCCCACTCGGCCGGCCTGGTGCACCGCGACGTGAAGCCGGGCAACATCCTGATCACCCCGACCGGCCAGGTGAAGCTCACCGACTTCGGCATCGCGAAGGCCGTCGACGCCGCACCCGTCACCCAGACCGGCATGGTGATGGGCACCGCGCAGTACATCGCCCCCGAGCAGGCCCTCGGCCACGACGCGACCGCAGCCAGCGACGTGTACTCCCTCGGCGTCGTCGGCTACGAGGCGGTGTCGGGCAAGCGGCCGTTCACCGGGGACGGCGCGCTGACCGTCGCGATGAAACACATCAAGGAGACCCCTCCGCCGCTGCCCGCCGACCTGCCGCCGAACGTCCGCGAGCTCATCGAGATCACCCTCGTCAAGAACCCCGGCATGCGGTACAAGTCCGGCGGCCCGTTCGCCGACGCCGTCGCCGCGGTGCGCGCCGGACGCCGGCCACCCCGGCCCAACGCCGCACCGTCGATCGGGCGCGCCGCCCCGGCCGCGGTACCGCCCGCCATCCAGAACCGGCCACCCGCCGAGGCGACCGGCCGCGCCCCGGCCCAGACCTCACGCACCCGAACCACCGGCAGCCACCACCGCTCCGCCCCGCCCGCGCGGCGCACGTTCTCGTCGGGTCAGCGCGCACTGCTGTGGGCCGCAGGCGTGCTCGGCGCGCTCGCGATCGTCATCGCGATCCTGATCGTCCTCAACCACCAGGACCAGCAGAACAGCCCGAACCGGACCACCAACACCGTCACCGAGACCCCGGGCAGCCCGCCCGCGGCGCCCGGTGAAGGTCCCGCGAAAACCCCCGGCGCCGCGGCTCCGGTGAAACCCGATGAACCCGGCCAGAATCGGGTATCCGGACCCGTCGACACCGCATCGCCGTCGGTGATGCTGCACGTTTCAGAACAGATACTGCGATGACCACCCCACAGCACCTTTCTGACCGCTACGAAGTCGGCGAGATCCTCGGCTTCGGCGGCATGTCCGAAGTCCATCTGGCCCGTGACCTGCGACTGCACCGCGACGTCGCGATCAAGGTGCTGCGCGCGGACCTGGCCCGCGACCCCAGCTTCTATCTGCGCTTCCGTCGGGAGGCACAGAACGCCGCGGCACTGAACCACCCGGCGATCGTCGCGGTCTACGACACCGGCGAGGCCGAGACGCCCACCGGCCCGCTGCCCTACATCGTGATGGAGTACGTCGACGGCGTGACGCTGCGCGACATCGTGCACAGCGACGGGCCGATGCCGCCCCAGCGGGCGATCGAGGTCATCGCCGACGCGTGCCAGGCGCTGAACTTCAGCCACCAGCACGGGATCATCCACCGCGACGTCAAGCCGGCGAACATCATGATCAGCAAGACCGGCGCGGTGAAGGTCATGGACTTCGGCATCGCCCGCGCGCTCGCCGATGCCGGCAATCCCGTCACCCAGACCGCCGCGGTCATCGGCACCGCGCAGTATCTGTCCCCGGAGCAGGCGCGCGGGGTGAAGGTCGACGCCCGCTCCGACGTGTACTCGCTCGGGTGCGTGCTCTACGAAATGCTCACCGGTGAGCCGCCGTTCGTCGGTGACTCACCTGTCGCCGTCGCCTACCAGCACGTCCGGGAGGACCCGGTGCCGCCGTCGCAGCGGCACACCGGCATCTCCCCCGAACTCGACGCGGTGGTGCTCAAGGCGCTGGCCAAGAACCCGGACAACCGCTACCAGACGGCCGCGGAAATGCGCTCCGACCTGGTCAAGGTCCACAGCGGCGAGATTCCCGACGCCCCGAAGGTGTTCACCGACGCCGAACGAACGTCGCTGCTGGCCTCGACGCCGGCGCACCTGCGCACCGAGCCCGTCGACCCCGTCGGCCCGCACCAGCCGCGATACGACGAACGGGAGCGCGGCGGTTCCCTGGGCCGCTGGCTCATCGCGGTCGCCGTGCTGGCGGTGTTGACGGTCCTGGTCACCATCGGCATCAACGCGTTCGGCGGCGAGACCCGTGAGGTCCAGGTGCCCGACGTCAGCGGGCAGGCTTCGGCCGACGCGATCGCCACGCTGCAGAATCGTGGCTTCTCGATCCGCACCCAGCAGAAACCCGACTCCGAGGTGCCGCCCGACCACGTCATCGACACCGACCCCAACGCGAACACGTCGGTCGCCGCCGGCGACGAGATCACCCTCAACGTGTCGACCGGACCCGAGCAGCGCGAAGTGCCGGACGTCTCGGGCCTGAGTTACGCCGACGCGGTCCGGCGGCTCACCGACGCCGGCTTCGAGAGGTTCCGGCAGACCACGTCGACCTCGCTGCCCGAGCAGAAGGACCGCGTGCTGTCGACGGTGCCGCCGGCGAACCAGACCTCGGCGATCACCAACGAGATCACCGTCGTCATCGGCAAGGGTCCGGCGACGGCCGTGGTGCCCGAGTGCGTCGGGCAGACCGTCGAGACCTGTCAGCAGATCCTGTCGGCGTCCGGTTTCACCAAGGCCGTGCCCGTCGAGGTCGACAGCACCGTATCGGCCGGCCAGGTCGTCGGTATCGAGCCCGCGCCGGGCCAGACGGTGCCGCAGGACTCGGTCATCCAGATTCAGGTGTCGCGCGGCAACCAGTTCGTGATGCCCGACCTCACCGGCCAGTTCTGGACCGACGCCGAACCCCGGCTGCGCGCGCTCGGATGGACGGGCGTCCTCGACAAGGGCGGCGACGTGCAGAACAGCGGTCAACGCACCAACGCCGTGGTCCGGCAGAGCCCGTCGGCCGGGTCCGGGGTGAACTACGGCGCGACGATCACGCTGAATTTCGCGTCGTAGCCGCCGCGACCGCGGTCTCGACCTCCTCCTCGAGCGCCCGGATCAGCGCCTCGTCGGGAGCGTCGCCGCAGTCGCCGAGCCAGTTCGCCAGCATCCGGTGACCGCCCTGGGTCAAGATCGACTCGGGATGGAACTGCACGCCGTGGATCGGCAGGTCCCGGTGCCGCACGCCCATGATGACCCCGCGCTGCTCTCCCCCGTCGCTGCGCTCGCCCCGGCCCGTCCACGCGATCACCTCGAGCTCGTCGGGCACCGTCTCCGGCAGGATCGTCAGCGAGTGGTACCGCGTCGCTGTGAACGGATCCGGTAGGCCTTTGAGCACACCCTCGTCGGCGTGGTGCACGGTGCTGGTCTTACCGTGCAGCAGCTCCGGTGCCCGGTCCACGGTGCCGCCGAACGCGACGCCGATAGCCTGATGGCCCAGGCAGACGCCGAGCAACGGTGTGCCCGCTTCGGCGCACGCGTGCACCAGCGGGATGGAGGCACCCGCGCGCTCGGGCGTACCGGGTCCGGGGCTGAGCAGCACACCGTCGAAGTCGCCGGCGACCTCCGCGATGTCCGCGTCGGTGACGAGGCGCTCGTCGTCGTTGCGCCAGACCTTCGCCTCGACGCCCAGCTGACCCAGATACTGGACCAGGTTGAACACGAAGCTGTCGTAGTTGTCGACGACGAGGACCTGCATTCTGCACAGGTTACCGCCAGGGGTACGGCGCGGTTCAGTAGCCGAGCGGGCCCATGGGCTGGGCGAACTTCATCCGGACCGATTCGGAATGTCCGACGAGCTCCACGTCGCGAGTCTCTTCGGTGTACCCGAGGCCGAATCGGACCGCATAGCGCTTGTAGAGCGTGACGAGCGGGGACTCGGCGAGGGCGGCCTGCATCGCGCCGGGATCTCCGACCGCCGAGATCACGTACGGCGGGCTGTAGGTCCGGCCGTTGAGCAGCAGCGTGTTGCCGACACACCGCGGCGCCGACGTTGCGATGATCCGCTGGTCCTGCACCTGGATCCCTTCGGCGCCCGCGCTCCACATCGCGTTGATGACGCCCTGGATGTCCTGCTGGTGCACGACGAGGTCATCGGGGGAGGCGTCGCGCGGGAACCGGCCCTGTGCGTCGCGCTGCGCGTCGTTGAGGGTGACCACCAGGCCCGGTCCGCGCAGCGGTGTGAGCCCGGCCTGGGCGGCGAGGGCGTTGCCGCGGTCGGTCATGGCGGTCAGTGCGGCGGCGGCGCCCGGCGAGCCGCCGTGGTGGTTGTCGAACCGCAGGGCCAGTGCGCCCTGCTCGGCGCTCAACCGGTCGACGGACTGCTGGGCCTCCCGGACGAGGTCGACCAGGCGGGGCGCATCGCTACGGCGGATCTCGTCGCCACCGGACACCCCGTAGGTGGTGCCGAGAAGCAGGCCGGCCGCCACGCAGACCACCGGGACGCCGAAACGCCACACGGAGCGTTTCCGCGGAAGTTCGCGCCGGTCGGTCATCGGGAGGTGCCACTCCTGTCCTGCGTTAGGCTTTCCTCTACACATCGTCGCACTGACCGGTCGTTCACGACACCGGCTCCAGCCGCGGCGCCGAACGTCCGAAGGTAAGCATGCCCAAGTCCAAGGTCCGTAAGAAGAACGACTTCACCATCAACCCGGTGAGCCGGACTCCGGTCAAGGTCAAGGCCGGCCCGTCGAGCACCTGGTTCGTCGTGCTGTTCGTGGGTCTGATGCTGATCGGTCTGGTCTGGCTGATCGTGTTCCAGCTCGCCGGCAGTGGGCCCGAAGTCCCGGGCTTCCTGCAGTGGATGGCCGACCTGAACGTGTGGAACTACGCGATCGCGTTTGCCTTCATGATCACGGGGCTGTTGCTCACGATGCGCTGGCGGTGACCGGGCGCGGTGCCCCGGATGAATTCATCTTGGACGCCTGCCGTTCTCCTGGCCGCAACCAGGCTGTCACCGGATCACACGGATGTGATTCATCCCCATTGGGGATAGCACTTGTGGATAACCACCGTTTGACGCGGTAGAGGGGTGTGAAGAACCCGTGCAGCAAACTTCTTGGCAGCCGCAGACGGCGGGACTTGTCGTCCAGGCGATCTTGGGTGTCGTGCTCGCTGTAGGCGCTGTGACGCTGGTCACAGACGCTCCCGGCCGCATCCTGATCGGTTTTGCCGCGGTCGGATTAATTGTGTTTGCACTGATGTCGTGGCGGGCCCGGCCGAAGCTGGCAATCTCCGATGACGCTCTGGTCTACCGCGGGTGGTTCACAGCGCGGCGGATCACGACCGCCGACATCAAGCGCATCCGGATCACGGAGTTCCGCCGGATCGGACGCAAAGTCCGGCTCCTGGAGATCGACACGACCGACGACAAGCTCTACGTGTTGAGTCGCTGGGACCTGTCCACCGACCCGCTGAACGTGCTCGACGCACTGACCGAGGCCGGTTTCGCCCCCGGCCCGGGGTGATTTCGGTGTAGTTGGTCAACGTGAGGTTGACCAACTACACCCGAATCACTGCTAGGAGATGGTGATCGACTCGATGACGACCGGCTCGACCGGACGGTCGCTGCGATCTGTCGCCGTGGTGGCGATCGCGTCGACGACCTTGCGCGACTCCGGATCGACGACCTCACCGAAGATGGTGTGGCGACGGTTCAGGTGCGGGGTCTCGGTCACGGTGATGAAGAACTGCGAACCGTTGGTGCCCGGCCCGGCGTTCGCCATCGCCAGCAGGTAGGGCTTGTCGAACTGCAGCTCGGGATGGAATTCGTCGGCGAACTTGTAGCCCGCATCGCCGCGGCCGGTACCCGTGGGGTCGCCGCCCTGGATCATGAAGCCTTCGATGACGCGGTGGAAGATCACGCCGTCGTAGAACGGCCCCGACGAGCCACCCGACGCATTCTCCGTGCTGTATTCCTTGGTGCCCTGGGCCAGTCCGACGAAGTTGGACACGGTCTTGGGGGCGTGGTTTCCGAACAGAGCGATCTTGATATCGCCGCGGTTGGTGTGCAGGGTTGCGGTCGCGGTCTGAATGGGACTCGTCACGGGAATCAAGTCTGCCACGCGCGGTCTGCGGGCCAACCGGGCACCGTGCGCTCGGCGCAGATGGCAGGCTGAACACGCGACATCCGTCCATCGAGAAAGAGGTGGGACATGAGCTCCACGACCCGCGAACGCCTGACCCCCCGCCAGCGGCTGAGCCGCGGCCTGAAGTACTCGACCGTCGGTCCGGTCGACGTCACCAGGGGAGCGGTGGGACTCGGCGTGGAGTCGGCGCGGTCGTCCGCCTCGTGGGCCGGGGACCGGTACCGCCGCAGCAAGGTGGCCCGTCAGCTGCGCACGGAGCTCGCCGCGGCCCAGCAGGTCGTCGCGAACCTGCCCGAGGTCGTGCAGAACGCCCGCAAGCCGCGCCGACGGGTACGCCCTCTGCTGCTGGCCGGCGTCGCCGTCGCGGTGCTCGCCGGCGGCGCGGTGACGTTCTCGATCCTGCGCCGATCCGCTCAACCCGATCCCTCGCCGCTGCCGCCCAGCGTCGAGGTCACCCCGAAGCCCTAACGAAAAGGGTTACGACCGTGGCGGTCTCGGTGTTCGATCTCTTCTCGATCGGCATCGGCCCATCGAGCTCACACACCGTGGGACCGATGCGGGCCGCCCGGCGTTTCGTCGGCCTGTTGGAGAATGACGGGTCGCCGGCCGGCGTCGCCGGCGTACAGGTGGAGCTGTACGGGTCACTCGGCGCGACGGGCGCGGGACACGGGACCCCGGGTGCGGTGATGCTGGGGCTCGAAGGCGCCGACCCCGAGAGCGTCGACCCCGACGAGGCGCGACACCGCGTCGCCGAGATAGGGGAGCGGCGGCAGTTGCTGCTGGCGGGGGAGCACGCGATCGCGTTCGACCCGGCGGCCGACATCGTTCTGTCCCTGCGGGCCATGGACTTTCACAGCAACGGCATGGTCTTCACCGCGTTCGACTCCATCGGCGCCCCCGTACTGCGCCGTGTCTACTACTCGGTGGGCGGCGGGTTCGTCGTCGACGAGGACGAGGCTGCGGAGGACGCGCCGGAGCAGGTCGCGCTTCCGTTCCCGTTCCACACCGGAGCCGAGCTGGTCCGCCTCGCCGAGGAGAATCGTTGCCGCATCGCAGATCTGGTGAGCGCCAACGAGCAGGCCCTCGGTAACGGCGCACGGCTACGAACTGGCCTGCTGCGGATCTGGTCGGCCATGCGCGACTGCGTCGCTCGGGGATTGGCCACCGACGGCACCCTGCCGGGCAGCCTGCACGTCCAGCGACGGGCACACGTGCTGGCCGAGGCGCTGGAGCGGGACCGCAGCGATCCGCTGTACGCGATGGACTGGGTGACGGTGTACGCGCTGGCGGTCAACGAGGAGAACGCCGCGGGCGGACGGGTCGTCACCGCACCGACCAACGGCGCTGCCGGCATCATTCCCGCTGTCCTGCACTACTACTGGCGGTTCGTCCCGGAGGCGGACGAGGACGGGGTGGTCGAGTTCCTGCTGACCGCCGCAGCGATCGGACAGTTGTTCAAGGCCAACGCGTCGATCTCCGGCGCGGAGGTCGGCTGTCAGGGCGAGGTCGGATCGGCGTGCTCGATGGCGGCCGGTGCGCTGGCCGCGGTGCTCGGCGGGACGCCGGCCCAGGTGGAGAACGCCGCCGAGATCGGGATCGAACACAACCTCGGCCTGACCTGCGATCCGGTCGGCGGGCTCGTCCAAATCCCGTGCATCGAGCGTAATGCGATCGCGTCTGTGAAGGCGATCGCCGCCGCGCGCCTGGCACTGTTCGGTGACGGCACGCACCGCGTCAGCCTCGACACCGCGATCAAGACCATGCGCGACACGGGCGCGGACATGGCCGAGAAGTACAAGGAGACGTCGCTGGGGGGCCTGGCCCTCAACGTCGTCGAATGCTGACCGCAGCGGCCGCTAGGAGGCCGCGACCCCCGGAAGATGGCCACCGCGGGCGCCGACGGTGAGTGCATACGCGGTCGCCAGCTCCTGCAGCCCGGTCGTGGACGCGCTCGGGGTAGCCGCGCGGATCGCCTCGAGCAGCGCGTCCCTGGCTTCTTTCTCCACGTCGGCGGATTCAGCCATCTCGTGCCCCTCCTCGAATATGGTCGCCGCGTCGTCGCGGCACTTCAGGGGGCTACCCGCACGGGGGAGAGGCGAACCTCACATGGCGGAGGTTCGGCCTGGGGAAAGATTGTGGAGCCTAGGAGATTCGATATCTCTAGGAGGCCCGAGCGTGGAGTCGACGTCCACGACGGGCCCACAGCGAAGCGTCGGCCCGTCGTCGTGGACGGATTATCTCTAGGAAGTCGTTGACGGCGGCGCTGCTCGTGTTCAGTCGCGCCGAGCCCCCTGTCCATCTCGACAACTGGAGCTAGCGCGTCGCCTCGTTGTCGTTCGGCGGACTACCGACCAGCCTGGCGAGGAGCTCGACTCCGCGAAGGATGTCTCCGGACGGCCGGTCGGCGAGGTTTTCGGTCGCCAGGAGGGTCGCGTAGCCGTGAGACATCGACCAGCCGGCGATGACGAGGCTGGCAACGTCGGCATCGGTGAGGGTATCGGCATCGCAAACACTGGCTAGGCTTCGCCGGGCGGTTCCGTAGAGGATGTCGAAGGCCGCTGTCCGAGCCTGCTTGAGGTCTCGGTCGTCCTGATGGCATAGGTAGGGGCGGAACAACACCTCGTAGAACCCACGGTTCTCGAGTGCGAACCTCACGTACTCCGCGCCCCCGTACAGGAATCCCCGATCACCAGATGCGGCTGGCTCGATCGCCTCCGCCATTCGCCTAAATCCTTCTGTGGCAACGGCGGTGAACAGACCGGTTTTGTGGGCGAAGTGATGAGCGAGGGCCGCGTGTGTCACACCCGCCCTTCGTGCGATTCGGCGCATCGAAGCTGCCGAAATGCCCACTTCCTCGACCTCGGCGACCGCCGCGGCGACCGCCGCTGCTCGGAGGTCACCGTGGTGGTAGTGCCGGTGCTCCCCAGCTTCAGACATTGCTGCAGGATACTGCGTAGACGATTTTGCCATTGATAAGTTTGCAGATCATCGCTACTTTAACCATTGGTAAGTTCGTCAGGCGAGCCGCGCGGAGAAGTGCCCATGGAATCGTTCGACGTTGTCGTGGTGGGTGCGCGTTGTGCTGGTTCAGCGCTCGCCATTTACTTGGCGCGGGCCGGCATGCGGGTCTGCCTTATCGATAAGGCTGCCTTTCCGAGTGAGACACCGTCCACCCATGTGCTGCAGCCCCGGGGCGTGGCGATCCTTGACGAACTCGGCGCGTTGGAGCCGCTGCTGGCTCGCAGTGCGGCACAGTTGGACCGATTCAGCGTGGTGATCGACGACATCCGCATCGACGGTGTCCTCGATGACCGATACACACATCCGGGACTAAACGTGCGCCGGACGATCCTCGATCAGGCCTTGCTGCAGATAGCCAGGGACGCCGGTGCCGATGTGCGAACCAGATGCCGAGTCACCGGTGCCCGCAGGTCCGGCGGAAGAGTCATCGGTATCGACACCGCGCACGGGCCACTGGAAGCTGGTCTGGTGGTCGGGGCTGACGGCCGCGGGTCGGTGATTGCCGAGTCGGTGGGCGCGCACAAGTACCTGGTAAAACCTGCGGGGCGTATACCGGTCTGGGGCTACTTTGCCACTGGGCCGCACGAACCCCGACTACGGATCGGTCGAAAAGGCAACCTGGCCTTCCTCGCCAGCCCGACAGACTCGGGCCTGTACATGGCGACGGTCGCTGTCGACCATGACGCTGCGCACAATTTCCATCGGGATCGAGAAG
This sequence comes from Mycolicibacterium gilvum, assembly GCF_900454025.1. Classification (NCBI taxonomy): domain Bacteria; kingdom Bacillati; phylum Actinomycetota; class Actinomycetes; order Mycobacteriales; family Mycobacteriaceae; genus Mycobacterium; species Mycolicibacterium gilvum. The sequence continues at coordinate 27,504 of NZ_UGQM01000001.1, read as the reverse complement.
CCAATTTCCGCAACGCAATTCGCGCCTGGCCTGAGCTCGATGACATCGTGGGCGGCGCCGAACGTGACGGTCCGCTGCGGGTGATGGCGAACTGGCACAGCTACTTTCGGGAATCGGCCGGACCGGGGTGGGTACTGGTCGGGGATGCCGGGCATTTCAAGGATTTCACCCCCGGTCAGGGCATCTCCGACGCGCTCTGCCAGGCCAAGGCGCTGTCGACGGCCATCAGCGCATCGGCCGGCTCGGCGACCGCCCAAGACGAGGCGATGAAACGCTGGTGGCAGCACCGCGACCGCAGTTCCTACGACATGTACTGGTTCGCCATGCAGATGGCCCCACCAGGGGCACCTTCACCGCTGGTCACCGAGCTCCTCCGGCGGGTTGCAAACGATCCGGACGGCGCGGCCACCCTGCTGCGAGTGATCAACCGCGACCTTCAGTCGACCAAGCTGTTCACCACCTCGCGCCTGCTCGCCGCAGCCTGTACGACACTTCTCAATCACCCGGAGCAGCGGCGGGCTACGTTCGCCGAGATCAGGGCCCAACTCGCAACGGAGATTGAGAAGTTCCGCGCCAGACTAAGTTCCTCACGAGGCCGCAATCATCGCATCGGACAGCGCGACTAAGATTGGTGCACAAGCCATCCGGACACGACTGGTCCCCGTTAGCGGGCAATCCAACCGTGGGCGGCTGCTGACGGCGCTAAGACGGACAAGTTGCTGCTGCGGGAGTGCGGATTTCGAGGAGTCGGCTGCGGAGCGCTTCGTTTTCGGTGCGTAGCTGTGCGATCTCTTCGGTGAGCTCACGGTTTCGGGCGATGGCGGCTGCCAGTTTGGTGCGGAGCGATTCGATGCTGGCGGCGGATTTAACTCCGGTCGCCGCCGCGGCACTGGCGGTGGTCCTGAGAGTGGTGATGTCATTGCGGAGTTGGCTGTGCTGGTAGAGGAAGCTGGTTGACACACTCGCCTCACGGGCGACGGCGACGAAGGTGACGGGTTCACCGGTGTTGCGCAGTTTTGTGATCGCCCTGCGGGCGCGCGCTGCGGCGTCTGCGGTGCGAGCGGCGGCAGCTTCGCCCAGGCGGGCGGTGCGGCGTTCGCGGTCACCGGCGCTCACTGGGCGTCCTGCGAGGTCTTCGGGTCGATTTCGCTGATCAGCTTGGTGACTTTGTCGAGCATCGCCGTGTTCAACTCGACGGCGGCTGTGTCGCCGCATTCGCGGGCGTCCGCGGTGAGGCGTTGCAGTTGGTCGCGGTGGGCGATGTGGGCGCCGAGGAAGACGCGGCCGCCGGGGTCGTGGAAGGAGCAGTCGAGGCAGGGGTTGGGCCGGAATTCGCAGCGTTGTGCCGTTGGGAGAGTACAGAATCCGTTGGGCAGAGCCATGGTGAATCGGGCCCGGAGTCGCTCAACATCGGCATCGGTGTTGGTCGTGTCGGCGGTGGCGCTGTCCCAGAATTCGCGTGCTTTGCGGGCGAGGGTGTCGTCGGTGATGCGGGCGTATGCAGAGGTCATGGTGTCGCTGTGGTGGCCGAGGAAGTCACGTACTTCTTGTTGGGTCCACCCGTTGTTGAGCAGCGTGGTTCCGATGGTGTGCCGGAAGCGGTGCACGTCGCCGCCGGAGATCGGCTCGCCGGTGATGGTTGAGGTGGTGATCCCGTGTTCGGTGAACAGGGCGGCGAGTCGGTGCCGGAGGCCGCTGGTCGACCAGGGTTGGGTGCGGCCGGCGGCGGCGTTCGACCGAGCGCCTGGGAATAGGTGTTCGGCGTCGGGTCCGTAGGTGTCGCGGACGCGGGTCTGCTGGTCGAGGACGATTGTTGCGAGGCTGTCGGGGATGGGGAATCGGCGCCATGCTCGGGTTTTGGGCATCCAGTATTCGATCCAGTAGCCCGCGTCGGAGCGGTGCAGGCAGTCGATGGGCAGTGCGACCAGTTCGGAGATGCGGCAGCCTGCCCACCGGGTCGTGGCGATCATCGACCGCAGGGTGGGGTCGGTTGCGGGGTTGTCGACGATCAGTGTGTCGACGCGGTCGATCACGTCCGGCGGGAACGGGCGGGGGCTGCGGGTCTTGCGGTGCACGTTTTCGCCTCGTCGGAGGAACACCGCCGCCCCGAGATCGGGCACGATCTGGGTGTCGTGCAGCGACTCCAGCAGGTAGGCAGCGGTATTGGCGAGCCGGGAGTCCGCTTCGGTGTCCGGTCGACGCGTCCACGCCAGGTAGTCAAGGAAGACCGGCCTGGTCACCGCGCACGGCTCCGGCTGCTCGTCGTCGCGGGTGAGGAACCGGGCGAGTTGGCGGGTGGCGCGCACCCACTGGGTCAGCGTTCCCCACGACATGGTGGCGGTGGTGAGCTGTCGTCGTGCGAGTTCTTTGACCGCAGTCCGCAGCCACGGCAGGGGCACCGTGGACCAGTCCACGGCTGTGTGTGTCGATCCGGATTGGGTTGCGTCGAGGACGAATTCGAATCCGTCTCGCCAGTGCCAATGGTCGTCGGCCCACAGGTTGGGGTTGGTGGCGCCGTCGAGGAGCCGGAAGAAGCGCCGAAGGTAGGGCGCGCACAGCGAGTCGAACGAGCTGGTGTGCGGCCAATGTTGCCGGCACAGCAGAAGCCAGTCCTCAGTGGGTCGCTCGGTAAGCGAGTCGGTGATTCGCCCGTCGGCGGTGTCGATCAGCACCATGAGGAAGCGGCGGAGGCTGGTGTTGGGGGTCCAGTCGCCGCGGCGGACTTTGGTGGCAACGACGAACCGGATCTCATCGGCCGCGACCTGCGGTAACCGCCGGAAGTCGACGACCTGGGCCGAGAGGTAGCCGCGCGGGGCTCCGACCGGCCGGGCTTCGAAGTTCGCCCAAGCGGTGAAGTCGGCGGGCTGGCCGGCGCGGAACCATTGGAAGTAGTGCGCGTAGCACAATCCGCGTCGTTCGCCGGTGGTCTGGGGGCCGCCAAGCCAGTACCGCTCGCTCTTGCATGCGTCGACGGCGCAGGGGTCGGTGGCCCGGCGGCGGCGGTCTCCGGCTGTTTCGACGACCTGCCACGTCGGCTGACACCACGGCCCGTCGGGCACCTGTAGCGGCGAACGGCGACCTCCCCGGGAGGAGCCTCGCTGGGATTCAACGTTTCTCACGGCCTGCCCCGGGCTGCGGTGGCGCCCACACCAGACGCTCGGTGCGGCGCAGCCGGTCTGCCAGGTCGTCGCTGGCGAGGTGGATATAGACGTCGGCGCTGGCGGCGTGAGATTGCCCGAGCCGGGCGGCGATCTCGGCCGATGTCCAGCCGGCCTTCGCCAGGGCGGTGGCGTGGGTGTGGCGCAGCATGTGCGGGTGCAGCCCGTCGAGACCCGCAGCCGAGCCGATATGTTCGATGATCTGGTAGGCGTTCGAGTACGACAGCGGTCCGCCGATCGGGGGCCGGGACAGGTTGACGAAGACGTAATCACTGTCTATGCCGCTGATCTCACCGAGTAGGTAGGCGGCGTACAGGTCGAAGAACCGGCGGGGCGCGTCCACCGCGAACTGTGCGCGCTGCTTTGACAGCGCCCCGTTGGTGTTGTCTTCCCGGCGACATACCTGAACTCGCTTGCGCATCGGGTCCAGGTCGGCGTGCCGCAACCCCAACGCCTGCCCGATCCGCAGCCCCAGGTCATACAGCGCGGAGAGCAGCAGCCGGTCGCGGCAGGTCGACGCCGCCGCCAGCAACGTCGCGAAGTCCGCCTCGAAGTCGATCGTCTGCACGGTCTCCGCGGGCTGTTTGCCCGGCCGGGTCAACCGGGAGACCGCACTCGGGTGTCGTTGCTCGATGTGGGACAGGAAGTTGTGTGACCGGCGCGGGAGCCGAGATGGGTTGCGGGTCAACACGAGATCCTGCGGTCCGCGGCCTTCTACACGATGGAACTCGTAGAACTCGCGGACGGCCGCGCTGACCGCCTTCACCGTTCCCGGCGCCCGGCTGCCCGTGCGGGTCGGCAGAGGCGGCAAACCGGCGGACAGGGCGCCCACAAAATCGCACAGTGCGTCGAATACCACGGCGTCCCAGGGGATTCCGCGCGCGCCCAGCCACCGGTAGAACAAGCTCAGGTGGCGTGCATACGAGCGGACGGTGTTCTGGGAACGACCGACCGCGCGCAGCCAGTGCAGGAACTGCTCGACCTCCCCGATCGGTAGGCCCGATGCGTCCACCACGGTCCACGTCGCCCGTCCGTGGATGGACACCGGTGCCGCCCTCACTCGGCATCCCGGGTTTCCTCGGGGCGCCGGGGCCGCCGCACCTGGATGTCGGGCCGCAGGTCTTCCTGCGGTTCGCGAGACGGCATCGGCTCGGCTGCGGCGGTGTCAGTGGGCAGCGCCCCGGGCAGCCATTTCATGTCACGATTGCGCCACGTCGCGTATTGGGCCTGCACTTTGGCCATGGGGACCTCGAAGCGGTCCCAGTCGACACCCGGGGCGCTGACCCAGATCCGACGGATGTGGGTGTCGGTGACGATGTCGTAGTCCCACGTGAGCTCGCAATGAGTGGGATCGCCGACCAGGCCCAGGGTCGCCGAGTCCTGGGTGAAGAACGCGGTCCGCCGCGGGGTGGTCGGTTCCATCTCGTTGTGGTGGATCATCATGTGTGTCTTCCCGCGGCTGCTGATCTCGGGCCAGCGGTAGGGCTTCACGACGGTGTGTCCGGGTGGATGCATTCCGTGCGTGCTCAGCCATACATCGGTGCCCGCCGCAACGGCGGCCGCCACATAAGCGCCGCGTCCGAGCCCTTGCATCACCGTCCGAAGATGCGCGGAGTGCCTCGCCGACAACGCATTCCAGTCATCGACCGCAGCCAGCAGCATCGCTCCCACCCCGACCGTCACCTGTTTGAGCAGCCGCCGGGCCTCCTTGCGAGAGACCGGACCCTCGGGTGCGGTGGGTTGATCCATCGGAGCTGTCACGACCCCGCCTTTCAGCCGAAAACCTTGCATAGAATCGTGCAGACCGTGGTAAGGTTTTGGTCTGGAAGACACGCCGTTCGCGCACGGGGCCGCAGTTTGGCGAGCGCCCGGGCCGAAAATTGGCTATCGTCACACCAGCCACACACGTCCCACGCCGGATAGCGAGTGTGAACTGGGAAAACGCAGATCAAACGGTGTTTCTACGCGATTCCGCGGCAACGACGGGCTAGTGTCGGAAGACAGCACCGAGACGGATGGGAGGCGATCTGTGACGGCACCGAATCCGTACGACGACGCGGCGAACAGCGTGATGGTGCAGTTGACCCGACTGTCGTGTGGATGGTCGAAAAAGCGGTTGGCCGACGAGGCCGCGGTATCCGCCTCACACGTCAGCAGAGTGGAGGCGGGACTGCTGCCCCTGGCGGGGAAGGCCTTGCTCGACTACGCGCAGGCCATGGGATGCCGGCCGGAGGCGTTGTGTGTGCCCTTCACCCGGTCCCCCGCTCAGGGCAGCCATTTCCGGGCCAACCTGAGTGCGGCTGAGTGGAAGCGTGACCGCGTGTGGGCCCGGGCGAATCTTGTCGCGATGCGGATCGGCCGCCTGGTGTCGCACGCCGACATCAACCCCAAGCTCGCGCTTCCCGATCTTGACCCGGCCGACTTCGCGTCCGAGCTCGGCGAGATCACCGTCGCCCAGGTTCTGCGCCGCTTGTGGCGTATCGCCGGCCCGATCCGGTCCATGACCGAATTGCTCGAAGCCGCAGGCGTGTTCGTTGTGGTCGACGACTTTCTCGACGACGAGATCGACGCGGTGACCCTGCGTGCAAGTGAGCATCACCCGCACCTGGTGTATGTCAACGCGGCCCGGCCGCCCGACCGCATGCGGATGACGCTGGCCCACGAACTCGGTCATCTCGTCATGGACGCGATGACACTGGTCAGCCCCGCCGAAGTCGAGCGCCGGGCCAACAGTTTCGCCGCCGAGTTCCTTGCACCTATCGGCGATATCGGCTTCGACTTGGACCGCGTGTCGGTGCGGACCGTGCACGAACTCGACGAGCTGCGTCTCACTTGGGGTGTGAGCGCGTCGTCGCTGGTCGTGCGGGCCCACGAGCGCGGTGTGCTGTCCGGATATCAGTACCGGTCGATGTTCCGGCTGCTCAATGAGACCGGCCGCATGTACGGCCCACGCCCGGGCGTGGCCGAGGAGGTGCCCCAGCTCGTTGGCACCGTACTCGACCAACTCACCGCCGCCGGCTACACCAGCAACGAACTCGACGACATCACGCTGCTCACCAGCGCGCAACGCGGCGCTCTCTTCGGATCGGCAAGCAACGGGCCCCGCGCCCGGCACCTCAGCATGGTCTAGCTATCGGGCGCGATCGTGGGCTGGAACCGCACCCCGGTCCGCGACGAGCAGTGGAGGGCGCCGGTCCATTGGACTAAGCAGGGGCAAGCTCTTGAGCAGGACCGCGCCGCAGGCGGCCGCCATCACCGCGTGGTACGAGACAGCGCACGAGCCCTCGGACGGGTGGTCCTCCAACGCAGAAACCGGCGTCTGTACGCCGAACTGCGGTGGCAGACCAACAACAAGCAATGCAGCCAGTACCTCTGCGAGGTCTCCGCCAAGAACCGAACCGCCAACCTCGCCGCCGGCTGGCGACACGCACACAGCAATGGCCTGACCGAAAGCCCTCCTCCAGCGAGAGACGCCATTTGATTGTCACTGTGATGCTGGGCATCATGGCCTGGGCTACTCCCGCTCACCGGTGGCCTCATAGACGATCCAGGTTCGGTCAAAGTATGTGGTCACGTCCCACGGGCTGCATGCCCAAGCTTGGTCAGAACCCGTTGCGAGGTCCGGTGTTGGGGGTCAACGATGGCCACGACCCGTTCGGTTCGGTTGATTAACGCCCAGCCCAGGCACGCTGAAGCGGCTTCCGTGGCACACCCGTGTCCCCAATACTCCCGAGCGAGGTGAAACCCCAGTTCCAAATCCGGCCGCCCAGGCAAGAACTGCAACCCGCAGTCACCGATCAAACACCCGAATCATTCAGCGTCACAGCCCATTTGCTCACTCCATAACACTCATGGTGGGCGATCAAGTCGATGACACGTTGGCGCGTTCCGTCCGCGTCGCGCACCCCGCCCGGGATGAACCGCGTGACCGCGGGGTCGGAATACACGACATGCATGGCCTCGACGTCGATTAGCGTCAGGGGCCGAATGGTCAGCCGCTCGGTGCGAAAAGGTAAGGCGATTGGCGGCCCCGATGATGCAGGATCGATAGCCATGACCTCGCTCCTTTGGGATCAGCACACCTGTCTGCCCTTGCAGCCCGTGGCCGACGTGGACCTGCTGACCCGGTATCAGCGTGATGGCGGCGCATTCGTGTCCGTCAATGCAGGGTATTCGCCGCACAGCTTCAACGCCACCATGGCGCTGCTGGCGCACTATCGTGCCGCGGTCGATGCGCACCCATCGATGGAACTGGCGGCCAGTTCCGATGACGTCGCCGCGATTACCGGCGCTGGACGTATCGCCGTGGTGTTCGACCTCGAAGACTCACGGCCCCTCGATAACAACCTCGACAACCTGGTCACGCTCTCTGAGCTCGGCGTGCGCACGTTGTTGCCGACCTACAACCACGCCAACCGCGCCGGCCATGGCTGCCTGGACACCACCGACTGTGGTCTCACCGCGTGGGGCCGGGCGATCATCGCCGAAATGAACGCTGTCGGCATCGTTCCCGACGGTTCGCACTGCAGCCCTCGCACCGGGCTCGACATGTGCGACACCTCAAGCGGCCCGGTCATTTACAGCCACTCCTGCATGCGGGCAGTCTGGGATCACCCGCGCAACATCACCGATGACCAGGCACGGGCGTGCGCCGCCACCGGTGGGGTTATAGGAATCACCGGCGTCGGTATTTTCCTGGGCCCCAACACGCCGACGCTGGAGGCGATGACACGCCACCTCGAGTACGCCGTCGACCTGGTGGGCATCGACCACGTCGGCATCAGCACCGACTTTTCCTTCGACTACGCGGACTTCGTCGAAGAACTCACCCGCAACCCTCACCTGTTCGATGCCAGCTATACCCGGTGGGGAGCGATTCAGTGGATGCCACCCGAAACGCTTCTAACTCTTGGTGAGCACCTCACGGAACGGGGTTGGTCCGACGAAGACATTCGGGCAGTCCTTGGAGGCAACTTCTATCGCGTAGCGCAACGCGCCTGGCAGGCCTAGTACTGCAGCCGTAGATAGGGATTAGTGATGCTGGCGTGTCTGCGCTGGTAGGAGCGGTGACCGCGGCATTGTTCAGAGTTTGTGAAGACAACCGAATACGCCGCGGCGCCGCGGTTCACAGCGTAGACCCTGATCGGTGGCAGACGGAGTTCTCTGCGGTGATCGACCGGATCGCGCCGCGATTTCGTCGCTACGAACCACTTCTGCATGCCGCGGAGTTGATGTCGGGGATGGTCTCGGGCCTGGATCGCAAGAATTGCTGGACCATCGCCGAGCACCGTGGCGCTGTCAGTCCCGACGGGTTACAGCACCTGCTGGCACGGGCGAGCTGGGGCGCCGACGATGTCCGCGACGATCTGCGTGACTATGTCGTCGATGCGTTCGGCGACCGAGGCGCGATTCTGGTGGTCGACGAGACCGGCGACGTGAAGAAGGGCATCCACAGTGTCGGGGTGCAACGTCAGTACAGTGGCACTGCTGGGCGTATCGAGAACTCTCAAGTCGCGGTGTATTTGATGTATGCAGCACCGCGCGGGCACGCCTTGATCGATCGGGCGCTGTATCTTCTGCGTAGCTGGGCCGACGACGATGACCGGTGCACCGATGCCCGGAATCCCTGCGGATAAGCGGGGTTTCGCTACCAAACCTGCCTTGGCTGTCACGCTGATCGACCGCGCGGTGGCCGCGAAGGTTCCCGCGGCGTGGGTGGCCGGCGACGAAGTCTATGGCGCCGACCCGCGCCTGCGCGCAACCATTCGTGGTCATGACCTGGGCTACGTGCTGGCTGTAGCGGCCAATCGGCGCGTGCCCACCCACGCGGGTCCGATCCGTGTCGACGAGTTACCCGCGCTCATCCCGGCACACGCCTGGCGGAAACACTCCGCCGGCGCCGGGGCGCACGGCCCACGTCTGTACTCCTGGACCTGGTTTCGCCTGTTGGCCGAAGACGACACCGACACTGGTGTGCACCATTTGCTGATCCGCCGCAACGACACTACCGGCGAGCACGCCTACCTACGCTGCTACAGCCCGCGCCCGGTGCCACTGCGCACGCTGGTGGCCGTGGCCGGGCAGCGCTGGCGCTTCGAGGAGTCCTTCCAGGCAGCCAAAGGACTCACCGGCCTTGATCAGCACCAGGTCCGGCGCTGGCGCTCCTGGCACCGCTGGACCACCCTGGCCATGCTCGCCCACGCCTTCCTGGCGGTGGCCACCGCGATCGAACGCGACACCACGGCCACCCCGGCAGGCCTGATCGCGTTGACCGTCAACGAGTTTCGACGTCTCTTCGACGCCCTGCTCCTGGCCACCACCCACACCATCGAAACCCTGCTGGCCTGGTCACGATGGCGACGACGACACCAATACCGAGCACGCCTTTCCCACTACAAACGGCGCGAACACCAATGCTCCCGATCTACGGCTGCAGTATTAGGACGCGGCCGGTTGGTTTTTGGATTGCCGATGGACTGACCTGCGGGTTTCCTGGCTTTAGTGCCCTGGTTGGGGCACTAAATGGGTAAGTTCAGGCGGTGGCGTACGTGCGGAGGGTGCGCACGGCCTCGGGTGCGGTGGCGGTGCAGGTCGTGCGTAAACATCGAGGTCAACGGACGATCCTGGCTCATGTGGGGTCAGCCCATACCGATGCGCAGCTGGGGATCTTGCTCGAGCGGGCCCGCCGCATGGCCGCCGAGGATCAAGGTGTTCTCGATATCGAGGTGGCGGCCCGGACCCAATCCGTCGATGGGATCGCAGACTGGCGGGCCGGTGCGCTGATTCCCGCGACGACCCGGCCCAAGGGTGCCCCGGCGCCGCCGGGGCGTACCACCTCGACCCATTCGCGGCTGCTCTACGACATTATCGGCGTGGTCTATGACTGGCTCGGTTTCGACGAGGTCGATGACGGCGTGTTCAGGGAGTTGGTGATCGCTCGGATCGTGGAGCCCACCAGCAAGGTCGACGCGGCGCGGGTGCTGACCGATCTGGGCGCAGACACGGTGTCGTACAGGACGATTCAACGTCACCTGGTGAAGATCAACACCGGCAAGTACCGCGACGCCATCGCTGGGAAGTGCTTCACCCACGCCGCCGACCGGGGCGGGTTGAGCCTGTTGTTGTACGACGTGACGACGTTGTACTTCGAGGCCGAGAACGAAGACGACCTGCGCAAGGTCGGGTACTCCAGGGAACGCCGCATCGACCCCCAGATCGTCATCGGTCTGTTGGTCGATCGCACCGGGTTCCCCTTGGAGATCGGCTGTTTCGAGGGCAACACCGCCGAGTCCACCACCCTGGTGCCGATCATCACCGCCTTCGCCGAACGTCACGACCTGACCGATACTCCGATGGTGGTGGCCGCGGACGCCGGCATGCTCTGGGCGTCGAACCTCACCGCACTCGATGAGGCCGGGTTGGGGTTCATCGTTGGGTCACGCAGCGTGAAGGTCCCGATCGACCTTGCCTCGCATTTCCATTGGAACGGTGACGTTTTCACCGATCGGCAGATCATCGACACCGTCACACCTCGGCACGCCAACAGCACCGTCAACGACATCGCGCACCGAGCCGAACCGGTGTGGAACCCCGACGATCATCAGGGGGCGTGGCGGGCGATCTGGGCGTATTCGGCCAAACGAGCGCGGCGCGATCAGAAGACGCTCTACGCCCAAGAGACCCGCGCCCGCGCGGTCGTCGCCGACGACATCGCCGCGCGACTGCGGGGGACACCGCGGCCGCCGCCGTACGACGGAGCTGGTGACTGCTTCATCGAGTTCGGCCGCGGCGAGGTCGGCAAGGTGCACGCCAACTTCCTGAGCGGCGCCAAACCGACCGGGGTTCTGGAGGGACCATCCGCCGCACTGGCTGCCGAGAAGCGGGACTTCGCCCCCCAGCGCCGAGAGCGCTGGTTCGGCCTGCCGTGAGAGGCGACTCTCAGAATGCGGTGAGGGATCCGTTTCCAGCTTGGTGAGGTCTACGTAGCACTGCCGTAGGTGATCCACTATTAAGGTCAGTAGATGGTGCCGCGACTTCGTCGATCGAGACCAGTTCTCCAAGCTGCTCAGCGAGCGCGGCATCTCCAACGACGACACGGTGATCCTCTAGGGCGGCAACAACAACTGGTTCGCCGCTTACGCCTATTGGTATTTCAGGCCGCAACTTCTTTTCGTCATCGACGACCAGCACCGTGGTGGTCACGAGATCAGGGTAGGTCTGGCCCGCACCGTCGCGCGCTCAGCAAGGGTCTGGGTGGCGAGCGGGGCGTCGGGTACATCGGATGACTTGCCATGTCCACTTTCTTCGGCACACTGGGTGTTTGACGACGCACGGATAGGATGACTTGCCATGCCCGTACCCGCTTCGACCGCCACAGCTGACGACGCACCCGTCCGCCAGCCGACGGCGCTCCGTGACCTGCTGAGATCCGTAGTGCGGTACGACGTGCCGGCGTCGATCGTGGTGTTCTTGGTGGCGTTGCCGCTGTCGTTGGGCATCGCCATCGCCTCCAACGCGCCGATCATGGCGGGCCTGATTGCCGCGGTGGTCGGCGGGATCATCGCCGGAGTACTGGGCGGGGCGCCGCTGCTGGTAGCAGGCCCGGCAGCTGGGTTGACCGTCGTGGTGGCCCAGACTGTGGACACCTTCGGCTGGAAAGTCACCACCGCGATCACGGTCGCGGCGGGCGTGTTGCAGATCATCTTCGGTCTAAGCCGCATCGCGCGAACAGCGCTGGCCATATCGCCGATAGTGGTGCACGCGATGCTCGCCGGAATCGGCATCACGATCGCGTTCCAGCAAGTCCACGTTCTGATGGGCCACACGTCTATGAGTTCGGTGTGGGGCAACTTGTCGGCGTTGCCGGATCAGATTCGTTCCCCACATCTCAGCGACGTCGCCGTGGGGCTGGTCGTAGTCGCGGTGATGCTGGGCTGGAAGTGGATGCCGGCCTGGTTACAGAAACTGCCCGGGCCGCTGGTGGCGATCGTCGCCGCCACGCTGGTGTCGCTGATTCCGCCGGTCAACGCCGACAGACTTGAATTCAACGGCTCGATTTTCGACGCGGTCGGCCTGCCGGCCTTGCCGGACGGCAGATGGTTCGCGTTCGCTTTGGCCGTGCTGACGTTCGCGTTGATCGCCAGTGTGGAGACCCTGCTGTCGGCCGTCGCGGTCGACAAGATGCACGGCGGCCGCAAGGCGAATCTGGACCGCGAGCTCATCGGTCAGGGGGCGGCCAACATGGCGTCGGGGATGCTCGGGGGCCTGCCGGTGACCGGCGTGATCGTCCGCAGCGCCACCAACGTCACCGCAGGTGCGCGCACTCAAGCTTCGGCGATCCTGCACGGCGTGTGGGTGATGGTGTTTTCTTTGCTGTTGGCCGGTCTGGTGCAGCAGATACCGAAGGCGGCACTGGCCGGGTTGCTGGTTGTGATCGGCATCCAGCTGGTCAAGTTGGCGCACATCCGGCTGGCTCACCGCACCGGCGACCTGGGGGTGTATGCCGTCACGGTCGCCGGGGTAATGTTCTTGAACCTGCTGGAAGGGGTCGCCCTCGGCATCGCGGTGTCCCTCGTGGTGGTGTTGTGGCGGGTGGTACGCGCATCGGTGCATGCCGAGCCGATCGGCGAGCAGGGTTCTAACCGCTGGCGTGTCACCCTGGAAGGGACACTTAGCTTCCTGTCGTTGCCTCGGTTGTCGCATGTGCTGGCCTCGGTCCCGGACGGCAGCCACGTCACCGTCGAGATAACCGTCGACTTCCTCGACCACGCCGCCTATGAGGTCATTGAGGACTGGGCCCGACGGCACCGCGCGACCGGCGGGACCGTCGTCATCGACGAGATCGGCGGGACCGCGATGACAGAAGCCACCGCCGGACCGCCGATTCGCCGGCCGCAGCCCGGAATCGCGCGCTTACTCTTGCCCTGGCGTGCCCACAGCCACCACGACGACGGGACCGGTTCGACACTCGCCCCGGTGTTGGAGGGCATCGCGCGTTATCACCGCCGACACGCTCCGCTGCTTCTTGGACATTTCGATGATCTACGCCACGGGCAGCGACCGCACGCCCTGTTTCTGACGTGCGCCGACTCGCGCGTCGTACCCAACCTGATCACCGCCAGTGGACCGGGCGACCTTTTCACCGTGCGCAACCTCGGCAATATCGTCCCGCCGAACGGTGCCGACATGTCGGTGGAAGCGGCGCTGGCGTATGGCGTCATCGAGTTAGACGTCAACACCGTCATCGTCTGTGGACATTCCGGGTGCGGGGCGATGAAAGCGTTGCTTGTCGAAGCCGGTCATAACGACGGTATCCCGGCTGCGGTCGCAGCATGGGTTGACCAGGCGGCGCCGAGTCTGCATGCGCTTCGCGCCGGCCACCCAGTCGGCCGGGCGGCAGCCGCCGCCGGATTCGATCCCTGCGACCAGTTGGCCATGGTGAACGTGGCTCAGCAGTTGCACACTCTGAGGGGCCATCCCGTCGTCGGACCCGCCACCACGGAGCAACGAGTCGAGTTGGCCGGGCTCTTCTTCGACATCGGGTCGAGCCGGGTGTTACGGGTTACCGAGGTCGACGTTGAAATCCTCAACGCGACGCCCGTCTGACGCCACGATTGGTCCGCCTCGGCATCCCCGGAACCGGGGCACTAAGCAAAATGTCCTAACTCAGGTCAGACTCTGATGCTCTGCCCAGACTTTGCAGTTGAGGCGACTGACGTTTCTACTGTTGCTAGTCACTGCCAGGCGTGTCTCGAAATGGATCACACCTGAGACTGGGCGCTGCACGGCTCGCAGCGCCAAGAAGGACCAGGTCGACGTGTCTCGAATGTTGGTCGCAGAAATAGGCGTCTCGATAATCGCGTTGGCGCTGTTATGAGTCAGTACGCGGACGCCTCCGCCAAGCCCATGGGCACCCGCATCGGCTACACCCGCGTCTCGACCGTGGCCCAGACGCTTGATCAGCAGAACGAGGCACTCACCACCGCCGGGGTCAGCAAGATGTTCTCCGATGTGATGTCGGGTTCCCGCGACGACCGGCCCGGCCTCGCTGCCCTCCTCGACTACGTCCGTGAGGGCGACACGGTCGTCGTGTGGAAACTCGACCGGCTGGGCCGCAACATGCTTCACGTCCTTCAGACCGTCAAAGAGTTGACCGAGCGAGGCATCACCCTGGTGTCGGTCACCGACGGCATCGACTACTCCACACCGGCGGGGCGCATGATGATTGGCGTCCTCGGCTCGCTGGCGGAGTGTTCGCGCCGTTTGTAGTGGGAAAGGCGTGCTCGGTATTGGTGTCGTCGTCGCCATCGTGACCAGGCCAGCAGGGTTTCGATGGTGTGGGTGGTGGCCAGGAGCAGGGCGTCGAAGAGACGTCGAAACTCGTTGACGGTCAACGCGATCAGGCCTGCCGGGGTGGCCGTGGTGTCGCGTTCGATCGCGGTGGCCACCGCCAGGAAGGCGTGGGCAAGCATGGCCAGGGTGGTCCAGCGGTGCCAGGAGCGCCAGCGCCGGACCTGGTGCTGATCAAGGCCGCATCCGGTGGTACTCCACGGGTATGACACTTTTGCTCGTCGGGAAGGAGGTCTCAGATATGAATTCGTCTGTACTCCATTCGTGGAGCCACGGGGAATCGAACCCCGATCTGAGCCTTGCAAAGGCCCCGTTCTACCGTTGAACTATGGCCCCGTCACGGACATGACCGTGACGGTGTCACCGCTGGTCATCCCCACTTCGAACTCACTCTCCTACAGATAAGGCACGAACTCCTGACATCTGCCTTGCAAAGGCAGCGCTCTACCAACTGAGCTAAGGCCCCTCGCCGTCAGGAAGGCGTCTCGTCGAGTCGGTGCCAGACCTCGGCACCGTGCTGGGTTCGCCACACGACCAACGAGGCGAGCACCGCGGCGCCCGCAGCGAGCGCCAGCACCAGCTTCATCGACGTACCTTCCTGTGGGGCTAGGAGGACTCGAACCTCCGACCTCTTCGTTATCAGCGAAGCGCTCTAACCGCCTGAGCTATAGCCCCGTCAACCTCACGGGCCGAGCAGCGAGATTACCTCACGGACAACCCGTCTCCCAAACCGCGAAGTGGTGACCTCAGTCGCGATCGGCCAGCGTGACCTCCACACCGCCCACCAGGTCGGTGGTGAGGTTGTAGATGAACGCGCCGATCGTCGCTCCGGCCGTCAGCAGGACGATGTTCACCAGGCCGATCAGTGCCGCCCCGCCGAAGATGGTGCCGCTGGACACCAACTCCCCGCCGGAGCTTCCGCTGGCGCTGGTCAACAGATCGCCCACGTTGCTGTTGAGCTTGCTCCACACGCCCATGCCGCCGAGCACGAGGTACAGGAACGCAACCGCGATCATCCACACGAAGAACAGCACCACCGACAGAAGCAGCGAGACCTTCAGCGTGCTCCACGGATCCACGCGACGGATCTGCATGCTGGCGCGCACCGGACCCCGGTGCTGCCGCGACGCCACCTGCACCCGCCCCGCCGGTGACGGCGAACCCTTGGCCGGCGGCTTCGACTCCGTCGACGGTCGCTCGATGGGCTTGCGCGGCGGCTGCGGCGGCCGCGGGCCCGACAGGTCCGGCAGTTCGCTGGCGTACGCGGCGCCCTCGGGCCGGCCGCCCTCGTGCCGCGGCTTCGGCTCGGGGCGGACGACGTCGGTGCGGTCGTTCCGCGGGGCCGGCTCGTTGCGCGGCGGCTCGTTGCGGGGTGCGTCATTGCGAGGTGGCTCGTTGCGCGGGGGAGCGTCCGGTGCACCCGACGGGGCGGATCCCCCTGCCATGAACCGGTTCAACCGGGCGTCGAGCCCGCCCTGATTGCCTCCGCGCGGACCGTCGGGACGAGGTGACCCCGGAGCCTGGGGCTGCTGCCTGGCCCGGGTGGCCGGGCCCCGCTGCCACGGCGGCAGCTCGGTCGTGTCGGCGACGTGCGCAGGCCGCGCGCCGGCGTCGTGACCGGGAGCCGCAGATCCGTTCCCGGGACCTTCGGCAGGGGCCGCACCGTCACCCGCATGGGCGGGCCCGGGCTCTTTCGGAGAGCTCACCTACGACTCCTCATCCGTCGCGTCCGGGTCGGTCTCGACCTCGTCCGTGCTGTCGCCGGCTTCAGCGTTCCGGGCGATCGCGATCAGTGTGTCGCCCTCGCCCAGGTTCATCAACCGAACACCCTTCGTCTGGCGCCCGGCCTTACGAACCTGCCGCGCCGCCGTCCGGATGACACCGCCCCCGGACGTGATGGCATACAGCTCGGTGTCGTCGTCGACGATCAGCGCTCCGACCAGCGTGCCACGACGACGGTCGTACTGGATCGTGAGGATGCCCTTGCCGCCGCGGCCCTGCGCGGAGTACTCCTCGATCGCGGTGCGCTTGGCGTAACCGCCGGAGGTGGCCACCAGCAGATACGTCCCCTCACGGACCACGTTGAGCGACAGCAGCTGGTCTTCCTCGTTGAACCGCATGCCCTGCACACCCGAGGTGGCGCGGCCCATCGGCCGCAGCGCCTCGTCGGTCGCCGAGAAGCGGATCGACTGACCCTTCGCCGACACCAGCAGCAGATCGTCGTCGGCCGAACACAACACCGCGCCGACGAGTTCGTCGCCGTCACGCAGGTTCACCGCGACGATGCCGCCGGAACGGTTGGAGTCGAAGTCGACCAGGCGGGACTTCTTGACCAGCCCGTTGCGGGTCGCGAGGACCAGGTACGGCGCGTCCTCGTAGGTCTTGAGCTGGATCACCTGCGCGATGCGCTCCTCCGGCTGGAAGGCCAGCAGGTTCGCGACGTGTTGACCGCGCGCGGTCCGCGACGCCTCGGGCAGGTCGTAGGCCTTGGCCCGGTAGACGCGGCCCTGCGTGGTGAAGAACAGGATCCAGTCGTGGGTGGAGCACACGAAGAAGTGATTGACGATGTCGTCCTGCTTGAGGCCCGCACCCTGAACACCCTTGCCGCCGCGTTTCTGGCTGCGGTACAGGTCGGATTTCGTGCGTTTGGCATAGCCGGTCTCGGTGATCGTGACGACGACCTCTTCGCGGGCGATGAGGTCCTCGTCGGCGACGTCGCCGTCGGCCGGGATGATCCGGGTGCGGCGGTCGTCACCGTATTTGTCGACGATCTCCTTGAGCTCGTCGTGCACGATCGCGCGCTGACGCTCCGGCTTGGCCAGGATGTCCTCGAGGTCGGCGATCTCGGCCTCGATCTTGGCCAGATCGTCGACGATGCGCTGGCGCTCGAGAGCGGCCAGGCGCCGCAACTGCATGTCGAGGATCGCCTGGGCCTGGATCTCGTCGATGTCGAGCAACTCGATCAGGCCGCTGCGGGCGATCTCGACGGTCTGCGATGCCCGGATCAACGCGATGACCTCGTCGAGGGCGTCGAGTGCCTTGACCAGACCGCGCAGGATGTGGGCGCGCTCGTTGGCCTTGCGCAGCCGGTACCGGGTGCGGCGCACGATGACGTCCAACTGGTGGTTGACGTAGTGCCGGATCAGTTGGTCGAGCCGCAGCGTGCGGGGGACGCCGTCGACGATCGAGAGCATGTTCGCGCCGAAGCTGGTCTGCAGCTGGGTGTGCTTGTAGAGGTTGTTCAGCACCACCTTGGCCACGGCGTCACGCTTGATCTCCACGACGATGCGCAGACCCACGCGGTCGCTGGACTGGTCCTCGATGTTCGAGATCCCGGTCAGCTTGCCGTCGCGCACCTGCTCGGCGATCGAGGTGATGAAGTTGTCGTGGTTGACCTGATACGGCAACTCGGTGATCACCAGAGAGGTGCGCCCGCGCGCATCCTCTTCGATTTCGACGACGCCGCGCATGCGGATCGAACCGCGCCCGGTCTTGTAGGTGTCGTCGATGCCCTGCGAGCCGACGATCAGCCCGTAGGTCGGGAAGTCGGGGCCCTTGACCCGCTCGCACACGGCATCGAGGGTGGCTTCCTCGTCGGCCTCATGGTTGTCCAGGCACCAGTAGACCGCCTCGGCGAGCTCGCGGAGGTTGTGCGGAGGCATGTTGGTGGCCATACCGACGGCGATGCCGCCGGAGCCGTTGGCCAGCAGGTTGGGGAACCGGCTCGGCAGAACCGTCGGCTCCTGCACCCGGCCGTCGTAGTTAGGGACGAAATCGACTGTCTCCTCGTCGATTTCGCGCAGCATCTCCATCGCCAGCGGGGTGAGGCGGGCTTCCGTGTTATGGCTGACGAAACCGTTGGTGATGAATGAATGGTCGTCGGTGTCCACTCGGAGGCTGTACACGGGTTGCACGCCGGCGTCGCTGACGGAGGCCACGCGCGCATAGTAGAAGCGTCCATCCGTGAGCTCGGTGGCGATCGAACGCACATCGGGATCGTCCGGAAAGCGGTCGTTGAGCCTCGCGAGTGCACAGTTTATGACCTCATCGGACCGATTTCTTTCAACAACCGTACTTTCGGCGTGCATCACCACGATGTCACCGCGTTCGATCTCTTCGACGAGCTTCCACAGCAGTGTGGGCAGGCCACCGAGATCGATGAGGCACAACAATGGGTGGTTGCCCGTGCCAGTGACCGAGTGTCCGGCTTCTGTACGCACGGTCCATGTTTGGTGATAGCCGGAGTGGAACAGGCGATCAGCGAGAACCGGCTCACCGTGACGATCGAGAACTTTGAGCTCGATCGAGTTGTCAGTGTGCGGTAGGGCTCCCGGCAGCACCTTACCTATGCGAATGGACTTGCCTTCTGGCAAGGCCACCATCGCGTCGCCCGTGACGCAATACCGCATCGCGGCCGGCGGGTCGTTGCCCGGCGAACCGAAGTTGCCCTGGCCGTCGACGAGCGGGTAGCGCAGCGACCACGGCTGGGCCATGCGCACCAGGGTGTCGTAGATCGACGAGTCACCGTGCGGGTGGTAGTTGCCCATCGTCTCGGCAACGGAGCGTGCGGATTTCGCGTGTCCGCGGTCGGGACGGAAGCCCGAGTCGAACATCGCGTACAGCACGCGGCGGTGCACCGGCTTGAGACCGTCGCGGACCTCGGGCAGCGCGCGGCCGACGATCACGCTCATCGCGTAGTCGATGTAGCTGCGCTGCATCTCCTGCTGGATGTCGACCGGCTCGATGCGGTCGCCGGCCTCGTCGCCGGGCGGCAGGGTGGTGTCAGTCATATGGTTTCAGTCCTCAATCGCGAAGATCGTCTTAAACATCCAGGAAGCGAACGTCTTTGGCGTTGCGGGTGATGAAGCTGCGACGTGCCTCCACGTCCTCACCCATCAGGATCGAGAACAGCTCGTCGGCCGCGGCGGCGTCGTCGAGGGTGACCTGGCGCAGCACGCGCACCGACGGATCCATCGTGGTCTCCCACAGTTCCTTGGCGTCCATCTCACCGAGACCCTTGTACCGCTGGATGCCGTCTTCGACATTGATGCGCTTGCCCGCGGCACGGCCGGCCTCGAGCAGACCGTCGCGTTCGCGGTCGGAGTAGGCGAACTCGGGATCGGTGCGCTGCCACTTGAGCTTGTACAGCGGTGGTTGGGCCAGGAAGATATGGCCGTTCTCGACAAGCGGTTTCATGAACCGGAACAGCAACGTCAGCAGCAGCGTCGAGATGTGCTGACCGTCGACGTCCGCGTCGGCCATCAGCACGATCTTGTGATAGCGCAGCTTGGAGATGTCGAACTCGTCATGGATACCCGTGCCGAGCGCGGTGATGATCGCCTGCACTTCGGTGTTCTTCAGCACCCGATCGATACGGGCCTTCTCGACGTTGATGATCTTGCCGCGCAACGGCAGGATCGCCTGGAACATCGAGTCGCGACCACTCTTGGCGGAGCCGCCGGCCGAATCACCCTCCACCACATACAGTTCCGACTTCGTCGGGTCGGTGGAGCGGCAATCGGCCAGCTTGCCGGGCAGCCCGCCGATGTCGGTGGCGCTCTTGCGCCGCACCAGTTCGCGCGCCTTGCGGGCGGCGATGCGCGCCTGCGCGGACGAGACCGCTTTGTTGATGACGGTTTTCGCCTCGGCGGGATTGGACTCGAACCAGTGGTTGAGCTGCTCGTTGCAGATCTTCTGCACGAACGACTTGACCTCGGTGTTGCCCAGCTTGGTCTTGGTCTGCCCCTCGAACTGCGGCTGTGACACCTTCACCGAGATGACGGCGGCCAGGCCTTCCCGGATATCGTCGCCGGTGAGGTTGGGGTCCTTCTCCTTGAGGAGCTTCTTGTCCTTGGCGTACTTGTTCACCACGGTCGTCAACGCTGCGCGGAATCCCTCTTCGTGGGTACCGCCCTCATGGGTGTTGATGGTGTTGGCGAACGTGTGCACCGATTCGGAGTAGCCGGCGTTCCACTGCATCGCGATCTCGACCTCGTGGCCCTCACCCTTGCCGTCGAAGTCGATGACGCTCGGCTGGATCGCGGTCTTGGTCCGGTTGATGTGCTTGACGAAGTCGACCAGACCACCGGGGTAGTGGAACACCCGGTGCTTGACCTTCTGCGGTGCGCTCGCCTCGGCGGCCTTCTCCTCAGCCGACTTGGGTGCCTCGGCGTGATCGCTGACCACGTCGTCGACGACCTCCTCGGGGGCGACCCGCTCATCGGTCAGCTCGATGGTGAGTCCCTTGTTCAGGAATGCCATCTCCTGCAGGCGCCGCGCGATGGTTTCGAAGTCATAGTTGGTGGTCTCGAAGATTTCGGGGTCGGCCCAAAACCGGATGGTGGTACCTGTCTTGTCGGTCGGGTCTCCCTTGCGCAGAGTCCCCGGCACCGACCTGTCATAGGTCTGGAACCACTCGTGTCCGTCTTTGCGCACGTCGGCCTCAAGCCGACTGGACAACGCGTTGACGACCGACACACCGACACCGTGCAGACCGCCCGACACCTGGTAGGCGCCCTCTTCGAACTTGCCGCCGGCATGCAGCACGGTCATCACCACGTCGATGGTGGGAATTCCCGTGGAGTGCATCGCGACCGGGATACCTCGGCCGTCGTCGGTGACCTGGACACCGCCGTCCTCGAGAATGCGCACGTCGACCTTGGTGGCGAAGCCCGCCATCGCCTCGTCGACGGCGTTGTCCACTACCTCCCAGATAAGGTGGTGCAGACCGCGCTCGCCGGTGGAGCCGATGTACATGCCCGGACGTTTACGGACCGCTTCGAGACCTTCGAGCACCTTGATGGAATCGGCGCCGTAC
The DNA here is from genome assembly GCF_900454025.1 of Mycolicibacterium gilvum. Lineage (NCBI taxonomy): Bacteria > Bacillati > Actinomycetota > Actinomycetes > Mycobacteriales > Mycobacteriaceae > Mycobacterium > Mycolicibacterium gilvum. The sequence continues at coordinate 6,180 of NZ_UGQM01000001.1, read as the reverse complement.
TCACTGGGAGCATTTTTCTTCTGGGCAGCCACGTTGGACGCGTCTCCTCGGTTCTTTGGCAGGGAATCGCCTGCGGAGCAGCCGACGACCGCTCGCGGATCACCGTCACAGTCTACCTTCACACACCGTCAGGACCGATTCTGCGGGGGTGTTTCCACATAGCTATTCGCGCCGTGCGCGGAATTTCTCGGTCGTAGTTAGGTCTTGACGGCGAGAGAAGTGTCCTGTTGTGTTCTGGCGGCTCTCAGCCCACTGTGAAAATCCCGGTCAGCCGTACGTGTCGCGGGGACCCCGCCCCCGCACGTTGTACGGCCCCTTCCGCCACGACGGCCCCACCGGACCGACGATCTTCAGCGACGTGACGACACCGTCTCCCACCGCCGCGGCGATCTTGGCCAGAATCTGCGACTGGACCATCCGCAGCTGCGTCGCCCAGGCCGTCGACTCCGCCGATACGGTCAGCACGCCCTCGGTGAGAGTGGTGGGGGAGGCGTGGTCGGCGATCTGATCTCCGACCACGGCGCGCCACCGCCCGAACACCGCACCCTGGGCCACGCGTCCCGACCAGCCGCGGGCGCGCGCCAGATCACCGGTGAGGGAACCGAGCAACTGCGGGTCCCGGTTGTCCGGTCCCGGACCCGACCATCGACGTCGTGAGCGGGCGGTGCCCCGACGGGGCGAACCGCTCGGTGCGGTCCTGCCGTGCCCGACGTTCTTTCCCTGCTGCCGCGCGGCACCCCGCGCCTCCTCCAGTGCGCGACGGACCAGGTCCATTCCCTTGAGTCCCTCGAGGTGCGGGGGTGGCCCGATGTTGTTGTCGTCGTCATCGCTCACTGCGTCACCCCCGAAAGCACCGAAACCCTGCCGAGGTCGCTGTCTGTCATCGCTATCTCGATCCGCCGGGCATCCCAGTCGACGGGGATGTCCTCGACGACCGCGGCGGTGACCAGCACCTGCTCCGCCGACGCCGCCACCTGGGCCAGCGCCTGCCTTCTCGCACTGTCCAATTCGGCGAACACGTCGTCGAGCAGCAGCACCGGATCGCTCCCGTCCGCCCGGAGCAGCTCATAGGCCGCCAACCGCAGCGACAACGCCATCGACCACGATTCCCCGTGGCTGGCAAAACCTTTCGCGGGCTGATCTCCCAGCCTCAGCTCGAGGTCGTCGCGGTGCGGTCCGACCAGGCACACTCCACGCTCCAACTCGGTGTCCCGACGCCGACTCAGTGCATCGAGCAGGGCGGCCTCGAACACCTCCGGGTCGCTGTTGCCTGCCGCGGCTTCGGCCTCCACCACCTCGACGCCGCTGCGGTACCGGACGGCAGCCGGACGTGACGCCGGGGCCAGCAGCTGGTAAGCCTTCTCGACCTCCGGGGCCAGCTCGTGGACGAGATCGACACGTGCAGCGATCAATTGGGCGCCGTGGGCGGCCAGGTGGCCGTCCCAGACGTCGAGGGTCTCGAGCGCCCCGCGATCCCCGCGAAACCTCGCCGACGATGCGGTCTTGAGCAGTGCGGTGCGCTGCCGCACCACCTTGTCGTAGTCGGCACGCACCGCGGCGATCCGCGGTCGGCGGGTGGTGGCGAGCTCGTCGAGGTAGCGCCGGCGGTCGCCCGGGTCTCCGCGCACCAGGGCGAGATCCTCTGGTGCGAACAACACGGCCCGCAGCACACCGAGAATCTCGCGGGCCGAACGGACAGGGGAGCGGTTCAGCCGGGCTTTGTTGGCCCGCCCCGAGGTGATGTCGAGATCGACGGCGAGTTCGCGCCCCTCGTTGACGACGATCGTCGAGACCACCGCGCGCTCCGCGCCCGCCCTGATCAGCGGCGCGTCCGAGGCCACCCGATGCGAACCAAGTGTCGCCGAATACCACAGTGCCTCAACAAGATTCGTCTTACCGAAGCCGTTGGGGCCGACGAACACCGTGCGTCCCGGCGACAGCTCGAGTTCGACGCGCGACCACGACCGGAAATCGGTCAGCGCAAGGTGACGAACGTACACGGGGACACCTTGTCAGCCTGATTCGCTGACGCGCTTGACGGCGTGGCCACCGAACTGGTTCCGCAACGCGGCCACCGCCCGCATGGTCGGGGATTCCTCCTGACGGGACAGGAACCGGGCGAACAGCGACGCGGCGATGCCGGGAACCGGTACCCGCAGCCGGATGGCTTCCTCCACCGTCCAGCGTCCTTCGCCGGAATCCTCGGTGTAGCCGCTGATCTCGCTGAGATCGGGATCTTCTTTGAGAGCCTTGGCCAGCAGTTGCTGCAGCCAGGACCGCACCACCGTGCCATTGGTCCAGGCCTGATAGACAGCCTGGGGATCTTTCACGAGTTCTTCGGCGGCCAGCAGTTCGTAGCCTTCGGCGTACGCGGTCATCAGCGCGTACTCGATGCCGTTGTGCACCATCTTGGCGAAGTGCCCGGCTCCCACGGGTCCGACGTGGACGAACCCGTCCTCCTGCGGACCCGGCGGGCGCAGCGTGTCGAAGATCGGCATGGCGCGGGCGATGTCGGCGTCGCTGCCTCCGACCATCAGCCCGTAGCCCTCGGTCAGACCCCAGATACCACCGGACACACCGGCGTCGACGAATCCGATTCCTTTCTGCGCCAACATTTTCGCGTGTGGCTGGTCCTCGGTGTAGCGGGAGTTGCCGCCGTCGATCACGAGGTCGCCCTCGGAGAGAACCTCAGCGAGCTCGGTGATCGTGCTGTCGGTCACCGTGCCCGAGGGCACCATCACCCACACCACTCGCGGGGCGTCCAGTCGTTGCGCCAACTCCTCGAGGGACTCCACATCCGACACCTCGGGTCGCGGGTCGTACCCCACGACATCGTGGCCGCCGTCGCGCAACCGCGCGCGCATGTTGAAACCCATCTTGCCGAGACCGATCAGACCCAGCTGCATGGTGAGCCTCCCTCTCGTGTCGAGTGAACCCGGTCAGCCCGGAAGGCGCACCGGCATCAACAGATACACGTAGTCGGTCTGGGCTGCCGGGTACGGTCCGCTGCCTGTGGCGCTCCCGTCATCATCACCGGCCGGACGCAGCACCGCCGGACGGCTGGGGGTGGTGAAGCCGAACGTCACCCGCTCGGCGTGCAGCGACCCCAGACCGTCGGTCAGGTAGGACGGGTTGAACGCGATGGTCAGCGGGTCCCCGGAGAACTGCACGGGAAGATCTTCCTCGGCGCGACCGACGTCGTCGGCGCCGGCCGAAAGACGCAGCACATCGTCGGCGAATTCCATCCGGACCTGCGCACCGCGGTCGGCGACCAGCGCCACGCGCTTGATGGCTTCGGTCAGCTCGGCGACACCGATGGTCGCGATGGCGGTGTGTTCGGTGGGCAGCAGCTGGCGGAACTTCGGGAACTCCGCATCCAGCAGACGCGTGGTGCTGCGCTTGCCCTTGCTGCGGATACCGAGCAGACCTTCCTTGCCGACCGTCGGACCCTGACCGAGGGCCAGATGCACATCGGTGCCGTCGGTTCCGGCCTTGGCGGCCTCGGCGAGCGTCTTCGCCGGAACCAGCACCGCTGCTTCCACTCCGGCGGCACCCGCGGACCAGGTCAACTCGCGGACCGCCAGACGGAACCTGTCGGTGGCGGCCAAAACGACTTTCTCGCCGGAGATCTCGACCCGGATTCCCGTCAGCATCGGCAGCGTGTCGTCGCGGCCTGCGGCGACGGCGACCTGACCGATCGCCTCGGCGAACAGATCGGCCGAGACGACGCCCGTCTCGTCAGGCAGGGTGGGCAGGGTGGGGTAGTCCTCGACGGCCATGGTGGGCAGCGAGAAGCGGGCGCTTCCGCAGGTCAACGACACGCGGGTACCTTCGACGCTGACGTCCACCGGCTTAGCCGGCAACGACCGCACGATGTCGGAGAGCAACCGCCCTGACACGAGAACGCTTCCCGGAGAAGCGATTTCGGCGGGGATCTGCACCTCGGCCGAGACCTCGTAGTCGAATCCCGACACGGTGAGGCCCTCGTCGGATCCGGTCAGCAGCACACCGGCCAGGACGGGGACGGTGGGTCGGGAGGGCAGGTTGCGCGCGACCCATGCGACAGCGTCGGCGAAGTCTTCGCGAGTCAGCCGGAATTTCAGATCCGACAGACCAGCCGTTGTCGCCACGTTCATAGCGTCCCTTCGATGCACACCAAGCCAAAGCCTTCACCAGCGGTTTCGGCAGATGCCGCGGCACACCGGTCGAACTGCGCCGCGACGACCGGAACGGCTGCCGCTGAACCACCGTAGAGCTTTCCGCTCCAACTTGAAAGCTAAACGATCGGGCTGACAGGCGGGCGAGTCGGGGCATGTCAGAGCCATGAACGACAACATTCCCCAGGGCCCTTCTTCTAAAGGATTTCTCGAGAGATAAACAAGTATCAGTAGTAGGGGTTGTGCAGATTGGGGATGAGGGCGCTTCCGTGCAGGCCAGCGGCGCATCTGCGGTGTGCGCAACCTGTGGACAGCTGTGCGGCGGCTGCGGAGCAATTGTGGATGGACAGCCGGCTGGGGAATGCCGATGCCGTCGTGCACGGGTTGACCGCAGGTTGTGCACAGGGCCGTGCACATGCCGTGGCGTGGCTGTTGGGACCGCTGTGACAGAAGATTTTCAGCGCGAAATGACAGTCGGGCCGCGACACGCGTGCGACACGCCCAACGGGGGCAGCGCACGGGGTGAGGGATACGGGGGTTCGGCTCAACGCTTGGAGCGCTGGCGGATCCGTGTGGTGAGTTCCTTGACGTGGTCGAAGACTTCACGCCGCTCGGCCATTTCGGCCCGAATCTTCTTCTCCGCGTACATGACTGTGGTGTGATCGCGGCCGAACGCCTGGCCGATCTTCGGCAGTGACAGGTCGGTCAGCTCGCGGCACAGATACATCGCGATCTGGCGGGACTGCGCCAGCGCGCGGGTCTTACCCGGGCCACGCAGCTCGTCGACGCTGGTCTCGAAGTACTCGGCGGTGGCCGCCATGATGGCCGCGGTACTGATCTGCATCGTGCCGGGATCGGAGATGAGATCGCGCAGCACGATCTCGGCCAGCGACTTGTCGATCGAGGTCTTGTTCAGCGAGGCGAAAGCGGTGACGCGGATGAGCGCACCCTCGAGTTCGCGGATGTTGCGTTCGATCCTGCTCGCGATGAGTTCCAGAACGTCGTCGGGCACGTCGAGACGATCCATCTGGGCCTTCTTGCGCAGGATCGCGATTCGGGTCTCGAGCTCGGGCGGTTGGACGTCGGTGATCAGCCCCCACTCGAAACGGGTGCGGAGCCGGTCCTCGAGCGTGGCCAGCTGCTTGGGCGGCCGGTCGGAGGAGATCACGATCTGCTTGTTGGCGTTGTGCAGGGTGTTGAACGTGTGGAAGAACTCTTCCTGAATGCCGTCTTTGCCCTCGATGAACTGGATGTCGTCGACGAGCAGCACGTCGATGTCGCGATAGGTGCGCTTGAACGAGGCACGGCGGTCATCACGCAGCGAGTTGATGAAGTCGTTGGTGAATTCCTCGGTGGAGACGTACTTGACCCGCATTCCGGGAAAGAGACGCTGCGCGTAATTGCCGGCGGCGTGAAGCAGATGGGTCTTGCCCAGACCCGATTCGCCCCAGATGAACAACGGGTTGTACGCGCGGGCGGGCGCTTCGGCAATGGCCAGGGACGCAGCGTGCGCGAAGCGGTTCGAGGCTCCGATGACGAACGTCTCGAAGGTGTAGCGACGATTCAGGTTGACCGACAGGCTGTCGTCTTCGGCGGAGGTCTTGGCCCGGTTGAAGTACGAGGGCCAGCTCTCCTCGGCGCTGGCCCTGGCGGCCAGATCGTCGTCGACCTCGTCGGTGTCGGCGGGCACTGGCGACGCTGTCACCGCGGCGCCGTCGTTGACGTCGTCGGCGGCGGGATCGGCGATGCGCACCCCCAGCTCGACGCGCTGACCGAGCTGCCGGCTCAACGCCGCGACGATGGGTTCGCGTAGGTGTCGTTCGATCTCGTTCTGGACGAACGGCGTCGGGACGGACAGCAACGCGAAACCCTCGGTGATGACGAGGGGACGCACCAGTTTCAGCCAGGCCCGCTGTTGCGGAGTGAGGGAGCCGTTCTGGGTGCCGCCGGTGCCGTTCAATTCGGTGACGACGTTGTCCCAGATCGCGACGAAGGGGGGATCGGGGTCAGTTGTCAACGACAC